>JBMNLP010000001.1:0-3428102 GCA_050952845.1 Christensenellales bacterium
CCCCGCCCGTTGCACAAAACTACTCCGCCAGAGATTTTGACCCCCCTACCGTCTTGCCCATCGTTCTCCTTCGCGAGCAGTGAGCGATGAGTGACATTTCTTGCACAGGCTCATAAGGTTATTGTCTGCATTGGTTCCGCCTTTGGATAAAGGGATAATATGATGTACCTCTTCGGCTGGTGTAAGCCTTCCGTACTTTTGGCACTCCTCGCAAAGCGGATGCTCTGAGATATATCTGTCCCTGATGCGTTTCCAGCTCCTGCCGTAGCGTTTTCTTGTTTGGGGATCTCGTTCGTATTTGTTGTAATAAGCATCCTCTTGCCTTTGATGCATGTCGCAGTACCTTCCGTCCGTCAGTTCAGGACAGCCGGGAAAGGAGCAAGGCCTTTTTGGTTTTCTTGGCATCTGGCCACCTCCTTTACGGGTATAAAAAAAGCCCTCACAGGTTCATCCCATGAAGGCTTATCCATAATTTTTCACAATACCATTATATTTGGATTTATAATGAATTTCATCTCATAAAAATCTCATCTGGAATATTGAACAACACATTTGCTATTTGACCATGGCATCTTACCGTTATAATACTTATCGGAGATATACCGCTGCATATCGGGTGGTAAAGCTGCAAGCAAAAGATAAGCCTTTTTTCTATCTTCCTCTAACTCCTGGGTGCTTTTATAGAAGGAACATTTATCTTGCTGACACTTGTGTACAGTCAGGATATTGCAGCCATTCCTTCCGTTACTGCCAAAACAATTATCGTACATCTTTCTTCACTCCCGTTTTATGTCATAAGAAAAAGCCCCGAAGGGCTTATGCGTTTTAATGTCATTTTTTCACGATATCATTATATATTGGATACCTGTGTCTTACATCTCATAAAAATCTCATTACTACTTCCCGTATAAAAGCAGTGCCAGATGATTAAGTGCCTTGTCCTTCCTACGGTACACCTGTGCTCTTTCAAGAAACAGCTTCTCTCCGATGTTTGCTACAGCTTCTGTCTTGCTCACATCATTAACAAAAAATTCTGTCAGTATAAACTGTTCTTCCTCCGACAGGGCTTCCCAAGCAGGCTTGAACCACTCCATATATTCTAATGCCCGTCTGTAACGTTCTTTCAACACATCAATCTCGTCAAGGCAAGCAGCAAGGCGTTCTTCGCCGCTTTTGGGATTGTGTTTGCCCGGAACTCCGGTAATCTTTGCACTATGAGGGCTTGTCATACGGGTTTCAACTTCATATATATCCTCATCACTGTGTTCAATAATGTACTGCATGCTGCTGTAATCTTTCAAAGCTTCAACAGCAGCTGCTTTTTTATCTAAATACTGCCATGCAATCAGCATATCGCACCTCCAAAAAATCAAGATAAAAAACCTTGATCTTTGAAGCAGTGTGCTTATTTGCGTTGCTTTGCAGTGCTTGTTTCCTTGTTCGTTATGTCTTCGTTCTTTATAGAAGGCCATGCTTTTCCATAATAGCCTTCACCTCATCTACCGAATGGACAACCGCTGCCACTCCTCCGGCATTGAGGATTTTCCTTATAGTTGCTTCCTGTAGTTTTGTTGTCTTTCCCGATGGGGTTTTTATTTCAAAAGCTATAAACCGCCCATTTACACAGGCAATAATGTCCGGTATCCCCGCTGTCCCGTACATACCACCATGTTCCTTCCAACAGAAACACCCCGGTACTGTCTTTAAGTACCGCAGTACTTTAGTCACAATACTTCTTTCAGACATAACCGCTCATCCTCCAAAAATGTTACCTTTTTCCCTCTTATAACCTCGTAACGTCCAAAAAAGGCATCTCATAAATCAGCTTCCCAAGCGCTTTTCAGGATTTTGTTACCTTGTTACCTCTTTTTGGGGTAGGTGTATACACAAATATTTTTATTTTTATATTTTTTTAGTCTTAAAAAGCAATGGTACTTTCGCGCGTATATATAAAGTTTAGGTAACAAAGGTAACATCGGTAACAAGTGGCTATTCATCAGCGTTTCTGGCGTTACCTTTTTGTTACCTTGTTACCTTTTTCGAGGTTAAATAGGCTCAATATCTGTGATTTCAAAGCCGCTCACATCGCATCGCTCTTTTAATATCGAAAAATCAAGAGCCCAGGCTTTCTTAGTTTCATTCCCGAAACGCATCGTTTTATTGCTCTCCAGAAAAAAGTCACTTTGCCTCAACTGCTTCAGAAATTGGTTATACGGAAGGCATTCCCCTGTGATTGCATAATCGCGCCTGTACTTGGTATAGCGGTCATATACATCGCAGAAACGAATCCCGATAACCTTGCCATCTTTATCAAAAGTGTAGTCTTGATTCGGAGCCAGTTTCATCCGGGCCATGATTTCCAGCGTCTGTTCTACAATGGTCTTGTTATTGCTACCGCCATCCAGCAAGTACTCCTGTACACCGTTCTGAAGATATCGAATACATGTCACTTTGTTAATGGGAAACACTTCAGCCCACGTTACATTAAGGAATTCACACAGTTTGTTTACTAGGCTCAATCCGGCATAGCAACAGGCGAGATTATTGACGATACGAGATGGAAACTCATCAGATATCTCTGACTTTGCTTCCTCATACCACTTCTCTGCCTCAGCAACCGATACTCTGAGTGCTATATCCAGCAGGCTTCGACCGAAACTGCCAAGCAGATCCGCTTTTGCACACAGCTTATAAAATGCTTGTCTATGGCTGGCTGGTTTTAAGTCCTTCTTGCTGAATAGCAATTCTATGCTCCGTTCTCTGATGGCCGCTTCATCCGGCGATTCCTCACCAGCTACAATAATAGGTGCCAACAGTTCATAAGTAACAGCACTTTGATCCGCCCTACCGCGGACACCTTCATGGCCGTCATATGCATCTCGAAGATGGTTGTATAAGGCATTTAGCCTTAACTTATCTATCTTTGAAGGCTTAAACTCATCCATCAACTGTGGTATCAGATTCGATGATGCAGATTCCTTCATCAGCGTAAATGCAGTAACCTGTGTAGCCGCGCGGATTTTACTGCACGAAAATACCGGCAGAATAACCCGCTCCAATGTATTACTTTTTCCGCTGCCTTGTTCTCCGACAAGCAATAAATGAGGAAACTTGATACCTGATTTTTTTAGATGCGGTTTGATAAAGCACCCGGCCACCCAGGCCATTACTGATACCGTTTTTATTGGTTCGTTATAGCTGAGGAGCCATTCACCAAGCATAATAAGCTGTTTCTTTGTCAATGGCTCAAAGGTTAGGATATCGGTTGTTATGCTTTTATACTTATCAAGCTGCACGATATCTTCAACAATGTTACCTCCGGCTTCAATGGCACCGTCCGTTGAAACATAAACCATCCGCCCGCCATGCTCATAAATCCCAAGAGCCTTGACCCCTGTTTTCCTTACCCACTCCATTTCAGATATATAACCTTTCAGCAGTTCCAAATCTCCTTCTGAGCCAAAATAGCCTAAGGATATTGTCCGGCGGTTCAAGATATTTTTAAATTTTTGGATGTTATTGAAGTCGGTAGTCATAAATGTCTGACGGTATATTTCATCACGGATTGTAATAAGGTCAGCAGTCATCTGCGTTTCATCTTCCGATACAATCATCTCCACCGGTTGAATGATAAAATTTGTTATAGGATACACACTTTCGCCTCTGGTGCGGTAATACCTGCCCTCATGTTCAAAGATAACTGACTCGCTTTCGCGGCTGTATACGTTCTCTGTGACTTCAATGGCCTTATCCAGTGTCTCCTGCCCATATGTTGCTCCACTTGCATGATGTACAGTATCCCACTTTTCCCGGAATAACCCGGAATTTCTAAACAGCCTGTCCATCTGCTCTTTGTTTTTGCCTGACCAGAAAGCCAGCATACAGCAAAGAGCAAGATCGGCTTCGGACTGGCTCGGATACCCTGCTTCCTGCCATTTTCCTTCCCATAGCAGATTAAATTCCTTATGGTTTTCGGCTGTCCGGGCTTTCTCCAGAATTTCTTCGTCTGTAAGCGGCTCTAACTTAAAATTTTTACGGTCTTTTCTGCTTTTCCCTTTCCGCTTTTTACTTTTGATATAGTTCTCATGTATCCAGGCCAGTGCTCCATTATCTTCAGCAATGTAATCAGGAGTCCCTGGCAGTCGCTCGCCAGTCATTGTGAAGTATCTGCTGTGGGCATACATTTCAACGCCGGTTTTAGTGTTTTTATTGCCCTTGGCAGGCATCTCCCCTTTATAGAAAATATGAAGCCCAGTTCCTGAAGGGCTGATTTCCGTATAGGACGGAAACCGCTCAAGGATATCCTTGGCGGTATCGCTTAATTCCCCAGTGTTTTTGTCTCGGCAGTGATCTATGTCTATCCCTACTAAACCTCCGCTTTTTGCGAATACAAAACCTAATCCGGTATAGAGATATTGTTCTTTTGCCGCAATCGCATCGTCAAGGGTCGACCAGTCGTTTGGGTTAGTGCTTGAGGCTTTTCTACCAGTTAAGGGATTATAAGGGATTTTACTGTCTCTTCCGTCCTTTGTGTTTGGTTCCAGACGCCAGCAGATCCATTGCTTCCGGTTTGCCAATTCTTTAGGGAATGAGATGCTCATTTACACCGCACCTCCTCGCATCGTTCATTAAAATACCGGATCGGAATGCTGCGCTGCTTTGCCTTTTCAATCTCAATGGACATCCCTTTAGTAATTTTTCTGCCAAATACCCACACTTCTGAGCACTTTGACATCAATACCATGCCAAAGTACAAGCCCAGATTTCGCATTTGTTCATCATCGTCGTCCATAAACTGCGGAAACAAGAGGTGCGGAGCAATAGGTATGCAATTCCTGCTCACTGCAAAGCGGCAGTACCCCTGAGCCTTACGGATATTACGTTCTATATCACCAGCATATGGGCTGCAGATAAATACCATCGGTCTGTAAGGCGCTTTCCTGGCCTCTCGCTCAATCCTAAGCAGTGCTTCATAAGGTGTGGGGTCGTAATATCCTTCCGCGTTAAACTTGCTGATACTCATGGTATTACCCCCTGCCTATGCGCTTTTTTGTTCACGTTCGATTACAGGCAATATACCTTTCTTGTTTTTAAGAAGGTCATAGATAAATAGCCTTCCTTTTTGTGTCCAATATGTGTGCATTACGCTTCTTTCTGCATCAATAGCATGAGTCTTGGACTGCGTGTATCCTTGATCGGCGTACTCCTGATATAAAAGCCAGCAGTTTCCCATTTTGTACTGTACTCCAAGCTCATGAAGCAGCTTATTGAAAGCGCGGCCAGACATTCCGTAATCCTTGGCAATCTTGCTGATCGGCACAAGGCTTTTATTTTGCAATATAAGATCATAATAGCTCGCTTTGGGCTTCAACTCACTGATAATCTGTTTATTCTTTGCATTTTCTATTTCCAAAGCTTTCCGTCTGTCGCGTTCTGCCTTTAGTTCAGAGAAAATCCTGATACCATACTCCGGATTAGAAATCATCTCTTCGATAACTTTATCTGTAGCATAAACTCCATATTTTCTGATCGTGGGCAGCACTTCATCAAAGACCCATCTTTCAAAGCGTTCAGCAGCAGGAAGCTTTGATTTAACAATTAATCGGAAAAGATCTCCTTCCGGAATAAATTTTATATCCTGCTCACCGCCACTTGTAAGGACTCGGTGTTTCACCGACCCCTTTGTATGTCTCTTAATTGCATCGTAGGGATCTAAGTATCCAAGCATCCTCGCGCAATCTGCCGCAGGGAAGTATTCCTTTCCATCAATAACGAGTACTTTAAGTTCGCCAAATTCTGTATTCTTAAAAACCTGTAAATTATTCATAACATCAATCCTCCATTTCTTTCATTTCTCCAAAATTTCTCCCTACCGAAGCCTCTGCCACAATAGGTACATCAAATTCAGGGAAGGGTTGTGTTTCCATACACTCTTTTATAAAAACAACTGCTTCGTCCGCCTTGTCTTCCGGTAATTCAAAAACCAGCTCGTCATGTATCTGCAGTATAGGTTTCAGCCAGAGCCTTTCGGGAAGTCCACTGATGATGCGCCCACAGGCAAGCTTTAGAATATCTGCCGCTGTACCTTGAATAGGTGTATTTAATGCGCACCGCTCGGCAAAGGACTTCTTGCCCCAATCTGATGACCGAATTCCCAGCAGGTATCTTCGCCTGCCCAGCCATGTTTCTGTATAGCAGCTTACAGCAGCTCGCTTTTTAACCTCATCCTGCCATTTGGCAAGACCGGGGTATCCGGATTTCAAGTTTTGAATGATGGTCTCACATTCGGACAAAGTTGGGTTCAGCCCAGCTTTAAATTTAAGTGTTCTCTGTAAGCCAGTAGGAAACAGGCCATAGAACACACCGAAATTGCAGTTTTTTGCAATGGTCCTGCGCTCTTTATAATGTGGAGCATTTTTGTCTGCTGCCTCCTCAAAAGGAATGCGGTAAATAACAGAAGTGGTCTGAGCATGGATATCACCGCCAGTACGATAGGTTTCCAGCATACGTTTGTCCCTGCAATAAAACGCTCCGACGCGCAGTTCTATCTGTGAAAAGTCAAGGGATAAAATAGCCTTTCCTTCCGGTGCAATAATAAATTTCCGTACGCCTATTGGGTCATTGTCTTTCTGCGGGCAATTCTGCATATTCGGGTTTCTTGACGCAAATCTGCCTGTCTCTGTCCCCAATGGTATAAGGTCCGGATGAATCCTGCCGGTATCCTCATCAATAAATCGAAGATAACCGTCTATATAGGTGGATTTGAGTTTGCCCCATTTGCGGTACTCTTGCACCAGATCAAATAAGCGAGCAAGTTCAGGCCTGTTGGATTCACACCATTCTTTTAATAGGATCATGGTTTCATCATCGGCAGCTTCCTGATGTTTTGCGGTCGTTTTCATTACCGGAAGACCGAGATCCACAAAAAGATATTTTTTAAATGCTGAAGTTGAAGCATTTGCCCCTATTTCTACGTTGCCGATAATTCCGGCAATCTCTTTTCTGATACTGACAATCTTTTCTGCAGCTTCCGCTTGTTTCTTCAGCATGGCTGACTTATCCACCAATATGCCGTTATACTTCATTATCCCGACATATACTGATGTAGGCGATTCTACCTCTTCCACAATAGTTCTGTGTTTGGATAAAAATCTATCAAACCACTGATTGAAAACATGATACAAGCGAAGAGTGTAGTCGCTGTCAGCACAAGCGTAGCGGACAGTCTTCTCATCCTGAGGGTTCAATGCATCGAAAAACCTACCTTCAGTAACCGTTGAGAATTCTGTCATTTCTGCTTTACAGAGTGCAGGCGCAAGCGTTTTAAGTCCGCTGTCAGCAAGACTTCTGAACTCCCACTTGCTTTTTAATGTAAGTTGTGATGCTGCAATCGTGTCATAGCAAGGCTTTTGAAGGACGATACCTCTCGCGTAAAGGAACATAGACTCAAAAGCCAGATTATGAGCAACTTTTATTACATCTTTTGATTCGAATAGTAATTTCAGATAATCCCATATTGCCGCCTGGTTATCTGCATTTCGCCCGCTACGATGTTTAAGTGGGACATATATAGCAGTCCCTTCTGATACTGAAAAACTGATCCCTGTAATATCTGCTTTATGAGCATCCAGAGCTGCACTTTTATCGTTCCTCCATTTATCGCGGGGTGACGTTTCAAAGTCGAAAGCAAATAGGACAGTGTTTTTCAGATACTCTTTTATTTCAGACAGCATATAAACACATTTGTATCCCATGCGGTTCTCCTTTCCGCCCTATCGGAGATAGAAAGTTCCTCCGATAGGGCCTTTGATCACTTAAGCGGCTCAGTAATTTCACCTGATTCAGGGTCTACATTTATTACCTCTTCACCGGCAGGTTCAGTGTCATGGCCGACTCGGGTACTGAATGCTTTGACCTGCTCGGAAAGCTTGGATATCAACGCATATTCGTCAGCGGTCAGATCCCGATCTACAGCAAACTGAGCCTGTGAATAGGTGATACCGCTTGAATTGGTCGCCTTTTTCAATGAAAAGCGGGTAACTACGCTGTTCGACTTTTTACCTTTAGAAAGCAGCCTTTTGATGTAGCGGGAAAACTCTTTCAACGATCCTGTTGGCAATGAGAGTATCAACGGGAAAATCTCCCCTTCACGCAGTACATATATCCTGCGGCGGTTCTTGCAGGCTTTGCTGCCGTTTTCCCCCGAACCGAACTGATTATATGGGCATTTGGCACAGCTTCCTCCGGGGTCTCCTTCGCCGGTTATACCATCAAAGCTTCCGCAATCCGGTGGGTTACTGCCTCCGGTATACTTGTCCTTGTAGTATGCATAAAGTGGATGATGATAAAGGATTACCGCTGAGAATTCCTTGACAGTATCAGGTTCTCCGGGATTCTCACCAGGTACTTCGAATACTGTGCTGCCTGCGGACGGGATTTTTATGCGTTCAAAAGTCATGTCAAGACCGTCAAGTTCTGATGCCATTGCCTCGTCAAGATTGAAATCAGCGAGCTGAAGAAAACCTGTATTTTCGTTAATAGTTACGAGTTCATTGTTTTTCATGCTTTTATACCTCCGTAAATATGAATTTGAAATGTAATCTATATCATTGTTCTTTGAAGCATTGTTCTTCGAACAGTTATTCCTTGAACATTGATATTGGAGCATTGCTTTCTGAAGCTATTTACCTTGCTGCTTTCCGCACAGTTACTGTTGTCTTTTCGAAGACATTCACAAGGCCTTTCAGCCAGTCCGGAAGCTCGTCCCCATTCTCCGCAATCTGTTCTTTAACAAATGCTGACAGGGAATTTGCATTGACTGTTTCATAGATGAGTTCTCCAAAGCCTTTACTGCGTAGTGCGTCAAACAGTTCCTCCTTCATGCCTGCGGCAGCACTGGCTCTTGTTGTCGTTGAAAGGCAGAACATTGTTCCTGCTCTTGTGAAATTTTGCGTCTCACTGCTGATCATCAGCTCAGACAGACGGTATTCGACCTCGTCAATCTCCGCATTTATGCTTTTCAGTTCCTCTTCAACAGCCTTCTTTGCCTCGCGCAGCTCCTTAAGACGGTCAGCAAGTTCAAACATCGCATTATTGCTCACAGCTTTCACCTCCCTCTGGGGCAAAAGGATTTGCTCCTTTGCGGTAGTCGTCTATCAGCATTTTTGCAAGATCTGCCTTATTGCGCAGAGCAGTCAGGATTTTTGAGTCTACAGTACCCTTGGCGATAAGGTAGATATATGTGCAACCGTTCTTTTGTCCAACTCTATGGATGCGGGCCTTTGTCTGCTCGAAATTCGACATGGAATAATCAAGGGAGTAAAATACCATTGTGCTTGCAGCAGTCAGCGTAATACCGAGTCCAGCGGTTGCAATCTGGCCTACAAACACCATGCAGTCGGGATCACATTGAAACCGGTTTACTTGTTCTTGGCGATCCTTAGTCGCACCATAAATACACGCATAGCCGATGTTTTTTTTCTCCAGCAACCTGCATATAGCATGAATTTCAGGGATAAACCTTGCTATGACAACCAGCTTATGTCCTTCTTGAATACTGCTTTCAAGGATATCTTCAAGAGCTTTCAACTTGGCATCACTGACTTGCTCGATTTTCCCACCGTCATCGCTTCCGATGAAGCCGCCGGTTAATTGCGAAAGACGAAGCAAGCGTGTCAGTATGTTTGTAGCTGTTACTTCTCCTGCTGACAGCTCAGTATAGCTTTGTTTGACAAGCTCTTTATATTTCTTTAATGTTGCAGGTTCAAGCTCAACGTGGCGAACGATATCAGTAGTTTCCGGCAAATCAAGACACTCAGCTTTAGTCGCCCTGAACGCTACGCTGTGGATTCTTTTCATCAAATCCTGTTCCATTGATTTTTTCAGCACCGGCGTATGATTGCCGTAGCCGACCATATTGAAATACCGGTTTCTGAAGGCATAGAAGCTGTTACCAAAGATGCGTGGATCGAGAAACTTATATTGGCTGAATACATCTATGGCTTTGTTGGTTATAACCGTTCCTGTCAGTAAGAGCCGATACCGGGCAAGCAAGCCTAACCGGTGCATTGCCTTTGAAACAGAAGTATTATGAGTTTTAATTTTGTGTCCTTCATCGGCGATGATAATGTCAGGATGCCAGTTTGCCAGTTCCTTTTCCATTCTCCATGCAGATTCGTAATTGACTACCACCACATGGACACCTTCGCCAGTTAAAAATCTTAGCTGTTGGATTTTCTTTTGAATCGTGCCATTAAGGACTATAAGCTGATATGGGAAATCTGCGAACCGTTTAAACTCGTCTTCCCACACTCCAAGAATGGAAAGCGGTGCAACAATCAGCACACGTGTTATTCTTCCTGCAGCAAGCAATGCTCCTATAATGGCGATTGAGACAAGAGTTTTCCCGGTGCTGGTCAGCCCATTTCCATCAGGAGCGCTGCACCCCATCCGGAAATGGCAGAAACACCACCACCCTTCAAAAGCCCAAATAGACTGCAGATGAAATTGAAAGCACGAATTTGATGCTTGTATGGTCTGCCCTTTATGGGCATTGAAATTATTGGCTGCGTTTTTGCATTGTTCATAGAGTCTTGCATCTTATATCCTCCATCCTTCAATTTTGAGGGTTGGCCAACTCTCTGACTTAATGCTACTTGAATTGTTAAAGCCTGTCCGGACATCTAAAGTCCATGATTTTGGCAAAAAAATAGCCATTATGCAGTAAGGTTTTTGCGCCTTTTTTGCATAATGGCTTAAAATCTCATTATAATAGCCGGTTTAAAATATAAAAAGTTGGACTTCAGAAGTCCAACAATTTTTTTAACTTATCATTTCTTTATATGCCTTTGCACAAAGAGGGGAAAGTCTCAAGGCTTCCAAAACTTCATTGCATTCATATATTGAATGCCCTCTATACGAATGGATAAGCTTTTTATACGCCAATTGCTGTGGAGTGTTATTGAGAGCATATCCGGCAAGCCTTAATATCTCTTCACTGTATGTAGGGCTAAGCTCCAATCCGATGCAGATTGCAACAACAGTTTCTAAAGTTGGATTGTTAAGTTCATTATTTTTTATTCTGTCATATGTTTTTCCTGAAAGCAAAGTCTTTTCTATAAAAACAACCTTATTGTAGCCTTTCCTTTTGATATGTCCGTATACCGCTTGGGAAAATGTCTGGGTTGTACGGCTCAAATGCTGACCTTCTTCGACGAATTCTTCGTGAAATTTCTTTAGCTCTTCTGAACGATTAAATACTTCCATATTATGCTTGTCCGGATTAAATGTCGGCACTCTGTTATAATCCGGTGTAGCTTTACGGAACATTATAGAATCGAGGTATACTACAATGTCCATTTTGGAGGCTTTATTTAGCTTTAAGTCAAACAGAAGGCAGCATTCATCTACATGCAGTTTTGCATAGTCTGTAAGATCAATGCTTCCATTTTCTAACTTTTTAATGTATTTGGAGTCGTTAATAACGTAATGACCGTCAACATAAATAAAATTACCGCTGTCTATAATCTTTGCGAATTCCGGATTTGCATAGTATTCAAAAAAAGAATCACTTAGGCTAATACTGTATGTTTGATTCTTATGTAATGAGTCTGCCTTAAATGAATAATTGCTGATAAAATGGTCATCTACGTAGGTATATACACCTTCAACTTCCTTATATCCAAGGTCAAGCATCCTTATTTTGGCTGCTATCCTTGACACCTGGAAGAAGTCAGCTAATTCATACACGACATTTTCCATTATATTTAGCCTGTCGTAAGTACCAAAAAGGAGCTCATTCTTTTTAATTAGCTCCTCAATCTTTTTAATGGTCATTGATTTAGGCATAAGGATTCGTGGTGCAATTCCGTTAGCATGCCATTCCATCCAGTCTTCTGGCGTCCATTGCTGTTTGTATTTAGTTGTTTCGTTTACCCTGCAGCTTATGAGCAAAGCATCGCTGTTATATGTCTTAACTAATTCATGGTATTTTCTATGCTTATACCAATGGACACACTCATGAATAATGGTATTGTTCATGCACCCAACATTTCGCATGAAATACACATTGGGATCTACGAGAATTGTTCCTCTTGAAACTTCCAAAGGCTTATATGTTCTTTCATTTCTGTCGTAATACTCTATTGTGCAATCGCCAAAGACTATTTGACCAAATATAGTGAAATGCTTTGTTAACTGGATTTCCTTAACCTTAAGCCCCATTCTTTTCACTACTTCATCTACCGGAATAGGCATAGGAGTACTTAATGCTTCCGGGCAAAACTCACTTAGAAATTCAGTCGCAACATCATCAAACTGTTCCTTTTCTATAATTGGCACTAAAAACTCAGATAATCGGCCTAATTTGCTTTCTCTGTACTTGTTGTATATTGAAACAGAGTTGATTTGAAAATTCTGAATTCCGTCATCAAGGTCAGCTCTGCAGGAAATACGGAACCATTGTTCTATACCATCAGTCTCGCGATTCCTTCGTACTGTTTCTGCAATTTCAACTTCGGCAGAAACAATTACGTCAAATAAAATACTGTTACCTGGCGAGTCAGTTATGTCTATCATTATGATGTCAAAATCGGATAATGCTGCTTCATCTGGTGATTGCACATGGTATGAATTGGATTCAAGCTTATCCGGGTTGTCCTCAATATACTCGGACAATTCGTCAAAGATTTCATTATAATACATGTTTACAATAACATCTCTGAACGAGCTGACACTTGCCATACCGTACCTCCCAATAAACACTTCATCATGTAGACCAAATATTTCCTTATGTAAATTATAGCATGAATTTCGCAAAACACAATAATTAATTTGCGGGCTCAAATTTTTATTGTGTTTCAGCTTACTTTATGATATTCTTTATAGCGAGCGAGGTGACAATTATGGCCGTAAGCTATAAAAAACTATGGAAACTCTTAATTGATAAAGATATGAAAAAGAAAGATTTAAGAGAAGCGGCTGGTATTAGTACATCTTCTATGGCAAAACTGGGTAAAAACGAAAATGTTACGACCGATGTGCTTGTGAAGATTTGCAAGGCATTAAAGTGTGATATTTCCGATATTATGGAAATTATTGATGATGACTAAATTTAGCTCAATAAAACAGTTTAGCCAAACAAAATTGCATAATGTCTATTTTACTGAATGGAGTGATTTTTTTGTTTAGAATTGATGAAATTTTTAAGAGTGAAGAAACGAAACACAGATTAACATTATTTAAAACCGAATATATCAAGTGGCTTGAAACACAGTTATTTGAAAAAAACGGCAAGCCTTATCTAAAATGCCTTGCCAGCGATAAAGATCGTCCTGCTAAACCGGAAGAAATCGTTCGTCAGCTTTGGATAAAAAAATTGCTGGAAGAGTATCATTATCCAAAAGAGCGCATAAAAGTTGAATATGCGGTTTGGTTTGGCTCAGGCGTTAGTGACAAAAGCGCAGATATTGTTGTTATGCAAACCGATGGTGAACACCCATACATAATCTTTGAAGTTAAAAAGCCCAAACGTAAAGATGGGCTTCAACAACTAAAGTCATACTGTAATGCTGAAGGCTCACCCATAGGCGTATGGTCGAACGGTGAAGAATTGGTTATCCTTCATCGAGAAGAGCCAAACATTTTTTCGCAAATTTCATCAATACCCACAGTAGATCAAACGCTTCAAGATATCATCACTGAGCAATGGACGATAGACAAACTCAAACAAGAAAACCGTTTAGTGAAAGAACGTCTTTCTCTTAAAAAAATCATACTCGATCTTGAAGACCTTGTTTTGGCTAATGCTGAGGGAATTGATGACTCCTTTGATGAAGTCTTTAAGCTGATTTATGCAAAATTATACGACGAATGGGCAGCGGCAAATGACCGTACACGAAACCATAAGATACATTTTCGCATTTACGGCGAATCACCGCGAGAACTCTATGATAAAATAAATGGTTTATTTAATAGAGCAAAGGATAAATGGCGTGGTATATTTGGACAAGATGAAAAAATCCGCCTAAAGCCTGAACATTTGCTTACTTGTGTTTCATTCTTGCAGGATGTCAAACTGTTTAATGCTAACCTTCAAGTAATTGATGAAGCCTTTGAATATCTAATTACAGAAGTTGCTAAAGGTAAAAAAGGGCAGTATTTTACCCCACGTTGGGTAATTGATATGTGCGTAAAAATGCTTAATCCTAAAATCCACGAACGGGTAATTGACACTGCTTGTGGTTCTTCAGGTTTTACCGTTCATACCATCTTTTGGATTGCTGGCGAACAATATACTGTTAATGGATTCCCTCCTGCTATCAGCGAATATGCAGGTTCAATGGTCTATGCCATTGACTCAAGTCCTAAAGCCGTTAAAATTGCCAAAGCACTTAACTTAATTGCAGGCGATGGCAAGTCAAATGTGTATGAACTTAACAGCCTAAATCCGCCCAAATGGAGTGAAGAAGGCAAAGCAGCTTTTCGTCCGCTGTTAACCCGTTTTAGTAACTACGAGCAAGACGAAGCTAACCAACGCAACTTTCAATACTTTGATTTTGATATACTGATGACCAATCCACCGTTTGCGGGTAGCATAAGCGAGCGTGAAATTTTGCGTCAATACCGACTTGCAGAAAAGAATGGTAAGACGGTCTCTAAAATAGGGCGAGATATTCTATTTATTGAACGCAACCTTAATTTTCTAAAGCCCGGAGGCAGAATGGCAATTGTATTACCACAAGGCCGTCTCAATAATGCGAACGACTTGTTCATACGCAATTTTCTTTTCAGTAAAGCCCGTATTCTAGCGGTAGTTGGTTTGCACCCTAATACTTTTAAGCCGCATACAGGCACTAAAACCAGCGTTGTTTTCTTGCAAAAATACACTGATGAAGAATTAGCCAATATACGAGAAATAAAAAATCGGCACATAGCTGAATGGGATAATCATCATTCTGAGATTAGAGCTTTTGCCGAAAAGGAGGATCTGACCGAAGAAGATTTGCCGCCGCTTTTAATGTCATTCCTGCAGGCCGAATTTGAAGAAGACGATGCGGTTGAATTAGAAAATAGTGAAGATGAAGCCCAAAGCGAAGAAACTGAGGCCGAAAGCGACGATGAACTTCAAGAGCGCATTGAAAATCTTAAAGCGCAACTTGCCGCAATGCCAGGACGAGCAAAAGGAAAAGCTGCACTCAAAAGGACATTGGCAGAGGCTGAACGTAAACTGGCATCACGCTCTATTAATGGACAGATTAAGTATCTTCTTGACGATGAAAAAATGCTTTCCCGCTATAGAGAGGCGTGGCTATCAGATAGAGCCGCAGAAGAACTGGATTATCCGATTTTCTTTGCAGTATCTGAAAATGGTGGTAAAGACAACAGCGGAGAACCCATTTATAAGAAAGATGAAAACGGCGAATTAATGCTGGATGAACATGGTCACCTAATAGTTGACCACGACCTTGATGAAATTGCAGAGGCTTTTATTGCTTTTGCAAAAGAACAGGGATTTGATTTTTGGACGGAGGAGTAAAAATGGCGGTATATAAATTAGTACATTTTTCATCTTTAAGCCATACCAAACGTATGGATGCAGAATATTATTCCCCTCGTTTTGAACCAGTTTTGCGCAAACTAGGCCTATTGAATACTGTAAAGCTAAAACACATTCTGGTGGAGCCAGTTAAAACAGGGCATACTCCATCAATGAAAAATTCATCCTATTATAAACCAAAAGCGGTTAAGTTTATAAAAACTGACAACCTGCGTGAAGACATAATTAATACTCATGATATACAATACTTAAGTGAAATTGGTAATTCTAAAATTTCTCGTAGTGAATTACGTATTGACGATGTAATCTTAACAATTATTGGAGCAACAGAAGATATAATAGGACGAGCAGCACGAGTATTTAGTAACTTAGGCAGAGCAAATATCAATCAGAATATTGCCCTTATTCGTTCTCGTCTACCGGCAGGCTATTTAGTAACGTTTTTGAACTCATATTATGGTCGAGAGCAGTTAATCAGATTAAGTCGTCAAACAGGGCAGGTAAATCTTAATTGCCGAGAGGTTGAAGAACTTTCTGTGCCATTATTTACAGATAAATTTATCTTCACCGTCCATAACCTAAACAATCAGCGCCACAACTTGATTTTGCAATCGGAGCAGATGTATGCTAAAGCCGAACAACTGCTTCTTTCAGAACTCGGCTTACATGATTGGAAACCCCGGCATACCCTCACGTATGTAAGAAGCTTCAACCAGGTTGCAAAAGCAAGTCGTATGGATGCAGAGCATTTTCATCCGAAGTATAAAGAAATGTTTGATAGACTACCTTCAAATGTTTACCTTCAGCTGCTTGGCAAGATTACACTTTATACTAAAGGGATTGAAGTCGGGAGCTCAGCTTATACAGAATCGGGTATTCCCTTTTTGCGTGTGAGCAATCTTAGTAAACATGGAATAGTTGATGACACAGTTAACTTCATAAGTAACGAACTCTACAATGTTTTACGAGAAAAGTATGAGCCTCAACAAGGAGAAATACTTCTATCAAAAGACGCTACGCCTGGGATTGCATACTTTTTAGATGAATCTGTACAAGGGATTATTGCAAGTGGAATTTTGCGGCTTTCACTTATTGAAGATATACCACCATACTACCTTGAGCTCGTACTTAACTCTATATTTGTTCAATTACAAATTGAACAAAGTGTTGGTGGTTCAATTATAAAACATTGGAAACCATCACAAGTGCAAAAGACATGGATACCACGCCTATTGGCAGATAGGGAAAAAGAAATCTCAGCGTTAGTTCAGCAATCTCACGCAGCGAGGCGTGAAGCAAAAACACTGCTTGAAAAAGCCAAACGTGCAGTGGAAATTGCTATAGAATATGGCGAACAGCAGGCAATGGACTTTTTATGCAAATAAATATAATGCGTTCAGCAAAGTAATGAAGGTGATAGTTTTGCCAAGAAGAATTTGTCCACGCTGTGGCTCAAAGAATACGGCAACAATATTATGGGGTATGCCTGCAATGACACAGGAATTGCAGAATAAACTTGATAAAAAGGAAGTAGTGCTTGGAGGATGCTGTATTGCAATTCCTTCTCCTACCCACCATTGTAATTCTTGTGGAAAAGACTTTGGGGGTAATTACTTTACCAAACCTGCTTTTGTTAGAGAATTATATTTTTATGTTGGAGGGTATTTTGGTACATCCCACTGGGTATATTTGCATGAGCAAAAATTTGGCAAAATATTAAGGCATGTGGCATCAGACAGTCATTATATTGATATTAAATCTGAGTTAGCAGACTGTAATATTTCCATAATTCCTATAGTCCATAAATGGGCTGAATTTAATAAAGATTTACTTAGATGTTATTTCATTGATTGGAAAAGCTGCTATATTAACCAGAATGTATTGGATGGAACTCAATGGGAGCTTAATGTTACATTTGATAACGGTACAACAATTAAGCGTTATGGCAGTAATGCCTATCCACCCCATTGGGAAAAATTGATTGCGGCGTTTCATAAATACGGATTGCCTATAATTAGATGATTAGAGGTGCAAAGATATGGATTCAAATATTCAATTAAAAAATCAATTTGCCTGGACTTCTTTTTATATGGAGTTTGCTGATAAACTGTTGCCATATAAAAATAATCGTTCGTATCTTCTTGAGTTGTTAAAAGATGTTTATAACGATTTAGGATTGCGCTATCCGTTTATAGAAAAGGGCGGTATGCTGATTGATGATATTTGCCCGTTTACCGTATTTGGCTGTTTCAATAAAGGAATTTCCAATGAAAATCGTATTGCTTTGATGAAAGGCATTGGCAGTAAACTCGGTGTTAAGACTTCAGTGCCTACAGAATTTGACGGCATTCCGGTACTAAACAACATGAAGGCCTGGTTTTTCGCCGGTAAAAGTAGGCGAAAAGAAGATGATATTCCCAACCTATGGGACACATTTGAAGCCGGATTAAACTATGCAGACAATCCGTCAGAAGTCTCCAAGTCAGCATTTATAGCCTGTTATGATAAAGTAAGAAAGCAACTTGGAATTAAGTGGAATTTAACTATGGGACTGTATTGGGTACGCCCCTTTTCCTACTTAAACCTTGATGATCGTAACAGAAGTTATCTGACACAAGATAGCTCTCCTTATTACGCGAATATTACCAAAATTTCTAACTTGAAGCAGCTTCCAAGTGCAAAAACCTATTTAGATCTCATTACTGTATGTAAAGAAATCTTTGCAAAGAGCGACAGCCTGCATCATAGTTTCCCTGAATTGTCACATACAGCATGGACTATGACAACTTCGGGAACTCAAAATCATAATATAATTTCGACCGCTAATAAATTAGGTTGGATTTTTCAGGGTAATCCCAAATACTATGATGTTATGGGTGCCATTGAGGATCTGGATATTATAACATGGAGCGTAAAGCAATATCAAAATCAGATCAAAAAAGGCGATCGCGCTTATATATGGGTTTCAGGCCCTGAAGGTGGCATTGTTGCTTCAGGAGTTATCCTTTGTGACCCAGAAATCAGAGAAAATAATGAGCCTGACCCCTATGATCTTTCTGGCGATATAAGTACAGGAGAACGTCTTGTCGTAGATATTGAACTTACCCAAAAAATAACGGATGCTGTTATTAAGAGAGAAGATTTCTTAGCGGATGAACGCCTAAAAAACGCAAATATTATTTCTTTCCCAAATGTAACAAATTCTAGATTGACTTCCGAGCAGGCCGATGTTATAGACAGCATTATCAACGGCACCTATATACGTATAGAGCCAAAGAATTCAGATGAAACATCAGCCCCTTTAAGACGATACTGGATTTATGCCCCCGGCAGCAATTCTTCCAAATGGGAAGAGTTTTACTCTCAAGGAATTATGGGTATTGGATGGGATGAATTAGGTGACCTTAAACAATACCCCAGCAAAGATGCCATGAAAGCCAAAATGAAGGAACTGTATGGCGCTGAATACTCATATATTAACTCAGCCCTTGCCACATGGCAGTTTGCTAATGAGATTAAAGTCGGCGATATTGTTTATGCAAAAAAAGGCATGCATAAAGTAATCGGACGCGGCATAGTTGAATCCGGCTATATTTTTGATGCAGACCGCGATGAGTATAAACATATTCGTAAAATCAAATGGACACATAACGGGGAGTGGGAACACCCGGGACAAGCTGTCATGAAAACCCTTACCGACATAACTCCTTATACTGATTATGTACAAAAACTAGAAGCGCTCTTTATTGATGATGACTCTGTAGATATTGAAGTAAAAGAAATTGTGTATGAGTCCTACACCGAAGATAACTTCCTCAGTGAAGTTTTCATGGATGCCGAACGTTATAATACATTGGTTAATCTCTTAATAACCAAGAAAAACATCATCCTGCAAGGAGCGCCCGGCGTTGGTAAGACTTTTGCTGCCAAAAGACTTGCTTTTTCCATAATGGGGCAAAAAGATACAAGCCGCGTTATGATGGTTCAATTCCATCAAAGTTACAGCTATGAAGACTTTATTATGGGATTCCGGCCAACCAAAGACGGATTTGAGCTTACCCCCGGGCCTTTTTACCAGTTCTGCAAAACAGCACAGGATGACGATGAACGGGATTATTTCTTTATCATTGACGAAATTAACCGCGGTAATGTAAGCAAAATTTTTGGTGAGTTGATGATGCTTATAGAAAAGGAAAAACGCGGTGAAAAACTACGCCTTCTTTACTCCAACGAGTTATTTTCTGTTCCCAAAAATCTCTACATTATCGGTATGATGAATACTGCCGACCGCAGCCTTGCCATAATCGATTATGCTTTGAGAAGAAGATTCGCTTTCTTTGAACTCGAGCCTGCTTTTGACTCTGAAGGGTTTAAAAAAATTATACAGCAAGCAAACAACCCCAAGTTTAATGCCCTGGTTGAGCAAATTAAAGCTTTGAATGACTTTATCTGCAAGGATGAATCCCTTGGCAGTGGGTTCAGAATTGGACACAGTTATCTGTGCACAAATAGTGAGGTAACCGACGAATGGCTGGAATCCGTTATTAAGTATGAATTGTTGCCTCTTTTAAACGAATATTGGTTTGACGAACCATCCAAAATAGAACAGTGGACAAAAAGGCTGAGTGAGGCTTTGTATGATTAGAATTCAAAATATATACTATATGCTTGCTTATGCTTTTCATGTCTTAAATGAAGAAGGCTATAAACAAGTAGCAACTGAAGATTTCGAATATACTTCTGATTTATTTGCAGCAATTCTTTCCAAAGGTATCGCCAGCCAAATCAAAAGGGGATTAAGTAGGGAGTATATCAGCAAAACAAAAGCCGTTATTTCACCTGCAGGTAAAATCAATGTCTCAGCCTCCATTGTACAGAATTCCATGCTTAAAAAGAAACTGGTCTGTGATTATGATGAGTTTACAGAAAACAGTTACTTGAATAAAATTCTCAAAACCACTGCAATGCTTTTGATACGCTGTCCGGAAGTATCAACGCAGCATAAAAAAGCCTTAAGGAAAACAATGCTTTATTTCAGTAATGTTGATGAAATAAATCCGCGCAGAATTCAATGGTCGAGTATCAGATACCATAGGAATAATGCCACCTATAAAATGCTGCTGAATATCTGCTATCTAGTTATCGAAGGTATGCTAATGACCGAGCAGGACGGTTCCCGAAAGTTGGCCCGCTATGTAGACGACCAGCGTATGCACAGGCTTTATGAAAAATTTGTGTTGGAATATTATCGTAGGCATTATCCCCAGTTTAATGCTTCATCCACCATTATTGACTGGGATGTCGACGGTGGAGAAATAGAATATTTACCTACTATGAAATCAGATATAACTCTTCGATATCGGGGCAAAACACTCATTATAGACACAAAATACTATGAGAAGACCATGCAGATAAACAGCTTGTTCAACAGCCAAACAATCCATTCTCACAATTTGTATCAGATATTTACTTATGTAAAAAACATGGATTTAGCTCGTTCGGGAAATATAAGCGGCCTTTTGCTTTATGCCAAAACTGATGAAGATATTGTACCGGACAACGATTATATTATCGGCGGTAATCGTATTAGCGTTAAAACTTTGGACTTGAATACTGACTTTTCCAACATATCAAAACAGTTGAACGCAATAGTAGAAAAGATGTTATTATAATCATGTGTTTTATCGCATAAAGATAATAAGCAGTAATACATCCATCCTGTATCCTCAACCCCCTATAAAAAAGGGGGTTATCTAATCTGGTAACTCAACTATTAATTTTCAGGGTGGTTGATATGTTCCCGCAAACAATAAAAATAAGGGTTTCCTGACATTGCCACATCCGGCAGATCGGCCTCGAGAAAAACTAAATGTCTGGAACCCTTTATTTACAAGCTTCTCAGTTTTTCATTTTTCAACCCTTGACATCAATGTGACGCACTCAACGTGGATGCACTGAACAAAATTGAACAGCAGTGTTTTGACCTGATTGTGCTGGATGTGATGATGCCCGGCATGGACGGCTATGAACTAACCCAAACGCTGCGCGACGGGCACAGCGAACTGCTCATCCTGATGGTGTCGGCCCGGCAGCTGCCTGCCCATAAGCATCAGGGCTTTTTGGTGGGCACCGATGACTATATGACCAAGCCCCTGGATGTGGAGGAAATGGTGCTGCGCATCAAAGCGCTGCTGCGCCGGGCGCGCATTGTCAGCGAGCGTCGGCTAACGGTGGGCGATGTGCTGCTGGATTACGACGCCATGACGGTGTCCCGGCCCGGACAAACCATAGAGCTGCCGCAGAAGGAGTTTCTGCTGCTGTACAAGCTGCTGTCCTATCCCGGCAAAATTTTCACCCGCATTCAGCTGATGGATGAAATATGGGGCGTGGATTCGGATACCGGCTGGGAAACTGTCACCGTGCACATCGGCCGGCTGCGCCGTCGGTTTGGGGATTGGCCAGAATTTACGATCCAGTCTGTCCGGGGGCTGGGCTATAAGGCGGTGAAAAACGTATGAACAGGTTGCATATCATTCAGCAGGCAGACGTCGCCAAGCGGGAGGAAAGGCAGAGCCGCCTGGCGCTCAATGTGCTGTTTGCCGCTGTGGTGTTCTGCTTATTTATCGTCAACATGGCTGTTGTGGTGGGCGTGGTGGTGGCATTGATTCATCTGAACGTGCTGCGGGTGGGCACTGTCAGGCTGGACCTGTACCGGTTCGTCCTGTACATTGTGCTGGTTAGCCTCATTTTGGGTGCGCTGTTGTCTGCCTTTGTCAGCCGGGTTCCCATGAGGCCGGTTTATCGGGTCATCAATGCCATCAACCGCCTCTCCGCCGGGGACTTTAAAACCCGGCTTCGGTTTGGCAGATGGCTGCGCCACCACCGGGCCATGAAAGAACTGAGCAGCAGCTTCAACAAGCTGGCGGATAAGCTGGAAAACACCGAATTGCTGCGGACGGATTTTGTCAACAATTTTTCCCACGAGTTCAAAACCCCCATCGTATCCATCGCCGGTTTTGCCTCGCTGCTGAAGCGCGGCAACCTGACCCCGGTGCAGCAGCGGGAATACCTGGATGCCATCGAGGAGGAATCGCTGCGGCTGTCGGCCATGGCCACCAATGTGCTCAACCTGTCCAAGGTGGAAAACCAAACCATTTTGCGCGACGTGACCACCTTCAACCTGTCCGAGCAGATCCGTTCCTGCGTGCTGTTGCTGGAGCGGCAATGGAGCAGGAAGCACCTGGAGCTGCACATGGACTTTGACGAGCACACCGTCACCGCCAACGAGGAACTGCTCAAGCAGGTATGGATCAACCTGATCGACAACGCCGTGAAGTTTACGCCGGCGTACGGGATGATGAAAATCGCCATGGAACCGGGCGAACAGCAGCTGTCGGTATCGGTGACCAACACCGGCAGCACCATCCCGCCCGAGAGCATGGCGCGGATTTTTCAAAAATTCTACCAGGCCGATCCTTCCCACGGCACCCAGGGCAACGGCGTGGGCCTGGCCATTGTGCAAAAAGTGGTGGCATTGCACAAGGGTACTGTCCACGCCGCCAGCGAGCAGGACATCACCACCTTTACCGTCACCCTGCCTGTTGTGTAAGCAACGCAGAGCTCCATATTCGGCTCCCCCTGAACCGCAGATGTTCCGGGGGAGTTTCGTTTCAGTTTAGTTTCCTGCGATATCCTTGAAGCACATAAAAAAACCACAGGAGGTATGCATCATGAATCTTACTGAAACCGCAAAAGCCTTTGGTGTGAAACAGGTGCTAAAATACATCGACCGGGATTTTGACCAGAACGCCATTAAAATCTGTGATTGGCTGATCGCCCACGACAAAAAGAACGCCGTATCCAACGAGGCACGGATGGTGCGGGAGGTACTGGCTGATAAGGACAACAACTGGTACCAGTTGGTGAAAAGCCTCTATACCGACATCGACGCCAGCCAGCGTAAGCGCATGTTTGAAAACTTCATCATCAACGCCTGCTTGGTTGGCACGCCGGCCGGTTTTGCCAGCAGGGCGCGGCACGGCTGCAACGTGCCCTGGGCCATCCTGATGGATCCCACGTCAGGCTGCAACCTTCATTGCACCGGGTGCTGGGCTGCCGAATACGGCAACAAGCTGAACCTCACCTTGGAAGAGATGGACAGCGTCATCACCCAAGCCAAGGAGTTAGGGTGCCACTTCTTCCTGTACTCCGGCGGTGAACCGCTGGTGCGCAAGAAGGATCTGATCACGCTGTGTGAGCGGCATCCCGATGCAGCTTTCCTTGCCTTTACCAACGGCACGCTGATTGACGAAGCCTTCGCTGATGAGCTGCTGCGTGTCAAAAACTTTGTGCCTGCCATTTCGGTGGAAGGCTTTGAGGAAACCACTGATGCGCGCCGCGGCAAGGGCACGTATGCAGCCGTGGTGCGGGCTATGAACCTGCTCAAGGAAAAGAAATTAGCCTTCGGTATCTCCTGCTGCTACACCAGCCAGAATTGGGATATCATCGGCAGCGAAGCATACTATGATGCCATGATCGAGCTGGGCGCCAAGTTTATGTGGCTGTTCACCTATATGCCGGTGGGCCGGGATGCCGTGCCGGAGCTGATGGTGTCTGCCGAGCAGCGCGCGTATATGTATCACTTTGTGCGCGAAATGCGGCAGAAAAAGCCCATCTTTACCCTGGACTTCTGGAACGACGGCGAATACGCCGACGGCTGCATCGCAGGCGGCCGGCGCTACCTGCACATCAACGCCAACGGCGATGTGGAACCCTGTGCCTTCATCCACTACAGCGACAGCAACATCCGGGAAAAGACGCTGCTGGAAGCGCTGCAATCACCGCTGTTTATGTCGTACTACCATGAGCAGCCTTTCAACGAGAACATGCTGCGTCCCTGCCCCCTGCTGGACAATCAGGGCAAGTTGGCTGAGATGGTGGATGCTTGCGGCGCCAAATCCACCGACTTACAAAATCCGGAAGACGTGCACGACCTGTGCGCTAAGTGCAAGGCAGCCGCCGACAGCTGGGAAGTAAAAAGCAGGGAATTGTGGGAAGCCAGCGGCGGCCCTGAAAAATGGGCGGCTAAAAAAGTGGTGCTGGCGCAGCGCGAGGAAAAATACAGGGAAAAATACGCCAGGAGCAAATAAAATGAAAACCGCCATTATGACCGATACCAACAGCGGCATATCGGTGGAGGAAGGCGCTGAACATGGTATCCATGTGTTGCCTATGCCCGTGGTGGTGGACGGTGTCAGCTGCACCGAGGGCGTTGACATCACGCATGAAGCCCTGTATGCTGCGATGGAATCCGGGAAGGCAGTATATACCTCCCAGCCTGCTCCCGGCGACGTGATGGACATGTGGGATAGCATTTTCAGCCGGGGAGCAGAGGAAATTGTGTACATCCCCATGAGCAGCGGCTTGAGCAGCGCGTGCGAAACGGCGTCTATCTTAGCTCAGGAGTATGAAGGCAGGGTGTTTGTGGTGGACAACCACCGCATATCGGTTACCCAGCGCAGCAGCGTGCTGGACGCGCTGTATCTGTCGCGCCAGGGAAAGTGCGCGGCTGACATCAGGGCGCAGTTGCAAAAAAGCGCCTTTGACGCCAGCATATATATCTGCGTAGACACGCTGAAATACTTAAAAAGAGGCAACCGGATCACGGCGGCTGGCGCCTCTCTGGCTACCGCCATGAACCTGCACCCGGTGCTCAATATCCGCGGCGGCAAACTGGATGCCGAGTGCGTTGTGCGCGGGCACAAGAACATGCAGAAAACGCTGATCAAGCTGATGGAAGCGGATATCAAGAACAGGTTTCGCTATATCCCTTCGCAGGACATGGCGCTGTATACAAGCGGCACCCTGTCCAGCAGCGAAGATGTGCAGGCATGGAACGCGCGCGTTCAGAAGGCATTTCCGGACTATCAGGTGGCTTATCACGAGCTGTCCTGCTCCATTGCCTGCCATGTAGGGCGCAATGCCATCGCCATTGCCATGTCCATGATGAACAGATAATGTTATAAAGGAACGCTTCGACTATGGAAAGCCTGAACGGAGGATGTACAATGGACCGCTCGCGCCAACAGACAGCGCGGACAATCGTTGGTGCCCTGCTGTTTGTCTCGCTGACGGTGTCGGCAGCATATGCCTTTTTTGGCTTCCTGCATGTACGGGACGCCTGGCTGCAAAAGGCGTCGCCTGTCCAGGTGCGTAGCCATTACCTGTTGTTGCTGGTCAAGTGCATCTTATGTATGGTGGTGATGTGGCTGCCTCGAGCCCTTGCGCGCTGGTGGTGCCTGTCCATCCCGGACAGGCTATGCGCTGCGTATTATGCGTTCCTGTATGGCGCTGTGGTATTAGGTGATGTGTTTGATTTTTACCATGTTGTGCCGCAGTGGGACATCCTGCTGCATGCCTTATCGGGAGCCATGCTTTGCGAGCTGGGGTTTCTTTTGATGCGCCAACTTTCCGGGGAGGAGCATGCTCTGTTGCCTAAAAGCCCGGTGTTGGCAGCAGTGTTTGCCTTTTGCTTTGCGCTGGCCATCGGCGCACTGTGGGAGATATACGAATTTATCGTTGATTGCATCCTGGACTTGAACATGCAAAAAACTCGCGCGCCCAATGGCGCCGTGTTTGTCGGCGCTGCAGCGCTGCTGGACACCATGGGAGACATGATCGCCGGCGCGTTCACCGCCGCTGCTGTGGCGCTTGCGGGCTATCGGGCCTACAAAAAAGAAGTGTCGGCAGTTGGTGTTTAGAGCAAATTTGCTCTAATCGCATAGACGACAGGATCGTCAGCCTGCACGACCCCTGGGTGCGTTTCATCATTCGCGGCAAGTCGAAAGCGCCGGCAGAGTTTGGTGCGAAGCTGGCTGTATCCGTTGTGGATGGTTACATGCGCATAGAACAATTGTCCTGGGATGTGTTCCATGAGGGTAAAACGCTGAAGGAAACGGCAGAGAGCTACCATGCCTTGGTTATCCTGGAAACCAGGTGTTGCTCAGCAGCCCCCTTTTTAGTCGATCACATGGTTGTGCCGGTGCATGCGTTTGCGCTGGAAGTATTTGACTGCTTCAACAATGGGGATGATGCTCAAGGCAAGCCCCATGGAAACCATATATTCGGATTGCACCAATTTTTATTTTGAAACCGAACAGGAAGACGATGATTACGTTGATCCTGTAACCGGGGAAATCATGAAAGGCCTGCGTCAATATGGTGTCAGCAAAGAGCACCGGCCCAATCCTGTTGTTGAGATGGGATTGTTCATAGACCAAAGAGGGATTCCCATTAGTATGAGCCTTCACCCTGGGAATACCAGCGAACAACTGACAGCTGTTCCTTTGGAACGGGAGATTGTCCATATGCTGAATGGAGCAAAGCTTATCTATTGCGCCGATGCAGGTCTGGGTTCTTACAATATCCGCAAGTTTAACAGTATGGGTGGAAGAGCGTTTATTGTGACCCAGTCCATTAAAAAGCTCAGTCATATACTCAAAGAAGCTATCTTTGAGGGCGGCGATTACAAGCTGCTTTCAAATGACCAGCCTGTCACACTTGATCATATGAAAAGCTTTGATCGGCAGGACGAAGCAAACCTGAGTTTGTACAATGATTTTGCGTATAAAGTACTCAATGCAGACCGGGCCGTCGATCTGGGTCTCTACGAAGAAGTAAAAACCGCGAGTGGGAAAACCAAAAGGGTCAAGTCAACCGGACAACTAAAACAGCGTGTTATTGTGACCTTTTCCCGTAAGATGAAAGAGTACCAGCAGTATATCCGGGACCGGCAGTTGGAGAGGGCACGCACGCTTGTACGCTCAAAAGACCCGGAAGAGATTCGGAAAGGGCCTCATGATGTAAGACGTTTCATGAAACGCGTTGTGACGACATCGACCGGTGAAAAAGCGGACGTCTCTTATGTTATTGATGAAGAAAAAGTCGCTGAAGAGGCTAAGTATGACGGCTTCTATGCTGTTGCTACCAACCTTGAAGACAAGGCCGCTGATATCCTGGCTGTTTCCAAAGAAAGATACAGGATTGAAGATTGCTTCCGTATTATGAAGACTAACTTTTCCGGACGTCCTGTCAATCACCGTAATCCGGAGCGCATCAAGGCTCATTTCCTGATCTGCTATACAGCTCTGTTGGTATATCGTCTGCTTGAATGCCAGCTTGATGACAATGGGACCCATGTTACCACTGACCATCTGATTGCTACACTCAAGAATATGAACGTTGTCAACATCCATGATGTTCAGTATATGGCATTGTACAAAGGGAGCAAAACACTTGACGCGCTGACAGCCCTCACCGGTTTAGTTCTTGACCGTATGCATTACAGGCCTAAGGAACTGAATCAGCTGATAAGAAAATTTCTGAAATGATGATCCCATACAACACTTTTTTTATGAAGCGAACCCCAAAAAGCCTTGTTGTACAACGCTTTTCAGGGTTTTTCTTATCTCCAACTGTCAAACTCGGGATTATAGCATTTCATGTTTTTCAGATCAATGTCAATTAGGCTGGCAGATACCGTAAACATGCAAAAAAATTGACTTTACGCTTGCATTAGCGTAAAGTCTGCGACTGTGCCATACAGTCGGTTGCTCTAACAGCGTATTATTCCGACCTGGGCAGGGTGCTGAGGGCCTCCATAATGGCGTCATCAACGGCTTTCGTATTCTCTTTGGTGCGCATATGCTCCAGATGAACGCGGGCTTTAGCGCGGCCCATGGTACCGAGGGCTTTGATGGCCTGGATGCAGATATCCTCATCCGGGCTGCGCAGCAGGGGAATCAGGGGATTGAAAGCTTCCTCCTTGCGGCAGTTGCCGAGGCCTTCGATGGCCGCCAGCACGACGGATTTATCCTTGTCGTTAAGAAACTTAACCAGCTTTTCGGGTTTGTTCTTCTGGGCATAGCGGGCAATCCTTGTCATCTTGTTACCAAACATTGGGAACCTCCTTGTCATTGCATTTGATTCACCAGGCAAGACAGGGTCAACATGGCGTGTACCGCTGACCACTGTCATGGGGACATGTGAATCAGTACTTATCTATGTATTATAAAGGCGGAACGCTGTGCTGTCAACCAGCCTGCCGGCCAGCCCAGGGCAATCGCTTACGGAATTGCCCCATCTGGGTTCAGCATTTTACCTCATCCTTATCATTTTGCCCCCATCACCACCTGTAGGGCATACTTGAAGTCCCACGCACAGCGCAGCCGTTTGGACGTCATGCTGCCTTGGACTGTGGTATCGTGCTTCAGCATCTGAAGCGCAAGCTTTCTGAACATGTTTAGAATAACCGCCGCATGTCCTATGCGAATGTGCGCATCATCCTCCTTGAAAAGAACATCCAGTGTCCAATGCAGATTGTTTTCTATTGCCCAGTGACTGCGCTGCATCTGCAGGAATTCTTCAGCTGTCAGGCCTTCGCGGCTATAGATGAACCACCGGTCGCTGGAAGTGGTGGGTTTGCCCGTCTCGGTTCGTTCCGAACGGATGAGCGCTGCCCCATGCAATCCCGGCCAATCCTGACTGTTCTCATACCAGGACAAATCCGGAAACAACCAACAGGAGCGCTTTTCTATCCGACCATGATCTTTGTCCATTGTCTCATGAAATAGTCCCAAGGCTTTGAGTTCTTTTTTACTCTTCTCCTTCATCAACAGCAGACTGTTCTCACTGATTTCTTCAAACATACCGCCTTGATTTCCCTTCAATGCAAGGATATAGTCACCCTCTTTGGCCTGTATCTTGGAAACAATGGTCTTTTGCGTTCCTATCGCATCAATTGTCACCGTGCTGCCTTTGATATCAAGATCATCAAGTAATTCAGGGATCGCGGTGATCTCGTTGCTTTTCTCCTCTGTACAGCATTGCCCTAACACCAACTGAAGATCGCTGCAATACGCTGTAATCACATGATGCGCCTTATGGGTTTCATGCTGGCTGCGACGTATGGTTTTCCCATCAATGGCGATCATATGATGTTCATCTTTTCCCCATAGCTTCTTTTTCAGGTTTACAAGCCATTTCTCAAAGCATTTTGTCACTGCCTCACGGTCTATCCGGCTGAATACATCACCAAATACATCATGGGAAGGAATCCCCTTAGGCAGTTCCATATATACCTTGAGCTCCTCGTAATGCGTCTGACCAAACATCATCATACCGACAAAAGTATCCGCTCCGCATAGGATCGCCAGAATCCCGATGGCTATGATCTCTTCCAGCTTATGTTTGACTGCGTTTCCTTTTCGATAGTCCGGTATTTCTGATAACAGCGCCAGAAATATCTGACTTTCCGACTTGTTGAGCTTTCTCATCCCCATCACCTCCGTATCATATATTCGCGACAGGATTGAAAACTCCTTTTGGTCATAAAAACTTAATATCTCTTAATAATTTCGCAATAAGCGATTGCCCTGCCGGCCAGCCGCACCATGCGTAAAGGACATAAAATAAAAAATAAAAGCCGGTAAAAGAAAAACATGCGCTTTGTTCAGCTTGATTCGGCATGCACAGTATTCAGCGCAGCGCGGGCGGCGGTGATGCCGGACGCCCAGGCGAACAGCAGGTTGTAGCCGCCGCAATCGCCGTCCACGTTGAGCAGCTCGCCTGCCAGGTATAATCTGGAAACAAGGCGCGACGCCATGGTGGCGGGATCAATGTCGGCTGTATCGATGCCACCGGCGGTGACCTGGGCATGCTCAAAGCCGCGCACGCCGGTGATGCTCAAAGGATACCCCGTTGCCAGCTCCGCCAGGCGCGGCAGCGGATGATTTGATAGCCTGTCGGCCAACAGGCGTGGAAAGGCGCCGACAAGCAGCTGTCTTTCCGGCAGCCGTTCCGCGCGATCGGTCAGCCAGGCGAGCGCGGCAGGCGCCGCCAGGCCGGGCTGTTGCACAGGCAGCCGCGTCCAACGGAAGGGCGCCAGGCCCATCAGGGGCGAAAAATCCAGGTACAGCACCGGCGTTTTTCCCGCGGCCAACAAGGCGCCTGCGGTGCGCGACAGCTGCATGACGCAGACGCCGCTGACGCCGTAATCGGTGAACAATACCTCGCCCTGCGCCGTCTCGATGGATGTATCGCCATCAGCCAGCGTACAGACCGCGTTGACCCGTAAGCCGGATAAACCGCGTATGCCTTCGCGGGCGGTTTTTAGGGAGGTGAGCGCAGGTTTTGGCGGCACAACGGTATGCCCCAGCCGCTCCAGCATGGCATACAGGCTGTAGGTGCCGCCCAGCCTGGGCGCAGCCGGCCCGCCGCCCGCGGCAATCACGCAGCGGGCGGCAAAAACAGTGTCATCCCGTGTTGTAACTGCCAATTCACCATCTAAGTGCGACAGGTCCACGACCTCAGTGCCCGTCATCACGGTGACATGGGGGCTGGCTTCAAGGGGCAGCCGCAGCACGTCCAGCACCTCGGAAGCCCGGCCGGATGCCGGGTATACGAGCCCACCCTCCTCCTCGCGGAACGTAAGGCCGAGGTTGCCGAAAAAATCCATGACATGTTGTGCATGGCAGCTTGACAGAACCCGGCGCGCAAATGCTGCGTCGCCGAAGTATACCGGCGGGCCGGTGTTCAGCAGGTTGCAGCGCCCGCTGCCGGTAGCCAGCAGCTTGCGGCCCACGCGGTCCTGGCGCTCAGCCAGCAGCGTGCGCGCGCCGGCTTGAGCGCATACGCAAGCGGCGGCGAGGCCGGAAGCCCCGCCGCCTATGATGATGATGTCGGTGTTATTTCTTTTGCGGCGCCTTGTCATAGGCGTACCGTACCGCTGCCATGTGCGCGCTATCGATTCTGCCCGAGCTGTGGATGCGGCTGTTCAGGAAATGCACGCAGAGCTGGCCGTTGAAGTCGTTGTCCGGAATGGTGTCGCCATCGGGGTAGTTATGCGGCACGCCGTACAGCGAAGCGGCAAAGGTGCGCCCCGCAACCGTCACCCACAGCGGGCGGCGCTCGTAGAGGTCTTTCTCTAAAATTTCCTGCGCGTTCCGCACGCCGTATATACGGCACAGCGTGGCGGTATCATCCGCTGTCAAGGGTTCGCCGTCGATGTGCTTGCCGCCTGCCCAGCGCCTGATGCGCAGGGACAAGCCTGTCTTGACGTCAGTTACCACAGCTACCTCGCCGCGCTTCCACACGCGCTCTATCTCGCCGGTATCCCAATCCACCAGCTCCACCGGGTATATGACCGGGGTCACCGTGCTGCCGCCGGGGGGATCGTCGTCGTAGGTGCCTTCAGGTACGGTTCCGTACAGCTTATGCTGCGTTTTTGGACCAGCTACACCGTCGATGATGAGGCCGCCCGCTGCGCGCTGAAACGCCTTGACTGCGTCCACGGTGTCGGTGGTATAGGCGCCGGTGATGCCGCTTGCCGGCAGGAAGCCCAACTCGTTCAGCTTGGTTTGCAGGCTTGTCACCTCAGGGCCTGTCGATCCCTTTCGCAACGTGGGATAGCTGGCTTCGGAAGGGGCGTTGGGATCGCCGGTTTTGTCTAACTTTGCGGCTTCTTCCTTGGTGAGGATGCGCAGCATATCCGCCCTGATCCACCCCGTGACGCCGCCGGCCGATACCTGATACCAGCCGTATCCGTCGGCTGTGGCTGTCGGGCCCAGCAGCTTGGCTACAGTATCTTTTTTATACAAAATGGTTAGCTGCTTGCCCTTGGCGCTTGCAGTACCGCGCACCAACACCTTTTCCATGACGGTGATGGCTGTCATGCTCATGTCTTCAGGGCGCGGGGTGGCTGTGGGCGCAGGGGTGGCTGTGGGCGCGGGCTGGTCTTGGAGGTAATCGAGATATTCCTGCTGGGTCATGATGCGCGCCAGCGAAGCCAGTATATAGGAAACCTCGTTGTTGTAGAGGATACGGTACCATAGCCGGCCCCCCGATGTTACGGAGGTGATATACGGCAGCACAACGCCCTTATGGGGCAGCTGCGTCACCGCCTTAGCGTCAAGGCTGGGCGATACGCGGAGGTTGGTGCTGTCCATGGTGGTGATGATATGGCCTGTGGCGCCTTCAGGCGTCTCCCCCTCAGGCGGGGTAACGGGCGGCGCCTGTCCGGCCTGCCAGGCTGTGACTTCTTCCTGGGACAGCTGGCGCACACAGTCACCCCGCAGGTATCCGCTGCGCGTGTCCACGCTGACAGGGTACCATGCGTAGTTGCCGGAGGATGCCACGGGGCCGGTCAGTGCCAGCACGGTGCGCAGCGGCACTTTGGTCAGAATGGCGCCGTTTGTCTGCGGGGTTTTGCGTAGGTTGACGCCTGACTTGGTGGTGATGATATAGCCCATGTTCTGCGTACCCGGCTGCGCGGTTGGGGTTGGGGTAGCTACAGGGGTTGTACCCGCATCGTCGGTCAGCGCCACCATATCGCTGCGGACGTAGCCCGCGCCGATGGATGTCAGCACATAATACCAGGTGTATCCGCCTTCCTGGGCGAAGCCGTAATAGGGCAGGACAAGGTTCCGGTCCAGCTGGCCGATGGTCAGCCCGCCGGCGGCATTGCGCAGGTTGACGCCGCCCTTGATCAACCGGAGGTAGCCTGTTGCTGTCATGGGTTCGGCTGTCGGCAGAGGAGCCGGAGACGCTGTCACCGGCGGTTCCGCGGTGACGAGCGGCGGCGGCGTGATCTGCTTGCCGCTGGCATCGGACAGCACATAGCAGTCGCTGCGCACATAGCCATACGTGCCGGACGCCTCCTGAACATACGCCCAGTGATATCCCAGCACATACTGATGCTGACCGAAATAGGGCAGAACAACGCCCGACGCCAGCGACATCAGCGGCGTGCCGCCCGGTTTGCTGCGCAGGTTGACGCCGCCCTTCGTCAGGCGAACATAGCCCTGCGCCGCTGTGGGCGGGGGGGTAACGACGGGCTGGGGCACGTTTTCGCCCGAAGGCGTGCCGGTTATAAACTTGTAGCAGTCGCTGCGTACATAGCCGTACGTACCAGTGAGGGGTTCCAGGGCGTAAACCCAGTCATACCCGCCTTGCGCCTGCGGCGTGCCGAAGTATGCCAGGACGGCGCCGTTGCTCAGATACATCAGCGAACGGCCACCGGGTGTTTCGCGCAGATTGGTCAGCCCTTTGGTTACCTGGATATGGCCTGCCGCGCCGGCAACCGGTTCGGGGCTGGGTGTGTTGCCCGCCAGGTACAGCGCCGCTTCCGCAGGGGTCAGCACCTTGAGGCTGCCGGCGGCGATATAGCCCGTGTACCCCTTGGCGGTTACCTCGTACCAGCCGTTGACAGTGTCCGCCGGCGCTGTCAGCACGGTGACCAATGTGTTGCGCAGAAAGGCTGTGATGGATATGCCGCCGGGCGTCTGCCGCAGGTTGGCCCCGGCGTCAGTGATGATGGCATAGTTGGTGGTTGCAGCAGGCGGCACGATAACGGACGGCGGTGTGGTTGCCGCGGCGTCACTGGTGGTCAGCTCGTAACAATCGCTGCGCACATACCCCCACCTGGCTGTCCCGGGGTCCTGTATAAAAGCCCAGCTGTAGCCATTCACCTGGGAAATTGCACCGTAGTAGGCGGTGACGAGGCCCTTGGGCAGCTGCACCAGGGTGGAACCGCCAGGCTTGTCCCGCAGGTTGGTGTTGTGTGCGGTGATCTTCAGGTAGCCGGCAATGCCCTGAACGGCCGGCGCGACGGCATCGGGAGGCTGCGTTTGGTTGCCGGTTGCCGCGGGCGATGTCGACGCTGCGGGTACAAGCGAAGCCTGAACGGGGTTAGCCAGCCAGGCTGCCTGCTCGGCTTCAGTCATCAGGCGAAAGAAGTTGCCGTGTATGTATGCTTCATAGGTGCGGTTGGGGAAGGTGGGGGTGTTGGTTTTGACCTTGTACCACAGCACGCCGTCCACCGTCTGCGTGCCCAGTATCTCTGCCGCCCAGCCTGTATGCAGCCGGTCGATAAAATCGGCGGCACCTGCCTTGGGCCTGAGGAACACCTTGTCCATCGTGACAACGCCGTGCGTTACCTCGGCAAGAGAGCCGAATGCGGGCAGCAGCATCAGCGCCACCACCAGGCAGAGTACCCTGCATCGTGCGCGATATCCGGCATTTTTCTTCATCATATCCAACACCTCAAACCTCTGGCCGCGTCCGGCTCGGGATGATATAGGATGAGTATATTACAAAACCATTACATGGTCAAGGAAATCTAACTGTTTTTGTAAACAAACCAAAGATTATGCAGGTGTTTCTACTTCAGGCGCTCCACCGTGCCTTCCCAGGTGTCAATCGACCGGGTGCGCGAGTGCTCGTCGTACCAGTGTTTGGTCACCGTCTTGGCGCGGGTGAAAAAGCGCACGCCGTCCAGGCCCAGCACATGCTGGTCGCCAAAGAAGGAGTCCTTGTTGCCCGAGAAGGGGAAGTAAGCCGTGGGCACGGGGATGCCCACATTAACGCCCACCATGCCGGCATCGGTCAGCATTTCAAACTGACGGGCATAGTAGCCGTTTTGGGTGAAGATGGCGCTGCCGTTGGCAAAGGGGTTGCGGTTCATCAGCGCGATGCCTTCGTCAAAATCCTTCACGCGTTTGATGGTGGTGACGGGGCCGAATATCTCCTGCTCGCCGACGGTCATGCCGGGCTTGACATGGTCGAATATGGTGGGACCTACAAAAAAGCCGCCTTCATATCCCTTCACCGTGCAGCCGCGCCCGTCCAGCACCAGCTCGGCGCCTTCATCGATGCCTTTTTGGATCCAGTCCAGCACAAACTGTTTGTGTGAGGCGCTGACCAGGGGACCTAACACGGTTTTCTCATCATAGGCGCATCCGATGACCAGCTGCTGCGCCTTCTTCTTCAGCAGGGCTACAAACTTATCGGCAATGCTGTCCTGCACAACGATGACGGGCAGCGCCATGCAGCGCATGCCGGCGCAGCCGTAGGTGGAGTTGACGACGGCGTTGACGGTGCTCTCTAAGTCACAGTCCTCTAACACCAGGGCGTGGTTCTTGGCCTCGCACTGGGCCTGTACGCGCTTGCCGTGGGCGGCGGCGACGGAGTATATGTGTTTGCCTACGTTGGTAGTGCCGACGAAGGTAACGGCTTTGACGCGCGGGTCGGTCAGCAGCAGCTCGGCTTCGGAGCGCCCGCAGGTGACTAAGTTGACAATGCCCGGCGGAAAGCCGCCCTCGGTGTAGAATAGCTCTAAGATGCGCATGGAGGTCAGCGGAGTGGCGCTGGATGCCTTGAGCACCACGGTGTTGCCCGTGGCGATAGCCAGCGGCACCACCCAGCCCCAGGGGATCATGGCAGGGAAGTTGAACGGAATGATGCCTGCCACCACGCCCAGCGGCATGCGGTAGGTGGCAGTATCAAACCCCGTGGTGACCTGCAGGGAGGCGCTGCCCTGGGTGATGTAGGGCAGGGCGGCGGCGAACTCCGTGGGTTCGATGGCTTTGAGCACGTCGCCCCGTGCCTCATTGAGGTTTTTTCCGACTTCCCTGGCGCACAGCACTGTCAGCTCGTCCAGGTGCTGCATCAATACGTTGCGCCAGTGGAACATCATCTGCGCGCGCTTGGCCAGCGACAGGTGCGACCAGTCTGTAAACGCCTCCTTGGCGGACCGGATGGCTTCCAGCACCTCATCTCTGGTACAGGAAGGGGTCAGGGCGATGGTTTCGCCCGTGCTGGCATCGGTGACCGGCATCCATTTGTCGGTGCGGGAGTCGCGCCATTCGCCAAACGCGGAATACTGCTTGCGGGGTATGCTGCTCATGATGTATACTCCTTCATAAAAACTTATTGAATCAATGCTATTCTATGCATAACATCAAGGGACTGTCAAGTTCAATGCATCAGTCGTTCCTGATGTCGTTTGCCCTCGCCGCTTTTTTATCGGGGTCGAAATACTCGGCCTCCATGCGGTCAAAGGGCACGCTTTCCATAAAATGCTCGGCCAGAAACCGCATCAGCTGAAACATCTCCCAGTCCCTGGTGTGCCGTTCCAGCACCAGGGGCACCTGCCGGTCCAATTCGCGGCAGGCTTCGGCCAGCGCGGCAGCCCAGTCGCCGTCATCGCAGGGGATGACGGTGTCCCGAACGATCTTGTTCTTTTTGATTTCGCGCACCCACAGCTTGCCTGGCACCCAAGCACCCCCTTTGTTTGGCATCATTATCGCACAGTTGACGCTGTTTGAATAGAGCATTCCGTTTGCACATCGCACACCATTCGCCTATACTCAGAAAAACGCCAGCTAACGGACTGAAAGGAGATGCCATGCCCCCGCTGACGCTGCTGGTTAAGCCTGCTTCCGGGCTGTGCAACATGCGCTGCCGGTATTGCTTTTACGTTGACGAGATGGACAACCGCGCCCATGGCTGCGGCGGGTTGATGGACCTCGCAACAGCTGAGGCGCTGGTGCGGCGCGCGTTTATATATGCCGATGGCTGGGTCAGCTTCATGTTCCAGGGCGGTGAGCCGACGCTGGCCGGCATCGACTTTTACCGGCAGTTCATCAAACTGGTGGACAGGTACAACGCCCGCGGGCTGGAGGTGCGCTATGCGCTGCAGACCAATGGCTTCAGCCTGGATGAAGCCTGGGCTGCCCTGTTCAGGGAGCATGGGTTTCTGGTGGGCGTGTCGATGGACGGCACGCGCGCTGTGCATGACCTGCACCGCATCGATGCCCGGGGCGAGCCCACCTTCAACCGCATCAAAGGCACGCTGGACATGCTGCTGGCCCACGGCGTTGAGGCCAATGTGCTTTGCGTCGTCACCGAGCCTCTGGCCCGGAAGGCGCGCGATGTATGGCAGGCGCTGGCGCCATATGGCTATGTTCAGTTTATCCCCTGCCTGGATGCGCTGGACGGCGCCGCAAGCCCCTGGTCGCTGACGGAGGAGGGATATGCCCTGTTTCTCAACGAAACGTTTGCGCTGTATGCTCAAGCCATTGCGCAGGGGCGCTATGTCAGCGTACGCACCTTTGACAACTGGATCGGCATGCTGCGCGGCTATCCGCCGGATACCTGCGCCATGCGGGGCCGCTGCGTGTGCGGCTTCACGATAGAAAGCGACGGCAGCACCTACCCCTGCGATTTTTACGCGCTGGATGCATGGCATCTGGGCAATATCCGGGAGGTCTCTTTAGTCAGGATGATGAAAAGCGAAGCAGCCAAACGTTTTATCGACGCATCGCTGCCCATCCCGGATGCCTGCACTGCATGCGCCTTTTACCCCCTGTGCCGCAATGGCTGCCGCCGCGAGCGCATAGACGGGCTGAACCGCTTTTGCGGAGCGTATCAGGATTTTTTCGGAAAAAACATGGAAGAGCTGCAGCGGTTGGCAAGGACGGAGATCCGGACTCACTGAGACAAATCTTGACGCAGAGGTGCGGTGGTCCCTCCATCGTTGATTACAACAGAGAAGATCTTATGCTGGGTATCCATATTCGGATTAGCTATGCGCTTGAGCAGCATGTCAACAGCTGTATTTGCGATGTCATCACGTTGGCTGGTGTAAATGCTGGTCAACTCACTAAGATATGGGATCTCTGAACAGATATGGTCAAAGCTGATGATGGATACATTTTCCGGTATATGAACGCCCAGCAGGCTAAAGGCTTTCAGGGCATGGTATGCCAACTCATCGCTGAAAGAAAAAACAGCCGTATAGTCCAGCGGGCTCAACAGACGCGCATAGTTGTTTTGTGCGATGGCTTCCTCTGATTCTTCCCATGGAATGACCCGAACACAGTCGTTATTTAGCTTTGCCTCTTTCAGCGCCCGATAAAACCCCTCACTCCGGTCGATTTCCGAACTGCTGGTCAGCACCCCCGCCAAACGCAGGAACCTTCTGTGCCCCAGATCAATCAAATGCTTGGCTGCGATATAGCCGCCCATCTGGTCATCACAGCGAACCGAATCGGCATCGATTCCCTGAATCCACCTGTCAATCAGCACAAAGGGCATGTTGTAACGCGCCATGTATTCTGCATGATTTGGACTGTTGTGATAGGGAAAATACAAAATGCCATCCACCTGGTGGGAGATCGCAGTTTGAATTAACTTCTCCCCCAGGCTTTCGTCCAGCTGCATGCAGAGCACCATCATGGTGTAGCCGGCTGCTCGCAGCGCTTTGTCGATTTTGTTGAGCATAATGGTGAAATGCTGGTTATGCAGATCATTGACGATGACAGCCACCAGGCGGCTGGTGCCGGAGCGCAGGGTAGAAGCCAGCATGTTGGGCACATAGCCCAAACGCCGGGCAATTGCTTGGATTTTTTCGCGTGTTGCCTTGGTTAGTCTGTTGTCATCCCGCATCGCCCGTGAGATGGTATTGACGGAATAACCGCTGGCTTTTGCCACGTCTTTCAAAGTAACACGGGGGAGCGGATTGTCGTTCGTTGTCTTCATCGCACCTTCATTTCCTAAAGTGATTTTCTATATCATACCATAACAAGAATCATCGCACAGCAGCCTGTTTTGCTGCCGCCGGTATGATCGCTGGCAAGGAAGATGACTGTGCGGTGGCTTTGACGGAGAAAGCTTGGCATATTCATCCCTTGATGCTGCCGGCAGTAAGGCCCGCCATGAAAGCCTTCTGGCTGAACAGGTAGATGGTTACAATGGGCACAACCGCCATCACAGCGCCGGGCATCAGCACATCGTAGGCGTTACCATAGGGGGTGATGGTGGTGCCCAGGCCAATGGGCAAGGTGAGCTTATGGTTTGAATTCAGCACAATCAGCGGCCAGAGCAGGTTGTTCCAGCTGTTCATGCAGGAGAGAATGGTCATGGCGCCGAATGCAGGTGTCATGATGGGCAGCATAATTCTGAAAAAAATCCCATAGTCGGTGCATCCGTCGATACGGCCTGCTTCCAGCAGTTCCCTCGGAAGGCCGGAAACATATTGCCTGAAAAAGAAAACCATAAAAGGCGGTACGATATAGGGTAGCAGCACACCCAAATAGGTATCGGTCAGTTTGACGCGAATCAGCATGCGGTACAGGGGCATCAGCAGAATTTCAAAGGGAATCATCATCAGCACCAATACCAGCGTGAACACCAGGTTGCGGCCTTTGAACTGGTACATGGCCAAACCATAACCCACCAGGGACGCCAGCAGAAGACCGATGGCTGTCTGCAGCACCATCACGATGATGCTGGACTTATACCAGGACCAGTAAATGCCGTCCCGGTAGGTCATCAGGGAAGCATAATTGGAGAATGAAGAACTCATGCGAAGTGAATGCCGTTTAGTCTTTACTGCACTTTTACACGGCGGCGAAAACTGTGGTTCTGTTTGAAACACAAATTACGCACAAAATGAGATCTGGACGAATCGCCCTGTTAACGTGCCGCCGCGCCTGGCACGGCTTGTGCCGCCAGGCTGTAATTGAACAGCCGCTTCAAATCGTCCCAGGCTTGCAGCCGCGTGCGGCAGTTCAGCACCACGGCGATCAGGCTGCTGTCGCCGCGGATGGCGGCGCCGGCATAACAAAATCCCGCCGGCCGCGTATAGCCCGATTTGATGCCCCAGGCGCCCGGATAATAGTGCCTGGACAATGGGTTAAACAGTTCGTATTGATGGCTGATTGTCAGCTCGTCCCGGCGGTTGTTGGGCGGCAGCGTATACGCGCGGGCGGCTGCGATGCGCACAAAGTCAGCGTTGGCGATTGCTGCCTGGCACAGCGTCAGTATGTCGCGTGCGGTGGTGTAATGCGCCGGATCATGGTAGCCGTGCGGGTTGGTAAAGTGCGTATTTTGCATGCCCAGCGCCTGCGCCTTGCTGTTCATCGCATCCACGAAGTTATCCACGCTGCCCGACACCAGCACTGCCACGGCATTGGCGGCGTCATTGCCCGAGCGCACCATCAGGCTGTACAGCAAATCCTCAAAGATCATGGTTTCGCCCGGGTATACCGGCACCAGGGAGGAATCCTTCGGCACCTCCCCGGCTGCCCGGGGGATTTTTACCTGGCGGCCCAGGTCGCCGCCTTCCTCCAGCGCAACTAACAGCGTCATGATCTTGGTGACGCTGGCGGGGTACATTTGTTTGTCGGCGTCCTTGGTGAACAGCACTTTGCCGGTGCGCGCATCCGCCGCCGCTGCTGCGCGGGCATACAGGAACTGCTCTGTCAACGCAAGCGGTATTGTGTCGTCAAAAAAGGCAGGGGCTGCGATGCCCAGCCCGCTGAGGTCGCCTGCCAGCGCATCCCGCGTCGCCTTGTCCGCGATGCCGTTTACCTCGGCCCCTGCCACACCGCCCTGAACCAGCGCTTCCTGAAAAGCGCGCACGGCAGCTTCGGTTTTCGGGCCGAAGACGCCGTCGGGCGGATCGGCTAAAAAGTTCATGTCATACAGCGCAGCCTGCAGCTCGGAGACCTTTTTGCCACGCTGTCCGGACCGGATGTCTAAAAACTCGCGCATGGCGATGTCATCGAACAGCAGGCGCTGAGTGGCTTCATCGGCGGCGCCGTCATCCGGCACCTGATACCCCTGCCCGATCAGGTAGGTTTGCAGCGCTTTGACCGCTGCCAGCGTGACGTTACCGTACAGCCCGTCCGCTGCGCCGTTCAAAAACCCCGTGTCAATCAGCCGCTGTTGCAGCGCTTTAACCTCGCTGCCCGACGCGCCTTTTTGCAGCGGGATATAGGCCGTTTCCGCCGTCATGGTCAGCGCCGACAGCGCCAGCGCGGCCGACAGCAGCATTGCCATCAGTTTCTTCATGCCGTTTCCCTCCGAAGCGGTGTGCCCGCTGCCCATATAACGGCATACCGGCCCGTTTCCTTGCCTAAATCTCCCTTATCCACACCGTCATTTCGTTGGCGCCGCGGTTGGCCCACTTGTGGTAGGGGATGAAGGTGAGTGCCGTTTCCACAGGATCGGGCGGGGTGTTGGAGGTGTACAGTGGACCTGCGGTTTCTGGCTGGCGCAGCCCCCTGGCTCGGACAACCCGGGTGCCGCTCAACAACGCCGGGTCATCCGCAACTTCCAGCGCTGCGTTTTTGGGTAGCGACACCAGGTGCAAATTGGGTCCGTTGTCCTTTTCCTCCAGGCAGTACACCACAGAGCCCATCATGACGGCGGTTTTGCCAACGGCGTCCCGCACAGCGGGATGCGCATACACCCGGCGCGGCTGCATGGGCATTGACAGGATGAGCTCGTCCCCGTCGAACGGCCCCTTGATCAGGGCGTAGCCGTTTGTTATTTCTGGCGTGACGGTTTGCCCGTTCATCGTTACAGTAAACGCTTCGCACCAGCCCGGTATCCTGAGCCGCAGGTCATAATCGCCTTTGCCCATATGGAAGCGCACGATGCCGTTCAGGGGATAGTCCGTCTGGACGTTCATCGCAACGTCCATCCCGTTGACGCTAACAATGGCGTCGTCCTGAATGTACAGGTGCATGCGCATCTCACGCCCTGACGCCGAATACTGATAGTAGCCCAGCGACGACAGCAGCCGTGCCAGGTTGGGCGGGCAGCAGGCGCATCCGAACCATTTTGGCCGCTCGGGCAGCACATGGGCTTTGCGCGCATCCTGATAGGACGCCTCTGGCCATACGCTCAGCGGGTTCACATAGAAAAACCGCTCCATATCCAGCGACATGCCGCTGAGGCATCCGTTGTACAGCGCGCGCTCCATGGTGTCGGCATAATCGCTGTCGAGTGTCGCGTCCAGCATGCGCCGGCAAAAAAACACCAGCGCAATGGCGGCACAGGTTTCTGCGTAGGCGGTGTCGCCGGGCAGGTCATAGTCGAATGTGAAAGCTTCAGCGATGTGGGAGGAACCGACGCCGCCTGTCAGGTACATGCGCTTTTCGGTGATGTTGCGGTATACTTTCTTACAGGCATCCAATAGGTCTGTGTCATCCGTGCGCAGCGCGGTGTCCGTCATACCGGTCAACAGGTACAGCGCGCGGACGGCGTGCCCCTCCGCCGTCTCCTGCTGCCGGGGCGGCAGGTGGTGCTGTGCATAGGTCAGCCCAAAGGGACCTTCGCCGGTGTATGTTTTGCCCAGCTTGCGCTGTTCTTCGATGAAATAATTGGGCTTCGCCCCGCGCTCATTGATGAAATACTGTGCCAGGCGCAGGTAGCGGCTTTCGCCTGTTACATCGTACAGCTTGCATAGCGCCAGTTCAATTTCCTCATGGCCGGGGTAGCCGCGCAGTTTGCCTTCCTCCCGACCGAACACCGCGTCTACATGGTCGGCAAACCGGCGGGCAACGTCCAGCAACATGGCTTTGCCTGTCGCCTGATAGTATGCTGTTGCCGCTTCAATCAGATGTCCGAGGCAATACAGCTCGTGGTTGTCTTTCAGGTTGGTCCAGCGCAAATTGGTATCGGTCAGCTGGTAATAGGTATTCAGGTAGCCGTCGGGCATCTGCGCTTTGGCGATCAGGTCGATCAGGCTGTCGGCTTTTGCCTCAAGATCGGCATCTTTCGTCTGGTTTAGCTGATACGCCGCTGCCTCCAGCCACTTGTATAGGTCGCTGTCCTGGAACACATAGCCGACATGCCTGGCGTCCGTCAATCCGGCTGCCGAGCGGAAGTTGCTGACCGCGCCGGACCTTGCTGCGCCCTCTACTTCATCGTTCAGCGCCCGCCATTGCGCCGGCAACATCACCTGGCGCACGCCGGCTACGATATCGCCAAAGAACCCACCGTGATAGGATGCCCGTTTGACATCGCCCAAACAACTGATTTGAAAACCCATGCCATTGCTCCTTCCTGCCGCTATGCCTGGCTCGTGATGTATGTAATGTCATCAAGGAAATGATAGAGGCTGAGGAGATATATGTCAACCAAACACCCATTGACTTCATCAGGCCAAAACGGTAGGATAAGGTTGTCTATAAAAGAAGCCTGCGCTTAGAAAAGGAGACCCTCCATGAAAAAAGCAAAGTTGATACTGGACAAGGACTATGTAATCGACAAGGTCGATCCGCGGCTGTACGGCGCGTTCATTGAGCACTTGGGACGTGCCGTATATACCGGCATATACGAGCCCGGGCATCCCACTGCCGACGCGGAAGGCTTCCGGGGCGATGTGATCAGCCTGGTGCGCAAACTGGGCGTGCCGGTTACCCGCTATCCGGGCGGCAACTTCGTGTCCGGGTTTAACTGGGAGGATTCCATCGGTCCCAAGGCAGACCGCCCCAAGCGGCTCGATCTGGCTTGGAAAACCACCGAGACCAACGAGGTCGGCCTGCACGAGTTTGTATCCTGGGCTAAAAAGGCGGACACTGAGGTGATGTACGCCGTCAACCTGGGCACCCGAGGCCCTGCTGATGCCCGCGATGTGGTGGAATACGCCAATCACCCCGGCGGCACGCAGCTGAGCAACCTGCGCATCAAAAACGGCGCGAAGGATCCGCTGGGCATCAAGCTGTGGTGCCTGGGCAACGAGATGGACGGCCCCTGGCAGATGGGCGCGAAAACCGCTGTGGAATATGGACGCGCCGCCAACGAGGCTGCCAAGCTGATGCGGTGGATCGACCCTTCGATCGAGCTGGTGGCCTGCGGCTCCTCCTCCTCCCAGATGAAAACCTTTGGCGCCTGGGAGTATCAGGTGCTGGACGAATGCTATGACAACATCGATTACCTGTCGCTGCACCGCTACTACGGCAACCCGCATAACGACACGGCGGATTTTCTGGCCAGCACCATGGATCTGAACGATTTCATACGCACCGTCATCGCCATCTGCGACGCCGTGAAGGGCAAGCGGCACAGCAAAAAGCGCATCGATCTGTCGTTTGACGAGTGGAACGTGTGGTACCATTCCAATGAGCAGGACAAAAAGCTGTATAAGGAAAAACCCTGGGGTACGGCGCTGCCGCTGTTAGAGGATATATACAACTTTGAGGACGCGCTGCTGGTAGGCCTGATGCTGATCACTTTCCTTCAGAACGCCGACCGCGTGAAAATCGCCTGCATGGCGCAGCTGGTCAACGTCATTGCCCCCATCATGACCAGAAAGGGCGGCGGCGCCTGGGCGCAGACCATCTACTACCCCCTGATGCAAGCCAGCCTGTACGGGCGGGGTACCTCGCTGATGCCTGTGATGACCTGCGATAAGCATGACACCACCCACTATGAGGATGTGCCGGACGCTGACGCCGCGGCGGTGCTGGCAGATGACGGCACGCTGACGGTGTTTGCCGTCAACCGCAGCATCAAACATGATATCTACCTGGACATCGACCTGCGTGGCTTTGGCCAGCCGCGTCTGCAGGAGCATTATCTGCTGCACCATGACGATTTTAAAGCTGTCAACACTGAGCAAAACCCGGACAACGTTGTGCCCAAAGCTGTGAAGGTGGAGGATGTTGAGCAGGGCATTCTGCTGAAGAAAGCCAGCTGGAACGTGCTGCGTTTTGTCAAGGCATAACCGAGAAAGGAAACATATGACATGAGCATAAAAACCATCCTGTTCCAGGGGGACTCCATCACCGATGCCGGCCGCTCCTATACAGATGACGCCGGCTTAGGCAGCGGCTACCCGCTGTTTGTGGCAGGCCGCCTGGGTATGGACAGCCCGGGGCAATGGCGCGTCATCAACCGCGGCATCAGCGGCAACCGCGTGGTGGACCTGTATGCCCGCTGGAAGATCGACTGCCTGAACCTGAAGCCTGATGTCATCAGCATCCTGATCGGTATCAACGATGTGTGGCACGAACTGGGGTCAAAAAACGGCGTAGAAGCCGACAAGTTTGAGCGCATCTACGGCATGCTGTTAGAGGAAACGGTAGCTGTATTGCCCGATACGCGCCTGATGGTGCTGGAGCCGTTTGTGTTGCCAGGTGCCGCGACAGAAGCCCACTGGGCGTATTTCCATGAGGAAACTGCGCTGCGTGCCCGGGCTGCCCGCATGGTGGCGGATGAGTATGGCGCGGTGTTTGTGCCGCTGCAGGACGCCTTTGACGATGCGGCGAAGCTTGCGCCTGCGGCACACTGGCTGTCTGACGGGGTGCATCCCACGCCGGCAGGGCACCAGCTGATCGCGGACTGCTGGCTCGCGGCGCTGAACGCGCTGTCATAACTGACGTAAAACTCAAATGAATAATGGAGGCATTGCATGATCAGGCAATCGGCATTTGAACCGGGTAAACCCATTCTCAAAGGCGGGCTGCACTGCCATACCACGCGCTCAGACGGCGAAGGCGCACCCGAGGACGTCATCAAAATGCACGAGCAGCATGGATACCATTTTTTAGCCATCACCGACCATCGCCTGTACAACCACCGGAATTTTCTGCCTGGGTCGAAGCTCACCATCATCCCGGGCATGGAGATCGACTGCAGCCTGACGGACGCCTTAGGGCATTGCCTGCACGCGGTGGCGTTGGGCCCGGAGCCACAGGACGGCAACCTGCTCAAGCAGGACCAGGCCTTCCCCGGCGGCGCCGTTAAAGACCAGGACGGGTTTCAGCCTTTCCTGGACGAGCTGCATCGCGCAGGCAACATCACCTTCTACTGCCACCCGGGATGGAGCTGTACGCCCACCCGCAGCTTTGACCGCCTGACGGGTAATTTCGCGATGGAGCTGTGGAACACGGGCTGCGCTGTGGGATGCGGCATGGATTACAATAACGAACGCGACTGGGACGAGCTGCTGATGATGGGCCAGAAGGTGTGGGGCGTAGCGGTGGATGACGGCCACAGGATGACGCAGCATTGCCGGGGCTGGGTGCAGGTGCGCGCCGACAACGCCGTGAAGGACATCTTAGACGCGTTGGTGCAGGGGGCGTTTTACGCATCCTGCGGGCCTGAAATACACGACTTTTATATCGAGGATGGCATGGCGCACGTGCGCTGCTCGCCTGTAAAAGCCATATCCTTCAACTGGGGCGGGCTGCCGTACAGGCTGCAGTCGTATGACCAGCCTGTAACCAAAGCCTCGTTCCAGGTGCCGCAGCAATACACCTACCTGCGCGTGACGCTGGAGGACGCGCAAGGCCGCATGGCTTGGTCCAACCCCATTTTCCTTGGTAACTGAGGGACGTGCCCCGCGCCAACCTAAAACAGCACGCTGTATACGATCCGCAGCGGCGGGCGCAATCAACGCGCCTCCCTGCGGATTGGTTCGTTATAGGGGGCATGCGGGGGCTGGATTGGCAAGGCGCCAGCGAATAGGAGGATATTGTTTGTGCGAAACCGCGCTTCTGGCTTGAACATTAAAAACCCCATCATCGCCACGCTGATGTCACTGAAAGGCAACCAGCGTGCCTGTGTATGGACGGAACCCTTGTGGGGCATCCCGTATAACCTGTACTTTCCGCTGGCGGCGGTGTACATGGTGGCATTGGGGCTGACGCCGGTGCAGATTGGCATTGTGGAAACGGCGTATTTTATATCGCAAACCTTCTGGGCCATGCTGGCAGGCGTATTGACGGATAAGATGGGCCGCAGGATGGCGACGTTTCTGATCGACCTGGTAGCCTGGAGCGTTCCGACGCTGCTGTGGATGGGGGCGCAGGGGTTCTGGTGGTTCTTTATCGCAGGGGTGTTCAATGGCATGTGGCGCGTGACAGAAAACTCCTGGGGTCTGCTGCTGACAGAGGGCGCACCGGAGGACAAGCTGGTGCATCTGTACACGCTGGTGTCGGTGGCAGGGTTGATCGCGGGGTTTGTATCGCCGCTGACGGTGCTGTTTCGGCAGAGATATTCGCTGGTGACGCTGATGCGGTTTTTATACGGGCTGACGTTTGTCATGATGACGGCTAAGTTCGTCATCCTGTACTTCATGTCCCACGAAACAGAGGTGGGCAAGCGGCGCAAGGAGGCCAGCCGGGGCGTCAGCGTGTTTTCCCGCCTGTGGGACAGCCGCCACGTGCTGAAAACCATGCTGCAGTCCCGGCGGATCATGCTGACGGTGCTGATTGTTACCTGCTTTGCCGTCATCAAAAGCATCAACGACAAGTTCTGGCCGCTGCTGCTGACCGATAAGCTGCTCATCCCGGACACCACGCTGCCCATGCTGAACACCCTGCGCACGCTGGGCATGCTGGTGCTGTATTTTACGCTGGGGCCCAGGCTGGATATCCGGCGGTTCAAAAAGCCGGTGATGCTGGGCATGGGGCTGTACGCGGGCATCAGCCTGATGCTGTTCTTCCTGCCGGGTGGTTCGGGCAGCCTATGGCTGGTGAGCTTTGGCGTGGCGGTGGAAGCGCTGTCGCTGTCCATGCTCAACCCCCTGATTCCGGCGCTGAACATGCAGATGATGGAAAAGGAGGAACGGGCGCGGATGCTGAGCCTGGCGACGATGTTCAGCCTGCTGATCGCGTCGGCGTTTGCACCGGTGTCGGGCATGCTGTCGGAGCTGAACCGCGGGCTGCCGATGCTGCTGCTGTGTGTGGCGGCGCTGACCGCTGTTTATCTGACACACCGTTTGGATAAAGCCAACCCGTTTGCTCCGGAAGCAGCCGATTAATAAACAGATGAGGAGGATACCATGAACGTAGGGATTTGTATCGGGCATAGCCGGGAAGGCATGCCGGGGAAGTTTGCGGACGCCAGGGCAGGCGGGTTCCGGCATGCGCAGCTGATCAGCTGGGCGCCACAGCTGTGGCATCAGGAGGAAGCCGACAGCATCAAGCAACTGGCGGAGGAACACGGCATCACGATCACCGCGTTTTGGTGCGGCTGGGAAGGGCCCAAGGAATGGAACTTCATTCAGGGGCCGGAGACATTGGGATTGGTGCCGCCGGCGTATCGCTGGGCGCGGGCGAAAAACCTGACGGATGGGGCGGATTTCGCCAGGCTGCTGGGCGTTGCGGACATTGTAAGCCACATGGGGTTTATCCCCGAATCACCCAGCGACCCGCTGTACGCGGGGTTTGTCGCGGCCTTGCGGCATGTGGCGCGGCATCTGATGCAATCGGGGCAGAACCTGTTGTTTGAAACCGGGCAGGAAACGCCGGTGGCGCTGCTGCGCTGCTTTGAGGACATCGGGCTGGACAACCTGTATGTCAACCTGGACCCTGCCAACCTGATCATGTACGGTAAGGCAAACCCGGTGGACGCGCTGGATGTGTTTGGACGTTATGTCCGCGGCGTGCATGCCAAGGACGGGCTGTACCCCACCGACGGGAAAAACCTGGGGCCCGAGGTGAAGGTGGGCGAGGGCAAAGCGGATTTTCCGAGGCTTATCAAAGCGCTGAAAGCATTGGGGTATGATGGCAGCCTGACGATTGAGCGGGAAATATCGGGCGAACAGCAGAAAAAGGACATCGCCGATACCAAGGTATACCTGGAAAAGCTGATTGCGGAGGTGGATGTGATCGGCAGCTGAGCGCTTAACTATATATTTTGATTTAAATAATACCCATATAACCAAAGGCTAAGCGAGTCGCTGGCAAATGATTTGTTTGGAAAGATAATCAAGCAAGCTTTGCTCGAAAGTAAAGGTAGGGGGAACAATGGAAAAAATCAAGATCGGTTGTATCGGCATTGGCGGCATTAGCCGGGGAATCCATATGCCCGGAATTGCTGCAAGCCCGGATTTGGAGTTGAAAGCGGTATGTGACATTCGTCCGGAGGCAATGAAATACGCTCGCGAAACGTTTGGTGTTGAAGATAAGTATTGTTTTGAAAACTACGAGGATCTTGTGTATTGTAAAGATGTTGATGTGGTTGATATCACGCTGCCCAATCACCTGCATTTCCCCGCTGCTATGGCTGCCGTACGCGCCGGCAAACCTTATATCTTGGAAAAGCCGGTTACTTTGAACGCTGAAGAGGCTCAGGCTCTCGCCAAAGCTACAGCCGGGGCAGGGTTAAAAAACATGGTTTGTTTTACCTACCGCTACAAAGCGGCTGTTCGTTATGCACGCGATATCGTTCGTCAGGGCATGATCGGCCGTGTGTATCAGGTGGATATGCAGTACTACCAGGCTTGGGGCTTGCCCAAGTTCAACACAAAGCGTGTCTGGCGCTTTAATAAAGCACAATCGGGAAGCGGTGCTTTAGGCGACCTGGGAAGCCATGCCCTTGATTTAGTGCGCTTCATCACAGGAGAAGAGGTGGAGCGCGTTGTGGGGCACCTGCGCACCTTTACAACCATGCGTCCTTCTCCGGAAACGGGCGAAATGGTACCTGCGGATGTTGATGATTTTGCCAATTACATGGCAGACATGACGGGCGATATTGCAGCCACATTCCGCATTACGCGCTTTGGTTATGGGCGCGGCAACTACCAGCAGATGGAAATATATGGCGAGAAAGGCGCGCTGGTTTACACACTTGATCAGGATGGCGATGGCGTTGACACGCTTGAAGTATGTCTCGATCCGCTTGGTGCAGAGACTCGGCAATTTACCAAGGTCAATATCCCATCCCGCTATCATGTTGACCAAATGCAATGTTTTGCGGACTTTCTCAATGACAGGGGCGACAGCCTGACAGCAACCATTGAAGATGGCTTGATCAACATGAAGGTGATGGATCAGATCATTCGCTCCAGCGAATGTGGAAGCTGGCTTGAAATCAAGTAATCTCTTGTCAATGGCTGCGGTGCTGTTTACTTGACGCAGCGCTGCTGTGCCTGTGTTCATATGAACTCACTTAGGGTTCAACAATGATGGTGAGGTGCTATAAAATGAGTCGGCTTAAAGCAGGTTGGGGACAGGCGGACATCACACCGCGCGGAGGCCCCGTATCTCTTTGCGGACAGTTTGAAACCAGGATCACTTCAGAAATCCTTGATCCCATGATGGCTGTGGCGCTGATTCTTGAGAAAGACGGCGTTCGCAGCATATGGGTAGGGTGTGACATCATTGCTGCCTATGACGTGCTGACAGACGAGGTTGAAACGCTGCTTCTTGAACAGCTTCCGGGTTTTGAGCCCAATCAGCTGGCTATCGCGGGAACGCACATCCATACGGGACCATACATCAAGAGAGATGGGCTCCTGTCACTGACAGGGGATAAAGGGCAAAAAGAAGACGCCGGCACCCTTACGACAAAAGCGTGCAGGCATCAAATCGCTGAGGGCATTTGCCGTGCAATCATGCTGGCGCATCATAGCCTGGAGGAGAGCGTGCTCGGTTTGTCCGTTGCAAACATCATCACAGGTGTGAACCGCAGGGTTGTTTACCGGGATGGCTCGGCAAAGATGTACGGGCAGCTCAATACCGATCAGTTTTCTCATATGGAAAGCCGTGATGGGGGCCCGTCTCAGTTCATTTATGTCCATCGTTTGTCTGACGGCGCGCTGACAGGCGTTGTTTGCAATGTGCCGTGTACAGCGCAATGCGATGAAATGGCAAACTATATTTCTGCCGATTACTGGGGTGTTGTGCGTGAGCACGTGGGTTCTGCGCTGGGAAAGGATGTGCATATACTGCCTTTATGCCGTGCTGCCGGTGACCTTTCTCCTCATCCGATGGTCGATCAACTGGCTGGTTTTGATCACAACCGCTGGGGTCGTCAATTGGCGTTGGATTTGGGAAACTGGATTGCTGAAAACATCATCAGCCACCAAAAACGCATCCTGCGCCGTTATGATGCGGATACCGTGCTGAAGCAATATGGCACCAAACTCACACTGCCTCTGTGGACAGTGACTGCCCAGGAATACCGGGATGCCTGTGAGTATTTAACCAACCCGGACAACTATGAAGCCGATAAAAAGCCCAAGGATTTGTTTGGTTTTGCCAATGCCTGGACGCGAAAGAAAAGAATGGAGGAACATCCAACGCATGTTGATGTGTCCATACGCGCGACGCGCATCGGCGATATGGTTCTTTTATCCCTGCCTTTCGAAACATACATTGAATATGCAGACCGAATCAGAGCGGCGCTTCCGGAGGTTGTTGTATTTGATGTGCAGTTGGCCTGCGATTGCCTTGGCTATTTGCCGACAAAGCGTGCCGTTCAGGGAGGTCATTACAGCGCCAACATATTCAACGGGTTATGCAGCCCCGATGAAGGCGGTGAAATCATGGTGAAGGAGAGCGTTCGGATGATCCGGGGCTTATTTTAATGAGGAGGACAGCCATGGCGAAGTATATTCCGTTTCCGTTTTATTACGATGATGTGCCCATAGACATATCTCCTGCATTTGGCGATGCTGCGCCAGCGGGGAAGCATGGATTTCTAAAGATCAATGGCGACCGCATGGTGTTTGAGGATGGGACACCGGCTCTTTTCTGGGGCGTCAACTTCAATGGAGGCGCATGCTTTCCAGCCTTTGACTATTCGGAAAAGGTTGCGGCACGGTTGCGCAAAACCGGGGTTAACCTGGTTCGCTTTCATCAGCTGGACGCAGAATGGAATACGCCCAATATCTTTTCGTTTCAAAAGGGTGAACGCATTGGCAACACGCTGTCGCTGCACCCAAAAAGCATGGAACGGCTTGACTACCTTGTTGCCTGCCTGAAGAAGGAAGGCATATATTGCTACCTCGATATGAACACGTATCGCAATTTTAAAAGCGGCGATGGTGTAGCGAACGCCATGGCGCTCAAAGACGCTGCTGATCCTTATTGTTACTATAACAGGAAGCTCATCGACCTGCAGAAGCAGTTTATATACGATATTTGGAATCATGTGAATGCGTTTACCGGCCAGGCATATAAGGATGATCCGGTTTTTGTGCTGACGGAAATCATCAACGAGCGTGATTTCTTTGCCCGGGATCGGCTCAAAGTGGAGCCGTATGTGCAGGAATTCCGTGGGTTATATGACCAGTGGCTTAAGAAGCATCAGCTGTCCGGCGATGCCTGGGCGATTGATATCAATGACGATACCATTGATTCGCTCGTGCGCTTTAAGGAGGAAGTGCAGCGTAATTTCTACCGTGAGATGTACGATTACATGCGTGAAATCGGCGTTAAAATTCCCATCGCCGGCACCAACTGGTACATCAATGGCGCCGTGACCAAATCCAACCAGGCTGTTAATGATTTCATGGATTCTCATACGTACTACTATGATTGGAACTGGGGCGAATATGTCAAAAAATGCATGAATCAAGCCATCACACAGTCCCCGACATTTGGCATGGAATCCTTAAGTGCTGTGCGGGCGCTGGATCGCCCGTTGTTCGTCTCCGAATGGGACATGCCGTGGCCCAATGCGTATCGGGCAGAAAGCCCGATGCTGTGCGCGGCAATTGGCGCTCTGCAGGGATGGAGCGGCTGGGCGATTCATACATATGCTTATGGAACGCGCCTTCACGACATGCATATTCTGGGCAAGGAAGTTTCTTCTGCCACCATTGGCAATGTCTCCTATCGTGAGGGAATCTTCTCCACCTGGAATGATCCGGCAAAATACGGCTTATTTTATCATGCTGCGCTGATTGCGCGACGTCAGGACGTGGCTATTGCACCTGAGGCTGCTGCTGTTCGGGTAACCGATTTGGTATCACGCCAGGAGTACAAGGACCTGGCGATGGCAGCCGAGTGGAAGCGTGTCGGTGTAACCTTTGACGAAACCGATCCTGCCGCGCAGGAAACGGTTCCTCAGGGCACCCCTTTGCTTGAGGATACAGGCGAAATAACATCTGTTACCGGCGAACTATACCGTTCCTGGGCAAAAAACTACGGTACCATCGATACGCCGCGCACAAAATGCGTATATGGGTTTCTCAAGAAAAATGGCGAGATCGCTCTGGATGGGCTCAAGGTATCCTCGTCAACGGACTTTTGTGTGCTGGCTGTTTCTTCGCTGACCGATGCAGCAATCCGCGTTTCCGACAACCTTTTGCTAACCGCGGTAGGGCGTGCGCAGAATACAGGCGCAAAGTTTGATGGGGATCAGATGCTGGAATACGGCAGACCTCCGGTTATCATAGAGGTGATCGAAGCAACGATTACCCTTGATGTGGAAAACCCCAATATGAAAGTATGGGCTGTCAATGCGGAAGGGATGTTGACCGGTTCCTTGGCGAGTGCGTATCATGATGGGAAGCTTTCGTTTAAAATCGGCGACACAATGAACAGCATGTATTACTTGATTCAGGCTGAATAATACGAACAAAAACAAACGAGATGGTTTAGAGAAAATTTACTTATCATGGCGCAGCCGCATGCTTGTCTTTTTGCTTCTGGCTGTGTCGCTGTTCACTTAGCGTAGCGCTGCTACGCTTGCGTTCATGCTCCTTGCCAGAGACAAAAATCCTGCGCAGCTTTGTGCGCCACGATTACGTAATTTGCTCTAAGAAAAGCATTCGCTCCCAATGGGCTTAGTCCATCGGGAGCGGATGGCGGCCGGACGTGCTACGCTTCCTCCGCGCACATATGGTAGATATTCGATATGTCTTTCTTGGTCAGGCGGACAAAGCCGCCCAGCAGTCCCTCGTTGTCCGATTTGGTTTTTTGCACCATCAGGGGGATATCCTCCACCTTGGCGCCGATGTCCTTAAAGGTGAGGGGCATGCCGATGGACTTGAAAAACCTGCTGGTGCGCTCAATGCCTTCCAGGGCGGTGGCGCGGGGGTTTTCGAAATCCATCTCGCAGTTCCACACGCGCACGGCGTACTGGGCGAAGCGGATGACGTTGGTGTCCAGCACATAGCGCATCCAGTTGGGAAACACTACGGCTAAGCCGGTGCCATGGGCAACGTCGTAGAGGGCGCTGAGCTCATGCTCAATGCTGTGGCTGGCCCAATCCTCCTGGCGGCCGACGCCGAGGGAGCCATTGTGGGCGACCACGCCGGCCCACATCAGGGAGGCGCGGGCGGCATAATCGGTGGGGTTTTTCAGGGCGACAGGTCCGGCCTTGATGATGGCTTTGAGGACGCTTTCGCCCATGCGGTCGGTGATGTCGACATCCCTTGTGTTGGTGATGTAGCGCTCTAAGATGTGCGCCATCATGTCGACGATGCCGCAGGCAGTCTGGTATGGGGGCAGGGTGAAGGTAAGCTCGGGGTTGAGAATGGAGAAAGAGGGGCGGTTCAAGTCCGTTGACAAGCCGCGCTTGAGCATGCCGTCCTCTAAGGTGACGACGGCGGAGTCCGATCCCTCGGTGCCGGTGGCTGGGAGCGTCAGAATACAGCCGTGTTTCAGCGAATCGGTAACGGGCGCTTTGCCGGCAAACAGGTCCCAGAAATCGCCGTCGTAGCGGACGCCGCAGGCGATGGCTTTGCCCGAGTCGATGGCGCTGCCGCCGCCGATGCCCAGCACAAAATCGACGTTTTCCCGGCGGCATAATTCGATGCCCTCGTAGACGAGGCCACTGCGGGGGTTGGGCTGCACGCCCCCCAGCTCGACAAAGGGAATGCCCTCTTTCTTAAGAGAATCGCGCACCTGGTCCAGCAAGCCGCTGCGGATAACGGAGCCGCCTCCGTAATGGATCAGCACCTTGGTACCGCCAAAGCGCCTGACCAACTCGCCGGTCAAAGCTTGCTTGCCACGGCCAAAGACATAATAGGTTGGCTGGTACAGCGTAAAATCGTTCATGTGTAGCCTCCTTTGCACTTGCTGCTATCCATTCTACAACGGTGGGTGGGATTGTTCAACACAGAAATATCAAGTGAGCATCGCGATTGCAGGAAGAACCATACGAGCCCAAAAACATGAACACAGGCGCTGCTGCGCCTGTGCCATGATATATCAGCTTTCTCTACACATTCAGCTCTGCTTCCGGCGCGTGCGCGTCTTCATACTTTTCCAGGCGCTCCGCCGCTTCGCCGCGCAGATACTCTTCTGCCTGGCGGGCAGCCAGGCCGGTATAGCGGGCGGGATCAATCAGCGAAGGGATTTCATCTTCCGACAGGTAGAACTGCTCGTCTGCGGCAATGCGCTTGAGCAGGTCGTTGTCCAGCCCTTCCTGCTTGACGCGGGCGCCGGCTGCCATGGCGTGCACGCGCAGGCGCTCGTGCAGCGCCTGGCGGTCGCCGCCGCGGCGCACGGCGTGCATCAGGATGTTTTCAGTTGCCATGAAGGGCAGCTCCTCCTTCAGGCGCCTGGCAATCATCTCAGGATAAACCACTAGACCGGATGCCACGTTGTGGAACAGCACCAGCAGCCCGTCGGCTGCCAAAAAGCCTTCGGCGATGGACAGCCGCCGGTTGGCACTGTCATCCAGGGTGCGCTCCAGCCATTGCTCCGCCGCCGTCATGGAGCCGTTGAGCGCGTTGGCTATCAGCCAGCGCGCCAGCCCGGCCATGCGCTCGGACCGCATGGGGTTTCTTTTATACGGCATGGCGGAGGAACCCACCTGCGCCTGTTCAAACGGTTCTTCCACTTCTTTCAGATGAGCCAACAGGCGGATGTCGTTGGAGAACTTATGCGCCGTTTGCCCAATCTGCGACAGCAGCGCCAGCACGCGGCTGTCTGTTTTGCGCGAGTAGGTTTGGCCGGATACGGGCACGCTGCGCGGGAATCCCATCCGCTGGGCGGTCATGCGGTCCAGCGCCACGGCTTTGTCGCCGTCGCCGTCGAACAGCGCCAGGAACGAAGCCTGTGTGCCCGTGGTGCCTTTGCAGCCCAGCGGTAGCAGCGTGCCCAGCACATAGTCGGTTTCGTCCAGGTCGTCCAGCACGTCGCGCAGCCACAGCGTTGCGCGCTTGCCCAGCGTGGTGGGCTGCGCGGGCTGAAAATGCGTAAACCCCAGCACAGGCAGGTCCTTGTATTGATCGGCAAAGGCATACAGCGCCCGGGCGGTATCTGCCAACCTTGCGCGCACCAGCAGCAAGGCGTCCCGCATGATCAGCACATCGGCATTGTCGCCTACGTAACAGCTGGTTGCGCCTAAGTGGATGATGGGGCGCGCCAGGGGACAGGCGTCGCCATAGGCGTGCACATGCGCCATGACATCGTGGCGCAGCTTCTTCTCATAAGCTGCTGCGTTTTCAAAGTCGATGTCGGCGACATGCGCCTTCATTTCGTCAATCTGTTCCTGAGTGATGGGCAGCCCGAGTTCCTTCTGGCATTCGGCTAAAATGACCCATAGCTTCCGCCAGGTCTCTATCCTGTGCCGGTCCGAAAACAACCGCTGCATCGGCACGCTGGCATAGCGCGCCGAAAATGGCGACGTATAGCCTGTCCCGGTCGCCATCAGTATACCTCCCATTCCGTCAGCTCCGGCGGAACGCTGATCGTTTCGTTGGCGCCTGGCACACGCTGGACAACCGGGTTCACCCGGAATACCTTCGGCGCTTCGCCTTCCCGCGCCACGGCAAACGAAAAGTATGGATGGTTGCTGGCACCGCCAAAGTCACCCTGTCTGTTCAGGCACACCAGCGCCATGTTGCCTGGCATTACCCCGCGGGTGAGCAGCGTGTTGTGCGACACGACCATCGCCTTTTCAGCTGCCTCACGCGGGCTGAGCCCCGCACGCATGTATTCCACTGCCCGGAAGCTGAGCAGCCCTTTCATGATATCTTCGCCTACACCTGTGGCAGCCGCGGCGCCCACGGCGTTGTCGGCGTAAAAGCCCGAGCCCACCAGCGGTGAATCCCCGATACGGCCGGGCAGCTTCATGCCCATGCCGCTGGTGGATACGCCCACTGCCATGGATGACTCCCGCGACAGCGCGCAGACACCGATGGTGTCGTGCCCCAGGGGCCCTTCCTGGCGTTGCTTGAGGGCTTCTTCCCATTTTTTGATGGATTCCGGTGTGCGGATATCCCGCGCAGTCAACCCCATACCCTGGGCATACTGCGCTGCGCCTTCACCTGCCAGCACGTTATGCTTGCAGTGCGCCATTACATCCCGCGCGATGCGGATGGGATGGGGGAAGCCTTTAAGCGCCAGCACTGCACCGATAGCCAGCGTGTGTCCATCCATGATGCCGGCGTCCAGTTCCAGCTCTCCTTCTATATTCAACAACCCACCTGGGCCTACGGAATCCACCCGGGGATTCTTTTCTGCCGGCTCAATGGCCCGCACCACCGCTTCGATGGCGTCCCCGCCGTCCTGAAGAAAACCTGCCGCCAGTTCTACGCCTTCAAGCGCAAACGGCCATGTTCCGATGATCGCCCACATAAGTCCTCCTTCAAAAAGTCATAGGGCCATTATACCACGACAAAGCAGTATGGTGGGCTATGGGGAACAGTTTTTGTGCGAAGATCGAATAAAGGTAAAGCCCCGGCGGCGAGAAGCCAACCGGGGCAGTCAGGAGCGAGTATTCTCAGAATATTGAGAAGTTCAGGAAGATGGTTGCCAGCAGCGATGCCACCAGCGATACCACGGTAATCTGGGTGTTGATGGAAGGGCCGGCGGTGTCCTTGAAAGGGTCGCCTACGGTGTCGCCGATGACGGCAGCTTTGTGCGCATCGGAGCCTTTGCCGCCCTCGTTGCCGGCTTCAATGTATTTCTTGGCGTTGTCCCACAGGCCGCCGGCATTGGACATGAACAGCGCCAGCAGCAGGCCCGTGACGATGTTGCCCAGCAGGAAACCGCCGATGGCTTTTACGCCGCCTATCATGCCAACCAGCACCGTGGCGATGATAGCCATCAGGCCGGCGGGGATCAGCTCCTTCAAGGCGCCGGTGGTGGCGATGTCGATGCACTTGTTGTACTCAGGCTCCACACCGGGCTCGCCTTCGCGCAGGCCTTTGATCTCACGGAACTGACGGTGGATTTCGGCAATCATGCGCTGGGCGTTTTTATCGACGCCTAAAATCAGCATGGCGGAGAACACAGCTGGGATGGCGGCGCCCACCAGGGTGCCGAAGAACACCGTGGGATCGATGATGTTGAAGCCCACCAGCTTCTCGGCTGCGCGGCCCATCTGTTCCAGCGCTTCGTTCACCTCGCTCATGAAGGCGCCCAGCAGGGAGATGACCGTCAGGCCGGCTGCGCCGATGGCAAAGCCCTTGGTGACGGCTTTAACGGTGTTTCCGGCGCTGTCCAGCTCGTCGGCGTTGCGGATGGCTTCTTCGCCTAAACCGCCCATTTCAGCCAGGCCGCGGGCGTTGTCCACGATGGGGCCATAGGCGTCGTTGGATATGATCATGCCCACGATGGACAGCATGCCAACCGCTGCCATGGAGATGCCGTACATCGCATAGCCCGGGCCCAGCGGATCGCACAGGGTGTAAGCTACCAGCGCCGACACAGCAATGCCGACCATGGCGGGCAGCACGGACAGGAAGCCGTAGGATACGCCGGAGAGGATCGTAAACGCAGGGCCGGTTTTGGAAGCGCGGGCTACCTTTTTGACAATGGGCATGTTGTCATCGGTGAAGTAGTTGGTAGCCAGGCCAATGATCACGCCGACGAGGAGGCCGGCTGTGGAAGCGCCCCATACGCGCCACTGGAAGCCGGGGAAAATCAGCGTAACCAGCGCTGTTAACACCAGGAATACGCCCGTGGTAACATACGTGGAGGAATTCAGCGCCTTGGTGGGGCTGCCATTTTCGTCCACCTTGGCGGTGAGGATGCCTACGATGGAAGCCAGGAGGCCGAGGGCTGCGTAGCAGAACACCATCATGACGTTGGCGCCCGTGCCGCCGTCCAGCGCGGTAGCCATGACGATAGCGGCTGCCATGGAGGCGACGTTGGAGTCAAACAGGTCGGCGCCCATGCCGGCTACGTCGCCCACGTTGTCGCCCACATTGTCGGCGATGACGGCGGGGTTGCGGGGGTCATCCTCCGGGATGTCCAGCTCAACCTTGCCCACTAAGTCGGCGCTGACATCAGCAGTTTTGGTGAATATGCCGCCGCCCGCTTTGGCAAACAGCGCCAGGGAGCTGGCGCCAAAAGAAAAGCCCAGCAGCATCGTGGCGTCGCCTATCAGCAGCATGACGCCCATGACGCCCAACAGGCAGGCGCCCACCACCAGCAGGCCCATGACGGCGCCGCCGCGGAAGCCGATGAGGAACGCGGGTTTGATGCCATGCGTGGCTGCCTCGGCAGTGCGTGCGTTAGCCAGCGAAGCCACATAGATGCCGATTTTACCTGCAATGGCTGAAAACACTGCACCAGCCAGGTAGGTAACCGCCATGACGGCATTCCTGCTGACATCATCGGTAGCCCATACAGGCTCGGGCAGGAACAGGAACATCAGCAAAGCGACCACTGCGGAAAATATAGCCAGAATCTGGTATTCCTTTTTCATAAAAGCATTCGCACCGCTGCGAATGAGGCCGGCGATCCGCTCGATGGTTTTGTTCTCGTTCTTCTGCGCCTTGACCCACTTGGCCAGGTACACTGCGTACGCGAACGCGGCGATGATGGTCAGTGCGCTCAAAACATAGATGATGACGATAGCCGCCTGCGATATGCCGGCGGATGCGACAGTTTCGGCAGCCTGATTCACCACTGCCGTTGCGGTAGGTTCCATACCATTTCCTCCCTTGTTATACTTACATTGAGACAACCCCTCGTATATTATACACAGTTGCTGGACAGAATGCCAGTCCTTCTTGTCTTTAAAAATTCCTTAACGTTACTATTAGCAACACAACCACTCATACAACTGACGACTGCTATACAACCCGTATCGGACTGTGTATAATGGCACAGAGCCCTAAAGCCCCCGATGTACAAGGAGACACACATGAACACCAGCGCGGAAACATCTTTTATTTTCCATACCGCGGATGACCTGACCTCCGATGAAATCCACCTCCGCCTGATATGGACCGCTGAGGCAAAGCCGTCGGTCAAGTGGCTGCCAGCCTATTATTTTGATATCTGTCTGCCCGACGGCACGATCGTCGGCCATTGCGACCTGCGGATCGGGCACAACGAGAAAACCTACATCGGCGGCAACATTGGCTTTGCCGTCAACAAAGATTATCGCGGACACCGGTATGCTGCCAAAGCCTGCGCGCTGATGTTCAAGCAGGCCCGCAAGCACGGCATGGACCATCTGTATATCACCTGCGCCCCAGGCAACGCCGCCTCAGCCCGAACCTGCGAATTGGCAGGCGGAAAACACATCGAAACAGCCAACATCCCAGAGGATAACGAGATGTACGCCGAAGGCAAGCGGCGGGTCAAAGTATACAGGGTTGATTTGTAAATGCTTTCAGCTGCATCAAAATACTACGATTTCCGTCAACGCCGCACATCCCTGAACAGTCAGCCAAATGGCCGAGCCAGGCTCCGCAAGAGCGGATAAGTCCAGGCGGTTGACGCCCGGCTGGAGCCGGTCAAACGCTATGGGCTTGCTATCCGCAGCACAGGAGACGAGCAATTGATCGGGCACCGCTTCCCCAAGGTAGACCAGCAAACCCTTGATGATATTTTCTGATTGGATATGAAGCGCCTCATCACGGGCAATATAGGCCGGACCTGACATCCGCCCATCGGTTAGCAAGGAAGCGCGGACAGGAGCCCGGAATACCTGGCAACGCTGTGGTACGTCTGCCAGCCCAAGGCGGACGCCGACATGGCTGGCGGTATGGTCCAGGCGGGTTTGGGCGCCTTCTCCGGACACTACAAGCCAACCGGTGCCCCAATCGTACTCCATGGGTTTTATCGCTCCATCCGTTAGGGTAGCCAGGCTTTTCTCGCCGTCTATATGGCTACAGACCCATCGATAAAAGCCGCCGCCCTCGCGGGAAGGTGCCAGTTTTGCTTGTCCCAGCGCCAAACCATAGGCTGCTCCCTCCTGCAGACGCAAGCCGGAAAACATGATGTCCAGCGGCTGCCCGTGGACAACCTGCGCCGCCGGCACCTTCACATCGCTGAGCAGCTGCTCCAGCTCGCCGCCTTCTCCCAGCGCATACATGGCTGCTGTCAAATCCGGAATCGGGGCGCCATCGACGCTTTCCTCCCTGTTCAGCTTCACCCGGATAACATCGATATCGACCATTCGCCTGGTTCCCCTGATTGTAACCTGACGATGCGCCGGAGAATACCAGGCTGTAAGTTCGGCAAGCCCGGCAAAGCGCAACGGATCCAAGCTAGCCAGCCGCAAACCATCAGCATGTACCGGCATGAACGAACAATTCAACACGTTGCTGCGCATGGTCAGCTTGCCGCCAGGCACGCGCAGCCATTGGCTGTTCGACAGGTATTCCAGGCTCCATGCGCGCATGCTGTCCTCCTCCTGCCCGGCACCAAACCGTGCCATGGGGATGACCTCCGCGCTGTCGATGACCAATTCCGTGTCAAATGTCACCCCGCACGCGTTGTCATAGCGGGTTTTATCCAGGCGAACAGCAACCCCGGCATCCGGCGCTGACGGTTGCCCCGCCATCGGCACCATCCCCGATATGTTGCCCGCCACCAGGTTCTGCGCGGGTTGCCTGCGCTCACGATTGTCCGCAAAGCCGACAGCGTTGATCACAAGCCGGCTGAAAGCAGCGGCAAACGGGCCGCAATCTATATGGATTTCTTCTATGCCATTTTCAATGACCCTGCCCTGCACAGCATGGGTGAACCCCGGCGCCTTGGCCAGCGGATAGCACAGGATACGACCAGAACCCCTTTGCTCGGGGTATGGCGCATGCTCCGCAGGCAGCAGGGGAGCCTCCGGCGTGATAACAAGCTCATTCCCCGCACTACCACGCAACACAACAACAGGATATAGAAAACGCTTCTCCCAGTCCGGCTCCTGGTCGCCCTGGTATTGCAGCTGCATCACCAGCCAGCTGCCCCTGGGCGGCGTCACGGCTTCCGAGCCATGCAGCGCCAGCACCCGCCGCGTTCCCCTCCCCCATGTAGCATGGGGAGCGTTCAGGCCATATATGCCCGGCTGGCTTACCATATCTCCCGATCGATTGTCCGCCCGCTCGACAGGATACGGCTTGAACCCTTCCGGCAAAACATGCACCACCTGCCCGCCCAGCCGCAATCCCTGCGCGCTAAAGCAGGTAACGCTCAATGGAAACATACCGCCCTGCACATAGCAATGTTCCACAACATGCCCCACAGCAGAGGTACCGTCGCCAAAATCCCAGGTGCATTCATCCTCCAGACCTGCCGCCACCTTGAAACGCACGGGCTGGCCCGCGATCAAATAGCCTGGTTCCAGGCTGCAGCGAAGCGGCTCAGGCAGGCCAGGCAAGCACTTGCCGCCCAGCCGGTATATTTCATCGACGCTGTCATCTAAATGCACGTCTGCTCCGTCATTGCCGGAAAACACATTGTCGCGCAGATACACCATCCGTGCATGCTTCAAATAAATACCATGGCCTGTAAAATTGCCTTTGGTTTGGTTGTTCTCCAGCCTGTTCCCTTCAATGAGCACATGCAGGGAAGGCGTCTGCTCGCTATGCCGGAGGACGATACCGGGCCCGGCGTTGTCGTGCACATGGTTCCCCTTGATGATGCTATGGCTGCAGGAGCCGTTGACAAAGACAATGCCCGCGTTGCCGAAATCCTCGGGCGCGTTGCAAAATTCCCTGCCGTTAAAGGCAGCTTCGTTTTCCAAGAGCACCGTGTGGTTGGAGTTGCCCAGCCAAAACCCGTAGCTGCAGTGATTCGCTTTGTTGCGGATGTAGGTGTTGTGATCCGCCCAGGCCTCAAAGCCATTGTTATTCGCGTAGGAGCAGTCGTTTTCTTCCATCAGGTTGCCGGTGGACATCCAGCCATTGAGCACGCGGATAAAAAAACCGTCCCCGCCATGGGTCATGTTGTTGCGTTTGAATACGTTGTCATGGGATCCGGACTCCACCAGCACGCAGGCTGAATCCCGCGCATGCACCTCGCCGGGCGATATGCGCAGTCCCCATGAGAAGTTGTTGGAAATAATCTGATTGGCGGAGGAATGCCACATTTTCAAGCCGGTGTTGGAGGTATGGCTGAAGTCGTTGTGCTCCACCAGGTTGTTGTCGCTATGGCGCAGGTGCAGGGCATCCCACACCCGGTTCGCCCGGCAGCGGCTGACGGTGCAGCCGCTTGACGAAACCATCAGGATGCCGCCGTGCTCGCCATGGTCGTCCCATCCCCAGCCCGGGTCGTGAAAGCAGTCCGACACATCGCAATTCTCCAGCACGATGTCACAGCAGTTTTCCAGATGGATGCCCATGTTGAAGCCGGACAGCGACAAGCCCCGCACAGACACCCCCGTCCTGCCCGTCAGACGCAAGCCGGTGCCAACATAGAGGCTATGCGCAGGCGCTGCGTGGCCCTGCACGCTTTCCGAGGTTGCCTCGCCGGCATGCCCGCCCCCGCGGATCACCACACCGCCTCCTTCTATCACGATATGGTCTGCAGCGATGACCAGGCCCTCTTTGCCCGTAAAATCGTAGACGCCTGGAACCAGGGCAACGCTCTGCGCAATGACGGCGCCGGGGTATGGAACAAACGCTTTCATAACATCCTCCAAACATGAATCCAGGCCACCACGCCGAAACGGCAGTGATGGCCTGGCAGGGTCAGATCGGTTTATTTTGCCTGGTAGCGGTCGGAGGCAGCCTGGCGGACGGCAGTCAATTCGTCAGCGCCGTAGGCTCGCAGTTCAGCCAGGTAAGCGTCCCACTCGGCGTCGATGTCCTTTTCACCGGTGATGAACTTGTCGCGCCAGGATTCACGCGCCGTTTTCAGGTCGGTCTGTTTCTGGGTGTTCAGATCAGTTTCCTCCGGGGTGAACGCCAGGAAAGGCTCAATGGCCAGGGAAGCATCCGATTGGGCCCATACGGTCTTGAAAGCCGCCTGTTCCTGTGTCAGCAACGCAAGGGCAGCTTCTGCGGACTGTACGCCGACAAAGGTCGGGTGCGCGTACTGCGAAAGCGCGGCATTGGGCTCATAGGTCTCATTCTGCAGCACAGCCTCGGTGTAAGCCTTCTTTCCGTCTGTCACCGTGTAGGAAACCCCTTCAACACCCCAGTTGAGCAAGTCATTGCCGGCCTGGGTGAAGAAGAAATCAAAGTACTGCAGGAAACGGCCTACATCTGCGCAGCTGGCCGAAACCGCCACGCCATAGGGCTGCACATAGCGCCGTGCAGCAGATGAAAGGTTCTTGCCGCCCAGATACTCCATGGGCACATAGTTCATGGTCAGCCCATTGGCCTCGCCATCCTTCATCATCGTGCCAAAGACAGCCGGGTTGTCCACATACATGCCCACGCGGTCTTCCTGTACTTTCTTCATGTAGATATCGCTGTCCCAGGAGAAATAGTCCGGGTCCAGGATGCCGTCCTCATACAGGCGGTTCATGTATTTGAGCCATTCCTTGTAGTTATCCGTCATCGGCCCAAACAGGACGGTTTTGCCGTCGTCGGCATAATGGTAGTCGTCCGCTGTGCCAAAGGCATAGGTCAGGCGGTTGATTTGGGAAGGATAGCCCGTGACGAGCTCATCGTTTAAGCCGTTACCGTTGACATCCTGGTCGCGGAAAGCCTTCAGGACGGCATACAGCTCGTCGGTGTTGGTGGGCATCGACAGGCTTAGCTTGTCCAGCCAGTCCTGACGGATACCGAAGCCTTCGCCAAACACCAGGGTCTTGTCCGGCGTGATCCACGGTACGAAATAGATGCCGCCATCCGCGCTGATCAGCTGTTTTTTGATGAGGGGATCGCTCTCGATCAGCGCATACAGGTTGGGCGCGTTGTCCTTGATGAAAGGCTCGATGTTGACGATCAGGCCGGCTTTGGAATACTGCGCCGTCCGCACGGGATTCCAGGCATAATAGATGCCGTCCGTGGTGTCGCCGGAGGACATCATCAGGTCAAAGGTGTTGGTATCGCTTTGAATGACCCATTCGATGTCTGTTTCGGTGGCTTTTTCCGCCTCTGCAAAGGCGAGAATCTGGTCGTAGGATTCGGCGCCCCAGCTTTCGGCAGTACCCAGCCAGGTCCAGATGGAGAATGTGGCGGTCGGTTCGGCAAAGGCAGCCGTCACAGAGAGCAGCATCACCATTGCCAGCAGGAAGGTCAGGGTTTTCTTCATTGCGTTTTCCTCCTTTTTATTATGCAACGCTCGTAGAGCGCACATTTCGGGGTTATCCTTTCAGCGAGCCTATCATGATGCCCTTGATAAAATACTTTTGCAGGAACGGATAGACCAGCAGAATGGGCAGGGTGGAGACAACCACCGTCGCGTATTTCAAGCCTTTGAAAATCTGGGTCTTGTTCGCGCCGGTAAGGTAACCGGTGTCAAAGTCGCGCTGAGAGCCAGCAATCAGGATGCCGCGCATAACCAGCTGCAGGGGAAACTTGTTGCGGTCCTTCAGGTAGATGGAAGCGCCAAACCAGGCGTTCCAGTATCCAACCGCATAGAACAGGATCATGACCGCCATGATCGGCACAGCCACAGGGATGATGATGCGAAACAGAATCTGGATATCATTGGCGCCGTCGATGCGCGCCGATTCGGACAGGGATTCGGGGATGCCCTGAAAATAGGTGCGCATCATGATCATATTCCAGCTGCTGACCATGCCGGGGATAATCAACGCCCACATAGAATTATACAGCCCCAATGCGCGGACCAGAAGGTAAAATGGGATGAGGCCGCCGCCAAAGAACATGGGGACGGTGATCAGGATCATCATCCATCGGTAACCCATCACCCACCGGCAGCTGAGCGCATAGGCGCCCAGGCAGGTCATCAGCATGCTCAGGGTGGTGCCCACAGCCACAATTACCAGTGTGTTGCGGTAACCGATCCCGATCATCGGATTGCCAAAGACATACTTATAGGAGTTGATGTTGAACCCCTCTGGCCAGATCAGCATCGCACCGTATTTGGTAATGGCTTCCGGGCTGGCAAAGGATGTCATCATCACATGCCACAGCGGATACACCGTGATGATGATCAGAAAAATCAGGGCGGCATGGTTGAACACATCAAAGACACGGTCACCTGCACTATGCTTGCGTTTCACCAGGATTTCCTCCTTTTCGTCCGTCGCGATGATACAGCGTCATCCTCACCACAGGCTGGTTTCGCTGACGCTTTTGCTGATGCGGTTGACAGTGATGATCAGCATGAAGTTGATCACAGTGGTAAACAGGTTGACCGCCGTAGAGAAACTGTATCTGGTTTCTTCCAAACCCTTGCGGTAGACATAGGTGCCCAGGGTATCCGCGACATCATAGGTGAGCGGCTGATACAGCAGAATCAGCTTTTCAAAACCCGTGCTCATCAGCCCACCCACAGCGAATATCAACATGATGATGATGGTGGGCGAAATGCCAGGCAGCGTGACGTGCAACATTTTCCGAAAGCGCCCCGCGCCGTCAATCTCCGCCGCCTCATACAGCTCCGGATCGATAGCCGTCAACGTAGACAGATAGAGGATGGAGCCCCAGCCCACGCCCTGCCAAACGCCGGACAGCGTGTAAATCGGCCTGAAGTAGCCGGGGATATTCAGGTAAAGCACGGGCTTGAAATCAGACAGCGGCCTGCCCCGCAGGCTGACATGGACAAACTGCCGGATGGTATTGAAAAGCCCTTCGGACGACAGCACGTCTTTCAGTATGCCGATCACGACCACCATGGCGATGAAGTGCGGCAGGTAGGAAATGGTCTGCACGGTGCGCTTGAACTTGCTGCTTCTAACCTCGTTGAGCATCAACGCCAGCATGATGGGGGCGGGAAAGCCGATAGCCAGTTCCCACAGGTTGAGCAGCAGCGTGTTTCTGATGAGCTTGGAGAACATGGGGCTGCTGAAAAGCTCGCGGAAGTTTTTCAGCCCCACGAAGTCCGCCCCTTCAAAAAAGCCCATCCCTGGCTGATAGTCCTGAAAAGCGATGATGATGCCGTACATGGGCAGGTACGAAAAAATGATGTAATAGACAGCAACAGGCAAAAACATCAGATAGACGAATTTAGCGCGGTGAAACTCCCTCCTGAAGCGTCCGTGCTTCTTAACAGGCAGATGGGTTTGGTGCAAGCTGGTACTCGTCATTTGACACCATTCCTTTCCAGATAGTTGTAGGTCATGACATTGAGGGCGTTTTGCCTGAAGTAATGGCAGTTTTGTGATGTCACCACCGTCAGCCTGGCGTTGACCACGCTGGAAAGCGGCCGGATGTTGCGCATCAGAAATTCATACAGCACCTGGATGCTCAGCGCGCCCTGCTGGGCAGGATCCTGATCGATGACGGCTGTGACAACCTTCCGCTTCACATAATCGAGCACTTGGCTGGATGTGTCATACCCGATGAGGGCCATTTTGCCGGCATAGCCGCTGTCCTCCACTGCCTTGGCAACATCCGCCAGCTGCCCATAGGTCATGTAGATGGCATCGGGGCGGTATGCCTCAATCATCTCTAAGGTGTCCTCATAGATATGATCTCCAATTCTTGAGAACTTGAAGGGCCCGAGAATATCGATCATGGGATAGCAGGACATCTCCTGGCGGAAACCCGATATTTTCTGGGGCACCATGAAGCCGCCTTCACCGTAGGCGATCATCGCAACCTTGCCGCGCCCCCTGAGCGTCAACCCTGTCAGCTCGGCGCTTATTCTGCCCGAGCGATAGTAGTCGGACCCGATGAAACACAGGCGTCTGCTCTGGGGGATGTCTGTGTCGATCAGCAAAACCTGAATGTCCTTTTTAGCCAACTGGTCCACCACAGGGGCAATCAGCTCCGGGTGGGAAGGCGCCAGCACGATGCCGCGGGCGCCCATCGCCACCAGCCGTTCGATGGCTTCCGCCTGCTCCTCCTGGCTGGAGATATCGGTTTTAACCACCTCGATTTGCAGCCCATAGTCCTTATAGCTGCTTGCCGAAAAATAAATGCCTTTGAGCACTTCTTCCACGTACTCGCAAAACTCCCCCGTGCCATCGGGCTTGGTGTAAACAACCACACCCACCAGCGCGGTATCGCGGTTGGCCAGGGAACGGGCAGCCTGGTTGGGGGAATAGTTCATTTCTTCAGCCAGCGCAATGATCTTGCTGCGCAAGCCCTCATCCACATGGGGATATCCATTCAGGGCGCGGCTGACCGTGCTGCGCGATACGCCCAGCTTTTTCGCCAGCAGGGTAGAGGTAACTCTCTGCTTGCTCATTTCCTCTCCATTGACCACGTGTTCATTATCAACGCATTGACTATATCACAGTTATTTCTTCTAGTCAACTACAATGTTTGCAATCGATTGCAGATATAACCCCGTATAATATACGCTTGCTGAATATCCCATTTGATTTTCCCTGCTATTTCATGTTATATCAGGCATTTTCTTCGCCAGTTTTCGCATGTTCCCCTTCGCTTTTTTTAGCTTCTTGACAGTATCCAACAGCTATGGTACCATTAGAACAACATGTGATGCACGCGCGTTCATCGCTTGCACGACAGAATAAGTTGCCGGGCATATATCGCTGCCAAAAAGCCGGCAACCAGGGAACAGGAGATGGCATCGGATGGACACAAGGCTGCTGAATGGCATATGGCGATGCACCCTGCCAAACGGGCTGGTCAAAGAGGTGAGCGTGCCCGGCTGTGTCGAGCAGGTATGGGATGAATGGGCTGTAGCAGGGCCATTCGTTTATGAAACCAACTTTGAATACCATGGCAACGGGCAAGCCATGCTGCGCTTTGGCGGCGTCAGCTACCACTGCGATGTATACCTCAACGACATACTCCTCGGCGCCCATGAAGGCATGTGGGACAGCTTTGCGCTGGCTTGCGGCGAAGCCATCCGCCAGGGCAGCAACACGCTGCGGCTGGTGATCACCAAGCCCGGTTACGCTGACCGGGATGCCTACCCGCTGCGTGCCGTGCTGTCCGGCTTTATTCCGGACGTGCTCACCACCTTCGGCGGCATATGGGATGATGTTTGCCTGTTGGAGGCTAACAGCCTGTTTGTGCTGGACCATTTCGCAGAAGGAGATTGCGATGGCGCAGGAAAAGCCGTTGCGCAGGTGCACACAAGCCAGGCAGGCATGCTGCGCTGCCGGCTAACCATATCGAACGACCGGCAGGAGTTGTGCACCCAAAGCCGCATGATCGACGTGGCGCAAGGTTCACAGACAATCAGCATGGATTTCCAGGTAACCCAGCCACGGCTTTGGGAACCGGATGACCCCACCCTGTACCGCTATCGCCTATGCTTTGAGCTGAATGGATGTGTCCATGAAGCACAGGGACGCTTTGGTTTCCGGGAGGTTGCCGCCAAAGGCCGGCATCTTCTGCTCAACCGGAAGCCCGTCTACCTGCGCGGCATTCTCCACTGGGGATATTATGACGACGCCATCATCCCTAACCCCGGAGAGGATACCATACGCAACGAACTGGCATCGATGAAAGCCCACGGATTCAACGCCGTCAAGCACTGCCTGTATATCCCCAGGCGGCGTTATTTTGAGATGATGGACGAGATGGGCATGCTGGCCTGGGTAGAACTGCCGCTGTGGCTGCCGGACATGAGCACACAGCTGGAGGAGCGTATCCGCAGGGAATATCCACGCATGCTGCGCAGCCTGCGCGGCTACCCTTGTCTAAGCCTGCTGTCATTGGGGTGCGAGCTGGACAAAGCCATCTCGGCTGACTTGCTCAAGGAAATGTATCAGCTGGCTAAAGACGAGTCCGGCGTCCCCATCCGGGACAACTCCGGCTCAGGGGAATGCTATGGCGGGCTGGCAGAGGATTTCGCCGACTTTTATGACTATCATTTCTATGCGGAGCTGCCGCATTTAGAGCAGCTGATCGAACACTTCACACCCGCCTGGCGGGAGGAAAAGCCCTGGATATTCGGCGAGTTTTGTGACAGCGACACCATGCGCGACCTGCAGGAAATCCGAAAAGGTAAGGGCAGGCAAGCTCTGCGCTGGGAACCGGACGACAAGCTGAAGAACCCCATTTCTCTCCTGAAGCCGGACTTTTATCTGGGCAGCCATGACGCCAGGATGACAGAAAACGGCATCCGGCAGGAGTATGCGCTGATTAAGAACCTGTCCTACAACCACAGCCTGACCCACCGCAAAACAACGCTGGAGCTGACCCGGGCTTTCCCGGAAATATGCGGCTACAACGTCACCAGCATACGGGATGTGCCCATCGCAACCAGCGGCATGATGGACGACCTGGGGCAGATCAAGTTTGATCCAGCCGTGTTTCGCCGATTCAATAGCGACGCCGTGCTGCTGCAAGCCTGGGATCTGTCGCGGGTGTGGCAGGGTGCGGACAGGGTGTTGCCCACAGAACGCTATAACTTCACAGGCAACAGCATGTATGCCGTGCGCATCTTGCTATCCAACTACACCGGACGGAACCTGTCCGGCTGCAATTTGATATACCGGCTGTCGCAGGATGAAACAGCCTGGGCGGAAGGCTGCCTGCCCGTCCACCGCCTGATGCCGCACGCAAGCGTTACAGAGGCGGCTTACCTCAACATCCGGCTGCCGGCAGTAGCAAAGCCTGCCGCGCTGATGCTGGAGGTGTGGCTGAAGGAATGCCCTCGCGAGGTGGCGCATAACGACTTCCCGGTTTTTGTGTATCCGGAAACCAAGCCAGCTGAGCCCCTCTTTGTTTGGGATCCTGCGGGCGCGCTTTGGGGATTGACCATGCACCTGGAAGCAGCTGCCGTGCAGGAAGGGGGCTTAGGAAGCCTGGGTGAGGATGCCGTGCTGATTTCAAGCGCATGGACGGATGCGATCCGCCGCTATGTGGAAGGCGGCGGCAAACTGCTGCTCATCACGCCCGGCGGCGGCAGCCTGCCCGTGATACAGGGCCCTATGTGGCGCGAAGGCATGATACGCCATATCGACCACCCCATCTTAGAGGACATCGCGGCGCAAGGCCGGTATGACAGCCTGCGCTATTACAGCATGACAGCGGATGCTTCCATCGACAGCCGGGCATTGGCCGCATGGGGCGTCACTGACATCACACCCGTGATTAGGCGGTATGACTGTCGGAAATGGATCGCATCTGAATATCTGTGCACCTTCCGCTTAGGGCGGGGCGTCTGCGCGGCTACGACGCTGCGCCTGGGAAATGGCTTGGGCAAAACACCCCCATTCGCGCACCAAAATCCTTTTGCCGGGTATCTGTTCAGCAGGATAACCGATTACCTGCGCTGCACATGATGTAATTGTCACAGGCTGTTCACGCAAAAGACAAAGTCGGGAAAGGATAACTGATGAACGGTTACGCAAAGCAAAAACAGCATCTCATGAACCTTGCTCGGCGGTTTTGCGCACTGGCTGACAAACCTGAAAACGATATCAAGCGCCAGCGCTGGGCACTGCATAATGATCTGATATCAACAGAGTTGCCTTTACTGTGGGTATGCCCCGACGATGACGGCGCCTGGCTGGAATTGGTGCCCGAGAAAAGCCTGCTGTGTGAAGACAGCGAACTGAGGCAGCTCGAGCGAAAGCTGTTGCAATACCTGTATCAAGCCGAACATTTTCGGGATGATTTTGTCTTTGAACCCTGCGTATACCAGGATGTCCCGGGTGAGTATACGGGATACCACTACGGGAAGCTGAGCCAGCGGGCAGCCTGGGGCTATCCCATCAACAAGCAGAAGGCAGGCTGGCGCGCGCTGAAAATGGAGGAGGTCATCAAAACGCCGGCTGATTATGACACCCTGCTGTCCCATGAGGTAGATTTTATTCAAGACAGCGCTGAGTTGGCGCGGCTTGATGAAAAGCTGACCGACGCAGTAAATGGCATCATCGACATACGCTTTCTGTTGCCTTACAGCGTCCTGGTACAGGCATTGCTGATCGACTTGGTGCACCTGCGCGGCTTGCAGCCGCTGATGATGGACCTGATGGATGAGCCGGACTTGGTTGATCGGGTATTGCGCCATATGGCGCAGAGCAAGGAATGGCTGCTGCTGCGCCTGGAAAAAGAGCGCCGCCTGTTTGACAACCGCATCAACATCTATACAGGCTCCGGCTCGCTGGGGTATACAACGCAGCCGCGCAAGGACGACGCGGATATCCGGCTAAGCGATATGTGGGGGTTTGCTGACGCGCAGGAATTCAGCCATGTATCCCCTGCCATGTTTGAACGGTTTGCCCTCGCCAACCAAAAGCTGGGCCTCAATCATTTCGGCATGGGGTGCTACGGTTGCTGCGAACCACTGGACAACCGGTATGAAGCCGTCTTCCGCCACATCACCAACCTGAGAAGGATTTCCGTGAGTCCCTGGTCCGATATCAAGTTAGCCGCAGAAAAAATCGGCAAAAAAGCCATCTTTTCCTGGAAACCCAATCCCGCGATGATCAGCAGCAGCTTTGACGAAACTGCAGTCACCAAGCTGCTGGAGTATGTGAAGCAGACAGCAGCCGGCTGTCATCTTGAAATTATTCTCAAAGATCTGAGGACCTGCGGGAACACCAACCAGTACATCAAGCATTTCATTGCGCTGACAGACCGGGTGTTTGACCGCCCGGCTGCCGGAAAGGAGCAACCAACATGACCAAACGGGTATTTGTCGTCTCTCATACGCATTGGGACAGGGAATGGTATTTTTCCAAATCCACCTTCCAGATGATGAACGCAGACATGATGGCGCATCTGCTGGATATTCTGGCAAACAACCCGTCCTTTACATCCTTCATGCTGGACGGGCAGCTGATTGCGCTGGAGGATTATCTGGAAATCCATCCCGATCAGGTTGAAACCATCCGCAGCCTTGTATCAGCCGGTCGGTTGGTCATTGGTCCCTGGTATGTGTTGCCCGACGAATACTTGGCCAGCGGGGAAGCCCATATCAGAAACTACATGGAAGGCATGCGCCTGGCGGAAGGCTTTGGAGGCGGCGCGCGCATCGGCTACCTGCCTGATTCTTTCGGTCATCCCGCGCAAATGCCCCAGATCATATCGGGGCTTGGCATGAAGGAGATGATCTTCTGGCGCGGCACTGGCCCCTCGATCAGGCACACTGAGTTCATATGGGCTGGCAAGGATGGTTCGACCATCCTGGCGCTGAACATGCTGTATGGGTACTCCAACGCAGCCAACCTGAAAGAGGACAAGGCGGTGCGCTTCAAGCGCCTGGATCACGAAATCGGCAAGCTGATGGACGTCAGCCAATTGAACATGGCGCTGCTGATGAACGGAACGGACCACATCGCGCCGGACAGCCGCGTACCCGAATGGATTGAGGAATACCAGCAGGAGCGGCCGGATATCCGCATCACCCACGGCTCCATGATGGCATTTGTGCAGGAAGCGCATGCCCGCGCACAGGCGGTTAACCTGCAGCTGGTGCAGGGCGAGCTGCGGTCCGGATACCGCGCCTACCTGCTGGGGGATACCCTGTCCACACGCATGCCGTTGAAACAATGCCAGCGCCAGGTGGAAACGCAATTGGAAAACCACCTGGAGCCTCTGTTCACCTTATTGGACATACAGAACCAGCTGCCTTACCCGCAGGAAAAATTCAGGCATCTGTGGCGGCTCACCCTGCAAAACCTGCCGCATGACAGCATCTGCGGCTGCGGCTGCGACGCCATCCACCGGGAGATGATGCTGCGCTACAGCCAGATGCAGGACATCGTCCGCCATCTGCTGGATACCGCTCAGGCAAGCCTGTCCGGTGGCATGATCAACACGGAAGCAGACGGCGAGCTGGCGGTGTTCTCTCCCTTCCTGTCACAGCAGCATATGCCGGTGCATGCCACGCTGCAGAAAGTGTTGCATCCCCTGCGCCATGTGGATTATGAGCAGGACCAAAAGCTGCTGGAGTATGAAGGAAACGCCGCGTTTGACACGCCCAGCGGCATCCTGCTGACAGATGAAGCCGGCCGCAGCATCAGAGGCATCGTGGAAGAAGCCTTTCTTGAGGATACCATCGAAAGCCATTTGATGACCCAGCCCTTGATGAACCGCGTCGCATCGTTCCGCTGCGTGTTTTCGGATGCGCTGCCGCCCCTTGCCATCAAAAAATACAGATACCAATTCCTTTATGAACAGCCCATGGCACCACCCCGGCAGCTCGAAAACGAATTTCTCATCCTGAAGGCCGCAGCGGATGGCACCTTGTCGATGTACCACAAGGAAGCATCCCGATGGTACCACGGGCTGTGCAGTTTGCTGGATGTTGCCGATGTCGGGGACGAGTACACGTTTGACGGCTTGCCCGGCGACCGGGGCATCTCCATGGATCCCGATACCGTCGCTATCGCGTATTCACAGCATGCTGTAACGATCCGGGGCGTCCTCAACCTGCCGGTCGCCTGTGCGGAAAACCGGCGCGCCCGAAGCAATGAATTGATCGCATGCGCTGTGACCATCACGGCCCGCCTGCTGCCGGGTGTAGACCGTGTGGACATCAGCGTAACCATGGACAACAAAGCGCGGGACCACCGCCTGACAGCGCTGTTTCCGCTGGGGGCGCAGGCGGATGGTATTCTGTGCGATACGCTGTTTGCCGTTGAACAGCTGCCCATCATCCGCCAACAAAATGCCCGGCAGTATGAAGGCTGGATGGAACAGCCCAACAACAGCTTTTTCGTCAAAAATTTTGCAGCCCTGACCGCGCCGCAGCACAGCCTGGCCGTTTTTGTCAAAGGGCTGCCTCAATGCGAGGCGGTACCCGGCGACAGCAACGACCAGCTGAAGCTGACGCTGATGCGCTGTGTGGGCTGGCTGTCCCGGAAGGACCTGCTCAGCCGCGATGGAAACGGCGGCTGGAGCATCCCAACCCCTGAAGCACAGCTGATCGGCAGCCATGCGTTCAAATTTGCGTTGTTCCCCTTTGTGCGGCAGGAAATGCACGAACTCTACGCGCGGGCGCTCGCGTTTTCCGCGGGCGCACAGGCGTTGCAAACATCCAGGGAAGGAGCCTCGGCTTTTGCGCCATCGGTTAGCCTGTTTGAAACCAACGACCAACGGCTGGTGCTCAGCGCCCTGAAGAAAGCTGAGGATGGGGCAGGGTATATCATCAGGCTGGTCAATATGAGCGGTGATGTTGTCAACGCCTGCTTATCCCTGCACCGTCGTGCCGATGCCTGGCATACCAACCTGGCCGAAGAAAATCAGGCGCCAATTGGCAAGAATTTGACTTGCCTGCCCGTGAAGGCAAAGCCCTGGCAGGTGGTAACCTATCGCTTGATGTATCGGTAGCGCGATATCACGCGCCGCAACAGGCGTTCATTCAAGCACCGGCATCTCCGTCATGCGCAGCCTGGCGCAGCCGTATGGGATCATCCGCACCTTTTTGATGGTGCCTGACGGCACCCGGGAAGCCGGTTCCGCTGTGCATACGCCATGCTCCTCTTCCCAGGGCACAGGCACCAGGTTGGCTGTGATTTCAGCTGGCGCCGGGGCTTTGCCAAAGGGATATGCACCAATGGCATTCTGCTTGAATGTAAACGCCTGCTGCCCGCTGAACGCATAGTTCCATGGCGTCAGCGGCGATACTTCATAGTCGCAGTAGGGGAATTTCCGCTCGACATCCTGGGCTGTGTATTCCTTTTTTGTCCACTGCTCGCCGATTTCCACAGCATAAAGCACCTGCCCGCGCCACAGAACGCCCATGTCCCGCGGGCGCGGTTCGATGCGCAGGTCCGGCTCCAGCGCCACCTCGATGGTTTCGGCGCCGGACCATGTCTTTTCTATTTTGAAAAACGCGCCGGGCGCCGCGGGGGCGCCGTTCACGGACGCACTCCGCATGCCGGAAGGAATGCGGATCATCAGCTCAAACGCCGCGGGCGACGCCGTGTCCACGGTGTAGCGCAGCGTGTCGCTAAAGGGATAGTCGGTATCCAGCGCAATGGACACCCTGACGCCGTTGACATCGGTTGTCACGCTGCCGGGCGCCAGCGCAGTCGACACCAACCCTTTTTCACTTTTCATAAACAGTGACATCGCGAATTTGGGCCATCCCTGGCCAAAGTTGGCGGTGCAGCAGCCAAAGTTAGGCTCCAAACCAAACAGATGGCTCTCCGGCCCATTGGTACCGAAGATGACATGTCCCTCGGGCAGCCGCTCGCAGCGCACCTGGTTGGTCTGCTGGTCATACTGGTGTGCCCACATGTCCTCGGTGATGGTGGCGGGCAGGGCATTATAAGCTAACTTTTCCAGCGCATCGCCCCATTTGGGGTTGCCGGAAATGGACAGCAGCCACTCGTAAGCATACATGGCTTCGACAATGCCGCACAGCTCTGTGCCCCGGTTGGGCTTGTCCCCAGCCAGGCACTCGTCGCCGGCAAAGTGGCCGACCGGCATGCCATGGTGATGCAGCAGCTCGCCCAGCATCCTGTCGGCAAACTCATCGGCATCACCGCCGTCCAGCAGGCTCACCAAGGCACCCTGCTTGATCGCCATGGACAGGTTGACCACATGGGTCTCATAGGTCCACAGGCGCTGGGGCGTCTGCCCGCGAAAGGGGGCAAACAAGCCGTCATAGTCAAACCCCTGCTGCTTCAGCCGTCGTGCCAGGCTCAGCAGCCAATCTTCCGGCTGGCGCTGATACATCCAGAAGATGGGGATCAACGCTTCAAACCACCGCATCATGGCCCAGTTGTGCAGCGTATGGTGCCGGGTGAATACCCACATGTTGTGGAGCAGCTTATACAGCGCTTCCGCCGCTTCGGCGCTGTCCGCCAGGTCCGCATACATGGCTAGCACCTTGGCAATCAGGATGCCGCCCCACAGGTCGTAGCCACGGCGCTCTTCCCGGGTGCAGGGGCAGATCCATCCGTCTTCCTCCTGCCCGGCAATGATGGCGTCCATATAAGCCTTGGCGCGCTGCTTCATGTCCGCATCGTCCAGTAGCCAGGCCAGCGGAATAAACCCGTCCAGCCAGTAGGGCACCCGTTCCCAGCCCTCGCGATCGCCGCCGATCCATTTGCTGTCGCGGACGTCGGGCCACACCTTGTCCAGGTTGCCGGCCAGCCCGTCCGCCTGGATGCGCAGCTGCCTTTTCAGCCAGCCGGCAGGCTTCACCTCGCCCCGTTTAAACATGGTGTACATTTCTTTTTTCAGCATATGATCCCTCTTTTCTATCGTTTCTCTGATGAAATAGTTAAGTGATCGTTAGATCAAATTGCGTAAGCATGGCGTAAGTTTCTCTATCCCCGCCCATATACCCCCGCCCTGTGCGCTGTTTGATACATCATGATGATGTTCTCAACCGGCGTGTTGTCCTGGATCATATGGGTGGGGGCGAAGAAATAGCCGCCTGTCGGCATCATGATGCGCAGCGTGTCCGCGCAGTGCTTTTCCACGCCGGCGGCGGTCAGGTTGGCGATAGCGGCGGTGGAGATGCAGCCGTGAAAGCCCAGCCTGCCGCCGAAGTTGGCAGCCAGGTATTCCGGCGACATGTTGGTGGCTTCGGGCTGCAGGGTGTCCACCACCCGGACGCCCATGTCGATATAGTCCTCATACGCCCAGCTGCTCGATCCGCAGGAGTGCACCATCACGGCCAGATCATGGCTCTTTGCTAAGTCGATAAAGCGCTGCATAGCCGGGCGTATCACAGCCCGGAACAGCTCCAGGCTGATCATCGGGGTGTGCTGGGTGCCCAGGTCCTCGCCCAGTATCATCAGCAGCGGCTTTTCACCGGCTTTGTGCAGCGCGTCGATCAGCCGGCTGACGATGCCCAGCTCGAAATCGGTTTTCCGCCGGATGAAGCGCAGGGTTTCCTCATCTCGCATCTGCAGGTTGATCAGGCAGGTTTCCATGCTCATCACCCGCCCCAGGGAGTTGATGACATCCGGATAGCCCGCGCCGCCCACGCACAGCGCCATGTCCCGGTATTGCCGCGCCTGGGCAACTGCTTCTTCATAGTCATAATGATCGGGGTTGGGCATGGGCCAGGCGTCCATCTGTCCCTCTTCGGCATCCTGCAGCGGGTAGTCGCAAAAATCCTGATAGCCGCCGTATATATTTTCCACCCAGCGGCTGACAACGCCATACTGCGGATCGACCTGGCGGCCTGGGATATCCTGAAACAGCGTGGGGCCGGTATACCGGACGCCCAGGGAACGGAAATCCACCCCCAGCATATGAAGCAGTGCCTCGTTGTTTTCTGCGCCCATGGCGTTCATCAATCTGCCATGGATGGTGGGGTTCGCGGCATAGTCAATGGGCACGCGGTCCGCCGGCTCAAACGCCAGCGTGCGCATGACCCGCTCCCGCGCGGTCATGGTTTCCCGGGCCTTTTGTATGGTCAGTGGGGGCGTATTCACAGCGAAAACCTCCTGTTCAAACGTACATCAAACCCGGCGCTTTGCTGCCGGGTCAGCCTTTGACCGCGCCGCTGGTCAGCCCTTCCACAATTTTCTCAGAGAAAAACAAATAGATGAGGATGATGGGCACCAGCGCCACAGCCACCCCTGCGAACACCTTGTTCCAGTTGGACAGGAAGTTGGCGGTGTAGCTGTAGATCCCCAGCGTCAGCGTGCGGTGGGTGGATTTGGTCAGAAACACCAGCGGCAGAAAGAAATCGTTCCATATCATGATAAAGTTCAGCAGCGCCACCGTAAATACCACAGGGCGCATCACCGGGATCACCAGGTACAGGAAGGTTTGCAGATCGCCGGCGCCGTCAATCCGCCCCGCTTCCAGCAGGGATCGCTCAAAGCCCTTGAAGAACCGGGAGAACACCACCACTGAAAACGACATGTTGGAAGCGTATATCAGCGCCATTCCAAACAGGCTGTTGACCAGGCCCAGCCACTTCATCATGATGAACAACGGCAGGATGCCCAGCTGAATGGGAAACATCAGCCCGATGGTGAAATAGGTGCCCAGAAAGCTGCTGCCTCGGAAACTGTACATCGTCAGCCCATAGGCTGCCGTTGACGATGTGGCAATCAGCATCGCTGTGCCCATGGACACCAGCAGCACGCTGTTGAGCATGTTGCGGAAGAATCCGTCCTCCACCAGCACGATGTGCAGGTTGTCCAGCACAAACTGTTGAGGCCAGCCAAAGGTGTTGTTGATCAGGTCCTGCTTGGTTTTGAAGGCCGAAAGCAATGCGTTGCCGATCAGGAAGACGGCAATCAGGGAATAGGCAATCAGCATACCGCTGATGACAGCCCTGCCCACCGTGGAGGCTTTCGTTTGATGGATGTTCCTGTTCATATGCCGCCGCCCTCCTGTCTACGTTCGACAATGTGCAGAATCATCTTCAGCAGCATGGAACAAGCCAAGATGATGACCAGCATCGTGACGCTGATGGCAGATCCGTACCCTAACGATGTCTCGCCAAAGTAAGTGCCGCCAAAGGCTTTCCGGTAGAACACCATCTGCACAAAGTCCAGCGTGTTGTTGACGCCGCCCTGCACGCCGCCCAGCAGAAAAGGCAGGTCAAACATCGTCAACGCGTATATGATGGACAGCGTCAGGACGGTGTTGAGGGAATTGCCGATCTGCGGTAGCACCACCTTGAAAAACATCGACAGCTCGCCCGCGCCGTCTATCCTGGCGGCTTCTATGATATCCGTGGCGATCTCCTTCATGTTGGCGTTGAATATCATCATGCCGTTGCCAATGAACGCCCAGATCACCACAGCAACGAATATTTTGAAGCTGAGCCGCGGGTCGCCCAGCCAGGCGCTGCGCCAGTGGTCCAGGCCCAGCTGTGAAAACAGGGTATTCAACATGCCGATGTTGGGGTCAAACACCATGGTGGCGAAAAATGCGATGATGGACGTGCTGATGACATACGGCAAAAACAGCATGAACTGTATGTATTGATGCGCTTTGATGCGGATGTACAGCACATAGGCAAAGAAAATCTGGATGGGCATGATCAACAGCAGCACGGTCGCCATGTATTTGAAGTTATTGCCCAGCGCGTTGAAGAAGATGCGGCTTTCACGGGCGCTGAAGAGCAGCTTCCGGTAGTTATCCAGCCCGACCGGCAGCATCGGCCCCACCCCGGCCCAGTTGAAAAAGCTCATGTAGATGGCAAACAGAATGGGCGCGATCATGAACACCGTATACAGCACCAGGCCGGGGCCGATGAAGCCGATATATGCCCTGCTTTTTTTCAAAAAAACCTCCAGCAAGTCTATCGTGAAACGGCGGCCGGGGAAACGCCCCGGCCACCGCATGTCACTCGTTTCGTTGGGGATGGGTTACGACAGCACCAATCAGTTGACCAACTCCTGCAGCTCGTCTAAGAAGGCCTCCACTGTGGTACCGCCGGAGAAGATCTTGGTCTGGTCCTCTTCCCATACGCTGCCGGGGGCTTCGCCTTCCTTGGCATACCGCACGAGGATGTTGTACCAGCTTTCCGTGACCACGTCAAACTGGGTGACCTCGTTGACCACCGGGTTGGTCGATACAATCTTCGCTGTACCGGGGACGATTCCCAGCGTGTTGACCCAGATGGTCTGCCCTTCAAGGCTGGCAAAGAAGTTCAGGAACGCCAGCGCCGCGTCGGGATTTTCTGTTTTGGAGTAAATTGAGAACCCGTTGGAATAGGTGCCCACAAATGGCCGCACGCCGTCGTTGGTGGGAATCTGGAAGGCGCCGAAGTTCAAGTCCGGGTTGTTGTTCATGATGGTGGAGATGTTCCATGTGCCTTCGACGGACATGGCGGCTTCGCCTTTAGAGAAAGCCAGCAGGGCGCCGGCTTCGCTGACGCCGGTGTACCCGGTGCCGAAATAGCCCTTCTCGCCCCACTCGATGGCTTTGTTCATGGCGGCAGCGACACGGGGATCGTTGATGGCGACATGCTCGCCGCGCAGGTAAGCCTCGGTATAGTCCAGGTTCATAGCCACCAGGATCGGTTCAAAGAGGAACAGCGTGGACCAGGAGCTGCTGCCCGCAAACGCGATGGGGATGATGCCCGCCTCGTGGATAACCGGCAGCAGGGCTTCAAACTCGTCAAATGTCTTGGGCACTTCCAGGTTCAGCTTCGCAAAGATATCCTTGTTGTAGTAGCAGGCGCGGCCGCCGGACTCGGCGGTGGGGGAAGCATAGAGCGTGTCATTGATGGTGGCGATTTTCAGCATCTTGTCGTCAAACAGGGAGACATCCAGCTTGCCGTCCAGCGGCATCAGCAGCCCTTGCTCGGCATAGGCGCCCATGTTGGTGGTGGCGGCGCCGTTTGTCCAGAACAGGTCGGGCGCGTCACCCGCGGTAAAGGCGGTAGCCAGCAGGTTGTAGTACTGTTCCGTTGTTTTTACCTGGAAGTCGATCTCCACGCCCGGGTGTTTCTCCAGGAACGCGGCGATGACGGCTTTGCCGGCTTCCTCAAACTGGGGCGTATGCTCCCAGATGACCAGCTTGCCGCTGAGGGGCGTTTCCTCCGCCATGGCCGGCAAGCCGACGGACAGCGTGAAGGCGAGCAGAAGCAGTGCAGTGAGAATCCTTTTCATAAAACCCTCCTCATGGTTTATATGGTTTAACAATTCAATAGTAGCATACGGTCAAAGGCGCGTCAAGATGGCCTTGATTCGTTGCCATCCTTCCCGTGCCGTGCCCGGAAAAAACCGGCCAGCGCGCGCAGCGATTTAGCGAACACAGCGGTTTCTTCCCCGGTCAACGCCTCTAAGGCGTGGGCCACCATGTCGCGATGGAAGCGCTTGTGCAGGTCGTTGGCGCGGTGGGCAGAGGGCAGCGCCGTGATGCGCACCCGGCGGCCGTCGGCAGGGTCCCGCCCGCGGGCCAGGTAGCCTTTGCTCACCAGCACATTGACGGCTGTGGTCAGGCTGCCCGGCGTGATGGAAAGATGCGCGGCGATTTCAGAGACGCTGTTTCTCCCTTTGGCTTCCAGGCCGCATACGGCTTCAATAACATGCATTTCGCTGATGGACAGGTCGCGCCGTCCATGGGCGGAGATATACCGTTCCTCGGCGCGCAGGATGGTGTGGAACACTTCCACCAGGAAAGCGTTGATCTCCTTTTCATAGCCCTGCATGTCGCTTTCTTTCCCCGGGCTTTTCATTTGCTCGCTTTCCGGAACCGGCATGGTTACGAACTGACCCGTTTGAACAGGTCGCCAAATAAGGCATCCCGGTGGACATGGTACACATATTTGCACGGCGGGCGCCGGTGGTCGAAGCCGTAGTGGTGGTCGTACTGCGGAATGGGGGTAGGGATCAGCTTTTCGCTGAGGAACTGCCCCTGATCGTTCAGCAGCCAGGCTACTGCGGAAATGTCCCATATCACCCGGCTCCACACCTTGCCTTTGGCATAGGTGTTGGCTTCATCGATGGTTTGCTGTGCCAGGTAGTCGGCCAACGGGTTTTTGCCGGCCAGCCAGTGGGTCAGCTCGGGCCCGGTCGTGGTCAGCGCGCTGACCACGCCCATGCAGGGCAGCATCACCAGCGGCGCGCCCGATCCGAATACCACGCGCGCTGCGGCAACATCCTGCATCATGTTGAACTCGTTGGTGTCGGGCCATTCGATGCTGTGGCCGCCCAGCCACACCAACACCACCCGGTCCGCGATACCGGGCGCCATGAGCAGCGCCGAGGCGACGTTGGTGATGGCGCCAATGGCCACCACATACAGCGGCTTGTCCGCTGTGTAAGCCATGGCGCGCGCCGCCAGGTCGCGTGCGGCGGGAGAATCCACCGGCGTGTTTTCATCCGGCAGGTAGGTTTCAGAGCCTTTGAACACGTCGCGCGCTTCGCCTGCCAGGTCCAGCAGCTTCAGTATTTCATCGTAGCTTTTCAGCATGCCGTCCCGGGGTCCCGTGGAGCGGCTGTTGTGAAAAGGCGCCGCATACAGTGCCTTCAGGTCGATCTTTTCCCTGGCCTTCAGGGCATAGGATATGGCAAACTGGTCGTCGATTTCGTTGTAGGCGTCGGTATCCAGCACCATGTCCACCCTGCCTTCGGGGCAGGCCAGCATCTTCAGCCTCTGTTCCAGTGTCAGCATGTTATCTCTCCTTAATGAACGTCATAATGGTATATAGGCAGCCGAATGGCTTTCTAACCGTAGTATAGGGGATGCTCCATGAATTGACAAGGATATTACATAAAACTTTCGTTATACTGTGTCAGGCTTCTTGCGGCTGCGCCCGTGGCGTGGTAGATTGATAGCAAAGCATCACGGAAGAACACGGGGAGGAAAACCACATGCCTTTCAGCCTGAAGCCTGATTATGAGAAAGTAAAAGCCCGGTATGACGCATTCTGGCACCGGGAAATCATCGACCGTCCGCCGGTGTCCATCACGCTGCCGGGCAAGCCGCTGCCCCCGCTGGCGTGCCGCAGCTATGCGTCGCAGGAGGAGCGGTGGCTGGACATAGCATATCGGGCAGAAGCAATCGACCGGGGCTTGCGCAGCACCCGTTGGTTGTACGATGCGCTGCCGGTCGCCTGGCCCAACCTGGGGCCGGAGATCTTCTCAGCCTGGTGCGGTTGCGGATATGCATATGGCGAGGATACGACGTGGTCAAAACCCGTCATTGATGATTGGGAGGAAGATGCCGGCAAGGCCAGGCTGGATATGCAGCACCCGCTGTTTAAGAAAACGGTGGCGTTTACCAAGCTGTTGCTTGAGTATGGCCAGGGGCACTATATCGTGGGGCTGAGCGATCTGCACCCCGGCGGCGACCATTTAGCAGCGCTGCGCGATCCGCAGCAGTTGGCCATGGACATGATCGACAACCCGGACCATGTCAAGCGCATGCTGGACCGGTCGATGCCGGAGTACTACGCGGCATACGGCGTGTTCTACCACATGCTGTGCGAGGCAGGCATGCCAATTAGCTCATGGACGCCGCTGATCCATGACGGCACCTTTTATATTCCCTCCAATGACTTCAGCTGCATGATCAGCAAAGCGGCTTTTGACGATATGTTTTTAGAAGGCATCCGCCAGGAATGCAGGTTTTATGAGCGCAGTATCTACCACTTAGACGGACCGGATGCCCTCAGGCACCTGGATTCCCTGCTGGGCATTGAGGAGCTGGACGCCGTGCAATGGGTGTGCGGCGCGGGCCGGGAGGGATACCGGCGCTGGATACCTGTGTACCAGAAAATTCAGGCCGCCGGCAAGGGCATACAGATGATGTGCCATGCCGACGAATTGCCGTTGATTTTTGACACGCTTCAGCCGGAAGGCATATGGTTCTCATCCATCGCCGGCATCTCCGGCGACGAGGAGGCAAAGGCTGTTGTCGACCGCATCACGCGGTGGGCGTGAGGCGGTATCCTTTAAAATGTCTTGAGAAAATAGGTCATCATATAGCCTTTGGTTTTGCCGTACTGCACCTGTGTCCATTCGTTGCCGGGGGCGATGATGGTGACGATGCTGTTGTGCGGTACGCGCACCCTGACGCCGCCGGCGTGCTTGCTGGGCGCCGAGCGCAGGTTGACATAGGAGCCGCTGGGGTTGCGGACAATCTTCGTGGGCACTTCAGGCATGCCGCGCAGCGTCAGGTACCTGGTCATCATATAGCCTTTAGCGCCGGTGGAAGGCACCGTTACCGCGCACCACTGCGTGCCCTGCGCGCGCACCTGAATAGCCGTACCGCCGGGATACTGCCCCAGCACGCGGGATGAAGTAGAAGCCTGCTCGCGCAGGTTCAGCCTGGCGGAGGCTTTGACAGTGGCGTTGGCGCTGCCGCCGGGCGAGGGCGGTGGCGATGGGTCCTTACCTGTACGCAGGAAGCTGCTCTCCATAAAGCCCATTGTGCCCCCTGCCGATATTTGCCAGAACATGGCGCCCTTCATCAGCACCGTCACCACGGTGCCCGGCGACAGCTGGGTGAGGACGCTGTAGGTATACGACGGGCCCGAGCGCATATTGACCCGGCCGCCGTTGCTGCTGTACACCGTGGCTGTGCCAGCAGCGCCGCCGCCCGAAAAGCTCAGGAACTCAATGCGGAAGTAGCCGTACAGCCCGTTCACCAGCACATAGCACCATCCGCCGGATTCGCTCAGCACATTGACAGGCGTGCCGTTATAAAAGATGCCGATCACGGGCGCGGTATAGGACGGGCTCACCCGCAGATTCAAAAACTGCGTGGGCACCGGGTTGTTGACCACTGCCGTTGACCCCGCCCCGCCGCCGGAAGCTTCCTTGAGGAAACCGGTGCTCATGTATCCAACTGTGCCGCTGCCCACGTCGCGGCATTGGTACCAGTCGGCGTTGGTTCGGCTGATGATCTCCACCCAGCCGTTGCGGCTGACGCTGCCCACGCGCTCATACCCCATGCCGGGGCCTGCGCGCATGTTCAGATAGCTCGTGTTGGTGACAATGGCAAAATCGCCCGGCGCAGCCCATGCCTGCGGCGCCGCCGTTAACAGCAGCACCAGCGCCGTCAGCGCTGCTGCCAGGTGTTTTATCCGGTTCATTCCTGTCCCTCCTCTGCCTTCCTGTTCATATAACGCATGGTTGACGCTGTTTACTGCCCTTCGGGCAAAAAGTCCACCAGCACGGTATTCATTAGGTCCATGCCCCGGTCGGTCAGCCGGAACCATCCATCCTCCGTCACCTGCGCCAGCCCCTTAGCTACAGCTTGCTGCACACGGTCCGGGAACGCTTCGCTTAGCGCTTTGCCGTGCGCCTGCTGAAACGCCGCGAGGGATATACCCCCGGTCATCCGCAAGCCCAGCATCACCGATTCAAACATGGCATCCTGCGCTGTCACCGGCATCACGCCGGGCGCCTCGCCTGCCAGGTAGCCCTCAATGGTCAGGGGGTTGCGCCGCCGCTCCCTGCCGCCGGGCATCAGGCTGTGCGCCGCTGCGCCAAAGCCCAGATACGGCATACGCCGCCAGCAGTTGACATTGTGCCGGCATGCGTGCCCGGCCTTGGCAAAGTTGCTCACCTCGTAGCGCATCAGCCCGGCCTTCTCCAGCTGTGCCAGCGCCAGGCTGTACATCGCGCGCTCCTCCTCAGGCTCGGGCAGGGTAACCTCGCCTGCGCTGACGGCTTTTTGCAGCGGCGTGCCCTCTTCTAAGATCAGCGCATAGCACGACAGGTGCGGGGTATCCAGCGCCAACGCCTGCCTTAACGTGTCCTCAAACGAGGCCACCGTCTGCCCGGGCAGGCCGATCATCAGGTCGAGGTTGATGTTGGTGAAGCCGGCAGACCGCGCCTGCTGCACGGACCGTTCGACATCGGCCCAGGTGTGCCGCCTGCCCAGCGCGCTGAGCTGTCCTGGGTCGGCGCTCTGCGCGCCCAGCGACAGCCGGTTGACGCCGCCTGCCCGAAGCGCTGAAAGGAACGATTCGCTCAGCATGCCCGGGTTGGCCTCGCAGGTGGCCTCATATCCCGGCGTCAGGTCAAAGCTGCTGCTCAGCGCCGCCAGGATGTGCCCCATCTGTTCCGGGGTGAGCAGCGAGGGCGTGCCGCCGCCGATGAACAGGCTGTCCGCCCGGGGGCGGCCCAGCCGCTGTCCCGCCGCGCGGATTTCCCGCGCCACCTGCCGTACATATTCGTCCCGCAGCCCCAGTTTCCCTGCGAAGGACGGGAAATCGCAGTAGGCGCACTTGCTCAGGCAGAAGGGGATGTGGACGTACAGGCCCAGGCTTTCTACAGCGCCTTCAACCATGCCGCCGCCATGTCGATCCAGTGGGCTTGCTCGGGGCGGATGTTTTGCCGCGCGTCAGGGCCGTACACCTCGTCGCTGGACAGCGACAGCCCGTGGACGCCGCGCTGGAATATGTGCAGCTCGCCCGGCACGCCGGCTTTTCTCAGCGCTGAGAAAAACAGCAGCGCGTTCTCCACCGGCACTGCGTCGTCCTCCCAGGTGTGCCATACAAACGAGGGCGGCGTGCTGCCGTCCACCTGGCGTTCCAGCGACATGGTATCCTTGAAAGCGTCGAATTTGTCGCCCAGCAGGTTTTTGATTGACCCGCCATGGGAGTTGATGCCCGACGTGATCACAGGATAGCAAAGAATCAAAGCGTTCGGCTTGACATCGTCAACGGTTAGGCTGAGCAGCTCCGCATAGTGCGGTTTGGACCAGAACACGCCTGCGCTGGCTGCCAGGTGCCCGCCCGCTGAAAAGCCCATCACAGCGATCTTGTCGGTGTCCACATGCCAGGCTTCGGCGTTTTCGCGCACATGGGCAATGGCTTTCAGCACCTGCAGCAGCGCCGCTGGAAACACCTCGGGCGCTACGGAATAGTGCAGCACGCAGGCATGGAAGCCCAGCGCATTCAGCCGGACAGCCACGGGTTCGGCTTCCCGGAACGACCGGAACGCATACCCGCCGCCCGGGCAGACAACCACCAGCGGGCGCCTGCGCTGCGGGTCCACCTCGGGGCTGTTGTCTAAAATGTAAGTAGTCAAGGGCACATCGGGCGCATGGCCCGACAGGTGCAGCGTATCGTTGCGGTGGATCATCGGTCGGCCTCCTTTAGTTGATCGGGGTTTAGGCACAGCAGATCGTCTGTTACAAACAAGCCGTCGCGGCGCACCAGCTCGTTGTCAAACCACATCTCGCCGCCGCCGAAAGCCGGGGTCTGTATCATCACCATGTCCCAGTGGATGGCGCTCCTGTTGCCGTTGTCGCACTCATCATAGCAGTTGCCGGGTGTAAAATGGAAGGACCCGGCTATTTTTTCGTCAAACAGGGTGTCCCGCATGGGCGCAGTGATATAGGGGTTGACGCCGATGGCAAACTCGCCCACGCCACGCGCACCCTCGTCGGTGTTGAGGATGGACGTCAGCAGCGCCGTATGGCTGCTGCTCTCCTCCACAATGCGCCCCTTTTCAAACACCAGGCGGATGTTCTCGTGCGCGACGCCCTGGTACAGCGAGGGCGTGTTGAACTCGATCACCCCTTCGATGCTGCCCTGCACAGGCGCGGTGAACGCCTCGCCGTCGGGGATGTTTAGCTTGCCGTCGCATTTGATGGCGGGCAACCCCCTGATGGAAAAGCTGAGATCGGTGCCCGGCCCCTTGATGCGCACCCGGTCGGTGTGCTCCAGGCGGCGCACCAGATTGTCCATGGCAACGCTCATGGCGCGGTAATCCATCGTGCATACGGTAAAGAAAAAGTCCTCAAACGCCGCCGTGCTCATGCCGGCCTGCTGCGCCATGGCGCTGGTGGGGTAGCGCAGCACCACCCACCGGGTTTTGGGCACGCGGATTTCGCTATGCACCGGCTTGTTGTAGTGCATGGTGTGCAGGCGTTTTTTTTCATCGGGCACATCGGCCAGCTCGAAGGCGTTGTCGCCGCCCCGGATGCCGATATAAGCCTGGCATTGCGCCATCCTGGCGGCATCCCGCTCAGCCATCCAGGTCAGCTGTTCCTCGGTGCAGCCCATCAGCAGCGCGCGGTCCACCACGGGGTCGATCAGGTTCACCTGGGGGATGCCGCCCGCCTTGTAGGCAGCCCGGATCAGCGCGGTGTCCAGCTCGCGGGCGATGCCGCGGTCCTCAATCAGGATGCGGTCGCCGGGTTTCAGCCCGCACGAGTAGTTGATAAGCAAATCAGCCAATTTCTCAATTCTTGGGTCGTTCACGGGGTTGCCTCCTTTTTACGTTGCGGGCGCTTTTGCCCGGACAGCAAGCGCGCCGCAGGCTGTTCAATCAGATAGGTGATGGCGGTGGATATGGCAAAGGCCAGCGCATAGCACAGCAGCACATACAGCAGCTGCCAGGTTCTGTCGCCTGCCTGGTTGGGGTTGGGGTGGCTGGATGCCGGGATGCGCCAGGCTTTCAGCTGCGCTGCAACGACTTGGTGCCACATGTAATACTGATATGATATCGCCGACAGGTACCGCGTGATCCTGTTGCCCAGCAGCAGGCGGATACCGCCCAGGCCCAGCGATGTCCCCAGCATCAGCATCGACAGCAGCACCGACAGCAGAAACCGGCGCTTCATCTGCCCCAGGCGGATCATGTCGATGGTGCTTTCCATCGCTTGCGCGCGCACCAGCGCCGCCAGCATGTAGAGCGCCGTGCCCGCGCACGCCGTCATCATCACCCGCGTCCAGGCATCCTCCTTCATGCGCTTTTGCAGCGACGCGTAGATCGATGCTGCCACAAAACCATTGGCGTACACATCTAAAAACGCGGGCAGCTGGTTGACCAGCATCGACGTGTCAGCCTGCCCCGCCGCCCACCAGCGGAACAGGAACGCCGAACCCGCCATGCCCAGGTAGGTCATCAGCGGCATCCTGCGAAAGGCACCCGCCAACAGCGGAAACAATACATAGAACTGCACCTCCACCGCCAGCGTCCACAACACGCCGTTTAATGGCGTGTGCAGGTAGCTGAACGGAAACAGGTTGTGGGTGAAGGTCAGGTGCGCCAGGATGTCCCGCGTGGCATGCCAGGGGGTGGCATATCGCCGTCCGGGCAGCGCAACGACCAGGAACACAACCGCCAGGTTCAGCACATAGGTGGGCATGATGCGGGCAAAGCGTCGCCTGTAAAAGGGCAGCACCGGCGGGGAAAGCCGGTTGGCTTCCTTGGCCCGGGCATGGGGGAGATACAGCAAAAACCCGCTGAGCAGCAGCATGCCGTCTACCCACAGGTAACCCGCCCTCAGCAGCGGGTCCAGGCTGATGCGGCGGCCAAACCAGGGGATGTAGGGGGTCAGCCAGCTCTGCTGCCATATGTGGTATGCGCCGATCACCAGCACCATGGCGGCGCGCAGGCCGTCCAGCGCCGGGATATGCCCATCCTCCGCCGCTGTTTGCCTGTGATACCACGCAATCAGCCCCTGCATGTTACTGTATCCGGGTCATCTTGTAGTATGTCTTGGTGCGCCTGTTCTGCAGCGTCAAATCCTTGCCGGATTCGGGCAGGCGGACGATGGCGTAGTTTTCGGTCAGCTCGTCGGCGCGCGTGCCGGTTTTCAGCGTATAGTTCTTGGCAAAGAAGTACAGCTCCCGCCCCTCAAAGCTGCAGGTGCCGTCCTCCCGGAAGATGATCACCACGCCCTTGGTGGACTCCCACTCGCCTATGATGCGGTAGGGCACGCGCGTGAGTTTCCGGGTGCTGACATCGCGGTAATGGGGGATGTTTTTGTAATACGGCAGCGCCTGGTAGGGCAGGTCCTGGTTGTAGAGCTCGTTGGCGTACTGGTAGTTGGCCTGCTCGTACATGCTTTGAATGTCGGCATATTTTTCACCGGTGACGGTGCGGTCCAGCTCGTGCAGGGCTTCCACAACGGTTTTGTAGTCCTTCGCCGTCATGGCCTCCTTGGCTGTGGCATAGGCGTCGGCAAAATAGGCATCATAGCAGGCTTCACGCTGCTCCGCCGCGTCCTTGTAGCCGCCGATCAGGGCAAACTGCGCCGCAGCCTCGCCCAGCCTGCCCTCCTGCTTCAGCAAGGCCGCCAATTGGTATACGCCCTGCAGGTACAGCTCGTTGGTATTCTGGTAACCGGGGATTTTGGCCAGCAGCGCCGTGCCGCCCGCCAGGTCCTCGCCGTTGAGGGCGGCGAGCGCCTGCTGATAGACGCTTTCCTGATACAGGTCAAACGCGTTGGCATAGTCTGTCAGCGCTTCAAAGGCTTTGGCGGCAGCGGCATAGTCGCCGGCTTCCATGTCCTTTTTGGCCAGGGCGTACCGCGCCTCCTGCAGGTAGGCGTGGCTGCTGGCATAGCCCTCCAGCGCCTCCAGCTCCTCGGCGGCTTCACGGTAGCTGCCGGCTTCCAGCAGCCCGATCGCCCGGTTGTATTTAGCGTTTTGCAGCTCCTCCGCGCTGTTCTTGTAATCAGCCAGCGCAGTAAACAGCGCGATGGCCTGATCGTTGTCGCCAGCGTTGGCAGCCTCGATGCCCTGCTGGTAGCGGATGTCCTTCACGCGGTTTTCGGCATCGTGATAGCTGCCGGCCTGCTCAAACAGCGCCGCCGCGCCCTCAGCATCGCCCTGGACCAGCGCCTGTTCCGCCATCAGGTAGCTCGCCTCCAGCAGCAGCGTCTGGGCGTCCGGTACATTGGGCGCGTCCCGGAAATGCCCGATGGCGGCGGCGTGGTCGCCGGCCAACAGCGCCGCCCGCCCCATCTGGCAGGAGCATTCCTCGCTGAGCCGGGCGGCATCGCGGAACGCTTTGATCCTGTCGAGCTTCTCCTTGGCGGCAGCGTACTCCTCCTGTGCCATCAGCGCCAGAGCCGGCTCGTACAGGCAGGAGGATGCCTTCAGGTAGGAATCCAGGTAGTCGCCGGCAGTCAGGTATTTTTCAGCCGCGTCGTCATAGTCCTCGGCTGCAAACAGCATGTCGCCCCAGAGATAGTTGGCTTCCTGCGTTTTCAGCATGACATCCCGGTAGCCCTCCGGCAGCTGGCTCAGCAGGCTGAGCGCTTCGCTGTATGCCTGCTTTTCCATGGCGGTCAGCGCCGGCAGGTACAGGCACTCCTGGGCCTGGGCGGCGCTGTCCCGGTAGTCGCCCAGCGTCAGAAACTTCTCGCGGGCGGCAGCATAGTCCAGGTCCTCCTTGAGCTTCGCCGCCCACAGGTAGTGGTTGAAGGTCACCTTGTCCCGGGCGTCGCGGTGGCTGCCCGCCTGGGTATACAGGGGAATGGCTTGTTCATATTCCCCGGCTTCTTCCAGCAGCAAAGCCCGCCGGTAGCGCATGTCAAGGCTCATGGTGGCGCTGTCCTTATAGTCGGCCAGCGTTTCGTACAGGTCCTGCGCTGCCTTCAGCGAGGTCAGGTTGCCGGTCTGCGCGGCATGCGCGGCGCGGCGATAGTCGCTCTCCAGCACCATCTGCGCACTGTCGCGGTAGTCAGCCAGCTGCAGGAAGCCTTCCTTCGCCTCCTCGTAGCTGCCATCAGCTAACTGCTGGCTGGCGGTATAGTAGCGCCAGGCAGGAATGCCATGAAAATAAACGCCGTATGCCGCGCCGGCCAACAACACCAGCACAGCTAAGGTGGTGATGATGCGCCGCCGCCGCTTTCTGATTTTTAGCTCTTTCTCTTCTCGCTCCTGCTGCATGCGGCCCGCTTCCTCGCGTGCGCGGCGGGCCTTTTCTTCCATTTCGCTTTCTTTTTCGAAGATGATCTTTTCGATCGCTGCCTTGTTGAACTGCGTGAACACGGCGTGCTTTTCCCGCCTGCAGCGCAGGCAGTCCGTGCGGCTGGCGGCGTTGGGCCTGCCGCACACGCACACCCATACGGCGCCCTGGTCGCTGGGGTAGCCCTGTGCGTCAGCGCCGGCGATGTGGCGCAGCGTATCTAACTTTCTGCCGGCGGGCAGCGCGTTGTCCTCATACTCATCCATGCTGCCCGTGCCCCGGCGCCACACCGTGCCGTCCTCAAACCAGATGCGCTCCATGGTGAAGTCCATCCAGGCGGCGTCGGCGCCGTCCTCAATGGCGACTGCCATTTCAAAGGCGCTGCGCGCGTCGCCCGCCAGGCCCTGCACGCGCTCCACCTGCCGCGAGATCGATTCCCCCTGCGCGTTATAGCACAAGAAAGCCGCCTGAATGCTGGAAACAGCTTTGTCCGTCAGGTTGAACAGCTGCAGCGTGACAACCGGGTATTCCCGGGTCGGCATCCTGAAATGCCACAGCTCAACGGGGCAGCTCAAGTCGATCTTCATGGGGCTCCTCCGGTGGCGTCGTCGAAGCGGCATGGCGCCGCATGGTTTCAGATATAGGAAATGCTGATCTCAGCCAGCATGCCCTGGGCAAAGGTCAGCGTCATCAGCACGGTTTGCCCGCCGTCCATCCCGACAGCGTAATAGGCAAAGGCGTCGGCGCCCTCCACCATCAGGCGGCCATAGGGGGCTTCCTGGCTGTCGGCATCGCCGTACAGCAGGGCGCTGTCAACCGGCACGCCGGCGTCGCCGTGCTCAAAGCGCGACAGCACGATGGCCATCGCGTTGCCGGCACGGATGCCGCGCGGCCCTTCCAGGCTGCCTGTGGCGCTGATGTGGTCGGCGCGCAGCAGCTTGCCCGCAGCGTTGTACACAAACACGATTTCCACCCCGTCCCACTGCATGGTGCTGATGGTATCGCCGTTGGTATCTGCCACGCTTTCCTCATGGGAAGGCTCGCCCAGCGCCGCGATGGCAGCCTGGGGCGTCAGGTCGAAGAAGTACAGCCCGCCGATGGACAGGTCCTCCGCCGCCAGCGGGGTGGGGTTCTCGGTGTCATAGGCAAAATACTCGGTTTGCTCCTGCAGGCTGGACAGCCGCAGCAGCGCGTCGTTGGCTTCGCCCAGCGTGATGACGCCGGGCGCTGTAAAATAGCGGATGGCGGTCACCGCGCCCCGCCCCACCGTGTACTGGACGCCGGAAAAAGCCACGCCGTCGCCGGCTAAGTAGTACAGGCCGTGCTCAATCAGCGTGATGTCCTGCCCCTGGCGGGTCACCAGCCCGGTGGCAACCGGCGTGGGGAACTGGCCTCCGATATACAGCACCGCTGACGCCATCGTGCCCGACAGGTGCGGGTTGTCGTTGGGGTAAAGCGCCAGCACCTCGCTGACAGGCTGGCCGACGTAGGTTGACCTGGGGCCCGTCAGGCCCTCCACCTCGATGGACTGCACCGTCAGCACTGCGCCGGTCAGCGCACTGTCGGCGCTCAGGTCGCCGGACGACAGGTACAGCGTATAGCCCGTGCCGGCGGCTTCCCAGCCGGCTTCGCCCTGCGTGACGGACAAGCCTTCGGCGATGGCGCGGTCTACCAGATCGCTGGTCCACCCGTTCAGCTCTTCCACAGTCAGCGGGGCAACCGTCTCCGCCCATGCGGCTGGCAGCGCCAGCAGCACCAGGGCCACCATCCATACAAGCATTTTTTTCTTCATCGTATCCATCCTTTCAACCGCCATCAGGCAGCGGTTGTTTTACAGGCTGCGGCGTTTTTTTATCGCCAAAGCCCAGGCTCAAAGCGCCCGTGGGGCAGGCGTTGACGCAGTCGCCGCAGCGCACGCATTCGGCGGTGTTGGCTTTCTTGCTGGGGTCCAGGCCCATCCCGCAGGCTCGGGCGCAGGCGCCACAGGCGACGCACTTGTCCCCGGCAAAGCGCAGCCGGTGCAGCGACAGGGGGTTCATCAGGCCGTACATCGCCCCCAGCGGGCAGATATATTTGCAAAACGGCCGGTAGTTCACCACCGACAGCAGCGCCACTGCCGCCAGCAGCGCCAGCTTCCAGTTGAACAGCGCGCCGGTTTTCAACACGGGCGCCTGAGGCCTTATGGACACGGACTTCAGCAGGCCGCTGCTGCCGCCCTGCCCCGCCGGCGCCGCTCTGAGCCCGCCGGAGTTAAAGTATACCAGCGGGATGCCCGCCTCCAGCGTACCCGCCGGGCACACATACTTGCAAAAGGCCGGTGTGCCGGCGCCCGATTCGCTGACAGCTACCATCGGCAGCACGATCACCATCACAGCCAGCACCAGGTACTTCAGCTTCCTGAGGGGTTTATCGCCCCGGAAACGGTTTTTCTTCCAGGGAAAGGGAATTTTGTGCAGCCATTCCTGTATCATGCCGAACGGGCACAGGAAGCCGCAGACCGTGCGCCCCAGCAGCGCGCCGAACATGGTGATCAGCCCCAGCACATACAGCGATATGTTGAACGCCTGGCTGCCGATCACAGCCTGCAGCGAGCCGATGGGGCAGCTCAGCACGGCGCCCGGGCAGGAATAGCAGTTCAGCCCCGGCGTGCACAGCTGCTTCAAGCCGCCCTGGTAAAGCGACCCCGCCGCAAAACCCGTGACATAGCTGTTGGTCGCCGCTGCGAAAAACAGCTGGATCGCCCGGCGCCCGCGCCCCCTCCGCCGCTTAGCCAAGGCCGATGCACTCCTGGCAGAAGCGGACGGCTTTCTGCAGCATCACCGCCACCTCGCCCCGCAGGATGCCCCCCACGGTCAGCGCCGCGCCGGCGAGCAGCAGCAGCGCCCACCGGTGTTTACGAGCCCGCGCCACCGCTGTTTTCCTCCATGAAAGCCAGCACCGCGTCGATCAGCTCGATCCACCCTGCCTCGTCATGGGCGCTCACCTCGATGTGGTTGATCATGCCGTCGCCGTCGATAAACCAGGTGGTGGGCCAGGCCTGTATGCGCAAATCCGAGTACATCACGTGGTACAGCAGCGAAGCGTCGGGGAGGAGCGTGGGGTAGGCGATGCCCTTGGCCTCATAGACCGCGAGGGCCTTGTCGATCTTGTCCTGCACGGGGACCACGGCGCCCTGCTCCGTCATTTCCACGCCTTCGGGCAGCAGCCCCACGATGGTGATCCTGTCGGCGTATTCCCTGGCCAATTTGTCCAGCGCCGGCATTTCCATCAGGCAATAGCCGCACCAGTCCGCCCAGATGTTGATCAGCGCCGGCTTGCCGTCAAATACCGTAGCGTCAAAGTCATTGCCGTACAGGTCCTTCACCTGCAGGCCGGCGAAATAGTTGCCGGTTTCCTCCGGCGGGGCGGCTTCGCCCGCTGCCGCCGTTTCCTCTGTGGAGGATGCAGCCTGCGCAGCCGGCACACCGGCTGTCAGGAACAACAAGGCAAACGCCAGGGCCATCAGCGTTATGAAACGATGTCTTTTCATTCGAATACCTCCGTGCGGCCATCCCTGACTGCCGCATACAATAGTTTGGCGCCGCCGCAGGGGGCGGAATCAATGTGGACGACATCCTTCAGGCTTTGGGCGACGGCTTCTGCTTTATCCTGATCGTTGGCATGCAGGGTGAGCAGTGGCTCCCCCCGGCGAGCCCTGTCGCCGATGCGCCGGTGCATCACCAGCCCTGCAGCAGGGTCGATCATGTCCTCCCTGGTGCGCCGGCCGGCGCCCAGCGCCTGCGCCGCCAGGCCAAGGGCCTGTGCGTCCACATGATGAATGTACCCGTTTCCCTCGGCACGAACAGCCCGTGTAAACCGCGCCCGGGGCAGCAGCCCCGTATCGCGGCAGACGCGCGCGTCGCCTCCCTGCGCCGCAATCATCTCCTCTAACTTGGCCAGCCCGCGCCCCTGGCGCAGCGCGCTGTCCAGCAGCTGCCCGGCGGTTTCGGCATTGTCCGCAACGCCGGCAGCCACCAGCATGTCGCTGCCCAGCAGCAATGATACCTCCAGCAGCGGCCCCCCGGTACGCCCCGCCAGCACGTCGATGGCTTCCTTAACCTCCAACGCGTTGCCCACGTGCGAGCCCAGCGGCTCCTCCATGCCGGTGATCAGCGCGGAGACGTTCCGCCCCAGCCGTGTGCCGATGGCTACCATGGCTTCAGCCAGCGCGATGCACTCCTCTGCTGTGCGCATGATGGCGCCCGAGCCTGTTTTTACGTCCAGCACAATGCCATGTGCGCCGGAGGCAATCTTCTTGCTCATGATGCTGGAGGCGATCAGCGGGATGCTGTCCACGGTGGAGGTGACATCGCGCAGCGCGTACAGGCGCTTGTCCGCCGGGACCAGATCGGCGCTTTGCCCCACCACGCAGCACCCCACGCGGCGCACGATGCCTAAAAACTCCTCCTCGGGGAGCTCCACGCGCATGCCCGGGATGCTTTCCAATTTGTCGATCGTGCCGCCGGTATGCCCCAGGCCGCGTCCGCTCATCTTGACCACCTTGGCGCCGCAGGCGGCCACCAGCGGCGCCAAGATCAGCGTGGTCGTATCCCCCACGCCGCCGGTGGAGTGTTTGTCCACCGGCACGCCGCCGACATCGGGCTGCAGCATATGGCCGGTTTGCGCCATGGCTATGGTCAGCGCCGCGGTTTCGCCCTCGTCCATGCCGTTGAGGCGGATCGCCATCAACAGCGCCGACAGCTGATAATCCCTGCTGTCCGGGTCGGCGGCGGCGTCCGCAAAATAGGCAATTTCGGCATCCGTCAGCCGCATGCCCAGCTTCTTATGGGTGATGATGTCAATAAAGTCCATAATCCCCCCAACTTTGCTGATAATAACAGCAGTATACCATACCGGCCTTGAAAGCGTAAAGGGGCCGTTTGAATCGCTTCCTGCGCCGCTGTGCGCGCCACGATTGCGTAATTTGCTCTAAACGCTATCAAATTGAAAACGAATGCCGGTTTGGACGGTCTCTCCAGGCTGTAAAACAGGCAGCGTGCCATGCTCACGCTCCTGTTTGCGGCCCATGATGTAACAATTGGTTGGCTCCAGACCCAGCACATAATCGCCTGCGGCCATTGAGCGCCAATGCGCCAGGATGGGCAGCGTATCCGACCAGGTCAGGGTCATCTGCATATTCAAAGCGCGGTTGCGCAGTGTGACGGTATGTGGCATGTCTTCATGGAAAAAGACCCGTTCTTCCTCGCCGGGAACGGGCCCGGTAAAGGTGTGCTCCTGACCCAGTCCTGTGGCAGCGAAAGCGGTGCGGGGCGTGGTGCGGCGGCCTTCAGGCAAAAGGAGCTCGGCGTCCTGACAGACCAGGGGCCAACCGAAATTGCAGTGGTAGAGCAGTGCGTATTCCTCCGGTGCATGTGCACGGTTGATGAGGCGATCGTCCACGGTCACCTCTGTGCCGAAAACCGGGATACGGATCACACGCATCAATTCCAGGCAGTGACCGAAGAGCGCTGTCTCCCGCACCATGCCGCGGATGATGATGACATCATCCTCCACATATGCAGTGAGTTGTTCTGCCTGTAAGCTATGGTAGCGGCCATGCGCGGGATGCCATTCATCGCCGTCGCGGTGTGCGCCACCGGTGGAACGCAGCCCGCAGGTGTAGAGCATTCCGCCAGGGAAGGTGTGCAGGAATTCGGTTTCGTGAGCGCTGATGGCGGCAGGGCTGTCATACCCGTTCTTGCTGATGAAGGAGACGTTCGTGCCGCGCCAACGCACCTGCCCGATGTCCAGCCCTGCATCCGGCAGGATGTCCAGCGATAGTCCGCCGGTGGTTGCAACCTCAATGATCTGCGTACCGCGCGCCCTGCCCTCGTCGATGGTCACCCTGCGCAGGCTATAGGCCTGCTGGTGATGGGACAAATATCCGGATTGATACAATTTTTCCATGGGGTTCCTCCTTTTCAATAAATCGGGCTGTTGAACGGCGATGGTTTACTTTGTTGTGACAGGCGGTGAGCTAAATAGCGCAGCAGGCGCCCCTACAGCTCCCCCTTCAGCCGGTGGATGGCGATCTGGGTGCGGTGTTCCAGGCCGGTTTTCTGTAAAATAGCTGAGATGTGGTTTTTGACGGTGCCTTCGGATAAGAACAGCGTTTCGGCGATGCGCCGGTTGCTGAAGCCCCGGGCAATCAGCGATACGATGTCGTCCTCGCGTTCGGTCAGCTCAGCCAGCTTGCCGCCGCCCGCCGGCAGGGTACGGCGCACAGCGTCCATGGCTGCGGTGTCAAACACCGTGTTGCCGCGCGATATTTCCACAATGGCATGCACGATGGAATCCGGCGTGGCGGATTTGAGCAGGTATCCGTGCGCGCCCTGGCGCAGGCTTTGCACCATCTCGCTGTCCTCGTCAAAGGTGGTCAGCACCAGCACGCGGGTGTGCGCGGCTACCTCGGCCAGCACGTCCAGTCCGCTTTTAACCGGCATGCGCAGGTCCAGCAGCATCACGTCGCAGGCGTGGCACAGGCGCAGCGCGTCCAGGCCATTGGCGCCCGTGCCCACAATGGCGATGCCCTCCCGGCCTTCCAACAGGATCGACAGCGACTCTCGGATCAGCGCATCGTCGTCCACAATGGCCACCCGGATCATGCCGCGTCCCCTTCCCGGGGCAGCAGGGTGATGACCTGCATGCCCTGATCGCCCCGCATCATCAAGCTGCCACCCAGCGCGGCGGCGCGCTCCCGCATGCCGGATACGCCCATGCCCTCCACCATGTCCCGGGCGCCCACGCCGTCATCGGCTACCTCTAAGCGCACCATGCCGGGCAGCATCTGCAGCGCGATGCGCACCTGCCTGGCGTGCGCATGCCGCAGCACGTTGCCCAGCGCTTCGGTGAGGTTAGCGTTGAGCGCCTCCCATTGCGCGGGGGTGAGCGGCAGCTCGCTCTCCTGTATGTCGGCAATGACCTGCAGGCCGCTGTCGCGGCGGAAGCGTTCGATAATCAGCGCCATCTCCTGCGCGTTCAGGTCGGGCACTTCGGCGCGTATTTTGTGCACTGCGCTGCGGATGCGCTCCATGCCCTGCCGGAGCGCATCGGCGGCGCCGGCTACCATGGCATCGGCCCGGTCGGGCTGCGTGGGCAGCACCTTGCGGGCGGCCTCCAACTGCCAGATGGAGGCTGCCACGCTGTGGCCCAGCAGGTCGTGCACATCCTGCGCGATGCGCTGCCGCTCCTGCAGGCGGGCGTTGAGCGCCGTCTGGTTTTCATAGCGCTGCTGCAGCAGGCGGTAGCGCCGGGCCTGCTGCGCATCAATTTGCAGGCGGGTGTTTTCCTGCGTCAGGGCGTGCTGCCGCTGCTCCTTCATGGCCAGGTAGAAATACAGCGCGGTGTATAACAGATACAGCGCCACCAGCACAATGGGCTGGTAACGGCGCAACGCAACCAGCAGCAACAGGTTGCCTATGGACAGCGCATCGTGCACCGACAGCGCAAACACCCGCACCGCTAAGAAGAACAGCAGGATGACTACGATCTCCCCTGCCTGCGCCGGGAACAGCGCTGCGCACAGCAAGCCATACACCGCGACGATGACCAGGTCGCACGTCAGCAGCAGCAGTTTCAAGCCAATCCCTCCTTCCGGCAGGGCGGGCGCGCATCAGGTATCCTGCCCGTTGTCCTCCGGCGCCGCCAGCGCCTGCTCGGTGCGGGCGAACACTTCGGCGGCGGTAGGAGCGGTCAGCCCCATGGCGCTGGCCGGTATCATGAATACCGTGCCGCCGCCTTCACCGCCCAGGTCGAGCTCCTCCCACAGGCGGCCGGCAATGTCGCCGGATATGCGGGCATCGGTGAGCCATAGGACAGCTTCCTTTTCCTTTTGAATTTCCACATTGAACAGGCGCACATCATGCCCGCCGGAGCCGCGGCCGTGCATGATGGTGGCGCCGCCGGCGCCCATTTCCCGCGCCAGCGCGACAGCGCGCTCAGCCAGCCCGCGGTTGACCACCGCTACCACCAGGTCGTAGTATTCAACGATGCCTTCAGGCAGGTCCAGCGCCGCCACCGGCCTGGCTGCCACCTGCGGCAGTTTTTCCTGTTTCCTGCGGAAAGCGTAGCCAACAATCGTGATGCACAGCACCGGCGCCATGGCCACCATGGCGATAACGCCAAAGCCGTCCATCAGCACGTCGGCGCCCGGCGTCATGGCGGCGGCGCCGCTGGCAAACGCCAGCACAAAGGTAGCCGTCATGGGGCCGGAGGCCACGCCGCCGGCGTCATAGGCAATGCCCACAAACACCGGATCGGAGTAAAACGACAGCGCAATGGCAATGGCAAACCCGGGCAGCAGGAAGTGCCACAGCTTCAGCCACGGCACCATGATGCGCAGCATGGAGCCGGCGATGGCCAGGCCCACGCCGATGGACAGCGTGATTTTGATGATCTTCACCGGGATGCGGCCGCCGGTGGCTTCCTCAATCTGCTCGCCCAGCACGATGACGGCAGGCTCCATCAGCACCACGATCATGCCCAGCAGCAGGCCGATGAACGGCAGCAGCGCCTGATGTTCCGATGCAATGTCCTGCCCGATGATGGTGCCCATGTCCATGAAACCTGCCTGCGCGCCGGCCAGGAACAGCGTCAGGCCGACCAGCGTATAGATCAGGCCCTTGATGATGCGGTTCATCTCGCTGCGCGGGATTTTGAACTTCCAGATATTGTACACAAAAAACAGCGCACTCAGCGGTGCCAGCGCCACAATGGACTCTAAAAAAATGGTGGGCAGCTTGTTCAGCAGCGGGCCTACAATGCCTGGCGTGGGCACAAAGGTTGCTGCCTCGCCCATGATCTCGGACTGGCCGGTCAATATGCTCAGCAGCATAACCGCCATGATGGGACCGGCGCTCATGACGCCCACCATGCCGAAGGAGTCTTCTTCCGTTGTCTTGCCGCCCTTGATACGCGCCAATCCTGCAGACAGCGCCAGCACAAACGGCGTGGTCAGCGCGCCGGTGGTGGCGCCGGAGGCATCAAAGGCGATGGCCATGAAGCCTTCGCCCACAAAGAGGGCCAGGAAAAAGTTGACGGCATAAGCCAGCCCCATGAACAGCGGGTAGCTGCGGCTGCGCAGCAGGCGGAACGTGCCGAAGGATATCAGCACGCCCACGCCGATGGACACCGAATAGACAATGAGCATGGCGCCCAGCGTGCCGCCGGAAGCGTTTTCCACCTGGTGGCCGAGGATGAGCAGGTCAGGCTCCGCCACGGTGACTAAAAAGCCCAGCAGGAAGCTAAGAATCGCCACCCCGATGCCGGAGCGGGAGGTAGCCACTTCTTCTGCCATGTGGTGGCCGATGGGGTTCATGGCCAGGTCGACGCCCCACAGAAAAATGCCCAGGCCCAGCATGACCAGCACGCTGCCCAGCAGGAAGCGCAGGAGAACATCGGTGCCGACATCCACCAGCGTAAAGCTTAACAGCAGCACCAGCGCCACAATAGGCAGCAGCGAGCGGACCACTTCATTCAGCTTTTGTCTGAGAACGCTCATTTCACACCCTCCTTGCGGTCTTTCTGGTACAGGCCTACTGTATTAAGCACCGGCAGCGTAAAGATGATGCCTTTGCCGGGCTTGGCCAGCTCCATGCCGGTGTAGATGGCGTTGCGGATGGCGTCAGCCCGGCCGGCGGGCACCACGATCATCACCACGTCCTTCTGCGGCTCCACCATCAGGGGGAAGTAAAAGTCCTTGGGTACGCCGGCGCCGTGGGCATGGACGATGGTGCCGCCGGCGGCCCCGGCTTCGCGCGCCACCTTCATGCACGCATGGCCGCGCCCCTGGTCCACCACCGTCATCAGGCAGCGCCAGGGGGCGTCCCCGGCGCGGTCGGTCACCGGGATGGCATGCGCATCCGGCGACCAGCGCCTGAACGGCGTGGTAAACGCGATGCCCTTGTATTTCTTATGGAGCTTAAACTCCCGCGTCAGCGTTTCGTACAGCTTGTCGCTGACACCGTCCGGCACCGCCGTCATTAGAATCTCCTTGCGGACTTGATTGATGCCCAGCATGTCCAGCAGCGGGGACTGCATGGTGCCTTCGCCCAAAAAAATGGTACCGCCCTTTGCGCCGCAGGCTTGCACCGCGTGCAGCAGGCGGTTGGCCTTGCCCCTGTCCACTACCGCAAAAAACAACGTGTTTCCCTTCATAAAATCCCTGCCCATCCGCGGCTGCCGCAGTCTGGCCCCCGCCTTTTATCGTATCAATCAACGCGCGGCAATGGTTTCCGCTCGTTACGCAGGCAATTATAGCATGATTTTCCTATTATTACCAACCATAACATGAGGGCAATCCCGATGGATCGCCCCCATGCGAAACAAAGACAGCAGCGTTTTTTCGTACTACTGATGATTGCCGTCAGAACTTCTTTCTGTCCGCCCATAGCCCCAGGGCCGGGTTGGATATGAAGAAAATTTCCTTGCTGTCTGCCAGGGTGTTCCAGCCCTCGTGCAGTTTAACGGGGTCATAGCGCTGCACTGCCTCGGCATAAGGCAGGTGGCGGTAGCCGATGCCCTCTCCTTCAAATCGTTGTCAGCGCACGACGCGGGCGTTGCCCTGCCAGACGTCCCACACCTGGCTTTCGTCGATGGGGGTAGCATAATCCTCTAACATGGTGGTGGCCAGCGCGCCGGTTGCCCAGGCGAACTGCAGGCATTTTTCAGGCGCCCAGCCCTTGAGCAGGCTGTAGAGCAGGCCGCCGACAAACCCGTCGCCCCCGCCGATGCGGTCGAGGATCGGGATGGGGCGCGGCATGGCCACATGCCATTGATCGCCCGCCAGCAGCAGGGCGCCCCAGCGGTGTTCGTTGGCGCTTTCCACCTCGCGCAGCGTCGTCGCAAACACCTGGACGCCCGGGAACCGCTGCTTTGCCCGGTGCACCATGTCCTTGAAGGCGGCGATTTCGGCGTCCAGGTCCTTCCCGCCGGCCTCCGGGCCTTTCAGCCCCAGCGCCAGCTGATAGTCCTCCTCGTTGCCGATCAGTACGTCGGCACGCTCGGCAATGGCGGTGAAGATGTCCCGCAGCTCCTGCTCGCGGTTCTTCCAGAACGAGGCGCGGTGGTTCAGGTCGAAGCTGATTTTGGTGCCGGTTTCCCGGGCAATTTCGGACAATTTCAGGCACATGCTGCCTGTTTCCGGCGACAGCGCCGCAAACAGGCCCGATATGTGCATCATCTCGGCGCCTTCCTGCTTGAAAATGCGGTCGGTGTCAAAGTCCTCCACTTTGAGCATGCGCCCCACCTCGCCCGCGCGGTCATTGTGTACGCGCGGCGCGCGCACGCCAAAGCCGCTGTCGGCGATGTTGAACTGATGCCGGTAGCCCCAGGGGCCGCCCTGGTCCACTTCGGGCCCTTCATAGGCGATGTTGCGTCGGCGCAGCTCGCCTTTGATGAAGGCGGCGATGGGGCTGCCCTTGACAAACGCCGACAGCACCTTGGTGTTCATGCCCAGCGACGCCGCGATGTTGAGCACGTTGCTCTCGGCGCTGGTGGCGTGCATGATATAGGTGTTGCCGGTTCCCACCGGCAGCCGCTCGGCGGGCGTGATGCGCACGCCCATGCTGGTTGCCGTAATCAGCTGATATTTTCTGGACATGGATGGATACCCTCCTTCGTGTAATCATACCAAAGCCGCCCCGCCCGGCAGGTGCATCCTGCGCCTGCCGGCGGGGCCAGCGGTCATGCGGTACGGTCGTTTGTTTTCGTCATGACGATCAGGTGGTCGCCCGCGGCCAGGCGCACGGCGCGGTCGGCGCGCATGTTGCGCCCGTTGACTGTCAGCTTGGCATGCGTGTCGGGCGACACAAAGTCCGCCTCGGCGTCGAAGGGGACGGTCAGCTTGAAGGTGATTGTGCTGTCGTCCTGCTTCCACGCGACGGCATAGCGCCCGGCAGCCGAATCATACGTCGCGGACACATGCCCGATGCGCGGGTCGGGCCGCGGGCGGATCAGCGCGCGCTTGAAGCCCGGCGTGCTGTCCACCGGGTTGAGGCCGGCCATGTTGCGGTACATCCACTCCACGATGCTGCCATAGGCATAGTGGTTCATGCTGTTCATACCGGTATCGCTGACCAGGCCGTTGGGCAGGACGGAATTCCACCGCTCCCAGATGGTGGTGGCGCCCATGTTGACCTCGTACAGCCAGCTGGGATAGTCCTCATTGAGCAGCAGCGTATAGGCGGCTTGGTTCATGTCGTTGTCCGACAGCGTGCCCGGCAGGAAATAGGTGCCGACAAAGCCGGTTTCCAGGTGCATGTTGCGCTTCTCCAGGCGCTTCATCAGGTCCTGCCTGAGGCGTGCGCGGTGGCGGGGCGGCACCAGGTCCAGGTGCAGGGCGATGGCCATCGCTGTCTGGGTAGGCTCGGTGATGCGCCCGGTGACGGAGAAAAACTCCTTCCGGAAGGCCGAGCGCACCTGGCTGGCCAGGTCGGCGTAGTACTTCTCCTCCTTTTTCTTGCCCAGCACCCTGGCGGCCTGGGCTGTCAGCCGGGCGGAGTAGTAGTAGTAAGCCGAGGCGATGTAGTAGGGGTCGGTTCCGCCCAGGGGCGAGCCTTCGATGGGGTTGTCCAGCGCCAGCCAGTCCGCGAAGTGGAAGCCCGTCTTCCACAGCCTGGCGCCGCCGCACAGCTCGTCGTCCTGCCGCTTGATCCAGTCCACCCAGCCGGTCATGTTCTCAAACTGGTTCTCCAGCAGCCGCTTGTCCCCAAAGAAACGGTACACTGTCCAGGGGATGGTGGTCGCGGCATCGGCCCAGGCGCAGGCGCCATAGGGCTTGGCGTCGTGGTTGCCGGCGTTTTGCTGGATACGGCCGAGCACATCGGGCACCACATGGGGCACGGCGCCGCCCAGCTTGCGCTGCTCCATCAGCATGTCGTAGAGGTATTTTTCAAAGAACGCCGGCGTGTGCATGTTGTACGACGCCGTGGGCGCGAACACCTGTGCGTCGCCCGTCCAGCCCATGCGCTCGTCGCGCTGCGGGCAATCGGTGGGCACGTCCAAGAAGTTGCCTTTCTGGCTCCAGCGCGCGTTGGAGATCAGCTGGTTGACCTTGGGGTTGGACGTCTCGATGGCGCCGATTTCGTCTAAGTCTGAATGGATCACGCAGGCGGTGAAGGCCGCAGGGTCAACCTGCGCCGGCCCCGTCACCTTGACATACCGGAAGCCGTAAAAGGTAAAGTGCGGGCGCACGCGCGCGGGCTTGCCGGAGGATATGTAGCGGTACTCCTGCTTGGCGCTGCGCAGGTTTTCGTTGTAGAAGTTGTCGTGCTGCAGCAGCTCGCCAAACTGCAGGAAGATCTCCTGCCCCTTGGGCAGCGCGCAGTCAAATTCCAGCCATCCGGTCAGCACCTGGCCGAAGTCCAGCACGGTTTCACCCGCCGGCGTGTTCAGCAGCGCCGGGTTTTCCAGGCGCTCGATGATGCGCACAGAGGGGCTCAGGCGGTCCGTCAGCTTGCCGGCGGGCTTCGCAGCCGGCACAGCCGGGTCCTTCAGCGCGCTGCCCTCTAAGTTGGCGTCGTATATTTCGCCGTCGTATATGTTGCTGTCCAGCACCGGCGACGGCGCGCACAGCCAGCTATCGCCGGTGGCGACGATCACCTCGCTGCCGTCCTCCAGCACCATGTGCAGCTCGCCGATGAACTGCGTCCTGTCGCCGTATACCTCCTTGGTGCCGTCGGTGAAGCCAAACTTGCCCTTATACCAGCCGTTGCCCAGCATGGCTTCCAGGGTGTTGACGCCCTGTTTCAGCAGGCCGGTCACGTCATATGCCTGCACCTGCACCCAGGAATCATAGTCGTTGAAAAATGGCGCCAGCACCTCATCCCCTGCCTTGATGCCGTTGACATAGGCTTCATAGATGCCCAGTGCTGTTGCGTACAGCCGGGCGGAGCGCACGGGCGACGACAGCTCAAACGAGGTGCCCAGGCGCGGGTGAACGTCCTTGTCGTAGGGCGCTTTGATCCACTTGCCCGTCCATTTTTCGCCGCGCTTGCCGGTTTCAAACCAGGCTGTGCCCGACGCCTCCTCGCCGATATCGCTGGTCACCGTCACGCGCCAGTGGTACCTGGTGCGCGGCTTCAGGGCGATGTCCGGCTCGAACCGCAGCGAGCTGATGGCGTCGCTTTCACCGGAATCGTAGAGCAGCTTGCTGAAATCCTCCCGCAGGCTGACTTCGACGCGCGCCGACTGCTGCTTCTTGCCCTTCGCGCCCTCCACCGCCCAGCTGAAGCCGGGCTTTTCCAGGCGAAAACCCAGGGGGTTGGTCAGATGATCTGTTCGCATATGCACGATGTTCATATCATGTCCTCCTGTTATGATACTATAGCTAACTGCCCTTTCATCATGGCAGCAACTGTTCTTCGGTAAAAATCGGATACAGGTAACGGAACATGTTCAGCGCCAATACACCCACGCGGTTGTCGCGTTTCAGGCTGCACCCGTTGGTCAGCAGCACAAAAACGAACTGCGTCTCCGGGTCGAAATAGACATTCTGAATGGCGTTTTTGCCCATGCCCTGGTGCCCGTAGATCGTTCGCCCGGGCAGCAGAAACGTGTTGCGCTCCAGGAAAAGGCCATACGGGCTGGCGCCTGTGACGCTTTTGCCCAGGCTGCTTTGATCCTGACGCATCATATCTATGGTAGCCGGGCTGAGAAGTTCGATGCCCTGATAGCTGCCGTCCCCGCACAGCAGGATGGCGATTTTGGCAAGGTCCCGCGAGCGGATCCACAAGTCGTATATCGTGGTGCGGTAATGGCGTTCCGGATCGGCAAAGTCCTCGTACGTTTCGCCGGTATAGTTGCCGGCTGCGCGGTAAAGCTTGCCGTTCCTGTACAGCCCCGGCACATCCTCCGGGTTGGCCAGCAGCGAGGCGGAGTAGGCCGCCTCAATGCCCAGCGGGCTGAACACATGGTCCGCCATGTAGCGGTTGACGCTGACGCCTGTGACAGCTTCCATCATGCTGCCCACCAGGCCGGCGCCGAAGTTGGAGTACGCGTATCGGCTGCCCGGCGCGTGGGGGAGGAAGTTGGATTTTTTCTTGCTGTCGGCGCTGAGCATGCTGTACACGGTGCTGCGGATGCTGGAATACCCGCTGTTTTCATTCAGGCCCAGCGTGTGGCTCATGGCCTGCCGGAGCGTCAGCGGCGTTCCTTTGGCATGGGGGTTGACGATGCGGTAGCCATAGTAATCGCTGATATCGGCGTCCAGGTCCAGCAAGCCCTGCTCAACTAACTGCAGCGCACCCATGCCGCTGACCATCTTGGTTACGCTGTTCAGGCGGAAAAACGTCCGCTCGTCCACCGGCAGCCTCCGCCTGACATCCTTCATGCCATAATCCCTGGCATACACAATCTCTCCATGGCGGGCGATAATCACCGAACCTCCGGTTGTCTTGCCATTTCGGAAAATCCGGTCCACCTGCGCGTCGATTTCGCTCCTGTCCGCCGCCAGGGTCAAAGCCGGCGGCAGCGCCAGCACAAGCGCCAAAGCCAGCGCGGCGACGCGGCGCCATGCGTTATTTTTTGTCATGCATGTCATACGCGCTATGCCCCGGTCATCCCGCCAGGCTGCGCATCAGGCGCAGCGCATTAGCCGCTTCGCGTTCAAAATCCGCCTGCGCAGCGGCTTCCATGCTCAGCGTCCTGTCATAGCCTGCCCGGGTCAACGCCTCAAACACCTTGCCGTAATCCTCCCCATCCCGCGCGGCGGGCAGCCGCCTGCCCAGCGTCCGCGCCACGTGCACATGCTGCAGCCAGGGGGCGGCGTCGACGATGTTGTCCATCGGCTCGTAGGACAGGTTCATGTGATAGGTGTCCGCCAGCACGCCGATGGCCGGGTGGTTGACGCGGCGCGCCAGCGCCACGGCTTCCGATACGCGGTTGAGGATGTTGGACTCCATCCGGTTCAGCGGCTCGATGGCGATGGCAATATGATGCGCCTGCGCGCTGTCCGCGATGGCGGCAAGAAACGCCGCCACCTGGTTCAGCCCATCAGCCAGCGGAAAGTCGCCCGGCAGGTTGCGCGCGCCGCCGGAACCGAATACGATCACGCCTGCCCCCAGCGCCTGCACCCTGGCGAACGCCTTTTCAGCATACGCCCGCGCGGCGTCCAGGTCCGCTTCCGGGCCTGTCAGCCTGATGGTGCCGGGCAAAAACCCGTTCAGGCACAGGCAGGGCAGATCGATGGCTTTCAGCGCGCCCAGTACGGTATTGAAGCTCTCCTCTGAAAGGGCCATCACCTGCGCCACCCCTAACTCGGCATAATCGTATCCGATGCGCTTGATCGCTTCCAGCCGGCTGATATCAGGGGTTTGGTTGTCCTTCCCCACTACACCTGTACAAAAACCGATTTTCATGACCTAACCTCCGATCCTTTTCATCCAATTACAAAACAACAGCGTGGGTAAATATCCTGCTACAAATCATAGCATGAAATCTGCAATTTGGAAACCGAACTTTACAGGGCGCAGGGCGATTGCAGCCGGATAGCTCAGACACCATGCCGTATGTTGCTTGCGCAACCTGTTCTGTTTGTTTATACTGAACTCCGCGTTGCTCCCGGCAATACCCATAAAGGATTCACGCCGACCTCAAACACGACGGCATTGCCGTGCCGGAAAACGAAGCGACAGCCGTGACGCAGCGTGTGCTATCCTGTAGCATGACCAACCATACTGACCGACCCTATGGAGATATAGCGATGACCAAATGCGCCCGAATGGTAAGAAGTGTCCTGAGCCTGCTGTTGCTCCTGACCCTGCTGCCCCTGCCTGCCTGCGCCCAGGGCGAAAGCGCCCTGGCGTATTTGGCGGACATCGAGCTCACCGACCTGCAGCAGCTGGAAAATGTACGCGCGCTGTTGGACCAAGCCGGGGATGTTCTGTACAGAGATGAATGCGCGCTGCTGGTCGATGCGATGCTGATCATGGCGCGCGACGACATCTTTCAGATGGGCCAGGGCATCCCTTCGCGCAACCTGGAGCAGCTGCGGGATGACAATGAGTTTGCGGCTGCTTACAGCGCCCAGGGGGCGCTGCCCAGCCTGGCGGACCTGGCAGGGTATGCAAAAGCCAGGAGGTTTGACGCCTACCAGCTGGATGAAAGAGCCCTGGAGCTGTACCGGATGCATCCCGTGCTGGACGCGCCGGTCCGCGCCGATGCGCTGTCGGGCGGCGTCCTGAAAGCGCAGTACGATCAGGCGCTTGCCCTGCTGAACGTGGGGTCGATGGAAAGCGTAGCGCAAGCCGTCGAAATCCTTGAGGATATGGGCGACTACCAGGACAGCCCCCAGCGGTTGACTGAAGCACAGCAACTGCTGGGCAGCCTTGTTGCGTCCACGCCGGAGCCAACGGAAGCGCCTGTTATTAGCGACCCCATCGACATCATCGTGCTGTATGTTGACGAAGCCGGCATGCCGATTGCAGACCCGCAATCAGTTACAGTTGAGTCGGGCACTACCCAGTCCGTAACAGCGCCAGAAACCATTGGGGAATACACATTAGTTGGCGATATAACGCAGGATATCACCGTCAGTGTTGATGGCATTCCCTCTGCAGAGCAGGTGACCTTCATGTATCGGAAAGCATCGGTTCCGCAGGCAGATCAGTTGTTATCGGGCTTGCAGAGCCAGGATGATACTGAGGCTGGCGATGTGCCTGATGTACAAGATGCACCAGATGCACCCGTTGCACAGCCTATCCCCATTATCGACAACGACCCCATCAACCGATGGGCGGTGGCGACGATATCCAACCTGAGATTCAGAGCAGGGCCAACAGTAAAGGCTAAAGCTATAGCTTTACTGCTTAAGGACGACATGCTGTTCATCCATCATCAGGAGACGCATTCCGATGGCTCCTGGTATAAGGCAATTGCCAAAGGGCGCGACGGCTATGTGAATGCGAAATATGTGCGCCTGTTGGACGACGTAGAAAACGCAGCGTACAATGCTATACTGGCGTCGCCTGCACCCACGATGCCATATGCTGAGATCGAAATCCAAGAATTCATCACAGATCCGGCGCCGGCGCCCAAGGTAAAAATCGTGTATGTTTATTACCGCGACCAGTCGGACAACACCCTGTTTACCGAAAGCGTATCCTGCTACGAAAATGAAAACAACATCATCTTTGCCGACCCGTCCAAAATACCCGGCAATAAGGACGGACGATACACCCTGAACGATGTACCGCAGAAATCTGTCCTGGTCGACAGCGCAGGCAACGCGAACCCTGCGGAGGTCATCTTCCGCTTTGCCGATACATGGGTAAACCTCGAAACAAAAGTCAAGGTTCATTTCAGAACGGCTGAAGGTGAAACGCTGGCGCCCTCAAAGGAAGAAGCCGTTGTGCTGGGCATCAACGATGTTTACGCCAGGCCGGACGCTTTGCCAAACGGCTATACCCTGGTCACGGCGCAGCCGCAGAAGGTGACGATGGCCCAGGACGGCTCGCTGTCGCCGGCGGAGGTCATCTTCATATACCAGCGGACTGAAACGTATGTATTCAGAGACAAGCGCCAGCTTAACCAACCAATTCCCACTGCTGCGCCTACCTATGCCAGCATTGCCGACGCCATTGGCAGCGCGCCCACCGATGTGCCGGCTACGCCGGATATCACCGATGAACCCACAGCCGAGCCTGCCACGCCCTCCCCCACGGTGTTCATCACCGCGCCGCCCACCAAGTTGCCCAAGCTGCGCAAGGGCGACATTAGCCCCGCCGTGAAGGAGATGCAGCTGAAGCTGATCGAGCTGGGATACCTGGAAGGCGCCGCCGACGGCGAGTTTGACAGCGGTACCTTAGCTGCCGTCAAGGAATTTCAGTGCAGGCACAACCTCAAGGCCGACGGCATCGCCGGCGAAGCCACGCTGTCCGCGCTGTATGGCGGCAACGCGCTGAGGAAAGAATAGCGCAAATCCGCATCAACTGAAATCGCCCCTCAAAGAAAAAGCGCGCGCAGCTTTTCTGCTTGGTTGCACTAATGTGCGTTTTGACCCCCACCCACCCGCACCCACCCCCACCCTGTTTGACCGATGTCACAGGCGCCGGAACTCCTCTGCAGCATGGCAGTACGGGCCCGGAACCTGAGATGCCCTTATATTTCAACGTTTTTCCCTGCAATGGTGTGGGGTGCGGTCGGCCCTTCAGGGAAAAAATCCGCGCGGTTTTTGCGTCGTGGACCGCAGCAACGCTCGTTTGACCCCCACCCATGTATTTGACCCCCACCCACCCCCACCCTGAGCAGTTGACCCCCACCCCGGGAGGCCGGCGCGCATTCCTGAACCTGTCAACGGCTTTTAATTTATTATTATATATTATTATATATATTATGATGATATACCAACATGCGGGTGTTTGTTTCTGCGCTACATGCCGGGATATATATCGTGATTACCTTGTCTGCGTCAACGTGCAGAAATTATCATAGCGTCAGATCGTCCTGTTCGCGGTGCCATGCCGTGACGATCTGCATCTGCCTTGCAGGGTGGGAGTGGGTGCGGGTGGGTGGGAGTCAACTACGTGTACGGAATCTGCCGTGAACCTGCCTGTTTTGTCAGGCCTTGCCTACAGGGTGGGGGTGGGTGCGGGTGGGTGGGGGTCAGTTTACGGGGCAGGTATCTGGCCCCTGCTGCCCTGTCCAAGCGCAACAGGGTTACTATTCATCCTCATTCAATCAGTAAAAAATTTTCTTTAAAAATCGCGAAAAACCAAAAGGATTTTTCACATAGCTGTCGAATATAGATATAGCAACAGCGTGAGGAGGTGTTCTCTGTGTCAGGTGGTCATTACGAAAGAGGATTGTTCCGGCAGTTGCAGGAAGCGATAACCCAGCTGGAGGAAAGCGAGAAGCGCCATAAGTTGGAGGTGGCTCAGCTTCGTCAGATCATTGAGGCGCAAGCGAAACAAATTGCTCAGCTGACCAAAGAGATCGAGCTTCTTCGCGCAGAGGATGACCGCTTGCGCAGCATGCTGAACAACAATAGCAACAACTCCTCTCAGCCGCCATCTTCCGATCAAAAGGGAAAACGGATCAATACATATAACAGGCGCGAGAAAAGCGGTCGGCATAAAGGGGCTCAACCGGGTCATCCGGGGAAAACGCTGTCTCGTGCAACCGTAGAAGAACTGATTGCCGCCGGGAAACCACAGCACCATGTAGTTCAACATGGTTCAGGCCATGGCCGTCCCGTCATCAAGTATGTGTTGGATATAGAGATCGTACCTTCTGTTACGGAACATCGTTTCTATCCGGACAGCGCAGGAAAGTATGAGATACCAGGTTGCCACAACAGCGATGTAATCTATGGCGATGTTCTCAGAGCGCTGGTTGCCCACCTGTATGGCGTAGGGGTTGTGTCCAATGAACGAATCCAGGCGTTCATAGAAAGCATGACAGATGGGGCCATCAAGCCCTCTGCCGGCAGTGTGTACGGGATGCTCTGTGGATTTTCACAGGCGCTTTCCGGTGAACTGGAAGTCATTCACAACAGTTTGCTGAACCAGGATGTGCTCTATACCGACAGCACAAACGTCAGTATCGATGGACATCAGGCCTTCATCCGCAACCTGAGCACAGCAAACGCCGTGCTGTACACTTGTATGCCGCGAAAAAATCTGGACAACCTGCGGCAGATGCCGGTATTGCCTGTGTTTGCCGGCACGCTGGTACACGATCATGAGGCAGCGATGTATCAGTTTGGCACAGGGCATGGCGAATGCAATGTGCATCTGCTGCGTTACCTGACAAAGAATACCGAAGATACCGGTCATATATGGAGCGATGCGCTGCGTGATTTGCTGTGCAGCGCCAATCAGGCAAGAAAACACACGGATTCTGCCGGGGTCCCGATGTCGGAAGCTGAAATACAGAAATACAGCGAAGCCTATGACAGCATCTGCGCACAGGGTGAAAAGGAGAACGTGGATTGCAGACCGAAGTGGGCGAAGCAAAAGGAAGAAACGTTGCTGCGCCGATTAAGGGCGTACAAATCAAACTATTTGTTGTTCCTGTACAATGCAGCGGTAGCATTTGACAACAACCTAAGTGAACGGGACCTGCGCAAATGCAAGAATCGCCAGAAGATGTCGGGAGGCTTTCGCACACTTGATGGTGCGCAGATGTACTGCCGCATTCTGAGTTTCATCGAAACATGTAAGCGGCGTCAACTTCCTCCGTTGACTGCGATATTGTCGGTGCTCAGAGAGCAACATAACTTCTGCTTGGCAAACATAGCTGAATAGTAACGATAGCTCTGGCGCCATGCCGTATGTTGCTTGCGCAACCTGTTCTGTTTGTTTATACTGAACTCCGCGTCGCTCCCGGCAACACCCATAAAGGATTCACGCCGACCTCAAACACGACGGCATCGCCGCGCCGGAAAACGAAGCGACAGCCATGGTGCAGTGTGTGCTATCCTGTAGCATGACCAACCACACCGACCGACCCTATGGAGATATAGCGATGACCAAACGCGCCCGAATGGTAGGAAGTGTCCTGAGCCTGCTGTTGCTCCTGACCCCGCTGCCCCTGCCTGCCTGCGCCCAGGGCGAAAGCGCCCTGGCGTATTTGGCGGACATCGAACTCACCGACCTGCAGCAGCTGGAAAATGTACGCGCGCTGTTGGACCAAGCCGGGGATGTTCTGTACAGAGATGAATGCGTGCTGCTGGTCGATGCGATGCTGATCATGGCGCGCGAAGATGGCATGCAGATAGGCGTTGGCCTGGGCGTCCCCTTGTACAGCCTGGAACAGTTGCTGGACAACAGCGGATTTTCAAACGCTTATGCCTATACCGCTTACAGCACCCAGGGAGCGCTGCCCAGTCTGGCGGACCTGACAGGATATGCAAAAGCCAGGATGTTTGATGCGTACGGCTTAAAAGAGAAAGCCATGGAATTATATGCCCTGCATCCCGTGCTGGACGCGCCGGTCCGCGCCGACGCGCTGTCGGCGGTGTCCTGAAAGCGCAGTACGATCAGGCGCTTGCCCTGCTGAATGAGGGGTCGCTGGAAAGCGTAGCGCAAGCCGTCGAAATCCTTGAGGATATGGGCGACTACCAGGACAGCCCCCAGCGGTTGACCGAAGCCCGGCAGCTGCTGGACAGCCTTGTTGCGTCCACGCCGGAGGCAACCGATGCCCCGACGCAGGAACCTGAAGTCACAGAAGTTGCTATGCCTGCCGATACACTGTTGCCGTATCAGGGATATGCCCTGACGACACAGCAGGTTGCCCTGCGCTCGGGCAGTAGCAAGGAGGACGATACGATCCTGGCGACGCTCCCAGCAGAAACACTGCTGTACCTGTGGGGACAGACCCAGGTCGGCGGTGTGGTGTGGAATTCGGTGGAGGCGCTGGCTATTGCGAGCAGCGGCTTTGTGCCGGACAGCGCGCTGCGCCGCATTTCCGGCGAGGAGGCGGAATACCACCGGTCCCTGTTCCAGCCGGTACAGACTGCTTCTCCTGAACCGAGCCCGCCGCCTCAGGTTGAGACCGGCTATGCCATCACCCTGGGCGACAACGTGCCGCTGCGCAGGCACTATGACACCTATGCTGAGATCGACTCGCTGCTGGACGGCAGCATCATTGTATCGGTCTTAGGGCAGGAGTACACGCAGGATATGACATGGCACCTGGTGCAATATGGCGAACGGTACGGGTTCATCCGTGCCGACCAGCTGCGCATGCTCAACGAGGCGGAGACAGCCAGCTATCTGGAATCCCTGAAAACGCCGCTGCCCACCATGCCGCCTGTGACCTTCCCGCCCGTCAGCCAGGACAGCCCATCCAGCTATGGCTATGTCAACGCTGACAATGTCCGGTTGAGAAAAGAGCCTTCGACGGATTCGCCAGTCAATAAAATGATGAACAAGAATGCCTTTGCTTTGGTGTTGGGCAGTGTCAGGCAGCCGGACGGGATATGGTACCATATCAACCAGAGCGGTACGGAAGGCTATGTGTTGGAGAGCTACTTCACCGTCCTGCCGCTTAACCAGTTGACAAGCTATCTGAAAAGCTCCGATTACCTGGGCGCCAACACATCGGCTGTGGCGCTACCGGGCAGCGCCCCGGCTCAGATTACATCCGTGGAGGATTTCAACACCGGCGTATGGAAAAACCCCGCGCTGGCTCAGGCGTCTTACGAGCCGTTTGTCCCACCGGGTACGTCGACGCCTCTCATTGAAGCCATCGAAACCCCCGCAGCATCCGGAGAACCTACCGAATATCCCTTGCCATCGTTCATGCCGACAGCCACCGAAATGCCAGTCAGAGCCAAATCTTCTTCGTTTCCGGTTGGGCTGTTGGCGGTGGGCATCGTTGCCGTGCTTGGTGGCGGCGGTTACTACGCGTACTACATGTATAGGGATAACCAAAAGCGTGCTGCTCAGCGGGCAGCGCAGCAGAGGTAGCAGGCACAACAAGTGGGCAGGCAGGCCAGCCGTCTACTCGGCCAGCCGCCCGGCAGCCGGGCTACACATCACCCTATATGCCACCCCAGCCCAGGCCGCCTGCGCAAGGCCCAGGGACGTCACCGCCTGCCGCAGGTCCGTATCGCCCGCCACAGCAGCCAGGCTCTGTTATGGGGCCGCCGCAGCCAGGCGCGCCGAAGACGGGAACTGTGCCTCATACCCAGCCCGTACCGCCCAACGCAACCAGAGGGCTGCAAGGCTCTGTCCAGACGCCTTATTTCCGCCCGGTTCAACCACAGCAGATGCCTGAAGCGAAACCGTCTATTCCCGGTCAACCGTCTGTCCCAGGTCAACCGGCTGCTCCCGGCCAACCGGTAGACCATGGCACCAGGCGCTATCCGGCGCAGGGCGCAGAGCAGGGAAGCGCAGCGGCAGTTTCTTGAGGAGATCCTTATAGCCACGGGGTACAGTTTTTCCGACCTCATCTACCATGCTGATGGCACAGAAAATATGGAAGCTTCCCAGCGTGTGGAGATCAAATTCCGCCTGCGTGAACTGTAAACGCCTTAAGCTCATTGAGCAAACTCAACGCGTACAATGATTTTTCCCAGCGCCGCCGCGTTTGACACCCCTGCCGCGGCTTGTTACAATGCCCTGAGTTTTTTAGCAAGGAGAACGGGATGAAGCCAACCGCGTTTCTGCTTTCTGTCCTGCTGGTGATGAGCGGCGTCTTCGCCGGAGCCTCTGCATCTGTGGTGGCGCCTGTAGCTGGTACGGAGATCTTGATCACCTTGGGCGGGGACTGCACGCTGGCCAGCGTGGAATGGGCATTGCGCCATCCGGCGCGCTCGTTTGACGGGCACATTGAGCGGTTTGGCTATGCCTATCCCTTTGCCGGCATCGAGTCGGTGGTGGCGCACGATGACCTGACCGTGGTGAACCTGGAGAACGTGTTTTATAATGGCAAAAAAGGCCGGGTGGACAAGAAGTTCAGCTTCAAAAGCGCAACGGACTTTGCCAAAATACTGCCCGCGGGCAGCATCGAAGCCGTCAACATCGCCAACAACCACATTTTAGACTATGGGCGCCAGGGCTTATACAGCACCATCGAGGCGCTGGAGAACGAGGGGGTGGGCTGGTTCGGCGCGACGGAGCACGCCGCCGGCACGTGGATCTATGAAAAAAACGGCATCAAAATCGGCTTCACCGGCGCCTATATCGGCTTCTGGCGGACCAAACGGGACGCGCTGAGCGCAACCTTCCGCGAGCTGAAGGAAGCCGGGTGCGACCTGATCATCGCGTCCATGCATGGCGGCACCGAGTATACCAAGCGGCACGACCGGCACCAAACCGACATGGCCCACTGGATGATCGGCGAAGGGGCGGCCCTGGTGTTCGGCCACCACCCGCATGTGCTGCAGGGCGTTGAGGTGGCGGACGGGCGGACGGTGCTGTACTCCCTGGGCAACCTGTCCTTCGGCGGCAACCCCCGTCTTCGGGCTGATGTCAGCATGCTGGCCCAGGTGCGGCTGGTGTTTGGCGAGGATAAAACCTACTTGGGGCACCAGCTCAACCTGCTGCCCATCCGCCCCTCCGGCACGCCGGAGTACAACGACTACCAGCCTGTTTTGCTCACGGGCGATGAGGCGCAGGCCGTGATCGACCGGGTGCAGCAGGACACGCCGTTTGCCCTGCAGCCCTATGTGGACGGGGTGGGCGCGCTGCAGGAGTTTGTGCCGGCGCCGCCTAATGATTGAGTTTAAACACCACCTGCGAGCCCTGGCCGGGCTCGCTTTCTATTTGGATATCGATGCCGTGCCGCTGGGCAATCAGCCTGGCGATGGGCAGCCCCAGCCCTGAGCCTTCGCGGCTTCTGGCTTGATCGGCACGGAAAAACCGTTCGAACACGTGGGGCAGGTCCTCCTTGGAGATGCCTTCGCCAAAGTCGCGCACCGTCACGCGGTTTCCGGATGCCGTCACCCGCACTTCGCCGCCGGGGGACGAATATTTGACGGCGTTGCCCAGCACAATCTGAAACATCTGCCGCAGGCGCTCGCCATCGCCCCGGATCACCATCGGGCCGGCGTCCGGCTCGTACACGATGGCGATGCTCCTATCGGCTGCGGCGCTGCGGGCGCTGCGCACCGCGCCGGCGAGCGCCTCCTTCAGGCTGACCGGCTGCATGTCCATACGGAAATCCGGGTTCTGCAGCTTGCTCAGCTCCATGTGGTCGCTGATGAGCCGTTCCAGCAGCCCGGTTTCGTTCAGCATGGCGGCATAATAGCTGTTGATCTGGTCCTGTGATGATATCACGCCGTCCCGCAGCGCCTCCAGCGACCCGCGCAGGGCGGTGACGGGCGTTTTCAGCTCGTGGGATACGTTGGCCATGAAGTCGCGCCGCAGCCGCTCGGTTTCCTCGCTTTCGCGCCGCGCGGCTTCCAGCCGCTCGCTGAGGGTATCGACAGCGCGGGCCAGATCGCCGATTTCGTCCCGCTGGGCAACCTGCGTGCGGGCGGTATAGTCCCCGTCCGCCAGGCGCTGGGCGGCAGCCCGGATGGCTGTCAGCGGTTTGGACGTGATGCGGCTGATGATCAGCGCGGCAACAAGCGACAGCACCAGCCCCGTCAGCACGCTCAGCGCGACGATGCGGACGCCCTGCGCTTCAGCCTCCTTCAGGCCGGCCAGCGGGGTGTGCAGCAGCAGGGCGCCGGTGATAACGTCCCCTTGTTGGATGGGAATGCCGGCGGTCAGCGACGGCTCATCCGCCAGGCTGCTGAAGCCCTCGCTGAACACCGTAGCGCCTGCCAGCACCTGCCGGACCACCTGGCCGGCATCCCCGGGCAGGTCGCCGTAGCCGATGCCGCGGGCGCCGCCTGTCACCAGGTTCATGTCGGTGTCGACAATCCAGGCGTTGGTCTGCGCCTGTGTGCGCAGGGTGGCCAGGTAGCGCCTGTAGCCGGCAAACATGCCGCCCTGCCCTTGGCCGCGCCCGCGCGCACCCGGCGTGCCGGCGTTCTCATCAGCGCTCAGCGCCGAGAGGATCACGTCAGCCTGCTTCAGCAGGTCGGCTTTGGCTGAAGCCACGGTTTGCTGCCGGAACAACGCGGAAAACATCAGCCCCATCGCTACCGCCAGCACCAGCAGCGACACCGCCAGCGACAGCGTGATCTTAGCCGGTATGCTTTTAACCATCCGCCGCCTCTGCCTTGTAGCCCACGCCCCATACGGTTTCAATGCGCCAGTCGGGGTGGGGATGCGCGTCCAACTTGGCGCGCAGGCGCTTGATGTGGCTGTCCACGGTGCGGCTGTCGCCTTCGTAGTCGTACCCCCACAGCAGGCTGAGCAGGTGCTCGCGCGAGAACACCTGCCCCCTGTTCTGCGCCAGGGTCCAGAGCAGCTCTAACTCCTTTTTGGTCAGCGGCACAACATGCCCGGATACGGCGGCTTCATAGCTGTCCAAATCGACGCGCAGGCTGCCCCATTGCAGCGCCCGGCGGCTGCCGTCCTCCGCCCTGTCGATGCGCCGCAGCACCGCGCGCACCCGTGCCATGACCTCGCCCGGGGAAAAGGGCTTGACGATGTAGTCGTCAGCGCCGATGTCCAGCCCCATGATGCGGTCATAGTCCTCGCCGCGGGCAGTGATCATGATGACTGGCGTGTCCGACTGCTTCCGGATAGCCCTGCACACCTCAAACCCGTCCATCACGGGCATCATCACGTCCAGCAGCACGATGTCGGGCTGGAAGGATGCATACAGGCGCAGCGCCGCAGCGCCGTCGTGCGCCACGACGGCGGTATGCCCCTCCTTCCGGCTGTAGGCTTCCAGCACCGAGGTGATCTGCCGGTGGTCGTCCGCAATCAATATCTTCGCCATGGTCAGTCCATTTGCCCTAAGGCACGGGCATTCTATTCGGCATAGACGAAGGGAATGCCGCGCCTGTTCGCAAAGGTAGCACCGAAGCTATCAGGCACCACGGTGAGGATGAGCGACGGGCAGTTGTAAAAAGCACTTGGTTTGATGATTGTCACAGAGGCGGGAATGTTGAGGCTGGTCAGGCTTTCGCAACGAGAAAACGCCTCGCTTCCGATGCTTTGCAGCCCCTCTGGCAGCGTAACGGCGGTCAGGCTGTCACAATCGGAAAACGCATAATTTCCCATTTGCAGGATGCCCTCCGGCACCATGCAGGTTTCTGCCAGGTTGCCATAAGGATAGCACACCAGGCGATTATCACCTTTATCAATCAACATGCCGTCCACCAGGGCAAAGCGCGGATGATCCGGTGAGAGTGACAGCTCGGCTTTTGTACGCACAAAGGGATTGTCGCCCATGGCTTTTAAGCTGTTCGGCAGTGTGATGCCGGTCAGGCTGTCACAACCATAAAACGCCTCGCTTCCGATGCTTTGCAGCCCCTTCGGCAACGTCATGCTGGTCAAGCCTTTGCACTGGGCAAACGCTGAGTCTCCAATGCTTTGCAGCCCCTCCGGCAGCGTGATGCCGGTCAGACTGTAACAATTAGAAAACGTCCCATTTCCAATGCTTTGCAACCCCTCCGGCAGCGCGATATTGGTCAGGTTTTTGCAATAGCTAAACGCGTCGTTTCCGATGCTTTGCAGTCCCTCCGGCAGCATCATGCTAGTCAGGTTGTTGCAAAATGAAAACGCTTGGTCTCCGATGCTTTGCAGCCCCTCCGGCAGCGTGATGCCGGTCAGGCTGTAGCAATCGAAAAACGCAAAATTTCCTATATGCAGGATGCCCTCTGGCACCACGCAGGTTTCCGCCCGGCTGCCATAAGGATAACGCACCAGGCGCTTCTCTCCTTTATCGATCAGCATGCCGTCCACCAGGGCAAAGCGCGGATGATCCGGTGAGAGCAGCAGCTCGGCATTTGTACGAAAAAAGGGATTGCCACCCATGGTTTCCAAGCTGTCCGGCAGCGTCATGCTGGTCAGGTTGTTGCAAGAGGAAAACGCCCCGAAGCCAATGCTTTGCAGCCCCTCAGGCAGCGTCATGCTGGTCAGACTGTCGCAACCGTGAAACGCACTGCCTCCGATGCTTTGCAGCCCTTCCGGCAGCGTCATGCCGATCAGGCTGCTGCAAAGAGAAAACGCCCCGTCTCCGATGCTTTGCAGCCCCTCAGGCAGCGTGATGCCGGTCAGACTTCTGCAATTGGAAAACGTGATGTCTCCGATGCTTTGCAACCCCTCCGGTAGGGTAATCCCGGTCAGGCTGTTGCAACCGTAAAACGCCAGGTTTCCTATATGCAGGATGCCCTCCGGCACCATGCAGGTTTCTGCCCCATTGCCATAAGGATAGCACACCAGGCGCTTCTCTCCCTTATCGATCAACATGCCGTCCACCAGAGCAAAGCGCTGATGATCCGGTGAGAGCGACAGCTCGGCATTGGTACCCGCAAAGGGATTGCCGCCCATGGTTTCCAGGCTGTCCGGCAGCGTGATGCTGGTCAGGCTATGACAACCGTAAAACGCCTCCCTTCCAATGCTTTGCAGCCCCTCCGGTAACGTGATGCCGGTCAGTCTGAAGCAGCCGTAAAACGCCCTGTCTCCGATGCTTTGCAGTCCTTCCGGCAGGCTGACACCAATCAAACTGTCACAATAGTAAAACGCTTTCTTTCCAATTTCGACCACGGGGTATCTGTCTACCTTGTCCGGCACCGTCAGTTCCGGGTCATTCCCGCTGTATCTTGTGATGACGGCTCCGCCGCTGTCGTTGAGGGTATAGGTAAAGCCGCCGCTTGTGTGCTGTTCAGCATCCCCGCTGCCCGCTGCCACGGCGGTGTTTCCCTGAACGGCGCAGCATGTTATCAGCAGCGCTGCCGCCAAAAGCCAAGTCCAAAGTTTTTTCATGATCATCCCTCCTGAAAAAGGTTATGCTGCATACAATATACGGGGATCCCTCGGCGGCGTCAAGGGATGCAACGCAGGGCGATTGCTTACGGATCGCCCTGACACGCTGCTCCCGGGAGACAACGATGTTTGATGCTGTATCATCTGCCCTACTCGGCATAGACGAAGGGAATGCCGTTGTCGTTCGCATAGGCAGCGCCGGGGCTGTCCGGCGCTACGGTGAGGGTGAGCGACGGGCAATTGTAAAAAATTGCCAATCCGATGGTTGTCACAGAGGCGGGGATGTTGAGGCTGGTCAGGCTGTCGCAATCGGAAAACGCACCTTTTCCGATGCTTTGCAGCCCCTCTGGCAGCGTGATGCCGATCAGGCTTTCGCAATCGAAAAACGCCCTGTTTCCTATATGCAGGATGCCTTCCGGCACCACGCAGGTTTCCGCCCGGCTGCCATAAGGATAACATACCAGGCGCTTCTCTTCTTTATCGATCAGCATGCCGTCCACCAGGGCAAAGCGCGGATGATCCGGTGAGAGCGACAGCTTGGCATTTGTACGAAAAAAGGGATTGCCACCCATGGTTTCCAAGCTGTCCGGCAGCGTCATGCCGGTCAGACTTTTGCACCAGGAAAACGCCCCTGCTCCGATACTTTGCAGCCCCTCAGGCAGCGTAACGGCGGTCAGGCTGGAGCAAGAGGAAAACGTCACTTCTCCGATACTTTGCAGCCCCTCAGGCAGCGTAACGGCGGTCAGGCTTTTGCAATCTAAAAACGCCCCGACTCCGATGCTTTGCAGCCCCTCAGGCAGCGTGATGCCGGTCAGGCTTTCGCAATAGTAAAACGCATAGTCTCCGATGCTTTGCAGCCCCTCAGGCAGCGTAACGGCGGTCAGGCTGGAGCAAGAGTCAAACGCCCAGTCTCCAATGCTTTGCAGCCCCTCAGGCAGCGTAACGGCGGTCAGGCTATCACAATCGTAAAACGCCCTGTTTCCTATTTGCAGGATGCTCTCCGGCACCGCGCAGGTTTCTGCACTGCTGCCATAGGGATAGCACACTAAGCGCTTCTCACCTTTGTTGATCAGCATGCCATCCATCAGGGCAAAGCGCGGATGATCCGGTGAGAGCGACAGCTCGGCTTTTGTATGAACAAAAGGATTGTCGCCCATGGTTTTTAGGCTGTCCGGCAGCGTAATGGCGGTTAGTCTCCGGCAATCGTAAAATGCGCTGTCTCCGATGCTTTGCAGCCCCTCCGGCAGCGTGATGCCGGTCAGGCTTTCACAATCGTAAAACGCATAGTCTCCGATGCTTTGCAGCCCCTCCGGTAGTGTAATGCCGGTCAAGCTTTTACATTTGGAAAACGCAGAAGATCCTATATGCAGGATGTCTTCCGGCACCACGCAGGTTTCTGCACTGCCTCCATAGAGATAGCACACTAAGCGCTTCTCTTCTTTATCGATCAGCATGCCGTCCACCAGGGCAAAGCGCGGATGATCCGGTGAGAGCGACAGCTCGGCTTTTGTACGCACAAAGGGATTGTCGCCCATGGCTTTTAGGCTGTCCGGCAGCGTGATGCCGGTCAGGTTGCAACCGTAAAACGCGCTGTCTCCGATGCTTTGCAGCCCCTCGGGCAGCGTGATGCTGGTCAGGCTTTCACAAAAAGAAAACGCGCTGTTTCCGATGCTTTGTAGCCCCTTGGGCAGCGTAACAGCGGTTAGGCTGTTGCAATCGTAAAACGCCCAGTCTCCGATGCTTTGCAGCCCCTCAGGCAGCGTAACGGCGGTCAGGTTGTAGCGCCCGTAAAACGCTTTTGCCCCGATTTCGGTCACGGGGTATTCGTCCACCTTTTCCGGCACCGTCAGTTCCAGGTCATTCCCGCTGTACCCTGTGATGACGGCTCCGCCGCTGTCGTTGAGGGTATAGGTAAAGTCACCGCATACGCGTTCCTCAGGTTCCCCGTTTCCAGCTGCCCTGGCGGTGTTTCCCTGAACGGCGCAGCCTGTTATCAGCAGCGCTGCGGCTAAAAGCCAAATCCATAGTTTTTTCATGATCATTCCTCCTGAAAAATGTTATGCTGCATACAATATACGGAGAATCACCCGGCGGCGTCAAGGACGGGACGCAACGCAGGGTGATCGTTTACGGATCGCCCTGACACGCTGCTCCCGGGAGGCAACGATGTTTGATGCTGTATCATATGCCCTACTCGGCATAGACGAAGGGAATAATGGCGCGCCTCTCCGCAAAGGTAGCACCGAAGCTATCAGGCACCACGGTGAGGGTGAGCGACGGGCATACGTCAAAAGCATCCGATCTGATCGTTATCACAGAGGCAGGGATATTAAGGCTGGTCAGGTTGTTGCAATAGGAAAACGCATTGTACCCGATGCTTTGCAGCCCCTCCGGCAGCGTGATGCCGGTCAGGCTGTCGCAACCGGAAAACGCCCGGTCTCCGATGCTTTGCAACCCCTCCGGCACCACGCAGGTTTCCGCCAGATCACCATAAGAATAGCATACCAGGCGCCTCGAGCTTTTGTCGATCAACATGCCGTCCACCAGGGTAAAATATGGATGATCCGGTGAGAGCGACAGCTTGGCATTTGTATGAAAAAAGGGATTGCTACCCATGATTATTTCCAGGCTGTCCGGCAGCGTAAGGCCGGTCAGTCTGCAGTTGCAAAACGCGCTGTCTCCGATGCTTTGCAGCCCCTCAGGCAGCGTAAGGCCGGTCAGTCTTAAGCAGTTGCAAAACGCCCTGTCTCCGATGCTTTGCAGCCCCTCCGGCAGCGTAACGGCGGTTAGGCTGCCACAATCGGAAAATGCCTCTTTTCCGATGCTTTGCAGCCCCTCCGGCAGCGTAACGGCGGTCAGGCTGGAGCAATTGTAAAACGCCCTGTCTCCGATGCTTTGCAGTCCTTCCGGCAGCGTGATGCCGGTCAGACTTTTGCATTTGTAAAACGCCCTGTCTCCGATGCTTTGCAGCCCCTCCGGCAGCGTAACGGCAGTCAGGCTGGAGCAATCATAAAACGCATTATTTCCTATTTGCAGGATGCCCTCAGGCACAACGCAGGTTTCTGCACTGCTGCCATAGGGATAGCGCACCAGGCGCTTCTCACCTTTGTCGATCAGCATGCCGTCCACCAGGGCAAAGCGCGGATGATCCGGTGAGAGCAACAGCTCGGCTTTTGTATAAACAAAAGGATTGTCGCCCATGGTTTTTAGGCTGTCCGGCAGCGTGATGCCGGTCAGACTTTCGCAAGAGTAAAATGCCCCGTCTCCGATGCTTTGCAGCCCCTCCGGCAGCGTGATGCCGGTCAGACTTTTGCACCGGGAAAACGCGCTGTCTCCGATGCGCTGCATTCCTTCCGGCAGGCTGACACCAATCAAACTGTCACGATAGTAAAACGCTTCTGCTCCAATTTCGACCACGGGGTATCCGTCTACCTTGTCCGGCACCGTCAGTTCCCGGTAATAACCGCTGTACCCTGTGATGACGGCTTCGCCGCTATCGTTGAGGGTATAGGTAAAGTCACCGCTTACGCGTTCCTCAGGTTCCCCGCTCGTAGCTACAGGAATCTGGTTGTCGTTCGCATAGGCGGCGCCTATGCTGTTCGGCGCCACGGTGAGGGTGAGCAACGGACAATTGTCAAAAGCATCCGATCTGATCGTTATCACAGAGGCAGGGATATTAAGGCTGGTCAGGTTGTTGCAAGAGGAAAACGCCCCGTCTCCGATGCTTTGCAGCCCCTTGGGCAGCGTGATGCCGGTCAGGCTGTCGCACCATGAAAACGCCCTGTTTCCTATATGCAGGATGCCTTCCGGCACCACGCAGGTTTCCGTCCGGCTGCCATAGGGATAGCACACCAGGCGCTTCGAGCTTTTGTCGATCAACATGCCGTCCACCAGGGCAAAGCGCGGATGATCCGGTGAGAGTCGCAATTCAGCTTTTGTACGAACAAAAGGATTATCGCCCATGGTTTCCACGCTGTCCGGCAGCGTCATGCCGGTCAGGTTGTTGCAAGAGGAAAACGCCCCGACGCCAATGCTTTGCAGCCCCTCCGGCAGCGTCATGCTGGTCAGGCTGTCACAAGAGAAAAACGCATAGTCTCCAATGCTTTGCAGCCCCTTGGGCAGCGTGATGCCGGTCAGGCTGTCGCAAAAGGAAAACACCTCGTCCCCGATGCTTTGCAGCCCCTCCGGCAGCGTAATGCCGGTCAGGCTGTCGCACCATGAAAACGCCCTGTTTCCTATATGCAGGATGCCTTCCGGCACCACGCAGGTTTCCGCCCGGCTGCCATAGGGATAGCACACCAGGCGCTTCAAGCCTTTGTCGATCAGCATGCCATCCACCAGGACAAAGCGCGGATGATCCGGTGAGAGCGACAGCTCAGCTTGTGTACCCGTAAAGGGATTGTCGCCCATGGCTTTTAGGCTGTCCGGCAGCGTAACGGCGGTCAGGCTGGAGCAACCGGAAAACGCGCTGTCTCCGATGCTTTGCAGCCCCTCAGGCAGCGTAACGGCGGTCAGGCTGGAGCAAAGGGAAAACGCATCGCTTTCGATGCTTTGCAGCCCCTCGGGCAGCGTAACGGTGGTCAGTTTGTAGCGCCAGTAAAATGCTCTTGCCCCGATTTCGGTCACGGGGTATTCGTCCACCTTTTCCGGCACCGTCAGTTCCGGGTCATTCCCGCTGTACCCTGTGATGACAGCTTCGCCGCTGTCGTTGAGGGTATAGGTAAAGTCACCGCATACGCGTTCCTCAGGTTCCCCGTTTCCAGCTGCCCTGGCGGTGTTTCCCTGAACGGCGCAGCCTGTTATCAGCAGCGCTGCTGCCAAAAGCCAAATCCAAAGTTTTTTCATGATCATCCCTCCTGAAAAAGGTTATGCTGCATACAACATACGGGGATCACCCGGCGGCGTCAAGGGCGCAACGCAAGGCGATCGTTTACGATCGTTTACGGATCGCCCTGACACGCTGTTCCCGGGAAGCAACGATGTTTGATGCTGTATCATCTGCCCTACTCGGCATAGACGAAGGGGATCTGGTTGTCGTTCGCATAGGCGGCGCCTATGCTGTTCGGCGCCACGGTGAGGGTGAGCGACGGGCAGCCGTCAAAAGCTTCCCCTTCGATGGTTGTTACAGAGGCGGGGATATTGAGGTGGGTTAGATTTGTGCATTTGTAAAATGCCCAAGTTCCGATACTTTGCAGCCCTTCCGGCAGCGTAATGTCGGTCAAGTTTTCACAATACATAAACGCCCTAGGTCCTACATGCAGGATGCCTTCCGGCACCACGCAGGTTTTTGCACTGCCGCTATAGGGATAGCACACCAGGCGCCTATCGCCTTTTTCGATCAACATGCCGTCTATCAAGGCAAAGCGCGGATGATCCGGTGAGAGCAGCAGCTCGGCATTTGTACGAACAAAAGGATTGTCGCCCATGGCTTTTAGGCTGTCCGGCAGCGTCATGCTGGTCAGGTTGTTGCAAGAGGAAAACGCCCCGACGCCGATGCTTTGCAGTCCCTCAGGCAGCATCATGCCGGTCAGGCTGTCACAACCGTAAAACGCGCTGCCTCCGATGCTTTGCAGCCCCTCAGGCAGCGTGATACTGGTCAGGCTGTTGCAAAAGGAAAACGCCTGGTCACCAATGCTTTGCAGCCCCTCCGGCAGCGTTATGCCGGTCAGACTTTTGCACCGGTAAAACGCCCCGTTTCCGATGCTTTGCAGCCCCTTAGGCAGCGTGATGCCGGTCAGGCTTTCGCAACCGGCAAACGCGCTGTTTCCTATTTGCAGGATGCCCTCCGGCACCACGCAGTTTTCTGCCAGATCACCATAAGAATAGCACACCAGGCGCTTCTCGCCCTTGTCGATCAGCATGCCGTCCACCAGGGCAAAGCGCGGATGATCCGGTGAGAGCGACAGCTCGGTTTTTGTACGCTCAAAGGGACTATCGCCCATGGTTTCCAAGCTGTCCGGCAGCGTGATGCCGGTCAGGCTGTCGCACCATGAAAACGCGCTGTCTCCGATGCTTTGCAGTCCCTCCGGCAGCGCGATACTGGTCAGGCTGTTGCAAAGGAAAAACGCGTCGTCTCCGATACTTTGCAGCCCCTCCGGTAACGTGATGTCGGTCAGGCTGGAGCAATCGGAAAACGCGCTGTCTCCGATGCTTTGCAGTCCCTCGGGCAGCGTGATGCCGGTTAGGCTGAAACAATAGCCAAATGACTCGTTTCCAATGCATTGCAGCCCCTCGGGCAGCGTGATGTAGATCAGGCTGCTACAAGAGGAAAATGCCCTGTCTCCGATGCTTTGCAGCCCTTCCGGCAGCGTGATGCCGGTCAGGCTGTCGCACCATGAAAACGCCCTGTCTCCTATTTGCAGGATGCCCTCTGGCACTACGCAGGTTTCTGCCCGGCTGCCATAGGGATAGCACACCAGGCGCTTCGAGTCCTTGTCGATCAGCATGCCGTCCACCAGGGCAAAGCGCGGATGATCCGGTGAGAGTCGCAATTCAGCTTTTGTATGCTCAAAGGGATTGTCGCCCATGGTTTCCAGGCTGTCCGGCAGCGTGATGCCAGTCAGGCTGTCGCACCATGAAAACGCCCTGTCTCCGATGCTTTGCAGCCCTTCCGGCGGTGCGATATTGGTCAGGTTTTTGCAATCGCTAAATGCCCTGTCTCCGATGCTTTGCAGCTCCTCAGGCAACGTGATGCCGGCCAGACTGTCACAATCGGAAAACGCCCAATTTCCTATATGCAGGATGTCTTCCGGCACCATGCAGGTTTCTGCCAGGCTGCTATAGGGATAGCACACCAGGCGCTTTGAGCCCTTGTCGATCAGCATGCCGTCCACCAGGGCAAAGCGCGGATGATCCGGTGAGAGTCGCAATTCAGCTTTTGTACGCTCAAAGGGATTGTCGCCCATGGCTTTTAGGCTGTTCGGCAACGTGATGTCGGTCAGGCTGTAGCAAGAGGAAAACGCCCTGTCTCCGATGCTTTGCAGCCCCTCAGGCAGCGTGATGCCGGTCAGGTAGCTGCAACCGGAAAACGCTTCTGCCCCAATTTCAGCCACGGGGTATTCGTCCACCTTGTCCGGCACCGTCAGTTCCGGGTCACCGCCGCTGTACCCTGTGATGACGGCTTCGCCGCTGTCGTTGAGGGTATAGGTAAAGTCACCGCTTACGCATTCTTCAGGTTCCCCGCTGCCCGATGTCCTGGCGGTGTTTTCCTGAACGGCGCAGCCTGTTATCAGCAGCGCTGTGGCTAAAAGCCAAATCCACAGTTTTTTCATGATCATTCCTCCTGAAAAAGGTTATGCTGCATACAATATACGAGGATCACCCGGCGGGTTGCAACACAGGGCAATCGTTTACGAATCGTTTACGGATTGCCCTGACACGCTGCTCCCGGGAGGTAACGATGCTTTATGCTGTATCATATGCCCTACTCGGCATAGACGAAAGGAATGCCATTGTCGTTCGCATAGGCGGCGCCTATGCTGTTCGGCGCCACGGTGAGGGTGAGCGACGGGCAATTGTCAAAAGCATCTGGTTTGATGACTGTCACGGAGGCAGGAATGCTTAGGCTGGTTAGGCGTGCGCAGTCGCTAAACGCCCAGCCTCCGATGCTTTGCAGCCCTTCAGGTAGCGTGATGCTGGTCAGGTTGGAGCAATAGGAAAACGCCTCGTCTCCGATGCTTTGTAGTCCCTTAGGCAGCGTGATGCCGGTCAGGCTGTCGCAATAGGAAAACGCCCAGTTTCCTATATGCAGGATGCCTTCCGGCACCACGCAGGTTTCCGCCCGGCTGCCATAAGGATAACATACCAGGCGCTTCTCTTCTTTATCGATCAGCATGCCGTCCACCAGGGCAAAGCGCGGATGATCCGGTGAGAGCGACAGCTCGGTTTTTGTACGCTCAAAGGGATTATCGCCCATGGTTTCCAAGCTGTCCGGCAGCGTGATGCCGGTCAGGCTGTCGCACCATGAAAACGCCCTGTCTCCGATGCTTTGCAGCCCTTCCGGCAGCGTGATGCCGGTCAGGCTGTAGCAACATAAAAACGCCCAGTCTCCAATACTTTGCAGCCCCTCCGGCAGCGCGATATTGGTCAGGTTTCTGCAATAGCTAAACGCGTCGTTTCCGATGCTTTGCAGTCCCTCCGGCAGCGCGATACTGGTCAGGCTGCTGCAAAGGAAAAACGCGTCGTTTCCGATGCTTTGCAGCCCCTCAGGCAGCGTAATGCCGGTCAGGCTGGAGCAGGAGGAAAACGCGCTGTCTCCTATTTGCAGGATGCCCTCCGGCACCACGCAAGTTTCTGCCCGGCTGCCATAGGGATAGCACACTAGGCACTTCTCGCCCTTGTGGATCAGCATGCCGTCCACCAGGGCAAAGTGCGGATGATCCGGTGAGAGCAGCAGCTCGGCTTTTGTACGCTCAAAGGGATTATCGCCCATGGTTTTCAAACTATCGGGCAGCGTAATACCGGTCAGGCTGATACAGCCGTGAAACGCCCCGTCTCCGATGTTTTGCAGTCCCTCGGGCAGCGTGATGCCGGTCAAGCTTTCGCATTCGAAAAACGCGCGGTCTCCGATGCGCTGCAGTCCCTCGGGCAGCGTGATGCCGGTCAGGTTGTAGCAAAAAGAAAACGCTTCTGCTCCAATTTCAGCCACGGGGTATCCGTCTACCTTGTCCGGCACCGTCAGTTCCCGGTCACCGCCGCTGTACCTTGTGATGACGGCTTCGCCGCTGTCGTTGAGGGTATAGGTAAAATAGCCGCTGACGCGTTCCTCAGGTTCCCCGTTTCCCGCTGCCCTGGCGGTGTTTCCCTGAACGGCGCAGCCTGTTATCAGCAGCGCTGCGGCTAAAAGCCAAGTCCATAGTTTTTTCATGATCATTCCTCCTGAAAAATGTTATGCTGCATACAATATACGGGGATCGCCCGGCGGCGTCAAGGGGATGCGGCGTGCCTTTCTTGAACGCCATCAGCCAATCGATGTATAATGATGCCGCGCCGCGGGGGAGCCGCGGCTGGCGGACAGGGAGGACACCATGTATCGAATACTTGAAAAGGATTATTTAAACAGCACCGTCGCCCGCATTGTGGTGGACGCGCCGCTGGTGGCCAGGAAGGCTAAACCGGGCCAGTTCATCATCCTCAGGGCCAAAGCCGACTCCAAGCGCATGCCGCTGACGGTGTCGGCGCAGAACCCGGAGCAGGGCACCGTGACGGTGATTTACCAGATCGTCGGCGCCGGCACGATGGAGCTGGACACCCTCAGCGCCGGCGACAGCCTGCACGACTTTGTGGGCCCCCTGGGCAAGCCCAGCGACCTGGAAGGGCTTCAAAAGGCCTGCGTAGTGGGCGGCGGCGTGGGCTGCGCCATTGCCTACCCCATCGCCAGGGCGCTGCACGAACAGGGCTGCGCGGTGCACAGCGTCATCGGCTTCCGAAATAAGGACCTGGTGCTGCTGGAGGACGAGTTCAGGGCTGTCAGCGACCAGCTGCATATCGTCACCGATGATGGCAGCTATGGCGAAAAAGGCCTGGTGACCAACGCATTGGAAAGCCTGATACAAGCCGGCAACGCATACGACCGGGTCATCGCTATCGGCCCGCTGCCCATGATGAAGTTCGTCAGCCTGCTGACCAAAAAGCACGGTATCCCCACCGTGGTGTCGATGAACTCGGTCATGGTGGACGGCACGGGCATGTGCGGCGGATGCCGGCTGACGGTGGGCGGCGAAATAAAATTCGCCTGCGTCGACGGGCCGGAGTTTGACGGCCACCTGGTGGACTTTGACGAGGCAGCCAGCCGCGCGCGCATGTATGAGGAATTTGAAACCCGCGCCCGCGACGAAGCCTGCCGGCTGCTGAACAGGGAGGATTGATATGGAGCGCAACATGTCGCCCGATAAAACGCCCATGCCGGTACAGAACCCGGCCGTGCGCAGCCGCAACTTTGACGAGGTGGCGCTGGGCTATACCCACGAGATGGCGGTCAGCGAAGCTAAGCGGTGCCTGAACTGCAGGCACAAGCCCTGCGTAGCCGGGTGCCCGGTGGGCGTTGATATTCCGGCTTTTATCGGCAAAATCGCGCAGGATGATATGGAAGGCGCCTACCTGTCGCTGCTGGCGGACAACGCTCTGCCGGCGATATGCGGGCGCGTGTGCCCCCAGGAAAGCCAGTGCGAGGGCGTGTGCGTGCGCGGCATCAAGGGCGAAAGCGTGGCCATTGGCCGGCTGGAACGCTACGCCGCCGACTGGCACCGCCGGCACACCTGCGACATCCCGCCCCGGCCCGCCCCCAACGGCTGCCGCGTGGCGGTGATAGGCTCGGGCCCGGGCGGCCTGACCGCCGCTGGTGAGCTGGCGAAAATGGGCTACCAGGTGACGGTGTATGAGGCGCTGCACCTGCCCGGCGGCGTGCTGGCCTACGGCATCCCCGAGTTCCGGCTGCCCAAGCACATCGTGCAGAGCGAAATCGACGCCCTCCGGGACATGGGTGTCGCCATTGAAACCAACGTGGTCATCGGCAGAACGCTGACCATCGACGACCTGTTTGACATGGGCTTTGAAGCGGTGTTTGCCGGCACCGGCGCCGGGCTGCCCAGCTTCATGGGCGTGCCCGGCGAGTCGCTCAAGGGCGTGTACAGCGCCAACGAATACCTCACGCGCATCAACCTGATGAAAGCCTACCAGAAGAACAGCGCCACCCCCGTGATGATGGGCGGCCGGGTGGCCGTGGTTGGCGGCGGCAACGTGGCCATGGACGCGGCGCGCTGCGCCATGCGGCTGGGCGCCGACGAGGTGAGTATCCTCTACCGCCGCGGCATGGAGGAGTTGCCGGCCCGCGCTGAGGAGGTGGCGCACGCGCTGGAGGAGGGCGTCCGCATCGTCACGCTGACCAGCCCGGTCTGCGTGCACGGCAACGACCGGGGCTGGGTAACCGGCATCGAATGCACGGAAATGACCCTCGGCGAGCCCGACGCCAGCGGACGGCGCCGGCCCATTGTCAAGCCGGACAGCGCCTTCACCCTGCCGGTGGACACTGTGGTGGTAGCCATCGGCACGTCGCCCAACCCCCTGCTGCGCGCCACCACGCCCGGCCTCCGCTGTGACGAGCGTGGCCGCATCATCACCGACGAAAACGGCATGACCTCCCGCGCAGGCGTATTCGCCGGCGGCGATGCTGTCACCGGCGCCGCCACCGTCATCCAGGCCATGGGCGCCGGCAAGCAGGCCGCCCGCGCCATGGACCGGTACATCCGGGCAAAGCGCGGGGAAACCAAGTAGCCATCAATCCCAAACAAACCCTGCCAGATAGCGGATGACATAAGCCCGGCGCACAACGCAGCGCCGGGCTTTTTTCTCCGGCAAGGAGCAGGAGCGCATCGCCAATTGGGCATTTCAATCCACGCTCCCCGTGGGGGGGAGCGACGCAGCAGGTTCGCGGCGAACAGGCTGCTGCGGACAGAAACCAACTACATCACCAACCAGGCCACCGCTGAGGCATACGCGGACGCGGGCATTGAGCGATACCGGTACATGGCGGTGCTGGATGGACGCACGAGCCGGATGTGCCAGGAGAAGGACGGGCAGGAGTTTCTGCTGAGCGAGAAAGAGGTTGGCGTGAACTATCCGCCTCTGCATCCGTGGTGTCGCTCCTCTGTAGAGCCTGTGATAGACGGCATTAGCCATGCACACATGAAACGCTGGGCGCGCGACCCGGTGACGGGCGAGGAGATGAAGGTGCCCAGGGATATGAGCTACCGGGAATGGCAGAAATGGCGCGCTGATGGGCAGCCGGAAATGGCAAGCTGGCGATTGCGGGATGCTCAAAAAGCTGGTAAAATCAATGTGCAGACAAGCGATGGTCTGGTTGTGACAAAGCACTCAGCCCACTCACTGGAAGCAATGGCAAAAAGAGTGGTTGACAGTAACGAAATCGAAGACGCGCTCAAAGCACCGCTGTATATTTATCCCGACAGAACCGACAAAAAAGGCGATGTTAGCAGAAGGTATCTTGGCGATAAAGCGACCGTGAATATAAACCCGACCACTGGTGTCATAACAACCGTATGGCGAACGGGTACCAGGCTGCGAAAGAAATACGGAAAGGGGAAATAGGTGTGTTCAACGAACGAGAGCGGAAAATGCTCAACAAGCTCGGCTTCAGTGATGATATGTTAGATGATCCAAGCGATGATATCTACATAGAAATTGAGGAGAAAGCGGGCGATTTCCTAACCCTTGAAAGTTTGGACGAAAACTATATGCCAAATGAAGAAGGCTGTATTTGCGAAGACATACTGGCAAAGTTAGCTTAATGTTTGGTTTGAGAGTAGCGTAAATTCGTAGGGAACAAAAACCCACACCCAAGCACCCGCGCAAGCCGGTGCTTTTTGATTGGAGGAAAGGAGGCCTACTCCGCTTGCAGGCTCAGCGCGATCCTGTCCAGCACTTCTTTCAGCAGGTCTTCCGGCAGGCTTTCAAGATAACGCGCCTGTCTGGCACGCAAGTCCAGGCTTTTCACCTGCTCGCATAAAATGACGCCCTGTGTCTTGGTGCGTTCGTCCAGCTCCACATGCATGGGGTAGCCCCGTTTGGTGCTGGTGATAGGGCAGACGATGCCCAGCCCGGTATAGCGGCTGAAACTGTGGTTGCTCACCACCAGGGCAGGCCGGGTGCCCTTCTGTTCATGCCCGCTCTGTGGGTCAAAGTTCATCCAGATAATGTCCCCCTGGTGGGCATCATACATCAGTCAAATACCTCCGCGCCAACCGCGGCGCCAGTCTCCCATTCCTCAGGCTGATAATCGCCCTGGTAGCCTGCGAAAAGCTGATCAAGGCTGTCATAGCGCTTTGCCTTGCGGATAAGGATGCCTTGTTCATTGGCCACAATTTCCACTTCGTCATTGTCAGCAAGCCGGGCCTGGCGCAGCACCCGTTTAGGCAGGCGTACCGCGGAGCTGTTGCCCCAGCGCTGAATGCTTGTGATGCTCATGCTCATCCCTCCTTCCAAAGGAAGTATATACCGAGTATAAACAAGTTGTCAATGCAAAAAAGTTTCAGAAAGGGGGCGTTGACTTTCTGTGTTGACATAATATATAATGGCAGTACAGAAAGTGAGGTGATGACATGAAGCCCAAAATGGGCAGGCCACCTATCGAAAACCCAAAGTCGGAAAGGTTGCAAGTACGAGTAGATAAAGAGACCCTTGCGACTTTGGACAGATGTGCACAGGCAAAGCAAACTAATCGAAGTGAAATTCTCAGAGAAGGAATTGAGCTTGTGAGGGAACAAATAGATGGCCAATAAAAAACCCGTGAACTGCTGACATCTTGGCGGACTAAGCAGGACACGGGCTGCACCACCCAAAGGATGGTATGTAAATATTACCATACATGGGCGACGTGCAAACGCTGATCACCCCCAAGGGACGGGAAACGTTCCGGCTGCTGCTGGTAGGCAAGCAAGCCAACTAAACCAATTACAACCCAAGGCAACCGGCCGCCCGTAACAAGGCGGCTTTTGCATATAAAAACATGAACGGCATGGCATGAACGTGCTGGGCAAGGAGAAAACACATGAAAACGAACCCATTACCCCTGAACCTGCAGCTATTTGCCGATCCTCCGGCTGACCCTCCTGCGGACGGAGACGAGGGAGCGGAACCCCCGCAGACCTTTGACGACCTGCTGAAGAACAAAGACTATCAGGCCGAGTTTGACAGGCGTGTGACCAAAGCGCTGGAGACCGCCAGGGCCAAGTGGCAGACTGAGCAGGACGCGGCTGTGGAGGCCGCCAAGACCGAGGCTGAGAAGCTGGCCAAGATGACGCTGGAGCAGAAGGCGCAGCACAAGCGCGAGCAGAAGGAGAAGGAACTGGCTGAGCGCGAGGCGGCGCTGACGCTGCGCGAGCTGAAAGCGCAGGCGGCGACCACGCTGGCTGAGAAAGGCCTGCCTGCCGGCCTGCTGGACAGCCTGAACTATGCGGACGCGGACGCCTGCCAGAAGTCCATTGACGCGGTGGAGAAGGCTTTCCGCGACGCGGTGCAGGCAGGGGTGGACGAACGGCTGAAGGGCAAGGAGCCGCCCAGGACGGGCGGCGGAACGACTGTACCACCTGACCCTAAAAACATGACATACAGTGAACGTGCCGAGCTGTACGCGCGGGACAAAGAGGCGTATGAGCGCACGTTCGGAAGGAGTTAAACCATGGCATCTGAATACACTTTGAAAGCGAACCTTGTGATCCCCGAGGTGATAGCCGACCTGGTAGAAGACAAGCTGGGCGACAACATCACCCTGCTGCCGCTGGCTACCGAGGACAACACCCTAGTAGGCCAGCCCGGCGACACGCTGAAGTTCCCGGCGTTCAAGTACATTGGCAAGGCAACCGTCATCGCCGAGAACAGCCAGATCGAGACCGGCAAGCTGGAAGCCGGCACCACGCAGGCCACCGTGCACAAGTACGCCAAGGGCATCAGCATCACAGACGAGGCCCGGCTGAGCGGGCACGGTGACCCGATGGGCGAGGCTGCCAAGCAGCTGGCCCGCGCCATCGACCAGGGCGTGGATGACGAGCTGTTCAGCGTGCTGAATGGCGTAGGCGTGAGCCGCAAGCACATCAACACCACCATCTCCGCCGACAACATCGCCGACGCGCTGGTGCTGTTCGGCGAGGACCTGACCGGAGACAAGGTGCTGCTGACCGACGCTGCCGGCTTTGCCGCGCTACGCAAAGACAACGACTACATCCGCGCTAGCGGATGATCACCGATGAGATCGTCGGCATTTCAATCCACGCTCCCCGTGGGGGGGAGCGACAAAGAGGAGTGCGTCATCACGAGCCGGGGCTGTGCCCCCTCTCCCAGATTTCAGACTTTCTACATGACTACTGAATAACCAATCATCTGTTTCCGCTTGTTATTCTTGATTATCTGCGCGTATACTCACTACATTATATATAAAAGGGTGTGTTTGATTAAGTTTGTAATACTTGGGGACATGCTGTAGAAGGTGCAAATGAAGAACGAACATTAAAGCATTGAACTCTTAAAACGTTCGTATTCCGGATTGACAAACAGACCGCCCGGCGGTATGATAAAGCTGTCGATTGTTTTGTGTTTGACCGACATTTTTCGGAGGGTTCATGCGGCAAGGCGGGTTGGCGCGGTATCCGGGGCGGTTCGAGGGATTGGGCTGCCCGTTAGTATTTTTGGGGAGCATGTCATCATGAAAAAAGTAGCCATCATCATGGGCAGCGCCAGCGATCTGCCGGTGGCATCCAGGGCAGCGGATACGCTGAAGGAGTATGGCGTGCCGCACACGGTGCGGGTATGCTCGGCGCACAGAACGCCGGACGAGGTGCGGGAATTTGCGCTGGGCGCGCGGGAAGCGGGCTACGGCGCGGTGATCTGCGTGGCAGGCATGGCGGCGCATCTGGCGGGCGCGGTGGCTGCGCTGACGACGCTGCCGGTGGTTGGCGTGCCGGTGGATGCAGGCGGCCTGGGCGGGCTGGACGCGCTGCTGGCAACGGTGCAGATGCCTTCGGGCATCCCGGTGGCGACGGTGGCAGTGAACGGCGCGAAAAACGCGGCGCTGCTGTGCGTGCAGATGCTGGCGGTGACGGATGCAGCCCTGGCGGATAAGCTGGACGCGGCGCGGCAGGCGGCGCGGGATGAAGCGCGGGCGAAGGACGAGGACATTTCCCGGCAGTATGCCGGCGGAGGGCAAGGATGAACGAATTGAAATGCCTGTACAGGGGCAAAACAAAGGATGTATACGATCTGCCGGGCGGGCGGGCACTGCTGCATTTCAAGGACGACGTGACAGGCGCGGACGGCGTGTTCGACCCGGGCGCCAATACGGTGGGGCTGACAATCGAGGGTGTGGGCAAGGCTAATCTAAAGATGTCGGCCTATTACTTCGAGCTGCTGGAAAAGATGGGCATTGCTACGCACTATATTGCATGCGATGCCGACGCCGGCACCATGGAGGTGGTGCGGGCCAGGCCGATTGGCCAGGGGCTGGAGGTGATCTGCCGCTACCGGGCGGTGGGCAGCTTTATCAGGCGGTATGGCGCCTATATCGAGGAGGGCGCGCCGCTGGATGCCTATGTGGAGATGACGCTGAAGGACGACGCCAGGGGCGACCCGCTGATCACCCAGGACGGGCTGGCGGCGCTGCAGATCATGGACGAACAGGCGTATGCCAGGGTGCGGGACCTGACGCGGCGGATCGCCGGCGCCATCCGGGATGACCTGGCGCGGCGCGGAATGGAACTGTACGATATCAAGCTGGAGTTTGGCACGGCTGACGGCGCTTTTTTGCTGATCGACGAGGTGTCCTCCGGCAACATGCGGGTCATGAAGGATGGCCGGTACATGGCGCCGGAAGCGCTGACGGCGGCGGTGCTCCGGGGGGAGGGCGGTCATGCCTGAGCTGCGTGAGGAGTGCGGCGTATTCGGCGTGTTTCATGGCAGGAAAAGCCACGTGGCTGAGGACTGTTACTATGGTTTGAGCGCGCTGCAGCATCGCGGGCAGGAGAGCTGCGGCATCGCCGTGAATGAGGACGGCCTGTTCCGGCTGCACACCGATGCCGGGCTGGTCAGCGAGGTGATGACGCCGCGCGTGCTGGAACTGCTGGGGCAGGGCGATATGGCCATTGGCCACGTGCGCTACGGCACCGACGCGACCAGCCGCCGGTCCAACCTGCAGCCCATCGTGGTGGACCACCGCAAAGGGCGGATGGCGCTGGCCAACAACGGCAGCCTGGTGAACTATTCCGAGCTGCGCACGTCGTTTGAAAACCAGGGCTTTATTTTCCATACCACCGGCGATGCCGAGATCATCTCCTGCGTGATCACCAGGGAGCGGCTGACGGCAGAATCCACTGAGGAAGCGGTGGCCCGCGCCATGCCATACCTCAAAGGCAGCTACACGCTGGTGATCATGTCGCCGCAGAAGCTGATCGCTGTTCGCGGCCCCATGGGCGTGCGCCCGCTGTGCTACGGGCGCCTGGCGGACGGCGGGTACGCGGTGGCGTCGGAGTCGTGCGCGCTGGACGCGGTAGGGGCCGAGCTGGTGCGCGACGTGCGGCCGGGCGAGATCATCGTGTTTGACCGCGGCGGCGTGCGCACGATGGGGGCTGTCAGCGAAATCGGTAAAAAGAGCATCTGCGTGTTTGAATACATCTACTTTGCCCGGCCCGATTCGGTGCTGGACGGCGTCAGCGTGCACCAGGCGCGGGCGCGGGCGGGCGAAATCCTGGCCAAGCTGCACCCGGTGGAAGCGGACATCGTCGTGGGCGTGCCGGACAGCGGCATCGACGGCGCGATGGGCTATGCCAGGCAGAGCGGCACGCCCTACGGGCTGGGCTTCGTCAAAAACAGATACATCGGCCGCACGTTCATCGCGCCCGGGTCCGGCGTGCGCAGAAGCGCCGTGCACATCAAGCTGAACCCTGTGGCGTCGGTGGTGCGCGGAAAGCGCGTGGTGCTGGTGGACGACTCCATTGTGCGCGGCACCACCAGCGGCAAGATCGTGCGCCTGCTGCGGGAGGCAGGCGCTTTGCAGGTGCACATGCGGGTAACGTCGCCGCCTTTTCTGCACCCGTGTTACTACGGCACCGACATCAAATCGCGGGACGATCTGATTGCCTGCAAGTATTCCATCGATGAGATCAGGTCGATCATCGGCGCCGACAGCCTGGGCTACCTGAGTTTGGAAGGCGCGCGCAGCATGGCGGCGCCGATCCCGCCGTGCGATTTCTGCACATCGTGTTTTGACGGGCAATATCCGACCGAGATACCGGCCAGCACCGAGCGCGACCGATATGCCCGGCGGCTGGTCCGGGTGGGGGAGGAAACGGCATGAAAAGCAACAGCGGGCACTATAAGGACGCCGGCGTCGATATCAACGCGGGATACCGCGCCGTGGAATTGATGCGCGCGTCGGTAGCGCGCACCAGGACGCCCGGCGTGGTCAGCGGCCTGGGCGGCTTTGGCGGGCTGTATATGCCCGACCTGACGGGCTACGAGCAGCCCGTACTGGTCAGCGGCACCGACGGCGTGGGCACCAAGCTGAAGTTAGCGTTCAGAATGGATAAGCACGACACCGTGGGCATCGACTGCGTGGCGATGTGCGTCAACGACGTGATATGCTGCGGGGCCAGGCCGCTGTTTTTCCTGGACTATATCGCGGTGGGAAAAAACGTGCCCGAGCGCGTGGCAGCGGTGGTATCGGGCGTGGCGGAGGGCTGCGTGCAGGCCGGCTGCGCCCTGATTGGCGGCGAAACAGCTGAGATGCCGGGCTTTTACCCCGAGGACGAGTACGACCTGGCGGGGTTTGCCGTGGGCATGGTGGATGCGCCGAAGATCATCGACAAGGAGCGCGTGCAGCCCGGCGACGTGCTGGTGGGGCTGCTGTCCAGCGGGCTGCACTCCAACGGCTTTTCGCTGGCGCGCAAGGTGCTGGACACCGGGAACGCCGACCTGCGGGCGCCGATAGCGGCGCTGGACGGCGTCAGCCTAGGCGAGGCGCTACTGACGCCCACCAGGATATACGTCAAGCCCATGCTGGCCCTGTTTGAGGCAGTAGAAGTGAAGGGCGTGGCGCACATCACGGGCGGCGGCTTCTATGAAAACCTGCCGCGCTGCCTGCCCGACGGCATCCAGGCAGCCGTGAACAGGGCGTCGCTGCCTGACCCGGCTATTTTCCGGTTGATTGCCGAAAGGGGCGGCATCCCGCGGGATGAAATGTACGCCACCTTCAACATGGGCGTGGGCATGGTAGCCGTGGTGGCGCCGGAAGAGGCGGACAAAGCTGTGCGTGTGCTGGGCGGCATGGGGGCAGAGGCTTTCATCATGGGCGAGGCGGCGCGGGGCGATGAAGGCGTGGTGTTCCTTTGAGCGGCGGCAGGCGCGTGCCCATTGCGGTGCTGGTGTCGGGCGGCGGCACCAACCTGCAGGCGCTGCTGGACGCCGAGGGCAGCGGAACGCTGCACAGCGGCACAGTAGCGCTGGTGATCAGCGACAGGCCGGGCGTTTTCGCGCTGGAGCGGGCAGCGAAGGCGGGTGTTGAAACGCTGACGCTGGACCGGAAGGCGCTGGGGCGGGAGGCGTTTGAGCAGGCGCTGGCCCGGACGCTTCAGGAACGGGGCATCGGCCTGGTTGTACTGGCGGGGTTTTTATCGATCCTGTCGGCGTCGTTTACCGACAGGTTTGCTGGGCGCATCATCAACGTGCATCCCTCGCTGATCCCGGCGTTCTGCGGCAAGGGCTTTTATGGGCTGAAGGTGCACGAGGCGGCGCTGGTGCGCGGCGTCAGGCTGACGGGCGCCACGGTACACTTTGTCGACAGCGTGCCCGACGGCGGGCCCATCATCGATCAAAAAGCCGTGCGCGTGCTGCGGGGGGACACCCCTGAAACGCTGCAGCAGCGCGTCATGAAACAGGCTGAGTGGGTGCTGCTGCCCAGGGCGGCTGAGAAGGTGTGCAGGGACATCCTGCGCGGAAGGGGGTAACCATGTACGACAACCGGCTATACGAACTGCCTGCGCTGCTGCGCGCCAACGCCTATCCCGGGCGCGGCCTGGTGCTGGGCATGACGGCGGATGGGCAATCGCTGGCGGCGGTGTACTTCATCATGGGGCGCAGCAGCAACTCGCGCAACCGTGTGTTTGTGCCGGATGGCGATCATATCCGCATCGAGCCCTACGACAAGGGCGCGGGCGGCGACCAGTCGCTGACCATCTACCGGCCGATGGCGACGGTGGGGGATTGCTTCATCCTGTCCAACGGCGACCAGACCGACACCGTGGCGGAGGCGCTGGCTTCGGGCGGCACCTTTGAAGGGGCGCTGCGCACGCGCGCGTTTGAGCCCGATGCGCCCAACTTCACGCCGCGCATATCGGGGATGCTGAACCTGGGCACGGGGGCAGCCTGGCTGTCCGTGCTGCGCGCGGGGGACAGCGACGGCACGCGCTGCGACCGGCTGTTTTACGAGTACGCAGCAGCCAGGGGCGAGGGGCGTTTTTTGCACACCTACCAGGGGGACGGCCACCCGCTGCCGCCGTTCAGGGGTGAGCCGGCCCGCGTGACGGTGCCGGACAGCCCGGAGGCTTTCGCGGAGGAACTATGGGACGCGCTGAACCGCGACAACCGCGTGGCGCTGTGCGTCAGGTATATGGACATCGGCGGCGGTGCGTCGCGGCTGGTGATCAAAAACAGGCATCCTGAAGGAGGACATCATGCGTGAACTGGCACTGAAATACGGCTGCAACCCCAACCAGAAGCCCGCCCGGGTGTACATGGCGGACGGATTGGCCCTGCCTTTCCGGGTGCTGTCAGGAGCGCCGGGCTATATCAACCTGCTGGATGCGCTGAATGCCTGGCAGTTAGTGCGCGCGCTGAAGGAAGCGACGGGGCTGCCCGCCGCAGCGTCGTTCAAGCATGTCAGCCCAGCCGGCGCCGCAGTGGCGGTGCCCATGGACAGCTCCTTAAAGCGCGCCTGCTTTGTGGATGACGTGCCGGGGCTGGACGATTCGCCGCTGGCGGTGGCGTATGCCCGCGCACGGGGGGCGGACAGGCTCTGCTCGTTCGGCGATTTTATCGCGCTGAGCGACCCCTGCGACGAAACCACCGCGCGCATCATCGGCCGCGAGGTGTCCGATGGCGTGATCGCGCCCAGCTACAGCGAGGCGGCGCTGGCTATCCTGGCTAAAAAGCGCAAGGGCAGCTATGCCGTGCTGGCGATGGATGCGGGCTATGCGCCCAAGCTCCGGGAAGCCCGGGACGTGTTTGGCATCACGCTGGAGCAGGGCTATAACAACGCGGAGATCAGCGAGAGCCTGCTGGCCAACATCGTTACCGCCAACAGCACCCTGCCCGCCGCGGCGAAGCGCGACCTGATGGTGGCCCTGATCACGCTGAAATACACGCAGTCCAACTCGGTGTGCTTTGTCAAGGACGGCCAGGTGATCGGTAACGGCGCCGGGCAGCAGAGCCGCGTGCACTGCACCCGCCTGGCCGGGAACAAAGCCGACCTGTGGCACCTCAGGCAGCATGAAAAGGCGCTGAACCTGCCGTTTAAGGAGGGTACCGGGCGCCCCGAAAAGGACAACGCTGTGGACGACTATCTATCGGGCCGCGCCGGCGGGGCGCCGGATGGCTGGCAGGCGCTGTTTACGCGTGAGCCTGAGCCGTTTACTGAAGCTGAGCGGCAGGCGTGGATGCGCACGCTGGCCGGCGTATCGCTGGGCAGCGATGCGTTCTTTCCCTTCCCGGACAGCATCGACCGCGCGGCGGAAAGCGGCGTTCGGTATGTGGCGCAGCCGGGCGGGTCGGTGCGGGATGACCTGGTCATCGAAGCGTGCGACCGGTACGGCATGGTGATGGCGATGACGGGCCTGCGCCTGTTTCATCATTGAGGGGCGGAGCATGAGGGTATTGGTCATAGGCGGCGGAGGCCGCGAGCATGCGGTGGTCAAAAAGCTGGCGCAAAGCCCCAAGGTGGCGTCTATCTACGCGCTGCCCGGCAACGCCGGCATGAAAGAGGTGGCGCTGGTGCCGGGCAACCCCATGGACAGGGGAGAAATCGTTGGGGCGGCAGTGCGCCTGCGCATCGGTTTTGCTGTTGTCACGCCGGACGACCCGCTGGCGGCGGGCCTGGTGGATGCGCTGGAGGAAGCCGGCATCCCCTGCTTCGGGCCCGATCAGAAGGCGGCGCAGATTGAGGCCAGCAAGGTGTTTGCCAATGGCCTGATGCGGCGGTATGGCATCCCTACCGCCCGGTGGGAAGCCTTTGACGACCTGGCGCAGGCGATGGCATACGCCAAAAAAGGGCCTTTCCCGCTGGTGGTCAAAGCGGACGGGCTGGCCAAGGGTAAGGGCGTGATCATCGCCGACACCTATGACGAGGCGGCTGCGGCGCTGCAGGATATGATGGCGCGCAAAGCGTTCGGCGACAGCGGCAGCCGCGTTGTCATCGAGGAGATGCTGGAAGGGCCCGAGGTATCGGTGCTGTGCTTTGCGGACGGCGAAACCGTTGTGCCCATGGTGTCGGCGATGGACCACAAGCGCGCGCTGGACGGCGACAGGGGCCTCAATACCGGCGGCATGGGCGCTGTGGCGCCCAACCCGTACTACACCGGGGACATCGCCGAACGCGCCATGCGGGAGATTTTTCTGCCCACCGTCCGCGGCATGGCGCAGGAGGGACGCCCGTTCAAGGGCTGCCTGTTCTTCGGCTTGATGCTCACAAAGGACGGCCCCAAGGTGCTGGAATACAACGCGCGCCTGGGTGACCCGGAGACGCAGGCGGTGCTGCCGCTGATGGAGAGCGACCTGATGGACGCCATGCTGGCGGTGCGCCATGGCGCATTGAAGGACGAGCGGGTGGCGTTCTCCAGCCGGCATGCCTGCTGCGTGGTGCTGTGTTCCGGGGGCTATCCCGGGGCTTTTAAGGCGGGATTTCCCATCGACGCCGGCGGTGTGGACGCGCTGTACGCCGGCGTTGCCATGAAGGATGGGCGGCTGGTGACGGCTGGCGGCCGGGTGATGGGCGTGACGGCGCTGGGCGATACGCTGCGGGATGCTGTGCGGTCGGCATATGATTTGGCTGAAAAGGTGCGTTTTGAAGGCATGCACTTCAGGCGCGATATCGGCGCGAAAGCGCTTTTAGCGGAGGAAAACAGGCATGGTTGACCGGATCTATGTGGAGAAAAAGCCGGATTTGGCGGTGGAAGCGCAGGCGCTGGCGGCGGAGCTGCGCCAGTATGCGGGGCTGGACGGGCTGGTCAGCCTGCGTATTGTCAATCGATACGATGTGCAGGGGCTGACGGCGGACGCCTTTGATTTGGCGGTGCGCACGGTGTTTTCCGAGCCGCAGACCGACATCGTTTCCCGCGAACTGACGCTGGCGGCTGATGAACACCGCTTTGCGCTGGAATATCTGCCCGGCCAGTACGACCAGCGGGCCGATGCGGCTGCTCAGTGCATTCAGATGCAGACGCTGGGTGCGCGCCCCAAGGTGCGCACGGCGAAGGTGTACGTGCTGTGCGGCAAGCTGACGGCAGCCGACATCGCCGCTGCGAAAGGATACCTGCTGAACCCGGTGGAATCGCGCGAGGCGTCGGAAGCTTTGCCCGCCACGCTGGATGCGCGCGTGCCCGAGCCTGAGAAAACACCGGTGCTGCAGGGCTTTCGCGATGTGGACGGCGAGGCCGCGCAGCGGTTTTGCCGGGAGTGCCAGTTGGCCATGGAAGCCGACGACCTGGCGGTGTGCGTGCGCTACTTCCGGGCGGAGGGGCGGGACCCCACCTTAGCTGAATTGAAGGTGATCGACACCTATTGGTCCGACCACTGCCGGCACACCACCTTTTTGACCGAGCTGACCGACGTGCGCTGCGACGACCCGGTGATCCGGGCTACGCTGAACCAGTTCAACGACCACCGCGAAGCCCTGGGCGGCAAACCCCTGACGCTGATGCGCGTTGCCACCCAGGCAGCCAAGGTGCTGGAAGAACGGGGTGGGCTGAAGCGCCGTGAGGACAGCGAGGAGAACAACGCCTGCACGCTGCACGTGAAAGCCAATGCGCCGGGCGGCGAAGAGGACTGGCTGCTGTTTTTCAAAAACGAAACGCACAACCACCCCACCGAGATTGAGCCCTTTGGCGGCGCAGCCACCTGCCTGGGCGGCGCCATCCGCGACCCGCTGTCGGCCAGGGGGTATGTGTATGCCGGCATGCGCGTGACGGGCGGGGCCGACCCCACGATGCCGGTGGAGGACACGCTGCCCGGCAAGCTGCCCCAGCGCAGCATTGCCCAGGGCGCGGCGGCGGGCTTCTCCAGCTACGGCAACCAGATCGGCGTGCCCACCGGCATGGTGCGCGAGGTGTACCACCCGGGCTATGTCGCCAAACGGCTGGAAGCCGGCGCCGTGCTGGGCGCGGCCAAGGCTGACCATGTGCGGCGCGAGCGGCCCGCTCCGGGCGACGTCATCCTGCTGGTGGGCGGGCGCACAGGCCGGGACGGCTGCGGCGGGGCGACGGGTTCGTCCCAGGCGCACACGGTGGACGCGGTGGACGAGTTTGCCTCCCAGGTGCAAAAGGGCAACGCGCCCGAGGAGCGCAAGCTGCAGCGGCTGTTCCGCGACCCTGCGGCTACCCGCCTCATCAAGCGATGCAATGACTTTGGCGCCGGCGGCGTGTCGGTGGCGATTGGCGAATTGGCGCCGGGGCTGCTGATCAACCTGGACAAGGTGCCTGTGAAGTACCAGGGGCTGACCGGCACCGAGCTGGCCATCAGCGAATCGCAGGAGCGCATGGCGGTCGTGGTGGACAAAGCCGATGTTGCCGCCTTCATCGCGCTGGCGGAAGGCGAAAACGTAGAAGCCACCGCCGTCGCTGAGGTGACGGCATCGCCCCGGCTGGTGATGACGTGGCAGGGCGACACCATTGTCGACCTGGCGCGCGCATTCCTGGATGAAAACGGCGCGAAAAAGCGCATGGATGCCGAGATCGCGCCGTCCCGGCCCTGGCATGCGGCGATCCCCGGCACGTTTACAGAGGGCATAATGGCGCTGGCATCCGACCTGAACGCATGCTCGCAACGCGGATTAGTGGAACGGTTTGACGCCACGGTGGGCGCCGGCACGGTGCTGATGCCGCTGGGCGGAAAACACCAGATGACGCCCCCGGCTGCCATGGTGCACGCGCTGCCCGTGCCGGGCGGCACGGATACCTGTTCGTTCATGGCGCCGGGCTTCAACCCCATGATCAGCGAGCAGAGCCCCTACCACGGCGCGTACCTGGCGGTGATCGAATCGGTCGCCCGCCTGGTGGCTGCCGGAGCGCCGCATGAGGACATCTACCTGTCCATGCAGGAGTTTTTCCCGAGGCCCGGCCGTGACCCCGCGCGCTGGGGCATGCCGCTGGCTGCGCTGCTGGGCGCCTACCGCGCGCAGATGGATTTGAAGTGCGGCGCCATTGGCGGCAAGGATTCCATGAGCGGCACCTTTGAACAGCTGGACGTGCCGCCCACGCTGATCAGCTTTGCCGTGACGACGGGCGAGGCCGGGCATGCCGTGTCGCCGGAGTTTAAGCAGCCCGGCCACCGCGTGGCCTGGCTGAAGCCGGACATCGGCCCCGACGGGCTGCCCATGGCGGCATCCCAGCTGGCGGTGTTTGCCCAGGCTGAGGCGCTGCTGAAAAGCGGGCGCGCGGTGTCCTGCGGGGTGCCTGCCCAGGGCGGCGCCGCGCTGGCCTGTGTCCAAATGGCGCTGGGCAACGGCATCGGCCTGGCGTTTGCCGATGATGTGGCGTTGGAGGACCTGTTTCAATACGCCTATGGCTCATTGATCCTCGAGATGGCGGACGACGACGGCGCCGGCGTGACGCTGGGCTATACCACGGCAGACCCCGCGCTGACGCTGGGCGGCGAAACCGTGCTGCTGAGCGATTTCCGGCAGGCTTATGACGCCCGGCTGGAGCCGGTGTACCCGGTCAGGAAGGGCGGCCCGGCGGTCGATGTCCCCATGGTGACGGTGCGCAGGGCAGCAGCCAAAGGACCCCGTATCGCCAAGCCGCGCGTGCTGATCCCCGCCTTCCCCGGCACCAACTGCGAGTGGGATACTGCCCGCGCCTTTGAGGAGGCCGGCGCCGAAACCGAGATTTTCCTGGTGAGGAACCTCAGCCCGGGCATGGTGGCCGAGTCGGTGCACGGCATGGCGGAGCGCGTGAAAAAGGCGCAGATTGTGATGATACCGGGCGGCTTCTCCGGCGGGGACGAGCCCGACGGCTCGGGCCGGTTTATCATGGCGTTTTTCCGGGCGGCGCCGGTGCGGGATGCCGTGGAGGAGCTGCTGGGCGCAAGGGACGGCCTGCTGGGCGGCATATGCAACGGGTTCCAGGCGCTGCTGAAGCTGGGTTTGCTGCCGTTTGGCAGGTATATGGCGCCGGATGCCAACAGCCCCACCCTGTCGATGAACACCATTGGCCGGCACCAGTCGCGCCTGGTGCGCGTGCGCGCGTCGGCAAACTTCTCCCCCTGGTTCAGCGGGCATAAAATAGGCGACTGCTATACGGTGCCCATCTCCCACGGCGAGGGGCGCTTCCTGTGCGGGCGGGAGCTACTGGATGCGCTGGCTGCTTCCGGGCAGATCGCCATGCAGTATGCCGATTTGGACGGCAAGCCCACGATGGACATCGATTTCAACCCCAGCGGATCGGCCTGGGCGGTGGAAGCGCTGACCTCGCCCGACGGGCGGGTCATGGGCCGCATGGGCCACGCCGAGCGGATGCTGGACCACCTGTATCAAAACGTGCCCCATGGCGGGCGCGACCCCATGTTCCGGGCTGCTGTGGGTTACTTTGGATAACCGGACTCACGCCTCTTGCTGTTAGACGCGGCATCATGTATACTATATTTTGCTACTGCATGGACGGCTGCGCACGCAGTGCGGCGGCACGCCCTGAATAGGAACGGAGAGGACGACTCATGAAGAAGAAAACGTGCCTGATCCTGCTGATCGCCGCGGTGATGATGCTCAGCGGCTGTACCTTGGTGGTGAAGGACCCTGAGGTGGACGCCAAGCGGGTGATCATTGACGTTAACGGCGAAACAGTGGACAAGAGGGCATTTATCAACATCTACAACAACGCGCTGAATGAGGAATATGCCACCCAGCAGATGTACAAGCAGTTCGGCATGATCCAGTCCATTAACATCGATCCGGATCAGGTGATGCAGGCCACGCTGGACGGCCTGGTGCGGCGCATGGTGTTGCTGCAGAAAGCCAAGGAGCTGAAGCTGGATGAGCTGACGGAGGAGGAAACCGCCGAACTGGTGGCAGCCACCGATGCCAGCTGGCAGGAATCGCTGGACCGGATCAAGCGCACGGACATGGCTGATACCGAGCTGGAAGGCGACGAGCTGACCGCGGCGCTGGAGGAAAAAGCCGTCGAATACGGCATCACCCGCGAGGTGGTGGAGCAGTCCGAGCGCGAGCAGATGCTGCTGAAAAAAATCAGGGCGTTGGCAACGGAGGATTCCGCCGTTACCGATGAAGCCATACAGGCCGACTTCGATGCCAAGGTGGAGGCTGCCAAAGCCGAATACGAGGGCAGCCCGGACGCTTTTGGCTCCGCCGTCAACGCGAGCCGGACCGTGTATTACCGCCCGGCCGGCTATCGCTACATCAAGCAGGTGCTGGTGAAGTTCCTTGCCGATGACCAGGCTGTTATCGACGAAGCGCTGAAAGCGCTGACCACCGCCAAGCAGGAGCTGACCGCCGCCCAGAGCGACAAATCCCTCAACGACACTGCCCTGGCGCAGGACGGGCAAAGCGAAGCCGACATTGCCCTGCTGCAGGAAAAAGCCGAGGAGCTTGACGCCAAGGTGGCTGCTGCCCAGGAAAAGGTGGATCAGGCCGAGCAGAAGCTGAACGAGGAAAAGGAAAAGGGCTACGCCAATATATTTGAGAAAGCGACCGATATATGCACCCGCGCCAAGGACGGCGAGGACTTTGATGCCCTGGTTGAGGAGTACAACGAGGACAAAGGCATGCCTGAAACCGGCTACGCTGTGCGCGAAGGGTTTGCATCGTTCGATGCTGCTTTTGTGACGCCGGCGATGGCGCTGGAAAATCCTGGCGATGTCGCCGAACCTTCCAAGGGCGACTACGGCTACTACATCGTGCAGTATGCCGCCGCGATTGACGAGGGCCCCATGCCGCTGGCCGATGTCCGCGAAGGCATCCACGATGAGCTGCTGGCTGCCAAGCAGGAAGAGGACTTTACGGCAGCCACCGACGCCTGGGTTGCCGAGAGCAACGTTCAGACCTACATCGAGCGCGTGAACGACTGAGTATATACTAGAATTTACTTGTCATGGCGCAATCTCTGATTCGCCTTTTCAACTCTGGATGCATTGATGTTTACTTGGCGTAGCGTTGCTATGCCTGTGTTCACATTCCTTGCCAGAGAAAGAGCCCTGGAAGATTTATGTGCCACGCTTGCGTTATTTGCTCTTATACCAACTCCAAACATGAACGCATCGTCCTGCCGGGTCTTTTGCCTTGCAGCTTCGTCGGCTGCTCAGTCAGCGTAGCGCTGCTACGCTTCCCTCGTCTGCTCCTCGCTGCAAGCCAAAATCCCTCGACCCTTTGGATGCATTCATGTTTTACGTTGGTATTACATTGTTTTCTACAACTTGTAATTTTCACTATCAAAAAGGAATCAGCTTTGGAGAGCATTGTATATGATCACCATTAACCCCGCCTTCTGGGCTAAAAAACAAGATAAAACGGGGAGATTTGAATGGCTTTCATTAGCTCAACATCTGGAAGATACCCGTCAAATTGCACGTTTGCTTTGGATTCATTGGTTAAGCGAGGGACAGCGTCGGCATATCATTACTTCATTGAGCCCACCTGATGAAAATATTGCGGCTAACCTGGTTGAGTTCTTAGGTGCAGTTCATGATATCGGCAAAGCAACACCGGCATTTCAAATAAAACCCGGATTTACAAACTCGCTGGATCTGGATTCTATACTGATTGAAATGCTGGAGGGAGAAGGATTCTCCAATCTTCGCCTGACCAGTCTTGCAAACCCGGAAAAATCACCCCATGCTCTGGCAGGACAATATTTGCTGTCAGAATACGGTGTTAAAGAAGATATTGCTTCCATTGTTGGCGCGCATCACGGCAAACCTGTCGATGACAGCAATATGATCCAAACCCAAAGGGCGTACGGCAGCAATTATTACCAGGCAGAGAATTCATGTCATCCCGTGCATCAAAAATGGAAAGATGAGCAGCGGAATATCTTCGACCGGGCGCTTGAAATCAGCGGGTTTGAAAGCGTAAAGGGCTTGCCTTCCGTTCAACAACCAGGGCAGGTGCTCTTGTCCGGGCTGATCATTATGGCGGACTGGATCGCCAGCAATGAAGTGTATTTCCCTCTTGTTTCTATACAAACAAAGGCGGTTGACAATCAGCAGGCTCGCATGGAGCATGGATTTAAAAAATGGCTGAAGGATGCTTCTTATCCATGGGAAGCTAAGCAAAATGAACCTCACGTGCTTTATAAGAAACATTTTGATTTTACACCGCGCAATGTGCAAAGTATTTTTGCAGAAGTGATTGAAAACACTCAAAACCCAGGCATTTTTATCCTCGAAGCTCCGATGGGCCTTGGTAAAACGGAAGCAGCCCTTGTTGCCGTGGAGCAGTTAGCACATAAAACGGGGAGAAGCGGGTTGTTTTTCGGCCTTCCCACGCAAGCGACATCCAATGGTATCTTCCCAAGAATCAAAGCTTGGCTTGAAAGCGTTGGAGTGGACCACAAGGACAGGCTGGGCCTTCGTCTTTTGCACGGAAAAGCCGCACTCAATCCGGATTTTAATAGCCTCATAAAGAGAAGTTCCGCGCAAAACGTCAACATAGACGGTGAAACAAACGGAAGCGTCACCGTAAATGAATGGTTCTCTGGACGAAAGACCGCGTCGCTTGATGATTTTGTTGTGGGAACGGTCGATCAATTCTTAATGGCGGCTCTCAAACAAAAGCACCTCGCTTTAAGGCACCTGGGTTTGAGCAAAAAAGTTGTGGTGATCGATGAGGTGCACGCCTATGATGCTTATATGTCCCAATACCTATACCAAGCTGTAAGGTGGATGGGTTCCTATGGCGTGCCTGTTGTCATCCTGTCCGCAACACTGCCGGCAGACCGACGGGTGGAATTGGTGGAGCAATACCTGCGCGGCGCAGGTTACAGAATACGAGATTGTATCGAGCCGCAAGACGGGTTGAAAACAGATGCTTATCCCCTCATCACCTACTCCGACGGCAAGGCGATCAAACAGGTGCATGCCTTTGCACCTATTGAAAACAAGGATGTTCGAATCATTCGCTATGAAAACGAAGACATCCTCCCGCTTGTAGCGGATTTATTGAGCGAGGGCGGTGTCATTGGCATCATCGTCAATACGGTGAAGCGTGCGCAGGCGTTTGCCAGGGTATGTTCCGAACGATTCGGCGTTGAGAACGTTGCGCTTCTTCACTCTTCGTTTATCGCAACCGACCGAATTGAAAAGGAAGCTCGGCTGATTCAAACAATCGGCAAAGGCGCCAACCGTCCTGATCAAAAGATTATCATCGGTACACAGGTCATTGAACAATCCCTTGATATTGACTTTGATGTGCTGATCTCTGATCTGGCTCCCATTGATTTGTTGATCCAGCGCATCGGAAGACTACACAGACACGACATATCGCGCCCTCAAAAGCACATAGCTCCTGTGCTCTACGTTTTGGGGGCTCATCTTTCTTTGGCGTTTGAAGAAGGTTCAGAGGCTGTCTACGGCGGGTACCTACTTGCGCGAACGCAGGCTCTCCTGCCCGAAGTGCTCTCTATTCCCCGGGATATCTCCCCGCTGGTTCAAAAGGTGTATGGTCAGGAAGAACCTGATTTTTCTGAAGAGCAGCGGGCTGGCTATGAAAAAATGAAAACAAAACACAAGACATTGCTTGCCAATCAGGAGCTAAAGGCAAAAACCTACCGCATCGACCATCCTTTGTTAAGACCCGCGCATGGAAGAAATGCTTCCCTGATTGGCTGGCTTAAAAACAGCAGCCCTAACGAAAGCGAGGAAAGGGCTTACGCGCAAGTGCGCGATACGCAAGAAACCATTGAAGTCATTGCGCTTCAAACAACGGGAGAGGGGTATGGCTTCATTGGAGGCGGTGAAGACCTGTCAAAACGGATCGATGACAATGCGGTTGCCAAAGCAATCGCTCAACAAACGTTAAGGCTTCCCAATGTATTAAGCGCTCCTTACCGAATTGACCGCACCATCCGGGAGTTGGAACGATTTAACCATGACCACCTCAGGGATTGGCAATCACAACCATGGCTGAAAGGGATGCTTGGTATTCTTTTTGATCAGGACTATCATTTTTCACTGAATGGATATATACTAATATATGATAAGAATTTTGGCCTAACATATAAAGAGGAGGAAGAAAATGGGCCGATTTAATCTAATTGATGAATCATGGATATCGGTTGTTGTTGATAAGACAGGGCAAACCCAAGAGGTGTCCCTACAATTACTATTTGAAAACGCACATCTCTATAAACGTATTGCAGGTGACACCGCAACGCAGGATTTTGCTGTTCTGCGTGTCCTGCTTTCAGTTTTGCATACGGTTTTCTCCCGGTTTGATGCTAAGGGCGAACCCTATGGATACTGCGATTTGGATGAGCGCTTCAAACCCCTGTCTTCCATCGACGATGAGGACGATTTGGACGATTATAAGAATGCGCTGTACCAAACCTGGGAGGATTTGTGGCACGCGGGACAATTTCCGCAAATCATCATCACATATTTGCAAGCATGGCACGATCGGTTTTATTTGCTCGATGACAAGTATCCTTTTTTTCAAGTGATTGCAGCAGACGTGAAGCCTGAAAACATCAGCAGAAACGCTCCAAGCCCTATTTCGGGCAAAAACATCAACCGGCTTATCTCGGAAAGCGGGAACAAAATCGCTTTGTTTTCTCCCAAAACAGCAAACAACAAAGAGATCTTAACCCCGTCTGAGTGCGCCAGATGGCTTCTTGCTTTTCAGGGATACACCGGTTTGTCTGATAAGGTGATCTTTGGAAAAGACAAATATAAAGCGTCAAAAGGCTGGCTGTTCGATATCGGGGGCCTTGCCCTTGAGGGCAATAACCTGTTCGAAACCCTGATGCTCAACCTGGTTCTGCTTCATCCGGAGCCGGCATATCAGGCGACTTTACAGGAACCCTGTTGGGAATCCAGCAGTTCTAAAATGATTCAACGTTACTTTCCGGTACATGACGATGACAACTTGGCTGCGCTGTATACCAACTGGAGCCGCGCTGTTTATATCGATCCCGATGTTGATTTTAAGAAACCCTTTGAATGCCATATTGTGAAGCTTCCGGACATCAAACATGTTGACAATTTCTTGGAACCGATGACCATCTGGCAGTTTAACAGAAGCGGACCCAATCAAGACGCTTATACGCCCAGAAAACACCAGGTCAATCAGGCCATTTGGCGTTCTTTCGGTTTGCTTTCTTTGCCAAGCTCCTATGAAAACAACCAACGCCAGCCCAGTATTATTGCATGGCTGAGCAATATCTCCTCTGTTATCGGAGACTATGATCTGACGCTTCGGGCCATCAGCATGAAAGATGACGGCAACGCAACCTCATGGGTTCCTGTTGATGAGGCGACAGATCAACTGCGCATGAACGATTTGATCCTCGCGGATATCAAGGAGAGCGGCTGGGTGCCCCGTATCAGCGACGCGGTTGAAGAAACCAAAAAAGTTGTGGAGTCCACCTTCAGAAAATTCCTTCTTGATATCAAAGAGGTACGCAACATTGAGTCCAATTTGTTTGTAAACGAAGAAGTCGAACGGCTGTACTTCCAGATTGACCGGCCATTTAATCGATGGCTCTCAGGGCTAAGACCTGGCGATTCCAAGGACGATCGTATGATTGAATGGCGGATAGAGCTTAAGACAATCGTTCTTCAACACGCTGAGCAATTGGTTAAAAACGCAGGGCCAAGGGATTATACCGGCATTGTCGTTAACGACAAGATCAAGAATATTGCTACAGTTTATAACAGTTTTATTTATTTCTTGAACCAGCAACTATAAAGCAAAGGAGGAAACGCATGGAAAAAGTACAATCGGATCGCGCTACCGTTCGCTCGGTCACCAATCAAATTGTTTTTAAGCTTGACCAAACCCTGGAAACGCCATCCGGAAAAGCGATGCTGGCCAATCTTCGAAACTCTATCGGAAAGCCTTTGACGGAGTCCATTGCCATCTGGCCACTTATGTTTGAACATTTGCCCGAGGAGTTTTTAAGCCGGAGCCAGTCTCTTTCCAAAAAGGAAAAGGCCATCCTAAACTCGCTTCAGCTCTATGCACTGTACCGGCAGGGAAAGAAAGCCCCTGCTTCCCAGGGCGCTAAAGAGGAGAGGCCCTCAAACATCGGCCGCTCTTTAAACGCTTTGCGTACAGGTGACAACACGGTTTCTACGGATAGAAGATTCAACGCGCTTGTGACGGCAGCAACCTACGATGAGCTCAGCCATCACCTGCGTCAGATGATCAATCTTTTAAAAGCAAAAACCTCCGGGGAAACAGGCATAGACTTTGGCAAACTGGCGCAAGACCTTTATGGGTTCCTTACAGGAAAAGATGAGAGCATCCGCCTGAATTGGGCAAGGGCATACTACCGTTCATATTCTAAGGGAGGAAAAGAAAATGACCAGCAATAACCGTTTGTTTTTGGACATCCATGTGATCCAGACCGTACCGCCTGCCAACATCAACCGGGACGACACCGGAAGCCCCAAAACCGCCCAGTATGGCGGCGTCAGGCGCGCCCGTGTCAGCTCCCAGGCGTGGAAAAGAGCCATGCGTGTTTATTTTAATGAACACGGGGCGCAGGACAATGTTGGGGTACGCACGCTGGATGTGCCGCAATATGTTGCAGATGAAATAATCAGGATCAATCCCGGTCTCTCTCAGGAAGAGGCTTTGAACATTGCAGAAAAAACAGTTAACGCAGCAAACATCAAAACACAAAACAGCAAAACAAAAGCCTTGTTTTTTATCGGCAGCAAGCAGGCGAAGGCCCTGGCTCGGGAAGCCTTGCAGGGAACAAATGATAAGGACACCTTGCAGGCTATTCTGAAAAACAACCCCGCTGTGGACATCGCGCTGTTTGGAAGAATGGTAGCGGATGATCCCTCATTGAATGAGGATGCTTCCGCCCAGGTGGCGCACGCCATCTCCACCCATGCCGTGCAGACAGAGTTTGATTTCTTTACAGCAATTGACGATTTGAAGCCCGAGGACAATGCCGGGGCAGGCATGCTTGGAACCATTGAGTTCAATTCATCAACCATGTACCGCTACGCCAATGTAGCCGTTCATGAGCTGTATCGTCAGCTTGGCAATAAAGAGCAGACGCTCAACGCGTTGAAGCTGTTCATTGAGTCCTTTGCCAACTCGATGCCTACGGGAAAATCCAACACCTTCGCGAACCAGACGCTGCCGCAGGCAATCCTTGTTGTGGTGCGCAGTGACAGGCCCGTCAATCTTGTGAGCGCTTTTGAAGAGCCAGTCAAATCCTCTGAAGGCTATGTCCAACAATCCATTGAAAAACTCTTTCTGGAATTGAAAAATGTTGAAAAATTCGTTCGTGCTCCGGTCTTTGCGTTTTATGTGACGGCTTATGATGTGCCTGACGTTGACAGCGGGAAGGCAGAGAACGATGTCATGGCTTTGCTCGACGATTTTAATGATGCGATGGATGGCTTGTTGACCGAAAAGGTGGAATAAAATGACAACGATTCTGTTGAAGTTTTCAGGGCCGCTTCAGTCATGGGGTACGCGCTCCCACTTTGAAACACGCCATACAGACCTGTACCCGTCCAAAAGCGCGGTCCTTGGCATGGTCGCGGCAAGCATGGGCTATCGCAGAGACGACCATCATAAAATACAAGCGCTCAACAGCCTTGATTTTGCAGTGCGCATTGATCAAAGCGGACAGCTGTTGAGGGATTATCACACTGCAAAAAAGTACAAAAGCAATGGCGCCTTTGATAGAACATATGTAACGAACCGCTACTATATTGAGGACGCTGTTTTTGTCGTGGCGATTGGCCACACAGATGATCAGTTTGTCAAGCAAATCGCCCACGGCCTTCAAAATCCCTATTTTCAGCCCTTTATGGGGAGACGCTCTTTGCCGCTTACAGCGGACTTTTTCTTGGGGGTCTATGACGCGGACGTCCTGACAGCTCTTGGAAGCTGTCCCTGGCAGGCGCACAGGGCTTATCAAAAAACACATTCCGATCGTTTGAACATTTACGCCGATGCTCGCCTGGAAGCGGACGGCATTCACTCCGGAATCCGAAAAGATCAGGTGGTTTCGTTTTCGCAGAAGAACCGCCGCTTCGGCTACCGTTCGGAAACAAAAATCACGGCGATAGTCCGCAAGCCTGAGCACTCAACGGATCACGACGCATTTGGCGCGCTGGGAGGCTGACATGTATTTGTCCCAAGTTGAAATTGATATTCAAAACCGTCAAAAAATACGCAACCTTAGTCACCTGGGCGCTTTTCACCATTGGGTGGAGCAAAGCTTTCCCGATGAAATTGGCCAGGCGTCCAGAACACGCAAACTGTGGCGGATTGATAAGCTTGCAGGGCGGCATTATCTGCTGGTCGTCAGCCCGACCAAGCCCGATCTGACGCTTTTGGAGCGATATGGCGTATCTGGAAGCGCCAGGACCAAGCCCTATGATCCTTTTTTAAACGCCCTGGAAGAAGGGATGCGGGCTCGTTTCAGGGTTACGCTCAATCCCGTCATTTCGGTCAAGGAAGCTGCAGGCGAACGCGGACGAACCAAACCGCATGTGACCCTTGAGCATCAAATGAAGTTTTTGCTGGATCGCGACAGGAAAAACGGCTTTTCACTAAACGCGGACGATTTTACAGTTGTTGAGCGCAGTTTCGAGCCTTTAAAAAAAGCCGATGAAAAAACCATTCAACTCAGCAAGGTTACCTATGAAGGTGCATTAACGATTATTGATAAAGATCAATTTATCAAAACGCTGACACAAGGTTTTGGTAAAAAGAAAGCCTACGGCTTTGGCATGATGACTGTGATTCCGGAAAGGCCGTGATGAAGAAGAAGCAAAGCGGCGCAAGAAAAACCGAGCTCACGGAATTGCCGCGCATTGATGACCGGGTTACCTTTGTTTATATCGAGCACGCTAAGATCAATCGTCAGGACAGCGCTGTTACAGTCACTGATCAACGGGGCATTGTCTGTATCCCTGCGGCAATGGTGGGTGTTTTGCTTTTAGGACCGGGCACCGATATCAGCCACAGGGCTGTGGAGCTTATCGGCGATACCGGCACAAGTATCGTCTGGGTTGGCGAAAACGGTGTGCGCCATTATGCCCACGGAAGGGCCTTGGCACATTCCACCCGGTTTTTGGAAAAACAAGCTAAGCTTGTTTCCAACACACGCTCACGGCTTGGCGTTGCCCGTAAAATGTATCAACTGCGTTTTCCGGATGAGGATGTGTCGGCATTAACAATGCAGCAATTGCGTGGCCGTGAAGGCGCCAGGGTACGAAACGCTTATCGCACTTTTTCTAAAAAATACCAGGTGAAGTGGGATAAAAGGGAATATGATCCCGATGATTTTGAGTCAGGAACGCCTGTCAATCAAGCGCTGTCCGCCGCAAATGTTGCACTCTATGGCGTTGTGCACAGCGTGATCGTTGCCCTTGGTCTGTCGCCCGGTCTGGGATTTGTTCATACGGGCCACGATAAATCATTTGTATATGATATTGCCGACTTATATAAGGTGGAATATACTATTCCGCTCGCTTTTGAACTTGCTGCCCAAGCAACAGGCGAAGACAATATCGGGCGCATGGCCAGGCAGGGGATACGGGACAAATTTGTTGACGGCAAAATCATCAAGCGCATCGTTAGCGACATTCAATATCTGCTGGATGTAGCGGAGGATGAAGAATTGTTTGCCGAGACCATCAGCTTGTGGGACGATCACGCGCAGTTGGTTCAATATGGCGTAAACTACAGTGAGGTTTTCTGAATGCCGTTTACCGTGATCACACTGAAAAGATCGACACCCTCACTTCGCGGGGATTTGACAAAGTGGATGCAGGAAATCGCCACCGGCGTTTATATCGGGAACTTCAGCGCACGCGTGCGGGAAAAACTGTGGAGCCGAGTCACAGGAACTGTTGGTGACGGCGAGGCGACCATGAGCTTTGCTTATCGAAATGAAATAGGCTACCAATTTGTGACCTGGAACACCAGGCGTGAGAATATTGACTGCGAAGGAATCCCTTTGGTTCTATTGCCTGTCGAGATGAAAAGCTCTCAGGAAGAAGCAGTTGGTTTCAGCAATGCTGCGAAATACAGGAATGCGAGAAAATTTACGTCAGTAAAACCCGCCCCAAAACCAACAAAACCATCTTATGTTGTGATTGACATAGAAACGGATGGTTTGGATGAACATGAAAACGCAATCATTGAGCTGGGCGCAGTCAGGATCAACGGTGGGGAGACAAACGATTTTAACCGCCTGGTTTGCCATAGCAAAGAGTTGCCGGAAACGATCATAAAGCTTACCGGCATTACTGAAAGCATGTTAAAGGAAGAAGGGGTTCCGCTTGGCACCGCTTTGGAGGATTTGCTCGTTTTCATCGGTGATGATATCCTCATAGGGTATGGTGTGGATTTTGATATACGTTTTATCAATAAAGCGCTTGAGAAATCCGGTCGTCCAAAGCTTAAAAACCAGTATTATGATTTGATGCGGTACGTCAAAAAAGAAAAGATGTTTTTAAGAGATTACAAGCTAAGGACCGTTTTGGCGGCTTACGGAATTTTCGAGGAGGTGCCTCACAGGGCATTAAAAGACGCGCGGCTGATTGCCCTCTTGGCAAGCAAAGTGAATGGATTTCAAGATTTTATTGAGAAAGAGTGAGTGTTTTAAAGGGATCTTTTAGTGTAATTCCCGCACACGCGGGGGTGATCCCGCATGACCTACGATGACCCTGGCTTCCAAGCGGTAATTCCCGCACACGCGGGGGTGATCCTGACAAACAAAATGGCCACCTTGGACGGGGTGGGTAATTCCCGCACACGCGGGGGTGATCCATAGAGCGTTCTCTTACCGAACTCGTTGATGAAGGTAATTCCCGCACACGCGGGGGTGATCCCCATCACGGCGGAGGAGATTAAAGCCGGGGCGGGTAATTCCCGCACACGCGGGGGTGATCCCTGGCCGGCGGTGAAGCGGCTGATGCGGGAGCGGTAATTCCCGCACACGCGGGGGTGATCCCGACGTCCTCCGGCGGTTCAGCATGACCGTGCGGTAATTCCCGCACACGCGGGGGTGATCCTAATTTCTTTGCCGCCGGGTTCACTCCGTCGCTGTAATTCCCGCACACGCGGGGGTGATCCCGAATATTTTAGCTGATGCCACCGCCCAGCCCGGTAATTCCCGCACACGCGGGGGTGATCCTACTATGAGGACGAGACTCGCGCATGCGACTGGGTAATTCCCGCACACGCGGGGGTGATCCTACGACATCCGGGAAATATCGACGCTGGCCATAGTAATTCCCGCACACGCGGGGGTGATCCTGGCTGGAAGACGCAACGGTAACATTGGCCGAGGTAATTCCCGCACACGCGGGGGTGATCCCGGTGAGCTGAGCATCAACTACTTCCTGGAATGGTAATTCCCGCACACGCGGGGGTGATCCAAAGATCCGCGCAGGATGCTGCGGCCTTCCGGGGTAATTCCCGCACACGCGGGGGTGATCCTGAAGAAACAATCGCTAAAGTCAACAAAGTGATGTAATTCCCGCACACGCGGGGGTGATCCTGAACGAGGAACGTGAGCAAATGGCTGACATGTGTAATTCCCGCACACGCGGGGGTGATCCCAATTCCTCGTTGGACAATTCATCGACCTCCTCGTAATTCCCGCACACGCGGGGGTGATCCTGGTAGCGTGTGCTGTGGCGCCGGGTGGCGGAGGTAATTCCCGCACACGCGGGGGTGATCCCAGATCGTCGATGTACAGCACATCAGCGTCAATGTAATTCCCGCACACGCGGGGGTGATCCTTGGTGTCAAAGTGTTAGTCATGGTTCATTTCCGTAATTCCCGCACACGCGGGGGTGATCCGTTCTCCCAACATTCTATTGACAATCCATCCATGTAATTCCCGCACACGCGGGGGTGATCCCCTATCACGGCGGACCTCCGCAGCGATCTTGGAGTAATTCCCGCACACGCGGGGGTGATTCCACGACTGTTGGCAACATTAACGCGGCAGTCCAGTAATTCCCGCACACGCGGGGGTGATCCTGACGAAGCAATTATGGCAGGCTAGCGCAGGCGGTAATTCCCGCACATGCGGGGGTGATCCCACCAGTGCATCAACAATTGTCCTTGACGTCTTGTAATTCCCGCACACGCGGGGGTGATCCTGGCTGCCCCTGTGGATATTGCTAATGAACCTTATTTGGTTGGAGCTGTCGTCAGACTGTTTGATGATAGCAACAGTTACTATCTACATGAAGTGCTTATAGAAAAACGGACAGCCTCCCCCGTTTTATTCAAGACTGGGACCGACTTTACCGGCAACCCCAGCAGAGGAGACCATCCTTCAATAATTAGTTTACTTGAACAGGTGAGGAATGTCAAGCACGGCAAGCAAGGCAAGCAAGCACTGCACGGCAGGCAGTCCAACCTAGCAGATATGGACGCTGTCTACATGCACGCCGTGGAATCCGGCGACACGGAAACCGCGCAACGGATGGTGGATGAAAGGGCGCAACAACTGGGCTACGTTAAGGCGTGGCATAATACATATGGGGATTTTAGTAATTCCCGCACACGCGGGGGTGATCTTGCAGACAACAGCGCTTGCGCATCCTACCCGATCATGTTATGCTTTGCCTGTCAGAACAAGTAACGAACAAGTACCATGAAAGAGGAGAGGACCATGCAAAAAGAAAAGCAAATTCTTCAGGGATATGAGTACGCGAAGGAAATCTATGGCGCGTATGGCGTGGATGTTGAGGCCGCGGTGGCGGCGGCAGACGCTGTGCCGCTGTCCATGCACTGCTGGCAGGGCGACGATGTGATCGGCTTTGACGGGTCTGATACGCTGACGGGCGGCATCGCAACAACAGGCAACTACCCGGGCAGGGCGCGCACGCCGGAGGAGCTGATGGCGGATGCCGCCATGGCGTATACGCTGTTTCCGGGCAAAAAGAAACTGAACCTGCACGCCTGCTATGCTGTTAAACAGGACAAGAAGCGCGACCGCGACGCCTACACCGTGGATGACTTCAAGCCCTGGATCGATTTCGCCAAACAGCAGGGCGTGGGGCTGGACTTTAACCCAACCTATTTCTCCCACCCCATGATGGACGGCAACCTGTCGCTGTCAAGCCCCGACGAGAAAAAGCGCCGCTTCTGGATCGAGCATGGCAAGCGCTGCCGCGAAATCGGGCTGGCTTTTGCGCAGGAGCTGGGCGAAACCTGCGTGATCAACTACTGGATGCCCGACGGCACCAAGGACACCTGCGTAAATACCGCCGGCTTCCGCGCGCGGATGACGGCGTCGCTGGACGAAATCTTCCAGGATCGTGCAGGGCTGGACCAGGCGCCCTGCGCTGTTGAGAGCAAGCTGTTCGGCGTGGGCGTGGAAAGCTTCACCGTGGTCAGCAACGAATACGCGCTGCTGTACGCTGCCAGCCGTCAGCTGATGACCTGCCTGGATGCCGGGCACTACCACCCTACCGAGGTGGTCAGCGCCAAGCTGAGCGCCGTGCTGCCCTTTATCGACAAGGTGCTGCTGCATGTCAGCCGCCCCGTGCGCTGGGACAGCGACCACGTGGTGGCGCTGGACGACGAGCTGCAGCGCATCATGGACGAAACCGTCTGGAACGGGTACCTGGACAGGGTGGCGATCGGGCTGGACTTCTTTGACGCATCCATCAACCGCGTCGCCTGCTGGGCTATCGGCATGCGCAATGCCAGGAAGGCCTTGCTCAACGCGCTGCTGGCGCCCATCAAAACACTGAAGGAAGCCGAAGCCAGGGGCGACGATACCGCGCGGCTGGCGCTGCTGGAGGAGCGGAAAACCCTGCCGCTGGGCGCCGTGTGGAACCACTACTGCCTCACCAGGGGCGTGCCGGCAGACGGCGCCTGGCTGGACAAGGTGAAGGCTTACGAAAAGAAAGTGCTGCAGGACAGGAAGTAACTGAGCATCATAAACCGGGGAGCGATCCCCGGTTTTTTATTGTTTTTTGCTGTTTGGTGTTCACGCTAAATACTGCCTGAACTGATGAATCCGGTGGAACGTTGAGTAATTGGCATCATGAAAATTGTGCGCGCCATTCATGGCGGTGCGGCACAGGAAGAGGATATCCTCTCCCTCTATGATGAAATCCACATACTGAAAGCCAATGAGATTGGGGTCCTTCGTGCGGTAATCCAGCAAATCATGCGCCACAGTCCAATGCTCAAGATCCGGACTGATGAGGAGAGAAAGCAGGTTGCGCTGATTGGGTGTTTGGGAGGAGAGAATCCTGCTTGCAATGGTGAAATAGTACCCGGAGACCTTGTCGTATTGGATTTCAAATTTTGAGTGATTGGCGGGAAAAACAATGGAATGGCTATAAACCAGGGGTGCGTCGCAATCATCTGTATTGACTTCGTATGCAAGCACCGTCCCGAAATTAGGAGTGCATCTCATCATATCATAACGCATGATGTTTAAAAGCTTCCCATTTGGGGCAATCGCCAGGGTTCCTTCAATATTTCCATGGCTGCTTCCGCTTGCGGTTCCCGGCCAGGCGGGGTTATAGGGAAGCGGCGGCGTGAAATGCCAGCTTTCCGGCAGCATCAAATCATCGTTTACGCTGGCGGACATCACCATCACGGAGAAGACATCATCATGCCAGCAGCCCCATTCCAGGGTATTCCATAACCGGCCGTCCTTTTCCACTAAAGGCTGTGGGTTCTTATGAACGCCTGGCCACTGCGTGCGGCCGCTTCCCCGCAGAAGAACCTGCGGTGCGGAGAAGGTCTCGCCCCCGTCTTCAGAGCAGCCGATCAGCAAATCTCCATATTCTGTGGAACAGGCTAATACATAAAGCATTCCGTGGTGAATGAACATTTTAGGCCAGAAGCAGGGATAGAGCTCCGTTACATAGCGCCATGTTTTGCCTTCGTCATCGCTGCGAAAAATTAAAGCGAGGTTCTGTGGTGAGTTTCCGGCAAATACATCCATGGAAGCCAGTAAAAAGCCGTCAGGATGCCGCACCAGAGAAGGGGAGCATAAATACTGGCCGGAGAATGAATAGCACTTGTCTTCAGGATGCAGATAGTTGACCACTATGCCAACGTGTTCGCCGGTTCGGGCAAGCCTTACCCGGCTCTTTTTCTGCCCGGAAATCACCTGAAACTGATAATCCGTGTCAGGGAAGAGGTTTTCTACAAGAAAGGAGCATTCTTTCGTGGTGCCGGCAAGGGAAAGCGCTTCCCCGCGCTTTCCGAAAAAAACCGAGTATTCCCTGGCGCCGTCACAGGGCAGCCAGAAAAAAGCGATACTGTCTTTTTCCGGAACAACCCTGCAGATATAGATGTCGCCTGTTTCAAACAGGAAAGGACGGTAGGGTTTAAAACTCCATGCGGTAACAGCTTTCATGTTTGGAGTTGGTATTACCTTTCCTTCAGGTCGGCTTTAACGATGGGGGGCTTGTCGGTCAGCACCACAGCGGTTTTGCCGTCGGTGGTCAGGATGACCACTTCCTTGCCGTAGCCGCTGCTCAAATCCTTGGGGAGGCGGTAATACTTGGCGTCTTTTTGGTGCATGCGCCCGAACATGGCGTCGGCGTCCACCTCTAAGGAGCCCGCCAGCGGCCGGTTGCCGTTGGCGAGATACCAGGCATAGTTTTCACCGTCGGCGGAAGCCCAGGCGATGGATTCCTTCTTGCCGAACAGGTTGAAAAAGTAATACATGCCTTTGCCGGCGCTTTTTCTAATCCCCTCGGGGATGTCGTCCTTCGCCAGGTCTTTGCCCTTATACAGCGCGAACACCTTGGCGTCCTTCACCGGCTTGGTGCCTGTTACAGCGACCTCAAAATCCCACCCCGCCGCGCTGTCGGAAACGGCGGCGGTGACCTCGGCCTTATAAAAGCCGCGCTTGCCGCCCTTCGGATTGCCATATACCCGGAACTGCGTGACGCCATCCTTGTCGTTGAAGGCGTACAAGGTGTGCTCGAAGGCCGGCAGCTGAATGGCGGTGTAGTATTTAATCATTAGCCGGCGGGCGGGCTTGAAGTAGTTGAAGTCGTCAACGGCAATTTCGATGGGTTCAGGGGTGGCATCTGTTTCCGGTGCGTTCGCTGAGTCGGCTTCTGTTTCCGATGTGTCTGCCGAGCCTGCTTCTGTTTCTGATACGTTTACTGTGGCGGTCTCTGTTTCTGATATGTCTGCCGCAGGCGCGTCGCTGTCTGCCTGCGTGTCCACCGCTGCCAGAGCCGGGAGAACCAGCGCAAACGCCAGCATCAGCGCCAGCAGGGCAAAGAGCAATCTCTTCATAAACGGCATCCTCCTGATCATCATGCATTCTGTGCATGTTGTGTGTTCTTCAAGGCCAGTATGAGCCAAGAAACAGCATTCGTCAATATGTTACAAAAAATTTCCCTGCTATGAATAAAATGTTACACTTGCTCAGCGCTCCACCCTGCCCGAACCCGAACCCTTCATCAGGGCCTCAACCTCAGCAACCGTCACCCGGTTGTAGTCGCCGGGGATGGTGTGCTTCAGGCAGGACGCCGCCACCGCGAACGCCAGCGCGTCCTGGTCGCTGCGGCTGCTGTTCAGGCCGTATATCAGCCCGCCGGCAAAGCTGTCGCCGCCGCCGACGCGGTCGACGATGTCGGTGATGTCGTAATGCCGGCTGGTGTAAAACCCGCTGGCTGTCCGCAGCGCCGCGCTCCAGCCGTTGTGGTTGGCGGAGCGGGATTCGCGCATCGTGATGGCGACCTTCTGCACATTGGGAAAGCGCTGCATCAGCAGGGCGGCGGTTTTTTCGTAGTGGCCGGCGTCCAGCGTGCCGGCTTCAACGTTGTCCAGGCTGTCGGCGTGCAGCCCCAGGGACAGCTGGCAATCCTCCTCGTTGGCAACCACCACGTCGGTATAGCGCACGATGTCCGGCATGACCTCCCGGGCTGTCTTCCCGTATTTCCACAGGTTTTTGCGGTGGTTCAGGTCGCAGCTGACGGTTAGCCCCCTTTCCTTGGCGATCATTACCGCCTCGCGGGACAGGTCGGCTGCGCTTTGGCTGATGGCGGGCGTGATGCCTGTGATGTGGAACCATGACGCGCCGTCAAACACCTGGTTCCAGTCGATGGCGCCGGGCCCGGCAAGGGCGATGGCGCTGCCCTCCCGGTCGTATATGACCTTGCTGGGCCGCTGCACAGCGCCGCCTTCCAGGTAGTATACGCCGAGCCTGCCCGCCGCCCGCACCACCAGGCCGGTGTCCACGCCAAAGCTGCGCAGCTCGCGCAGGCAGGCATCGGTGAGCGGGTTGTCGGGCAGCACGGTGACAAACGCGGCATCCAGCCCGTAGTTGGCTAAGGATACCGCCACGTTGGCTTCGCCGCCGCCAAAGGTGGCTTCAAACCGCTGGCTTTGCAGCAGCCGCTCATAGCCCGGCGACTTCAGGCGCAGCATGATTTCGCCGAATGTAATGAAACGCTTCATGATGACCTCCTCAAGCCTCTATCAAATGGAACGCGAACCCTGCGATGTCGTCGGCCAGGTAGATGAGCCGGAGCCGTCCGTCCGGTCCCTTTTTGGCGGACGCTTCGTTGAACCTGACGCCCCGGCGCTCCAGATGCCACTTGGCGCGCAAAATATGATGGCAGCCGATGCCGACATGTCCCTTGGCGCCGTACCCTTGCTGTTTCATCAGCTCAATGCCTTCTCCGGCGAAAAGGCTGTTGGCGCCTTCCCTGGCCGGCCAGCCCAGCAGCTCAGCCAGCAGGCCGGCTGTATGGGTTGCTTCGCCGGCGTCGCGGCAGTTGATGCCGATGTGGGCCAGGTTAAACCCAAGCATCAACTGCACGGCTTCGGCAGCCAGGCTTTGGATGCGGGCCCAGTCCTTTTTCTCGATGGCGTCCTGCGGCACCATCCAGCTGCCGCCGCATGCGGCTACCTTGGGGTGGCGCAGATAAGCCGCTACGTTTTTCTCATTGACGCCGCCGGTGGGCACAAAGCGCATATCGCCGTAGGGCCCCGCCAGCGCCTTGACGGCGTTCAGGCCGCCCAGCGCTTCAGCCGGGAAGAACTTCACCATGCGGATGCCCATCTCCAGCGCCGCCTCGATGTCGCTGGGGCTGGAACAGCCGGGCAGAATGGGGTACCCCTTGTCCAGGCAGTGCCGGACAACCTTGGGGTTGAATCCCGGCGTCACGATATAGCGCGCGCCGGCCCGGACGGCGCGGTCGGCCTGGTCGCAGGTGAGCACGGTGCCCGCGCCCAGCAGGATGTCCGGCAGCTCCTGATGCACCAGGCGGATGGCTTCTTCCGCAGCGTCGGACCGGAACGTAAACTCCGCCACCGGCAGCCCGCCCGCCATCAGCGCTTTGCTGATGGGCACGGCGTCCCCGGCGTTGTTGACCTTGATCGCCGGGATCAGCCCGGCAAGCGACAATGTGTTCAGCATGGTATGCCTCCTCTACATTCATTCAATATAGTGATTGCTGGCCCAGGGTTTGGCCCAGGTTGGCGGCGCCTACGATGCCCGCGTCGTTGCCCAGCTGCGCCGGCACGATGGCAGGGGCGCCGATCAGATGGTGGGCAAACACAAACTGCTCCGCCATGGCGCGCACCCTGACAAACAGGGGTTCGCCCGCGCGGCTGATGCCGCCGCCCAAGATGACGAGCTCCGGCCGGCACACCGACACCAGCCCGCCGATGCCCTGCGCCAGCCAGGCGCAGTAGGTGTCCACCACCGACAGCGCCGCAGCGTCGCCTTGTTCAGCGCAGGCAAAAGCCGTGCGTCCGGTAACTTTGCCGCCTTCCATTTGGATGTGGGCATGCATGGCGCTGTCCGGATGGGCTGCCATGGTTTCTTCTGTCAGGCGGATCAAGCCGGTGGCCGACACATAGGCCTCCAGGCAGCCGCGGGCGCCGCAGGTGCAGGGCCAGCCGCCCGCGATCAGCGGCAGGTGCCCCATCTCCATGCCCATGCCGTCGCCGCCGGTGTACAGGCGCTGCTCAATCAGCAGCGCGCTACCCATCCCGGTGCCCAGCGTCAGCATCAGCACATCGTGCATGCCCCTGGCGGCGCCGGTTGCCGCTTCGCCTGCCAGGGCGCAGTCGGCGTCGTTGGCTGCCAGCACGGGGATGCCCAGATGCGCTTTCAGCGCTTCCCGTATGGGCGCGTTTTCCCAGCCGGTGTTGTTGGCAAACACCATCCTGCCGGTTTTGGGGTTGATCATGCTGGGCACGCCGATACCGGCATAGGGGAAATGAGCCATGGGCACGCCGGCATCTTGAGCCAGCGTTTTCGCGGCGTCCGCCATATCGCGGACGGCTTGATTGAACGTGTCAGCGGTGGGGATCGCCGCACGGTGTATAATCCGGTTATCCTGGTCTACGATGCCCAGCTTGGCGGTTGTGCCGCCCAGGTCGATGCCCAGGCGCAGGCTGCCCGGCATGGAATCACCTCCGGTTATTGGTTTAGCATGGCTATGAGCCGAACACCTCCGCCGCCTCCGCCATGTTGTCGATGACCTGCACGCCGAAGGGGCACCGTTCCTCACAGCTGCCGCAGGCGATGCAGGCGCTGCCACCCGCCTGCAGCGCGGCGTAGTGCTGCCGCACGCTGGGGGGCACGTTGGCCGGGTCCAGCCTGGCGATGTCTAAGTAGCGGTGCACGGTGGCGATGTCGATGTCGGCGGGGCAGGGCTGGCAGTGGCTGCAGTACACGCAGGCGCCGCGCATCATGCCTTCCCTGCCACGGATCACGTCGGCATAGTCCTTTTCCTCGTCGGGCATGGTCAGGTAGCGGCAGGCTTCTTCTACCTCCTTGGCGCTGCTGTACCCTAACATCACGCTGGCCACCGCCGGACGGGACAGCGCGTAGTGGATGCACTGGGCGACGGTGAGCGGCGCCTTGAAGGGGGAGTGTTCGGCGCTGAGCAGCTTGCCCGCGCCCAGCGTTTTCATCGTGGTGATGCCGACGCCCTTCCGCTCGCACAGCAGGTACATCGCCGCGCGGTCGGGGTCCACGTCTTCCAGGCGGCGGTCGCCCATGTTTTCGAACATGCTGTCCAGCGAGGCGGTGGACGGGTTCATGTCAAAGGCGGCGTTGACGCTGAACATCAGCGTGTCTAATAAGTCCATCTCCACCATTTTCCGCACCATCAGCGGGTTGTGCGAGGTGGCGCCGATGTGGCGGATCACCCCGTCCTGCTTCATTTTATGCGCATAGTCGGCGATGCCGTTTTTCAGCACCAGCTCCAGCGCTTCCTCGCTGTCCATGAAAAAGAACATGCCGCAGTCGATGTAGTCGGTTTCCAGCGCGTCCAGCAGCTCCCCGAAGTAGCGCTTGCAGGTGTCCAGGTCGCGGCTGATATCGTACTTTTCCTTCAGGTCGACCGAGCCGATGGCGCCCTGGATGATGAACCTGTCCCGCTTGCCGCGCATGGCCCTGCCGATGTTGCGGCGCACCTCCTTACCGGGCATGAACAGGTCCATCATGTTGATGCCGTTTTCCAGGCACGCGTGGATGACCTCCTCCGCCACAGCATAGGGTTTGCCGTCCAGGTATTCGGTTCCGATGCCGATGACGCCCACCTGCAGGCCCGTGCTGCCCAACGCTCTGTAAATCATATCCTTCTCACTTTCTGTGTTTGGTTTGGTATAGTATAGCAGCAAATGGAGGCGGGCTCAAGGCTTCCCGGCCAGCAAAAAACAAGCCGGCATATGTAATACTGACTCCAAACATTAATGCACCGTCGTGGCGGTTCTTTTGACCTGCAACTGCGTCGGCTGCTCGGTCAGCGTAGCGCTGCTACGCTTCCCTCGTCTGCTCCTTGTTGCAAGCCAAAATCTCCCGCCCCTTTGGATGCATTAATGTTTTACGTCAGTATAAAAAATGCTGTTTATGGAAAATTTCGTGTCATTCATCAATATGAATTGAATTATTTTTGGAAGTATGCCATGATACAGTTGCATCAAGAATCAAGGAGGTTAACCGGTTCCCTAATTTACACAGCATCCAAAGTTATGAAAGGAGCACAAAGGTATGGCAATCAATCTACTGGTATCAGCTGCAGCGATCGTAGGCTTCATCAACGAGGCGGAGGCTGCACAGGACGATCTCAACAAGGCGATGCAGAATTGCGACGCCGCAGCCCAGAACCTGCTGGCCAACTGGCAAGGCCCCGCCGCTGAGGCGTTCCGCAAAGAGGAAGAGGATTTCAAAATGTGGGGCAGGCAGATGGACAGCGCTGCCCGCGATGTTTTCAGCAAAGTTGGCGAGGTGCTCGACCTGTTCGCCAACAACGAAAACCTCATCAGACGCTGAGGCAGCAGGCGCAGCGTAGCACAATTGAGTTAGAAAAGGAGTTGTAAAATGTCTAATACTAATTTTGTTGTATCTCCCGAGGCGCTGCGGGCAGCGGCGGACGAATACCTGCGGGAACTGACCAACGTTTTCCGCGCACTGGAGCATTATCACAAGGCCATCAGAAGGCTGTTCGATGACTTTTCAGGCGTTACGGCTGCTGCGATGTTTGCCAAGCTGATTCAGCTGACCCGCAACCTGATGGCGACGACTGACCGCATTTTGGAGACTAACGAAGAACTGAGAACCAGCGCCGGCATCTATGAAGAGGTTGAGCGCGCCAACGAATCCCTCATGCAGGAACTGAACGTCGGCTCCGCCTACAGCGGCTGAGCAGTGTCCGGACCAACACAATACAACATAAGGAGGCAACACCATGTCTGGATTTACCGTTGATTATCGTCAGCTGATGAGCGCAGCCAGCAGAATCTTTTCGGAAGCTGACCGTTATGACCAAACCGCCGACACCCTGAAAGCCGCTGCCGATCAGCTGGCCAACTGCTGGGAAGGCCCGGCAAGCCGCAACTTCAAGGACGAGCAGGAGCGCGCCTACACCTGGTTCAAGGAAATGGCCGCCATATGCCGTGATTATGCCGAAAAGGCCAACATCGCCGCCAGCCGCTACTACGACGCCGAGGAAGCAGCCAAGGCGGCAATTAACAAGCGGTAACACGCGGCACCCCATTTCAAAACCGATTGATTAGGAGGAAGACAATATGTCAATGGATCTGGATAGAGTAGTTGTGGCGGAAAGCGACCTGCAGGATGCCATCAACACCTACAACAAATGCAAGAACGATTTTCAGAACGCCTATCTCCAGATGTCCAACGCTGTCCGCCAGGCGGACACCATCTGGCACGGCCAGGCCAGCGAGACGTTTAAGGATAAATTCAACCAGATGTACAACAACATCGTCTATACCGAAGACGAGGTGCAGGCCTCGGTGGACCTGCTGAACAAAGCCCTGGAAGTTTACGCCGAAACCGAACAGCGCGGCACCATGATCGTGGAATCTATGAACGTGGGTACCAACCCCTGGGCATAACATATGCACCCTTTGCCCGCGCCGGGCTGTAGTCGGCGCGGGCAGCAATTTATAAATTAGGAAGGAACAGTCTGATGAGCGACATCCCCATGGACAAAACATTTGGTCAAGGCAAGCTGGAGGCGGTCAACCAGCTGGCGGCAAAAGGGCTGCAATACTTGCAGGACAAGTACCACAAGCCGTTTCAAATCGCCAGCCTGACCGAGGGCAACATCATATCCAACCAGCAGACGCTCCGCGTGTATGCCCAGGGGGATGACCCGGAAGACGACATGGCTGTCCTCCTCAGCCGGGATTATGGCGCCGAGTTTGCCGACAGCTACTTTGGCGTTCTGGTGCGCGCGGACTATGAGGCGTGGGTCAGCCGGCTGCTGGACGGCATTCTGGACGAGAAAAAGGTGTTCTGCGGCGGCTTTATGGAGGAAACGTTTCCTCCCGACCTGGACGCGGGAAAAACATGGGACGACGCCCTGGCGATAGGCCAACCCATGACGGGCATCCTCTATATTTACACCCAGGACAACCCCGGGCAGGCGCTGGGCAGCCGCAAGGCCATTGAGGAACGGTTCCGCCAGGTTGGTCAGGGCGCGCTGGTCAAGGTGATCGCGCTGCATCCCCCCCGCCTGGACGGCATCACCCGGGAGAACTTCCGCGATATGGTGCCCTACTACCGGGACAGGGAGCACGCCATCACTGCGGGCATTCTCGACTTTTACGCCGGCACGGAGGCGCCCGCCCCGGCCAATGAACAAGACAGGGAGGAAACGTAATGGCTGCCAAGCTATCCGAGCGCGATCTGTTGCTGTTGAGCAACCTCGCTTACATTGTGCCTGAAAACGCCAGCGGCAGCCTGAACACGGTGGCTGATGGCTTGCTTTCAACGATTGACAGCCGGAAGGAGCCGCTGCGGGGAGGCTTGTCCAAAGAGGATGCCAGGCTGATGCTTCAGGACATCCAAAATTCCCCCAACCTGCGGAACCTGCGGGTCATCAAGTACGACACCGGGACGGAAGCCCTGTGCCTGGAAGTGCCGGGCACGGACAGCGCGGTGGTGGCCTACCAGGGGTCGGGCGGTCAGTTTGCCCGATGGAAAGGCAACGCCACCGACTTTGCCGACGTGGACTCCGACTACCGCAACAGCGTCGAGCGCCTGGCGCGGGACCTGGAGCGTCAGGGCTATTCGGACATCACAGCCACCGGCCATTCCAAGGGCGGGCACGGGGCGGAGCATATGGCGGTGGTGGCGCCCAACAGCGTCAGCCGCGTGGTGTCCTTTGACGGTTATGGTGTCAGCGGGGAATACCTGAAGCAATATGAAAGCGCGATCGCCCGGGTCAGGGGGCGGATCACCGCCATCAACGGCGACAACGACTATGTTCAGGGCATCGGGCACGACATTGCCGGCAGGGTGGTGTATGTAAGAAATGCAGGTAACGATTTTACAAGCTTCCACCGCTCCAGCGACCTGTACTTTGCAGGCGAGTATGATAACCGCGGTGACTTTGCGCCCTGGTGTTTACGGGACACCCCGGATATCGTCGGCGAGGCAGCTACGAATGTTATCAACAACATCATGAACGACCTGACCAATGCCTGGTGGATTTCCGAAGGCACGCGCAGCCTCGCTTTTGAAAGAATAGGCACGGTACTGGGCTTGGTATTCGGCAAGGAGGATCGGTTCACTTTCCGTTCGGCGTGGGAGGTCACCAAGTTTTTGCTCAGGGAGAAAGCGAGTGGCAGTTTTGGTATTGATGTGCTGACTGCACTGGGAGTTGTTCTTTTTAAAAACCGTGATGGGATTATCTATACGATGGCTGCAATGTCGGTGGAGCGCGACGATGGAAGAAAGCCGCCCAGGCGGCAAAGCAAGGTTCCGCCGCTGATGCTCCATGCCCAGGGGGCAGGCGGGCTTGCTTCGGGCGGGCAGGACAGCCGCACGGAGTTTTCCCCGCAGGCGTTGGATCAGGCCATCGCCGCGCTGAACCGCCTGCAGCGCGATCTGGAGGCGCTGGGCGCCCAGGTGCAGGGCAGCGGCCGGTTCGCCAGCTGGAAGGTGAGCAACTATTTCCTTTCGGGCTCGGTCGCCTGCCGTCTGCGCGCTGCTGTCACCGGCGTGCGCGCGGGGCGTCTGTCCATGGTGCTGGGCAGCTATGCCCGCATGCTCAGGGCGTATGGCGACGAGGTGAGCCGGTTGGCGCGGGCCGTATCCGAGGCGCGCGATATCTTCAACAACACCGAGCGGTCCCTCATCGAGATGGGCGAAAGCCTTGCCGTTGGGTCGGACAGCGTGTGACGGTGGCCTCCGGTGCGCAAAGCGGGGCGGCCTTCCAAGGAGCAGAACGTATGTTCTGCTCCGTTCGTTTTGCCTGGCATTTTGTCCCTGAAATTTTGGAAACACCTGAAATGCCTTGAAATAAATCATTTCAGCGTATATAATGCCTTAGACGCTGAACGGTGTTTATTTTTCAAGCCCTTCAGAACGGTGAGCGAGGTGTGTACATGAAGCGGATCGGCAAGCGCGTTTGTGGCATCATCCTGCTGATGGCATGGCTGTGCGGTTTGGCGCAGCCTGCCGCTGCGGCTAACGCCGCCGGCATTGAGGTGATGCGGGTATACCAGGTGGATGACAGCACCCAGCTGAACATCAGCTTCAAAGCTTCGGCGGAGAACCAGTCCGGCATAGGCTTTATGGCGATGGGAATGTCGGTGCCCGCCGCCGCCTTAACCGGCGCCGGCACGGCGGGGCATATCCTGGTGGTGGATACATCCGAATACTACATCAAAGGGGACTATTACACCAACGAACACCTGCTCACCATGGCAGCCAGCATGCTGGAGGGCATTCCCTCCGGCCACCAGGTCATGCTGATGACTACGGATGCGCGGGGCACCGCCACCTTTAACTGGGGCAACGCGCGCGACGCCCTCAGCAACCTGGCGGGCCGCGGCAAGCTGGACCAAACCGAGCACGACGTGCTGGGCGCGGTCGAGCAGGCCATGGACATTGCTTTTGCGCCGCCCAGCGGCGGGCCCGCCTTTGTCAGCAGCGTGCTGGTGCTGACCGACGGCATGCTGGGCGACAACAGCACCGAGAGCATTGCCAACCTCCAGGGCAGCATTTCCCGCATTCAAAACAAGCTGAACGACACCCACCGTGTGCGCATGGTGGTGGGCTGGCCCCGGCGCGTGACGGGCGGCGGCTCCCCCACCAACCAGGCCCTGGTGGACAGCGGCATCGGCATGCTCAAAGGCATGGTGAACGCCTTTGGCGGCGCCATCGTCGACGTGCCCCTGACGGGCGCGCGCGGCAGAACCGAGCTCACCGATGCGCAGACGCTGACAACGGCTGTCCGGGAGCAGCTGTGGGGCGTGCAGTACTACACGCTGGACGTATCCGGCCTCGTCGGCCTGGTGCAGTACAGCCATAACGACGTGCTGGACGTGGCTGTCAGGGCCGGCAGCACCACCCGGGTAGCCGCCAATGTGCCTTTTAACTCGCTGTCGGTGCCCACGCCCACGCCTACACCTACGCCCACCCCTACACCCACGCCTACGCCGACCCCCACGCCCACGCCCACACCATCGCCCACCCCCACGCCTACGCCCACGCCCACACCATCGCCTGAACCCGAAACGCCTGAACCCCTGCCCACCCCTTTGGTGGCGATTGGCAGCAGCACCTCGGATGCCCGCGCCGCGGTGAACAGGCTGAAGAAACTGGGCTATCTCCAGGAGAACACCGGCCGTTTTGACGAAACGGCCCAGCTGGCCTACGACGAGTTCATGCGCGTCAACAACCGCACGGGCACGGACGGCGTGTTCCAGGCCGACTTCGACTATTTGATGAGCGACCGCGCCCTGTCCAAGCCCACCGAGCCGCCCACGGAAGCGCCGCCTACGCCCACGCCGGGCCCGGTGGACCTGCAGCTGCTGGATGCGGACAAAGGCACGGGGGCGGAGCATATCCACCGCCTGCAGACGGCGCTGTACCGCCTGAACGTATACACCTACCTCGGCGTCAACGACCGGGACATCAACTGGGGCGTGTTCGACGAAACCACGCTGAAGGCAGTGCAGGAGTTTTCCGAGTATTACAGCGAGCCCAACATCATGCCCAACGGCGCCAGCATTCAAATACAGGAGGCGATCTTGGCCGCGGCGGCGGACAGCAGCAAGACCACCATGGCGCCCAGCCCTGAGCCCACCGCGTCGCCCACGCCGTCGCCCCGGCCCTATACCGACCTGAAGCTGAACGACACCGACGCCAACGACCCGGACAAGCGCATCACCCGCATGCAGAACAAGCTGCAGGGCCTCGACTACTTCGATGTGCTGGGTGTCAAGGTCAGCCTGGGCGTGCTGGACGAAGCCACCCTGCAGGCCATCGCTCTGTTTGGCGAGAACAACGGCCTTGACAACAACGTTGTGGACGGCGTCAGCGCCGGCCTGGTGGAGCATATTCTGCAAAACGAAAACCTGAAAGCCGCGGAACCCAGCCCCAGCCCCGTGCCGCCCACCCTGGTGGAAGCGGCCCGCGCCCGTTTGGAGAGCACCGTTGCCATCGCCGATTTTGAGGTGCCCCTCTGGGTTATCGTGGCGGTCAGCGCGGTGCTGCTGCTGGTGATCATCGTGGTGATGGTGCTGCTGCGCTCCAGCCGCAACCGCGCCCGGTTCGAGGTGTCGTCCACGCCCTCCCGCGGCGGCGGCCAGGTTGCTGCCGACGCGCCCCCGCCGGCGGGGGAGGAGCTGACCCGGCCCGATTTAAGCGGCGCAGGCGCGGCCCAGCCGGGCACGGTGCCCCAGCCGCCCATGGGCATGGGGGACAGCGAAGCCACCATTCCCGGCGTCGTGGGCATGCCCGTCACCATTCAGGTTGACTATGCGGGCAAAAGCCGCACCATCACGCCGACGGTGGGCCACTCGCTCACCATCGGCCGGGAGATGTGCGACCTGCTGCTCGACAAGGCCGACCGGGGCGTTTCCCGCCGCCATGCCGAGCTGTTCTCCCGCGGCGGCGTCCTCTACATCCGCGACCTGGGCTCGGTGAACGGCACCTTTGTGGACGGCGTGCAGGTGGAGGCCAGCAGTGCGCCCCAGATGGACAGCAATGTCACCGTGCCCATGGACATGTTCAGCTCCGGCGCCGGCGATTTTGCGGTGGCCAGCGGTGCCAAAATAAGCATCGGCCACCATACCCTGACCGTGACTTGGTAGGGCGTGGCTGAATCGGGGAGGTTTATGCTTGACCAATAAAACCCTGGTGTCCATCAGCCGGCTGGTGCTGCTGTTCGGGCTGGCGATGGTGGTGTTTCTGTGGGTGCTGCGGCCTGTTGCGGGCATCATTTCCCTGGTGGCGGTGCTGCTGGCGTACAACCTGGCCATCACGCTGTCGCCCAGGCTGCACGGGGCGCTGGCCGAAAACAAGGAGCGGCGCAAAAAGATGCTGCAAAGCCTGATGCACACCAAGAAGGACAAAACCGTGACCACCGGGCCGGCGTCCTTCATGCCCACGCATTACCTGGTGTCCTCCTCGCTGGACCCGCCCATCTGCCGCCTGGTGGACAAGGAGAGCTTTGTCGTGGGCCGCGACGCGGGGTGCGACCTGCGCATCGCCGGCGACGGCTCGGTCAGCGGCCAGCACTGCCGCATCACCTACGGCGCCCACAGCCGCCAATACTACGTGGAGGACCTGCGCAGCTCCCTGGGCACCTTTGTGGGCACCAAGCGCCTGGAGGCCAACGCGCCCGAAAAGCTGATGGACGAGGCGGAGATTTTTATCAGCAGCCTGCGCTTCACCTTTACCCGCACGCCGTTGGTCGGCGCGTCCGGCCAGGGCGCGTACGGCGGCGGCGCGGGCATGGCCGGCCAGGTGGTGGACGGCTTCACCCGCCCGGAACAGGCCGGCATGATGCTGACGCTGTCCGTCAGCCACGGCGACGCCACGCACACCCGCACCGCGGTGGTGAGCAGCGGGTACACCATTGGCCGCTCCGCCCAGTGCGCGCTGGTGTTGTCGGATGACCCCTATGTGGGCAGGCGGCATGCCATGCTGTCCGTGCAGGACGGCCAGGTCAGCGTGCAGGATTTGAACGCCCAGAACGGCACCTATGTCGGCGAGACGCGCATCCCCCCGGGGCAAACCGTGCCCCTGGCCAACGGCGACATGCTGCGCGTCGGCCGTCACTATATACAGGTGAACTATTGACCCATCAGCACGAGCGAAGAAGGAGGGACCGGCCAGGCAGATAGATGATACAGTGACCCAACCGGCGCAACGGTCGCGCAGGTAAATAACAAAATGACACGAATGAATTTAGCAAGGAGAACAACATGAAGAGAACCAAATGGCAACTGATGCTCATGGTCGTGGTGTTGATGATGGCATCGATCATCCATGTGTGGGCGGCTCCCCCACAATCAGTAAAGAAGCCAACGCTGACGGTAAAATCAAATGCTCTTGTCTATGATGGCACTTCTCAAGAAGGCATAACGGTTACACATAACGATCCCAATACAAGTGCATACGTTATCTCGGGAATCGAGGCAACGAACGCTGGCACACATATCGCCAAAGCAACACTGCAGCAACCTGGCTATGTATGGGAAGGAGGTAGCGGCACAGATATAGATGATGTAACGCAAGAATGGAGCATTGCTCCAGCGCCATTGCCGGATTTAAAGCCAATTGCTGATCAATTCTGGACTGGCAATGCACTAAAACCTTTTAATGGCTTTAATGTTGGGGCAGGTGGCGTAACGCCCGGGAATGATGACTTTACATTGGCATACACTGACAATGTCAAGCCTGATGATAGTCCTGTCACAGTAACAGCCAAACCTGCAAACAACAACTTTACAGGCGAAAGCAGCACTACATTTAACATCTTGAGAAAGCCTGTTGCGAGGCCAACGGTAACAGCAACTGATCGTATTTATAATGGCAGTGAACAAATCGGTGTAACGATTGAAGGAGGCGTTGCAGGATCGTACACGATCTCAGGAACGCTAAAAGCAACAAATGCGAACCCCCCAGGCGAACAGTATACTGCCACAGTAACTTTGAATGATTATTATGCATGGGATAGTGGCGACCCAGCCGAGGTATTGACAGAGCCCTGGACAATTGCTTCAGCGCCATTGCCGGCTTTAAATACAATTGATGATCAATTCTGGACTGGCAGTGCACTAAAACCTTTTAATGGCTTTAATGTTGGGGCAGATGGCGTAACGCCCGGTAAGGATGACTATACATTGGCATACACTGACAATGTCAAGCCTGATGATAGTCCTGTCACAGTAACAGCCAAACCCGCAAACAACAACTTTACAGGCGAAAGCAGCACTACATTTAACATCTTGAGACAGCCTGTTGCGAGGCCAACGGTAACAGCAACTGATCATATTTATAATGGCAGTGAACAAATCGGTGTAACGATTGAAGGAGGCGTTGCAGGATCGTACGCGACCTCAGGGACGCTAAAAGCAACAGATGCGAACCCCCCAGGCGAACCGTATACTGCCACAGTAACGCTGAATGATTATTATGAGTGGGAGAATGAGCAGGGAAATACCGCTTTAGCGCCGATAACAAAAACTTGGAACATCGCCAAGGCGAACATTCCGATACCAAACGCGATAGATGATCAAACATACAATCTTGGCAACGCGGTCAAACCTGCGGTTTCTTTTCCCGCATCTCCACCTGTTGCATCGACAGACTATGCCCTATCCTATAACGACAACACGGGTGTCACTGACAAGGCCAAAGTAACTGTTACGGCTACAGTTGGCAGCAAAAACTATCAGGGCAGCGCCGAGCAGACATTTAAGATTGTCCCAATCAAAGTTGATCGGCCTGTTGCCATTACGCCTTCACCTGAATACACAGGCAAAGAGTTGCAAGGCGTGAAGGAGGGCGCAGGGTATAAGCTGACCGGTCACACGGGAACAGAGGTAGGCGAATATGAAGCGACTGCGAAACTGGACTATGGTTACGTATGGGCAACCGGCGATCCTGAAGCCGATGTCAAGATCACCTGGCATATTGTAGCCCAAAACCTGCCGGACATCGCGCCGCTGGATGACGTGCCTTTCAACGGCACGGCGCACGAGCCCGGTGTGGAGATGAAGAACCCGGTAACCAACGCCGACCTGGTGAAGGATACGGACTACACCCTGGCATATGAGAACAACACCAATGCAGGCCAGGCGACCGTCACCGTCACAGGGATCGGCAACTACGCCGGCGATGTCGTAAAAGTCCACTTCAACATCACCCCCATCGCGCTGCCCCAGCCCGAAGCGGTGGCGGACCAGGTGTATACCAGCGAAGCCATCACGCCGGCCCCCGTGCTGAAGGATGACGCCACGGGCACCTTGGAGGCGGGCAGGGACTACACCGTGGCATACAGCGACAACACGGCGGTGGGCAAAGCCCTCATCACCGTGACAGGCAAGGGCAACTACCAGGCGGAAAGCGTTGTCACCGTGGGCTTCAACATCGTGCCCGCGGCCCTGACGGAAATTGCCGAGATCAAGCCCCTTGCGTTCACAGGCGAGGCGCTGACGCCCCCCGTCACCATGGTGTACGGCAAGGACAATCCCCTCGTTGCGGACAGGGACTATACCCTGGCCTACGAGAACAACGTCCACGCGGGCACCGCGACGGTGACGGCCACCGGCCGGGGCAACTACACCGGCGTCCAGAAGCGGGAGTTCCGCATTGTCCCCATTGTGCTGCCGGCCATTGCCGACCTGGATGCCGTGCCCTTCATCGGCCAGGCATACGAGCCCGATGTGACAATGGTGAACCCTGTCACCGAACAGCCCCTCGTTAAGGACACGGACTATACCTTGGCATATGAAGACAACATCAACGCCGGCACGGCCACCATCACCGTGCGGGGCATCAACGACTACGCGGGCAGCATCAAAACCCATCCCTTCACCATCACGCCCATCCCGCTGCCGGACATCGAGGCGATTGAGGTGCAGGCGTACACCGCGGCGGTGATCGAGCCCCCCATCGTGATGGCGGACGATTTCACCGACGGGCCCCTCGTCAAGGACAGGGACTTCACCGTTGCCTACCGGAACAACACCGACGGCGCGATGATCAAGAGCGCTGTGGCCGCCAAGCCCATCGCCACCGTGACAGGCATTAACAACTACGCAGGCGACACGAAGACCATCGAGTTTGTCATTGAGGACCAGAAGGCCCCCGTGTTCAACCGCGAAGGCGCCAAGGACCGCGGCGCAACGCTGCTGATCACCGTCGAGGACGATTGGGGCCTGGCCGGCGTGAAGGTACTGCTGAACGGTACGCCCATCATCGAGGAGAACTTCGCCGGCATCCAACAGCGCACATACGAGTACGAGTACGACATCACCTACCAGCTGCCGGGCAACTACCAGGTGTTCGCGACAGATCTGTACGGCTACACCGTGAACCTGTTCAACGAAAGCGGCAAAGAGGAAGAAACCGAAACAGCCTACCAGTATTTCGCCGACAGCGACAAGGACGGCCTGTCCGACTCCTATGAGCTGATGATCGGCACCGACCCCAAGAACGCTGACAGCGACGGCGACGGCCTGACCGACGGCGACGAAGTGCTGCGGCACCGCACCAACCCGCTTTCCCAGGACACTGACGGCGACGGCCTGTCCGACACCGAGGAGCAGCTGATCCTGGCAGCCCGCGGCTTCAGCCCGCTGGCTTACGACAGCGACAAGGACGGCATTTCCGACACCGTGGCAGCCAGCGTGATGGACCTCTACCCCGTGTGGGAGTACAACTCCACCCTGGCGGCTGAGCTGCTGCTCAGGCCCAACCGCGCCGGGCTGAAGCCCGCGATGGACGCGCCGCAGGTGAGCCAGGCCCTGGAAGACATGGTCACCTACAACGTGTTGGCCGGCCTCACCAACCCCTACACCGCCGATGTGGACAAGGGCAGGGTGAAGTTCAGCCCGGTATCCGGCGAAGGCCGCGATATCCGCACCAACATCGGCTCTACCGAAACGCTGATGGTCAGCCTGAACCCGCAGGGCAAACAGCTGGGCATCTACCGCCAGATGCTGGTGGTATACGACAAGAACGAATCCGGCGCGACCGTTCCCGCTCAGGTGCTGGACCTGGAGCGCCTGCTGAATGCTGACGGCACCCCGGCGCTCACCTACGGCGAAGAGGCCAAAAAGGGCAAGGATGCCCTGGTGGTGATGGCTGATGCCAACGGCATGCTGCTGCTGGCAGGCAGCTGGAACGCAGCCGAACAGAAAACAACAGCCGACCTGATCCTCATCGACGTGGCGAAGCTGCAGGCTTACCGGATCCCCGGCAGCACCGGCGCGACGCGCTTTGACGTGGCGCCCGACGCAAGCAAAGCGGCGTACATGCTGGGCGGCAAGGTGTATGTGATCGACCTGGCCAGCACCAACATCAAGGTGTTGGAAAACAAGGCCACCCTGCTGGACTTCACCGATAAGGGCGAGCTGATCATCAACCTCAGCGGCAGCAAGGCCACCCTGGTGGACCTGGAAGGCAACGAAACCAGCGTGGACTTTGCCGGCGTCGTGAACGTCAGCCAGCCCACCAACAACTACAGAAACGTGATCCTGGTGAAGGACGGCGCGCAGATCGCCTTCTCCTTCGCGGCCAGTGTGAACATCCGCACCACCGGCCAGGTATGGATGCGTGCGCAGATCGCCGCCCCCAACGTGGAAGCGGCAGTGCCTGCCTTCAACGCAGAGCGCCTGCATGACATGCAGGAAGGCCGCGGCCTGAAGATCAACCGCATGCAGCTGAAGGACCTGATTCCCTAACCGGCCCTGCCGACTGATTGCGCAGCCGGCCCATCCCCAAGATGGGCCGGCTGTCCCCAATAGGGGCAGTGGTCAGTAAACAACAGCGAGCAGTAACCAGTGAGCAGTAAGCAGATCATCGTGTAATCAGCAGAGAACGACCGCGGAAAGAACGACGAATTGAACGCTTCGCTTTGTTACAGTTGCATGAAAAAGGTCGCGCTGGCCGATGCCAGCGCCTGCCCCTATTGCCGGGAGCCGCTGCCCTATAAAACCCGCGGCAACCTCGACCTGGAGCCGGGCACCTTGCTGCAGGACCGCTATGTGATCGGCCGGTTGCTGGGGCGGGGCGGCTTTGGCGCCACCTACATCGCCTTTGACAACGCTTCGCAGGAGCGGTGCGCCGTCAAGGAGTATTTTCCCAACCAGATGGTGACCCGCAGCCCGGACAGCGCCGACGTAACCCTGCTGAAGCCCAGGGAGTTTGAGTTTTACAAGCAGAGGTTTTTCGCCGAAGCCAACCAGCTGCGCAACCTGAGCCATGTGGAGGGCCTGGTGCGGCTGTACGACGTGTTCACAGCCAACCAAACCGCTTATTTTGTCATGGAGTACCTGCCGGGCACCAACCTGAAGGCCTACCTGCGGCAGCACCAGGACGGCCTGCCCCACAGGAACGCCATCGACATCCTGACCCAGCTGCTGAACATCCTGTCGTCCGTGCACTCCAGCGGGGTGCTGCACCGCGACATCAGCCTGGACAACATCCTGCTGATGGATGACGGGCGCGTCAAGCTGATCGACTTCGGCTCGGCGCGCAACGCCGTTCAGTCCGGCATGACGACGTTTGTCAAGGGCGTGTATACGGCGCCCGAGCAGGCCCAGGGCATGACCCAGGATAAGTATACCGACCTGTACGCCGTGGGCGTGGTGATGTTTGAGCTGTTCATGGGGCGCACCCCTAAGGTGCAGGACGGCAACCTCGAGCCCATGTGCAGCGACGAGAAAAGCCCCTTGTACCAGGTGAACCGGGTGTACATGAAGGCCACTCGCACCCAGCCCGCCCAGCGCTATCAGCTGGCGCAGGATATGCTGTCGGCTGTGCAGGCCATCGAGCCCATCGACAACAAGACCCTCCGAAAAACCCGGCAGAAAAAGCAGAAGGGCGGGTCCTGGCGGCGGGCAAAGGCGCCGAAGAAAAAAGCCCGCGCTGACGTGAACACCTATAAAGGCAGGGCGAAGCGCCGGCACGTCAACACGGGCATCAGCCGGGTGCGGAAAAAGAAGGAACGCAGCACCGCCTCCAACAAGCTGCTGGCGGCGATATTGGTGTTGCTGTCGGTGCTGTTTCTGGCGCTGTTTATACTGATCGTGCTGTCCTGACGGGCAGGCGTACTATGATTCTTAAGAAAGGGGGGAATACTTGGTGAGCGACACGCGGCATCTGTGTTATTCGTGTATGCGCCAGGTATCTCCCCAGGCAACGGTATGCCCGCATTGCCGCAGCGCCATACCGTATGTGGAAACTAACTCGCGGCTGCTGCAGCCGGGCGTCACCCTGCGGCAGGGCCGGTATACCGTTGGGCGCTGCATCGGCGCGGGCGGTTTTGGCGCCACCTACATTGCCATCGACAACAAGCACTATGGCCAGCGCGTGGCGATCAAGGAGTTCCTGTCGGTCAGCGTATGCGCCCGTCAGGTGAACTCGTCCAATGTGCTGCCCAACCCCGGCCAGGAGGACCTGTTCCGGGAGTTTTTAGAGAAGTTTTTTGAAGAGGCCAAGCGCCTGCAATCGCTGACGCTGGTGCCCGGCGTCGTGAAATGCACGGAGCATTTCAGCGAGAACGGCACCGGCTACTTCGTGATGGAGTACCTGGAAGGCTCCACCCTGAAGGACTACCTGAAGCGCCAGGGCAGGCCGTTCTCCATGCGGGACGCGCTGTACATGGTCCAGCGCACGCTGGATATCCTCCACGGCGTGCACGAGCGCAACATCCTGCACAGGGACGTGGCGGCGGACAACCTCTTCCGCCGCAACTCGGGCGAACTCGTGCTGATCGATTTCGGCTCGGCCCGTTCGGATGCCGCCAACACCTCCCACACCAAATTTTTAAAGGGCAACTACACGCCGCCTGAGCAGCAGAGCGGCATGCCGGAAAACGCCTATACCGACGTGTACTCTACCGGGGTGCTGCTATTTGTGCTGCTCAACGGGCGTGAACCGCAAAAGCTGAACGGCGTGCTGGAACCCCTGCCCCGGCAGTTTCCCAAGGCGCTGCAGGACATCTATGCCAAAGCGACCCGGCACAACCCCGCCGAACGGTATCAGACGGCTTACGAGATGCGGCTGGATATCACAGCCCTGCTCGAAAGCGGTGACGCCGCGGCGGCGGCAGAGACCGGGCCCGATGGGAAAACAGGCGGCGGCGCCCGCAAAGCGGTGTGGGCGCTGTTGATCGGCATCTTTGTGCTGCTGGGCGTGGTGCTGGCGGTGCTGTTCGGCAGCGGCGTCGTGTCCAAGAAAACCTATCCCATTGTGGTGCAGTATGCCATGCAGGACGGCTTGCTGCTGTACGAGGAAACGTTTGATTTGCCCAGGGGAGAGCAAACCGTCCGGGCGAATGCCAACCTGTCCCAGGCGGCGGGCATGCGGCTGATAGGCGATGGCGACCTGACGTTCACCGTGCTGAACGACGGGGAAACCGAGCCTGAGCAGCTGGTGTTTTATTATGAAGAGCTGGCGACGCCCACGCCCCCCCCGACGCCGACCCCCACGCCTACGCCGTCGCCCACGCCTACGGCGACCCCTACGCCTACCTCAACGCCGTCGCCCACGCCTACGATGACGCCGCCCCCCACCCCGACGCCGTCGCCCACGCCTACAGTGACGCCGACCCCCACGCCTACGCCGTCGCCGACCCCCACATCGACGGCAACGCCGACGCCTACGCCGTCACCTACGCCTACAGTGACGCCTACACCTACGCTTTCACCAACCCCGACAGCTACGTCTACGGATACCTCGACGCCGTTGCCGACCCCCACATCGACGGCAACGCCAACGTCATCACCTACGCCTACGCCGTCGCCTACGCCAACACCAACGTCATCACCTACGCCTACGGTGACGCCTACCCCCACCCCGACGCCATCACCCACACCTACACCTACACCTACGCCGACGCCTACACCTACACCCACACCTACACCTACGCCGACGCCGACGCCGTCGCCCACGCCGACGCAGGCCCCCACCATGGTGCCGGCCGGTGCGTTCATTGCCGGCATGGACCTCAGCAAGCCGGGCGAGCTGTACATCGTATCCGGCAAGGTGGCAACCCGGGTGGACGCCGCTGTGGCGGACGTGTTCCCGGCAACCCTGTATGTGGAAGCCGAGATGGACCATGTGCATCAGCTTGTGCTGGAGCATGTGGCGTCCGGCGAACGGATTTTGCTGAACCAGCCGTGGGAAGAGGTTGGCGGCGTTCTGCACAGGACCTCGCTGTACCTGTCGCCCGGTGAATACCGCGTGCTGGCCAACCTGATTGATTTCACCAACGCCGACGGCTCCCCGGTGGACCTGTATGCCAATGAGGGCGCGGCGGTGGCGATGGACGCGGGCTCGAATGAAGCGCAGTTTGCATTCAGCATCACCAAGGTGGATGCCGGCCCGCACGTTGTCAATGCCGGCGAAGAGATATGGGTGTCCTGGGAAGGGACGCCGCTGCTGTTCACCCCGCTTGCCCTGAACAACATCACCGATGTGTCCGCCGACGAGAACGGCATGCTGGTGACCGTGGGCGGGGTGGGCGAGGCATCGCTGACGTTCAGCGACGGCATCGCCCGGCACGAGGTGCTGTTCCGGGTGGACAGCCTGCCCTTCCGCACGCGGGAGGAGGCATACACCCTGGCAGCCGGCGAACGGGTGCTGGTTGCGTTTGAAACCATGGACGGGCAGCCCCTGCAGGCATCGGCCATGAAGCTGAATATACCTGACGAGCTGCTGGGCGTTTACACGGACGACGGCTTGATGGTGGGGTCCAGCACGCCGGGCGCCTATGTGCTGACGGCGGACTATGCCGGCAGCCATGTGGAGGTTGCCGTCACCGTGGAGGACCGTTTCATCTCCATGCCGATGATGCCGCTCAGCCTCAATGTGGGGCAGAGCATGGTTGTCCCGCTGTCAACCTACAGCGGCGGTTTCGACAGCGTCACCGTGAAAATGAAGGACGGAAGCGAAGCCATTGTGGCAGCCACCGTGGGCTCGGACGGCTTAACCGTGACCGGCCTGGCGCGCGGCAATGCCGAGATGACCGTTGCCTGCATGGGCGTGGGCGTCAACCATGAAATCACCGTGATAGGCGGCTTTGTCGAACCGCCCGTTCTGCCCGACGTCATGTACATTGGGCATGGGCTGTCGGTGAAGATGGCCGTGCATGGCGCCGTGGCGGATGTGCAGCCGGCCTCATCGGATGAAAGCGTGCTCAGCGCCATGGTGGAGGACGGAGGGTTGAGCCTGTTCCCGCTTTCCCCGGGCAGCGTGCAGGTGACGCTGCGCTGTCATGGCGATGAACTCCTCTACGACATCACCGTGGAACCGGTGCTGACGGGGGTGACCCCGCAGGCGGTGGAGGTGCGGGAGGAAGAATCCTTCACCCTGACGCTGGGCATGACGGAAGGGCACCAGGTGCGCTACACGGTGATCCCGCCCGATATCCTCACCATCACTTCAGAGGGCCCTGATACCATCGCGTTCCAGGCGTTGGCTCCCGGCAATGACGTGATCATCATCAGCGATGAATCCGGCCAGGCGCTGGAAGTGCCCGTCACCGTGAACGCCGAGTGGCGCATATCGGTCGACCGGCAGCAGAGCGAGGCTGAAAACAATGCGCTGCATATGGCACTGCTGAAGTGGGGGCTGGTAGGGCCGCCGGAGGGCGTTATCACCCAGGAAGCGCAGCAGGTTCTGATGAAGGTAAAGGCTGCCTTCGGCTGGGATATAACCCGGCCCTACCTGACCAGGGAGGAGTATGAGACGCTGCTGGCATACAAGCCGGAGACGACGGCAAGCCCGTCCGGAACCGAACAAGCCGAAAGCTGGGCGCCGGAAGGCGAGGCGCAGGTGATGTCGGCGGCGGCGCTGGGCGATACATACTACCTGCTGGACAGCCAGAAACGCCTGTTGATTGTGCCGGCCGGCAGCGATCACGCCAGCCGCGTGGTGGACGACGCGTTTGTCAAGGTGGTGTCCAACGGCAGCCTTGTGCTGGCGCTGTCGAAGGGCGGCCTCATATTCCCCTTTGGTCCGCAGGACGAGATCGACCGCTGGTTTGACGAGCTGCTCTATGACGCCATCGCTATCGCCGGCATGGACCTGTCCGTGGCCGACATGTCGTTCAGCAAGGACAGCCTGGTCATGGTGTTTGACCAGGACGGCGAAATCAACGAGAAAAACAAGCTCAGGGAGGTCGTTGCCGGCCAGGCGTGTGTCTATCTGCAATCGGACAAAGCCGGCAGCCGGGGCGTTGTGCGGCTGACATCGGTGAAGGACGCCCTCATGCTGGAAGGCGGCGGCACGCGGCATGTGCTGCTGGGCATCGGCACCAGGAACGACAACGCAGTCCTTTATGAAATAACAGGCAGGAAAACCGCCCCGGCCACCGTGAGAACGCCGGCGGACATGGACATGGACCTGCGCGTGGCGGCTGTCAACAGCGATATGATGGTGGTGGTGGATGGCGGCGGCACGGCTTACCTGCGGGGTAAGAACAAATTTGGCCAAATTGGCAACGGCTCCACCCGCCAGTCCAACAACTTTGTAGCTGCCGAAGGCGTCGGCGACGTGGTGCATGCGGCATTGGGCGATACCTACGCCCTGCTGCTGACGGGCAGCGGACGGCTGTATGCCGCCGGCGAGACCCCGGCAGGCGAACAGCTGACATCGTTTACCCTTATCGCGGAGGATATCCGGCACATGGCGCCGCTGGCAGACGGCAAGGTGCTGCTGGTGAACAACGCCCACCAAATTGCCGTGACCGACCTGAGCGATATCGGCATCTTCCGAAGCATTTACTATCCGTAGGCGGCCGGGCGGCCGACCGATACCGACCTGCAAGGAGGCATGGGATGATGAAGTGTCCACAATGCATGCAAGACTGGGATGGCGCGAAGTGCGCCCATTGCGGCTATGAACGCCAGGAACCGCCCAGAATTTTCGCTGCCTTGCCGCAGGGTGTCCTGCTTGCGGGGCGCTACAGGCTGGGCAATGCCCTGGCGGATTCGCGCCAGGCCATCGGCTACCTGGCCTGGGACCAGCAGGCCGGGAGCGCCGTGCTGTTAGAGGAGTTTTACCCCAAATCCAACGCCGCCAGGCTGGATAACGGCCAGGTGGCGGGCCGGCGGAACCCCGCCCTGTTCAGCCAGGCGCAGGAGCTGTTTCTCAAGCGCGACAGCCGCAGCAGCAAAGCGCTGCCGTGCGTGGACAGCTTCAGCGCCGGCGGCACCGCCTGGCGCGTGTACCAGCCGCAGGCAGGGCGCGACTATGGGGAGCAGATGGAAGCCTTGCTCGATGAGCCCCTGCTGTTCAGGGACCATCAGGACCGCGTGCTGATGACCATCAACGCGCTGCCCATGCCCCAGCTGCCCCAGATGCGGGCATACCAGCCTTCCGGCAGCATCGCCCGCAGCCGGCGGCGGGTGGTTGTGCGCCGCGTGCTGATCGGCGTGGCGGCGCTGGCGGCGGCATTGTTTTTCTGGACGCAGAGCGCGCCGGTGCGCATCACCTTCCATGTGCCGCTGTATGAAGCGCAGACGGTGTTTTTGCAGCCGAAGGACGGCGAATTGCAGGACATCACGGCGCAGGTAACGGCCAACGAGGGCGAGGAGATTGCGGACGGGCTGGAAACATACCATATCTATCGCTTTGAGGAGATGCTGAAGCCGGGCGGCTATACCCTTTCCATCAGGGACAGCGCCGGTGAAACGCAGGAAACGCCGGTCGATGTATCCCCGCGCAGGGCTGCCGAGGTGACGGCCCTGTCCCTGGACCCCATTCCCCGGGTGGCGCTGGGCGCAACGGGCAGCGACGCGGCGCAGGCGATCAAGCGCCTGAAAAGCCTTGGCTACCTCGATTATGCGGACGATGCCCTCAAAACCTTCAACGCCGACGCCATGGCTGCGTACAGGCGCTTTGCCGGGAACAACGGCATCGATGTGCCCGCAGGCGCCGGGGGCATTTACAGAGGCGGTTTTGACAAGCTGATGTCCGACCAGGCAAAGCTTGTACCGGTGCCATATGCCGCGGCGGGGGATCAAGGCCCGCGCGCGGAGAGGATCGTCGATCATCTGCGCCGGCTGCGCTTCCTGCGCGGGGGCGAGGCTGCCGCCGGGCTTGACAGCCGGGCCATGGCTGCCTACGAGGATTTCCTGAAGGAAAACAACCTGACGGAGAAAAACGAAAACGAGCTGTCCGTGGCCGACGCTCAAGACCTGGACAGACATGAAACAGTAAAAAAACCCGACCTCATCGTGGGCCAGGCTGTCAGCGCCAGGGAGACCAGCGGTTTAATTAAACAGGAGGATTTGAAAAAAATCGTCGCCAAGCTGAAGGCGCTCATGGTGCTGGGAGAGGACATGCCGGTGGATGTGTTCAGCGAGGAAGCATACAAGGCATTTGCCGGCGCCGTAAAAGCCGATGCGTACGCCGTGGAGGAAGTGGGCAGCGAAACCTACCTGTATGACGTGGATATAAGCGCCGTGGACAGGCTGATCGACAACGAACTGACCCCCACCCCTTCCCCGCCGCCAAAGGCGGTGGCGGCCAACGAGCTTGTGTTTCAATGGGACGGACAGGAAGAGCTCATGCTGGTGAAGCCCGGCAAGGAGCCTGTTGCAGCCGTGCGCATCATTGAGCCGCCGATGGCGCAGGTGACCATCGACCTGAGCGGTTTTGCATACCACAACCTGAAAGAAGCGGCGCTCATATGGGCTGTTGAAGGGCAGGAGGAGGTTCGTTTGCCGCTGCCGGATATCAAGGAAAAAACCGTCATCAGGCTGCCGGTGGGCAAGGAGTTCAGGCTGGCGCTGTCGGCGGAGTCCTTTGTTGGTGGCGAGGAAAAGGCTGAGCGCGAAGAGTCCTTTGATGTATTGAAGCCGGCTGATTCCCTGGTGGTCGCTGAGCAGGATACCGAATGGAAGATCCAGGTGGATGATAAGGCGCTGATTGACTTTGTCGACATGAACGCGCTGCCCATCCCCAAGGATGCGCGCGTATGGGTGGAAGGAGCGCGGCTGGCTTTCAGCGGCTTGCCGGAAGATTTCGATCAAAACGCGGTGCAGAACCTGTATGACAAAGAGAAAGCCATTCGCCGGCAGGCTGATCCGGGCTTACCCTCCGTAGAGGTTGTGTTCCATAAGCTGGCTTTCGACGCGGCCGATCCCTTTGGCAGCCTGTATGCAGGTGAAAAGAGCCTGCTGGAGAACCCGCTGTTCACCCTGACGCCGGGGCCGGGCGATGTCAGCTTTGCGGCGCTGAGCGAGCTGTCGCTGCCAAAGGGCAGCTACACGCTTGCCCTGAAGCAAAAGGAAGGCTTTGTAGACGGCCTGATGGCGCCGCTGCAGATCGACCTGGGCGAGGAAGGCGCTGCGCCGCTGCGGCTGCCGTTCAGCCCGCGGGCTGTGCGCGCGCAGCTGAAGCTGTCGCTTGCGAAGGTGCAGGATGATGTTGTGTTGCTGGGCGGCAAGGATGGCGCCGGGCCGGCGCTGGAGAAGGGGCTGAAACAAGCGCTCCTTGAGCCGGATGGCGCAGCGCTGCAGCAGGCGACGCTGCTCAGCGGGCTGCAGTCGCTGGAGCGGAAATACTACCAGGGCAGGATGCAGCTGCTGGACCGATATGAAAATCAGCACACGATCCCCGCCGGCATTGACAGCGTGGCGCTGGAGCCGGGCGCCTACACCCTGGCGCTGTCCGGGAAGGAAGAGACGTATCAATCGCAGCAGCTGACCATCGGCGCCGAAGCCGCCGCCTTCTCGTTCGACGAGGAAACGGCGGGCAATATCAGGCGGGATGCCCTCCGGGCGCTGCCGGTGCAGTGGATGTACCATGCGATAGCAGACGGCGAGGACATCAGGGTGATCCTCAGCGAGGAAGCGTCCCTGGATGACCGGGACCGTCAGGATATCTTTGAAGCGAAAACCGAAACCGATGAGATGACGAAGCATTACCAGCTGGCGGTGATCGGCCAGGAAGGGCAGCAGGACGGGCCGGTGAACCGGCTGGGCCTGCGCAATACAGCGGAAGCGGCGAAAGCCCGGCACATCATAGCGCTGAAGCCCCATGACCCGGCCAACCGCAACCGGCTTGACCTGGCAGTGTGGGCGCCCGGGGACAAGCCGCCGGCGCTGGAGCTGTGGCTTTTGGCGGCCGACGATGAGGATGTCCTGTCCGCTGTGACCATGGTGCCCGAGCCGCCGGCGGGCGGCGGGACGCTCAACATGGCCCTGGTGGACTTTGTGCAGCTGCTGCAAAGTAAAATCAGTGATTTTATGCCGGCGGCAGGCGATGAATTTAAGTTTTATAAAAAAGTCGGCAATGAAAAAGAACCCAGGAAAGATCAGCTGATTGCTTCTGTGTTGCACCAGGGAGCGGCAACGGGCATTCAGAATTGGGTGCTGCTGCCTGGAGATAACGATATATGGATGCGTCAGGGCAAGGATCATTTCGGTTGGTTTCATATTGACGCGGATGGAAAAACAGGCGATTTCCGGATGGTAAAGGGCTTTATGCCGACGCCATCCCCAACGCCGACCCCGACGCCAACCCCGACTGTATCTCCATCCCCAACACCGTCTCCGGCTGTATCGCCATCTCCAACGCCAACCCCGACCGTATCGCCATCCCCAACGCCATCTTCAGAACCAACCGTCACCATTTCTCCAACTGAGGGGACAATGGCAGCTGTGACTGCCCCCCCGGCTACCGTATCGCCGGAAGTCCCGCCTGCCTCTGATGGAAAAGAAAGCGATGATATAGTTGAAGAATACACGAAAAGAGCTGCGGACTATCTGGCTTCAGGCATAAAGCCGGAAGATATTACCAATAAGGAAAAAGCGTTGGAAGAAGAAGGAAAATTAAGGCTAAATGGCTTGATTTATCCTGAACAATTAAAATATGTTTCTAATGAGGAACATAAAAAGATCATCAAAGAGATCACGGACATAATTAACGGCTACAAAAGAAAAAAAGGCGCTGGTGAGTGAAATGAGGGAGGAATCCTTATGGCGAAGAGAAAACAGGTGAATGCTTCCGTGCTCAGCCACATGGGCTGTGAGCGCGGCAACAACGAGGATAATTTTTTCTTCAACGGCGACTACATGGCCATGGACAGCATGGACAAGGGCGCGTGGATTGACGAATCTTTTTCCGAAAGCGTGCAGCTGTATGCCGTGTGCGACGGCATGGGCGGCGCCCAGTATGGCGAGCGGGCGTCCACCATGACGGTGCGCAAAATGTCGCCCCTGCTGGTCAAGGCTGGCAGCGGCGACCTGGACGCCCTGGTGGACGCCTTCTGCCGCGAAGCTTCCGATGAGGTGAATGAGGACGGCGGGAAGCAGGGCGCCAAGTATCAGGGCACCACGCTGGCGATGGTGGTGCTGCGGCGCAACATGGCGCATGTGTACAACGTCGGCGACAGCAGGGTCTACCTGCTGCGTGGCAAGGGCATCCGGCAGCTCAGCCGCGACCACAGCGAGGTAAGCCGCATGGTGGACGCCGGGCTGCTCACCAGGGAACAGGCGCAGAAGCACCCGCGCGCCAATGTGATCAGCCAGTACATCGGCATCGACCCCGGCGAAAAGCCCAAGGATTTTGTCTACGCGCACAAGGAAAACCTGTTTCGCCATGACAGGCTGCTGCTGTGCAGCGACGGCATCAGCGACCTGCTGACCGACAGCGAAATCCTGCGCATATCGCTGGAAAACCCAAGCGCGAAGGACGTGGTTAAAAACCTGTCCCTGCGTGCGATGGAGCTGTCGGGCAAGGACAACATGACCACCATTGTGCTGGACTTGCAGCGGGGCTATCCGCAGGGCGCGCAGACGGGGAGGTAACCATGCTCAGCATCTGGATGAAGTTTAAACAAAACGGCAAGGGCTTTTATTTGCCGGACCAGCAAAACTGGCTCGGCCAGATCGTGCTGGCCCAGGAGGAGACGGGCTGGATGGAGCGCGTTGTGTTTTCGGTGCGCTCCCTGGACGACACCTGGTACCTGCAGCTGCCCGAAGGGTTCAAATGGCACGATGGCCTGGCGCAGCCGGAGCGCGTCATTCAAAGCGGGCAGCGCTACGGCATCAACGGCAAGTTTGGCGACATCGCCATGGTGGCGGGGACCTACCAGCGGGAAAACACCATCTACAGGAAGTATTTTTTCCCGAACAACGGCCGGCTGAGCATCGGCAGGGACGCTGCCAACGATCTGTGCTTTCAGGACCCCCTGGCTTCCGCCCGGCATGGGTTTCTGGTCGGGAATGGACAAAACGCCGCGGTTTATACCGACACCAGCGAGAACGGCACTTATATCAACGGCGCGTTGCTGAGAGGCGCCAACCGGCAGCTGCGGTTTGGCGACCGCATCGACATCCCCGATGGACTGAGCCTGATATGGCTTGGTTCTGTGCTGGCCATCAACCAGCCCACCGCGATGAAGCCTGTGGAGAGGCTGAAGCCGTATACAGAGCCGCCAAGGGCCGCCGCCCCGCCCGCGCCCGCAGATGCCGGTCAGTCGGTGTATGTGCAATACCACCGGTCACCCCGGCGGCTGCAGAAGGCCAATGACGCGGAGCTGGAGGTGGAAGGCCCCCTGCCGATGCAGGCGCGCAATGACATGCCCGCCTATTTGCAGCTGGGCCCTTCGCTGACCATGGTGCTGCCCATGGCGACGATGGCGCTGTTTATGAACCGTGGCGCCGCCAGCCTGGTGATGGTGGGCACATCGGCGGTGGTGGCGATCTTCTGGTCCATCATGAACCGCCGGCACAACGAGAAAAAGTGGCAGCAGGACGAAGACCTGCGCCTGTCCGTATGCCGGCAGTACTATGCGGAAACCGAAGAAAAGCTGATCATCGAGCGCAACAGGGAGCGGGAGCGCCTGCTGCACAACTACCTCAGCTCGCAGGAATGCGTCAATTTGCCGCGCTCAAGCACCCACCGCCTGTGGGAGCGGATGCCCTCCCACCGGGACTTTTTGGAGCTGCGCCTGGGCCTGGGCGAGCTGCCGCTGCCGCTGCAATTGTCTGTGCCGAAAGAAAAGCTGTCCCTGGTGGAGGATCCGCTGCGCTACGAGCCCCGCCGCCTGCGCGACAGCTACAGCGTGCTGCGCGATGTGCCCATCACCGTGGATGTCATCAAGCACCGGCTGATCGGCATATTGGGCAGCGAGCGCACTCCCTGGGTGATGCAGAACATGGTGGTTCAGGCTGCGGCGAACCACAGCTACCATGATGTGCGCATCGCCGTGCTCTATACCCCGGACACCCGCAACGCCTGGCACTGGACCAAGTGGCTGCCCCATGTGTTTGCTACCGACGACCGCGAGCTGCGCATGGCGGTATCTGAGCCTGCCATGGTGCAGGAGGTGCTGTCCAGGCTGGACGCTATTTTGTCCATCCGCGCCGATGCCAACAGCGAGCGCAGCGGCGATACGGGGTTCGTGCAGGAGGAGGAAGAAATAGAAAGCGGTGCGCCCTATAGAGGCGAGCTGCCTTATTATATGGTGTTCGTGGCCGATCCCCACTTGATTGAGGACCACCCCATCACCCGCTACATGGCATCGGATGACCTGGGTTTTTCCATGGTTGTGCAGGCGGCTACCAAGGAAATGCTGCCCAAGGAATGCAAATTGATCATCGAATCCAAGGCCCAGCTGGGCGCTGTGTATACCGATCAGGGCGATGTGACGGGCACTCAGTTTGACCTGATAGCGCCCCAGCAGCTGGAGAACTTTGCCAAGCAGCTGGCGCCCGTGCGCGTGCAGGATTCGCAGGGGAACGCTGCGATCCCCAGCTATCTGACCTTTTTAGACGTATACAAGGCGCGCAATACCAGCGAGATCGACATATGGCGCTTCTGGAACGAGAACAAAACCTATGAAAGGATCGACTCATACCTTGGCGTGCGCGCCGGCAGCCAGCCGTTCGCGCTGAACATCAAGTTCGGTGCCAACGGCCATGGTCCCCACGGTTTGCTGGCCGGCACCACGGGTTCGGGCAAAAGCGTGCTGCTGCAGAGCCTTATCCTGTCGCTGGCGGTAAACTATGGGCCCAGGGACGTGCAGTTTGTGCTGATCGACTACAAGGGCGGCGGCACCAGCGAGGTGTTCCGCGAACTGCCCCACGTGGTGGGCATCATCGATAACCTGCAGGGCGAGCGGGCCATCTACCGCGCGCTGGCGTCCATTGATGGAGAAATCAAGCGGCGCCAGGCCATGTTCAAGGCCGTGGAGGGCGGGAGCATCGCCGATATCGACGACTATATCAAGCTGGCGGAGATGGACGACAACATGGAAAAACTCAGCCACCTGGTGGTGGTGATCGACGAGTTTGCCGAGTTGAAAGCCGACCAGCCCGATTTTATGGCATCCATGGTGAAGGCGGCGCGCGTCGGCCGATCGGCCGGCCTCCACTTGCTGCTGGCGACCCAGACGCCGTCCGGGTCGGTGAGCGACGAGATCAAAGCCAACACCAACTTCCGGATCTGCCTGCGGGTGGCGGACTCGTCCGAGTCGCGCTATATGCTGAACCGGCCCGATGCCGCCTATCTGCGCGGCATGGGCAGGGCGTATGTGCAGGTGGGCAACGACGAGATCTTTGAGCTGATTCAAACCAGCTATTCAGGCGCCGTGTACGACCCCAGCGCGCTGACGGCGGAAGAGGAGCCCAAGGTGCTTAACGAGGCGGGCATGCCCATTGTGCTGAAGCGAAAGCGTGCCCCCGGCGAGAAGAAGGCCCGCGCTGAAAACCAGCTGGATGCCGTGCTCAAGCGCATCAACGAGGTGATGGCGCTGCACAATGTGCCCGTGCCGGGCAAGCTGTGGCATGACCAGCTGCCCTTTGCCATTCTGCTGGAGACCCTGCCGAGCCTGCGCAGCCATATGTATGCAGAAGGCAGGTGGCCGGACCTGGACGACAGCGGCGATCTGCGCGCGCCTTACGCCCTGGCGGACAACATTGCCCAGCAAAAATATGACGAAGTCGTCATGGATTTCACCAACGATAAAAACCACATGGTGATCGGCTTGTCGGGCAGCGGCAAAACAACGATCCTGCAGACGCTGGCGCTGTCATTGGCGCTTCGATACGATCCCGGTCAGGTACAGATCTATGCGTTCAGCCTGACGGGCGGTATGCTGCGCTCGCTGGAGGCGCTGCCGCATGTCGGCGACGTGGTGTATGAGGAGCAGCCGGACGACCAGATCCGCCTGATTGACCTCCTCTACCAGGAGGACGCGCGGCGCAAGGCGCTGCTGACCAAGGCGTCCACCGGCAGCTTTGAGGAATACAACCGCCTGAGCGAAAAACGGCCTGATGCCTACACGCCCCTGCCGGCCATCGTTGTGCTGGTGGATAGGATGCAGCAGGTGCGCGACTGGGAGGAGATGAAGCGCAAGGACGGCTTGGACAAGTTCTTCGAGCTGCTGCAGACAGCTTCCAGCCGCGGCATTTACTTTGTCATCACCGCGCTGGCGAGCAGCGAGCTGCCGCTGAAATACCATGCCTTTGTCAAGCGCATCGCCCTGCAGCTCAACGACCGCTCCGACTATATGGACGCCCTGAATGTGCGCATCCCCGCCGACGAGTGGACCGGCGTAGAGGTCAGCGAGGGCAGGGGCATGGTGGCTACCGAAAACGGGGTCATGGAGATGCAGACAACCATTTTCGGCACCGACCAGTCGGACGTCGAAAGGACCGAGATGATCGAAGCAATCGGTCTGGACATGCAGAGCCATTGGCGCGGCATCAGGCCGCTGCGCGTGCCGCGTATACCGGAGGAGCCGCATCTGAGCGATCTGCTGGCGCTGCCTGAGGTGGAGGAGGCGCTGCAGGCAGGCGGCATGCTGCCCCTTGGCTACGACAAGCAGACGGCGATGCCGGTCATGACATCCTTCCTGGATAACAACAGCTTCCTGATTGTCGGGGCGGCTAAGAGCGGAAAGACCACGTTGCTGAAAACAATCGGCGCCACCCTGGCTGAAGATGCCCGCGCCCGGGTGTACCTGATTGGCGACGCCGACTTGTGCCAATGGGCAGGCCAGAACGGTGCCCAGGGCTACAACCCGATGGATGCTGCCCTGCCCGATGTGTTGACCGCGCTGAAAGAGGAGCTGGCGCAGCGCGTGGAGGCGCTGCAGGCAGCCGCCGCGCAGGGCGCTCAGGCTGTGCAGGATGTCAGGCAAGGGCATGCTCCCCTGTATATTGGGCTGGATGATGTCGATGGCATTATCGCGCAGGGGGATAAGGCGGTTCTGGATGCGCTGACCGACCTGGCGGGGGATAAAGCGCGCAACACCGGCATTTGCCTGTTTGCCGCGATCTCCCACAGCCGCTATAAGGAAAACTCGGCCAAACAGCCGCTGAACACCCTGGTGCGCCAGAAGCGCGGCTTTATGCTACAGGGCAAACTCAACGAATGCGATCCCTTCATGGCCAACGTGCCATACAGCATGAAGAACCTGGCGTTTCCAACAGGCGAGGCGCTCTATTTGCAGGAAGGCATCGTAACGCATCTGGTGCTGCCCATGCTGGATTGAGGACGGGGCTATGCTGCGCGTATGCCTGTATAACATCAGAGAGGCCATTCGACAGGCGCTGCTGAGCAGCCTGGAGGAGCATGCCGGCCAGTTGGGCGTGCTGTACCAGGTGACGGACAGCTCGATTAAAGCATGCCTTGAAGACGTTGACGGCAGCGCGGCATTGTTTTTGATCGGTGTGGACAAGCTGCAGCCGCAGGGCGATTTGACAGCCCTGAAGGTGGGGCGGCATATCATCAAAACCAACCGCAGCCACTATGTTGTGCTGGTGCTTGAAAGCAGCGAGGATTTGGAGGACGTGCTGTCGGTCAGCACCCGCCTGGCGGGCGTGCTGTGCCTGCCGCTGGTAAGAAAGCGCGCGCGCAATGTGTTCAACATGCTGCTGCGTGATTATCTGGCACAGCGGCAGGATGAAAACACGCAGGAGGATGCCCGGGTGATCGAGCTGAAAACGGGTTCATCGGTATACCGCGTGCCGGTCAGGCAGGTGGTTTATGCGCAGGCGGTGGATAAGAAAATTGAAATTGTGCTGGCAACGCAAACCCTGCAGCTCTATGCGAACATGGAGGAGATCATGCAGCTGCTGGGCGACGGCTTCCTGCGCTGCCACAGATCGTACATTGTCAACAAAGCCAATATCAAGCAGATCGACTGGCCCAACAACCTCATCACGTTGACGGATACCAGCACCATTCCCATATCGCGCGGCTACCGGGCGGCGCTGAAAGAGGAGTTTTCCTGACATGGACGATTTTACGATAGATCGGGTAGGCTACCTGTTTACGCCGCACGCGCTGGCGGCGCTGTTCGGGCTGCTTGGCTTGCAGGCGCTGCCCGATTTGCCCCGGCAGCTGGATGAGGAAACCAGGGAGGCTGCCCTGGATTGGCTTGAGGACGCGGGCTATGTGACAGCTTACGGCGATTCATACGCTGTGGGGGAAACGATGGCGTTTATTGTCCATGCCCTGGCCGGGCAGCCGGCCTTGCGCCTGCAGGCGAAGGATATGCTGCTGCGGGTATACCGTCAGGGGGGTGTATTTTTCGTGGTGGATCAAAGCGTCCGGGGGCGCTATCGGGTGATGCCGCTGGCCCGGGCGGAGGAGACAGCGGACGAATTGGTGCTGCGCCTGGCGACGATGTTGCCTTTGGAAGCAACCATTGATGCAGTGGGAGAGCAGGCGTGCGAACAGCTTTGGCTGCAAACAGAAAGCCAGGCCAGGACGCTGCTGGAGCAGGCCTTGCTGCGCCGGAAGCAGGAGGAGTAGAGGATGGAAACGGTCATTGTGGAGCTTACAATCAGCGCAGCAGGGGAAACGGTTGATCTCATGCTGCCGGCGCATGTGCCCCTGGATGCCATTATGGGGGAGCTCATTCGAAAGCTTGAGCAATATATGCCCAGCGTGATGATTGACAAAGAATACCCGATGCTGTACAACCCCGAAACGCTGAAGGTGTTGCCCCGCAGCGGCACCCTGGCGGCAGCCGGCATCCATGACGGGGCAAGCCTGGTCATTGTTTGAACGGCTGCGCGGTGACGTTCGCACCGATTAACGGGCATTCTGTCAATATCTATTGTGCGCACTGTCGTACTGTGACATAATGCAGCTGAGCATGTAGGGGAGGAGAAACCATGGCACAGCACTATGATACAGCTGAAATCAGAATGACAGCCCGCCGCGTGGCTGCCGCAGCCGGCGAGGTAAGGGAGCTGTCAACCCGCGATGTACAGCGGATTATGAATGACCTGGATGCAGGCTTTAAAGGAATGGCTGCCGATGCGCTCAGGGAGCGTCTGGCAACGGTGGGCGACGACATCATACGCATCAGCAGGGGGCTGGATGCTGTCAACAGGGATTTGATGACGTTTGCCAGAAACCTGGATGCAGCCGACCGTGAAGTGGCAAATGAAATCAATCGAAGGGGATCGTAATGGCATTGCTGCATGTGGACAGCGAAAGCGTGTTGAACAGCCTGTCGTCTCTGACCAGGCTGGCGGCCGATTTGAACGGCTGCGTCAGCGCTTTGCAGGCTGGGATCGGTGATCTGAGCAAGATGAAGGATTGCTCTGCTTTTCGTGAGGCTTCCCGGGCTTTGCGGCGGCAGATCATCGCCATCCGGCACCTGTCTGCACGCATCGAACGGCTGCGGGGAGGGGCTCTGGAAGCGTTGAATATCCTGCAGGACTGTGAGCGCAGGCTGATTGCCCTAGGCGAGGACATCGGCACAGGGCCCGAACATGGCGCGCAGCAGCGCAGGCCGGCCCCTGCTGCGCCCGTGCTGCCGCCCATACGCTGCATCACCGTATCGGACGACCGCCTCAGGTTTACCGAACGCTTTATCCCGGACTGGCTGCGCATCGCAGCCCGTGCATACTTTTCCTGACCCGGGGCGGATGCAGATTCCGCTCTTTTTTTCTATCAGGTGTTCTTGACATATTAGGTGAATATCGTATCATAAAGGCAACACCCTGACAGGAGGTTGTAATATGCCAAGCCAACGTGTCATCAGCCTGCGGGAAGAAGCGTTGTGTAATACGGCGCCGGCGCTGGCCAGCGATGAGATGCGCTATTTGTATCTGCGCGGGTGGGCCGACCACGCCGGTGAATGGCTGCTGCCCCGCCGGCATGCCCTGGCGCGCGCCGCTGTATTGCGCGGCATGACGCCGGTGATCGGCGAAGGGGAGCTGATTGTTGGCCGGCAAAACTTCGACCGGCAGCTAAATGACGAAGAAAAAGCGTTTTTAGATGCGGCAGGGAAGCTGGTTCCCTACCGCGTGGGCCAGGATTCCCACATGGCGGTGGATTATGAAAAGCTGCTGCATCAGGGAACGGAAGGCGTGCGGGAGGAAATTGCCGGCTATATGAGCGCGCTGGATACCCTGACACGCCCCGGCGACGTGAAAAAGCGCGTTTTCTACGAAAACTGCCTGATTTTGCTGGACGCGCTGGATGCACTGGCAGCCAACTATGCCGCCCATGCCCGCGCGCTGGCGGCACGGGAAGCCGATCCCGTGCGGCGGCAGGAACTGCAGCAGATTGCTAATAACCTGGACCGCGTGCCGCGCTACCCCGCGCGCACCTTTCACGAGGCGCTGCAGGCAGTTCAGATGTACACCTTCCACCTGGAGGGGCTGTACCAGGCCAGCCGTCCGGACCAATACCTGCTGCCCTTCTATGAACAGGACATTCAGTCCGGCAGGCTGACCCGCGCCGATGCGCTGGAGCTGATCGACTGCTTCTGCCTGATGTACACCCGCACCGTGCCCAAGGGCTTGGCTGTTGGTTTGATGGTGGGCGGGCGCAGCCCGGACGGCGGACAGGTGAACAACGAGCTGACGCGCCTGTTTCTGGAATCCATCCTGCACACGCGCCTGGCTTACCCCGGCGTAGGGCTGTGCGTCACCAGGGAGACGCCGGATGACATCCTGCGCCTGGCGCTCAAAGCGCTGGGGCAGGGCTGCACCAACCCGGCGCTGTTTGGTGACGAAGTGATCGTGGAGGGCTTGATGCAGCTGGGCATCCCCTTTGAAGAAGCCACCCAGTATATTCACTCCACGTGCGTGGAGATCACCCCCATCAAGCGGTCCGGCGTATGGGTGGCGTCGCCTTATCACAACCTGATGGCGCCGCTGCTGGATATCATGCACAGCGGGGATCATCAGGATATCGCCGATTTTGATACGCTGATGGTTCGCTACCGCGAGCGGCTGGTCAAAGCGGTGCAGGAGGGGCTGGAGCACCAGAACCTGATGATGTACAACCGCACGCTGTACGACAATCATCCCCTGGTATCCTGTTTTGTGGACGATTGCCTGGCCCGCGGGCTGGCCCTGGACAATGGCGGCGCGCGCTATGCCTATATGACGCCTTCGTTTGTGGGCATGGCCAACTTAGTGGATTCGCTGATCGCGATCCGGCGCCTGGTGTTTCAGGAGCGGCAGGTTACCCTGGCTGAGTTTGCTAAGGTGTTGGAAAACAACTACGTGGGGGATGAGCCGCTGCGCGCCTACATCATGAACCGGCTGCCCCGCTACGGCAACGACAACGAAGAAGCCGACACCCTGGCACAGGAGATCACGGCGTTTTTGCCCGAAATCGTGCGCCCGCTGCGCACCTACAACGGCGAACCGCTGGCGCCGAGCATGTTCTGCTGGATCATGCACGAGCACTTGGGCAGGGATACCGGCGCCACGCCGGACGGGCGGCTGGCTGGCTTTCCGCTGGGCGACGGCTCAGGCCCCGCGCAGGGGCGGGAAACCTGTGGGCCGACGGCGTCCATCCTGTCCTCCACGTCGTGGGACCATACGCCCTTCACCGGCGGCATTGCCGTCAACCTGAAGCTGGCTGCAGCGTTTTTCGAGGAGGATGTACTGGAAGATACCCTGCAGCTGGTGCGCGTGTTCTTTGAGCGCGGCGGCTTTGAGCTGCAGATCAACGTGGTAAACAGGCAGACGCTGCTGGATGCGCAGAAAAACCCGGACGCGCACCGCGACCTGGTGGTGCGCATCGGCGGATACAGCGACTTTTTCACCAACCTCTCCCCGCAGATGCAGGCTGAGGTGCTGCTCAGGACCGAACATGTCGTATGATCCGGCTGTTAAAGGCCGTCTGTTTGATATCCAGCGTTTCAGCGTGCACGATGGGCCGGGCATCCGCACCAGCGTGTTTTTAAAGGGCTGTCCGCTGCGCTGCCTGTGGTGTCACAACCCGGAAGGCATCTCAACAAAGCCCGTCATCAGCTATGATGCGCGCAAATGCGCTGCCTGCGGCGCCTGCGCGCGGGCATGCCCCGCGCGCCACAGCGTACAAAACGGGCAGCATGTCTATAACCGGGCAGGCTGCAACGGCTGCGGCGCCTGCGCCGAAGCCTGCCTTTTTGAAGCGCTGGAGCTGGCGGGCCGCGAGGCGACTGTGGATGAGGTGATGGACACCGTGCGCCGCGACCTCCCCTTTTATCGCGGTGTGGGTGGCCTTACCATCACAGGCGGCGAGCCCACCCTGCAGGCGGATTTCGCCACCGCCCTGGCTGCCGCCGCGCAGGCGGAGGGCATTTCGGTTTGCGTGGAAACCTGCGGGTATAGCCCCGGGCACGCGCTGCTGGCGCTTGCCGCTTATACGGACCTGTTTCTCTTTGACATCAAGGAAACCGATGCCGTCCGGCACAAGGCGTATACCGGCGTAGACCCGGCGCCGATCATCAGCAACCTGCGCGCGCTGGACGCGGCTGGGCATGCCGTGATGCTGCGCTGCCCGATGATCCCGGGCTTTAATGACCGTCCGGAGCATATGGAAGGCATCGCGGCCATTGCAAACACATTATCCCATGTGCGCGGTATTGAGCTAATGCCCTATCATCCCCTGGGCAAGGGCAAAGCCGAGCGCTTTGGCCTGGCGCCAAACGATGCCTTGCCGGAACACACCATGCCCGGAGAGGACGTTCAGGCGCTGCTTGCGCACCTGCAGGCGCGGACCGATGTGCCGGCCAGGGCGGGGTAGCGGCTGGCTGCCGCTTGTTGTTTATGCAATGATGGTTAGGGTGTCAAAAGCATAGGTTTAGAACCCACCTTAAAAGCACCCTTTAGTGTATGGTGTTCAGTATCTAGTTGGATTTAAATAAAATAAAGGAATCCGTCGATATAGATCTCTATATTAGTGTCCACTGATTAATCCAACAACGTATTATAATACAAGCCTTTAAGTCGAATTTATGGTACAATAAGTGCAAGGGAAAGCACCGAAAAGGCAAAAAACCCTTGCACTTATTTCGGAGGTAAAAACAGTGTATCGGCCGCAAAGCGAACAAGTCAGTATCTTTGAGGATGAAAAGGTGTTTCAATTCCAAGGACTGGATTCTACCAACGATTGGGTCAAGCTGGCCAAGATGATCCCATGGGCTGAGTTGGAACGCCGTTACGCGCAGACCTTTACAAGCGAAGTGGGCAATGTAGGCAAATCCGCCAGGATGGCAATAGGAGCGCTCGTCATCAAGGAACGCTATGGTTTTTCAGATGAGGATACGGTGGAGGAGATCCGGATGAATCCTTATCTCCAGTTTTTCCTGGGTCTGCCAGCCTTTCAACATGAAGCGCCGTTTGACGCGAGCACCATGACGTTGTTTCGCAAGCGGATTCCTGTAGAGTTGACGGCGGAGCTGAATGATTATATCTCCGGCCGCAGGAACCCATACGCAGAGAAGAAAGACGAGGAGGAAAATGATGATGCTTCGCCTTCTGAATCAACGGACGAAGGCGATAAAGAGGAGGAATCGGAAGAGGCTGAAGAGCCTGTCAATAGCGGTACACTGATCCTGGATGCCACCTGCGTCCCTCAGGATATCCGCTATCCAACCGACCTTGGTTTGCTCAACGAGGCGCGGGAGGCGCTGGAAGCAATGATCGACAGTGTATATCCCACGGGAGAGAAACCCCGAACCTACCGCCGCGTTGCTCGCAGAGACTATCTGAGGTATGTCAGGAACAGGAAACCCACCCGGAAACAACTGCGCACCAGCCTTCGGAAACAACTGAACTATGTTCGCCGCGATCTGGGCTATCTATCCGATATGAAGGATCATCTGAGCGAGAAAGACCGGGAACGACTTGGTGTGATTGAGCAGCTGTATGCGCAGCAGAAGGAAATGTATGACAATCGGACCAGTCGCGTAGATGACAGGATCGTCAGCCTGCATGAGCCCTGGGTGCGTCCCATCGTTCGCGGCAAGTCGAAAGCGCCGGCAGAGTTTGGTGCAAAGCTGGCTGTATCCGTTGTGGATGGTTATATGCGCGTAGAACATTTGTCCTGGGATGCGTACCATGAGGGTAAAACGCTGAAGGAATCGGTAGAACGCTATCATGCCGACACGGGTAAGTATCCGGAGCGTGTCTTAGCAGACAAAGCATATCGTACACGGGAGAATCTTCAATACTGCAAAGCCCACGGCATTCGCATGTCGGGCCCCAAACTGGGCCGTCCACCGAAGGATAAGGCATTATATCGAGCACAACAAGATGAAGAACGCCGTGAATCAGGCGAACGCAATGCTGTGGAGGGCGGGTTTGGAGTAGGCAAACGTCGTTATGGGATGGGATTGGTCAAGGAACGTCTGAAAGAAACCAGTGAAATAGCCATCCATATCTGCATCCTGACGATGAATTTGTGGAGACGCCTGAAGGAGTTTCTTTTTGCGCTTCTTTTGCTGGTGGTCCATGGGGCTCATGATGACAATTGTGCGGATACAGCAGCATGGGATGGCAATCAGTGGAGATGGTTGTCCTGGAAACATGGGGTTGCTCAGTAGACCCTATATTAACTGCATTTTATAGGTTCTTGCACGCTTTTCAATAGCCTTTTGCTATTAATCGCCCCAATCTTAAATCCCAACCAGGTTTTTAGGCGTACTAACCCCCTCACAGGCACATGATCTATATCATAGCGTCTGCGAAGTAGGGAGGGAATTCCTTCTATACCGTTCCGTTTCTTTGCAAATTCTTTGTATGCTTGACTCCCCATATGAATCACTTGCTTGGCTCTCGCAATTGTTTTGCTTGTGATTGAAACAACGTTGCTTTTCTTCTGTTCTTTCATAGAGCAGTTCGTACGATATGGGCAATTTGCACAGTCTGTCTTTTGAAATACGGCTCGATACATGCCTGTTTTAGGGTAGTAGGTGGTCTTGATCGGCTCTTTACCTCCCGGGCAGCTTAAGACTTTCCCTTGTTCTTCGTCTATTTGAAATTCACTCAGAATCGGTTCCGGTGTTTTTCCTATTAAGGCTGTTGTCAATAGTTGAATGTTATTGTCTTTGGCCGCGGATTTTATATCTTCACTTCCAAAGGCGCCATCTGCAATAAGGATCAGCTCATCTTCTTGCTGTCCTAGGTTTTCTATGATGTCTTCCGCAAAGGATTGATCGGAATAGGTATTCGGCTTTAAATCGTAATGCGTTATGTAGTTGGGTCCTTCATTCGGACTCAACTCAACAATATTTGCAGTGTAACCTTTGTGATCTTTTCCGGCCTTTTTACGGTAAGTCGCATCCGGATCCGATGGATTTTGCAAACTATCAGTTTTGATTTGAGCTTTATCTTTAGGTTTTGGACCGTTCGGTGTTGATTCCGTTTGCTCTCTTAAAACTCTTTGGAGAAGACGAAACTCCGAACTATCATAAAGAGAATCCGGAACTTGCTTGCTTAAATTTACACCGTCATGGATGACTTCTTGAAGACGCTCTTCTAAACCATCGCTCCTGCGGTGATAAATAATTTTATTGACATCATCCTCTTCTAAATAGTGCTTGTATTGATCCGATATGAGTTCGTCTTGTTTCTTCATGCGCTTCACCATATTCGCAACACAAGTGTACATGATTTCCAATCGTGACATTTTTTTACAGTTGGATGCGACCATAAGGCTATCCATCCTTCGGATAGAACGATTCACTCCACTAAAAGAAGCAAAGGAATCCGCTAAAGCCTCCATTTCTTCTTGGACAAGATCTCGACCGGTTTCTATCTCATAGTTGTAGAGTCTTTCTCTAAAACGGCTAAAGGTTCGATCACTAACAGGTTGTTCTTCAAAACTACCGGTACCAAGAGCATGTTGAAAAAGCATGTCAAACATCATCCGTTCAATCAACTCATCATCGGTTAAAGCAAAGAGTTCTTTCAGAATCAAAGCACCGAAAATCACATTCACCGGTGTATTGGGACGGCTTGCAGGGGTACTGCTGTAGAGATCTTTAAATCTTTCTTCATTTATGGATGAGAAAATCAATTTGTAGAAGCCTACTGCCCAGGATTTCTCCAAATACTTCTTTTCTCTTTCTGTTAAGCCGTAAAGAGGATCATTGAAATTAAATTGTTGATTGGAATTCGTTACAAAAGCCATGAAAACGCCTCCTTTAATATATATCTATTATATCATATTAAGGGAGAAAATGTTGAAATTTCAACGTTTTTCAAGCTCCTTATAGGATTCCCTTGCAGGATTTTGATAGCAGTGCCGCCGAGGCGATGAGCAGTTAATGAATTACTTTTGACACCCTAACCAATGATAGAGCAAATTCACTTATCATGGCGCAGTCGCAGACTTGTCTTTTTGTCCCTGGCTGTGTCACTGTTCACTTGACGTAGCGCTGCTACGCCAGCGTTCACGCTCCTTGCCAGAGACAAAAATCCTGCGCTGCTTTGTGCGCCACGATTGCGTAATTTGCTCTAAAGGAGGCTGCGGGCGTGTTTGACGCTTGAGCCTCCTTTTGAAGAGTGCACAGCCTGCCGAAAAAGGCGCTGCGCTGTTTTTCTTGGGTTTTGGGGTGACGCCGGGCGCTGCCCGAACCCGCCAAAGGGAATCATTTCCTTTGGAATCCCGGAAAGGGGATCACTCCGACAGGTAGATCCTCCTGAACTCCTTCAGGCTTTCCACGCTGTCCGTGGTGGGATTGTACTCCAGGCCGCAGGCGCCGGTATAGCCCGCCTGATCTACTGCCGCGAAGATCACCTTGTAGTCGTTCTCGCCCAGCTGCAGTTCGATTCGGCCCGGATGGCCGGCGCTGTGCAGGTGGGCAATCCATTCCAGGTTGTTCAGGATGCTGGGGATGATGTTGCCCTCCATGATCTGCTGGTGGTAGATGTCGTACACCACCCTGACCAGGGGATGGTTCACCGCGCGCACAATGTCAAACGCCTCCATGGATGACCATAGGTAGTAGCCTTTGTGGTCCACATAGGTGTTCAGCGGTTCGATCATCAGGGTGATGCCGCTGTCCTCCAGGATGGGCTGCGCCTGCTCCAGCGCCGCCACGATGCTGGCGTGCTGCTTCGCCCGTTCCTCACCCGTGTCGGCGCCCACCTGGGTGATCAGCTTCGAAGCGCCCACGCGGTTGGCGGCTGCGCAGCTTTCCTTCAGCCCGTTCAACCAGTCTGTGCGTTTTTCCGGGTTGGTCATGTTGAACTCCGTCGTGCACATGCTGAGCAGCTCTACGCCGGTTTCTTCGCACGTGGCGCGCACCTTGTCCAGGTCCAGGTGTTTCCAGGCGTAGGTCTCCGCTGCGTCAAAGCCCAGCTCGCCGATTTTCCGGATGGCGTCGGAAAAGTCCATCCGGGAGAAAAAACAGGGGACGGGTATGCAGATTCTCATAGACTGCCTCCTTATAGTTAAAAGTGGATGACCATGCCGGTGTCCATGGATTCGTTGGCGGCAAACGTCATTTTCAGTGATTTGAGCGCATCTTCATACGGTGAGCGGATGCCGCTGCCGTCGCCGGTTTTGACAGCGTGGATAAACGCTCGGTTCATGTCCAGCGTCTGGTCGTTGCCGCGGCGGATGTCCACGGTTTTGAACTCGCTGGTCATGATCAGGTTGTTGCGCAGCCTGTAGTCGATCACCATGTCATTCAGCTTGATCACCAGGCCGCAGTTGGGGCGCACGCCCTGGCTGTAGCAGCCGCTTTCCAGCGTGGCCGTCACGTTGTTGTCAAACCGGTAGATGCATACGGAGTAGTCGTCTGTGTCGTACTCGGGGCTGGCGTCAACACCGGGCTTGACAATGCCCCGGCTGCTCACCGCGTACACCGACAGCGGCTCGCCGTACAGGTAGCGCAGGCCGTCTGCCAGGTGGATGTTTTGTTCCACCAACTGGCCGCCGCAGGTGGAGCGCTTCTGCCACCACCACACGCCGGGAATGCCGCCGATCCATACGCCGTTGACCAGGCCGCCGGGTTTGTGCCGGGGCAGCTCGTCCTTGATGATGTCCATCAAGTCGAGGTACCTGTCCTGGAAGCCCACCGCCGTCAGCAGGTTTTTCTCCTTTACCCGCCGGGCGATGTCCTCCGCCTGCTCCAGGTCCAGCGTCATGGGTTTTTCTACCAGGAACGGGATGCCCATGTCGATCGCCTTGGTTTCGATGTCGGTGTGCGCTGTCGGCTCGACGGAGATGTACAGCACGTCCAGTGTTTTTTCGTTCTCCTTGTCGTACAGCGCCGTATGGTTCTCATAGGCGCGCTGTGCGCCGGTTTTTTTCATGGCTGCCAGCCGGCGTTCCTCCACAGGATCGGCTACCGCCACGATGGCCACGTTCTCCATCGTCAGCAGCGCATCGATGTGGGCGTTTTGCCGCCCGCCGCATCCGATCAGCCCCACGCGGATTTTGTCCATGGTGATATTCCCCCTATTGTTCTTCTCCGGCAGACGCCGGGCAATGTTCAACAGATAGTCTTCAGCTACCGGCTTGATTAGAGCAAATTTACTTATCATGTCGCAGTCGCAGACTTGTCTTTTTGCCTCTGGCTGTGTCGCTGTTCACTTGACGTAGCGCTGCTCCGCCTGCGCTCACGCTCCTTGCCAGAGACAAAAATCCTGCGCTGCTTTTTGCGCCACGATGGCGTAATTTGCTCTAAATGCCAGCCGTGTCCACGGCAGGGTACACGTCAAACGGCTCGTCGTGGATATCCAGGTAAGCCATGTATGTGTGGTTCGGGTTGTCTTTCAGCGCCAGGCGGCGCTTTTCTCCTGGCAGCGGAGTGAACCATGCTTCGGGGTTTTCAGGGTCAAACCGCACGGTCACGGGGTTTGGCGCCCCCAGCGCCGCGTACAGCAGCGGGCCGTATTCAATTGCCCAGCGGTCGTACGCCTTGAGTTCCTCTCCGCCGGTGTAGCGCGTTGCCTTAAAGCGGAATGGAAAGTCCAGCTCAAACACGGCGCCGGCTGTTACCCTTTCATGCACCTGGTAGAAGGACTTTCTGTCCTCCGTTGCCCAGGCCGGCACGCGCAGCCGCAATGTAAAGGGAGCATCGGCTTTCAGGATGGTGATGCGCACCTGTCCCTCATCGGGCAGCGCGGTGTCCACCTTCAGGGATATGCCGTTGGGCAGGTCGGCTTCGCTGGCGGCGTATATGTCGCAGTTAACGCTGTCCTCCGTGTACGTATAGAGAAACTGAGGCAGCAGCCCCACCAGCCGGGTGGCCAGCGAAGCGCAGCAGGTGGCCCTGTCCAGGTAGCGCCAGTCCTTGTTCTGCTGCAGGAAGTTCAGGTAATGGTAGCCCTGGCTGCCCACCTGCGCCGCCAGCAGCATGTTGTAAAGCGAATTCTCCATCTGGTCTACATGGTGCGTGTTGTCCGGCTCCAGCAGGTGCATGCGCTGGTGCAGCAGCACCCAGAAGTTGGTCGAGCACAGCTCGTTGTAGCTGCGGTTGGTGGACAGCCAGTTACAGCCTGGGTAGTATGTATCAAACTCGCACATCACAATGCCGCCGCCCACATGCTGCCACTTGTCCTCGTACATGGCCAGCGCCGATTTGACAGCTTGCAGGTATTTTTCCCTGCCTGTGGCGCGGTACAGGTCGAAATAGCCCTCCAGCGTGGTCAGCAGCGTTGAATGGGGGTGGTTGCCCGGATGGTCGTATATAGCCCTGTGGTCGCCTGCGATGAGCTGGTCCAGCCACCAGTCCTCCTGATAGTACCGAATGGCGGTGTTGATGTCCGCCCGGACGCCTGCCGGCGAATCGTACAGGCGCGTGTTGGCTAAGATGCCCTGAAAGCCGAGGTTCATGTCCTTCACATAGGGCAGCACCTCGCTGCGGTTGAAAAAGTCTCCCATCCTCCGTGCCATGTCAAAGGCATGCGTCTCGCCGGCATAGCCTGCGTCTAACAGGCCGAAGGTTACCCAGGCCCTGGTATAGTTGGGATATTCCTTGGTTTTGAACGTATCCCGGCTGATGGGCAGGATAAACCCGTCCTCCTCCTGATACGCTGCCATTTCGGCCAGCAACGCCTGCACCGTATCCCTGAGTTCAGCGTCCTCCTGCCAGAGCAGGCTGGTGCAGGCGCCCATTAAAAACGTGCCCGCGGTTTGTCCGTGGAGGTTGTTTTCAAAATGCCCCGTGCCCGCTGCATACGGCGCGTTGGGCGCCGGCTTGCCTGCGTGCACCCGGTACCAGTACAGCAGCCTGTCGAGGTCGAACCCTTTTAAAAAGGCGATGTTGTTGTCAAATGCCTTTTTGAACCGGCCGCCCGTCAGACGGACGCCGCTGGTGGGCGCACTCAGCGCAAAGTCAACCTGATGCTTTTCCATAGATGGCTCCTTCCCTGCTTATGGGCGCACGATGACCTTGATGGCCTGGCTGCCCTTGGCTGTGTTGAACGCTTCTTCCCATTTGTCCAGAGGAAATTCGTGGGTGACCACGCCTTGCGTGGGGATGACGCCGGAAACGATGCCCTCGATGGTGGGCGGGTAGCAGTAGGGACTCAGCTGTGAGCCGCGGATCACCAGCTCCTTGGTGTCGCCGATGATGGACCAGTCCACCGTGGCGGGCGAACTGAACACCGACATCTCGACAAACGTGCCGCCCTTGGCAATCATGGCAAGGCCCTGTCCGACCGATGGCGCATAGCCTGTGGCGTCGATGTATACATCGCAGCCGTAGCCGTCCGTCAGCTCCAATACCCGCCCAATGGCATCCTCCCGGCTGGGGTTCAGCGTGATGTCGGCGCCGAATTGCTTGGCCAGTGCCAGCCGCTGGTCGCTCAGGTCCAGTGCGATGAACAGCTTGGGATTGCGCTGCCTGATGGCGCCCGTCATGCCCAGCCCCAGCGTGCCCGTGCCTGCCAGCACCACCACATGGTCCACCGTGATGCTCCCGCGCCGCACCGCATGCAGCGAGCAGGCAAACGGCTCAATCAGCACGGCTTTGTTGGTTGGCAGGTTGGCAGGGATCACGTAGTTGCGCGAGCCTTCGGGCAGGATCATGTATTCCGCCATGCCGCCGGGCAGGCTTTGCTTGAAGCCGTATACGTTGTGCGGGTCGCACAGCCAGTACCGCCCGTCCTTGCAGTAGCGGCAGGTGCCGCAGGGCACGATCTGCTCGCTGACCACCCTGTCGCCCGGCTTGAAAGCATCCGCCATGCGCCTGCCCGCTGCGACAACCTGCCCGACGATTTCATGTCCGGGGATAAACGGCGGCTCACAGTAGCCGGGCATGCCGTCCCCGCCCCAGAACCGTGAAGCTTTTTCATAGGCTTTGATGTCGCCGGCGCAAATGCCGCATGCTTCTACGCGGATCAGCAGGTCGTCCTCTGTTGGCACAGGGACGGGCACTTCCTCTACCCGGTACCGGCCTGGTCCATAGGCCATCAGTGCCTGCATTATCTTGGGGATATTCATACGCTGCCTCCTTACATGGTGATGATGCCCGGCTTACAGCATGTGCTCCGTCCGGGCGATGATATGATCCTGGTACTCCTTGTCCAGCTCAACAAAGTATCCGCTCCAGCCCCATACGCGGACGATCAGGTTGCGGTGTGCGTCAGGGTTTTCGCGCGCCGCCAACAGCGTGTCGCGGTTGATGGCGTTCAGCTGCAGCTGGTGGCCGCCCATCTCCATAAACCTGCGCACCAGCGTCGCCACCTTGTCCAGCGCCTGCTCGTTGCGGAACAGCGTGTCGTGCAGCTCCAGCGTCAATGGGCCTCCGTTGCATACCCGCCGCAGGTTGGGCTTTGCAAACGACTGCGTGATGGATACCGGCCCTTTCAGCCGCGCAAACAGGCTGGGGGAATAGTTGGCCGCCAGCCCCTCGCCTGCCCTGCGCCCATCTGCTGTGGCTGGCATGTTGTCCGCGTGCCATAGGTAGTACATGGCCGAACCCGTGCCTGCGCGGAAGATGCCGCCGCGCTCATTGACAAGGCCCGCCAGGCTGTCGGCAAAGGCGTCCAGCAGCTCTGTGGCCAGGCTGTCCACCTTAGGGTCATTGTTACCCATCTTGGGCGCATCATAGCGCAGCTTGGCCAGCAGGTCGGGGTGATGTTCAAAGTCGGTTTCCAGCGCCGAGAGCAATTCATCCCCCGATACGCTGCCGCCGTACACGAAGCACTGCACCGCCGCCAGCGAATCGGCAGCCGTGGCAATGCCGGTGCCATGCAGCCCATAGTTGTTGTATACGCTGCCGAGCGAGACATCCCGCACCCGGTCGCCGGGGATGTCCATCATCAGCGTCAGGAAAGGCGCCGGGAAGATATAGAGGTTTTTTGTGGCTTCCGCGCAGGCCAGCGCCTGTGCGCGGATGTTTTGTTTGACGGCGTCCATCAGGGCGGGAAACGGCTTCGATGCCGTCAGGCTGTCGGCGATGGCTTGCCGGGCCGCTTCAGCAAGGCTGACGGCGCCGATATTCGGGACGTCCATGCCCCTGCCCGGCACAATGAACTCCCAGCATGCAGCCACCGTGTAGTTGTAAGCGTCTTCCTCCGCGTAGCCGTAGTCCATCAGCGCCGGGATGACCACCTCATCGTTGGCGTACTGTGGAAACCCCAGCCCCTGGCGCGTCAGCTCGGCGCCCAGGCGGTACAGCGCGGGCGGCGTCTGCGCATTGACGCGCAGGCTGACCTTCGGGTCGATCAGCGCCAGAGAAAGACTGGCTTTCAGGCACAGCTCCGTCAGCTTGTTGGCGCTGTCCGTACCGTCGGGGTTCAGGCCTGCCAGCATCATGCTCTGCCCGTTGTCCCCCTGCTGCATGCCGAAATACAGGTCGCTGTCGCGGTTGAAGGTAAGGAAAAACTCCTCCAGCCATTCCTGCGCCGTTTCCTTCGTCAGCAGCCCCCGGTCCATGTCGGCTTTGAAGTAGGGGTACATGAACTGATCAAAGCGACCGATGGTGTTGTGGTAGTTGCCGCCCAGCCACATCGTGAAGTGGATGATCCGGAACATCTGCAGCGCCTGGGGAAAGGTCTCCGGCGCGTGCATGGGCACCCGGGACAGCGTGGCTGCAATGTCGTCCCGGCCTTCTGCCAGGGCGAGGGCGCGGTACCTGTCGCTCAGACGTTGAACGGCGTCTAAGATGCCCTCCTGCAGCAGGAGGTAATCCGCCTCCTCCGCGCGGCTTGCTTGCCGAAGCTCCGCGGCGTGGGTGGTCAGTCTATGCCGTACGCTTTGGAAACCTGTGTCCATCAGCCTGGTATAGTCCACGCAGATGTTGCATACCTCGCCCTGCTCGTGCAGGGTGTGCGTCCGCTTGATGTTCGCCAGTTCCTCCTGCGTAAACAGGCTGTACACGGTGGGGTTGGTCCGGGTGAACACAATGCGCTCCTGCGGGAACAGCACCGGCGTTTCGGTGTCCAGCATACAGACCAGGCGCTCTGCCGCCCGCCGGACATCGGGCACGTTTTTCTGCGCGAAATCCGTGGCTAAGCGGTATACATCGCCGGGCGGTTTCCGCGCCTGGTGGTGGGCTTTGTCGGTGATAAAAAACTGCCTGAGGAAACGGATTCTCTCTGTCATAATACCCTGCTCCTGATGCCGTAGCGGCTGAATAGGTCCTGGTTGATGTATAATGGTCGATCGGTGTCAAAGTCCGGTTCATAAACCTTGCCGGCCATGGCGTACTTGGCGCCGGCGGTCTTGTGGTAGGGCAGCAGCTCGACGCCGATGAGGGCGGGTGCGCCACTGATCAATGCGGCGACGCTCTGATAGTGCGCGTCGTTGTCGTTGACGCCAGGGATCACGGGGATCCTGATGATAAACGGCGTGCTGCCCGCGCAAAGCAGCGCGGCGTTGTCTAAAATGCCGGCGTTGCTGACGCCGGTGTACCGCCTGTGCACCGCGTCGTCCATGCTTTTTAAATCGAACATGATCAGGTCGAACGCCGCCATAAACCCTTTAAAAGCATCCTTGCTGCCATAGCCTGACGTTTCCACAGCGGTGTGAATGCCATCGGGCAGCAGCGACAGCGTTTCCAATACAAACGCCGCCTGCATCAGCGGTTCGCCGCCCGTAAAGGTGACCCCGCCGCCTGCCCGCTGATAGTACGCCGCGTTTTCCATCAGCTTGTTCGCCAACTGGGCTGCCGACATGTGCTCCCCGGCAATTCTGCGGAGGCGTTGCGGGCAGGCAGGTACGCACAAACCGCACGCTGTGCAGACAGCCGGTTGGTTGCCCTGCTGCCCCGGCGCTGCCTGCGGGCACACCGCCATGCACCGGCCGCAATCCGTGCATCCATTGGGCGATACCATCAGCTCTGGGCTTGCGACCAGCCCTTCGGGGTTGTGACACCACGCGCAGCGCAACGGGCAACCTTTCAGAAACACAGTTTGCCGGATGCCCGGCCCGTCATGGAACGCGCCCTCATGGATATCAAAAATCAAGCCGGTCATGGCGCTGTCCTCCTGCGGGTGCCTTCCTGCCTTGTGGGAACGACTGGTTTCAGTGTAGCCGCAGCGGGGAGCGATGTCAACTACGCTACGCTGCGCTGCCAGGGCAATCGCTTATTGCGAAATTATTAAGAGATATTAAGTTTTTATGACCAAAAGGAGTTTTCAATCCTGTCGCGAATATATGATACGGAGGTGATGGGGATGAGAAAGCTCAACAAGTCAGAAAGTCAGATATTTCTGGCGCTGTTATCAGAAATACCGGACTATCGAAAAGGAAACGCAGTCAAACATAAGCTGGAAGAGATCATAGCCATCGGGATTCTGGCGATCCTATGCGGAGCGGATACTTTTGTCGGTATGATGATGTTTGGTCAGACGCATTACGAGGAGCTCAAGGTATATATGGAACTGCCTAAGGGGATTCCTTCCCATGATGTATTTGGTGATGTATTCAGCCGGATAGACCGTGAGGCAGTGACAAAATGCTTTGAGAAATGGCTTGTAAACCTGAAAAAGAAGCTATGGGGAAAAGATGAACATCATATGATCGCCATTGATGGGAAAACCATACGTCGCAGCCAGCATGAAACCCATAAGGCGCATCATGTGATTACAGCGTATTGCAGCGATCTTCAGTTGGTGTTAGGGCAATGCTGTACAGAGGAGAAAAGCAACGAGATCACCGCGATCCCTGAATTACTTGATGATCTTGATATCAAAGGCAGCACGGTGACGATTGATGCGATAGGAACGCAAAAGACCATTGTTTCCAAGATACAGGCCAAAGAGGGTGACTATATCCTTGCATTGAAGGGAAATCAAGGCGGTATGTTTGAAGAAATCAGTGAGAACAGTCTGCTGTTGATGAAGGAGAAGAGTAAAAAAGAACTCAAAGCCTTGGGACTATTTCATGAGACAATGGACAAAGATCATGGTCGGATAGAAAAGCGCTCCTGTTGGTTGTTTCCGGATTTGTCCTGGTATGAGAACAGTCAGGATTGGCCGGGATTGCATGGGGCAGCGCTCATCCGTTCGGAACGAACCGAGACGGGCAAACCCACCACTTCCAGCGACCGGTGGTTCATCTATAGCCGCGAAGGCCTGACGGCTGAAGAATTCCTGCAGATGCAGCGCAGTCACTGGGCGATAGAAAACAATCTGCATTGGACACTGGATGTTCTTTTCAAGGAGGATGATGCGCACATTCGCATAGGACATGCGGCGGTTATTCTAAACATGTTCAGAAAACTTGCGCTTCAGATGCTGAAGCACGATACCACAGTCCAAGGCAGCATGACGTCCAAACGGCTGCGCTGTGCGTGGGACTTCAAGTATGCCCTACAGGTGGTGATGGGGGCAAAATGATAAGGATGAGGTAAAATGCTGAACCCAGATGGGGCAATTCCGTAAGCGATTGCCCTGGCTGCGCTGCGGACTTGACATTAGTTGCGCACGTCGATATAATGGGAACATATGTTCTTTCGATGTGAAGACAGGACTTATTCCCAAAGCACAGGTTCTCTGGTATAATCATCGCAACAGGAGGCAAGTATGGCGCGCAGAAGGTTGGCTTTTTACAGGATGAAAGAGGTCCGTGTGCCCGGGGTGGTGGTGGCGGCGCTGATGTTTGTCATTGTGGCGGTGGGCAGCATGGTCAATGCCCGGCTGCAGGACAACGTCGACAGCCTGCGGGTGACAGTGGTCCAGGCGAATAATGCCTATGTCATGGAGCAGAAGCGTGTCACCGAGCTGACAGAAAAGTTGAAGTTAACCACTGACGATGACTTTATTGCCAACGAGGCGCGCACGCGCTACGGTTACCTCGCCGAAGGGGAAATCCGTTATGTGGTTACCAACCCCGAGGTGTTGTGGGACAATGGTGTCCCTCCGGTTGACGGCGCCGCCGATCAGGGGCAGCCATGACGCCCAGCCGTGCGGCGGTCGTTGTAATCGGCAGCAACTCCACCCGCATGCTCACTGCGGACGCGGTCAGGGCGCTCAGAAACCCTGTGCGCGGACGCGTCGAAACCCGCCTTTTCCTGTCCATGGATAGGGGCGGTTTTTTTTCTGAAGAGGGGATAGCGGGCGCTATGCGCTCGGTGTGCCTGTTAAAGGAGCGGGCTGAGCAGGCGGGTGCGGAGGAAATATCCTTGTTGGCTACCAGCGCCGCGCGCGACGCCGCGAACACAGCTGCGCTGGCCCGCGCCATCCGCGACGCCACGGGGCTTGAGATGCTGGTGCTGGATAACAGGCTGGAGGCGCTGCTTTCCTATCTGGGTGCTGTGTCGGCGCTGGAGGCCGGCGTTTCAGCCGGCGTCATCGATGTGGGCGGTGGGTCCGTCGAGGTGGCGGTCGGCACAGGCGGCCAAATCGCCTATACCGCCAGCCTGCAGCTGGGCGCGTCCCGGCTGTATGCCGGCTATCCCATCAATGTACCTGAGGACGTCGCACCGGCGTTGGATGCCGCGGCACAGATAGCGCGTGCTTTGCCGCCGCTGCCTTTCCGGCCGGAGCGGTGGATCGTGGTGGGCGGCACGGGTATGGCGCTCCGCGACATCATGCTGGCGTTGCCGGCGGGCACGGTGGTTGAAGCCAATTTTCCTTTTACCAGGGATGACGCGTTGGCGCAGCTAAGCATGCTGGCTGCCCTGCCGCCGGAAAAGCGCCGGGGCGTGACGGGGCTGCCCGCAGGCCGCGAGCATATCCTCCCCACGGGGCTGGCGGCGATGTTGGCTGTGATGGATGCTGTGGGCGCGGGCGCTGCCGAGGTGACGGCGCGCTGCAACTGCGACGGGTTTCTGCTGTATCGCATGGAAGAGGAAATTTAGTGGCATACATCAACGCGGGCAACGCCGGCCTGATGGGATATGGACTGTGCGTGTGGTGTATGGGCTTTAGTAGCCTGAACAGCCGGATACAACAGTGGGTGCTGCTGCGCCTGCCCGGCGCCGACCCGGTATATGGAGAGGATGGCCTGGCTGCACACAGCAGGAGTTTTTGTCTTTGGAGGAGGTGCCTGTTATGAAACGCGTACTGGTGCTGACAGCGCTGTTGCTGAGCCTGTTCTGTGTAGGGGTGGCGGCGTGGGCGGAGGAAGGCCCTTATCGCTATCGGCTGGATGGGGCGGGCGGAGCGCATCTGGTGCAATATCTGGGGGCAGAGAGCAGCCTGGTGTTGCCCGAGCAGCTGGGCGGTTACCCCCTGGTCGGCATGGACAGGGATGCCTTTGTGGGCGCAGAGAACCTCAGGGAGCTGACCCTGCCCATAAGCTTGCAGGAAATCCAGGGCAACCCAATGACGGCGGGGGATTTCGTCATCCGGGTGCCACAGGGCCACAGCGTCTTCACGATCTATAACGAAGCGCTATATAACAAGGCCCTCACCCACTTGTACGGGCACCCCCGCACCAGCAGCCAGACGGCCTACATCGCGCCGCCCACCCTGATCAGCATTGGCGACGGAGCGCTGTACCGCTGCAGCAACATACGGGAGGTATGGCTGTCCGGAGGTGTGCGCAGCATTGGCAGCCAGGCTTTCGCTGCCTGTGAGAACCTGCTGTACGTGTCGCTGAATGATGGCGATGTGCCCATGGAGATTGCGCTGGACGCCTTTGCCACCAACAGGAAGATCAGCTTTGGCTACGACGGTGAAGGCACATATGGACATGAGGCTGTTGCCTACAATGCCGTGCTTGGCTCCACACCCGCCTCCAGCCAGCCTGTGCCCCAGAGCAACTATGAGGCCAGGCAATGGCAGGGTGAAACCTATTGGATTGGGTATCATCAATCGGGCGACTTTATTTACAGGGATTTCGGGGCGGAAGCTGTTATCGTGGGTTACAGGGGCAATGCGTTGGATATTACCGTGCCCGCCAGCCTGGATGGCAAGCCCGTGGTGATGCTGGAGGACCGTTGGCTGGGCGGCCATCATGATGTGCGCAGCGTGCGCCTGCCTGATACGCTGCTGGTAGCGGGAGATAGCGCCTTTGCTTACTACGGCAAGCTGCAGGAAGTATCGTTTTCCGGAAGCATGAATATATTGCACAAAAACTTGTTTGGAAGCGCTGTGTCCCTCAGCAGGCTGCAGCTGCCCGCTGGTGTCCGGGTGATCGATGAACGCTGCTTTGCCTCATGCAAGGCGCTGCCTGCCCTCACGCTGCCCCAAAGCCTCGAGTACCTTCATCCCGATGCCTTTGCGCACAGCAATCAGCCGGCGCTGCAGGCGCCCGAAGGCAGCATCGCCCGTCGCTGGCAGAGCGTGTTGGAGGGAACGGCTCAGGGTGTATGGACCGAGGACACAGACGCCGGGGCAGAACCCCTCAGGGAACGCATTGCCGGGCATCTGGCTACAGCTGTCAGGGGCAAGGCGGATGACAGCCATATCGAGGCCATCACCCGCTATGTGGAAGACGCTGAGCCGATTGTCCGGGGATTATATGAGCAATGCCTGGACATGTACAGGGTGGGCCAGCTTGACTATCGCCGCGGCGGTCTATACACTCTTTCCGGCGATGACATAAACGAGAATAAAACGATTGATCCTGACGAACCGCCTGCCAACAGCATCAACCTCGACCTTAGTGATGACGCTGCGGACAAGCTGCTGCCCTACCGGACTTTCTTCCACGAATCCGGCCATGCTGTTGACGCCAATGTCGGTATACGCAGGGCTTATCAATTGGGACAGGACCTGAATTATTTTTCAAGTACCTTCATCACCGATACCCCGGGGTATGACCGCGTAACGCTGGAAGAGGCTGCCCGCTTTGATGTATCAGCCAAGCTGCTGGCTACTGCCCACAGTTTTGCCGAGGATGAGGCTCAGGCACAGCGGGTGTTCAACATGCTGTGGGATAGATATGGCGTTGCCAAAGCTGCAAAAATAAGCGATCACGCGGTGCTGTACCAGGTAAAGATCTATTATGCGGCTGCTTTTCAAAAATTTGGAGGCGTTATCAGCGACATATATGGCGGCGTCACCAATAACCGGATACATCTCAAAGATTTGGAGAATATGGCCTCCATTCCTGCCAATGTCGTGAACCTGCTGAGCGAACTCCCGTTGAAGGACAAGCCCACCATATGGTTTGACATATCCCGTCATTCCGGCGATTATTGGTATTACAGCAAGGATGACCCGGAAAAGCCGCATATTCGCAAATACAGCAGCACGGGCGCGCTGCCCAATGAGCTGTTTGCCCACTATTTCAGCGCACGCATACGCGGCAGCGAAGAGGAGCTGAATCTCTTCCGCTATTTCCTGCCCGAGGCAACCCATGTGATGGAGGCTATGCTGCCCGCCATGCTGGAAGAAGCTAAAGCTATTCTGCTGGTATCCGAGGCAGAATAGCCTGTGAGGCACGCAATATATCATTTTACCGTCATTCAATGTATATTGGAAACGACACCGTAAAGACCGATCCCTGACCCGGCGTGCTCTGTACGCTCAGGGTGGCGCTGTGGTACTCGGCGCTGTGCTTGACGATGGACAGGCCCAGCCCGGTACCGCCTGTTTCCTTGGAGCGGCTTTTGTCGGTGCGGTAGAAACGTTCGAATATCTTATCCTGCTGGGTAGGGTGGATGCCGATGCCGGTATCGCGCACGACGAGGTTGACGCGGTCGCCGCTGCGGTGCACGGATATCTCGGCTTCACCGCCCGGCTTGTTGTATTTGATGGCGTTGTCGGCGAGGTTGTAGATCAGCTCGCCCATCAGCGTCGGATCGCCCAGCACGTAGAGCGATGATTCGCCCGTCACTGTCAGGTGCACCTGCTTGAACTCGGCTGCTGCCTCCAGCGATACGGCGGTTTGCTTGGCGCAATCCAGCACATCGACTTTTTCACGCCTGCCGCCCTGGTAACCTTCGTCCAACTTGGACAGGCGCAGGATGTCCTCCACCAGGTCCAGCATGCGCCGGGACTCTGCCGTGATGCGCTCTAAAAAATCCTGCCGGTCCTCAGGCTTGACCATGCCCGAGGCCAGCATGTCGGAATAGCCGAATATCGTGGTCAACGGCGTGCGCAGCTCGTGGGATACATTGGCGGAGAAACGCTTGCGCATCAGCTCGCCCTCGGTTTTTTCGGTGATGTCCCGGATCAGCATCACCGAGCCGCTGCCCCCGTCCACCTTGGAGGCGGACAGCAGGTAGATGCGCCCACCCTGGCGCAGCGTGGCTGACGCGGTTCCTGTCCGCTCCAGCTCCTCCAACAGGTTCAGCATGTCGGGGTGGCGGTTGATGGCGGTCAGCGTGCGGCCCTGCGCATCCTGGGCGCTGACGCCTAACATTTGAAGCGCGCTTTTGTTGACCGACAACAGCCTGTGGCGCGCGTCCATGGCTAAAAACCCCTCGGACATGCCATTGAGCAGCATGTCCATTTCCTGCTGCTTGGCGTTGAGCCGGGCAATTTGCTGGCGCGATCGCTTGTTTTGCTCCATGATGCGGGATAAAAGCGGCGTCAGCTCCTCATAGGTGTTGGCGGCTTCCGGCTCGTCCAGGTCGATGTTGCTCAGTGGCTTGAGCAGCATGCCCGCGATGATCCGCGACAGCAGCACGGCAACGCATACGATGGCTGCCATCCCGCCCAACAAGCCGGGCAGCATGCCCGCAAACACCGAGTGCACAAGCCGCAGCGGCGCCGACAGCCGCAGCACGCTGCCGTCCTGCAGCTTTTGCGCGTAGTACATCATGTCCATCCCGCTGCTGTCCGACCTGCGGATGGCCGACGCGCTGCCCTGGCTGCGGGCGCCGATAAACTCCTCCCGGTCGGCGTGGTTGTCAAACGAGTTGGGTTCCTTCATGGTGTCGAACAGCACCTGGCCGTCGGGCGCGATCAGCGTCACCCTGCTGAGCGTCAGGTTGTTTTCAAGGAGGGGCAGCGCCTCGCCGGCGGTGGCTGCGCGGCTGGTGGTCAGCTGTGCTTCAGCCTGCAATGCATCCAGCGTCAGGTTACGTACGCTGGCGTCGACCGACAGGCGCACCAGCAGCGTCAGCGGAATAACCGTCAACAGCGACATGACCAGCAGGCTGACGAATATGCGCTTTTTCATTGCGCCGTTTCCTCGTTTTCTGCGGGAATCAGCTTGTAGCCCACGCCGCGGACGGTGCCGATCTGCGCAGCGTTGTTCCCTAATTTTTGCCGAAGCGAGCGGATATGGGCGTCTACGGTGCGCGTGTCGCCGTAGTAGGCGATGTCCCACACCCTGTCCAGCAGCTTTTCGCGGGAGAATACGATTTCGGGGCTGCCCAGCAGGCATTTGAGCAGCTCAAACTCCTTGTTGGTCAGGGTAACAAGCTGTCCGTCCGAGTGCACGGTATGCCTGTCCAGGTCCATTTCGATGCCGCCGGCAACCAGCACGCGCGCCTCTTCCTTTATGGTGCTGCGGCGCATGACGGCCCGGATGCGGCTCAACAGCTCCAGCACGCCGAAGGGCTTTACCAGGTAGTCATCGGCGCCGTGGTCCAGGCTGCGCACCTTGTCCATCTCGCTGCCCTTGGCGGTCAGCATGATGACGGGCACATGCGCTGTGCGCGGGTCGGCGCGCATCTGGAGGAGCAGCGTATCGCCGTCCACGCCGGGCAGCATCTGGTCCATCAGCACCAGGTCTGGTACCCGCTCTGTCAGGGCTTGTTGAAAGGCTTGCCCCTCGGCAAAGCCCTCAGCCTCGTAGCCCGATTGGCGCAGGGCGTACAGCACCAGGTCGCGGATGCCCTGGTCGTCCTCGACGGAATAAATCACTGCAGCTTGTCTCCCTTGTATACGCCTGTTACGGCGTATTCCACCCACTCGGCGATGTTGACGGCGTGGTCGCCGATACGCTCGAAATATTTGGCGAACATTAATATGTCCAGCAGGTGCATGCTGGAGTCGGGGTGGTCGCGTATCATGACGATTAGTTCGTTTCGCACCTGCATGAACAGGTCATCGACGATGTCGTCGGCGCGGATGACCTCATGCGCCAGGGATACATCGCGCCTGACAAAGGCATCGATAGCTCGCCGGACCATTTTGGAGGCTTCCACGCTCATGCTTTTTAGCATCGGCGGCATGGGCACCGGCGGCTCGGTGGAAGGCATGGTGAGTATTTCGGCGATGTCGGCTGCATGGTCGCCAATGCGCTCCATGTCGGTGATCATCTTCAGGGCGGCGGATATCAGCCGCAGGTCACGGGCGACGGGCTGCTGCATCAGGATCAGCCTGAGGCACATGGTTTCGATGTCGCGCTCCTGGCGGTCGATCTCATTATCGTAGGCCATGATGGCACGGCATGCTTCCTGGTCGCGCGTCTCCAGCACTTGCCCGGCGTTTTCAATGGCCCGCTCGATCATGCTGCCCATGCGGATCATCTCCTCATTGAGCAGGTGCAGTTGTTCGTCAAAGTGAAGCCGCATCATCCAAACCTCCCCGTGATGTAGTTTTCGGTACGCACGTCCTTCGGGTCACTGAACAGCTTTTCGGTGCGGTCCATCTCGATCATTTCGCCTAACAGAAAGAACGACGTGATATCCGATATGCGCGCAGCCTGCTGCATGTTATGCGTCACGATGACAATAGTATATTCTTTTTTCATGGTCAGCACAAGGTCTTCGATTCTGGAGGTGGAGATGGGGTCCAGCGCGCTGGTGGGCTCGTCCATCAGGATAACGTCGGGGTTGACGGCAAAGCACCGGGCGATGCACAGGCGCTGCTGCTGGCCGCCCGATATGGCCATGGCGCTCTTCTTCAGCGTGTCCTTCACTTCGTCCCACAGCGCGGCCTGCCGCAGCGCGTGCTCGACAATGCTGTCTAACTTCAGGCGGCCCCGGATGCCATGGGTTCTGGGGCCATAGGCCACGTTGTCGTAGATGGACATGGGGAAGGGATTGGGTTTTTGGAATACCATGCCCACGCGCTTTCTCAACAGGTTGACTTCGGCGCCAGGCGCGAAGATATCCTCGCCGTCCAACAGCACATTGCCCGATACCCGGCAGCCGGGGATCAGGTCGTTCATGCGGTTGAGCGTTTTCAGCAGCGTCGACTTGCCGCAGCCGCTGGGGCCGATCAGCGCCGTCACCTGCCGGTCGGGGATATCCATGGTGATGCTTTTCAAGGCTTGAAAATCGCCATAAAACAGGTCGAGGTTTTCGATGGCGATTTTGGTTTTTGGAGGGGGCTGGGCTTCGCTCGGCGTTGACCGGGCATTCAGGACAAAGTTGGTAGTCATGCGGCTATCCTTTCCGGGTCAGTTTTCGGGCAACCAGGGTTGAGGCTGCGTTCATGGCCAGCACCAGCACCAGCAGCACAACGGCTACCGCGAATGCCTCGTTGAGGTGGAAGGCTTCCTGCTGCAGCTGGAACAGGTGCACCGACAGCGTGCGGCCCGACGATGTCAGGCTGTCGTATATCTTGGGCACGGTGCCCGCTGTGTAGATGAGCGCCGCTGTCTCGCCCACCATGCGGCCGATGGAAAGCAGCACGGCGGCTAAGATGCCGGGCATAGCGACGGGCAACACGATTTTGATTGTCGTGCGCAGCCTGCCGGCGCCCAAGCCGAAGCTGCCCTCACGGTAGCTGAGCGGCACCGACAGCAGCGATTCCTCGGTTTGCCGCAGGATGACGGGCAGCGTCATGACAGCCAGCGTGCAGGCGCCGGATATCAGGGAATAGCTCCACCGCAGCACCGTCACAAAGCTCAGCATGCCGAACAGCCCGTAGATGATGGATGGCAGCCCGGCCAGCGTTTCGGCTGTTATGCGCACGGCTTTTACGGCGCGGCTGCCGGGCTTGGCGTATTCGGCCAGGTAAATGCCGCCAAATACGCCCACAGGCACTGCGATGATCAGCGCCAGCGCTGTCATCATCACGGTGTTGATGATGGCGTGAAACATGGAGACGTTGTCGCTGTTGTAGTTGATTTCAAACAGGCTGGGCTTCAGGTGCGGCACGCCCTGTACCAGGATGTATCCCACGATGAGCAGCAGCGTGCCCACTGTCAGCAGCATGCTGGCATAGCACAGTCCCTTGAGGATGCGGGAGCCCAGGTGCCGGGAAGGCCTGGTGTGCTGCATCCGTGCGAACGATTGCTGGACGCTCATTGTACCACCCTCCTCCTGTTGATGAATGAAAATAAAAAGTTGATCGACATAACGATCACAAACAGCACCACGCCGGTAGCGATTAGCGAGTCATAGTGCAGATCGGCTGCATAGCCCATTTCCATCAGCACGTTGACGGTCAGCGTGCGCACGCCTTCCAGCGGGCCGGCCGGCATGGCGGCCTGGTTGCCGGCTACCATGATGACAGCGGTGGTTTCGCCGATGGCGCGCCCGATGCCCAGCACCACGCCCGACAGGATGCCGGGTTTGGCGGCAGGCACCAGGACGCGGAACACGCTGCCCTCGTGCGTGGCGCCCAGCGCCAGGCTGCCCTCGTAGTATGAGTTGGGCACGGCGCTCAGCGCTGCTTCCGATGTCTGGATGATGGTGGGGAGGATCATGATGGCTAACAGCGTGCTGGCAACCAGCGCGCTAGTGCCGTCGCCGCCAAAGGTGTTGCGCACAAACGGCACCAACAGCATCAGCCCGAAGAAACCGTATACCACCGAAGGGATGCCTGCCAGCAGGGACACCATGGGGCGCACGGCTTTCAGCACCCTGGGCGAGGCAAAACGGGCCATGCAGATGGCTGTCAGGATGCCCACCGGGGCGCCTAACAGCACGGCGCCAAACGTGACATAGAAGGAGCCGACGATCATCGGCAGGATGCCGAAATGATTGTTGCCCGGCTTCCAGCGGGTGCCCGTCAGGAACGACAGCGCGCTGTACTTTGTGAAAAATGGCAGCCCATTGACGAACAGGAACGCGCTGATGACGATGACAGCCACAATACAAACACATGCGGAGGCGAAGAATACGCCCCGCATGATTTGTTCGGTTAGGTTTTTCCGATGCGCCATCGGGTTATTTGCTCAGGTCAGCCCAGGTGGTAATTTCCCCGACATACACCTGACGAAGCTGCTCGGCAGTGATGTCCTCGGTGGGGTTGTCCAGGTGCACGATCACGGCAATGCCGTCCATGCCAAGCACGGTGGGCTGGGCGCCCTGCTCAAGCTCGCTGTCCTTCAGGTTGCGGGAAGACATGCCGATCTCATAGCTGCCGTTCAGCGCATTCTTGACGCCGGAGGAAGAGTCGGTGGTCTGCACTTCGATGTCAGCCTGGGGGTTCAGCACCTGGTAGGCTTCCTTCAGCTTTTCCATGACCGGACTCACTGAGGACGATCCGCCCACAACCAGCTTGCCTTCCAGGTTGGCGGCTTCATAGGCGGGGGCATCCTGCACGGTGCCGATGACGCCGTTGTTGTTGATGACTTCCTGGCCTTCAGCGCTGAGGATGTATTTGATGAAGTCCTCTGCCAGGGGGCTGAGCTCGCCGTCCTTAACCGTGACCAGCACGAACGGACGGGCGATGGGGTAGGTTTCCGCCAGGATATTTTCCACGGTGGCGTCAACGCCGTCAATCTTCAGGGGCTTTACCTTGTCGCTGGCTGCCTGCACGCTGGCGAGCGATGCGTAGCCAATGGCATACTCGTTCTGGGACACGTTGGTAATCACGATGGATGTGCTGTTGGCGATGGTGGCCCGCTCGTAGGTCATGTCTTCCTTTTCGCCGGCGTCGTTCTTGACTTCCACTTTGGTCAGCTCGACGAACGCGCCGCGCGTGCCGCTGCCTTCCTCGCGGGATACCACGGTGATGGTTTTCCCTGCGTCAAACGACGCGGATGCCACGGCCATGGTCATCGTGAGCGCCAGTACCAGGATCATCAGTTTGCGTAATTTCATGTAAGTTACCTCCTTTATCGTCACCTTACCGGTGCACAATCAGTGTAACGCGCTCATGTAAAGTGAAGATACAGGTAAATGTAAAATCTGTGTAAAATCGGATTGACTGAGGGCGTTTATCGGGATCCTATCGGGGAGGCGAAAAGTCTGCGTTATTATTTTGAGGGATTGTGTTTATAATAGAAAATCGCAATTTCCGTTCTGTTTCTTAAAGATAATTTTTCAAGGATGATGGAGATATAGTTTCTCACCGTGCCTTCGCTGAAATGCAGTTTCTCTGCAAGCTCACGGTTGTTCAGCCCCTGGGCAATCCAGTAGACAATTTCATTTTCCTTGTCTGTAAGGTCTGGAATGAGCGCTGCATCGGATTTTTGAAAATAGCCGGGGATTCTTTCGATGATTTCATCGCCGAAAATATTCTGTCCGCTCATGACAGCTGCCAAAGCCGGATAGATGCTTTGAAAATCGGTTTTCAATATGTAGCCTTTTGCGCCGATTTTAAGGGCTTCGATGATGTATTCATCTTCAAGAAAAGTTGTCAGAAAGATGATTTTGGCCTTTTTATCCAGTTGAAGGATGGCTTTCCCCGCCTCAATGCCATCCATTTCAGGCATTCTGATATCCATTAAAACAATATCAGGCGCATGTTCTTTGTAAAGGTGGACGGCTTCATGGCCGTTCCGCCCCAGCCCGCAGACTTGGACATCCTGGCCCCTTTTTTTGGATTCCCCTTCTATGATTGCTTTAATCCCGTTTGTCACCAACGGGTCGTCATCAATGATTAAAAGCTTCAACGGTTTCCCTCCTTTGGTATTCTGATAAACGTTCTGAAACCATTTTCAACGGAAATGTTCAGGGTGCCTTTATGCCTGTTGACCCTCTCTTCGATATTTAGGAGCCCAAGCCCCGTATTCCTGCTTGAATAGTTGATATCCGTTCCGTTGTCGGCGATCAACAAGATCCATTCGTTGGCAGTTTCCTGAATTTTAAGCGAAACCTTGTCGGCGTTTGAATGCTTGTTGATGTTGGTCAGCGTTTCTTTTACGATGTTGATGATGGAATGCTTCACCTGTATATTCGGCATGGTTCGCACCTGAAAGGTGTACTTGATATTCGCCTTTTTAAAGGAATCCACATAGGTTTGGATGGCGGCGTTTAAGTCCAATGCCTGGTCCTGCTCATTGTGGATGGCTTTTCTGACGGAATTCATGCCCTGGGACAGCAGATTCCTGATGTTTTCAATTCTTTGCTTGAGTTTTTCATCGGCTATATCGTATTCAATGGCGGCAAGCTCAATAATGGAGGCGCTCAAGTCATGGCCTAAATTGTCGTGAATCTCCGATGTGATCCTTCTTCTCTCCTCATTTCTGGCTTCAATCAGGTTGCTGTCCTGCAGTTCAATCAGCCACATCCGTTCGTTTTTCATTCTTTCGTTCGTGTACCTTAGCTGATCGATTTGAGCATAATAGGTGCGATTCAGATGTTCAAGGTTGAACAGGGCGGTATTTAACAGGGAAGACAGGAAAGCCAGCAGCAGAATACAGCCAACGGTCAGCAGGCCGATTCCGGCAACGACACCTGAGAAGCAGAATGCTAAAAAAATCCACGGAGAATTTTTGGTATCTAAAACATTGCTGAATAAAATGACCGGCGTGAAAAACCAAAAACTGCTGTCAAATAAAATGAAAGCAATAAAAACAAGATAAACCATGATCTTAGGCAAATCTTCCTGAATTTTTCCGGTTTTTTCTCTCTTGAATGAAAAAAACATATCAAACATGCAAAGGATGATGATGATTGCAGAATTTCCGATCACCCTGGATAAATTGTCGCTGTCATTCATCCCCAGAATCGATGTGCAGGCGACCATGGAAAGCCGGACGGTTAATTGAAATGCGGTTTTCTTCATCCTCTCCCATCTCCTCCAACAACTTTCTTCTTATTCTATCTTAATGCCGGTTCAATTGACAAATGTCACCTGAAATCAATGACATTTGACAATGGTCTTTTTCACTTATTCTAAGATAATAAGGGCAAGGAGGTGCTGATTGATGCTTGTAGAAATGAAAGACATTGTAAAAAGGTACAAGGAAGTTGTAGCCCTCGACTATTTCAATTTGGAAGTCAGGGATGGGGAAATCTATGGACTCTTAGGTCCTAACGGCTGCGGAAAAACCACCGCCATCAACTGCATGTTATCATTGATTTCTTTTGATAACGGAGAGGTTAAGCTGTTTGGAGAAAAGATGAGCCGGAACAGAAATGATATCAAAGAGAAAATCGGCCTTGTCATGCAGGATATCGGCGTCTATGATGAGCTGAGCGTGCGGGAAAACATCGACTACTTTTGCGGACTCTATATCAAGGACAAGAAAACGCGCAAAGCCTATGTCCAGGATGCCATTGAATTTGTAGGAATGGCAAAGTTTGAAAACTACAGACCTAAAAAACTATCCGGCGGCCTGAGGCGGCGGTTGAACCTTGCTTGCGGCATCGCGCATAAGCCCGAGCTGATCATCCTGGACGAGCCGACGGTGGCTGTTGACCCCCAGTCCCGGTACCATATTCTTGAAAACATCAAGGAACTTGCAAAAAACGGCAAAACAGTGGTCTATACAACCCACTACATGGAAGAAGTCGAGGAAATCTGCGACAGGCTTACCATCATGGACAAGGGAAAAACCCTGGTCATGGGAACGGTAGACGAAATTACGGACATGTCTTTAAAGGGCGAAATCGCTGAGGCAAAAATTTATGATATGTCGGAAGCCTTGCTTACGGAAATTGGCAAGACGGACGGCGTTGATTCCTGCGAATACGATGCTGTCAGCAGCACCCTCAGGGTCGGGTTTTCCAAAGGATCAAGCAGGCTGATCGAGCTGTTGAGAATGTTGAATGAGAACAATGTCAGCTTTATTGATCTGACGGTTAAAAAGCCTTCTTTAAACGACGTGTTCTTAGAAATTACCGGCAAGGAGTTGAGAGACAGTGTTTAAGCATCTGTTCGGTTATATTGCAAAAATTCATGTGAAAAGCAGGGAAGGGTTTTTGTTTTCATTGTTTCTTCCCTTTGCCCTGGGCCTTGTCTTTCTCTTCGCTTTTGAAGGCCTGGTCATTGATGAAAACCGAAGCTTTGATCCGGTCAAGGTGGCCATGACCATTGAAGGAAATGCGCTGGAACAAAAAGAAGTGCTCGCATTTTTAAATGAGGTCGGTACCGAAGGGAAGCTTGAAAATGAGGAGATTGTTCAGGGACATCTCAACAACAGTGAGAAGAAATATATCCTCTACTTTTTTGGAGAAGAAGCGGTCGTCCATAAGCTCCTTGAAGAAGGGAAAATTGATGCCAGGGTGGATATTGATAACAGGGGCTATCAAATGAGCGTCAGCTTGTTGATCCACCCTCTCAAAGCAAACGACATCTCTTCGCAAATTGTCTATCAAGTGTTCAATTCCTTTAACAGCACCTATCGTACAGTCAAGGATGCCACCGGAAGGCTAATCGTTCAGTCCTTGCGGGGAAGGGACATGCATTTTGTGGAGCCGCTTGTAAACAGGGTCAAAGAGTTAAGCGGCGAAGACATGTATGTTGATGAATATAAGGAGCGAATCAATCCCGAGATTCACTATTTCTTTGTCAGCCTTGCCTACATCTGCCTGTATTTTATGCGTATCGGAATACAGATTATCAGAAACAACGAGGGATACAGCGGGCCTACTTCCACAAGGCTGATGATGAGCCCTGTCGGCATGGGAAAAAGGGTGTTCACCAGTTTCGCATCGTTAAGCATACCATCATTAGCATTGATGTATCTGCTGCTCTTCTTTTATTGGAAAATGGACGTGGGGTTAAGTACAAAGTACGGCTATGTCATCCTGCTGGTCAGCCTGGGCACCCTGGTCAGCATTTTTATCGGAACGGCAATCGCCTCCTTGTTTAAGATGACGGACGACAGGGCCGACGGCATCTCTTTCGCCATCCCCATCACGGGCGCTTTGTTCGGCGGCTTAATGGGATCTGTAAGCCTGCAGCTTATGCTTTGGATTGAAGAAAACCTGCCCTTTCTGAACACTCTCAATCCCGTGTCGCTTGTTACGGACGGCTTATATCAGCTGTCGCTCTATCCAACGAACCATCAATTCTATCAAACCATCGGATATTTGTCGGTTTATTTCGTCATTTTGGCAGCGCTTACCGCCATTGGAATGAGGAGGGTGAAGGAATAATGCAGGTTTTTAAATTGTATTATCGGCTGATCTTGAACAGAAAGTGGACGATGATCGGCTTTGCATTGTTGCTCATGTTGTCACTGATCAGTTGGAATAATTATGGCAAGAACAACCTTCACGACGCGTTTGATCCCGTGCTGAAAGGGCTGAAAATCGGGGTCGTCTATCAGGACGAGGATGATTCTGTTATCCAGTCGTTCATTTCCTATCTGGAAAGTGCTGCAACTGTCAGGCGGGTAGAGCACGATGAAGAAAAGATGATTGATGACGTATATAAAATGAAAACGGATGAAATCATCGTGTTTCCTGCAAACTATGGCAAAGATTTACTAAAAGCTTCTTTTGCCCCTGACATGGACTTGCCGAAGTTAAAAAGAGTTTCGGGCATGTCAACAGAAGTGTCGCTTTACATCGATCAGATGATCAGCAACTATGTGGGGAATTTTATGGTGGCGGCTTTGGAAGTCGAAAACGTTGAAAGCCCAAATGAGCTGTCAGCAATGCTGACCCGTCTTGAAAAATCCTTACAACACAGGATCAACATTGTTGAAGTAAAGGAGGAGGGCAATGGCGGGCTTCAAATCTTCGGCCTGTCATGCTGTATGATATCTTTCCTGTTTTTCACGGTATTGACCATCTGTTTTGGAGCGCCGGCACTGGCTATGAACCAGGAAACGATTGTTGTGCGCGAATCGATGTCGAGCATGACCCACTCCTCAAGGAATAAAGAATTCTTCCTGGCAAGCACAAGTTTTGCTCTTTTGGTCTGGACCCTTTCCATGTCGGCCATGGTGCTTATTTTCGGGCCGCATGTGCTTTCCCACACCAGCGGGAAACTGATTCTTTTGGGGAGCTTTCTTGCAACTTTTGGCCTTTCCGGCATCGCTTTCCTGATGGCGACCATTTCCGCCAACCAATCCGTTCTGATCTTTTTACAGGTAACCATCGGCCTGATGATTCATTTTGGAAGCGGCATCTTTGTCCCAAGGGAGCTTGTAGGCGAGGCGTTTCAAAAGCTTGTTTCCATTGCAACACCCATTTGGCAAGTCAAGGCAAACGAATTGATCCTGTCTGCTGAAACCTTAACGGCTAACCGACTGGGTGAAATTGAACACTATTTCTTTATCATGCTGCTGATTGGACTTGCTTATTATGCCGTCAGCTTTGTGGTGATGCGGTTTAGAAACGTTGAAAACGCCTAAACCTAAGCGCGGGTATTTATTTCAGCCAGCTCGGCGGCGATGTCCTCCTCGCAGCTGCGCATGGCCAGGATGGTCCTTTCCATCAGGGTGTCCAGGTCCCAGCCCAGCAGCTCGGCGCCGCGCGCAATGACCTCCCGCGAGCAGCCTGCCGCGAAGGATTTGTCCTTGAACTTTTTCTTCAGCGACTTCAGCTCCATGTCCGCGACCGATTTTGACGGGCGCATCAGCGTGGCGGCGCCGATCAGCCCGGTCAGCTCGTCGGCGGCAAACAACACCTTTTCCATTTCGTGCTGTGGCTCGGGCAGGCCCGGGTGGATGCCCCAGCCATGGCTGCACACCGCGCGGATCATTGCGTCATCGGCGTCGATTTCGCGCAGCAGCTCGGGCGCCTTTACGCAATGCTGCTCCGGAAATTCGCCAAAGTCGACGTCGTGCAGCAGACCAACCAATGCCCAGAAATCGGCTTCGGCGGCATAGCCCAGCGTCTGCGCGTACCAGCGCATGACCTTTTCCACCGTCAGCGCGTGGCGGATATGAAAAACATCCTGGTTATACTTTCGGACAAGCCCGAGCGCCTGTTGCCTGGTTACCATGCGGTCACCCCTCGTGTGTTGATGGCTATACGGTACCACCAGCCCCATGGCGTGTCAAGGACGGGACGGATGGATGTTTCACGCTGCTGATCATGAGGCACTTATGGGCCGGTAACGAGGGTCGCTTGACGCAGGGGAGGTGTTTTGCGTTGAAAAAGTGTTTGACTTCACCACGCACGCTGTGATAAAATAAAAATGTTCAGGGCTGGCGTTATTGCGCTGCCATATGTGAACAGGGCGTGTTGGCTCAATGGACAGAACCTGTTGTCAGGTTTGATCGGATGACCGGCACCAAAACACCCAAGGTCGCATGGCTCAGTTGGTAGAGCACCGTGTTCACATCGCGGGGGTCACAGGTTCGAGCCCTGTTGCGACCACCAAAAACCCTTGAAAACAAAAAGTTTCCAAGGGTTTTCTTTTTTCAAAATTTCCCTTATTCTCCCATAGAAAGATCATATTCTTTTACGTTCGATCTTAACCGAAGCTCTAAAAATCCGAACGAATGAATTGTGTAGGATATGTTCATATTCGATGTAAACGGAATGAACCTATCCCATCGTTCACCTCGAAGCGATGTGAAGGGCTTGTCGGAGTTTTATGAACGAATGCTACTTGATTCTGTAATAGTGGGTATTTTTTCCGTTTCCTTCACGCCTGATTTTGCCCGAAGCAACCAGCTTTCGTAAAGCGCCTTCTATGGAGCTGACGCTGAGCGAAGGACAAAGCTCACGGATATCCTGTTTGGTGAATCTGCCTATCTTGTTCTGCGTGGCCATCCGAACCATATCAAGGGCAGGCAGTTTTGTTTCCACAAGCGCAAAACGATCCCCAAAGTCTTTATACGCAGAGAGAATGGTTCCAAGCAAGTACTTGATAAAGGGAACAGGATCATGGGTTCCTTCATGCCAACCAATCTGAGACTGTGAAAGCGCATCGTAATAGAGGTCTTTATTCTTTGCGATTTTTGCTTCGAGCGAAATATACTTGCCCACATAGAACCCGTTTCGATAGAGAAGAAGCGTGGTAAGCAATCTGCTCATGCGACCATTGCCATCATTGAACGGATGAATACACAGGAAATCGTGGATGAACACCGGAATAGCAATCAACGGTTCCAGCTCCATGTTTCCGATCACCCTGTTATATTCTTCACAGATCCTGTCGAGTGCAGCAGGCGTTTCGTACGGCGATAGAGGAGTAAAGAGTATTTCGGCATGCCCGTCTGGATGAGTCGCAGAGATATAGTTTTGCACCTTTTTCGTGCGTCCGGCCACAGGATTGTTCATATGGCTATACAATATTTTGTGCAGCTGAAGGATATCGTTTTGTGAAATGGAAATTGCATCAAAGCTCTCATGGATAATGCCCAATACATCCCGGTAGCCTGCGATCTCCTGTTCATTACGGTTTCTTGGCGTTGTTTTCTCCGCGACAAGCTGCCTGATGCGGGTATTCGTCGTTACGATCCCTTCGATGGAGTTGGAGGCCTCCGTGCTTTGAACCTTTGCGATGTCGACCAGTTTTTCAAGCTCCTGTGGTCGCTGTTTCAAATAAAGCTCCTGTTTACCGGCTTCCTTGTATATGGCTGCAATAAGCCCAAGCAGATCAGAATCCCATTTTCGCTCTCTGACTTCGCTATAGTTAAAATCTCGCATATCCTTACCCTCCACATCATTCCCTTAAATAATAACAAATATTAAGGGCAACATCAAGTATTAAGGGAATATTCCCACAAGATAATAGATAATTTAAGGGAAAGGCTTTGGCTGTAAGGGAATGCAAAGCAACTGTAATTGCTACCGTTTTCTGCAATGATTGAAATTAGCAGTGTTTTCTCCTGTAAGGTACTTTATTGTTTGCTCCTCCAGCGCTTCAATTTGCTTATGCGCTTCAAAGTAATCAGCCTCCGCTTGCTTATAGGCTACCTCGTTTATGCTAACATGCTTTTCTTTAGCCTTTCCCAGCAAAGCGGCTTCAGATTTTTGGTTCAGTCAAGTCATACCATCGTTCGTTAGAGCAAATTCATTCATCATGGCGCAGTCGCTGCCTAACAACTTGAAACAAAATGCCTCCTTTATGAATCTATTATGTATAGAAAGGAGGCGTTTTCATATGCCTAAGAAGATCGTCTCATTGCTTGCTGTTGTTTTCATGCTGATAACAGCATCAGCATATGCCGAAACGTACTGCACCCTGCCGCAGGTGATCGAGCAGGCCAAAGCCGGGTGGCGCCAGACATATGAGGCGCACGGGCGCACGATTGCCGTGGACGTAATGCCGCTGCTGCCGGAGGCGGAGCAGTTTCCGGTGCTGTACTGCTCCTGGAAAACCGATTGGAACCTGGTGCCCCAGGACGGCCAGGATCATCCGCTGGAGATCAACGGTCAATCCTATATGGCAACAGACAGAACAGACGATTTCATGCTTGACAGGAACGGCAGAAGCGACGCCGAGTGGTTTATCCGCCATGAGGGCAAAGAAATCAATGCAAAGCCCTATCGGGCGTATTATCCACCATACGCGCCGAACACAGCCTATATTCCATGCAACCCCATCACATTGGAAGAAATAACGGAAAAGATAAAGGGCATCATGCAGGGGATGGGCCTGGATGCAGATTTGCTTGCCAAAGAGCCCAGCGAATTCGGAACACACAGTTTTTATATCGACGATAAGGAAAAACCGCTGGCGCCCGGTGTCGGCCTGCTTACATGGCAGCAGAATTTCGGAGGCATCCCGGCCGTCAGCGATTTACAAAGCAACCGTGTGGAGGCCGAAATACACTGCTTGTTTCGAAACGAGGAGTTTCATCATGTACATTTTCGCCTTTGGAATGTGGATCATGAAGTTGCCCCGGATGTGCCGCTGTGCGGATTTGACAAGGTGGTTAAAACCCTGGAACAGGAAATCGAAGCGGGCCGCTTGCGCAGGGTGTTTGAAATCCGGCTGGGCTATGGGCAGTTTAATGAGGACGGCGCATCGGACAACTACCGCAAGTTCCCCAAGCTGCAGCGGCATTATTACCTGAAACCCGTCTGGCGCGTGCACGGCATCTGGGTGAGGAGCGCAACAAGCTCGGCAGCAGATATTGTCTATGATGACGACGATCCGAACTACCGCGACGTGCGCAACAGCGCCCACCAGGCGTTCATCACCATCGATGCGCAGACGGGCGAGATAGTAACCAACACCAACGAGGGCGGCCTGATCCCCATCGAGCGGACCTACTATCACGGCTGCCTGTCGTGGGAGGATGCGGGCGGCAAGCCGGAACAGTGATATCAACTCCAAGCATTAACACATCGTTGTGCCGCAATGGCCCAGAATGCTTACAGAAAAAGCGTTGAAAGCCCACCATCAATATGCTATGATGGCCAAGGCCGACAGAAGGGGATGTTGTAGTGGGTCTGATGATCCATCTGCTCAGCGCCGTGTGACAGTTTCCGGTCTTCTTTCGGCTGATTCCATGGGTGCAGCAGTCAGTGAACACAGCGAGGAACGCACCCGCTACGATCCCTTGAATAACGAAAGCTATTGATTTCATTCGCTTTTAGGGGGCATGTATCAGTTTTGTATGTGCGGACTTTACCACCAGCCCGGAGTACATCGTTCACATCGATGGGGGCGCAGGTTCAAGTCCTGTTGCGACCGTCATGCCGCAAGGGGTTGTAGCGTTGTTTCCCGTTTGCTGCAGCCTTTTTTTCATACCAAAGGAGGTTTGCAGGCAGCATGCCGTTTATACAACATCGATGGCGCCGCGCGCGCCGCATGATTGTGTGATTGCTCTAAAAGTGTCCGTTTGGGCAGCGCCCGGCGGAACCTGATCGATATCGCTAATGTATGGAGGAAAACGACATGAAGTTCAACAACATCGACTTTGATACCTATTTTAAGGACCATCCTACCGCGGAGGGCTTCTTTGGCAAATACGGCGGTTCTTATGTGCCGCCCGAACTGCAGGCTGCCATGGACGAGATTACCGGCGCATACAATACCATCTGCAAGTCCAGGAAGTTCATCGCGGAGCTGCGCCGCATCCGCCAGGAGTTTCAGGGCAGGCCGACGCCCATATCGCATCTGCAGCGCTTGTCCGACAGCATCGGCACCGGCGTTCAGCTGTACGTCAAGCGTGAGGACCTGAACCACACCGGGGCGCACAAGCTGAACCACTGCATGGGCGAGGTGCTGCTGGCCCAGTATATGGGCAAGAAGAAGGTCATTGCGGAAACGGGCGCGGGCCAGCATGGCGTCGCCCTTGCCACCGCCGCCGCCTACTTCGGCCTGGCGTGCGATATCTATATGGGCGCCGTTGATATCAAAAAACAGGCTCCCAATGTGGCGAGGATGAAAATCTTGGGCGCGCGGGTCATCGAGGTGACTGCCGGCTTGGCCACGCTGAAAGAGGCGGTTGATGCCGCGTTTGAAGCCTACGCAAATGAATATCAGGACGCGATCTATTGCATCGGCTCTGTGATGGGTCCCCATCCTTTCCCGATGATGGTGCGTGATTTTCAGGCTGTGGTGGGCGTTGAAGCCAGGGAACAGTACCTCAATATGACCGGAGAACTGCCCGACGCTGTGGTAGCCTGCGTGGGCGGCGGGTCCAATGCCATGGGGCTTTTTTCCGGTTTCCTGAACGACCCTGTTCAGCTGTTCGGCGTTGAGCCGCTGGGCAAAGGGCCTGCGCTTGGCGACCATGCCGCAAGCCTGACCTATGGCGAAGAAGGCATCATGCACGGCTTCAACAGCATCATGCTCAAGGATGCTGAGGGGGAGCCTGCGCCGGTCTATTCGGTGGCCAGCGGCCTGGACTATCCGTCCAGCGGCCCGGAGCACGCCTTCCTGTATGACCTGGGCAGGGTGAAATACGATGTTGTTGGCGACGAGGAGGCGATCGATGCGTTCTTTACGCTTTCACGCATGGAAGGGATTATTCCGGCGCTGGAAAGCGCCCACGCTGTTGCCTATGGCATCAAACTGGCCAACCAAATGGGCAAGGGATCCGTCCTCATGAACCTTTCGGGCCGGGGCGACAAGGACATGGACTATATCATCGAACATTACGGCATCCGATGATTGCGGTGCCGTTTACGGAAACAATCTTCTGTATTTCAAGGCAGATATTCGGCTGCGCCGCTTCCCGTTCCCGAAGAAATGATGGCGTCTCCCGAAAAGGTGGGGCGGGGGCTTGCTAAACACATCCTGTCCAGGCGTTTTATTATTTGTCATAGCTTAGCGCAGAAGATTCAAACCATCGGATGCTATCTGTTTCCGGTTAAAATGGGCAGCCTCATGTCAAAGATGACGGCAAACTATGTCTCCCGGCAGGTTTAGAATCAAGAAGTATCTCAACTTCAACACATTCAAAAGCAGGAACCCCTTGATTTTCCCATGGACATCGCATTTTTTACCGAAAGCTCCATAAAAAATGTGGCGGGGAAGGGGCTCTGTTGCGCCCTCTCCCCGCCCATATGATGCTATTCTTTATTTTTTGGCTATTCCGAAGCTGTCCGCCACATAGGGTGTGTCGCCCTGGTTGCGGTCAATCTCATACACCACTGCTGTAATGCGCTGCGGGGTCACGTTGATCTCCACAAAGGTTTGAATGATGCTTCGCGGAGGACGATCGGCGTCCGCTTCTGTGGCATACTTGGCGGCACTGTTTTCCGGAGCGTTCAGGAACTTATCGTAAAACGCCGCGTCATGCTCCAGGATGTCCTTGTTCTTATAGTACACCTTGGGGCCGGCGGTGTTGGGAATCATATAGACGACGCCCTGGGGATTTTCCATATGGTTCACAGCAAGGTCCGCATAGGCGATTTCAACCATCGTCGGCTCCTGAGCCTCACCCTTTTCATTGATCGGCTTTGTAACCGCGTAGATATGGTCATGGCCCTGAAGCACCAGGTCAACGCCCGCTTCAGCAAGGATAGGGGCTACCAGGGTGCGCACGCCGTTTGCATCCATGATGTCGCCGTCCGTTGCGTGGTTGGAGGTGGTGTAGGGGCCTTTGTGCATCACCGCAATCAGCCAGTCCACGCCCCGCTCCTTGGCCTGGGCAGCGTCCTGTTTCAGCCAGGCAATTTGCCTGGGGGTGAAGTTGGCGTATTCGGGCGAATCCTCATTGGTGTTGAGCATGATAAAGTGGGTGTTTTCATAGTCAAAGCTGAAATACACGCCGGTTTTGGTGGAAGAGCCTTCCACCGGCTCCACATTAAAATGCTCGTAGAAGGACTGGTTATCCTCATCATGGTTGCCGGCTACGGCCATGAAAGGCAGGTTGTAGAGGGTGTCATCTGCTGCGTCCAGGACCCAACCCCACTGTTCTTCATTGAGGCCTGTGTCTACCACGTCGCCGTTGATGACCATAAAATCGGCTTCCTGCACCGTGTCATAGGCGATATCAAACGTGCTGGCAGACAGCTCCGCTTCCTCCAGGTTTTTCGCCTGGGAATCCGCCAAATTGATAAAGGTAAAGCCGCCGTCCCGGTTGTCCGTGGTAAAGGTACCGGTTTGGCTCCATAAATCCAGCTTTGCATCGCCTACGCGGAATGCATAAGTCGTCCCTGGTGTCAGGTCCGTGGCAACGGCTTTGTGCAGGAGGTATTGGGGGCGTTGGTGGACATATAAAAGCGGCCCTTGTATGTTTGCGCGGCGGAAAAATCCGGCTCGGCGTTTTCTTTTGCGGGCACCACTTCTACATCGCTGCCCACGGACGCTTGGCTGGTATACCAGGTAAAGCCCATCCGGGTGGCGGTGTCCCCGTTGTATGTCATGACAAAACGGCTGATCTCTCCCACTTCCACATCGGGGTTCGGGAGGGCGGTGGCGGTGTAGTCAACTTCGGGAACCAGGGCCGTTTCGTCAACGGCCACCATGCCCAATTCAAACCAAAGGTCGCTTGAGCCGCCATCGTCCTGATGGATTTCTGCGGCGATCACGTTGTTCCCGGCAACGAGGGAGGGCAGGTCAGCCAGAGGCAGCACAAAGGTTTCTTCCTTGGGTTTGAACTTGGCGCCGGTGGTATAGCTCACCTCAACGCCTTCGTCGATGCCGCGGCGGAAAATTTCCTTGCCGTTGAGGTAAACCACAGCCCCGTCATCTACGTGGATATAGAATTCTACGCCCACATAAGCGTCAAGGGCAGGAATCTCTACCTGTGTCATGACATAGGTGGTCATGTGCTTGTCGTTTTCGTTGTCGCCAAAGCTCACTTCAGTGGCTAAGGGCAGGGTGGGGTCTGTTTCGGACACGTCATCCCCGAAGCCAAGGGGAGCGGGCCCTTCTTTCCAGCCGGAAGGATCAGCCTTCTCAGCCCAGTCTTTACCCAGATCGACTCCGTCATCCAAGTACTTCCATGTTGCGTTGCGCGCCAAAAGCTCCAAACGGCCATCCGCAGCCAGGGCAGTGGCCGACAGCATCATGGCAGCAGCTACAATTAGCAGCAACAGGGTTTTCATATTTCTCTTCATCAGCATACAAACTCCTTTTCATCTGATTTCTTTAAAGAGACCGTTTTCATGGTAAATCGGTCATGTAAAATTCAGACACGAGTTCCGTAAATTCAACGTAAAGAATACTCGTAAAAAATACATATTTTACCCGGAAGCGACAGCATGCTCTTGCGGTTCAATCAGCGATTGTTTATAGTACAACTGGAGGTGAGCTTGTGATGAATATTGAGTTTGGAAACCGGCTGTATCAGCTTCGAAAAAAGGCCGGTTTTTCTCAATCGCAGCTGGGTGAAAGGGTTGGGGTATCCAACAAATTGGTATCCAAATGGGAGAATGGCCAGGCGAAACCCAATCTGAATATCATACATCAATTAGCTGATGTGCTGGGCGTTTCTGTGGACGCTCTGCTAAAGGCAGGCTCACCCGAAAAAAGGATCACAAAAATCGTTATCACAGGTGGGCCCTGCGCCGGCAAAACCACAGCGATGAGCTGGATTCAGAACGCTTTTACCAAAATGGGCTACTCTGTTCTGTTTGTGGATGAAACGGCGACGCAGCTGATTACAGGCGGGGCTGCGCCATGGCTGAACACATCCAACCGCGATTTTCAATGGCATTTGCTCCGGCTGCAGCTGGCAAAAGAACAGGCTTTCACGGACATATGCAGAACGATGAAGGGAAATAAAGCGCTCATTGTCTGCGATCGTGCCGCCATGGACAACTGTGCTTATATGACGGAGCAGGAATTTGGCTGGGTGCTCAAGCAGATGCAGACCAACAAGGTAGCGCTGCGCGATCAATATGACGCGGTCTTTCACCTGGTTACCGCCGCCAAAGGCGCGGAGAAATACTATACGCTGGCCAATAATCAAGCGCGAACCGAAACGTTGACGGAAGCGTCCGCGCTGGATGACAAGCTGATTGCCGCCTGGACAGGACACCCTCACTTCAGGGTGGTTGACAATTCCACGGGTTTTGAAGAAAAGATGCTTCGTCTCCTTAGAGAAATCACCTCTTTCCTGGGCGAGCCTTCCCCCATGGAGATTGAGCGCAAGTTTCTCATCACACGTCCCAATCTCCGTGCGCTGGAACAGAATCCTCATTGCGCGCGCGTGGACATTATCCAGACCTATCTGAAAACAGAAGATCCGTCCGAAGAACTCCGAATCCGCCAACGTGGCAGCGGCGGTCACTATATTTACTTCATGACCCGCAAGAAAAGAGTCAGCGATCTCAAGCGCGTTGAGGTGGAAGAACGGCTCAGCCAGGAGGAATACCTGTCCCTGATGGTTCAGGCTGATCCTGCCTATCGTTCCATTCATAAGCAGCGTTATTGCCTGAGTGAAAACGGCCTGTATTATGAAATCGACATTTATCCCGACTGGGGAGACACAGCCCTCATGGAGATTGAGCTGCACAGCGATGACCAGGAAATCATCCTTCCGGAAGGCATTGAAGTGATCCGGGAAGTGACAGGGGAGGAAGCGTATACGAATCGCTCAATGGCAAGGCTGACAGCAAAGGCGTGCGATAAATGAGCATATCTGTCCCCTGCGATGCTGATAGATTCAATAACAGTCAATAACATCGGCTATATGGAGCGCGACCTTGAATTATTTACGTGATAGTATATAATACATGTGAGTCCTCATGATATCATCGATATATGAGAAAAATGACGAACCAACCTGGAAAATGGAAAGAGACAGGAGGGAGCCTAAAATAGCAGAGACTTGAAAACTTGTTTTTGGGAGGCGAGATAATGAGATACAGCTTGTTTATGTCAACTGTGTACTATGTTTGCGGTTGTTTTTACCTGATGTTTGGTGTGTATGCAGTTGCTTCCAACACAAAAAGCCATCACAACAGGCTGTTTCTATTGGTAACAAGCTCATTGGCAATCTGGTCATTAACATACTCCATTGCAAACTCGGCGCCAACGGCGGAATCGAGTGCTTTCTGGAGATGTATGTCTGTTTTCGGCTGGAGTTTTTTTCATAGTCTTTTACTCCACTTTGTGTTAATCCTGACCAATCATCGCTTTCAATTAAACAAACCAAGTAGGATTATTCTCTTCTATTTGCCTTCTTTAATCAATGTCATCCTGTTTGCGCCCTTTGGATATCTTGCAGAGAAACAATATGAAATGGTGCCGAGCGACTTCGGATGGCGGAATGCGCTTCCCGCAAATATCGGGCAGGTTTGGATTAACGTATACTACATCATATATACAGCCATTGCTGTTGTATTGCTGATTCGCTGGTGGAGAAAACTTGAACCCCATACCCCTCTGAAGCGGCAGGTAGCATATTTTCTCCTATCCATCCTGCTTCCCTTTATTGTGGGGTCGATAACGGATATTTTGCCCGGTATGTTGGGCTTAAAGCAGGTGCCCAGAATTGCAATTCCGCTGATGATTCTTCCCGCAGCACAATTATTTATCATACTGAGGAAATCCGGTGTTCTTCTTGAAAGAGCTAAGATAGAATCCTTGCCTCCGGATTCCGACATGTTGCCGGAAGAAGGCCGGTTGCGTTTGTTTGAAACGGCAGCAGCCATCTTTTCAATCGGTGCCTTAGCATCCTTATATTCGGGATATTTTATTGGGAAAGGGGATTTGGCAGCTGAGCTTTTACTCGCTTCGGTTGTGTTGGCGCTTGGTATATTTTTAAGGTTTATACCATACATAACAAAAAAGCATGCCATTCAAAATACCCTTTTCCTGATCATAGGCATCGTGGGCATGACTTTCTTCATCATTACAAACGCTGATACAGGCGCGGTAACAGTATGGGCAGTATATATCGTGTTTCTTCTGTATTCTGTTGTTCTGAATAGTGATATCCATGCGTTTCTCTTTTTGGTGGCAACCCTGATCACTCAAATTGTGCTTGGGATCACTCACCCGAAGGCTGATGCCGTGATCAATCATGCTCAGTATTTGAAAAGAATTTTTATTATTATACTTTCTTATTATGGTGTGCGATATCTGACGAATGAATATGCTTCAAAGCTGCGGGGATATCAAAAATTTGCAAAGGAACAGGCAGTGCTTGAAAGAATTTCTTCCAGTTTTATTTCAATTGACAGCGAAAATGTTCAAGAGAAAGTCAACAATATGTTTGAAATGGCTGCCGAAATACTCGAATTTAATCAGGCATTCTTATTTGAGTTCGGCAAGGATTACGAAGATGCAACCATGATTAATGTGTATGTGAAAGATCCTGAAAAAGAGCCATTGCCCTATCACCCGGGACTGACGTTTAAGACGGCAGATTTACCCATGTTTCGATCACTGATCGATCGAAACACACCCACCGTGTGTGAAGACACTGCGAATATCTCGTTTGATGAAGCCGGGCAACAAAAAGATTATTTCATATCAAGAGGAGTCATTTCCTTTTATGCAATGCCAATAGAAGTGGACAATGTAACAGATGGCGTATTTGTCGTTGAATACAATGAGCGAATTAATACAAGCCTTGCGGAAAGCCGGTTAAACTTATTGAAGATTATTGCCAATATATTAGGTGACGCAAGGAAAAAGATATTATATGAAGAAAGGCTCTATCATTTCGCTTATTTTGATGAAGCGACAAAATTGGCGAACAGGAATATGCTGAAAAAAAGGCTCGCGCACATGATAGATAACAGAAAAGAGCCGGAGATAATAGCCATTGCCGACATGGAGCTTGTGAACCTGAGGATGATTAACGACACCTATGGCCATAGCATCGGTGAGCAGATCATGATCAAATCGGCGAAGATTCTAGAACAAATGCTGAAGGACAGCTGTGAGCTTTCACGGGTAGGCGATGGAGAGTTTGTTGTTGTGCTGCCTCATGCGAAAAATAAGGAACAGATAGAGGCGTGCGCCAGGAGATTGCTTGCCGCTTTTTCACATCCTGTGTTAACCGAGACAGGCGTAGAAGCCTTATTTGTTGTTGTCCATATGGGGATCGCTGTGTATCCGGATGATGGAATAGATGCGGAAACGCTGCTGAAGAATGCCGATCTGGCCAGATATGAGGCGGAAAATACCAATGAGAAGGTTGTTTTCTACACAGAACGGCTGGAAAGCCACATTGCGGAAAACACCTTGTTCACGAACAGGCTGTTTAGATCGCTGGAAAACGAAGAGTTTTTCTTAGAGTTTCAACCTCAGATCAGCTGTGATACGGAAAAAACCGTTGGCTTTGAAGCCCTGCTCCGGTGGACGAGTGACGGCAGCAAAAGGGTGCCGCCGGATCGATTCATCCCCATACTGGAGCAGACGGGATTGATCTATGATGTGGGGCTCTGGGTGCTGGAACAAGCGCTTCAAACGCATAACATGCTGATTGCCAAGGGGTTTCCGCCTCTACGTGTTTCGGTGAACCTATCGGTTGTGCAATTCCAGGAAGAGGATTTTATCCGCGATGTAAGAAAAATCATCAGGGAAAGCGGGGTAAACCCGCAATATATCGAGCTGGAAATAACAGAAAGCCTGTTCTCTAAGAATCCTGAGGAAGCCATTGAGAAACTGCACCAATTGAAGGAGCTGGGAGTCCATATTGCCATCGATGATTTCGGCAAAGGATACTCATCACTAAGCCGGCTGAAATCGGTGCCTTTTGACAGAATCAAAATAGACAAAGGCATTATAGACTACATTGATTTAGAAAGAAAAAGAGCTCCTATCACGGAGATCATCATTTTATTAGCCAGAACCTTCAGAGCGCGTGTTACGGCTGAGGGCGTGGAGACAAAAGAGCAGGCGGATTTTCTAAGAAGCATAGCCTGCAATGAAATACAAGGGTACTATTATTCGCGGCCCCTGTCGGTGGAGGCGCTGGAGGAATTCCTTATAAAGGAATGATGCGGGAATAGCAGGAGAGATCTGCGTGTTGTTGTTGACAAGAGACTGGGCGAGTGCTATGATTGCAAACATAGATATTGTTAATTTTCCCTATGGAATAAGTTGTGGAGGTTTGGTTGAGTACGTTTTCGCAACAAAAGTCGGCAGTGATGCGCCGCCAACCCTCGTTCTTTCGCAGGATGATTCAGCAGTGGGACTTGCAGATTCTGGTGCTTCCATCGATACTGTTCATCATTATATTTTCATACATCCCCATGTACGGCATCGTTATGGCGTTTCAGGAGTTCCGGTTGGGCGATTTTCCCAGTGCCAGTGCCTGGGTGGGGATGAAGCAGTTCAGATCGCTGGTCAGCGACCCCAACTTCAGCCGGGTGTTGCGCAACACCGTGGTTATCAGCCTGCTGAAGTTGTGCATTAACTTTCCTATACCGGTGATTTTTGCGCTGTTTGTTAACGAGCTACGTGTGGGCTGGTTTAAAAAGACCACACAGACCATCAGTTACCTTCCGCACTTCATCTCTTGGGTGGTGGCGGCACGCCTGATGTTCGACTTTTTCTCATCCGATGGCGGCGCCATCAACGAAGTGCTGCTATCGCTGGGCTTCATTGATGCGCCTATCCCCTTCTTTAACCGAGGCGAGTATTACTGGCCTTTGGCGGTCATTACCGATATGTGGAAGGAAATGGGCTGGAACTCCATCATATTCATCGCAGCCATCGCTTCAGTCGACACCCAGATGTATGAAGCAGCTGAAATTGACGGCGCCTCCCGGGTGCAGAAGATGTACTATATCACGCTGGCATCTATCAGGCCCACCATCATCCTGCTGTTGATTTTCACGGTGGGTGGTCTACTAAACGCCAACTTCGATCAATCCATGATGCTGACCAATCAAATGGGCAACAAGCTGATGTTGGAATATGCCGACATCATCGATACCTACGTGTACCGTGTTGGCATCAGCCAGGCGCGTTTTTCCTACGCCGCCGCAGCCGGTGTGTTCAAAGCTGTTATCAACTTTGCGCTGCTGCTGGGCGCGAATATGCTGGCAAACAAGCTGGGCGAATCCGCGTTGTTCTGATGAAAACACCATGCTGAATGTGAGGATGTAACGTGAGAAGCAGAATGAACATCGGCGACATGCTGCTGATGACGGCTGTGTGGGTGACCATGGTGATGGTGATTGTGTTTACCATGTACCCGTTTTTGAATTCACTTGCCATATCACTGAACCATGCGGACGACACCACCCGCGGTGGGATAACGATTTTTCCTCGGGTGTTCACCATCCGCAACTATGAACAGATTTTCACCAACCAGAAGATCTATACAGCTTACCTGATTACTATCATGCGCACACTGTTAGGCACTGTCAGCGGTCTGTTTTTTACATCAATCTTAGGTTTTGGTCTGTCCCATAGAAACCTGTACGGGCGTAGGTTTTATACGATGCTATGTCTAATTCCCATGTATTTCAGCGGTGGTCTCATACCCACCTACTTTTTGATCCGTCAGCTTGGCCTGACCAACAGCTTCTGGGTGTATGTGATCCCCAACCTGGTCAACCTATGGAACATGCTGCTGATGCGCACATATTTCTCCAACATCCCCGATGCTCTGGAGGAATCTGCGCGAATCGACGGCGCAAATTATATCCACATTTTTTTCCGGATCATATTCCCCATATCCACGCCCATCGTCGCCACCATCGCACTGTACATTGGAGTGTTCCACTGGAACAGCTGGTTTGACGCAGCGATGTATATCAATAGCCAGCAACTGAAACCCATGCAATCGGTGCTGATGTCTATCATCAGCGAAACGCGATTTGCCGAGCAGATTGCCGCCACCGCAGCAGGCGCCTCGTTGGATGTAGGCAACATCGCCCGGGGCAATCAGACCAATGTGCGGTCTATCACCATGGCTACGATGATCGTGACCATCTTGCCGATTGTGATGTTGTATCCATTCCTGCAACGTTATTTCATCAAGGGCATCATGATAGGCTCCATCAAGGGTTGATGGCGCGTCGTTGCGCTTTTGATCATATCATACAAAGGAGGGATATGGACAAATAACAATTCTGTCACCGGGCAACTTACTGTATATCTGTTAAGGAGGAAGGATTCATGAAAAAAAGGTTCCTGATGATGCTGTTGGCAACTATGATGGTGTTCACCATGGTGCCTGTATCCATGATGAACGCCGCGGACAACCTGTACACGTTTACCATGTACTATAATTACGACTGGTGGACCATCCATCCTTGGGGCGAGGATGAGGTGTCCAAGTACTGGCAACAAAAATTCAACATTGCCATGGATCAGAACAAGCCGGACGCAGACGCGGATGCCAAGCTGAACCTGATGGTGTCCTCCGGCGACCTGCCTGATGTCATCATGATGGACCGCGGGCCAGCTCACAAACGTCTGTGCGAACTGGGCGTGTTTATTGACCTGGCGCCATTGCAAGCCGTCAATCCTACCTATGACGAAAACATCCTGCAATCCACGCAGGAGCTGCTGAAGATCAACGGCGTGTTGTATTCCATTCCCCACTGGGCGCGCAAGGGACCCACTGGCGGCAACAACATGTGGCTGTATGACAAGCGCCTATATGAAGCCGCCGGCAGTCCGCCGCTGAAGACGCTGGAGGATCTGTACAACTACGCAAAATATGTCAAAGATAACATCCCCACCACAAAGGAAGGCCTGCCCACCATCCCGTTTGCCGGCGGTAACAACAACGATGCCCACGATGTGCTAACCAATGCGTTCTATCGCTCCTATGGCGGACCTAACCAGGGTGCAGATCATACTGCGCGTATTGACGGCAAAATGCAGAGCGTGCTGCGTGACCCTGTCTATAAAAAAGCCGTCATGGAACTGAACCGGTGGTACCGCGATGGCTTGCTGCTGGATACGCAGTTCACCGACACCAATGACCAGATGATCGAAAAATTCGTGTCCGGACGCACAGCGTTGCTGTACTACGACCACTCGCAGGACTCCATCAACCGCTTCCGCCAGATCCTGATGAACAACTATCCGGATGATTCTTTCGAACAGGTGCTGGACCCGGTATACCCGCCAGCAGAAGGCGTAACCCATGTATATGCCGATGAAAAGCCCACAATTGGATGGAATGTGCTGTGCATTACCAACAAGGCGAAGGAGCCACAGCGTATCTTCGACTTTTTCTCCTACATGCTGTCCAAGGAAGGTTCCATTGACATGATGTACGGACCGCCGGGCGACTGGTATGATGAGCTGGACGAAAATGGCAACCCCATCCTGAAGGTGCCGGAAGCCGAACTGTCTACCGCCGAAAAGGACCGTATCGGAGCCTGGTTCTGGCAGTTCTGCAGCCATTCCGATAATGTAGATATCACCAAGTTTGCCGTCAATGCCATGCAGGAACCCGAGAAGCGCGATTGGGTTATTACGACGCAGTCTGACGTGTTGACGCCCATCATGTTCGTCACCGACGAGTACGTCGGCCTTAACTTAACAGTGGACCAGTTGTCAGACCTGGGCATTGAGCGCACGCTGTGCAACGAACAGTTCCAGACTGAACTGCCCAAGATCCTGATGGCACCCACGGCTGAGAAAGCCGAGGAGTTGTTTGACGCGCTGCTGGCTTTCCACGACCAGCACAACTTCGCCGAGGTGGAAGCTGCTTACGACGCCCGCCACCAGGAAATCGTTGCCATGCAAGGGTTCTCAGCATACGATAAATAAACGACAATAGTGTCATTAAGCCCTGGATATGCAAAAGCCCGCCGTTGTAATGATGACGGCGGGTTATCTTTTTTTACATTCAAATAGGATAGCATGTTTTTAGAGCAAATTACGCCATCGTGGCGCACAAAGCAGCGCAGGATTTGTCTCTGGCAAGGAGCGTGAACGCAGGCGTAGCAGCGCTGCGCAAGTGAACAGCGACACAGCCAGAGGCAAAAAGACGAGTCTGCGACTGCGACATGATAAGTGAATTTGCTCTATTACGCATAAGGATGGTAGCGCTGTTAGGTAAATTTCTTCAAAGTCTTCCTTTATATCTCCACAGCCTTTTCATCCAGCAGGAACTGTTCAACGCCCATATACAAGATGCCGTTTTCATCACGCCACGGCTTGATATAATCCCGCACCACGACCATCTTTGCGAATGAGTCGGGGATATGGATGAGCGAGGCAATCTCCTGCTTGCGTTTTTCCGGATGCTCGATGGATAGGGCCGACTGGATATAGATTCGCTGGTTTCCGCGGTTGACCACGAAATCCACTTCCAGTTGCTTTCGGATTTTTCGATTGTCATCCGTTTTGACATGCTGCACGATGACGCCCACATCCACATCATACCCCCGACGGATCAGGTCGCAGAAAAGCATATTTCAATGCAACTCGAAGAATAATTGCGGATTCCGCACTTTTCTTTCGTGCTGCTGATTGCTCTGTCAGTTCATCTCTCTTGCAAAATAAAGAAAGCCGCGCTAAACTATCAGGTAAGAAATTCTTATTGCAAGGAGTGTTGAGCATGACACAGTATTTGACCGAAATCACCGCTGTCTCATCCAGAGGGCAGATCGTGCTTCCCAAGGCGATCCGTGACGCGCTTTCCTTGCTACCGGGAGCAAAGCTGATGGTGCTCAGCGACGGGGAAAATATTTTGCTCAAACCCATCACCAAACCTGACTTCACTGAGTTTCAATCCATGATGGATCAGGCGACGCAGTGGGCAGCTGATGTTGGCATGACTGAGGGTGACATCAGCAGCGCTATTAAGGAAGTTCGTAAAGCCGGGAACCAGGCGAAATGAATGTTGTGATCGATACGAATGTTGTGGCATCAGCGATCTTCTTTGGCGGTCAGCCTCGAAGGCTTTTGGAACTATTGCTGCAACGGAAACTGGAAGCTTTTGTTTCGCCGGAAATTGTTGAAGAATACCATGAAACTGTACAGTATCTTCAAAATAAATATCCTGCGAAAAAGGTTGTTGTTCCGCTTACGTATATTATCGCTGCATGCAAAATGGTAAAACCAACAACGCAGCTTCATATCTGTCGTGATCCTGACGATAATAAGTTTATTGAATGCGCGCTGGATACACATTGTTTGTGTATTGTGAGCGGAGACAAAGATCTGCTTTTATTAAAGCAAGTTCAAGGCATTCAAATGGTGACGGTTGCCGAGTTTTTTCAAAATATTTGGCATGAGCAGGCGGCAGATCATCCCGGTTGATCTTCCATCGCTCAGATAGATTTTTCAAAATTCACCGATGAAGGAGTACCGCATGCTGTTGCACCAAATCCGGTCGCCGGAGGATGTCAAGCGCCTGTCGCCGCAGCAGGCTGATGCGCTGACCGGAGAGATCAGGGACTGCATCGTACGGGCGGTGTCAAAAAGCGGGGGCCACCTGGCCAGCAACCTGGGCATGGTGGAGCTGACCGTGGCGCTGCACCGCGTGTTCGACAGCCCGAAGGACAAGATTATCTTTGATGTGGGGCATCAGTGCTATGCCCATAAAATACTGACCGGGCGGGCGGCGGATATGGACACCCTGCGCCAGTTGGGCGGCATCAGCGGCTTCCCGCGCCGCGAGGAAAGCTGCCACGACGCCTATGGCGCGGGACACGCCTCCACCGCCATATCGGCGGCGCTGGGGCTGGCGCGGGCGCGCGACCTGAACGGCACGGACGAGCACATCGTCGCCGTCGTGGGCGACGGCGCGCTGACAGGCGGCATGTGCTACGAGGCCATGAACGACGCCGGCAGCCGGAAAACGCGGCTGATTGTCATCCTCAACGACAACCAGATGAGCATCGCGCCAAACGTCGGCGCGGTGTCCAACTACCTCACCTTCATGCGCACCTCGAAGGGCTGGCTGACGGCGAAAAAGGCCATCGTCCGGGCGCTTCTGCGCATTCCGCTGGCAGGCCCTTCGCTGCACCGGTTTTTCCAGTCGTTCAAAAACCATATCCGCAACGTGTTTGTCAAGGACGGCCTGTTCCAGGCGCTGGGCTTCCGATACCTGGGGCCGATTGACGGGCACGATGTCCGCTCGCTGGAGGTTTTCCTGCGCCGCGCGAAGAACCTGGCCGAGCCGGTGCTGCTGCATGTGGTCACGAAAAAGGGCATTGGGTACGCTCCGGCTGAAAACCGGCCGGACCGCACGCATGGCATGCCGCCCTTCAACCCCGAGGACGGCTCGCCGCTGAAAAACGGCGACAAGGCCCGGTCCTTTGGCGCGGCGGCGGGGCGCCTTCTGGCGGACATGGCGGGGGAGGACGGGCGCATCGTGGCGGTGACCGCGGCTATGGCGGACGCCACCGGCTTCGGCGCGTTCAAAAACCGCTGGCCCGAGCGCCTGTTTGACGTGGGCATCGCGGAGGAGCATGCTGTCACCCTGGCGGCCGGCATGGCGGCGGGCGGTCTGCGCCCCTTTGTCGCCGTGTACGACACCTTCCTGCAGCGGGGATACGACCAGATCGTCATGGACGTGTGCCAGCAGAACCTGCCCGTCTGCTTCCTGATGGACCGCGCGGCCATCGGCGGCGAGGACGGGCCCACCCACCACGGCGTGTTCGGGCTGGCTTACCTCAGGCACATTCCGAACCTCCAGGTGCTGATGCCGCGCTGCGTGGACGAGCTGCGCGCCATGATCCGCTATGCCATCGGGCATAACGGCCCCGTCGCCATCCGCTACCCGCGCGGTGAGCTGGCGCCGCAGCCTGCCTATGCCGGCCATTTTGTGCCCGGGCAATGGGAAACCCTGCGCCGGGGCGAGGACATGGCGCTGTTGGCGGCGGGCACCATGACGGCGGAGGCGCTGAAGGCAGCCGATCTTTTAGCGCAGCGGGGGATCAACGCGTCGGTGATCAGCGCGTCGTCCGTCAAGCCGCTGGATGATAGCTGCATCCGGCGCCTGTCAGCCAGGCGGCTGCCCTATGTCACCATGGAGGAGCATGTGCTGGCCGGTGGCTTTGGCAGCGCCGTCGCCGAGCATTGCGCCGCCCATGGGCTCAGGCTGCCGGACGAAATGATCGCCCTGCCCGATGCCTTCATCCCGCACGGTGCCCGGGAGGATTTGATCCGCCTGCATGGGCTGGACAGCGCGTCCATTGCGGCCCGCGTTTCACCGCTGGCGAACAGAACCGCATGAAGATGCGTGCCGACGCGGCGCTGGCCGCGCGCGGCCTGGCGCCCAGCCGCGAAAAAGCGCAGGCGCTGATCATGGCGGGCTGTGTATATGTTGGCGAGCAGCGGGTGGATAAGCCCTCCCAGCCGGTGGCGGCGGAGGATGCCCTGGTGGTGCGCGGCGGCGACACGCCGTTTGTCAGCCGGGGCGGTCAAAAGCTGGAACGCGGGCTGGACGTGTTTGGCGTCGATGTGGCTGGCCTTGCTGCGATGGATATCGGGGCGGCGGCGGGCGGGTTCACCGACGTGCTGCTGCGCCGCGGGGCAAGGCATGTGTACGCCATCGACGTGGGCTACGGCCAGTTAGACTGGACGCTGCGCTCCGACCCCCGCGTCATCGTGATGGAGCGCACCAACGCCCGCTATATCACCCCGGACCTGTTCGCGCTGAAGCCGGCCATCACCGTCATGGACGTGTCGTTTATTTCCATCCGCCTGATTTTGCCCGCTGCTGCTAAGGTGATGGGCGACAGCGGGCGTTTTGTTACGCTGATCAAGCCGCAGTTTGAGGCTGGGCGCGGCCAGGTGGGCAAGCACGGCGTGGTGCGCGAGGAAGCCACCCATGCCCGGGTGCTGGCGGATATCTGCGCCTTTGCCCGGGGCATGGGCTGGGGCGTGCGCGCGCTGACCTGGTCGCCGGTGAAAGGCCCCCGGGGCAACATCGAGTTTTTGGCCGACATCCGGCACGGCGCGCCGGAAAGCGGTGCCGTCGAGGCGGACATCCCCTCCCTGGTGGCGCGGGCGCACCGGGCGCTGGCGGATGGATCATAAACCAATGCTTCTTGCTGCTGCGCCCGGAAAAGGTTATCATGCGGGCGGACCGCAAGCCGGCGAGATATTGACATGGCGTTTCCGGCTTGAAACGCCGCGATGACAGGATATAAGGAGAAAGCCATGCGGCTGAAATGGGTGCTGTGGGTGTTGATCGTGCTGATGGGCACGGCGTTTGCCGCTGCGGACGATGAGGAAGTGTCCATCTATACCGTGCTGCCTGCCGAGCCGGCGCAGGGCGCGGTTCCCGCGCCGGAGGCGTCTCCTGAGCCGACAGAAGCTGTTGCGCAGGAAGCGACGGCTGCGCCGGAAGCCGACCCCGCCGCGCGGGAGGAGTTCATCGACCGCATGCTCGCCCTGGCCCAAACCCTGGCTGAGCAGGCGGGGAACCGGCCGCAGCGCGCGCACTACGCGGGGGATATCTACGTCTGCAAGAACTTCACCGTGCACATATTCCGCGAAAACAGCGCGGACTATAAAATCGCAGCCTACCCGGACGCCCGGCTTGTCATCCCCAACAACCTGAGCCGCGACAAGTCCAGGCCCCATGCCTACGGCATCGCCTGGGAAGATATTCCGGCGCAGCAGGGCAACCCCTTCTACGCGGCGCATGCCTTTTATTATGATGCCAACCTGTCCAAAGAGGAAAACCGGCAGTTGGCGCTGGCGTTCATGCGCGAGGTGAAAAAGGGCGATTTTTTCCAGATGTCGGCCAACTATCAATATGGCGTGGGCGCGCACAGCGCCGTGTTCACAGCGGATTACGACCCGGACACCAACCGGGTGGCCTGGACCGATTCCAATATGAACGGCGTGAAGCGAAACGGCGAGCGCTACGGCTATGTGCAGTATGGTGCCCAAAAGGACATCGGCTGGTTTGTCGACGCCTTCTGCCAGCGCACGCGCGGCGCCACGCTGTACCGCCTGCGGGACGACATCGTCCGGCGGTAACGGTTAAGATTCTATATCCGTTGGCATGTTCAGATCCTTGCCGATGACGCCCAGCACTTCCTTGGTTTCTTCCAGCGGCAGGGGCAGCTCATCCCCCGTAAAGTAGTCCACCGACTCCACCAGGGCGACGGTGTGCTTGTTTTCCTGCCCGGCAGGCACCAGCACAAAGTCGCCCGCCACAATGCTGTCGTCCTCGGTGCGGTAGAAGTAAGTGTTGCCGCCGGCGGGGAACAGCACGCTGACGTATATGTATTCGCCCGGGCGCACGCCGTGGCTGAACAGCCCCGGGTTGAACAGTTCGCCCGGCGTGGCGTAAGCGCTCAAAAACCGCATCACCTGTGCGATGAAGGCGTCCCAGTGTGCGGGCAGGGAGCGGCGGGTATAGGCGCCCTGCTGCACCTGGGGCGGCTGGCCCGGGCGGCGGATGGTCAATGTGTAGCGCGGCGCGCTGCCGGCATCGGGCGGCAGCGTCTCAGGGCAGCGGAAGAGGCGGGCGCAAGCATCCAGCAAGCTGGCGGCTGCCCTGGTGCGAAAGGTCTGCACGGTTTCCAGCGCGTCGCCCACGCGCCGCAGCAGCGTCAGCGTGTCCGTTTCCCTGTCGATGCGCAGCTCCTCCAGGCTGGCGTGGGCAGCGTTCTCCGGCGTGTTCAGCGCCAGCGTCCGCTCGATGCGCACGCACAGGCTGTCGATTTGCATCGGGGTGGACACCGGCACAATCCAGTCCACCACGCGCAAAAAATCCTCCCATTCAGGGGGATGCGCGCCGCTGCCGGCAAACAGCCGGTCCGGCGCGCCGGTTTCCCTGATTTCAATTTTCCAGTCCTCGCCGCTGTGCTCATCGTCCAGGTAGAGCGGCTGCCAGCTGCCAAACGGAATGGCGCTGAGCGCGCGCAGCCAGGCGCGGCTTAGGGGCGCGTCCAGCGTAAACTCCCCCGATGCCTCGGGATGGCGCGTGCTCTCGGCTTTTACGGACACCACGCCGTCCGCCACGGTCGCTTCCATGATGAAAAGCTCCGTTGGCATCACCCGCGAAAACCCCAGGTATTCCAGCATATGCATCCCTCCGGACGACCCGTCTGTTCTGATCTCAGCATACCACGGAAGTGCCAAGGCTGCAAGCGATGCTTTTCCGATCAACTTAGAGCAAATTAACAGTCTGAATAATGTCTGAAATCGTTGTCATCCTAATCCCTCCTTCCCTTGAGTCGCATTGCGGTAACCCTACAACTCGCGTACAGAATCACGCACACTCATTGAAGTCTCAGGTAAAATGATGTTTTCAACGGGACATCCTGCAATCAGTTTTTCCAGCAGCTGCATAGCGCAAATACCAATGCGTTCCGCATCAATATGCATTGCTGTCAATTTGGGACGTACGTATTGGCAGAGCAAGGTATCATCAATACTGATGATCGAAATATCATCAGGAATTCTGAGACCCATCTCTTGAAAACGCAACAGCGCACCCACTGCAAACCTGTCGCCAGAACAAAAAAGAGCTGTTGGAGCAGTGTGCGTTTCCATATAGGCAGTCACAGCTTCTGATGCATGCTCCTGTGCATTCACGCTTCTGATAATTCGATCAGATGGCGGCAGCAGTCCACGTTCCCTGAAGGCCGAATGGTATCCTTGTAAGCAACTATTGAACAAATTGGGTCGATCTATCGGTCCGAGAAAAGCGATATCACGATGACGCATATCCAGCAGGTAGGAAACAGCCCTCTTGCTAATCAACTCGTTGTCCATGCCGACCGTAGCATATGGAGCTGCATACACGTGTGAGTCTGCTACCACAAACGGCACGCGCATGTCCCGCATCTGCTCAAATTCCTGCTGTTCCAGGTCCTGGAAAAAAATGATTCCATCCGCATCATCATTCAGTATCGTGTTAGGGAGTCCTTCGGAGAAATCCGAAAGCACTACATTATAACCATGCTCAATCGCTTCCTTATGCACGCCCCGTGTCAAGCTCAGGAAAAACAGATCTGTAAACGGCGAAGCGTTCGCATTTGGAGCAACACAGATATTGAAACTCCGTTTGCTGCTCAGCCTTCGTGAGCTGATAGATGGGCGATACCCGGTCTGAGCAATCAGGTTTTCGATCTTTCTCCTTTTAGCTCCGCTGACATTACCTTTTCCGTTAAGCACCAAGGATACAGTGGAAGGCGACACGCCTGCCAGTTCTGCTATGGTACGAATGGTTATTTTCATTGCACAAAAGCACCTTCTTTCATCGTTATATTAGGGTCTGCTGAGCACCCTCCTGGTTTCCAGAACAACCATCTCCACTGATTGCCAGCCCATGCTACTGTATCCGCACAATCGTCATCATGAGCTCCATGGACCACCAGCCAAAGAAGCGCAAAAAAGTGGTATGACTTGTTCGCTTTGCGACCGATACACTGCTTTTACCGCAGGAACAAGTGCAAGGGTTTTTCACCTTTTCGGTGCTTTCCCTTGTACTTATTCTATCACATATTCGACTCAAAGACTTATAATATCATGCGTTCATGGGTTAATCGGTAGATACTACTCTATATGATCTCATTGCCAATCATTTCGTCGATAAAAACCATCCGTTTTTCCTTGATAGACGTGTTGCCTGCCACACCAATGAGCACTGACCATGCGCCATCCGTTGAATCCGCTACCTGAGACGGTATTTCAGGTTGCTTATTCAACAGCAACACCTTCAGCATTGTCGAATCGGCACCATCGTGGCTCCCAGCCACTACAGTGGGTTTTTCATATTTCGTAATATGACCATTATGATCGATATGTCGTATGAATTCCGGTTGTTCTCCGTCGTTCAAGCCACCGCATATGAACATTTGTGCTTCGATTCGCCCTTTTGATCCATTCATGCTCAGCTTGTACCCTTCATACATGGCTGCTGCAGTCTCACTATAGCTCATCATCACCCCGTTATCATATTGGACAATCAACGACACCGTATCGAAAATATCAATCTCCTCGTCATATACACAGGCGTCCCGGTAGTAAGCATCGTACTTTTCATGATCACGATACATTCCCGACAATGCCGGCACATTGATATCGCAATAGTACTCGCAATCATCAGCATGGAGACATTCACGGCATCGTTTTGACCGATAGGGACCGCTTTTCCCATATTTGTTCAGTTCTCCAAATGCCGCTACCGACACGGGCTTGCTCCCTACAAGCCAGTTTACGCAATCAAAGTGGTGCGTTGCTTTAGTCACAAGCAAGCCACCGCTCTTCTGCATGCTTCTGTTCCAGCGATGAAAGTAGCTGGCGCCGTGACCATCTTGTGTTGTTGCATTGCCTGTTAGCAGGAACTCAAAATGCACATTGTATATTTCCCCCACAACGCCATCTTCTACCAGCCTTTTTAGCAACACAATCGATGGATAATAGCGCATGTTGAAACATTGTTTGATTCGTCTGCCAGTTCGCTTCTCCGCTTTTCTCAGTTCGACAATCTGTTCGGCAGTGGTTGCCATAGGTTTTTCGCAGAATACATCTACTCCAAATTCTAGTGCTTCTATGCAGTATTTTACGTGTACATCATCCCGTGTGGCAACGATAACCATATCCGGTTTGCCAATGTGAAGCATTTGACTAAATGTTTCATATACGGCAACATGACCGCATTGCTCAGATACATACTTAGCCCTTCCCAAGTTGGTATCAAAAATGCCTATTAACTCATTCTGTTTCATGATATCGCTATCTTGCGTCAGAGGTTTTGCATAGGCTTCCAACCCACGGCTGCTCGCACCACATAAAGCAATTCTACGCTTTTCCACTATCTACCGTGCCCCTCTCTTTATAGCCATCCGGTCAATTTAGCTAATCATCTTGTTTTCCCTGTTTTTAGTAATGTTCGTTTCGTTAACACTCAGCAGTTCATTAAACACAACTGAGGTCATGCCTCCTGCCAGAAATGATTTTCTATTGGCAGCAATCTTGATATTGTTCCGATAATAAATAAAATCAATACAGAAGCCAGTGCGCTGCGGAACCCAGCGATTACCACCGGGTTCCATGGCAGCACTTTTATAAGCATACCGCCTGAACCATCAAACACAATGCTGACAAGCACAAGCCTTATGCCCTGTGCCTGTGTCAGCAGCTTCGCTTTTGTCCGCATGATTGGTTGTCTGTCTGCTATCAGCCCTTCTTCCAGCGTATCATAACGACTTCGGAATAGCAGCCGTTCTCGTTAATCACTTCGTAGTCGCCAAAAGCTGCCGGGATGATTGCAGATTGCCATAGATCAAGCGAGGTTTGATACTCAGGATTTTTCTTTGAACGCACAATAACGCGCTTGCCAATAGTCAACGTGATGATGTGGCAGAATCGGCCTTCCGTGTCGTTGTCATACCATTCGTTGAATCGGAATCTTTCAATTTCGAAAGGCATCTCAGGGACGCTGCTGTATATGTCCTTCTGGTACTGCTTCGTCCACTTCTCCACTTTGGGCTTGGCTAACAGATGATCTTTTACCCAGGATGCCCTTCGCCATTTTTCATTGTCAAAGCCGTGCTCAAGGTGCATCTTCAAAGGCTTGCCGGTCATCTCTTTCTTGTTGTCGTCCCAGGAGTTTCGGGCAAAGTCATACTGGAAAAAGCTGTATTCCGTTCCTGCAATCGACGGGCAGGTATCCATTTCCAGTACCATCTGGTTGCCGCCGTGTCCGTGCGCAGTTCCAGGAGGGATAAGATACAGGTCGCCGACATTGCTATCCCAATTGGCAATGTATTCTTTCCAGTCTTCAATGACTGAAAGGTTGTTGCTCTCGCGGCACTTGCGCTCGAACGCTTCGAGATCACAATCGTCAAAGTAACCCATCCATGTATTAGCGCCTTCATAAGCTTCCGCTATGTAATAGGTTTCGTAACGTCCCAGCGGCTCATTAAAATGACGCTTTACATAATCCGTGGAGGGATGGTTGTGGATTGGCATGGATGTGCGCTCCACAGGTTGAGGCTTCGGGAAATAGCCGTCATCCAGCCACACGTCCATCGGGAACAAGCCTGGGTACGTCTCAGTCAGGTACTTCCCTAATAAAACTTCCTGATACTGCATCAGATTCATAAAGGGCATCTCGCAGCTTTTACCACCGCCTAAATCCACGATGATCCCAAGCTCCGGCCCTGCAAGCTCATTCCAGGCATTGCATTCAAGGCCAGGGACATCGAAGAGATCCTTATATCGGTATGCACCCCATGGTCCTGGCTGAAAGATCTTGATTTCTTTTACAGGATACTTCAAGGTGGTTTGGATGACTTCATCATAAGCTGACCGGGGCATCATTTTCAGGCTGTCCGGAGAATTGGCTTCAATCCAGAAATCCATTTTCTGATATAAATATTCTTTTTGCCTGTTAAGCAGGTAATAATCGCAGTAATAATATTCCTTCCAAGAATAATCAGCTTTCGGTGCTGTTTTACCAAAAGGTATCAGCTTTCCGTCCCACATCTCCCATAACAAAGGCTGCCGGGTTTTATCGAAGTAAAAGACTAAATCCAGCTGATCTTCCAGCAAGGGAACCGCAGAACCATAGCCATATACAACGCGAATGACATCTGCCTTTGATCCAAGCTGTTCCTTCAGGTTGTCCAGCTTTTTATGATCAAGAATGTCAATGATATGTCCATCAGCGTTGACATAGCCAAAGCCAGGGTCATTTGTAATAAATGTTTGCTTGTAGGCAGCGATTTCTTCCCGGGATTGAAACATGGACGCGAAGTCTATCACCTGGTATTCCGGAAACAAATCGATCACTGCACTCCAGTCAACACCATACCAGCCATCAAATGCAACGACGGGTTGGCGGTTAATCCTTGCAGCTTTGTTGTTGATGGCTGCCCTAATCTGTTCAGCAACAGCTTCCGTTCCTGAAACAAAAGAGTCCATGCATTGATCAGATACAGCAATTCTATTCTCCGCGTTTTTACGATCCTCATACAGTGGCATGATGAACCCTCCTATTGTTTTTGTGGTGATGATTGCTTTTGCGTCCAGAATCTCTTTTTGTTTACAGCGCCTTCTTATGTACACTCTATCGAATCATTTTACTTGATAACAATTGATTCTCCATATCGCTTCTTTACGGAATGACCTTTGTACAGTACAGTAAATTCATCATCCCCAAGTTCCACATCAAATTCCTTGTCCCGAATCTTTACACCCATAAGCTTCATGCCTCTGGCTATCTGTTTTTCAGGTGGGTTGACCGTTATGGAACCATCAAAAGCTACTTTGATGCCAAACGCACCAAATATAATCGCCTGCGCACCTGCAACCCCGCCAATGGTACATTGAAGCGGCGTATCTGTCCGGTACTCAATAGCATTGGCTGCAAAGGAATCGCCCCAATAGGGCACACGTTCTCCCCACCACAGTGTCCGATGCAGAAGGTCGTTGGCACGATCAGCATAGCCCATATTATAAAGTTGTTCTACAATAATTGGTACAAATACGCTACAGATTCCACCGCCGCCATTGTCGATATCCACCTGATCATAGGCTACATCTTGCTTAGACATGCTATGTAGGCCAAATTCCGAAAGAAATTCTCGTTCATTCAGATGACCCAGCAATCCTTCCAGCATATCCTGGTCAAGCACAGGATTATCGATCAGTTTGAACATTTGTACGGTATAACGATAATCTGCCTTCCCTTCAGAAATAAAACGGAACCATCCGGCGTTCTCATCCCATAACTGCTCACGTAAAAGCTTTTTCAATGCGTCAGCCCGTTCGAGTAACATTTCACAGGGCTGACCTGCCACTACGCTCAATTCATAAGCGCGCGTATAGCACAAATAATTCCGGGCATTCAAATCCGGCAGAATGCCATGATAGGGAATGCCTCTGCGCAATTCAAGGTGGTGCTCACCATCTACGCCGTAATCATACAGCTCATATTCATGGTTAGGTCGATCCGTTAAAAGCGCTTCATGGATTACCCGCTCCAAAACGGTCATCCCTCGAACAGTTTCCTGCAGGAAATTTTTATCTCCTGTATGTTTTATATAGTAATAAATAAGCGAGATGATCTTTTCCTGGTTCACCGGATACCAAGGGCCAAACGGTTGGCCATGGACAGGCATGAAGGCAAACGAACGCGATAGATCACACCGCAAAAATTGCTTAATTTCTGCTTTATGGGTTTGCTGATCTACCAGTGGATGGATTTTCCAACCGCCATAATAATCCCACAGATAGACGCACACACAGCCACCGTTAATGCTGCCATTGCTCATATAGGGATTGAGAACGAAGTCTTCCACATGCCAAGTGTTCGTTATATAATGAACAAGCGAACGATTATAATATTTAATCAGCCGCTCATCCTCGCAGAAGAACGACGGTAAACAACTGAATAATCTGTCTGTCGCTTCTTTTAGCCATTCAGAAGCAGAAGCAAGTATCTGTTCCGGGTCAGACAGCAGCTTCTTTGCCTCGCTTAGCGCCTGTTCTGCCGGGCCCATGCTTATGCCCAGAAAAAACGTACTCTCAGCGCCAGGCTTCAACTCAACAGTGGTTTCCCAAAAACCAGCCAGAGAAAAATAGCGCAAGCCGGGCAAAGAACAGGATACACGCCAAGCTTTGTCATTGTTTATTAAGCACACCTGGTGCTTTTCTACACGCAAGTCACCCGCTTTAACCCCAATCGGTTTATCAAATTGCCAATCATGAGAGTAATCCAGTCCTCCGGCGATACGGATTTGTACGGGTATGTTTTGGTGGTTTGACGTCATATTATCAATGTTGACCTTCAGTATGGCAGAGCGCATATCCGCTCCCAAAACCGTCACAGCGGATATTTCGGCATCACTAATGGATCCCTGCCTATAAATGGCGTTTGGCAGCCATACAAAAGAGGCCGCTCGCACCCTTTCGCCCATGAAGCGGATATCCAGTTGAAAGTTCGAGCTCACATAGGGAGGAGCATATAATCCAGAAACAGCGCATACCGACTTGTAAGGCGTACCAATCGCCATACAACCGTTAACAATCCCTAAATCCTTGTCTTCCAGAATGTTCTGCCGGCTATCAAAAACAAACGGACTGGAAAAATCATACCCGAGATAGTTCATATTTATTTAATCCACCTTTCTGTGATAAGCATCGACGAGGCTATACATCCATCGCATTGATGACAGCATCATATAAAGCACTATTAGGATTGGCACACAACAGAATCCATCGAATCGATTCTGTCAATTAACCAGCCTCTGCCATCCCTGAAACTCATCAGGAGATGGAGATATCACATATATCAAAATCTTCCCTAAAAACTGCTATAGACTTCACACTCATAAATTCATGCATTTAGGGCGGCGAAACCTTTAAGGCTTCGCCGCCCCGTAGTATTGGCATCAGTCGGCTAAAGCACGGTATGTTTCATAGTATCCGGTGACAACTTCAAGTGCCGTATCACAGCCCAGATTCTTACATTCCTCAACATAAGTATCCCATTCGTCAAAAGATACGTCACCAGTGATAAACCCTTCCCTCATTTCGGCAACATAATCGCTAAGACCTTCCGTGGCATCAGTAATCGTCTGCATTCCTTCTGCGGTGGCACTGAGCACAGGCGCGTAAACCACCAACGGATTGTTTTTAGCAAAATGGTCTTTCATCACCGGCTCATCTGAGCTTTCAAAGTAGTTAATCATATTAATCGGCCAGAAAAAGAACGGAAGCTCAGGATAATCCGGATCCTCCAGTTGCACAATTTGCAGATCGGTACACTCCTGTCCAAAAAACCAGTCGATTAATTTAGCTGCCTCCGCCTTCACCTCGGACTTGTTTGAAATACCAAATCCAAAGTCCATCCAGGCTGAAGTGGAGAGCAGGATCTCGTTTTTGCCTGTCAACGGGTTCTCGGGTTGTGTTGCTACCCACCACTGAACATTTTCGTAGCCATTTTGACGGGCATACAGGGTAGCCTCATAGCAGCGGTTAAAATTCTGCTGATAGGTGGCAAAGCACTTGTCTGTACACAAGCCTTGATCCCACCACATGGTATAATCCGCAGACTGATAACCCTGATAGAGCAACCCTTCCTCGTACAGCCTGTTCACCCACTGAAGCATAGCCTTATAGTTCTCACTGGTGGGCAGATATACGATCTCGTCCATTTTTCCGGAAACTACGCCGCAGTTGTTGCCTAAATTGCAGATACCAAAGCATTGAGGAAGGAAAGTCGTTGCTCCATTCGGCCCAAAGATCATGATAATCGTCATGTCAGGGTAAGCCTCTTTCACAGCTTTGAAGGTCTCATACCATCCTTCCATCGTAGTCGGCTCGGTTAAACCCATTTCATCCAGTACATCCTTGCGGTAGGATATTGAACCCTGCGCTGCTTTATACAGCTCTGCGTATTTGGGGACATAATAGAGTTCCCCATCCGAGGCAGAATTTGCTTTGATGCTGTCATCTGCATCCATAAGCGCCTTGAAATTGGGCATATGCTCCAACAAGCTGCCGATGGGAGTGAAAAGTTCTTCTCCATAGAGATTGAATGTTCCCTTTGTTGCCCAAAAAATATCTGCCATATCCCCGGATGCGATCATCGTGTTAATCTTTTCTTCGGCAACTTCTGAACTGAAAGCGTTGAGCGTAATCTCTATGCCTAACTCTTTCGCAATATCGCCGAACATTTGAACACCCTTCTCATACAGATCCTCCGGATGCAGTTGCAGCGAAACCGTCACCGGCGTGAGCGTATTTTCCGCACAAGCCGCAAGGCCTGAGAACAGGCCTACCACCAGAAGCAAGGTGAAAACACAACACAACAGCTTTTTCATTTTTATTCCTCCTAACCAATTTTCGTTCATCTATTATTTGTAAAGGATCGAATCGCTGTCCATCAAGTCTGCCGAAACCTACGGACATTTCCTGCCGGATTCTTGTGCAATCAGTATGTTTTCGCATCGGCAGCACGAAAACAACACTGCTTCTTCCGAAACCGGCACGCTTCGCGCCTTCACAATAAAGATCATCCTTTGATTGCTCCAATCATCATGCCCTTGACAAAATACTTTTGTAAAAAGGGATAAGCAATGAGTATAGGGAGCGTAGCAACCACCAACGCGCAGGATCTGACCTGCACCGTGCTAAAGGTTTCCTTGGTAAAATCCATATTCGTCTCACGGTATGTTTCCATCGAAGCGGAAGCTAAAAGATCACGCAGATAAATCTGAAGCGTATATTTTTGAGGGTCGCTCAAATACAGCAGCGGCCCAAAATAATCATTCCATGCACCAACCGCTCGGTAGAGAATCAACACTGCTACAATGGGCATACTAAGCGGTATGATAATCCGCAGGAATATTTGCACCTCATTGGCTCCGTCAATGTAACTGGCATCAAATAGATCATCCGGAAGTTCCCGGATAAATGTTCGGGCTAATATCAGATGATAGGAGCTCACTGCGCCCGGAATGATCATTGCCCAAAAGGTATTCAAAAGCCCTGCCGAACGAACTACCAGATAACTGGGAATCAATCCGCCACTAAAATACATGGTGATCAGAACAAATTTCATGATGACGTTTGAATAGCGCGTAAAGTCTCCCCGCATCGCCAGAGGATATGCCATCATCATCTCACAGGTAACACCAACCATGACGTGTAGAAGAGCATAAATGATTGTATTCAGATAACTACGCATAAATTCTATGTCTTTTAAAACCTTTGTATATGCGCTCGTATCCCAACCCACTGGAAACAAATAAACTTCGCCTCTGGATAACGCGCCGGAGCTCGATACGGAGGTTGCCGCCAAATAAAGGAAAGGATACACAGTAATAAACGCCATCAAGCACAGCAGGAAAACATTGATGTTTCCAAGAACACTACCTTTCCGCTTTGCCACAATTCTCGTTCCTTTCAAAACAAACTAACCTCCGTAATCCGTCTGGATACATAATTAGCGCTCGTAAGCAAAATGATGTTGACTAAAGACTGGGAGATTCCAATTGCCGTAGTATAGCTGAACTCTGGATAGCCACCGCCGCTGGCAAGAATGCCTCGTTTATATACATAGGTAGCAATGGTTTCCGACACCCTGAGATTAGTCGGTTTCTGAAGCAACAAGGCTTTTTCCGTTCCTCCACCCAACATGCCGCCAATTTCCAGGATCAGCATAATCATAATGGTACCGCGTATACAGGGAAGCGTAATATGCCAGATTCGCTGACCTGCGTTTGCTCCGTCAATCATGGCACTTTCATACAATCCGGGATCAATTCCCAAAATTGCCGCCAGATAGATGATCGAACTCCAGCCAAAACCACTCCATATCCCGGACGCAACATAAATCGAACGATAATATTGAGGCTTTGTTAGAAAATCGATGGGAGTACCACCCAAAGTTGCAATGAGCCGATTGATTACGCCATCATTGATGTGAAACAGCATGGTGATTAAGTTGACCGTAATGACCGTTGATATGAAATGCGGAAGAAAGCTCACCGTCTGTACGGCCTTTCTAAATTTTGTACCCCGTACTTCCGATAACATGATGGCAAACAACACCGGCACTGGAAAGCCGAAAAGCAAGCCGTACACGTTTACCATGAGTGTATTGAGAACATACGTCAAACTGTTTCTAGCAGTAAAGAATTTTATAAAATGCTTCAAACCCACCCACTCGCTGCCCAGAAATCCTTTTGTAAGTCGATATTCCTGAAAGGCGATCGAAATACCAAACATGGGTAAGTATCTGAATACCAGATACACTAAAAGACCAGGTATCATCAGCATGAAATAGAATCGGTAACGCTTCATGTCTTTTACAAAAGAGTGCCTTTTCTTCGCTTCGCTCTTACGCAATCCCGTCAAATTTCACACCTCACATCCGAGTTTCCTACAAGATGGAACATTTTAGTCTGTCGTTTTATAGACATATCATCATCACCTAAATTCCCGTTTTTTATGTAACGTGTTCAGGGTTGAATGTCAAATGCCTCAAGGATCAATCGTTGTTTTTCGTTGCTTCACTCCGTTTCAACTGATATTTACCGCTGTAATGTTAAGATGCCAGAAAAACCTACATACTTCATTTCTATCATGCTTGGCATGGGTTCACGGCATAGATGCGTTCCCAGTGGAAACAGTGTTTGAAAACGAGAGGATGTGTCCATGTCTGTTGCTCCCTTGCCTGCTAAATTAAATCAAACGTTTCTAAATTCACGACAGATACTTAGCCTAAACAACGATCGAACCGGTTTACTAAATCATATATACCACAGAACCTGAAAGGATGTCAATACCTTTTTTTACTTTTTTTCTTGTGTTTCCGTATTCCGTTTTCGTAAGTTCGGTTTTGCTGCCCCTGCCATGCAGTTGACCGTCACCACCGTCACCACCGACACCACGCACGCCGGAACCTCATCTACTGCATGGCACAACGTGCGCCGGAACCCCTTGTATTTCCTTGCAATACAGCGGTTCCGCCTGTGCGCCGGATGCTCGAGACGTTCCCGCCCACACACAGAACCGATGGCTGCGCAGTTTGCTGCCCGTACCATGCAGTTGACCGACACCACCGTCACCACCGTAACCACCGTCACCACTGTAACCATATGCATTCATACTGTCTCTTGTAGGGGAAGAAGATACAATAATAAATAAAATATTAAAATAATATAGAAATACCAACCCCGACTGTTTTTTTGGAACAGCCTGGATTGGTTTTTGATTGTTCTTTGCTCTCAAGTGGTTACGGTGGTGACGGTGGTGACGGTCAACTTGCAGGGTGAGGGTGGTGACGATACGTGCGCTCCTGTACGCTGCCGGGTAGAATCGCATGCCGCAAACCTGTTGAAAACACAGAGAAAATAGGCTCATCATCAGCGTACGTGGTGACAGTGGTGACGGTGGTGACGGTGGTGACGGTCAACTTGCAGGGTGGGAATGGTGACGATGCATGCGCTCCTGTACGCTGCCGGGTAGAATCGCATGCCGCAAACCTGTTGAAAATACAGAGAAAACAGGCTCATCATCCGCATGCGTGGTGACAGTGGTTACGGTGGTGACGGTGGTTACGGTCAAACTGCAGGGTGGGGGTGGTGACGGTCAACTACGCATTTGCCTGCTGTTGTTCCCGCTGCTTCTCCTGTTCCTCCTGCCGGTATACCCGCAGCATCCTCGCGCCCCGCATGACTGTTCTGCCGAGTGTGATCCCTTCCCGCTCTCTCAGGAGCGGCTGCAGGGCGGCGATGTGCCGGGCGATGTCGCGGGCGCTGACCTGCGCCGCGCCGTCGCTGGCTGCGTACAGCGCCTTGCTCAGCTCCGCCGGCGTGCCCTGCCAGAACGGGTCCTCACTTAGCAGCGCCTTCAGGGCGCCGGGCAGCGGGCTGTTGTCGTAGGCTTGTGCGGCGGTATACGCCTTGCCGTCATCGCTGAGCAGCGTCCATTGGCCCGCGTCAAAGCCCAGCGCCAATTGCCGCGTGGGCACGTCGCGCCCCGAAATGTGCAGCTGCGCCTCCTGCTCGGCGCGCGCGCCCGTCAGCACCAGCACGCTGTCGCACACACCCGTGATGCCCGTCGAGCCGCTGACCAGCTCGTACACGTCCTGGGCCTGAAAGCCGGACTGTTTCCGCAGGTGGTGCACAAACAGCAGGCACAGGCCGTGGTCCAGCGCGAAGCGCTGCGCCTCGCCCATAATGCGGGTGTCGGCCTCGTACACGTTTTCGCCGCCCCGGCTGTTCCCGCCCTTCACCCGGGCCAGCGTGTCCACGATGATCATCCGGATGCCGGGGTGCGCTTTCAGCCACCGGCTCAGCTGCCCGCACAGGTCCCCGTCCATGGCGGGCGCCTCGTGGCTGAAATACAGGTTGTCCGGCATGGCGTCCATGGGGCACAGCGCGGCCAGGCGCTCGCGCACACGGTAGCGGCGGCTCTCCAGATCCAGGTACAGCACGCCGCCGGGCAGGGTGTCGTGCCCTAAGAAGGGCTCGCCCTTTGCCACGGCTAAAGCCAACGCCAGCGCCAGCCAGCTCTTGCCCTTCTTGGGCGCGCCGGCCAGCAGGCTCAGCCCCGGCAGCAGCATGCCCTGCACAATTTCCTGCGGGGGCGGGATGTGCTGCCGCATCAGGTCCCTGGCGCGGTAGGCGGCGAGCCGGCCTGCTTCCGGCGCCGGGGAGGCGCCCTGCAGCAGGTCCTTCATCAGCTCGGCGGCGCTCTCCACGCCGAAGCGCGCCAGCAGGTCCGACGGGTCCTTGATGGCATCCATGACGGTGGACGCCGAGAACTGCCGGATGTCCCCCGTGAACCCGCCCGCGCGCAGCATCGTTACCGTGCGGCGCAGGAAGGCCTGCCCACCATCGCCCGGCTCCACGTGCAATACCACGTCGCGGCCCTGCACATGCGCCGCCCACTCCTGCCGGAAGGCAGCGGCGCCGGGGATGCCCAGCGCCGGGATGCCCATGTGCCACAGAGCATGGGCGTCGCTCTCCCCCTCGCACAGGATGATAGCCCCTTCGCCCCGGTTGCCCTTCAGCCACAGGCCGTAGGGGGATCAGCCTTGCGCCCTTCTGCCAGGCGAATCGCCGGCCATTCCGCCCCGACAGCCGCAGCCGGACAGCAGCCACCTGCCTGCCGGCGTCAAAGTAGGGGATCAGCACGCAGCCGTCCCCGTCCCTTACGCCCCAGCGCGCCAGCAGGTCCATGGAAAACCCTTTCGCCGCGGCATAGGCTGCCGTGGTGTAAGGCGCCGGGGGCGTGCTGTTGGCGTTGGCGGCTGTCATGCCGGGCGGGGCTGTGCCATGGCCGGCAGATGCCGCGGTGTCGGGCATGGCGCTTGCTGCCGGGGGCGCGCCGGTTTCCGGCATCGCCCCGGAAGCCGCCGTCCCGGCACGCGGCGCAGCCTCCTCCTCATGACCGGCCATAAACGCCAGCTGCGCCGCGGCAGCCGGCTTCACCCGCGCCAGCAGCGCCTGCGCCGCCGCCAGCGGCAGCACCTGCTTCACCTTAGCGTACAGGTCCACGGCGTCGCCGCCCTGCCCGCAGCCGAAGCAGTGCCACCGCCCCTCCCCGTCGAACATGAGGCTGGGGTCGGTGTCCTGGTGCAGCGGGCACAGCGCCCAGTATTTGTCCCCGTGCATGCTCAGCCTGATGCCGCAGGCCCCCGCCGCCGCCGTGGCCGGGATGTCCCGGCACAGTGCAAAGATATCCTGTTTTTCCAATGCTTCCCTCCTTCTGATCGGGCTTTAAGCCCATCAACAGGACGGTAGCACAGAGGCGCACTGACATGCTCTGACATGTTTGCGCAATTTGTTCTAAAGGAATATATCGATCCGGCAGGATAAATTCTGATGATGAATAATTTGGGTTTGATTATGATAATAGAAACAAATCAGGAGTTTGTTGTAATGACAAAAATGCGCAAAGTATGTCTCTAAAGAAAACAGCACACAAAAGAGCTGAATGTCCGATAGCATGCATTAGCTGCCATACAGGAAACAAGACAGGATAACATACAAGTTCTTGATTATCTGCGCCGGTTTTCCTATAATGGAGAGGAAAGCGAGGTACTCCTTATGCGTCGATATGTCCCGCCATTTTCCATGACCAATCAGATGCTGATGCTCGTCGCGCAGATTGCTGAAAAGACCGGAAGGGTCAGCAGCTATCGGTCTTTTGAAACGAAGCCGCATTTGCGCCGGAACAACCGCATTCGTTCCATTCAGTCCTCCCTGGCGATCGAAGCGAATTCCCTGTCCCTGAATGAAGTGAAAAGCGTGATCGGCGGAAAAACGGTGATTGGTCCGCAGAAGGAAATCCAGGAAGTCAGGAACGCTTACCGGGCGTATGACATGATCGGCCAGTTCGATCCGTATTCCATGGCCGATCTGAAGAAACTGCATGGTGTCATGATGTATCTGACCGTGCAGCAACCCGGCGTATTTCGAAACCACAACGAAGGCGTTTTCAATGGCGGCCGCTGCATTTTCATGGCGCCTCCGCCTCAGTTGGTTCCTGGTCAGATGCAATCGCTGTTTGACTGGATGAAGCGCTCCAGGCAGGAAGTGCACCCTCTCATCCTGTCCTCGGTTTTTCACTATGAATTCGTGTTCATTCATCCGTTTGCGGACGGCAATGGCCGCATGGCGCGTCTTTGGCAGACTGCCCTGCTGTCGGCATGGAACCCTGTTTTTCAGTATCTTCCGCTGGAAAGCCGCATCCATGAATTTCAGGATGGCTATTATGACGCCATTGCCGCTTGCCATACCGCCGGGAATTCGGATGCTTTCATTGTATTTATGCTGGATAAAATCAACTTAACGCTGGACGGGGCGCTGCGGCAGGTTTCTGAAAAGGATGCTTATCTCTCCAAAGAAGTACAAAAACTGCTGGAGACCATGGAATATGACGTACCCTATGCCAGCGCGCAGCTGATGGCCAGGCTTGGTTTGAAGTCCAGAGACAATTTCAGAAAGCGCTATCTGATCCCTGCGCTTGAGCAAGGGCTGATCATCATGGGCGTTCCGGACAAACCCACCAGCCGGAATCAAACCTACATAAAGAAATAGCAGCTGACTTCCATCCTTCCGCCCCGCTGTTGTGTGATATAGCGCACAGGGGAACGAATAGATGAAGAAAAATGCGCACCCAATCGTTTGGAAAGGGCAAAGTGAAACGGCGACCATCACCACTTGCAGAGGCAAAACACAGTTGGTATAATGCAAACAAAGCAGAAAGGAGGCACCTATGCAAGCGGTCACTTTAGCACAGTGGTTTTTGCAAAAAAACCCGTCGCTGTGCAACGGATATAATGACGAGAACACAAAACTAAACAAACTGTTGTACTTCGCGAACTTGATGCATCATGCGGTCACGGGCGAGGATTTGATTGACGAGCGTTTCGAGAAATGGATAAACGGGCCTGTTCTTCGGTCGGTGTATCGTGATTATCGCTATAATGGCTTGGGGTGCGTTTCCCTTGCTTCGGTTCCGGTTGACGATCCCGCTGCTCGTAAGATGCTTGAAATCGTTAACTTTGTGTATGGCAACAAAAGCGGTAGAGAACTGTCTGATGAAACGCATACACATAGCATTTGGCAAGAGCAGGAGCCCAATGGGTTGATTAACTTTGCCAATATGAGCGTCACTGAAAGAAACCTGATGCGCAATCTATACGAGACTTACCGCCACTTGGATTTTGACAAGATAGGAACGGAAAAAATTAACGGGAACCTTTATTACTTTGATAAGAATGAGCTGGAAGTTTCCGAAAAAATGATAAGCGAATTAGAACAAATCCCCCCCGGACAAGAACCTGTGTTTTTGCAAATGATAGACGGGGACTTGATTTTTTCCTGATGGACATTCTCGTTTGCAGACTACGATACCCTAACGACCCTACGGGAAATGTACGGCCACACCAACATTATGTTGGATATGCCGGGGATGACGGGATTACGCTGTATTCTATTTCATCCATTCTTGGCAAAGAAAAAAGGGTATACAGTGCCGGAGGAAACGCGCACCCTCATTATTATCTTTTGAAAGGGCAGCAAATGACCGACTGCTGTTTGAAGGTTCCATCGTTTATTGATTGCACGAAAGCGTATCGACTGGAACTGACAAAAGCCATTAAAATAACAAACTTGTCCCACCGAACGATACCCCAGCATATTAAAAATGGCATTGATGCGAAAATAACCGAGCTGAAATCGTTAGGTCGTCATACGGAATATTCTATACGCATGAATGAGTTTGTAGCAGATAACCCTAAATGTAGATAAGAGAATCGAACCAAAGACTATGATACCAAGCACCCGCGCAAGCCGGTGCTTTTTGAATGGGGGGAACATGAACAATTTCAGGGTTATCTACCGCATACTGAAATATCTTGAAAAGGCAATGACCGTGGAAGAGACGGACTTCTCCCCCATCACAGCTAAAGGGCTAAAAACATTCCGGAATGCCAATGGCTAAGGCATACACACTACGAACTACCCACTGCCCACGTTTGAGAGCAGTGTAAATTCGCAGGGAATAGTAAGGCAAGTGCCCGTACGTACGTATTGACAACCCGCGCCCGGTGCTTCTATACTCAAGCTGCCAAAAGCCCGGTCCTGCAGCGGGGCGCAGGGACGGGGCCGGGGCGGTCCGGGGGTGCGCTGCCGGGCGCTGCGCATTTCTTTCTTACAACAGGAGGCGGGATGTAACTTGAACGTGCAGGAACGGGCGCCGGTGTACGAGGCGCTGGAGAAAATGCGCAACGAAAAGCTCGTTCCCTTTGACGTGCCCGGGCACAAGCGCGGGCGCGGCAACCCCGCGCTGACGCAGTTTCTGGGCGAAAAGTGCATGAGCGTCGACGTCAACTCCACCAAATACTTGGACAGCCTGTGTCACCCCACCGGCATCATCCGGGAGGCGGAGGAAATCGCGGCGCTGGCGTTCGGGGCGGCGCACGCTTTTTTTATGGTGGGCGGCACCACCTCGTCCATCCAGGGCATGATCCTCTCCACCGTCCGCAAGGGCGACAAGCTGATTCTGCCGCGCAACGTGCACCAGAGCGTCATCAACGCGCTGGTGATATCGGGCGCCGTGCCGGTGTACATCAACCCGCAGGCCAGCGAGCGGCTGGGCATCGCGCTGGGCATGTCGGTGGACGACGTGCGGGACACCATCCGCCAAAACCCCGACGCCAAGGCCATTTTTGTCAACAACCCCACCTATTACGGCATCTGCTCCAACCTGCGGGAAATTGTGCGCATCGCGCATGAAAACGGGCTGAAGGTGCTGGTGGATGAGGCGCATGGCGCGCACTTTTACTTTGGCGAAGGCCTGCCCGTTTCCGCCATGGCGGCGGGGGCGGACATGGCGGCGGTCAGCATGCACAAATCGGGCGGGTCGCTGACGCAAAGCTCGTTCCTGCTGATGGGGCCGGGCGTCAACCCGGACTATGTGCGCCAGGTGGTCAACCTCACGCAGACCACCAGCGCTTCCTACCTGCTGATTGCCAGCCTCGACATCTCCCGGCGCACCCTGGCGCTGGAGGGGAAGGACATCTTCGAAAAGGTCAAGCACTATTCCCGGTATGCCCGCGACGAAATCAACCAGATCGGCGATTATTACGCCTACGCGGCGGAAATTGTCAACGGCGACACCATCTACGATTTCGATGACACCAAGCTGTCCGTCAACACGTATGGGCTGGGGCTGGCCGGCATCGAGGTGCACGACCTGCTGCACGACGAGTACGACATCCAGATCGAGTTTGGCGACCTGGGCAACTTCCTCGCCTACATATCCATCGGCGACAAAACCAAGAACATCGAGCGGCTGATTGGCTCGCTGGCCGAGATCAGGCGGCTGTACAAACGGGAGCAGGCCGCCGCGTCCCAATACCGCTACCACGCGCCCGAGGTGGTGCTGACGCCGCAGGAAGCGTTTTACGCGCCCCGCAAAAGCGTGCCCCTGGACGAGGGCATCGGGCATGTGTGCTGCGAGTTTTTCATGACCTACCCGCCGGGCATCCCGCTGCTGGCGCCGGGCGAGCGCATCACGGAGGACATCATCGGCTATATCCGCTCGGCTCGCGACCTGGGCTGCGTCATCACCGGCCCGCAGCATTTGGAGGCGGACCGCATCAACATACTCACCGGGGAGGGGTAGCATGGCCTTCTGGTTCACCGAAAGCCACACCGACAACGTGCTGATGTCCATCAAGGTGCAGGAGCAGGTATACGCCGTGCAGAGCGAATACCAGCGCATCGACATCTTCGACTCGAAGGAGTTTGGGCGCATCCTCACCCTGGACGGCGTCATCAACCTGACCGAGAAGGACGAGTTCATCTACCATGAGATGATCGTCCACGTGCCCATGGCGGTGCACCCCGATGTACAGGATGTGCTGGTCATCGGCGCCGGCGACGGCGGCGCCCTGCGGGAGCTGGCCAAGTACGGCACCATCCGCCGCATCGACCTGGTGGAAATCGACGCCGCGCTGGTTGACGCCTGCAAAAAATACCTGCCCTCCACGGCCGTGGGCTATCAGGACAGCCGCGTTACCGTGCACAACCGGGACGGGCTGCGCTTCCTCAGGCGCCTGGAAAGCGCCTACGATCTGATCATCGTCGACAGCACCGACCCGGTGGGCCCCGGCGAAATCTTCTTCACCAAGGAGTTTTACGGCAGCTGCTTCAAGGCGCTCAAGCAGGACGGCATCATGGTCAACCAGCACGAGAGCCCGTTTTACGACGACGAGTCCCGCGCCATGCGAAAGGCGAACAAGCGCATCTGCGAATTTTTCCCGGTGCACTGCGTGTACCAGGCTCACATTCCCACCTATCCGTCCGGGCACTGGCTGTTCGGCTTCTCGTCCAAAACATACGACCCCGTGGCCGACCTGAACGCCGACGCATGGAACGCCCGGCACATCGCCACCCGCTACTACAACACCGACCTGCACCGCGGCGCGTTTTGCCTGCCCACCTATGTCCGGCAGATGTTGTCGGAATAGCCTTTGAGAGGAGGAACCACAGCATGAGAAAGACCAAAATTGTCTGCACCCTGGGCCCGGCGTCCAACACCTATGACACCGTGAAGGCAATGGCCCTGGCTGGCATGAACGTCGCGCGCTTTAACTTTTCCCACGGCGACCACGACAGCCACCTGGCCATGTTCCGCGTCGTCAGCCGGGTGCGCAGCGAGCTGCACATGCCGATCGCCACCCTGCTGGACACCCGCGGCCCCGAAATCCGCCTGAGGGACTTTGCCGCCGGCGCCATCATGCTGAACGCCGGCGATTCGTTCACGCTGACCACCCGGGACGTCCCCGGCGACCAGCACATCGTGTCCATCACGCACCAGAGCCTGCCGCAGGACATGCAGGGCCACACCCGCGTTCTGATCGACGACGGCCTGGTGGAGCTGGCGGTGGAGGACATCACCGACACCGACATCATCACCCGCGTGGTGGCGCCGGGCAAGGTGTCCAGCCGCAAAGGCGTCAACGTGCCGGGCGTGCACCTGTCCCTGCCCTACATCAGCGATGTCGACCGCGAGGACGTGCGGTTCGGCATCCGCACGGGGTTCGACTATGTGGCGGCTTCCTTTGTCCGAAGCCGCGAGGACCTGCTGGAGATGCGCCGGCTGCTGGACGAAAACGGCGGCGCGCACATACGCATCATCGCCAAGATAGAGAACGCCGAGGGCGTTGAAAACATCGACGACATCATCGAGCTTGCCGATGCCGTGATGATTGCCCGCGGCGACATGGGCGTGGAGATCCCCTTTGAGGACATCCCCATCATCCAGAAGCGGATCATCAAGGCGGCCACCATGGCAGGCAAGCAGGTGATCACCGCCACCCAGATGCTGGAGAGCATGGTGTACAGCCCGCGCCCCACCCGCGCCGAAATCACCGACGTTGCCAACGCCATATTCGACGGCACCAGCGCCACGATGCTGTCGGGCGAAACCGCCAACGGCAAACACCCTGTGGAGGCTGTGCGCACCATGGCGCGCCTGGCTGTGCGCGCCGAGGAGGACATCGACTATAAAAAGCTCTTCCGGGAGCGCAGCGACGCTTCCTTCAGCGACACCGTCACCGACGCCATCTCCCACGCCACCTGCCTGGTGGCGCTGAACCTGAAGGCTGCCGCCATCATCACCGTGACCAAATCCGGCGGCACGGCCAAGATGATCAGCCGGCTGCGCCCGGAAATGCCCATCATTGCCTGCACGCCCGAGGCTTCCACCTACCGGCAGCTCAGCCTCAGCTGGGGCGTCACCCCCGTCACCATCGGCGAGGAGCGCGTCACCGACGCGCTGTTCCAGCACGCCGTCGACGCCTCCCGCGACACCGGGCTCATCAAATCCGGCGACCTGGTGGTGCTGACCGCCGGCGTGCCGCTGGCCATCAGCGGGATGACCAATTTGTTGAAAGTGGTGAAGGTGGAGTAGCGAAGATCGTTTTGTTGTTTCCTTGCTGATATAGTGATATCGCGATGATCTTGTGTAGTGTTTTAGCTGTACTTATATTCTCTGCAAAACAGATTTAGAGGATACGTATTTGACCAGATAGGAGAACCACCCATTTCTACAGCAGACAGGATTTTCTCCCAGGCATAGCAGGGCGTTTCTAAAACATGTTCTTTGGTGGGAAGTTACAGGTAAGTGTGCATTTTTACAACTTGGATGTCTGTAATACGCCATTTAACATATTCCACCTACTCCAAGTTTCTTCTCAAATTTGTTTGCTATGCGTTTTTCCAAAGCTCTCGGGATCGCTCAACAGAGCGTCGGATCCCTATTAATCCCTCATTCCCAACTTCCTCAATACTGAGCAGACCGTCGAAGCCTTTCGCTTTAGCAATTGATAGAATTTGTCCGATAGGAGCAGTACCATCGCCAATCCCTACAAACTGGAGGGATTCTGTGTCTAAAATATCGTTGATATGAATAGACATCACCTTGTCGTACACTTTTTGAAATACTTCTGCTGAGTCATCCCCTAAGGCATAGGTGTTTGCTGTGTCAAAGTTGATGCCCACTGGCAAGTCCCATAGTGCTTCCACTAGCTTCAGAAAGCGACCAGTGTGAAAGTCAAAATCAGGATTGTCCCATGCACTTGGCTTGGAATGATTTTCCAACAATAATTGGACACCCCATTCCGAGGCGCGATGGCATAATTGGGCAATCCCCTCAGTTGCTAATGATATGCCATCCTTGTCCGTCAGACCTTCGTGAACTTGGCCTGCTGTTATCCTAAGGTAAGTTGCATCCAACTCTGCTGCGATTGCAATGTCTGATTCTGCATGAGCTAATTCGAAAGCGCGCCGCCGTTCATCAGGGTTTGTCAGATCCGGATAGGTGGTGATCATAGCTACAGGCATGCTTGCTTCCTGAAGCTGATGTTTGATCCGTGCTATACCTGTAGTGGTACGATGCGGTATGAATAGGATTGACAGATCGACAGCGTCCAGACCCATGCTACGTGCAGCGGCTGCCCATTCGCCTACTGTCATCCGACCGGAAATGATCTCGGGAAAGAGGCTAACCGGCAAACAACTAAGAATCATGAGAGACCTCCTCTTCACCAAAGCGCCAAGCAGGTAACCCCCTTACGCCAGGTCGTGCTACGAATATAGCACCAGCCAAGGGCTGTCGGAGCCATTCGCAACCTACTACCCCTGTGGTGGAGGTGGTAATAAACAATTGGTCCATGTCACGCCCACCGAAAGCACAACAAGTGACATGCTCGACAGGCACATCGATCTGGGCTAATCGTTCTCCGGTTTCCGGATCAAATCTGGACACGCACCAGCCGCCCCATTGGGCTATCCACAGCCTATTTTCTTCATCAATAGTCATACCGTCAGGTATTCCTTCTCCTTCAGGAATACGGATGCAAATACGGCCATTTCTGATGCCGCCGGTGGCTAAATCGTAATCGTAAGCCATGACAGTGCGAGTAGGCGAATTCACGTAGTATAGAGTATCCTTCTTACTGTTCCATGCAAGGCCATTAGAAATGGAGATACCACCCAATAGTTTCTGATACTTTCCATCTGGCTCTAGGCTGTATAGGGATCCGGTTGGTTTGCCATCTGCTTCCCCAGCATTAAATGCTTCAGACATGGTACCCACCACATAACGTCCTACTGGATCTGCCTTGCCATCGTTGAAGCGATTATTCTTTTGGCCAACTTCTGGATTGGCAAATAGTGTTTGTGCGCCGGTGTGGGGGTCAATCTTGTAAATGCCATCTTGTAATGCCGCGATGATGCCACCTTCCACAGTCAGAACCATGCTGCCTATGGGCGACTGGGTCTCATGTTCCAGAATCTTTTCGTCCTTTTTACAAAACCAACGGCAACCCAGTCCGTCAATCCAGTATAGCGCTTCTTCCCGCTCATCCCACACTGGACATTCTCCTAGATTGTGATGAAGATTCAAAATAGGCTTGCAGGTAATTTTAACCATCTTTAATCGTCTCCTATAGTGTAAATCCACCAGTAATGGTTAGTTCGCTGCCCGAGGTCTGGCTTGCGCCGTCGCTAAGCAGATACAAAACGCCGTCCACATAGTCTGTGTCCCATTGGAGCCGTCCCATAGGCATGATTTGTGAGCCTGTCTCTTCGAGCCAGGCTTTGCTGTTACCCATACTCTCCCGAAACGCTACTTCACCAGGTGTGGGTACCCAACCGATTGTAACCCAATTCGCTCGGATATGATCAGCGGCGTAGTTCTTTGTTACATGACGAAACAGCGTATGTATAGCGCCCTTGGAACAGGCATAGGAAGGGCGATCAGCTTCTCCACCAAAGGCATGCAGAGAGCCCATAAATACAATACTTCCTCCACTGTGTTTACGCATTGCTTGAACCGCAGCCTGTGTAACAAAAAAGGTAGACTTGAAGTTGACGCTCATGATCCAATCAAATTGTTCTTCTGTCACCTCACCCAAGGGTGCGCTGGACTGCACTGTGCCTGCGTAATTGACCAACCCATCCAATTGACCAAAGCGCGTTACTGCCGCTTGAACCAGTGATTTGCAGCATTCGGGTTTCACCAGATCTCCCGGAACAAAAATAGCTTCGCCTGCCTTTTGTGTGGCGATTTGATCCAATACTGTGCTTCCTGCTGCTGTGTCCCGGCCGCTTAACACCACATTTGCACCCTGTTTGGCTGCTGCGACGGCTACAGCTCGGCCGATTCCTTTAGTTGCTCCAGTAACTATGACTGTCTTGCCAGTAAGAAGCATAAAAATACCTCCTATTTCATTATGAGCTGTATCCCCATCCATTCTGTGCAGTCACGGAACCAACACTACTTTAACTAGGTCTTCCACGCCCTCTTTGAGGACTTCAAGCCATCTTTGGGCATCTTCCAGGGGAGCGACTTTGCTGATAATGTTGTTCACGTCTACCAGGCCTTCAGCCATAAGACGCATCGCAAGTTCATATTCGTTGGCGCAAGCATAACAGCCAATCACATTCAGTTCTTTAAGCACGATTTTTTGGAAGTTGATGTTGCCCCTAGGTGCAGCATTTCCTATTAGTGTTACAGTACCACCTCTTTTGGCGATGTCCAATGTACTATTGATTGTTTCTGCTGCGCCCACGGCCTCAAACACATGATCGGCGCCTATGGGAAAGAGCGTTTTGATCTCCTGCGCAGTTTCCTCGTGACCCGTGTTAATTACCGCGTCTGCGCCAACTTTTGTTGCGTGGACCAACCGTGCATCGTTGATATCCAATACGACAATAGGACTGCACCCAGCACACTTAAGAGCTTGAACAAGCATCAGACCAATAGTTCCGGAGCCAATAACCACCGCTGGTTCTCTGATGCCAATTGGCGTTCGATTAACCGCGTGCAGTGCAACGGAAAGCGGCTCAACAAGTGCCGCTTTCTTAAAATCCAAGCTGTCTGGCATACGATAGAGAATGCGCTCCGGTACAACCACATATTCCGCCATGGCACCGTTAAGTTTGTAGTTATCGCAATGTACGCCGTACACGCGACTGGATACGCATAGATTCTGCCTCCCGTGGGCGCAGTACCAGCATGTTCCGCAAAATAGCGATGAATTGAAAACAACGCGGTCACCCACACAAAAATGGGTTACCAGACAGCCGGTTTCTTCTATTTCACCTGCTGCTTCATGCCCCATAATGATTGGAGAACGGCGACGATCAGTGAGTCCGGCATAGCCGTGTATATCGCTACCACATATAGCACATGCGCGTACACGAATAAGTACTTCGTTGTCCAGAGGGCAGGGCGTGGGGACCTCACGAATAGTTGTTTTTCCATAGGATTCTAGAATCAACGCTTTCATGTGCCGCCTCCTTTATAATATAATTCTCGATGCCGTTCCAACTTTCTGTAAACTGGGCTAGCGTCTTTTGTACCACACCGAAACGGATGAACTCCTCTGGAATCATGCCGTCTGGTTCGTAGGCACGCATGAACTCATCCACCTTGCAGAGTCGCGCCAACGTGTCTTGGTCAATATGTATGTCGATCTCAGTTGTGTAGGGCTTCGGTATGGTTTTAAGTTGTTTCTGGATTTTGGGATGTATGGAGAATGCCATCGGTGCACCGGACAGGGCTTGGGCATGATAACCGCCGCGCATGCCTGCAGGCATCAGAATGCTTTTGTATTCATTCTGCTTCCAGATGCTTAAAGCACGCTTCATGATGGCGCTACCAATTTGGATGATGTCACTCTCGTGCACATCGTATCTGCCTGCGTCGGTGATCACGTCACGCATATAATCGTCAATGCGACCAACCATAACCACCGCTATGCAGGGTGCTGCTTTCACACCTTCCTTTTCTCCGCGTATCAGGCCTGCTTGATACCGCTTTTCGATTTGTATGATCTGAGACAGCGTAAAGCTCACTGTGCCTACCACTGGAATACCTAACGCTACACACTCTTCCAGCACATCTAGGCCAGCAGCAGTTATTGGTAACTTAACTGCAACGTTTTTTGCCCAGCCGGAGAACATTTTAGCCATTTCTAACATGTATGTTCGATCCGAGGACCTTCGAGGATCCACTTGCGCGCAGACATAGCCCCATTTGCCTTGGCTTTCCTCAAAAATTCGTTCAAAACGCGCTGCCGTATGCATTGTAACTCGGCTGATGATGGCGTTCACCTTATCTTTCTTTTCCAAACCTGCTGGAATATCAACCAGAATGGGGCGCCAATAATCACGCCTGTCTGTCAGTGCTTTGTATACCAATACGGGGTTGAGTGTGACACCCTTCGCACCGGAAGCTAGTGCTTCGTCTATTTCCTCCGGAATGGCAGAGTCGTGCCACCACACGCCCTGAGTTTCACGATCCAGCCACGCTAAATATTCGTTCATGTTTATTAATCTGCCTTTCTGCGTAAGGCCCCGATGGGGTTTTGAAACTGTGTCGGAAGCCATCGCACTTTTTCAAACACTTTTGTTTACAACGAAAAGCGGAGATAAACGAAAATAATATTGTGCATCCCCGCATCTAGCAAATCCTTCTTATTTGCTGTTGAATTTCAGAAGACGTACTGCATGGGGCGGCACGTTCAGCGAGATTGCGCCGGAAAACTCACCCAGATCGCGTTTGGCCCACAGATCGCGAACGACCTGCGTGCTGTCCAAGGGCAGGGACAAGGTTTCCTCTTGGGAAGAAAGGTTGAACATGGCTACCGCGACGCTGCCATCCTCCAGCGGCCTGGCGTAAATGCGCTTGTGCACTGTTTCCATTCGATCCGCATTGCGCTGGTGTTCCTCGTACACGCAGACTGCGCCAATCGCCCATGCATCCTGGTTTACGCTGATCACTTCCTCGTTGCACAGGAGCGCCTTGTCAAAATCCGACAGCTTTCCAAGATCGCAGCTGATTTGGATGGGGGACGGGAAGATGGCGCGCATCGTGTAGGCCACGATCTGTTCGTTTTCCGTCAGGCGGCAGGCGCGTTGTTCCCCTGTCATATGGTTGCAGATCCAGCCGTTTTCCATCATGTCCATATCAAAGAAGTGGCCCGGGCTGATATGCTCGGCCCAGAAATCCGATTTGAACTTGCTGTCCAGCACATTGTCCCAGGTGTCGCTGGAATCGATGTTATCCCGCCAATGGCTGCAGTTTTTCTTCCAGTAATCCGCATGCTCAATGCCTGCGCGCACGGTGACACAAAACTGAAAGTCCCGGTTGCTCCGGCGCAAGCAGTCCTTCATCAGTTCCGCGTTATGAGGATCGCAGGGCGACCAGTCGTATTTGAGGTAATCGAAGCCCCATTCGGTCCACTGGTCAACGCAAGCCTGCTCCCGATGGTCCTCTCCGATGCCGTAATACACGTTGGGCCAGCGGTTGTCCATTCGGCCGCGGGTACAGCCGGCTAATTCGCCGCCACCCCAGGCCTTTTGCATGGGCGTTGAGTAAATGCCGGCTTTCAGGCCCAGGCTGTGGATATGGTCGGTCATGGCCTTCATGTCCGGGAACTTTTCGTTGCTAGTAATGGCGTCGTGGGGACCGCCATATTCCCCTTGCCAGGCGGAATCCGTATTGACAAACTGATACCCATAGCTGCTGAGGCCGCTCGACAGGAGCAGATCGGCCGTTCGTTCGATTTTATCCTGAGAGACTGTCTTTCCATAGGCGTTCCAGCTGCACCAGCCCATCATGGGGGTCAGTCCCGCGCCGTCGGGCTTGACAATCAGACGAAGCGGTTTTTCATCCGTACCCAAATCATTGGTTACTGAGATTTTCAGGTTGTACTCTCCTGCCTGCGGCACACCGGTGATGAAGCCCTGGGCAGGGTCCAGCTTCAATCCTGCCGGCAGGGGATCAACGGCGTAGCGCAGCGGGCGCACACCGGTGGCGGGAATAGCCCACAGCATGGGCTTGTTGGGAGAAGCGCCATAAACCGTAGGGATGTGCAGATGCGCAGGCCCCTGATCGTAGGGCACATAGGGAGCCATTTCAATTCGACCCATGGAATCATCCTCCTAACCTTTAATTGCGCCAATCATGACGCCCTTGATAAAGTAACGCTGTAGAAAGGGATAAACAACCAGGATGGGCACTGTCGCTACCACCACGGTACAGTACTTTACCAGTTCGCGGTAGTAAGCTTCTTCTACCATCTGGGAGGCACTGCCTTGGGCTGTAGTATCGTTCAGCACTAACACCTCACGAAGGATCATTTGGAGCGGCCATAAGGTTCGGTCTGGCTGGAACATCAATGCGGGATACCAACTGTTCCAATAACCTACCGCGTAATATAACATAACGACCGCGATGCCTGGCAGCGCTAAAGGGATGAATATAAGGAACAAAACATGCATTTCATTCGCGCCATCAATTCGTGCCGCTTCCTCAAGGCTGTCCGGAATGCTTGCAAAGAATGTCCGAAGGATAATTAAGTAGTATGTATGAACAAGATACGGTAGGATCATGGCCCAAGCCGTATTGTAGATACCTGTCCAGCGCACCACGAAAAATAAGGGGATGATACCGCCCTGAAAGAACATAGTGAGCAAAAAAGCCTTCATAAGGATGTTACGGGGTAAAAAATACTTGCGTGAGATAGCGAAGGCTGCGAAGATGGTTAGTAGAAGGCTCAAAAGTGTACCGACCACTACATAAAAACCGGAATTTTTTAGGCTGATCAAAATACTGGCGTTGCTCAGTGTCAACTCATAGCCTTGAAGAGTGTAGGGTTGAATGGGCAGAATCAGTGGACCGATATGTTTGATCAAAGATCTGGCGTCACTAAAGGAACATGCAAGGGTGTACCACAAGGGATAGAATGTAATCAATATCATAAGGAGCATGAACACGACGTTAATTACTTGGAAGATTTTCTCACCTCGACTTCTAATTTTCATCGTTCATGTACCTCCTTACCAAAGACTATTGTCGCTAATTCGTCGGGAAATTGCATTTGCCATCACCAGCAGGGAGACGTTAATGACAGAATTAAACATACCAGCTGCTGTACCATAGCTATAGCGCATACCTACAAGGCCTTCACGGTAAACGTATGTGGATACCACGTCCGCCGTCTCGTAGGTCATGGGGTTGTACAACAAAATGATTCTATCCCAACCGAGGCTCATCATGTTACCAATTCTGAGGATCAACAAAAGAGTGACGGTGGTAGATATGCCTGGCAACGTCACATGCATTGTTTGCTGGATACGGTTTGCGCCATCCACCTTGGCTGCTTCATACAGTTGCATGTCAATACCTGTGAGTGCAGCCAAATAAATGATAGAATCCCATCCAAACTCCTGCCATATGTTCATTAACACGTAGAGAGGCTGAAACCAACTGGCTTTCGTCAGCAGTCCCTCGTTTGGTACACCGAACAACCTAAGAAAATTTGTCAACAGACCGTTTGTTTCCGTAAAGTCGATCATCAGACCTGCCACTACTACGGAGGATACGAAATGAGGCATATAGGTAATGGTTTGTGTTACTCGCCGAAAGCTCGTAGAGCGCACTTCATTGAGCAGAATTGCGAACAGGATGGGAAATGGAAAGCCAAACAGCAGCAACTGTAAATTAATGGAAAGAGTATTACGGATGAGCCGCCAGAAAGTGCGTGCGCTAAAAAAATCGAGAAAATTCTTAAATCCAACCCAATGGCTTGCAAATATGCCCCTGGCAGACTTGTAGTTCTGAAAGGCAATGACCAATCCACCCAGCGGAATATACCAGTACACGAAATAGAATACCACTACTGGGAGCATGATTAGGTACAGCCAGGGATACTTGCGTATGTTTGCTAAAAGTGTTTCTCTACGGCTACGAGACACAATCGGCGGTACGTTCATCATAGTATATCTCCTTCAAACAACAGTGAACGGTGGGGAAAGTAGGGAGAGAGCGACCGATGGCATGTGCAATCGCTCTCCCCACTTTGAGCATTAGCGATTCAGGTAGCGCTCATATGCAGCCATTTGAATGGCTGCGTTATCCAGGGCACCCAATTCATTGACAGTGATGACGTAGTTGTCCCAGTTTTCATCAATGTTCAACTCGCCACAGATAAACTTGTAGATCATTTCGTCGGTGTAGGTTTTGATTTCGTTTTGGGTACGGATAAATTCTTCGCTTTCCTCAATGGTCAGGCGTAAAGCGTCTGGCAGCATTTTAGAGTTGTTCATGTTGGTTTTCCAGGTTGCCCAGCAACTCTGCTGGATTTCGGTGTCATATTCCTGACGGATGAACTCATTGTGATACTGACTCTGCAAGCCTTGCACGGTATAGATGCGACGCATGGCGTCAAAAGCCAGATCAGGATTATTGAGCATGAAATCAGTAAACACGGGCAGACCGGTATCTTTGTCAATGTAGTAAGTTACATTTCCGTCTGGCAGCTCCCCTACACCGAAATTGGTCAGCTCAATGCCTTCGGGACTATAGAACCAATCTAAGAACTTCATAGCCAATTCAGGGTTCTTGCAAGCGGTGGTGATGTACCAGGCGCCTCCGTGGGCTATCACGCCTTGGCGAGGTTGAGCTACTGTGACAGTTTCATCAATGCTATTCATTCGAGGGAGCACCATGGGTACGATCTGGAACGCCTCATTTTCCAATATGCCAACCTTCATCATTTCGGCAGCGTTCCAGCAGCCGATCTCGATGCAGCCAGCGCGGTCATTGTACATGAGTTTCATACAGTCATTCTCAGTACGATTGATGAAATCACGGTCAATCAAGCCTTCTTCATACCACATGTTCATGTACTTGAGGAATTCCTTGTAACCGTCCATGGTGCGGGAATAAACCACATTACCGTCTGCATCAAGTTGATAAGCGTTCAGCGCCACGTCCCAGGCACATGATAGACAATTGGAACCAGTATAGGTATCCAGAGGGGACATTCCGAAAGGGTACTCGATCTTCAATTCGTCTCTGAATGCGCGAAGCACCTCTGTAAGCTCATCCATGGTTACAGGCACTTCCTTGCCAATTGTATCCAGATAGTCCTGACGCAGCACAAGGCCAGTGTGCTGTATGCCATCCAGGATGGGAGGATCCATCTCGCAGCCCATAGCGCACAGGATACCGTTGTCATCGATGACCCATCGGTATGAAAATGCGCCGCGGCGTGCCAACTCAGCGTAGAAGTTGGGAGCATATTTTTCAGACAGTTCATTCATATTGATTAGGATGCCATCCTCGATAGCGCCGGCTACACCACCGGGATAATCCGTGTTGAAGAAGGAATGTTCATCCTCAATGATATCAGGATATTCTCCGGAAGCAATGAGAGTAGCCAGGAATTCATCGCTGTCACCGCCGGCAGGCGGGGAAACAAACTCCAGGTTGATGCCCATGATCTCCTCAATTTTTTGGAAAACCGTATGCTCCTTATTGGTGGTATGAACTTCGGGGCCGTACAGGGAGATGTAAATGGTCAGCGTTTCGTTTGTGGTAGAAAGCGGCAGCGTGTTGGGTTCAGCATTCTGGACAGTTTCATGAAGGAATGTCATGATTTCTTCGTCAGTTCTTGCAGCAAATGCAGGCACACTCAGAATGAACAACAGGATAACGATTAGGCAAAAGCATCTTTTCATTGGAACAGAGTCTCCCTTCTATATACTATGCGGTTTTTCTGGCGATATGCTTGCGTAAGACAAGATATTGCACAATCCGCACGTTAATTACACCAGAAACGATGCTTTGTGTAAATCGTTCATTTTTGGTCGCAAACAAAAAACATGTTAGATAAACATATAATTGCAGATCGATAAAAACTCAAGACAGATTTTGTCGATCCCGATATTTTCCAGGAGTTTCTCCAAGGATACGTTTGAAAGCACGAATAAAGGAGTCCACGCTCAAATAGCCCACTCGTTCAGCTACATTGGTGATGGTCAGATCAGGATTTTGATTCAACAGGCGAACAGCTTTATATATTCGTGTATGATGAATATAGTCTAAAAGACCGATGAGGGTGGTTTGCTTAAAAGTACGAGAAACGTAGTCTGGTGATTTCCCAAGCATGTCTGCAATAGCGCCAACGCTTAGGGATGGATCCGAATAGTTGTTTTCCACAATGGCGATGATGCGTTGTTTAAAAAGGTATTCTGGGCTTTCGGACTCAATTTCAGTGTTGGGCATGCCTTGGTTTCGGCTTAGCAACTGATGAGCCAGTAAATTTAAGCGATTTAGTGTTTCGCGAGCAAGACTTTGGTTTTCTGTGTCCGCTAATTGGATCAACTGGCGGACAGTCATTAGCATCAATTCCGCTGCACTTTTGTCTCCGACACTTCGGCAGTTGATCACAGTTTGGTTGCCTGCCGCCTGATGAAGAGCTGCATTCGTTTCATGAATCATGTCCACCAGTTCTGTGCTGAAGTTTACGGTTAGCAATCGGGGATTACCCACAGCGGCGGAGCAGGCAATCGCGTAGTTTTCTTCAAGAATTTGCAGGGCATCCCTGATGGACTGCTGGACATCCCTCAGCACATCCTCCTCGTCCGCAAGCAAACCAGCCAGCACTAGCAAACGCTCCGTCTGCTGCAGCATAATATGAGGAAGCGTAGGATCAAGGGCGCTGCCTACTATGTCCACCATACAGCTGGAAGCCATCAACGCGCTTTTAGAATAGTCCAACAGCTTCACCTGCACTAAGAAAAAACGAGGTGGTATGTCGAAGCCATCCTTCTCCAAGCGGCGCCGATATGCAAAAAGGCCATCCTTGCTCAACAAGTTTTGTAAGAACTCGCTGTCTTGGCGGATTCGATGTTCATTTTCCGAATAGCCGATTAATAGCCGCTTTTCGTCTGCTGCCTCCTGTAAAGCATAACGCAATCGAGTATACTCATGGGTCTGATCGTCTCCCAAAGTGGTTTGGGTATAAGCTAGTAATTGACGTATAGGATTGTAGTTTTTCAATGTCATCAAGTATGTCAGCACCGCGAGGACAATCAGGCACGCGATGAACACCGTAACAAGTATGCCCCAGGCTTTGGTGATGCCCAGCTCCATGGCGTGGGTAGAAAGCGTTTGCACGCATATATAATTGCCGTTTTTTGTCCGGGCATAGGACACGAAATAGTTGTCTTTTTTTACCACGCCTTCTCGACCGGGAAAATCATCAACCGAGAACGTCATTGGCATCTCAAGCGATGAGCCATAGATCAAATTGCCAGAATTAGTGAGGAATCCTGCCCAAGAGCCTTCTCCCTCCAGTTTTGACTGCATCAGCATGTCCATATAGTTGGAACGTATGGAAATGATAATAAGCCCGGACGAACGGCTGTACCGATCCAGGACAGTCTTGACATAGTGCAGTGTGTTAGCATTTTTTTGTTTTACTCGTAGCCAATTTCCTTGATAGGATCCTTTTGTTAATTCTTTCCATGTATCCCGTGGGAGACATATATAGGATGATCCGCTGGTAACCATGCGGTATTCCTCAGCTCTTAATGCTCGAAATATATCTACGCAGTAGCCGCTCTTAGGCATGTAAATTAGGATGTTTTCAGCAGAGGACATACCTGTCAGGTATGTAGACAGCATGCGGCGTAGATTATACATTCGATAGGTGGTGATGGTATCCATATCATCTTCATCTACAAGAAGTAGCGATAGAAGGTTCTGACTTGACGCGAGCCCAACTGACATGCTGTAACACTGTTTGGTTTCATACTCTATCGCATGGCATAATTGTTGGGTGGATGAGAGCTGTACTTCACGTGCCTTATCGTTAAGGAATCCGCTGCTGATGTTCCACACCAATAAGAATAATACCGCCATTGGCAATACGAGCGCAAACATGTAGGATGCAAAAAACTGGCGAAACAATGGGCTCAAAAAAAAGAGCTTGCGGCGTTTCATTTTATCTGTCCTCAAAACAATTGTTCGACAACACTTTCTTTGCGACAGTCCAGTATTTTTGATGATAGGGCCAGGAATATCTGTTTTTTTGATCACTTAAGTTTTTCATTCCCATTACCTCCATAACAATAGGGTCCTCTGAACAATACCTTGACTCCATAACAGCAACCGTTGTTAGTTTTCATGCTTTGAAATTGAAACAACTTTTCATCCTAAAATATACTGACTTGTTCGCTTTGCGACCGATACACTTCTTCTCTATTGATTGGTTCTGTGAGTACTGCCTTATTTGTTGTTCAGCCTGCTGCGCAGACGTGCCCCCTCTTCCAGAAGCATTTGGATTTCCTTTGCCATCTGGGCAATTTGCTTTGTTTGGGCATCGATTATCTGCCGAAGCTGAGCCGTATCCGATCTGTGCTGTTTCTGACTTTCCTCCAGCCGGGCAGTTGCCTCCTGTAGCAGCTGAAGCAATTCTTTTTCATCATAATCGTCTGTCATAAGAAAACGCCTCCTTACATTGTTATTATCTATTGTTTGACAGGTATCAGCAAGAAGATGGATTGTGACTGCGGAGTTTCAAAAAGCGCACCGCATGGGGCGGCACGTTCAGCGAGATTGCGCCGGAAAACTCACCCAGATCGCGTTTGGCCCACAGATCGCGAACGACCTGCGTGCTGTCCAAGGGCAGGGACAAGGTTTCCTCTTGGGAAGAAAGGTTGAACATGGCCACCGCGACGCTGCCATCCTCCAGCAGCCTGGCGTAAATGCGCTTGTGCACTGTTTCCATTCGATCGACATTGCGCTGGTGTTCCTCGTATACGCAGACTGCGCCAATCGCCCATGCATCCTGGTTTACGCTGATCACTTCCTCGTTGCACAGGAGCGCCTTGTCAAAATCCGACAGCTTTTCAAGATCGCAGCTGATTTGGATGGGGGAAGGGAAGATGGCGCGCATCGTGTAGGCCACGATCTGTTCGTTTTCCGTCAGGCGGCAGGCGCGTTGTTCCCCTGTCATATGGTTGCAGATCCAACCGTTTTCCATCATATCCATATCAAAGAAGTGGCCCGGGCTGATGTGCTCGGCCCAGAAATCCGATTTGAACTTGCTGTCCAGCACATTGTCCCAGGTGTCGCTGGAATCGATGTTATCGCGCCAATGGCTGCAGTTTTTCTTCCAGTAATCCGCATGCTCAATGCCTGCGCGCACGGTGACACAAAACTGAAAGTCCCGGTTGCTCCGGCGCAGGCAGTCCTTCATCAGTTCCGCGTTATGAGGATCGCAGGGCGACCAGTCGTATTTGAGGTAATCGAAGCCCCATTCGGTCCACTGGTCAACACAAGCCTGCTCCCGATGGTCCTCTCCGATGCCGTAATACACGTTGGGCCAGCGGTTGTCCATTCGGCCGCGGGTACAGCCGGCTAATTCGCCGCCACCCCAGGCTTTTTGCATGGGCGTTGAGTAAATGCCGGCTTTCAGGCCCAGGCTGTGGATATGGTCGGTCATGGCCTTCATGTCCGGGAACTTTTCGTTGCTGGTGAAGGCGTCGTGAGGCCCGCCATATTCCCCTTGCCAGGCGGAATCCGTATTGACAAACTGATACCCATAGCTGCTGAGACCGCTCGACAGGAGCAGATCGGCCGTTCGTTCGATCTTGTCCTGAGAGACTGTCTTTCCATAGGCGTTCCAGCTGCACCAGCCCATCATGGGGGTCAGCCCCGCGCCGTCGGGCTTGACGATCAGACGAAGCGGTTTTTCATCTGTACCCAAATCATTGGTTACTGAGATTTTCAGGTTGTACGCTCCTGCCTGCGGCACACCAGTGATGAAGCCCTGGGCAGGGTCCAGCATCAATCCTGCCGGCAGGGGATCAACGGCGTAGCGCAGCGGGCGCACACCGGTGGCGGGAATAGCCCACAGCATGGGCTTGTTGGGAGAAGCGCCATAAACTGTAGGAATGTGCAGATGCGCAGGCCCCTGATCGTAGGGAACATAGGGAGCCATTTCAATTCGACCCATGGAATCATCCTCCTGACTTTTAATTGCAACAATGTTAAAAACCTTGATCTTTCCTTCGGATATTAATCGTTTGGGCATCATATGTCAATGTCATTCGGTCAATACCATATCCGTAAACCAGCATATGGTTTCCCCATCTGTCGCAATGACACGAAACCTCTTTTCCTTATATATCTCGCGCATCCAAAGGATAAATCAAAGGATAAATCAGCGTTCGAATTGTTTCCCATCGATCAAAATCTTGTTATTATGTTTGAAGAGGCTTATAATCTATCCAGGTGCAATCATTTGCGATGCACGAATATCAAAAGACAAGGAGCGATACGCCATGAGACAAATAAGAACATTCATCATTTTGATCATCTGTATATCTTTATCGCTGACAACAGTCGGGTGCGAAATCCATGCCGAGCCGAGGAGCAGCGGCACTGTTGAAACCAATCTGTTAACCTGCCGCCAGGCCGCCGAGCTGCTATGCAAAAATGCGGCTAAGTATGCCGATCCTGCGCCCGCCGTTTCTCAGATTCTTCAAGAAATCGATCCCGATGCCAAGGTGACAAACCTGACAGGATGCCGGATGATTTTTAACGCTTTTGGAGAACTTCCCGAAGCCGATAATCTCACCGGCATACGCTATTTGATCAAGTATACCGACTGCGATTTTACCGACGTTCCCGCCGAAGGAACTGCCGCAGTGGATAACCTTGTGAACGCCGGGTTGTATATCCCCGAGGATAACACCTTGTTTGAGCCGAACAAAGCCATGTCTGAAAAACAACTTCTTTTGCTGATCGACCGGATACACGCATATCTTCAAAATAGCCCTGTCGACGATTACTATTCTTATGTCAACAAGGATTTGCTCAATGACGAGAATTTTTTCCCTTTTAACAGAAACACTATTGATTTATCAATAGCAACAGACGGCGACGATATCGTTGACGCTTGGCTCCACGATATGCTTGCCCTTGCCAACACAGAGGAATATGCCGATAACGAGTATTTGCAAAATGCGGCCGCATTTTATTCCACCTACGAGGATATGGAGGGGCGCAAAAACAGCATGAAATTTTTTCAACCATATCTCGATGCCATCTGGAATACTAAAAATTTTGATGAGTTAGCCGAAATATGCTCGGAAATCTCGGTAGAGTTCGGCACAGAAATTCTCCTGAGCCAAGAGTATTATGGTCATGCCTATCTATATAATTTTTCTGTCAATGAAAATTACATCATCAACGGGGTGTATATTAATACGGGTATCCATATGGGTTTTCTGGATAAAGAATCCTTTACCTGGCGGGCATCGCTTGAGCAGAATACCAAACTGCTGACCGTTCTCGGCTTTGAGCAGGAGGAAGCTCATCGGCTCGTGCTGGAAGCGCTTGATTATCGGCATACGGTGGCGCAGGCTTATCAAGACTTAGGAACCGGCAGACAGGGAGCCTGCATCACAGACATAGATTCGGGCGGATTCAATCTGGAGGGATATTTTGTCGATGCCGGTTTTGCCAATCCGGAGCATGTCTTTGTGACTGATGCGCGGGCAGCTGAAATCCGGATCAACTCGTTTCAACAGCCTAAATTCTTAAATGCGGCTAAATTCCTTAGCGTGCAACGTCTCCTTGAACAATTTTCTTTTGCTTTGCCATCCGACGTTTGCGATGCTGTATTAGGTTTCTACGACAGCTATTACGCCGCATATCCCGAGGAATATTTTTCTCTGAATAATTTAGTATGGAACGCATTACTTGAAATAAGCCCGGATATTTGCATGTACTATAAAGAGACGGATGAGCTTGCAAAACTTGAGGAAAAAATTAACGGTTATATTAACGATATATGTAAACAATACAAACGTATGTTTGCCAACGCCACATGGCTTTCAGATACTACCGCTCAAAAGGCTTTGGAAAAGCTGGATGCCATGGGTGTAGAAGTACTGATACCGCGTGATTCCAGTGCAATGCCTGCAGTCGACTTTAAAAGCAGGAGCGAGGGCGGCACGCTTGTAGAAAACTATAAGAGCTTTTTCCGGGAAATGCGCCGATGGTATTGCGAACAGGACGGCAAAAAATACACAAAGCAGCATGTTTGGATGGAATGCATACAACATTGGTGGCAGGACAGCGCTTTTTATGGATCACTCACAAATTCGATGTTCATTCCGATTGGAACCGTTTTGCGAAATATGTCGGAAGGCGTCTCTGAAGCGGAAATGCTGGCAACCGTAGGATTTTTGATCGCGCACGAGATATCCCATGCTTTTGACAACCACGGGGCGTTTTACGACAGCGAAGGCAAGCGCAATAATTGGTGGGTGCCGGAAGATCTGGATCGGTTTAATATACGCTGTCAATCGCTGGTAGACTACTATGACGGCTACGAATGTCTGCCGGGCTATGCTGCTGACGGAAAGAGAACCCTTGGAGAAAACATAGCGGATATTACTGCCATGAAATGTGTACTGCAAATAGCAGCAGACATGAAGGATTTTGATTACGATACATTTTTTGAAGCCATTGCCCTTATGTTTGTTTTTTCCACTACAAGATTAGGTTACGAAGGTTTGTTAGCCAACGAGCCTCACTCGTTGGGCCGGGTGAGGGTCAACAGAATGCTTTCGCTTTTCGATGAATTTTACGATACAACAGGCGCCGCCGAGGGAGATTTTATGTATGTCGCGCCTCAGGACAGGCCGAAGGTGTGGTAAACAGCGAAGACATGATATAAGTAATTCGGAACGCAGAGAAATGAATCCTGCGCACGCGGTATTGTGAAAAGGCTGCCGGTATGGTAAAATGGCCTTCGTTAAGGTCTTAATTTTGTACTTTCAAAATCGTAGGGGGAACAGACATGGCAGATTATCAAACGAAGGATATTCGGAACATCGCGTTGCTGGGACACGGCAGCGAGGGCAAAACAACGCTGACGGAAGCGATGCTGTTTACCGCCGGCGTTATCGACCGGCAGGGCAAGGTGGAGGATGGCGGCACCGTCACCGACTTTGATCCGGAAGAAATCAAGCGCGGCATATCCATCAGCGCCGCTGTGGCGCCGGTTGAATGGAAGAAAACGAAGATCAACGTCATCGACGTTCCCGGTTACTTCGATTTCATCGGTGAGATGTTCGGCCCGCTGCGCGTTGTGCAGACTGCCGGCATTGTGGTCAACGCGGTTGGCGGCGTGTCCGTCGGCGCGGAAAAGGCATGGCATTATGCCGAGGAAAACGGCGTGAGCCGCATGTTCATCATCAACGGGATGGACCGCGAGAACGCCGACTTCCATAAAACTTTAGAGGAGCTGCGCGAAAAGTTCGGCAACAGCGTGGTGCCGCTGATTGTGCCCATGGGCGCCGGCGCTTCCTTTAAGGGCGTTGTCAACGTGCTGGAGAACAAAGCCTTCGAGGGCGCCGGCAAGGCCGCCAAGGAAGTGCCCGTTCCCGACAGCATGGCAGGCGACATCGAAACCGCCATTGACGAGATGACCGAGGCTGCTGCCGAGGCTGATGACGATTTGCTGGAGAAGTATTTCGAAGAGGGCGAGTTGACCCACGACGAAATCCTCGTCGGCTTCCGCGCCGGCATGAAGGCCGGCAGCATTGTGCCCGTGGTTTGCACCTCCGCCATCACGGGCGTGGGCGTTGTGCAGCTGATGGACATGATGATCAGCTACCTGAACTCGCCCGAGGGCATCGTCACCGAAGGCATCGACCCGAAAACGGACGAGGCCGTCCGGCGCGTCTGCGACAACGACGAGCCTTTCTCCGCCTTTGTGTTTAAAACCATCGCTGACCCCTTTGTCGGCAAGCTGTCCCTGGTGCGCGTGATGTCCGGCACCCTCACCCCCCAAACCGCCCTGTTCAACACCAACAGCGAGAAGGCTGAAAAATCCGGCGGCCTGTTTGTGCAGTGCGGCAAGAAGCAGAACCCCGTGCCCGTGCTCAATGCCGGCGACATCGGCGCCCTTTCCAGGCTGCAGAACACCGCCACCGGCGACACCCTGTGTGAGCCTGGCGCCCAGGTTCGCTTCCCTTCCATTGAGCACCTCGTGCCCTGTTTCTCCAAGGCTGTATACGTTGCCAAGCAGGGGGAGGAGGACAAGGTGTTCACAGGCCTTGCGCGCCTTGCCGAGGAAGATCCTTCCATTAAAATTGAGAAGAACGCCGAAACCACCGAGACCATTCTATCCGGGCAGGGCGAGCTGCATCTGGATGTGGTGAGCAGCAAATTGCTGAGCAAGTTTGGCGCCACCGCTACCCTGCAGGACCCCCGCATCCCCTACCGCGAAACCATCCGCAAAACCGTTTCCGCCCAGGGCCGCCACAAGAAGCAGACCGGCGGGCACGGTCAGTTTGGCGATGTGTGGATCGAGTTCTCCCCGATCGGCGATACCACCATCGAATTTGAATTCGTCGACGCCGTTGTCGGCGGCGTGGTGCCGCGCAACTTCATCCCCTCCGTTGAAAAGGGCTTGCGCGAGAACATCCAAAGGGGCGTGTTGGCCGGCTATCCCATGGTGGGCCTGCGCGCCAAGCTGTACGACGGCAGCTACCATTCGGTAGACTCCTCCGAAATGGCTTTCCGCACCGCTGCCCGCATCGCCTATAGAAAGGGATGTACCGAAGCCAACCCCGTGCTGTTAGAGCCCATCATGCGCGTGGAAGTGCTGGTGCCCGACGAGTACATGGGCGACATCATGGGCGACGTGTCCAAGCGCCGCGGCCGCATCATGGGCATGAGCCAGGTGAAGGGCATGCAGCAGGTGGACGCCGAGGTGCCCATGGCTGAGATGTTCAAGTACGCCACCGACCTGCGCTCCATGACCCAGGCCCGCGGATCCTTTACCATGACCTTTGAGCGCTATGAGGAAGTGCCCGGCGACGTCGCCAAGAAGGTCATCGACGCCGCTGAAAAGGTCGAGGACGAGGACGATTGATATTCAGCTGCATGGCTGCGGCTATTTGAAAAACAAGGCTGCGCCGGGGGATCAAACTTCCGGGGCAGCCTTTTTGATTGCGGAATTGCTCTAATGCTATACGGTATAGTCGATGCTGGTTCTGCTTTCGCGCACGCTGCGCATGTGATCGCCAAAGGTTACATGCAAGGGGTGCTTTTTATATGCCCTCAGGCCGTCCAGGTTGTCAAACTCGCATATCAGCGCCATGTCGACGCTGTCATCCGGCGCGCCCGGCGTTTTGGTTACCACCTGCACGCTGCGCACCGAGGGGATGCCCTCCATAAACCCGGCGGCGATGTCCTTTGCGATCTCGATATTCTCCTGTTTGCTCCTGCCGCCTGCTTCTTCCTTCAGCTTGAACAGCACGATGTGTTTGATCATGGCGATGCTCCTTGTTATTTATTCCTATCGCTTGCGCACGTCGGCGCCTAAGAAGCGCAGCGCCTGACAGGTTCTCCTGTCAAACAGCCGGGAAGCGATGCGTTCGGTATAGCGGGCCTGCACTTCGCCGGGCGTCAGGTTGGTGCTGATCACGGTGTGCTTGCCCATGGTCAGCCGCCCGTCGATGAGCGCGAACAGCTGCTCCACCGTGATGTTCTCCCACATCGGCTCGGTGCCCAGGTCGTCGATCAGCAGCAGCTGCACGCTGTACAGGCTGCTGTCGTCCTCCTGTCCGTAGGAGAAATACGCCTGCCGGATGCGGTTGAGCAGGTCGTTGGCGGTATACTGCAGCGTGGTCACCCCCCGCCCGGCTGCGCGGGCGCCGATGGCGTTGAGCAGGAAGGTTTTGCCCAGGCCGCTGCTGCCGCTCATAAACAGGTTGAGGGTTTCCGAATGGGGCACGCTGTCGGCGTAGGCTTCGCATATTCTGCGGATTTCCCGCATGTAGGCGCGCTGGGTCATGTGGTTTTCCTGCAGCTTGGTGTCCGGGAAGACGCTGTCGTCGTATTGCTCAAACGTCTGGCTGCGCACGCCGGGCCGGGCGCCGCTCATCAGCTCGCGGCTGCGGGCGAGCACGCAGCTGCACAGTGTTTTTTTGCCCTCGCCGGCATAACCGGTGTCCCGGCACCGGGGGCAGTGATACACAGGGTCCAGGTAATCGGCCGGGTAGTCGTTTTCCACCAGCAGGCGCGTGATGTCGTTGCTGAGCCGCGCGGTGGCCTCGGCAATGCCCTCGGGCACGCCGCCCCGGGCGACTACGCTGATGCTGTCCAATATGCCGCGATGGCGCTCGTCATGCAGCCGCATGATGTCGGGGCAGCGCGCCGTCACCTCGTCAAAGCGCCGGCGCTGCTCCTGTTCTCCCCGGAGCTGATGCTTCCGGCAGTCTGCCAGCGCCTGTTTCAGAATGTCATCCCTCATCGTTTTTTCCTGCCTGGCCCGCGATGTCCACAAAGCCGCCCAGCAGCTCCTCCTCGGTATATTGCCGCTGGGTATACCCCTGCGCCGCTGTCGATTTACCTTTTTTTCCACCGGTGCGGCTTGCCGCCCTTGCCTGTTCGGCGCTGGTGATGCCCTGCTGCTGCCAGTTGTCCAGCACCCGGGTGATATAGGGCAGCTTGGCTTTGGCGCTGCGGGCCTGACCCGCGGCTAATACGATGAACTCCTGCGCATGGCCTGCGTCCAGCCATTTTTGCAGCAGCTCGCGGTCGGCGCCGGTGGGCCGGCCTTCCTGGCCGCAGGCCTCGAACACGTCGTTCAGCAGGGCGTCCAGGTTCCTGTCGTCGGATAGCTGCTGCGCCGCTGCCTCGGCGGATTGGATGTCCTTTTCGGCCCAGGCCTGGAGCAGCGGCTCGATGTCCTGGAACAGCCCCTGCCTGCGGGCGACCTCCCGGGCAGCCAGGGTGATCAGGTCGGCCGGGTACGACTCGGCCAGCGTCTGATAGGCGCGCAGCACGGCGGGCGCGCTGATCCTGGCGCCCAATATGCGCAGCACCTCCTGCGTTTTTTGCAGCATGGCGCCTTCCTCGGCCAGCTTTTTCGTTACCTGGGATTGGGTCTTGCCGGCGCCCCGGCGCCGCAGCCCCTCTAAGATGCCGTTGACATAGGCAAACGACGGGTTGCTGGCTTTCACGGTTTCACTCAGCGAAGCCAGCACCGCTTCCTGGTCAAACCGCCATTCGCCGGTCCATTTTTTATAGAGGGCCAGCTCGTCCTCCGTGGGCAGGCGCCGGATGTTCAGCCGGCGCAGCACGGCGCGCGCACCGTCGTGGACCTGCTTGGTGTGGCTGAGGTAATCCTCTGCGTCCTCGGTGGTCAGGATGTTTTCCTCCCGCATGGTCACAGCTAAGGACTGGGCGGCTTTGAACGAAAAGTTGATGCCGCGGGTGTCGGCGCAGTGGTTCAGCAGCATCAGCACCACTTCCTGCGGCAGCCCCATGTCCTGCACCCATTCGTAAGCCATGGTGATCTCCTGGTTTTTCAGCTTCCTGCGGTTGCCGAACAGCGCGTTGACGGCTTCGTAAAAATCGATATACTCCGTGTCGCCTGTGAACGTGTCCTGGCCGGTCAACAGGCGCTGACCTAAGTGATAAAACCTGTACACCAGCGGCTTTTCGCTGATGCGCGACACCAGCCGTCTTCGTTCCCAATAGCGCAGCGCCGCTTCCACCCGGGCTTCCGTCATCGACAGCTCGGCAGCCATTTCCTTGACGCCGAAGCCGTCGTCGTGCTGCTGGCTGTGAAACAGGCCGGACAGGTACACCTTGACGTAGTCGCCGTCGGCAGAGGGCATGTATTCGATCAAAAACAGGTTTTCCACCGGCGTCGTGCCGAAAACGCGGTATTGGTCGTCGCGCTGAAACATGCCGTTTTCCTCCCGGATGTTGGTTTGGTTGCTTTTGGGTTGCATTGTATTGATGTGGCTGTGATGCAGCTGGCTACGTTTATCCTGTCAGCCCGAAGGCTTGGTGTATGCGTCCAGCTGCAGCGCCTGGCCGACGCTACGCTGGATAGAACCCGACAGGTCGGGCGCTGCCAGGCTGCTGCCCAGCAGGATGTAAAAGAAAAACTCCAGCGTGCCGGCGTTGCCGGTGACGGGGCTGTGCGTCATATCGGCGACGCACACGCCGGGCAGGCTGTTCAAATCCGCCGCGAGGCGGTTGAGCAGCGGTTCATATACGCTGTCCGGGAGCTCGCCGGTGCGCCGCTGCCCGGCGTCGTGCACTTCAAACAAGGGCTTCACCAGGCAGATCAGCTCGCCCTGCCCTTTCAAAATGGCGGAAAACACGGGCACTGCCTTGGTCAGCGACAGGTAGCTCAGGTCGCAGGTGCCCAGCGTTGGCACGGGGTTCAGCGCCAGCAGCCTGGCGTCGGATATGTTGGTGCGCTCTAAGTTTATGACCGCGGGGTGCTGCCTGAGGCTGCCCATCAGCTGGCCGTACCCCACGTCCACGGCGTAGACCGGCTGCGCGCCGTGCTGCAGCAGGCAATCGGTAAACCCGCCGGTGGAGGCGCCGGCGTCGATGCAGGCGCGGCCGGCAGGGTCCACGCCGAACGCCTTCAGCGCTGCCTCCAACTTCAGGCCGCCTTTGGCCACATACCGCTGGCCAAGGCCGGGCACGCTGATCTCGTCCGCGGCGGCGACGGATTCGCCGGCTTTGGCGCGCCTGCCGTTGACCCGCACCTTGCCCGCCATCACCCAGGCGCCGGCTGTTTTCTCATCGGCAAAAAAACCGTCTTCCACCAGCCGGCGGGGCAGCGCCATGCGCCGCAAGCCAGGCTTGCTCATTCAGCCAGCATGGTGGTCTTCAGCGACTGCAGCACGCGGCGTTCCATGCGCGACACCTGCATTTGCGTCATGCCCAGCCGCTTGCCGGTTTCCTGCTGGGACAGCTGCCCCTGAAACCGCAGGTAGATCATGCGCCGCTCGGTATCGGACAGGGTTTGCATGGCGCTGCGCAGGTCCTCCCGCGATTCGAAGGCATCGTAATCGTCGGTGGTGTCGCCGATTTTTTCAAACAGCATGATGCCGGCGTCATCCGGCGTGTCCAGCGACGCCACGACGGACTGGTCCTTAGAGGCGCGCACCTGGAGCACTCTGTCCACATTCCAGCCCAGGTGTTCGGCCAGCTCGTGCACGGAAGGCTCCCTGTGCAGGGCCTGGGTCATCTGGTCGTGGGCGCGCCTCAGCTGGACGCTCTGCTCGCGCAGGCTCCTGGGCGTGCGCAGGATCTGCGCCCTGTCGCGGATGTGGTTGCGCACGGTGCCTGCGATGGTGGGCGTCACGTAGGTGGTGAAGCGCAGGCCCCGGTTCGGGTCGAAGTTGTTCAGCGCCGACACCAGCGCCATCGCTGCCACCTGCCGCAGGTCCTCCGTTTCAATGCCGCGGCCTGAAAAGCGCGCGGCAATGGCGTGCGTAAGCGGCAGGGCAGCTGACAGGGCTTCGTCCATCGCTTCCTGCGTTCGGCTGCGCGCATACTTCTCTGCGGTTTTGTGGATTAAATCGGCGTTCATTTCAGCTCGCTTTTGCCGGCAGCGACATGTGGATGCTGTATATTCCGCATTTGTCCCCCTCCATCTGCACATCGGTGACCAGCGTTCCGATGATCAGCTGGGCGATTTCAGGGTCCACCGGCGTGCATTCCTGGTAATGATGCGCACGCTCGGCATGGAGGGAGATCATCAGCTTGTCGTCGACCAGGTCGCACTCCAGCGTGATTCGGACGGCTTCGCGCATTTGGTGGGTCAGCAGATCGAAGGCTTCATCGGACGCCGTGCGCAGGTCGTCGATCATGTCCAGCGACAGGTTGGCCACGGTGCCGATGCCGCTGAGCGCAGTACGCAACACCAGCGCCCACTCGGGCTTGGCGGGTACGGAGATTGTCGTACGGGTCATTTCTTCATTACCACCTTTATATCATCAAGCGGAAAATAGCTGATCAGGTTTGCGCGCGCATCGTCCACATCGTCGCACCAGAGGGTTCTGGGCGCTAACAGCGTGATGTTTTCATCCGGCAGGTTCAGGTAGACGGGGATGTCGCCGGGCATTTTGCGCATCACTTCCTCAAACTCGGGCATCTGCTCCCGTTTCAGCCTTAAGTATAGCTTGACAGGCGACTCCTTGGCAAGCACGGCGGGCGGCACGGGTGCGGGCGGGGGCTGCCCCTTGAGGCTGTCGGGCGCCATTTCCTCAATGGCATCGACCAGCAGCTTGGTTTCCTCATCTTCGCGCACCGACAGCTTGCCTGTGACCAGAACAGGCATGTCCGGCGTGACCAGCCCGGCATAGCGCTCGTATACCTGCGGAAACAGCAGGCACTCCACTTGCCCGGTCAGGTCTTCCAGCACGGCAAAGCCCATCATGCTGCCCTTTTTCGTGGCGCGGTTTCTCAGCGACAGCAGGATGCCGCCCATGGTTACCATGCGGCCGTCCTCACTGAGCCCCCTATCCTCCCGCTCGGCCAGGTCAGCCAGGTAGGCGGTGTTGATGTCCAGCGCGTCCAGGGTATCGGTGTATTCGTCCAGCGGGTGGCCCGATATATAGACGCCCGTCATCTCCTTCTCCATGGCTAACAGCACCTTGTGGGGATACTCCCGAAGCGGCGGATAGTCCGTTTCGTAGGTATCTGCTGCTTCGCCGCCCATGTCAAACAGCGACAGCTGCCCGTCGATGTTGTTTCGGCGCATCCTGGTCTGAGCGTCCATGATGTCCTCAAACACGGCGATGCACTGGACGCGCGCGCCGCCCAGCCCGTCGAAGCACCCCGCCTTGATGAGGCTTTCCACGGCGCGCTTGTTGACCAGGGACCCGTCGATGCGGTGGCAGAAGTCATAGATGTTTTTGAAGGGGCCGCGTTTCCGGCGCTCCTGCACGATGCTGTCCACGGCTTTTTCGCCCACGGTTTTGATGGCGGCTAAGCCGATGCGGATGCCCTTTTTGCCCTGCTCATCCGTACCCACGGTAAACCGGGCGGCGGAGTGGTTGATGTGGGGCGGCAGCACCGGGATGCCCTGCTTTCTGCAGTAGTGAATATAGCTTGCTACCTTGGGTGCGTTGCCCATCATGGAGCTCATGATGGCGGCCATGAACTCAGCCGGATAATGGTACTTCAGCCAGGCGGTCTGCACGCTGAGCACGCCGTATGCAGCGGCGTGGGATTTGTTGAATGCATAGCTGGCGAATGAGGACATCTCGTCGAATATGGCCTCGGCTGCGCGTTCGCTGACGCCGTTTGCCACGGCGCCGGGAACGCCTTCTTCTTGGGAGCCGTGCACAAAATAGGCGCGTTCCTTTGCCATGACGGCCTTGTCCTTCTTGGCCATGGCGCGGCGCACCAGGTCGCTCCTGCCCAAGCTGTAGCCAGCCAGGTCGCGGACAATCTGCATAACCTGCTCCTGGTACACGATGCAGCCATAGGTCACGTCTAAAATCGGCGCCAACTGCGGGGTGATGTAGCGGATGGTGTCCGGGTTTTGCTTGCCGGCGATATAGCGGGGGATGGAATCCATGGGGCCGGGCCGGTACAATGAAATCGCGGCGATGATGTCCTCAAAGTTTTCAGGCTTCATGTTGGTGAGGAAGGTGCGCATGCCCGTGCCTTCCAATTGAAACACCCCGTCGGTGTCCCCCTGGGAGATCATGGCGTATACAGCCGGATCATCCAGGGGGATGTCGTCCACCTTTATATGGATGCCCTGGTGTTCCAGCAGGTCCAGCGTGTCGCGGATGACGGTCAGGGTGCGCAGGCCCAAAAAGTCCATCTTCAACAGCTTGAGCTTTTCCAGGTTGCCCATGGCGTACTGCGTGGTGATGACGTCGTCATTTTTCTGCAGCGGCACAAAGTGCGTGGTGGGTTCGCTGGTGATCAGCACGCCTGCAGCGTGGGTGCCGGCATGGCGCGGCATACCCTCTAACAGCAGCGCCGTGGACACCAGCCTCTCCACCCGGGGGTCGTTGCGGTAGGCGTCCATGAAGATGGGGTTGATGGCCAGCGCGCGCTCCAGCGTGATGTTCAGCTCCATGGGCACCATCTTGGCGATCCGGTCGGTTTCCTGATAGCTGTAGCCCAGCACGCGCCCCACATCCCGGATAACGCCGCGCGCGGCCATCGTGCCGAAGGTGATGATCTGGGACACATGGTCCGCCCCGTACTTATTGGAGACATAGTCGATGACCTCCTGCCGCCTTTCGTAGCAAAAGTCAACGTCAATGTCGGGCAGAGAGATGCGGTCGGGGTTGAGAAACCGCTCAAACAGCAGGTTGTATTTCAAAGGATCCAACGCCGTAATGTTCAGGCAGTAGGCCACGATGCTGCCCGCCCCGCTGCCGCGGCCAGGGCCTACCATGATGCCGTTATCCTTGGCGTATTTGATAAAGTCCCACACCACCAGGAAATAATCGTCATACCCCATGCCGGATATGACCGACAGCTCGTACTCAAGCCGGTCCCGCGCCTCCTGCGGATTGCCGGGGTAGCGCACGGCAAAGCCTTCCTCGCACAGGCGCCGCAGCATACCGGCTGCGGTCTCGCCCTCGCCCACGGGGTACCGGGGCAGATGAACGGTGTCAAAATCAAGGGTGACCTGGCAGCGCCCGGCAATTTCCGCCGCCCGCTCCACCGCGTCGTGGTGGGAGGGGAACAAAGCCTTCATCTCAGCTTCGGATTTCAGGTACAGCTCCTCGGTTTCCATGCGCATGCGCGACGTGTCCTCCAGCGTTTTGCCGGTCTGGATGCACATCAGCACCTCCTGCGCGGGGGCGTCTTCGCGCGCCAGGTAGTGGCAGTCGTTGGTGGCTACCAGGGGGATGCCTGTTTCGTTTGCCAGTGCCACCAGCCGGGGCAGCACGACCTTTTCCTCGCGGATGCCATGGTCCATGATTTCGATGAAGTACCGGTCCGGGCCAAAGATGCGCCGCATATAGAGGGCGTGCTCCTTCGCTTCCTGATACAGCCCGTCCAGCAGCAGCCGGGGCAGCTCACCCGACAGGCAGGCGGACAGCGCGATCAACCCTTCGCTGTGCTGTTCCAGCAGCGCATAGTCCACCCTGGGGCGGTAGTAAAACCCGCGCGTGAACCCGTCGCTGACCAGCTTCATGAGGTTCTGGTAGCCCTGGTTGTTCTCGCACAGCAGCACCAGGTGGCTGTACTCGCGCGAGTAGACCCTTTTATCGTCCATGTCCGGACAGACGTATATCTCAGCGCCGATGACAGGGTGGATGCCTGCCTTCTTGCAGGCTAAATAAAAATCGACCACGCCGTACATGACGCCATGGTCGGTCACAGCGCAGGCGTCCATGCCCAGGTGTTTTACTTTTTCAACCAGCTGCTCGATGCGGCAGGCGCCGTCTAACAGGCTGTATTCCGTATGCAGGTGCAGGTGCGCGAAAGCCATGGTGATCCTCCTTCATGTCGTTTCATTATACCGGATGCGGGCGCTTGGGTGCAATCATGCGGCTCTTCTTATATAATGAACGAGGAGGGACGGCATGGAAACGACGACAATTGCGGCGCTGGCGACGGCGCCGGGGCAGGGGGGCATCGCGGTGGTGCGCCTGAGCGGCCCGGATGCCGAGGGGCTGCTGGGGCAGGTGTTTGTGCCCAAGGGCGCCGCGGCGCCTTTTGAAAGCCACCGGATGATGTACGGGCACGCGGTGTTTCAGGGCAGGCTGATCGACGAATGCCTGGCCGTGTTGATGCGGGCGCCGCGCAGCTATACCAGGGAGGATGTGGCGGAAATCCACACCCACGGCGGCGATGAGGCGGCCAACGGCGTGCTGAACGCATTGTTCGCGCTGGGGGCTGTGCCTGCCCAGCCGGGCGAGTTTACCTGGCGCGCTTTTCTCAACGGGCGCATTGACCTCAGCCGCGCCGAAGCTGTGATGGCCCTGGTATCGGCCAGCGGCAGGCGCGCAGCCGACGCTGCGCTGCGCCAGCTGCAGGGCGGCGCCAGCGCCTTTGTCAAGGATATCAGGAGCGCACTCGTGCGCCTGCTGGCAGGCGTTGAGGCTGTGATCGACTATCCCGAGGAGGTTGACGAGGCTGAGGCTGCGGCGGATATTGCGCCCAAGGCGGAAGCGTTGGCGGGCAGGCTGTCGGCTGCCTGCGATGAGCGGGCAGCGAGGCTGCTGGAGGAGGGCATGGAGGTGGTGCTGTGCGGCAAGCCCAATGTGGGCAAGTCGTCGCTGCTCAACCGGATGCTGATGGATGAACGCGCCATTGTGACCGAGGAGCCTGGCACCACGCGGGACATTGTGCGCGGCAGCGTGATGATGGGCGGCCTGCGCGTTCACCTGTCCGACACGGCAGGCATACGGGAAGGCGGCGGGCAGGTGGAAAAGTTAGGGATCGAGCGGGCATTGAATGCCGTCCAGTCGGCGGATCTGGCGCTGTTGGTCATCGATGGCTCCCGGCCCATTGATGACCAGGACAGGGCGCTGATGAGGATGGTTCAGGACAGGCAGCATGCGGTGTTGCTCAACAAGTGCGACCTGCCCGGGGCGGACGGGCTGCCTGAGGGGCTGCCGGTATCCGCCCGCACCGGCGAAGGCTTGCCAGCAGTGACTGATTTGATCGTGCGCCAGGCCGGGCATCCGGGTGAAACCGCGCTGACGCTGGCGCGCCACATGCGCTTGGCCAGGTTGGCGGCCGACCACCTGACGGCAGCGGCGGACGCCATGCGGGACGGCGCGCCGCTTGACCTTTGCGCCATTGACCTGACGGCAGCGCTGAACGCATTGGATGAAATCACGGGCGAGCGCGCGGGGGAGGACATCCTCGACAGCATCTTTTCTACTTTCTGCGTGGGAAAATAAAAAAAGTTCTTGACAAGGTAAGGGAGAGGTGATAAAGTGTTCAGGCGTCTCAAACGCGGGGCGCCCGAACCTTGACAACGATACAGCGAAGGAAGCGAAGAACGACAGTAAATTCTGAGAGTAAATTAGCGTATTGTGCTTAGGAGTACGATATGTTAAGGATTAAACACAAGAGTTTGATCCTGGCTCAGGACAAACGCTGGCGGCGTGCCTAACACATGCAAGTCGAGCGGAGATAATGGTTGAGTAATCGGCGATTATTTTAGCGGCGGACGGGTGAGTAACGCGTGAGCGACCTGCCTTTTACAGGGGGATAACGGAGGGAAACCTTCACTAATACCGCATGAGACCCCTCAGCCGCATGGCTAAGAGGTTAAAGGATTAGATCCGGTAAGAGAGGGGCTCGCGTCCGATTAGGTAGTTGGTGAGGTAAGGGCTCACCAAGCCAACGATCGGTAGCCGACCTGAGAGGGTGATCGGCCACATTGGAACTGAGAACGGTCCAAACTCCTACGGGAGGCAGCAGTGGGGAATATTGGGCAATGGGGGGAACCCTGACCCAGCGACGCCGCGTGAGGGAAGAAGGTTTTCGGATTGTAAACCTCTGTCCTTGGTGAAGAGAAGAAGACGGTAGCCAAGGAGGAAGCCCCGGCTAACTACGTGCCAGCAGCCGCGGTAATACGTAGGGGGCGAGCGTTGTCCGGAATGATTGGGCGTAAAGGGCGCGTAGGCGGCCGTGCAAGTCTGAAGTGGAAGTCCATTTTTCAAGGGTGGAATTGCTTTGGAAACTGCGCGGCTGGAGTGCAGGAGAGGTTATCGGAATTCCCGGTGTAGCGGTGAAATGCGTAGAGATCGGGAGGAACACCAGTGGCGAAGGCGGGTAACTGGACTGCAACTGACGCTGAGGCGCGAAAGTGTGGGGAGCAAACAGGATTAGATACCCTGGTAGTCCACACTGTAAACGATGAATGCTAGGTGTAGGAGGTATCGACCCCTTCTGTGCCGCAGTAAACACAGTAAGCATTCCGCCTGGGGAGTACGGTCGCAAGATTAAAACTCAAAGGAATTGACGGGGGCCCGCACAAGCAGCGGAGCATGTGGTTTAATTCGAAGCAACGCGAAGAACCTTACCAGGTCTTGACATCCAGTAAAGGCTGTAGAGATACGGAATCCCTTCGGGGGTACTGAGACAGGTGGTGCATGGTTGTCGTCAGCTCGTGTCGTGAGATGTTGGGTTAAGTCCCGCAACGAGCGCAACCCTTGTCGATAGTTACTAACAAGTGAAGTTGAGGACTTTATCGAGACCGCCGGGGACAACTCGGAGGAAGGTGGGGACGACGTCAAATCATCATGCCCCTTATGACCTGGGCTACACACGTGCTACAATGGGCGCCACAGAGGGCAGCGAAGCCGCAAGGCGGAGCGAATCTCAAAAAAGCGTTCTCAGTTCAGATTGTGGGCTGCAACCCGCCCACATGAAGGAGGAGTTGCTAGTAATCGCGAATCATCATGTCGCGGTGAATACGTTCCCGGGCCTTGTACACACCGCCCGTCACACCATGGGAGTTGATAGCACCCGAAGGCAGAGAGGTAACCGTGAGGGGCCATCTGACGAAGGTGAGATTGATGACTGGGGTGAAGTCGTAACAAGGTAGCCGTATCGGAAGGTGCGGCTGGATCACCTCCTTTCTAGGGAGCGAGTATGTCTGAAAGGACAGATTCGACCCAGGTCGATCGGACGCAAAAGCGTTTGAGCAAGTAAAATGCCATAAGGCAGGACGTAAGTCCGAAGGATGACTGTCCGCTTCCACTGTATCGTTACCAGGGTTCGGAGCCGAGCGCCGCCAGTGGCGGAAGAAGCGAGGCGTAAGAACAATGAGCAAGGGAGAGCCCGAGGCGCGTAAGCGCCGCAGGGCACGACCATTGCGAATTGCGGGGGGATCGGAGCCGAGCGCCGCCAGTGGCGGTGGCAAGGCGTGATTGATAGCGGACGAGATCCGACCGCTTGCATCATGGGGGTTTAGCTCAGCTGGGAGAGCGCCTGCTTTGCAAGCAGGAGGTCAGCGGTTCGAGCCCGCTAACCTCCACCACACGGGTCGCTAGCTCAGCCGGTTAGAGCACTCGCCTGATAAGCGAGAGGTCGGTGGTTCGAGTCCACTGCGACCCACCATCGTCACGAATTCGTGATGGCGCACCTTGACAGCTGCATAACGGAAGAAACGAGAGATTAACTAATACTAATTCAAGGATTAGTAAAAGAGGTTAAGAAGGCCAGTTGCAGCGTACCGAGGGGTACGCGATCCAGCATGGAGATGCTGGAAGAAAGACATGGTCTCAGGATATAATCAAGCGAAGAAGAGCATAGGGCGGATGCCCAGGCACCAAGCGCCGAAGAAGGACGTGGCAAGCTGCGAAAAGCTACGGAGAGCCGCAAGCAGGCAAAGACCCGTAGGTATCCGAATGTGGAAACACGGCGGACAGTAGGTCCGTCACGCCAGGATGAACACATAGTCCTGGACGGGGGAACCCGGGGAACTGAAACATCTAAGTACCCGGAGGAAGAGAAAGAAAGATCGATTTCCCAAGTAGCGGCGAGCGAACGGGGAAGAGCCCAAACCACGGAGTACGCTCCGTGGGGTTACGGGACGGCAAGAGAGCATTCAGGAAGCTTAGAGGAATAGGACTGGAAAGTCCAGCCATAGAGGGTAAGAGCCCCGTATTCGAAAAGCGGAGAGAGCGAGCCGTTTCCAGAGTACCGCAGGACACGGGGAATCCGGCGGGAAGTCGGGAGGCCCACCTCCCAAGGCTAAATACGACTTGGTGACCGATAGCGCATAGTACCGTGAGGGAAAGGTGAAAAGGACCCCGGGAGGGGAGTGAAAGAGAACCTGAAACCCTATGTTTACAAGCAGAGGGAGCGCGATATATGCGCGACCTTGTACTTTTTGTAGAACGGACCGGCGAGTTGCGCCTGTGCAGCGAGGTTAAGGACTAAGAGGTCCGGAGCCGAAGCGAAAGCGAGTCTGAAGAGGGCGAAATAGTTGCATGGGGCAGACCCGAAACCGGGTGACCTATCCATGGCCAGGTTGAAGTGGTGGTAAAACACCATGGAGGACCGAACCAGACGTCTGTTGAAAAAGGCGGGGATGAGCTGTGGATAGGGGAGAAATTCCAATCGAACCCGGAGATAGCTGGTTCTCCTCGAAATAGCTTTAGGGCTAGCCTCGTACGCCATTACCGGAGGTAGAGCACTGACTGTGGGCGGGAGTGACAAAGCTTACCAAACACTATCAAACTACGAATGCCGGTTAATGCAGGTACGGGAGTCAGTCCGTGAGAGATAAGTTTCACGGGCGAAAGGGAAACAACCCAGACCGTCCGCTAAGGTCCCGAAGTACATGTTAAGTGGAGAAGGATGTGTCATTGCAGAGACAACCAGGATGTTGGCTTAGAAGCAGCCATACATTTAAAGAGTGCGTAACAGCTCACTGGTCGAGTGATGATGCGCCGAAGATGTCCGGGGCTAAAACATGACACCGAAGCGGCGGATTTCCTGCGATGATTTCTATTATTTAAGATATGAATGGCATCTTCAAGCCAAAGCATGAGCATATGAATAATAGAAATCATCGCAGGGGATGGTAGAGGAGCATAGTGTGCGGGGAGAAGGCAGACTGTGAGGACTGCTGGACTGCACAGTAGAGAGAATGCCGGTATGAGTAGCGAGAGCCATGTGAGAAACATGGCGGTCGAAAGCCCAAGGTTTCCTGGGGAAGGTTCATCCTCCCAGGGTAAGTCGGGGCCTAAGCCGAGGGCAGCAGCCGTAGGCGATGGACAGCAGGTGGAAATTCCTGCACTACCGAAGGAATGAAGCAGTGACGCAGAAGGATAGCTCGGGCGCGGTGATGGTCAACTGCGTGAAAGTGTCAAGTGTGGGATGTAGTGAAGTACGCATTCCGGAAAGCATGAGGCACGAGAGGACCGAAGTAAAGTAGGGAAGCGAGTGATTTCACGCTGACAAGAAAAGCTGCTAGTGAATCTGAAGGTACCCGTACCGTAAACCGACGCAGGTGGGCGGGGAGAGAATCCTGAGACGAACGGGAGAACCCTTGTTAAGGAACTCGGCAAAATGACCCCGTAACTTCGGGAGAAGGGGAGCCACAGAGATGTGGCCGCAGAGAAAAGGCCCAAGCGACTGTTTAACAAAAACACAGGTATCTGCGAAAGCGCGAGCTGACGTATAGGTGCTGACACCTGCCCGGTGCTGGAAGGTTAAGGGGACATGTAAGCGCAAGCGAAGCATTGAACCGAAGCCCCAGTAAACGGCGGCCGTAACTATAACGGTCCTAAGGTAGCGAAATTCCTTGTCGGGTAAGTTCCGACCCGCACGAATGGTGTAACGATTTGGGCGCTGTCTCAACAAGGGACCCGGTGAAATTGAAGTATGGGTGAAGATGCCCATTACCCGCGACTGGACGGAAAGACCCCGTAGAGCTTTACTGTACCCTGATATTGGATTCCGGTAATAGATGCACAGGATAGGTGGGAGGCTGGGAAGCATGAGTTTCGGCTTGTGTGGAGCCACCGTTGGGATACCACTCTTCTGTTGCTGGGATTCTAACACACGGCCGTGATCCGGCGTATGGACATTGTCAGGCGGACAGTTTGACTGGGGCGGTCGCCTCCGAAAGGGTAACGGAGGCGCCCAAAGGTACCCTCAGAATGGATGGAAACCATTCGCAGAGTGTAAAGGCAGAAGGGTGCCTGACTGCGAGATTGACAAATCGAGCAGAGACGAAAGTCGGGCTTAGTGATCCGGCGGCATTGAGTGGAAGAGCCGTCGCTTAACGGATAAAAGCTACCTCGGGGATAACAGGCTGATCTCCCCCAAGAGTTCACATCGACGGGGAGGTTTGGCACCTCGATGTCGGCTCGTCGCATCCTGGGGCCGAAGCAGGTCCCAAGGGTTTGGCTGTTCGCCAATTACAGGATATGTCAAAAATGTTCGGCGTTTGTTGCGTGTGATCATTGGTGGCGATGCGCTCCGGGCGCAGGCAGTCTGCCTGGCAGCATGCCGGCGGCATCAGCGATATGGTCTGCCATCAGGGAGGAAAAAAACGGCTGCTGCCTGGCAAACACGGGGCGAATTTCCGTACGCACGGGAACGCTGGATAGAGAAAACTGCTGCTGCGCCGTGCGGCCTACGTAGTGCCTCATGTCAAGATGAGCGCGAAAATATTCCTATTGCCATCGATATTCTTTTGTGGTATAGTTCAGTTAACAGATAATTATTTCGGTTCCTCGCCCAGCCGTCATGGCTGGAAAATATACATGGAGGTGCGAATTACATGAGGAAAAAAACTTTATCCCTGGTGATGGCTGTTGTGATGCTGATGACAGCCCTGTCCCTGATGTTCCCGGCGTTCGCCGAGGGCGTCGAGTACAAGCAATCCCCCTTTCTGGATGACAAGGTTGCTGCAGGTGAGCTGGCCCCGGTGGCCGAGCGGCTGCCCAAGGTCACCAAGCTGCCCGACGAAATCCTTCCTGAGTTTTTGGACTATGAAATCGGCAAATACGGCGGCACGATGCGGTTCATCACCGCGGTGGTCAACTGGGATGCCGATGTGTTCATCATGAACAACGAGGGGCTGTTGACGATGGCATCGGCTAACAGCGACGTGATCACCCCCAACATCGTCGAATCCTACGAGGTGAACGACGAGCAGACCGAGTTTACCTTCAGACTGCGCGAAGGCCTGAAGTGGTCCGACGGCGTGCCCGTCACGATGGAGGACGTCAGGTTCACCATTGAGAAGGTCATCTTCAACGAGGAGATCACCCCTGTCATCGCCAACTACATGCGCGATGGCGGCGTCGCCACCGGCGATCCCTTCACCTTTGAAGAGATCGACGACTGGACGTTCAAGCTCAGCTTCAAGGAACCCTACGGCGGTTTTGTTGTGCACCTGTCCATCGCAGGCTGGAAGGGCTATACTGATTTCCTCAAGCCCAAGCATTTCTTAGAGAAGTTCCATAAGGACAGCTATGAGAGCTACGAAGCCTACACCGAGGCCATGCAGCCCTATGCTGATGTCCTCGGTTTGGACCTCAGCTTAGACGCATCCTGGATTACGCTGTTCTCGCAGGCCGACTGCACCAACTGGGAGCTGACCGACCCGACGGACCAGCTGACCAGCAAGACCTTCGCCGACGCCGGGCATACGGGCAACTTCCCTGTGCTATACCCATGGGTCATGGTGTCCAGCGATGGCGGCATCACCACCTTTGAGCGCAACCCCTACTATCATAAGGTGGACGCCGAGGGTAACCAGCTGCCCTATGTGGACAAGCTGACTTCCACGCTGGTGGAGAACATGGAGATGGTGCAGATGAAGTATGTCTCTGGCGAGGCGGACTTCGGCCGTGAATCGGCCACCATCGACAACGTTACCCTGTACAAGGAGAACGAGGAAAAAGCCGGCATCACGGCGTACCTGACCGCGATGCACGTCAACCCCACAGACGTGATGATCAACTTCAACTACAAGGATGAAGCTTGGCAGGAAGTTGTCAACGATGCTCGGTTCCTGCAGGCGCTGGAGCTGGCCATCGACGCCGAGGAGATTTTGGATTCGGTGTACAAGGGTTTTGGTGAAGTCAATCCCCACTGGAAGTGCGAAGGCGACTTTGATGCCGCCAACGCCCTGCTGGACGAGATGGGCATGCAGAGGGGAGCGGACGGCATCCGCACTACGCCCTCGGGCAAGCCCCTCACGCTGCAAATCGTCAACTCCCCCGACGCCAAGGACATCACTTCGGTGTCCGAGCTGTATGTCGAGTTCTGGGGCGAGCTCGGCTTGAAAACCGAGATCACCACGCTGGAGTCCTCCATGCGTGAACAGAAGCAGCTGGCGAATGAAATTCCCATCCGGGTGATGTGGATCCACTCCACCCAGCTGTGGCACTATGTGGACTTTGGACCGTTGGCGCCCCTGTGGACGCAATGGTTTGACGCCGGCGGCTTGACCGACCCGACCGTCGAAGCCGGCGAGGAGCCCCCGGAGTGGGCCAAGGAATTTCACCTGCACAAGCAGTCGCTGATGACCGTTAGCCCGCAGGATGCCGTCAACGTGGTGGTGCCCCAGCTGCTGGAGGTTATGACCAGCAGGCTGTTCATCATCGAGCCGCTGATCAACGTGCAGCAGTGCGTTGTCATCAACAGCAACATCGGCAACGTGCCCACCGGCGGCGCCGGCATCAGCTGGAATTTCTCGGGCGAACAGTTCTTCTACAGATAAGATAGCAAGCATACCTGAACACCAACAAGGGGCGCGCGGCGCAGCTTTCACAGCCGCGCGCCCCGATCCCCGCCCTCTCAACATACGGCTCCCCGCAGCCGCGCGAATAGAAAGAGCAGGTGAACGAGCTTTGCTGGCAAGATACATCCTCAGGCGGCTGCTGCAGTTTATACCGCTGCTGGTTGCCATCAGCGTAATCATTTTCGTCATTATTCAGCTGCCGCCCGGCGACTACCTGACCACCTACATTGTGCAGATGAAAAACTCCGGCACCGATGTGGATCAGTCCTACATCATCAACCTGACCAGGCAGTACGGCCTGGACCAGCCGGCGCACATCCAGTATTTCTACTGGATATCCAACATCATCACCAAGCTGGACTTTGGCCGGTCGTTCCAGTGGCAGCAGCCGGTATCGCAGATACTGGCGGAGCGCCTGCCTGCTACGATCGGCATCGCATTGCTGTCGCTGGTCGTCACCTGGGGGCTGGCTATCCCGATTGGCATCTACTCCGCCACGCACCAATACTCCTTAGGCGACTATTTCTTCATTTTCCTGGGGTTTATCGGATTGGCTGTACCGGGGTTTCTGCTGGCGCTGGCAGCTGTGTACATCATCTTTACCTCGACAGGGGTGTCCCTGACAGGCTTGTTCAGCCCGGAATATGTCAACGCGGCATGGAGCTGGGCCAAGTTTGTCAACATGCTGCCCCGCCTGGGGCTGGTGGTGGGCATCATCGGCTTGTCGCAGACAGCGGGGTTGATCCGCCAGATGCGCGCGATGCTGCTGGACGAGCTGCAAAAGCAGTATGTCATCACGGCGCGCGCCAAAGGCTTGGAGGAGAAAAAGCTGCTGTGGAAGTACCCCATCCGCCTGGCTGTCAACCCCATGGTGTCCACCATCGGCTGGGTGCTGCCCGGGTTGATATCGGGCGAAATGGTGGTGTCCATCGTGCTGTCCATGCCCACCATGGGGCCCATTGTGCGCCGCGCGCTGATCAGCCAGGATATGTACTTAGCCGGCTCCTTCCTGCTGATTGTCAGCACGCTCACGGTATTCGGCACGCTGCTGAGCGACATTGCGCTGGCTGTAATTGACCCGCGCATCCGTTTCGGGGGGGTGGCAGAATGAAGATTGGCATCAGCCTGAAACGGCGCAGGAAAGAAAACACCGGCACATACGAGGTGGCCAGCCAGTGGAAGCTGATGTGGTGGAAGCTGAAAAAACACCGCATGGCCCTGATTGCGCTGCCCATCATCATCATCATGTATACTGTTACCATGTTTGCCGAATTTTTCGCACCTTCCCTGCCGTTGGAGCGCTACCGCAACTTCAAGGAGTGCCCGCCCACTTCCATCCGGCTGCGGGACAGCGAAAACCGCTTCATCGGCTTGCATGTGCGTGTCAAAGCGACCGATCGGGACCCCAACACCTTCCGGAAAATCTACGTGGATTCCGACGAGGTGATCCCGCTGGGCTTTTTTGTGCACGGTTCCAGCTATAAGTTTTTAGGCCTGTTTGAGAGCGATCTGCACTTCTTCGGCCCCAAGGAAAGCGGGCGCGAGTTCTTCCTGATGGGCACGGACAGCCTGGGGCGGGACGTGTTCTCCCGCACGCTGTACGGGGGCCGTATATCGCTGTCCTTCTGCCTGGTGTCCATCTTTTTCACCTTCTTCATCGGGCTGACGCTGGGCGGTATATCCGGCTACTTAGGCGGCGTGGCGGATACCATTATCCAGCGCATGATCGACCTGATCATGTCCATCCCCGGCATTCCGCTGTGGATGGCGCTGGCTGCAGCGCTGCCCACGACGATGTCGCCGCTGGGCAAATACCTGTGGATGAGCGTCATCATGTCGCTGATCGGCTGGACCGGCCTGGCGCGCGTGGTGCGCGGCAAAATCCTGTCGCTGCGCGAGGAGGACTTTATCATCGCCGCCCGCTTGTCGGGCGCCGGGCACGCCCGCGTCATCGGCCGTCACCTGCTGCCCAGCTTCATGAGCTACATCATCGTATCCATCACCGCCTCCATTCCGGGCACCATCTTAGGTGAAACGGCGCTGTCCTTCCTGGGCCTGGGCCTGCAGGCGCCCACCATCAGCTGGGGCACGCTGCTGCAGGATGCCCAGACGGTGGAAACGCTCGCCCTCCAGCCATGGCTGCTGTGGCCGGCGTTTTTCATCGTCATCACGGTGCTGATGTTCAACTTTGCCGGCGACGGCCTGCGCGACGCGGCCGATCCCTACAAGTAAGGAGAAAGCGACCATGAGCACACACGAAGATGTCATCCTGTCGCTGAAGGATGTCAAGGTCCATTTTAAAATGGACGAAGGGCTGCTCAAAGCCGTGGACGGGGTTTCGTTTGAAATCCACAAGGGCAGGACGCTGGGCATCGTAGGGGAATCGGGCTGCGGCAAATCGGTCACAACCAACGCCATCTTCAAAATCCTGCCCAAATACGGGCAGCTGTCCGGCGAAATCCTGCTGTATGAAAAGGATGGCAAGCGGCTGGACCAGCCCACGGACATCGTCAAGCTGAACCCCACCGGCCCCGAAATACGCAGCATCCGCGGCGGCAACATTGCCATGATATTTCAGGAGCCCATGAAGGCGTTCTCGCCCATCCACACCGTGGGCAACCAGATCATCGAGGGCATCCAGCTGCACGTGGAGCCTGACCCCGGCAAGGCGCGGCAGATTGCCATCGACATGCTGCGCAGCGTGGGCATCGCCAACCCCGAGCAGCGCGTTGACGAATACCCCCACCAGCTGTCCGGCGGCATGCGCCAGCGGGCTATGATTGCCATGGCGCTGGCCTGCGAGCCCTCCATCCTCATCGCGGACGAGCCCACCACGGCGCTGGACGTGACGGTGCAGGCGCAGGTGCTGGATTTGATCAACAACCTCAAGCACGAGCACAACACCTCCGTCATATTCATCACCCATGACCTGGGCGTCATCGCCGAGATGAGCGACGATGTGGCTGTGATGTACCTGGGTAAGGTCATGGAGCACTGCAGCGTGGACGACCTGTTCTATAACCCGCTGCATCCCTACACCCAGGCGCTGCTGAAATCCATCCCCACGGCAGATAAAGCGCACAAACAGCGCTTTGAATCCATCAAGGGCACGGTGCCCTATCCCATGAACCTGCCGGAAGGGTGCGGGTTTTACAGCCGCTGCAGCCTGGCAGACAAGGGAAAATGCAACCGGGGCGACATCCCCATGGTGGAAGCCGCCCCCGGGCATCTGGTCCGGTGCCTGCGGTATGCCCCGAACCAACCAGCCAGCGAAGGAGGTGAAGCCTGATGGAAGCCGTGAAACCTACCCGCATCTTAGACGTGCGCAACCTGAAGAAATACTTCCCCATCACGTCCGGCTTCCTCAAGCGCACAGTGGGCTATGTCAAAGCCGTCGATGACATGAGCTTGTTCATCAATACCGGCGAAACCGTGGCGCTGGTGGGCGAATCCGGCTGCGGAAAGACCACGTTTGGCCGATCTGTGCTGCAGGCCATCAAGCCCACATCCGGCGAAACGCTGTTCACGCAGCAAAACGGCGAGGTGGTGGAGCTGGGCAGCCTGCCCTATGACAAGCTGCGCGTGGTGCGCCGCGACATGCAGATGATCTTCCAGGACCCCTACTCGTCGCTGAACCCTCGCATGACGGTGCTGAACATCATATCGGAGCCTCTGGTTTGCCACAAGCTGATGTCCGGGCGCAAGCTGCGCGAGCATGTGATGCAGCTGATGGACACGGTGGGGCTGGATCCGCGGCACCTGGAGCGATATCCTCATGCCTTTTCAGGCGGGCAGCGGCAGCGCATCGGCATCGCCCGCGCGCTGGCCACTGAGCCGCGCTTCATCGTGTGCGACGAGGCCGTATCGGCGCTGGACGTGTCGGTGCAGGCGCAGATTCTGAACCTGCTGATGGAGCTGCAGGAAAAGCTGGGGCTGAGCTACCTGTTCATCTCCCACGACCTGGGCGTTGTCAGCCATATCTCCGACCGCGTGGGCGTGATGTATGTTGGCCGCCTGGTGGAGCTGGCGCCCACCAAAAAGCTGTTTGACAAGCCGCTGCACCCCTACACCGAGGCGCTGCTGTCGGCCCGGCCGGTGCCGGACCCGCGCAACAAATGCCAGCGCATCATGCTGGAGGGCGACGTCGCCAACCCGGCTGACCTGCCCAGCGGCTGCCCCTTCCATCCCCGGTGCCGGTATGCCCGGGAGGTATGCAGCGCCGAGGTGCCCGAATGGCGCGAGCTGTACCCCGACCGGTTTGTGGGCTGTCACCGCGCCCACGAGCTGGACCTGAGCAGCAGCACGCAGCGGGCGGTGACCACAGGGGCATCATGACGCGCTGTAAACCAACCCGCCGGAGAGCGATGCCATGGGCTTAAGCGCGCTGCTGCTGTTGGCTGCGCTGGGGCTGGGCCTGATCATGCTGGTGTCCAGCATCTATTTCCAGTGGCTCTTCCGGCGCATGGTCTTGACGCGCCTGCGGGACTTGGACACCGTGCGTGCCACCGGCCTGGCGCCGCCGGGCTGGCAGAAGCGATACCTGAAGCGCATCGAACAAAACCACTACACCCCGGCGCTGTGGCAGCGCCAGCTGAAGAAAAACCTGAAAAACCTGGCGAGGCTGGAGAAATTTGTGCGCAAAACCCGCCTGGTGGAAAGCGAGGAAACGCGCGCCGGCGTGCTGATGGAGCTGAGCGCCATCCGCCAGGGCTGGGAAGCCCTGCAGCCGGGAGACGCATTGTAAAGAGAGGATAGACCATGTTCAAACGCAGGGTAAATCCCGGCATCAAATTGGAGCCCACCTTCAGCGACACCCTGCTGTCGTTTCTTTTGGCCTGCGTGTTCGGCCTGGTCGGCTTGCTGCCCTGGCTGGCGCTGAAGGATGCCATCCCGCTGCTTGTCCACGCGCTGGGCGGATATGTATTTGCGCACAACGCCATTGTGATCACCGTAACGTTGGTGTTCGGCGCGCTGTGGCTGGTGCTGACCATGGCGCTTTGGCACCGCATGGAAAAGGATTTTCATGTGAAAAAGGCGTTGATCACCACCGCGCTGTGGTGCCTTGGCGCGCTGCTGCTGTTCGCGCTGGCCATCGGCTTACGCTGGCTGGCTGACTGGATGCTGGTGAGCCCATGATGCGCGTGGTGGAAAAGCTCATCAGGCGGCAGCGCCACACCGGGGCAACGCCGCCGGTTGTGATCGCCTGTTTGGGCGACAGCGTGACGCACGGCTCCTTTGATGTATTCATCAACCGCTTCGGGCACCTCGATGCGGTATTCGACCCCGAAAACGCTTACGCCAGCCGGCTGCAGCGCCGCCTGAATGCCTATTATCCCGCGGCTGCCGTCAGCGTGATCAATGCCGGGGTAGGGGGCGATAACGCGCCCGGTGGCCTGGCCCGACTGGAGCGGGATGTGCTGCATTTCCGGCCTGATCTGGTTATCGTCAACTTTGCGCTGAATGACGCCATGGGCGGCCTGGACAAGCTAAATGCCTACGCGCAGGCCATGGAGGCGATCATGCGCCGCGTTGCCGACAGCGGCGCCGAATGCATGCTGTTGACCCCCAACAGAATGTGCACCTATGTGTCGCACAACATACATGACGACATCATCCGGCGCATTGCCTCCGCCGCCGCGGAGGTGCAGATCAAGGGCGTGCTGGACGCCTATGTGAATGCCGCGCGGAGCATTGCCGATCAAAACCGCGTGCCCGTGGCCGACGCTTACGCGGCGTGGAACAGGCTGGAGGACAACGGCATCGACACCACCGCCATGCTGGCCAACCACATCAACCACCCCGTGCCGGACATGCACCGCCTGTTCGTGGACGCCATCGAGAGCCGGCTGCTCGAGAGCGCGCCGACTTAACGATGATATTGAATGGGGAATGGCATGTTGGATATGATACCTGACATCGTGATGGATATTTTCCTGGCTTTGCTGACGTCCTATGCCTTTTGGTACCTGACCTTTATCCGTTCGGGCACAAACATCCTGTTTTCCGACCACATCGTTGTAGAGCCGTGCAGCAATGGCCATGGCTATGACCAGTACAGGTACCGGATTAAACTTGTCAATGCCGGCATCAGGGACCTGATCGAAGTTACCTCCATTGTGGAGTTGTTGACACAGCCGTTTTCCCCTGAGGCGACCACCAGGCGAATCTCCCGGCTGTCGCTCGACAACGAGGATTTTCCTATCCTTAAAGGCAGAAAGGAACAGAAAAAATCCGGGAGGGCGGCCAGCAAGGTGCTGGACCTCTATTTAACTGATAGCTTTTTTGAAGAGTTCAGCAAGGAGTACTATTCTGATGATATCCGCAAAAAAGCCGCTGCCCGGCAGCTGACATTGACAGATATCATCCAGGCACACCGCGATTCGGTCAGAATCACCATATACTTATACGGCAACGACAGCATCACGGGGGCGAGAAAGATGTTTTCCAGTGAGTACGGCGCCTCCGACATCCGTCACGGAACATATGCCCCAACGCCCACGGAGCACATCGGGCGCGTGTCCGCCGCCAAAGCCGGCTTGAAGCTTATCCCTCAGCCAGACGCAGATAACCCAGATTGTACAATGCCTGCAGCGGAGTAGCGGGAAGGAGATTGATATATACACCCAGGCCAGCCGCTGCACAGCGGCTGATGTTCTTTGTTGTCCTGTATTTGTTATACTACCCGGTGGTTTTCATGCGTTTCAACCGGACGTTTTCATGGATTGTATCCGGATGTTTTTAGGGTGACTCCTTTTGCATTCTTTGCTATTGTGGGTTCGACATGAACATCCTGCCTGCCGTGGGCCGGCAGGCTGATCTTTGAGTATTTCCAAATACTGTGAAAGCCGCTCTTTGACGTATCTGCCCACCATGGGCGATGGGGCGCGATCCTATCAACAGGGGGTGTTTTCTGCAAAACTTGATGTAATCCGCTGTTGATATTTCAAAATTGGCGGCATGCCTTGTATTCCCCGGCAAAAACGCCTATACTAAACACATACAAGTATACACCAACAAGATCAGGAGGTAGAATCCCATGAAACTCGGTGTAAACACCGTCCTTTTCAAGCCCTTTCCCGTCTATGAGGCCATGCGCCTCATCGTGCTGTCGGGGTACGACGGCGTGGAGCTGTCCGCTATCAAGGGGATGTGCGAGCATCTGAACCTGGACGACCCCGCTGAAAGCATGGCTGAAATCAAGCGCGCGCAGGCCGACTTCGGCCTTGAGCTGCTGTCCATGGAAGTCGCTTCCCAGGACGAGGAGCGGCTGGTGAAAGCCTTTACCGCCGCCAAGGAGCTTGGCGTGCCCGTTGTCAATGTCGGTCCCACCGGCAAAATGAACGTGGAAGGCGATCTGGAGAAGAACATCGCTTCCCTGAAAAAGCTGGCCGGCATCGCCAAGGAATATGGCGTGACGCTGTGCTGCAAGGCCCACGTGGGCGCTTCCATGTTCGACACCGACACCACGCTGGCTGCCATGGCTGCCATTCCGGACCAATCCTTCGGCATCGACATGGACCCCAGCCACATCCACCGCGCCGGCGAGAAGCCCGAGGAGGCGCTGCCCAAGGTGATCTCCCGCGTGCGGCACATCCACATCCGCGACTGCAAGGGCCCGGGCCCGTCGCCCGGCGCGCCCAGGGATCAGGCCTGCGGCAAGGGCGACATCAACCTGCAGGGCTACTTTAAGGCCATGGTGGATGCCGGTTACAAGGGCCCCGTGGTGCTGGAAGTGATCGGGCCGGATCAGTCCATCGAAGCCGCCACCGCCATTTCTGCCGAAAGCTACGGCTACATGAACGCGTGCCTTGTTGCACTGGGCGCGCGCTGAACAATATCAACATCAGGAGGTAACAACAACATGCCCAAAAAGAAACCCAACATCCTGTTATTCGGCATCGACAGCCTCAGGCGCGACCACATGAGCCATTACGGCTACCACCGCTTGACCACGCCGCACATCACCAAGTATGCCGAGGGCGGCGTCACGTTCAACAACTGTTTCAGCCCGTCCATCCCCACCACGCCCGGCTACGGCTGCATGTTCACGGGCAGGGACTGCTTCGGCACCAACACCGTGGCGCTGCGCCACAAAGGCGATATGGCGCCCGGCGTCAAAACGCTGGCCGAGGTGCTGCGCGAACACGGCTACACCACGACCTCGGTGGGCTTTGAAGGCAACCCGGCTGCGCGCGGGTATGACAACTACATCTCCTTCTCCGGCTGGGGCAGCTGGGAAACCGGCCGCTCGCACAAGGCAGAAAACCTCAACGCCGTCACCATCCCGGAGATGGAGCGCCTGGCCGCGCAGGACAAGCCCTTCCTGCTGTTCCTGCGCCATATGGACCCGCATTCGCCGTACCTGGCGCCCGAACCCTTCCACAGGATGTTCTTCCAGGGCGATGAGTTCGACGAGAACAACAAATCGCTGGAGCCTGTGTACCAGTTCAAGCCCTTCTGTGACTACTTCTATGACTGGTTCCCGCCGGGCTGCACCAGCAGCGACTACATCGTGGCGCAGTACGACGCAGCCATCGCCTACATGGACGCCTGCATCCAGCCGCTGCTGCAAAAGCTGGCGGACTTGGGGCTGGAGGACGATACCATCGTCGTATTCACCTCCGACCATGGCGAAACCCTCTATGACCACGACCATTATTTCGACCACCACGGCTTGTACGACTGCACGCTGGTGGTGCCGCTGATCCTGCGCTGGAACAATAAGCTGCCCAGAGGCGTGCGCGTGGACGACTACTGCCAGCTCAAGGACGTCATGCCCACGCTGCTTGACCTGGTCGGCATCGACGGCACGCCGTACAGCTTCGATGGCCGCAGCCTGCTGCCCGCCCTCGAGGGCAAGCGCGGGAAGGAGCCCGAGTTCTACATCACCGAGTGCACCTGGCAGCGCAAACACGGCTGGCGCACCCCCGAATGGAAGCTGATCCGCGCGCTGGAGCCGGACTTCCACTACCGCGAGCCGGTGGAGCTGTACAACCTGATCAAGGACCCGGACGAGAACCACAACGTCGCCGAGCAGGAGCCCGAGGTTGTTGCCTGCCTCACCCAGCGGATGGAGCAGTTCATCGCCAGGCGCGAGAAGGAAACCGGGCGCACCAACCCCATGTACACAAACCTGGACTGGCACGGCTTTGAAGGCCGCGGGCCGTTCAAATCGTCGGATGAAGCGTATAACACCATGCACATCGGCAGCTCACAGACAGCGCAAAAGCTGCAGGAGCGCCTGAAAAAGGAAAAGAAAGGCGACTGACATGCTGAAAGTATGCGTGATTGGCATGGGGCCCATCGGCAACCTGCATGCGCGTATCTACCGGGGAGACGACATGGTGGAGCTGGCCGGCGTGTGTGACATCATCCCGGAGCGGGCGGAAGCCGCCGGCGAACAGCACGGGGTGCCGTACTACCTGGATGCCGAAACCATGCTGCGCGAGGTGAAGCCCGACATCGTGTCGGTCGCTACCGGCGGGTATGAATACTCGTCCGACCATATGAAGCCTACCCTGCAGGCGCTGGAGGCGGGTGCGCATGTGCTGTGCGAAAAGCCCATCTCCAACAGCATTGAGGACGGCAGGCGCATGGTGGACACGGCGAAAAAGCTCAACCGCTGCTTTGCCATCGACTTTAACCACCGCTTCACGCCGGCGGCGCGCGCTGCCAAAGCTTGGCAGGACGAAGGGCTGATCGGCGAGCTATTGTTTTGCAACATGGCGCTATGGATCGGCAAGCCGCAGGATTTTGAGTCGCCCTACTATCACCTGAAGGCGCTCAACCCCCACAGCATGGAGATCATCCGCTACTTCATGGGCGACATCGAAGCCGTGCAGTGCTTCGCGATGAAATCCTCCGGGCGCACGATCTGGTCCACCGCCAGCATCAACATGAAGTTCAAGAACGGCGCTGTCGGCCACCTGACCAGCAGCTACGACATCGCGCGCGGCCATCCCATGGAGCGCTGCGAGGTGGCGGGCCTGAAAGGCCGCCTGGTATTTGAGGACATGTGGCGCGAAGCGACGCTGTACCCGGCCGGCAACCCCGAAAAGCGCGTGTATACCAACCCGGTGTTCGGCGGCTATGCCGGCTTTGACGACACCTTCCGCGACCGCCTGCGCAGCTTCGTGCGCGAGGTGGCGGCGGGCACCCGCCCGGAGGATATCGACGGCAGCGGCCTGCAGGGCCTGAAGGCCCAGATGGCCATTCACGCCGCCATCGAATCGCTGGATACGGGACGGGTCGTTTACCTGGATGAGCTTTTCCCTGACTGATAGCGCCCCATCCGCGGCGCAGGACAGGCTGCTGAGCATCCGCACTTACACGGCGCCGGATGACCCGCAGATCGCGGTCATGCACCTGCGCCACGGCGCAACCAACCTGCACGCGCACGACTGCTACGAAATCGTGCTCGTGCAGGAGGGGTCGTGCCTGCACGAAACGGGCGGCCGCACGGTGCTGCTGATGGCGGGCGACCTGTTCATCATCCGCCCCGGTGACATGCACCGTTACATCAGCAACCACGACATCGCCCTGTTCAACTGTCTGTTCACGCTGTCGGCGCTGGGCGAAGCCGGCCAGGAGCTGCGGCGGACAGCGGGCGGCGCCCGCCTGTTCGCATCGCAGAGCGACTACTTAGACCGCGTGCACCTGAGCCTGCCCGGCCGCATGGCGATGACCAGGCGCCTGGAAGGTATGATGGCTGTCATGAAGGAGCGCGCCGAAGGCTGGCAGGTGCAGCTGCGCGCCGAGCTGACGCTGTTGGCGGTGCAGTGCGCGCGCCTGTTTGCGGAATTGACGCAGGCGGACGGCGACAAGCGGCTGTACTTAGGCTATGTGTCCAAAGCCCTGCAGTACATCGACGCGCACCACGCCGACGATCTGTCCATCAGCGAAATCGCCAGACAGGCGGGCGTGTCCCCCGACTACTTCACGCGGCAGTTCCGCCAGGTGACGGGCATCACGCCCATCGAATACCTGTGCCGCTACCGGCTTGCCAGGGCCATGGCGCTGCTGCGCCGGGGCGAGGCCGTGCAGGCGGCAGCCGGCGCGGCGGGGTTCCGCAGCCTGAGCCATTTTTCAAGGGAGTTCAAGCGGCACATCGGCACCACGCCGTCCGGGTACCGCAAGGAACATATGCTTACACATTAAAGCTTACACATTAAAGGAGGAAACAACATGGCACTGAAATGCGCAGTCGTCGGCATGGGCGGCATTGGCAATACCCATGCAGGCATCTACAAGGACAACCCGCTGTCCGAGCTGGTCGCGGTATGCGACATCGTGAAGGAAAAGGCGGACGCCGCGGCGGAAAAGCTCGGCGTCAAGGCATTCTACTCGCTCAAGGACATGCTGGCAGCCATGCCGGAAATCGATGTGGTTTCCGTGACCACATCGGGTTATGACAACGGCTCCATGCACTTTGAGCCCGCGATGGAAGCGCTGCAGGCGGGTAAAAACGTGCTGGTGGAGAAGCCCATCTGCGCGGACGTCCGCGACGCCAGGGAGCTGGTGGCCTACGCCGCTCGCAACAAGCTGCGCCTGGGCTGCAACCTGAACCACTATTTCACAGAGCCAGCCGACCGCGCCATGGAGATGATCCAGCAGGACAAAATCGGCGAGCTGGTATATTGCATCCATAAGGTGGGCTTCAACGGCTCGGAAACCAAGTACACCGGCCCCGGCAGCCCGCGCTGGCAGACGCCCTATTCCCATGTGAAGGCGTTCTGCGCCCATCCCTTCAGCGTGATGCGCTATTTCTGCGGCGACATTGTGGCTGTGCAGGCGTTCCTGTCCAAGCCCGGCGTGCGCGCCACCAAGCGCGACCCGATGCTGTCCATCAACTCCATCCACGTGAAGTTTGCCGACGGCGGCGTAGGCTACCTGATCAGCCAGCGCGGCGACGCCATGTTCGGCCTGGGCGGCTGGTGGAGCTATGAGCACGCCGGCACCAAGGGCACCTTCTGCATCGAAAACTGCGTGGAGAAGCTGCACTTCTGGGACATCGACAAGATGACCGGCCCGGCGTCGATGGCATCCCCCGCGCCCGAAACCATCAACACCGGCGTTTCCGACTTTGGCGCCACCTTCCCCACCCGCCTGAATGCGTTCTTGGAGGACGTCACCAACAACGTGCCCCATGAGCACATCCGCGCCTCAGGGCGTGACGCCCTGGCCACGCTGGAGTATACGTTCGCAGCCATCGACTCCTACGAGAATGGCGGTGCGCTGGTGGTGCCCTACAGGCTGCCGCCGCTGCACGGAGATATCTCCAGGGTATTCTGATGGACCGGGGCGCAGACAAGCGGCCCAATATCCTGCTGCTGCTGGCTGACCAGTTCCGGTGGGACTGCCTTGGCTTCCTGAAGGAGCGCGGCGTTAAAACCCCCCACCTGGACAGGCTGGCCAGCCGCAGCGCGGTATTTACCAGGGCTTATACCCCCATGCCGGTGTGCGCACCGGCGCGCCAGGCGCTGATTACGGGCAGGCACCCGGACCATATCGGCGCCTTCTGGAATTACGACTTTTTCCACACGCCCACGGCCCAGCGCAGGGACGCCTGGACAACCAGGCTGCCGGCACTGGGGTACCGCACGGGCTATATCGGCAAATGGCACTGCTCGCCCGTGCACGGACCGGAGGACTTTGGCTACCAGGATGTCATCCGGAGCGCCGATTATAAGGCGCAGCTGAAGCAGAAATACCCGGACGCAGCGCCAGGCGGTTGGTTTGGTGGCGACAGCACGGTTCCGCTGGAGGAAACCGTTACCCATTATATGGCGCGCGAGGCAGCGAACCGGTTAACGGGCTACGCTGCGGAAGGGCGTCCCTGGCACATCTGGGCGGACTTTGACGTGCCGCACCTGCCCTGCCAGCCGTCCGCGCCGTTTTCGGCGATGTACGATGCTGGTGCCATCCCGCCCTGGCCCGGCTTTGGCGATCAGTTCGACAACAAGCCCTACATCCACGCCCAGCAAAGCGTGAACTGGCGCCTGGAGGACCTGAGCTGGGACGATTTCGCCCCCATGGTCAGCCGCTACTACGCCATGATATCGCAGTTGGACGACGCGCTGGGCATCATCCTGACGGCGTTGGAGGAGAGCGGGCAGTACGACAACACGCTGATCTTCTTCACGGCGGACCATGGCGACATGTGTGGCAGCCACCAAATGCTGGATAAGCACTACGTGCTGTATGACGACGTCGTGCGCGTGCCGCTGATGGCGCACATGCCGGGCAGCGCGCCGTTTGTCAGCGACGCCCTGGTATCGGCTGAGCTGGACATTGCGGCCACGGTGGGCGCTGCGCTGGGACTTGACCCCGGCGACACGCCCCATGGAAGCCCGTTGCCCATCAGCCCGGAAGATCATCAAAACCCAAGGGCATACATCACCTCGTCGTGCAACGGGCAGCAGTTCGGGCTGTACTGCGCGCGGATGATCACCGACGGCGTATACAAATACGTCTGGAACATGACGGATACGGATGAGCTGTATTGCTTAGCGGACGACCCGGGCGAGCACAACAGCCTGATCCACGCGCCCGAACAGGCGGACACGCTGCAGCGCCTTCGGTGCCACCTGCACGAGGCGCTCAAAGCCCACGGCGACCCCTTTATATTGAAAGGCTGGCTGGACGCCCAGCTGCTGGAGGGCAGAAAGCTGTAGCCCTGCGCACGCTCAAGGGGGGATAGCCCCCCTGGGCGGGCGGGGGGAAGGGACCACAGCTCCGGAAGAGAAATCGGGGACAAAATGCTGTTTTTGCTGTCTTCATACTCAGGAAATGTCGTCACATCAAGTTTTCAGAGTTTAGCCTTTGTTTGACATCAGCGGTTTTATAGCAATTTAACTTAACAAAGCGCATAACCATCGTGTCTGAACCAAGCAGCGATGTCATCAAGAGATATTGCATCCAGAGCTTGTGAAATAGCATGATCCATTAAATCTTTGGTTCTTACCTTGAGTTTTCTCAGGATGGCTTTGACCTTCGACCACAATAGCTCAATTGGGTTCAAGTCTGGACTGTAAGGCGGCAGATACATGACGGAAGCACCTGCCGCCTCAATGGCTCCAGCAATCCCTTTGACCTTATGCGAACTCAAGTTGTCCATGATGACGATGTCTCCCGGCTTAAGTGAAGGTGCAAGCATGTGTTCAACATAAGCCTTGAACAAGTCCCCGTTGAGGGCGCCTTCAAACACCAAAGGAACCATGGTCCCATCCATGCGAACGGATGATAAGATCGATGTCCGCTCAAATCGCGTATCAGGCATTGCTTCCCTTACACGTTGATGACTGGATGAACGTCCATAGATACGGGTCATGCCGGTGTTGATACCACTCTCATCTAAGAACACCAAGCGATGAGGATCAAGGGTCGCCTGGTGTTCTTTCCATTGTTTGCGCTGTAGACGGATATCTTCCCTGTCTTGTTCCGCCGCGTAACCCGTTTTTTTTTCGCACGAACCCTAACTTATACTTAATGATCTTGCATAGCGCAGCTTCACTCAAAGGAAGCGAATACTCTTCTATCAACTCCCGCAATGTCACATCAGGCTGTCTCTTGATTCGTTCCCTGATTATTTCAAGGGTTTCGGGACTTAACCTGGGTTTCCTTCCATTGTTGAGCGGACGCGCTTCATAACTTCCCGTTTCTCGGTACAGACGGAGCAAGCGCACAATCGTACTTTGGTTTACTTCCTTTTCACGTGCTATTTGGGCGATTGTATCTCCACGCTCCCGGGCCTTGATGATCCTGATCCTCATATCATTGGATAATGGTGCTGGCATCGTATTCACCTCCTCTATTACAATATAACATACGGGCTGTGTTTTGTAAAATTGCTATAAAGCGGCACGCGAGCTGGGTTCAGAACGTCGTGAGACAGTTCGGTCCCTATCCATCGTGGGCGTAGGAACCATGAGAGGAGCTGTTCCTAGTACGAGAGGACCGGAATGGACGTACCACTGGTGCAACTGTTGTCGTGCCAACGGCACAGCAGGGAAGCGAAGTACGGTCGGGATAAACGCTGAAGGCATCTAAGCGTGAAGCCCCCCTCGAGAAGAAGGTTCCCATTCTTTAAAAGAAGTAAGGCCCCCGGGAGACGACCGGGTGATAGGCCGACGGTGTAATCGCAGCAATGCGTTGAGCTTGTCGGTACTAATAGGCCGAGGGCTTGATTAAAGAGAGACCATTAAAGGAAAAGGCTATCTTGTTTCAGAAGTTATGCAGCTGTGAGGGTGCGGAAGCACGGCGAGCATTGAGAGCTAACCATGCGTGCAAGCGCCGAAGGACATGTTCTCAAGCGAGCGTAAGTGCGAAGTACTTTCAGTAGATTTCGGTGGCAAAGGCGAAGGGGATCACCTGTATCCATCCCGAACACAGAAGTTAAGCCCTTCAGCGCCGATGGTACTTGGCTGGAAACGGCCCGGAAGAGCAGGTCGCCGCCGGATTCCAAAACACCCGCCAGGGTGTTTTTTTGCTCTATGCAAGCCGGCAGAAATGTGCTATAATGGACGCACTATGAGCGAAATGAGGTCGCGTGTGATTCGCCCCGGCAAAGTGATAAAGTCGGACAAAGGCGGCCTGTTGGTTTCCTTTGAGCGATATGAGGCGTGCAGCCGCTGCGGCGGGTGCGCGGCGGGCATGAAGAAGGATACGCTGATCCGCGTTGCCGGGCATGCCAATCCTGGCGAATACGTCAGCGTGGAGATGCCTGCAGCCCAGGTCGTGAAGGCCTCCTTCTTGATGTATATGATCCCGCTGGCAGGATTTCTGCTGGGATTATGGGTGGCGGGTAAGCTGTTGAATGGGAACGACCTGCTGATGACCCTGGGTGGCGTTATCGGCATGCTGGCCGGCATGGGCGTCTTGGCGCTGCTGGACCGAAGGCTGGCCCTCAAGAAGCAGTGGCAGCCGCAAGTGGTTGCGGTGATCAGCGAAGAAGAAGCAAAAGCAATGAACCTCTGTGATACAGGGGCATAGAAATACACCACAAGGAGGATAAGGTGGCAAGCCAGAGCAAAATTAAAATTATACCGCTGGGCGGCGTGGATGAGATTGGAAAGAATATCACGGTGTTGGAATGCGGTAACGACATGATCGTCGTGGACTGCGGTTCGACATTTCCCAAAGAGGACATGCTGGGCATCGACCTGGTGATTCCGGACATTACCTACCTGATGACCAACAAGGACAAGCTGCGCGGCTACGTGTTTACCCATGGGCATGAGGACCATATCGGCGCTACGCCCTATGTGCTGGACAAGGCGCCGGCGCCTGTCTTCGGATCCCGGATGACGCTGGCGCTGATTGAAAACATGCTGCGTGTGCACCACATCAACGGCATCGAGACCATCCCCGTGCAGCCCAGGCAGATCGTTCAGTTAGGGTGCTTCACGGTGCAGTTTATTACGGTCAACCACTCCATCGCCGGCGCTTATGCGCTGATCATCACCTGCCCGGCAGGGACGGTGGTTGTGACAGGCGACTTCAAGATTGATTTTACCCCGCCTGATGGCATGGTAACCGATCTGAGCGCGCTGGCGGCGGCGGGTGAGCGGGGCGTGCTGGCGCTGATGTGCGAAAGCACCAACGTGGAGCGTCCCGGATACACGATGTCGGAGAGCAAGGTGGCGGCGACCTTCGCCGAGCAGATCGGTACAGCGGCGGGCCGGGTGATCATCGCCATGTTTTCCAGCAACGTCAACCGCGTGCAGCAGGTGGCGGACTGTGCGATGCAGTATGGCCGCAAGGTATGCTTTGTCGGCCGCAGCATGATCAACGTCAGCACCGTGGCGATGGAACTGGGGCTGCTTGAAATACCGCGGGACAGCCTGATAGAGATCGACGAGATCGATCACTACCGTGACGACCAGCTGCTGGTGATTACCACGGGCAGCCAGGGCGAGCCCATGAGCGGCCTGACCCGCATGGCGTTTTCCGAGCACCGGAAGCTGAAGATCAAGCCGTCGGACAAGGTGATCATGTCCTCAACGCCGATACCCGGCAACGAGGTTTACGTGTCCCGCGTCATCAACCAGCTGTATCGCTGCGGGGCGGAGGTCATATACGACACCATGGCGGAGGTGCACGTATCCGGGCACGCCTGCCAGGAGGAGATCAAGCTGATGCACACCCTGGTGCGGCCCAAGTACGTGATCCCCGTTCACGGGGAATACCGCATGCTATGGCAGCATGCCGTGCTGGCTGAAACCCTGGGCACGCCCAGGCAGAACATCGTGCTGCCCGAATTGGGCCAGGTCATCGAGCTGGACGAGGAAGCCATCGTGCTGTCGGGCATCGTGCCCACCGGCACGGTGCTGGTAGACGGCCTTGGCATCGGCGACGTCGGCAACGTGGTGCTGCGCGACCGCAAGCACCTGTCCCAGGACGGGCTGATTATCGTGGCCATGGCGTTTGACCGCACCAACGCCACCCTGGTGTCCGGGCCCGATGTCATATCGCGCGGCTTCGTATATGTCAAGGAAAATGAGGACATCATCGATGGCATCCGCGACGTGGTGCGCGGCATCATCAACTCCTACGACAGCATCGAGGGCAGCGATTGGCCGAGCATCAAGAACCGCATCAAGGATGAGCTCAAACGCTACATATACGAGAAGATCAAGCGCAACCCCATGATCCTGCCCGTGATTGTCGACCTGGGCTGAGCCGGGGGTTGCCATGCAGTATGATACAGCCAACCGGCTGGCCAGGGAGATCCAGGCTTCGGAGGAATACACCGAATACATGCGCCTGAAGGCCATTGTTGACCAGAGCGAGCCGGGCGCTTCGCTGCTGAAGGAGTATAAACGCCTTCAGCTGATGCTGCAGATGTCGGCTGTTGCGGGAAACAGCCTGCCGCCCGATGACATGCAGCGGTTTAGCCAGATGTCGTCGCTGCTGTATGCCGGCACCGACACATCGGCGTACCTGCTGGCCGAGATGCGCCTGCAGCGCATGATGGCTGACATATTCAAAATATTAACCGATGCAGCCGGGCTGCAGATGGACCTGCCCGGCATGGCGTAAACGGCATGCGGCGAAAACGAGGCTGGGCGGACAGCCCGGAAGCAATCCGGGAGGAGCGGGAATACGGCTTATTTTGGTATAGCTGGCTGTGGGACCTGGTCCGGCCGGTGTTGATATTTGCGTGTGCATTGCTGCTGGTTGCCGGCATCGTTACGTCGGCATGGCATGCGTTCAGCGCCCGGTATATTGACCCGGTCGATCCGGACGACAGCGCCGCCGTTCCCTTTGTGATCGAGAGCGGCGACAGCCTGACGCGGGTAGCCAACCGCCTGGAAAGCCAAAACCTGGTTCGCAACAAGTCGGTTTTTAAGTATTTTGCCGACTTCATGGGCTTCAGCCAGAAAATCCAGGCGGGTGAGTATACCCTGAACCGCGCCATGACCATCTCCCAGATCGCCGAACGGCTAACGGAAGGGGACGGCAAGCCCATCGTGCGCACCATCACCATCATTCCGGGCTGGACCATTGAGGAGATCGGGCAATACCTGGTGAAAGAAGGCGTGTTCGATGACCCAGCTGACTTTTTGGCGCGTTGCCGCTCGGGAGCGGATTATGCCGCCTATTACTACATATCCGACATTTTACAAGGCGGTGCCGGCGACAGAAAGTATGTGCTGGAGGGGTACTTAGCTGCCAATACCTATGAGGTGTACATGACAGCCGGCGCTGATGACATCATCAGAAAGCTGCTGTCGCAGACCGAAGCCATGTTCAAGGAAGGCTACCACGCCCGGGCGGAGGAGCTGTCCATGACCATGGACGATGTGCTCACCCTGGCGTCCCTGATTGAGAAGGAAGCCAAGACGGGCGATTTTACCAGGGTATCTGCTGTGTTCCACAACCGGCTGAAAGCCGGCATGGCGCTGGAAAGCGATGTAACCGTCAAGTATGTGCTGGGCACCAGGCGCATGGTGCTGGACAGTACGGACTTAGCTGTCGATTCGCCGTACAACACCTACAGGGTGAAGGGCTTGCCGCCCAGCCCCATCTGCGCGCCGTCGCCCAATGCGGTGGAAGCGGCGCTTTACCCGGATGAGGATTTTCTGGCAGCTCAATTCCTGTTTTTCTGCAGCAAAAACCCGGACACCGGTGAGCTGCACTTCAGCAGGACGTACAGCGAGCACGAGCAGGCGGTGCAGGTATACCGGCCGCTTTGGGAGGCGTTTGACCGCCGGGCGGACAATCAATGAGCCGGGTTGACGCCATACGGTTTGGGCCGGCGGGCAATTCCATCAGCTTTTACGAGCAGGGATATACAGCCACCCTGCAGGCTTTTGAATGGGTTAGCGCCATGGGGCTGAATGCGTTTGAATATTCTTTTGGCCGTGGCGTCACCTTGGGCGAGGCGACAGCCGAAGCGATTGGCGCCGAGGCTGCCCGCTGGGGTGTGGCAGTCAGCGCGCATGCGCCTTACTATATCAACCTGGCGAATCCGGACCCGGACAAGCGGGAAAACAGCTTCCGATATATGGTGAACAGCGCGCGCGTGCTGCGGCTGATGGGCGGCAGCCGCGTGGTGGTACACGTGGGCTCTGCTGCCGGTATGGACCGGGCGGAAGCCATCGGGCGCTGCAATGACGGCTTGCTGGAAGCGTTGACCAGGCTGGACGATGCCGGGCTGGCGGGGATCACGCTCTGCGTGGAAACCATGGGCAAGCACAGCCAGATAGGCAACCTGGAGGAGACACTGGCTTTCTGCAGCCTGGACTGCCGGCTGACGCCCTGCATCGATTTTGCGCACCTGCACGCGCTGGGAGCCGGCAGCTTGGCCGGCCCGGAGGCTTTCGCTGCCGTTTTGGACAGGGTGGAAGAGGCGCTGGGCCCGGAGCGGGCCAGGCGGATGCACATCCATTTTTCTACAATCGAGTTTACCAAGGCGGGCGAGAGGCGGCACCGGACATTTGCTGAGGAGGGCTATGGGCCCAGGTTTGAACACCTGGCGCCGCTGCTGGTGGAGCGGGATTACCGCCCGGTGGTGATCTGCGAAAGCAAGGGCACCATGGCGGAGGACGCCGCGGCCATGCGGGCGATGTACAACCAGGCGCTGGCAGCGCAGCAGGAAACTTTGCCGGCCCAGTAGCATCAGCTTATGTTTTATGTTAAAATAAGACCATCTTACAGGACGGAGGCACAGATGGACAGGTTATCCCGCCTTGTCGCGCAAACCCTGACGCAGGACGACACGGCTATTCTTATTCACAAACCATCCAACGTATACTACATCAGCGGCTATGCCGGCGAAGGCTTGCTGGTGATTGCCCATGGCTTGAACGCCATTGTCACCGACTTTCGCTATACCGAGCAGGCCGGCATGGAAGCGCCGGGCTGGCAGGTGCATGAGATCAGCCCGGGCAACGGGCACACCGCGGTGGCTGCCCGCCTGCTGACGGAGGCCGGCATCCGCAAGGTGCTGTATGAGGACGATCATGTTTCGGTCCGGGGCTTTGACGACTTGCAGGGAAAGATGCCGGACATGCAGTTTACCTCCCTTGAGCGGGCGCCCGAGAAGCTGCGCACCATCAAGGACGCGGACGAACTGCGGTTGATCGAGGCTGCCTGCGACCTATCAAGCCGGGCTTACGATGATATCTGCGGCCAGATCAAACCGGGCATGACCGAGCTGGACATCAAGCTGAAGCTGGAATATCATATGCTGTCCTTGGGCGCCCAGCGCCTGGCGTTCAGCTCCATCGTGGCATCGGGGCCCAACGGCTCGCTGCCGCATGCTGTGCCGGGGGAGCGCAAGGTGCAGTTAGGCGACCTGATCACCCTGGACTTTGGCGCCAAGGTGGGCGGCTATTGTGCCGACATCACCCGCACGGTGGCCTTGGGAAAGCCTTCCGCTCAGCTGAAGGAAATCTATGACATCGTCCAGCAGGCGCAGGCGGTGTGCCAGGAGGCGCTGAAGCCCGGCATTGCGTGCAAGGAGGTGGACGCCATGGCGCGGGACATCATTGCGCAGGCCGGCTACGGCAAGTACTTTGGCCACGGGCTGGGCCACGGCGTGGGGCTTGACATCCACGAGGCGCCGCGGCTGAGCCAGACGGAATCCGAAATACTGCAGGAAGGCCATGTCGTGACCGTGGAGCCTGGCATCTACCTGCCTGGCGTTGGCGGCGTGCGCATTGAAAACACCTGCGCCGTCACGGCGGATGGCGCAAGGTCGCTGATCAGCGCAGGCAGGGACCTGCGCATATTGTCCTGATACAACAAGGAGCAATAAAATACTGGAGGAATATCGATGATCACAGCAGGCGATTTTAAAAAGGGCATCACGGTGGAGTTTGACGGCGGCGTATGGACCATCGTGGATTTTCAGCATGTCAAGCCCGGCAAAGGCGCGGCGTTTGTTCGCACAAAAATCAAGAACATCGTTACCGGCGCTGTTATTGAGCGCACGTTCAACCCCAGCGACAAGATGCCGCGCGCCATCATTGAAACCAAGGACATGCAATACCTGTACAACGACGGCGACCTGTATTATTTCATGGACCCGGACACCTACGAGCAGATTCCTCTCAACCTTTCCCAGGTGGAGGATGCAATCAAGTTTGTCAAGGAAAACTCCACGGTCCAAATCCGGTTTTTTAAGGGCGAGGCTTTTTCGGTGGAAGCCCCTAACTTTGTCGACCTGGAGGTCACCAAGACAGAACCCGGTTTCCGTGGCGACACGGCTTCCAATACCTACAAGCCTGCAACCCTGGAAACCGGCTTTGAGGTGATGGTGCCGCTGTTTATCAACATCGGTGATGTGATTAAAATCGATACGCGCTCGGGCGAATATCTATCCCGGGCGTAGGGCCCGGCGAAAGGAGACAGCAATGGGACATTTGACGGACAAAGTGGCTTATCTGAAGGGATTGGCTGAGGGCATGAAGCTCAGCGAGGACACCAACGAACACAAGCTGATGCTGAAAATGCTGGAAGCGCTGCAGGCGTTCGCACTGGAAATTGAAGAGCTCCGCGAGGACCATGACGAGTTGGACGAGTATGTCGAAAGCATGGACGAGGATCTGTCCGATTTAGAGGACTATGTGTTCGATGACGATGAGGATGATGCTTTCTGCGACGGATGTTTCGATCAAGATGACGACGATGACGACGATGACGACCTGGTGGAGTACGAGTGCCCGCATTGCGGCTGCGAGACGCAGTTTGACCTGACGACCTTCGATTTTGAGGACGACTACCTGTGCCCGGAATGCCAGCAGCCGTTCTTTTCTGAAGACGACGATGACGAATCCGACGATGAAGAAGACGAGCCGCTTGACTGACAGCGCGCTTAACCATACAATCATTGGCCGCCCGCAGCCAGGGGCGGCTTCTTTGCGCAACGGGAAAAGCGCTATTTGGAGACGTCATGGATGCGCATGACACGAGGCGTGTGGCAGCCGGCGGCAAGAGGTATCTAAAGCCGGCGAGTACACTCGCCCTTGGTTTTTTAGGCATTATCCTGGCGGGAGCGGCGCTGCTGACACTGCCGCAGGCTGCCAAATCGCGGCAAAGCGTTGGCTGGCTGACGGCGCTGTTTACAGCCACATCGGCTACCTGCGTCACAGGGCTGACGGTGGTCGATACCTATACAGCCTTCTCCCTGTTCGGTCAGATTGTGATCATCTGTTTGATTCAGGTGGGCGGGCTGGGCTTCATGCTGTTTGCCACCACTGCGCTGGTGGCGCTGGGCAGGCGCATTACGCTGCACAACCGCATGCTGCTCAGGGAAACCATGAGCATGCCCGGCTTGTCGGGCGGGGTGCGGACAGCGCTGCGCTTCATGCTGACAGCTTTTTTGGTCGAGCTGGCCGGCATGCTGCTGCTGGCGCTGCGGTTTGTGCCGATGTATGGTGTGGCCGGAGGGCTGTATTACAGTTTATTCCATGCGGTCAGCGCCTTTTGCAACGCTGGGTTCGACCTGTTCGGCCAGGCGGGCAGCCTGACGCAGTTTGGCTCGGATCCCCATGTGCTGCTGACGATATCGGGGTTGATCATCATAGGCGGCATAGGGTTTGCCGTCATCAACGATGTGTTCACGGCGCGCTTCAAATGGCGCGCGTTTGCTCTGCACACCAAGGTGGTGCTGGCGGCTACCACCCTGTTGCTGCTTGGCGGCATGGTGATGTTTGCTGTCATCGAATGGGGGAATGCGGGCACCCTGGCGGCAGGTGGTAGCGCATGGGGCGACAGGCTGCTGGGTGCGTGGTTTCAGTCTGTGACGACGCGGACTGCTGGTTTTTATTCGTACAACCAGGCGCAGATGACCGACGCATCCAAAATGGTCAGCACTGTGCTGATGCTAATCGGCGCGTCGCCGGCTTCAACGGGCGGCGGCGTGAAGACAAGCACCCTGTTTGTCGTGATGGTCATCCTGGTCAGCGTGCTGCGCGGCAGGGAGGACTACGAGGCTTTCGGGCGCAGGCTGCCCAAGCAAATCGCCCGGACTGCGCACACCGTGTTGTTTATCTACATCATGCTGATGGTGCTGGGAGCCATTGCACTCTCCCTGCTGGAACAGGGCAGGTTCAGCATGGTGGACCTGCTGTTTGAAGAGGCGTCTGCATTGGGCACAGTGGGGCTGTCGGCGCTGGGCACCCAGAGCCTGGGCAGCGGCAGCAGGCTGATATTGATTCTGTTCATGTATTTCGGGCGCGTCGGCCCGCTCACCATGATGCTGACCTTCAGCAAGGCCGACAAAAAGCCCGATATGATCCATTACCCCGAGGAAGGCGTTCTGATCGGCTGATCGGAACAGAGAGGAAAAACATGGCAAAGGAAAAGAAACAGTATCTGATCATCGGCGCCGGCCGGTTTGGTCTGGCATTGGCTAGGCAGCTGTCCGTGATGGGCTGTGAGGTGCTGGCAGCGGACAGCGAGGAGGAGCGTGTCAAAACTGCCGCTCCGTATGTAACCGAGGCGCTGCAGTTGGATGCCACCGATGAAGACGCGCTGCGTTCCCTGGGCGTGCGCAATTTTGACGCGGTGATCGTGTCCATCGGCGACAACATGCGCGACTCGATTCTCGTGTCGCTGATGTGCAAGGAGATGGGCGCGAAATACTTAGTGGCCAAGGCAAGCGATGATATGCATGCTAGGGTGCTGCAAAAAATCGGTGCAGACCGCGTGGTGTTTCCCGAGCGCGACGGCGGCGTGCGCCTGGCTAAGACGCTCATCTCACCCAATGTGCTGGAGCTGATCAACCTGGCTGGCGACTATATGCTGGTGGATATCGTGGCGCCGTCGTCCTGGGTGGGGCACAGCCTGCAGGACATCGACATCCGGCGGAAATACGCCGCCAACGTGCTGCTGATCAACCGCGGCAACGAGGTGATGATCAGCCTGCAGGGCACGACGGTGATCCAGCGGGACGATATGCTGCTGATGCTCGGCCACAGGAAGGACCTGGAGCATATCGAGCAGTTAGGTTGAGGTATCTATCCTATGCGCATCATCGTGTTTGACACCGAGGCTACCGATCTTACCCCCGGGCAAATCTGCCAGCTGTCCTATCTGATAATAGAAGATGACAGGATTACCGGCAAAAACCATTTCTTTTCCGTGGACGACATGAGCGAGGGCGCCCTGGAGGTGCACGGCTTCAGCATGGAGATGCTGGCTGAGCTGTCGGGCGGCTTGTACTTTGAGGATCAGGCAGCAGACATCCTCAGCGACTTCAAAACGGCGGACCTGATTGTCGGCCATCACGTGGCGGCGGACGAACATTATTTGCGTGTCGAGATGGCGCGCTGCGGCTTGGAGCTGAAAAGGTTCAACATGTTCTGCACGATGAACTATACTTCCGGCATCATCGGTTTGAAGCGCAAGGTAGAAACAGGTCGTCCCAAGCCTCCCAGGCTGGAGGAACTGTGCCTTCATTACGACATTGATGAGCAAAGCATCCGGGAGGCGGCGCAGGCATGGTTTGGCGCAGGCGCTGCCAGCCATGACGCCCGGTATGACACGGCGGCAACCTACCTGTGCCTGAAGGCTGCGGAAGACCGCGGCGATCTGCGCGGCGTATTGAGCTGATTGCTGATTGCTGCCTGCTGTTTTTGCTGCCGCTCCCTTGCTTTATATGACAAATCTGTGTACAATGGAGCCATATGAGGAAATGCACGGGGAATCCAGGAAGGAATGAAGTTTGTGGCGAAGACGATACTGCTTGTTGATGACGAGCCGTTGATCATCAAAGGTCTGAAATATACGCTGGAAAAGGATGGCTATGAAACGGTGGTGGCTGCCGACGGCGAGGAGGCCCTCGCCAAGTTTCAGCAGCACCCGGTGGACTTGATTCTGCTGGACGTGATGCTGCCCAAGATGGACGGTATCGCCGTTTGCCAGCGCATCCGTGAGACGAGCAACGTGCCCATCATCATGCTGACCGCCAAAGGCGAGGACATCGACAAAATCCTCGGGCTGGAATACGGCGCGGATGACTATATGACCAAGCCTTTCAACATCTTGGAGGTCAAAGCCCGCATCAAAACCATCCTGCGCCGTGTGGGCAGCACCGCGGGCGCTGAAGAACCCAGGGTGCAGCGGGTGCGCAACCTCGAGGTGAACAGCGTCAATCGCTCCGTGATGCTCGGCGGCGAGGAAGTGCGCCTGACCGCCAAGGAGTTTGACCTGCTGCTGCTGTTTGTCAACAACCGGGGCAGGGTGTTCAGCCGGGAAGAAATGCTGGATTCGGTTTGGAAGAACGACTACAACGGCGATGCCCGCACCGTGGATGTGCACATCCGCCGCCTACGGGAGAAGATCGAACAAAACCCGACGCAGCCTGAGTTTATATTCACCAAATGGGGAGTGGGGTACTATTTCACCGATCGTGACGAATAACCCGCTTGCCAGTATGCGCTGGAAGGTGCTGCTGGCTTTTTTGCTGATTATCGGCCTTTCCTTTGCCGTTACGGCGGGCACGCTGACCAACATGCTCAGAAGCTACCTGTTTGAGCAAAAGATCGCGTCCGACCGCGCAGGCGTGGAAAAATGGGCGGTGCAAGCCGCTCCTTTTTTATACGCCGCGGACACCGGCACCCTCAGCGCGAAAATGGCCGAAGCAGGCCGCGAGCTGGGCGGCAGGATGCTCGTGCTGGACAAAGACGCCAAGGTGCAGACCGACACCTTTTACGAAGCCAACGGCAGGCGGCTGGATTATCCCGAGGTGGCCAGCATCTTAATGGGTGGCATTGCAGCGGACCATGGCATCTATTCGTTGTCCAGCGGCGAGAAGGCGAGCGTTCCCCAATTGCTGCGCTTTGGTGCGTCGGACGACTGGGTCAGCTACAGCACGGCGGGCGTGGTGCACGCATCGGATGTCATCGGCGTCATCCTGCTGGTGACATCGGCCCGGGAGATGATGCATAGCATGCAGGGCATGCAGGACAACACCGTGCTGATGTTCGCGGTGGTCGCCTCCACGGCTATCCTGGCCGGTATGTTGTTTTCGCGCATCATCACCCGGCCCGTTGTCGAGCTGACGAGCGTTATCCGCCGGATGGCCAGGGGCGATTTTGCCGCCCGCGTGCCCGAGCGCGGGTCGGGCGAGCTGCGCCAGCTGGCGGTGGCTTTCAACAGCATGAGCGAAAAGCTGGAAACGCTGGATGACGCGCGCAACATGTTCATATCCAACGCCAGCCACGAGCTGAAAACGCCGCTGGCGACCATGAAGATCATGATCGAATCGCTGGTGTACCAGCCCGAAATGGAGCAGGAGCTGCGCACGGAGTTTTTATCCGATGTCAACACCGAGATCGACCGGCTCAGCGCCATCGTGTCGGACCTGCTGACGCTGGTGCAGGCCGACGCGCACTCCATGAAGTTAGAGCGCGAGAAAATGAGCCTGGCGGCCATCGTTAAGGAGGCATCGCACCGCCTGCAGCCGCTGGTAGATCAAAAACAGCAGCAGCTGGCCCTGTCGCTGTTGGACAGCTGCGACATGTACGCTGACCGGGTCAAGCTGCAGCAGGTGGTGTACAATCTCATGGAAAATGCCGTGAAATACACCCAGGACGGCGGAAAAATCAACGTCACCCTGGCCAGGGCGGGGCGGGATGCCGTGTTGACCGTGGCGGACAACGGCCCCGGCATCCCGGCGGAGCATCTCAGCCATGTGTTTGACCGCTTCTACCGCGTGGACCGCGCGCGCAGCCGGGAAAGCGGCGGCACAGGGCTGGGCCTGTCCATCGCCCGGGAAATCGTCAGCCTGCACGGAGGCCAGATCCGCGCCGAAAGCGAGGAGGACGAAGGCACCACGTTCGTGCTGGAATTGCCGTTGAATAAAGGGTAACAAATAACATCGCGCCGGATTTCATACATGAGTGTTTTTAGAGCAAATTACGCCATCGTGGCGCACAAAGCAGCGCAGGATTTTTGTCTCTGGCAAGGAGCGTGAACGCAGGCGTAGCAGCGCTACGTCAAGTGAACAGCGACATAGCCAGAGGCAAAAAGACAAGTCTGCGACTGCGACATGATAAGTAAATTTGCTCTATATCAATCTGTATTCAAAAGCCGCCCACGCGGTTTGGTTGCTGCGTAGGCGGCTGATCTGGTTAATCAAACTCTCTTACTCATAGTTGCCTGCAAGCTCCATTGCGGCTGTCCAGGTGGCTTGATTGTAAGCCATAATCTCCTCCAGCCCCAGCTCGTTGGCGGTAGCGATCATTTCGGCTACGATGGTGTTAAATTCTTCATCATTTTCCGCATATACAGCCAGCCAGCTCTGGGTTTTAACCACGTCGCCGATTTGGGTGGCGATGATCTGCATATCGTCAGGCAGCGGACCAATCAGCTTGGTTGCCAGGGGCACCGTGGTGTAGTTGCCGTCAGCCAGCACCTTGTCGATGGCGCGGTCATACCCCGTCACAGCGGTCCAGTCGGCTTGCAGCTTGGTGATTTGGGGAACATAGGTGTCCCACTCCCCGCTGGCGATGATGGAGCCATACAGCTCGCTGATTGTGCCTGTTGAAAGCGGCGTGGAGTTGATGACGCTCAGCCCATCGCCGATTTTACCGCCTTCATCCAACGTCAGCGTTCCGTCACTACGAACCAGGTAGCCTTTTTCTGTGATATAAGGCTTGCCGTCCTCGCCGATATCCCAGGTTTCGCCCTGCGGGCCGTTAGCCAACACGAATACTTTGTCCGGGTTGCACATGAAATCGAGGTATTCAATGCAGCGGTCAATGTGGGGGCTCTTTGCGCTGATGGCCCATGACCATCCGGAGCCGACAGGACTGGACGCAAACAACGGCACCCTGGCTTCGGTGGGGATGACAACGTTAAAGCCGGTGGGCTCGTCGGCGTTGACGCGGTCAGCGGTGTTGTAGTTGCCCACAGCCCAGCTCCACCAGGCGAACAACAGCCTGCCGGCGGCAGCCTTCTCCAGCGCCGTGTTCCAGGTTTGTGTCATGGAGTCTGGGTCAAGGAGGCCCATCTGGTTGGCAGTGTAGAACCATTTCAAGCCTTCGATGTAGCCTGAGCCTTCCTCCAGCCCATTGCCCAGCTCGTTGGTGCCGTAATCCAGCGTTGCGAAGGGGAGTTTGCCGCCCAGCTGATCGCCGCTGTCGATGCCCATCAGCATCGATACTTGAGTGGCATTTTGCATGTTGTAGCTATCCCAATCGTTCCACGCAGTGATGGCGTATACTTTTTGGCCATCTTCGTTGGTGGGGTTGAGATCCTGCATGGCTTTAAGCACATCCAGATAGTCCCACACGGTTTTGATTTCGGGCATGCCGATTTTTTTATACAGGTCCCAGCGCAGGGAGGTGCTGAAGTTTAACATGGACGCTACAGGGCGAGGTCCCACGTCGTTGGACAGGCTATAGCATACGCCGTCCCCCGATACGTTCTGGGCATAATATTCCATGGCGCTTTTCAGATATTTCTGTGCATTGGGCATTTTGTCGGCATGGTCATCCAGGTTTACCAGCATGTTGGCACGAATGGCATTGACAAGGTGCGTTTCCCCTTCGAATATGACGATGTCGGGCAGCGCGTCTGCTGCCAGCAGCGCTTGCATCTGCATGTCATCGTTGTCGCCGGAGGGGATCAGTTCCACGGTGATGCCAAGCTCGCTCTTGAGGTAGTTGGTCCACCAGGTGTTCTCCATCAGCCCGGAAACGTTGGCAGGCATGCTGAACATGGTGATTGTAATGTGGGGACGGTCTTCGGCGGCAAGGCTGGCTGTAAAGGTCAGTAGCATAGCCAACGCCATCAACAGAGACAAGGTTTTTTTCATAAGATTTCCTCCTTTATTGTCAGCGGCAGTGCCGCAATAATAACGTGACGGGCGTTCATCCCTTCACGGCACCGATCATGATGCCTTTGATAAAGAATTTCTGAAAAAATGGATAGACGCACAGCACCGGTAGTACGACCACAATGGTGATGGTCATCCGAACCGATGTGGCGGTCAGCATTTGGCTCAGGTCCATGGTGGCAGCCATGGCGGGGTTGGAACGGATCAGCGATGCGACGGAATCAGCCTCGGTCAGGTATTGGTATAACAGGTATTGAAGGGTGTACAGCTTGCTTGTTTTCATTAGAAACAGCGTATCGGTGAATGCATTCCATTGGTTAACAGCAGTGAACACCGCGATGGTGGCTAACATGGCTTTGCTTAGGGGAAAGATGATGCGGAAAAAGCGCGTCAGGTAACCTGCGCCATCGATTTGCGCCGACTCCCCCAGCGATGCTGGGATGCTTTCCACATAGGTCTTATACAGAATCATGTAAAATGGGGACACAATACCTGGGATGATATATGCCAGAAAGTTGTTGAGCAGCCCTAGGTTTTTCATGTTGATAAACCATGGGATCAGTCCAGCGTTGAAGTACATGGTGATCACGACAAATCGGTACCAGAACTTATGCATCCAGTATTCCCGGCGCGACATCGCATAGCCCAGGAACATGGTGCCCAGCAATGTCAACGCTGTGCCAAGAAATGTGCGTGAGACGGAGATGAATGCCGCTTGGCTCAACCCGCTGAGTTTCAGCACTTCTGCATAATTGCCCCAGTGGATACCCTTGGGCACCAGCATGATTTGCCCACGGGTAACCAGCTGGTTATCAGAGATGGTATTGATAAAAATATAGTAGAAGGGAAACACACAGATCAGTGTAAACAGCGTAAAAACCACGTAAATCATTACATCAGTGGCGATAGAGGCGCTGTTCGTGTTGATTTTGTTACGGCGTTTGCGTTTGAATGAAGTTTTCATAGAATGCTCTCCCCCCGGATGGATTTGGAGGACACGTTCGCGAATGTCAGCAACGCCAGTGATACGATTGATTTGAGCATGCTGACGGCGGTTGCGTAGGGTATCTGGTTGCCGGCAAGGCCTTGGTTGTATACATACAGGTCGAGCACCTCGATGGATGCCTTGTTCATGGGGTTGGAAAATACGTAGTATTGCTCCAGTCCGCTGTTGATGATGTTTGCGATGGACAACAGCAGCAGGACAAAATACGTTGGCAGCAAACCCGGTATTTCGATATGAAGGATGATGTTCCAGCGTCCAGCACCATCAACGCGGGCAGCTTCGTACAGCTCCTGGTCGATGCCGGCAAGCGCCGCCAGGTACATTACCGCGTTCCACCCCAGAGATTTCCATGTACTGTATGCCCACATGGTCAGCCAGACGTTGTTTTTACTAGCGAGAAAATTGATCTCCTGATCGATCCACCCCAGGTTCATCAGCATCCGGTTGACAAAGCCATCGCCTATGGAGAACATGGCGTACGCCACAGAATAAACCAGCACCCAGCTGATGAAGTTGGGCAGCGTGGTCAGCGTCTGCACAACGCGCCGGTATTTCTGCGAGCGCATTTCGTATAGCATAATCGCGAACACCATGGGCAGTGGCGATGTTAAGATGCCCAGGAAACTCATGCCCAGGGTGTTTTTCATGACACGGGTGATGTCGCGCAATTTATACGCACTGTTGAATATCGATGTAAAGTATTTAAGTCCTGCAAAAGGCGTGTCGGCAAGCTTCATCCCCGCGCGGTAATCATAGAACGCATAGCTCCATCCAAAAAGAGGCAGGTATGAAAAGACAAACACCAGCACCAGCAAGGGAACTGTCAGCAGGAATAATCTGAACCCCGGTTGATCAAAAACGCTCTTCTTGTTTTTCATTGATCATCATCACCATCTCTCAGGTATAATGATATCATAATTCATTATAACAGGCAACGCTCGTTCATTTAAAAACTCGCGCGTTGACAAATACAAGCAGAAAACGTAAGCTTGGCTTAACAAACCGGCAGAGCATGCGGGGTGCTGGGGCTGTGCGCGCAGCCTGATGTCGGGTATGGATGGACGGAGGAATCAACATGAACAAACTGGAATGGCTTCACCACATTGAGAAGATCATCGCGCAAGGGCCGTACAGGGCGGCGATGAAATCGCTCAGGGCATATCAAGCGCCTGCGTGGTATGAAAACGGAAAGTTCGGTATCTTCATTCACTGGGGGCCTTACTGTGTGCCGGCATTTGACAACGAATGGTACCCCCGCAACATGTATCAGCCCGGGCACAAGGTGTATGAGCACCATGTGAAGACATACGGGCCGCACAAGCAATTCGGCTACAAGGATTTTATCCCCATGTTCAAAGCCGAGCATTTTGACGCGGAGGATTGGGCGAAGCTGTTCGAGGAGGCCGGCGCCAGGTTTGTCGTGCCGGTAGCAGAGCACCACGATGGCTTTCAGATGTACAGGAGCGCGCTGTGCCGCTGGAACGCCTTTGAAATGGGGCCGCAGCGGGATATCTGCGGCGAGCTGGCGCAGGCTGTCCGCGCCAGGGGCATGGTGTTCGGTGCGTCCAGCCATCGGGCAGAGCATTACTGGTTCATGGATGGCGTGCATAAGTTTGACAGCGACTATGCGCCTGAGTACGAGGACTTTTACGGCCCGGCGGAGCCTGCGCCGGAGAACTGGTCTGACTATATGGATGCACCGCCCACGGCGGACCATATGGATGACTGGCTGATCCGCACCTGCGAGCTGGTGGACCTGTACCGCCCGCAGCTGATATGGTTCGACTGGTGGATCAACCACATGGCATTCCGCCCGTACCTGGAGAAGTTTGCGGCATATTATTACAACCGCGGCGCTGAATGGGGCCTGGAAGTGGCGATCAACCACAAGTTCACCGCCTACGATAAGGGCTGCGCCGTGTTTGACGTCGAGCGCGGCCAGCTCACAGAGGGAGCCGACCTGCTGTGGCAGAACGACACGTCTGTCAGCAAGAACTCCTGGGGCTATATCGAAGGGCATGATTACAAGCAGGTCATCGACATCCTGTGCGACCTGTGCGATATTGTGGCTAAAAACGGGGCATTGCTGCTGAACATCGGCCCCAGGGCGGACGGGACCATTCCGGAAACCGAGCGCAGCATGCTCAGGGATATCGGCGCCTGGCTGAAGGAAAACGGCGAGGCCATCTACCACACCAGGCCCTGGCGCGTGTATGGCGAAGGCCCCACCCAGGTACCGGAAGGTGCGTTTACCGATACGCAGCGCGACGCCTTCACCGGCGCCGATATCCGCTACACCGCCAAGGATGGCGCGCTGTATGCCATGGTGCTGGGCAAGCCGGAAAAGGGCTGTTTGGTGTTGACGCAGGTAAAGGCGGAGGATGGGTACCGTGCTGTAACCACACTGGACGGGCAAGCGCTAACAGCATCGCAGCAGGCGGACGGTCTGCATGTGACGCTGCCTGAAGCGTTCCTGGGCAAGGCGTTGCCCTTGGTGATCAAGCTGGTCAAGTAGTTTCAAAAACAAAACCTCTATTACGTTGTTTCTCTGCTGTCATCCGGCAGGTAATGGATTAGCTTTTCCGTGCCTGCCGTTGGGTTTTTCCAGCGGCAGGCTGCCATATCGACCCGCCCGTCGGGCAGAAAGGCTACGCCCTCGGCTTCCAGCATGGCCCTGCGCAGGGCGGCGTAGCCGCCGCCCGCAATGGTGCCGTCGGCTTTGACCACCCGCTGCCAGGGCAGATGGTCCGGGCAGACGCGCAGCGCCCAGCCCACCTGGCGGGCCCAGCGCGCATTGCCCAGCGCGCGGGCAATCTGCCCGTAGGAGGCCACTTTGCCCCGGGGGATCTGCCCGACCAGGCGGTACACCTGCTCAAAAAACGGCTGCATAGGTTTCCTTTCCTGATTTAATCAGAAGAGCTTGGGTGTTCGGCGGCATGACTACATTCAAATGATACACCACCACGGTGGAAAGAAGGACGAATGGACGAGCAAGGCATCCTGCAACAGGTGTTTTTTCAGCGCTGGCGGGAGGTGTTCAATGGCGTCCTGGCAGGATACGGCGGCGTGACCGCGCTGACCACTGCCGAGCGGGAAGCCGTACCGATGATGTTTGTCGTGATCGAGGTCATCTTCACGGCTTTCTTTTCAGGAAAAGGTATGATGGATGCAGCGCGGAGTGGTGTCGATATGACCAACTGGCTGTACAACAACCGCAGCGTGTTGCGGCAGATCGTTGCCGGCAGATAAGGCGATGGTAAAACTTTATCCTTCCAAGGCTTCCGGCAGCCCCGGGAAGGCAGCATTATTATTTTGAAAACCGCCTACAAATGTCAGGGTAGGGTGGCCCAGATCCAGCAGCGCCAGGTCGGTGCCGGGGGCGGGCGGCTCTAAGTTGGTGTTGTCATCTATCCAGAAGTATGCCGCGCCGCGGGGGCTGACCCGCTTGACATATCCGTTTCGGTAAAAGCTGTCGCTGATGGCAGCCAGCCTTAGGGGTTTGAGCTCCCGGGGCACTACAGCCGGCGCGTTCAGGTTGCCGAAGGTCAGCCGCGGCATGGGGTGGCTGGCAAGGTAGCTGGCTAATCGCAGCGCCATCTTGGCAAGGTGGGTGCGCATCTCCTGGGTGTTGCCATAGCCCAGCGAAACAGCTAACGAGGGAACATACATCATGGCAGCCTCGCGGGCGGCAGCTGCCGTGCCGCTGTAGATGATGGCGGTGCCCACATTGACGCCGTCGTTGATGCCGGACAGGCAGAAGTCGACCGGCGCTTCCGCGATGCTTAAACCGATGCGCACACAGTCCACCGGCGTGCCGTCGATGGCATAGGCTGCGGCGCCCGGGAAAGGATATTCATAGGCCAACATCGGCGCATTCAAAGTCAGCCGGTGGCTGGTTGCGCTTTGTTCTGACGCGGGGGCTGCGATGGTCACCCGATGCCCGGCGCTGAGGGCGGCTTCTGCCAGGGTTTTTAAGCCTGGCGCCTGGATGCCGTCGTCATTGGTGATGAGGAAATGCATGCATACTCCTTTCAGGGGGCGGGCGGGTGGTCATCCCGGATGGGAATACGGATGCCGTTGAACACAGCCGTCGCGATGGTGAGCGCCAGCGACAGCGCCATGATGGCTGCCAGCGTATCGGCGCCGGCGGTCATCGCCTGGTCGTAGTTGTTTTGGACAAAGTACAGCATCGTACGGTATAAACCCAAGCCCGGTACCAGGGGGATGATGGCGCTGATGAGAAACGATGTGGCCGCCATCTGCCGTATGCGCGCCGTCAATTCGCACAGCAGGCCGACCAGCAGCCCGGCTACCAGGTAGGCGTATGTGCCCTGCCCCATCAGCAGAAACACCAAGTAGCCGTTGAGACCGATCAGCGCCGTGAACAGATGGGTGTTGCGGGGCTGGCGCAGCAGCACGCCGAAAAACACGGTCGCCGTCACGCAGCCTACGCATTGCAGCAGAACGTTCATGCGGGGCCTCCCTGCATCAGGGCCAGCACAATGGCTGCGCCGGCGGCCAGCATGACGGCCAGCAGCAGCGCCTCCATGCTGCGGGCCAGGCCGGACAACAGGTCGCCCCGGAGGGTATCGCGGATGGCGTTGGTCATGGCCAGGCCCGGCAGCAGCGGCATGATGACGCCGGTGATGATGGGCTCCTGATCGCCGCCCAGCGCCCGGATGGACAGGATGGACAGCGCAGACACCAGGGCGCCTGACAGCAGGTGGGCCAGCATGCCGGGCAGCTGTCTGCGCTGGAAGAACATCAGCATAGATTGCACCGCGGCGCCGCACAGAGCAGCTACTACAAACTCCAGCCCGCCACCGCCGGCCATCAGCGCGAAGGCGCCTGCAGCGATGGAAAACGCGGCAACCTGCAGCGCGACGCCGGGCGGCTGGATGGTTGCCAGCGCTTGCAGCGCCGCCAAGGCCTGGCTGGCGTCTAACTGACCGTTCTCGCTGCGGCGGGAGATGTCGTTTACCTGGTTGATCATCTTCAGGTTGATGGCCCGGTTGCGGATGCGCAGCACCCTGCTGTCCGCCGGCTGGGCGTCGCCGGATACGCTCAGCACAAAGCCGGTGGGAAAGGCAAGGATCTCGGCGCCGGGATAGCCAAACGCCTTCAGCATGCGCTGGGCGGTTTCCTCGGCGCGGTAGGTTTCTCCGCTGGATTCCAGGATGATGCGCGCGGCCAGCACCGCCGCCTCCAGCGCCTGGGCTTGCTGTGGCATGCTCCATCCCCCCTTTCGCTGCTCAGAATAGCAAAATAAAGCTATTTCGTAAAGCAGAAGAACCCTTGCATAAAAAGGCGGGCAACCCTATACTGGGCTTCATGGAGGGGTGAAAAGATGGCGGAGGATGCAAGGGCGCGGGAATTGGAGCGTGTCAACACCGACACGGGCTTGTTGAAAACCGTTGCCATCCTGACCATGGTGGTGGACCATATCGGCGCGATGCTGCTGCGTGACGTGCCCGAGCTGCGCATCATCGGGCGCGTGGCGTTTCCGCTGTTTGCCTGGGGCATTGTGGTGGGCATGGTGTATACCCGCAACCCTGCCCGGTATGCAGCGCGCCTGCTGCTGCTGGCCCTGCTATCACAGGCAGGGTATATGCTGGGGCTGAACCACCGCTGGAGCGAGCTGAACGTGGTGTTTACGCTGCTGCTGGGCATGCTGGGCATCTGGGGCATGCGCTGGAACCGGTGGGGCAGCGCCTGGTGGGGGCCGGCGCTCTGCGTGCTGACGGCGTCGCTGATACCGATGGACTATGGATGGCGCGGCGTGCTGTTCATCCAGCTGCTGTATCTGGCGCGCACATCGCCCGGCGCATTGGCAGCCTGCATGATTCCCTATTGTCTGTTCTGGGGGGCTGGAGCCGGTTCCCGGGCGGTGACGGAGATCTGGGGCGTGCCGCTGGTTATTCCCGGCGAAAGCCATGTGGCGGCAAGCATCAATAGCTTGCTGGCGCCCTTTTTGCGCCTGCAGACCCTGGCGCTGCTGGCGCTGCCGCTGATGGCGGTGCCCACCAAATCAGGCATCAGGCTGCCCAGGTGGCTGGGCTACCTGGCTTACCCCGGGCATCTGATGATCCTGTATCTGATTCAACAGGCGCTTACGCGTTGGCAGATACCGGGCTGAGGGTGTATAATGCCTGTATTGACGTGAGGAGGTATTGCTGTGCCTAAACGCATGATGCTTTTGTTACTGTCCGCCCTGATTTTTCTGGCGCCCTTTGCCGCGCTGAGCGGGGAGGAGCCCGGGCCGGTCATGATGGGCTATGATGACGCGGAAACCTACCGCGATTGGAACACCAACCGCTTTTTCCCACGCCTTGCCGAGCGCACCGGCGTCAATTTCACCTACAGCCAGTACACCGACAGGAACGCCTGGCGGCAGGCCAAGGCCGACATGATGCCGGGGCCCGACCTGCCTGACATTCTGTTCAAGGCCGAACTGACGCCCGTTGAAAGCGCCCAGCTGTTTGAAAAGGGCGTGCTGGTCGACCTGAAGCCCCTGATTGGGGACAACGCGCCGCATGTGCAGGCTGTGTTTGAACAGTATCCGCAGGCGGAGGCTGCCGTGACGCTGCCGGGCGGTGAAATCGTGTCATTGCCCTTTGTCAACGAGGCGCCTTCGCAGAACTGCCTGTGGATCAACCAGGATTGGCTGACCGCCCTGAAGTTAGACATGCCTGCCAACGCCGAGGAGCTGCGCGCGGTGCTCACCGCCTTCAAGGAGCGGGACCCCAACCGCAACGGCAAGCAGGACGAGGTGCCGCTGGCATTTTTAGGCGCCTATGATTTAAAATACCTGGCGCATGCGTTTGGCCTTGTTGCCAACGACTTTAACATGTTCGAGCAGGACGGAGAGGCCAGGTTCATGCCTCTGGAGGACGCGTTTAAGCCGTTCATCCTGTGGTGCCGCGAGCTGTATCAGGAAGGCTTGCTGGATAACAACGGTTTTTCCACGGCGGACACCCTGCGCCGCGTGACGGACGCGAAGGCAACGCAGGTGTACGGGGCGATTTTTTCGCCCATCGTCAGCAGCGTGTTGCCGGCTGAATGGACGGGCAGCTACCGCGTGGTGCCCCCGCTGCAATTTGAGGGCAGGCAGGTGTACCGCACCATCGCCAGTAGCGTGACGCCCGGCACATTTGCCGTGACCACTGCCTGCGCCGATCCCGCGCGGATGCTGCAGTGGGTGGACTATTTTTACACCGAAGAAGGCGCCATCCTGGCGATGATCGGCCAGGAAGGCATCGACTATCTGGTGGATGGCGACGGCACCTGGCGCAAAACCGAATCGGCCTCGCAATCCTCCTTCCTCAGCGACAGCGTCATCATGACGGGTGCCATGCCGCCCGGCATATCCAACGACGCATTCCAGCGCCGTTTTTCGGACCCCAACGTGCGCCTGGTGTCCGAGCAAATCGACATCGTGGCCCGGGTTGCTGCGGATCCGTTCCCGCCGGTTGTGCTGAATGACGAACAGCAGGCTTACATCGGCCCGATGCAGGCTGCCATTGGCCGGTATGTGGATGAATCCATCGCACGGTTCATTATCGGCGAGTGGGAAGCGACGGACGAGCAGTTCGACGCGTTCCGGGACGGTTTGAAAGCGCGGCAGGTGGACGCGTTCACGGCATTCTGGCAGGAGTATCTGGACAGCGGCAAGGAGGAACAGCCATGACCTATTCTGAGATGATCGCCCTGCTGGACAAGCCGGACACGGCTAAGCTGATGGCGGCGCTGTACGGCCGGTCCCAGACGGTGCCGGAACAGCAGCGCGCGCGCTGGGCGCGGTTGATTCGGCGCCATGAGGAGGCGTTTGGCGCCGCGGGCGGCGTCCGCATGGTGAGCGCGCCGGGCCGTACCGAAATCGTAGGCAACCACACCGACCACAACAACGGCAAGGTGCTGGCGGCTGCTATCAGCATGGACATGCTGGCGTGCGTATCCCCCCGGGCAGACAGACAAGTTCGGATGCACAGCGATGGGTATGAGCCGCTAACAATCGACCTGTCCCTGACCGACATGGTGCCAGAGGAAAAGGGCACCTCCGCTGCGTTGATCCGCGGTGTGGCGGCGCGTATGGAGGCGCTGGGTTACCGGGCGGGCGGCTTTGACGCCGTGGTCACCAGCGACGTGCTGTCCGGCAGCGGGCTGTCCAGCTCGGCTGCGTTTGAGGTGCTGATATGCGCCGCGATGGACCTGATGTATAATGGCTTCACCCTCAGCGCCATGGAGCGTGCCCAGATATCCCAGTTTGCCGAAAATAAATACTTTGGCAAGCCCTCCGGCTTGATGGACCAGGCTGCGTCCAGCACCGGCGGGCTGGTAGCCATCGATTTCAAAGACGAAGCGCCCGTGGTGACGCCGCTGCAGTATGCCTTTCAGGACAAGGGCTATGCGCTGGTGGTGGTCAACACCGGCGGCGGCCATGACGACCTGATCGACGAATATGCCGCCATCCGCCACGAGATGCAGGCGGTGGCAGCCTGCTTCGGGCAGAAGGTGCTGCGCGACGTCAGGGAGCAGGACTTCTATGACAACCTCCGCCAGGTCCGCCGCCGCGCGGGCGACCGCGCCGTGCTGCGCGCCATGCACTACTTCGACGAAAACAACCGCGTCACCAATGCCGTTACCGCTTTGAAGCGGGATGACCTGGCGGCGTTCCTGGGCATTGTCCGCGCCTCCGGCCGAAGCAGCTGGCAGCTGCTGCAAAACCTCTATGCTGCCCACGAGCACCAGCCGCTGGCCTTGGCGCTGGCGATGGCGGAAAAGCTGCTGGGCGGGGAAGGCGCGTGTCGCGTACACGGCGGCGGGTTTGCAGGCACCACGCTGAACTTTGTGCCCAAGGCTGCGCAGGCTAAGCTGGTGGCCGGCATGGAGGCCATCTTCGGCGAAGGCTGCTGCCACGCGCTGGACGTGCGCGCCGAAGGCGCGGCGGTGGTGCTGTAGCCGCTGCAGCTTGCAGGGCGGATCATGCAAACAGAAAAGATAGGGGCATTTGTGACGGCAAGCGCCGGTGAAACCAGGGCGCTGGGCGCCCGGCTGGCGGACAAGCTGTGCGCCGGCGACGTTGTGCTGCTGTCCGGCGCCATGGGGGCTGGCAAAAGCGAGTTTGCCCGCGGCGTAGCCCGCAGGCTGGGCCTTGACGGGCCCATCCCCAGCCCTTCCTTTACCATCCTCTGCCTGTACCGGGAGGGCAGGCTGCCGCTGAAGCATTTCGACTGGTATCGCCTGTCGGGCGAGGACGAGCTGTATGGCGCCGGCCTGGACGAATACGTGGGGGGCGAGGGCATCACCCTGATCGAATGGCACGAGCGGGTGCCCGGCGCCGTGCCGGAAACCTGCCTGGAGGTCAGCCTGATGGTGCTGGAGGACGGATCGCGGCGCATCGGCTTTGAGCGCCGGGGCGCTTTTCGGGATATCCTGGCGGAGATGGAAGGAGGCGTTGCGTGAACCTGCTGTGCCTGGATACATCGGGGCCAACCTGTTCGGTCGCGGTGCTGCGGGATGGGGTGCTGGCTTATGAGGCAATGTCAAATAACCGGCTGACCCATTCCGAGAGCCTGATGCCCATGGTGGAGGAGGCGCTGCTGCGCTGCGGCATGGCGGTGGCGGATGTGGCGCTGCTGGCGGCTGTGGTGGGGCCGGGGTCGTTCACCGGCGTGCGCATCGGCGTCGCCGCCGTCAAGGGCATGGCCCGTGCGCTGGGGGTGCCCGCCATTGGCGTCAACGCCTTGGAGGCGCTGGCTTTTGGCGTGGCGGGACAGGAGATCATCTGCCCCATCCGGGATGCGCGGGCGGGGCAGGTTTATGGTGCGGCGTTTCAATCGGGGCAGCGCCTGCTGCCCGACAGCGTGCAGAAGCTGCCGTTGTTTCTTGATGCCGTCAGTGCGTTTCAGGGCACGTTGTATTTTGTGGGCGACGGCGTGCCCGTCCACCGGGAAACCATCGCGCAATCCCTTGGGGAAAAGGCTCGGTTCGCGCCCAGGCACCTGGTGCACCTGAAAGCCGGCGCCGCCGCTATGCTGGCCTGGGACAACCGGGCTGCCGCGACGGACAGCGCGGGATTGATGCCGCTGTACCTGCGCGCCCCGCAGGCTGAGCGCCAGTTGAAGGAGCGCAATGGCTGCCATGCCTGAGGTGTCCCTCCGCCGCATGACCGCCCTGGACGTGGACCGGGTGCACCTGATCGCGTGCGAAACCTTTTCAAGTCCCTGGCCGCGTTCATCGTTTATGTACGAGGTGACAGAGAACCCCGTGGCGCGATACTTAGTGGCTGAGGAGGAAGGGCAGGTGATCGGCTTTGCCGGCGTTCACCTGGTGCTGGACGAAGGGCAGATCACCAACATTGCCGTGAGGGCTCCCCACCGCGGGCGCGGCATCGGGCGCAGGCTGGTCAGCGCCCTGATGCAGTACGCCGCCAATCTGGGCGCTCGATACCTGACGCTTGAGGTGCGTCAAAGCAATCAGACCGCGATCGGGCTGTATGAGTCGCTGGGGTTTATCTGTGTGTTTACCAGACAGCGCTATTACGAAAACGGCGAGGACGCGCTGCTGATGGCATGCGACCGCCTGCCTTCCGCCCAGGAGGACTTTTCAGAGCCTGAAACGGTGACGTCTTGGGAGTAGGACACAAATCAATTGATGCTGATATAACGATGTGTAGCTTTACAGCTGTACACCCGCCATCCCGCTTTCATGCGCTGCCCGCATGACGCCGGCGGCGACGGCGCTGCATACGCGGGGGTCAAACGGCGAGGGGATGATCAGGTCGGGCGACAGATCGTCCGGGCTGATCAATGCCGCCAAGGCTTCTGCGGCAGCTACCTTCATCGCGTCGTTGATGTCCCGCGCACGCACGTCAAACGCGCCCCGGAACACGCCGGGAAACGCCAGCACGTTGTTGATCTGGTTGGGGAAATCGCTTCTGCCGGTGGCGATGACCCGCGCGCCGCCGGCTTTCGCGTCATCCGGCATGATCTCGGGTACCGGGTTGGCGCAGGCAAACACCACGGCGTCCGGCGCCATGCTGTGCACCATGTCGGCGGTGACCGTGCCGGGGGCGGACACGCCGATGAACACATCGGCGCCGCGCAGCGCGTCGCTCAGCGAACCTTTCTGTTTTTGCGGGTTGGTGAGGGCAGCGATCTCTTCCTTGATGGCGTTCATGCCCTCCGGCCGCCCCGGCCATATCAGGTCGCGCCGGTCGCAGAGCAACAGGCTCTTAAAGCCATAGGACAGCATCAGCCGGGCAATGGCGATGGCGGCGGCGCCGGCGCCGTTGATTACCACCTTCACATCCTCCCGGCGCTTGCCCACGACCTTCAGCGCGTTGATCAGCCCCGCCAGCGTCACGATGGCGGTGCCGTGCTGGTCATCATGGAAAATGGGGATGTCGCAGACCTCTTTCAGCTTTTTCTCAATTTCAAAGCATCGGGGCGCCGATATATCCTCTAAATTGATGCCACCGAAGCTGCCCGATATCAGCCGGATGGTTTCGACGATGGTGTCCACATCGTAGGATTTGATGCACAGCGGAAACGCATCCACATCGCCAAACGCTTTAAACAGCACGCATTTGCCTTCCATGACCGGCATGCCGGCTTCGGGGCCGATATTGCCCAGGCCCAGCACGGCGCTGCCGTCGGTGACCACCAGGCACAGGTTCCAGCGCCTGGTCAGCTCGTAGGATTTGTTTACATCCTGCTGGATGGCCAGGCAGGGCGCCGCCACGCCCGGCGTATAGGCAAGCGACAGCTCCTCTTTTGTGGTAACCGGCGCGTTGCTTTCTACCGTGATTTTACCCCGCCACCGGGCGTGCTGTTTCAGGGACTCGTTCGCGTAATCCATATTGGCCTCCTTGGTTTACATCATTTCTTCTGCCTGTCGCTCCATGTTTTCCACGACGATATCATATATATCGCCCAGCGACGCCGCATATTCGAGGACTTTCCAGGGCGTGTTGGTGTGGAAATGCACCTTGACCAGCTCGTCATCGCCCACGGCTAACAGGCAGTCGCCTTCGATGTTGCCGGCGATGTATGCGAAGATGTCATCCTCCGACAGGTTTTCCCCTTCGATCAGCAGTTGTACATCAAACTTGAATGTCAGCATATCTTCCTCCATGGATTAAATCGTTGAGTTACGCAATGCTAATAACATGCCCAATACATGTAATTGACGATAGTATAATACAATGTTATGATGACATCAACACGCACGCACGCACAGGATGAAATCGATTCGAAGTGCTTGTTGGATATCCGCTGCTTACAAAAGGCAGTATATTTCTTTGTTGACCGATTTGTTTGATCAGGAGCAGGAAGATGACAAATTATAGCGCGTATATCGAGTTGTTGACCCGGGAAATAACGCCTGCAACCGGTTGCACGGAGCCGGCTGCTGTGGCGTTGGCTGCGGCGGCTGCCGCGCAGATATTGCCTGGCGGCATGCCCGTGCGCGTGGAGGCTTTTGTCAGCGAGGACATATTCCGCAACGGCGTGAATGTGATCATCCCTTCATCAGGCGGCTTGCGCGGGCTGGGCATTGCGGCGGCTATCGGCGCGGTGCGGTCCACGCCCGAGCTGGGGTTGCGGATATTATCCGGTTTGAGCCGGGAGGACATCCGCCTGGCAGAACGCATCCAAACCGAGGTTCGCCCCATTGAAACAGCCGACAAGGTATACGCGCGGGTTTGCGTATATGGCAGTGGGCATATGGCGGAAGCCACCGTCCGCGGTTACCATGACTGTGTGACCGAACGCAGGCTCGACGGCGGCGCGGCTGAAAACTGCGTCTCCCCAACCCTTCCCACGGAGGACAGCTTCCGGACGGTGTCCCTCAGCGATGTGGTACAGTTTGCGCGCGAGGTGGAGCCGGGGGCGCTGGAGGCGCTGCGCGGCTTGGTTGATATGAACTGGGCCATTGCTCAGGAAGGCGTCAGCGGTGAGTATGGCATTAGCGTAGGCCGCTGCATGATAAACCAGATGGAGAAAGGGATGCTGTCAGCCGACTTGAAGAATGAGGCAGTGGCTGTGACAGCAGCCGCGGTGGATGCCCGCATGGCGGGTTGCGATATGCCGGTGATGAGCGTTGCCGGCAGCGGCAACCAGGGGCTGACGGTGTCGTTGCCGGTCATCGTGGCAGCCAGGCGCCTGGGCTGCGGCGATGACATCATGCTGCGCGCTCTGGCCATGGGTGCCCTGATCTCTATCCATACCAAGGGGTATGTGGGGCGTTTGTCCGCGCTGTGCGGCTGCGGCATATCGGCGGCGCTGGGCACCTGCGCAGCGCTGATCTACCTGTTCGGCGGTACCGATCAGCAGATCAACCAGGCCATCAACACCATGATCGCAGGCATATCCGGCATGGTGTGCGATGGGGCGAAGCCGGGCTGTGCGCTCAAGGTCGCCACCAGCGTCAGCGCGGCGTACCAGGCAGCATTGCTGGTCATCAGCGGAAGCGGCGCCTCGGAGCATGATGGCATCGTCTGCGCCGACGCCGAGCATTCGCTCAGCAACCTGGGACGGCTTGGCAATGAAGCCATGGCCAGCGCGAACCGCGTGATATTGGGTTTATTGGACAAAAACAACAATGGAGGAGAACAACATGACCGGCAAAGAGCGCATGACCCGCATCCTCCGCCGCGAGCGGACGGACAGAATCGGCCTGTACGAGCATTTCTGGGGCGACACCTACAAGGCATGGCTGGAAGAAGGGCACTACCGGGAGGGTGTCAGCTTTGAGGACCTTTTCGGGTTTGACATGCAGGAGCTGTGGGCGTTTCAACTGACAGCGGACCTGGATTTTGAGAATGTCGTTATCAGCGAAACCGAGGACACCGTGACCATGCTGGACGGCAACGGCGCGACGCTCCGGCGGCATAAGCACCACGACACCACGCCCGAGCACATCGACTATAAGGTAACCGACCGCGAAACGTGGGATGAACTGATCAAGCCGCTGCTGACGCCCGACCCCCGCCGCATCAACTTTGAGGGCTACCGTGCCGTCCGCGAAGCAGCGGCAAAGGCGGGGCGCTTTTTCGTGTGGAGCGGCGTCAATGTGTTTGAGTGCATGCACCCGGTGACGGGGCACATGAACATGCTCATCGGCATGGCAGAGGACCCGGACTGGATCCGGGACATGGCAGATACCTACGCGCGCCTGACGGTGGCGCTGCAGAAAATCCTCTTCGAGCGGGAGGGTTACCCCGACGGCATCTGGTACTATGAGGACATGGGCTTCAAGGACAAGCCCTTTATGTCGCCCCGGATGTACGCGGAGATGATCCAGCCTGCCCATGCCTATACCATCGACTATGCCCACAGCCACGGCATGCCAGTAATCATGCATTCCTGCGGGTATATCGAGCCGCTGCTGGACGGCATGGTGGAGGCGGGCATCGACTGCCTGCAGGTCATCGAGGTCAAGGCGGGCATGGACCTGCTGAAGCTGAACGAGCGGTTCGGCAGACAGATCGCCTTCATGGGCGGCATCGACGTGCGCACGCTGTACAGCAACGACCGCGCCGTCATCGACCGCGAGCTGGAGGCCAAAATACCCCGCATGATGGAAACCACCAACTACGTTGTGCACTCCGACCACTCCATCCCCAAAACCGTGCATTTTGATACCTACCGCTACTTCATCGACAAGGCGCTCAGCCTTGGCACCTACTGAGCGGGGAGCGGTCCATGGCGCCCGGCCCTGACAGGGAGCTGGCGGCATACGCTGCCAACGCGTTTGCGCAGGCGACGGGCATTGCCTGCGCCTGGATGCCGCCCACCGGCGATGCGGCTGCCATGTATGCAGCCTGTGCCGCCGGCCCGGACGCGCAGGGCTGCCTGAAAGCGCACCGCGCGGCATACCGCGAGGCCCGGCGCGCGGGCGGCAAATGCATCTATCTGTGCCCGGAGGGCTTTGCCTACATCGTCGCCCCCATCGCGGGTGAGGGCGGCTTGCTGGCCGGGCCGTTTCTGCTGACAAGCGCGGAGGAATACATCGCCTGCGAGCTGGATGGCGACGCGCGGTCCGCCGCGGCGGATTTTGTGCGCACGCTGCCTGGCGTAACACCCGCCCGGGCTACGGCGTTGGCCGATATGCTGATGATGGCGGCGGCGTTTTTAGCCGGCGCCGAGGAGATCAGCCGCCTGCGCGATACCCAGCAGTCCGACCACATCCAGGGGCAGGTGTCGGACTACCTTTCGCGCATCAAGCACCGCCAGCCGCCCTACCCCTTTGACAAGGAGCAGGAATTGCTGGACATGATGGCGCAGGGCAAGCGAAAGGAAGCCAGCCGCCTGCTCAACGAGCTGCTGGGCCATATCCTGCTGATATCGGGCATGTCCTTCGGCCGCATGAAGTCGCGTATCAACGAGCTGATCGTGCTGATGAGCCGCAAGGCGGTTGAAACCGGCGCCGACGCGGCGCTGATACAGGAGGAGGTGCACCGGTCGTTCGACCGCCTGTCCCGGATCAGCGGGTTTGAGGAGCTGTGCTTCTGGCTGACCGGCGTGATGAACAGCCTGATATCCGCCGCGTTTGATGCGGGCGTTTCCCGGCACCAGGGGGCTGTGCGGCGCGCCGTCAGCTTTATCCGCTCCCACTTGGAGGAACGGATCACGCTGGAGCAGGTCAGCGAGGCGGCTTTCCTGTCGCCGGACTATTTCAGCCGGGTGTTCCGCCGGGAAACCGGCGCCACTGTGGAGCAGTTTATCCGCAATGAACGGATGAAGCGGTCAGCCGAGCTGATGCGCCGCGGCGGCTTGACGCTCGGCGAGATCGCCCAGGCTGTGGGCATCAAAAGCCAAAGCCAGTTCAGCCGCATGTTTCGGGAAACCTACGGCATCCCCCCGGGCCGGCATATGAAGCGCCTGCGCGACAGAAGCCGCGCGGCGTCCGGATAGAGCAAACACATAGGAGAGGCGCATCAAGCTGCATGAATGCGCGTTTGATCCCCACCCACCCCAATTGATTGGGCACATTGTAGGCACAAACTTGTATTTAGGTTTCTGACGATGCCGGCATTCATGCCCTCAATTCGCAATCGTCGTCTGCCTGCGCGCCGGGGACGGCGCTTGTCATACTCCGTTGCTCATTGGGCTGCCGTTCGCCTTCATCCGCACACATGCATGGCTGCGCCTTGCCGGACAAAAGCAAAAGCTGAAAACCATCAAAAATACAGAAACGATAACTTCATCATCAGCAATGCGTGGTGTCGGTCAAACCGCAGGATAGGGGCGGTGACAATGCCTGATGCTTCTATAGCCTATATCGCTTTGCCGTTCATATCGTACAGCGGCAGATGGCCGAGGCGGACGAAGCTGTGGGGGTTGGCTTCCAGCGCCTTGCCTTCGGTGGCGACGCAGGCACAGCAGGCAAAGTCATCGCCGGTGGCGCGGCGGAACAAGTCCTGCGCGGCCAGCCAGGTGGCGCCGGTGGAGATGACGTCATCCACAAAGCAGGCGGTTTTGCCCTGGAGCAGGTCGATATCGTGCCGGTCGAGGATGAGCTGCTGCTCGCCCGTGGTGGTGATGGAGCGCACCGTGGTCACCAGCGGGTCTACCATGTAGGCTTTGCGCGATTTGCGCAGGATGACGTACTGATCGTGCCCCAGCAGCAGCGCGAGTTCCTGCACCAGGCCGATGGATTTGGCCTCAGCCGCCACCAGCACATCGCAGGCCGGCGTGAGGGCCCGCATCTGCGCGGCCAGGGCGGTGGCGGCAACCCGGTTGATGCGCGCCTGCCCCAGCAGGTTGAGGGAGTAGAAGCACACGCCGCCGGTCTGGACGAGATCGAGCTGCATGGTCAGTTCCTCGCCCAGGGGGAAGGGAAGCTGCGGCGGCAGCGGCGGCATGGTGGGTTGGCTCATGTTACACCCCCAGCAGCGTGCCCAGCAAACGCACGGCGACGCCGGCAATCATGCCATAGAAGGGGTTTTTGCTGATGATGGTCATGCCCATGGCGGCCATGCCGGCAGCGATGGTGCCGCTGGCGATCACGTCGCCCACGCTGGGGATGGTGGTCAGCACAAAGCCGATGACCAGCAAAAAGCCGCTGATGGACTCCGCCGGCACGTACTTGGCCAGCTTTTCCACGGCGCCCGTCAGGATCAGCACGCCGATGAACGCCATCATCAGCACGCCGGTCAGGATGGGATTGGGGGCGCCGGCCGTGCCGCTGATGATGCCCTCCAGCGGCAGGCCGCCGGCCGGCACGCTGACAAAGTCCGCCAGTGCGTTGACCAGCGTCAGGTGGTTCAAATCCTGCGTGGTGCCGGCGATGCCGGCGGTGATGTTGCCAAAGGAAATGTTGCAGCCGATGCCCATGCAGATCAGCCCCAGCGCCGACAGGATGGACGCCTTGTTGAACACCATGTTGCGCCAGCCGCTCAGCCATTCGCTGACCAGCGGGGGCTCGGGCTCGCCGGCGGTGTCGCTGCCCGCCTTGTCGCCCCTGGCGTTCAGCAGCAGGATGTGCGCCAATGTGGACACCGCCACCGAAATGCCGATGGTGTATACCACAGCGTTGGCATCGTTTTTGAAAAGAATCCAGGAGCCGACAGCCGATACGATGGATACCACGCTGATCAGCCAGTTGCTTTTGGTGAATCGATAGGACACTTCGCACAGCATCAGCCCGACGCCGGCCATCATGCCGGCTACCACGCCGGCGCCGGCCCAGTCCGCAATGCAGCTGACCAGGCCCAGCAGGCCCAGCGCCGTCATGCCGAACGCTGCCAGAATCAGCCCGGTAATGCGGGCGCGTTGCTCCTTGGTGTTGCCGGCCACGGTGATGGTTTCAGCCTGCGCTGAAATCGGCGTGACCGAGCCCAGCATGAGGTTTAACCCCGCTGCCAGGAAATAGGCATACGCTACGGAACGCAGCTTGAAGCCGCACTTCTTCGCGTACAGCAGCTGCGGGATGCCGTTGACCGCCACGGCCAGGATGGCAAACACCATTGCCCCGATTGCGCCCATGTCCATATCCGTTCCTCCTGTTCCGGTTGCCGGCCTGCGTGCACAGGCCTTGCTCAAGCATGCTGCGCCGCTTTTGTGCCGGCGATGCAGTACCATGCCGGCATCATAGCAACAAAAGGCGAATATAGCAACAGGATATTTCAAAAATGTTCGGTGTTTGTTGCGTGATGCTGTACGAATGAGTCACGAATGAGTCAATGACAAGCAATCTGCCGAGCTGTTGCCATCCGCATTTTTTTATGTTATAGTTCAGCAAAAGATATTTGGTTTCGGTTCCTCGCCCAGCCGTCATGGCTGGAAAATATACATGGAGGTGCGAATTACATGAGGAAAAAAACTTTATCCCTGGTGATGGCTGTTGTGATGCTGATGACAGCCCTGTCCCTGATGTTCCCGGCGTTCGCCGAGGGCGTCGAGTACAAGCAATCCCCCTTTCTGGATGACAAGGTTGCTGCAGGTGAGCTGGCCCCGGTGGCCGAGCGGCTGCCCAAGGTCACCAAGCTGCCCGACGAAATCCTTCCTGAGTTTTTGGACTATGAAATCGGCAAATACGGCGGCACGATGCGGTTCATCACCGCGGTGGTCAACTGGGATGCCGATGTGTTCATCATGAACAACGAGGGGCTGTTGACGATGGCATCGGCTAACAGCGACGTGATCACCCCCAACATCGTCGAATCCTACGAGGTGAACGACGAGCAGACCGAGTTTACCTTCAGACTGCGCGAAGGCCTGAAGTGGTCCGACGGCGTGCCCGTCACGATGGAGGACGTCAGGTTCACCATTGAGAAGGTCATCTTCAACGAGGAGATCACCCCTGTCATCGCCAACTACATGCGCGATGGCGGCGTCGCCACCGGCGATCCCTTCACCTTTGAAGAGATCGACGACTGGACGTTCAAGCTCAGCTTCAAGGAACCCTACGGCGGTTTTGTTGTGCACCTGTCCATCGCAGGCTGGAAGGGCTATACTGATTTCCTCAAGCCCAAGCATTTCTTAGAGAAGTTCCATAAGGACAGCTATGAGAGCTACGAAGCCTACACCGAGGCCATGCAGCCCTATGCTGATGTCCTCGGTTTGGACCTCAGCTTAGACGCATCCTGGATTACGCTGTTCTCGCAGGCCGACTGCACCAACTGGGAGCTGACCGACCCGACGGACCAGCTGACCAGCAAGACCTTCGCCGACGCCGGGCATACGGGCAACTTCCCTGTGCTATACCCATGGGTCATGGTGTCCAGCGATGGCGGCATCACCACCTTTGAGCGCAACCCCTACTATCATAAGGTGGACGCCGAGGGTAACCAGCTGCCCTATGTGGACAAGCTGACTTCCACGCTGGTGGAGAACATGGAGATGGTGCAGATGAAGTATGTCTCTGGCGAGGCGGACTTCGGCCGTGAATCGGCCACCATCGACAACGTTACCCTGTACAAGGAGAACGAGGAAAAAGCCGGCATCACGGCGTACCTGACCGCGATGCACGTCAACCCCACAGACGTGATGATCAACTTCAACTACAAGGATGAAGCTTGGCAGGAAGTTGTCAACGATGCTCGGTTCCTGCAGGCGCTGGAGCTGGCCATCGACGCCGAGGAGATTTTGGATTCGGTGTACAAGGGTTTTGGTGAAGTCAACCCCCACTGGAAGTGCGAAGGCGACTTTGATGCCGCCAACGCCCTGCTGGACGAGATGGGCATGCAGAGGGGAGCGGACGGCATCCGCACTACGCCCTCGGGCAAGCCCCTCACGCTGCAAATCGTCAACTCCCCCGACGCCAAGGACATCACTTCGGTGTCCGAGCTGTATGTCGAGTTCTGGGGCGAGCTCGGCTTGAAAACCGAGATCACCACGCTGGAGTCCTCCATGCGTGAACAGAAGCAGCTGGCGAATGAAATTCCCATCCGGGTGATGTGGATCCACTCCACCCAGCTGTGGCACTATGTGGACTTTGGACCGTTGGCGCCCCTGTGGACGCAATGGTTTGACGCCGGCGGCTTGACCGACCCGACCGTCGAAGCCGGCGAGGAGCCCCCGGAGTGGGCCAAGGAATTTCACCTGCACAAGCAGTCGCTGATGACCGTTAGCCCGCAGGATGCCGTCAACGTGGTGGTGCCCCAGCTGCTGGAGGTTATGACCAGCAGGCTGTTCATCATCGAGCCGCTGATCAACGTGCAGCAGTGCGTTGTCATCAACAGCAACATCGGCAACGTGCCCACCGGCGGCGCCGGCATCAGCTGGAATTTCTCGGGCGAACAGTTCTTCTACAGATAAGATAGCAAGCATACCTGAACACCAACAAGGGGCGCGCGGCGCAGCTTTCACAGCCGCGCGCCCCGATCCCCGCCCTCTCAACATACGGCTCCCCGCAGCCGCGCGAATAGAAAGAGCAGGTGAACGAGCTTTGCTGGCAAGATACATCCTCAGGCGGCTGCTGCAGTTTATACCGCTGCTGGTTGCCATCAGCGTAATCATTTTCGTCATTATTCAGCTGCCGCCCGGCGACTACCTGACCACCTACATTGTGCAGATGAAAAACTCCGGCACCGATGTGGATCAGTCCTACATCATCAACCTGACCAGGCAGTACGGCCTGGACCAGCCGGCGCACATCCAGTATTTCTACTGGATATCCAACATCATCACCAAGCTGGACTTTGGCCGGTCGTTCCAGTGGCAGCAGCCGGTATCGCAGATACTGGCGGAGCGCCTGCCTGCTACGATCGGCATCGCATTGCTGTCGCTGGTCGTCACCTGGGGGCTGGCTATCCCGATTGGCATCTACTCCGCCACGCACCAATACTCCTTAGGCGACTATTTCTTCATTTTCCTGGGGTTTATCGGATTGGCTGTACCGGGGTTTCTGCTGGCGCTGGCAGCTGTGTACATCATCTTTACCTCGACAGGGGTGTCCCTGACAGGCTTGTTCAGCCCGGAATATGTCAACGCGGCATGGAGCTGGGCCAAGTTTGTCAACATGCTGCCCCGCCTGGGGCTGGTGGTGGGCATCATCGGCTTGTCGCAGACAGCGGGGTTGATCCGCCAGATGCGCGCGATGCTGCTGGACGAGCTGCAAAAGCAGTATGTCATCACGGCGCGCGCCAAAGGCTTGGAGGAGAAAAAGCTGCTGTGGAAGTACCCCATCCGCCTGGCTGTCAACCCCATGGTGTCCACCATCGGCTGGGTGCTGCCCGGGTTGATATCGGGCGAAATGGTGGTGTCCATCGTGCTGTCCATGCCCACCATGGGGCCCATTGTGCGCCGCGCGCTGATCAGCCAGGATATGTACTTAGCCGGCTCCTTCCTGCTGATTGTCAGCACGCTCACGGTATTCGGCACGCTGCTGAGCGACATTGCGCTGGCTGTAATTGACCCGCGCATCCGTTTCGGGGGGGTGGCAGAATGAAGATTGGCATCAGCCTGAAACGGCGCAGGAAAGAAAACACCGGCACATACGAGGTGGCCAGCCAGTGGAAGCTGATGTGGTGGAAGCTGAAAAAACACCGCATGGCCCTGATTGCGCTGCCCATCATCATCATCATGTATACTGTTACCATGTTTGCCGAATTTTTCGCACCTTCCCTGCCGTTGGAGCGCTACCGCAACTTCAAGGAGTGCCCGCCCACTTCCATCCGGCTGCGGGACAGCGAAAACCGTTTTATCGGCTTGCATGTGCGTGTCAAAGCGACCGATCGGGACCCCAACACCTTCCGGAAAATCTACGTGGATTCCGACGAGGTGATCCCGCTGGGCTTTTTTGTGCACGGTTCCAGCTATAAGTTTTTAGGCCTGTTTGAGAGCGATCTGCACTTCTTCGGCCCCAAGGAAAGCGGGCGCGAGTTCTTCCTGATGGGCACGGACAGCCTGGGGCGGGACGTGTTCTCCCGCACGCTGTACGGGGGCCGTATATCGCTGTCCTTCTGCCTGGTGTCCATCTTTTTCACCTTCTTCATCGGGCTGACGCTGGGCGGTATATCCGGCTACTTAGGCGGCGTGGCGGATACCATTATCCAGCGCATGATCGACCTGATCATGTCCATCCCCGGCATTCCGCTGTGGATGGCGCTGGCTGCAGCGCTGCCCACGACGATGTCGCCGCTGGGCAAATACCTGTGGATGAGCGTCATCATGTCGCTGATCGGCTGGACCGGCCTGGCGCGCGTGGTGCGCGGCAAAATCCTGTCGCTGCGCGAGGAGGACTTTATCATCGCCGCCCGCTTGTCGGGCGCCGGGCACGCCCGCGTCATCGGCCGTCACCTGCTGCCCAGCTTCATGAGCTACATCATCGTATCCATCACCGCCTCCATTCCGGGCACCATCTTAGGTGAAACGGCGCTGTCCTTCCTGGGCCTGGGCCTGCAGGCGCCCACCATCAGCTGGGGCACGCTGCTGCAGGATGCCCAGACGGTGGAAACGCTCGCCCTCCAGCCATGGCTGCTGTGGCCGGCGTTTTTCATCGTCATCACGGTGCTGATGTTCAACTTTGCCGGCGACGGCCTGCGCGACGCGGCCGATCCCTACAAGTAAGGAGAAAGCGACCATGAGCACACACGAAGATGTCATCCTGTCGCTGAAGGATGTCAAGGTCCATTTTAAAATGGACGAAGGGCTGCTCAAAGCCGTGGACGGGGTTTCGTTTGAAATCCACAAGGGCAGGACGCTGGGCATCGTAGGGGAATCGGGCTGCGGCAAATCGGTCACAACCAACGCCATCTTCAAAATCCTGCCCAAATACGGGCAGCTGTCCGGCGAAATCCTGCTGTATGAAAAGGATGGCAAGCGGCTGGACCAGCCCACGGACATCGTCAAGCTGAACCCCACCGGCCCCGAAATACGCAGCATCCGCGGCGGCAACATTGCCATGATATTTCAGGAGCCCATGAAGGCGTTCTCGCCCATCCACACCGTGGGCAACCAGATCATCGAGGGCATCCAGCTGCACGTGGAGCCTGACCCCGGCAAGGCGCGGCAGATTGCCATCGACATGCTGCGCAGCGTGGGCATCGCCAACCCCGAGCAGCGCGTTGACGAATACCCCCACCAGCTGTCCGGCGGCATGCGCCAGCGGGCTATGATTGCCATGGCGCTGGCCTGCGAGCCCTCCATCCTCATCGCGGACGAGCCCACCACGGCGCTGGACGTGACGGTGCAGGCGCAGGTGCTGGATTTGATCAACAACCTCAAGCACGAGCACAACACCTCCGTCATATTCATCACCCATGACCTGGGCGTCATCGCCGAGATGAGCGACGATGTGGCTGTGATGTACCTGGGTAAGGTCATGGAGCACTGCAGCGTGGACGACCTGTTCTATAACCCGCTGCATCCCTACACCCAGGCGCTGCTGAAATCCATCCCCACGGCAGATAAAGCGCACAAACAGCGCTTTGAATCCATCAAGGGCACGGTGCCCTATCCCATGAACCTGCCGGAAGGGTGCGGGTTTTACAGCCGCTGCAGCCTGGCAGACAAGGGAAAATGCAACCGGGGCGACATCCCCATGGTGGAAGCCGCCCCCGGGCATCTGGTCCGGTGCCTGCGGTATGCCCCGAACCAACCAGCCAGCGAAGGAGGTGAAGCCTGATGGAAGCCGTGAAACCTACCCGCATCTTAGACGTGCGCAACCTGAAGAAATACTTCCCCATCACGTCCGGCTTCCTCAAGCGCACAGTGGGCTATGTCAAAGCCGTCGATGACATGAGCTTGTTCATCAATACCGGCGAAACCGTGGCGCTGGTGGGCGAATCCGGCTGCGGAAAGACCACGTTTGGCCGATCTGTGCTGCAGGCCATCAAGCCCACATCCGGCGAAACGCTGTTCACGCAGCAAAACGGCGAGGTGGTGGAGCTGGGCAGCCTGCCCTATGACAAGCTGCGCGTGGTGCGCCGCGACATGCAGATGATCTTCCAGGACCCCTACTCGTCGCTGAACCCTCGCATGACGGTGCTGAACATCATATCGGAGCCTCTGGTTTGCCACAAGCTGATGTCCGGGCGCAAGCTGCGCGAGCATGTGATGCAGCTGATGGACACGGTGGGGCTGGATCCGCGGCACCTGGAGCGATATCCTCATGCCTTTTCAGGCGGGCAGCGGCAGCGCATCGGCATCGCCCGCGCGCTGGCCACTGAGCCGCGCTTCATCGTGTGCGACGAGGCCGTATCGGCGCTGGACGTGTCGGTGCAGGCGCAGATTCTGAACCTGCTGATGGAGCTGCAGGAAAAGCTGGGGCTGAGCTACCTGTTCATCTCCCACGACCTGGGCGTTGTCAGCCATATCTCCGACCGCGTGGGCGTGATGTATGTTGGCCGCCTGGTGGAGCTGGCGCCCACCAAAAAGCTGTTTGACAAGCCGCTGCACCCCTACACCGAGGCGCTGCTGTCGGCCCGGCCGGTGCCGGACCCGCGCAACAAATGCCAGCGCATCATGCTGGAGGGCGACGTCGCCAACCCGGCTGACCTGCCCAGCGGCTGCCCCTTCCATCCCCGGTGCCGGTATGCCCGGGAGGTATGCAGCGCCGAGGTGCCCGAATGGCGCGAGCTGTACCCCGACCGGTTTGTGGGCTGTCACCGCGCCCACGAGCTGGACCTGAGCAGCAGCACGCAGCGGGCGGTGACCACAGGGGCATCATGACGCGCTGTAAACCAACCCGCCGGAGAGCGATGCCATGGGCTTAAGCGCGCTGCTGCTGTTGGCTGCGCTGGGGCTGGGCCTGATCATGCTGGTGTCCAGCATCTATTTCCAGTGGCTCTTCCGGCGCATGGTCTTGACGCGCCTGCGGGACTTGGACACCGTGCGTGCCACCGGCCTGGCGCCGCCGGGCTGGCAGAAGCGATACCTGAAGCGCATCGAACAAAACCACTACACCCCGGCGCTGTGGCAGCGCCAGCTGAAGAAAAACCTGAAAAACCTGGCGAGGCTGGAGAAATTTGTGCGCAAAACCCGCCTGGTGGAAAGCGAGGAAACGCGCGCCGGCGTGCTGATGGAGCTGAGCGCCATCCGCCAGGGCTGGGAAGCCCTGCAGCCGGGAGACGCATTGTAAAGAGAGGATAGACCATGTTCAAACGCAGGGTAAATCCCGGCATCAAATTGGAGCCCACCTTCAGCGACACCCTGCTGTCGTTTCTTTTGGCCTGCGTGTTCGGCCTGGTCGGCTTGCTGCCCTGGCTGGCGCTGAAGGATGCCATCCCGCTGCTTGTCCACGCGCTGGGCGGATATGTATTTGCGCACAACGCCATTGTGATCACCGTAACGTTGGTGTTCGGCGCGCTGTGGCTGGTGCTGACCATGGCGCTTTGGCACCGCATGGAAAAGGATTTTCATGTGAAAAAGGCGTTGATCACCACCGCGCTGTGGTGCCTTGGCGCGCTGCTGCTGTTCGCGCTGGCCATCGGCTTACGCTGGCTGGCTGACTGGATGCTGGTGAGCCCATGATGCGCGTGGTGGAAAAGCTCATCAGGCGGCAGCGCCACACCGGGGCAACGCCGCCGGTTGTGATCGCCTGTTTGGGCGACAGCGTGACGCACGGCTCCTTTGATGTATTCATCAACCGCTTCGGGCACCTCGATGCGGTATTCGACCCCGAAAACGCTTACGCCAGCCGGCTGCAGCGCCGCCTGAATGCCTATTATCCCGCGGCTGCCGTCAGCGTGATCAATGCCGGGGTAGGGGGCGATAACGCGCCCGGTGGCCTGGCCCGACTGGAGCGGGATGTGCTGCATTTCCGGCCTGATCTGGTTATCGTCAACTTTGCGCTGAATGACGCCATGGGCGGCCTGGACAAGCTAAATGCCTACGCGCAGGCCATGGAGGCGATCATGCGCCGCGTTGCCGACAGCGGCGCCGAATGCATGCTGTTGACCCCCAACAGAATGTGCACCTATGTGTCGCACAACATACATGACGACATCATCCGGCGCATTGCCTCCGCCGCCGCGGAGGTGCAGATCAAGGGCGTGCTGGACGCCTATGTGAATGCCGCGCGGAGCATTGCCGATCAAAACCGCGTGCCCGTGGCCGACGCTTACGCGGCGTGGAACAGGCTGGAGGACAACGGCATCGACACCACCGCCATGCTGGCCAACCACATCAACCACCCCGTGCCGGACATGCACCGCCTGTTCGTGGACGCCATCGAGAGCCGGCTGCTCGAGAGCGCGCCGACTTAACGATGATATTGAATGGGGAATGGCATGTTGGATATGATACCTGACATCGTGATGGATATTTTCCTGGCTTTGCTGACGTCCTATGCCTTTTGGTACCTGACCTTTATCCGTTCGGGCACAAACATCCTGTTTTCCGACCACATCGTTGTAGAGCCGTGCAGCAATGGCCATGGCTATGACCAGTACAGGTACCGGATTAAACTTGTCAATGCCGGCATCAGGGACCTGATCGAAGTTACCTCCATTGTGGAGTTGTTGACACAGCCGTTTTCCCCTGAGGCGACCACCAGGCGAATCTCCCGGCTGTCGCTCGACAACGAGGATTTTCCTATCCTTAAAGGCAGAAAGGAACAGAAAAAATCCGGGAGGGCGGCCAGCAAGGTGCTGGACCTCTATTTAACTGATAGCTTTTTTGAAGAGTTCAGCAAGGAGTACTATTCTGATGATATCCGCAAAAAAGCCGCTGCCCGGCAGCTGACATTGACAGATATCATCCAGGCACACCGCGATTCGGTCAGAATCACCATATACTTATACGGCAACGACAGCATCACGGGGGCGAGAAAGATGTTTTCCAGTGAGTACGGCGCCTCCGACATCCGTCACGGAACATATGCCCCAACGCCCACGGAGCACATCGGGCGCGTGTCCGCCGCCAAAGCCGGCTTGAAGCTTATCCCTCAGCCAGACGCAGATAACCCAGATTGTACAATGCCTGCAGCGGAGTAGCGGGAAGGAGATTGATATATACACCCAGGCCAGCCGCTGCACAGCGGCTGATGTTCTTTGTTGTCCTGTATTTGTTATACTACCCGGTGGTTTTCATGCGTTTCAACCGGACGTTTTCATGGATTGTATCCGGATGTTTTTAGGGTGACTCCTTTTGCATTCTTTGCTATTGTGGGTTCGACATGAACATCCTGCCTGCCGTGGGCCGGCAGGCTGATCTTTGAGTATTTCCAAATACTGTGAAAGCCGCTCTTTGACGTATCTGCCCACCATGGGCGATGGGGCGCGATCCTATCAACAGGGGGTGTTTTCTGCAAAACTTGATGTAATCCGCTGTTGATATTTCAAAATTGGCGGCATGCCTTGTATTCCCCGGCAAAAACGCCTATACTAAACACATACAAGTATACACCAACAAGATCAGGAGGTAGAATCCCATGAAACTCGGTGTAAACACCGTCCTTTTCAAGCCCTTTCCCGTCTATGAGGCCATGCGCCTCATCGTGCTGTCGGGGTACGACGGCGTGGAGCTGTCCGCTATCAAGGGGATGTGCGAGCATCTGAACCTGGACGACCCCGCTGAAAGCATGGCTGAAATCAAGCGCGCGCAGGCCGACTTCGGCCTTGAGCTGCTGTCCATGGAAGTCGCTTCCCAGGACGAGGAGCGGCTGGTGAAAGCCTTTACCGCCGCCAAGGAGCTTGGCGTGCCCGTTGTCAATGTCGGTCCCACCGGCAAAATGAACGTGGAAGGCGATCTGGAGAAGAACATCGCTTCCCTGAAAAAGCTGGCCGGCATCGCCAAGGAATATGGCGTGACGCTGTGCTGCAAGGCCCACGTGGGCGCTTCCATGTTCGACACCGACACCACGCTGGCTGCCATGGCTGCCATTCCGGACCAATCCTTCGGCATCGACATGGACCCCAGCCACATCCACCGCGCCGGCGAGAAGCCCGAGGAGGCGCTGCCCAAGGTGATCTCCCGCGTGCGGCACATCCACATCCGCGACTGCAAGGGCCCGGGCCCGTCGCCCGGCGCGCCCAGGGATCAGGCCTGCGGCAAGGGCGACATCAACCTGCAGGGCTACTTTAAGGCCATGGTGGATGCCGGTTACAAGGGCCCCGTGGTGCTGGAAGTGATCGGGCCGGATCAGTCCATCGAAGCCGCCACCGCCATTTCTGCCGAAAGCTACGGCTACATGAACGCGTGCCTTGTTGCACTGGGCGCGCGCTGAACAATATCAACATCAGGAGGTAACAACAACATGCCCAAAAAGAAACCCAACATCCTGTTATTCGGCATCGACAGCCTCAGGCGCGACCACATGAGCCATTACGGCTACCACCGCTTGACCACGCCGCACATCACCAAGTATGCCGAGGGCGGCGTCACGTTCAACAACTGTTTCAGCCCGTCCATCCCCACCACGCCCGGCTACGGCTGCATGTTCACGGGCAGGGACTGCTTCGGCACCAACACCGTGGCGCTGCGCCACAAAGGCGATATGGCGCCCGGCGTCAAAACGCTGGCCGAGGTGCTGCGCGAACACGGCTACACCACGACCTCGGTGGGCTTTGAAGGCAACCCGGCTGCGCGCGGGTATGACAACTACATCTCCTTCTCCGGCTGGGGCAGCTGGGAAACCGGCCGCTCGCACAAGGCAGAAAACCTCAACGCCGTCACCATCCCGGAGATGGAGCGCCTGGCCGCGCAGGACAAGCCCTTCCTGCTGTTCCTGCGCCATATGGACCCGCATTCGCCGTACCTGGCGCCCGAACCCTTCCACAGGATGTTCTTCCAGGGCGATGAGTTCGACGAGAACAACAAATCGCTGGAGCCTGTGTACCAGTTCAAGCCCTTCTGTGACTACTTCTATGACTGGTTCCCGCCGGGCTGCACCAGCAGCGACTACATCGTGGCGCAGTACGACGCAGCCATCGCCTACATGGACGCCTGCATCCAGCCGCTGCTGCAAAAGCTGGCGGACTTGGGGCTGGAGGACGATACCATCGTCGTATTCACCTCCGACCACGGCGAAACCCTCTACGATCACGACCACTATTTCGACCACCACGGCTTGTACGACTGCACGCTGGTGGTACCGCTGATCCTGCGCTGGAACAATAAGCTGCCCAGGGGCGTGCGCGTGGACGACTACTGCCAGCTCAAGGACGTCATGCCCACGCTGCTTGACCTGGTCGGCATCGACGGCACGCCGTACAGCTTCGATGGCCGCAGCCTGCTGCCCGCCCTCGAGGGCAAGCGCGGGAAGGAGCCCGAGTTCTACATTACCGAGTGCACCTGGCAGCGCAAGCACGGCTGGCGCACCCCCCAATGGAAGCTGATCCGCGCGCTGGAGCCGGACTTTCACTACCGCGAGCCGGTGGAGCTGTACAACCTGATCAAGGACCCGGACGAGAACCACAACGTCGCCGAGCAGGAGCCCGAGGTTGTTGCCTGCCTCACCCAGCGGATGGAGCAGTTCATCGCCAGGCGCGAGAAGGAAACCGGGCGCACCAACCCCATGTACACCAACCTGGACTGGCACGGCTTTGAAGGCCGCGGGCCGTTCAAATCGTCGGACGAAGCGTACAACACCATGCACATCGGCAGCTCACAGACAGCGCAAAAGCTGCAGGAGCGCCTGAAAAAGGAAAAGAAAGGCGACTGACATGCTGAAAGTATGCGTGATTGGCATGGGGCCCATCGGCAACCTGCATGCGCGTATCTACCGGGGAGACGACATGGTGGAGCTGGCTGGCGTGTGTGACATCATCCCGGAGCGGGCGGAAGCCGCCGGCGAACAGCACGGGGTGCCGTACTACCTGGATGCCGAAACCATGCTGCGCGAGGTGAAGCCCGACATCGTGTCGGTCGCTACCGGCGGGTATGAATACTCGTCCGACCACATGAAGCCTACCCTGCAGGCGCTGGAGGCGGGTGCGCATGTGCTGTGCGAAAAGCCCATCTCCAACAGCATTGAGGACGGCAGGCGCATGGTGGACACGGCGAAAAAGCTCAACCGCTGCTTTGCCATCGACTTTAACCACCGCTTCACGCCGGCGGCGCGCGCCGCCAAAGCCTGGCAGGACGAAGGGCTGATCGGCGAGCTATTGTTTTGTAACATGGCGCTGTGGATCGGCAAGCCGCAGGATTTTGAGTCGCCCTACTATCATCTGAAGGCGCTCAACCCCCACAGCATGGAGATCATCCGCTACTTCATGGGCGACATCGAAGCCGTGCAGTGCTTCGCGATGAAATCCTCCGGGCGCACGATCTGGTCCACCGCCAGCATCAACATGAAGTTCAAGAACGGCGCTGTCGGCCACCTGACCAGCAGCTACGACATCGCGCGCGGCCATCCCATGGAGCGCTGCGAGGTGGCGGGCCTGAAAGGCCGCCTGGTGTTTGAGGACATGTGGCGCGAAGCGACGCTGTACCCGGCCGGCAACCCCGAAAAGCGCGTGTATACCAACCCGGTGTTCGGCGGCTATGCCGGCTTTGACGACACCTTCCGCGACCGCCTGCGCAGCTTCGTGCGCGAGGTGGCGGCGGGCACCCGCCCCGAGGATATCGACGGCAGCGGCTTGCAGGGCCTGAAGGCCCAGATGGCCATTCACGCCGCCATCGAATCGCTGGATACGGGGCGGGTCGTTTACCTGGATGAGCTTTTCCCTGACTGATAGCGCCCCATCCGCGGCGCAGGACAGGCTGCTGAGCATCCGCACTTACACGGCGCCGGATGAACCGCAGATCGCGGTCATGCACCTGCGCCACGGCGCAACCAACCTGCACGCGCACGACTGCTACGAAATCGTGCTCGTGCAGGAGGGGTCGTGCCTGCACGAAACGGGCGGCCGCACGGTGCTGCTGATGGCGGGCGACCTGTTCATCATCCGCCCCGGCGACATGCACCGTTACATCAGCAACCACGACATCGCCCTGTTCAACTGTCTGTTCACGCTGTCGGCGCTGGGCGAAGCCGGCCAGGAGCTGCGGCGGACAGCGGGCGGCGCCCGCCTGTTCGCATCGCAGAGCGACTACTTAGACCGCGTGCACCTGAGCCTGCCCGGCCGCATGGCGATGACCAGGCGCCTGGAAGGCATGATGGCTGTCATAAAGGAGCGCGCCGAAGGCTGGCAGGTGCAGCTGCGCGCCGAGCTGACGCTGTTGGCGGTGCAGTGCGCGCGCCTGTTTGCGGAATTGACGCAGGCGGACGGCGACAAGCGGTTGTATTTAGGCTATGTGTCTAAAGCCCTGCAGTACATCGACGCGCACCACGCCGACGATCTGTCCATCAGCGAAATCGCCAGGCAGGCGGGCGTGTCCCCCGACTACTTCACGCGGCAGTTCCGCCAGGTGACGGGCATCACGCCCATCGAATACCTGTGCCGCTACCGGCTGGCCAGGGCCATGGCGCTGCTGCGCCGGGGCGAGGCCGTGCAGGCGGCAGCCGGCGCGGCGGGGTTTCGCAGCCTGAGCCATTTTTCAAGGGAGTTCAAGCGGCATATCGGCACCACGCCATCCGGCTACCGCAAGGAACATATGCTTACACATTAAAGCTTACACATTAAAGGAGGAAACAACATGGCACTGAAATGCGCAGTCGTCGGCATGGGCGGCATCGGCAATACCCATGCAGGCATCTACAAGGACAACCCGCTGTCCGAGCTGGTCGCGGTATGCGACATCGTGAAGGAAAAGGCGGACGCCGCGGCGGAAAAGCTCGGCGTCAAGGCATTCTACTCGCTCAAGGACATGCTGGCAGCCATGCCGGAAATCGATGTGGTTTCCGTGACCACATCGGGTTATGACAACGGCTCCATGCACTTTGAGCCCGCGATGGAAGCGCTGCAGGCGGGTAAAAACGTGCTGGTGGAGAAGCCCATCTGCGCGGACGTTCGCGACGCCAGGGAGCTGGTGGCCTACGCCGCCCGCAACAAGCTGCGCCTGGGCTGCAACCTGAACCACTATTTCACCGAGCCGGCCGACCGCGCCATGGAGATGATCCAGCAGGACAAAATCGGCGAGCTGGTATATTGCATCCATAAGGTGGGCTTCAACGGCTCGGAGACCAAGTACACCGGCCCCGGCAGCCCGCGCTGGCAGACGCCCTATTCCCATGTGAAGGCGTTCTGCGCCCATCCCTTCAGCGTGATGCGCTATTTCTGCGGCGACATTGTGGCTGTGCAGGCGTTCCTGTCCAAGCCCGGCGTGCGCGCCACCAAGCGCGACCCGATGCTGTCCATCAACTCCATCCACGTGAAGTTTGCCGACGGCGGCGTGGGCTACCTGATCAGCCAGCGCGGCGATGCCATGTTTGGATTAGGCGGCTGGTGGAGCTATGAGCACGCCGGCACCAAGGGCACCTTCTGCATCGAAAACTGCGTGGAGAAGCTGCATTTCTGGGACATCGACAAGATGACGGGCCCGGCGTCGATGGCATCCCCCGCGCCCGAAACCATCAACACCGGCGTTTCCGACTTTGGCGCCACCTTCCCCACCCGCCTGAATGCGTTCTTGGAGGACGTCACCAACAACGTGCCCCATGAGCACATCCGCGCCTCGGGGCGTGACGCCCTGGCCACGCTGGAGTATACGTTCGCAGCCATCGACTCCTACGAGAATGGCGGTGCGCTGGTGGTGCCCTACAGGCTGCCGCCGCTGCATGGAGATATCTCCAGGGTATTCTGATGGACCGGGGCGCAGACAAGCGGCCCAATATCCTGCTGCTGCTGGCCGACCAGTTCCGGTGGGACTGCCTGGGCTTCCTGAAGGAGCGCGGCGTTAAAACCCCCCACCTGGACAGGCTGGCCGGCCGCAGCGCGGTATTTACCAGGGCTTATACCCCCATGCCGGTGTGCGCACCGGCGCGCCAGGCGCTGATTACGGGCAGGCACCCGGACCATATCGGCGCCTTCTGGAATTACGACTTTTTCCACACGCCCACGGCCCAGCGCAGGGACGCCTGGACAACCAGGCTGCCGGCACTGGGGTACCGCACGGGCTATATCGGCAAATGGCACTGCTCGCCCGTGCACGGACCGGAGGACTTTGGCTACCAGGATGTCATCCGGAGCGCCGATTATAAGGCGCAGCTGAAGCAGAAATACCCGGACGCAGCGCCAGGCGGTTGGTTTGGCGGCGACAGCACGGTTCCGCTGGAGGAAACCGTTACCCATTATATGGCGCGCGAGGCGGCGAACCGGTTAACGGGCTACGCTGCGGAAGGGCGTCCCTGGCACATCTGGGCGGACTTTGACGTGCCGCACCTGCCCTGCCAGCCGTCCGCGCCGTTTTCGGCGATGTACGCTGCTGATGCCATCCCGCCCTGGCCCGGTTTTGGCGATCGGTTCGACAACAAGCCCTACATCCACGCCCAGCAAAGCGTGAACTGGCGCCTGGAGGATCTGCGCTGGGATGATTTCGCCCCCATGGTCAGCCGCTACTACGCCATGATATCGCAGTTGGACGACGCGCTGGGCATCATCCTGACGGCGCTGGAGGAGAGCGGGCAGTATGACAACACGCTGATCTTCTTCACGGCGGACCATGGCGACATGTGCGGCAGCCACCAGATGCTGGACAAGCACTACGTGCTGTATGACGACGTCGTGCGCGTGCCGCTGATGGCGCACATGCCGGGCGGCGCGCCGTTTGTCAGCGACGCCCTGGTATCGGCTGAACTGGACATTGCGGCCACGGTGGGCGCCGCGCTGGGGCTTGACCCCGGCGACACGCCCCATGGAAGCCCGCTGCCCATCAGCCCGGAAGATCATCAAAACCCAAGGGCATACATCACCTCATCGTGCAATGGGCAGCAGTTCGGGCTGTACTGCGCGCGGATGATCACCGACGGCGTATACAAATACGTCTGGAATATGACGGATACGGACGAGCTGTATTGCTTAGCGGACGACCCGGGCGAGCACAACAACCTGATCCACGCGCCCGAACAGGCGGACACGCTGCAGCGCCTTCGGCGCCACCTGCACGAGGCGCTCAAAGCCCACGGCGACCCCTTTATATTGAAAGGCTGGCTGGACGCCCAGCTGCTGGAGGGCAGAAAGCTGTAGCCCTGCGCACGCTCAAGGGGGATAGCCCCCCTGGGCGGGCGGGGGGAAGGGACCACAGCTCCGGAAGAGAAGTCGGGTACAAAATGCTGTTTTTGCTGTCTTCATACTCAGGAAATGTCGTCACATCAAGTTTTCAGAGTTTAGCTTTTGTTTAACATCAGCGGTTTTAGAGTAAATTACACAATCGTGGCGCACAAAGCAGCGCTACGCCAAGTGAACAGCGACACAACCATCAAAAATCCTCGCCCCATCAGTGCATTGACTCATTCGTTCAGTATAATACCAACTCCAAACATTAACGCATCGTCGTGCCGGGTCTTTTGCCTTGCAGCTTTGTCGGCTGCTCGGTCAGCGTAGCGCTGCTACGCTTCCCTCGTCTGCTCCTCGCTGCAAGCCAAAATCCCTCAGCTCTTTGGATGCATTAATGTTTTACATTGGTATAAGACAAGTCTAAGTCTGCAACTGTGCTACGATAAAAGTAAATTTGCTCTAAAAAGGTTGCCGGGTGCCATTCCGGGCGCGCCGGCAACCGACGATGAAATGTGAAAGCATCAGGCTGCCACAACCGATGGCAGCAGGAATTTTTACTCGATCGGAATGAAGTCAGGCATTTTGCCGGTGGCTACAAAGTAGCCGGAGATGTAGCCGTTGCCCACGGCATCGGCATCGGCGTTGGAACCCAGGCGGTTGGTGCCGTGCACGCCACCGGTCACTTCGCCGGCTGCATACAGCCCGGGGATGATGTTGCCGTAGATGTCCTTGACCTCCAGCTGCCTGGTGACCACCAGGCCGCCCATTGTGTGGTGCACGGAGGGGAACTGCGGCAGTGCGTAGAAGGGGCCTTCGCCAATTTTGACCATGGTGGCGGCCATGTTCTTGCCAAAGTCCTCATCCACCTGCGTGTCGATAAACTTGTTGTGCCGTTCAATGCTGTTCTTCAGGTTCTCAGCCGTCACCTGCGGGTTTTGGCCTTTAACGGTGTATGCATTCATCTTGTCGGCTAATTCTTCCAGCGTGTCGCCCTTGAGGATACGGCCCAGCGCCACGCCCTCATCCACTTCCTCCTGGCGGGCATAGCCGGCTACGACTTCCATGGTAAACAGGGAATAGGTGGAGGGGAAGCCCGTGGCTACAGCAGCGTTGGCGCATACGTCGCGGCGGTCACCCTCGTTGACATAGCGGTTGCCCTGGTAATCCACATAGAACACGCCATAGCTGGGGCCGGTGAACGGCCACACCGCGAAGCGGTCGAGAATGCCGTTGGTGGGGTCAGCCCAGGGATAGCGCTGGATGTTGCTCATCTGCATGGTGTTGGCGCCGATAGCCTGCGCCAGGTAGATGCCCTCACCGGTGGATACAGCGGGGTTGTTGGTGGTGGGGATGGCGGTGTCGAGATAGGGAACCTGCGTTTCACGCATGGGAATATTGGCGCCAAAACCACCAGTGCACAGGATAACGCCTTTTTCGGCTTTCATGGTTTTGTCGCCTTCCGGGGTGCTGACGCGGATGCCCACGACGCGGTTTGCTTCATCACGTGTGCGGTAGATTTCTACCATTTTATGTTCTAGCGCGATGACGGTATCGGTCTTTTCCTGCAGCATTTTCAACTGCACTTCGGTGATGTCCGAGCCTACCTGATTTTTGGTCACATACATGCGGTAACCGGTCATTCCGCCGGGACGGGCCAGCGTGTCACGCACCTCCAGGCCGTTGTCCAACAGCAGATCCAGGTAGAACGCGGAAGCGTACACCATGTTTTCCACCAGGTCACGGTTTGACATCTGGTCGCCGCCCTTCATGGTGTCTTCAATGTGGCATTCGGCGGTGTCAGGCTCTAAGTTATACTTGGCCTGCAAGTCCGCGGCGATCTTGGACGTGTAGGCAGAATACTGGCCGCCATTGATGGCGCTGTTGCCGCCGGTGCGGGACAGCTTTTCCACCAAGACGGTGTTTGCCCCGTTGGTGGAGGCAGCATACGCAGCCGCCATGCCGGCATAGCCGCCGCCAACGACGATGATGTCATAGGTTTCGTCCCAGGCGGCAGGCACCTCGAACGAACCCATGACCGGCAGATATTCACCGGCAGTTTCTTTCTTTTCGAGTTCTTTCTGGAAGGGGGTCAGGTCGACGCCTGCTTTGGTGAGCGCATCGGTGACGGCTGCAATCACGCCTTCGGAGCTGCGCGTCGCGCCAGCAATAGCGTCCACCTTGAGGCTCTGCGCTTCCACAATGGCCTGCGGGATTTTCTCCAGCGCCGGGAAGCCGGGGGCGGTTTCGTTGTGGCTAAGCACCTCCACCTTGGTGATGCCCTTTTCGTCCAGCGTGACGGCTACCTTGATGCCGTCAAACATGCCTTTGGCCTCACCTTCATAGGTGCCGGGTGTTAGCGTCAGTGCCACTGTCAGTGGCATCAGCAGAGACAGTACGATCAGTAGGGAGAGAAGTCGTCTGTTCATCATGTTGCACCTCCTGTTTATTCAGTTGAGTCGTGAGCGCCTGTGCACACTATATACAGAATACTCCTACCGTTTCGGCTTGTCAAGCGTATCTGGAATTTTTTTCACGGCTTACGCATGGATATTGACCTGTTTTTGCATTGGAGGCGCGCAATAAATATGAATCTACATCCTTACCTTGCATTTTTCAACAATTTCACTTCGCACTTTTCAAGCGTTCAGATGTGTACTTTTCTTCATTGGAGCTTACTTGTCATTACAACAAACTTAAACCTCAGGCGTTTTGCAGGAAACGCGGCGGCCTGTTTCGGCGCTCTCGATGGCGGCATACGTCATCGCGATGCTCTTGATGTTGTCGCTGCAGTCGGTCATGCAGCGCTTGCCCTGCTCCAGCGCTTCGAACATGCTCTCAATGCAGCCGGAGTGCCAGGTCAAGCCTTCCAGGGTTTGGGACGGCAGCACAGTATGGTAGTTGATGTTGCCATTATAGACGCTGAAATTGCGTTCATCCTGGATGTCCTTAGCTTTATAGATGCAAGCCCGAATGACATTGTGCTCATCCCAGTAGGCGACGCCTTTTTCGCCCTCCGCGCGCCATCGGCCTTCCCATGTGGTCATCATCACGCGGGAGGACCAGTAACCAATGTAGACATACCGGATGTCGTTGGTCATTTGAAATATTGCAACAGCGGCGGGCTTGCCTTTGAAGTAAGAGCCGGGGATTGTAAAGTCCTCGCAGTATACGGAGAGGGGATCGACATTGAACATGTAGCGCATCATGTCGAACTGATGGATTGACATGTCCGTCAATAGCGCATGCTCTAATACCTCGTCGCGGAAGGTGCCCTTGCCGGGGTTCATGTAGAACTCATTGATCACCATGCCCACCTTTCCAATCGTGCCGGATTCGATCAGAGACTTGAAGGCAACCGTGGGCTTCAGAAAACGGCGGTTCTGCATGACAAACAGCTCACGGTTGCACCTGCGGGCAGTGCGGATCATTTCCAGCGCGTTCTCCAGATTGTCCGCCAACGGCTTTTCGCTGAACACGTGGCAGCCGTGCTTGAGCGCCTCGATGGTGACCTCCTTATGCGCGGCAGGCGGCGTGATGTTGAAGATCAGGTTGGCGTCGGTCTTTTCCAGCGCCTCGGTCTGTGTGGTGAAAACCGGGCAGGTGAGGGCGTAGCGGTCGCGGAAGTTCTCCGCACGCGCTTGTACGGGATCTGCCAGCGCAACGAATTCTATGTCAGAGCGGGTGGGAGGGTACGCCATCCATGCGGGCGCCATGTTGCCGCAGCCGACAACGATGATGCGATACTTCTTCATGGGATCAGTCTTCCTTTCTTTTCATTCATGGGGTTGTTCTTGCATCCATTGTATCACAAATCCGACTCAAAGGTTTGCACTGCAATGTGTTGTCCAGGGCGATCGCTTACGGATCGCCCGGGTGCGTAAAATTATACCGTAGTTGACATGCATCCTTGTTCTTGTGTATAATTTTTACACAAGGACAAGGAGCGTTGTGCATGACGACGAGGGACATCATCAAGCTGCCTCACCTCTGACGGCTGGGAGCTGAAAGCTACACGGGGAAGCCACATGCAGTTCGTGCACCCGACGAAACCCGGCAAGGTCACCTTGCCCAACCACAAGGGCGATGTTCCGCCCGGTACCTTGAACAGCATCATGAAACAGGCAGGGCTTAAGCAGCCTGGAAAGGAGCAGGGATGAACAAAGCAACGTATTTCGCGGTATTCGAGCCGTCGGTGGCTGGCTATGGCGTATATTTCCCTGATTTGCCCGGCTGCATCAGTCTGGGCGCCGATTTTGAAGAAGCGTTTGCCAACGCACAGGAAGCGCTTGGCCTTCACCTGTGGGGCTTGATGGACGATGGCGACGCCATCCCCGCGCCCACGTTCCCGCCTTATGCCGGTCAGCCTGATAACGCGCTGTTGGCGGCTGTGACCGTCTACCCGGATATCGTGCGGCGCGAGATGGACAACCGCGCCATCCGCACCAACGTGTCGATCCCGGCCTGGCTGAAGAAAGCCGCTGAAGGAGCGGGGCTGAACTACAGCCAGGTCCTTCAGGAAGCGCTGAAGGAGCGCCTCATGCAATCATGACGGCTTGTTGCACTGGCAGGGCGATTCATGTCGGATGTTCGGCGAGGCAGTGTCCTTATTCTCCACGCGATTCAATTTTAGAGCAAATTGCGCCATGATAAGTAAATTAGCTCTATTTGACTCTTAATGCACGCAGTCAGGATACGTGCAGGACAATGAACAACGGGCACATAAATACTTCACCCCATTGCCATCATGCCTGCTTTTTGTGGCACATGTTTTATAGTCAATCAGCTCATGTCTCTGCACGTTCTCATGCCAGGGCTGCCCTGTGATCAATCCATGGGGACAAGCCCTGACGCATAGATCGCATGCGCCGCATTTGCTGTAGACTTCGCCGGTAAAAACAGGCATTTCATCGTCAATCAATAAACACGAGATCCTTACACGCTGCGCGTATTTCTCGTGTACGAACACATCGTTTTTTCCAATGAAGCCCAGTCCGGTATGGATTGCCGCCCATTTATATGAAAACTCCGCCAGATGCTCGCCATCGTCCTTGGGAGAAGCCGGAGGCGTTGCATACCTGACAGCGTTCCTGTCAAGAAACTGTTTCAGCCCGGCTATCTTCTTGCTATGCTCTTTGCGAAGCGATTCAGCCATGTGAAAGAATTCAACGGGATTGTACATGTATGTTAAATCAGGGTATGGCATCAGCGTAACCAGAGCGCATTTGCACCCGGTTTGATCAGCCAAGCTGCTGTCGATAGCGGAAAAACCATAGAGCGACTCATCCTTGAAAATCGCTTTTAAGCAGTCCAGAAGCGCATCTACCGTCACAATGCATCATCCTCTTTCTATAGCGCGTAATCTACGTTGCTCTAACCAGTTAGGTGAGAAACAGCCCTTATCATGCTTTAATCTTTTGTTAACCCTCTTTTTTTGGATTTTATTCAGACGGTTTGTTGTGTAAAGACCAAATCACAAATTTTTTTGTCAACGCTCTTTCTTCAAACCCGAATCTGCTTTTATAAATATTCCCCACTGATTAATTCTTTTAGTCCATGAATGATCTTTGGGAATCTTTCTTGAATCCTGGCAGGGATTTCGTTATCTAAAATTCCAAATCTAATGAGTCTATCTACAATGTGGTTTGATATTCTCCTTCTGTACTCTATTGAATTGTTATAGATATCAAGAAGAATGTTCCCATTGTTCACCTGTTGCATCAAAGCATCGTAAAGATGATCAACTCTGCATTCTTTCAGCACTTGAACAGGTTTTTTTGATACAAACTCCGCAGACCATCCTGTTTTATCCTTTAAAAATGTAGCATCTTCCACCTGATATACAGAGCACTTTCTATTTTCATAGATCCCTTTGAAGGCATTCATGTAACATTCAGAAACCCTTGCTTTTCCATCAACCAAATCAATTACTAAATCAAAATCATCCATGGGCGCACCAAACAGTAAAGCGATGTAGAGATTATCTGTTGCATAAACATAGGGTGTTCCATGTGTTGAAACCTTAGGAACAAGAACCTTCAAATTCTCTGTTTCAGAAGCATGATAAAGCATGCGTTTCCTCCTAAAATTCTAATTGATGTAAAACGGAATAACCAGTACCTGATCTTTCGTTCTTGCCAATTTTATCTCCTTAAATTCACAATGTAATACGTTGGCATCACTTATTCTAACTTGCTCACTTCAGCAGCCGATATATCTGCAGTCCGTCGCTCGCAAGGCCTTTGCAAATGCCAAACGGATAGGCGGAAGGAAAGATGGCTACAACAAGCATGATTAAATTATAATACAGCACAAAACGAACAAAGCATTCCACGGCATCGTAGTTACCGATATTGAGCTGCCCTAATGTTGTGAAATTCATCCGCAATGCCACAAGAGGGACCAGCAACAGAAGCGTTGCCAGAGGTCCCCCCGCCAGCATGGCAATCTTCTTCCGTTTCGTATCCAGCCGGTCTTTCCCTACGGGCAAAAACAGCCCTCCAAGCGGCAACAGGTTCACAACCCACCGTTTGGACCGAACGATGTTTTTCCCGGAGCCGATGGTGATCTGCCAACCTGTGCTTTTCGCCGCAAGCATATATCCCGTAGCATGCCCCATTTCGTGGATGAAAACCGAAGCGGCGCAGGCAAGCCATAGCAACAGGATGAAGAACAGCATGTCGCTGAAAAATGCAAGTACCATGCTCATCGTTGTTCTTTCGGAACGGTCTTTGTTTTCATAAGCTGAACTTCAAAACCTTCGTTCAGGGCTTTAAAAATCCCTCTGCTGCCCATGGCAAGCACCTCCTGCCCGCATTATAATCCGCCGGCAGGAGGAAGACAAATGTTCTCGCATTCAACTCTTCTTCCTTCTTCTTGACAAACAGGCAAACAACCTATCATAATAAAGCCAATAAACCGGCAGGAGGAAAGCAAACAATGAACCGGCTGCTTGCAGTAATGCTGATACTTTCTTTGGCGCTTGGCGGTGTTGGCTGCCATCCGAAGGATGTCGCCGCGGAGGAGGTTGTCATCGGCGATGCCTCTGCCCGCCAGCTGATGGAAGGGGTGCAGCAGCAGAACAGCGTGTTTCCCCATACGCTCAGCCAGCTGAAAGCCGCTTTCGAAGTGTTCCTGCCCGCCATGAACTCCGAAAGCAGCACAAGCCGGTGGACCGAACCGGCGCCTGCGGACGATGGGTATCTGCAAACGGATTTTATCATCAACGGACATGACAACCTGGCAACGCATCCCGCGGTCTGCTGCGTTTATCAAAGCGAAACCGAAGTTTTGTCCGGCATTTACTGTGAGGTTTTGTTTCAAAACATTGGCGATACCGGGCTTGCCGATACCTATCGCAAGGGATTGGGGCTGGGCGAGGTGCTGGGGTTTGTTGGAAGCTCCCTCTTTTATCTGGATTTGGATGCCGACTTTGAAGAAATGAAGGCCAACTTACCCAACCTCCAACAGGAGATCAAGTCCCTGGCGCAGGCGGCGCAGATCATCGAACGCGTCCTGGAGCGCATTGATTCCGGGGAACAGATCACGCCGCAGGTCCTTGAGGAAACCGTTGATTTCCACCTAACTTATCAGGTCAGCATACGGGTGGAGATTCTCAGCCAGGAAGCGTTTACGATGTCCTGCGCTTTTCATGCCCCGAAAGGGCATGAGGAGAGGATGCAGTCCGATGCTCTCCGGCGCGCTGAGCGGTTGGCTGAGCAGGTGCCTTGCGTTTACCCCGGGGCGAACCGGGCCGTCTTTGATGAAGCGATCGCGGAAGACCGGGTCGCCCTGCAGCCGGTTGAAGTTTCCCCGGTGTGGCAAGGACCGGCCCTGGAGCAGGAGATCAACCGATACTTTGATGCGCTGCACACAATCGACGAGGCGCTGGACACCCGGGAGGATTTTTGGGGTACACAGGATGTCAGCGATCCGCCGATCAATTATTTGAGCCTGTCGCCTGACGGAACACGCGCTTTTGCGGCGTATCGGGGCATCCCGTTTGTCTGGCGCCTGGATACCGATGACATCAAAGCGCTGGTGCCCGGAGAAGGCATAACGCCGGCCGGTTACAAAATATTCAACTGGATGATACGGTTAGTTGAAGACGGAGGAATCGCCTGGTCGCCTGACGGAAGGTGGCTGACCATCAGCTCGCCCAAAAGAATGTTGCAGCTTGGGCGTTATGATGCGTCTGTCCTGTTGGCGGATATCGATGCGGGCAGCGTAAGCAAGCTGGATCAGGATCTGCCGGACAACGTGAGAGCCAGAGATATTAGGGATACGGGCGTTCCGTTACGCGCGGCTTTCAGCAACGATGAGCCCTTGCTATACTATGAAGCCTATGGTTTACGAGACGATTCATCCGTATATGGGGAGATACGGGCAGTTTGCCTTGATACCGGAAGGGTGGAAACGCTTGTACGCATAGAAAGCGCCTGGGCAGCTGCCGCGCCACAGCTTTGGGATACGCCGGAAGGTTTGCTTCAGTCAGTTTTCCATTATTCTTCGTCTGAACCCTGCCCCCGCGGACTGGCATTGTATGCCAGGAACGGAAAAATTAGGTTGATGACGCGCAACGAATACGAGCCGTCGCAAGCCTGTTCTGTGGGGTATGCCGTACCCAGTTGGGCAGGTGAAAGAGGCGTCCTGATGACCGTTGAGCCGTATAGCGAGGCTTCCGCTCATGATATAACCGTACAGTTGTTTTCCTTACAGGACAAATCCTCCGAAATTTTCGGCCATTTTATCGCGGTCAAGCCCGACAACGCGTCAACAGAAAGGTTGATCCCCCTCAGCCGGGCGGCATATTATGATGAGGTGGCAAAAACCCTTGATTTTTCAAACCTTGGTGATGTGTTGCTGCCTAAAAACGCCGTGCTGTCGCCTGATGGCAACTACCTTCTTTTAGCTATGAACACGGAACAGCCCGCCATGTATCTGTATGATATGCAGCACAACACCCTGGGGGCTGTGGACCTTTCAAACACCGGTATCCAAAGCCTGACAGCCTATGATGACCTGACAGCCGGCGTGTTTGTGCTGCACTGGGTAGGAAACAACAGGCTGTTGATTGTCCACGACGGACATTACGGCATATATGAATTGGCCATACCTGTCGGGTAGCCTCACTTCATGCCGCCGATCCGGGCGAAAGGCGGCTGTGTACCATACCATCCAGGCTGCGTACCGGGACGACCAATGGCGAATTGAGGAGCGTTCCCCTGCGAGCTTATAGCCGCCTGATTTCATCCGAGATCATGGAAACGGTTTTGTTGTTTGTGTCTGTTTTTATCGTATGTAACCCATGGTACAGCGGTATTCTTGCGATGCTTCTTTCAATGATATCAGCTGTTTTTTCTATGCGTTCAATTTCGCCACCCCATTCACCGGGATACTCGCAATTTGCCCGAATGTATTCCTGAACGGTAAAAAGCTCGTTGCTGCAATGCCAGCGAATCACGGCATCTTCATGAAAACAATCCTGAAGCTTTTCCTTGTTCTGTTCCATCACGGCTTTCCAAAATTCTTTTACGTTCAATCATATCACCTGCTCAAATTCCAATTGATGGTAATGATGCATAATACCAACCAAGAAAAGCTTATATAGCAATTTTACAAAACACAGCCCGTATGTAATATTGTAATAGAGAAGGTGAATACGATGCCAGCACCATTATCCAATGATATGAGGATCAGGATCATCAAAGCCCGGGAGCGTGGAGATACAATCGCCCAAATAGCACGTGAAAAGAAAGTAAACCAAAGTACGATTGTGCGCTTGCTCCGTCTGTACCGAGAAACGGGAAGTCATGAAGCGCGTCCGCTCAACAATGGAAGGAAACCCAGGTTAAGTCCCGAAACCCTTGAAATAATCAGGGAACGAATCGAGAGACAGCTTGATACGCGATTTGAGCGGACATCAATCTTATCATCCGTTCGCATGGATGGGACCATGGTTCCTTTGGTGTTTGAAGGCGCCCTCAACGGGGACTTGTTCAAGGCTTATGTTGAACACATGCTTGCACCTTCACTTAAGCCGGGAGACATCGTCATCATGGACAACTTGAGTTCGCATAAGGTCAAAGGGATTGCTGGAGCCATTGAGGCGGTAGGCGCTTCCATCATGTATCTGCCGCCTTATAGTCCTGACCTGAACCCAATTGAGCTATTGTGGTCGAAGGTCAAAGCTATCCTGAGAAAACTCAAGATAAGAACCAAAGATTTGATGGATCATGCTATTTCACAAGCTCTGGATGCCATATCTCTTGATGACATCGCTGCTTGGTTCAGACACGATGGTTATACGCTTTGTTAAGTTAAATTGCTATAATTCAAAATTTGCTTTTTATATGGAGCTTTCTGTGTACCTTTGTCATCAAAGTTATAATGTCACTTCTTCGCTAAAACAGTAATCCACGGTTTTGAAGGATGATGATCCGCCTCAACCTCTGAAAATCCTGCCTTCCTGAGGGCGGTTTCAATTTCCTCTGTTGTATAGCACCTCATGCCATCAATAATTTTTTCAAACCTTAGCGAACTCCTGTCCGTCCCATCCGACTCGTTTACAATCATAAAAAGGCCGCCCTCTTTCAGTACGCTGAAAACCTCTGCAAAGCAATGTTCAAGCCCTGGCCAGAAGTAGATTGTTTCAAATGCCGTGGCAATGTCAAACGTCTTTTTCGGAAAGTCCAGCGATGACACATCACCCTGCTGCACAACGCATCTTCTGCTTGCAATCGCTTCCCTGTTATATTGCGTTGTTTTTTCCACACAAACCGGCGAAAAATCCATCGCTGTTACCTTGGATAAAGGATATTTTTTAAGCAGTCCGCCCACATTCCTTCCGCCGCCGCAACCAATCTCCAGTATTTCTGCCGGGGTGGCCGTGGGTAGGTGAGATAGCCCCCAATCTGCCATCTTTGCATGGCCATTGTTCATTCCATTTACCATCATTTTTCCAAGGAAGCCCTCCGGCTTGCGGGTCTGACCGAATATTTTTTTAATGATTCTCATTGCATTCTACCTTGTATTATGAATTAGTGGTTCTATATAAGGGGCGTAAACAATGCTATGCAAGAGGCGTCTCTCCCTGGCCGCCCCGCCTAATCCACCCCTTTCAGGGCTTCCACCATGTTGATGCAGCGGCTTTTGCGCGCCACGAAAAAGGATACGATCAGCGAGGTCAGCAGCGTCAGCAGGATGCTGCCGGTATAGGTCAAAAAGCCCATTGTCAGCGTCAGCTCATAGTCGGCAGCCAATGCATCCAAAAGATATTGCAAAACCGCCATGCCCAGCGGCAGCCCCAGCGCGATGCCGGCGATGGTAAGCCACAGGTTTTGGCTGATCAGCAGACGGCTGAGCTTTTTATCCCGGAAGCCCACTACCTTTAGCGTTGCCAGTTCACGCGAACGCTCCACATAGCTCATGATGCCCAGGTTGTACAACACGGCGATCGCCATGATCACCGCAGCCAGCGCCAGCATCGCCACCATGGTATACATCACCTGCATGAAGCTGTCATAGGATTCCATGATGGCTTTCTTGCTCTGCACGGCGTTGATGTACTTCTCCGGGGAGATATCCTCCTTTTCCACATTGGTGAATACAGCGGCAGGATGGCGGGGGATGCCCGCTTTGTCCGCAAAAGCCCTGGTCATCACCACGGACTTGCTGAACAGCGAGCGGAAAACGCCCTTTACCTTGGCCGGATATCGCTGGTCGGTTCCATAGGGGCACAGCATGATGGTATCGCCGGGGCGGATGCCCTCTTCCCACAGCCTGATGCACACATACACGCCATCGTCCTCCATCTTCATCGGGCGGTTATCCACCGTCATCAGGCGCAGAAGATCATGGGGCGTGTGATAGATCTCCAGCGAGATATTGCCGCCATTCAGGCGGGCAGGGGTCTGCGCCATCCAGTCCCCCGCATAGCGCTGCGCCAGTTTTTCCGCGTCAGCTACCGAGGTTTTTTCGGCAAGGTTGATGCGCGTTGCATAGCGATTGGTTTCATGATTGAGCAGGCGGAGAAATTCCCACATCGTATCTTGCATCCCCAGCGCGCCTACCAGCAGCATCATGCAGCCGACAATGCCCAGCAAGGTCATCCAGGAGCGCGCCTTGTGGCGGAAGATATCGCGCAGGTTCCAGCGCGTGCCGAAACCCAGGTTTTTCAGCAGGGACAGGCGCTCGATCCGCAGTTTGCGCGCTTTTTTGGGCAGATAGGGCATCAGCGTTTCGGCGGCAGTGCCGCGCAGCGTCTTGCGGACGGAAGAATACCCCACGGCAATCAGAACCAGGGCCATCAGCAGCATCAGCGGCGGACAGAAAGCGGGCATCTCAAGGTACCAGCAGGGCACGTCAAAATAGAGGGCCATCATGGAGTGCGGGTTGATGATCATGCGCGCAAGCCCAAACCCCAGCGCGGCACCGGGGATCAGGCCGGTGACGCTGACCACCGCCGCAAACGAGGTATAGTGCAAAAGGATGCGCTTATCGCGGAACCCCAGCGCTTTCAGGATGCCGATCTGTGTTTTTTCATTGGCGGTGATGCGGTGCATGGTGGTCACCATGGTCAGCAGCGCTATCAAAAGAAACAGCACAGGCAGCACCGACGCCATGGTCTTCCCCTCATTGATCTCGCTGTTCATCGCAAAATAGGACAGATGCTCCATCTTATCCAGCACGGTCACATCGCGGCCCAGAGCCGCACGCAGCTTTTCTTCAAATACGCTGCGGTCAAGCGGCGTGCGGACGTTCAGCTGAGGGTAAAACATCAATATGCCCATGGTGGCCCGCAGTTTCGCGGGGGTGATGAATACAAAGCCGTGCCGCACATAATTGGGCATCACCTGATTGCCGTCCGCTATGCAGACAAGCTGCTCGGATGATTTGACCAGCGACACCACTTCGCCCTTCAATGAAAACAAACCATAGGACAGCGTCAACGTATCGCCAATGACAATGCCGTTGGCTTTTGCAAACCGGTCGGACAGATACAGCCCCGGGCTGTCCGGATCATAGGCGGCACCCTCCGTGATAGAAAGCGAGGGGGTGCCGTATTGCTCCACTGCGTTGAGGTTCAGGGTCTTGTCGGTGCCCTTGAGGGCCGTATTCACGCTGATGTACCGCGAGGCGGAGACAACGCCCTCCATATTTTCCACGGCGCGCAGGTCATCTAAGGAAAAACCGCGCTTGTCATAGAGACGGTAATCGGCAAAACCCGTATCGTCAAAAAATTGCTGAACGGTCTTTTCAATGCTGCGCCATTCGATATGGAAGCCAAGAAAAACGCCCGCCCCAATCATCACCATGACCGCCATGGAGATAAACTGCGCTTTATAGCGGCCCATGGTGCGCAATGTCTTCTTAAACAGCAGCATGTCACCACTCCACTTCATCGGCGCTGAGGGGGTGCGCCTGCTCTTGGCAGGACACCACCCGCCCGCTGCGCAGCCGTATCACCACATCGGCCATCTTGGCGATGTTCTGGTTATGGGTTACGATGATGATGGTCTTGCGATGGTCGCGCGCCATTTGCAGCAGCACCTTGAGCACCATCACGCCTGTTTCCGAGTCCAGCGCGCCGGTTGGCTCGTCGCACAGCAGGATGTCCGGATTTTTGGCCACCGCCCGCGCGATGGATACGCGCTGCTGCTCGCCGCCCGACAGCTCCTGCGGAAACTGGTGCAGATGATCGGACAGCCCCACCTCATCCAGAACCTCGGCCGCGTCCAGCGCGCGTGGGGCAATTTCCTTTACCAGCGCCACGTTTTCCAGCGCGCTCAGCGTGGGGATCAGGTTGTAAAACTGAAACACAAACCCTACCCTGGTTGCGCGATAATCGGCCAGCTCGTTCCCGGTAAGGGTGGAAATGTCCTGACCGTCCACGGTGATGGTTCCTTTGCTTGGGCTGTCCAGGCCGCCCAGCAGGTTCAGCAGCGTGCTTTTTCCCGCCCCGCTTTGCCCCAATATGACCACAAATTTCCCTGCGTCTATCGATAGATCAACATTGTCCAGCGCGTGCAGAATATGATCGCCGCTTCTGTATATGCGGCTTACCCCGCGCATTTCCACGATTGGCATAGCATTTCCTCCCAATAGTTAGATATATCTAACCACGGGTCATATTGTATCCCTGCATGTTAAGGCTGTCAACAGATCGATGAAATCAAAAAATAAATCGCCCCAAAAAATAATTGTCTGCCAGGACATAAAACATAAGTAGGGTCTACTGAGCAACCCCATGTTTCCAGGACAACCATCTCCACTGATTGCCATCCCATGCTGCTGTATCCGCACAATTGTCATCATGAGCCCCATGGACCACCAGCAAAAGAAGCGCAAAAAGAAACTCCTTCAGGCGTCTCCACAAATTCATCGTCAGGATGCAGATATGGATGGCTATTTCACTGGTTTCTTTCAGACGTTCCTTGACCAATCCCATCCCATACCGGCGTTTGCCTACTCCAAACCCGCCCTCCACAGCATTGCGTTCGCCTGACTCACGGCGTTCTTCATCTTGTTGTGCTCGATATAATGCCTTATCCTTCGGTGGACGGCCCAGTTTGGGGCCCGACATGCGAATGCCGTGGGCTTTGCAGTATTGAAGATTCTCCCGTGTACGATATGCTTTGTCTGCCAAGACGCGCTCCGGATACTTACCCGTGTCGGCATGATAGCGTTCTACCGATTCCTTCAGCGTTTTACCCTCATGGAACGCATCCCAGGACAATTGTTCTACGCGCATATAACCATCCACAACGGATACAGCCAGCTTTGCACCAAACTCTGCCGGCGCTTTCGACTTGCCGCGAACGATGGGACGCACCCAGGGCTCATGCAGGCTGACGATCCTGTCATCTACGCGACTGGTCCGATTGTCATACATTTCCTTCTGCTGCGCATACAGCTGCTCAATCACACCAAGCCGTTCCCGGTCTTTCTCGCTCAGATGATCCTCCATATCGGATAGATAGCCCAGATCGCGGCGAACGTAGTTCAGTTGTTTCCGAAGGCCGGTGCGCAGTTGTTTCCGGGTGGGTTTCCTGTTCCTGACATACCTCAGATAGTCTCTGCGAGCAACGCGGCGGTAGGTTCGGGGTTTCTCTCCCGTGGGATATACACTGTCGATCATTTCTTCCAGCGCCTCCCGCGCCTCGTTGAGCAAACCAAGGTCGGTCGGATAGCGGATATCCTGCGGGACGCAGGTGGCATCCAGGATCAATGTACCGCTATTGACCGGTTCCTCACTTTTTTCTTCTGATTCCTCCTCTTTATCGCCTTCGTCCGTTGATTCAGAAGGCGAAGCATCATCATCTTCCTCCTCGTCTTTCTTCTCTGCGTATGGGTTCCTGCGGCCAGAGATATAATCATTCAGCTCCGCCGTCACCTCTACAGGTATCCGCTTGCGAAACAACGTCATGGTGCTCGCGTCAAACGGCGCTTCATGTTGGAATACTGGCAGACCCAGAAAAAACTGTAAATAGGGATTCATCCGAATCTCCTCCACCGTATCCTCATCTGAAAAACCATAGCGTTCCTTGATGACGAGCGCTCCTATTGCCATCCTGGCGGATTTGCCTACATTGCCCACTTCGCTTGTAAAGGTCTGCGCGTAACGGCGCTCCAGCTCAGCCCATGGGATCATCTTTGCCAGCTTGACCCAATCGTTGGTAGAATCCAGACCTTGGAATTGAAACACCTTTTCATCCTCAAAGATACTGACTTGTTCGCTTTGCGGCCGATACACTGTTTTTACCTCCGAAATAAGTGCAAGGGTTTTTTGCCTTTTCGGTGCTTTCCCTTGCACTTATTGTACCATAAATTCGACTTAAAGGCTTGTATTATAATACGTTGTTGGATTAATCAGTGGACACTAAGTATCGCTTTTCCAGGACAAACTGGTAATCAAAGTTTTCCAATCGATTCAGGTTTTTCATGATATCCCTTTTTAAGTCCATTAACGTAAAACATGATTACATCCAAAAATGTTGTTTTAGCGTGTTCAAGCATATTCAAACCAAGAAAAGTCTATGGAATAATAGCTCCCGACTTTCGGAAAATCGGGAAGAAAAAAGGGCAGAGTCCCTTATGTTATCAGGGATTTTAGCCCTTTTTCCTTGTCACTGCTTGTCCGTTTATTTCTCTAAATTCACGGACAAGTCCAGCTGTGTCACCTTTTTGAATTCAGAGAGTTTCATGTAGGAATACAAAGCAGGGAGTTTGGCCACCTTCCAGAGTTCCAGGAATTCCTTGCTAACCTCTGTCGGCGATACCATGACCATGGGATAGCTGCCCTGGACAATAACCTTCGCCTGAGAAAGCGCGTGTCGGATACTGGCGGCAGACAGGTCCTGGCCTTCCTTGCGCAACAGAAACTGCAAGTATCGGTGGAAGCATAGGCCAAGGAAGCAAAGGGCGAAGTGTCCTCGGATGTGTCCGTCAGTCCAGACAAAGACAGGGCACGCTTCCAGGTCAGACTTATACCAACGTAAAACATTAATGCATCCAAAGAGCTGAGGGATTTTGGCTTGCAGCGAGGAGCAGACGAGGGAAGCGTAGCAGCGCTACGCTGACTGAGCAGCCGACGAAGCTGCAAGGCAAAAGACCCAGCACGACGATGCGTTCATGTTTGGAGTTGGTATTAGTTATATGGAAGCTCTCTTCAATCTTCCAAAGCCCTCCATAGATCTCGCTGACCTCCCCCGTCGACAGCTCTGGCTTGTTGGTAATTACCGCAGAATAGCCATCAAACTGTGAATGCCAGGCGACCCGGGCTTCATCCAGCACTGCACCACTGTAGTCCGCATCATACTGAATATATTGGCTGCGCCCACGCCTGGTCCTGGCCAGCAGCTTTCCCTCTCCATCACGCTGTTCTTGCCAGCCGTCCTCGTCAAAAACCAAGTCCTGCAAATCCCGGGGCGCCTTTTTCAGGCTGTAGCTCATCACAAAATCATGGCCTTCACCCACGAGATAATGCAGGTTGTCCTTGCTGTTTAAACCTCGATCTGCCACGACAACGATCTTTTCCATGTGGTAGCGTTTCTTCAAATCAGCCACCGCTATTTCCAGAGTCGATTGGTCCATGGTGTTGCCAGGAAACAGGGTGTGGCTAATCGGCATCCCCTGGCTGTCCATCAGCAACCCCATTACCACCTGTACCTCGTTGTTCTTGTGCTCCTTGGAAAAACCAAACAGACGCAATTCCCCGGCACGGACGCTCTCAAAGGCATAGGTGGTCACATCGTAGTATGCAACAGGCCCCTTGCGATCCGTCCGCTTCTCATATTGACGGCACAGGTGCTCAATCATGACCTCACGACAGGCGCCGAAAGCATCCAGCGCCTCGTAGTAAAGATCCAGGTAGTCTGACTTATACCCCGCGAATTGGGAAAGCTCCTTCCGGGTATACAGCACACTGGCGGGGTCCAGAATACGGTGAAACAGCAAACCCTTCATCGCCGCAATCAGCCGCGGCGGATTCTTTCCGCCACGGAGGCAGTTGCTGAAACTTTTGGCGAATATCAAATATTCTTACAGTGCAGGTTGGATTATTTGTCGCTTATAATCAAGGCAATTAATCCTGATATTCGAGCAGGTTGACATTGACAGGCGGTAAGTAGGTCATAGGCTAACGATAGGATGTGGAGGCAGCATTTGATTGTTGTCTCTTTAGTAGCGATAGTTCTTTGCCATGCGCAGGATGGCGCGCACCTTGTCCTTGCTGCATACACCTTCGTGTACTTTTTCTCCATCCACATAAAAAGCGGGCACATACCAATAATCATACCGGCTGGCGATGTCGGGATGCAGCCTTTCGTCGATCAGCTCAACGGGTATGTCGTGCAGTTCGGGATCCTCTGCTTTCACTTCATCAAGCCACCGGTATACCTCGCGGCAGTAGGGACAGGCCTTAAAGTGAAACAGCCGGATGCTCTTCATGGCGTGCGTCAAACTGTGCCTCCTAAGGAATGCCGGACGCGGTCGTGCTCCTCCGCGCGCTTGCCGTTGTTGAATCGGTCCAGCGTGCCTACCAGGTAGCCTGTGATGCGGCGGATCCGCTGAAACGGCTGCACTTCAAAATGGTAGGACAGCTCCACATATTCGCCGTCCACCGCGATGTCCATGCGCTTGGGTTCGCGGCCGTACCGCTCCCTGGCGCGGGCCAGATAGGCGTCCTGTTCCTCCTGAGGCAATGTTCCGTTGATTACGTGTATTTCACAGGCCATGCATGTGCCCTCCTTCAGCGGTTGTTCTACTGTGAATATACCACCTGTTGTGGTTGTTAAACAGGAGGGCGCTATTCTGGTGTCACCAGAGCAGCGGCGCCTAAGATACCGGCGTCGTTCTGGAAGTGCGCCGATACGATCTGCGTGAAGGGGTTGTATATCTGGAAGGCAGGCATGGCTTCTGTTGCGGCGCGGATGCCTTCGATGACAATATCCCCGGCGTTGGACAAGCCGCCGCCGATGGCAATGACCTCCGGCGCGAACATCATCATCAGGCTGCTCAACCCCAGCGCTACCTCGTGCAGGTAGGCATGCCACACATCGGTCAGTTCGCCTGCGCGCACGCGGGCGATCACCTCGCGCACCGGGATGCCGCCAGCCATTTGGCGCAGCACGCGGGCTGCAGCATACGCCTCCCAGCAGCCTGCCTGCCCGCATGAACAGGGCTTGTCGCCCGCGTGGATCAGCATGTGGCCGATTTCGCCGTGCAGGCCCCCATAGCCATGCATCGGGCGACCGCCTACGATTACCCCGCCGCCGATGCCCGTGCCGAAAGTAACCAGGATGCCGGTTTCACAGTCCTTGAGCACGCCGTAGCGACGCTCAGCCTCCAGCGCGCACATGGCGTCGTTTTCCATGGGCACCATATAGCCAAAAAGCGACGCGATCATCTGCCCTAACGGCGCGTTCAGCCAGCCCAGCTGCGCGGCGGTCACATAGCCGCCGCGGTCGATGCTGCCGGCACAGGATATGCCCACCGGCGCCTCGGGAAAGCGCTTCTGCGCCACGCGCACCATGTCGTACACAGCCTGTGCCATGGCTTCAGGCTCCCTAGGGGAGAACCGCCTGTCGCGGTAGATGATGTTCAACCTGTCCTGTACGCAGCCCAGCTTGATGGTGGTGCCGCCTATATCAATGCCAATGGTATGCATGGATTCACCTCATTCAAATTTCCTATCCATGGTATCATATCGCGCCAGGGGAAGCAATATGGCAGAAATCAAGCGTATGAATCGAAAAAACTGGCGACCATGTCAGCTTGTCGTGCGAGTATTGTCATTTGATGTCATCAGGGTATCAGGAAAGTTTAAAATCATCAGGTATTCGCCCCGTTCATCTTTGCCGATGATCTCATAGCCAAACTTTCTATATAGAGCCTGCGCCCGGACGTTATCGGTTGCTGTAGTTAACAATATGCCGCCTTTATGATGCTTTTTTGCTTCGTCGATAGCATGTTGCATCATGAGGGTTCCTAATCCCTGCCCCTTATATCCGTCGCGAACAGCAATACCAAACCAAGGCACCATCTTCGTCCATTTCCAGAAAAAAACGTATCCGACGATGGTTTCTGCTCCGGCATCTGTTTTCACAGCAACAAATCTATGCGTATCAGGATCCAGGCGGTCTTCCTGAGTCAGCCATTCTGCACAAGCCCGATCCATGGCATGTGGTGTAAAAAAACGTTTTGTTTCTTCTGAATGCGACAGGAAATAGTCGTAGATCAGATCTACATCTCCTTCTTGAATCGGCCGAATCATGATTTTCTGGTTATTTGACATTGATTTATCCTCTTGTCCTTTCGGTTTTGAAGCTCACTTTGTATACTCAGTTTTGCGATAGCCTTCACCTATCGATGATTTTACTTCATCTGTGTCAAAATGCTATGATGTCAAGCAGCAAAAGCATATGTTTACGATGAAATTTTGTCAACCATTTCGGATATTTTCTTGTATGTTTTCGCAAAATGCATGTTTTGATGTTTTATCAGATATTGCTGTTCTTTTCTCATGATTGATTTGGTCTGTCTGCTCGACATATTCAACACACTGGTGTAAGATGACGTTGAAAAACCGCCTTGCGCAGCTTGTGAGGACAGCATGATTTACACCATGACGCTTAGCCCCGCGCTGGACAGAACGCTGGTAGTGCCGGGGTTTTCAAAAGGGCGTGTCAACCGCGTTCAGCGCGTGATTGAGTCGCCGGGCGGCAAGGGCATCAACGTATCTTCCGCCATCCGCGCGCTGGGAGGCGACAGCCTGGCGCTGGGCCTTGTCGGCGGCGCCACGGGCGATGCCATCGAAGCCGCGCTGAACCATGCCGGCGTGCGGCACAGCTTTGTGCACGTTCCCGTGGCAACCCGCATCAACACCAAGGTGGTGGACCCCGAAAGCCATGCCACCACCGACATCAACGAGCCGGGCGCCCCGGTCGATTCATCGGCGCTGACGGCAGTGCTGTCCAAGGCTGATGCCATGATGGCAGCGGGAGATGACCTGGTGCTGGCCGGCAGGCTTCCGCCCGGGGTACAGGTGGCTGATGTGACGGATTGGCTGGGCAGGCTCATCGGGCGCGGTGTCCGGGTGTGCCTTGATGCAGAGGGCGATCTGCTGCGCAAAGGTATACTGCCCGGCCTCGCCCTGGTCAAGCCCAATGCCGAGGAGTTTGCCGGGCTGACGGGGTTTGCCGGCAGCAGCGAACAGGATATTGCGCGGGAAGCGCAGCGCGTCGCCGGGCGCGGGGTGGGCTGCGTCATCGTGTCGCTGGGCAGCCGCGGCGCCGTGTTCGCGCAAGCGGACCGGGCCGTGTACGTGCCGGCCATCCGGGTGCCGGTGTTCAGCACGGTAGGCGCCGGCGACGCCATGGTGGCGGCAGCGGTGCTGGCGCAGCAGCAGGGCCTGCCCTTGGAGGCGTTGGCGCGGTATGCCGTGGCCGCAGCATCAGCCAAGGTGTCGGCAGAGGGGATAGCCGGCCTGACCCCCGCTGCGGTGGCAGCCCTGGCGGAGCGGGCGGAGGTTGTTAGTATCAAATTCTGAAAGAGGCTGCCCTCCTGAGCAGCCTCTCCTATGGGAAAGGGTATTACCGGCTGATCATGCCGGTCAGATCATCTTTGTGCTGATCCCACCATTCATTTACGATGGCCTCAAGTTCATCGCCGCCTGTTTGCTTAAACTCCTCGATGAAACTGTCCCACTCATCCAGCGAGCGTGTCCCCACGATCATCTGCAGGAATGTATCGTAAACGAATGTGTTCACCGTTGGCGCCAGGCTGATAAACTCGTCGTTCGGCGACATAAAGCTGGTAGGATCATAATAGATGGGCGATGATTTCACGTTCTCTTGCATTTTCAGAAACTCTGCGTACAGTTTCTCGTTTTTTCGCACGCGCGTTTGCGACCAATAGATGTCATAGTCTTTGGCGATTGTGCTGGTTAAAAACTCACTGGCAAAGTTCTTTTCGTCTGTGAAAGCGGGATTGATGGGCTGATATTCGTTCTCGCCTACGATCGAGTAGTGTGTGCCTTCCGTGCCGATGACAAATTCACGGAAGAGTTCAGGTGTCGATACCTTGATATTGATCCAGTCCATCGCGGCTTCTGGATGCTCCGCAACCTTTGGTATCACCGTTATTTTGTCGGCGCTGCGGTTGATGGACATGCCGTGCCCATATTCCCCGGTTAACGGCGGCAGATAAGCATACGTGGCATCGGGGAAGTTGCTGAGCAGGGTTTCAGATGCTGAAGGCTCCTCCCACCAATAGACGCGGTTGATGGCTGCTGCGCCGGACAGGAATTTTTCCCGCGCTACAGCGCCTGAGTTTTGCGCCCATTCCGTGTCGATCAGCTTTTCGGTGTAAAGCTTGTTCATGTAGGCGACATAGTCTTTGGCGCCCGGCGCCATGGCGCGATGCCTGATCCCGTCCTCTGTTACAATCCAATCATTGTATAGCCCAAATGCAGATGCAATTTCACTGACAATCACGCCCGCGCCTGCCGCCGCCCCGGTCAAAGGGATGGTTCCGGTTTCATCCCTGACTTTGACCAAAGCATCATACAGCGCTTCCGGGGTGGTTGGCAGTTCCTTGACGCCTGCTTTCTCGAGGATATCGGTCCGTACACGCAATCCACTGTGATAGTTTTCGACAGAGAGCCTGTAAGGTATGCCAAGAATAGCGCCGTCCACTGTGGCGCTGGTCCATAAGCTGGGATTGGTTCCCTGCTGCACCGCTTGTCCCGCTTGCGCCAGCAGCTCATCCAGCGACATAAACGCCCCCAGATGCACCGTGTTGGCGAAGGAGTCGGGTGATAGGATCATGATGTCGTAAGGCTCGCGTGAGGCAAGGATCGCATTGAGTTTTGGCAGGCGCTCCTCGTTGGGCAAGGCGACATAAACCACCTTGTAGCCCGTCAGCTGTTCAAGGAGCGCTGCTGTCGGGTCAGCATTGGCATCAATGGTCGAGTACTCGGTTAACACACGCAGCTCAGGCTTTTCCTCAGCCTGCACGGCACCGAGTGTGCCGGTTATAAGGGATAACAACAACAATAGAACAACGGTTTTTTTCATGACGATCTCCTTTCATACAATCGATTCCACGCCCACCGCGTGGGCAGCCGACAAGGTAAGTAACGCACCAAACTACAGGCGGCTTGCTGTGATCCATGGTCGCTCAGCCCTTCACCGACCCGATCATCACCCCCTTTGCAAAGTGTTTCTGCAGAAACGGATAAGCAGCTAAGATGGGTATTGTCGCAACGATTACAGAAGCCGCCACTGTAGATTGAGCAGTTATTTCACCATAGGCATGCACGCCATGCAACTCCAGAAAGACATCGGAGGCTGAGTAAATGATATCCTTTAGAACAAGCTGCAGCGACCTCAGCTGAGGCATGGTTGTAAACATCATGGATGTGTGATAATTATTCCAGTACTCTACTGCATAAAACAAAGCAATAACAGCCAAAGCTGCTTTGGAAACCGGCAGATAAATGCGCCAGAGCATCGAGAACTGTCCTGCACCGTCAATGACAGCCGCCTCCTCCAGCTCCACAGGCACGGATTCAAAAGTACTCTTTAGGATCAGCATGTTCATCGTGCTGAAAACCCCCGCCATCCACAGGATGTGAAAGGTGTTCAGCAAACCAAGGGCATTGATGACCAGATAGGTTGGGATCAAACCGCCGGAGAATATCATTGTAAATATGGAAAAGAGAAGCATGACTTTGCGTCCACGCAAATACGGTTTGGATACCGCGTAAGCCGCGTGGCTGGTGACAACCATGGCAACGAATGAACCCAACAGCGTTACGGTGACCGTAATGGCAAACCCCTGCATGAATCCTTTGTTTCCAACAACATACAGGTAGGAATCGAACTTCAGGTTTTGCAAGTCGGGCAGGATGCCCACCGTGCCGGTCAATATTGCCCGCTCAGAGCTGACCGATCTTGCTATGAGCATCAAAACCGGCAATATCATGCTGATGATTAGGATCAAAAAGAACAGATAGTTGATGTACAAGGCAATCGTCTCTGCCCTTGTCATGTTGCCCCGCATCACCACAGCCCCCTTTTGAATACTTTGGAGCTGATGTAGTTCGTGCCCATGATCATGACGAACCCAACCACGGACTCAAACAGCCCGATTGCTGTTGCCAAGCTGAATTTGCCGCTACCCACGCCTTCCCTGTAAACGAAGGTGCCGATCACATCAGCCGTCGCATAGACAGTGGGGTTATACATCACAAGTATCTGTGTGGTGCCGGCCAGCATGATGTTGCCAAGGCGCAAAGTCAACATCATCATGACAACAGGCAGGATGCCGGGCAGCGTAATATGCCATGTCTTCCTGAAGCCTCCCGCGCCGTCGACCTCTGCTGCCTCATACAGGGACTGGTCAATTGCAGACAAAGCCGCCAAGTACACAATGGTATTCCATCCGGCTTCCTTATAAAACTCCGTTAATAACAATGTAAAACGGAACGTCTGGTTGGCATAAAAGTTGATAGGCTGTCCACCCATTGCAACAATCACCGCATTGACCAATCCGCCTTGTGTTGATAAGAGGCTGGTAAAGATGCCGTGTATAATCACATAGGAGAGGAAATGGGGAATGTAGATGGCTGTTTGCGCGATTCGCTTATAGCGATATGCGCGGAATTCATTCAGCATCAGCGACAGAATGATGGGCAAAGGAAACAACACAACGATTTTCAACAAGCTGATTTCCAATGTATTCACAATCACGTTCAGAAACCTTGTTCGTGTGAACATTTGCTGAAAGTGTTTGAACCCGACCCAGGGGCTGGCGGCAAAACCATCAAAAACATTGTAATCCTTAAACGCAATCAGTATGCCCGGGATAGGCAGCAGCCTGAAACAGATCATCCAGACAGCAGCAGGCACAAACATCAGGTAGAGCACCCAGCTGTTGCGGAAGGATTGTTTTGCTTTTTGATGGGCATAAGCCGTCAGGCTTCGCATGACAGTTCCTTTCTGTCGAAGGCGGACAAAAATGCTCGCCCCGGTATCCCGCCTTGTGCGACAATTTTCGACTGCAGCTCTCTGACAGACACGGCGGTGACATCAGCATCTTTTTGGGAGGCCATGGCAGCAGCAATGCCGGCAGCCTGCCCCATGGCCATCACTGTTGGCGTGATCCGCGCGGAAGCCGACGCTTCATGGGTTGCGCCGACACATCGGCCTGTGACCAGCAGGTTGGTCGCCTTCATAGGCAGCATGACCCGGTAAGGGATGTCGTAACAGCAGGAAGAGTCTGTCTTGGTCCATAGCAGGCCCTGGTCTGACGGGTCATGAATATCGATGGGGAAAGCGCACATGGCAATGCAGTCCTCAAATTCTGCGCAGGACAGAACGTCCTCCTCCGTCAACATATACGCCGCCATGATATGCCGTGTTTCGCGCACACCGATGCTGTCGCCGGTCTGGATGAGGAAACAGTTTTCAAACCCGTCAATATGCGCTGTTAAAAACCGCATGATGTCATCGACCTGCGCATGCGCATCCATTTCAGCCTGCGTCAGATCATCCGCATTTGTGCCATCCTTCTTCACAACACGCGTCATATTGACGATGGCTTCACCCGGTCTGATGCCCTGAAACAACAGCACCCGGTCACGGTTCAGGGTTAATGAGCCATTGGCTTTCGCATGCGCAACTTTATCGAAATACCCGGATATGGCGACATACTGCATATCCGCACCCTGATTCCCCAGAATGAATTGCTCAGGATGGGCTTTAACATAATTGCATACCTGATTAAAGTCTATGCCGCCAATTTTCATCATCAGCGTCATGGGCTGAGAAAATTCATCCCAAACCCGCCCTACGGTAAAAGGCTGTTTTGTAAGCGCCGCGAGATCACCATCGCCTGTGGCATCAATGAAAACGCTGGCTTCGAACATCCTGGCACCGCCCTTGCCAACCGCGGTGATGCTGTTTACGCGCTTTTTATCATATTTGGCATTGCTGACAAACATGCCCAAATGAAGCTGCAAATTCCGTTCTTCACGCAGCATGTCAAAGTATACTTGCTTGAGCAGAGCAGCATCCACAGGCGTGATCGCTGATGTAACGCCAATGGGGTCAGGAAGATGCCCCAGCGTACCGCCCCGAGCGGCCAGCCGGTCGATTACTTCCTGCGCCAAACCGCGTATAATGGGGACATCACCGGCATAAAACCCCATCAAGGGCCCCACCAGCGACGTGGTGTTCATGCCGCCGGGATTTGCGTGCCGTTCAATGAGCCGAACGGATGCGTTTTCACGCGCTGCCGCTATCGCAGCCATCATGCCGGCTGGACCTGCACCGGCAACAAGCACATCTACTTTTTCCTCGACCACAGCAAACCTCCTGATGATTCGCGTCAGACTGTTACCGTAACATCCAGCTCAAATGTTCGCGGCCATGGCAGCCGGTATTCCGCAGCAATGGGATGACCCTTGAATACCGGACTTTTCTGAACAGCCTCCCGCATGTATATTTGCAAGAGGCGCTCAGCGCATTCCTTGTCAGCGAGCGCATAGGTATCTTCACCAGCGCTCTTGAGTTCATTTTGCAGCTGATTTCGTACATGCCCCTGGTACAGCAAATCATCCAGCAAGCGCTCGACTGTAAAGCGTTGGTTGGCGTGGCTGTCGTTTCCCAGCTGCAACTGGGCCAGCAATGTGCCCAGGGAGTTGGATGCGGTGTTCCATGCAGCATAGCCGCTTAAAGCCATCACGTCCATCTTCTCCGAAAGAGCGTTCATAAAGCCGATGGACCCGCCATTGGCAAAGCATACATCCAATAAACCGACCGGTTTACCGTATTGCATCAAGTCCAAAACCCTGCCGGCCAATGCCCTGTTTGCTTCCTGATCGTTATCGGCTTGTGTATTCTGATAGAGCGCATCTTGTTGAGGTTCATTGATAGGAGGAAGCACACAGAGGATCTTGTCCGCTTCTTCAAGCGAAACCATGTCGATCCCCGCAAACCTGCAGCTGCTGTTGATATTCTCATAAAAAGGCCTGTCTTCATATTTTGCAACGAAATCACAGGCAGATCTCCCAAGCGGTTCTACATATAGTTTCATGGGCTTGGGGGCCAACCTCGCAGCGCACAGGCAACCGCCTTCATCTGCGCCGTTGTGCAGCGATATGCGCCCGGCTAACCCCTGGGCATGGATGGTTTCGAGTAGTTTTTGCTGTTCCAGCTTATGAAATCCCAGGGGCTGTGCGTCCTCCTGAAGCAGTAAAAGCCGGTTCACTGCACCATCGCGCACAAAACCGATACATGCCTTGTTCACCTCATGGTTCCGGTCACGGACATCATGGTATTTTTTCAATATACGGGCAGGAATGCGGGCTGCCAGGCTATCCGCTTCCTCAATCGTTTCGGCATTTGGATGAATGGTTGCCTTGTACGATGCCTGAGAGTACGCAGTCACCAGGTGATGCCAGGCAACATCATCGGCGCTTAACGTGCTGGTAGATGCGCGCATGATGATGCTGTAAGCCATGATATCAAGAGACGGGTTGATGCGCTTCAATTCCGGTATGATCTGCAGGCGGTTGAGCGCTTCCTGTACCGGCACATGATCCTCCCTGGATGCCAAAAGGGAACCAAAGGCAAGATGATCCACCGCCAGAATCAATGCGTCGGCATCGGCAGCTTCCTTCAACAAAAAATCTTTTGTATCGGCATAAAGCGCCGGCGTGCGGAAATGGTCCATTTTATCCATGTCCGGGATGCTGCAGGTCAACCCGGCCATGGATAACAGCTGCACAGGAAAACGCATATTGCAGGGACGTGAATCGAGAGGCAGGTATACGATCTTCATATTCGTTGCTCCATGATGCATGCATTCAAAAAATGCGGTCAATTTTGTTTCTGAAAGCCTGTATGCTTCGCACAATGTCATCCTGTTCTGTGCCGGTGACAACAGCGCCGATCATGATACCCCTGATGCCGGCTTCAGCTAAAGAAGGCAAGTCCTCCGGATCAATCTTGCGCTGGGTGGGCACCACCACCGGCAGCTGTGTCGCCTGGCAGAGCCTCTTGTAAGCAATGAGGTCACGCGCGGATACCGGCTGACCATATTGGTCCGCAGGGATGATGGAAGCTTCAAGCGCCTGGATGCCCAATGAAGCAAACAATGACGCCTCCTCCATCGCGTACCCGTGTCCGGCGGCAACCATCAGAGGAACCTTTTTGCGCAACAGACAGATTGGCGTGTGATGCGCATACAGGGAAAAGAAGTCAAAGGGCAACTCCATTGCTTTTACCATATCCCGGCTGATGTCTTTCATGTCTGCTCCGGGCACCAAACCAACCGGCCCTTTAGCGGTCTCGAGCATATGGCGGAATGTTTCCTGATATTGCGTGAAGGAGCCAAATCCATTGCCTGATGCATTGTGCACCAAATTGCAGTGCACTTTTACAGCGTCGGCACCTGCTTCAAAAGCCGCCTGGCTGAGAACCGCGTCATTACGGGGCAGGCTGACAATCAACGTCATGGGGCAGGAGTGTAGCATACTGATAAGCCGGCTCATGTTCATCCTCCTTGATAGCTGTTGATGGGGTTTTTCGACGCGGTGCGGAAGGTGTCGCGTGTATGGCGTACAGTTGTTCAAACCACTTGATCTGCGCATACAGGGCGGACGATATTTCGAAATAAAACGCCGGGGTTGCAATCGGTTGGACGCAGGGCAAATCGAAAAGGTGGGTTACATCCGTAAGGGCTTTGGTTATACCCAGCATCTCCATGATACCTTGCATGGTGCTGCCGGTCAGCACCCCATCGCTGATGGTCATGCAGGAATCCCGCTCTCCCCTGCATATTCTGCCGTCCATAATCAAGGCTGCTCGTTGTGGTATTCTGGAGAAATAGCAGAGCGCGCTTTCCAGGCGTTTTGCATGCCCCAGAACCTGCTGGTAAACAGCACCGACATAGGAAAGGTTGTCAACAAAGGTCATGATGCCAAACTTCCGTTCGAGAATCTCCTTGATGGGCACATTGTGCCAATGAATGTCAAACCCTTCCAGCACAATGCCCTGCTCAAACGCTACCCTGCCGGAAACACCCAGCCCAATGGCGATTAAGGGCGGCATATTAACCGATAACAGCGTTCGCTCTATCACGGCATAGAGGGTTTGCAGCAAGTCCCCGTCAACAATGGATATGGTCTCCTGATCAAGCGGTTCGGAACGCATGTTGCATAACGCCATGTGCAGCGCATCTGGTTCCAGCGTTATGCCAAGGAATGCGCCATAGTCATCGTGTATGCCATATAATACCGCTTGCCGCCCTCCGGTGGACTTCTGTGTGCCAACAGCTGAAAGCACGCCGAGTTGCATCAGCGCATTGATGGTGTCGGATACGGTGGTTGTGCTTAAACCGGTTAACTGCATCATGTCCATCTTCGTCATATTCCCATACGAAAGCAGATACAGCATCATGTTGCGTATATTCCACGCCTTGATGTCGTGTACCATACCGAACATTTCATCATGTCCCCGGGTAATCACCACTTTTTACGCACCTCGTAATAAGGTTGCTTTTATAGTAGTTGATCCCTGTCTATATGTCAAGGAATATTTTTGCGATCTACTTTGATGTGAGGCACTGTGGGGGGCCGCTGGGCGCACTGTCGATGCATCGATGCTGACGGCTGTGCTATCCAAGGCAATGCCGTGGTGGTGGGGCAGCAGTACTGGCGCAGCAGCGAACTTACCTCTGGAAACCGCGGCGCGGTATGCCGTGGCCGCAGCATCGGCTAAGGTGTCGATAGAGGGAAGGTTCGATTTCCGCTGCGGCGGTGGCTCTGACGGAGCGGGTGGAGCTTGTTTTGATATAGCATTAGAGTGAGTTGATTTATATGGTGTAATAACTATATTATAAGAGTTACTCCGAAGCCGTACTTATTTATTACCTCAAGTGCCCGCTATGAATCAATATAACAATCTCTCCAATTGATTCGCGTTTTGCCTGTCAGCGCAGCCTGCTGCGCAGCGCCTGGATGTACAGGGGGCTGCTGCCGCAGCATCCGCCGATATAAGTGGCGCCAATGTCCGCAGCTTTTGCCACGGCATCGGCAAACGCCTCCGCATCCACAGCGGCGCCGCCGGCAACGGGCAAGCCGGCGTTGGGCTTGAACAGCAGCGGCAGGTCGGTGTGGTTTTTAAACTCTGTCAGCACGGGCAGCGCCTGCTCAGGTCCCAGGGAGCAGTTGAGGCCGATGGCGTCCAGAGGAAACGCTACCAGCCCCTGAACAATGTCCGGCACTGCGTTGCCCATCAGGGTGCGGCCGCGCTGCTCAAAGCTGAAGGCGGCGAACACCGGCTTCCCCAGGGTGAAGGCAGCGCGCAGCGCCACCTGCATCATGGCCATATCCATGAAGGTTTGTGCGAAGACGATGTCGGCGCCGGCCTGCACGCCAGCCGTCATCACGTCTAAAAACATGGCGTGCGCCTCGTCCTCGGTGAGGTCGCCGTATGGCTCCAGCAGGATGGGCAGCGGCCCCACGGACAGCGCGACGCGCGCCTGCCCCTTCACGCCGTCCTTCGCCAGCTCAACGGCGCGGGCGACCACCTCTGCCGGCTGGTAAGGGCTGTTCTTCAGGCTGATGGCGTTTATGGCAAAGGTGTTGGCCAGCACAATCTGCGACCCGGCTGACACATATTCACCCGCCAACTCCGTTACAATGCCCGGGTTCTCCATGTTATAGCGCCATACGGGCAGCTGGTCGCCGCTTTTGGCCCACAAGCTGGTTCCTACCGCGCCATCCAACAAAGTTACATTTGACATGCCGACACCTCCATTTAAAACCAGTGGCGATTTGCTCCATCCTGGCAGCGCCCAAAACGCGATGTCCGCCTGCCACAGAATGTACCTCCTCGCTTTGGTATTGTTGTCTATTTCGACAGATCATGCAAATCTCCTGTTTGTTTTTAATGTTGTTATAGAATTATTTGCCGCTTGCGGGGGGGGGGATGCATCGCAGCGGGTCATTCCAATGTGACGACGCTTTGATGGATAAGGGTGAAATCTTATATAGAAAAACTCCAGCTTCAGTGTTCTCGCTTCAACACAACCGCTTTACCATAGAAAAGACCCGGAGTGTTTTTCAGCAATCCGAGCCTTTCATCATCCCTGTGTTAGATCAAGGGGAAGTTTCCTGTCCCTATGCGTATCTGATAGGGCCGCCGTTGATGAATTTGTATTTGCCCATTTCAAACTTCTTTTCTGTGATGCGTTCCGATAGCTCACGGGATTCAATGAATTCACTTGTCACAGTGACCAAATACTGTTTTTGTCCGCTGTTGACCAGGTACAATTCGTTATCCAGGTTGTTCAGCCCTTTTGCGATCGGGAAAACGTTGATCAGTGGCGTCAATAAAAACACCGCCCAATCAACAATATTTTCCGCTTTTGTAAGCTTTTCTTCTGCGAGCAGCGTCATGATGTCCGCTTCCGGATACTTCTCACGAACTACTTTATCCTTAATCACCTTCTTTCTGCCTTTTCCGTATTTGGAAAGGTCAATGGTTTCCCGTATGACCGACAAATCCAGTTTTGTGCCGTCGTCAAGCAGGTAGTCAACGTTCACATCCAAGGCGAATGCAATGGCTTTCAGGTTTTGTACATCCGGCATGCCTCTGTCCGTCTCCCATTTTGCAATGGCAGACCTGGAAACGCTCACTTTCAATGCTAACTCTTCCTGGGACATTTTTGCGTTCATTCTTGCCTGTTTTAATTTCTCTCCAAAGGTCATACAGAACACCTCCACATGCTTTTGATGTACCCATCTTACACCATCAACATCAAAATACAAGAAACGCACTGTAACAGCATGTTACTCTCTGTAACAATGCATAATCAAATACTATTTGCCCCACCATTTCCGATTGTGATCGCTAAAACTTAACACACTGAAGCTGGAACCATGTCGTAGCCATGGGATAAAAGCAGCGCCTGTGGTATGATAGGACAGAAGCGGCGCGGCTGCCCCTGCGTATAAGGCAGGGCGGTAAAGCGCCGGCAGGCTTGGCCATTTTTGTCATGGGAGGATGTTATGGAGCAATCCAATGTATTGTTTGCCTTTTTGCTGACATTGTTTGCCGGCTTGGCTACCGGCGTAGGCAGCGTCCTGGCACTGTTGACCCGAAAAACCAGCCCTCGGTTTCTATCGGCATCCCTGGGCTTTTCTGCCGGCGTGATGCTGTATGTATCCTTTGCTGAAATCCTCGTCAAGGCGCAGGAAACGCTGACCGTTTCACTGGGCGACAAGCCTGGTGCCTGGGCGACGGTGGGCGGTTTCTTTGGTGGCATCCTGTTGATTGCGCTGATCGACAACCTGATTCCCGAAACGGAAAACCCGCACGAATTGCATACCGTGGAGGAGATGGACGGCCAAAGCGAGGAACATAAAACCAAACTGATGCGCATGGGCGTGTTGACCGCGCTGGCCATTGCCATCCACAACTTTCCTGAAGGCCTGGCTACCTTTGCCGCCGCATTGCACGACCCCGCGCTGGGCGTCCCGGTGGCGGTGGCGATTGCCATCCACAACATCCCCGAGGGCATCGCAGTGGCTGTTCCCGTGTTTTATGCTACCGGCAGCCGTAAAAGGGCTTTCTGCCTGTCCTTCCTGTCCGGTTTGTCGGAGCCGGTGGGCGCGCTGGTGGGCTACCTGCTGCTGCGCAACTACCTGAACGATACGGTGCTGGGGCTGGTTTTTGCCGGGGTCGCCGGCATCATGGTGTACATCAGCCTGGATGAACTGCTGCCTTCCGCCCAGGAATTCGGCGAGCATCATGTGGCTATCCTCGGCCTGGTCGGCGGCATGGCTGTGATGGCTGTCAGCCTGCTGCTGTTTTTGTAGGCTGTTTTGAAGCTTTTTAGGCGTGAATTGAGCAGCAATTCCTATTGATTCCTATATTCAATCATTCTGAACAAACATAGCACACCAGGAGGCATCCCATGAACTACGGCCCCATCTCTCCCAAGATCCCCGGCCTGCTGCACGGCGCGGATTACAACCCGGACCAGTGGCTGCACGATGAGCGTGTGCTGTCCGAGGATGTGCGGCTGATGAAATTAAGCCGCTGCAGCGTGATGTCGGTCAATATATTCGGCTGGGCTGCCTGCGAACCGGAGGAAGGGCAGTATACCTTTGAATGGCTGGACCGCACCATCAACACCCTGTACGAAAACGGCATTTATACCATATTGGCTACGCCGTCGGGCGCCAGGCCCGCGTGGATGAGCCACCGCTATCCCGAGGTGCTGCGCGTGGGCAGCGATGGGCGGCGCAACCTGCACAGCGGGCGGCAACAACCACTGCCCCACATCGCCTGTATACCGGGAAAAGGTGCGCGCCATGAACGCGCAGCTGGCGCAGCGCTACGGCAGCCACCCCGGGCTGATATTGTGGCATGTGTCCAACGAATACGGCGGCGAGTGCTTTTGCCCGCTGTGCCAGGAGGCCTTCCGGCAGTTCCTCAGGCAGCGCTACGGCACGCTGGACAAGCTGAACCATGCCTGGTGGACCGGGTTCTGGAGCCATACCTACACCGACTGGCAGCAGGTGGAGGCGCCCATGCCCCGCGGTGAAACCGGCGTACACGGGCTGAACCTGGACTGGAAGCGCTTTGTGACATCGCAAACGCTGGACTTTTACCTGAAGGAGTGCGAGTCCCTGCGCGCCATCGCCCCCGATATCCCCGTCACCACCAACTTCCACGATTTCATCAATTTAAACGACGGCTTGGATTACTGGGCTTTCGCCAAGTATGTCGACGTCATCTCCTGGGATAACTACCCCTACTGGCACGGGGAGCGGCCGCCCCATGTGGAAGCCGCGCGCCGTGCCTTTATTCACGACATCAACCGCAGCCTGAAGCAGGGCAGGCCTTTCATGCTGATGGAGTCCGCCCCCAGCGCTACAAACTGGCAGCCTGTCGCCAAGCTGCGCCGCCCCGGCATGCAGGAATTAGCTTCCATCCAGGCGGTTGCCCACGGCTCTGACACCGTGCAGTATTTCCAGTGGCGCAAGTCGCTGGGGTCGTCCGAAAAGTTCCATGCCGCCGTCGTCGATCATTACCCCACCGAGCACACCCGCGTGTTCCGCGAGGTACAAAAGCTGGGCGAGGTGCTCAGCCGACTCAGCGCCGTCGCCGGCACCTCGGTGCAGCCCGAGGTGGCGATTTACTACGACTGGGAGAACATGTGGGCGATGACCGACGCCCAGGGCCCGCGCCGGGAGCGCCGTGAGTACTTCGAAACTGCCGTCAGCCACTATCAGGCCTTCTGGAACCGCGGCATCCCCGCCGACATCATCGACAGCGGCTGCGACATCCGCCGCTACAGGCTGGTCATCGCGCCGATGCTGTACATGGTGAAGCCGGGGGTGGCCGACCGCGTGCGCGATTTTGTCAAAGCCGGCGGCTGCTTTGTCACCACCTACTGGTCCGGCATTGTCGATGAAAGCGACCTGTGCTTTACCACCGGCCGCCCGGGGTCGCTGCGCGATGTGATGGGCATCTGGTCCGAGGAGATCGACGCCCTGTACGACCACCAGAGCAACCGCATTGAGATGGCAGGCGCCCTGCCCGGCATGAAAGCCGCCTACAAAGCTGAGGTGTTCTGCGACCTGGTCCACCTGGAAGGCGCCGAGGCGCTGGCGCGCTACGGCGAGGATTTCTACGCCGGACGCCCTGCGCTGACCAGAAACTGCTTTGGCCAGGGGCAAGCCTGGTACATCGCCTTCAGAGGCTACGACAGCTTTCTGGATGATTTCTACGGCGCTCTGGCTGGCGATCTGGAGCTGCGGCGCGCGCTGGACGCGGCACTGCCCCGGGGTGTCACCGCGCAGATGCGCCGGGACAGCGATAACCGCTTCATTTTCCTTCAGAACTACGGCGATGAGCCGGCGCAGGTGGATTTGGGCAGCGCCAGGTATGCCGATGCCGTCCATGGCGGATGGCACAGCGGCGTGGTGACGGTGCCGGCGTATGGGTACCTGGTGCTGATGTTGCCCGTGCCGGGCCCATAGCATGGCCGGACTGGTTTCCTTAAGGCTGCGGCGACGGTTTTGCTGCGGCTTTATTTTTTTAAAGTGAATAATATGGCGCCTGTGCCTCGTCTTTATGGTGAGGAGGCGACGTATGCAGGAAACAACCACAGCCCTTGAAGCCGCGGCCCGGCGCCTGATGGCCGAGCATGGGGACTTTGTCACCAGGCTGTGTTTTCTGTACCTGCGCCACGAGATGGACGCGCAGGACGCCGCCCAGGACACCTTCCTCAAAGCGCTGCGGGCGCTGGACAGCTTCCGCGGCGAAGGCAGCGAACGCGGCTGGCTGGCCCGCATTGCCGTCAACACCTGCAAGGACATGCTGCGCTCGCCCTGGCGCCGGCGGTATGCGGGGGAAGAAGCGCTGCGCTCCCTCCCGGACCCGGAAGGCCCGCCCCGGGCGCAGGACGACACCGTGCTGCAGGCAGTGATGGCGCTGCCAAACAAGTACAAGGACGTCATCCTGCTGCGCTACTACGAAGGCATGCCGCTGAAGGACATTGCCGCCGCCCTCTCCCTGTCCGTGCCCACGGTGTCCACCCGGATTGCCCGCGCGCAAAAACGGCTGCACACCCAGTTGAAAGGATGGTATTTCGATGAAGAATGAACCCTTTAAACACCTCATTGACCGCTGCCTTTCGGGGCTGCATTTTGAGCGGCAGCAGGCCGTGCTGCAGGGGCTGGCCATGCCGCCCGAAAGGCTGCCAAGGCAGCGGCTGCGCCTGGTGCCGGCCATGGCCATCGTGCTGTCGCTGCTGTTGGCCGGCGTCGCGCTGGCGATCGGCCTGTCGCTGTCCGGCCAGTTCCAGGCGCGGCAGCAGGCTGTCGGCGCGCTGGAGGAAGCCTTTGGCCTGAACGAAGAAACGCTTGGCATGTTTGAGTTGACCATGAGCCGGGAGGGCGCAGGCTGGGTCATCCGCCTGACGCCCAAGGGCGGCTACCCCGCCGGCGTCGATGTGGGCGAATACCGGGTGGACATCCCGGAAAACGGCGAGGCGCAAGCCAGCTGGACCCACCAGGACGACCCTGCCTACGATGCCGGCGCCGGCATGGACACCCCCATCTGGGGCCATCCCCAGCTGCTGGCTTACCTGCGCAACAAAAACGCTTACTATGCCGCCCAGGCGCGCATCGATTGGGCTCACCACGGCGAGTGGACCCTGGAGGAGCAGGCCCAGGTGGATGCGCTGCTGGCCCGCGCGCTGCCCTATGGCGAAAGCCTGCACAGCCGGCGCGTGCTGCCTGAGGAGGATGACCTGCAGCCCGAAGCAGCGCGTGAACTGGCCATCGCCGCCCTGATGGACAAGTACGGCGTCGCGGAGGACAAGCTGACCGGCATGCGGGAACATATGGCTTTCTACCAGCGGGAGGAGGACGGCGTCCGCGGCTACAGCTTCACGTTTACACCCGCTGGCAAGGAGAAGGATGCTGCAGAGAGTTTCAGCGTGGTGCTGCATTCGCCTTCGGGCAAGGTGGAATCCGCTTCCTGGTACACGGATGACCCGGCGCTGCGCACCCTGCCCGGCGGCAGCCTGAAAAACCATGCCGACACCGCCAGGGAATACATGGAAGCCGGCACATTTGATATGCTGTCCGCCCGGGACAAGGCGCTGTTGGCTGCACGGCTGCAGGAAGCGGGGCTGTCCGGCCTGCTGAACGGGCAGCAGTACATCCTGCCCGGGGAGGAGCACCTAACCGAGGCTGAGGGCTATGCTGCCGCGCTGGCGGTGCTGACCGAAGCCTATGGCATTGACGCAGCGCACCTTCACCTGTTTGAGGCGTCGCTGTCCCTGATCCCTGAGAAAGAGGGCGCTGCCTGGCGGCTGGCGCTGACCCCCCTCAGGTACGACTGGCCCACCTACCCCGAAGCGCCGGTGGGCGCATACACGGCGCTGGCGGATGGCAGCACGGGACAAGCCATCAGCGCATCGTGGTCGCTGGAGGGCGTGGACGACGGCGTCTATACCGCCGCCACCTGGGGGCAGGCCAAGGCCTACTCCGCCGCCATCCTGCCCTGGTTTTCGGAGTTATATGAGAAATACATCGCCATATTGAACGCCGCCGCCGACCGCTGGTTCCTGACTGTGCCCGAAGCCGCTGCCTGCGACCAGCTGTTCCGGGACGCCGGTTTCCCGGAGAAAAACTTCATTGCCGGCATGCCGCGCCCGGATGACATCAGCCAGGAACAGGCCATCGCGCTGGCCAGGGAAGCCCTGATACAAGTCCAGAAGGTGCCGCAGCGCGTGCTGGACGAGGTGGATTTCATCCACCCCTTCTACGCCATCCGCACCGGCTACCAGCTGTTTGAGTGGGACGCGCCTTTCTGGTCCGTCACCTTCCATCATGTGGAGGGCGTGTGGTATGTCGCGCTGGACGCCGCCACAGGCGACGTGCTGTACGTCAGCTACGACCCCATGGCGGCAGGGAATGGTTGATACGTCAGCCGATTGGGAGGAGAAATACGGTGCGTATAAGGCATCAACATCCGTGCATGGAAACAATACACACACAAAAGGAGAAACGTATGAAACACACTACACGGTTCCTACAATCCATTCTGTGCTGCCTGCTGCTGGCGCTGCTGCCGGCCATGGCGCTGGCTGCGCCGGCGGACACCGGCGTGCTGCTGCAGGACGTTCAGGCCCGCAGCCTGGCCTGGGACGGCAGCGCGCTGTACCTGCTGGGCACAACGCCGGAAGGTGAAAACGCTGTGTTTACCTGGACGCCGGGGCAGCAGGAGGCGGACATGCTGTGCCTGCTGCCTGCCGCCCCGGAAGGCCTGTTGTATGACCGAACCTATCAGGACCTTAGCCCCGCCGAAAAGGAGCAGGTGGATGGTACCGTCAGCGCGGTGTTCATCCATCAGGGGCAGCTGCACGGCATGAACCATTACAGCGGGCGCTTTGGTCCCATTGCTGAAAGCGGCGTCGCCTGGCGCGAAGATCTCACGTTAGATCTGACGGCTTACCAGCGCCAGGGCATCATGGAAGCCGACATGCAGCCCTTCACCCAGGACAACCGGCTCATCATGCCCCTGCGCGCCATCGATTACACCGACGGCCTGGACGGTATCCGCGTCGCCGTCACCGACCTTGACACCGGCAAAACACGCGTGATGGATACCGACCGCGTGCTCGTTGTCGCGCCTTACAAGCCAGGCGCCCTGCTGGCGCTGCAGGCCTTCCGGGCTGACGATGTCACCAGCGTGTGGCGCATGGCGGAGATGGACATCGAAACAGGAAAACTCACCCCGCTGCCCATGGCCATGCCGGAAGCCGAGCCATATGCCGACAGCCCCAGCGCCATCGGGTATGACGCTGCCAGCGACAGCTTTTTCTACGCCCTGCCGCAGCGCCTGATGGTATCCAGGGAGCGGGCGCCCTTCAAGCTGGCCGCCCTGCTGCCCTTTGATTATCTGGCGCAGGAGGCCGCGCAGGGCTTCGTCCTCCCCGACAGGCAGGTCGGCATCTGGCAGTTTGGCCTGTTCGTGGGCAGCCTGACAGGCGAGGTGGACCTCAGCAAGGCGCTGACCATCCAGGCGCCCAATATCGCGCCGGAAGCCATCGCTGCCTTCAAAACAAAGTACCCGGACATCACCGTCCTCATGGACAACCGTTCGCTGGACGGCGGGCAAATCGGCCAGATGATCGCCGGCGGCGATGCCGATACCGACCTGTTCACCCTGCAGGCAGATGCCAGCCTGCGCGCGCTGATCAACAAGGGCTACGCGCATCCGCTGGACAGCGCTGCGCTGATCCGCGAAACCGAGGGCTTCTATCCCCACATCCGGAACGCCATCGACAACGCCCAGGGGCAGCCCTGCGCCTGGCCTGCCAACCTGTTCTGGAGCTTCTGGCAGGTTGATACGCAGCAATGGGCGCAGTATATGGGGGACAGGCCCCTTCCCGCCACCTGGATCGACGTGTTGACCGCCATGCGGGATTTCAGCAGGCAGGAAAACCTGAACCAGCCCGAAGCTTTCTTCCTGTTTGAAACCACCCACGAGCAATTGGTGCAGGAGGTGCTGTACAGCTACATCCGCCAGTATGAAACCCCGGACGCGCCGATGACGTTCGATGTGCCCGCCCTGCGCCAGGCGCTGGACCTGCTGCGGGAAATCCAGGCCCTGCAGCAGGCCGCTGGTTTTCATGCGCAGCAAATCATCGGCACCAACATCGCGGATGAAGACATCCTGCCCGCGCTGCTGCACCCCTATGCCGGCGGCGGCAACCTGTTCGCCCCGCCTTCGTCAGGCATTCAGCAATATCAGGACCTGCCGTCCCTCACCTTTGACGAAGGCGGCAAGCCCGCCATTCCCGCCTACCTGTATGTGCATGTAGTGAACCCCAACTCCCCCCGGAAGGACCTGGCCCAGGCTTTCCTTCAGGCAACCGACAGCAAGGAGGTCAACGACCGGCTGTATTATGCGCTGCGTCCCCACGAAAATGAGCCCTGGCCCAACCCCCACTTCGCTGAAACACTGGCCTGGATGGAAGACAACCTGGCGCAGGCCAAGGAGCGCCTGGCCAAAGCCAGGGAGGACGGCGCCACCGGTCAGCAAACACGCCAGGAGGAGGAATACATCGCCTACCTGGAGTATCAGCTGGCCAACCAGGACGAGCTGCGTTACAGTATCTCCCCCGCCGGCATTGAGAACTACCGCAGCAAGGCTGAAGATGCCTGGTTTCCGTACTGCTCGCTGCTGTTGGCTTCCAGCCAGGCAACCGACCAAATCGACGCGCTGTGCGCGCGCTTCGCCGCTGGCGCGCTGGACACCGACGCCATGGCGCAGGAACTGAACCAGATCGCCCGGCTGGTGTTCTTGGAGCAGTAACGCCGCCGGGTGCGGAGGAAGCACCGATTGGAGCAGATTACGCAAGCGCAGCGCATCAAGCTACGCTTGCGTAGTTTGCTCTATTCATCCAGGAAGCAGCCATCCATTGGAAAAAAGTCGGTGGTAAAACCTGAAACGCCTTTCCTGTGCAATGCAATGATCTTATCGTACTCATTGACGATCCACGATTCAATCGGGATATCGTATTCATGTGCTGTTTCGAGCATTTCATCGGTCACATGCGTATGGCGTACGTCAAAGTATACATCCTTGCCCAGTTTCTTAAGCCAGCGCGCCTTTTCTTCCGTAATTTCCCTCGTACACAGCCCGTAACGCGCCGAATCGCCTGCAATCAACGCAAACGCTTCCAGCACTTCTCCCGAGAATGCTTTTGCGGTCATGCAGCCGATGTGCCCCGTATGTTCACACAAGCGGTATATATCTGCCAAGTATTTCTCACTCTCACCGACAAAATCCCCCAACCGCAGCACCGGGCGCACGCGGCTCCTTGCCATCAGCTCCAGCACGTCTGCCAGTTCAGGTATTTCGCAGCCGGCATATATCGGATGGGCGTAGCTGCCGTAATCATAACGCCGCGCCTGTGCCAGCGTCATTTCTCGTATGGCGCCCTGTCCATTGGAGGTTGCATCGATTGTATTGTCATGCAGGGTAACCAGATGCCCGTCGCTTGTATGGTTGGTATTGGTTACGCACTCCCGATATCGTGCGCGGCACGCCAACCGGAAAGCAGGCATCGTGTTTTTTGGCGCATATCCTGTTATGCCCAAATGCGAGACGAGCTTTATGCCACCTTTCCCGGATTCCTGGGGAGATATCATATCCACTACTTCCACGGTCAGCTCATCAAATGTCAGCTTTGCGCCGTTGCGCACCGTGAAAATGATCTCCGCCCGATCAACGCCAAAGGGAACGATCCAGCGGAGGTCATATATCCGCATGCCATCGCCATGAAACTGAACATAGCCTAAATACGCGTCCGGAGGTTCTGTTCCCTGCTTTACAAGAGAGCGATTGATCAGCAGTTCGCCGCCGCAGTAAAAACGTACCCCCGCATAACAAAGCCGCAACGCCTCTTGATTGTTTTGTGCCCTGGCATGAAGCAAAATGAACTGCCCGCCGCGAAGCGTCTCAAGCGGCAGCGCCGCCTCCACGCTTGCCGCTTCCTGTCCATCTATCACAAGCGCCCCGTTTTTCTTCCTTTTCAGATATTCCTGTGCATCATGAAGCGTATAAACCCTCATTACATCCACCCTTTTGCTTTATGTTATATTCAAATGCTGAAGAAGAACCGGAGATAGGGATTCATCCTGGTCTCCCTCACCGTATCCTCATCCGAAAAACCGTAGCGTTCCTTGATGACGAGTGCTCCCATTGCCATCCTGGCGGAGTTGCTTACATTGCATATTTCGCTTATAAAACAAGAAAACTTCATCCATTGTGATATCTGTGCGTTCTCACAATGAACTTTTTTGTAATGGCTGTATGGATGACCGCAATAGCAAGTATGGCTGCACAGATGATGTTACTGGCGGGGAAGGAGCGTTGCTGGTTATACTATTTATGATTCTATGAACAGCTAAATCGGCAATCGTTTCCATAGGATGTGTTATGACACTGATATCGAGCATGGATGTCCATGTCTGATCATCATACATTAAGAAGGAAACATCTTCTGGAAATCGTATGGACAATGCTTTCAATGCATTAAAAACAGCAACCCCAATGAAATCTGTTACAGCAAAAACTGCAGTTGGATGATAGGATTGAATCATATTTCTGATTTTGTTGGTGGCATCAGTCAAACTTTCTCGACGCCCGTATGTATAAATGAGCTCTTCCGGACACTTTATTTGACTTTCGCCATATGCACGATAAACACCGTCCAATCGCTCACGATTGCCAGCAAATAATATTTTTTCATGTCCAACATCAAGGAGATGGCGAGTTCCTATATACATGCCATAGTTGTCATCCATAACGATTGCGTCCGTATTTTCATATGCTTTGGTAAGCAACTGAAGTACGCATATGTCATGATCCAATAATTTCTGAACAATTTCTTGATGATCGCTATTATGAGGCGAAAAAATAACACCACAGGCGCGCATGTCCAACATCATTTTTAAGGCAGCATTTTCATCTTCATGTGAGATGTTTTCGCTTAAGAATCTAATAATCAATTGATAACCATTTGCCCGGAATGCTTTTTCTAAATACCGGGCTAACTGAATGTAAAATGGGTTGCTGATTCGAGGTATTATCAGTCCGACAACTCTTAGAAATCCTCTTTTCTGATTACGCGAGGAAGGATTTGGATTATAGTTTAACTTTTTTGCTGCATCATACACAATTTGTCTTGTATCTTCGCTTACATAGTTTTTCCGACTAAATGCGCGCGACACAGTGGCTACTGATACATTCGCCAGTTTTGCGATATCTCTAAAGGTTGCCATTCTCACAAAATCCTTTCTTGAAACGAATTTCTTCTAAGAAGAGTTCGTTTAGGTATATGAATTCGAATACTAACAGATTTTCATCTTTGTTTCAAGCATATATACTTTTTTCGTTATTTATGTAATTTGATGAAAACTCAAAAATGTACAAAGGTACATACAATTCTTATAATCATGGAGCTTTTTTGAATGATCCTAACGCTTCTGAACTATTACACAACGAACCTATATCTTCTTTTACTCAGAGCACTCATGTTTCATTGCGAAAATATGAAACATAATATGTAACAATATATGTTGACTATTTGTGTTTGTTATGTTAGCTTTTACATGGTTCCAGTTATTATTATCGAGACGAAGCGTTTTGAACTATCATTGTGTCGCTATCCGGAGGAAGTATCATGTTATGTTATCATCCAAGCAACGCTTATGTTTGGGACACGTGGTGTGTAGAAAAAAACCATGAGGTACATTTGTTTCACCTGCAACGCCCATTAGACGATAAACCAGAAAGCAAATACATAGCATCCGCCTTAGGGCATGCTGTTTCAACCGATCTGATCAACTGGCATGAGCTTCCTCCCGTTTTGTATCCTGCACCTCCCGGGGCATTAGATGATATGCAGGCATTTACTGGGTGTAGTTATCAGAATGGCGATACTAATTATCTCTTCTATACAATGCGGTCTTCAAGGGATAATGGACGGGTGCAGTATATTGGGTTGGCTACAAGTGAAGATATGGCTACATGGACCAGATATGAACAAAATCCGATTATTGAACCTGATCCGTCGCTGTATGTTAGTCGTTTTAACGCTCTTCCCAATGGTACAGTAGATTGCCGCGACTTAATGGTTGTTGAGGATCCCAAGGGAAATGGATATTATGGTTTTTATGCCGCACGTATAAAAGCAAAATATATGTGGCAGTCGACAGCAATAGCAGTTGTATATTCCAAGGACTTAAAAAAGTGGGAGCATCTGCCGGAACCGGCTTTTGTTCCAGAACAATTTGGCTTGATTGAAGTTCCAGACGTGTTTTTTCTTCATGGAAAATGGTATATGTGTTGTTTGGTTGATGGGTATTGGGCTAATCGCAATATTATGAAGCAAACCTCGCTTGGTACAGGCACAATATATGCGGTTGCAGATAGCGTTGAAGGCCCCTATCGCCTAAACGATGACTTCGTGTTATGCGGTGGTGATCGTAAAAACACAGGCTATGCCAATAGCAGTTTCATGTATAAAGGCACTCGTAGGATGATTAATACTGAAAGGGGGACGGACACCGTCTCGCCTCCAATGATTGTGTATGTAAACGACAAGGGAAACCTCAGGCTGAAATTCGACCCTTTGACGGAAGGTTATCGCACAGCAACCCTTGCTGATCCCAACAATCCACTATCCGTTGTGAAGTTCTCATTAAGCCCGCATTTTGAATTGCCCAGTGGAGATATACAACAAAACGGAAACGTCTACACTGCGACTGCTGTACAGGGATGGCACGCAAGTTGGCTCAACGCATTAAGCGAGGATATCGAAATGTCCTGCGAGTTGGACATTGATGGCGTTGCGGCAGGACTCTGTTTCGGCGATTCAGCCTTCTTGCTTGATACATTACGGAATGAAGTAGTAAGTGGGCAAATGGATGCTTTTGATGAAGCCACAATACGAGAGTGGCCTCTTGCAGCTAACAAGAACTATCATCTTCGTGTAAGGATCCGTCACCCTCGATTAGAAATATATGTGAATGATGAACTGGTGATTCAATCAATTGTTCATTCTAATCGTGGCGCATATAACCCTGGAATTATTGTGGATCGAGCCAAGGCTATCGTAAAGCAATTATACATTTATCGATTAGGGTAGGACATTAGTGGCTGGTGGAGGATGAGATTGTGTCAACAAATTCAATGCATAGCTATTTACGTATGCAAAAGTCGATTAAAGCTGGCAATTATATACCTTGTCACTGTTATTAATAGGTGTTACATAGGAGTACGTTGAATTGTTTAAATCTGCATCTTTGCAACTTCCAGTTTACAGGAAATCACTCGGAAAGAGAATCCTGCAAAACAGATATGTCTATCTTCTTTTTTGTCCAACATTGATCTATTTTATCATTTTTTCTTACATTCCTTTTTATTGGTTACAAGTTGCTTTTAAAGATTTTAAAGTATTTCTTGGTATCAATGCAAGCGAATGGGTCGGCTGGAAACATTTTCTGCAGATAATCAATGACCCGATGCTTGTGCGTCTGCTTATCAATACAACCCGAATTAGTCTGCTGAACATTCTGTTTGGATTTCCTGTCCCGATTGTTTTTGCTCTTTTACTCAACGAAGTGGAATCGAGAAAATTTAAACGCATTGCACAAACCTTGTCATATTTCCCTCACTTCTTATCTTGGGTAGTATATGCGGGTGTCGTTTTTGCGATTGTTGGGCCAAATGGTGCCATTAACAGTATCATAAAATTAATGGGTGGGGCAGGGATTAATTTTCTAATAGATCCTACATGGTTTTTGCCAGTTCTCATATTATCCGGAATACTTAAAGGGTTTGGATGGGGCGCCATTGTTTATTTAGCTAGTATAAGTGGAATTGATCCTCAGATATATGAAGCAGCAAGTATGGATGGAGCAGGAAGATTCCGACAAATGTGGCATGTAACTCTACCAGGAATAAGACCGATTATTGTCTTGAACCTTTCGCTATCTATTGCTGGTTTGCTGGGTGGAAATTTTGATCAAGTATTTATGTTCTTGAATTCAAGCAATAAGGTTGTTGGTGAAACCATTAGCACTTATGTTTATAAAATGGGGCTTTTAAGCAATAAATATGAGTACGCAACTGCAATGGGATTAATGCAAGGAATTGTCAGTACAATCCTTCTCATTACAGCAAATTCCCTGTCTAGAAAGTTAGGAGAAAAATCCTTATGGTGAGTTTTTTTCGAAAAAAAGAACCAGATTTTCAGACGATGAGCGGCTTGAACAGGTCGCCTATAGCCGCACGGATTGTTATTGTTCTCACTATATCAATCCTATGCATACTATGTGTATTGCCATTTGTTAATGTTTTAGCAGTATCCTTTAGCAGTGCCTCTGCCATTTACCTTAATCCGCATATGCTGATACCGTCACATTTTACACTTGAGGCTTATAAATACATCTTCAAGACTCGGGTGCTGATTGATTCGCTAAAAATAACAGTGTTTGCTACAGTGATAGGCACACTGTTTAATCTAATAGCTACGACTAGCGGTGCGTATGCATTAATGAAAAACAATGTTCCAGGCCAGAAAATCATGCTTTGGATCATTCTGATTCCAATGTTCTTTGGAGCTGGTCTAATACCAACATATCTGTTATTAAGAAATCTTGGACTGATCGACAGCGTATGGGTTCTCGTGATCCTTGGTTTGGTTGCGCCATTTAATCTTATATTAATGAGAAACTTTTTCTGGACGATACCGGACAGCCTTATTGAATCAGCTGAAATAGATGGTGCGAGTGACCTTGCAATCTTCGCTCGGATCATCCTTCCTATGTCTAAATCAGTATTAGCGACAATCGGCTTATTCTATGCTGTTGGCCATTGGAACGATTATTTTACTGGACTTTTCTATATTAATTCGAATCATAAGTGGCCCTTACAGGTTGTGTTGAAATCCATTATCATAGATTTCAACATGGCAGGAATGGGGAACATTTACAATGCCAGTAGTCTTAATCAAAACGACATGCTTCAAGCAATGGTGCTTCAGCCCGAAAATATTCGAGCTGCGTGCATTATTTTCTCTATCGTCCCGATTCTTTTACTGTATCCTTTATTGCAAAGGTATTTCGTAAAAGGAATTGTGATAGGTGCGGTAAAGGGGTAATGGAACCTCAAATCCAAAAAAGGAGGGAACACATGAAAAGAAACTGAATCACAGCACTGTTTCAAACTTGTGGAATGAAATGAACCTAACGTCTTGACAAGGAATGGAAAGGAGAAATCAAATGACTGTTCAGCATCAATGTAAGAAACGTCTTATTGCACTTCTAATCATAACCGTTTTCATGTTATCACTGGGAATTACAAGTATGATTGCCTTTGCAGAAAATGTAGAGGGCAGGGGAGGTGAAAAACTCAGTTTCAGTTATCTAAGGCCAGTTTGGGGACCGGCAACTTTTGTTAAAGGCGGTGCGTATGAAAAAGCATTGTTTGACTATGCGAACATTGAGGTGGATGTGCAAATAATCCCAGTAATGGAATATGATGCAAAAGTCAAAACCATTGCTGCTGGGGGACAATTTCCAGATGTCATGTGGGCTGCTGGTCCAGCAGATCCCTTCTGGCGCGATCTGGAAGATCAAGGCGCATTCAAAAGTATTGATGACCTGTTGGCATCTCATCCCACCGTGAAAAGCACTGTAAGTGAGACTGTTTGGAACCAAATGAGAAATCCTGCTGATGGGATGATCTATTTTCTTCCCAGAACGATTGCTTCAGACGTACCTTTCTTTACATTCTATCGCAAAGACCTCTTTGATGCGCAAAACATTGAGGAGCCAAAGACGATTGAGGAGCTTGAGGCTGCTTTGGTGATTATTAAGAACGAGTATCCTGATATCGTTCCGATTACTGTTGGCATGGGTGGCCTTGAATGGATGTACAAGGATATTGCTACGTCATTTGACACTACTGTTGGTGGATGGGTGCCTTCTGATACTGATATCAACACCATTGTTCCCTCCAACATCACAGAAAACTACCAGGACTTTATTTTCTGGCTTCAGAACCTTCGTCGTCAAGGACTTCTGGATGCGGAAGCTGGCATTAATCCTGATGTAAACTTTGGGAAGAACAAATTTAAAGCAGGACAAGCAGCGGCATATCCGGGTGGGTATCCTGATTTCATAGAAGTAAGTGTCGCTCTGGCGCAAATAGATCCCTCAGCGGAAGTCGCCATACTACCTGCTTTGGTCGGCCCCGATGGTGTCCAAGGTGGTACACGAACCAGTTATCCTGTTGATCGTGGGATGTATTTCAGCACAGCTTCTGATGTGATTGAAGAGTTTTTTGATTTCTTGGAATGGTGGTTGACGGATGGTTCGACTTTCCGCCTTTATGGAGTAGAGGGAGAGCAGTATACTATCGAAGATGGTGAGTATATCAGGCTTCCCGAGACGGAAGTCAAGGATGACTTCAAATCAACACAGATTGAGCCGCTGACCTTTATCGGGTTACCGGAAGAGCAACTTGATTGGGAAGGCTACTGGCGCCCTGTTTTCGAAACAAGTGGCATCGGCGAAAAGTTCGATTATTGGCACGCGCGTTTCATGGAATATTGCCAAGTTCGTTTCCCTGATTATTTGAGTCCGACTGTCCGATCCGAGACTTCAATCGAAATCGGCGGTCAGATATATGAAGCCACAATCGGCTCAGTATACGGCTCAGTATTTCTGGATATTTCAGGCACCCGTGAGCAATACCAAACGCAGGTGGATGAATGGCTTAACCGAGGCGGAAAGACTATCATTGAAGAGATTAATGCTGTACAGACTGATAAGAGTAAGCCTACTTACGGCGAATAAGTAACATTTTAACCTGATAAGCGGTACCGGAGGGGAATCTCCCCTCCGGTTGTCGATGGTTTTTTTAGCTTTATTGCATCGTAGATAATGTAAGCATTGATTTGCTGTCGTTAGATTATTGATTGTAAGGAAAACCAGCGAGAGGCGTGAAACCTTCAATTTATCCGGAAATGAAAGAAGTGTATCAACCGCAAAATGACCAAGTCCATGGTCGATTAGATTCCAAACTTATTTTTGAAGGGATAGAAAGAAATGCGGAAATACATATTAATACTGACAATTCTATTTGCTTCTGCAACATGTTGTGATTTTCTACAATCTGCTAAAGCTCAAGAGATATGTGAGGAGAATATGAACATGATTGCTAGTTCAATTTCTGATCAATCACCCCTATCATCAATTTCTGACCTTAAAAGCCCAGTGAATGTGCTGGATTTTGGTGCCGATCCTACTGGAAAAAGAGACAGCACAGATGCGATTCAGAATGCATGCAGGAAAAACAGGCATGTGTATTTTCCTGCAGGGATATATTTAGTGACTTCTTTGTCCTTTGGAGGTAGTATTACACTGCAAGGTTCAGGAAATAACACCACCGTAATTAAAACAACAGAATTAACTGGCAACGTTTTTACCTTCAGAGGTGATGGATGGCATGTGGCTGATATGAAGTTTGACGCTGTCCACAACAGAACTGATGGTGCGTACATATTCAGTACTTCAAATTATGCAAGTATCCGCAATGTATCTTTCGATCGTCACTATATTGGTATCGACCTTGATGGGAGTTGGACTGTGGATATTGAGAACGTAATTGCATTCGATGGCACACCAGAAAGCGAGGCAATAGGGGGTGCTATGATCCGGTTGGGTAACAACGCATATACTGGTCCTATACATATACGTGGCTTGAGCGCAAAGACCAGTGATGCCACCCGCCAACCAAGCAGTTGTATTACCATGGGGTGGGTAGATGTTGTGTCAATCAGCGATGCATTGATCATATGGCATAAGAAGAATATCATTATTTCACCAGATCGTAATCAGTTTGCTGCTTTGATTGAAGTCACAAATTCGTGTTTTGATACAGCGAAGAATGGGATATATGTGAAGCCGACAAATGGAGCGAGAGTTCTTCGTTGTGGTTTTGCCAATACATGGTTTGGTGCTCATCAAGAGGGTGAGGGCATGGTTATTGACGGTACTGAGGGATCTGTAACTGGTCTTCAGTTTACCAACTGTATGTTTATGTTTAATAGGGGAAATGGTGTATCGATTTTTGGTGAAAATGTCAATGGCATATATTTTTCGAATTGTTTCAGCAGTGCCAATGTGGGTAATGGGCTGGATGTACGTCAGCAAGCAAAGAACATAAAGTGGCTTGGAGGGGTTATTGGAGCTTCGCATGAGGGGAACGGAAATACCAAGTATGGCTATTTTGTTGAACCTGGATGCACTGGTTCCATTATGTGTACTGACTTAACAGGGAATGGCATGGGTGTTACTAACGACGTGATGGATAGTTTTACTACATTGGGAAATACCACAGGGCGATGACTACTTTTGGTATTGTAATATACGGAGGATAATTTATGCTGTATAGACCTGAGAAAGAACGCTTATGGGATACATGGATTGTTCCGCATGACGGCCAATTTTACCTATATTACATCCGAGTTAGCGAAGGTGGGACCCGATGGGATGGCGTTAGCTTGGCTGTTTCAGACGATTTATTGCATTGGATTGAAAAAGGAACAGTTCTTGAAAAGCATCCGGATGCAATCTGGTTAGGCACCGGTATGATACAAAACATGGGTACACACTTCATCATGAATTTTTCTGAAGAAAGACCGGAAAATCATCAAGTAATATGCTTTGCGGAAAGCAATGACTTAATCCATTGGAACAGATTAGAGAATGAACTCCATCCTGATCCCCAGTATTACATCACCAATCGATCTAACACTTGCGATTTTTTATATCGCTGGGACTCAATCGGTATTCTGGACGCCTTGACAGCAGGAAAGCCACCATATTATGGTTTTATAACCGCAAGTGTTCATCATTCATTACCTGGAAAAACTGGAGCTATTGGCTTAGCAACTTCTAAAGATGGTAAACATTGGAAATGTATGCCGCATGCAAATGCGCAAATGGAATATGGCGCATATGAGGTTCCTGAGCATGTTCAATTTAATGACCGACATTACATCATTTTTTCCTCATCAGAATATCTTTCGGGACGCTATTCAAGCCGAGCGCGCTTCCTTGAAGGAGGGTGTTATTATGTAGTCTCGAAAGATGCTTTATCTGGATATGTGTCTCCTCCATGCGACCCAATGTTAATCGGTACTCGGGATTATGAGAGCCCTTGCATGAAGACAGTTGCTCGTATAATTCGACACGAAAACGACGTGATAGTTTATTATCATTGGGGAGATTTGTCCGGAAATGGGTGGATAGGGATACCTCTTGTTCTCAAGGAAATCCGCCCCTGGGAGCTAAAACTCTTCTATTGGTCTGGTGCGGAGCGTCTAAAAGGCGACATCATTGAGATTGAATTGGATGATTGTGAACCCATCAGGAAAGTTCCTGAGGATATTTCGTCACGAGTGATTACAGATATTGCCCAAAATAGTATACATTTTCAAAATGCAGGAAGCGCTGATGGATTCCTTTGCAGAACCCCTGCATCCGTACCCAAAAGCGATGAAGATGCTTATAAAGATGCTTATAAAGATGGAAGAGTGTTTGAATGTACATTACGCATTGATTCCGGGATAGGAGCAGGCGTTGTGTTTGAAAGTGAGAACAAACATTATCTAGTCTATTTCAGTTTTAAAGAGGCAGCCTTAAAATTTGGGTATGTGAGAAGCGGCTGGATGGCAAACCTATCATTGATTTCATTTATTGAATCAAAACAGACGCTTGGATATGGCATACCACATCGGGTTCGCATAATTTATCGAAAGTTTTTTGTAGAAGTTTATATTGATGACGTGTATGCTGATGGATTCAGGTATGATTCGGAAATAAACTCGAATAAAATAGGTTTTTACTTTGATCAGTCAAGTGGACTTATATCAGAAATGAACTGCTGGCAGATGAAATAGGCATCGTGGTTTTTCTTGCGCTTATTGTATCAAAAATACAGGTTTTTGATGCATGAATATCTTTCGTTGTATGTTGGCACGTCCTGATTCAGTTGACATATAATGTACACATCAACATATCATTGAGGAGGCGCCATGAAGCATTATCGAAAAGAACTCACCTTTCATCTGCCTACCCGCCGGGGCATTATCAACATCACCCGGGAGGTGCAGCAGGCTGTGAATGAATCCGGCATTCGGGAGGGGCTGGTGCTGGTGAACGCCATGCACATCACCGCCAGTGTGTTCATCAACGACCATGAGTCGGGCCTGCATCAGGATTTTGAGGTATGGCTGGAGAAGCTGGCGCCGGAAAAGCCTCATAATCAGTACCGGCACAACGGGTATGAGGACAACGCTGATGCGCACCTGAAGCGCAGCATCATGGGTAGGGAATGCGTGGTGGCGGTGACGGAGGGCAAGTTAGACTTCGGCACGTGGGAGCAGCTGTTCTATTACGAGTTTGATGGCAAAAGGGACAAGCGGGTGCTGATTAAGGTGATCGGGGAGTGAGATGAAAATGACAGAAAAGCAAGCCTATACGCTGGCGCGGGCTCATGCGCACAGCGTCGGCGCGTATGTGCAGGGCGGAGATAAGGCTGCATTTCACCTGTGCGCTCCGATGGGGTGGATCAACGATCCCAATGGGTTTTCAGCGTATCAGGGCAAGGTGCATCTGTTCTTCCAGCATTACCCCTATGCCAGCCAATGGGGCCCCATGCACTGGGGACACGCGGTAACGGAGGATTTTGTGCGCTGGCGCCTGCTGCCGGTGGCGCTGGCGCCGGACAAGCCCTATGAGAGCGGCTGTTTTTCCGGCAGCGCTTTGCAGGCGGGGGATCGCCATGTGCTGGTGTACACCAGCTACCTGGAAACTGCGGACCGCGGCGGGCTGCAGGCGCAGAGCATCGCCCTGGGCGACGGCATCGCCTACACGAAACACCCCGGCAACCCGGTGGTGAGCGCAGGGCACTTGCCGCCCGGCGCAAGCACCAGCGATTTCCGGGACCCCAAGGCCTGGCAGGAGAAGGACGGCACGTACAGGATGGCAGTAGCCAATAGAGCGGAGGACGGCAGCGGGCAGATCCTGCTGTATGAATCCGCCGATTTGGCAAGCTGGCGCTATGCCGGGGTGATTGACCAAAGCCGGAACCAGCTGGGCAGGATGTGGGAGTGTCCGGATTTCTTCCCACTGGATGGACATCAGCTGTTGCTGATCAGCCCGCAGGAGATGTGGCAGGACCCCGCCGGAGAGTTCCACGGCGGCAGCGGCACAGCCTGCCTGGCGGGCGACTGGGACCGGGAGCGCCGCGTCTTTACGCGCCGAAGCGTGAGCACCATCGACTACGGCTGGGATTTTTACGCGCCGCAGACCTGCCTGTTGCCGGACGGGCGGCGCATGATGGTGGCTTGGATGCAAAGCTGGGATAATAACCTCACGCCTGCCGGCCAGGCCTGGTCCGGCATGATGACCTATCCCCGGGAGCTGCGCTTTGCCGGCGGGCGCCTGCGCCAGCTGCCGGCCCGGGAAATCGCCCGGTATTACACCAACTGCCAGGCGGCGTCCGGCGTGATGCAGCCCGATGGGCAGCATATGGCTTCGGGCCGTCAGCTGGATATCAGCCTGACTGTCCATCGGGCGGCGGAGGCTGTGTTCAGCCTGGACGTCGCCGCCAGCAAAACATACTGTACCCGCGTCACCTACAATGCGCCGGAAGGCAAGCTTGTGCTGGATAGAAGCCGGGCCGACATGCCCGGCGACCGATATCCCCTGATCACCATGCCTCTATATCATAAGCCGGATGAGGTGCGGCTGCGCGTCCTGCTGGACCGATGGTCGCTGGAGCTGTTCCTCAACGACGGAGAGCAGGCCCTGACATCCCTGGTGTACACGCCGCAGGAGGCGCAGGCTGTGCGCCTCAGCGCGCCCGCGCCCCTGAGGTATTTCTTTGAAAGCCGGGAGATCAGGGTATGACGGAGCGAATTTACGTCAATGATGCGATGGGAAAGGGGTTCAGCCAGGCTTTCCTGCCCTGGCTGTCCGTCAGCACGACGCGCACAAAGCGTTCGCCGCTGGCCAGGCGGTAGCTGCCCCGGGTGATGCCGCTGCCGTTTACGGCGCGGCCTTCGTTCCAGGCCAGGTTGGAGTGGAAGGTGATGTGGTCAACCGGCGAGCAGGATACGCGCACCTGCCCTTCTGTTAGGCTGACTTCATGGAAACGGGGGCCGCGGGAGGCGTAAAAGCGCCCGCTTTTCAGCGCCGTGAGGATGGCGTCGGTCGACAGGTTGTCCGCCTGGGCGTAAATGAAGCTGTCGGCAAACTCGCCGGCGTAGTAGTGGGCATCGTCGGCGGCGATGGTGGGCAGCAGCAGGCCGTCCCGGGCCAGCAGGTCTAAAATGTGGGTGCTGTCCGCCCGGTCCGGGTTGGTGGGTGGGCAGGAAACGGCGTTGTAGATTTCCGCGCCATGCAGGCCGCGGAGAGCTTTGATGGTTTCCACCCGGTTCAGGGACCAGTGGGGGTGCGCCAGGAAGCAGGCGGCGCCATGATTTATGAAATGTTCCAGGCGCCGGGCTATGGGGGCTTGGTCATCCGGGCTGCGCAGCATGGCGGCATCCGTGCCGATGGCCACGATGTGGATGACCTCCTCTTCCTCTTTGGCTTGGTTGATTTCGATGCCGGGCAGCACCAGCATGGGGCCTGTGTACCCATCCGCCAGGGTGATGCGCCTGTGGTCGGTGATGGCGATAAAGTCGTATCCGGCGGCTTCATACGCCTGGACGGCTTCCAGCGGCGGGAGCAAGCCGTCGGATTGGTCGGTGTGCAGGTGCAGGCAGCCTTTGTATTCTGTCTTAGGGGCTTTAAAAATCAGCATAGCGTACCTCGTCCGTGTGATAGGACCCATCATAGCATATATCAATCGGATTTTCGAGGGTGAAAAACACCCCCGGTTTGGAGTATACTGATGCAGGCGCTTTTTATACCCCACCATCCCAACCGGAATCGAGGAGAGATATATGGCGAACAAACGCTGCGAAATCATCTGCGTGGGCACGGAGCTGCTGCTGGGGGACATCCTCAACACCAACGCCCAGTATATTGCACAGGGGCTGTCCCAATTGGGGCTGGATTTATACATGCAAACCGTCGTGGGCGACAACCCGGACCGCATGGCCAAGGCTGTCCGGGATGCCATGGACCGCGCCAACATCCTGCTGGTTTCAGGCGGCCTGGGCCCCACGCCGGACGACCTGACCAAGGAAGTGGTGGCCAAATGCTTCGGGCGCCGGCTGATCATGAACCAGGAGGCGCTGGACGAAATCCAGGCTTTTTATACGATGACCCAACGGCCGATGCCCCTGAACAACCAAAAGCAGGCGCTGGTGCCGGAGGGCGGCTTCATATTGAAAAACCCCAACGGCACGGCGCCCGGTGTGGCGCTGTTTTCGGATGAGGGGCATGCCGCCTTTCTGATGCCGGGGCCGCCCCGGGAGCTGCGCCCCATGTTTGACAACGAGGTGGCGCCCCGCCTGCGGCAGTATTCCACCGGCAGGCTGTACTCGCAGGTGGTGCGGGTGGTGTCGCTGGGGGAATCGCGCATGGCGGAGATGCTCAACGACCTGCTGGATAGCGTCAACCCCACGCTGGCGCCTTATGCCCGGGACGGCGAAGCCATGGTGCGGGTGACAGCCAAGGCGAAGGATGCCGAGGAAGCCATGCAATTGACCGGCCCGCTGGTCCGCGAGGTGAAAAAGCGCCTGGGGCGGCATGCCTACGGTGTGGACGTGCCCAATTTGGAAACGGTGATCGCAGGCTACCTTGCGGAGGCGGGGCTGCGCGTGTCGTTTGTCGAGGCGGGCAGCGGCGGCCTGGCTGCCCGGCGCATGCAGGGCACGGACGCCGCTGATCAGGTGTGCCTGCCCAGCCTGTCTGCGCCGGACGCCGGCGCCCTGGTCCGATGCCTGGGCTGCGAAGACGATCTGCCGGACACGCCGGAGGACGCCTGCGCCTGCCTGGCGGAGCTGGGGCAAAAACGCCTGGGCGCCGACATCGTGCTGGTCATCCGCATGCGGAACCGTCAGGTAGCCTGCGCCGTGAAAACGCCCCATGGCACCCGTCGCCATGCCCGGCAGCTGCCCGCCCGGGGCCTGGACTACTGCCAGACCGCCGCGGTGCAGGCCGGGTTTGATTTGCTGCGGTTGGCATTGATGGATGAATACCGGGTGGGGATGGGGGATTAGAGCAAATTTACTTATCATGGCGCTCATGATAGCATGGCTCGGTTAAAAGCTAACGGAAATTGGTTGGGTTGCATGGTTTTTATCTCACGCTTGATGAATAAACGGCGATATAGTAGCCTACATCATACCATGGATTGAACGGCACAATCATCTATTGGAGGAGATTCGATGTATACACTCAGATATGAAAAACCCGGCGGCAGCTGGATGCAGGGGTTGCCGGTCGGAAACGGCCGCCTGGCGGTCATGGTATGGGAGCATGATGCTGAAGATGTGTTGACGCTGAACCATGAATGGCTGTGGCGCGGCGTGAACCGAAATCGCAAGGTTTTTGCTGCCTCAGATCGTTTAGAGGAGGTACGCGATCTGTTACGGCAAGGGAAATATGCCCGGGCATCATTGGTTGCCAACTTATACTTTGGGGGCAATGGTGGAATCATTGGCGAGCGCAACCGGGTGGACGCATACCAGCCGGCGGGCGAGCTACGCTGTGCATTCCCCGATGGGCGTTTCATATCCCGTTCACTGGATATGGAACATGGCGTCGTGCGTACCTGCAGGGATGTGAGCGGGGTGCGCGTGGACGCGATGCATTACGCCAGCGCCGCATCGGGCCTGCTTGTTTCCGGCTGGCAGAGCCATGAGCCATTCGATGCGGAATTGTCGCTTTCGCGTGCGCGGGATGAGGAGGCAACCCATGATGTTCAGGTGACGGCAGAAAAGCTGGTGCTGGACTGCGCTTTCAGAGGTGGCTTGCAGCACCGCGTGGTAGTCCATGTGTATACCGATGGCGCGCGGGCGCCGGGCGCATCCGGCCTTGCCATTCACAACGCAGCCTACATTCATTGCATTATGGATATCGGTACCTCTGTGAAAGGCGTGGACCGTGAGTTGTCTTCGCGCACCCTCAGCTTCCACGATGTTGATGCGGGCTTTGCGCAGCATCAGCGGGTATTTTCCGCGCGCATGCAGACCGTTGATTTTTCGCTTGATGAGGACGAAGCGCTGATCGCCTTGCCCATTGAGGAGAGGCTTGCCCGGTTTAAGGCTGGCGGCAGAGACAACGGGATCTGCGCTCTGTATTATCATTATGGGCGTTACTTGTTATTATCATCATCTGTAGGAGGGGATCTGCCTGCAAATTTGCAGGGCAAGTGGAATGATATGGTGAAACCTCCCTGGGATAGTGATTACCATTTTGACATCAACCTGGAGATGAACTACTGGATGACAGGTCCTTGCGGCATGCCGGAATGTTCGGTGACGCTATTGAACTACCTTGAATCTTTTTATGAAAGCGGCGCGGAAGCCGCGAAAGCCTTGTACGGCTGCCGCGGCATATGGCTGCCAATACAGACAGATGCATGGGGAATTGCGACGCCGGAGTCGTTTGGGTGGGCGGTATGGATAGGGGCAGCGCCCTGGATGGCCATGCATTTCTGGCGGCATTATGAGTATACGGGCGATCGGGTTTTTTTAAGAGAGCGCGCGTACCGTTTTTTCACTGCTGTGGCGGAGTTCTATGAGGATTATTTGGTGGAGGACGCTCAGGGGGTGCTGCAGATCATGCCCAGCCAGTCTCCAGAAAACCGTTTTGAGGGGTCAGGTCCTTTGCCTGTAGCGATATGCGTTTCTTCCGCTATGGATGTGCAGCTGTGCTATGATGCGTTGGGCTATGCTATTCGGGCAGCAGAAATACTGGGCATCGACCCGGATCGTGCAGCCCAATGGCGTGAGATGCAAGCCAAGCTGCCGCCTTTTGGTATCGGCAAGGATGGCCGCCTTTTAGAGTGGAATGAGGAAAAAGCAGAAGTGCAGGAAGAGCTTGGTCACCGCCATCTGTCCCATCTGTATGGGGTCTATCCTTCCGACCTGTTTACACAACAGATCAGGCGGGAGCAGTATGATGCCGCGCGGAAATCCCTTGAATTCCGGCTATCGCACGGGGGCGGACATACGGGGTGGTCGCGCGCGTGGGTATCCTGTTTGCAGGCCAGGTTTGGCAACGCGGAGGGGTTTTATGAGCACTATTCCGCACAGATCCGGGAATTTGCCACGATAACCTTTCTTGATCTGCACCCGCCCGGTTGGTTCCAGATTGATGGAAACCTTGGAGCAGTCGCTGCCGTGAACGACATGCTGGCACGGCCGGTCAATGGCGAGGTACATCTGCTAACCGCGTTGCCTGAACAGTGGGCATCCGGCAGGCTGAGGGGGCTGCGGCTGCCGGGCGGGCATGTGCTGGATATGGCATGGGATGAGGGCAGATTGGTATCTGCCGCTGTGGCGCTGGGGTTTGCCGGGCAGGTGAAACTGCAATATGGTGATCAACGCTGGGTGCTGTCAGGCGCCGAGGGAGAGTGCATCAAGGTCATATAGGTATTTAGCGGTGTTGATGTTTGCTGGTCAATCCTTCTTCTGTTAGACAATATGTAGATGTCATGCGCCGTGTTTCCTGGCAGTATCGATCAGAGCTTTCAGGTTTTCATAGGGTACATCCGTTTGTATCTCCTGAGATGAGGAGGTGATATAGCCGCCGTTTGCGCTCATCAGCGCAATGGTTCGCTCGGTTTCGGAGCGCACATCGCAGGGCGTGCCATGGGGCAGCACGCCCTGGGTGCTTATGCCGCCGTAGAAGCTGAGCTGATCACCGTATTTTAGCTTCAGTTTTGATAGATCCATGCATTCAGGCTGCACGGGGTTCAGGACATCGACGCTCATATCGACAAGGTCGGGCAGCAGGGCCTGCACATCTCCGCAGGAGTGGATCCAAACGTGCTTGCCGTAGCTTTTAATCAAGTCATACTCCTGCTGTTCGCCGGGCTTGATCATCTGCCGCCAGCAAGCTGGAGACATGATCAGCCCGCGCTGGGTGCCCCAGTCCGATCCCAACAGGACACCATCAAATTCCCCTGCAGACAGGATGTTCTCCAGCATGACCAGGTTTTTTCTAATCACCATGTCCAGCAGTGCCTGCGACCACTCCGGGCTGGCTGCCAGATCGTACAGGAAGTTTTCAATGCCGCGGCTGAAGTAAGCCTTCTCCCAGTGGCTGCCCCAAACCGTCACCAGTATGTAGACATCGTAGCGGCGGCGGATATGATCACACAGCTCAAAAAAACGTTCGTAGCTGCCGGTGCCGATGGCGCTGGGCAGTGTGTCGGGCGTATCTTCCCCCTTAATAAAATGCTCGGGCAGGTTGTGCCAGCCCCACCAGGGCGGCGTGACATGGAGGATATGGTTGCCGATGCTTAACGATACGGCTTGCTGCAGGCTGATCTTCCCGGCAGCCAGGTCCTCCGCTGCCTTGCGATCCGCGTAATCCGCCAGCAATCTGCTGCCATAGGCATCATAGCCCTCCCCCGTTAGCATCACGGAATAGGGTACGCGACTATTCTGTTGGTGTGCTAAGGTACTGTGAACAAGCTGTTTTCGGGACAAGGTTGTTACCTCCTCATGAAACAAGGCAAACATCTACAAGCAGTATACAACTTTGTGCAGAGAAGGGCAATTTAAAAAAGTGCTATTGTATAACGGAAACTCAAATAGAATACCTGTGTAGGATGAATGTTGTTAAGATGAATGCGAAATCCATCATCAAAGACACGTAATAATTATTTGGGAAATTAATACAAAATGTCCTCATGTCAAGTTGAGAAGGCAAGTTAAACGTGAGATTTTTCATTGACAAACTACAGCTGCCCAGGTAGACTAACATCAGTTGCAGCATAAGAATTGAAGGAGGTTACGTTGATAGCAAATAGCCGTTTAATACCAACTCCAAACATGAACGCATCGTCGTGTTGGGTCTTTTGCCTTGCAGCTTCGTCGGTTGCTCGGTCAGCGTAGCGTTGCTACGCTTTCCTCGTCTGCTCCTTGCTGCAAGCCAAAATCCCTCGCCTCTTTGGAGGCATTCATGTTTTACGTTGGTATAAGCACAACGGAATGATTTTATCATAAGCGTGTTTGCATGGTTTGGATATGCGCTTTCTATACATGGTATATCTATTGCAAAAGGAGATTCAGCATGGGCGCAGACGAGCGGTATCTGACTTTTATGGGCCGGGGAGGCCGGAAATTGATCCATTGGGAGCATTGGTCCAATCCCGATGCGGAGACATATCTGACCGGCATCGATTATTATGATCATCCTCAGCGATGCCGTGAGCGGATGAAGGACCTGTATCCGATGCTGGCATTGCCCATTCCCAAAACAGACGAGCCCATCCCCAGGCCCAGGCTGGGGAAGGACGTTTTTAGCGATCGGGACAGGCATGTTGTGCGCTGGGGAGACAGCGAGACCGGCACATTTCTGCATGGCGAGCAGTATTTTAAGACACCGGAGGATGTTTTCGGGTTCAGCCCGCTGGAGCATGCGGATTTTACAGATTGGCAGCATGTGGTGGAATACGGCGATTATTCCAGCGACGAGGTGGTGTACCAGCGTTTTCGTGCCCGCTATCCCGCAGAATGGGGCGATACCGCGCCGGCAGGTTCCTCCGTGTCGTTTAGCTTTTATAACACCATGTTCATGTGGCCCCTGCTCACCTTTGGATGGGAGATGTTTTTAGCGTGTTGTTTGGATGACAGGTTTGAGCGGATCATGGAGGAATTTGCGGAAATCAACCGCCGGGTGTTTCGGGCGGCAGCCAGGCTTCCTGTCAACTTCGTGGTTTGCCATGATGATATTGTAACCACCAGGGGCCCGGTCTGTTCCCCAACGTGGATGCACAAATATATATTCCCCCGTTATGAGGAGTTCTGGTCCATGCTGAAGGCTGCGGGCAAGGAAGTCATCTTCATGGTGGATGGCTGTGTGGATGCTTATGCGGATGATGTGATGGCGTGCGGCGCACGCGGCTTGATCAGCGAACCATATACCAACTACAAAAAGCTGGCTGCGCGCTATCAGGATTGTTTCCTTGCAGGTGAGGGAGATAATCGGATCCTGAGCCGCAACAATCCGGAGGAAATCAGGGACATGGTGGTTTCCATGGTGGAAACCGGCAGGATGTCGGCAGGCTATATGATGTGCATTGGCAACCATATTCCCTGGAACGTGAACCCGGAAGGCATCAAGCGGTACCTGGACTACTCCGATGAATTGGGTTATCGGTGGTAGTTTGCCCGGTGGGAAGCCTTGGCAATTCAACCAAGCAAATAATAAGTAGGAGTAAACGTCATGGTCATCCAAGTGAATCACAATCGTGAATTGTTTCGGCGCAGTTCACTGTTATATGGGCACTTCTTAGAACACTTTCATCGCCAGATTTATGGAGGTGTTTTTGACCCCAATTCAACGCTTTCTGATTCAGATGGTTTCAGAATGGATGTCATAAAAGCCTTAAGAGCAATTAAGGTGCCTGTTATTCGCTGGCCCGGCGGATGTTTTGCATCCTCCTATCACTGGCAAAAAGGCGTGGGTAGAAACCGTGTCCCGGTATTTGATAAAGCATGGCGTGTTGAGGATGATAATTCTTTCGGCACCGATGAGTTTATTAAGTTCTGCCGGAAGTTGGGTTGTGAACCGTACATATGCCTGAATGCTGGCACAGGCGATTTGAATGAAATGAGCAATTGGGTTGAATACTGCAACCTTGATCATGAAGGCGAATATGCCAAACAAAGAATTCAGAACGGCAATCGCCATCCACACAAGGTAAAATATTGGTCTATTGGAAACGAAAATTATGGATCGTGGGAACTGGGCGCTAAAAAGGCGGAGGAATGGAGTCACTTGGTAACTGAAGCCGCTAAATTGATATCACATGTCGACCCGGATGCGCAGCTGTCTGCTGCGGCGCTGGATGATGTAAACTGGAATGTAAAGCTTCTTTCCCAAGCGGGAGAAAGATTGCAATGGATTTCTATTCACAGTTATTGGGATGGCCTTTGGCAGGTGGATGAACCGGCTACCTATGAAGAAGTTTGCGCCATGACAAATCATACAAATGATTCTTTGAAGCGCGTAAGGGGTCTTCTTGAAGCCATGAGCTTTGAAAAAACAATCAAAATCGCGTATGACGAATGGAATCTGCGGGGTTGGCATCATCCCAATGCCCACACTGTTAAACAAGGCGGGACAAAAGAAGACTACTTACGCCCGCGTGACAGAAATGATATCAACAGCGTTTATACCATGGCTGATGCTGTGTTTTCAGCTTGCTTTCTAAACACGCTTCTTAGAAACGCCGATGTTGTTGGCATGGCGAATTTCGCGCCCATTGTGAATACGCGCGGCGCGCTGTTTGTGCACAATGAAGGAATCGTGAAACGCACCACTTACCACGTTTTTGATCTTTATGCGAATAGAATGGGCGATATAGTGCTTGACGGATGGGTATCAAACATGGAATCATTCGACTGCCTTTCAAAAGATGGCAAGACCATCGAACGCGTGCCTTGCATGGATGTGATGCCTACCCGTGATTCTTTAACCGGATGTATTTGCTTGAGTGTTGTCAATAAGCATCCGTCAATGAGTAAAGATCTGACGATCATGGTTCCTCCGGGCAAAGTCAAGGCATTTACTCTAGCTGGCGACAGTAAAGATGCGTATAATGACATTGAATGCACCCGTGCCTTCATTGAAGAAGATATTTTAGATATTCAATACTCGGAAAACCGATTAACTGTTACTCTACCCCCGCACTCGGTGAATGTTCTACAAATTGATTCGGTACACTAAAGCTTTACAGCCTTGCTGACAGCTGAAAAGGATGGGCAGAGGCTATTGGGATTTGTTGTTATATGGCGTAGTTTTGTATGTTGCATTAAAACCGACAAGCGCGGAGCTTACAGTCCCGCGCTTGTCGATTCTTAGTATCACACCAGCATTATTTACCCCTGATTTTCTCCGCCATTGGCGCCCTGAGGCGGCTGGCTTCGGGCATGCCGGAGCCCAGCAGCGGCTGCAGGTAGTATTTGAATGCGTCGGTGACGTTGTTGCCTTCGGCGTTGATGAATTCATCAGGCATCAGCCGGGTTTTGGCGGCGATGTCCTTCAGGTCGCGGATTTGGTAGTCCACGGAATAGTGCCCCGTGCGGTTGATGGTGATGGAGCCGTCGATGTTGTTCCACAGCGCGAACTGAGCGGCTTTCTCACCCACCTCGCGGGCTTCACGCTGGTCCACATCGCTGACACAGCCCATGAAGCTGCGCTGCAGGTAGCCCAGGGTATCGGCGCGCACGCGCTTGATGCCCAGCTTATCCTTGACCTGGTTGACTAACTGCTCGCCCAGGGCGCCGGTACCGGACAGCTGCACATTGCCGTGAGCGTCCCGCTCGGTTTCCATTAACCGGGCAAGCATGGGTACGCCGTTCTCGTCCTGAATACCTTCGGATACAGCTACCAGGCAGCGACCGTGTTTGTCATACATGTGCTTGACATCGCTGAGGAAACGGTCCACCGAGAAAGCCCGCTCGGGCAGGTAGATCAGGTGGGGACCGTCGTCCGGATACTTCTGCGCGATGGATGCCGCCGCTGTCAGGAAGCCGGCGTGCCGGCCCATCACCACGCCCACGTGCACGCCGGGCAGCGCTGCGTTGTCCAGGTTCAGCCCGATGAAAGCCTGAGCCACAAACTTTGCCGCTGAGGGATAGCCCGGGGTATGGTCGTTGTGCACCAGGTCGTTGTCGACGGTTTTGGGGATGTGAATCGCCCGGAATTCATAGTGCGATTTCTCCGCCTGCTCATTGACGATGCGCACCGTGTCGGAGGAGTCGTTGCCGCCGATGTAGAAGAAATAGCGCACGTCGTGCATCCGGAACACTTCGAAAATCTCTTCACAGTACTTTTCGTCGGGCTTATCCCTGGTGGAACGCAGCGCCGAGGACGGCGTCACCGCCACACGCTCCAGGTTGTGGGTGGTTTCCTGGGTGAGGTCAACAAAGTCCTCCTTCAGGATGCCGCTGACGCCGCCGAGGGCGCCGTAAACCCTGGTAATCTGGGGGAATTTGCGCGCCTCCAGCACCGCGCCCACCATCGACTGGTTGATAACAGCCGTGGGGCCGCCGCCCTGTGCCACGACCACTTTGCCAGTAAGTGCCATATGTTTCGCTCCTTTCGTGTAAACAGGGCAGGCGTTGCCTGCCCCGCAGATGATGCGTTGATGTTAGATTTTGTTGTTGCAGCCCAGCACGTTGACGATTTTGTGGCGCACCATGTCCGACAGCGCAGCGCGCGCTTTAGACAGATACTGCCTGGGGTCGAAGTGGTCGGGATGCAGTGCGAAATGCTCGCGGATTTTAGCCGTAAACGCCAGGCGCAAGTCGCTGTCGATGTTGATTTTGCATACAGCCATGGAGGCTGCTTTGCGCAGCATTTCTTCCGGTACGCCGCGGGCGTTGTCCAGCTTGCCGCCGTATTGGTTGATCAGGTCCACATATTCCGGCACCACGCTGGAGGCGCCATGCAGCACGATGGGGAAGCCAGGCAGCAGCCTGCCCACCTCCTCCAGGATGTCAAAGCGCAGCTTGGGCTCGCCTTTGAACTTGAATGCGCCGTGGCTGGTGCCGATGGCAATAGCCAGGCTGTCCACGCCGGTGCGCTTGACAAACTCCTCCACCTCGCCGGGCTGGGTATAAGAAGATTCCTCCGCCGATACTTTGATTTCGTCCTCCACGCCAGCCAGGCGGCCCAGCTCGCCCTCTACTGTAACGCCGTGATCGTGCGCGTATTCGACAACCTGGCGGGTCAGCTTGATGTTTTCTTCAAACGGCAAGTGCGAGCCGTCGATCATGACGCTGGTAAAGCCGCCGTCGATGCAGCTTTTGCAAATCTCAAAGTCGGTGCCATGATCCAGATGCACCACGATGGGCAGCCCGCTGGTTTCCATGGCGGCTTCGATCAGCTTCATCAGGTAGGTGTGGTTGGCATATTTGCGGGCTCCTGCGCTGACCTGCAGGATCAGCGGAGCATTTTCAGCCGTCGCTCCTTCCACAATACCCTGAATGATCTCCATGTTGTTGACATTGAACGCGCCGATGGCATACCCGCCCTCGTACGCTTTGCGGAACATTTCCTTCGAATTGACCAATGGCATATACAAACCCCTCCTCGTGAAATGTGGCACAAGGCCATTGTTATCAGTATAGCCGCTGGCGGGGATGCTGTCAACGCGTGCGCGCAGTCGTTGCCAGGGCATATGGATCGCCATCGGCGCGATGCCGGGTGCCCATTGCGAATTGAGGGTGATGCAAGCGCCGTTCCCGCCGTACATGCCGCGCGGGGCGTCTGTTCATCCGTCAACATCTGCGCAATTTACTCGAAATTCATCGCATGGCTTGGCAGCCAAACAGCCAGGCTGAATGAAAATTTTTCATTCTTACTTTAAAAACATATATAAAACAATAGGTTTTTAAAGTCAAGTTAAAATACTTATTGATTTTCGGTAGTTTTTATGCTATCCTTTTCTCGATGAGGAGGGATACAAATGGTTTTGCGCCGGCAGTACCTTGATAAGCTATGGAAAACACAGGGCAGCCATATCATCAAAGTGATCACTGGCGTGCGACGCTGCGGTAAGTCGACGCTGCTCCAACAGTTTCAGGATGCGCTTTTGGCTTCGGGGGTTGCGCACAATCAAATGGTCGTGATCAATTTTGAGGATATGGCTAACAGGCATCTGCTGGATTATGAAGCATTGTACAGGCATTTGCTGATGCGTTTGCAGCCTGGGAAGATGACTTATGTTTTTTTGGATGAGGTCCAGAACGTTCCGCAGTTTCAAAGAGCAGTGGATAGCCTGTATATACGGCCTGATGTTGATGTGTACCTGACAGGTTCCAACGCAAGCTTGCTGTCCGGGGAGTTAGCTACGCTGTTGTCCGGGCGCTATATCGAAATCAGCATGCTGCCGCTGTCCTTTGCTGAATATCATGAACTGCTTGGCGGCGACCGGAGGGACGCCTGGCAGTCATATTTCCGCAGGGGAGGCTTTCCTTTTGCAGCCACCCTTGAGGATGAGGAAGTGTGGCGCGATTACCTGTTGGGCATTTATCATACCATGCTATTAAAGGACGTCGTTGCCCGAAAAGCCATCAGCGATGTTGCCGTGCTGGAGAGCGTCGTTGGCTTTCTCTTTGACAACGTGGGCAGCATCGTCTCCAGCAAGCGCATCGCCGACAGCCTCACATCAGACGGGCGAAAAACAACCTCCATCACGGTAGAGAACTACATCAGCGCGCTCAGGGAGGCATTCATTCTCTACAGAGCAGGGCGATACAACATCAAGGGCAAGCAACACCTCAAATCGCTGGAGAAATACTATCTGGTCGACCATGGGCTGCGCAGGATGCTGCTCGGGGACACCGCTGCCGATCTGGGGCATGTGCTGGAAAACATCGTTTACCTTGAGCTGCTGCGGCGAGGGTATCAGGTGCGGATCGGCAAGGTTGGCGACATGGAGATCGATTTCATTGCGATGAAAGGCGGTGACCGCAGGTATTACCAGGTTGCCGCCAGCGTGTTGGACCCCGCTACCTTCGCCAGGGAGATCGCTCCGCTGAAAGCTGTCAAGGATCATTACCCCAAAGCCATCCTAACCCTGGACGAGCTGCCCATGGCAGAGGATGGCATCTCCCAGGTCAATGTGCTGGACTTTCTGCTGCATGCATAGCGCCGCCATATCCCAACGCCCCGCGCGGCATGTGCCGGCGCGGGGCGTTGGTTCATCTGTCGGTACTCGTATTATTCCGTTTCTCCGTATACGATGGCGTAGAGGTCCTTCGCGGCGTCCACCAGCCGGGGAGCGGGGCGGATGATGGTATCCGTTATGTTGAACACCTTGCCGTTTTTAACGGCTGACATGGTCTGCCAGCCCTGGCGCGCCATCACCTCGTCGACTGCCAGCGAGCCATCGACGGCGTACATGTTGGTGGTGATGATGAAGTCGGCATCTCGCTTGATGACCTCTTCTTCGGACACCTCCTGCCAGCCCTCCAGGTCGTCGAATACATTGCGCATGTTCAGCATTTCCGCGATCTCGTGCATGAACGAACCCTTGGGCGCGGGCCACAGGCCAAACTGCAACTCGGTGGTTTCAAGGTATACCGATACACCTTCATGTTCGGCTGCTGCGGCGCTGAGGGCGGCAAACTCATCCTTCATGGACTGGACGATCTTTTCCGCCTCGTCCCCGTGCCCTGTGAGGGCGCCCAGCAACCCGATGGCGGTATAGGTGTCCTCAATGCTCTGCGCGTCGGACACAAACACCTGGATGCCGGCTTTTTCAAAGGCCTGGATGTGCTCCTCCGAGTGGCCCATCTTAGTCATGATAATTACTTCGGGCGCCAGCGATACCACCTGCTCGATGTTGAGCTGGTAGCCGGATTCTACCGAAGGCAAAGCCAGCACTTCTTCCGGGTAGTTGCACCATTCTCCCCGGCCGACCAATGTATCGCCGGCGCCAATGGCGTAGAGGATTTCGCAGTCGCCCGGCATCAGGGCAACTACTTTGTCGGCGGGGCCGGACAGGGTGATGTCGCGGCCCACCATGTCGGTAAGGGTCAGGGCAGGCTGTTCGGCGTGAACAGCGGGCGTGGCGAACAGCAGCATCGCAACAATCGCCAGCAGCAGAGACAGGGAGCGTCTGGTCATGGGGATAACCTCCTGAAATTATTCAAATGAACGGCGGGAGAAACAAAATGTTCCTCTCCGGGAGGAACAACACATCACCAAATGCTTGGTTCGGCTCTTCCCAACCCCAGAAGCACTGCCTTTTCTGCAGTGTCCGTGCAAACAGGTCTCCCGGCTTGGCTTCGTCCTTGCAGACGCCTTCCCGCGTTGGCAGTGGCTTTGTGTCTGTTCGTCGGCTTCACGGTTACTGGGATAGCCCGGAAATTTCATCCGCGTTCCCTGGCGCTCAGCGCCGCATGTTTCCATGCAGATGCACGTGCCTATTCACTTGTAACATGATTATAAAACGGGCAGTTGCAGGCGTCAAGTTCTTAGTTAACGCATGTAAGGCATGCGTGATTGCTAAGGCTGAATCCTTGTGGTATACTCTAATCATAAAAGGAGCGCTGAATGTTGCAGCGGCGCCATGCATGTGACCGGAACCATTGCAGGGGGTGTTGTGTTGTTGTACCGTCCACCCAATCATGACGAGAGAGAAGCTTTTCACCAGGGCAATAGCCGAAAAGCATATGCCATGCTGGGTGCGCACCCCGTTGTGCAGGGGGATGAGCCGATGTGGCATTTTGCTGTGTGGGCGCCCAACGCTCTGCGCGTATCGGTGACGGGCGAGTTCTGTGCCTGGCAGGTGGACCGCTGGCCCATGGACAAGCAGTTTGACGGCACGTGGGAGCTGCGGTTGCCTGACCGCCTGTTCCGGAAGGAGAGCGACCCCGAGCGTTTCGACTATGAGGGCGTGGAGGAAAAGCTGCGCACATACAAGTTTGCCATCCAGGGACAGGACAGACGGTGGCGCCTGAAGGCCGATCCCTATGCCTTCGCGGCGGAGCTGCGGCCCAACACCGCCAGCAAGCTGGCGGACATCAGCGGATACCGGTGGGGCGATGGCGCCTGGATGAAAAAACGCGCCAAGTGGAATCCCTATACTAGCCCCATCAACATATACGAGCTGCACCTGGGCTCCTGGCGGCGGGACGAGGAAGGCGGCATGCTCAGCTATGGCGACATCGCCGACCAGCTGATTCCGTATATCCTGGATATGGGCTACACCCACATCGAGCTGCTGCCCGTGATGGAGCATCCGCTGGACATGTCCTGGGGCTACCAGGTGACGGGCTATTACGCGCCGACGGCGAGGCACGGTACGCCGCACGACTTCATGCGCTTTGTCGACCGCATGCACCAGGCCGGCATCGGCGTCATCCTGGACTGGGTGCCCGCGCATTTTCCCCGCGACGAAATCGGTTTGCGCGAGTTTGACGGCACCCCCTGCTACGAGCACGTCAACCCCCTGCGCGCCGAGATGCATCAGTGGGGCACCATGATGTTCGACTTTGCCCGCGGCGAGGTGTGCAGCTTCCTGCTGTCCAACGCGTGCTTCTGGCTGGAGCACTACCACATAGACGGCCTGCGCTGCGACGCTGTCAGCAGCATGCTGTACCATGATTTCGGGCGGGATGAATGGGCGCCCAACCAATACGGTGGGCGCGAAAACTTAGAGGCTATTGCCTTTCTGCGCCGTCTGAATGAAATTATACACCGCGATTTTCCCGGCGTCCTGTCCATCGCCGAGGAGTCCAGCGCTTTCCCTATGGTGACAGCGCCGGTGCACCTGGGTGGACTGGGCTTTGGCTTCAAGTGGAACATGGGCTGGATGAATGACATGCTGTCCTACATCAAGCTGGACCCGATTTATAGAAAATGGCACCATGATAAGCTGACCTTTTCGCTGTTCTATGCCTTCAGCGAGAACTATGTGCTGCCTTTTTCCCATGACGAGGTGGTGCACGGCAAACACAGCATGCTGGACAAGCAGCCGGGCGACCTGTGGCGCAAGTTTGCCGGTTTGCGTGCGCTGTACGGCTATACCATGGCGCATCCCGGCAAAAAGCTGCTGTTCATGGGCAGCGAGTTTGCACAGTTTATCGAATGGAAATTTGACGACCAGCTGGACTGGTTTCTGCTGTTATACGAACGCCATCCCGACCTGCAGCGCTGCGTGCGGGAGTTGAACGCCTTCTACCGGCAAATGCCGGCTTTCTACCAGGTGGAGGATAGCTGGGACGGCTTCCAATGGCTGGTGGTGGATGACAGCAACAACAGCGTCACCATCTTCCTGCGTACCGACAAAAAGGGCAACAGCATCGTATGCCTGACGAATTTTACACCGGCATTTCACCCTAACTATCGCTTTGGGCTGCCGGATCCCGGTCGCCTAGCTGAGGTATTCAACACCGACCTGCCCGAATACGGGGGCTCAGGCCAGCGCAATGCCCGGGACATTCTCATCGACGACATCCCCTGGAATAACCAGCCCTGTTCGGCGGAAATCTGCGTGCCGCCGCTGGCATCTGTTTATTTCAGTTACCAACGCAAGCGCACAGGCAAACCGGCTGCCGGACGTGCCGGCAAAGCGTCAAGCAAGGCGCAAGCGAAAAATGGCGCGGCAACCGACGGGACGCCGGCGCGGGATGGGAGCGTACCAAAACGAAGACGACGAAAGGGGAGTAACACATGATCCGCAAAAAACGCTGCGTGGCCATGCTGCTGGCCGGCGGGCAGGGCAGCAGGCTAGGCATACTGACCCGGCACGTGGCCAAGCCGGCTGTACCATATGGAGGGAAGTATCGCATCATCGACTTTCCCCTGTCCAACTGCGCCAACAGCGGCATCGATGTGGTGGGTGTGCTGACGCAGTACCGCCCGCTGGAGCTGAACGCCTACATCGGCTCCGGTGCACCATGGGACCTGGACCTGACCAGCGGCGGCGCCTATGTGCTGCCCCCCTATGTCACGGGCAAAACCGGGGAGTGGTACCGGGGCACAGCCAACGCCATCTACCAGAACCTAGGCTTTATCCGCCAGTACGATCCGGACTATGTGCTGATTCTGTCGGGAGACCATATCTATAAAATGGACTATGCCGAAATGATTGCCCATCACATTGCCCACCAGGCTGCGGTGACCATCGCGGTGCGGCAGGTGCCCTGGGAGGAAGCCAGCCGCTTTGGCATCATGAACACCGATGCGGACAGCAACATCATCGAGTTTGAGGAAAAGCCGGCCAATCCCAAGTCCAATAACGCCAGCATGGGCGTCTACGTGTTCAGCTGGGATAAGCTGGAAAGCTACCTTGAGGCTGACGAAGCTACGCCCGGTTCGTCCAACGATTTTGGCAAGAACGTGATCCCCACGATGCTGGCTGCCGGCGAAAAGATGACGGCGTACAGTTTCAACGGCTATTGGAAGGACGTCGGCACCATTGAGAGCCTGTGGGACGCCAACATGGACCTGCTGCAGGACCCGCTGCCCATCGACCTGCATGATAAAAAATGGCGCATCTATGCGCGCAACATCGGCATGCCGCCCCACTATATTGCCGAAAGCGGCTGCGCTTCAACCAGCCTGATCACCGAAGGCTGCGAGATAGCCGGTCACGTGGATCATTCGGTTCTCTCAGCCGGCGTCGTGGTGGCGGAGGGGGCGCAGGTGACGGACAGCGTGCTGATGCCGTCGGTGACCGTGGGTAAAAACGCTGTGATCAAGCGCTCCATCATCGCCGAAAACGCCATTATATCGGAGGGTGCTGTCGTTGGCGGGGATGGCGACATCGCCGTTGTGGGCAGCAATGTCACGGTGCTGCCTGGTGTCCGGGTGGCGCCGGGGGCGCAATATGATGGAAAAGAGGAGGGATCGGCATGAAAAGTGATATCGTTGGCTTGATTTACACGGGAGACCGCATGGAGGAGTTGCGCGACCTGGTGCGCATCCGCAGCGTGGCTGCGCTACCCCTGCTGGGGCGCTACCGGCTGATCGACTTCATTCTGTCCAATATGATCCATGCCGGCATCCGCAACATCGGCTTGATCATGCAGTCCAACTACCACAGCCTGATCGACCACATTGGCTCCGGCCGCGAGTGGAACCTGCACGGCAAACGGTCGGGGCTGTCGCTTCTGCCGCCGTACATCACCCATGGCAAGGGCGGCGTATACGAGGGTACGCTGGATGCGCTGCAGAGCAACATGAGCTTCCTGCGCCGCTCCACCGAGCGCTACATCCTGGTGACCGACAGCTTTTTTCTGTATTCTGCCAGGTTTGAGGACATGTGCGAGCGGCATATCGCTACAGGAGCCGACATCACCCTGCTGTACACCAAGGATCGCACCGTCCGCCGCAACGGCCGGGGCCGCTACCTGGACATCGACGGGGAGGGACGTGTCGAACGGATTGAGTTTGACCCCATCATCCCGCACTATCCCAATACCTACATGAGCGCCTTTATCATCCGCCGCGAGTTGCTGATCAGCCTGGTTGACCGGGCGGTAGCTGAAGGCATGCACCACTTCATCCGGGAACTGCTGGTTCATATGCTGCAGGATAAGCAGCACAAGGTATTCGGATACGAGTGCCCCGGCGAGATATGGCGCCTGGACTCCGTGCAGGCCTACTACAAAGCTAATATGGACTTTTTAGACCCAGTCATCAGAAAGCACGTTTTCTCGCATGAACGGCCGATATGGACCAAGCTGCGTGACGAGATGCCAGCCCGGTACATGAATGGAGCAAAGGCAACAAACTCGCTGATCGCCGACGGCTGTGTCATCGAGGGCAAGGTGGAAAACTGCATCCTGTTCCGTGGCGTCAAGGTGCGCCCCGGTGCAGTTGTCCGGGGCAGCATCGTCATGCAGGACGCCCTGATATCCAGGGATGCCCAAGTGGAGAACTGCATCTTGGACAAGCAGACGACGGTGCGGGAGGGGATGCGCCTGGTAGGCTCGCCGGATTACCCCGTTGTCATCCCCAAAAACTTGACAATCTGATAAACTTGATGATACCGTGAAGCAGACGTTCGGGCGCGCCTGCTGCTGTATACGGCCTAGGAAAGGAGGCGCGGTCCGGCAGGAAGGAGGGGGCATATGAAAGTATTATTTGTCGCAAGTGAATGCGTACCGTTCATTAAAACAGGGGGCTTGGCCGATGTGGTCGGCTCGCTTGCCCCGGTGCTGGCAGCCAAGGGGCATGATGTGCGTGTGATACTGCCGAAGTATTCTGCCATCCCCGAGGTTTACCAAGGCGAGATGCGGCACGTTGTGGATTTTGAGGTGCGGTTGGGTTGGCGCAGGCAGTACTGCGGCATTGAAGCGCTGGAAATGGACGGCGTCACCTACTACTTTGTCGACAACCGCTATTATTTCGGCAGGAACTACATATACGGCTTGGGTGGCGACGAGTATGAGCGCTTTGCCTACTTCAGCCGTGCCGTGCTGAATGCTCTGACGCTGATTCCCTTCATGCCCGACCTGATCCATGCGCACGACTGGCAGGCTGGCATGGTGCCGGCGCTGCTGCGCATCCAATACGGGGCGTCGCCCGGCTATGCCGACATCAAAACGATCCTGACCATCCACAACCTGCAATACCAGGGCATCTTTGGCATCCAGGACGTTCAGGACATCCTGGGCCTGGACGACAGCGTGTTCACCAACGACAAATTGGAGCATTACGGCTGCGCCAACTACCTGAAGGCCGGCATTGTGTACAGCGACGAGGTGACCACCGTCAGCCCCAGCTATGCCGAGGAGATACAGACCGCCTATTATGGCGAACGACTGGATGGTTTGCTGCGGGCTCGCAGCAACCACCTCAGCGGCATATTGAACGGCATCGATGTCGACAGGTATGACCCGGCCAGCGATCCTGTGATTGCCCGGAATTACACCGCCAATGACCTGTCCGGCAAGGCGGACTGCAAGCGCGCCCTGCAGGAGCAGCTGGGCCTGCAGGCGCGCCCTGATGTGCCTGTCGTGGGCATCATCAGCCGGCTCAGCAGCCAGAAGGGGCTGGACCTGGTGGACTATGTTATCGCAGACATCATGCGCGAGGACGTGCAGCTGGTGGTGCTGGGCATGGGCGAGTCGCGGTATATCAACCTGTTCAGCTGGGCAGAGCAGAACTACCCCGGCCGCGTCGCGGCGCGCTTTGCCATGGACCATGAGCTGGCCAACCGCATCTATGCCGGCGCCGACATCTTCCTGATGCCCTCGCAGTTTGAGCCCTGCGGCCTAAGCCAGATGATCGCGCTGCGCTATGGCACGGTGCCTCTGGTGCGGGAAACCGGTGGCCTCAGGGACACCGTGCTCAGCTACAACGAATACACCAATGCCGGCAACGGCTTCAGCTTTTTTAACTACAACGCTCACGACATGCTGCACACCCTGCAGCGCGCGCTGCACTACTACCACAACCGCAAGGACATCTGGCAGCAGCTGCAGCATCGCGGCATGACCGGCGACTATTCCTGGAGGCACTCAGCCGAGATGTACCTGTCGCTGTATCAAAACGTGCTGCGCCTCCCGGAAACGGCGCCTGTGCCTGAAGATGAAGCCGCGCATGAGGATGAACCGGTTGCGGAGCCGCCGGCGCCTGCGGCAGCACCTGAAGCTGCTCCGAAGGCTGCGCCCGCAAAGCCTCCGGCAGAAAAAAACACGAAAAAGCCCGCTGCGGAAAAGCCTGCGGCCAAGGCGGCTGCTAAAAAGCCTGCTACAACCAAAACCACCGCCAAAGCGGACGAGCCCAAGAAGCCCGCACGCAAACAGGCTACCAAGGAGAAAAAGGAAAAGCCTGCGGAAGGCTGATCATGCCAAAGCAAAAGCGCGCCCCAAGAATCGTGACGGCGCGCTTTTGCTTTGTACCCATGGTTACAACGCCGTAGTGCGGAGGGATAGGACATGTTTAGATACATTTGTGACAGAAACGATATAAAAACCGGCATAATATTTACAATTATGGTTAGGGTGTCAAAAGTAATTCATTAACTGCTCATCGCCTCGGCGGCACTGCTATCAAAATCCTGCAAGGGAATCCTACAAGGAGCTTGAAAAACGTTGAAATTTCAGCATTTTCTCCCTTAATATGATATAATAGATATATATTAAAGGAGGCGCTTTCATGGCTTTTGTAACGAATTCCAATCAACAATTTAATTTCAATGATCCTCTTTACGGCTTAACAGAAAGAGAAAAGAAGTATTTGGAGAAATCCTGGGCAGTAGGCTTCTACAAATTGATTTTCTCATCCATAAATGAAGAAAGATTTAAAGATCTCTACAGCAGTACCCCTGCAAGCCGTCCCAATACACCGGTGAATGTGATTTTCGGTGCTTTGATTCTGAAAGAACTCTTTGCTTTAACCGATGATGAGTTGATTGAACGGATGATGTTTGACATGCTATTTCAACATGCTCTTGGTACCGGTAGTTTTGAAGAACAACCTGTTAGTGATCGAACCTTTAGCCGTTTTAGAGAAAGACTCTACAACTATGAGATAGAAACCGGTCGAGATCTTGTCCAAGAAGAAATGGAGGCTTTAGCGGATTCCTTTGCTTCTTTTAGTGGAGTGAATCGTTCTATCCGAAGGATGGATAGCCTTATGGTCGCATCCAACTGTAAAAAAATGTCACGATTGGAAATCATGTACACTTGTGTTGCGAATATGGTGAAACGCTTGAAGAAACAAGACGAACTCATATCGGATCAATACAAGCACTATTTAGAAGAGGATGATGTCAATAAAATTATTTATCACCGCAGGAGCGATGGTTTAGAAGAGCGTCTTCAAGAAGTCATCCATGACGGTGTAAATTTAAGCAAGCAAGTTTCGGATTCTCTTTATGATAGTTCGGAGTTTCGTCTTCTCCAAAGAGTTTTAAGAGAGCAAACGGAATCAACACCGAACGGTCCAAAACCTAAAGATAAAGCTCAAATCAAAACGGATAGTTTGCAAAATCCATCGGATCCGGATGCGACTTACCGTAAAAAGGCCGGAAAAGATCACAAAGGTTACACTGCAAATATTGTTGAGTTGAGTCCGAATGAAGGACCCAACTACATAACGCATTACGATTTAAAGCCGAACACCTATTCCGATCAATCCTTTGCGGAAGACATCATAGAAAACCTAGGAGAGCAAGAAGATGAGCTGATCCTTATTGCAGATGGCGCCTTTGGAAGTGAAGATATAAAATCCGCGGCCAAAGACAATAACATTCAACTATTGACAACAGCCTTAATAGGAAAAACACCGGAACCGATTCTGAGTGAATTTCAAATAGACGAAGAACAAGGGAAAGTCTTAAGCTGCCCGGGAGGTAAAGAGCCGATCAAGACCACCTACTCCCCTAAAACAGGCATGTATCGAGCCGTATTTCAAAAGACAGACTGTGCAAATTGCCCATATCGTACGAACTGCTCTATGAAAGAACAGAAGAAAAGCAACGTTGTTTCAATCACAAGCAAAACAATTGCGAGAGCCAAACAAGTGATTCATATGGGGAGTCAAGCATACAAAGAATTTGCAAAGAAACGGAACGGTATAGAAGGAATTCCCTCCCTACTTCGCAGACGCTATGATATAGATCATGTGCCTGTGAGGGGGTTAGTACGCCTAAAAACCTGGTTGGGATTTAAGATTGGGGCGATTAATAGCAAAAGGCTATTGAAAAGCGTGCAAGAACCCATAAAATGCAGTTAATATAGAGATCTATATCGACGGATTCCTTTATTTTATTTAAATCCAACTAGATACTGAACACCATACACTAAAGGGTGCTTTTAAGGTGGGTTCTAAACCTATGCTTTTGACACCCTAACCAATTATCTATCATAAAAATATTTTAATAATTTATTCAGCCGGACTATTGACACGCACAATTTTGTTATGTTAAAATAAAAACATAATATATGAACACGCACCTGTGTAGAAAGCACGTTACTGCCGATAGGCAGCTGTGTCCAAGCCCGAAAGGAGCCTGCATGAATAAAGCTTTACAAGCCCCCAGGCGCGCGTATGACATCAAGCTGAGCTTGTGGCAGCGCATATGGAAGTACAAAGCCTTTTACATTTTTCTGTTGCCCGCCATCATCTGGTACGCGGTATTCAACTATTACCCCATGTACGGGGTGCTGATCGCGTTTAAAAACTTCAAGTTCAACCTGGGCATCTTAGGCAGCGAATGGGTGGGCATGCGCTATTTTAACAATTTTTTGAAGGATCCTTATTTCTGGACCATCGTCAAAAACACATTGGTTATTAGCGTATTGAAGCTGTTTTGCGGCTTCCCGGCGCCCATCATTCTGGCGCTGTTCATCAACGAGATGCGCAGCGTGCGCTATAAAAAGGTTGTGCAGACGCTGTCCTATCTGCCGCACTTCGTGTCCTGGGTAGTGGTGGTGGCGCTGATGACCAAATTGCTCTCGCCCAACAACGGCGCCATTAACGAGCTGCGCCAGGCCATCAACCCCAACGCCACCCCGGTGTTTTACCTGGGTGAGCCGGGTTGGTTTTACCCCATTGTGGTGCTCAGCGATGTCTGGAAAAACGTCGGCTGGGGTTCCATCATCTATTTGGCGGCGCTAACCGCCATTGATCCGGAGCTGTACGAGGCTTCCGAGCTGGATGGCGCCAACCGCTGGCAGAAGATGCGGCATATCACGCTGCCGGGCATCTACCCCACCATCGGCATCCTGATGATCCTGTCGCTGTCGGGCATCCTCAACGCCGGGTTTGACCAGATCTACCTGATTCAGAAGCCATCCACGCTGCACCTGAGCGAAATCTTAGACACCTATGTGCTAAAGCGCGGCCTGCAGCAGGGGCAGTTCTCATACTCCACGGCGGTGGGTATCTTCCGCTCGGTGGTATCGATGATACTGATCGTCACTGTCAACGGGATCAGCCGACGGCTGTCCGACATATCGCTGTGGTAAGGGAGGTGCAGCCAGCATGAGCACTGTACACATCAAGCACAAGGGCGACCGGCTCTACTATGCCGTCCTGTATACCATTTTAGGCCTGTTCTGCTTTACCACGTTGTTTCCGTTCATATACAGCTTTGTGCTGTCCTTCAACGACGGGTATGATGCGCTGCGCGGCGGCGTGTATTTCTGGCCGCGGGCGTTTACGCTGGAAAACTACGAGATGGCGTTTGCGCACCCGCAGATATTGACATCGTTTAAGGTGACGGTGCTGCGCACACTGGTGACGACGGCGCTGTCGCTGTTGCTGACATCGCTGATGGCTTACGGCTTGTCCGAAAAAAAGCTGCCCGGCCGCACGGGCATTGTGTTCTATTTTTTCTTCACCACGCTGTTTTCCGGTGGTCTCATCCCCACCTACATCCTGTACAGGCAGTTGGGGCTGATCAACAACTTCTGGGTGTTTGTGCTGCCGGGGCTGTTCAGCTTTTACAACACAGTCATCATGCGCACGGCTTTTGAGGGCATCCATGCCTCGCTGCTGGAGTCTGCCCGCATCGACGGCGCCAAGGAGCTGACCATCTTCGCCCGCATCATCATCCCGCTCAGCCTGCCGGTGATAGCCACCATCGCGCTGTTTGTGGGCGTAGGCAACTGGAACGACTGGTTCGCCGGTGCTTTCTATATCCAGTTCAAAAAGGAGCTGGTGCCCGCCTCCACGCTGCTGTATCAGCTGATATCGGAGGCTTCGTTTGAAAGCACCATGAGCACCACCACAGGGCAGATGCAGGCCAATGAAGCCCTGATGATGGCGAAGGCTACCGGCACGACGCCGGAGTCGCTCAGGCTGACGTTTGTGATCATCATCGTGACGCCGATATTGATGGTGTACCCCTTCCTGCAGCGGTACTTTGTCAAGGGCGTCATGATCGGCTCCATCAAAGGGTAGGGATTGGGGCATCATGCCCCTGATATAAAAAGGAGGTAACCCTATGCGTAAACTATCCCTGTTTCTGGTTCTGGTGATGCTCTTAGGCTTCTCTGCCGGCCTGGCTGAGCAGCAGGAGTACACGGAGTTCACCGAAGTCACCTTCCTCAGCTGCTGGAATGGCGGCGGTGGCAGCTTCCCTGAGGACATCATGGGCAACATGATCGCTCAGGAAATCGCCAAGAAAACCGGCGTCATCGTCAACATGGAATCCATCGTCACCAGCGAAACCGAGCGCCTGAACACCATGTTCGCATCTGGTGTCATGCCCGACTTTGTCAACGCCCCGTACTGGAGCTCCACCAGCAACGAAGGCTTTGTCATCCGCAAGGCTGCCCTTGAAGGCATGATCTATGACATCTCCCCGGTGCTGGACCAGTACCCCAACATCAAGCGCCTGTTTGAAGTGGGCGTAGCCAAGGACTACCTGCAGTTTGACGTGTTCAACCCTGAATACGAAGGCAAAATCTATGTGATTCCGCAGCAGACCCCCTCGGACGATCCCCGCGACATCACCAACTGGGCTTACGGCATCTTTGGCCGGAAGGACATCCTGGAAGCGCTGGATGTCGACCCCGCGAGCATTGACACCACTGAAAAGCTGTATGATCTGGCTGTCAAAATCAAGGAAGGCGGCTTCAAGGACGCAGCCGGCAAGGACGTCATCCCCATGGGCACCAGCCACAACGGGTGGAACTACTGGGGCTTCTTGGATGGCTTTGGCGACGGCTATCACCTATCGAGCTACCGGCAGCTGGAAGACGGCAGCATCGTCAACACCTTCTTCACCCAGCGGACCATCGACCAGACGCTGTTCATGCGCAAGCTGGTCGCCGAAGGCCTGATGGACGTGGAGGCTTTCTCCAACACTGACACCATGGGCAAGGAGAAGATGGCCATCGGCAAGTGCGCGCTGTTCTCCTTCCATGCTCCGTACCTGGTAGAGACCATGCGGGAAACCCTGTATAAAACCAACCCGGAGATGGAATATGTCCGCGTTGGGCCGCTGAAAATGACCGATGGCAACATCGTCACTGCGGTTGAGAAGGTCGGCCGCACCGGCAGCCCTGTGCACTTCATCGCGGCATCCAGCGAAAAGAAAGAAGAAGTGCTGCGTTTCCTCGACTTCATCAACAGCGAGGAAGGCCGCTTGCTGGCCCGCTATGGCATCGAGGGCGTGCACTATGACATGGTGGACGGATTCCCGACTGTGAAGCCTGAGCTGCGTGAGGAGTGGGCCGAGAACCCTGCCGCCCGCCGCAACTTAGGCATTGGCGTGTATGAGCAGTTCATCGGCGCCTATGACTACGACAGCAAATACCCTGTGCCGGAGGATCAGAAGAACCAGTGGGACAAGATGCTGGACAGCCTGCGCGCCGGCGTGCCGATTGTGCAGTTTGACAAGGTCTCCGTTGGCTTCTTAGAGAGAGGCTACCCCAGGATGGAGGAGTACCGCGACCTGACGTCCACCATCAACGTTGAGGATGAGCGCCGCCGCGCCTACTTCGCCGAGAGCGACGAGGATGCCATCGCCATCATTGAAGCCACCCGCCAGCGCTATCTGGATGCCGGCATACAGGACCTGTTTGACTATGTGAAGGAGCAGTACGAAGCCTATCCCAACAAGGATGAGCTGATGTTCTAATACCAAATCCAAACATGAACGCATCGTCGTGCCGGGTCTTTTGTCTTGCAGCATCGTCGGCTGCTCGGTCAGCGTAGCGCTGCTACGCTTCCCTCGTCTGCTCCTCGCTGCAAGCCAAAATCCCTCGACCCTTTGGATGCATTAATGTTTTACGTTGGTATAAGAGCAAATGATCCACTGAAGAGGAGGGGGCTGGATGGCGCCCTCCTTTTAGGTGCGCCTGTGTCATTTGCTGGATAAACAAATTGTGAAACATGAATTCGTATGAAGCGGACAACGCATGGCGATCGCTCATACGAGTTTTTATGCCCACTGCCCCGGGAAGTACAGCTTTCTCATGGGCGGGAAGCGCTGGTCAAATGCGTCCACGGCGTCTTTGTCGATGCTGGTGTATACAGGCGCTTCAAAAAACCTGCCGGGTGTTAAACTCCCTGGTATCAGCTCCAGGCACATGAAAGCGTCAAAGTTTTTGCCGTCGCTGGTGGTGATGCCATAATCGCTGCAAAGCCGGAACCCTACCCTGGGATAGTAATCTTTTTCGCCCAGGATCACGATGCCGGGCCAGTGCGCTGCTTTGGCCAGCCGCGCCGTATGTTTGATCAACGCTTCGCCCACGCCGCGCCCCTGATGGTTGGGGTCTGTGCAAAGGGGGCCAAAGGTCAGCACCTCACGGGGACCGTCTGGCGTTTCCAGCCTGGCGCGGGTGTACAGGATGCAGCCGATGACCTCGCCGTTCATCTCGGCGACGCGGCTGAGGTTGGGCAGGTAGGCCGGGTCATGCCACAAGGTATGTACCAGGTAGTGTTCATCGCAGCCCATTTTAAATTTATTCCAAAACGCGCGCCTTGTCAGCGCTTCTATATCGTGCCGTTCGTCCGGGCGGATGGGGCGGATGACTAAGCTGTCCTCTGTCAGCGGCGCTTTTTTGTCGGGAAACCACCCCATTTCCATGCGCACCTCGCGGCGCTCGATGTCGTTGTTGGTGTACGCGCAGGCGTCAAAGCCGATCAGCATGAAGCCCTGGCTCATGTAGAAGTCGATGGCGCCGACGTTGTTGGATTGGGTTTCCAGCACCAGTGCGCGGTGGCGCTCGTGACGCAACTGCTCCTTGGCGACATCCATCAGGCTGTGTCCGAAGCCATGCCCCCGATGCGCCTCATGCACCCACATTTCGGTGATGCGCAGGCGGTTGTTCCATGTTTCAGGGCAGGTTTCGATGGCGGCCAGCAGCACGCCATCCTTCACAATACCCCAGGCACAGGCATTCTCCAGCCAGGGGTTATATAGCGCGTCCGGCTGCGCGTTGGGCAACGGGGATGCCGCTGCCCCCTGGGGCATGGTTTTTCTGATAAACCGCACTAAAAAGGCGCTGTGGCTGCCTTCTAACTGCAGATGGTAGTATTCGTCCGACGTGATGTTCATGAGCAGCCGATGCCCTGCCCATTGGCAGCGGGGCAGGTGGATGATGTTCGGCGCTGCCGGTGTGGGAGAGAAGTGCGGGGCGGTCATGGCGTCCACCTGGACAGGTTGCGTTCGCATTTTTCGCGGTAGACCTTCGTGAACGCATCGGCATCGATACCGTAGCAGAGCAGCACATCACCCAGGTACATCACGGTGTCGGCTATTTCCTCGATAAAGCGTGCCCGGGTGGCAGGGTCCTCCATGATGGCGTCGTCGCCTTCCTTTTTGATGATATCAGCGGCTTCCGCCAGCTCGCCATATGCCCACAGCAGGCTGCTGCGCCCTTTTTCAGGCGACAAATCGCCCCATTGTGCGATGTATTTTTCCTGCAGCGTCTGTTGGCATAGCAAAATTTCCGAAATCGTCAGGTCCATGCGTCGCCTGCCTTTCTCGTGCAGCATATTATATCCTGCATATGATGTTCTATACGGCGAGGTCTTTGCGCAGGTAGCGCGTGTAGCCGGCCAACAGGAAGACCGCTGCCGTCAGGTAGCCCACCATGACAAAGTGCCAGTCGATGGCACCATTTAATATCCTGCCGCTTTCAGCGTAGTATACGGGCGTTGCGTAGCGGAAAAAATCAACATCACCACGGCTGATGTTGATCAACACATTGAGAAAAAAGAACACCAGCGGCAGCACGATGCCGATGCCTGGGTTCTCCCGGCGCAGAAAAGCTGATAATCCGAAGCAAATCAGCCCGGTTTGCAGCATGGCTAAAAACTGCGCCAGGTGCAGCATGAAAAAACCTGGCGTTTCAACCGTGCGCCCCACCAGCGCGAACGCCAGGAATGAGCTGGCAATAAATATCGTGCACAGCAGCACCAACTGTAGCACCAGGGACATCAGCTTCTGTGTGATGGCCCAGAACCTGCTCAGCGGATGAGAAAACAGGAATTCGGATGTGCGGCGCCCTTCTTCCTTGGCTAACAGCGAGATGCCTGTAATGCCTGCGAACAACCCGCCGCCCAGGCTGATGATGTTGCCGGCTTCTACGCCATAAAAGCCCATGGGCGTGGCGTAGTCGAGCTTGTCCAGCCCGAAAGCCATCGTCAGCAAGTTCAGCCCCGACAGCATCTTGGTGACAAACTCGGCTTGCCGCTCCACCCGGGGGAACAGCAGCATCAGTATGACCACCAGTGCCGAGATGGATACCCCCCATATGAACACTGATTTGAGGCTGCTGCGCATTTCATGCCGGAATATTGTCATATCCGTTCACCTGCCTTTTCATAAAAGTGGAAGAAGATTTCCTCCAACTCCGGCTCGGTTATCGTGATATCCGTGAAAGGCACCGGTGCCAGCGCGTTCATCAGCTGTTTCATATCGCCGCTGTACAATAGCGCTATTTCGTTGCTGCTATGGCTGACTTCCAGCACGCCTTTCGGCAGCGGCGGCAGCTCGCTGATGCCCCGCAGCGTAACGCGGCGGGCACTGGAGCGGGACAGCTCCTCCACGGTGCCGCTGACGATGATGCGACCTTCACGGATGATGGCGGCATGCCGGCAATGGTGCTGTACCTCACTTAACACATGCGAAGACAGGAAAATCGTCGTCCCTTCAGCATTGCGCTGCTTGAGAACATCCCAGAACGCTTTCTGAATCAAAGGGTCCAGCCCGCTGGTGGGCTCGTCAAGGATCAGCAGCGTGGGGTTGTGCTGTAAAGCACAGACGATGGACACTTTTTTACGGTTGCCAAACGACAGCTCCGCTACCTGCCGCGATGGGTCCAGATCGAAACGCTCGCACAGCCGCGCTGCCTCTCTGGAACAGTCCATCCTGCGCAGGTCGGCTGACATGCGCAGCACATCTCGTGCGCGCATCTTGGGGTAGTAGGATGCCTCAGCCGGCATATAGCCGATGCGGCGGAGGATTTCTTTTTTCTTTTTCAGTATATCCAGACCAAAAACCTGTGCATGCCCGCCTGAAGGGCGGATCAGCCCCAACAGCGTGCGGATCAGCGTGCTCTTGCCGGCTCCATTGGGGCCGATAAAGCCGAATATATCGCCGTGGTTGACGCTTAGATCCACGTTTTCAATGCCACGGGCTCTGCCATACCGCTTGGTCAGCGCATCCGTGCTGATAACCGCCACAGGTACTATCCCCTTTCCGTGCGGATGATGCCGCGTTTTGTTGCTTTATCATACCATATGCAGAAGAATTTGTCTCTGGCAGAATATAAACGCTGCCAGAGACAAAAATCAGATTAGAGACAAGTAGATGATTTAATTAACCCGTATGCTGGTCAGCGCGCAGTGGCTGCCATCGCGCACGCCCAGACCGATCGCACCGGAAAGCCAGGGGCTTTCCTCATCCACGTGGCTGAGCTTCACATCGCCCACAGAGGCGGTGATTTTGTTGCCTGCCGCCTGGATGGCGACCTCATAGGTTTGGCCGTGCTGCCAGTTAAAGGCAGCTTCTGCCAGGGGCTGGTAACAGCCCTGATTGTTTTTAAGCAGTGCGAAACGGCCTCTACCGTCAAAACCGGCGGCATAGCAGCGCTGCGCGCCCTGCACGCGCACCAGCGCGTGGTGCCTGTCTCCCGTATGCGGGGTCAGGGTAAAGCGGGCTTCATAGTCCTGCCAGGTGGTGGCGCCGGTGTACATCTCGCCATAGTCAGCGCAGCTCAAATGGAGCTGGTCATTCTCCAGGCGGCTGAGGCCCTTGAGCCTGCTGAACTGGCTTACCTCCCGGTGCGTGAAGGTCCAGCTGTGGACGCTTTCGCGGCTGAGGTCGATCGTATAGTCCGGCTGCCCGGTTACCTGTGCCTCATCAAGATAAAACAGGATATCCGCCACATGGGGCATGGGCTCCGACAGGCGCAGTTCAAAGCCGACCTCGTCGATCAGCCCGCCGCTGAGCGAGGGAATATCCAGGGTAAGCTGCAGCCACTGGCTAGGGATCAGCCGGGCTTCTTCGCCGCGCCAGGCTTGATCTGCCCGGCTGTCCCTGGCGTAGGCGCAGGCGGTCAGGACAGGCCATCCTTCCGGCAGGTAAAGCCAGCCTGCATAGCGCTGGCCGGGATACACCGTGGGGGAGAAGTCCGGGTCATAGCGGGAATCGTTGAAGTCCTCCGGCCGGTAGTAGCTTTGCTTATATAGGTGCAGCCGGTGTTCACCCCGCATGTGAAGCCCCCGCACTTTCAGCGACCGCAGTCCGTTATGCGCCTGTTCATCGCTGTTTTCGATGCTCACGTGCAGGCTGTCCGGCCCATGGACACGGGTGCGGTAGACGTGGGTGCTGGAGGGGTATTCAAAGTGATCGGTCAGTACGGCATGCAGTGCTTTGTCCCAGGGCGCCGGCGGCTGTTGCCCGGCTAACTGGAAAGCCAGGCGCGCGATGTAGCTTGCTCCCCAGGGCAGGTCCTGGATGTTCAGGTCGCCCATGACGCTGGAGCAGATCATCAGGTCGTTGATGGGCTTGGCCCATTTGTCGAGGTCGATGCCTTCGATGCCTACCAGCACACCCATAACCGCGCCTAAGTTGCCCACATTGCAGTCGGTGTCCCAGCCGCACATGTTGCAGATGTTGAGGGTGTTGCCGAAATCCCCCTGCCCGTACAGCAGCGCCAGGATGATCACACAGGCGTTGGGGATGATGTGGCAGGCGCCGGGGTAGCGGTCATAGCCGAAGTTGGCTTTGACGTATTGAAAGCAATCCCGCCATCCGGCTTCCGGATGCATCGCATGAAAATGCATCACTGCGCGCACAGCACGGGTGTATTCGCAGTCGGCAGGGATGTAGGAAAGGGCGGTTTCCAGCAGGCTATTTATGTCCTTGTCCGCAAAAGCCGCGCTGATCAGCACGGCGATGAAGATGCCGCCGTATATGCCGTTACCGCCGTGCATGACGCTGGCTGCCTTGGCTGCCAGCTCCGCTGCCAGAGCGGGGTTCCCCGGCGTGACCAGCCCCCATGTGTCGATGAATATCTGGCCGCCGATCTGCTCGGCGACCGCGGCGCCATTTTGCGAAATGGACCCGCTGCGCGGCGCCGGGATGCCAGCTCTCAGGTTCAGGTATGCCGTATGCTCGGTGGAAATGCCATAGCCGCCCCACCAGAAGAAGCCATGCTCATAGGGTGCGTAGTTGAGCAAGGCCTGTGCCACGTGCCGGGGCGTCATGGCATCGGCTGATCCGGCCTGTTCCAGCCCTGTCAGGAAGAACAGCGGGCCGTTGGTGTCATCATCGGCGGCGAAGTTCTTATAGTCCACCGGGTAATGGGTCAGCTCGCCATACACAGCCTGGATGCGCTCATAGGTCCAGCCTTCGATGGCTGCCCCCAGCCGCACGCCAATTGTCTTGCCCAGCCAGCCTGCGTAGATATCATGGATGGTTTTTTCGTTTAGCTGATACATGTCTTGTCTCCTAATGGATCACAGTGGATCGCGGTTAGCTTCCAGTATCTTGTCCAAATCCACCTTCAGTTTTCTGTCCGGCGTTAACAGACCGTTGATTTCCTGCTGCACGTCGGTTAACTGCGTGTAGCAATAGCCCCGGCAGTACGGTATATCGCGCACCGCTGCGAACACCTCGTTAAATCGCTTGAAGAACGCGTCCTCGTCTTCCGCCTTGCCGAAATATCCCCAGGTTTGCATGCCGCCCATCTCGCCCTGCGGGCCCACTGTTGCCATTGCGATGCCGCCGAACTCCGTCACCAGGAAGGCTTCATGGCCCTGCGGTTCCTCGCCCTGCGCGTAGGTCATCTTGCCGATGACATGCCCGGTTTCCACCTCGTACCTGTCGGCAAAGTGGGTGCTGAGGTGCTCATAGCTCGGGGAATAGTCGTGCAGCGCGCAGATATCGCTCGTCACCTGCTCCCAGCCGTCATTGGAGGATACAAACCGCGTGCCATCCGCTGCCTTGGCAAGCCAGTACAGCATTTTAGCGGTAGCCTGCTGCCGCTTGTTTGCATAGATGTCCGGCACGCCCCAGCTTTCGTTCACCGGCGTCCAGGCGATGATGCAGGGGTGGTTGAAGTCGCGGTTGATGGAATCAAACAGGGTGTCAGCGAAGTTGCGTACCGTTTCGTCTGAAAAATGGTAGGGTGAAGGCACCTCGCTCCACACCAGCATGCCCAGCTTGTCCGCCCAGTAGTAATATCGGGGATCTTCAATTTTCTGGTGTTTGCGCGCGCCGTTAAACCCTAACTTCAGCGTCCATTCCACATCGGCTTTGATGGCTTCGTCTGACGGCGGCGTCAGCATCGTGTCCGGCCAGTATCCCTGGTCCAGCACCAGGCGCTGGTAGATGGGGCGGTTGTTCAGCAGCACGTGTCCGTTCTTCACTTCCACCTTGCGCATGCCGAAATAGGTGTCCACGCAGTCCAGCTCCTCATCGCCATCCAGCAGGCGCACCTTCACGTCATACAGGTTCGGGCTGCCCGGCCCCCACAGGTGCAGCGCGCTTAAGCCGCCTTCCTTGATGACGCTGAACGGCACCTTGGCATGCCGGTCGGCGATGTCGGTGCACACCGTGCGCACAGGCTCGCCCTGATATGTCAGCGTTAGCTCCAGCGTCAGCGGGTGTGACGGCGCTTTGTCCAGCGCGATCTCTGCCGAGGCTTCGCGCTTGTCGATGTCCGGCGTGATGTGGATTTGCTTCAATGCATATGTTCCTACCGCTTCCAGATACACCGTTTGCCAGATGCCGCTGGTGGGCGTGTACCAGCAGCCCATCAGGCCGCGTTTCCAGTACTGCTTGCCCCGCGGCTGCGTGCAGTCCGGCCAGTCCTCCACCCGCAGGCACAGGTCGTTTTCTCCTTCGGACAGCACGTCGGTGATGTCAAACAGGAATGGTGCATAACCGCCCGTGTGCGTGCCCACCTGCTTGCCGTTGACAAATACCTGGCAGGCATAGTCCACCGCGCCAAAGCGCAGCAGGATGCGCTTGCCCTGCATGCTTTCCGGCACGCTGAACGCCCTGCGGTACCACAGCACCGGGTGGATCTCGTCACCGCCGATGCCGCTGGCATCGCATTGGTAGGCAAAGGGCACCTGGATGGTCATGGGCAGGCTGCGCCCTTCCTGCCACTTTTCTTTCAAGCCGACGTTGTTGTCGTCAAACGCAAACTGCCATGTACCATTCAAATTGTGGAATGTGTTGCGCATAAAGTCCGGTCGTGGATGTTCGGGGCGGGGGATGGATGTGTTTTTCATGGGAAACCTCCTGTGTTATTTTCCCTTATCATACCAGCAACTGCGCTTTCTGACCAGGCCTGACGCTATTTTTGGACAATTCATCCTAACTCACTCCGATTGACAGCCTATCTGCCCCTACATATAATTGACTCCGTGGTTTGTATGTGAAAGGAATCGGGAGGCATGTTGTTTGAAGATACTGCGATACTTAAAGCCTGAATGGAAAGCTGCGCTAATGATATTTGTGCTGTTGATTGCCCAGGCGCTGTGCGAGCTGGCGCTGCCCAGGTATACCAGTGTGCTGGTGGATGTCGGCGTGCAGCAGTACGGCATCGACAGCGCCGCGGCTGAACAGCTGGGACAGGATACCTTTGATGCGCTGATGCTGTTGATGGAGGAAGATGAGGCTGCCCTGGCAGCCGATGCCTACCGGCTGGAGGACGGCGTGTATATCCTGCACCAAAAGGATAGCGGTACCCTTCAGGCGCTGGGTGCTGCCTTTGAGCTGCCCATGGCTGTGTTGTATGGTGCTGCGCAGATGCCCGGTGCCCAGGCTTCGCCGGACAGGCTGACAAAGGCGCTGGCTTCGGGTGTAGTGAACAGGGAAACGCTGCTGGCCCAGGTTGAACAGATGCTGGCAGCCCAGGGGGGGGGCGAGCGCAGCATGCTGAAGCAGACAGCTGTGCGCTTTGTCAAGGAGGAGTATGACCGGCTGGGGCTGGATACCGGGCGCATCCAGCGGAGCTATCTGGTGGCTGCCGGCGGGCGGATGTTAGCTGTTACGCTGCTGATGGGGGCCACCATGGTGGTGTCCGGCTTTGTGTCGGGCAGGACATCGGCGCGCATTGGCCGGCGGCTGCGCGGCAGGCTGTTTGACAAGGTGTTGGCTTTTTCCACGGCGGAGATCAACAGGTTTTCCACGGCTTCATTGATCACACGCAGCACCAACGACGTCCAGCAGGTGCAGCAGGCCTCTATGATGCTGCTGCGCATGGTGTTGTACGCGCCCATCCTTGGCATCGGCGGCATCTTGCGCGTATTGGAAACACGTTCCGGCATCGGGTGGATCGTGGTGGTGGCTGTGGCGTCGATGTCTGCGATGGTTCTGTTGTTTTCGACGATTGCCATACCCAAGTTCAAAGCCCTGCAAAAGCAGACCGACCGGCTGAACCTAGTGAGCCGTGAAATCCTGACCGGCGTGTCGGTTGTGCGCGCTTTTACGCGCGAGGCATACGAGGAGCAGCGCTTTGAAGAAGCCAACCGCACCCTGGCCGGCACCAACCGGTTTATCGGCCGCACCTTCAGCCTGCTGATGCCCACGATGATGCTGATCATGAACATCATTGTGCTGATGATCATATGGTTTGGCGCCAGGGGTGTCGATCTGGGCACCATGCAGGTGGGCACGATGATTGCCTTTATATCCTACACCATGCAGGTGGTAATGGCGTTCATGATGGTGTCGATGTCTGCGATGTTCCTGCCGCGTGCCGGCGTAGCCTCCGACCGCATTGAAGAGGTGTTGAACACCCCGCTCACCGTGGAGGATAAGCCCGCCGGGCAGGATCTTCCCGCTGTGTGGCATGGGCGTGTGCGCTTTGAAGGCGTTACCTTTCGCTACCCCGATGCCGAACAGGATGTGCTGCATGTGGTGTCCTTCGAGGCGCTGCCCGGGCAGACCACGGCCATCATCGGCGGCACGGGCAGCGGCAAGAGCAGCATCATCCATATGATTCCGCGGTTTTTTGATGTAACCGGCGGACGCGTTACAGTGGATGGGATCGATGTGCGCGATATTCCCTTGAAAACGCTGCGTTCCCTGATTGGTTTTGTGCCGCAGAAGGGTGTGTTATTCAAGGGGGACATCCGGTCCAACATCAAGTTTGCCGACAAGGACATGCCGGATGAGGCCATGGAGGAGGCTGCGCGCATCGCGCAGGCTGAAGCCTTCATCCTGGACAAAGAGGAGGGTTACGATAGCCCCATTGCCCAGGGCGGCGACAATGTGTCCGGCGGGCAGAAACAGCGCCTGTCCATTGCCCGTGCCATCGCGGCCAAGCCTAAAATCCTGCTGTTTGACGACAGCTTTTCTGCGCTGGACTATCGGACTGACCTGGCGCTGCGCCGCGCGCTGGCCCGGTCGCGCCGCGATGTGACGGTGATCGTGGTGGCCCAGCGCATTGCCACCGTCATGCACGCCGACCGGATCATCGTGCTGGACAATGGCGCTGTTGTTGGCGCCGGTACCCATGCTGAGCTGCTGCGCACCAACAGCGTATACCGTGAAATTGCACAGAGCCAATTAACCGCCGACGAGCTGGCGGGAAAGGCGGGTGAAGGCGCATGATGGGCGGAGGAAGAGGCCGCAGGCATGGCAAGGGCGGGCCGCCGCAGAACAAAGCCAAGGATTTTAAGGGCACCGTTGCCAGGCTGTATGGCTACATTGGCCGGTACCGGATTGTGCTGTTGATTGCCTGCGTGCTGGCAGCCGGCAGCACCGTGATGCAGATCTTCGGGCCCAAGGTGCTCGGCCGTGCTACCACGGCCATATTTGAAGGATTGGTCGTCAAGGTGCAGGGCACCGGCGGCATTGATTTCGAAAGGATTGGCGAGGTACTGACGCTGCTGCTGTTCCTCTACCTGCTGGGCACGCTGTTCCAGTGGGTGCAGGGATGGCTGATGGCAGGCCTCACGTCGGACGTCATCCTCCGGATGCGCCGGGATATCAGCGAAAAAATCAACCGCATGCCCATGCGCTACTTCGAAGAACATGCCGTGGGCGAGACGCTGTCGCGCATTACCAACGACGTAGACGCCCTGGGCAGCAGCCTATCGCAGAGCATTACGCAGATGATATCAGGCCTGGCGACGCTGGTGGGCGTGCTCATCATGATGCTGAGCATCAACGTGCTGATGGCGGTGATCGTGGTGGTGATTGTGCCTGTATCGGCGGCGCTGATCGCGCTGGTGTTCGGCAAGAGCCGCAAATATTTCCAGCAGCAGCAGGAGCTGATCAGCGACATCAACGCCCAGGTGGAGGAGAGTTTCTCCGGGCACCAGGTCATCAAGGCGTTCAATCGCGAGCCGGATGTTCTGGCTACCTTCAGCGACACCAACGACAGGCTGTATGAAAGCGCCTGGAAAAGCCAGTTCCTTACCGGTTTGATGCACCCGTTGATGACCTTTGTGGGCAACCTGTCCTATGTCAGCGTTGTGATATTCGGCAGCGTGCTGGCAGCGGCCGGGTCCATCGCCGTCGGCGATATCCAGGCGTTCACCCAATACGCGCGCAGCTTCATGCAGCCTATCAACCAGTTTGCGCAAATGTCTTCCCAGCTGCAAACCATGACGGCTGCCGCCGAGCGCATTTTCGCCTTTTTGGAGGAGCCGGAGGAGGACAACGCCGGCCTGCCGCTGCCTAAAGGCGGCATCCGGGGCGAGATCAGCTTTGAAGGGGTCAGCTTCGGCTATGTGGAAGGCACCAACGTTATCCACGACTTCATCTGCCGCGTGGCCCCCGGGCAGACCGTCGCCATTGTCGGGCATACCGGCGCCGGGAAAACCACCATGGTGAAGCTGCTGATGCGGTTTTATGATGTGGGCGGCGGACGCATTCTGTTGGATGGGCGCGATATCCGGGAATACGACCGGCACGAGCTGCGCAAAGCCTTCGGTATGGTGCTGCAGGACACTTGGTTGTTCGCCGGCACCATCATGGAGAACATCCGCTACGGGCGCCTGGAGGCCACTGACGAGGAGGTGATGGCGGCGGCATCGGACGCCTATGCCGACCATTTTATCCGCACGCTGCCGGACAGCTACCAGATGGTGCTCAATGAGGAGGCTGACAACATCTCCCAGGGGCAGCGTCAGCTGCTCACCATTGCGCGCGCCCTGCTGGCAGATGCCCCGGTGATGATATTAGACGAGGCTACCAGCAATGTCGACACCCTCACCGAGCAGCGCATCCAGCAGGCCATGGCGCGCCTGATGCAGGGGCGCACCAGCTTTGTTATCGCGCACCGGCTGTCCACCATCCGGGAGGCTGACCTGATCTTGGTGATGCAGGATGGCAACATCGTCGAGCAAGGCACCCATGACGAATTGATCCAGCTTGACAGCGTATACGCGGAGCTGTACAGGAGCCAGTTTGAGACGGCGGTATAGCTGGGCTGCGTACTTATTCAAAAAAGACCTATCAAATATGCAGTTGTTGCACTCTTTTCCAAGCAATGGTATGATATTTGCGTGTGTTCATGCAGAACCATGGGCCGGCAAACATGCCGCGCCGAAAAAGGAGGTTGTATTGATGAAGAGGCTATTATCCCTGGTGCTCCTGTGTGCCATGGCTGCGGCGTTGACGCCGGCAATAGCAGAGGACACCGCCTACCGAACGCTGTATTCCAGCGAGGTAACCACGCTCAACTACCTGATCACCACCACGACGAGCGAATATGCCGTCGCGGCTAACGTGATCGACACCCTGGTGGAGTATGACCGCTACGGCCAGATCCAACCCTCCCTTGCGGAAAGCTGGGAGCGCAGCGACGACGGCCTGACCTGGACCTTTCACCTGCGCAAGGGCGCCAAGTGGGTCAACGGCGCGGCTGAGGAAATCGCCGAGGTGACGGCGCACGACTTTGTCGCCTCCGCCAAGTACATCCTCAACGCGCAGAATGCCTCCAGCTCCGCCGACATTCTGTACGGCGTGGTGGAGGGGGCGGAAGCCTACTATGCCGGCACAGCCACGCCTGAGGAGGGCGCAACGCCGGCGCCCGTCACCGAGTGGGACACGGTGGGCATTAAGGCGCTGGATGACTATACCCTGCAGTATACCCTGAACAGCCCCGCGCCTTACTTCGTGTCCATGACGACCTACGTGTGCTTCATGCCCGTATACGAGCCCTTCCTGCTGGAAAAGGGCGACCAGTTTGGCCTGGCCACCGGCAACGACACGCTGCTGTTCAATGGTGCTTACCTGATCAAGGAGTTTAAGCCCCAGGAGAAGCGCGTGTATGCCAAGAACCCCACCAACTGGGACGCCGACAACGTGTTCATCGAAACCATCGAGCAGACCTACAACAAGGAAGCCCCCACCGTATCGCCCGAGATGTACCTGCGCGGCGAGGTGGACGCGGCCACCATCGATTCCGCCATCGCCAAGGCCTGGCTGGCCAACCCCGACACGGCGGACCTGATCCGCCCCATCCGTCAGAGCGGCTTTTTCACCTACTTCTATGCCTTCAATTTCAAGCCCGAGTTTGACGCTGTGTATGAGCCTGAAAACTGGAAAATCGCCGTCAACAACGACAATTTCCGCCTGTCCATTGCCCACGCGCTGGACCGCGTCAAGGCGCAGCTGGTCCACGAGCCGGACAACCCTGAATCCATTGTGTTCAACACCATCACCCCGCCCAACTTTGCGGACATCAACGGGCAGGACTATGTCAACATGGGCGACCTGAAGGCGCTGACCGACGCCGGCGCCAAGGGCTGGTATGATCCGGACAAGGCCCTCGCGTACCGCGACAAGGCCAGAGAGGAGCTGGCCGCCGCCGGCGCCACGCTGCCTGTCAAAATTCTCATGAGCTATCTGCCCACCTCCAACAGCTGGGCGGAGGAGTGTCAGATCGTCGAGCAGCAGCTGGAAGGCCTGCTGGGCACGGATTATATCGACATCATCGTCGAAGCCGGCCCCGCGACAGCGTTCCTGCGGGAAGTGCGCCGCAGCGGCAAGTATGCGCTGCTCAAGTGCAACTGGGGCCCGGACTATGCCGACCCCGAAACATACACCGATCCCTTCCGCATCGGCACCAATTACAACTTCCCAGAATATGCCACCGGCAGCCTGGATGAGGAATACCATGCGCTGGTCGATGCCGCCAAGGCTATTACCGATGACATCCCAGCGCGCTATGAGGCGTTTGCCAGGGCTGAGGCTTTCTACATCAACAACGCCTTTGTGATTCCCTTTGGCTACGGCTCCGGCGGCTATACCGCCACACGCCTGAACCCCTTCGAAAGCCAGTTCGCGCCGTACGGTCTGTCCAACGAGCGCTACAAGGGGCAGAAAATCATGGACAAGCCCATGAGCACCGACATGTACTTCGAAGCCTATGACAACTGGCTGGCCGAGCGTGAGGCGCTGGCAGACAAAGCTAAGTAACAACAAGCAACAACAAGCATACACAACCACTTCTGCGGCAGGAAGCTGGCCTTCCTGCCGCAGTTGAAAAAGGTGGGCGGCAATTGTTAAAGTATATCGCCAAACGCGCTGCGTCAGCCCTGTTTACGCTGGTCATCATCCTGTCCATCGTATTTGTGCTGATGCGCCAGATGCCCATCGACGGCTATTTTGACAACATCGACAAAATGGATCCGGTGGTCATTGAGGCGTGGCTGCAAAAGATGGGCTTGAAAGATCCCATCCACGTGCAGCTGAAGAATTTTTTCCTGAGCCTGCTCAAAGGCGACCTGGGCGTGTCATCGCGCTACAGCGTGGGCGCGTCCATTGCTGGGCTGATCGCCCGTAAGGCGCCCATCTCCATTAAAATGGGGCTGATGTCCATGGCGCTGTCGCTGGGGTTGGGCATCCCGCTGGGGGGCGCCATGGCGCGCTCCAAGTCCAGGCTGTGGGACAAGTTTGGCACGGTGTTCATTGTGCTGATCAACGCCGTGCCGGCTGCTGTCTATTATATCTTCCTGCAGGCCTACGGCTCCAGGACGCTGGGCATCGCCATGCTGTTTGATGAGGCCAACCCTGTCAGCTGGATTCTGCCGGTGTTTTCCATGTCGCTGGGCAGCATCGCTTACTATGCGATGTGGCTGCGCCGCTACATGCTGGACGAAATCAATAAGGATTATGTCAAATTGGCGCGCGCCAAGGGCGTTTCCAACCGTGCGGTGACGATGCGGCATGTATTTCGCAACGCCTTTGTGCCGATGATCCAGTACATCCCCTCATCGCTGCTGTTTACGGTGGCAGGCTCGATTTACATTGAATCGCTCTACTCCATTCCCGGCATGGGCGGCTTGCTGGTGGACGCCATCAGCCGCCAGGACAACCCCCTGGTGCAGGCGCTGGTGATGATCTTTTCCTCCATCAGCATCGTGGGCATGTTGTTAGGCGATATCCTGATGGTGGTCATCGACCCGCGCATCACCTTTGCCAAGAAGGAGGGGGTGCGCTGATGAAAAAGCTTCGGGACGTTCAAACCGAAAACCTGGAGCAGGCAGCGGACGCTGTCCGCGCCATGAGCGAGGAGGAGTTGTTCAGCTTCGCTGACCACAGCGAGGGCGAAGCCGAGAACATAGGCTTTTCCAACTACTCCTATTGGGGCTCTACGGTGGCGATGTTTCTGAAAAAAAAGGTAGCGGTGACGCTGCTTGTGGTGCTGGTGCTGTTGGTAGCCTTCACGTTTGTGCAGCCCCTGCTGCCCGGGCAGTATGAGGCGACGCGCATCATCAACCACCCCATCACAGGCATGCAGATGAGCAACGTGGGCCCTTCGTTGACGACGTCGCTGCTGAAGGCGCCGCCAGGTACCGAGCTGGTGGTCACACCCTGGGAAGACAGCGAGTGGCTGGCTGTCAGCAGCGTGCTGGCTACCATCCCCGCCAGAACCGAATTCACCGTAGAGGAATACCTGGACGGCTGGGTGCGCGCAAAGCATGGCGAGCTTACCGGCTACGTGAAAAACGACTTTGCTTCCCGTCTGCGCCTGCCTGACAATCCGGAGGACACGCCCTATCCTTCCCGCGCCAATTTTCCGCTGAAGCTGCACAGCGCCCCGGAGGACTATACCAATGGCGGCACCGAGCTGTTTGTGCTGAAAAGCCAGGTGCGCCTGTCGGATGACGGCGCGTGCGTCGTCACCCTCAAGGAGACTGACCTGCGCATCCTGCCGTCGGAGACGCCGATGTTGTTTGGCAGCAACAATGCCGGGCAGGATCTCTGGGCCATGGTGTGGTCGGGCACGCGCACATCGCTGTTCATCGGGTTTGTGGTGGCGGTGGTGGAAGCTCTGATCGGCATTCTGGTCGGCGTGGTGTGGGGGTATGTGCGCAGGGTGGACCGCGTGATGACCGAGATATACAACGTGATCAACAACATTCCCACCACCATCGTGCTGATCCTGATCGCCTATATATTAAGGCCGGGTGTGTCCACGCTGATCTTTGCGATGACGCTGACGGGCTGGGTGGGCATGGCGCGGTTTATCAGGAACCAGATCGTCATCATCCGCGACCGGGACTATAACTTAGCTTCCCGGTGCCTGGGCACCGGCACATTCCGCATCATTACCCGCAACCTGCTGCCCTACCTGGTGTCGGTGATCATGCTGCGCATGGCGCTGGCCATCCCCGGCGCCATCGGCAGCGAGGTGTTCATCACCTACATCGGCCTGGGGCTGCCGCTGAGCATACCGTCCCTGGGCAACCTGATCACCGTGGGGCGCAAGTTTGTGTCTACCTCGCAGAGCTATCAGCTGGTGTTTCCCACCATCGTGCTGTCCATTGTGACGATATCGTTCTACATCATCGGCAATTCGTTTGCCGACGCCGCGGACCCCCGCAACCATGTGTAAGGAGGAACCATGCAGCAGGAAACCATCCTGTCCCTGAGGGACCTCAGCGTGAAGTTCAGCCTGCGCGGGCGCGTGCTGCACGCCATCCGCGGCGTATCGCTGGACATATACCGCGGCGAGAGCTTAGCTATTGTGGGGGAGTCGGGGTCGGGCAAAACCGTACTGACCAAGGCTTTTATGGGTCTATTGGATCAGAACGGCTGGGTGGATGGCGGCAGCATCCTTTACCAGGGGCGCGACCTGGCAGGCTTTAAAACCGAGAAGGACTGGCTGACCATCCGCGGGCGCGAGATCGCCATGATCCTGCAGGACCCTATGACCAGCTTGAACCCGTTGAAGACCATTGGCGCCCAGATCGGCGAGGCGCTGAAGCTGCATCAGGGGTTGCGGGGGCAGGCGGCGAAAAAGCGCACCGTGGAGATTCTGCACGATGTGGGGATACCGGACCCTGCCCGGCGTGCCAACCAGTACCCCCATCAGTTTTCGGGCGGCATGCGCCAGCGCGTGGTCATTGCCATTGCCATCGCGTGCAACCCACGCATCATGGTGTGCGACGAACCCACGACGGCGCTGGATGTCACCATTCAGGCGCAGATATTGAAGCTGATTCGCGACCTGGTGGCAAAATACAGCCTGACCACCGTGTACATCACCCATGACCTGGGCGTTGTCGCCAATGTGGCGGACCGTATCGCCGTCATGTACGCCGGCGACATCGTCGAGGTGGGCACAGCAGAGGAGATCTTCTTCTCCCCGCAGCATCCCTATACCTGGGCGCTGTTGTCGTCCCTGCCGCAGCTGGGCAGAAAAGGGGAAAAGCTGTATGCCATCCGCGGCACGCCTCCCAGCCTGTTCAGCGATATCCGGGGCGATGCCTTTGCGCCACGCAACGAGTATGCATTGAACATCGACTTTGTTGAAAGACCGCCGTATTTTGACCTCAGCCCCACGCACCGTGTGCGCACCTGGCTGCAGGACCCGCGCGCACCCGAAGTTACGCCGCCGCCCTCGCTCAAGCGCATTGACCCGCAAGGAGGCAGCCTGTATGGCAGTTGACGGCACGCCCCTTCTGCAGGTGAGAAACCTGCACGTCGCCTTTGGCGAGCGCCGCAAGTGCTTTGAAGCGGTGCGCGGGGTGACGTTTGATATCCACCGCGGCGAAACCTTCGGCTTGGTGGGGGAATCGGGCTCCGGTAAAACGTCCATTGGGCGGGCCATTATCCGCGTATATCCTGTGGCGTCCGGCGAGGTGCTGTTCGGCGGGCAGCGTATCAGCGGGCGAATTGACAAAGTGCTGGACCGCATGGTCACCCGCCGTATTCAGATGATCTTTCAGGACCCCATGGCTTCGCTGAACGAGCGCGCCAAGGTGGACTATATCGTGTCCGAAGGGCTGCTGAGCACCGAAAGAAAACTGCCCCGTGCTGAGCGGGACAAGCGCGTTGCCCAGGCTTTGATGGACGTAGGTCTGCTGCCGGAATTTGCCAGCCGCTTTCCCCACGAGTTTTCAGGCGGGCAGCGCCAGCGCATCGGCATTGCCCGCGCGCTGATCATGCAGCCGGAGTTCATCATTGCCGACGAGCCCATATCGGCGCTGGACGTATCCATCCGCGCGCAGGTGCTGAACCTGCTGGCTGATTTGCAGCGTCGGCGCGGGCTGACCTATCTTTTCATATCCCATGACCTGTCCGTTATGCGCTTCATATGCGACCGCATCGCTGTGATCCATGAAGGCGTGCTGGTGGAGCTGGCCGACACCGAGCAGTTGTTCCGCGCGCCGCTGCATCCCTATACGCGGGCGCTGTTATCCGCCGTGCCTATGCCCAATCCCGTCTACGAGCGCAACAAAAAGCCGCTGGTATACGATGCATCGGCGCACCGGTATGATACTGACAAGCCCTTCTGGGCAGAGGTGGCGCCCGGGCATTTCGCGCTGGGCAACGACAGGGAAATGGACGAATACGCGGAGCGCCTCGCGCTGGCTAAGCAAGGGGACAGCGTATAACCATCAAAAGGGGAAATTGCCATGTTCAAGCCCGATTTTGAACGAAACACCCTGCGCATCCTGCAAGGGCAACTGCCCGAGCGTCCGGCGCTGTTTGAACTGTTTCTGAACGATGCATACTATGCCCGCCTGACGGGGCATCCTCCTAAAAGCGACGATCCGCGGGACTATGCGGAATTCGTCGCCGAAGCCATGGGCAGCGTGGGCTATGACTATGCATCCGTTGTGGCGTCATCCTTTGGTTTTAAGACTGTCAGCCGGGATCATAAGGACACCACGTCGCTCAATGCTGGCTTTGTCATCACCGACCGGGAGAGCTTCGAGCGCTACCAATGGCTGGACCCGGACGCCTTTGACACCTCCGCTGTAGAAACTGCGCACACCTGGCTGCCCGAAGGCATGAAGCTGATGGTGCGGGGCCCGGGCGGTGTGCTGGAGAACATCATCTCCTTGATGGGCTATGATAATCTTTGTCTGTTGCTGCATGATGATCCGGAGCTGGTGAAAGCTGTGGCTGACAAGGTGGGCAGCTCGCTGGTCAAATACTACGAGGGCATTGTGGGCTGTGAGGGCGTCGGCTTTCTCTGTTCCAATGATGACTGGGGCTTTAATACCCAGACCATGCTGTCGCCGGCGGATATGCGGCGCTATATCTTCCCCTGGCATAAAAGAATTGTCGACGTTGCGCACAAAGCCGGCAAGCCCTGTATATTGCATTCCTGCGGTTATTTCGGCGATGTCATTGAGGACGTTATTGAAGATATGTGCTATGACGGCCGCCATTCCTATGAGGACATCATCTGCCCCGTGGAGGAGGCATATGAGCGCCTGGCGGGCAGAATTGCCGTGCTGGGCGGCATCGACATGGACTTTATGGTGCGACACTCGCTGGAAGAAATCCATGCCCGGTCCACTGCCATGCTGGAGCGTTCGCATGGGCGCGGCTACTATTTCCTGGGCACCGGCAACAGCGTGCCGGAGTATGTGCCCTTTGACAACTACATGGCGATGGTGAACGCCGCTCACGATTGGAGGGATGATTGATGAAAGCATTGATCTATGGCGCAGGCAATGTAGGCCGCGGGTTTATCGGCCAATTGCTGGGGCAGGCGGGGTACAGGCTGACCTTTGTCGACATCAACCAGGCGTTGGTGCATGCGCTGAATCGGGAGGGAGCATACTCCGTGCGCCTGCTGGATGCCGGCGGCGGCAGCCGGGACATTGCGGTATCGGGCGTTTCGGCGCTGGATGGCGCCGATCTGGATGCTGTGGCAAAAGCCATCGCTGATTGCGACATCATGGCGACGGCGCTGGGGGCGAACATATTGCCCCGCATGGCGCCTGTTATTGCCGAAGGGTTTAGCCTGCGGATGAAACAGGGGCAAATGCCGCTGAACATCATCCTCTGTGAAAACCTGCACGATGCGTCCGGCGTGATGCGCCGGGCGATCGACAGCGCGCTGCCCGAAGCCGACCGTCCGCTGGCTGACAGCCTGCTGGGGCTGGTGGAGGCGTCCATCGGCCGGATGATCCCCGTACAAACCGACGCCATGCGGGATGGCGATCCGCTGCGCATTTGCGCGGAGGCCTATGCTTTCCTGCCTGTGGACGGCGCTGCGTTCCGGGGCAGCCCGCCTGCCGTTGAGGGCTTGATCCCTCATACTCCCTTTGAATATTACATGCAGCGCAAGCTGTACATCCACAACATGGGGCACATGGTCTGCGCATTGCTGGGCAGCTATACCGGCAAAACGTATATCTATGAAGCCATTGCCGACAGCGCCATTGAGCTGGTGACCCGCCAGGCCATGCTGGAAAGCGCCTGCGCGCTGTCCGTGGCATATGGCGTGCCCATCAAGCCGCTGCTGGACCATATTGATGACCTGATCTTGCGCTTTGGCAACGCCCAGCTGATGGACACCTGCGCCCGCGTCAGCCAGGACATTCCCCGCAAATTAAAGCTGGATGATCGGCTAATCGGCGCGGTGCGCCTGTGCGACAGCCAGGGCGTGATCCCGGCTTATATCGCGCTGGGGGCGGCGGCAGCGCTGCGCCAATACGTTAAAAGCCAGGGGCTGCCGGATGATGCAGCGTCCGCGCAGCAGACGCTGGCGGAGCTGAGCGGGCTGGATGAAAGCGACAATCGGCTGGCATGCCTGATATCGGAACAATACGCTTACTTTATGGATGAGGCTGATGTCAGCGTACTTCTGCGCTGCGCGCAACAGCTAAAAAGCAGGCTGACAGGGCTTGTCGCATAGCGCTTGCTTGCAGCAAGAGGGGGATGAAGCATGTCTAAAATCGATTTGAACAACGGTTGGAGGCTGCTGGAAGCGACGTTGGATTGGGGTGCCGATCGCCTGTCTGCTGTGCGGGCGGAGAAGGAAGGCTGGATGGATTGCAGTTTGCCCTGCGATGTGCACGAGCCGCTGCAGCATGCCGGCAGAATCCGTGACGTGACCCAGGCTGACTATAGCTTTGAAGCCGAGTGGATTGAGAGGCGCTCCTGGTGGTTTTTTAAAACGTTCACAGCAGATCAGGCGCTGCTGGGTAGCGAAGTGATCGAGCTAACGTTGGAATCGCTGGACGCGCACGCCGATGTGTTTTTGAACGGCGACCACATCGGCACCCATGTTAGCCCCTTCTACCCCTTCGCCAGGAGCATCAGGGGCAGGCTGTTGGCGGGCGAAAACGAGCTGGCGGTGCGGTTGACCACAGGATTGGAACAGGTTTCGGACAGGGACCTGGCAGAAATCAACTGGGCGGTAAGCCACGAGGAGGGGAATAACCGGCCCGACCGGGGCGACAGGCGGCGCGGCTTTCTGCGCAAACCTGCCTACACCACGGGGTGGGACTGGGCGCCCAAGGCACCCAGCTGCGGCATTGTCAAGCCAGCTTATATCACCGCGTACAACAAAACAGCCATCCGCGGCGTACGCCTGGTGACCGACAGCATCGACAATGGCGCCGCGAAACTGACCCTGACGGCTGAAGTGGATCAGCTGCACGTCTGGGCTACCCGGGACGCTGATGTCCTTGTCAAGCTGACTTATGATGGGGAAGTGGCTGCGGAGGCTGCGCTGCAGGACGTGCTGCTGACTTCCGGATTGAATTATATCGCTATATCGCTAGACGTGCCGGACGCCAAGCTGTGGTGGCCGGCAGGATACGGGGAACAGCCGCTGTACAGCGTGGAGCTGACGGTTTCCTGCGAAGGGCATGTGGAGGCTTATCCGCCCTTTGTGTACGGCATCCGCCAGGTGCGCCTGAACACCGACCGCACGGGGGACGATACCCGCGCCTTTACGCTGCTTGTCAATGGCGTGCCTGTTTTCTGTAAGGGCGCCAACTGGATTCCGGCTGATTCTGTCTATGCCAGGGTAACCGATGCCAAGTATGAAACATTGATCGCTGAAGCCAAGGCAGCCAATTTCAACATGTTGCGCATATGGGGCGGCGGCATCTACGAGCGCGATGTGTTCTACCAGGCTTGTGACAGGGCGGGCATCCTGGTCTGGCACGACTTCATGTTCGGCTGCTCAACCTGCCCAGACCACTTAGATTGGTTTGTCCGCGAGGTTGAACAGGAGATGGATTATCAGACCCGGCGCCTCCGCAACCACCCTTGCATGGCGCTGTGGTGCGGCAACAATGAAAACCACTGGATATTCAACCCGGATGATAACCCGGGCTGGGGAATCGATCTGACCTATGAAAAGCAGTACGGCTTAAAAACCGGCAACCTGCTGGCTAAGCAGGCGGTGCGCTGCAACTGCCCGGACATCCCCTACTGGAATTCCTCTCCTTATGGCGGCAGCCGCCCCAACAGCAGCCTGGTGGGTGACGTACACCACTGGCACCTTTGCATGATGAACCCGGACATGGCCAAACGGATCGAGCCCTTCGAATACGACAAGGTGGACGCCCGCTTTGTGTCCGAGTATGGCTACCCCGGCCCCTGCCCGAAGGAGAGCATCGCGGAATACTTTGACGGCCAGCCCATCGACCGGCAGGGCAGGGTGTGGGACCTGCACAACAACACCTTTGAAAAGAAAACCGTGGCGGCTGGCATTGACAAGCACTATGGCTTGGACGCCGCCAAGCTGAGTCTGGATGACTATATCCTGTACGCCGGGCTCACGCAGTCGCTGATGCTGGGCTATTCGCTGGAGGCTATCCGGTTCAAGCCGTTCTGCTCCGGCGCATTGTTCTGGATGTACAATGACACCTGGGGTGAGGTGGGCTGGACGATTGTGGATTACTACCTGCGCCGCAAGATATCGTTCTGGGGCGTGCGCCGCGCTTTTGCGCCGGTCAAGCTGACGCTGCGGCGGGAAGGCAAGCGCGTGCTGCTGCAATGCTGCAACGACACCCCGGAAGCATGGGCTTTTGAAGCCGGCGTGGGCTATCAGCGCTTTGACGGCGCCGGCGCCCCGCTTGACACCATGGTATTCCGCGTCCCGCCCCACAGCAGGACCGTGCTGCTGGATATCCCGCTGCCTGATGGGGACTACCATCAAGGCACCTTTGTCGTGATACCCCGCCATGCAGATATCGACCCTGCTGCGCTCCGCGTCCATGACCTGCGCCAGTTGCAGCTGCCGGGCGGCAAGCCGCGTGTGCTGCGCCAACAAAAAGAGGGCGATGATCTTGTCATCACCCTCGTGTCGGATGTCTACCTGCACGCTGTTCATATCCGGGAGCCGTACACCTGCACCGACAACTATTTTGACCTGTTGCCCGGCCAGGAAAAGCGCGTAACGGTGAAAGGCGCGGGGAATGAGGCGCCAACGTGGTTTGCTGTCAGATAGCCTCTCAGGCGTTCCCGCTGCCGGGCTGATCGGGATGGGGGTGTCTGTGGCAGACGGAGCCGGTGGATATCAGCTCGCCGCGCAGATAGGCTTCTGCAGCGGCTTTGGCGTCGCCTGATGCGCCGGTGATCACCTCGACTTGTCGCTCGTTGAAGATATCGATTGCCCCGCCGCCCATGCCGCCTGATATGATCACGTTGACGCCGCGGTCTGCCAGGAAGTTGGGCAGAAAGCCGGGTTTATGCCCGGGGTTGGGCACGGTGTTCTGTGTGGTGATGCTGCCGTTTGCCACGTCAAATATCAGGAAGCTTTCGCAATGGCCAAAGTGACCGGAAATGTTGTTGCCATCGCAGGCTGCTGCAATTTTCATTGGTTGTTCTCCTTATCAATATCCTTCAGGATGGGCGCCAGCATGCCATCCAGCCAGGCGCCGTCAAACAGCTCGATCATCCCGGCATCGCATGCCGCTGTCAGCTTCGGATCGACAGGCAGCTGTGCGGTGATCGGGATGCTGTGCCTTTTTACGATTTGTTCAAGATGGCTCTCGCCAAAAACGTGAATTCTCTTGCCGCAGTCCGGGCAGAGGACATAGCTCATATTTTCCACCAGCCCCAGCACGGGGATGTGCATCATGGCAGCCATGTTCACCGCTTTTTCTACGATCATGCCCACGAGCGCCTGCGGGGAAGCGACGATGATCACCCCATCCACAGGGATGGATTGGAACACCGTCAGCGGCACGTCGCCTGTGCCGGGCGGCATGTCGATGAACATGCAATCCACATCGCCCCAGACCACATCGGTCCAGAACTGCTTGACCGTGCCTGCAATCAGGGGGCCGCGCCATATCACCGGGTCAGTTTCATTCTCGGTGAGCAGGTTGAGCGACATCACGCGGATGCCGGTTTTGCTGGCAACCGGGTAGAGCCCGTCTTCCCCGCCGCCGGCGCGTGTGTGCAGGCCAAAGGCTTTTGGGATGGACGGACCGGTGATGTCAGCATCCAAGATGGCGGCTTGATAGCCTGCGCGCTGGGTCATGACAGCCAACAGCGAGGCGACGAGGCTTTTGCCCACGCCGCCCTTCCCGCTGATGACGCCGATGACCTTTTTGACCTTGCTGCCCTGGTGCGGGCTGGCCAGCAGGCTTTGGGGGGCGCGGTCGCTGCAATCCTTGCTGCAGCTGTCGCAGTCGCGGGTACATTCTTCACTCATGTTGTGGTCTCCTTACCATGCGTTGATTTGTACAGCCGGCTTTTTGCAGGCAGCATTGGCTGCTGCGCGGCTCAGTCACCGGCTTCCTTCAGCATACCCATCACGCGGTCAAATATCAAGCGCAGCGCATGGGAAGCGGGACAATCAATATCGGCAACGCTTTTTCCTTCGTTGATGGCGGCGGAAGCCTGGGTATCGTAAGGTATGCGCCCCACGTAAGGGATGTCATTTTCCGCGCAAAAACGCTCGATGACGGCTGTGTTTTCGGGGCTTGTATCCCATTTGTTGACGCAAACAACGGCCTTTGTGTTAAAAACCGCCGTTGTTTTCAGAATGCGCTCCATGTCGCTCATGCCTGACACCGAGGGCTCTGCAACAATCAGCACCAAATCAACGCCGCTTATGGAGGCGATCACAGGGCAGCCAATGCCGGGTGATCCGTCAATGATGGCAAATGGTTCAACCGTTGCGGCATCGTCCAGCTGTTTCTTAACCTCTGAGACTAACTTTCCGGAGTTGCCGCGCCCCATTTTCAGTTCTGCCGTGGAAAACAGCCGGTTGTCGCGGTACAGCCGCACTTCGCCCGCCACATCGTCCTGCATGGTAACGGCTTCTTCCGGACAGACCAGCTCGCACACGCTGCAGCCTTCGCAGGCATACTCGTTGACGGCATAGGCACCCCCATGCGCGTTGACGGCGCCAAAGCGGCATGCAGCAGCGCATGCTCCACAGCCTGTGCATTGCGCCGGGTCGATGACGGCTTTTTGCAAACCGAAGTAATCGGACTGCTCCGGCGTGCCCAAATCGTCGCCTGCAACCAGGTGCAGGTTGGGCGCATCCACATCGCAATCGGCAAATGCGGCGGCATGGGCAAAACGGATGAATGCAGCGGCGGCTGTTGTTTTGCCGGTGCCGCCTTTTCCGCTTAATATCAACAGTTTTTTCACTGCACAACCTCCTTTCGGATGCTGGCTAACAAGCCGTTGAATGCATCCGCCAGGGCGGCGTCTTCCCATACGGCAACCGCGCCAACCGCTGTACGTTCGGCGATGTGCGTGCTGTATGGGAGACGGAGCAGCACGGGCGTATTTGTCTCCGCACAGAATTGGTCCAGCGGGGGATAGGCGCCGTCTGCTTTGTTGATGACGATGCCGCAGGGCTTTTGCAGCAGGCGCACCAAACGGTGCACCATCTTCAGGTTGTGCAGCCCAAAGGCGGTGGGTTCCGCCACCAGCAGGCAGTAATCAGCCTGTGAAACGCTTTCCATCACCGAGCAGCTGCTGCCCGGCGGGCAGTCCACCACGGTCAGCCCGCTGTCCTGCGGGTTCCTGCGCAGTACCTGGCTGATCGCCGGCACGGCAGAAGCCTCGCCCACATTCAGGATGCCGGTGACCACGCGGATATCCCCGCACATGCCTTCTTCCACCACGCCTGCCTGACGCGGTATTTCGGTGATCGCCTTTTCCGGGCATACCAGCGCGCATCCGCCGCAGGAATGGCAAATTTCCGGGAACACCATGGGCTTGTCCTTCACAAACGCCAGCGCGCTGAAGCGGCAGAACGCCACGCATTGGCGGCAGCCGGTGCAGGCGGCCTGGTCAAAAACCGGCACAAGCACCGTGACGGGTTCGGACACAACCTGCTCCGGCTTTAGGAAAAGCCGGCCGTTTGGTTCCTCCACGTCGCAGTCAAGGTAGGTAGCCTGTCCGGCTACAGCGGCAAGGCTGACGGATATGAAGGTTTTACCCGTCCCGCCCTTGCCGCTGAGCACGGCGACAGTCATGCTCTTCCGCGAAAGCCTGGGTGAAAATCGGTCAATTCCTCAAGCTTTCCCTCTGCCAGGGCTGTCAGGTTTTCGTTCGCGCCGGTGTGAAGGGCTTTGTAAACCTTGGTGCCGGCTGTCTTGAAGACATCAGCGGCGTTCTGCCCGCAGCGCACGGTGATGACCACACCGGCTCCTGCATCTAATACGAACTGCGCCGCTTTGATGCCGGCGCCGCCCTCAGCGCTGGCAGCCGGGTTGGCTTTGACCTCGCTTGTGTTGGTCTCGTTGTTGTGCAGCATGAAATACGGGGCTCGTCCGAACGATGCGCAAACCGATTCCCTGTTCTCTTCCAATGGGATCGCAATGATCATGTCATTTCCTCCTTTTTTTCGCCGTCCATTCCGTGGTTACAGACAATGCCAAGCCGCTGTGCGCGCTTTTCAATGCGTGGTCTGGTTCTGTCTGTATCAGGCATGGGCCGGCCTCCTTCGATTGTTTTTGACATATGCCATGTACAATTCTATTATACACCGAAAATGACATATGTCAATAACTATTTACATGAAAACTACCATTGATAGTCCAAACTGTGATAGAATGGCAGCTGATCAAACGAGGAGGGCTATGTCCATGGATCAGAGAAAACCAGCCGAAGGAAGGGCCGAAAGCCCGGCACTGTGGTTGCTGCGCGTGATACAGGGGGTGTTGATCGGCGGCGGCGCCATTCTGCCCGGCATCAGCGGCGGCGTGCTCAGCGTGGTGTTCGGCATATACCGGCCGATGATGGAGTTCTTATCGCACCCCTTCGCAACCTTTAAAAAGAACATCCGGCTGTTCATTCCCATTATAATCGGCGTGGCTGTGGGCTTATGGGGCTTTGCGAAGCTGATTGCCATGCTGTTTGCCAAGGATTCCCCCTACCCCATCAGCCTGTTTGTCGGCCTCATCGTGGGCACGCTGCCCATGCTGTGGCGAACCGCCGGGCGAAAGGGGCGCGGCAAGGCCGGCTGGCTGTCGCTGTCCGTCAGTTTTTTTGCGCTGCTGGCCATGCTGCTGTTCATGGATAGCGTGTCGGAAATGGACATGGCCCTGACCGTGCCGTGGACCTTTATCAGCGGCATCATATGGGGGTTCAGCCTGGTGGTGCCGGGGCTCAGCTCGTCGTCGATCCTCCTTTCCATGGGGCTGTACCAGAAGATCATGGACGGCGTGAGCGACATCAACTTAGCTGTGATTGTGCCCCTGATTGCGGGCATCGCGGTGGTGGCTTTTTTCTGCGCGCGGTTTGTCAACTGGTTGTTTGACAGGTATGAAACGGCCGCCTCCCATGCCGTGGTGGGCTTGGTGGCGGCTTCAACGCTGATGATATGGCCCTGGCAGTTTGCCAGCCTGCACGAGGCGCTGCTGTGCCGGTTTGTTGCGGCTGTCGGCTTTGTCGTGGCTTACAGCATGGACAAATGGGGAGAAAAAATCAAACCGGCTGACGAATAGCATTGGATGCCACCGGCCAGGCTTGGCAGAAGCTACAGTTTGTCGTCTAAAAATTCCGCGATTAGGCCGTGCAGGCGATCGCTCCAAAAGTTGCCCTCATGCGGCGCGCCGATCACGCGGATCAGGTCCGCCGCATGGCCGGCGTTGCGCAGCGCCCGGAACATATCCAGGCTCTGCTCGTAGGGCACCAGCTCGTCCTGATCGCCATGGATTAACAAAAACGGGGGATACTGTCTGCCCTCTTCAATTTGCAGGATGGGGCTCATGGCGCGCATCACATCGCCGGCATCCTGGCTGCCCAGCAAGCCACTGTAAACGGGGTGGGCGCGGATGTTTTCCGCGTCGTTGTGGAACAGGGCTTCTATATCTGTCGGGCCAAAGCAGGCGATTACCGCCTGCACGCTGTCGGATTGGTCATCGTACTCCTCCGTGCGGTAGCGCGGGTCGTCGCCGGTGAGGCCGGCCAGCAGCGCGGCGTTGCCGCCCGACGAGGTGCCGAACACGCACACGCGGCCGGGGTCAATGCCATACTCCGCTGCGTTGGCACGCAGGTGCCGGATGGCGGTTTTAACGTCCTGCAGGAAGGCCGGGAAGGGGTGCCCCTGGGTGGCGTTGCGGTGGGTGATCATGGCGACAGCGCGGCCTCCCTGCGCGTAGCGGGCCATCTGGGGCAGCTGAAAGCCGATGCGCGGGAAAGTCCACCCCGAGCCCTGCACAAACACAATCAGCGGCACAGGCTGCCTATCGGTTTCGTGCTGCTGCCAGGGGCGCAGCAGCGTCATCGACAGCTCCATGCCCTCCGGGCGCGCAAAAACGATGTTCTCAACCGCCTCAGCCATGCTGTGCAGCGGCGGATTGTTGGGAATGGCGATGATGTCGGTATCGCTCATGGGTTCTCCTCCCAGGTATATGTTATTTCCATAGGTCTTTGAGCGCCTTATCAGCTAGCGCATCGTCCGGCGAGATAACCAGCGCCAGCTGCGCGCCCTTGACGCGCACCGACGCCGCCTCTAACTTGGGCATCTCCTCCGGGCGGTAGGTGCGGTACTCCTCTAACAGGTTGTCCAAATAGTCCTGCAGGGCTTGTTTAACCGGCGCCACCTGGTCCTTGTCCTTGGCGGTTACGATGATCACGGCTTCCGGTGTGACGCGGGATATATCGAACGCCGCCGCGATGTCGCCATAGCTGCCCTCGGGCAAGCCCAGGTATTCTACCAACTGCTGGTCGTCCATGTCGGTCAGCTCGGCAAACGCCTGCGCCTCGATGATGCCCTTCATTACCTTATCTGCATCGGGCGTCTGCCAGGCCCCCGTACAGGCTGTCAATAGCATCAGCGCAGCCAGAACAACCGGCAGCGCCGCGCGCTGGATGCGCATGGTTCGAGTGGCTTTCATCAGTCTCCCCCCTCCCAGGGCAGGGCATGGTGCAGCAGGTAGTTCGCCACCAGGTCGTATCCTTCCTTTTTCAGGTGGATGCCGTCGCCGGCGGCGCTATCCCTGCTCAGCCCGCCTTTCCCGTCCTCCAAGACGTCGTATACAGGCAGATAGTAACAGTTGCGTTCGCCCGCCACCCGCACAATTTCCTGGTTAAACTTGCGAACTTTGTTGTTGGTGAAGCTGGGCAGTTTTTTCCGTACACGCGATTCGATGACCGGCGCCACGGACATGCAGTAGATCAGGGTGTCGGGAAACTCCGTTACCAGCAGGTCGATCATGCCCTCGTAGGATTTGATGACATGGCTCACCTTGTATTTGTCTATGCCGTTGCTGCCGACCCACAGGTAGATTTTGCCGGGGTTGATGCTGTGCAGGTAGGTGACCAGGTCAACGCTTTTCCCGTCCAGCTTGTAACCCCGGTTGTTGAGGATGCCTGCGGCGGACTGGCCGATTTTGGACAGCACCTTCAGGTCCTTTAATGCGCCGCTGAGCCGGAATCCTTCGGCTAACGAATCCCCCACCAGTATGGCGTCATGGAAGTAGGTCACAGGCACCGCCTCCTCCAATATGGGCACGAAGGGCGCCGGATAGTTGGGATAGTCCACTTGGGATGCGGGCGGAAACGTATATTCGCCCAGCGCGCCTACCGTCAGGGTCAGCGCTGTAATCAGTGCTGTGAGCCCGAAAAGGAGGCGGCTAACCTGGGTAGATTTCGGTCGTTTGTTAAGGCGTTGAGTCCATAAATGCATAGTATTCTCTCCACTTTTTGCTCGGCACACAGGGCCGGCAGGTCATCTGAATAATAGCGCGGATCAATGGCTTCCACCCGGGCGAAATGCCGGACAATGGCCGGCAGCATGGCCGATGCATACGAGTCGCGCAGCACCAGCAGCACGCCTTCACCCTCCGGATTGATCAAGGTGAGCCGGGGTGGGTTGTTATGCAGCAACGCGGCGTATTTGCTGCGCCCCTTGAGCAGCGCTTCGTCGTACAAGCCGCCCGTGTCGTTGCCGTCGATCAACACCTGGATGCCGTTGTACAGCGAAAAAGTCAGCGTATCCGGCTTGATCAGGGGAGTAGGTGCCCTGGCGTAAAACGAGCCGTAGAAGCCCGGGCTTTCCAGCAGGCTGTCGGGCTGCTGAGGGCGCAGCCCCCAGGCGTCCGCCAGTGCGCGGTACACGACATCGGCGCCGGCGGCGGTCAGGTGATGGTCGGTACGATAATACAGCGGTTCGCTGCCTTTGGCTTGCAGCAGGGCGTCCAGCGGATCGATCCATGCGACCTGCCCGGCATCCTCCCGGATGGCGCACACCAGCGCTGCGGCGTCCGAGGGGGTGTACAGCGCGGGCAGGTCCTCCCGGTACACCTGCCAGGGCAGCGGAATCATCAGCAGCGATACCGGCAGGCCGGTTGCTGTGGCCAGCTTGTTCATGGCTGCCAGGTTGGCGGGTATCGCGCCCGGGCGCAGGGTATCCGCCTGCTCAAACAGGCGTCCGTTTCGGCCGTGCAGGATGCCGTTGCGCTCCGTCTTCAGCAGCGCCGCGTCCTTCAGCGCCCCCAGCATCATCAGGCTGTCCCGCAGGGGCAGCTGGTCGTTGACATAGTCATCGGCTTTTTTCATGAAAGCGCCGGACAGCACATCCTCCAGGCTGAAAGCCGGCATGGCGGCCAACGGCCGGTTTTCCAGGTCCGAATAAGGCTGGTCCGGCAGGAGCAAAGAGGCCACCATGAATCCTGCCAATAGCACTAACACCAGGAGGATAAGCGGGCATTTGCCAATCGTTCTCATAGGCTAAAACCTGAAGTAGATAAAGGGGTTATACGCTTCGTTGACCAGTGCTGCCATGCATAACAACAACAGCGTTGTCAGCGATGCTACGCGCAGCGCCGGGCTGCGCTGCATCCATGCCGACACGCGCCGCAGGAAGGCAGGCGCGCAACACAGCGCCGCCAGCATCAGCAGCACCGCATTGCCACGCAATAAGTATAGCACATCCGTGGCAAAAGCGGGAGTGAACATGCGGGCGTAATGGCTGGCTGTTTCAGCCAGCAGGCTGTAGTGAAACAACGGCCAGGCCAGCAGGAACGCTAACTGCGTATAGGCAAAGCCAAAGCGGGGATGCCTGTCCACAAAGGCGCCGAACCGCCCCCGCTCCAGCGCCACGAACACAAAAAACCACAGCCCCCAGAGGATATGGTTATAGTCAGCCCCGTGCCACAACCCGGACAGGAACCATACGACAAACAGGTTGAAAACTGTCCGCAACCTGCCGCAGCGGCTGCCGCCCAGCGGTATGTAGATATAGTCGCGCAGCCAGACGCCCAGCGTCATGTGCCACCTGCGCCAGAAACCGCGCATGGAGTTGGCTGCCAGCGGGTGGTCGAAGTTTTTGGGAAAGCGGAACCCCAGCATGTTGCCCATGCCGATGGCCATCTGCGAGTAGCCGGCGAAGTCGAAATACAGTTGAAATACGCCAGCCAGCGTACCCAGCCACATGGCTGGCGCGGAGGAATTTGGCTGCGCCGCGACGGATGCCGCCAGGGCGCCCAGCGGGTTGGCCAACAGCACCTTGGATGACAGCCCGATGATGAACTGCGCCATGCCCCTGTCCATGGCTTCTGCCGGCAGCGTGCGAACCTTCAGCTCGTTTCTGACATCGGTGTACAGCACGATGGGGCCGGCAATCAGCTGGGGAAACAGCAGGATGAACGTCATCAGGCTGATGATGTTCTTCTCAGGCGGCACCTTGCCGCGGTACACATCCACTACATAGCCCTGGGTCTGAAAGGTATAGAAACTGATGCCCAGCGGCATCGTCACGCCCGGATCGAACGCGCCTAAGCCGACGACGTTCAGGAAAAAGCCCGCATACTTGAAGTACACCAGCGCGCCGAAATTGAACAGCACCGACAGCACAAGCCACAGCCTGCGCCTGCCCGGCGTGTCCCGCGCCACCATCAGCCCGAATCCATAGTTCAGCCCCATGGACACCAGCACCAGGGGAACATAGGCAATCTCCCCCCAGGCATAAAAAAACACGCTGGCGCACAGCAAAAACAGGTTCTTGAAGCGAAAGGGCAGCAGGCGGTGAACGACAATGACAACGGGCAAAAACCAAACAACGAAGGTCAAGCTGGAAAATAGCATGCAGTTCCCCCTCGGTATGCGCGGCAGCCATCTGCCAGCGCAGCAGGCTCATGGCTATTATATGGTATATGGTTTGGCGCAGGGATGTCAATTGTACGTGCGTATTTGGGGGATCATTGAACACCTCTAAAACATCGCCATATCCAATTCTATATCCAGGCTGGTACACGGTTCACAACAGGATTCCAAGCATATCGCGTTGCGCCCTGCACCAGCCGCCATACCCTACGCTAACATGGCTTCGCCTGCTTCCGTCAGCCGCGCACACAGCGCTTCAGCGTCAGCCATGGATTCATCGGAACGGGTGTTGACGTATACTTTGATTTTGGGTTCAGTGCCGCTGGGGCGCACGCATAGCCAGTGTCCGCCTGCCAGCTCGTAGTACAGCACGTTGCTGGGCGGGGTATTCAACGCTTCCTGGCGCCCTTCAGCTATGCGCGTGCCGGCCAGGTAATCTCGCACGGCGGTGACGGCGATGCCGCCGATCGCATCGGGCGGGTTGGCGCGCAGGCGCTCCATGATGGCGTGCATATCTGCCAGGCCGTCTTTGCCGGGCAGCGTCTTGGACAGCACCTGCTCGGCATACCAGCCATAATCGCGGAAGATCTGCTGCAGGCGGTCGTACAGCGTGATGCCCTCGTGCAGGCAGACGCAGGCAGCCTCGGCAATCAGCAGCGAGGCGTTGACGCCATCCTTGTCGCGCACCTGTGTGCCTGAGAGGTAGCCGAAGCTTTCTTCAAACCCGAACAGAAACTCGTGGCTGCCCGTTTCTTCAAACTGTTGGATCAATTCGCCGACAAATTTGAAGCCCGTCAACACATCAAACTGCTCCACGCCAAAGCTGGCACAGATGGCACGGGCTAACTCGGTCGTCACAATGCTTTTGATGCAGGCGCCGTTTTCAGGCAGCGTGCCGCTGGCTTTGCGGCCTGTGAGGATATGGTGCAGCAGCAGGCAGCCGATCTGGTTGCCGGTGAGGGTGCGGAAAACGCCGTCGGCGTCCTGCACGCACACGCCCAGGCGGTCGCAGTCCGGGTCGGTGCCGAAGATGACGCTGGCGCCCACCTTCCTAGCCAGCGGGATCGCCAGGCTGAAAGCGTCGGGGTTTTCGGGGTTGGGGGCAGACACCGTGGAAAAGTCGGGGTCGGGATGTTCCTGCTCGGGCACAACGGTGACGTTCTCTATGCTGGCTTCAGCCAGCACGCGCCGCACCGGCACGTTGCCCGAGCCGTGCAGGGGGGTGTACACGATGCGCAGGTTTTTTCCCTCGGCTTTCAGCAGGTCGGGCCGGACGGCCAGGGAGAGGACCATGCGGATATAGTCGTCGTCCACCTCAGCATTGCCAATGAGGTGCAGCAAGCCCTTGTCGAGGGCTTCCTGCCGCGGCATGGGCACGCAGTCCTTGTAGCGCAGCGCTGCGATGCGGCTGGTCACCTGCGCCGCCGCTTCCGGCGACAGCTGCGCGCCATCTTCGCCATAGACCTTGAAACCGTTGTATTCGGGTGGGTTATGGCTGGCGGTGATGACGACGCCGGCGGCGGCGTTCAGGTGCCGCACCGCGAAGGACAGCACGGGCACGGGCCGCAGGGCATCAAACAGGTGCGCCGTGATGCCCCGCGCGCAGAAGATCAGCGCCGTTTCCTCCGCGAACCGGTCGCTCATCCTGCGGGAATCGTATGCGATGACAACGCCCCGTGTGCGGCTGTTCGGGTCGGCATCCAGCAGGTAGTCGGCAAAACCGGCGGCAGCACGACGGACGTTGTATATGTTCATCCGGTTGGTGCCTGCACCCAGCACGCCGCGCATGCCCGCCGTGCCGAAGGACAGGTTGGTGTAGAATCTGTCCTCAATTTCGGCGGGGTTATCCCGTATCGCCTCCAACTCTGCCCTGGTGGCAGCGTCATCTGCGAAATCGTGTAACCAGGCGTTATATTCTTTCATGATGTCCATGTGATGCCCTCCAAATCGGTAATTATATGGTTGATATGATTATTATATATGAGCGGGGACAGGTTGGCAAGGCAAGGATTGACACCGGCAATTGCCCTATACTATGATGATAAACAATCAGGAGACGGCGTACCGGCAGCAGCTTTTTGTGTTACGGAGGGCAGCGAAGTGATGGATCAGGCTTTGCGGCATGGGATGGTGGATAACCCTGGCTGTTGTGGCGGTGAGTCTACGTTCAGCGGCAAGCATTATGTCAGCATTGATGGCGGTGGGTCCAAATGCTTTGCATTGCTGTTTGACGGGCAGATGAACCTGCTTGGCAAGGGCTTGTCCGGCGGCGTCAACCTCACCCAGAATGCACCCAGCCATGCGCGGGCCAACATAGGAGATTGCATTGCACAGGCGTTTTCCGCCTGCAAACCACAGCAGGTGGACCGTCTGTACCTGAACTTCCTGGGCGACCGGGCAGTGCTGGAAGAGGTGATCTCATCGTATGCGCCCATCATGGAGGTGTGTTGCCTGGGTGAGGCGCAGGCGATGCTGTACGCAGGCTTGCAGCGGAACCACGGCATGGTGGCGCTGTCAGGCACGGGATCGGATGTATTTTTTTTGTACAGCGATAAGCACGGCCAGCCCAGGCAGCACGGCTGCGGCGGCTGGGGCCCCATCCTGGGCGACCAGGGCAGCGGCGCCTGGATCGGCCAGAAGGCGCTGCGCGCCGCCATCCGCTCTGCCGATGGCTGGGGGCCGGACACCATGCTGACCGATATGATCAAGGTGCATTGGCAATTGAACAACCTGTTTGACATGACGTCCCTGGTGTACGCTGACCCGGCACCCTTTCAGCGGGTTGCTTCGCTGACGCCCCTGGTGGGCCAGGCGGCTGCTCGTGGCGACGACATGGCGCTGCACATCCTGCGTGGCGCCGGCATCTGCATGGCGCGGCAGGCTGAGGTGCTGGTGCGTCGGCTGGGCGATGCATTGACCGAAACCGAGGTGCTCTGCGCAGGCGGCGCCTGGAAAGCCCACGCCGCCATGTTCCACGCCTTTGGGGAAGAACTGCGGCGCCGGGGCGTGCCGCTGCGGCCCGTGCTGCCGCCGTTTGAGCCGGTGGCAGCCGGTGTGATCTGCGAGCTGCTGGGCAGCGGGCACACGGAGGCGGAGGCACGCGCCATCACCGCGCGGCAGTTTCCCGATGTTGTCATCAACTGGCCTTTTGGCCTTGATTAAAACCAAGGAGGATCTATGGACGCTATCAATGCCTATCTGGACGAAGCCATGCGCACATTGCAGCAGGCGCGGGACAGCCAGCACGATAAGCTGCACCGCGGCGCCCGCATGATGGCGGATGCCGCGCTGAACGGGCACAGCCTGTTTGCCTTTGGGTGCAGCCACGCCGGTTTGCTGGCGCTGGAGCTATACTACCGCACCGGCGGCATGGCGCTGATCAACCCAGTGCGCGCGCCGGGGCTGAACTTAGATGTCGACCCCGCTACCATGACCAGCCAGATGGAGCGCCTGCCCGGCTATGGCACGGTGATCATCGATCACCAGCCCATACAGGCTGACGATGTGGTCATCATCCACTCGGTGTCGGGGCGCAACCATGTGCCGGTGGATGCGGCGCTGCGCGCCCGGGAAAAGGGCGCGAAAGTGATCGCGCTGACCAGCCTGGCTTACACAGCGACGGTATCGTCCCGCCACCCCTCAGGCCTGAAGTTAGCCGACGTGGCGGACCTTGTGATCGACAACTGCGGCTGCCCGGGCGACGGCGCCGTAGCGCTGCCGGGGCTGGCTGAAAAGGTAGGCCCGACGTCGACAGCGGTGGGCGCGGCGCTGCTCAACGCCATGATGGCGCAGGCTGTGCTGCTGATGCTGCAAGCCGGCGCCACCCCGCCGGTATTCATGTCCGCCAACGTGGAGGGCGGCGACCAGCACAACCAGGATATGCTGCGGGCATACCGCGACCATATCTACTACATGGGCCATATATAAAAGGAGGACATCATGCTGCTGGACAGATACTGGGAAACGGTGGATAACCTCTATCACACCATCCGCGACACCCAGCGGGACAACATCATTGCCGCCGGGCAGCTGATTGCCGATACCGTGGATGCAGGCGGCTGCGTGCACATCTGCGATTCGGGGCATATCATCAACTCTGAGCTGATCTACCGCGGTGGCGGGTTGATCCTCTACAAGCAGTTCAAATACAGCCTGAACGTGGAAAATCCTGTCAGAAAGCGCGACCGCAGCGACATCGATACCTCCATGGAGGGCCTGGCGAAGTATGCCCTGCGCCAGTCCGGCGCGCGCCCGGGCGATGTGATGATACTGGGCTCTGTGTCGGGGCGCACGTTTTATATCGCCGACCTTGCCCAGGAGGCGAAGGCCTTCGGCATGAAGATCATCGCGCTGACCAGCATGAGCTATGCCACCCAGGTGGACAGCCCCCTGTCCACCGGCAAAAAGCTGTATGAACTGGCTGACATCACGCTGGATAACTGCGCCCCGGCGGCGGAAGCCATGATGGAGGTGGAAGGGCTTGACGCCCGCTTTGGCGCCGCCTCCGGCTTGGCAGCCGCCTATATCCTGTGGAGTGTGTCAGCAGTGGTGATAGAGGAGCTGTTGCAGCGCGGCAAGATGCCCGGCGTGCTGCGCAGCGCCAACTACCCCGGCGGCAACGACTACAATAAAACGTTTGTAGAACCCAGGTACGAAAAAGAAGGGCTATAGTGCCGGCAGCCACGTTGCGGAAAGCCTTTTGCGCCACGATTGCGTAATCTGCTCTAAAGCTGCGCCACCTGCTCCTCTGCCTGCTGCATGATGCCTGCCACCTGGTCGCTGAATCGGTCGAATGTCTCGTCCGGCACCTGGCGTTCCGGCGTGTTCATCATATACTCCAGCGACAGCCGCATGCCCTGGTCGAACCGCGTTTTTGCCGTGAAACCCGGCACCAGGCGCTTGATTTTGCTGTTGTCAAATATGGCGCAGTTGGATTTATCGCCCCACAGGCTGCCGGTAAAATCATATGCTTTGGCCTTGGCTAAAATGCTTGTGGGCACGTGGCAGGGGATGAACGGCTTGCCCAGCGCTTCGGATATCAGGCGGTGAATCTGGTTCCAGGTCAGCGCTTCGTCCGATGTAATGTGCACCGATTCGCCCACCGCATGGTCGTTGCCCATCAGCCCGATGAACGCATCGGCAAAATCATCCGCCCAGGTCACCGTCCACAGGCTGGTGCCGTCGCCCGGTATCAGCACCGGCTTTTCCCGGAGGATCCGCTGGATGACCTGCCAGGGCCCTTTGCCTCCGTGGATCGACAGCGGCAGCGCTCCCAAGCCGTATGTGTGGCTGGGGCGCACGATGGTCATGGGAAAGCCGCTGCTGTCCCGCGCCGCGTTCAGCGCTGTTTCACAGGCGATTTTGTCACGCGAATACTGCCAGTAAGGGTTGGACAGCGGCGTGGACTCCGTGATGATGCGGTTTCTCAGCGGCTTGATGTATGCCGATGCCGAGGATATGAAGATGTACTGGCCGGTTTTTCCTTTTAGCAGCCGGATGTCCCGCTCTACCTGCTCCTGTTTGAATGCGATGAACTGCGCTGCAACGTCAAACGTTCGTCCTTGAAGCGCCGATTGGGCTGCCTGTTCGTCATTGATATCGCATTGGATATGCTCTGCGCCCGGCACCAGGTTGTTTTTCGTGCCGCGGTTCAGCAAGGTCACCTGCCAGCCCTGCGCCAGCAGTTTGCGTGTAATGGGCAGGCTGATGTTGCCCGTGCCGCCGATCAATAATGCTTTCATGGTGATCCTCCCGTCCGGTTGATATGGGCCGGCAGGCGGGATTACGCGCCTGCCGGCAATCTATGAGTCATTGTACAGAAGGGAGAGGCCAGACGCAAGGACGGGACACTGACATAATACAGGGAGTACAGAAAAAAGCGCACTTGTTTCACCCTGTGCCATCGGTTATAATGCCTGCGCAGGGATAGCCTGACAAGCGGATGGAGGTTTTTACCATGAAGCGTTATGAATGCGACCTGTGTGGTTATGTGTACGATGAAAAAGAGGGCGAGCCTGAGAACGGCTACGCCGCCGGCACCAAGTTTGAAGACCTGCCCGACGACTATGAGTGCCCTCTGTGCGGCGCTTCCAAGGACGAATTCTCCCTGCTGGAAGATTAATCCTCCGGGAGAACCGCATCAAAAACAGCCGCAGCCATGGAGCCGCGGCTGTTTTTGATGGACTATGCCTCATTTGTACATCATGGGGCTGATGACGCGTCGTACATTGGCTAACTGGTATGCCACATTGGCATATTCGTTGGTTGACAGGTGGCTTTCTATTGTCCAGCAGCCGCTGTAGCCTTTTTGCTGAAGCGGCAACAACACCCTATCCGCCTCGGCGCAGTGCTGGAAGTCGATGTGCATGTGAACCGCGTGGCTGATCATCTCCAGGTCGTTTCTGTCGCGCTGGGCTGGATCTTCTGTTTGCCAATTGCCTAAGTGCAACAGCAGACCGAAGTTTTTCTCATTAACCGCAGCGATCAGCTTCTTCAGGTCCTCCAGGGATCGCGTGGCGCCCCAATGGTTCTCTGTACACATTTTCGCGCCGAAGGAAGCGGCGCGCCGGCAATACGCCCGGAACTTATGGGCGACATAATCCAGCTGCTCGTCGCTGAAATGATCTTCCCGGACACCGGCATCCATTCGGATGGTTTTTGCACCGATCACTTCGGCAAGCTCCAGGCATTTCCAGGCGATATCCTCGTTTTTGCTTCGGATATCCGGGTCGTCGTCCCAGGGGTGCGCCTGGTCGCAGCACAGGTTGACAACGGTCAGCCCGCGCTCGTCCAGGCCTTGTTTTAGCATTTTGCTGAAACGGTCATCATAGCTTTTGATGTACCCGTTCCAGATATCCGCTGTGTTCAACCCATAGCGGTACCGCACGGTTTCAAGGTAACCGAAGATGTCGATAGCACCGATGTTCAGCAACCCATGAAATGAATAGGATGCAACGGCAAAATTGGTATATGGATTCATCATTCCCTCCCGTATTCGATCACCCCGAAGGGTGTGTTCTGATGTGTCATAGCCTGCGATGTCGATGCATCGATCACTTCATCGGATGAAATCTCGCGCCCCAGCACACTGGACATGTAGATGCCTTCTGATATCAGCATGGTATTTAATGCCACCTCGGCTGTGTTGAAGCCCGGCCACGCGCACTCCCCGCGCAGCGCCGCGACCCAGAAGTCCTGCGATCCGTCGTGCGCGCGCAACGCCGGGTTCAGCTGACGCGTTCTGTATTGCTCGTCGCCAACCGATACATCACAGGCCATAGGATAACCCGACAGCTCCTGGTAATAGGTCAGTCCGGAAGCGCCGGCTGATTGGCTGCTGAAAGACAAGCCGCCTTTGGAGCCGGCGATCATGGAGGGCGGGAAGGCGCCGCCATGGATGGCCCAGGATTCCAGGATGTCCATCGTAAGCCCGCCGTCAAACTTAACAAACCCGCATCCCAACTCCTCCACGTCAAAGCCGCTTTCCACCCTGCGCTTTTCGTCCATGGCCAGCTCCTGGTACACCTGGCCGCTGATCCTTTCAGGGCGAGGGTTCCCTAACAGGTACAGCAGCTGCGATATATGATATACGCCCATGTCATACAGCGCGCCGCCGGCAGCCCAGGCTTTGGCGTCAAACTCCTTTTCGCCATAGCCGTCGACGAAGGGGCGGCCCCTGCGGCGGTAACCATACGAGCGCGCGTGGTAGATTTTGCCCAGCTGACCGTCATCGATCAGCTTTTTCGCGGCGTGGGTTTGGGGATGGTAGAGAAACGCCAGCTGAATATGAAGCTTTTTGCCTTCCTGTCGTGCGACGTCCAGCATGTGCCGGGCATCAATGTAGGCGCCTGCCATGGGCTTCTCGCAATAGCAGTGGAAGCCGGCGCGCAGCACCCGCACCGCCAACGGCATATGCAGGTTGTTGTGCACGCAGATATCGACAGCGTCTAAATCATCCCGCTCCAGCATCTTCCGGAAATCCGCATAGCGGTGTGGGATGTCATATTTGTCGCAGAAGGCTGCCAATTTGTCCTCCAGGATGTCGCAGGCGGCGACAACTTGCACGCCAGGTATTCTTTGATACGCGTCCAGATGCGCGTGCGCAATGATGCCGGTGCCGATGATACCGATTCGAATGTTTTGCATAACGCTCCCCTCCTGCTTTTTGCCTGATGATATGCAACATGATTTGCATCAACTGTAGCATGGAGAGCATCTGGTGTCAATCCCGCCGCACCAGCTTGTAATAGCTGCGTGCGGTTTGCGTGTAGACGGCGATATACAGCAGGGCAAACAGCGCGTAAACAGCCAGCGATACGACGGCAATGAACGCCACATCCTCTAAGCCCATCATCATCAGCACGTGGCGCAGGATGTTCTGGGCAGCCGCTAAGTGCAGGCCGGCTGTCGCGAGCGGCAGGAAAAACACCAGCAGCACCTGGGTGCGGATGGACTGGCGCACCTCCTGATGGCTCATGCCCACCTGCTGGAGGATGGCAAACCGATCGCTGTCCTCCAGCCCTTCGGATATCTGCTTGTAGTAGATGATCAGCGCCATGGCTGCCGTGAACATGAAACCCAGCATCACCGCCACAAACAGCAGCCCGCCATAAACGGCGTAAAAGTCAGCTAAGATCAGCGCAAAGTGATTGCCGAAGGTGGTAACAGCCGTGCTGCCCTGGTCTGCTAAGATGCCCGCGGCGCGTTTTTGAACCGTGTCGATCACGGCGAAAGCCTGGTCAGTATGGAGGTCGCCGGTGTTGAACCCGATGTTCGCCCTGTACGCCGGTTTACCATCCGGCAGGGTGGCCAGGTCATGCTGCGCGGCCAACTCCTGATGCAGTGCTGCAATGGCTGCCTCGGGCAGGATCAGGAAGTATTTCGGCGATATCAGCCGGCGGCTGTTGTCTATGGGCGCGATGTTCTCTAAGTTTGCCTTCACGTCAAAAGGGTGTCCAAACAAGGAGATGTGTTCCGGCAGCGCCTGGGCAAATACGGCGTGCGCCAGCAGCTCGTCCGGGTTCAGGCTTGCGCTGCGCCCGGTGGCGCGGCTGTAATCCTCCAGCGATATCAGGTACAGCCGGACGCCGGTGGCATCCTCGGGCTGCGGCTCATCCCAGGCGTAAACAATGCTGCGGTCGGCTGATATGTAAGCCGGTATCTCAAGCGACAGGTAGGAAACCGCGTCGTGCACCGGCATATCGTGGCACGCGGCTTCTTCAGCGACAATGCCCTGGAATGCCGGCATCAGCGCGCTGTCGCCGACAGGGCCAAACTGAAACGACGCATCGGTAGCGATCTGCCCGCGCGCAATGCGGCTTTGCCCTAAAAACAGCGTGGTGGCGGCAGTGACCATCACCAGCACCATGGTGGATAGAATGCAGATGGTGGCCAGCCCGACGGCGTTGCGCCGCATTCTGTGGATCATGCCGGCGATGACGGAGAAGTGCTGCGGTTTGTAATAAAAACGCTGGTTTTTGCGCAGCCGGCGCAGCACCGTGACTGAACCTGCGGCAAACAGGGCATAGGTGCTGATCACCACCAGCACCACAGCTTGGAAGAACACCGGCAGCGCCGTATATGCCAACGGATCATTGAAGCTGAGGGACAGGGAATACCCCGCCCCCAGGCTGGCGGCGCCCAACAGCGTCAGCCAGGGGTTGCCGCGGGGCTGGCGTTCACCCATGCTGCCCGATTTCAGCAGCGCCGCGGTGTCGCTGCTGCGCAGCAGGAACAGCATGCGGAGCAGCGTCAGCGCGTGAATGGCCAGGAACACGCCGGCGGTTGCCCAGACGCTGAAACCGGGCAGCACCAGCGGCGGCAGTCCGCTGACCTGCAGCATGCGTATCAACACCAGGTACATGAGGCGGGTCAACAGCGCGCCCAGCCCGACGCCCAGCAACGTGGACGCCAGCGCAATCAGCAGCGTTTCGCTGCCTGTCACCAGCATCAAATGGCGTTTGTCCATGCCCAGCATATGAAACAGCGCCATCTCCCTGCCGCGCCGCTTCATCAGAAAGCTATGGGTATAAAATACAAATACCACCGAGAAAATCAGCATCACCTGGGTGCCGAAGGCCAGCGTGCGCTGGATGGTGCGCCCGCCGTATACGTCCATCAGCGTCGGCGTGTTGCTGAGGGCCAGCATGATGAAATACATCGCCGCGGCCCCTGCGCAGCTGAGCGCGTAGGGCAGGTAGGCCTGGCGGTTGCGGCGGATGTTCTGCCAGGAAAGGCTCAGCAAAAACCGCGCGCTCATTGTCCGTCACCGCCTGTCATCAGCGCGGTCAGGGCGTGGGCAATGGCCTGGTACAAGCCGGCATTGTCCATGTCGCCGCGGTACAGCTGATGGAAGATGGTGCCGTCCTTGATAAACAGCACGCGTTTGGCGTGGCTGGCGGCTTTGACGGAGTGGGTCACCATCAGGATGGTCTGCCCGATGCGGTTGACCTCTTCAAACAGGGCCAGCAGGCTGTCTGTTGCCCGGGAATCCAGCGACCCCGTCGGCTCGTCTGCCAACAAGAGCTGCGGCTCTGTAATCAATGCCCGGGCCAGCGCTGTGCGCTGCTTTTCGCCGCCGGACACCTCGTAGGGGAACTTCTCCATGATGGGCAATATGTCCAGCCGTTCGGCCAGGGGCTCGGCGCGGCGCGCCATGTCCTCCGGCGTGCTGCGGCCTGAGAGCACCAGCGGCAGGTAGATGTTGTCACGAATGGAAAATGTGTCTAGCAGGTTGTAATCCTGAAACACAAAGCCCAGGTTGGTGCGCCGGAAGGCGGTGATCTCGCTGTCGGATATAGAAGACAGGTGCCTGCCGTCCAGCACCACCTCGCCGGAGGTGGGCCGGTCCAGCGCCGCCAGTATGTTCAGCAGCGTGGTTTTGCCCGAGCCGGACTCGCCCATGATGGCGACATATTCTCCCGCCTCCACTGCGAAGCTGACCTGGCTCAGCGCCTGCACCCGGTGGCCGCCAAAGCGGGTGGTGTATACCTTTTGTACGTTGTTGACTTCAAGCAGTGCCATAAAACCGCTCCTTCCCTCAAGTGCTTCTATTTTAACGCACTTTGAGGCGCGGCGCCTTACAACAGGCTTACAAAGAAGGCGCGGCAGCTTACAAATCTGTCACCTGAGGCGTCAGCGTTCGCTGATGAAAGCGGATATACGCCCGGGTGCCCCGCCCGGGGTCGGACGCCAGGCGCAGGGTGTGCCCCAGGCGCTTTAACGTAAGCCCGCACAGGTACAGGCCGATGCCCGTGGGGCGGCTGTCGCCGGATGCGCTGCTGCCGGTAAAGCCGAATTCCGTGACGCGGGGCAGGTCCTCAGGGCGGATGCCGCGGCCGGTATCCGCCACGCACAGCTCGCCCGCCCGGGCATCCCAGGAGATGGTGACGCCGCCCTGCGCGGTATATTTCACCGCGTTGCTCAGCAGTTGCTCCAGCGCAAAGGACAGCCACTGCGCGTCGGTTACAACGGATATGTCTTCGGGGATGTCGATGGCAAACCGCAGCTTTTTCTGCGCAAATAGCAGGCCAAAGGGGCGTGCCGCATCGGCGGCAACGCTGCGCAGCAGACAGAGGCGGAAGGAAAACCCGCCCGGGCCGCCGTCCAGGCGCATATAGTTGAGCGCCATGTCCACATACTGCTCGGTTTTGAACAGCTCGCCCAGCAGCTGACGGGCCAGCGGCGTGTCTTCTCCTGCTAACAGCAGGCGCATGGCAGCCAGCGGCGTTTTTACCTGGTGGCTCCACATGGTGTAGTAGGCAGTGGTGGCTTTATAGCGACTGTCAGCCTGAAACACGGCGTCCCGGTACAGCTGCGCCATGCGGTGCAGCAGCTGCCGGTTATCCGCATCGGCGGGGCTGTCGGGCTCCGGATAGGTTTCCAGCCCATCCGGGAGGCTGCGCAGCAGCGCCGCGGCGGCCTGATGCTGCCGGACACAGCGCACCAACGTCATCACATAGGCTGCGATGAGCAGCGCGGCGCACAGCAGCAGGGCGTAGCCGATAGCCCCGGCAGGCATGCCATACAGCGCCGTCACCAGCGAAAACACCGCCAGGCACGCGGCAACCAGCGCCGCCGGGCGCCGCACCTGGCGAAAAGCTGCTGCCAGCGCCTGATGCGGGGAAAGCGTTGTTCTCATGGCTTCACCATATACCCCATGCCCTTTCGGGTGAGGATGATGTCCTGATGCCCCCATTGCCCTAACTTGCGGCGAAGCCGCAGTACGTTTACGGTGAGGGTGTTGTCATCGATGTATTCGTCGGTTTCCCACAGCGCGGTCATCAGCTTCTCCCGCGACACAAAGCCGCCGCGGTGGATAGCCAGGGTGTGCAGGATGCGGTTTTCATTGCGGGTGAGGGCGGCGGTGTGCGCCCCGAAGCGCAGCTCGCCGGCGGCAGGGTCGTAGGCAATGCCATGCAAATCATAGGTGGCGGGGGCGGCGGGATACGCATAGGCGCGCCGCAGCAGCGCTTCGATTTTTGCTCCCAGTACGCTCAGGTCGAAGGGCTTGGCGATGAGGTCATCCGCGCCCAGGCTCATGGCGGTGACGGCGGTCATGCTGTCGCCGGCGGAGGTGATGAATAATATCGGCACGCTGGATTGGCGGCGGATTTCCCGGCACCAGTGGTAGCCGCCCAGCACCGGCAGCTTCAGGTCCAGCAGCACCAGGTGCGGGTCAAAGGCGGTAAAATCGGGCATGATGTCGTTAAAATCCTCCACGCAGCGCACCTCATATCCCCACAGGGCAAGAAACTCTGCCACCTTGCGCGAAATAACAGGGTCGTCCTCCACCACCATCAGCCTGAACATGGATACCTCCCGACATGGATTGATTATGTATGAGTGTAACAAATACAGAGGGAAACACCAAATTTCCCTATGTGCCATATGTTGACGGCGTGCCCCTGTTCTGGTACATTGTGATCATCCGGCGGATTGCTGCCGACAGCGGGAGGCTATCTATGATCTGGACAGGACAGCAGTATATCGATTTGATGACATTCCGGGGCCAGCCACGGCAGTTTTTTGCCGAGCTGTTCGGTCCGTTGGTTGGGCTGCCTGAGGAATGGCGCGCCCAGGGAGCTTCGGAGGAGGAGATCGACCTCACCGCTTTCATGTTCGACCGCCTCCACCTGGCGAACTGCGGCGTCAACACAGGGTATCTGCACCCGATGGAGGAGGTGGTGCTGCAGGAGAATGAAGGCGAGGTCATCGTGCGCGACAGCATGGGGCGCACCAGCAAGCTGCGCAAAGGTTTTGCCACCATCGGCCTGCCCATGGACTGGCCCGTCAAAACCATGGCGGACTGGCAGGCTTTGCGCCACCAGTATGCATATCATCCCTCCCGCGTGGATGCCGAAGCAGCAAAGAAGGCGGCGGAGGCGCGCGCGCAAGGCGCCCTGGTGGGCATGTGGATACCCGGCGGCTATGCCACCGTGCGCGACCTGATGGGCGACGAGGAAGCCTGCGTGGCTTTTATTGAGGAGCCGGACATGATCCATGACATGCTGGCTACCTTTGCCGACACCGCCACCCGCGTGCTCAGGGAGATCAACCGGTATGTAACGGTGGACCATATCCACGTCCATGAGGACATGGCGGGCAAAAGCGGCCCGCTGTTGGGACCCAGGCAAATCAGGGAGTTCATCAAGCCCTACTACCGCGCCGTGTGGGATTTGGCCTACAGCAACGGCGCACGGCTGTTCAGCCAGGATTCCGACGGCAACATGAACGCGGTGATTGAACCTTTTATCGAGTGCGGCGTCAACGTGTTTTATCCCTGCGAGCCCGCCGCCGGCATGGACATCGTGGCGCTGCGCAAACAGTACGGCAAAGCCGCGGCGTTCAAAGGCGGCATCGACAAGCATGTGCTGCGCAGATCCCGCGCCGATATCGACCAGGAACTGGCATACAAACTGCAGCCCCTGATGCAGGAAGGCGGCATGGTGTTTGCCCTGGACCACCGCATCCCCAACGGCACGCCGCTGGCGGCATATCGCTATTATGTCAAACAAGCCCGTTCCCTGCTTGGCCTGCCCGAAAAAGAAGAAAAAGGCTGGATGCGGATGGCGTTTTAAGCTACTTGACTAACAACGCTGATTTGTATATCATATACATAGTTACATCTCAAGACGTCCTGTTGTGGCGCTTGGGAAAATAATGAGGAGGTTATGTTTCAGCATGAAGAAAAACATTCGCACCCTGTTGGCGGCAATGTTGGCCGCAACACTCGTCCTGGGCTTAGGCGTGGCGCCAATAGCAGCCGTTGCCGACAGCTATGAAATCGCCATGATCACCGACTTGGGCACCATCGACGACAAGTCCTTCAACCAGGGCGCTTGGGAAGGCATCAAAGAGTATGCCGAGCCCAACGGCAAAACCTATCACTACTACCAGCCCGACGCGCAGAGCACTGAAATCTACCTGGACTATATCGAGCAGGCTGTCAACGGCGGCGCGAAGGTCATCGTCACCCCCGGCTTCTTGTTTGAGGTGCCTATCTTTATCGCGCAGGATATGTACCCCGATGTGCATTTCATCCTGCTGGACGGCAACCCCAACGATGGGGACTACAGCAAAGAGGGCGGACCTGAATTCCGCACCGAGAAAAACGCGGTTGGCATTGTGTACGCTGAGGAGCAGGCGGGCTTCCTGGCCGGTTATGCGGCTGTGAAGGACGGCTATACCAAGCTGGGTTTCATGGGCGGCATGGCGGTGCCGGCGGTTATCCGCTTTGGCTATGGCTTTGTGCAGGGCATCGAGTATGCCGCGCAGGAAATGGGGTTGAGCGGCCTCACTGTCAACTACTTCTACACCGGCGACTTTAAGGCAACCCCTGAGGTACAAAGCCAGGCAGCCAGCTGGTATGCTTCAGGCGTTGAGGTTATCTTCGCCTGCGGAGGCGCCGTGGGCAACAGCGTGATGGCAGCTGCGGAGGCGGCTGGCGGCAAGGTGATCGGCGTGGACGTCGACCAGTCCGGCGAGAGCGAATCGGTCATCACATCGGCCATGAAGGGCCTGGTTCCCTCCGTTGTGCAGACGCTGACAGCTTTCTACGAGGGCAATTTCCCCGGCGGCGAAAGCATTGTGAAGGATGCCGCGGTGGGCGGCGTGTCGCTGCCCATGGAAACCTCCAAGTTCACCAAGTTCACCCAGGCGGACTATGACGCCATCTTCGCCAAGTTAGTGGCTGGCGAGGTGCAGCTGCTGAAGGATTCCGATGTGGCAAGCGTATCCGAAATTCCTGTCAAGCTATGCACCGTGACCGAGATACAATAAACAAATGCTGCAGGGCTGCCGCACAGTGGGCAGCCCTTTTTTTCACGTTTGATCGATGCCCGGCGCGGCAGAAGGACAGGCCATGAACGATTACGTCATCGAAATGCTGCACATCTACAAGGATTTTCCCGGCGTCCGCGCCAACGACAACATCACCCTTCGCTTAAGGCGCGGGGAAATCCATGCCCTGCTGGGAGAAAACGGCGCCGGCAAGAGCACGCTGATGAGCATTTTGTTTGGCCTCTATCAGGCGGATGCCGGTGAAATACGGAAAAACGGGCAGCGGGTGGACATCCGCAACCCCAACGATGCCAACGCCCTGGGCATCGGCATGGTGCACCAGCACTTCAAGCTGGTGCACAACTTTACGGTGCTGGAAAACATCGTGCTGGGGGTGGAGACGGTGCAGGGCGGCGTGCTCAGGATGGACGAAGCCCGCAGCAGGGTGGTGGCGCTGTCCGAGCGCTACGGCTTGAGGATCGATCCGGACGCGCTGATCAGCGACATCACGGTGGGCATGCAGCAACGGGTTGAAATCCTCAAAATGCTGTACCGCGAAAACGACATCATGATATTTGACGAGCCCACCGCTGTGCTGACCCCGCAGGAGATCGACGAACTGATGGTAATCATGAAGGGCTTGGCGCAGGAGGGGAAGAGCATCCTGTTTATCACGCACAAGCTGGAAGAGATTAAGAAAGTGGCAGACCGATGCACGGTGTTGAGAAAAGGCGCTTATATCGGCACGGTATCCGTTGCCGACACGTCGGTGGAAGAGATGGCCGAGATGATGATGGGCCGCAAAATCAACTTCCATCTCGACAAGCAGGAGGCGAAGCCGGGCAATGTTGTGCTGTCGGTGCGCGACCTCACCGTCATGGGCCTGCACGGAAAGAAGGCTGTAGACAGTGTGTCGTTCGATGTGCACGGCGGCGAAATCGTCTGCATCGCGGGCATCGACGGCAACGGGCAGAGCGAGCTGGTCTACGCGCTGACGGGCCTGATGCCCGTGGAGTCCGGCACTGTGCTGCTGGGCGGCGACGACATCACCCACGCCGCCATCCGCCGGCGCAACGACCTGGGCATCGCCCACATCCCGGAGGACCGGCATCGCTATGGCTTGGTGCTGGACTACACGCTGTCCGAAAACCTGGCGTTGAAAAGCTATGATCACGCCGACATGCAAACCCGCGGGTTCATCCGGTTTGATAATGTGCGGCAGCATGCCGACAGGCTGATCGATCAGTTTGACATCCGTGCCGGCCAGGGCGCTGAAACCATCGTGCGCAGCATGTCGGGCGGCAACCAGCAGAAAGCCATCGTCGCCCGGGAGATCGACATGGCGCCCAGCGTTCTGGTTGCCGTGCAGCCTACGCGCGGGCTGGATGTAGGCGCCACCATGTACATTCACGAGCAGCTGGTGCGCGTGCGCGACGAAGGGCGCGCAGTGCTGCTGATGTCGCTGGAGCTGGACGAGGTGTTTCAGTTAGCTGACCGCATCCTGGTGATGTACCAGGGCAGCATCGTGGCTGAGCTGTCGGGCAGCGAAGCCACGGCACAGCAGCTGGGGCTGTATATGTCCGGCAGCCGCAAGGCGGAGGTGCGTTCATGAACAGGTTGAAAAAGGGATGGTCCAACGCGTTGGCTTCGCTGCTGGCCATCCTGGCGGGGTTGTTGGCAGGCTTTGTCATCCTGCTGATATCCAACCCGGCCAATGCGCTGAAAGGGCTGGCAACCATCCTGTTGGGCGGCCTGAATAACGGCATGAAGGGGTTGGGGCAGGTGCTGTACTATGCCACGCCCATCATCATGACAGGCTTGTCGGTGGGGTTTGCCTTCAAAACCGGCCTGTTCAACATCGGCGCCGCAGGGCAGCTGATGGTGGGCGGTTTCGTATCCATCTATGCCGGCGTTACCTGGACCTTTCTGCCCGGTCACCTGCATTGGATGGTGTCGCTGCTGGCAGGGATGGCGGCTGGCGCGGCCTGGGGCATGATTGTAGGCATCTTCAAGGCGCTGCTCAATGTCCACGAGGTCATCAGCTCCATCATGCTCAACTACATCGGCATGTATGGCATCAACTACCTGATCAAGACATCGCACCTGTATGACCAGCTGAAAAACCAAACCGTGGACGTGGCAGCCAGCGCTGTCATCCCCAAGGCCGGGCTGGACCAGGTGTTTTATATCATGAAAGGACGCTTCCATGATGCGTCCAGCGTCAACAGCGGTATCTTCATCGCGCTGGGCAGCGCGGTGCTGATATACATCCTGCTGGGCAGGACGACCTTTGGCTACGAGCTGAAAGCCTGTGGTCTTAACCGGCACGCCAGCCGTTACGCAGGCATCAGCGAAAACCGCGCCATCATCCTGTCCATGGTTATTGCCGGCGCCCTGGCGGGCACGGCAGGCGGACTGATGTACCTGGCGCCGTCCAGCGGCATGCACATCCATGTGGCAGAGGTGCTGGCGCCGCAGGGGTTCAACGGCATCGCGGTGGCGCTGCTGGGCCTGTCCAACCCCATCGGCATCATCCTGACGGGGCTGTTCATTGCGCACATCACAGTGGGCGGCGGCTACTTGCAGTCGCTGAAGTATATGAAGGAAGTCATCGACGTCATCATCGGCCTGATCATCTACTTCAGCGCCTTTTCGCTGCTGGTGCGCGACCTGATGGTGCGTGCTGCCAGGCGGAGAAGAAAGTCGCATGCCGCGGACCAGGCTGAGGGGAAAGGGGAACGCTGATGGAATTTATCTATTTCCTGGTGCAGCAAATGATGTTTTTTTCCATTCCGCTGCTGATCGTGGCGCTGGGCGGCATGTTTTCCGAGCGCAGCGGCGTGGTCAACATCGCGCTGGAGGGCATCATGGTCGTCGGTGCCTTTTTCTCTATTCTTTTCCTCAGCCAGGTACAGCACCTGGTGACTCCCTGGAATATGGCGGCGGGAGCGCTGCCGGTATATTGGGCCAGCCTGGCGGTGCTGGCAGCTGCGGTGCTGTGGCTGGCGACAGCGGGCAGAAAGCAGCCTTCAGCTTGGGCAAAACGCGCTGCGTATGCCATTGTCGTGGCAGCCGGCGTGGCGTTCATCGTATCGCTGCTGATCATCCTGGACGGGTCGCAAGCCCTTCTGATCATCGCCATCCTGATTGCAGTCGGTTCCGGCATGTTGTTCTCCCTGTTGCACGCGTATGCTGCGATATCGCTCCGCTCGGACCAGACCATATCGGGCACGGCGCTGAACATGATTGCCCCGGCAGCCGCTATCTTTTTGGCGCGCTCTATCCAGCCCAACGGCGTACAACAGGTGGAGTTCATCAACACATTCCGCATAGAAAAAGCAGCGATCCTGGGCGACATACCCGTTATCGGACCGCTGTTTTTCCAGAAAAGCTATATTAGGGTCTACTGAGCAACCCCATGTTTCCAGGACAACCATCTCCACTGATTGCCATCCCATGCTGCTGTATCCGCACAATTGTCATCATGAGCCCCATGGACCACCAGCAAAAGAAGCGCAAAAAGAAACTCCTTCAGGCGTCTCCACAAATTCATCGTCAGGATGCAGATATGGATGGCTATTTCACTGGTTTCTTTCAGACGTTCCTTGACCAATCCCATCCCATAACGACGTTTGCCTACTCCAAACCCGCCCTCCACAGCATTGCGTTCGCCTGATTCACGGCGTTCTTCATCTTGTTGTGCTCGATATAATGCCTTATCCTTCGGTGGACGGCCCAGTTTGGGGCCCGACATGCGAATGCCGTGGGCTTTGCAGTATTGAAGATTCTCCCGTGTACGATATGCTTTGTCTGCTAAGACACGCTCCGGATACTTACCCGTGTCGGCATGATAGCGTTCTACCGATTCCTTCAGCGTTTTACCCTCATGGTACGCATCCCAGGACAAATGTTCTACGCGCATATAACCATCCACAACGGATACAGCCAGCTTTGCACCAAACTCTGCCGGCGCTTTCGACTTGCCGCGAACGATGGGACGCACCCAGGGCTCATGCAGGCTGACGATCCTGTCATCTACGCGACTGGTCCGATTGTCATACATTTCCTTCTGCTGCGCATACAGCTGCTCAATCACACCAAGTCGTTCCCGGTCTTTCTCGCTCAGATGATCCTTCATATCGGATAGATAGCCCAGATCGCGGCGAACATAGTTCAGTTGTTTCCGAAGGCTGGTGCGCAGTTGTTTCCGGGTGGGTTTCCTGTTCCTGACATACCTCAGATAGTCTCTGCGAGCAACGCGGCGGTAGGTTCGGGGTTTCTCTCCCGTGGGATATACACTGTCGATCATTGCTTCCAGCGCCTCCCGCGCCTCGTTGAGCAAACCAAGGTCGGTTGGATAGCGGATATCCTGAGGGACGCAGGTGGCATCCAGGATCAGTGTACCGCTATTGACAGGCTCTTCAGCCTCTTCCGATTCCTCCTCTTTATCGCCTTCGTCCGTTGATTCAGAAGGCGAAGCATCATCATTTTCCTCCTCGTCTTTCTTCTCTGCGTATGGGTTCCTGCGGCCGGAGATATAATCATTCAGCTCCGCCGTCAACTCTACAGGAATCCGCTTGCGAAACAACGTCATGGTGCTCGCGTCAAACGGCGCTTCATGTTGAAAGGCTGGCAGACCCAGGAAAAACTGGAGATAAGGATTCATCCGGATCTCCTCCACCGTATCCTCATCTGAAAAACCATAGCGTTCCTTGATGACGAGCGCTCCTATTGCCATCCTGGCGGATTTGCCTACATTGCCCACTTCGCTTGTAAAGGTCTGCGCGTAACGGCGTTCCAACTCAGCCCATGGGATCATCTTGGCCAGCTTGACCCAATCGTTGGTAGAATCCAGTCCTTGGAATTGAAACACCTTTTCATCCTCAAAGATACTGACTTGTTCGCTTTGCGGCCGATACACTGTTTTTACCTCCGAAATAAGTGCAAGGGTTTTTTGCCTTTTCGGTGCTTTCCCTTGCACTTATTGTACCATAAATTCGACTTAAAGGCTTGTATTATAATACGTTGTTGGATTAATCAGTGGACACTATATTACCACCTACTTGGGCATCCTGATCTTCGCGGTGTCGGCTTTTGTGCTGTATAAAACCAAATTCGGCTTGCGTTTGCGCGCCTGCGGCGAACACCCCCAGGCAGCGGACTCGGTGGGTATCAACGTATACCGCATGCGGTATGCAGGTGTGCTGATATCGGGTGCGCTGGCGGGGCTGGGCGGGCTGGTGTATGTGATTCCCACATCCACCAACTTTAACGCCACGGTATCAGGCTACGGCTTCCTGGCGCTGGCGGTGCTGATATTCGGCCAGTGGCGGCCGCTGCGCATCTTCATGGCGGCGTTCTTCTTCGGCCTGATGAAAACCATCGCCTCAGCCTATTCCGGCCTGCCCCTACTCAAAAACCTGGGGCTCCCCAGCGACATCTACAAGATGATCCCCTTCATTGTAACCATGGTGGTGCTGGCGTTTACCAGCAGGCGCTCCCAGGCGCCGCGCGCCAGCGGCGTGCCCTACGACAAGGGGGCGCGGTGAATTCGTTATAACGGCATGCCTGTCGATGCGCTGTCCAGCACTGTCCAGTCCTGAACCGATGCCAGCGTAAACAGCCGAAAAGCGCCCGGCCAGGCTACCAGCCAGTCGTTCATCATCCCGGGCTGGCTCTCCACCTGGCTGTGCCCCCAGCGGCAATGAAAATATGCCTCATTCTGGCTGCCCTCAGGGCGCAGCCTGCCGCGGATTATCTTTCCGCCTTCCGGTGTGATGCACTGGGTGACGTGCCGCCACATAGCCTGTGCGCGCTGGCGCCAGCGCATGTCGCCGGTGTGCTCTGCCAGCTTCAGGTACCAGCACACCATCAGGCCGCCCCATGGATCCAGGTGGTGGTGCTGTGCCGATACCGATGTGCCGCCCAGCGTGCGGAAGCCATATTTTACAAAATCGCTGTCTGCGCCATATAATGCGTCATAATGAAAAGCCCAGGAGGAAAAGTAATACGCTGCCTTGCGGGCGATGGTCAGGAATTCTTCTTCGTTGGTGTCCTCATACAGCATGATGCCGCCCATGATAAGGGCACCGGAGGTTTCCTTGTCCACACAGGCGGTGTCCAGCGCGCCTGCGGTGCACATAAACTTGTCCAGGTCGCGAGACGCATAAAAGCGGAGCGCCTGCTTCGCTGTGTCCAGCGCTGCTTCGTTGCCGGTTTGTCTGTAGTATTCGCTTAATGCCGGCACCATGAAGGCGCCGATGGTGCCGCCTGTGTCAACTGGCTGCCCGCTTTCGATGTGCCATGATTTGCCAAAGCCGTGTTCAGTCGAATAATGTGCAATGAAAAACTCGCAGATACCCGCTGCGGCTCGCAGGTAGGCAGGCTTGTCGATGCCCATGTCTGCCGCCAGGCGGTATGCGCGGATCAGCTCCGCCGCCGCAATGGACAGGTTGCAGATATCGGCCTGATCGGCGCCTTCCTGCCACTGGTTTTCATAGTGCACGTACATCAAACCGCTTGCTCTTGGCGCGTCCTCTGCCCAGGCATCCAGGATATCCAGCGCCAGGCTGAGCGCCTCCGGATCGCCATGCTGCCGGTGGTGCAGCATCAGCATCCGGGCATACAGCGCGTTTTGTCCGCACCAGCCGATCTCATAGTGCGCACGCTCCTGAAACCTGCTGTCCCCCTCCGGTGTTAATCCGATGCACAGCAGCCGCCTTCCACGGACGGGCTGCGCCAGCCGTTTGGCATATGCAATGCCCAGTTCCCATACCTTCCTCGCTGTGATAGCTGGCGCAAAGGCGGCAGGCTGCAATGCCTCAAGCGCGATGTCCAGCACATCCGCCATGCCATAGTTTGGCCAGCGGGGTACACCGCACCATATAAATGCTGTTGCTGCAAATGTTTGCCCGGGTGCAAGCTCAATATAGGTCTGATAGTCGCCGCTGAATCGGTCGCGCGTGCTGTAGGTTGCGGGCTCCTCAATGATGGGATATAGGATGCGATGCAGGCAGCTGCCATTGGCATTCTTGACCAGCGAACACGAGGACGTGAGCGACTGTGCATCTGTATCCGACGCAAACACCGCCAGCGCGATGTCATTGTTCTCCGATAGTGTGCACGACGGGATGCCGGTGCGGTGGTATGCAAACACATACGGCACGCCATCCCTGGTCAGCCCTTTGGGTTCGCCACCCTGTCCCCACGGGTTGCCATTGTAGCTGATGCAGGGAATGACATGATGATGAGCTGAGAAGCTTCCCAACACTTCAAGCATCGGCTGAAACGCCACTGCATCGCCCGACACATTCGTCCACGCGCGCCGAACCGACATCAACCCATCCTTCAAGGGGGTGACGACTTCGTCGACAGCAAAGCGGTTATCCTCATACCGGCTGGATGCTACAGATGGCAGAACATGCTCCGCTCCGTTCAACCGGTAGGCAGGCGGTATAAGGGTATAGCAGGTGTGCTGAAACATGGGTGTTCTTCTCCTGTCAACCGGGCCCTATTCGCTCCCGCTATCCCGCCTTTGCAGCAGCACGGCTGCTACTACGATCAGGCCTTTGAAGGCTTCCCTTAAAAAAGCCGGCACGCCGACTAAGTTCAGCGTGTTGTCCATTACAGCAAGGGTTAGGATGCCCAGCACTGTACCCATGATGGAGCCGCGGCCGCCAGCCATGCTGGTGCCGCCGACGATGACGGCGGCAATGGCATTCATTTCGGAGCCGGCGCCGGCGTTAGCGTAATCCATGCCGCCGATATAGGAGATCTGGATGATGGCGGGAACTGACATGATCGCACCCATCAGGGTGTATACATGGCGCTTGACGCGTTTGACATGGATGCCGGACAGGCGGCTGGCCCGTTCATTGGAGCCGATGGCGTACACCTGCCGGCCGAAAGCCGTGTGCCGGCTGACCATGTGCAGCACCACCGCGAGGATGAGCCAGTAGATGATGGGCAGCACAATTTCCCCGCCGATGCGCAGGTTGGAGATGTTCAAAAAAGCCTTGGGCACGATGGGAGCCGACTTTTGCGTCAGGAACTGCGTGACGCTGCGCAGGATTTTCATCATGCCCAGCGTGGCGATGAACGGCGGCAGCCGCTTGTTGGCAATCAGATAACCGGTGATTTCACCCAGCGCAATGCCCATCAGTATACCAGCGGCAATGCCAATCAGGTAGGCGGGCAAGCCGGTGATGCCGATTCCTTTTAATATCCCGTGCGGGCCGATGTTGATCAGCTCCATGACGACGGCGCCAATGGCCACCATGGTGGACCCCACCGCCAGGTCGATGCCGCCGGAAATGATCACAAACGTCATTCCCAGGGCGATGATGCCCACGGAGGCGTTGTTGCGCAGCACGTTGATGATGTTGCGCAGCCACGCCAGGAACCATTCGCCAAAGGTGGGATAGTTGAATCCCAGGGAGACGGTCTGCAGCACGATCAGCACCAGCAGCGCTAAGGTGATGGAAAACAAAGGCTTCTGCTGCCATGCGCGCACCAGGACGCCCCACTGATGAGCCAGCCAGTTCATTGCCTGGCGCTTGAAACTGCCCGGGCTTTTTGTTGCTTGCATCCTGCTATTCCCTCCCTGCATCGGATAAGCCAGCGCCGTCGGCCAGGCGATCGCCGGTGGACAGGCGCATGATATCGTATTCGTTCATGGTGTCGCCCTGCACCTCGCCCGCTGCGCTGCCGTGAAACATTACCAGCGCGCGGTCGCACAGGCGTACGATTTCGGCGGCTTCCGAGCTGAGCACCACAATGGCCGTGCCCCCGCGCGCCAAGTCATGGATGATGTGATATATCTCTTCCTTGGCGCCCACGTCCACCCCCTGGGTGGGGTTGTCCAGCACCAACACATGGGGCTGCACGGACAGCCACCGGGCCAGCATAACCTTTTGCTGGTTGCCGCCCGACAGGCTGGTGATGGGGTCGTTTTCTCCGCCCATTTTGATGCGCAGGGCTTCGCGTTGGGCGGCAAACATCTGCCGCAGCCTGGGCTCGTCAAGGATGCCGTGGCGCGATGCGCTGTCCCATGAGGCGGCGCTGCTGTTGTCTAAAATGCTCAGGTCGCGCAGAATGCCGTTTTCCTTGCGGTCACGCGGCACATAGGCGATCCCCAGCGCCACGGCGTCCCGGGGCATCGCAATATGCGCTGAACGGCCATGCACCAGCACCTCGCCATCGGTAAACGGCAAATCGCCAAAGACAGCGCGAAACACCTCGCTGCGTCCGTCGCCTAACAGGCCCGTGACGCCCAGGATCTCGCCCGCCCGCACGGAGAAGCTGATGTCGCGGAAATATGGCTCGGCTGTCAGCCCCTGCGCTGCCAGCACTGCATCGCCCAGGGCAGGGGCTTCGCTCCGGTTGACCTCCAGCAGCGTATGCCCCACCATAAAGCGCGATAAATCAGCGGTGGTCACGTCGGCGATATCGCCTTCCGCCACCAGATGGCCATCGCGCAGCACGGCATACCGGTCGCACAGCGTCACGGCTTCGCGCAGCTTGTGCGATATGAAGATCATGCCCACACCCTGCGCCTTCAGCGTGCGCAGCAGTGAAAATAAATGCGCTATTTCCGGGTCGGTCAGCGTGGTGGTGGGTTCGTCCATGATGATCAGCCTGGCATCCATCATCAGCGCACGGCTGATCTCAACCATTTGCCTGTGCGATGAATCCAGCTCGCGCACCATGCGCTGCGGGTCCAGCTGCAAGCCCATGCGCGCGAAAACGGCCTGGGTTTCGGCTACCATGCGCTGATGATCCAGCGCGCCGGACTTTTTTTTCAGCTCCCTGCCCAGGAACATGTTTTCGTATACAGCCAGATCCGGCACCAGGTTCAGCTCCTGGTGGATGAAGGCGATGCCGGCGTTCATAGAATTCAGCGGCGTGGCAAACACAGCCTGCCGGCCGTCCAGTTCAATGGTGCCTTCATCGGCTGGCAGCACGCCGCCTAAAATATTCATCAGGGTGGATTTGCCCGCTCCGTTTTCGCCTAACAGCGCGCAGATCTCGCCGCCCTGCAGGGCAAAGCTGACGTCTACCAGCACCTGGTTGTCGCCAAAGGCTTTGTGAATGCCGCGCATGCGCAGGTTCATTGGCTGACTTATCCCTTCATCGGTATCAGTGAAGCGCCACGGCCCGCAGGGTCGTGGCGCTAAGTTTGTTCCTATCAGTAAACAGAGTTTTCGTCGAAGTATTCCTCTACATTGGTGCGGTCGACAATGGTGGTGGGGATGATCTGCACGGCGTCAACCTCTTCGCCCTTCAGCAGCGACACCGCGGAGTTGACGGCATCGCGCACCATCAGCGGGCTGTACAGGGCGCTGGCGATCCAGATGTCCTCATTTTCGGGCATCATGCGGAAATACTCCTGGCAGCCGCCGCCGCCGGTGATTACCTTGATGTCGGTGCGCTTTGCGTTGCTGATGGCTTGCAGCACGCCGATGGATGTTTCATCGTCCAGGCTGTACACGGCGTCGATCTGCGGGTTGGCGGCGAGGATGTCGGTAAAGTCCTTCAGGCCGTCCTCGCGGGTGAAGGCGGTGGCGTATTCGGTGACGGTCAGATCGGGGGCGATTTCCTTGATGGTATCGTAGAAGCCCTTCATGCGCAGCTCAGATACCGAACCGCTCTTGGGTACGGGCAGCGCCACCACGTTGCCTGTGGTGCCGATTTTGTCCACGATATACTTGGCGCTGGCTACGCCCATGCCCTCGTTGTCGCCGGATACCAGGTAGATGTTCTCGACGTCGATGATGATGTCGAAGTTGACCACCTTGATGCCCCGGTCGATCGCGCCCTGAATGGGCACTTCCATGCCCTGCCACTGCGGGAACGCTACGATGGCTTGCGCGCCCCAGGTGATCAGGTCGTCCAACTGGGCTGTCATTTCCTCGGCGTTGTTGGAAACGCTGAGCTTATAGTCCACAATGTCTTCCAGCTCGCGGCACTGCTGCTCGGCGTTGTAGGCCACGCCGGCGACCCACCCGTGCGTAACGGCGGGGGCTAAGATGCCGATTTTGTACTTGGGCGCCTCGGCTGCGGCGGTCATGCCGACCAGGCCTAGCGCTAACACCAGCGCCATCATCAGGGACAGATATTTTTTCATAGATACTCCTCCTGTCAATTTTTTCCGGCGCAATAGGAAAAACTGCGCCGTTTCATCATGATAAAATTTTACCGAATGCTGTCCTAATTGTCAAGCGGCCGTTACTGTGATTATGCGCTATCAGGCGCCACGGACGAAGGTATGACAGGAGGCAGCTGGTACAAGAAACCTGATGTGCTGGATATAGAGAGTCATTTGATCATCTTTGCCCGATTTTGCTGAGTATTGTACAATGGGTCCATCGCAGGATGAAGAGGGAGGGTTATGCTGAAGAAATTGGGATCGTTTGCCGTGCTGGCAGCCTTTGTGCTGGGCGCGGCTGTTGGCGTGATGCAGTTTCAGGCGCCGAAGGCGCCTTCTGTGGAGGAAGTGGCGCCAACCCCGCTGGAACAAGCGCCGGCAGGGCTGGATTTTCAGCGCATGCTGTATGACCTGCGGGTGCTCAGCCGCAGCGTGCGCGCGGCAGGCTCCCCTGCCCTGCGCGAGGCGCATCGGTACATCACCCAGCGCCTGACGGACCTGGGCATCCCCTTTCGGGAGGAGCCATTCTACCTCACCCAGGCGAACATCCGCGCGCTGTGGGACGCCTATATCAGCGGCGAGGACCGCTGGCAGACCATATGGGACAGCATACAGCGCAATGCACCTGGCATTGGCCTTGCGCTGAACAACATCGTTGTGCATCTGGATGCGCCGGGCACCGACGAAGCCATCCTGTTTGTGGCGCATACCGACAGCGTCGCCGCAGGGCCGGGCGCCTTTGACGACGCTGTGTCGGTGGTGGCGCTGCTGGAAAGCCTGCGCGTACTGGACAGAGATGCGCTGAAACGTGACATCATCGTGCTGTTTTCCGATGGCGAGGAAAAAGGGATGATGGGCGCTGCCTGCCACGTGCTGCGACACAGGGAAACGCTGGCTGACATTCAGCTGGTCATCAACCTGGATGCGCGGGGCAACGAAGGCGCGCTGATCATGTTCGAAACCAGCTCGAATAACCTGAACCTGGTGCGGGAATATGCCAAAGCCCTGCCGTGGGCGGCTACCACTTCCATCGCCACCGGCGTGTATCGCGCCATGTCCAACGATACCGATTTGTCGGTGTTTCTCCGTGCCGGGCTGCCCGGGATGAACTTTGCCGTCATAGGGGGCGAGCACGTATACCACAACGCGAAGGACAACTACGATACCTTTTCACGGGATTCCGCCTACCAGTTTATGACAACAGCCGATGCCCTGATGCGGCACTTTGGCGCCAGCGAACAGCTGCACCTGACGGACAGCCGGGACGGCGTGTTTTTTCCCTGGATGCCTGGGCGCATCTTGGTGATGCCGCAGCCTGTCGCCAATGTGCTGGCGTACGCCGCGGCGCTGCTGTACGTGCTGGCGCTGGCATGGCTGCTGGCAAAGCGGCAGGCATCTGTCAGGGGGATGGCGCTTGCTTTTCTGGTGCAGGCTGCGCTGGCGGCTGCCGCGTGGTTTGCATCGCAGGCTGTGGTGGATTGGTCCATCCGCGGCGCGCCCTATTACAAGACCTGGGGATATGAAAACAGAAACCTGATTTTCCTTGCTTTGCTCCTGATTTGGCTGGGCATGCCCATGATAATCCTACCCAGATTGCCCATGAAGCCTGCAGACCGGCTGCTGGGCACGCTGCTGCCGCTGGCCGCCCTGTCTGCCGCGCTGCCCACCTTTTTTCCTGCCGGCAGCTACCTGATGTCGCTACCGGCGCTGCTGGGGCTGGCGGTGCTGCTGTATAGCCAGTTGATTATCAGGGGTAGTTTGCTGGCTTGCGCCCTGGCGATATTCGCCGCACTGGTGGTCGCAGCGCCGATTGCATACCTGCTGTTCATCGCGCTGTCCTACCGCAACATGGCGATCCCCATGGCGCTGGCGGCTGTGTTGTTCAGCGCCATGGCAGGTTGGGTGTCGGCGGCATGGCAGGCAAAAGCCCGGAGCCATCGCTGACCCCGGGCTTTTCTATCGTTATTGTAAAAATCAGGTGTTATTATTCTGCCAGGCGTTTTTCCATGTCATCCAGCATATCGTACAGCTCCTGGGGCACGTTGCCCAGCTTGTCGTAGTATGCGCGGATGGACTCGGCCTCGGCCTGCCATTCGGCTTTGTTGAGGGTGAGCAGTTCAACCATGTCCACTTTGCCCAGGCCTTCGGTGTTGATGTCCCCGGGGGCGGGCAGGTAGCCCAGCGGGCTGTCAATGGCTTCGGCTTCGCCGTGGACGCGGCGCACAGCCCAGTCCAGCACGCGGATGTTATCGCCAAAGCCGGGCCAGAGGAACTTGCCTTCCGGGCTGCGGCGGAACCAGTTGACGTGGAAGAAGGAAGGCAGCTTGTCCTTGTCGATCTTGGCTTCGATTTCCAGCCAGTGGCGCAGGTAGGCGCCCAGGCTGTACCCGGTAAACGGCAGCATCGCGAAGGGATCGCGGCGCACCTGGCCGATTTTGTCGGAGATGGCAGCGGCTGTGATTTCCGAGCCCATGATGGAGCCTAAGAATACGCCGTGCGCCCAATCTCTGCCTTCGACTACCAGCGGCACTGTGCGCGGGCGCCTGCCGCCTAACAGGATGGCGCTGACGGGCACGCCTTCGGGGTTTTCCCACTCAGAGGAGATGGCGGGGCACTGCGCGGCGGATACCGTGAAGCGGGCGTTGGGATGGGCGGCAGGCTTGTCGGACTGGGGCGTCCAGTCGTTGCCCTGCCAGTCGATCAGGTGATCGGGCGCGGGCGTGCCGATGCCCTCCCACCACACGTCGCCATCGTCGGTCAGCGCCACGTTGGTGAAGATAGTGTTCTTCTCAATGGTGTGCATGGCGTTGGGGTTGGACTGGTAGGAGGTGCCGGGCGCCACGCCGAAGAAGCCGGCTTCCGGGTTGACGGCACGCAGGCTGCCGTCCTTGCCGCGGCGCAGCCAGGCGATGTCGTCGCCCACGGTTTCCACCTTGTATCCGGGCAGCGTGGGCACCAGCATGGCTAAGTTGGTTTTGCCGCAGGCGCTGGGGAACGCGGCGGTCACCCAGGTTTTACGGCCCTTGGGGTCGGTCAGGCCCAGGATCAGCATATGCTCGGCCTGCCAGCCTTCATCCCGCGCCTTCAGCGAAGCAATGCGCAGCGCCAGGCACTTCTTGCCCAGCAGCGCGTTGCCGCCATATCCTGAACCGTAGGACCATATGGACAGGTCATCCGGGAAATGGGCGATGTATTTCTTTTCCATCGGCGCGCAGGGCCAGGCGACGTCCTTTTCGCCGGGCGCCAGCGGCGCGCCAACTGAGTGCAGGCAAGGCACAAAGTCGCCGTGCTCGCCCAGCATGTCCAGCGCCTCGGTGCCCATGCGGGTCATGATGCGCATGTTGGCTACAACGTAGGGGCTGTCGGTGATTTCAATGCCCACCACCGAGAAGGGCGAATTCAGCGGCCCCATGACGAAGGGGATGATGTACATGGTGCGGCCCTGCATGCAACCGTCGTACAAGCCGCGCAGGGTGGCGCGCAATTCTGTCGGGTCGGCCCAGTTGTTGTTGGGGCCGGCTTCCTCGCGCGTTTTTGCGGCGATGAAGGTGCGGTCCTCTACGCGGGCGACGTCGGAAGGATGGCTGCGGAACAGGTAGGAATTGGGGCGCAGCTTTTCATTCAGCTTAATGGCAGCGCCGGACGCCACCATTTGCTCCATCAAGCCGTCGTACTCCTCCTGGGAGCCGTTACACCACACAACCCGTTCAGGTTTACACAGCGCCTTGTTTTCCTCCACCCAGGAGAGCAGTTTCTTGTTTTTTGTCATGGTCACAACGATACTCCTTTGCTTGATCTGACAAGATGTCTTGGGTGACAAATGCATCGGGATACAACGCCAAAAAATCCGGCAAACCACAATGAGTGTACAATGTTCTCCTGCTTGCTGTCAAGGAATATCATGGGAAAAATTTCACGGAAAATCTATCATGTTTCAGTGTTTCGGTACGGTTTTGATACGATACCGATATGAAATTGACAAATGATCGATTACAAGGTACAAATTTAACGAGATTCTGGTAATTTCCTTATTTTGAAAGAGGTGTAAATTATGGATGCGTTGGATTATCGGCTGGTTCAGGTTGTTCCTGCCCCCCGGCAGCTGGCGCTGCAGCAAATGGAATTCTATGCTTTTGTACACTTCACGGTGAATACATTCACTGACAGGGAGTGGGGTGACGGAACGGAATGCCCGGCGGTTTTCAACCCCACGAAGTTTGACGCTGACCAATGGGTCACAGCCATCAGGGATGCCGGCATGAAGGGACTCATTCTTACCTGTAAGCACCACGATGGCTTCTGCCTGTGGCCCAGCAAGTATACGGCACACACGGTAGCGGCCAGTCCCTACAAGGGCGATATTGTGGGAGAGGTTGCTGCTGCCTGCCGCGCAGCAGGGATTAAGTTTGGTGTATATCTGTCCCCGTGGGACCGTCATCAGCCGCTATACGGCCAGGGCAAGGCTTATGATGACTATTTTGTCGCCCAGCTGACGGAGTTGCTGACCCATTACGGCGAGGTGTTTTCTGTCTGGTTCGACGGTGCGTGCGGCGAGGGCCCCAATGGCAAAAAGCAATATTATGACTGGGATCGCTACTATGCAGTCATCCGGGAACTGCAGCCCGGTGCATGCATCCACGTTTGTGGCCCGGATATCCGCTGGTGTGGCAACGAAGCCGGAGACACCCGTGAGGCTGAGTGGAGCGTGGTGCCCCGCCGTGCTGCCGACACCGAAAAGATCACCTCAGACAGCCAGCAGGCGGATGACGATGCGTTTCGCCAGCGCCCCATCCACGCTGATGATCGTGACCTTGGCAGCCGCCAGGTGTTGGAAAATGAGCGCGATCTGATCTGGTATCCGGCAGAGGTGAACACGTCCATTCGCCCGGGCTGGTTCTGGCATGAGAGTGAAAATGACAAGGTACGCCCAATAGAAAAGCTCATTGATATCTACGAAAAGTCGGTAGGCGGCAATGCTACCTTTCTGCTGAATATCCCGCCGACCAATGAGGGGTTGTTTCATGAACATGACGTGGCTCGCCTGCGTGAACTGGGCGAGTATATTCGCCAAAGCTATGCCCAAAACTTACTGGATGCAGCGGTGCTGGAGGCTTCCGCGGCTGCTGAAGGGCATGGCATTGAGTGCGTCCGAAAGGATGACGACAGCTATTACATTCCCGCGGAAGAAAACGGCACGGCTGCCATTCTGCTGCGCTGGCAGGAGGCGCAGACTATCCGCCGCGTTGTGCTGAAGGAGCAGATCCTTCTTAGCCAGCGGGTGGAGCGCTTTGCTGTCGACGCACTGGTGAACGGCACATGGCAACAGGCAGCCCATGGCACCGTCATTGGCTATAAGCGCATTGTGGTGCTTGGCGAAATCAGGACCACCACATTGCGTATCCGTATCCTGGACGCCAGGGTCGCGCCAACGGTAAAATTTATCGGCGTGTATGCATGACAGGTTGATCATATAAATCTGTCATATTTCGGTTTTTCGTGCGTCTTATAAGTGGGAGGTGGTGCTTTGCGCGACATGGAGCAGGTATACCAGGCGTATTTTCTGGACGTCTACCGCTATGCCCTGCGGCTGTGCGGGGAGAGGGCGCTTGCGGAGGACATCACCAGCGATTGCTTCCTGCGCGCGATGGACCGGATGCACACTTACCGCGGCGAAGGCGAGCTGCGCGTCTGGCTGTGCAGCATTGCCCGGAACCTGTACCTGAGCCACTTGCGCCGGCAGGCCCGCGTCATGCTATCGGGCGATCTGTCGACTTTACCTGTATTGGATGACCCTGCTGAACGCGTCACAACCCAGGATGCCGGCGAGCGCGCGGCGCAGGCAGTGTCGGCGCTGGAGGAGCCCGCGCGGCAAATATTCCGCCTGCGGGCGCTGCAGGGCCTCAGCTTCCGGGATATCGCAGCGCTGTATGACAAAAGCGAGAACTGGGCTTGCGTAGTATACCACCGGGCGCGCAAAAAACTGATGAAAGCATTGGAGAAACAAGATGAAACACACCTGTGATTTGATCGGCGACCTGCTGCCGCTGTACCGGGAAGGCTTGGCCAGCGCTGAAAGCATCGCAATCGTCGAGGAACATATAGCGGAGTGCAGCGCCTGCGCGGCGGAACTGGAGGCGCTGCAAAAAGAGATGCCCGCAGTCGACACAGCTGCCCTGCCGCTCGCGCGCGTTCAAAGCGGCATCAGGCGGCGCAGGCGGCTATCCGTTGCGCTGGCTGCCTGCCTGCTGCTGGCTTTGGCGGCTGCCTTTGGCGCTTACGCCAGCGACAGGCAGTATATCATCTGGCAGGAGGGGCTGCTGACCTTTACGCAGGAGGAAGGCGCGTTGAAGATGGCGATCCACCGGGAAGGGGTGTATGCCGACATCTGCGAAGCGCAGTGCCCGGATGATCCGGATGCGCTGCGCCACGAGGTCAGCCTGTACAGCCGTCGGTTTGATGTGGGCGGCGGGCAGGCATTGCTGCTGCTGGATGCGCCTGGGGAGCATGAGGCATCGGTGTATTACGTCAAGGCTGGTGAGCCCAGCGTGCTTGTGTTCGGCAGGGAGCTGTACCCCGATGGCGGCTATGTAATCCTGCCCCGCCTGGCGCTGGCATATTATGCGGTGATGGCGCTGGCGGCGGCTGCCGTGTTGGGCTTGTTGCTGTTGGTGTTCCGCAAAAAGCCGGCGCTGCGCAACGTGCTGTTGACGCTGCTGGGCCTGCCGCTGAGCTACCTGGGCGGGCACCTGCTGGTCAAGGGGTTTGGCACGCTGTCCCACTACAGCCTCATCAGGGACCTGGGCTGGATATTGGCTTGCGCGGCGTTCCTGTTCGCAGCCTGGCTGGTCAACCTGCGCCGGCTGGCGTTGAAGAAATCGTAGAGCAGGCTGCAGCTCTCGCCTTTCAATTGTTCCCCAATCCTCTTTTCAGGAACGCGGTGGTTTTCCTCATTATGCGTTCTGCTTTTGAAACCGCACCGCCATGTATGGCTTGCCCGGCAAGGGGATGTTCATCCTGCCCTTGTGGCAGCCTGCCGGGGTAATCGTCATGTCCCATGTGTCGATGACGTCCACCTGATAGGTCGTTTCGTCATCGAAGTGAAACCTCCGGAAGGCAGGCTGGGCTATTCCGAAATATACCAGGTAATACCTGCCGTCATCCAGCATGCCCTGTGGCGCGGCGCAGGTGACGTCCCAGAATTTGCGCACGGGCATCAGCCCATGGCCTGGCGCTGCTTCGAGGATGCTGCGCATAAACGCGATGCGCTTGGGGCTGTCGCCGTGCAGCTGTCCGCCATGGCTCCACCACAGGATGCCATCCGGACGGTCAAAGGTTTCGCCGTGCCCGGGATACCCGCCCCGGCACATGGCTTCCCAGAAACGCCTTGTCATTTCCTGGCCGCTGATGTTGCCCCAGCCATGCTCAATATTGCCTTCATAGCAGATTTCATCCAGCACCACAGGCTTTTGATAGCGAAGCCGCAGGTTGTCCGTCTCCTCCGCGGTGCGGGTGGTGTCCACGCGCTGGTAGCTGCAGTGGGTAACCCAGGGGCGGTGATGGTCGTACAGCACCCGGCCGTTGTGAATGGACCGCAGGCGGTTGTACGGGTCCTGCTTCAGGATGATGGACGCATACCGCTCCCAGTCGGCGATGGTTTTTTCAGGCATAAAATCGTACTCATTGGCCAGCGACCACCACACATTGCGGTATGCGGAGAAGCGGTTGACGACATAATGCCAGTACAGATCGTCGGCTTCGGCCCCCATGTTGCGGAACCCCCAGCGGTCGTAGGGATGCATCACGATGATGTCGGCCTGAATGCCCAGCTGCATCAATGCTTCAATATAATATTCTATGCGCCTGAAATGCTCGGGGTTGAAGCGGGTAAAATCCCAATCGTTTCCCGGAAGAGCGCCTTCATACCGAAATGTATCCGCATTCAAGCCGGAGGCGTCGCAGGGCGTGCCTTCATAGGGATATGTTTCAGGCTCATGAAAGTTATAGACATAGTGCTTGGGGAAAACGCAGAAACGGATTTTATTAAATGGGCTGTGCCGGAGGGTTTCCAGCGTTTGTTTCCGCAGCGGTTCTGCTTGGTGCGTCCATGCATAGCAGGTGGTGCCGATGGGGTAAAAGGGCATGCCGTCTTCATAAGCAAAATGGTAGGTGTTCGCCACCCGCACCGGCCCATGGTTGTTGCCTGTCGGCGCCACCGCGGTAAAAGCGCCTGTAACCTCTTCCTCCAGGCAGTTGCCGGTGATCCGATACGTGTATTCCCCGGCATAGGAAGGCATAAAGCGAATCCGGTAGATGCCCTCTCCATCATAGAAGCCGTCTACTTTGACAGTTTCATTTTGGTGCCTGAAAACGCCTTGCAGCGCATCGTCGACAAAAGGATTCCCATTTGTTTTACCGGAAACGCCCACCTCCAACATGCCCCAGCGCTCGATCACAGAAGCGTTGATGCTGTGCCGCATTGTTTCTCTCCTCCTTATTTTTAGTCATATACCAGCAATTTCCTTGTTCATATTGCTATGCTTGTTATTGTTTTCGCATAGACTTTAGCAAAGCGATTGTTATTTGTCAATGTACAAAGAATTATCTCGCAAGTAAGGTCTCATAAGCAAAACCAATGAATGTTGTTAGTGTTTCTGCTGTCACCAGAACTCAAAGCACTTGTGCCGTATACATAGCACGTACATTTGCCTGCCCTTCCGAAGGGGTTCAATTCACGCTTTGGAGACTATTCCAATGATCCAGTGCGTTGAAGAGACAAAAGGACAACCTCGTCTGGCAAGCCATTGAGGAACGACTTGGCGTTGAACTCACCATCATGACGCCCACCATCGGTTCTGAACAGGAGCAGTTTTAACCTGATGGTGGTAGGGACAATAAAAACATTTTTAGAACATTTATATACTTGAAAATAGTAAGGCTGATGTGTTATATTATTTCTGACACTAAAGTACACGTGTTCTTAAGCTTGGGACTTGAACAATTAATGGGAAGGAATCATTTGTGGCGCGAGAGCCTTGCTTCTTAACAGTAACGATTGATTCTGTTCATATTTGATGACAAGACGCTGATGAGGAAGAAACACGGTGGCAAGTAAGAACATCACAATTAAAGACATCGCAAAGCTGGCGCAATGCTCGCATGCCACGGTTTCAAGGGTGCTGTCAGGGTCTGACTACCCAGTCAGCAAGGAACTGCGCGATCGGGTAGTGAGGATTGCCCGGGATAATAACTATATGCCCAATCAGTTCGGGCGCCTTCTAAAACAGCAGTATTCATCAGATATAGGCGTCATTATTCCAAATTACCATAACCCGTACTATACGACCATCATATCAATCATAGAGGAGCAATTGGAAAACACTGACGCTGGCCTTTTGATTGTAAGCACACAGCGCAACCGGAGAAAAGAGAGATTGGTGATGGAACAGCTGCTCTCCAAACGGGTGCATGCAGTGGTTGTAATTGATGGGCTTTCAAACAAGGGAGTTTATCAGATTGCTATCGACAAGGGCACGAAGCTTATTCTTATGAACGATGGTGTGGATATGCATGAAAGCGTATATCGTGTGAACATCGACAATGAATACTCCGGTGAATTGGCGGCATCACATTTGCTTGATCTGGGACACCGATGCTTTGCCTTTATCAGTTCAACCGGGCAGGATGATGATTATAGCTGCAGGCAGTTTGCGGCGGGGGTATGTGCGGCAATGGCGCGGCGCGGAATCGATTTTACTCCGGACTGTATCTTTTCGCTGGGTGCAGAAGAGAGGGCACGCTCGCTTAATGGCATTGATATTGGCCGTGCATTGGCTATGCGGGCAATAAAAAGCCGGCCAGAAACCACAGCCATCATTGCTTCCAACGATCTGCTGGCCCTTGGCGCACTGGCTTTTCTGAGAGAAGCAGGTTATCGCGTACCGCAAGACATTTCGGTAATCGGGCGGGATGACATCGTAATAGCTCAGATTTCAGTTCCTGCGCTGACAACGATCCATGAACCATATACTGAGTCAGGGATCATCATTGCGTCGATTCTTAGCAATAACATGCCGGAATCTGAGTGTGATGTTTCTCGTGTTTTGCGTTCACGGATTGTGGTTCGTGGTACTACTGGCAAACTAAAACAACAGTTCATATGAAAGGCGGAACATGGCATGATTGAACAGCAATACGGTCGGGACGAGACGTTTTTCCTTGAGCACAGTGCGCTCACCACGGCAAAGGAAATCCTGCAGCAGCCGGCTTTATGGCGCAATTTGGCTCGGCTGCTTATGAAGCAATCTCAAGAGATCGATGCCTTTATGTCGCGCTTGGGGAAGCGTTCCGATCTTCGCATCATATTGACCGGCGCCGGATCCTCTGCTTTTATCGGTGAAAGCCTGCAAATGATGTTAGGACGAGGATACGGTTTAAGAAGCGAAGCCATTGCGACGACAGACATTGTGTCGGCACCCGAAGCTGTATTACATAATGTTCCTACGCTGCTGGTCAGTTTCTCCCGTTCGGGAGAAAGTCCGGAAAGCATGGAGGCCCTGAAATTAGCGTCTAAGCATGTCAACAAGCTCTATAACCTGGTTGTTGTCTGTAAAAAAGAATCCTCCCTTGCTGCCATGGCGGCGCAGTCCGGCGATACCTTGATTTTAAACATGCCCGAGGGCTCCAGCGATTTGGGGTTTGCGATGACCAGCAGCGTTAGCTGCATGATGCTGGGCACCTATATGGCGCTGTCCGGTATTCAGGCAAGTCGTTACGCCGAATACATCTATCAATTGGCTGACAGCGTTGAAAAGGAGTTTAAAGCCATGGATAATCTGGCCAGGGACATTGCTTCCTTTCAATACGACCGGATGATTTATCTGGGCAGCGGCGGTCTCAAAGGTCTGGCGCATGAAGGCGCTGTTAAATCCCTTGAGCTTACCAATGGCAAGGTCAATGCCTCCTATGAGAGCCCCATGGGCTTCCGCCATGGTCCTAAGACTGTCATCAACAAGCGTACGCTGACTGTTCATTTCATCTCCCCCCTCCTGAAAACCCGGCTGTATGACCTGGATCTGCTCCATGAGCTGGTCGAACAAAAAGAGGAGAATAAGCAGGTGGCCATCGCAGACAAGAATTGCGATATGCCATCAGGGCTTGATTACGTTTTCCTTTACGAACCGGTTGACGCTGAACATCAGGAACTGACCGCCTATATCAAGGGCTTGCTCTTTCTTCAACTGATTTCCCTTGAAAAATCCATGGAAAGCGGAACGCCTACAGATAACCCAAGCGTTGGCGGCCAGGTGAGCCGCGTAGTCCGGGGAGTTAAAATCCATTGAGTATTGCTAAAGAATCCAATCAGGATGGCTTGATTCTGGGGATGGATGGCGGGGGCAGCAAAACAGCCTGCCTGCTGATGGACCTTCAGGGAAACATTCTGGTTGAAACGGAGGGAATCGGAATCAACTACCGCCAGTACGGTGTGTCCAACGTGCTGGCGACGATCCGGCAGCTGACGGATGATTGCATGAAAACAGCAGGCGTCAGCGAGGCTTCCCTTACCGGCGTGTGCATTGGCATGCCCAGTTACGGCGAGCATCCTCCAACCGATAACCAACTGGCTGAAGCCTTGTACGAGATGTTTCCGCGTCTGATGCTGGTCAATGATGTTCATGTGGGCTGGGCCGGTTCCCTGGCTTTGGACAGCGGCATCAACCTTGTTTCGGGCACCGGCTCCATTGCCTTTGGCGTAGACGGCAAGGGGCGGGCTGCAAGGAGCGGCGGCTGGTCTGAACGCATAGGGGATGAGGGGAGCAGCTACTGGCTGGCGGTCATGGGCATGCAGCTGTTTACAAAGCAATCGGATGGTCGCCAGCCCCGCGGTCCCTTATACCGGCTCATCAAGGAAAAGTTCAGGCTGAGCAACGATTTTGAGTTTGTCCCACTCATTGAGGAGCAATATTTGCCGTACCGGGAAAAGGTCGCCTCCTTCCATTATCTGGTGGCTCAGGCAGCAGAGGAGCAGGATATCACGGTGATTGACTTATATCAAAAAGCTGCTGAAGAACTGTTCAGCCTGGTCATGTCCGTATTTAACCAGTTGGGCAAGCCGGCGGAATGCAGGCAGGTGTCGTATTCCGGAGGGACGTTTAAGGTGGGGGAGGTGCTGCTTGGGCCATTGAGGAAGCTCTTGGACAAGGAAGGTTTGCATTTGCAGGCGCCAATGTTTTCCCCTGTGGCCGGGGCTTTGCTGCTGGCAATCAGGCAGTTTGCAAGCCAACATCTTGACAGTGTGCTGGCCGCTCTGACAAGTTGGCAAAGCTTAACACCTTCTTCTTTCAGCCCCTTGTGAAGATAGCGGAGGTGCAGTGTTCAAACTCATGAAGGGAAAGCATGTCAGTTGTTGGTTTTGCAAAGGGCGGATATGATTGTCCCACGGCAGAAGACAGGGCAGGTCATTGCCTAAACAGCGTTGCAGCGTACGAAAGCAAAAAGACTTAGTGGAGGTTCGGTATGTTTTTTGGACGGAAACGATTTAAATTTGTTTTCATTGGAGCGGGCAGCTCCGTATTTACGATGCGATTGGTTGGGGATATCCTGGGCGAAGATTTTATCGAAGGGGGAGAGCTCCACCTGGTGGACATTGACGCCAGGGTGCTTTCACCTGTTGCAGAAGCGGTGGGCAAACTGGTCGCCCACGCAGGAAAAGCATTTGAGATCAGCACCCATCTCCATTACAGGACAGCGCTGAAAGACGCGGACTTTGTGGTATTCATCTATGCGGTTGGCGCTTACCGAGCCTGGAAGCGCGACATTGCTACCTGTACGCGGTTTGGCGTCAACCAGTCGGTGGGCGACACCATTGGGCCCGGAGCGGTGATTCGAATCCTGCGCTCCATCCCACTGGCAGTCGAAATTGCGAAGGAAATGGAGAAGGTATGTCCTCACGCCTATATCATTAATTACACCAACCCGGAAGGCGCGCAGTGTCTGGCAATCCAGAAATACACCGCCATCAAATCCTTCGGGCTTTGCCATGGAACGCCGGATACGGCGGCTGAACTGGCACGGAAGGTATTCGGGGTAAAACCGGAGGAACTGGCCTACCGTGCGGCGGGGGTCAATCACCTGACGTGGTTTATTGATCTGAATATTAACGGACAGGATGTCTATCCGCTCTTAGAGGAGAAACTGCTGTCCAGCGGGTTTGCAGCGCAGGAACCGGTGTCTTTCCAGTTGCTGAAAATCTTCGGTCTCTACTGCGCCCCCGGCGATCGGCATGCGGAGGAGTTCTTTTCCACCTTCTTAAGGGATAAGGTCATGGAGAAGATGGACCTGACCTGGAAGAATAACGATTTTAAGGTGATCGACGGCTGGCGGGCGAAGGATGCGGCCTTGATGGAGAAAATCCTTCATGAAGACAGCGGCTATGAACATTTTCTCCGGGGCAGCGGCGAAACCGCGACCCATTTCATCCGCTCGCTTGCTACCGGCGCTGTTTCAAGCGAGATGGTCAATGTCATCAATCAGGGCTACATCAGCAACATCTCGGATGGCATTGTTGTTGAAGTTCCCACTTTTGTTGACCGTTTTGGTCTGCATCCCCAGTACATCGGCGCCCTGCCTGCGGGTATCGCTGCGAAGTGTGAGAGCTTGGGACGGGAATACCTGTTGTTGGTGGATGCCGCCCTTGAAGGCGACAGACAGAAAGCGCTGCAAGCGATGTATCTGGACCCGCTGTGCGCGATGTGCGATGATCCTGAAGGGCTGCTGGATGCGTTAATTGCAGAGAACCTGGATCTGCTGCCTGAAGGCTGGAGAAAGCAATGAATTTAAAGGGGTCATCCCTTTAAAAAAGAATTTTTGGAGGTATCAATGATGAAGAAGCTGGTTACTCTCGTTCTTGCACTTGCGCTCATGCTGAGCCTGTGCATTCCCACTTCTGCGGAACAGCAGGTCGTGACGTTCTGGTCCCACCAGAATGTGGCATGGAATGCTTCCTGGGAGGAACTGATCGCGGAATTTGAGGCGCAGAACCCCGATATCCGCATTGAGTACACGAACTTTCCCTACAGTGACTTTGAGGCAAAGACGCAGACCTCGCTGATGGCGTCTGACGCCGGCGCGGACGTATATGAGGTTTGGGGCGGATGGATGCTGGACTTTGCAAGCACTGGCGCGCTGAGTGAAGTGCCCGATGAATTGATGGCTGGCCTGTTGGAAGACTCTTATGAACCTGTACTGGGCACGTTGCAGTACGAAGGCAAATACTATGGTGCTCCGCTGGAACTGAACTCCGGCTACGGCGGCATGGTGGTCAACAAGAAGCTGTTTGAAGAAAATGGCATCGCCTATCCCACTACTTGGGAGGAAGTCATCAATATTGCCCGTGAAGTATCTGTTTCCGACGGCAACATCATGGAGATGCGCGGTCTGGAATACGCCGGCAGCGATGCGCTGTTTTTTAACTGGTTGGCGATGATCCTGCAGAAAGGCGGAGATTTCCGAACTGAGGATGGCCGGATCGTGCTGGATAGCGAAATCGCCATTGAGTGTATGGAGGAATTGGTTTCCTATATTACTGTTGATCACATCAACAATTTGGACACGCAGACCAATGCTCTGGGCATTGGTGAGCATGCTTTCGTCTGCCTGGATGAGTGCTACATGGTGACAAATGGCCCGTGGATTATCGCGGACTGCGAGGCTTCCTATGGTTTGACATATGGCGAGGACTTTGAGTACATTGCCCAGCCTGCTTTCGTCGAGGGTGTTGAGCAGAAGTGGGCGGCTGAAACCGGCTGGAGCCTCTGCGTTGCGAAAAAGTCACAGGTTTCTGACGCTGCATGGAAGTTCATTTCCTTTGTGATGGAAGAGGAAAACCTGCTCAGGCACAACATTGCCTGCGCGCAGATTCCGCCGAGAAAGTCTGTCGCTGAGAATCCTGCCTACTTGGAGAGCATGCCTTACATGAAGCCGGCAATTGATATTCTGAGCAAGTCTGTTTACGTCGGTTCCTTCAATACGGGCATCGTTAAGGGTTTTATTACCCAGATGTTTATCGCCCTGTGTTCTGAGGATGGCACCTATGCGTCCGTTGAGGAAGCGTGCCATCGCCTACAGGCTGAGATCGACGCCAAGGTGAAGTTCTATTGATCGCATAAGCGCTTGATCCGCCAATACAGCTGCCGGGGCGGCTTGTCCGCCCCGGCAGTGATTTCAAGGAATGGAAAGGATGGGAGCGATGAAGCATTCAAAATTCCCATATATCGTGCTTATACCGCTGTTGTTTCTGATGTTTGTGTTCATCGTACTTCCAATCATAGGCAACTTTGTGATTTCGTTTTTGGACTATAACCCGCTGCGGGCAGAAGGGAATCGCTTTGTCGGGTTTAAGAATTATGCACGATTCTTTACAGACAATCTGTTCAAAAAATCCTTTGTCAATACGATGGTTTTCGTTTTGTCGATGACTGTTTTGAATCTTATCATGACGTTGATCATGGCGCAACTGCTGGCAGGCTTGCAGTCCGGGCACTGGCGCAGCTTTTTCCGGGTCACCTTCTTTATGCCTTGCGTTGCACCGCTTGCAGCCGTAGCCATTGTTTGGCAGCGGTGTATTCTGCCTGTTAAGGGTGGTTTGCTCAACATGGGATTGTCTGCACTCGGTTTTTCTGCCGTGAACTGGCTGGATACCCAGCATCTGATGTTCTCGCTGATCATGCTCTCACTGTGGGCGGATGTCGGCTATAATATCATTCTGTTTACTTCCGGAATCGAAGGCATTCCAACCAGTTATTTTGAAGCTGCAGAGATAGACGGCGCTGGTCCGATTCGCCGTTTCTTCAGCATTACTTTTCCGCTGCTGAACCGTATCTTCACCTTCGTTTCCATCACTACTGTCATTTCGTATTTTCAGGCATTTGCGCAGTTTTCCATCGTCGCCAAGGGCGGCGGTTCCGGTTATGCCGGTTATGTGATGAGTACGTATATTTATGATATGGGCTTTGGCAACAAGGATATGGGCTATGCGTCAGCGCTGTCTGTTGCGCTGTTCATGGTGATCATGGCTTTTACACTGATCCAGCGCAGAGCGACCAAGGTGGATTGGGGGTATTGAGATGCCGCGACGAGCACAAAAAAGATTGATAGACGCTGTTGTTATCGCAGTTATGTTTGTTATTGCTGTGGTTTTCCTGATGCCATATGTCTGGATGATTCTTAATTCTCTTAAGGACAGGGTGGAAATCATGAAAGCCAAGACATTTTGGCCCAATGAATTCACCGTGAAGAATTATGTCGTTGTGTTTACGCAGTCACCTATCCTTTTTTGGTTTAAAAACAGCGTGGTTGTTACAGTGGTCAATACGCTTTTGGTGCTGTTTACCAGTTCGATTGCGGGATTTGTATTTGCGAAGTACGATTTTAAGGGCCGGAACGTGTTGTTCATGATTGTGCTGGCGACCATGATGGTTCCGGCGCAAGTCACCATGATCCCATCATTCCTGCTGATCGATCGGCTGTATATGTATGACACGTTGGCGGCGCTGATCGTGCCTTCAATGGTCAGCGGGTTCGGTATTTTTCTGTGCAAACAATTCATTGAAGATATTCCGGACGCACTATGTGAAGCAGCAGTCATCGATGGAGCAAGCGATCTTAGAGTATACTCCCAAATTATCATTCCTCTGGTGCGTCCGGCTTTGGGGGCACTGGCGATCTTTACCTTTCTTGGCAAGTGGAATGACTATCTCGGTCCTCTGCTCTATTTGAGTAATCCCATGAACATGACCATGCCGCTGGCGCTCAACTTCTTCAGCGGTAGGAACACTTCAGATGTCGGGGCTATCATGGCTGCGGCGGTATTGGTAACCTTACCGGTAACGATCGTTTACCTTTGCCTGCAGAAGCAGTTTATCAAGGGGATTGCCATGACTGGTATAAAATAAAGGAGGCATCGCCATGACAAAGATTTCACGCAGAGAATTGGATCGCCTACGTGCGCTGGCCAGGGAACAGGCTGAAATCGCGGGCAGCGATTCGATGAAACAGCTATATGCCGATTGGGCGCGCCACGGACGTTTTGAAAAGAATGCACGGCCCATGCTGACAATTGAGTTGTGGACCTTTGCTGATGAGATCATTCCGGGCATGCTTCAGTGCGAGACATCCCGTGCCCGCGAATTGGAGGCACTGCTTCTTTCCAATATCATTCCGTATCAGCTTTTTGGTGACGATACACCTGTGCGCAGCTATATCCCTGTTCCTGTGAAGAAGCAGTTTGTGCCGTTTGGCCTGGAAACGCGCAAGGAGTGCTCGGGAGATAGCGGGTATGTCGGCGCCGGCCATCGCTTCCTGACTTATTTGGAGGATCTGGAAGAGGATTGGCACCTTCTGAGCAAGTCTAAGTATTCCATTGATATGCAGGGAACCCGGGAGGAGATCGACGGAATAAACGAACTGATCGGAGATATTCTCCCTGCACGCCGCAGCGGCGAAACGCTCTGTGCCAATGTGGCTGAGGATATCATCCACACGATCAGCATGGAAAACCTGTATGTGGCCATGCTGGACACGCCCGCGCTTGTGCACCGCATGGTGGACATGCTGGTTCAGGATTATGACGAGTATTTTACCTTTCTGGAGAGCTATGGTTTGTTGCCTACCGCATCGGACGAAGCCCTTCCGCAGGGTTCCTATTGCTTCAACGGAACATTGCCTGCCGAAGGAGAGAAGCTGAAGGTCCATCAGGTCTGGGGCTATATGGATGCGGAGGAGATGAATGATGTCTCGCCGCAGATGTACAGGGATTTCATCGTGGAGCACTATAAGCCCTTAACGGCGCGCTTTGGCGCATTGTCCTACGGCTGTTGTGAGGCGATCCACCGCTTCTGGAAGGACAGCGTGGAGACGCTGCCAAACCTGAGGAAGGTATCGGTTTCTGCCTGGTGCGATGTTCGCTATATGGGAGAGCAGCTTCAAAATCGGGACATCGTATTTCTCAGCAAGCCGACCGCCAATTTGCTGGGCGTTTCCAGCCGGCTCGATGAACAGGCCGTAAGCTCGTATTTTCGTGAAACGGCTGAAGCGGCGCATGGGTGCAGGCTGGAAGTGACGCAGAGAGATGTCTATCTGCTTCACGGAAATGTGGACAAGGTGCGCCGCTATGTGGAGCTGGCACGGGCAGCGCTGGAGAGGTACTGGAAACCATAAGGTAAGACAAATTCCGAACATGAACGCATCGTCGCGCCGGGCTTTTACCTTGAAGTTACTATGAACAACAAAACAGAAGATAGAAATGGAATTTGCATTTATGAGTTGGAAGGTTTTGGTACATCAGGAATCTAACGTACCAGATTTTCTGATTTATTCAGTAAAATGCCTTTCATAAGCGCTGTTCTGTCTTGCTTTTTTTACAGATGGACATTTCACTGGTTCCGCTGTTTTCAACCAAACTTGGTCAAGCTGATATCTAACACCTCGCCATTTGGTAACTGCAGGTATTTGCACTTGTGTATGGATCAATAGCATTTTATGCCTAAAAGGCTGCAGTATAGAGCAAATTCACTTATCATGGCGCAGTCGCTGTCTTGTCTTTTTTGCCTCTTGCTGTGTCGCTGTTCACTTGGTGTAGCGTTGCTACGCCTGTGTTTACGCTCCTTGCCAGAGACAAAAATCCTGCATTGCTTTGTGCGCAACGATTGTGTAATTTGCTCTAATACGTTGTTGAGTTAATCAGTGGACACTAAGCTAGTAGCTTTCCATGTCTGGTCTCATATAGTCTTTTCTAATGATAATGCTGCTATACTGCAGGATGACCAGCAGCATCAGTTCCTCAGTGAAAGGAGATAGGCAATCGATCATGAGCATGCCAACAACAGTATTTTTTGTAATAATATCTCATAATCGGATGTATATGGATTGATCATTTCTCCTCTTACACATCGGGCGAATTCCAGGAACATGTCTCTATATCTTCCAGCGATATAGCCTGGAAAAACGCTATAACTATTATCACGCCATGGGTTAATAGCACTTTGATCTATCATCGCTTCGCGTATTATAGTAGGGTTTTCAAGCGGTTTTATTTCAACCATGCCTTTGGTGCCTACTAGCTTTAGATTTCGGTTATAGAAGCCGTTGGCTTCCGTTGCATTCGCTCGTATGCAACAAGCACAGTCAGTATACTCAAGTACAACCATCGTTGTATCCAATGATTTGTTGTTTTCATCTCCTGAGGAATAATTGAACGGCAACACCTTGCGAGGTTCTCCCATGATTCGTAACACAAGATCCAACATGTGGCATCCCAAGAAAAACATCATTCCACCTGGAAACTGTTTCAGCCATTGTCTTTTCTGTGCATTATGCTGAATGCTGAATGAGCCATCAATTCCGGTGATATGTCCATATTTGTCTGCTCGAACGGACTCAAGAATGTACTTATAAGCAGGATTATATCGATACATGTATCCCATATGTAAGGTTAAATTTCGCTCATTAGCAGTATTCCAAAGACGTATAAAAGCCTGCAGATCAGTACCTCCTGGTTTGTCTAGGTGAACATGCAACCCATGATCTAAACATTTTTGTGCATCTGCAACGCTACGTAACTCATGCCCTTCACATAATACACAATCGATGTCTTCTCTATGGAACAGTTCATATTCGGAAAGCCATGAGAGTCCTTCATAAACAGGCTGGGTGCCAAACATCGCCCGATCATGGTCATTTGGCTCGCATACGCCTACTACCTCAAAGATATCTGGCATACTCCTTATACACTCCATTGCGAAAATGCTATGATCATGTGCCAGACCCAAGTGCGCGATTCGTATCTTGTTCACCTTGCTATCCTCCTTATAACTGGTTACTATTCTTCCGACCTTCTTTGATTCCTATACTGTGCTGGCGCTAATCCATAAAATGCTTTGAATGTCTTTATAAAGTAGGATGAACTGCCATATCCCACATGTTCAGCGATTTCTTTAATTGCCAGGTCCGAATTTAACAATAGATTTCGTGCATGTATCATACGAAGATTGATTAGATACTCACGAAATCCATAACCTGTTTTTTGCCTGAGTAATCTACTGATTTGATTTGCAGATATTTCAAAGGTATCTATCAGTGTATCTATGCAAAGATTGTAGTCATCATAATGCTCCATAATGTAGCGAATAACCTCATTCGTCTTTTTGTTTTTTGCATCTTGTCTCATACATGCAACATGCTCGCATACAGTATGCAGCCATTGTTTAAGCAAGTTTTGAAATTCTTCTCTGCGCATCGAAATGAGCGCAATTTCTATTTCATCTGGCGGTGATTCTGCTTTTAGATCATAAACTGTACCAATAATGCATCCAAAAAAATCATAGTATGAACTCCTTCGAAGTAATGAAGAAGGGGCTTGCTCACCAATTTCTTGAAAGACATTATCTAGATAATGATTGAGGTGATCTATATTACCATTCCGTAGAGCGTGAATTAGCAGGGTAACTGCTTTGCTATTTATGCTTTTCCAAACTTGAGCAGGTATTTTAGTTGGAAAAAACATTTTATCTTGAATCGAATCCATTCCAAGAGAAATAGCCTCATCAAGTGATTTGGATACAACAGACATTTCTTTTACTATCTGTCCGGTGTTAATGCCAACTTGAAGGTTGTTTGCATCCACTGCTCGTCGAAGCATGCTACAGAAACGATTTTGATGGCTAGTGAAGCTCTCGAGCACATTGTTACCAGAACCAGTATACACCACTATGGCTGCAACGCAATTCAATTGCTCCATTTCGATTGCGTATACCTCTAAACTGGCGGGATACGTGGTGTGCTCCAGAATTCGAATTACTGAATCATTAATGATACCAGCATTACCCTTGACAGCATATACTAAGGTCACAAAACAAAAGTGCCCTATTACGGGGATACCAAGATCAGCTAAACTGTCAATGACACCTTTGTCTGCTTTGTCTAAAAGTAATAAGGAAAGACCATGTTGCCGAATTACATTCTTTTGTTCATTTATTCGCTGTCCTAATTCATCATTGGATGTGACAATTTGTCCAACAATTCTGCCAATGCGCATTAATTCATCCTTTCCTTCAAACTCATATGAACTGAAGGGAATTAAACCGTGTAATAGCCTCTGGATTGGACGAAAATTTCGGTAACTCATCAGAATGGCTAATCCAAGGCAAAGAAAGACAGCGATTATGATGATTGTTATGTACTCGCAATTCATCCTTTTAATTCTGATTGACAGACTGTCAGCCCCCATACAAAGTGATATCCTGAGTGGTATATTGTGTTTTGTAATGTGTTTATAAAAAATCTCATTATCATTACTGCTTGGTCTAATAGAACTCTCTGAGGCAATATCGACTTCAAGAACTCCTTCATTTCCTACAAAATGGCGTAAGTAGCTGAGCATTTCAGCTTCTGAAATGACTGTTAAAAACGCGCCATTATCATAATTTACAGGACTTCTAAAACTCCCGAATGGGCACAGATAGATGTAAATGCTGTCACCGTTGATTGCGGAGAATTTCATAATTTTCTGCTGTGCCATTGATCGAAGCGCAGTTATTGCTTCGCCGGGATATGTTAGCATAAGGTTATTATCAAAATAACTTGTGTCACTATAGCTTCCGTTGCTAGTTACTAATTTAGCATTTGCTCGATCCCAAACACCAAAATCCTTGGTAAAAGTGGCACTATCATTATAGAGTTTTATAATATTCATAAGTTCATATGCGTTATACCCGCTTCTTTGATTGAAATATTGTCGGAACCGTAAGTTATTAAACAGCCTATAAGAATGCTCATGAGCCATTTCCAATGCACTATCAACTATATTTGCTGCTACTGTAATCTTGTTTATATTGTCGTTATTCATTGCATTGAGAAGCTGTGAGGATAATGTTGAGTATAAAGCAACGATTAGGCTGCATGGTATCACCAAGATTAGGACATAAGAAACAAGATACCGATATATCCAACTACCATATTTCCGTTTTATTTTTTTAAGTTGCGGCTGCTTAGTTACCATTCGATTCCTCCAATAAACAACACACTAGGATATTTTTCTTGTTTAAAAGTATAACATACTCATGTGGTATTTGACGAGTTTCTCCTTAATGTGCTAATTTAATTCACAACAAGCCAAACAACATAGCTATTGCTTTGATAAACAAGAGTATATTATGTTCCAATAAACATGAAAACCGTGCGAGCTGAAAAGCTCGCACGGTAGCAATAGTATTCTTACATACGGCTCAGATATTCAGCGTATGCAGATTCGTAATAGGAGGCGAATTCGCCCAACCCCATCTTTTGGAGTTCTTCATAATAGCTATCAAATTGATCAATGCCTATCTCTCCTGAGATGAACTTGGCTTCCATAATAGTAATATAGTCATTGAGGGGTGTTTGCAACTCAATTTGGCGTGCAGAAGTGTCTAGTGTGAAGTATAGTGGCGGGTAGCATGCTGAATAGTAGGGAACAACATATTCATTCATCAGATTTCGCCAATAGGCAGGGCCTGCAAAAGCTTGATTGGTAATTTTATGACCGAGCAATGTCTCAAGCGCAGTGTAGTTCATGGAAATACCTACATGCGTATGTGATCCATTACCAATCCAAGCAACATAATCCACTTGTTTTTCAATACCGTCACTATAACGGAAATCTACACTTTCGGTATCATCTTTATAATACCAGCCGCCAACCATTCCCAGTGTGTCCTCACTGCCTTCGGCAGGACCAAAAAAACTGTATAAAGAACCTTGCTGGGTAAAGTGCCAATCCGCAAATCGAATTGCTGCTTCAGGATCCTCACATTTGTGTGTGATGGAAAATTTTCCAATCTGTAGTGGGTTTGATTCTGGCCACAGCAGTGTGTCATTATATTCGCTTGTCATAGGGCGTATGGTCGTCCAGTCATTATAGTCTGCAATGGGCAGAGAGTAAGGCGCACCCTGCATGTGCAATCCAATAATATTTGCGGTAGCGTTGGCTTGTTGTTGTGTGCCAGTAAGTGTGAACACATCTTGGTCGATCAAGCCCTCAGCATAGTACTTACTCATTATGCTGAGAAAGTTTTTATACAAGTCCTTTTCATTTGCTGGAATGATAGCTTTTCCCTTACATATAGCAGGGTCTAGCGTGGAACCGGATCGGGTCATAACACCCATTAAGTTGAGCATAAGCAATGTCAAGTTTTGAATGTTTTCGCCAAGAGGGATTTCGTCATTTGGGTCTCCGTTGCCATTGGCATCTTTTTCTTTAAATGCTTTTAGTACTTCATAGAATTCATCTAAGGTTGTTGGATTCTCAAGCCCTAAGTTTTTAAGCCAAGTTTGGTTTATCCACGCACGAGTAGTTGTATAATTCTCATAGCTATTATAGCCTATAAAACTTGGTAATGAATAGATGTTACCATCTGTATAGTAGAATGTAGCCGCAATCTCTGGCTCTGCTTCCATAAAAGCTTTGATATTTGGAGCATACTGGTCTATCAAGTCATTGAGTGGTATCAATTGCTGTTCCTTGGCCCCATAAAGCGCAATCTCATTTGCGGTAAGGTCACAGTTATAAAACACATCAGGCAAGTCATCGGAAGCAAAAATTAGATTAAGTTTCTCATTTCGTTCAGTATACTCCACTTCGGTTATTTCGAAATTTAGTCCCATTGCGCCAGATGCCCATTTGTAGAACCATTTTTCTTCCGAAGGCACTGTGCTTAGAATGTTACGCATAGTCACGAGGCTCAGAGTGTGAGGGTCATCAAAGAAGGGCATTGTCTCCGGTGCCCATGCCACGTCTGACGGTTCGGCTATTACGATTGGAGTGACTAACATGCAGATAAGCAACGCAATACTCAGATACCTTTTCATTTTCAATTCCTCCTTAATGTGTTGACTGTCGGGGACGGGATGATTTCAGATTCTTCCTTACTTCTATCCTCCTTTCGCTGAAGATTTATTTAACCTTTTACTGCACCAAGCATAATTCCCCGAATAAAATGCTTTTGCACAAAAAGATACGCAATCATGACAGGAAAACTGGCTATGAAGATCAATGCATACTTCATACTCTCTGCAAGCAAGGCTTTTCGCATGGCTTCTGTTATTTGTTCTTCTGTCGCTGACATTCCCAACAGATTGACCGCTTCTTGATTTTCGAGTAAAATTCTCCGTAAAATTAGTTGAAGAGGAAAATACTTATCCTTGGATAAGTAAATAAGGCCATTGAAAAAGTCATTCCAATGACCTACACCATAGAATAATGTCATCACGGCAATAATAGAACCAGATAATGGAAGAGCAATACGGATGAATGCACTAATATCTGTACACCCATCTACTTCAGCTGCTTCATACAGTTCACCAGGTATAGATGTCAGATAAAAATTACGTGTAACGATTAAGTTATATACACTTACTCCTCCCATGACCATCATTACCCACCAAGTATTGATTAAATTCATTTTCTTTACGATAAGATAGGTTGGTATCAGTCCACCGCTGAAATACATGGTAAACATAAATAACCAAAGCCAGAACCGTTTGAGAGGTAGCTCATTCTTGGAGAGGGCATAAGCTGCAGGGACTGTTAAGAAAAGGTTAAGGAACGTTCCACCTACAGTATAAAAAATTGTGTTGCGATATCCAATCCAAATGCTTTTTTCAGCCATAACATTACGATAAGAATCTAATGTGAAACCTACCGGTAGCAAAAAAACATCCCCCCTCGCTGTGCGAATGGGATCGGATAACGACGCAATAATTGTAAAATACAAAGGGTATAGGATAGCCAAAAAAATCAGCGCCAAAGCAAAATATACCATAAAGTCAAACAATGTATAGTTTCGTTTAGCCGAATTCATAACATCCCTCCTATATATGTGTATCAGAATACCGTTTTGCAAGTGCGTTAACAGCAAGGAGCAAGCCCAGATTGATTATATTGTTGAACAACCCAATAGCAGCAGTGTAGCTGAACTGTGCTCCTGCTAATCCTGTTCTATATACGTATGTAGATATGACATCAGACCACTCCATATTCAAGTCATTTTGTAGAAGAAGGATTTTTTCAAAACCTACCGTTAGCAATTGTCCAGCCCGTAGTATCAGTTGTACGATTGCTGTGGGTTTGAGACATTGGAAATAAATATGATATATTATTTTCATTCGTCCTGCACCATCAATCTGTGCTGCTTCAACCAAACCAGGATCCACTGTGCTTAGAGCGGCAATATATATTACAGATGCAAAACCAGTGTTTTGCCAAACAGATGACCAGACATAGATATGTTTAAAATTTGGGCCAATTGATAAAAAAGCAACGCGCTCGCCACCCATTACTGCAATTATGTTGTTGAACAAACCAGAGCCGCGGTCAAGAAAGAGTACAATCATTCCGCACATTGCAACCGTGGATATAAAATGTGGCAAAAACACGATCATTTGTACAGTTTTTTTATAGGTAGAATGAGAGACTTCGTTAAGTAAAAGTGCAAGGATGATAGGTAATGGCCACCCAACGATGAGCGCATATATGCTTATTGAAAATGTATTGCGAACCAACTGCCAAAAGAAAGGATATGTAAGAAAACGCAAGAAATGTTTTGTACCTACCCACTCGCTTTCCCACATACCTTTTCTTGGACTGAAATCCTTAAAAGCTATCTGAAGCCCCCCCATCGGTAAATAATGGAAGATCACCATATAAGTAAATGCGGGAAGTAGCAAGAGTACAAGACGCCAATGCCTTTGACGGTTGGGTTTTTGAATACCGCGCAAAACAGGTATATTCATGCAAATTCCTCCTTAAAACCATTATTATAACTAATTGTAACAATATCATGGCATAAAATTGTTATCAATAATACTTTTCGTGTTTTAGTGTAAATATCTCCGGATTGTGGAATATGTTATATTCTGTGCGAAACTTGATATCGATAATAACGGGATTTCTATTGATTGCCAATGCGTATTCAGTATAATGATAATAGTGTCTGTTGCCAAATTTGCCAAGGACAAGAAACGAGCAGAAGTTTGAATCGTTCATGTAGACTAAGTGTAAGGGGGGACATACTGATATGACAGGATACAGAGTGTTACTTATTGCTGGTGGAGGAACACTGGGGAGATATACTGCTTTGGAACTTTTGAAGCGGGGCTTTTTAGTGGATGTTGTTGATCAGAATGAATTCTTATCCCTTATTCGTGGTTTAAGCTTTATTAAAGCAAACGTAACTGATTCGATTATCCGGGAGCTCCTTCAGACCCATCGCTATGATGCGATTATAGACTTTCTTCATTATCCAGATTATCAGATGTTTATAAATCGTGCGAAGTATCTAATGACTCATTGTGAGCAATTAATATTTTTGTCTTCATACAGAGTTTATGCAAATGAAGAGCATCCGATCCGTGAAACTTCGCCGTTATTGCTTGATGTAATAAAAGATGAGTATTTTCTGGCAAATGAGGATTATGCAATTCCGAAGGCACGAGCAGAGCGTTTGTTAGTAGCCATGAAACAAAAAAACTGGACGATCATAAGGCCATTGATTTCCTTCTCACATTTAAGATTGGATATGGTGACGTTGGGTGCCCATACTTTACTTGATAGAGCAAGGAAAGGTAAACTAATCATTCTGCCGGCGCAGGCTCGTAATGTCGCAGCAGGCATCGGATGGGCAGGTAATGTGGGCAAAATGATAGCATGTTTGGTGATGAATGAGAAGGCTATAGGCGAGTCTTTCACGTTAGGTACCGGCGAAAACTATACTTGGGATGAAGTTTCACGAATGTACACCAGACAAATTGGTGCAGAATTCATATGGATAGATACGGAAACATTTCTAGCTTACTCGTCAGATAATAGCTATATGAGTCGATGCATTCTGTTGTATGATCGATTGTACAATCGGGAAATAGACAATACTAAAATACTCAATGCTACCGGATTGAACAACAACGACTTTATGTCAATTGAGGATGCATTGATCACTGAGTTGACTGCTATTTCCCAGAACAGAGCTTTGCTTGATCGGTTAGAAACTGATCATGCGATCATGATAAGTAATAAAATGGATTGTTTTCTTAAACAAGCTAAAATCTGAAGGAGGTTAGGGTATAATGAAAGCGATTCTTATTAAAGAAGATCAATCATTGGTGTGGGGTGAGGTGCCTAATCCAGTCATCGGTGCTGATGAAGCACTGGTAAAGATTGAGGCTGCGGCGTTAAATCGTGCCGATTTGATGCAAAGAGCTGGTGATTACCCGCCACCAGCTGGCTGCCCAGAATGGATGGGATTGGAAATTGCTGGTGAGATTGTAAAGATAGGTGAGGAAGCGGCACGGCTTAGTCGGTGGCGTATTGGCGATAAAGTCTGTGCTCTACTTGGTGGTGGAGGATATGCGGAGTTTGCGTCAGTGCGATACGATATGATGATGCCGGTGCCCGAGGGTATATCAATTATTGAAGCGGCAGCTATGCCTGAAGCTTTTGCTACAGCTTATCTTAACTTGTTTTACGAAGGCGAAGCAAAAGCGGGAGAAACCTTATTAATGCACGCAGGAGCGAGTGGACTTGCAAGCGTCGTTATACCTATGGCAAAAGCTTTTGGACTACGGGTGATAACCACTGTTCTTACAGACTCAATAGCTGCTTCCATTACGCATTTGAATGCAGATCGTATTGTTGTTTCAGGTCGTGAGGATATCGCTCTTGTGCTAAAGGAGGAGTTGGAAGGTGGTCGAGGCGTAGATTTAGCAATCGATTGCTTGGGTGGCGAGGATATGGCTCGATGCCTTCCCTATATGGCGCGCGATGGCCGATGGATTATGATTGCCACACTAGCTGGTGATTATTCATGTGTAAATCTAAAGGAATTGTACAAGCGATCTGTTCGGATCATTGGTAACACATTACGTGCGCGTACGCCGGAGATGAAAGCAGAAATATTGGCAAATCTTGTTGATAAGGTATGGCCAAAAGTGGAGTCTGGGGATGTACGCGCAACTGTTTATAAGACATTGCCAATACAACAGGCAGAAGAAGCTCATTCGATACTGCAAAGAGGTGAGAATGTTGGCAAGGTTGTGTTAACGGTGGATCATGCTGATTTGCATGAGTAATTGGAAATGAAGCGTATAGAGTTTGTTGCAAAAAATATCGCGGAGATTCGAGAAACTCCCATGGTTTCGCCATTGAATAACGATGTGGTCGTTAGAATGCACTATACTGCCATTAGTGCAGGAACCGAATATGCGAACTTGACAGGTCATTCAAGCGTTTCTGGTATACGTGGCAAAACTACACCCGATTTTCCGCGGGTGAGTGGATATAGCGGTAGCGGTATTGTTGAAGAGGTCGGTAGTTCTGTCACCGACCTGAAACCAGGAGAACGTGTCGTCACATATTGGGGAAAACACCAACAATACAACACTCTACCTCGCAGAAATATTGTAAGAATTCCATCAGCAGATATAACAATGGATGAAGCAGCTCTAGTGTTTATATCGACTTTTTCCTTATCTGCTATCCGCAAGACAAAACCTGAGCTTGGAGAGAGCTGTCTAGTTGTTGGATTAGGGTTGCTTGGTCAGTTTTCTATTCAATTCGCCAGATTGAACGGTACATTGCCGATTATAGCAGCTGATACTCAGCATGAACGCAGGATCTTAGCTTTGAAAAATGGCGCAGATGCAGTGTTTAATCCCACGGAGGAAGACTATGATGAACAGGTCCGTTCACTCACAAACGGAAAAGGTGCCAATATAGCGATCGAAGCCACGGGTAATTCCTCTGCATTATCGGATACTCTGCAATGTTGTGCGAAGTTTGCACGAGTTGCACTTCTAGGTTGTTCCAGAGATCCTACTACTGTGGATTTTTACCACGATGTTCATTATCCAGGCATCACATTGATTGGAGCCCATACACATGCTCGCCCCATGTATGAATCCTATCCGGGTAATTGGAGTCATGCAGACGATTGTACAGCTGTGCTGTATTATCTAATGTCTGGCAGATTGAGTTTTCGAAATATGATAAGTGAAGTTCATTCACCCATGGATGCTCAGAGCGTTTACAATCGATTGGTATATGAAAGAGATTTTCCTATAGGTGTGCTTTTCGACTGGAGTTGCCTTGCGGACTAATTGCTTCATCGTGTAATTCGATAGTTTTTTTGATCATATGCAAACCTAAAAAGGGTCTACTATTTTGCCATCGGGCAGCTGCAGGCGCAGCGGCTGCGGCTGGGCGGCGGGCGTGTAGGTGAGTTGGTATCGTCGCTGGGCGCGCCCGTCGGGCAGCAGGGTCAGCATGCTGTAGCTTTCCCGGAGGGTGCCGGCGGGCTGCCCCTGTGCGTCCACCGGGCGGATGGACGGCCAGTCCGGCGCGTCATCGGCGCCTTTGGCGTCCGGCTGCGGGGGCGCAAGGCTGTAGATGCTGACGGGCACGCCATCTACCACCAGCGTTTGCCGTCGTCGGTGAACATACGCCAGTTCAGCCGCACCGGCTTGCCGGCGCGGTAGCCGTCCCCCTCGGGCGCTAAAAGCTGCAGCCTGCCTGTGCCCGGCTCAAACCACCACAGGCTGCCGCCGTCCTCCAGCAGCGTGGCGCTCAGCGCCTGCTCCAGGTCGATGTCAAAAGGCTGGTCTGCCGTCAACGCCGTGGGCGCGGCGTCGCCGGGCCGCCAGCGCAGCAGGTTGTCCTCCGTCAGCATATACAGGCTGCCGTTTACGACGGCGATGCCCTGCAGCTGCTCCGCGTTGTCGTACAGCATGGCGCCCAGCGGCACGCTGCCGGGCGAAGCCGCCAGGCCGGCGGATGCGCCCAGGCACAGCAGCGCCAGCAGCAGGGAAATCAGGCGCTTTGCGCCTTTCCGGCAGGTTGCGTTCCTCATGTTCATGTCCTCCTTGCGGCGGTTCTCACCTGTATAGAGGGAAACCGTTGCCGATTGTCTGCATGGGGTGAAATTTTTTTGATATTGCGTGAACCTTTTGCGCCTGTCCGGCGACTGTATAGGTGAAAGGGGGTGGGCAGGTGAACGACAACCAGGTGTTCGAGCAGGCGGTGGCGCCGCACACCCGGGGGTTGTACGCCTTCATCCGCCACCTGAACCGCTGGGCATGCGACGACATTTACCAGGAAACCATGCTGGCCGCCTGGCAGGGGTTTCACAGCCTCCGGGAAGAGAGTTCCCTGTGCGCCTGGCTGTACGGCATCGCACGGCGCAAAGCCATGGACGCCTACCGCAAACGGTACCGGCAGGATGCCTGGGAGGCGTCGTGGGAGGACGCCATGCCTGCAGCGGGGTTTGAAGGGCAGGCGGTGCAGCGGCTGGATATCGCCCAGGCGCTGGGCACATTGCAGCCGCAGGACCGGGCGCTGCTGTACCTGGTGTTCAACGTAGGGTTTCCCTACAAGGCTGCCGGGCAGGTGATGGGCATTCCCGAAGGAACGGTAAAAAGCAGGGTATTCACGCTGAAAAAGCGCCTCAAGGCCCTGATGGGAGAGGAGGGACAACATGGCTGAGCGGCACGGCCACCCCGCACAGGACGGCGCCGACGCGGCGTTTGATCAGGCGCTGATGCAGGCGCTGGCCCTGGTCGAACGCGATCCCCCGGCGTTTGTACCGCCCCGCACCATCGCGCTGCCGGCGGCGCTGGTGCGCAGCATGCGGCAGCTGACGCAGGCGGCGGACATCACCCGGAGCACCCTGCGCATGGCTTTCCGGCTTTTATGACGGATGAACCAATCAAAGAAAGGAAAAAAACAATGAGCGACAATGAGCACAAATCATCCAAGGACGTCAACGAACTGCGCGATGTGCTGGACACGGTGAGCGAGCGCGCGCCCAAGTTGATCAGGGACATCATCGGCACCATTTACTCCAAGGAAGCCGGCACTGCCCTGGGCCAGTCGGTCGGCGCGTACTACAAGGCGCTGGTGGAATCGGGCATCCCGCAGGATGCGGCGCTGGACATGGCCAACGGCTATGCCTTCTCCATCAAGGACATGGTCGGCAAGGGCGTCAAGGAAGTTAGCTTCGGGGACAGGCAGTGACAGCAGCCGAAGGCGTGAAGGGCGGCAGGCTGCAGGTGGCAGCCGCCGTGCTGAAAGCAGCCGGCATGGCGCTGCTGATGATCCCGTCCGCCATGTACAGGCTGACGCTGGGGCACAGGCGCTTTGGCCAATGCTTCGTGCAGGAAGCTGTCAGCTATGGCTTGCCGGAGGGCGCCGCCCGGGAGATTGTGCATGCCCTGCGCCCCCGCGCGCTGCTGCGCGAGCTGAAAGCCCGGCAAAAGGAAGAAGACAAAGAGTAATATCAGTAGCAACGGAACGACATCGCGGCAGCGGAAAGCGCCGCGATTTTTTTGATGCGCGTGCAAACATTTCCTGCCCGTGGCGCGTCTTATACCAACGTAAAACATTAATGCATCCAAAGGGTCGAGGGATTTTGGCTTGCAGCAAGGAGCAGACGAGGGAAGCGTAGCAGCGCTACGCTGACCGAGCAGCCGACGATGCTGCAAGACAAAAGACCCGGCACGACGATGCGTTAATGTTTGGAGTTGGTATTATAGGTGAAACGATGCCGGGAACGAGGTTGTATGGACGAACAGTTTTTTACCGATCAGGTGCTCCGGTGCGAGCAGCCGCTGATCTTCTTAGCGGACGCTGGCAAATACCCGCTGTCGCTGGCGCTGCATGGCATGGCGGGGGAGGATGCGTACAGCGTGTTCGCAGGCTCGGTGCTGTACGCGGCGCCTGCGCTGATGCTGTGGCGGGCGTGCGCGGAAGATATGCTGCAGGGGGTATCGGCGGCAGTGAGTTATCATCAAGACGTTAACGAATTGTAACAATTTCGTTGCCATATTGACATATATGGGTGCGCCGGATATGCTGATCGCGGAGGAATCTAAGGGAGCGGCCCCGGCAAACCGGGGCACGCGGCAATATCAAGGAGGAAAACAACATGAGAAAACATGGGTTCAGGGCAATCATGGCGCTGATCATGGCGGTGTGTCTGCTGCCGATGACGGGGTTGGCGTCGGAAGGAAAGCCCGCGGGCAATCTGTTCGGAAGCACGCTGATGGACAATATGCAGAACATCGATTCGGTGGCGCTGGCGGGGGATACGCTGTACATCCGCACGACAAAGGGGCTGTATGCCTACAAGCCCGGGGACGAGCGCGCGTTGCTGCTGATGGACATGCCAGACGTGTACGGCTATGACAGGTTCATTACAGGCAAGGAGGGGGAGCAGCCGCTGTTGCTGACGACGATCATCGGTGACGGGGAGGCCCTGTACGGCCTGGACCCCAGGCAGCAGAAGCTGTACCCGCTGGCGGTTTCAGGCGGCAAGGTGTGGCTGGACGAGGCCGTGAAGCTGGACATGAGCGCGTTTATATCAGGCGAGGAGCCGAACCTCTACATGCAGGACCCTTCGTGGATGCTGATAGCGGACGGCAGGCTGTACATGAAGAAGGATAACTGGGAAGGCGAACCGGCCGACCTGTACAGCTTTGACATGGCGACGGGGGAGATGCGGCTGCACCAGGTCAGCCATTTGCAGAGCATGGCGTCATATCGGGATGGCAACATGATCGCGCTGCGGCTGGACCCGCAGAACGCGTACGACTATGAAAAAGACGAGATGCGCAAGCCGGAGTTTGTGCTGTTCAACCCGGCGGATGACAGCGTGGAGGCGCTGGGCGTCGCGGCATCGGTTAATATGGACAGCGGGCAGATGAGCGCCATCTATTATGACAGCGCCGAGGACAGCCTGTACCTGTACACGGATACCGACCTGTACCGGTATGACGACGGGCTGAAGACGGAGCGGCTGGTGGGGTACCTGCCGATGTACGGCAACTTCTGGGTGCCGCACACAGGCGGGCTGCTGCCTTTGCCGGACGGCAGGCTGGCGGTTGCGTTCGGGCAGAACATCTTCCTGCGCAGCCGGACCGAAGCCGGGCTGGAGGGCACCACGGTGCTGGCGCTGGGCGGCGGGCTGGACGATGTGAGCCTGTTGAACCGTGTGGCCATGGAGATGGACGACGTGGTGCTGCGCAGGGTAGAAGGCGCGGAGTATGGGTATGTATCGGCGGACACGCTGGCGTCGATGTTCCTGACAGGGAACGTCACAGTGGACATCATGCCGATGAACGCCTATTCGTTCGATTTTGACAAGCTGATCGGGAAAGGATACCTGGCCGATCTGTCCGGCAATGAGAAGATCAGCGCGTATGTGAATAGCCTTGCGCCCAACCTGGTAGGCGCGGTGCGCCGCGACGGCAAGATATACGCGGTGCCTGCGCAGCTGATCGTTTTCCCGGTGGGCGCGTATGTGAAGCATTTCAACAAGTTGGGGCTGGACATCCCCAAGACGTTTGAGGAACTGATCGGCCTGGTGGAGCAATGGGCCGGGGGACTGGGCGCCGAACACCCGGACTACATGCTGTTTGCTGAGCCGGATGCCAGGGCAGCGCTGCGGCGGCTGGCGTTTGACTGCTATGTCGACAGCAGGTTTGGCGCGGGGGAGGACCTGGTGTTCGACACGCCGGAGTTCCGCGAGCTGATGGCGCGCATTGAGGCGATCGACTACGGCGACATGGTGCAGGAGTTCAACTACGACACGCCTGAAGGCATGGCGGCAGCGCAGGAGTATTATGACAGGACTACGCTGCTGGAGACGGGCATGGGGTATGAACTGCAGTATATGACCAGCGTGAACAACATCGGCGATCATCAGTCTGTCCCGCTGGTGCTGCCGTTGAAGGAGGGCATGCAGGGGTACCACCAGGCCGATTTCACGCTGCTGACGGTGATGTCAACCAGCCCGCACCAGGAGCAGGCGGCGCAGTTTATCGGGCACTATATCGACAAGTTAGATGTCATGATCAAGGCAGGGCTTGATCTCAGCCACACCGAAGCCATTCCCAACCCGAACTATGAGCGGGACCTCGCCCTGTGGGAGGACAACCTGGCCATGCTGGAGAAGCGGTATGAAGCCGCCGAAGGCGCTGAAAAGACAAACGCAGCGGAGGATTTGGCGTATACGAAGAAGGCGTTTGAGGAAGTCAGGGAAGTGATGAAGTTCATCGCGAAAGAGGATGACCTGGCGGTCGCGCACGACATGATCAGCAAGCTGTATGTGATGACAGGCCTGATGAACGTGCAGCGGGAAGCCTTGTACAGCGACGCGTTGTACAGCATGTTTGAAGAAGGGCAGCTGACGCTGGACCAGTTCATCAAGCAGGCGGATGACAAGCTGCGGCTGGTGAGGCTGGAGTATCAGTGACCAGTGACCCGTGAATATCAACCTGCGCGTGGGCGTTGCATGAAGGCGCGGACATAGTGAAAGGCACATGGCTTGCATGGTTGTTTGTTGTGCAGGCCATGTGCCTTGACAGATTCACAAAGGACGAAATGCCGTGCATTTCTGTTGGTGTTCGCTGACCAACCATGCGAATAGAAGAAGAGAATGGATAATGTATAGAAACTAAAGCAGCCGTACCCTCTCAACAACCTGATCTGAAAGGAGGATTTCCATGTCCAACAAGCTGCATGTGGCCTTCATGTGCATTGCGCTGGCTGTCTGTTTAACTGCCCCTGCTTTGGCATCGGCTGTTACCGCTTTGCCGGATGGCGCCAGGATGCTGTCTCTGATTCCCCGGGGTCCCGGGCGTTTGCTTGTTGAAAGCAGCGGCAAGCTGTACACTTTTACGCCGGGTGATGTGGATGGCGTCATGGAACTGGCTGCAAAGCCCATGTATGAAGCTGCTGTTGTTGCCTATTGCGATGATCTCATGGCTGTTACCGGGGACGGAAGCTTGATGGCATGCCGCGGCGGGCAATGGGAAGAGGAGATGCGGCTTTCCCTGGATGAAGTGAACAGGGTCATATGGGCCCAGCAAGTGGGTGAGATGATTGTTGCCAGCTTTGCGTTGGAAGGCCGGCGCCAGGCGTTGATAGCAGCGTATCATCGGCCAACCGGGGCGGCTCGGGTTCTTTCTGAGGCGTTTGGGAACGGACGGTTCTATCCGGCGGGCGAGCGGGCTCTGGGCAGCCTGTATCTGAAGGATGCGGAATGGATGCACCAGGTGATGGATGTGGACACCCTTCAGGTGACCGAAACGCCTGTCCAGGGTTTGCCCTATGATGTCCGCGCCTTTTGCTTCGACCCGGGGACCGCGACCTACTATGTTGCCACAGCCGGCAGCGTGCTCTACGGCCCAAGCCTCGACCGGCTGCAGATGTTCTCCCAGCAGGGCGGCGTGCGGGATATCGCGCCGACGGGGGCGGGAGAAGCGGCCTTGCTGACCAATGACGGCATCATCGTGCGCAGGCCGCAGACAGAACAGGCGCTGACATTGAGCGTCCTGGGCGTTTCTCCGCCGCTGGCGAACAAATACTTTCAGGAGCGGGGCGTAAAAATTGTGGAAAGGCAGGCCTCTGTGAGCAACATGGAGGAAATTGCCGCCATGCTGTCCACCAGGGATGCGGACATCGACCTGTTTTGCCTGTTTTCTGACAATGGCCTGGGGAAGATCAAGGAAAAGGGGCTGTTTGTGGACCTGAGCGGTTCGGAGTTGCTGATGCAATCCAAAGCGGAACTATACCCTGCCATTGCGCGGCGCCTGTCCAGCAAAGAAAGCCGGCTGATGGCCTGGCCCGTCTACATGGAAAGCTGGTTTCTTCGTGTAGAGGAAGAGCTGCTGCAGGCATATGGTTTTGAGTCCCCGGACACCTTTGATGAACTGCTGGACCTGTTCCCGGCGATCCTGGATGCCGGCATGCTGCCCGACCTGCCGGCCCGGATGTTCGATACCGTTTCCTTTAACCGCATCGATGTGATGACCTATTTCATCCAGCAGTTTCTATTTGCCGAGGACATCGCGGGCAGGCGGCCTGATTTCAACAACCCGGATGCACAGCGCATCCTTCAGAAGATCATCGATCATGTGCCCCTGCAGGACCCTTACCCGCCGGGCGATGGAACCGAAACGCCCCTGTTCTGCCTGGCCAATGTGACGGACCGGCTTTCAGGCGATTTGCGCACCGGCTTTCGCATCAATCCTGATGAACAGCCGGCGGTATGGTCGCGCCTGCTGGTGATGGTGGTCAACCCCTTCAGCCCCAACAAAGAGGAGGCGATGGCTTATCTGGAGTTCCTCGGCAGCAACAGGGGGCCGGAGGCCTATCCCCTGTTTGCCAGCATGACAGAACCGCTGCCTGATCCCCAGGTGGCAGCCGACATGGCTATGCTCAAGCAGGAGCTTGCGCTGTTAGAGGAACAGGCCAAGCAGGAGCCGGGCAAGCACGACGAGGCAATCGCCCAGAAGAAGGCTGCCCTCAACGCGCTGGCAGAGCATCCATACTTGGTTGACAGGGACAGCATTGCCCGGTATCAGGAATTGTCACAATACCTGTATATTTCTGAGGACGCTTCCCTGTTGTACAATGACGAACTGAAAGCAACCATCGCTCAGCTTGCCCAGGGAAATATCTCCTTTCGCGCCTTTGCAGAGCGGATGAACCAAATTGTGAACCTGATTTATTTAGAAAGAGAGGGATAACATGAAACAGCATGCCAAAATGATTCTCCTGCTTGCCCTGATTAGCCTTGTTGCTGGATGGTGCACTGCCTCTGTTGCGGAGCAGGAACTGGGACCATGGGAAAAAAGAGAGATTGAGGAAGGCGTAGTTTCCGAAACAAATTACAGCAGACGCATCCTGGACGAAAAGGGGCGGGAAATCCGGGCACAGCTTGGTTCGGGAACCACCCCATACAATGTCGTTTTAAGGTATGATTCGATCTATCGGTATGAGGAAACGGAAGAAGGGCTGGTCCGGTGGACGGAAGCAAGGCAATATGATGCGCATGGCAACCTGGAATTGTTGATGATGTCAAAGGACCTGAACGATGTGCCGATGGGGTCGGAGTGGTTTGACGCAGCCGGGAGAAGGGTCCAGTGGCAAGAGGTCGATCCCGAAAGCGGCCACAAGCATAGCCTGTACGCCCATAAGTGGCCAAACGACCAGGGAGTGATCGTGCTGAAAATCTCTGAAGCATACCTCGACCGGGAGGGCAACAACCTCAGCCAGGTTATTTTTCACTATAACGACGCCGGAGAACTGATCTATCAAGAGCACTATGTCCGCAATGTTGAGGAGAACTCGTTCAGGCGGGAGCCCTATGACGGGGTGCCCAGCGAGTATATTGAAGCCATGGCAAGGGATTGGTTCTCAAAATGATACAACGGCTCAAACGTTGATCGAAGCGTCATGATAGCGCCCACGCGGAGAAAACAGCTGCGCGTGGGCGCTGTGGCGTTTTAAGGCTTTAAAGAATAAACGACAAAGCGGAATTTGACTTTAGATTAACTTTCGGGTTATCTTAGAACAACAAATTAAAATTTATAGGGGGTGTCTACAGTGACCGTAAAGAAAGCAAGAAAGATTAGAAACTATTTAATGATCACGGGTTTAATCACTATGCTGTTGGCATACTTTTATGAACCGTTGTTTTATATAGGCATTGTAATTACATTTTCTTGTTTGATTCCGCATTTTCTTTATAACAAATGCCCTCACTGTGGAAAGCAGCTTAGAGGAAATGAAGCGAATTTTTGTCAATATTGCGGAAAAAGGATAGACGATTAAATTCCGGTTTGTTTGTGTTGCTGTTCACTTGGTGTAGCGCCTGTTGCGCCTGGACAGGGCAGCAGGGGCCAGATACCTGCCCCGTAAATTGACCCCCACCCACCCGCACCCACCCCCACCCTGTAGGCAGGGCCTGACAAAACAGGCAGGTTCACGGCAGATTTCCTACGTGCAATTGACCCCCACCCACCCGCACCCACTCCCACCCTGCAAGGCAGATGCAGATCGTCACGGCACGGCACCGCGAACAGGAGGACCTGATGTTGTGAGGATCCCCGCACTGCACAGAAACAAACACCCGCATGTTGGTATATCATCATAATCGTATGCATGATTTTATAAAAGAGAAAGGGTATCAATTAGACATAAATGATAAAAGGTCTCACCATGAAATATATCTTTCAGATCCGAGAAAAGCAAACCTGAAAACTTGAAAACGGTCATACCCTAAATTCCCGTCTATTTTATAACTATGAGTTCAGACAGGGTCGTTCAATCTGGAATGTCGACCTGGAATGCCTCAAAGATTTCCCTCTGAGCCTTGGTGACCTCACTAAGCTTGTTCTTATACCGTCCGGAATATTGGATCGTCGTGAGGGATTCAAGCTCCCACAGTAACTGAGTCACACTGTACTTTGTTGTCAGTTCTGTCTCACGCATGCGTTTGCGTATCGCTGCGAGAAGAATCATCGCAATAAATTGGATGAAGAGACGGTTTTTCATACTCTTTGAACCGTGTATCCTTAAACGCCTCATATCCAATTCGTTCTTGAGGTCATCGAAACATTTCTCAACGATATCCTTCTCACGGTAGACAGCCAGAGCATCCAGTGAGTCCTTGAACTTTGTACTGAGCAGAGCGCTAAAGCCGACATACTTGCTCCTGGCCTTGTTCAACGCTTCTTCGTTAAGCAGAACCTTCCGGCCACGCCTGGGGGTGTCCTTGACGATGAAAAAGCGCTCATAAGCTTCCGCGTGTTCTTCCATGATAGGCCCTTTCGTAAGCTCCAGATACAGATCCGTGACGTATTGATCAAAGCGTAGACGATCCTCCTGCTGCTGTTGACCATTGAAATAGATGTGAAGGTAGCAGCGCCTGCGCTGCTCTCCCCAAGACTGCAGAAAACTTTGGGAGTACACTGCCTCACCTTCAAACACGCGGTAACCCTTAAAGCCATCGATGTCATCGCGGTGCTTGTCAATGAGATCCCGTACAAGACGCAGATGAGAGGGAACTCCGATCGTGAAATGCTGCCTTGCCTCACAGAGCGCATCGATGTTCTTCTTACTGTAAAGCCCGCGATCCATGACCAGATGCTGCGTACCATAGTCCAGCTTGTCGAACTGATCGAGGGTGTTTTTCAGTGTGCTTACATCTGTTATGGAACCGGGAAGTTCACGATAGATCATGGGCAGCATGCTCGTCTGACCATAGACGATCGCCAAGTTTATCTGCGGCAGACGCTCACCGTCACGATTGTATCCGTAGCGTACATACTCATTGTGTGTGGCATAGGATGAGATGGACGTGATGTCATAGCAGAGGTGCTCTTTACTCGGGAACCTTGTTTTCCACACCTTGAAGAAACTCTGGCGCATGTCCTCATTCATCGACTGTAAAAGTTCGCTGATCCTTTGGCTGCTCAAGCGCTTGTCCGTTGGTACCTCATGGTTGCTAAGCCACAGCTCTGCATTGCTCAGTGCACCATTGGTCGACAGCAGATACCATGCCAGCGACAGGATGTCCTTCCAGCAATCGGGTGCAACTTTCTTCAACGTCGCAGACAGACCAATCTCCTGCCCCAGCTTATCCAATAGAAGCCTTGTCCCGGTCACAATGCTTCTGGCCGTCATGGTGTCATCCAGAGCAGCATCTGCACCTTGTTCGACCAGACGTTTGGAGGGGATAAACGTCCCTGTCTCCTTGTCCAGCTTGCCAATGCAAACTTGTTTGGTCCTCGATGACCGAAGTTCAGGTACCCATCTTCTTTCTAAGACTTCGTAGACATACGTCGTTCCATCCTTCTTCCGGTGCAGGTTAATTTTCTTCCCTTTGAGCATTGCGTGTTCCATGGCAATTCCCTCCTTGCATTCTGTGGTTATATTATAACCATTCTCGAGGTAAAAGTAAAGAGGGTAAAACCCTCCCTAACTCCGTTCCCATACGGATTGATGCTGCTTAGAAGCTCACATGGTTATAGTTTTGACGGGAATTTAGGTCATACGACATCCGATTAAGAAGCTGAGAGGATAATGTTTATGTTCTTTTCAATATTTACCGGCATTTAAGGATAGTAAAGTGCATTTTGTAAAGGTAAAGGGGATATTATCTTCAAAAAACGGCATTAACTTATTCCGGGGCTGTACTCACGGATGTATTTATTGTGATTCAAGAAGTGAGTGTTATCAGATGAATCATAGATTTGAGGATGTGGAAGTAAAGGAAAATGCCATTTGTCTTTTGGAAGATCGTTTAAAACGAAAACGGAAAAAATGCATGATAGGTTTAGGTTCAATGACTGACCCATATATTTCGGAAGAACTTAAATTAAATTATACTAGACAAGCTCTCGAAGTGATAAATAAGTATGGTTTTGGAGTAAGCCTTATAACAAAGTCCTCTCGTGTTTTAAGAGATTTGGATTTGTTTCAGGAGATAAATGCCAAATCAAAATGTGTAATTCAAATGACTTTAACCACTTATGATGAGAGTCTATGCAGAAAAATTGAGCCAAATGTTTCGACCACCAAGGAAAGATTTGAAACATTAAAAATACTGCGAGATTCCGGGATACCTACAGTGGTTTGGATGACACCTATATTGCCGTTTATCAATGATACGGAAGAAAACATAATTGGTATTTTGAATTATTGCAAAGAAGCAAAGGTGTTCGGAGTAATCTGTTTTAGAATGGGACTTACACTTCGAGAAGGAAACAGAGAATACTTTTATTCTGAATTGGACAAAAAGTTTCTGCAGCTAAAGGAAGTATATGTGCGAAAATATGGTAGCAGTTATATTGTGGGTAGCCGAGATAACAAAAGACTTATGAATATATTTCATGATTTTTGCGAGGCAAATAATATAGTTCATGACAATGACCTTATCTTCAACTATCTAAATCTATTTGAAGATAAGCAGTTTACGAAACAAATTAGTTTTTTTGATGAAATCTGACATTCCTCACATCGAATAATACCGATCTGCTGTACCTGAACTTAAGAAAACCCCTGATGTCAAACGAATGCTACACTCGGAAAAGGTTGATTTTACGAGGTTTTATGGATGTAAAAACAGCCAAAAACAGCATTTTATTTTCGACCTCTTCTCCGGGGAGGCTGTCATAATAATGCTAAAGGGGGAAAATGCTGTAGTGAACAGGGTTTCAGAGCTTTCGCAAAGTACGAAATTAAAAAAAATACTACTCTATCGTGATATTTTGTAATCGGTGCCACAGATTGGCACCGATTATGGCACCGATTGCAGACAGCATCCGACTGAATAATTCTAAGTGACAGAAGTGTCACTTCGTGGTACAATAATGTCACTTTGGAAAGAGGTGGTAAGATAATGAATCTCGGAAAAGAAACTGAAACCCTTGAATTTAAAAAATCGACGAGTGAGATAAAAGCTGCTATGATTTCCATAGCGTCTATATTAAATAAGCATGGTATCGGTACTTTGTATTTCGGGGTCAAACCCAATGGTGATGTTGTTGGACAGACTGTGTCTGAATCATCTTTAAGAGATGTTTCGAGAGCGGTTTATGAAAACATCAAGCCACAGATATATCCTGCCATTGATGAAGTTGTGATAGAAGGAAAACAATTGATAAAGGTTGAATTCAGCGGTGATAGCAAGCCATATTCCGCAGCCGGCAGATACTACTTGCGAACCGCAGATGAAGACAGAGAGGTGAGCCCCGAAGAATTAAAAACTTTTTTTGAGGCAAACAAATACCGCACAAAATGGGAAAATGGCAAATCCGACACTTTATCAAAACAAGTTGATAAGCTTGCAGTAAAGTCGTTTTGGCAAAAGGCAATGAGCGCCGGAAGATTACCCGAAGGCAGGTATACAACGCCGATTATTTTAAAGAGGTTCGGTCTTGTTAAAGATGAGTATTTGACAAATGCTGGTGAGGTTCTATTTGGCGATACAAGACCCGTTTCTCTGAAAGTCGGTATTTTTGCATCGGATGAAAAATTGACAATTCTTGATATGAAATTATATGAGGACAATATTTATAATCTGTTGAAAACGGCTGAAGATTATATTTTTAAGAATATACGATGGAAAATTGAAATTATCGAATCGGAGAGGACTGAGATTCCTGAAATTCCTACTGCAGTGATAAGAGAAGTTTTAGCAAATAGCTTTGCTCACGCAATGTATGGAAGCAGGACAAATCATGAGATATGTATTCATCCAAGTATGATAACTATATATAGCCCCGGAGATTATGCCAGTAGATATAAACCGGAAGAATATATAAAGGGCAATGTGGAGTCTGAGATAAGAAATGCAACAATATCAAAAATCCTGTACTTGAGCAAATATATAGAGCAGTTCGGCAGCGGTTTTAAGAGAATAGATAGCCTATGTAAAGATTCCGGAATCAAATATTCTTACGAAAACAAAGATAATGGATTCAAATTTATAATATACCGACCACAGATTCAAAGTGACATTTTGGATGTCACTTTGGATGTCACTTTGAACGGAACAGAGAAAGCAGTTTATGCTATTTTAAAACAAAAACCGGACTCTTCAAGAGAAGAAATAGCTGATAAGATTTCTAAAACTGTAAGAACGGTTCAAAGAGCACTCAATTCTCTTGTAGAGAAGGGTTATATCAGGCGAGTCGGCTCTAAACAGAATCCGGTATGGGAAGTGTTGAAATAAGGTTAAAAATAAAAATGAGAATTTAGAGTAGGGGAAACGAAAGATAAAGAAAGGAACAAACATAATGAGTAGCATATTAAAATTTGAATGTGTCGGTCTTACGGAGGGCGGCAAAATTCCGTTACAGTATACCGGTAGAGGTGAAGACAAATCACCTGAGTTTATTTTGCATAATTTATCACCGGACGCAAAGACAATTGCCATCATAATGGATGATGTAAAACATCATTTGTTTGGCGTTTTCAATCATGGTTAGGGTGTCAAAAGTAATTCATTAACTGCTCATCGCCTCGGCGGCACTGCTATCAAAATCCTGCAAGGGAATCCTATAAGGAGCTTGAAAAACGTTGAAATTTCAACATTTTCTCCCTTAATATGATATAATAGATATATATTAAAGGAGGCGTTTTCATGGCTTTTGTAACGAATTCCAATCAACAATTTAATTTCAATGATCCTCTTTACGGCTTAACAGAAAGAGAAAAGAAGTATTTGGAGAAATCCTGGGCAGTAGGCTTCTACAAATTGATTTTCTCATCCATAAATGAAGAAAGATTTAAAGATCTCTACAGCAGTACCCCTGCAAGCCGTCCCAATACACCGGTGAATGTGATTTTCGGTGCTTTGATTCTGAAAGAACTCTTTGCTTTAACCGATGATGAGTTGATTGAACGGATGATGTTTGACATGCTTTTTCAACATGCTCTTGGTACCGGTAGTTTTGAAGAACAACCTGTTAGTGATCGAACCTTTAGCCGTTTTAGAGAAAGACTCTACAACTATGAGATAGAAACCGGTCGAGATCTTGTCCAAGAAGAAATGGAGGCTTTAGCGGATTCCTTTGCTTCTTTTAGTGGAGTGAATCGTTCTATCCGAAGGATGGATAGCCTTATGGTCGCATCCAACTGTAAAAAAATGTCACGATTGGAAATCATGTACACTTGTGTTGCGAATATGGTGAAGCGCATGAAGAAACAAGACGAACTCATATCGGATCAATACAAGCACTATTTAGAAGAGGATGATGTCAATAAAATTATTTATCACCGCAGGAGCGATGGTTTAGAAGAGCGTCTTCAAGAAGTCATCCATGACGGTGTAAATTTAAGCAAGCAAGTTCCGGATTCTCTTTATGATAGTTCGGAGTTTCGTCTTCTCCAAAGAGTTTTAAGAGAGCAAACGGAATCAACACCGAACGGTCCAAAACCTAAAGATAAAGCTCAAATCAAAACTGATAGTTTGCAAAATCCATCGGATCCGGATGCGACTTACCGTAAAAAGGCCGGAAAAGATCACAAAGGTTACACTGCAAATATTGTTGAGTTGAGTCCGAATGAAGGACCCAACTACATAACGCATTACGATTTAAAGCCGAATACCTATTCCGATCAATCCTTTGCGGAAGACATCATAGAAAACCTAGGACAGCAAGAAGATGAGCTGATCCTTATTGCAGATGGCGCCTTTGGAAGTGAAGATATAAAATCCGCGGCCAAAGACAATAACATTCAACTATTGACAACAGCCTTAATAGGAAAAACACCGGAACCGATTCTGAGTGAATTTCAAATAGACGAAGAACAAGGGAAAGTCTTAAGCTGCCCGGGAGGTAAAGAGCCGATCAAGACCACCTACTACCCTAAAACAGGCATGTATCGAGCCGTATTTCAAAAGACAGACTGTGCAAATTGCCCATATCGTACGAACTGCTCTATGAAAGAACAGAAGAAAAGCAACGTTGTTTCAATCACAAGCAAAACAATTGCGAGAGCCAAGCAAGTGATTCATATGGGGAGTCAAGCATACAAAGAATTTGCAAAGAAACGGAACGGTATAGAAGGAATTCCCTCCCTACTTCGCAGACGCTATGATATAGATCATGTGCCTGTGAGGGGGTTAGTACGCCTAAAAACCTGGTTGGGATTTAAGATTGGGGCGATTAATAGCAAAAGGCTATTGAAAAGCGTGCAAGAACCCATAAAATGCAGTTAATATAGAGATCTATATCGACGGATTCCTTTATTTTATTTAAATCCAACTAGATACTGAACACCATACACTAAAGGGTGCTTTTAAGGTGGGTTCTAAACCTATGCTTTTGATACCCTAACCAATCATTGGGTAATATGGAATATTCCGGCACAGTCTAAAATTCCCGGCGCCATCCCCGCCGGGAAAGTGCTCCCTGAGTTGGGAAATGCTGTACAAGGAATAGGCTATGGAAGACATAAATATGCCGGTCCAAAACCGCCAAGAGGAAAACAACACGCCTATAAATTCACTATTTATACATTGAATAGCGATATTATATTAAAGGACAGTGCAAAAAAGAAACACTTGCTTAAAGCAATCAAGCCACACATATTACAACAAGGTGAGATCACAGGTGTATTTGAATAATTCCTTGTTAGAGTAAATAAACTATAGAGTGATGATAAGAGAGTATATTTTATATGGTGTTGATTACGGATAATTTAATATACAGATTAATCCCGGTTTGTCGCACCTGAAATCGCTTAGCCCCTGATGTCAGACAAATGCTACACGCCTGAAAGCCCTGTTTTATGGGCTTTTATCAAATTCAAAATGCCTAAAAAAGCTGTTTTTTGCTATGACTACGCTTGGGGGTGGGGGTCAACTGCCCAGGGTGGGGGTGGGTGGGGGTCAAATACATGGGTGGGGGTCAAACGCGCGTTGCTGCGGTCCACGGCGCAAAAACCGCGCGGATTTTTTCCCTGAAGGGCCGACCGCACCCCACACCATTGCAGGGAAAAACGTTGAAATATAAGGGCATATCAGGTTCCGGGCCCGTACCGCCATGCTGCAGAGGAGTTCCGGCGCCCGTGACATCGGTCAAACAGGGTGGGGGTGGGTGCGGGTGGGTGGGGGTCAAACTGCCATTTCATGCATCACAGAGGAAAAGTCGCACGTGTTGATTTTTCCAGAGCAATTACGCCATCGTGGCGCACAATTCGCAATAGTCGGCTGCCTGCGCGCCGGGGGCGGCGCTTGTCATCCTTCTTTGCTCATTGGGCGGTCGGCTCGCTTCATCCCGCACAGCGGGCGCTCGCCTCTGCCCACAGCGGGCGGCGGTGGCATTCCGATCCCACAATTCGCAATAGTCGCCCGGCATCGCGCCGAGGGCGGCGCTTGCCGCGCTCCTTTGCTCATTGGACTTTCATGCCACCTCCATCCCCCACAATTCGCAATAGTCGGCTGCCTGCGCGCTGGGGGCGGCGCTTGTCATCCTTCTTTGCTCATTGGGCTGACGGTTAGCTTCATCCCGCGCAGCGGGCGCTCGCCTCTGCCCACAGCGGGCGGCGGTGGCATTCCGTCCCCCCGCCATGCCTCGCATGGCGGGAAGGAAGCGAAGGGCATTCCGACGCGTCAGTGAATGTCAGTGCATGTCAGCGCCTCCCTATGCTACCGTCTTGTTGACGGGCGAAACGTCCGATCAGAAGGAGGGAAGCATTGGAAAAACAGGATATCTTTGCACTGTGCCGGGACATCCCGGCCACGGCAGCGGCAGGGGCCTGCGGCATCAGGCTGAGCATGCGCGGGGACAAATACTGGGCGCTGTGCCCGCTGCACCGGGACACCGACCCCAGCCTCATGTTCGACGGGGAGGGGCGGTGGCACTGCTTCGGCTGCGGGCAGGGCGGCGACGCCGTGGACCTGTATGCCAGGGTGAAGCAGGTGCCGCCGCTGGAGGCGGCGCGGGCGCTGCTGGCGCGGGTGAAGCCGGCTGCCGCGGCGCAGATGGCGTTTGTTGCAGAGGATCAGGAAGAGGCTGCGCCGCGTGCCGGGGCGGCGGCTTCCGGGGCGATGCCGGAAACCGGCGCGCCCCCGGCAGCAGACGCCATGCCCGACACCGCGGCATCTGCCGGCCATGGCACAGCCCCGCCCGGCATGACAGCCGCCAACATCAACAGCACGCCCCCGGCGCCTTACACCATGGCAGCCTATGCCGAGGCGAAAGGGTTCTCCATGGACCTGCTGGTGCGCTGGGGCGTAAGGGATGGGGACGGCTGCGTGCTGATCCCCTACTTTGACGCCGGCAGGCAGGCGGCTGCCGTCCGGCTGCGGCTGTCCGGGGAGGGCAGCCGGCGCTTCGCCTGGCAGAAGGGCGCGAAACCTATTCCCTACGGCCTGTGGCTGAAGGGCAACCGGGGCGAAGGGCCTATCATCCTGTGCGAGGGGGAGAGCGACGCCCACGCCCTGTGGCACATGGGCATCCCGGCGCTGGGCATCCCCGGCGCCGCCGCCTTCCGGCAGGAGTGGGCGGCGCATGTCCAGGGCCGCGACGTGGTATTGCACGTGGAGCCGGGCGATGGTGGGCAGGCCTTCCTGCGCCGCACGGTAACGATGCTGTGCGCGGGCGGGTTCACGGGGGACATCCGGCAGTTCTCGGCGTCCACCGTCATGGATGCCATCAAGGATCCGTCGGACCTGCTGGCGCGCTTCGGCGTGGAGAGCGCCGCTGAGCTGATGAAGGACCTGCTGCAGGGCGCCTCCCCGGCGCCGGAAGCCGGTCGGCTTGCCGCCTACCGCGCCAGGGACCTGATGCGGCAGCACATCCCGCCCCCGCAGGAAATTGTGCAGGGCATGCTGCTGCCGGGGCTGAGCCTGCTGGCCGGCGCGCCCAAGAAGGGCAAAAGCTGGCTGGCGCTGGCGTTGGCTTTAGCCGTGGCAAAGGGCGAGCCCTTCTTGGGGCAGGACACCCTGCCCGGCGGCGTGCTGTACCTGGATCTGGAGAGCCGCCGCTACCGCGTGCGCGAGCGCCTGGCCGCGCTGTGCCCCATGGACGCTGTGCCGGACAACCTGTATTTCAGCCACGAGGCGCCCGCCATGGACGGGGACCTGTGCGGGCAGCTGAGCCGGTGGCTGAAAGCGCATCCCGGCATCCGGATGATCATCGTGGACACGCTGGCCCGGGTGAAGGGCGGGAACAGCCGGGGCGGCGAAAACGTGTACGAGGCCGACACCCGCGTCATGGGCGAGGCGCAGCGCTTCGCGCTGGACCACGGCCTCTGCCTGCTGTTTGTGCACCACCTGCGGAAACAGTCCGGCTTTCAGGCCCAGGACGTATACGAGCTGGTCAGCGGCTCAACGGGCATCACCGGCGTGTGCGACAGCGTGCTGGTGCTGACGGGGTCGCGCACTGAGCAGGAGGCGCAGCTGCACGTTTCGGGGCGCGACGTGCCCACGCGGCAATTGGCGCTGGGCTTTGACGCGGGCCAATGGACGCTGCTCAGCGATGACGGCAAGGCGTATACCGCCGCGCAAGCCTACGACAACAGCCCGCTGCCCGGCGCCCTGAAGGCGCTGCTGAGTGAGGACCCGTTCTGGCAGGGCACGCCGGCGGAGCTGAGCAAGGCGCTGTACGCAGCCAGCGACGGCGCGGCGCAGGTCAGCGCCCGCGACATCGCCCGGCGCATCGCCGCCCTGCAGCCGCTCCTGAAAGAGCGGGAGGGGATCGCGTTCCAGTCGGTTTTTATGCGGGGCAAGAAGCTGCTGCGCCTACACAGGCAGCAGGCAGCCGCGATGCCCCCCCGCCCCGCAAATTGACCCCCACCCACCCGCACCCACCCCCACCCTGCAGGCGGGGCCTGGCAAAACGGGCATGCTTGAGGCCGATTCCGTACACGCAGTTGACCCCCACCCACCCGCACCCACTCCCACCCTGCAAGGCGGATGCGGTCGATGCTGAACGGTTTGCTGCGTAGATGACCCATGACGGCATGATCAATCCCGCACCCGCTGGCAGGCGGCGTGTGCAATTGTCTAACGTAAAGCATGAATGCATCCAAAGGGACGATGCATTCATGCTTTATGTCAGGATGAGATATTGTCTTAACGAACGAGATGCTGCAAAAGCTGAACCTGGTTGGGGTCCAGGCTGCCGTCCCGGTATAAGGCGATATCGATGGTGACAACGCCGCCTTGATCGTTGACGTTGTGGACGTATTGCCGCATATACTCCGCGGTATGCTGGCAGCCGGGTTTGCACCATGCGCCCTGTCCGTCCGGCGAAACGCCAAGCGGCGCAAGGATATGCCATTGCGCGCCGTCTATGGACTGCTGGGAGGGCAAATCGACAAACTCGTTCATTTCGCCGCAGGTGTAGTCATCATATATGCTGCGCTTGCCCACCTTTGCCAACACGCCGCCGTTAAATGCCAGCAGGGCGTCGGGATTGCCGCTTTTCATGGCCTCCGCATACGGTTTGAGCAACGTATCATTGTAGCCAAACCAATCATAGCATCCATCTACCCACCAGCCTTTGATGGCAGATCCATAGCGCATGCTGTACTCGCGCGCAACCTGCGCCCAGTTTTCCACGAAGGACATGGTTACATGCTCCTTCTGGCTGGTGTACCCCATTTTCTTTCCCGCCATGGGGTCCTGGTAGGGGCCGTCTCCGGTAAAGTACAGAAAAAGGGATATCCCATGCTTTTGCAATGCTTTCAAAATATCGCCAATCAGGTCGCGCCTGGCGCAGGCTTCGCCGGCGCGGTACCCTGTGATGCGGTCAAACGTCGCGTTCGGCGCACACAGATACCGCGTTCCCTGCTGCAATGTGAACATGAGGTATTTGGCCCCGGCCTCAGCCAATGAATCCGTAAACCGCGGAACATCAAACAGGTCGACGCATTCGTTCCAGTCGGTCTCCCCTTTTCCCATGTTCGTAACGCTTCCGGACTTGTTCTGCTCATGGTAAAGAAAATGCGTGAATACCCCCCATTTTTGTTCCCGAAACCAGGCTTGGCTATCCATGTTGATAATACCTCCTTAATATTTCTCTATATTTGTCTTGGCTAAAGCCGCTTTCAATTTACGTAATGCTTCATGGCCTGTCAAGGCACATCCAACCAATCACATCAAGAACCGCGTGCATCGCTTAATGATGTAAATCAAGCTTAAGAACACGCGCCGAATGTGGCGCCATGTTAAACAATGTAAAATGGTCGGCATAGTGTCCCAACAATTCATCATTCCAGAAGTCTACAATATCTGTAGGATTGCTCAAGGGAATTGCAATGGATTTCACGTCATCTGCGTGGTTGAAAACGCATATGATGTGCTTATCACCTGCTATAATCCTGCCGATTTCAAAGGTGTCATCGTCATACACAGCGGCATCGCCTGCAACGGCCATCATGCGATGCAGAACGTCAAGGTGGTCATCGCTGAGTGTGTCAAGAAGATCGCCCGAAGTAACAACGCCGCCGCTTGCGATGATGTAAGCTTTATGGTACTCAAATTCAGCATCGGTTAACTGGCTGATTCCGTTCTGATACTTGCCATTTTTTATTTCACTCCGGTCGCGTTTATCTAAAACCACGCCATCCGGATCATTGATCCATAACCTGCCGTTTTGCCAACTGCGGCCGGTCAGCTCACGCATGTTGCCGCCGATTTGCTCCCATCGGCGAAAAACATCGCTGGTTGCCCGGTTGCCGTCAACCAGGCCCAGTTGAGCCCAGAACGGCGCGTTGCATCCGAGGATATAGCTGTCTTTTCCTACTTCCTCATTGATGGCGATAAAAACCGAACGAAAGGCTTCAATTCGTGTGGCGCGGGTATCGTAACGGACGCCTGGAAGCGCGCCATAGCTTGTAAAATCCAGCTTGAAATACCTGATCCCCCAATCATTATACATTGTCCGGAAAACTTCACGGATATACGCAACAGCTTCAGGATGGGTTCCATCAAGAATGTACCAATCTTTGTTGAAGCAATGTTCCTGTGAGGGCTGATGATTGGAATCCATCACCAGCCATTCCGGATGCTCGCGAAACAGCTTTGAAGACTTACTTACAACAAATGGTGCCATATACATTGCAGGTTCACAACCAATTTCTCTGATATGAGCGCATATTTCTTTCGTAGCAGCGCCTGCAGCGGGATTGGGGATAAGCCAATCGGTTGCTGACTGATAACCATCATCAATCTGTATACGCTTTAATTCCGGTATACGTTTTTTCATGGCCCGGGCTTGGTTGTATATTTCATTGGCTTTGATGCCTGAAATTGCATGGTATGAACACCACCCAAAGGGGATTTCAGGGCACTTGCGCGGCGGATGGTTTTTATTGATTTGTTCAGCCAACTCTCCGAACAATACATCGCGATTTTGGCCAAAGAAAACGCAAAACTCCTCAAATCTCCATGTTTCGCCAGGTTGAATCGCGATGTCTTCGCAATCCATCACGATCTCTATATAGTTGTTTTTAAATCGAAATTCCCCCATAAATCTGTGACAACTTGAAAATGCCATGAGGGCACGATCGTACTGTGTTGGTGAAAGAAGCATCAGCGAATATGCTGTGTACAGATCCTCAGAGAAAGGGCTTTTTCTTAAACGAAAAAATGATTCATCCGTGCCATATTCGCCGATGTTATATGGCTCTGACAAGGTGCCGCCATGTTGCGAAAGCATGTGAAACCCTTCCGAATAAAAAGGACAGCTGCCCGCAACGGGAAAATAACCATATAAAAGCGCTACTTCCCGTACAGATATCGCCACGCCTGTGACGTTTTTCAGTTCGGCTTGCATGGTCCCATTAATCCACTTTCTTACAACCTGCAGGTTATCATGATCCAGGGTTCCATTGCTTAGTCTGACTTGACAAGGCAAGCTCATTAGGTATTTTAGATCAAACATATATCAGCTTCTCCTATAAAAAGTCAACAGTTTTAGGCTGTTTGCTGTAATGTTTCTTCGCAACACATCAGTTCGGGGTTAAAGCCTTCCCTTTTTGATAGCATGACGAAGACAATCCGGGTGATTTTTCTTGCCAGCGCAATGATTGCTCTTCCTGAACCCTTTTCACCTTTCCTGCGCTGGTAGTCCTTGATGATTCTCCATTCGGAGGTTACCTTGGTCAGTCGGATCATTCCCAGAGCGGCCTGAACAAATGCTGTCCGTAATTCCTGGGGGCCATGTTTGGTTATCCGTCCATAATGTTTCGACTCATTTGAGTTGTGTACACTGGGAACAATCCCAACATACGCTGCAAACTTCTTGTAGTTCCCTTCAAAACGTTCCAACTCTTCGGTATAGGCGGCAATCGTTGTTGCCGTATTGATCCCGATTCCCGGAACTGTCATCAGTAGTTCCACATCTTCATTATTCGACACCATTTCCTCAAGATGTTTTTCAATCTCCTTGATTTCTGACGATAAATCGTCTAAAATCTTTATCATCACCTTGAGTGATGAGGCAGTGTACGCTGAGTAGTCGTGATCCGCGAGATCGTTTATCAGCTCCTGCCTCTTTTTCTTGCTCTGAAGCTGCGCCGATTTGGTTTCTATCCCATAGCCCAGCATCATCCCGTGGATCTGATTCTTGATCTTTACCATGCTTTGTACAAGAACGCTTCGTGTCTTCAGCAGGCGGCGAATCTCTTCACTCGTCTGGCTGCACAGATGGGCTTCCGGCAACATTTCTTTCAGCAAGTAATAGGCCAGCATCGCCGCATCATTGGCATCCGTCTTCTTGGTGCTCACAGTGATGACTTTGAATCTGTTGGTGTTCACCACCTTGACCTCAAAATACTCCGATTCCATCCTGTTCTTGAAGTGCCGGGCATTCCCCGTTGTCTCAACTGCCAGTTCGATGGAATATCCCTGCTCTTCAAAATGATGCATCTCCTCGGAAAACTTTTTGTATCCGTCTTCTTTTGTCGGATATTGTTTCTCCATCAGGTACTCCCCATCTGCATTCAGTGCGCATACTGTGAACTGTGTCTTGTGTAAATCAACTCCTACACACAGTCTGCTGTTTCCTGTCTCGCTCATTACCTTTCCCTCTTCTTCCTTTTTCTAGCAAGACAGCCTCTTTCGGGTGATGCTTCCTTTCTCCTATCCGGTCTACTCACGACCTCTGCATGATTCGATGCTAATTCTTCATTCTCCTCCTCGGCCTCGCAGACCACTAGATATGCCGAATTAGTATCTATCTGTCTTGCTGCTGCTCTCCCTATTGTACGGCAACAAGACTCGCCTTGCATCACCTTAACTCCCTTTTTATCATGCCTCCTCAAACAGCGGAATGTTTTTCGGATACACGTATGGCAATTACTAAATTGCCACAAAGCCGTCGTGCGACGGCTTTGTGACCCTTTTTAAATGGCATGTTTACTTCACGAGTTCTTCATAAACTGCTATAGCTTCATCCATGACTTCCTGACCACCCATTGACAGCCACTCATCACGAATCGATTCGAAATCGTCCACTGGTCGATCCCCTATGATAATATCGATAAAAGCTTGACGAATAAACATATTCAAAGCCTCGATTTTTTCATTATAAATTGGACGATATACTGGTTGTAATACATCGATTTTTCCTGAGGAATGCGTGGGACCTTCCTTACGCATCTCAAGATACTGAGGTGCAGTCATGAACGGCGCTTGAAGATCATAGTCATTGAAGCATCCAGGAAGACTGGTTATGCCGATGCCGTACGCATCACGTTCTTCTTTGGTCTTATAACCATCCAACCACTGGACGCCGTTCTCCTCATCATAAGTGTATGTAACTCCTTCATCCCCCCACATAAGCTTGGCATACCCTTCATGTGTAAACGAATATTTGTCGAAGAATCTTAGATAACGTGCAATTTTTTCTTCGCTAAGGTGAGAACCAAATTGCAGACCAGATGAAACGACCACATTGCCTAATGAAAATCCTCTATTTGTTCCATCTCCAGTAGGGGCATCAATGATGGTTATAATTGCTTCCGGATTCTGTGCCATGGCACTTTCCCAGAACTTGCCCAAATAAAATGCCGGCTGTGGCATGAAAAAATACCACTCATGTTCACAAATGGCAGCCTGTCCTGAATCCCACTTGTCTTGCATATTATCGTCAGTATTTACATAGAATTCCGGGTCAATCAGGTCTCTTGCATACCAATCAGCTAAAACTTGGAGTGCTGTTTTGGCTCCGTCCTCAATGTAGCCATATTCTATAGCTCCATCATCTCCGGTATGGAAGTTCAGGAAAGCCCCATATGCTCCGAAAACCCAGTCCAATCCTGATTGAAGGGATGTTGCGGTAAGAGGATATATGTTAAGCTTATCACGTATGAGTTGGAGTGATTCCCCCATTTCTTCAATGGTAGTAGGTATTTTAGCTCCTGCCGCTTGAAAGAGATCCTCGCGGATGCCCAAGACCCGGTTATCCTTGGCGAGAGTCCACATGATAGGAACCGAATAGTTTTTCCCATCTCTTTCGTAGTATTTCCAAATATTCTCACCACCATTTTTCTCAGCCCACTCAACCAGAAGGGGGGCATTCTCCTTAATCAATTCAACTGGTACTTCTGCATACACGCCTTGTTGATAAAAACTGTCATAGGTAACAAAACCAAAATCACGAATGATGTCAGGTATTTCACCGCTAACAATTTTTAATGTAAGAAACTCTTTTTCATCTTCAGGGCGAGGAATGAAAGTCATTTTTATTCCTTCCGCTTCCTCTACATCTCGGAAGTTTGGTGGTAGAGTAGCCACTCTGTCATACCACTCAGCCCAAAACATTAACTCGTTTTCTTCAGTACTTTGGACTTTGTTTCCCATTACGTTATTTGCCATTGCCAGATTGGTAGAGAAGAGTAGAATCAGAATCAGTGCCAGTGAAGTTAGTTTCCGTGCCATGGATGATACCTCCTATATTTTATCCGCATTGTTGCGGAATATTAAAGAATTATCCTTTGATAGAACCAATCATAATGCCTCTAACAAAGTATTTTTGTAAAAAGGGATAAACAATTAGCATAGGAATGATTGTAACCATGATAGTAGCAGCTTCCAAAGTATCACCAACATGCTGCGATGTATTTCCCATTTGCCGCATCATGGCGACAACATCAGTTGTGTCATGCTCGATAGCTATTTTCCGTAATATGACTTGAACCACTGTCCGGTATGGATTTTGTATATAAATCATGGCATCAAACCATGCGTTCCAGTGCCCAACAAGAACCCACAACGATATAGTCGCGAGAACAGGCTTAGATAAAGGCAAAATAATAAATGTCCAAATGGTGAACCAACTTGCGCCGTCCAGCATTGCAGATTCCTCGAGCGCGTCGGGAATGGAACGAAAGAAATTCCGAACAATAAATACGTTATAGGCGCTAACAGCACCTGGCACGACTAATGCCCAAATGGTGTTTAGCATATTTAGGTCTTTAACAAGAAGGTATGTGGGTATTAGTCCGCCTCCAAAAAGCATTGTTATTAGAAAATAGTTTGTCAGCATGCCACCAAAGGGTAACCATCTTTTTGAAAGCGGGAAAGCTGCCAGAGCGGTTACTAACAACGAAATCAAGACCCCGAGAACGCATCTAATAATTGTGTTGGTATAAGCATTCCATAAGAGCTTATATTCAAAGAGTGTTTCATACGCTGACAATGTAGGGCTGTTAGGTAACAATCGTAATCCTGCTGCAACACGAATTCCAGAAATTGAACTTAGAAAAACATAGTAAAATGGATATACAGTGATTAAGAAAACAAATATCATGATCAATATATTGAAATAATCAAAAGCAGCTTCACCAGCAGTTCTTTTGATGCCTTTACTCTTTTTATGTGTTCTATTTACCATAATGCATTTTCCTTTCCTGACAATCTTTTAACAAGAGTATTAGTAACGCCAATCATGGAAAGGCTTATTATCGATTTAAAGAGGCCAATGGCTGTCGAGTAGCTGTATTGCATTTCGCGTAAACCTTTGCGATATACATAAGTGTCAATAATGTCTGCGACAGGCATAACCGCGTCATTATATAGGTTAAATATTTGGTCAAAACCAGCATTGAGTATACCGGAAAGGCTCAGAATTAGATTGATGGAAATTACAGGCAACACGCTTGGTATTGTGATGTACCAAGCATTCTGCAAGCGGTTCGCCCCTTCTATACGAGAAGACTCATACAACTGGGGATCAACACCAGAAATTGCAGCTAAGTAAATAACAGAGCCATATCCAAATCCTTTCCAGATGTCAGTTACAACAAGAACACCTCTAAAAACCTTCTTGTCACCCATAAATAGAATAGGGTCTATACCGAAAAAACTCAGAATGACATTGATTGGTCCATTGAGAGAAAACACACTGACAAATATTGCACCCAAAATGACCCATGACATGAAATGAGGCAAATATGCTACTGTTTGGGTAAACCTTCGAAATGTGGAGCTACGCAATTCATTTAGCAACAATGCAAAAACAATAGGAACTGGAAAACCGAAAAAAAGTTTATAGGAAGATATAATTAATGAATTGCGGAAAGTCATCCAGAAGTAAGAATCGTTGAATGCTTGTTCAAAATACTTGATTCCCACCCATGGACTATCCATGATGCCTTTAAGGATCTTAAAATCCTTGAAAGCAAGTATAACCCCATACATTGGATAATAGCTGAAAATCGCAAGCAACACTACAGCTGGCAACACCATGGCATATAGTTGCCACAATCGCAAAAATGTCTTTTGTCGAAATTTGCTTCTTTGCTGAAGAATCATCAACGCACCCCTATTTAGCCAGCACTGTCTTGAATAACAAATCCATCAATTGTATACCATAATTAAACATTGTTTGTCAAACTACGCTCAGCCCAGAACAATCAAAAAACAAAAAAAACAAAACAAAAGTTGATTAAAAATCACCTCAGGTAGGCATCATTGCTTGTCGTTCAGGATTCATTCAGGATTCATTTGGACTCACATCTGGCGAACATTTCCTGAACGTCCTTGCCATCAGCGCATGAACAATAGTATAATTTTTTATAGGCTTTTAACAAGGAGGGCGGTATCGTTTGATGGGTGTATGATTAACCGTATCCTGCGGAAACGCAGTGCGGAATAAGCTCATTCATCCTTAACACCGGCAAAGGAGGCTCAACAGATTGGAAAAAACACGTTTGTGCATGCTGACGGAACACAGCCCTTTTATGATGTCGTTTGTGTTTTTTACGGCAGCCGGAAGGGCGGTCGTGATCGATGGCGGGCGCCCGGCGGACATGCCCTGGCTTTTTGACGAAGTGGGGGACAGGGAGATCGCTGCCTGGATCTTGACGCACCCGCATGTTGACCATATTTCCGGGTTCATCGACACCGTCCGCCAGGGGGATCGAGTTGGGCAGATACAGCAGGTGCTCTACCATTTTCCTTCGCTTGCGTTTCAACAGCGGTGCGAGCCGGACGAAGAGCCCACGCTCCGTGATTTTCTTGAAATAGAACCCCTGATCCGCTCAAAAACACTTATTGTTCAGCCGGGCATGAGGATAACTGTTGACGAACTGAATATCCATTTTCTGTATGTTGGGGGTGAAAAACACGAGCATCCCAAGCCCAACATTGCGATGAACGAAAGCTCCATTGTGTTTCGCGTGACGGCTCCCGGGCTGCGTTCTGTTTTATTTCTTGGCGATCTGGGCCCTGAAGGCGGCCGCGATTTGCTGAAGCATTGTTCTGATGATTTGCCGTCGGATATCGTTCAGATGTCCCACCATGGCCATGCGGGTGTAACGGAAGAAGTGTATAGAAGAATCGCCCCAAAGGCCTGCATGTGGTGTGCGCCCGAATGGCTCTGGGAAGAAGAGGGCATCGAGTTTGAGCCCGAATTATGGGGCACGAAGCGCACGCGGCTGTGGATGGACAACCTTGGCGTTCAGGAGCACTATGTCACGAAGGACGGAACGCAGTACATTCCTTTAGCAATTGACGCGGAGCATTTTCACAGGATTTGCACAGAATAGATTTGATTCATTTTGTGGAGAATTTTACGCAAGAGACTTAGGATTTAGAGTAAATTTGCTTTAGTATCCACTGTTTAACCCATCAGCACATGGGCTTGCGCACAGGCTTATCGGACATGATGAGCGTCAGCTCCCCGCCGCGCATCATCTGATCCACCCTAAACTCAAACCGTTCAAGCGCTTTGCCCTGAAGGATGGCCTGGCGAACATAGATGCCGTCTCCTTCGCGGCGGATGACAAACGCCTTTCCGTTGGCCAAGCGCAGCCTGGCTGATTTGAGCCTGGGCGATCCGATCAGCATGATATTCTGTCCGCTCACCGGGAAAATGCCCATCATGTTCCATAGGTACAGGGAGGAGAGGCCGCCGCTGTCGTTGTTGCCGGGAATGCCGCCGCGTCCTTCGCAGAACATATAATCAAGGCCCGCGCGCACCACCTCGCATACGCGGTCGTGCCGGTCCGCGTAATGATAGGCATATGGGGTTTCCATATCGGTTTCATTGTTAAAACCTTCAAAGTAAGCTGCTTCGCCCTCCTCGAGTGAAAAGCCGAAGAAACGATCCAGCAGCTTGGCGTACGCTGCCTTGCCCCCGGCAATCTCAAGCCTGGTGGGCATGTCATGCATCAGCCTGAAGGAATAATTCCAATGGTTTCCCTCGTAGAACCATGAGTTGGCGTTCAGCAGGCCTGTGTTGCGGTCGAACGCCGCTGTCCATTTTCGTGCCAGCGCAGCGCAGGCCGCTGCCAGCGCTTCATCCCCCGCGGCGCGTGCCAGCTGCGCAGATGCATGGCAGCCGTCTGCCATGTCGATGGTCTGGGCAATATTTTCGCATACGCCGGTGGCTTTATAATCGGCAAACCGCGCAGGATCCATCAGATCGATCCGGATGCAGCGGGCAACCTCTCCCAAGTCCATCTCCACCCCGCGGTAATACGCGTCCATCAGCACGTGCTCTGCGAGCATGCGCGCCTGCTTCTCATCCTCCTCGTGTTCCGTGCTTCGTTCCAGCATCAGCATATGAGGCATGCGGCCTTTGGCCCGGCAGTAGGCAAGGATCGTCCGCACGATGTTGTCCGACACCCGTGGGTAGAGCGTGAACAGAAGGGGCATCTGGGTCTTATACTGATCCCACAGCGTGGCAAAATCCAGCATGCACGCCTCCTCGTCGTCGTAAAGAAAGCTCTCGCCTGTCCAATCGCTGGGTTTGATCAGCGTATGATAGAAATTTGAATAAAACAGCCGTGCGTCCCGCTCGCTGTCCGCCTCTATGTCAATCGCCAAAAGCGCCTCGTTCCACTTTCCCGCAGCCTCATGGGCAACATCATCAAACGATCGATCGCATACCAGGGCGCCCTGGCGGGCGATGTCCATGGATTTGGGGGAGATGCCCAGCGCCATGCGCACCTCTCCCGCGCGCAGCCCGTCCAATACGCACCCCTTTTCCCACACCCGGGCGTTCGCGCCCGGACAGCGCACACAGAAATTCAACGCAAGGCTGTGCAGGACAGCCGTGCATTCCACGACATCCGGCCGGACAACGGTCACCTGCAGCCGTTCGCAGGGCATGCGCGTTTTCTCTTCAAGCAGGCCGTCGTTCGTAAAATCGATCACCAATTTTCCGCCGTCGCGCGGAAAGGTATAGCGGTGGTAGGCGGCCTGGGCGCTGACGGTCAGCTCGCACAAAACGCCCCGCATCTGCGCAGCATAATATCCCGGCCGCGCTTGCTCATGCGCCATGATTTCCGGAGAAAAGGCTGCCTCCGGCTCGTCGCTGAACGTCGGCGCGGTGACGGCATAGTTGTAAAAAGTATCGATGAAGCCGGTGCCCGAATGGTGAAGGTGGGAAAAGCCGCGGATGGTGCCCTCGGGCATGATCTGCCGCAACGGCTCGCCGCAGTTGACGCCGATGCATCCATATCCGGCGGAATACCCGCCGCTGTAGGCGCACGCCGTGATTTTTCCGAACGGACGCGCTGCCGCCGGGGTCGTATTGCCCGCTAAACCTTTGATAAAACGCCACTGCGCTGCAACGCCTTCCGGCCTGGGCAGGTCGATTGGTCCGGACCCCAGGAAAACATCTACATACTGATTTTTATCCATCCCGCATACCGCCTTTTTGTTTTTTATTTCTGTATGTGGTCAATCCAGCGAGCTTTTCTCCTGCCTTCATGCCGCTTGCTTTGCTATTGAAACCGAGCCATAGACAACCAGCTGTTGTGAAACAAAGGCTGCCAGCAAAGCTGCTCACGCAAAGCAAACAACTGCACATGGGTGTCGTAGTGTTTTAGATTACAGGTCGAAATACCGCACAAACTCCGCCGGATGGGGGATCATGGACATCTCCTTCGCTTCCAGCCGCTTCATGGCTACCCATTTCTCCAGCAGCCGCAGCGGGAAAACGCCGCCTGCGGTTAGAAAGCCGTGGTCGGCTTCCAGCGCATCCAGCGCCATGTCAAGCGAAGCGGGCAGGTGCTTCAGCTTCTTTTTCTCGTCCTCGGGCAGGTGGAACAGGTTCATATCGTAGGGACCCCAGCCGTTTTCCCTGGGGTCGATGCGGCGCTGCACGCCGTCGATGCCGGCCATCAGGATGGCCGCAAGCGCGAAATGGGGGCAGCAGGTGGCGTCCGGGTTGCGCAGCTCAAACCGGCGGTGCAGGGGGCTGCGGGCATAGGCGGGGATGCGGATGACGGCGCTGCGGTTGCTGGTGGCATAGCCTACGACAACGGGCGCTTCAAACCCCGGCACCAGCCGCTTGTAGGAGTTGGTGGAAGGGTTGGTGATGGCGCACAGCGCCGCGATGTGCTTCAGCAGTCCGCCGATGAAGAAAAGCGCCGTTTCGCTGAGACCGGCGTAGCCGGCGTCGTCGGCAAACACCGGGGTGCCGCCCTTTGTCAGCAGCATGTGCACGTGCATGCCGCTGCCTGCCTCGCCGGGGATGGGCTTGGGCATGAAGGTGACGGTTTTGCCGTGCTGGCAGGCGGTGTTGCGGATGATGTATTTGGTCAGCACCGTGTTGTCGGCCATGGGCGAAAGGGGGCCCGGCTCGGTTTCCACTTCGAACTGGCCGGCGGCGCCCACCTCGGCGTGATGGTATTTGACGGGGATACCGAAGGCTTCCATGTGCCGGCAGATGTCGCTGCGGAGATCGAACGCCGCGTCCAGCGGCGGCGCCACATGGTAGCCTTTCTGCCGCGCCACCTTGCCGGCTAAGTTTCTCTCGGTTTCGTCCCCGCTGTTCCAGTAGGAGGGCGCCCAGTCGATGTGGGAAAAGATGCGGTTGGGCGATACGTCAAAGGCGGCATGGTCCAGCAAATAGAACTCAAACTCCGGCAGCACAAGCATGCAGTCCGCGATGCCGGAACGGCGCAGGTGCTGCTCCGCCGCGGCAACGACGTTGCGCGGGTATTGGTCAAAGGGCTTGTTGCCGTCCCTTTCGATGACCATGGCGTTGCCCAGCATCGACAGCGTGGGGGTGGCGACAAAGGGGTCCACCCGCGCGCTGATTAGGTCGGGCACGAACACCATGTCGCTGTTTTCCACCGGCGCATAGCCGTAGTTGGACGCGTCAAAGCCCACGCCCCAGCGCACCAGCTCCTCATCAAAGCGCTCCGCCGGTACGGTGACATGGCGGAACTGACCGTGGATGTCGATCATTTTGAAGTCGATCATGCGGATGGCGTGTTCGGCGCAGAGCGCCTGGATGTCCTGAACTGTGTTCACCCTTGTGTACCGGCAGGGCGGCGCGGCAGCGGCTCCCTGCGCTCCTTTCGAAGAAGTGCGTGGTGCTACATTATCATGCAACGGCGGGACAGGTCAAGAAAATGTGCGCGGGCGCCAAAGTGATCGCGTAAGCCGCCATGGGAAACCCGTGGCGGCTTGTTATTATGCTCCCTGGTCGGCAGCGCGATCTGTTTGGGGTGTTGGCGCGCTATGCTACTCCGCGTTCTTGCCTTCCAGCCACAGCTGGCGGATGCGGTCATATACGCTGTCCGGGTACTCGAAATTCCCTTCAGGCGCGCAGGGCAGGAGGTCCTCACCTGCTGATATGTCAGGGTTCGTGCTCTTGTTGTCATGGCGCCACGCGTCGCGCTCCTCCGGGTTGCGCAAATTGGGCACCCGGATGGGCATATTGCCGGCCAGGATGCTACGGTACGCTAAAATGCCGACGATGCCCATATCCACAGCGTCATACACGTCGATAGAGTACTTGACTCCCTCCGGATTTCCCAGGATTTTCTGGATAAAGAAATGCGTGGGGTAGAAATCGCTGCCACCGTGCGTATTGAACTCCCTGGCGAGTTCGGTAAAGGAGGCCGGGTCAGGCGCATAGTATTCATTTACGCCCACACAGAGCTTTTCGCCTTCCAGATACACGTGAATCTCCCGTTCTTGCCCCTTCGGCGCATAACCGGGCGTGAACAGCTCGCTTTCCATGCTGCCCTTTGTACCAAACACCCTGTAATGAACACTGCCTGGCTCTCTTTTCAATGCGCCGTGAACGCTGCGCGCCACGGCGCCATTGTCCATGACAACCAGTTCAATGCCCGGGCGAATGCCGGATTTGTACCCGGTTGGCCGCTCCTTGTCGTTGTGTTGGCTGGTAAAGCCCGTGACTTGCACTGGCCGGCGGCCGGTGATGGTCATCAAGGGACCGAAAGAATGCGTGCAGTAGTACGTCGGGTAGAGGTTGTTGCGCCAATGGTTTCTGTCCCCATATGTAATGGAAGGCGCAATGGCTGCACAGTCATGGATGTACTCGCCTTCGGCGTACTGTACTTCGCCGAACTCTCCGGACTCGAAGCGTTGCCACATTTCGAAAGTATGCCACATATAGCAGTAGTTTTCCGCGTAAGCGTATACTTTGCCGCTCTCCTCAACGGCTTCGATCAGCGCCACTGCCTGCGCCATGGTTTCACAGGGAAGCACTTCGCTGAGCACGTGACGGCCGCTTTTCAGCAGGCGTATCGCAAAGGGGGCATGCTCATTGGCGTAGTTGGCCAGCACCACGGCATCCATGTCATGCAGAAAGAAATCCTCGAAATCCGTGTATAGCGAGACTGCCAGTTGATTTTCTTCAGCCAGGTTATTCACTTTGTCCAGTGCAGGCTGATACTTGTCGCACACCGCTACCAGGGTTGCCTGCGGGTGTTTTGCCAGCACCCGCATCATGGACATGCCGCGGCCGGCGCCAAACACGCCGATTTTCAGTTTTTCCGCCATTGTAGTCATCCTTTCTAAATTGAATGAACCTCAAAGTGCATCATCTTGCCAAAGGCGAGAATATCACTTATATCAGCATTGTAAACCATTGCCGAATGATGCGTGCCGCCCAGCTCGGAATAAGCGTTCAGGAATGCCGGCAACGCCATGCCCGGCTTCATCCAGCCCTGCACAGCATCGCGATATGCGCCGAACTGAAGCCCCTTGTCCATCATTTCCACATCCGCCGCGATGAAGCAGAAACCGTCCTTTGAAGGGGCAAGGTTTACCCATACCGCCTTGCCCGGGCGGTAGCAGAACGCCGGCGCAACCGTGTCGCCGCAGCTGTTGTAGCTGAAGGGCTTATCAACCAAAGAAGGCTTCCATACCGACAGATCAGGGTTTCCTTCGCCCATGTGGTTCAGCAGGATGATGTCTTCCTTCCAGTCCGGACAGAACATCTCCACAAAGGTGGTATCGTTGTATACCGATCGCAGGGCGCCGACCAGGCCGGCCGTCAGCACATCGCCCTCACCGGCATAGCCCAGGCCGCGGGCCATGCTCTTGCTGCATTCCACAAAGGGCATCTTGGGCAGTCCGCATGCATCCAGGCTGAGGAAATTGATCGTCAGGGCGCTCAGACGCAGGGCGTCCGCCCATTTCCGGACCGCCAGTCCCGCTTTTGTCGCCAGGCGATAGGCTGCGGTGTTTTCTATATCGACTTGAAAATTTTTCTGATCCAGCGCAATTTCCTCGTTGATTTCCTCCTCGCTCACTTTTTGCAGGAAATCAGCGATGTCCTGTTCGCCCATCCGGAATACGCTTGCCCCGATGCTGCGCTTGTATTCTTCATCGTCAATTTGAAAATCGCCCATGCCCTGAAAGGGAGCGCCCACCGCGCCCACCCTGGCGCGCCGAAAGGCTTGCGCCAAGGCAGCGGCGCGGCATTTGCCCATCACGTCGGCAAGGACAGCGCTGTGCAATACATGCCCGGTGCACAGGAAATACTGCACGCCGTGCCTGCGCAGCAGGTTGCACATATCCTGAACGCCATGGATGCCGTGGTTTTTGCCGATCCCGTTGTAATAGCCTGCCCGGTCGATCAGGTCGTAATCCGGCGTTGTGTTCAGGACGATGATGGGCACGCCGGCGCGCTTGAGCGCGTCAATGGATTCAAGCGACGGGGAATAGGCCAAATGCTGCGTGATAATCGCAGCGACATCCTGCTCTAAAAAGGTGTCGATGGCCTGCTCAAATTCTTCTTTGATGCGGCAAACCGGCGCCGGCACGATATCAAGCCCCTCAGCCCGCAGCATCTGAACGATCGAGCGCATGTAGGCTTCCAGGGGTTCGCGGCTTTCGGTGCCCGTATCATCATACAGCTTGATATACAGGGGGAGATAGCCGAACGTTGCGCGCTTCATCCTCTTTCACTCCTTTTTTTGTGCTGCTCAATGCTTTTCTTCGTCCCGTTCAACAGGCGCTCGGCGTTTCCGTAAAACACGTCTTGGACATCCTGGCGGCTCAGCCCCAATTTGGCGGCAGCGCGCTTGAAAGCTAAGATCTCTTCATAGAGGAAGAACGTCATCTGCTCCCCTTCCGCGGCGCTGACTTCCCGGAGGTGCTTGTCTTGCTGCGCGCCTCCATACAGGCCGGGCGGCACCAGGTTGATGTAGATGCCGTTTTCCTCTATCCGGCGCGTCCGCATCCGCAGGATGGGCAGATCGCTGCCAAAGAGGGCGTTCTTGGGCCCCATCAGGCGGAGCAGTTCATGGATGGCGTATTCGCAGCAGTTGGCGCTGAAATCAAACATCAGGTCCGGGCATTCCGCTGCATAGATCTCCAGCGCGTTGCCGACATTCTCCTTCACATAGGCACGCCCGATGTGCGCAATAATCAAGCGGATTTGTGGGAATTCCCGCTTGATTTCGAGCACCTGCGCAATGTTCACAGGGTCTCTCAGCCGGCCGTCCCGCGGTATGTGCAGCATGACGACGGCGCCCAGCCGATCCATGGCCCGCAGCTGTTCCTTGGGGAAGAAGTCAAAGATGCGCAGCTCCTTCTCCGGCAGATAATCGGGGGACAGCGACAAATAGCTCTTGATGCCTAAGAAGCCATCTTTCAGGATGGCCTGCTCCAACTCCCTGCCGCTTTGCTCGGGCATGGAGTAGTATAAGGCGGGATAGCCATTGGCTTTTGCGCAATCGGCTACATAGGCATTCAGCGGGCCCTGGGTATCCCTGCGCGTGCTTGTGAACAGCAGGGGAATGACCTGCTTCCCGGGAAACATCAGGCGATACGTTTCCTGTAAGTCCTCTAAGCTGTTGTCACGCGCAACCAGCGAAGGCCAGGTGACGGTGCGCTGGGTTTCACCCTTTGCCAATGGCTTGGGCGGGATCAGGCTTTCCAGCCAGATGTGCGCATGGATATCGATGATTTTGTCAGGAAGAAAATCCCTGATTTCTTCTTCGTATATTTTGCGATCCCGTGCGGTTACTTCAAACAATGGCATGTTCATTCTCCTTCTCAGAATCCAAAGAGATCCTGCGCTTGCTTTTTGTATGCCCTGAAAAGGACGGCATATTCACTGGCTTCAGCGGCTTGGGGTTCAATTTGTTTTTTGGTTGGCGACATGTTCCGGCAGGCTGTGACAACGTCCGGGTACAGGTTGCTGCCGACGGTTGCCAGCATGGCCGCGCCCACGCAGGCCAGGTCGTCCACGTCTGTTATGTAGATTGTTCGGTTGAGGATGTTGGCGATCATTTGTAGCCAGACGGGGCTTTTCAGCGCGCCGCCTGCCACGGTGATCTGATGAATGGGGCGGTGTGCGTGCATGCGTTCCAGCGCCCAGGCGATCTGATACACGATGCCCTCCATGATGGCCTGGGTGAAATGTGCCCAGCCATGCGAGAGATCGAGCCCAAAAAATGTTGCTTTTGCCTGATGATTCCTAATGGGACAGTTTGCGCCGCCAAAGTACGGGTAGAAGCACAAGCCCTGGGCGCCGGGTTTGAACTGCCTGGAAACCGTGTCGTTGATGGTATCATAGCTCAGCGCTTCGGCGTTGGCACAGGCAACCTTCTTCCTGAACCAATCCAGGCTGACCCCCCCGTTGGATATGGAGATCATCGACCCCCATTTGCCCGCCACCGCCGGGACGGACTGCGCAAAGCCGGAGTCAAAATCCGGCGTGTCCTGCAACACCGTGACGACCCAGGCAGTTCCCGTGCCGATGACGGCATCCCCGCTGTTGACAATGCCCGCTCCTAAGCTGACTGCATACTGGTCATGAGCACCGCTTGACAACACGACATCCTCGGGCAAGCCCAGCGTTTCCGCGGCGGAGGCGGTCAGGGTGCCGATGAAACAACCGGACGGAATCAGCTCGGGCAGCTGCCGCTCCTCAACCATCGCGAACTGCGTAAGCTGCCGGCAGTATCTTCCTTCGCGGATGTTGATCAGCTGGTTGATGCCCGCGTTGGATAAATCAACAGCCGCACGGCCGGTCAGCCGTGCGGCAAGAAAGTCGTGAACCGACAGGTACATATGGGCGCGGGCGCAGATGTCCTTGTGCTGGCGGCGCAGGTGCCGGAGCACCAGGGCGGGCAGCCCGGCGCCCAAGCCCCATCCTGTGGTTTGGTACATCAGTTCCTCGCCGAACCGATCCATGAACTCCTGCCGCTCGTGGTCACAGCGCCTGTCATTCCAGACAACCGCCCGGCCAAGGGGCGCGAGCTCCCGGTCCACCGGCACCATGGTGCCGCCCTGGGTGGACAGCGCCAGCCCCTTTACCCTTGAAGCGATGTCCCCAGTTGCGCACACGGAGCGGACGCAGGCGACAACCGCCTGCCACCAATCCTGCGCACATTGTTCTGAATAGCCGACTTCCGGCGTGTAAATCGGATATTGGACAGCATGCCGGGCTAGGATTTTTCCATGGACATCCATCAGCAAGGCCTTGGTGCTGCCTGTTCCCGCATCAATGCCGATAACCAGGGGCATCATCTGACAGTTCCTCCTTTAGCCTTCAACGGTCTGGTGTGCGCTTTTCCAGGCGATCATGCCCGCATTGGACGCCATGCTGCCGCGGTACGCATCCGGTTCAGGGTGGATGCCGGTTCGGATGGCTTCGGCAAACTTGACTTGGCGTACCTTCATTGGTTTTATGCCTGATCGATGGGGGCGCGTTCAGCGTCCGAAAATTTGCGCAGCGTATTGACCACCTCGCCGTCTTTCCACTTCCGGTCGGTGATCGCTTCGCTGGTTCCCTGGACGGTGACATTGACCGTCCGCGTTCTGTTGCGGACATGATCCCAATCGATGAAAAAGATCCTGGCGAATTGGCCTAAGTCCAGCACGCCGTCCTTTACGGTGATGGTTTCGCTTCTGCCAAAGAATGCGCTGCGCAGATGGCCATCGGTGTTCATGCTGGTGTAATTGCCGGGCTCGTTCACGCTGCGGCCGTATTGCAGGTGAACGGGGCCGGGATGCCGGTATTGTTTCTCCTCGGTGTAGTCCGGAACGATTTTCCGCATGATGTCCAACAGGTCATGCTGGAGGTATTCCAGATCAAAGTCGGTATAATCATGGGAGGATTCCTGAATCATGACGCTGCACGTGGTATGGTGGGAAACCACCGCGCATATCCCGTTTTGAATGCCGGACTCGAGAACCACTTGCTTGATTTCATCCGTTACGTCATGAAATGTTGGGATCCACCCCCGGGAGTTGACTTTAATTTCTTTCTGAACCATCATGAATTCCATTGATGTAACCTCCTGCCTGCTCAGCTGCTAAAATACTGGGTGCCGGAAGCAGTTTCTGCCCTGAAGCGACGGCTTGATGCGCTTGGCGGTCGATGCTATGTTGTAAACCTCCGGATAGGTGCAGGAAGAACGGGTGATGTTTTAGAATTCGCCTGCACCAGTTGACCATTAACCAGGCACGAACGCTTACAAGTTTCAGGGATACCGGCTTCGATCCAGGCAACCCAACTGATCCTTTCCTTATATATCACAGCGGGGCGGCGCTGTCAACACCATTTCTCCTATTTATTTGCTTATTCTGTTTTCTTGCTTTTGTATACATTGCGTACTTGCAAATACAGGAAATTTAAGGAAGAAAACAGAAAAGAAATAGAGAAGAAAGTCATGCCTGGGAAAATGAGGGATCAATTGAGTTCTTAAGTGTTATGTATAACATGATTCGAAACAGATGCGTTGCCAGCGGAAAATGTTGCGATTTTATGCCTCTATGGCTTTCGCTTTGTCGGAAAATATGGTATAAATGAAAGGCAATGCGGAACCAAGGGTGATGGCGTTCATTCATGTTGCGCATCATGCATTGAGATCGGAGGCTGTACAATGAAACTGGACCATGACACGCTGCAGCTGTTGTATGATGTATTTACTATCGAGTCCGACTGTATCCGGGACATGCGCGCGCATTTTGAAGAAGCCGCTTTTACGCACGCTGTGCGCTTGCTGATGTCGGCTGAAAGGATCGGCACATCGGGCTGCGGACATTCCGGGTTTGTATGCCAGCATTTGGCGCACCTGCTGTGTTGTATCGAGCGCCCTGCAAGGTTTATATCGCCCGCCGAAGCCGTGCATGGCGCGATGGGCTTCCTGAAAGCCGGTGATGTGATGGTATTGGCTTCCCGCGGAGGGAAAACCGCGGAGCTGCTGCCCATGCTGGACATTTGCAAGCAGAAAGCGATTTCTGTTATTGTGATAACGGCCAATACATCGTCGGTTCTGGCAAAGGGTGCGGATGTGGTGCTCAAGCAATATGTAAACCGGGAGACAGACCGAGACAACGCGCAGGGCACAACGTCTACGACATCCTTATATGTGATGTGCCATTTGCTGCAAACTGCCTTGATTGAACTGACGGGGTATTCCAGGCAACAGTTTGCTGTCAACCATCCCGGCGGCGCGGTAGGCGAGCGTCTGAACAAGGAGGACAGCGCACCCATGGTGAAAGGAGTTGAATCAAAATGAAACTGGAAGCTCGCCGCGATGTGATTCTGTCCCTGCTGGAAAAGGAGGGGCGTGTCCGCGTCAGCCAGCTCAGCAAGCAGCTTGGCGTTTCGGCTGTTACCATCCGGACGGATTTGTCTAAAATGGAGGAGGAAGGGCTGCTCAAGAGGGTGCAGGGCGGCGCGGTTCAAACGACCCTGAGCCTTTATAACCATGAGTTTCAAAGGCGCAGGAACATGCACCAGGATGCCAAGACACGCATCGGCGCCCTGGCGGCGGACATGATCAACGATGGGGATTCGCTGTTTATCAACGGCGGCTCCACCACCTATTACACGGCGCTGGAGCTGAAGAAAAAGCAGAAATTAAGCGTGGTAACCAATGCCCTCAATGTAGCGATTGAGCTGGCCATGTGCCCGTCCTTTTCTGTTATTTTAGTTGGCGGAACGCTGAACCCGTACTATTCTTTTATGTACGGAAGCGATGCGCTGAACCAGCTGCGGCGGTACAGGGTGTCCAAAACCATCATCTCCATAGACGGCATCAACGGACGTGGCATTACCACCATCCATCCGGAAGAAGCCGCCATTGTCGCGGCCATGATTGAGCGGGCGGACTGCAGGATGATCGTTGCGGACGGCAGCAAAGTGGGAAACGAAGGGTTTGTCAACATCTGCGGCCTGGACATGATCGATGTGTTGCTGACCGATGAAACGGCCGACCGCGATATCCTCGATGAAATCCGGGCGCAGGATGTGGACATTCATCTACCATTATTGAAAGGACGGCATCGCAATGAAACGACCGCTGAGAACCCCATTCTTTGAGATTGGCGTCAAAAACTACATCTATGGCGACGACGTGCTGAAAATGGCCATGCACGCCGATCGGTGTGCGGAAAAATATGATGTGGACGTCATCATGATCGTACCGTATACGGAAATCCGGACGGTCAGGCAAAATACCAAGCGCCTGTTTGTCTTTGCCCCCTATATGGATACTCTGCGCCCCGGCAGAGGCATGGCGGATGTGCTGCCCGAAGCCATCAAGGCGGCAGGGGCGGAAGGCGTTGTCATCAACCATTGCGAGCGGCCCATGTCGCTCCCGCAGATGAAGGCTACGATTGACCGCGCAAGGGAGCTGGACCTGTATATCTTCGGCTGTGCGGATTCCATTGTAGAAACCCAGGCTCTGGCGCAGCTGCGCCCGGATATCATCAATCCGGAGCCCAATGAACTCATTGGCGGCGGCGGGGGCGTCAGCGATCAGGCCTATGTTGAGGCAAATATCCGCGCGGTGAAGGATATTGATGAGGACATCATGGTGGAGCAGGCTGCGGGCGTCTCCTCGCCCAAGGAGGTATATGATTTTATTTTTGCCGGCTGTGAAGCAACGGGGGCAGCCTCGGGGATTTTTCGGGCAGAGGATCCATATCAGATGGCGGAAGCAATGATCGCAGCCGTGCGGAAAGCAAAAGACGACCGGGACGCGGCAAACCGCTTATAAGGAGGATGCACAATGGTATACGCAGAACAGATTGAACTGCAATCAAATGACAAGGCAGTAACCTTCCATAACATCACCGATCAGGTAAAAGAAATCGTCAAAAAGTCCGGCGTAACAACAGGGACGGTTACGGTATACTCCCACCATACCACCTGCTGTGTGATCACGCAGGAAGCGGCTTTTGACATGTCCATGACGGGGCTGGAAACGCTTCAGCAGGATTTTGTCAACAGCTTCCACGCGATCATGCCCAATCAGTATTCAGAGGGCGTCTACCTGCACCCCGGCCCCAAAGCGCTTGCCTATGCGGAACAACACGGCGAAGACGCACGCGGATGCCACAACACCGATGCGCACCTGCGCTCCGCGCTGGTGGGACGCAGCGAAGTGATTGTGATTTTGGAAGGGGAAGTCGATTTGGGCGACTTTGGGTTCATCTATTTTATCGACTTTGATCAGACCCGCGCCCGCAAACGAAAAGCCAGCATTCTGGTCATGGGAGAGTAGGCATTCTGCTGTCCCGCACCTCAATAGAAGGGAAGCCGGGATGCCCGGGGGATAGGATCTGGCAGCCGGCGCCTGTAATGGCGTCATAGGTGGCCTGGTCCGGGCGGTGGTCTGTGATGATGGCTGATGTACAAAACACGATTTTATGGCTTACACTTATTACAGCAACACCCTGAAAAGCCGTAATTGCGCAAAACAATCACCGGAATGAGGCGGATTTTTCCCCGCGCTTGTGGTATAATGAACGCATCATATATTGATGGAGGGAAAACACATGGATAATCTGTTGAACGAGATTTCAATGAACCTGCAGAACGGCAAGGCGAAGGTTGTCAAGGAACTGGTGCAGAAAGCTGTGGATGAAGGGCTGCCCGTCAAGCAAATCCTGGAGGAAGGGCTGCTCAGCGGCATGGGCATTGTCGGCGAGAAGTTCAAAAACAACGAGGTCTTTGTACCCGAAGTGCTGGTTGCAGCGCGCGCCATGAACTACGGCGTCGAGGTGCTGAAGCCCCTCCTGGCCGGCTCGGGCGTCAAGTCCATTGGCAGGGTATGCATCGGCACCGTCCGCGGCGACCTGCATGACATCGGCAAAAACCTGGTCAAGCTGATGATGGAAGGCAAGGGCATCGAGGTGATCGACCTGGGCACCGACGTGGCGCCTGAGACATTCATCAACACCGCCATCGAGCAGGACTGCAGCATCATCTGCCTGAGCGCGCTGCTCACCACCACCATGGGCGCCATGCGCGAAGTGGTCGAGTCGGCCGAAAAGGCCGGCATCCGCGACAAGGTCAAGGTGATGATCGGCGGCGCGCCGGTTACCGAGGCCTACTGCAAGGAAATCGACGCCGATGCCTATGAGCCCGACGCCGCAAGCGCGTCCGACAGGGCCGTGGCGCTGCTGGCGGAGTTGGCTTCCTGATTCGCGCGCGCTGCCGGCTATCCGGGCAGTGCGCAGAAAGGGGATTGTATGAACCTCAGGCAACGTGTCAACGCCATCCTCCACTACGAGCCGTACACCGGCGGCATGCCGGTGGTATCCTTTGGCTACTGGGTAGAAACGCTGGACAAGTGGGCCGATCAGGGGCATGTCAGCCGGGAAGATGCCCGGGGATATGCTAGCCAGGGCGACAACTCCCCGGCTGACCGGCGTGTCATGGCCAAGCTTGGGTTTGACTTTAACTGGAACAACTGCGTGGGCGGCAGCAGCTACCTGTTTCCGTCCTTTGAAACCGAGGTGCTGGAGCATTGCCCGGACGGGTCGCGCATTGAGCGCAACCCGGAAGGGCTGCTGGTGCGCGTGCATGACGGTATTGTCAGCATTCCGGCCGAAATCGGCACCTCCATGACAGGCCGCGAAGCCTGGGAAACCATGTACCTGCCCAGACTGCTGCCTGACCCTGCCCGCGTCAACAGAGAGCGGATTGATCGCATCCAGCAGGAAAGCGCTGAGCGCGCCGAGCCCCTGGGCCTGCACTTGGGCAGCCTGTACGGCAACATCCGCAACATGCTGGGCGTGGAAGGCATCAGCTACCTGGCGCTGGACGATGAGGATCTGTACATTGAAATCATCGACACCGTGGGCACGCTGTGCTATGAGACGGTAAAATCCGTGCTGGCATCCGGCGCGGGATATGACTACGGCCATTTCTGGGAGGACATCTGCTTTAAAACCGGTCCTCTGGTCAGTCCGGCTGTGTTTGATGAACTGGTCGGTCCCCACTACAAGCGCATTACGGACCTGCTGCTATCGCATGGTATCGACATCGTGTCGCTGGACTGCGACGGCAAAATCGACCTGCTGATCCCCACCTGGCTGCAAAACGGCGTCAACACCATGTTCCCGATTGAAGTGGGTACGTGGGACGCTTCCATCGCGCCCTGGCGCGCACAATACGGCAAAAGCCTCCGTGGCATCGGCGGCATGGACAAGCGCGTGTTCGCCCGCGACCGGGCTGCTGTCGACCGGGAAATCGAGCGGCTCAAGCCGCTGGTCGACCTGGGCGGCTACATCCCCTGCCCGGACCACCGCATCCCGCCCGACGCCGAGTTTGGCCTGGTGCAGTACTATTGCGACCGCTTCCGCAAGGCGTTTTCGTGACAACCATCGGCCTGATCATGCCCATGCGCAAAAGTCTATGCGTGGCAGCAGGCATGCATCCGGGTATGGTGGGGGAGATTGTTTAAATGGTTGATGAAAAAGTCCTCATCAGCCTGATCCGGGAGGCTGGCGCGCACCACGCGGCGGCGCTTCCAATCAGCGCTGTCAGGTTTGAGCGCTCATTCCGCGCGCTGTGCGAAGCCAACACCTGCCGCAGATACGGCACATGCTACACCTGCCCGCCCGACGCCGGTGACATCGATGAGCTGATCGCCAAAGCGAAGCAGTACGCGCAGGGCATCCTCTACCAGACCGTCTGGCCCTTAGAGGACAGCTTTGACGTTGAGGGCATGGCGGAGGCAGGCAGGCAGCATACCGAGCTGACGCATCGCATTATGGACATTCTGCCCAAGGGGGAAGGGCTGCTGCACCTGGCTACAGGCGGCTGCAGCCTGTGCCCAGAGTGCGCCAAGCTGCGGAATGAACCCTGTGTTTACCCGGATAAAGCGCTGGTGTCCGTATCGGCTTATGGCCTCCATGTATCGGAAACGGCCAAGGCAGCCGGGTTGAAGTATAACAACGGCCCCAATACCGTGACGTTCTTCGGCATGGTGTTCTTTGGCCGCGCGAACAAAGGAGAATAGAGCATTGTTCGATGAGAAAGCCCTGGTGCAGATCATCCTGGATGCCGGCGCCGACAACGCGGCGCCGATATCCGTTGGGGACATGACGTTTGACCGCGTGTTCCGCGACATCTGCGCCTCCAATTCCTGCGGGAACTATGGCATGTGCTACATGTGCCCGCCCGACATCGGCGACATCGATGTGCTGATGGATGAGGCAAAGGGATATGACCGCGGCGTCCTGTACCAGACCATCACGGCGATTGAGGACTCCTTCGATTTCGAGGGGATGAGCGAAGCCGGTGTCCGGCACAACGCCTGCACGCAGCGCGTCGCCCGGGTGGTAGGCCGCAGGGACGGGGTGCTGCACCTGTCATCCGGCGGGTGCCGGGTGTGCAAAACCTGCGCCAAGCGGACGGGCGACCCCTGCCGGCATTCCGATTTGGCCATGGCGTCGCTGGAAGCCTACGGCGTCGACGTGTACAGGACGGCAACGGCGGCAGGGCTGAAGTACATCAACGGCCCCAACACGGTCACCTTCTTCGGCATGGTGCTGTATCAGGAGCATTGATATGGCTCAGCTGACGGTGATTGCCGGTGGCGTTGCAAAAACGGTGGCTTTTGAAGGCACGCCACTGGTTGCCGACCTACTCCGGGCGCATGGCTATCAGGTGCCCACGCCTTGCGGTGGCAAGGGCGTCTGCGGCAAATGCGCTGTGCAGGCCGAGGGCAGCCTGTCGCCGCCTGTTAAAGACGGGCGCTGTCTGGCGTGCAGCACCCGGCTGACCGGCGATGCTGTGATTACGCTGGCGGCGGCGGAGACGCTGCGCAACATCGCGCTGTCGGGCGACCTGCCCCTGTTTGATGCCAGCCCCGTGCCCGGGCGCTATGGGCTGGCGGTGGACATCGGCACGACGACGCTGGCGGCGGCGTTGATCGACCTGCGGCAGGCGAAGACCGTTGTGTTTGCCGCCCGGCGCAACCCACAGCGTGAGATCGCCGACAACGTCATCGGCCGCATCGAGGCGTCGCTGGAGGGCGCGGGATCGCAGCTTCAGGCTTCGGTGCGCGGAGAAATCGACGCGCTGAAAAAGGAAGCCTGCCAACAGGCCGGCATTGACGAAGCGCAGGTGGACGCCACGGTGATCACCGGCAACACCACCATGTTGTACCTGTGGGAGGGGCGCAACCCGCTGACGCTGTCCCGTGCGCCGTTTGAGGCCGACTGGCTGGCCGGCGGCTGGGCGGCGGACGGGAAAACCTACCTGCCGCGCTGCATCGGCGCCTTTTTAGGGGCTGATATCGTGTGTGCGGTACTGGCTTCGCGCATGACTACGCACGATGAAACCGTGCTGCTCATCGACATCGGCACCAACGGGGAAATCGCGCTGTGGCATCAGGGCAGGCTATACTGCTGCGCCACGGCGGCAGGCCCCGCTTTTGAGGGCGGCGGCATCCGCGACGGCGTGGGCAGCGTGGCAGGCGCAGTGGACACCGTGCGGGTGGAAAACGGCAAGCTGGCCTATACCACCATCGCCGACGCGCCGCCCATCGGCATCTGCGGCTCCGGGCTGATCGATGCCGCGGCTTCGCTGCTGGCGCTGGACATGTTGGACGAAACCGGCTCGCTGGATGAGGACGAGGCGCTCATTGCGCCAGGCGTTGCCCTGACCGGGCAGGACATCCGCAAGCTGCAGCTGGCCAAGGGCGCAGTGGCGGCGGGTATCCGGACGCTGTGCCGGCATTTGGACATCGCGCTGGAGGACATCGGCTCCTTCTACATTGCCGGCGGCTTCGGCGCCCATCTGAACATGGAAAACGCCGCCCAAATCGGCCTGATTCCCCGCGCGCTCCGGCACAAGGCGGTGTCCATCGGCAACGCCGCGCTGGCGGGCGCCATGATGATGCTGATGCGGCAGGAGTTTATGGACGAGGCGACGCGGCTCGCCGACCATGCCGAGGTGATCACGCTGTCGGGCAGCGCGGAGTTTTCCGAGGCTTTTGTTGACAGCATGATGTTTGAGGAGATGTAATCCCAGTATGGATGCGGGAGCGATTGGGCGCTACGCGCACACGCCAGCCTGATGCGGCTGCTGCGCCGCTGCCGCGCCCAGGGGATGGATATCGAAGCCGAAACGCTGGGCATACGCCCGGGCATGCAGGGCGTCGATCCTGTTGCGCACGAGGCGCTGGTGAACCGCTGCCTGGCGCACGTGGGCGCCTATTAGAGCAAATTCACTTATCATGGCGCAGTCGCAGGCTTGTCTTTTTGCCTCTGGCTGTGTCGCTGTTCACTTAGCGTAGCGCTGCTACGCCTGCGTTCACGCTCCTTGCCAGCGACAAAAATCCTGCGCAGCTTTGTGCGCCACGATGGCGTAATTTGCTCTATGACGGCGCCGTCAGCCTGGGCGCAGGCTCCACGGACGCCAACATCCCGCTGTCCCGCGGCATCCCCGCCGTGACGTTCGGGCTGATTGCGGGCGGCGGCGCGCATACCCGCGGCGAGTGGGTGGAGGCGGACAGCCTGGTGCGCGGCCTGTGCATCGCGCTGGATACGCTGCTGCATTATTTTGACAGGACGCCGGATGCTGTTATACCAACGTAAAACATTAATGCATCCAAAGAGCTGAGGGATTTTGGCTTGCAGCGAGGAGCAGACGAGGGAAGCGTAGCAGCGCTACGCTGACTGAGCAGCCGACGAAGCTGCAAGGCAAAAGACCCGGCACGACGATGCGTTAATGTTTGGAGTTGGTATTAAAGGGAGAAACATCCTTGGCTGATGAAATGGCGGACCTCAACCTCTTCATGATGTGTGAATCCCTGAACAGGAAGGCGCTGGTGCCCATGCCGGCAGGCTTTCATATCCGCCCCATCCGCAGGGAGGAGCTGGGTCTGTGGCAGGCTATTCACTTTGACGATCCGGCGGACGCCATCAAATACGCCCCGTATATGGCGGCGTATTATGAAAACGTGTATGCGCCCATGGGCGATCTGTTCTTCGATACGTGCCTGTTCGCCTGCGACAGCGGGGACAGGCCGGTGGGCACCTGTTTTTTATGGCAGGCGTATGGCCTGGTCACAACGCTGCACTGGCTGAAGGTGGTGCAGGCTTATGAGGGGCAGGGCATTGGCCGGGCGCTGATATCCCATGTGATGGGCGCGTTGCCGCAGGCGGATTACCCCGTTTACCTGCACACCCAGCCGTCCAGCTGCCGCGCCATCAAGCTGTACAGCGACTTTGGCTTTGCCCTGCTCACCGATGGGCAGATTGGCCATCGGGCCAACGACCTGCAGCAAGCGCTGCCCATCTTAAAGCAGTATATGCCGCCGGAGGTATATGCAAGCTTGCGCTTTACAGCGGCTCCGGAGGCCTTGCTGCGCGCAGCGGCTTCTTCGCCGGTCAATCAGTTTTAGCGCAGCGGGCTATTTGCGCATGCCTGCTGTTACGTCCCTTCGTCCTGCGGCCTCTCTTCCGAGGCGTGGTCGATGCAGCCTTTCAACATCATGTGCACGTGGTCGTCGGCAATGGCGTAGAATACGTTCTTGCCGTCGCGCCGCGATTTCACCAGGCTGGCCCGCTTCAGGCGGGCCAGCTGGTGCGACACGGCGGACCGGGTCATGCCCAGCAGGTAAGCTAAGTCGCACACGCACATCTCGTGCTGGTCCAGCGACCAGAGGATTTTAAAGCGCGTGTTGTCGCCCATGACCCGGAAGAACATCGCCGCGTCGGCAAACAGCGCGTCGGGCAGCATGGCCTGCTGTACAAGGCGCACCGTATCCTCGTGGATGGCGTTGGTTTCACATGCAATGCGCTGCCTGGCCATGCTATTTTCCCGATATGGTGATGCCGTCTACGGCCAGCCATGGCAGCACGGTGGTGCCGTCCTTGACGGTTTCTTTGGAGATTGCCCGCAGGTTGTTCAACATGGCGGCTAAGTTGCCGTTGATCATGGTTTCGCTGACGGCGCCGGCGATTTTACCATCTTCAATCAGGAAGGAGTTTTTGGCAACGCCGCTGAAATCGCCGCTGGGGCTGGGCGAACCGCCGGAAAACCGGGCGACCAGCAGGCCTTTTTTGACGCCGGCGAGGATGTCCTGGAGCGGCGTGTCGCCGTGCGCTACAACCAGGGAAAAGCTGCTGTTGGGGGCGCGCCTGGCGCCCAACTTGTTGGCGACATACAGCGACAGCATGAAGTTCTGCAATACGCCGTCCTTGATCACATCGTATCCTTCGGACAGGAAGCCGTCATCGGTGTATTTTTCGCCGCATACGATGTCCGGATGGCCGGGCAGGAGGGATATGCTCAGCCGCGGGTCAACCACCTGTTGGCCCAGTTTGTCCTTCCAGGGGCTGGTGCCATCCAATAGCACGCCGTCGGCGACGAAGTTGCCCAGCAGCGAATACAGCATGGAGTTCAGGCAGTCCGGCGTCAAGATGATGGTGCCCTCGTATTTGCCTTCGGCGGGCACGGTGTGCACCTGCTGCTCGGCGTCGGCCAGGCACTGGCGGATGGCGCCCAGGTCGATCAGCGGGGTGTCCAGGCTGTCCGTCACGGCGCCGGAGCCGTTGAAGCTGGACGATTTGTCGCCGTCCCTGCCTGAGAACGTCAGGTCAACCCCGTACAGCCCCGACAGCGTGCGGTAGCTGACGCCGTGGCTGTTGTGGTAGGCACGGCGCACTTTCCGGTGCGATACGATCATCTGCTCCATGGATACCTTGGGGTATTCGCTGTGCACGGTGTCCAGCAGTTCCTTGGTGCGCAGGAACAGCTTGTCCAGATCGGCTTCGGGGCTGCCCTGACAAAAGTCCTTGTCCTGCGGCACATCGGCGAAGGCCCATGCCGGGTCTGTCGCCGCGGATTCAGCTGCGATCAAGCACTCCGCCACCGCCTGGTCGATGGCGGCATCGCTCAGATCGTTGATGGCGACGGCGCCGCGCTTCCGGTCCTTGATGGCGGTCAGCGACAGCGCGTTGTCAAAGGTGGTGCGCAGCAGGCTGAACTTGCCTACATCCACGTTGAACTCGCGCAGTTCGGACTGCGATACGGAGCAGGCGGCGGCGTCCGCGCCCGCGTCCAGCAGCTTCTGTGCTGCGCTCAAAGCGATATCGTATGGCTGCTTCATGTCATTTACCTCCTACCGTTACTTTGCAGCGCAGCGCGGGGCCGCCCATGCCCACCGGCATGGGCTGCTTTTTGCCGCAAAACCCGCCGGACGTCCAGGTGACCTCGTCGCCCACCATGTCCACGGTTTTCAGCATGTCGAAGGCCACGCCCGTGATGGTGGTGTCGAACAGGGCGCGGCCCAGCTTGCCTTTTTTTATTTCATAGCCCATGGTAACGCTGAACATGAATTCGCCCGTGGTATCGGCCTGCCCGTTGCCGGTGTCGATCAGATAATAGCCGTCGTCTACCGAGGCGATGATGTCCTCTAACTTATCCTTCCCGGGCAGCACGGCGGTGTTGCGCATGCGGATCAACGGCTCGTCGTTAAACGCCCAGGCTCGCGCATTGCCCTGTGGCTTGAGGCCAAGCTGCGCGCCGGTTTCCCGGTTTACCATATAGCCGGTGAGGATGCCATTCTTGATCAGCACGGCGTCCTCCGCCAGCACGCCCTCGTCGTCGATGTATACGGGGAGCGGCGCGGCCTGGCCCAGGGCGGTGTGCGCAAAATCCGTCATGGATACCAGCTCGCTGGCGACAGGCTTGTTCATCATGCTGCCGGCTACCGAGCCGCCCAGCACCAGGTCGGCTTCCACCGTATGGCCCACGGCTTCATGCGCCAGCATGCCGGCCAGCTCGCCGCCCAGCACGCAGGTTTTCAGCCCGGCGTCGGCATACACGCCTTCTCTTTTACGCATCAGCTTTTCGTACAGCGCGTCCACTTCAGCGTACAGCTTGGCCGGGTCATCGAAGTGCGCGTCAAAGGTGCCGCTGCCGCCCAGCGCGCGAAACAGCTCGATGGGCATGCCGTCCTTGGTGGTGCTGTTGAGGAAGATGTAGATATGGCTGCGCGGGGCGACAATGTGCCCGGTGTAGCCATCGGATGTGCAGATGATCTTCTCCATCGAGTCGCAGTTGGCTATCAGGAAGCGGCTGGCGAGGTCGGGGTATTTGCCGACGATGTAGCTGTCCAGCGCCTGCAGGTAGTCGATGTAGGTTTTCTGGGGCAGGTCCGCCATGTCGGGTTGGGGCGCCAGCTTGCCGCGGGCGATGTCGGGCAGCTTGCCCTTGCCCAGCGGCACGCGGTCGTTCAAAAAAGCCGCGTTGTTCGTTGCGTTGGTCAGCGCTGCTTTGACGGCGCTGTCGCTTAAATCGGCTGCCGAGGCAAAGCCATAGAGCCCTTCCTTGTACACCCTGGCGCTGACGCCCTTGGCGTCGGTGCGGGTGTTGCCGCGCAGGTTGCCCGCGTGCAGCACTACGCGGCGGCTGAGGCTGCGCTGCGCACGCAGCTCTGTGGATGCACCGGGTGCAAACGCGCTGCGGTGCTGTGTAATCATATCCTGAAGCAACTTGTCATCCTCCTTTGGTTTCTATGCCGATTATAGCAGGGGTGGGGGAGGTCTTTCAACCGATCTGATGTTTCCTTTGTTGTCATCCCATCCAATCGGGCGTATAATGGCAGGCAGATCAAGCAAGGAGCTGTGTCAATGAAGTTAGGGGTTGTGGGGCTGCCCAACGTAGGAAAAAGCACATTGTTCAACGCCATCACCAATGCGGGGGCGCAGGCGGCCAACTATCCGTTCTGCACCATTGAGCCCAATACGGGCATGGTGGCTGTGCCTGATGAGCGGGTGGACCGTCTGGCTGAGATGTATCATCCTAAAAAATCCGTTCCGGCGACGATTGAGTTTGTCGACATCGCGGGCCTCGTCAAGGGCGCCAGCCGCGGCGAGGGGTTGGGCAACCGCTTTTTGTCCCATATCCGCGAGGTGGATGCCATTGTGCACGTTGTGCGCTGCTTCGATGACGACAACATCGTCCATGTCGATGGCAGCATCGATCCGGCCCGCGATATCGAAACCATCAACTATGAGCTGATATTCGCCGACATGGACACCGTGCAGCGCCGTGCCGAAAAGGCCGGCAAGATGATCAAAACCGGCGAGAAAAAGTACGCCGAGGAAGCCGAGCTGGCTGGCCGGGTATATGCGCATTTGGAGTCGGGTAAACCTGCCCGCACCTTTGAAGCCTCTCCTGAAGACAGGGAGGTCATCGCCGGCTGGTTTTTGCTGACCATGAAGCCGGTGATCTATGCGGCCAATATATCCGAAGCCGATATCGGCAAGCCTGAAAGCGCCCTGCCCTTTGTGCAGCCTGTGCGCGAAGCGGCTGAGCGCGAGCAGGCCGAGCTGATGACCATCAGCGCGCAGATCGAGCAGGAAATCGCCGCCATGGACAAGGAAGAAAAGGCGGAGTTTATCCGAGAGCTGGGCTTGGGTGAAAGCGGGCTGGACAGGCTGATCAAAGCCTGCTACCGTCTGCTGGGCTTGATATCCTTTTTGACCGTTGGCGATGATGAGTGCCGTGCCTGGACCATCCGCAAGGGCTTGAAAGCGCCGCAGGCTGCCGGGAAAATCCATACCGATTTCGAGCGCGGCTTCATCCGCGCCGAGGTGGTTCCCTTTGATACGCTGATGCGTTTGGGCAGCATGGCGGCCTGCCGCGAGAAGGGCTTGATCCGCAGCGAGGGCAAGGACTATGTCATGCAGGACGGCGACGTGACGCTGTTCCGCTTCAACGTGTAGCCATGGGCAAGCTGACTTTTTTCATCAAGCGCCTGTTCCGGATGGACTTCCGGCGCATGTGGGACACCACGAATACCCTGAAAGAACGCGCCGGCAAAAGCCGCCTGTGGCTGCTGGCTGATATGCTGTACTGCGGCATCCGCTATAACGCCGGCTACATGGACTATAAAATCGCCGCCATGTACCGCCTGAACAGCGCCCAGCGCGCCACTGTGATCACCCGCGGCATCAACAACCAAATTGTACGCGATATGAACGACAGGCAGTATTGGCACTGCTTCGATGACAAAGCCGAGTTCAATACGCTGTTTGCCCGTTGGGTGAACCGGGACTGGCTGCACGCCGACAGCGCGCTGACGCTGGAGCGCCTGGCCGCGTTCCTGAGCGACAAGGAAGCCGTGTTCATCAAGCCCATCGAGGGCTCCAGCGGCGTCGGCGTGCGCAAGGCAAGCAGGAACGAATGGGCCGATACCGCGCAGTTTATGGCGGATATTCTTCGGGCAGGCGACAGCATCATTGAGGAAGCCGTCATCCAGCACCCGAAAATGGCTTTGCTGTGCCCCTCTTCCGTCAACACCGTGCGCATCGCCACGCTGCTGGGCACTAAGCAGGAGGGCATCGTATATGCCTTCCTGCGCATCGGCAACGGCAAGGTGATGGACAATGTGGACTGCGGCGGCATGGCTGCCCGCGTGGACTTAGACAGCGGCACGCTGCTCACCGTCGCCGCCGACAAGGCGGGGCAGGTGTTCAGCACCCACCCCATGACGGGAACCGACATCGTGGGCTTTCAGCTGCCCTTTTTTGAAGAAGCCAAACAGATGTGCCTGGACGCCATGCGCGTGGTGCCCCAGGTGCGCTATGTTGCCTGGGACGTGGCGCTGACAGAAAAAGGCCCCCGGTTCATAGAGGGCAATTCGTTTCCCAGCCATGCCGTGCCGCAGTTTGCCGCGCACTACCCCGACGGCATCGGCATCCTGCCGGAATTCAGGAAGTTCATCGATGTATAGACCTTGGCAAACCAAGCCCCCGCTGCGAGCTTCCGGGAGGCTGGCATGAAGCTCGGCATCTTGGGCGGCACCTTTGACCCCATACACTTTGGGCATATCCTGATGGCGCAGGCAGCGTTGGACGAGGTGGCGCTGGACAGGGTGCTGCTGCTGCCCGGCGGCGATCCGCCGCATAAAACTCCTTATGCCCCCAAGGCGGACCGGCTGCACATGGTGCGCCTGGCTGCGGACACGGACGAGCGCTTTTGGGTATCCGATATGGAGCTGAAGCGGGCAGGCCGCACCTACACCGTGGATACGCTGCTGCAGCTGCGGGATGAATACCCGCATGCACAGTTCACCTACATCGTGGGCTCGGACACGCTGATGCTGCTTCCCTCCTGGAAAGATGCTGAACGCGTCGCCACGCTGTGCGACATGGCGGTGGTTCTGCGGCCAGGCGACAGCCGGGAAGCCATACAGGGCACCATCGCGCAGTATCATGAAACGCTTGGCCTGCACGCCGTGCTGCTGCGCTTTACAGGGCCTGACATCTCCTCCACCGCCATCCGCAGCGCAGCGCAGATAGGTTTGCCCCTTGACGGGCTGGTGCCGGAAGCTGTGGCAGGGTATATACGGGACAAAGGGCTGTACCGGCTGGCGGGTTAAGGTCAGAGTGGCGGCGAGAACGTATTTACGCGGAGTTTAACGCCGTGCTGTGGTGTTTGCTCGGCGTTATTCTGTTTTTTTAAGTTTGACGGTGGTGATGGCTTTGCTCGCTGCGACACCGCCTCGTGGAACATGATCGACGCCGCGCAGGCTACGTTGAGGCTGGACGCGTAGGCATCCGCTGCCATGGGGATGGCTGCTATGGCGTCCCACCTTCCTTTACCGCGCGGGTGGCGATGAAGCTGGGCACGCCGTAAGCTGCCAAGTTGCCTGAGCCGTTGGTGTCGTCATACAGATGGGTCAGCCGGAACCCTGCGCGCAGCTGGCCGTCAATCTGCTCCTCCAGGGAATGGGAAAATTGGATGCCGGCGTCTTCTGCCAGGCTTTTTTCATAGAGGGCAGGGTCCTTCAGCGGGTTGAAGGGCAGCTGATAGCGAAGGCAGGTTTCATCCTCGTCAAACAGGAAGTTGAGCCCGGTGTCCAGCCCCGACAGCAACGCACCGCCGGCACGCAGCACCCGGGCACACTCGCGCCACAGCGGATATACGTCGGCTATATAGCAGTTGGACACAGGGTGGAAGATGAGGTCGAAGGCGGCGGCATCAAAGGGCAGCGGGTCGGTCATGTCATGGCGGACAATGTGGATATCGTATCCTTCGCGTGCCGCCACCATGCGTTCGGATTCCAGCTGCCTTTTCGAATAGTCCAGCACCGTGCAATCCGCACCCAGCGCTGCAAAGATGGGCATCTGCTGGCCGCCGCCCGCTGCCAGCCCCAGCACCCGGCAGCCTTTCATGGGCGGGAACCATACCTTGGGCACGGGCTTGGTCGGGGTGAGCAGCACCTGCCAGTCACCGGATTGGGCGCGTGCGAACTGATCCGGCGTGATGGGGATGCCCCATTCCCAGCCATTGGCTACCCAGGTGTCGATGGTTTTGGCGTTGATGTCGGTATAGCGCATGGTTCTTTTCCCTGCCTTGTTATCATTGTTTTACCGTGTCTGCGCGGAAAGGGCGCACTTCTTCTTCGCTGGCGCTGACGGTGAGCAGCTTGTCGTTGGTAAATGTCACAAACCCCGGCGGCGTGCCGCCAGGTTTTTTTACATAGCGGCGCAGCGTATGGCTGACCGGCACGCGCACGCCGCGTGACTTGGAATAATAAGCCGCCAGCTTGGCGCCCAGCGCCAGCGCTTCAGGCGTTACCTCGCGGCCTGCCGTCGATATGATGACATGCGAACCGGGGATGTCCCGCGCGTGCAGCCAGATGTCGTCGCCCTGCGCCTGCCGCAGGAGGCGCTCGTTTTGTATGTTGTTTTTGCCCACCCATATCGTAAACCCATCCGGGGAAAGGAAGCGCAGCGGTTTGCTCTCCTTCGGCTTGCGCTTTCTTTTCACCGGCGCCTCACGGCGCAGGATGCCCAGGCCCACCAGGATCTGGCGGACTTCGGCGATGTCGTCGTCGGTTTCGCTTTGTTCAATGGCGTAGAGGGCATCGCCGATGGCATCCAGCTCCGCCAGGGTATTTTCAATCAAGCCTGCCGCGGTTTTGCGCGCGGTGCTGGCTTTTCGGTATTTCTTGAAGTATTTCTGCGCGTTGGCTGCCGCTGTCAGCGAGGGGTCAAGCGCAATTTCCAACAGCTTGTTGTCCTCATAGTAGTTGGGCAGCTGCACCCGGTCCGCGCCGCGGGGCGCCATGTGCCCATAGGCGGTGAGCAGTTCGCCTGCGATGCGGTATTCATCCATCTTTGCGGACGCGTCCATGTCCTCGCGCTGCGCGGCCAACTTTTTCTCGCAGCGCGCCTGTGCGTTGGTCAGCGTGCGGCGCAGCGCTGATGTCCGCTGCATCAGGCGGGTGTGGCGGTCCTGCTCGAAATACAGCACATCCAGGGCTTCGGACAGCGAGGGCTGAGGTTTTTGCAGGTCGGAGGGGTAGGTCAGGAAGGGAAAGGGGAACACATCGCGCGCAAGCCCCTTGTCATCCAACAGCATCACAACAGGGCCGAGGGACGGCAGGCTGCGGAAAAACGCCGGGGCGGCGGCTGCCAAAGCTGCGGGGTCGATGTCCCGCACCAGCGCTTCCTCGCTGCCGGCCAGCCGCAGCGCAACCTCCCGTGCTGATTGAATGGACAAACCGCTGACGGCGCCGGCCAGCGCCTGGGCAACGCGCCCGCCAGCGGCCGTCAGCCTGGCGGCCAGCGCTTCAGCATCAATGGCGTCGGGCGGCAGCTTGTCCTGCCCGGGCGGCTGCAAATAGGGTGCGCCCGGCATCATGCGGCGCACGCGGCTCATATCGTCGGTGATATGGCGGGCGCAGTCGATGATGACGCCGTCATCCACCAGGGAGAGGTTGGTGTGCCGGCCCATGGCTTCAAAATACAGCTGCTTCACCTTCGGCTCGCCCATCTCGCTCATGGTCGACACATCGATCCGGACCAGGCGGTCACCGCCCGGCTGTTCCAGCGCCAGGATGCGCCCGCCCGCCAGGTGCTTGCGCAGCAGCATCAGGAACATCGGCGCCTCTGCCGGGTTTTCATAGCTGCGCTGCGTCAGGTGCATGCGCGTGTTGTGCGGCCCCGCGGCGATCAGCAGCCTGTGGTTGGCGCCGGACGCGCGCACGGACAGGATGACCAGGTCCTGGTCGGGCTGAGCGATGCGGTCGATCCTCCCGCCTGCAAGGGCTGCCACCAGCTCCCTGACGACAAAGCCCATGGTCATGCCGTCCATGCACAGCCTCCTCTCGGTTGGTCAATATGCAGATATCTATTCATAGATGGCTGCATAACGAATTTTCTACAGGAACAAACCACATCCACCTTCTCGGAACTCTTCAATCATTTCCAACAAATCTTCAACAGTGGTGTCCAAATATGCAGCAAGACAATTCAGACAATAAAACTTCTTGATGTTTCTCCCCAATAGTTTTTTGTTAATTCCAATCGTGTCTTTTTCTTCGACAGCAATCCCACACGAAACACACTCATATTTCATCGTATATTATCCTTCAACGAAAATGCTGGAATACCTTTTCCTTTGAACTCAATATCTAAAATACCCAACTGCCGCTTTATGATTCCACGCATCTTCATTGCAGGTTGCAGACAATAGTTAATAAAATCTTTACGGCTAATGTCCTCTACAGATCGCACGTTTGGAAAGAGAAGCTTAAGGAATGCTGTTGCAATACGCTTTACGGCTTCTGTGTCCCTCGTGTCAGACTGCTCAGGAACCAGGATGAGCTGATCAACAACTGCTCGATAGCTTGCGTCCTGCCTTAGCTCATGCATGATGGTGCTGAAGTATTCCGAGTTTAAAGCCCAGCCAGATATTTTGAGGTCATCATGCATCCGCGGTATGTCCCAGCCTTTGATGAAACCGTGGAAGCGATCGATCAGGGCACTTTCATGAAAGACTGGCGGAAGTTCAGTGAACATACTTTTATATTCATCCATATTTTCTTGAGAGATATTGCCCAGGAGAATAATGCCTGCTTCTGCAGTGCCTTCATAATTACCAACGGTGTAGACACCTGATTCCATATAGCCTTTTAACGCACCTCGCATTTCAGCAACATCCGAGAAGGTAATGCTCTGCACTTCATCCAGTGCCACATAATCGTTGCCCGAGACAAGTCCTGGCATTCGTTTGCTGATGTCATAGAACATCTTTGCTCTGGACATGACCCCCCCTGAAGCCAACCAACCAAAGCGACTGACACGTCCAAACAAGTATGATTTTCCAGTTCCTTTGGGGGCGAGCTCAATAAGATTCAGGCGCTTTTCAACAAAAGGCAAAAGCCGAGAGAGCATTGTCAGCTTCTGCGTTTCATTTTCATACCCTGATGCGTTGTAGTCAATGGCACCAAGCAGCACATCAATCCACTCTTGTGTGGTAAACTCCTCTCTCATGTCCTTGTAGTAATCCAGGTCTATAGAATATGGACAGAAGTCCACGAAATGAAGCATACGAATTTTGCCCGGCAATTTTAGAGCCTCATTGGGGTAGCGATAGCCCAATTCCACAACGCCCCATGTTTCTTTACCGTTGACCAAATCTTTGCCAACCCGGTCCCATATATCAGGTTCAATAATAGTATCCTTGTTTGGTACGCCATAATCAGGCAGTGAAAACGTAACTTCCTGATTTTTTACGTTAATATCAACTGAAACCTTGGTGAGAAAACGTACCCGCTCATTCCCATTTACAATACGATTTTTGATGCTGATCCACTCATCTTTTTTGGGAAGATATTCTTTTATAAAAGCGGTCACTTCATCGATGTCAATATGACCGTTTCCGTCATCAAACTTTTTTAAGAGCCAGTCTCTTAAAAATGATGGCAAACTAATTGCTGAAAAAAAGTTGCTTTCTTTCAGATTCTTATATACTACCATCTCATCAAAGTATTCACGAAGTTTGCTTATCATCTATTTATCTCCCTATAGCAAATCAATTTCCTTGAAACCTTCTCTTTCTACCGTAAACTCAAGCCCCCGCCATACAAGATTGCCTTCAGAGAAGATATCAGCTTTATACGTGCCAACACGTCTAATGTCTGGTATTGCGGCTTGGAAAGTATGCTGATCGGTCGTATGTACATCGTAGTGTTTTTCGTTTATTGATATACTTACATCTATAAGCGGCGTCTTCGAGAAAAATGTAATTGCTGCTTTCTTTCTGCTGCTAACTTGAATAACTGGTGTTTGAATCAAAATTTCCATATCCAACGGTACCAACGCCAGTTCGATAACAGGTACAGCAATCTCCTCCAGCGTCGCACCTCCGTGCGCTTCCACGCTTGCTTTTCTTCCGCCTTTAAACCGGTCATAATTAGCTAAAATATAATACCCGTCTGCTTCAGTAGCTTGCGGTAAATGGGCTACTTCTTCTGAGTACTCGCAGACTCTTCCGCTATGAGTGCCCTTGGAATTTACATCAATACTCAAGGTATTCTCCATGATTACCGCCATGCGCGTTGCACCATGGTCCGCCACAAAAAATACACGATGATCTGAAGTGGCATACAAACGTTGTTTGGCTTTCTCAAGAAGTTCTTCGATAATCTCAAGCTCACGAATCAAATGCAACGGCTGCTTGGTTATACGATAGTCGTAATTTTCTTTGCCTTTATGCTTGATATCATCGATTTCTTTGACGGTGATAATGTTTTCTTCGTCAAAGCCGTCCAGAAAATCCTTGTTAACCAAGGTTATTGAAGGAAGATTACAGCGGGCAATTTTGATCGTTGGACGCAAATCCATCTGATAGCATTTTTCGTTGATATAGCTGATAAATTCTGCCCCCATAGCGTCTACATAGTATAAAGTAACGTTGTCTTTTGGCACATTGTCCATCAACTCAGAGCGTGGCTGAAGCAGCGTGTAAAAATCGCGTTTAATCGCCTGATCCTCCATTATCTCCACCAGTTCAGGCAATACCTTGTTGATGGTTTTCGCATAGGTATAGGTTTGGAAGTACTGGCTAAGAATATCCTGTTGAAAACGGAATGGCTGCAGATATCTGTATAAGTCAGGATATACCTTTTCCAACACATCAAAAACATTCTTCTTCCCAAGTTCTTGCCCGTATTGATCAAGGAACTTAATGATGTATTCTTTCTCAACTCTGCTCCCGTCTGTGAAATAATTGATAGCTTCTATCTCTTTTGACATCGCTAATGCACAATAATCAGATGCCTCTTGTTCGGATCTGCCTATTGCTTTCAGCAATACTTTACGTTGCTCATAGAAACTCCAAAAGTCGTTCTCTGTACTTCTCCGCTCCAGCAAGCAACGATAGCTCTCTCTTATTAGTTGACCTGGGGATTCGGCTTTTGTAGCTGCGATGTGCAGGCACTGATTATTCTTTGCTCCAAACAGCTTCAGAGCAACAAAATAGAACCATTGTGTGGTTTCATTCATTGAACTCCAACTGGCAACAGCGTGTTCCAAGTTACCAGAGTCACCAAACTTTTCGTTAACAATTTGGCTCCAGCTTCCTTTTCGGCTTATCTCATTGAGCGCCTCAGTCCACAGCTCTGATGTCCCATAGTCTTTATGTAAAGCACTTGTACGCGGGTCTCTCAGGCATAGAATATCATACGCGTCATTCAATTCTGTGACGGATAGCATGGAATGAGAAAAACTGGATTTCCTTTTTTTCGTGTGCACATATAGAGGCCTGACAGGCTCGCCTTTTTCTATTCTTGCCGGGATTTGATGAATTCCTGTAACGGGGTTTACATCCGGTGGAGCGGGCATTGTTTCAGGAATCAGGACAATTTGCGGTCTTCTGTCTATTTCTCCATCAACAAAATATACCAGCTCCTTCAAACGTGTATCCGAAAACGCGAGATATTCCTCACACTGGTAACAGATCACCACTGTTCGGCAATTCTCTTTGGAGAAATGAGCCAGCTCCGTTATCAATTGTTTTAAGGCTTCCCGTCCCAGGAGTTTTGCTCCTGTAGTAAGCTCCACCAGGAATGTTGGGGTATCCAGCCTGTTGATGGTATCCAATACTGTATCATAATTGGGCAACTCGTCATCCACGGAGAATCTGGTTATACCCAGAAATATATTGCTGCCGACATCAAAGTGTGTTCTCAGCGCGGAGAGATCCTGTGTGTTCTGCACATTGACAAATCTCGGACGTGTATCCGTACCTTGGATGTAACGTTCAATACGCTTTATGCTTTCATCCAGCGTCATGTCTATTCCTCGTTCTCCTTGATGATGGCCATTCCCACAGTCATATTGTCACGAATAAGCTGTTTGAGATACCGCTTGACGTCCTGTGTTTCCATCGAATCGATGATCTGAAGTGCTTTCTTGCTGCCTTCCCTGTTATATTTTACTTCAGCCATTTGCGTCAGACGCCGTTCTACTTCGCCAGATTGATACCATTCATACGGCACGCTCAAGCCGGCGTTAAACAGGTAATCTTTTACAGCTTCAACATCGTCCAGCATCACATGCAGATCTTTTATGACATGCTTAACAAACGCCTGGTCACGTTTGTCACTGTCTGTCATGTCCTTAAAAAAGTCAGCATGCTCAAGGTACTCAATTGCCCTTTTGATAAGTTCACGCTCTGGCCTTGAGCGATGAAGGGCTTCAAACGCTTCCCGCGCCTTTATTTGTTCTCTTTCCGGTACCAGCGCTAAGATGGGCATGCGATATGTTCGGGACCATTCTCTTGGCTTTTCATTGCCTGCTTTTTGCCTCCACAGCTCCTGTAGTCGCAAAGCATCCTGCTGCTCCCGATACTCTTTTATGGCATCCTCAACCTTTGCTTGATAATCCGCTTTCTCTGCAGTAAACACATCCACTGGCAAGAGACGATAAATGTCACGATAAGATTCATGAGGTATCCCATGCAGCAAGTGCTCGCACGCTTTGGCGAATATGGTTTCTTGATTGGTATAAAAACGACGAAAAGCATCGCCATAATGAGTTATTTGTTCCAGAAACTTTTGTTTTTGCGCGTCTTGCAGAACACCGTTACGCTTCATGTGATAGAGCAGCTCCATCAATGGGGACAACTCTTCCCAATGATTTCGCGCGAACAAATAGGATATGCGTATGCTCCTGCAGGCATTGATCCATTCTCTGACCGCTTCATCAAAACTAACGCTTTTACCAAGCACTTTGTTGCTTGCTGCAATAATACGGTATTCTACAATAACTTCGCTGATCTTTTGCTGAGCAGTTTCGAGATTCCATACCCAGTTTGCAGCATCAGTGTTGAACTTTGATCGAACCTGGTTGATGTACTGCCCTTGATCACCCACTTCCTCAGACAATTCAACCAAGGCTCCGTCCTCAAAAGTGCGCAGATATTTTTGCATGCCTTTTGTGCAGTGCTCTCTATTGACCAAAGGCTTCAAATCTTCTATCAAGCCTTTGTGGCTTAACAACAACCGACCGATTTCCTGCGAAATGTCATTGTCAGTTTTCGTAGAGCCAGTGTTTTGACTATTGGCAATACCACTGAAGCCATTAATCAACTCCGCAACGATGTGCTTCTTGCTCCTGAGGTTTGCTTCGTCTAAAACATACTTCAAAGTCCATATCGGAAATGACAGGTCGCGCATCTTGTTGCGTATTTGCCCCCGGGTTTGTTCAATCGAAGAACACAGGTTGCGTGGGATGCCGAACAATTCAGCAGAAGCATCATTAAATGCCTTCTCTTCCGGGGTCATCGTAACAATAAACTTGTCTTTGTAGCGAGGTATTGGTGTTAGATGGTGTTTGAGAATATCTGACACCATGTCCTTGAGCTTATCAATGCTCAGTACATCATTGGTTACGCCGTCGCTGTAACTGAAGTTGTCATTGGCATATTCTTTTAGCAAAAAGCCCATCACAAAGGCGGTCAGGTTGCAGGGTATTAACCCGTAGGGCGCTTGTTGAAGCGACTGATAGATCTCGGCGACAGAGACCCTTCCCGCTTCCTCAAACGCGTTGTTGATCACTTTTTCAACAGCTATTTTCAACTGGGAAATAGGCAGGTACGGATGATGCTCCCAATAGCGTGGCTTTTTCCAAGCGTCCTCGCCGATGAACTTTTCCAACTTTGTCTGCGGATTGGAAGACCTGAATTGTCCGGCTACTGATTCTGTCGCGCCATATTGCACGCCGGTGGGGAGGTTGTTTGACTGCCACATGCCATCCACAACATTGCCCATGGTTTCCAAGCCGTTAGGAAAGCGCCGTCTGTTGATTGCGCTCAAATACTCATTGACCTCATCCATCGTGTGCAGGCGCCTGCCTTCGGGCTTCTCTGTGGTATATATAATGAACTCACCATTGGCAACCTGGTTTCTCCACTTGCGAAGGACATCCTTTGCGGTAGCATTGTATTGGCCTGCCAAGGTATTATCCCTGCCGCTTTGATAGGCGGCGTTGGCCATGGCATCTACATATTGTTCAAACAAATTGTGTCCCATCGGGGTTGGAGAAGCGTCCACAAATGCCATCTTGTTTGCAGCGTTACCTACAGCTTCATTAATTTTTAGTCCAAGGTCTACGCTTTCCGCATCGTTTTTTGCCAGGGAGAAAACAGCCTGTATTTTGTTACTTCCATCTTCGGCGCTTCCCCGCAATTGGTTTACCTTGAGTCTGAAGTTATTGGCGGTAACCAACGTTGTTTCGTAGCGAAGCCTCAGTGGACCAGCCAGCGAGAAAACATCATCCATCTCTGCTTCTTGCAGCAACAGAGCAGTGGATTTTTGACGTTGAACTTCCTTCAAACGCTCAATTTCTGCGGTGTCCGCCGCGTTGATAAGCGCAGAATATTGATTCCTGCCGCCTGAGGTGTCCTTGTACAAGATGTTCAGAGCAACAATGGTGTCCGCCAATCGTGAAGCGTGCATATTGCCCAAGTCGGAACCTTCAAACGCAAGATCAACATTCTTCTCATTGGGGATAAACAGTTCAACGCTGTCGCCAGCCCGTTGAGAGATGGCCTGCAGCATCAGCACCGTTTTCAGCACCCGCTGTTGATCTCTGTCCAGTTGCCTTTCCACCCTGGGAAAGGTGTCCAGGATGTTCTGTATGTCATAGGCAAGATGGTTCCGTCCCCGCTCATAGAAAAAGTCCCACAGCATGTCAATGGTCAGCAAAGGGTTTCCGTCATCATAAGGACCGCGATGATGGATAAACCATTGGAACCCCTTGATTTCATCTCCCCTGTCATTTTTTATAAAGTCAAACATGCTGCGCTGGTTGGAAGCAAACGCTGAAGAAATATGCTTAAGCAACAAGGCGGCATATGGCTGGATGGGCAAGATGTCTTTTAGTTCTTTGTCGCTGATTCCAGCTTTTTTCTGCACCAATTTGCGCGAATCATGGGTCTGATTATATAATTCCGTTACTATATCCTGCCATTCTTCCAGCGCTACCGGATCTTTTGTTTTTTCCATCGCAGAGCCAAGCAGGCGGAAAGCGATGTTCTCCGGCAATGTAATTTCACAGAAAGGCTGATGAAAGCGGTCGGATATTTTTCGCCAATCCTGGCTGCCTTCCGGAAACTCGTGTTGAACATTATGGGTAACCAGCATCAGGTAAAAGGGATCCGTTGCTGATATCTCCACCACTTCCTGAAAACCGGTGAGTGAACGCATGTTGGAACGGAAATACTCGGTAAACTCGTCCCATATAAACACAATGGCTTTAAGGTTATTCTCCTCAATGATCGCCTTAATCCAGGCAACCAAGTCCACTATTTCAAGGTTCATGAACTGGATACTCCGTTCAAGCCCCACTTTGCTTATCTTGCCGATCAGGCTCTCCAAGGCAGAGCCGGTGTGGGTTTCCAATTTATCGATTAAGTCCTCCACATCATCCCCGGTGAAGGTATCCACATAGTCGCCCTTCATCAATGCATTAAAATATAGCTTATTGGCACCATTCTGAAGCCACCGGAGGGTTGCGTTCTTTAACGAACTCTCTGCAGCTTGGGAGGAAAGCCCTTTTTGAGCCAGCGCAGCCATAATGCTCTCTTGAATAGCGATGGCCAACCTCCCGTCGCCATGAATGTTGGCAGAGCCATATCGGTGTACAGTGAGGATCTGACCGCTTCTTTTTGCCTGTAAAAATTGATTCTTTAAATCGTTGCTCAACTGATCGCGGTACTTTTGAAAGTACTCCTCAACTTCATTATCCGATGCATCCAGGAGCTTTTGCATCGTTAATACAGCGTAAGATTTGCCCGTGCCGTATGCCCCTTCCACCCAGAGAGATACCTTTTGCCTTCTGGTCAGGACAGCGATGGTGTCTTTCATCAACTTAATAAAAGTTTCATGCGGATAAAAGCTCTTCCACAGGTCTGGATTGCTCCGGATCACGGCTTCATTGACCTGTGGGAAATATTCCGGGTTGATATCAAAATAGCGGCTGTACTTCACGGGGGATGACCTCCTTGCTGCGCTCATGTGAAATGATACCGACAGGCTGATCAAAACAAACTCAAAACATCTTGAGAAGTTTTTGTTCTTTCCAGATTAATGTTATCTAAATCATGGGTAAAAGTGACACGTATAAATTCCGGATAGTTTACGCCCAAACCAATCAGCAGACCTTGCATCTCTTCTCTTCCTATGCCGAAAATTTGGGTGGGGCTAACCCCATCGCTTTCAATATCATGGTTGAGTAGTCTTGACAAGGTGAAAGCATAGTAGTTTCCACAAGCTTCAGCGAACTTATAGAGCGAGTATAAGATGACACGGGGGTCTGGTGATAACCATGTAGTGCGTATATAATTAGTTTCCTTCCCTATTTCAGTATAGAATCCTAATCCAACATCTTTGCCAAATGGCAATGCAAGAATCCTCTTGTAGGCACCAGTGATTGATCGTGCTCCTCTTTCCTTGACCCCATCATCCTGAAGCATCAGCATTAGTCTTTCCCTAGTATATGATTCACCTGGAATTGTCTTTGTTACAAACCAATTAACTTCTGGGGTGTGGCTCAAGTTAACTAACAGTATTGCCCACATAATTGGCTTCTCATAACCAATATCGGTTATCTTTTTTGCTAAATCTGTTAATCTATCACCTTTTTCGATAAGCTCAGCATCCCTGAGAAACCTTTTGAATTTATTAAACATCTCACTCCCAAGTGTATGTTCCTTGAAAAAGTTCTCCTGCAATTGGAAAAAGGAATCAATCCACTCAGGCTTTGGCGCATGATCAGCATAACTATCTAAACTCTTTTTATTCACCGTTCCATATCCTTTCGGTAATTCTATTGCTTTATAAATAAGACAACCAGTATCTAGTTTGTGGCAATTTCCACATTGGATACAACTATCGCTTATGATAATAGTATCATTTGACATTTCTATACATCCGCGATAGCAATCAGCTTCGCATGTTTTGCAAAAATGGCAAAATGCAGATTTTCTAAAAACTTGCTTTAGCATCTTTATCATTAATAGACTCTTGCTGTCACTTTTTTTATGAATAATTGCACGATATGTTTTGTCTGTAGATTCAAAAGAAAAAGTAACATGCACATCGTCTTTAACCACTATGTACTTGTCTTCATTTACAATCAGTTTCCCTATAGTTTTTATCCATTGTTTCCAATCCGTTCGCATGGTTTTAAAATCGATAGTCCATGTATCCGCATCTTCTTTTTCATTGTAATCAAAAGGTATGGTCTTGATATACTGACCGTTAGTTCTAGCTTTCCATCCCCCTGTCTCGATATATCTTTCATTGTCTCTTTTAGTTTCCAACCCTCTTGCACTTACTTTCCTTACTAAGTTAACAAATGTGTCTACTTCTTTAGGATAGCATTTCCGCCTCATATAGTCAGATTTATCTCCCGACATAGGGCAAACCAGACACCCAGCTCTAGCATTTCCTTTTTTGTATGCTTGATTCAGATAAATACTATTCATATAAATATATAAATAGACTTCTGCAGAGTTCCATTCCAATATAGGATTGAAACTAAATTGTCCCTTGTGCTTGGTGCCTAAAGACAAGTAATCATATTCACTCCTATAAAAAGTCAACAGTTTTAGGCTGTTTGCTGTAATGTTTCTTCGCAACACATCAGTTCGGGGTTAAAGCCTTCCCTTTTTGATAGCATGACGAAGACAATCCGGGTGATTTTTCTTGCCAGCGCAATGATTGCTCTTCCTGAACCCTTTTCACCTTTCCTGCGCTGGTAGTCCTTGATGATTCTCCATTCGGAGGTTACCTTGGTCAGTCGGATCATTCCCAGAGCGGCCTGAACAAATGCTGTCCGTAATTCCTGGGGGCCATGTTTGGTTATCCGTCCATAATGTTTCGACTCATTTGAGTTGTGTACACTGGGAACAATCCCAACATACGCTGCAAACTTCTTGTAGTTCCCTTCAAAACGTTCCAACTCTTCGGTATAGGCGGCAATCGTTGTTGCCGTATTGATCCCGATTCCCGGAACTGTCATCAGTAGTTCCACATCTTCATTATTCGACACCATTTCCTCAAGATGTTTTTCAATCTCCTTGATTTCTGACGATAAATCGTCTAAAATCTTTATCATCACCTTGAGTGATGAGGCAGTGTACGCTGAGTAGTCGTGATCCGCGAGATCGTTTATCAGCTCCTGCCTCTTTTTCTTGCTCTGAAGCTGCGCCGATTTGGTTTCTATCCCATAGCCCAGCATCATCCCGTGGATCTGATTCTTGATCTTTACCATGCTTTGTACAAGAACGCTTCGTGTCTTCAGCAGGCGGCGAATCTCTTCACTCGTCTGGCTGCACAGATGGGCTTCCGGCAACATTTCTTTCAGCAAGTAATAGGCCAGCATCGCCGCATCATTGGCATCCGTCTTCTTGGTGCTCACAGTGATGACTTTGAATCTGTTGGTGTTCACCACCTTGACCTCAAAATACTCCGATTCCATCCTGTTCTTGAAGTGCCGGGCATTCCCCGTTGTCTCAACTGCCAGTTCGATGGAATATCCCTGCTCTTCAAAATGATGCATCTCCTCGGAAAACTTTTTGTATCCGTCTTCTTTTGTCGGATATTGTTTCTCCATCAGGTACTCCCCATCTGCATTCAGTGCGCATACTGTGAACTGTGTCTTGTGTAAATCAACTCCTACACACAGTCTGCTGTTTCCTGTCTCGCTCATTACCTTTCCCTCTTCTTCCTTTTTCTAGCAAGACAGCCTCTTTCGGGTGATGCTTCCTTTCTCCTATCCGGTCTACTCACGACCTCTGCATGATTCGATGCTAATTCTTCATTCTCCTCCTCGGCCTCGCAGACCACTAGATATGCCGAATTAGTATCTATCTGTCTTGCTGCTGCTCTCCCTATTGTACGGCAACAAGACTCGCCTTGCATCACCTTAACTCCCTTTTTATCATGCCTCCTCATATAGCTTTCATCTGCACGCACACCTACAAAAGCAAGCTCTCTCAGATCTGTTTTTTTCAAAATCTCCTTTAGTTTCAACAGTTGAGGAGTTGTTTTATGAACACTGCAACACCACCTAAGGGTTTTTGAAGGTGAGCCAAATAATTGCCAAGAATCACTCGGAGAAATATGAGACTGTGATATGAAAAACTCAATTCCCATTCTTTTGCAACGATTTCTAGCATAGTTTACTGCAGCGTAGGTATCAGGGAACTCCATTCCCGTATCACCAAAAACTACAACAAAACTATTACTGGGTATGGCGCGTTGGACAATATCGAGTGTGACTTCACTGTCTTTGCCACCACTGTATGAAACATGAAACAGATCCACTTTGTTCCTGTAATTAGTATAAGTTTTAAATACTTTCACAATAGTATCTTGTGTCAATTGTTCCATCAGCTCGCGGTTCTTTTCTACCATCGCATCAATCTCTACAAATCGCAGGGCTTTTCCTTCGGGTTCAGGATCCTCCAACAACACCAGTTCAGGGGCGGTGTAAAGAGAACCGCCGCGGGTCTGCGCTACTTTCCGGCCACGGTACCAATAGCTGTTTGCCTCTGCCCACATATAGGGGAAAGCATCATTTTTCTCATAATTCCAGTGCTTGTCAAAACCAAGGATGTCCAGCTCCTGATAGTAGACAGGACGGGGCTCCCTGCTAAAGCCCAAAGGAGTACTGTCCAGCAGCAAGCCGCCGGTAGCTCCGTCCCATTTGTAGGAATACACTGTGTTCTTCAACCTCTCCTGTTTCGAATCTGTTGCGCTGCCAATAAGATGCCTTCAATGCCCGCAAGGCTCTTACGGGCAATATAGCCTTTTTTCACAAAATAGTCCAGCACATCGTCGCGCTGAAGAGCGACTTTGCTGCCTGCAAGGTCGTGGGCAAGTACATCACGAAACTCCATATAAGGGGCATCTTTTTTCACAATGGCGCCTTTTGCTTGACTGGCCCTGAATCCATTATGCTCCAGACGATATCGTGAACTGTAGGCATACACATAATGCTCAAGCAGATACACGTTCCAGAGATAGCCCGCGTCAGGAAATGCGCTGAAGCTGGTAATGCCATCAAGGGGAATATAGTCATCAGGACAGAAGAGGTCAATGGCTGCATCCGTACCGTTGATATCAAACTGTGCCCTGTCCTTTGCCACGAACTCTTCTTCGCTAATCCGTAGTGCGTTATCGTATACCACATCAAAGTAAATGGAGGGATTTTGTCCGAGGCTGTCCCTAAGAGCATATAGATCTTGCAGAGTAAATTGCTTGTGTTTACGGCAAAAATGCGCATACATATCTGGTATGGAAAGATTTCTACCCAATGCGCTAACAAGGTTGCCGACAAATGAGAACCTGTCTGACAACCACATCCCTAAGGCTTTGCGGATGCCGGTTTCTGGGATATGGGCGTAAGGATCCATGATGTGTGGCAAGCGTATCCGCAGCAAAGCAACCAGCTCATTTCCGCTGATATAATAGTACTCATTTATCTCTGATTGTATCACTTGAGCGATTGCATCTATCTGCGCTTGGTCAAGATCAAGAATACTAAGATGGAAATACTCATTTGTCCCGCTGTTGATGATACTACGCTCCTCTCTCAGTGTATTGCGGATGAGCTCTTGTGTCAGATGCGGCATTTCCTGATGGATTTCCTCAATCTTCATGGGTCTGCCCTGGTCTTTGAGAAACTGAATGACATCGGGTACATGGTCATCTAACTCCTGATCACCTAGGCTCAGATACTTTTTTTCCAGACGATAATACCCGGGATTGATGGCCTCCAGGCAGGAGCGCAGCATGTCCGGCCCTGTGATTCCTTCGCCAAGCAAATGTTCGGAGAATGCTTGATACAGCGCTTCATAATAAATGGGTATCTTGCGCTCCTCCACCATCCACTGATGAATGAACTGAACCAGCCTTTCCCGTTTTTCCTGTGAAAGCATGCTGTCCAAATGATAGACACGTTCATTATGAACAACGCCTGATTGGCGCAACTTAACTTGAACTGCAGAATCATCATCTGCTAATTCCTCGCCATAGGTTTGCTGCCACTCGTTGCGCAATCGTCGAATAGCAAGGGTGGACTCCAGATGGAAGCCAAAGCGAAAATGCTCCTTCAACATGCGGCTAAACCTGTTATCAATACTTTGTTTCGCAGTTTGTTGCATTGCCGGCTTTGATATTGTAGCATGCTCTTTGGCAATTGATTTTGTTTCCGGGCAGGGGACAGGTGCACTGGAGCTTTCCGGTACAACCAGGGGAGTTAGCACCTTGCTATTACTGAGCAGGGTATCCCTCGTCCACCAGGCGGGTCTTCCGCCTGTTCTTCTGCCTCCCTCTGCTCGAAAACGGAAATGAAGACTCATCTTTTGCAGCTGGTCAACAACTGGCTTGAGTTCATAACCACCGATAATCCATAGATTACCGCCGGTGTGGCGATTGTCAACAAATTCTATGCCCGCATTCCGGAACAACATGTGCAATGGATCGCTTTTGTTTTGCTTCCCTTCGATTTTTCTCACGCTGTTTATTTGCTGTGTTGACATTATACTTGTTTCTTGATTATGGCGGTAAGCCACAATCAGATGCTCGACATCTACCAAACAATAATCTAATAATTCACGAACACGTTGTATTATGGCAGAGGCACTTAGATTCGCTTCCGCATACAGGTTATCTATGAATTTAACCGGACGAGCCATTTGGCTTCGATGACTTTCAGACCCAAGCCACATCCTGCCTTTATCATGGAGAGATCGGCCTACCAATTGCTGAATTTTTACTGGATAATCTTCATAAAGTGCAGCCAGCACTTTTATATACATTTGTGTCCAATTGCTAACTTCGTGATATTCACCAAAATATTCAATATAGACCGGCTTTGTGTAGGCATAAGAATCATCACTGTTGAAGTCTACAAAACTAAGGTCATGCTCATCGCCATTTTCAATTTGACACGCTTCCATGGTGTTTTTGGTACTTGATCGATTTTCTTGATGTTTTTCTGAAGCAGTCACTTCATCAATTGATACTGGCTTGGTTTTATCAAAAGCGTTTTGTGTGCTGATCTTTTTGTTTGCTTCTTGAGATAGCTGAACAAAAGAATCGAATGATAAGCTTTCTTCCATCTCTTTTTGTTTGTGTAGCAGATAGCGCTCATAATGATCACAGACTGCTACCATATTGGCATGTTTTGCCCTTTGGCGCAGGCGTAACCACCAATCCTTTTTAAGGGCAAGGCTGAGACGCGAAATCTGTTCAGGTTCGGAAACTTCAAAGAGTTGACCTGGCAACAACTTCTTCATAACGGCATAACTATCGACATCAGAAAACGCTGATTTGATCGTCAACAGCTCGTGTGCTGTTATTTGGTTTGACAACCAGTCTACAAACTCTTCTTTTGAAAACTTCTTCTCTCCAATATTTTTTCGTGCCTTTATCAATATATTATGGAATTGTTTGCTGTCTGTTTGGTACAGGTGGACCATTCTTTTGAATAAAGCTGAAGTGTTGCTGAGTCCAGACTTGCCATCTGTCATCAGGTACTGGATTTCGTCAAGCCTCATTTTGATACCGTTCTCATTCCGGAACACATCATCGATCTCAATGCCAGCTTGCTTTGCCCTTTGACGCAGTTGATATGATAATGTAGAGACAGCTTTTTTCATTGAAAGCCGCTCTGCTTCAACCTGTAGATATGCATCAATTAATAGCACAGTTTCTTCTTCATCCCAAGGGACTCGAACTGCCATGGTATCTCCTGGAAATACACAATAAATATATTACAACACATTCTTTAAGAGCCGGCAGTTAAAACTGCTTTCGCCAAGTATGTGATGCCATGTAATATTATACCAGTTTTTTTGGTTATTAACAATGAAAAATACAGTGGTTTCCGTAGTTTCTGTGTTTTCTGTGTTTTTCTGTATTTTATATGGTGCATATCAGCAGCAAGCATTCTGTGTAGATGCGGAGCTGTGTCTTTTAACACCCCCCGCTTTATGCTATACTGATTATATGCTCGAAAGGGGGCGGCAGCATTGCACAGCATGACGGGCTATGGCAGCGGCTCGCTGTCGGAGGACGGGCGCGGCTGGACGATGGAGATCAAAACGGTCAACCATCGTTATCTTGATGTGAGCTTTCGCCTGCCCCGGCAAATGAGCTTCTTGGAAGGGCCGCTGCGCGAGCTGATCAGGCAGCATGTTACGCGCGGGCGGGTGGATGTGGCGCTCAGCGTCAAAAACGATGGGGACGACGGGGTCGTGGTGTCGCCCGACCTTGCGGCGATCAAGGCCTGGATGCAGGCGTTTAAGCAGGTGGAGAGTGCGTGCGGCCTGTACGACAACATCCAGATGGCTGACCTTTTGGAACAGCCGGGCTTGTTCGTTGTGACGGAACGGGACGACAGCGGGGAGGCTGTGCAGGCGGCTGTGCTGAAGCTGGCAGGCACCGTGTTGGAGGCCGTTGTCGCTATGCGCCGGGCTGAAGGCGCTGCCATCGCGGCCGATTTGCAGGCGCACCTGGACGCGCTGGAAGCGGTTTATCAGGCCCTGGCAGCGATCGCGCCGTCCATGCCCGCGTCATTCCGCGACAGGCTGATGGCTAGGCTGAGCGATGCCGGCATCACCGACGCGGACCCGCAGCGCATTGCCCAGGAAACCGCCCTGTTCGCCGACCGCTGCGCCATCGACGAGGAGCTTGCCCGCCTGGCGGCTCATATCGGCCAGATGCGGGGCATCATCGCGGCAGGCGGCGAATGCGGCAAGCGGCTGGACTTTCTATTGCAGGAGATGAACCGCGAAGCCAATACCATCGCGTCTAAATCGGCTGACATCGAGGTGACCAGGCAGGCTGTCGAGGCCAAGTGCATCATTGAAAAGCTGCGCGAGCAAGTGCAGAACGTGGAGTGATACCGTGAAACTGATCAACATTGGTTTTGGCAACATGGCCGCGGCATCGCGGTTTATATCGGTCGTCAGCCCGGATTCGGCGCCCATCAAGCGCCTGGTGCAGGACGCGCGGGAGTCGCAGCGGCTGGTGGACGGCACGGCGGGGCGCCGCACGCGCGCCGTCATCGTGATGGATTCGGGGCATGTCGTGCTATCGGCATTGCAGCCTGAAACCATCGCCAACCGCATCCAGGAAAGCGAAGGAGGGGCTAAGTGAAGGAAACCCGAAAGGGCATGCTGATTGTGATCTCCGGCCCTTCGGGAGCCGGCAAGGGCACGCTGTGCGCCCGGCTGCTGCAGGATGACCCCGGCATCCGCTTCTCCGTCAGCGCGACGACCAGGCCGCGCAGGGAGGGCGAGGAGGAAGGCAAGCACTACTTCTTCATGGATGACGCGGCGTTTGACGCGCTGCTGAAAAAGGACGCCTTCCTTGAGCACGCTTCGGTGCATGGGCACCGCTACGGCACGCTGCGCGAGCAGGTGGAGCAGGGCATCCGCCAGGGGTGGCACACGCTGCTGGACATCGACACCCAGGGCGCCCTCAGCGTGATGGACAAGGTGCCCGACTGCGTGTCCATTTTCATCCTGCCGCCCAGCTACAGCGCGCTGAGGACCAGGCTGCACACCCGCAATACCGACAACGACGCTGAGATCGAGCGCCGTCTCAGCTTTGCGCGCAAGGAAGTGGCGCTGTTCGCCCGATACAACTATGCGATCATCAACGACGACTTGAACCAGGCGTACCAGTGCCTTGTCCACATCGTCGAAGCTGAAAAACACCGCACCAGCCGTTACATCCCCGTCATCGGGGAAGCATGAGGAGGATATAACCCTATGGCAATCAACAGCCCCGGCATTGAAGAACTGCGAAAAAGAACCGACAGCCCCTATACCCTGGTGGAGGGCGTAGCCCGACGCACCAGGCAGCTGATGGACGGCGCCATGCCGCTGGTGGAGCCCGGCGAGCGCAAGCCCATCGCCATCGCCATCGATGAAGTCAACCGCGGGCTGATCACTTTCCACCGAAACCTGATAGACGAGGAGTAACATGTCCGCGCTTCAGGGCAAAACCGTCATACTGGGCATCACGGGCGGCATCGCTGCGTACAAGAGTTGTGAAGTCGTGTCCCGGCTGGTCAAAGCCGGGGCGTCTGTCCATGTTGTGATGACAAAAAACGCCTTGGAGTTTGTCCAGCCGCTGACCCTGACCACGCTGTCGGGCAACCCGGTTGTGCACGACACCTTTCAGCTGCCTGACAAATGGGAAGTGGAGCATATCGCGCTGGCCAAGCGGGCGGATTTGATTGTAATCGCGCCGGCTACCGCCAACATCATCGCCAAGCTGGCCCTGGGCATCGCCGACGACATGCTGACCACCGTGGTGCTGGCGTCCAGAACGCCCGTGCTGCTGGCGCCTGCCATGAACACCGTGATGTGGGAAGCCGAGGCAACCCAGGGCAACCTGCGCACGCTGCTGGGGCGCGGCTGGCGGACGGTGGGGCCCGAGGGCGGGGTGCTTGCCTGCGGCGACATCGGCGCCGGCCGCATGAGCGAACCGGTGGACGTCGTTGTCGCCTGCGAGAATGTGCTGGCTGCCCGCAACGACCTGCGCGGCCTGAGCGTGCTGGTCACCGCCGGGCCGACGCGTGAGGCGCTGGACCCGGTGCGCTTTCTGTCCAACCGCTCCAGCGGCCGCATGGGCTATGCGATTGCCCAGGCTGCGCTCAGCCGCGGGGCTGCCGTAACGCTGGTGACAGGGCCGGTGTCTATCCGGCCGCCGGGCGGCGCCCGGGTGGTGCATGTGGTCACAACGGACGACCTGTACCGCGAGGTAACCGGCCGCGCCCCCAGCCACGACATCATCATCCAGGCTGCGGCGCCGGCGGACTACCGGCCGAAAGCAGCCGCTGCCGAAAAAATAAAGAAACAACCCGGGCAAAGCCTTGCCATTGAGCTGGTACAGACGCCGGACGTCGCCAAGGCTGTCGGTGAGCAGAAAAAGCCGGGGCAGACGCTCGTCGGTTTTGCTGCCGAAACAGGCCCTCTTGTCGGCAACGCGCGGCAAAAGCTGCAGGATAAAAACCTGGACCTTATCGCGTTCAATGACGTCGCTAAGGAAGGTTCCGGCTTTGACGTTGACACCAATGAGCTGACCTTTATCACGGCGGACGGCGCTGAGGCGCTGCCGTTGATGACCAAGCGCGAAGCTGCCGACAGGCTGCTGGATCGTGTGCTGCGCCTGCGGAACGAAAAGGCCGGTTGAGCATGCAGGGCCGGGCGGCGGAACAGTTTGCAGAGATCATCGTTGATATCGCGCATGCCGATGTCGACCGTGTGTTTACATACAGGGTGCCTGAGGGCATGTTCATCACGCCGGGTATGCGCGCCAGGGTGCCCTTTGGCGCGCAGGTTAAGGAAGGCTATGTCCTTGGCTTGACCAATACCCCCGGCTATGACCGGGCGAAAATCAAGGACATCCTGGAGCCTATCGAGCCGTACCCGGCGCTATTGCCGCAGCTGACCGAGCTGGCTAAGGAGCTGAGCGTTTCAGCGCATTGCCCGCTGGCAGAAGCGATCCGCCTGATGCTGCCCGCGGAGATGCGCGGCGGCCGGGTCAAGGTGCGCACCGAAAAGGCGGCGCAGCTGATCATCCCGTCCAATCAGCTGGACGAGGCGCTGGCGGCCCAAAAGCGCGCGCCCAAGCGCCGGCTGCTGATCGACCTGCTGGCTGATGGCCAGGCGCACGCGGTCAGCGACCTGGGCGTGCTGGTGCGCGATCCGCTGCCTGCGCTGCGCGTTCTGGAGGAACAGGGCATCGCCCGCGTGTTCGAACGCGAAGTATTGCGCTCCCCTTATCCGGACGATCCGGTGCTGTCGCCCGATCCCGTGCTGACAGACGCTCAGCAGGAGGCGCTGGACGAGCTCATCCCTGCGCTGCGCGCCGGCAGCGGCCGGTTTTTGTTGCACGGCGTTACGGGCAGCGGTAAAACCGAGGTGTATATCCGCGCCGTGCGCGAGTGCCTGAACAGCGGGAAAGGCGCGATTGTGCTGATTCCCGAAATCGTGCTGACCCCGCAGATGGTGTTCTGGTTTCGCGCCAGGTTTGGCGATGTGGCGGCGGTGCTGCATTCGCGCCTCTCGGCGGGCGAGCGGTTTGACGAATGGCGCCGCATCCGCGCCGGCATGGCGCGGGTGGTGATCGGCGCCCGCTCGGCGGTGTTCGCGCCGGTGGACCGCCTGGGCATCATCATCATCGATGAGGAGCACGAATCCACCTACGTGTCGGACAGGATTCCCCAATATGACGCGCGCGATGTTGCCAGAAGCCGGGCGGACCGCGAGGGGGCGGTGCTGCTGCTGGCCAGCGCCACGCCCAGCATCCTGTCGTTTGCCAAGGCGATGCGGGGAGACTATATGCTGCTGGAGATGCCGCACCGCGTGATGAACCGTCCCCTGCCGCAGGTAACCGTTGTCGACATGCGGGAGGAGCTGCGCCTGGGCAACAAAAGCATGTTTTCGGAAAAGCTGCTTGCCGGGCTGGACCGGTGTATGGCGCAAGGGCAGCAGGCCATGCTGTTTATCAACAGGCGCGGGTACGCGCCCAGCGTGCTGTGCCGCCGGTGCGGGCACGCGATGGGCTGCGCCAGCTGCGACGTCAGCATGACCTACCACGCACAGGATAAAATGCTGCACTGCCACTACTGCGGCGGGCGCCAGCCCATGCCGGAGACGTGCCCTGAGTGCGGCAGCAGGTATATCCGCACCCTGGGTGCCGGCACGCAGCGCGTGGAGGAAGAGGTGCGCAGGCGCTATCCTGATGTCGGCATCGTCCGCATGGACGTCGACACGACATCGGGCAAGGATGCGCACCGCAAGCTGCTGGGCGAGTTTCGCTCCGGGGTGTCGCGCATCATGATCGGCACGCAGATGATCGCCAAGGGGCACGACTTTCCCCAGGTGACGCTGGTGGGCGCCATCTTAGCCGACCTGTCGGTCAACCTGCCCGACTATCGCAGCGCCGAGCGCACGTTCCAGCTCCTCACCCAGGTGGCGGGACGCGCGGGACGTGCCGACATCCCGGGCGAGGTGATCATCCAAACCTATAAGCCCGACCACTACGCCATTGCCGCCGCTGCTACGCAGGATTACCGCAGCTTTTTCGGCACCGAGTTTGCCCGCAGAAAGCGCGATCTGTACCCCCCGTTTACCATGATGGTGCGGCTGCTGTGCGAGGCCAGGGACGAGCAGACGGCGCGGGAAACCAGCGGCGCGCTGTTTAACGGCATTCAGGCTGCGCTGGCGGAGCAGCCGGCGCTCAAAAAGCGCGTGTTGTACTGCCGGGAGGATGACGCGCCCATCAAGAAGATCATGGGGCGCGCGCGGGCGCAGGTGTTGCTGAAAGTGCTCGTTCATCCGGACAGCGACCGGGTGCTGCTTCACCTGAAATCGCTGGCAGAGCAGGCGTGGCCCTGTACCGTCACCCTGGAAATCGACCCCGCATCCATGGCATAGGAGGCTTCATGGCAATCAGGAAGATACTGACAATCGGCAACCCGCTGCTGCGCAAGGCCAGCCACCCGGTGACCAAGTTTGACCTGCGCCTGGCGCTGATGCTGCGCGACATGAAGGATACCATGTATCACGCCGACGGCGTGGGGCTGGCTGCGCCGCAAATCGGCATCATGCGCCGCATCGTTGTTATTGATATCGGGGAAGGCCCCATTGAGATCATCAACCCGGAGTTCATCTCCCTGGAAGGCGAGATCGGCATGGTGGAGGGCTGTCTGAGCGTGCCCGGCCGCCGCGGGTTTGTGACCCGGCCCGAGCGCGCGATTGTCCGCGCGCAGGACAGAAAAGGCAACTACTTTGAGATCGGCGGGGACGGCCTGCTGGGCCGCGCCCTGCAGCACGAAATCGACCACCTCAAGGGCACGCTGTATGTCGATGTGATGGACTATGAGGTGTTCCCCGAGGATGAGGATAAAGAGGAAGATAACGTCGAAAGCAAGGAGGAAGAACTGTGAGCAGGTTGCGCATCGCGTTCATGGGCACGCCGGCATACGGCGCGGTGTCGCTTCAGGCGCTTGTGGATGCCGGCTATCAGGTGTGCGGCGTGTTTACCCAGCCCGACAGGCCGCGGGGCCGCCGCGGCAAGACGCAGCCGCCGCCCGTCAAGCTGTTGGCGCAGCAGCACGGCATCCCGGTTTTTCAGCCTGCAAGAATCAGCCGGGACGGCATAGACGACCTCAGGCGCCTGCAGCCGGACCTTGCGGTGACGGCGGCGTTTGGGCAGATATTGTCCCAGGAGCTGCTGGATATCCCCCGGCTCGGCACGGTCAACGTACATGCGTCGCTGCTGCCCGCTTACCGGGGCAGCGCGCCGGTTAACTGGTGCCTGATCCATGGCGAAACCGTCACCGGCGTCACCACCATGATGACCGACAGGGGCATCGACACAGGCGACATCCTGCTGCAGCGGCAGACCGAAATCGCCCCCGATGAAACGGCGGGGCAGCTGACCGACAGGCTGGCGGCAATGGGCGCCGGCCTGCTGGTTGAAACCATCGCCCTGCTGGAAAAAGGGACGTGTCCCAGAACCAGGCAGGATGAACGCCTGATGAGCTACCATCCCATGCTGAAAAAAGAAATGGGACGGATTGACTGGTCGCTGCCGGCTGACCGCATCGTCAACCTCGTGCGGGGGCTGAACCCATGGCCCTGTGCTTTTACCGATTCGCCCCATGGCACCCTGCGGCTGCTTACCGCCAGGGCGGAGCAAGGCGAAGGTGCTCCCGGCACCGTGCTGGAGGCGGAGGGCAAGCGCGGCTTGCTGGTCGCGGCGGGAGAAGGCGCCGTCCGCGTGCTGACCATGCAGGCGCAGGGTGGCAAAGCCATGCCGTCGCCGGATTACCTGCGCGGGCATGCCCTCCCGCCGGGCACATTGCTGGCGTCCTCTGAGCGGGAAGCGGAAGGAATATCATGAGCGATCAGAAACAAAACGACCATAAAAAGAACCGGCAGCCCCCTGCCCGGCAGAACAGGGCAAGGCCGGGCGGCAGCCTGCGCGACAACAGGCGGCCGTCTTACGGCAAGCCTGCGCCTCGTTCAGCTGGTGATCGTCCGGCGGGAGACCGTCCTTATGGTAGGCTTGCTCCGCGCCCTGCAGGCGACCGTCCCGAAGATGACCGTTCTTATGGAAAACCCGCTCCCCGTCCTGTTGGCAAGCGCCCCTATGGAAGGCCTGCTCAGCGTCCGGCTGGCAAGCGTGCACATGGCACGCCGCAGCAACCTGTGCGCGTGTCGATCACTGCGCGCCGCGCGGCGCTGGGCGTGCTGGACCGCGTGCTGACCGAAGCCGGCTATTCATCGCTGTCGCTGGATGACATGTTCCGCGGTATCAGGCTTGATCCCAGGGACAAACGGCTGGTGACCAAGCTGGTATACACAACATTGGAAAACCTCTATCGCATCGACCATGCCCTGGCGCCGTTTTTAGAGGACCCGGATAGCCTGGAGCCGCGGGTTCGAAACCTGCTGCGCATGGGCGCCTGCCAGATTTTGTTCATGGACCGCATCCCGGACAGCGCCGCGGTGAATGAAGCAGTCAACATCACGCGGGATATCGGCCTGGAAAGCCTGACGGGGCTGGTCAACGGCGTGCTGCGCAGCCTGATCAGGGGCCTGCATGACATTGCCTGGCCGTCCGAGGAGGAGGGCGCGCGCTACCTGTCCGTCATGTATTCCTATCCATTGTGGTTGGTGGAGCTGCTCCGGCAGGCTTACGGCGAGGAGGAGGCGCAACGCATCATCAAATACCGCGTCAGCGATCCGGCGGTTACCATCCGTCCCAACCTGATGAGAACTACGGCGGAGCAGTTTGATGCGCTGTTAGCTGCCAAAGGCTGGCGGATTTGGCAGGGCGTGATGCCCATGGCCAGGCAGGCGGAAGGCGTGCTGTCCATTGCCGACGATCCGGACTTTGCGGGCGGTTTGTTCTCTATCCAGGGCGAGGGCAGCATGGCAGCAGCGGAGGCTGTTGGCGCCAGGCGCGGCATGCGCATCCTGGATTGCTGCGCTGCGCCCGGCGGGAAAACGGCGTATCTCGCCGAGCAGATGCAGGGAACAGGCCGGGTGTATGCCTGGGATGTGCACCCGCACCGCGTTGACCTGATCTATGCCACAGCCAAAAGGCTGCGGTTGAACAACATCCGGCCGGCAGCGCTGGATGCCTCGGTGTTCAGGGAACAGCACGAGGGCACCATGGACGCCGTGCTGATCGATGCGCCGTGCAGCGGCACCGGCGTGATGCATTCCAAGCCTGAAATCAAGTACAACATCACGCCGGAAGGTGTGACGGCGCTGTGCGCCCTGCAGGACCAGCTGCTCAGCGTTTGCAGCCGTTATGTCAAGCCCGGTGGCGTGCTGGTGTATGCCACCTGCAGCATATTGCCCGAGGAAAACACCGTGCGCACACAGGCTTTTTTAGATGCGCACCCGGAATTCACGGTGGACAGATTGCCCGACACCATCCCCGACGCGCTGCGCCGGCATGAGACAGGCCTGGGCCTGCAGCTGATGCCGCACCGGGATGGCACGGAGGGGTTCTACATGATCAGGATGCGCAGACAATGACGGACAAGATGCAGCTGCTTGGCCTGTATCCTGACGAACTGAAGGCATTCGTCACTTCCCTGGGGCAGCCGGCGTTCCGGGCGGACCAGCTGTTTGCCTGGCTGCACAAAGGCGTGCCCTTTCAGCAGATGTCCAACCTGCCCCAGCCGCTGCGGGACAGGCTGGATGAAGCTGCAGTTGCTAATCCCGTAGCCGTGCTGGAGCGGCAGGTGTCGCGCATGGACGGCACGCGGAAATACCTGTTTGCGCTGCCCGACGGTCACTGCGTGGAAGGGGTGTGGATGCGCTACCGTCATGGGTGCACAGCGTGCCTATCCACCCAGGTGGGCTGCAGCATGGGGTGCGTGTTCTGCGCCAGCACGCTGCAAGGCTGTGCGCGCAACCTGACCGCGGCTGAGATGATGGGTCAGGCGCTGGCGTTGGCGCAGGATGCGGGGGGCGACGCGCTGCGCAACATCGTGCTCATGGGCAGCGGGGAGCCGTTTCGCAACTACGACCAGGTGGTTCGCTTCATTCGCCTGGCGACGCACCCAAAGGGCATGGACATAGGTGTCAGACATATCTCATTGTCTACCTGCGGGCTGGTGGAGCAGATGCTGCGCTTTGCCGAGGAGGGCTTGCCGGTGACACTGTCGGTGTCGCTGCACGCGCCGGACGATGCCTTGCGGCAGCGGCTGATGCCGGTTGCCAGGAAGTACGCCCTGCGGGATGTGCTGGACGCGTGCCGCACCTATATTGAAAAGACAGGCCGCCGGGTGATCTTCGAGTATGCGCTGATCCGCGGTGTCAACAGCGAACCTCGCCACGCAGAAGCGTTGGCCAACATCCTGCGCGGCATGCAGTGTCATGTCAACCTGATCCCGCTCAACGATGTGCCGGAGCAGGGTTTGCAGGCGGCGTCTCCAGGCGAAATCAGTGTATTTTCAGATGCGCTGCGGCAGCGGAACATATCCGTCTCCATCAGGCGGGAGATGGGGGACGACATATCGGGTGCCTGCGGGCAGCTGCGGCGCCGCTACATTGCGGATGGCGCGGGGCAGGAGGGAGAAGAAGCGGTATGAAAGCGGTTTTCCGGACGGACAAGGGCAAGGTGCGCGCCTCCAACCAGGATGCGCTGGTCGTGCTGGAGGGAAAATACCCCGTGTATGCTGTGGCGGACGGCATGGGCGGGCACCGCGGCGGCGATGTGGCCAGCGCCATGACGGTGGCCGGCGTCAAGCGCATGCTGGCGGGCAAAGAGCCATCCGAAAAGGCCATTCGCAGCTGCGTTTCCGCGATCAACCTGGAGGTGTTTAACCGCCAGAAGGAAGACGACACGCTCAGCGGCATGGGCACCACGCTGACGCTGCTGTGGGTGGGCGCACACAGCATCCTGCTGGGTCATGTGGGCGACAGCCGGGCCTACCTGATGCGCGATGAAAAGCTGAGCCAGGTATCGACGGACCATTCGCTGGTCGGCGAGCTGCTGCGCTCCGGGGTGCTCAACGAGGAGAGCGCCAGGGCCTATCCTTACCGCAACATCATCACGCGGGCTGTGGGGAGCGACCGCAAGATCCTATGCGACACCGTTTCGCTGGAACGGCGTGCGGGCGACCGGTTTTTGCTGTGTTCCGACGGGCTGACCGACTGCGTGGAGGATGAGGTTATCGAGCAGCTGATGGGCCTGCCCTGCATGGACAGCGCGGCAGACCAGCTGATGGCGGAGGCGCTGGAGGGTGGCGGCCGGGATAACATTACGCTGGTGATGGTGGAGGTGACGGCATGAGCACCGACACGCTGCTGGCAAACCGCTACCAAATTGTCGACATGATTGGCGAAGGCGGCATGGCGATGGTGTACCGCGCTAGGGACATCAGGACGGGCCACTATGTTGCGATCAAGTTTTTGCGTCCCGAGTATAAGCAGAGCCCGGAGTTTTTGGCGCGCTTCCAGCGCGAAGCCACCGCTGCCAGCAAGATGAGCCACCACAACATCGTCAACCTGCTGGATGTAGGCAGCGATGACGAAAATCCCTACATTGTCATTGAATACGTGGACGGAAAAACGCTCAAGGACATCATCTCCGAGCGAAAAAAGCTGCCCGAGGACCTGGCGGCGCAAATTGCCATCCGCATCCTGTCAGCTTTGCAGCATGCTCACACAGCCGGCATCATCCACAGGGACATCAAGCCACAGAACATCCTGGTGGATCAGAAAGGGTATATCAAGGTATCGGATTTCGGCATCGCGCGGATGGTGGGCGTCAGGACAGCCACCATGGACGACGCAGGCAGCGCCATCATGGGCTCGGTGCACTATTTCTCGCCCGAGCAGGCGCGGGGTGAAACCGCCACCGCCGCCAGCGACTTGTACAGCGTCGGCGTGACGCTGTATGAAATGCTGACAGGGTCCGTGCCCTTTGAGGGCGATACGGCGGTGGCCATTGCTATGCAGCATGTGCAGGTAAAGCCTGTGCCGGTTCGGGAACGGGCTGAGGAAGTATCGCCTGCCATAGAAAACGTCGTGATGAAGGCGCTGGAAAAGGATCCGATGAACCGGTTTCATTCGGCGCTGGAAATGGCCCGGGCGCTGCGGACGGCGCTGCAGTTTCCTGAAAAGGAGAACACCCAGGACGTGCCCCTGCTGCCCGATGTGCAGGCAGCGCGCCCGGCTCAACCGCCTGCGCGCAGGAAAGCGATGAAGCGCACGCGGATGCTGGTGGTGCTGCTGGCTATCCTGGTGATCGCAGGGTTGGCGGTAGGCGCCTTCCTGATATACAATGGCGTTGTCAGTACCACATATGCGCCGTATCTGTTGGGCGAAACGGAGCAGGAGGCGATCCGCATGGCCAGAAATGCCGGGCTGGACCCCCAGGTGGTGCGGCAGAGCGATAAATCCGAGGCGGGCACGGTGATCCTGCAGTCACACGACTTTGGCTTTGCCATGAAGCGGGGCGACGTGATCCTGATTACCGTTAGCTCAGGACCGTTGCAGCACGCGGCGCCGGCCATTGTCGACAAGCCCCAGGACGAGGCGTTGCGCAGTGTGGAACAGCTGGGGCTGAAGTTGCTGATCACCGACCGGGTGTTGGACGTAGCGCCGGCGGGCACCATCATCAGCCAGGATCCGGAGGCTGGCACCATGATGGATTATGGCGGCATTATCCAGGCGGTGGTGTCCGGCGGCAAGGTGACCGTGCCGTCAGTGAAAGGGCTGACGCGTGCGCAAGCCCTGCAGACGCTGCAGGCAGCGGGGTTAACGACGGAAAGAGTTGATGAACTCCCCATCGAGGACCCCTTACAGGTGGACCAGGTTGCCGACCAGCTGCCCGAGGCGGATACGGTGGTGATGGCGCAGACAGAGGTAACATTGGTTGTATATGTGGCGATGCCAAGCAGCGAAAGCCCGGCGCCAACCGGGACGGAGGGCTCATGAGCCAGGGTGTCATCATTGAAGGGCGCGGCGGGCTGTACACCGTGGCGGATGCGAAGGGCGCGCAGCATGTGCTGCGCGCCAAGGGCATCTTCCGGCTCAGGGGACAGACGCCGCTGGTGGGCGATAGGGTGCGGTTTACGCCCGGCACGGGGGAGGAGCACGGTTGGGTAGATAAAATCCTGCCGCGCACCAGCGAATGTCTGCGTCCGCCGGTGGCGAACATCGAGCTGTTGTGCATTGTGGTGGCGCCGGTACCCGAGCCTGACTGGCTGCTGGTGGACAAGCTGTTGCTGTTCGCCAGGCTGCAGCGCATCCATCCGCTGCTGGTTGTCAACAAGGCGGATATCTCGGGCGATGTGTTTATCCAGGCGCAGGCCATGTACCGGGGTGCCCGGGTGGATGTGCTGAGCGTCAGCGCATTGAAGGAAGAGAGCCTGGTTCCGCTGCGCGAAGCCATGCTGGGCAGCCTGGCTTGCCTGGCAGGCCAGTCCGGGGTGGGCAAAAGCCACCTCATCAGCACGCTGCTGGGCATTGAGCTGGCGTCGGGCAGCGTCAGCAGGCGCACCAGGCGGGGCAGGCAGACGACGCGGCATATCTCGCTGCTGGAAGAGCGGGGGCTGCGTGTGCTGGATACGCCCGGGTTCAGCCTGTTGGAGGCGCCGGGGAACCTGGAGGCAGCCGATCTGCCGCCGTTGTACCCGGAGTTTGATCCATATCTGGGCCGGTGTTATTTTTCGCCCTGTCTGCACGACAGGGAGCCAGGCTGCGCTGTGATTGAAGCGGAGGCTGCAGGGCTGATTGATGCAGAGCGCATGGCGCGCTACCGCGTATTATTGGATGAAATCAAACAGAACTGGAGGGATCGATATGGTTGAGATTGCGCCGTCCATTTTGGCGGCTGACCCGATGAACATGGGCAGGGATATCCGGATGATCCTCGATGCCGGCGCCGACATGCTGCATGTAGATGTCATGGATGCGCACTTTGTGCCCAACCTGAGCTTTGGCCCGGCGCTGGTCAAGGCGATCAGGGGGGCATTTCCCACGGCGCATCAGGATGTACACCTGATGATGACCAACCCTGAGCAGTATATTGAGCCGTTTGCTCAGGCAGGGGCTTCGTCAATCACAGTGCACATTGAAATTGCAGGTTCGGTGCGAGAGGTGCTGCAGGACATCCGCAGCCGTGGCCTCATGAGCGGGTTGTCGGTTAAGCCGGGCACGCCGCATGAGGCGCTGCTGCCCTGGCTGGACCTGTGCGATCTGGTGCTGATCATGACAGTGGAGCCCGGCTTTGGCGGGCAGTCCATGATTGAGAGCGCGCTGGACAAGGCGACGCGCCTGCGGGAGGCGGGTTTCCAGGGCGTCATATCGGCGGATGGCGGGATCAACCCGGACAACGCCCCGCTGGTGGTTGACAAAGGCGTCAACCGCCTGGTGATGGGCACGGCGCTGTTTGGTGCGGAAGACCCTGTCGCCACGATTGGTTCGCTGCGGGCGCTGTTGTGAGCCGGCGACCTCCTGCCGGCTTGCCTGTTCGGGCAAAAAAGTCGCTGGGGCAGCACTTCATCCACGACGAGGCGTTGCTGAACGCACTGGTCGATCTGACGCCTGCCGGGGCGGATGACGGCGTGTTTGAAATCGGCCCGGGGCTGGGCAGTCTGACGCGGGTGCTGGCAGCCAGGTGCCGCCGGGTGACGGCGCTGGAAGTAGACAGTGATCTGATCCCCGGGTTAAACGTCATGTTTTCTGACAGCCCGCATGTAGATATCGTGCAGGGCGACGTGATGACGATTGACCTGCAGGGGTTGTTGGCGCCGCTGGGCCCGCTGCATGTGATTGCCAACCTGCCGTACTATATCACGACGCCCATATTGAACCTGCTGCTGCGCGTCGACCTGCCGCTGCAATCGATCTGTGTCACGGTGCAGCGGGAAGGGGCAGCGCGGGTGATGGCGAAGCCGTCCACGCCGGAATATGGGCCGTTGGCGGTGCTGGCGCAGTATAAAACAACGCCACAAGTTGTGAGGGTGATTCCGCGGGGCAGCTTTCAACCTTCGCCTAATGTGGAGAGCGTGTTCATGGTGATGCCGTTCCGGGAGGCGCCGCCGGTGATGGTACCGGATGAGGCGCTGTTCTTCCGCATAGTCCAGGCTGCCTTTTCCATGCGCAGGAAGACGCTGCTCAACAACCTCATGCCGGTTCTGGGACTGAGCCATGATGAAGCGCTCAGCCTGCTCCGGCGCGCCGGCCTTCGGGAAGATATCCGCGGAGAAGCCCTGGACTTGGCTGGCTTTGCCGATCTCGCTCGGGCTGTAGCATAGCGCCATAATATGCACAGGGCGCAGCCGATGGCTTGTCTTGATATCTCTGTTTTGTTTGCTTGCATTGTGGCACCTTGCGTGGTATAAGAAGCTTGGGGGTATGAGGGAGGATGGAACCGTATGCCGTGGCTTGTTCTGCTGGCGGGCGGCCGGCGGATGTGGCGGCCAATGCCGCGGATATCATGGCTTGTGTTGTGCGTGCGCGGAATACCGGCGCGCGCCTTTTGGTGTTGCCCGAGCTGTGCCTGACAGGTGCCGTGGCAGGTGACCTGTATCGCTCTACCTTGCTGATTCGTTCGGCAGAAGCTGCCGCGGAGGACATTGCCCTGGCTGCCGGGGACATGGCTTGTGTGCTGGGCATGCCGCTGCTGCGCGATGGCGTGCTATACAGCGCCGCTGCGGTGGCGCTGGGCGGGAAGATCGTGGCTTATGCCCTGAAGGATCGGCTGACTTCGGCGGAGCGCCGTTGGTTTGCGCCGGGCGGCGATGCATGCTGTGCGCGCTTTGTTTTGCCGGGTGGGGAAGTAGCTGCCGTCCTGTTTTTATGCGATGCAGCGGCTTTGATGGGTGCAGATGTCGATATCCTGGCCATTCTGTCGGCGCAGCCGGCGTCAGCCGGTGCTGCGGCAAGGCGCAGGCTGGCGTTTGCGGAGCTATCGTCAAATCCATCCCGCGTAGCGCTGTATGCCAATGCTTCGCTGCATGAATCCACCACCGACATGGTGTTTGACGGCCACGCGCTGATTGCCCGTCATGGCGGCATCATCGCCGAGGTACCGCCCTTTGCGCGGGATGCCTGGGCATTGTGCGCCAGGGATGATGCTGCTGTCGCCCCGCCGGAAGCCTTGCCGGAGATGGATCCTGTCGCCCCCTATATGCCGCTGCCCGGCGCCGCGCGGGATGGCTGGTGTCGCGAAACCATGGAGATCGCTGCCCATGGCCTGGCAGCCCGCATGACGCGCGCCAATTGCCGTACGCTGACGCTGGGCGTGTCCGGCGGGCTGGACTCGGCGCACGCGTTCCTGCTGAGCTTGCGCGCGCTGGAGATCAATGCCCTGCCCGCTGATCGGCTGATCGCGGCATCGCTGCCCGGCTTTGGCAGCTCGGACCGCACGCGGAGCAATGCCCGGCGGCTGATCGAGGCTGCGGGGTTGCCCTACCGCGAAATCGACATCACTTCCAGCGTGTCGCTGCACTTCAGCGACATCGGCCATTCGGGTACCGCCCATGACGCTGCATATGAAAACGCTCAGGCGCGGGAGCGTACCCAGGTGCTGATGGACCTGGCCAACATGTATAACGGGCTCATGGTGGGTCCCGGCGACATGAGCGAGCTGGCGCTGGGGTTTACCACCTATGGCGGCGACCATATGAGCATGTATGGTGTCAACGCCGGTTTTTTTAAAAGCCTTATCCGCGCAAACCTTGAATATGCCGCGCGCGCGTGCGATAATGGCGCCACGGCAGACGTGCTGCGCGATATTCTGGCTACGCCTGTCAGTCCTGAGCTGCTGCCGCCTGAAAAAGGTGACATCGCCCAGCGCACCGAGGAGATCGTCGGCCCCTACCGGCTGAACGATTTTTATCTCCACCACCTGCTGGCGGATGCTCCGGGGCCGGACATTCTGCTTGCCCGCGCACAAGCAGCCTTTGGCGGAGAGTACTCTACGGAGGAGCTGCTTCAGCGGATGCGCGGGCTTTACAAGCGGTTTTTTGCGTCCCAGTTCAAGCGCAGCTGCCTGCCGGACGGTCCCCGGGTGCTGGACGTATCGCTGTCGCCGCGCGGCGGGCTGATCATGCCCTCCGACGCATCCGCAGCGCTGTGGCTCGGAGAGATTGACCGGCTGATTGCTTTACAAGAAAGGACAGATACCGTATGAAAAAGACCATCCAAGCCATCTACAAGCGATATGTCATTGACGCCATGAGCGCCATGGCGCTGGGTTTGTTCTCCTCGCTGATCATTGGTACCATCCTCGACCAAATGGGCAAGATTCCCTATTTGGGCATCCTTCGGGAATTTGCCGCTGTGGCGATGTCGCCGTATGTTGTGGGCACCGCCATCGGCTTGGCTGTGGCTTCGGGGCTGAATGCCACAAAGCTGGCGCTGTTTTCAGCGGCGGTATGCGGCGCTGTCGGAAACAAGCTGGCTGGGCCGCTGGGGGCGTTTTTTGCGGCGGTTGCCGGGGCTGAAACCGGCATGTGGATATACGGTAAAACCAAGCTGGACATTTTAGCTGTGCCCGGCACGGCTATCATAACAGGCGGGCTGGTGGCTACGGTGCTGTCCGGGCCAATCAATGCTGCCATTGCCGCATTGCAGGAATTTGTCGAAGTCGCTACGCTGCTGCAGCCCATCCCCATGGGCATTGTGCTGTCGGTGGTATTTGGCATGGTGCTGACGGCGCCGATATCTTCAGCTGCATTGGCTGCTGTGGTGTTCACGGTGCCGGGTGAGCAGGTGCTCAGCCCCGGGCTGCAGCTGGCGGCAGGCGCTGCAACCGTGGGCTGCTGTGCTCAGATGGTGGGTTTTGCTGTAGCCAGCTACCGGGAGAACGGCGTATCCGGCTTGGTGTCTCAGGGCATCGGCACATCGATGCTGCAGTTTGGCAACATCATGGCCAAGCCCATCATATGGTTGCCGCCCACGATTGCTTCAGCGATCACAGGCCCGATGGCAACCACCTGGTTTCAGATGACCAACATGCCCGGCGCTTACGCAGGCATGGGCACATCCGGCTTGGTTGGCCAGGTGGGCACCTTCCTGGCCATGACAGACCAGAGCCTATTGTCTGTGGTGTTGCGTGTGCTGCTGCTGCACTTCATTCTGCCTGCGGCGATTACGCTGGCGATCAGCGAGGGCATGCGCAAATTGGGTTGGATCAAATATGGCGACATGGCCTTGGCTGGCGCACGCCAGGCTACGCCAAAACCGGACAATGTGGAGGAGGACACCAATGAACAATAACAACCTGACCATGCTCACGGACCTGTATGAGCTGACCATGATGTACGGGTATATGAAAAACGGCATGGATAAGCGCCGCGCCGTGTTTGACATGTTTTACCGCCAGCGGCCGGGTACTTCAGCTTATTCAGTGATGGCGGGCGTGGAGCAGCTGCGTGACTATATCGAAAATTTGAACTTCGAAGAGGAGGACATCGCATACCTTCGCTCGCTGAACCTGTTTGACGAAGTATTCCTGGACAGGCTGCGCAATTTCCATTTTACAGGTGACATTGACGCCGTGCCCGAAGGCACCATCATCTTCCCAAGCGAGCCCATCATCACCGTCGATGGCCCGCTGTTTGAAGTGCAGCTGATTGAAACCGCTCTGTTGAACCTCATCGGCCATCAGACGCTGATTGCCACCAAGGCCAACCGCATCGCGCGCGCAGCCGATGGGGACAGCGTGATGGAGTTTGGCCTGCGACGTGCGCAGGGACCGGATGCCGGCATATACGGTGCCCGCGCCGCCGTGGTGGGCGGCTGCACATCCACCAGCAACGTCATGACGGGCAAGTGGTTTGACATCCCCGTCAGCGGCACGCATGCTCACAGCTGGGTCATGAGCTTTGAAAGCGAAATCGAGGCGTTCCGCGCCTATGCCCGCTGCTTTCCGGACAAGTGTATGCTGCTGGTCGATACTTATGATTCGCTGCGCAGCGGCATGCCCAACGCCATCACTGTCTTTCAGGAGCTGCGCGCCAAAGGGCATGAACCATACGGCATCCGGCTTGACTCCGGCGACCTGGCGTATCTGAGCCGTGAGGCGCGCAGGATGCTGGATGAGGCCGGCTTTACCAGGGCTGTCATCTGTGCCAGCAACGATCTGGACGAATATCTCATCCGCGACCTGAAGCAGCAGGGTGCCCGGATCGACCTGTGGGGTGTGGGCACGCGGCTGATCACCAGCGCCGACAACCACGCGCTGGGCGGCGTCTATAAAATGAGCGCCATCGACGAGAATGGCACGCTGGCGCCACGCATGAAGCGCTCGGACAATCCCGTCAAGAGGACATTGCCCGGCAAGAAGAGCCTGTACCGTCTGTATGACCGGGACGGTATGGCTGTTGCGGATTATATCACCCTCCACGACGAAACCTTTGACGTATCCCAGCCGTTGACTATCTTCGATCCCAACGAAACCTGGAAGCGGATGACGCTGACGGAGTATACCATGCGCCCGCTGCAGGCGCCGCTGTTTCGCGGCGGCAAGCCCGTAGGGGACAGGCCGTCCCTGGCGGAGATCGGCGCCTACCGCCAGCAGGAGGAGAAGACTTTCTGGGATCAGTACCTCCGCCTCATGAATCCGCACGAGTTTAAGGTGGACCTGTCTGACAAACTGTGGAACCTGCGCAACGACATGCTGCAGGAAGGGGAAGGCGGCGCGCTTTGAGCTCGTTGGAGCACCCGCGCCGGCGCCAAAAAACATAGATAGGAGAGCATGATGTCGATTCAACGTGTGCGCGAAGCGTTTCAGGCCTTAGGCATTGCGGACAGGATCATGGAATTGGATGCGTCCAGCGCCACGGTGCCGCTGGCTGCCAAGGCACTGGGCTGCGAGGAAGCCCGCATTGCCAAAACGCTGTCGTTTCTGGTGGCGGGCGCCCCGGTGCTGATTGTCACCGCGGGCGATGTCCGGGTGGATAACCGCAAGTTCAAGGACCGGTTTCAGTCCAAAGCTGTCATGCTGACCCCTGAGCAGGCTGAGCAGATGGTAGGTCATGCCGTGGGCGGTGTGTGCCCCTTTGCTGTCAAAGCTGGCGTCAGCGTATGGCTCGACAGCTCGTTGAAGCGCTTTACCAGCGTATACCCGGCCTGTGGCAGTGCCAACAGCGCCATTGAACTCACCATCCCCGAGTTGGAGCGATATGCAGGCAGCCTGGGATGGGTGGATGTATGCAAACCCATGAAAACAGAGGCAGCGCCATGATCCGCATCATCGCAGACAGCACCTGCGATCTCAGCCCCGACGAGCTTGAGGCGCTTGATATTGAAACCGTGCCTCTGACCATCATGATCTCGGGCAAGGTTTACCGTGATTGCATCGACATCACCCACGACGAGCTATACCAGCGGATGCGCCTGGCGGAAGAGCCGATCACCACGTCTCAGGTAAACCCGATGGAGTTTGAGGCTGCGTTTGCGCCGCATGTGCAGCAAGGTGATGAGGTGGTGGCGCTGACCATTGGTTCAGGCTTCAGCGCTACATATTCTTCAGCGCTGGCAGCAGCGGCTATGACGGATAAAACTCGCGTCCATGTGGTGGACACGGGTACGGGGTCCTTCGGTGCAGCGCTGCTGCTACGTGAAGCAGCCCGCCTGCGTGATGCAGGCGCGCACACTGCCGGGCAAATCGCCGATGCCATCCGCGCCATCGCGCCGCGCGTGCGGCTGTATGGTGTGGTCGATACGCTGAAACGCCTGCGCCTTTCGGGCCGTCTGTCCGGCGGCGCTGCCATGATCGGCAACCTGCTGGGCATCAAGCCTCTGCTGCGCGTGCAGAACGGGAAGCTCGAGCCTGCCGGTATCGCCCGCGGCGACAACGGCGCCAGAAAAGCCCTGCTTCGCTATTTTCTGGATGAAAAGGCTGACCTCAGCCATGGCATCGCTTTTGCCGCTGCCGACGCCAAAGAACGCCTGGCTGCCTGTGTCGAGGCCTTTCGCCCTTACATCGACAAAGCCCGCATATTCACCGGTAGCATCGGCGCTGCGATCGGCGCACACACCGGCCCCGGCGTGATCGGAGTAGCCTGGCTGGTCAACCAGGGATAGGGAAGGCTCCTGCCGAGTCCTATCTCTCTATCTGCAATAGTTGGTATCCTCCCGCAGGTAGGCGATTTGTTCGGGTGTTAAATGGAGGTCGGCAGCCGAAACGCTGTCCTTAACCTGTTCAACGGTGCGGCTGCCGATGATGGCAAAAGAAGGGAACGGCTGGTTCAGCACATAGCCAAGCGTCACATCGCCCAACTTTGCGTCCAGGTCGGCTGCCAGCCGGGCAGCCCGCTGGTACCGGCTTTTGTTTACGGGGCTTCCATATACAGCTTTCAGCTGCACGCTCATCGCAGTCGGCGCTTTGGCATATTTCTGGAAGTAGCCTTTTGCCTGCGATTCATAGGCAACAGCTGCCATGCCGCTTTGGCAGTGGAAGGCTTCCGTTTCGGCGTCCATGGCACGCAGCAGAGGATCGGCTGCCTCCGACAAGTCCGGCACCGCAAAGCTCCACATCAGCTGGTTAGCGCAAAAGCCATGCTTTCCCGCCTTGGCAGCGTAAGCCTGCGCGGCAGCGATGCGGGCAGGGTGCCAGTTGGATGCGGCAAAATATCTGATCCTGCCTTCCCGGACAAAGCCGTTCATGTAGTCGATGATGGTTTCCACCGGTATGGAGGGATCATCCCTGTGGAGGTAGTACAGATCGATGCAGCCGCATCCCAGCGCCGAGAGGCTTTCATCCAGGTCTCTGGACACCGCATCGCGTTGCAGGCGCGGTTTGATCATGTTGTCAAGCGGCGGGTGTGCGCCTTTGGAGGTGATGATGATCTCGTCCTGCAATCCGCGGGATTTGATCCACTTCCCTATGTTGATGTCGCATACATTCTTTCCCGACGGGAGCCACTTGCCATATACGTTGGCGGAATCAATAAAGTTTCCACCCAGCTCATAATAGGCATCCAGCAGCTGGAACACAGCTTCATCGTCATTCTCCCTGCTCAACGGACCGCCGCCCATGCAGATGACGGAAGGCTTCAGATTGGTGCCCGGTATTGCGCGGTAGCGCATAAAACCACCCCTTTGTATGTATTTTATGGTGTGAACCATTCGTGTAGCAAGGCGACTCTTTCCTGAAGAAGTGCTCTGCCGGTGCCGGTATAATCTGCTGGCCACACTCCAGTTATAGTTGGCTGGATGCGATACCTCATCGCGATTGAATTTTGTACGGCGTCCTTTGCCTTTTCAAAGGGGCACAGGAATATGTAAACTAAATCACGCTGTGCGCCAGCTGCTATCAATTGCTCTGCGCTCATCTGACTGGCATTGATTCCCCGAAGCCCTTCTACCTTGCATAATGCTTGGATAACTTGCGTAAAATCGCCACAGGAGTGCACGGTGATTCCACCCATTTCCTTTGATATGCGTTCGAGTGTTTCTTTATACCAACGCAGAAAAAAGTTCTCTGACAGCATGACCAGCGAATCTGCTGACAGTGTTGCGCCATTATCTGACGGCACCCAGTCCCACGCATACAGGTGGGTTGGAATCAGTGTGTTGCCTAATATCCGCTTTTGTTCATTCCAAAGCAACAAAAATCCGTCGGTTACACGATTCATCAGGAAAAAGTACAGATCCTCATTTTCGTATGCGGACACCAGCACGTTGTCGTAGCCCCATAACTGGCCGCAAACATCCATTGGCCCTTGCATGTCGCAGATGTGAACAGCTACCTCTCCTTCTGTTTCATCCGCATAATAACGCTGGGCGTCAAGCCAGTTTTTTGCCGGCGTACCGGGAAGAATTTGAGGTTCGGGCAGTGCCCATACAGAGGCTTTGTCGGTCAGCAGCCTTGTACTGGAGAGATCGTTTCCTGTTATAAGTTCCTTGGCACCAAACAGGCTGGGCATGGCGCCCATGTGACAGCCGGTAAAGAAGCCCGGTATAAAGTCATCATCCGCGATACCACGCCTGATAAAAGTATCCAGATACCGGTCCAATCCTTCTTTTGGGTTATAAATATCATCATAATATGAAAAATCAGGTGGGTTTAAAACAAATGGTAACCGATCAATCGGCTCTTCATGATGCCATAGCCGCCGGATGCGTTCTTTGCTGCGGGTGATCCTGTCGGGCGTGTATATGTCGTGCAAGCGGTTTAGCTTTTCCCGGATTTCTCTGCGCATGGTTTCTCCTTTTGCGATGTGGTTTGTGGCGGCTTGTTTCCTTGCTAGTGGTGGTGTCTTGCTCGTTCCGTGCCCGGCGCGCGCTTGACAGGACAGATTTATTCATGATAACCTCTGGTGCAGGAGAAAACGTATCACAGGGAAGTGCAGCTGTCAAGCCAAGCCTGTAATGCTCTGTGTAGCTGTATGGTTGTTTTGTTTTCTCTCGTACACGACAATTACTCGCCAACATCAACCAGTGGCATAATGCCAGGTTTTTGTACCGCTGGTACTGGTATAAATGGGGAGGATGCGCATGGCTCAGGCACTCCAAATGGAAAACAAAAACAATCTCATCGAGGTGCGTGACCTTGTTGTTAGGTTTCGTACCGATGAAGGGATCGTCAGCGCAGTAAATTCCGTTAGCTACGATATTCCCATTGGCGAAACGGTTGGCACTGTGGGTGAGAGCGGCTGCGGCAAATCCGTTACATCTAATGCCATCATGCGCATTTTGCCCGAAAATGGCTGGATCGTGTCCGGCAGCATCTTGTTTAACTCCAACCTGGGTGTATTCGACATCGCCAGCCTGCCAGAGAAGGACAAACGGCTTGAGCAACTGCATGGCAGGGAAATGGCGATGATCTTTCAGGAACCAATGACCTCATTTTGTCCCGTCTATACCATTGGCAACCAAATTATCGAGAGCATACGCCTGCACACGCAGGTACCCAAGTCAGAATGGAGAAACTATGCCATTGAACTGTTGCGCAAGGTGAAAATATCCAAGCCGGAGCAGCGTGTGGACGAATATCCTTATCAATTGTCCGGTGGCATGCGCCAACGTGCGATGATTGCCATGGCCATTGCCAGCAATCCCCGGCTGCTGATCGCTGATGAGCCAACCACATCCCTTGACGTCACCGTGCAGGCGCAAATCCTCGACCTGCTCAAGGACCTGCAGGAGGAGATGGGAATGTCGATGCTGATGATCAACCATAACTTTGGTATCATCGCTGAAACCTGTGACAGCGTGGCTGTGATGTACCTGGGGCGCATCATGGAGAGTGCCTCTACAGCCGATTTGCTTGAAAACCCAAAGCACCCGTACACTATCGATTTATTTGAGTCCATTCCCCAGGTAACGGATGCACGCGGTCGCAAGCTTTCCTACATCAAGGGCAGCGTGCCGGATGCTTATTCCATCCCTAAAGGCTGTTCGTATCATCCGCGCTGCAAGCGAATGATTAAGGGGTTATGTGACGAACAGATTCCCCCAGTGACTGATCTGGGAAACAGCCATGTGGCAAGCTGTTTTTGCCTTGATGCATAGGAGGAAAACATGACACCCAAGCAGATTCTGCAGATCGACGGCTTGAAAAAATATTTCCCTATCAAGAAGGGCTTTTTCAACAGAACAATAGGCTATATAATGGCGGTCAATGACATCAGCTTGGAGGTCAACGAGGGGGAGACGGTTGGCCTTGTCGGTGAGAGCGGCTGTGGCAAATCCACAACGGGCAACTGTATTGTGCGGCTGCTTGATCCCTCCGCAGGGGCTATTCGATATACGGCGCGTGACGGCTCCGTGATCGACCTGGCAACTGCCAACCAGGCGGACATCCGGCCATATCGCAAGGAAGTCCAGATGATATTCCAGGACCCTTATTCTTCCCTAAACCCCAGGATGACGGTGCGGGAAATCATCGCTGAGCCGATGATGCTGTGTGGTACAGCGCCGAAGGAGGAGCGGCAGGACCGCGTTGCCAGCCTGATGGAGCGTGTCGGATTGCGTCCCGAATACATGGTGCGCTATCCTCATGCGTTTTCAGGGGGCCAGCGCCAGCGTGTGGGCATCGCACGGGCGCTATCGGTCAACCCGCGCTTAGTGGTCTGCGATGAACCTGTGTCGTCCCTGGACGTCTCTGTGCAGGCGCAGGTGTTGGGATTGTTGGAGGATTTGCAGCGGGAATACAACATGAGCTATCTGTTCATCGCGCACGATCTGGCGGCTGTCAAACACATTGCCGAGCGAATTGTGGTCATGTATGTAGGCAAGGTCGTGGAAATCAGCGAAACAGAGGAGCTGTTTGCTGCGCCGAAGCATCCCTACACGGAAGCGCTGTTGGATTCTGTGCCCAAGCTCGTGGCGGACAAAACCGTGCGCAAGGCTACTCTGGAAGGCGAGGTACCCGATCCGTCTAATCCACCCGAAGGCTGCTTCTTTCATCCACGGTGTAAATATGCCATGCCGGATTGTCGGCAGGCTGATATGAAATTGATCCCCATTGATCCTGAAAACCCCATGGGGCATCGCACGACCTGCATTCGCTATGAGGAGCTGACGCTGGCAGGTGTTACTTGATTTGCAAGGCGGCATTGATTCGCTTTGACATACCGGGGCAATGCCCCGAAAAAGGAGGACATTGTATGAAACGGTTACTATCCCTGGCTTTGGTGCTCGTGCTGGTTCTATCCGCATGGCCCCTGATGATGACTGCTGAGGTTACCTACAGCGAATCGCCTGTGTTGGCGGCTAAGGTTGAGGCGGGTGAGCTGCCGCCTGTTGCCGATCGCCTGCCTGTGAACCCGCAGGTGCTGGAGGTTGCCGAAGTGGGTACCTATGGTGGCGTCTGGCGTCAGGCTACGCCGACAGGCACCTATAACCACGCGCAGTCCCATATGACGCGCTACCTATCTCTTAACGCTCTGATCTATGATCGGGACAAGGCCACCATCATCCCCAACTGGCTTGAAAGCTTTACCTACAACGATGACTTTACTTCCTTTACTTTCAAAATCCGCGAAGGTTTGAAGTGGTCCGATGGCGAACCCGCCAACACCGAGGACGTATCCTTCTGGTGGAACGATCTGTTGAAAAACACCGAGTACACCATCACCGATTCCTTTTATCCGGATGCCACAATGACAATCGTGGATGATTATACCTGGACCATTGACTTTGAAGAAGGCAAGCCCATGTACCTGTCCTATTGGGCTACCATGGGCAACTCCCGCTTCTTGATGCCGGAGCATTACCTCAAGCAGTTCCATCCCGCGTATTTGACCGAAGATGAGATGACTAAGACGCTGGCTAATGAAGGCTATGACGATTGGCGTACCATGATGGGAGCCAAAGTCAACGACCAGCAGAACCCCGACGTCCCTGTCTTTGGCCCGTGGCTTCTGACTGTTGAGCCGGCTGTGACCAACACGCTGCTGTTTGTCCGCAACCCCTACTATTTTGTTGTGGATCAGAATGGCCAGCAGCTGCCCTATGTGGACGAGGCTATCATCACCATTGTTGAATCCACCGATCTGATGAATATGAAGATCGTCGCTGGCGAGGTGGACTACCAAGCTGCTGGCTTGTCCGAGTCCTTCTCCAACTACCCGCTGTTTGCCCAGTATGCAGAGGAAATGAAATACAAACTTTGGACGACGGAGCATAACGAGCCTGGTGCCTTGAACTTCTCCGTTAACGTCACCTCGGTCGATCCTGTCAAGGGTCCCATCCTGGCCAATGTGGAGTTCCGGCGTGCCCTTTCCCTGGCTATGGACCGCGACACCGTCATCTCCACCTTCTATTCTGTCGGCCCCTATGTGTCCAAGAAAGCCCAGTTCTCCTTCCTGGAGTCTTCGCCCTATTACAGCGAGGAATGGGCGAACTCCTACATCGAGTATGATGTTGCGGGCGCTAATACCAAGCTGGATGAGATGGGCATGACCCAGTATGACAGCAACGGCTGGCGCATGACGCCCAATGGCGAGGCTTTTGATCTGACCCTGCTATCCCCGAACTATGACGCCCAGTGGGCAGAAGTAGCCGAGATGGTGGCTTCCCAGTGGCGCGACAACCTGAAGCTGAACATCAACGTGTCCGTGGTTGATCCTTCCCTGTGGGGCCAGCGGGTCAACAGCAATGACTTTGAAATCACCGACTTGACCGGTTCAGGCTTTAACGGTTTTCAAACCGTTACAAACGGCTCTGTCGGCAACTGGACTGCCTACACAGGCACTGTGGACTGGGGCAACTTCCCCTTCGTAGGCGCCTACATTCGCGAAGGCGACCGCATGGTGGAAGCACCTGAAGACATCAAGCGCCTCAACGAGCTGGGCAATCTGATTGTGCGTGAAACCGATCAGGCTAAGAAGGATGCGCAGATCGAAGAAGTGATCACCATCTGGAAGGAAGGCTTGTATACCATAGGTATCGGCCGTCGTTTGCCCGCCATTATTGTCATCAAGAACAACGTGCACAACATGACTGAGGAAGTGCATGGCGCAGGCTGGGACTTTGGTGCCAACGGTGTTTCCCGCGCCGATGGCATGTGGTTTGAATAACAACTGATATGCTGCCTGGGGCGCCGTCAGGCGTCCCGGGCTCCTGACAGGAATTCCGATGCGCTGCAGCATCGATAACATGGAGGTACCCTATGCTTCAATACGTTATCAAGCGGATATTGGTGATGATTCCGCTGCTGCTTGCGTTGTCCATTGTGGTGTTCATTATCATTCAGCTCCCTCCGGGGGACTATCTGACCATTTATGTCAACCAGCTTCGATCCACCGGTGAGGTGATCACTGAGGACCTGATCAGGTCTCTTGAGGACAGGTATGGTTTCAACCAGCCCATGCACATGCAGTACCTGCGCTGGATGCGGAGCATTCTGAAAGGGGATTTTGGCTATTCGTTTGCCTTTGGCAGATCGGTCAATGTGTTGTTGGCTTCCCGGCTGCCCGCAACCATAGGAATTTCTCTGGCCAGCGTCATCCTGATCTGGTTGATTGCCTTTCCCATGGGTTTTTATTCTGCAACCCATAAGTATTCAATTGGCGACTATTTTTTCACGGGCGTCAGCTTTTTCGGCGTATCTATTCCTGAGTTTTTACTAGCTATTGTGGTAATGTACCTCTATTTTTTGGCTACGCGCAACTACGCAGGCGGGCTGTACAGCGATGTGTTTGTCGGACAGCCCTGGTCGTGGGCAAAGTTTGTAGACATGATCCAGCACATGTGGATCCCCATGCTGGTAATTGCCATCACCGGCACGGCGGGCTTGTTTAAAACGTTTCGGGCTAACCTGCTCGACGAACTGAGCAAACCCTATGTGAAAACAGCGCGTGCCAAGGGGCTTAGCAACCGCAGGCTGCTGCTCAAATACCCTGTGCGCATTGCGCTGATTCCGTTTATATCCACGGTGGGCTGGATGTTGCCTGGTTTGATTTCCGGGCAGACAGTACTGGCTATGGTGCTGAGCCTGCCCACAGTTGGGCCGCTGCTTATTACGGCATTGCAAAACCAGGATATGTTCCTGGCCGGTTCAATTGTGTTGATTATGGGTGCGCTGGCAATGATTGGCACGCTGATATCGGACATTTTGCTGGCTGTTACGGATCCTCGTATCCGCCAATCGATGTAAGGAGGCTGACGAATATGCAGGATCCGATCCACGGGCTTCAAAAGGTCAGCAGGCGTGAATTAAGGCGCAGGAAGGCTGCGTACAAGGCACAAGCCCTGCGTGAGGTGGATGCGCTGTATGTGGCATCCCAGTGGAAGCTGACGGTGATGCGCTTCAAGCGCAACCGGCTTGCAGTTGTTGGTATCATTGTGCTGTGTCTGATATATTTTATTGCCCTGTTTGCTGATTTTCTGGCGCCTTATGGCAGGCAGGAGTATAACCAGAACATTACCAACATGCCTCCCCGGGGCATGCACTGGATTGATGCGGAGGGGGACTTTTCGTTTCGTCCTTTCGTCTATGAAATTAAACAGGGTTACGACCCTGTGACGTTTGCTTTGATTTATGAAACCGATACTACCTCAAAGCAATACGTGTCCTTTTTCGTGAAGGGCACGCCTTATAAGCTGTTTGGTTTGTTTGACTCGGATATCCACTTGTTCGGTATCAGGCAAACCGAGGAAACGGCAGGCAAAATATTCGGGGTATACTTATTTGGCACGGATCAGGCGGGGCGCGATTTGTTTTCCAGAACCCTGATTGGGGCACAGATTTCGGCCACGGTGGGACTTATCGGCGTGATGCTGTCCTTTATCCTTGGTTTAATCCTGGGCGGATTTTCCGGCTATCTGGGTGGCATTGTTGATCAGGTCATCCAACGCATCATCGATTTTACCATTTCGCTGCCCACGATTCCGCTGTGGATGGCGTTGGCGGCTGCCGTTCCCGCAAACTGGCCTATCACCAAAACGTATTTCAGCATTACGCTGATTCTCTCTCTGGTCAGCTGGCCGGGGCTTGCGCGCACGGTGCGCAGCAAATTCATGTCGCTGAAGAACGAGGATTTTGTCAAGGCAGCGCGCGTAGCCAACGCCAGCTCATTCCGCGTCATCACCAAGCACATGGTGCCCATGTTTGCCAGCCACCTCATTGCTTCGCTGTCGCTATCCATACCTGGGATGATCCTGGGCGAGACATCGCTGTCATTCCTGGGGCTGGGGCTGCGTGCGCCGGCGGTGAGCTGGGGTGTGCTGCTGGCCGACGCGCAGAAATTCCGGAATGTCGCGCTGTATCCGTGGACGCTGATCCCCGGCGCGTTTGTCATCATTACGGTGATGGCGTTTAACTTTGTGGGCGACGGCTTGCGTGACGCAGCCGATCCCTATCTATAAACAAGATACAAGGAGGCGTAGACAATGATCCATTTTAACCGTGCAGAACTGCGGGACCGCATTTATGCGTGCTGGCTGGGTAAAAATATCGGCGGCACCATGGGCACGCCTTTTGAGGGCACGAAGGAGCTGCTGGATATCCAGGGGTTTACTTCGGAGCCCGGCAAGCCGCTGCCCAACGATGACCTTGACCTGCAGCTGGTATGGCTGAAGGCGCTGGCTGAGGTTGGTCCCAACAGCCTGGACGCCAAGGTGCTGGGCGAATACTGGCTGACTTACATCGGCCCGCCATGGAACGAATACGGTGCGGGCAAAGCCAACATGCGCATGGGCATTGTGCCGCCCATGTCAGGCGAACTCAACAACGAGGATTGGAAGCACTCAAACGGCGCATGGATCCGCACCGAGGTGTGGGCGTGCACGCACCCCGCCCTGCCCGAGCGCGCCATTCGCTTCGCATTTGAGGATGCGTGCGTTGACCATGGCTTTGGTGAGGGGTCCAATGCAGCTGTTTTCGTCGCAGCCATGCAGTCGGCAGCGTTTGTCGTTGATGACATCGACAAGCTGATTGACATCGGCTTGTCGAAGATTCCTGAGGATTGCCGTGTGGCGCGCTCTATACGGATTGTGCTGGATTGCTATGAAAAGGGCGTGGACTGGAAGGACTGCCGCGCTGCCATTGTCAAAGACAGTGAAGACCTGGGGTGGTTCCAGGCGCCTGCAAACGTTGCCTTTGTCATACTGGGATTGAAATACGGTCAGGGTGATTTCAAAAAATCAATGATCCTCACCATCAACTGCGGTGACGATACCGATTGCACGGGGGCCACGCTGGGCGCCACAATGGGCATCATGCATGGCACCAAGATGATCCCGGCGGACTGGCGGGCGTACATCGGTGACGATATTATTACCATTTCCATCATCAAGGGCAGTGCCTTTTTCCCGGAAACCTGCACGCAGCTGACCGACTTGGTGATGGACCTGCTGCCGGTCACCACCTATGCTGGTTTTTTCCCCAAATCTGCCCGCCGCGTACCCCATTATGTTGAGATAAGTGATGCACCGTTCAGCATCAGCGAAGGCTTTGATCCTGATCACTTCAAGGGACGCGGTTTTGTGAACCGGCTTTTCCGGCGCAAGCGCTATTCCTACATATATGCCAATGAGATTCTTAAAGCCCTGGTCGAATACGACCATGAACCGTGCATTGCAGCAGGTGAAAGCATCCGGGTGCGCCTCACCGTGTCGCAAACAAACTGCACATCCTACCGGCGTGCAGCCATCAAATGGCACTTGCCGGAAGGGTTTTCTGTTGCGGGGCGCACCAATGTCTTTTTGAAATGGCTGCCCGGCGGCGAGGAGAGGGAAGACGCCCTGAACTACCGTGCGGATGACGCCAACTTCACTGACCTGACCATCACCGCAGGTGAGAAGGTGGACAGCGTCAACAGGATCATCATTGAGGTCACCACGCCCGGGCAGTGTCAGCCTCTGCTGGTGCCCATCACGCTGCTGGCGTGATGCCCATAGATTAGAGCAAATTAACTTATCATGTCGCAGTCGCAGACTTGTCTTTTTGCCTCTGGCTGTGTCGCTGTTCACTTGACGTAGCGCTGCTACGCCTGCATTCACGTTCCTTGCCAGAGACAAAAATCCTGCGTTGCTTTGTGCGCCACGATTGCGTAATTTGCTCTAAAGAAAAAGCAGCCACCGGCTGCTTTTTTTATGGTCGGGCACCGAATATCGCCCTGCCCACGCGGACGATCGTTGCGCCTTCCAGGATGGCGGCTTCAAAGCTGTCCGTCATGCCCATGGACAGGATGTCCAGGGGGGCGGCGGGCATCCATGCCTGCGCTTTATCCAGTAGCGCCCGCATCAGGGCGAAATACCGCCTGCTTTCAGGCCCGTTGTCAAAGGCTGGCGGGATGGCCATCAGCCCGCGTACGCGGAGGTTGGTCAGCCCGCTGGCATGGTTCAGCAGCGGCTGCAGCGCGTCGGGCGATGCGCCGGTTTTGGTGGCCTCCTGGCCGATGTTGATCTGTATCAGCACATCCTGCACGATGTCCAGGCGCGTGGCTGCGCGGTTGATGGCGCTGAGCAGCCTTTCGCTGTCGGTGCTGTGAATCAGCGCGGCATTGCCGACCACCTGGCGCACTTTATTGGTCTGCAGGTGGCCGATAAAATGGCAGGGTTTGCCCTGATAGGCGTTGTCGCCGAGGTGGACAGCCATTTCCTGCGCGCGGTTTTCGCCAAAGGCGTCGATGTCCAATCCTGCGGCATCCAGCAGCAGACGGGAGGGTTGTCCCTTGCATACCGCGCACAGCTGCACGTCAGCAGGGCGTCTGCCGGCTTTTAACGCTGCCTCTGCCATCCGTTCGCGGACCTCTGCGACGTTTCGAGCCAGGTGCTGCCTGTCGGGTTGCTGCATGCTTATGTTTCCTGATAGGCTGCCCTGGGGCCGCCGATATACTTCATTCTGGTTTTGGCACAGAGGATGTTAGCGTCGCCGATTTTATTCAGGCTCAGCCGCACCGGCACCGCCACCCGCTTCAGGTGCATGCCGATCAGCGTGCCGCCGATGTCGAGCCCCGCGTCGGCCAGGATGGTTTCCACGGCTACGGGTGTTTTCATCCTGTGGTAGACAGCTGTGGCAAAGGCGCCGCCTGCGTTGGGCTGCGGCACCACGTTCACCATATCCAGTGCCAGCGCCAGCGCCGTTTCCTTTTCGACAATCAGCGCGCGGTTCAGGTGCTCGCAGCACTGGGCTGCTAAGCGAATACCACGTGCCTCCAACACCGGCATGACGCCGTTCAGCGCCGCTTGCGCCGCCTCCATGCTGGAGGCTTTGCCGATGCGCTGCCCTACCATCTCGCTGGAGGAGCAGCCGATGACCAGCAGCTGTCCGGGTACGAGGCCAGCCTGGTCCAGCAGCTCGGTTACAACCTGTTTAGCTTGGTTGGTGATGTTTATCAGCATGGTGTGCTCCTTTCTGCGGATAATCCGCGCAGCCTGTTACAACCTGATTTTACGGCGCTGGCTGTGCTTCGTCAAATTATTTTCGCGCTCATCTTGAAATGAGGCACTACGAGACAAGTGCGGGAGCGCTGCTGATTGTAAAAAACTGATTTGTTTGAACGCTTATTCCGCGCAAACGGATTTGATGATATCAATTGCTGTTTTCAAATCTTCCCATGGGATATTGAGTGCAGGCAATAAACGCACTTTGTTCTTGGCCTTGATGACCAATACGCCTTTGTCTATGCATTTTTTAATGACATCGGAAGCATCTGACACCGTTTCAATGCCGAGCATCAGCCCCAGGCCGCTTATGCTTTTGATTCCCTTGGCGTTGTCCAATTCCTCTATGATATAGGATGACTTCTCTCTGACTTCTTTTAAGAGATCGTCATCCATTCTGTTGATCACGCTTAATGCACCGGCACAGCACACCGGGTTGCCGCCGAATGTCGAACCGTGGCTCCCCGCTCCGAGTACATCCTTGACTTTTTCACCCAAAAGCGTTGCGCCGAGCGGCAATCCGCCGCCCAGCCCTTTGGCAGTCGATACGATATCGGGCGTCAGGTTGTAATTCATATAACCGAACAACTGCCCGCTGCGACCGTTCCCGATTTGGACTTCATCAGCAATGAGGAGGATATCGTCCTGCGCCGCGATGTCGCTTATAAAATCCGCAAACTCCTGCGTCAGGGGCAGCACGCCGCCTTCTCCCTGAACGACCTCAAACATGATGGCACCGATGTCCCCGCGGCTTAACTGCTCTTTCATGTCTTCTACAGTCGGATCGGCATAAACAAACCCCTCAGTCAACGGGAGAAAGTCCTGATGAAATACAGCTTGACCGGTAGCGGCAAGCGTGGTAATCGTTCTGCCGTGGAAACTGTTGTTTAATGTGACAATTGTCTTTCTTTTGCCCTTATATTTGTCTGAGAAATATTTTCGCGCTGCTTTGATAGCACATTCATTTGCCTCCGCCCCGGAATTGGAGAAGAAGACTTTTTTCATTTCGGTCCGTTCACAAAGCGTTTGTGCCAGTGTGACCGCCGGCTCTGTGTAATACAGGTTGGAGGTGTGCTGCAATTTGGTTAATTGTTCGGAGACAGCCTTTACCCAGTGCTCGTCAGCATATCCGAATGTATTGACCGCAATCCCGCCTCCCAGATCAATATACTCTTTGCCGGTTTCATCTTTGACCCGTACGCCTTTGCCTTCCGTCAGGACGATTGGAAATCGTGCATACGTATTGGCAATATATTGTTGATCCCTCTCCATTAAATTCATTTGCCTGCATCCTCCTTCAGAAACATGGTTCCTACTCCCTCATCGGTGAGAATCTCCAACAAGATGGAATGGGGGAGACGCCCATCCAAAACAAAAACCCGCTCCACGCCGCGATTGATGGCATCGATACAGCAATGTACCTTGGGCACCATCCCTCCCGAGATGATCCCATCTTCAAAAAGCTGTTCCGCTTGTTTCAGAGTCACTTCGGAAATCAGCGTTTTGGGGTTATCCTTATCCCTTAAGATCCCGGCGATATCCGTCATCACGATCAGGCTCTGTGCGCCGATGGCGCCGGCGATATGTGCCGCCGCCGTATCCGCATTGATATTGTAAATATTGCCTTTGGCGTCGCAGCCAAGCGTAGAGATCACAGGGATATAGCCCTGTTCAAGCAAAGTCATAATGGGTGCGGGATTGATTTGTTGAATTTCACCAACAAAGCCGAGCCGTTCGTCCTTGATTTCCGCCTGGATCAACCCACCGTCAATCCCGGAAATACCGATCACTTTGCCGCCATTGACTTGCAGCAAGTTGACCAAGTCTTTGTTGACTTTTCCTGCAAGCGCCATTTGTACATAGTCAACGGTTTCGCGGTCGGTAACCCGTAAACCATCCACAAATTCCGATTGTTTTCCCACTTTTTTCAACAGGGTAGAAATTTCGGGGCCGCCGCCATGGATCAGCACGACTTTGATACCCAAATAGGTGAGAAGAACGATGTCCTGCATCACCTGCATTTTCAATTCTTCATTGACCATGGCGTTGCCGCCGTATTTAATGGCAACGATTCTGTTATGGTATTGCTGAATGTAGGGAATCGCCTCTACCAGTATTTCCACACGTTGCGCATTTGTAATGGAACCTTTCGTGCTCATGATCGATAATCTCCGTTAATCTTCACATAGTCGTACGTTAAGTCGCATCCCCAGCTGATGGCTTTGGCTTCACCGTTATTCAAACTGATCAGGATGCCGATTTCATTTTCCAGCAAAATGTCTTTGGCTTTTTCCTCGGAAAATGGAATGCCTGCTCCGGCTTTGCATACATCGATCGTGCCCTTTGCAGATTGAAACGAAACATCGATTTTTGTGACGTCTAAATCAACGCCGCTATACCCGATGGCACAGAGTATGCGCCCCCAGTTGGCATCGGCACCGAACATGGCTGCCTTAACCAGGGAAGAACAGATGACCGACTTTGCCACCGTGCGGGCATCGTCTTGATTCGGGGCGCCTGTAACTGTGCATTCGAGCAGCTTTGTCGCCCCCTCACCGTCTTTGGCAATCATCTTGGCAAGATAGGCATTGACTTTGTGCAATGCTATCATGAACAGGGCATAGTCTTTATTTTCTTCAGTGATTTCAGCGTTTCCCGCCATGCCGTTTGCCATCAGGCAGAGCATATCATTCGTCGATGTGTCCCCATCAACGCTGATCATATTATACGTATCCCGAACATCGGCTGACAGCGCTTTGTTCAGCATATCAGAAGAGATGGCAACGTCTGTTGTTAAGAAAGCGAGCATGGTCGCCATATTCGGATGAATCATGCCTGAACCTTTGGCAATGCCGCCGATTGTACATATCTTCCCGTCAAGCTCAAAGCGCACCGCTATTTCTTTTGGCAGCGTATCGGTCGTCATAATCGCCTCCGCCGCGCCGACACCTTCAGATGATAGCGCATTTACAAGCGTTTGCATATGATTGGCAATGGGGTCGATAGGAAGCTTCTTGCCAATCACGCCGGTTGATGCCACGACCACATCTTTAGCATCAATATTCAGCGCCTTGCCTGTCAATGCGCACATCTGATGGGCAATCTCCACCCCATTGGCAGTGCAGGCATTGGCATTGCCGCTATTGCATATGATGGCTTGTGCCAGGCCGTCTTTCAGGTTCTCTTTGGTAACCGTAATGGGCGCGGCTTTGACTAAATTCCGTGTGTAGACACAGGCTGTGTTCGCCTTTTTTTTACTGTATATTAATGCCAAATCCTTTTTGGTTGTATTCTTCCTGATGCCGGCATGGATCCCAACGGCCATGAATCCCTGAGGGGCACAAACATTTCCTTTGACTTCCTTCAACATGTGTTGTCACTCCTTACTTGTTCTACAAATCCAACCCCAACGTTTCATCCACGCCCATGGCGATATTCATACACTGCAATGCCGCGCCGGACGCCCCTTTGCCTAAATTATCATAGAGCGCCGTCAGCATGATGCGATCGTCGTTGCCGTAGGCGCTGATGTGCATGCTGTCTTTTCCTGAAAGGATACCGGCTGAAATAAAACCGTTTACATCCATAGTCGGCATATACTGCACGACTGGCCCTGTATACTTATTTTTATAGACCTTTCTGATATCATCAAGCTGATAACCGGCAGTCAGCATACTTGGGAAAATGGAGACCATCACCAGCATACCGCTGTAAAAATCGGCAACGACCGGTGAAAATATCGGATCCTTATCCATACCGGACAAGATCCGCATTTCCGGCAAATGCTTATGCACTTGACCGAGCGCATAGGCCCGTGGGGCGTTTAAGAAAGGGCTCACTTGCGTTACTTCATAATCTTCGATCATGCCTTTGCCCCCGCCGCTGTATCCCGTCAGCGACACACAGGTCAACTCCGCAGATTTTTTCAATATACCCGCCTCAATTAACGGATATACCAAAGCAATGAACCCGCCTGCATGGCACCCCGGGGAGGCGATGCGTTTGGACTTAATTATTTTATTTCTATGATGATCGCTTAATTCCGGAAAGCCGTATGCCCAATACGGCTGCGTTCGGTGTGCCGTGGAGGTGTCGATCACCATGACATTGGGGTTGTCGATGAGGGATACAGACTCCCGCGCAGCGTCATCCGGCAAACAAAGGAAAGAAATGTCGGAATGATTTAACGCCCATTGCCTTTTTCCCACATTTCGCCGATCTTCATCAGATAATGTGATGAGCTCAACATCCGTCCGTGATTCCAGCCGTTCATATATCCGTAGCCCTGTCGTTCCCGATCTGCCGTCGATAAATACTTTTTTTATCACCAGTCTCCTCCCTTTTGCGGTTGTTTCATACCGACAAATTTCTCTGATGCTGTCATTCGCCTGATTCGTTTCAAACCATAAATACAGCTTTAAAACCATCAGCATTGCGCTAAATAAAATACGCAATCCTGATAGTTTATACACTCTATCACTTTCTGGAGCAAGATGCAACAAAAAATTTCAACACGGGGGAGATGCCAATGGTAACAGAATTCGCCGATGATGCTGAAGGCGCAACAGGCAGGGATTACGGTTGCTGCCCCATCGTCAGCCAGGTCAGCCGCCAGCCGTTAGCCCAGCTTTGGCTGTCCCTGACAAATGAGGCATGGAATGGCGCGGGAGCAGGCATGGCAGCCGGGCTGCACCACTGGGTTTCATCTTCTAACAGCCTGCCCTCTATTGTCAGGGTGTCGCCTTGCTTTGCTGCGCTGGTTAGTTCAAAAGCCGGCGGTGTGCTGAAGCCAGTGGCAGCCACATAGTGATACCGGCCGGTGTCCGGGTTGACCAGCGCAGGAGGCAGGGCAAAGGAGAAGCCGCGCAGCAGCACCTGCTCCAGCAGCGCTGCGGGCAGGCTGCCTTGATACGATTCACCCGCTTCGTATAGCTCCAATTGCCTGTCCGCGCTGCGCAGCGCGGTGGGCGGCGGCATGCCGGCGGAGGAATCGGCGCCATCCATCTGCGGGTAGGGAAAATACTCTGTGTCAAAGTCCACCAGCAGGCGGACGCACGCTTTCTTTGCGTAGGTGGGCAGCGCCTCGGGCGGCCCGCTAAAAGACGTGATCTGTGCCAGGTCGTGCGCTTGATTCTGCGAGGGCTGGTCTTGATACCAGTCCGGGTGCAGGGTGCGCAGGTAGGCGCTGTCCAGCCCGCCGAGTACAAACGACAGGATGGATTCGACGCCGCCCCGATCCAGCGCGGTCAGCGCAGACAGCGACACAGGGGATTGGTTCGGAACTCCCACCATCTGCAACGCTAACTCTGCCGCACGCCCGGCGTCGATCAGCTTGGTCGCCATGGTGGTGGGATGGTTGCCGTCCGGGTTGTCATGCACTGTGGCTACGCAGGCTTCCCGCAGCAGGCGGCCGATTTGGGCGCCGGTGAGGTGGGGCGCCAGCGCCCAGGTGTTGGCGGCAATGCCCGTTACAAAAGGCGCGGCCATGGAGGTGCCGTCCATCAGCCCGTATCCGGTGTTCAGGCAGCTGTAGATGCCGGTGCCGGGGGCAGCCATGTCGGTGGTGGCGCCCGCGCCGCTGCTGACATCCAACTGGTATGTGCCGTCCTGGTTCAGCTTGGCGTTGGCTACCACCAGCACGCGGTCGGCAATGTCGTCGGGGTCAACGGTTTCAGAGAGACCTGTATCGGCAAGATAAGCCTGGATGTCATCCCGCGTGATGCCGCAGAAGAAACCATTGTAAATGGGGTCCAGGGCTTTGCGTACAAACGCACCGTTCTCATAATAAAGCTTGCCGTTGCCTGCGCTTTGCACGATCAGAAAATCATGCCCTTCGCTGCGCAGCTGCACCATGGCCTGGATGGCGGCGGTGCGCTCCTGGGGGTTGACCGCAGGCACCGGTCGGATGATATTGCCGGTTTGTTCGTCCACCTCGTCATGATATCGTCTGCCAAGGCTGAGGTTCATCACCAGGCGTTCTTCTTTTTCATATTCCAGCATATTGGTCAGCAGCACCAGCACCTGTGTGAAGGAAACGCTGTTCACGAAGGGAAGCACGGTCATCCTGGCATGGGGCACAATGCCGCTGATGCCGATGCCGTTGTTGGTGCGGGCGCCGATGATGCCGCATACATGGCTGCCATGGTCCGCGCCATCCAGCCAGTCGGCTTTCAGGGCGGCGTCCTGCGGTTCAACCCAGTAGGACTCCAAGTCCGGAAACGGTTCGTCGCCCGCGATAACGATGTTGGGCAGGTATATCTGCCCCATGTCCGGGTGGCTGCGGTTGGGCGGCCCGTCCACCACGGCGATGGCGACATCGGCCAAGTTTCGGCCTTCCATCAGCTGCCAGGCTTTCACCATGGATACGGCGTTCATGCCCCAGTTGCGGTCTCCCTTTTTGGCTTTTTCCCATTGTACGGCGTCCAGTTCGTTGCCGATTTTGTCCAGTATGCCACTGTTCCAGGGGTCATCGGGCGGGTAATCGCTCTCCTGGCAGTATACCGCTTCTTCCATGGCAAAGCTGACTTCGGGTAGGCTGCCTGCCTGTGCAAGTACATCCGCCCACGCCGCTTCGCTGAGGTCTTGAAACTGCAGCGTGTATTGGCCGATCAGCTGGTTTTCGCCCACCACCTGCGCGCCCAGCGCGGCTGCGATGCGCGCTGCATCCGCCGGGCTGCCGTCCTTCAGGCCGATGACCATCAGCCCGCGCAGCGTGGGCAGGCCCTGGCTGTCATACACGATGTCCTGCTGCCCGAATGCGTAATACGACAACCCCTCGCGCAGCGCCACGGTATGCCCTTTTGCCGGCAAGCTGCTGCCAGGCAATTTCACGGCGGGCGCAGGCGGCGGTGTGGCGTTGGTTGGGGCGGCAGTTGCTGCCGGCGTTGCTACAGCGGGTATGACGCTAACTGTTGCTGAGGGGGCGGGCGTTTCTGGTGGCGTGGGCGATGGCTTTTGGCTGCCGATATACAGCGCGGCTGCCAGCGCAACTGACATCAGCGCAGCCAGCCCCAGGCGCCTGATCATCCGCTGTTTGCTTTGTCTGTTTCGTGTGCCCATTCATGGCTCCTCGGCAGCGCCATAACGACCAGGTTTCGACAGCCTGAGAAGGCTTCTCCTTCCAGGCGCAGCAAGCCTTCTGGCACGTGATAGCCGGAGAAATACCATTGTCTCCATCTTAGCGCGTGGTCAGCCTGTCCCATGTTTCATAGACCTTGCGCACGTTTTCCGGGCGTCCGCTGGGGCCAAACTCGCACTGGGCAATGCAGCCGCCGTTGTGCCACAGGGTGTCCTTCACCAAGGCAACCGCGTTCTCGATATCCTGCAGCGAGCCGTACGGCAGCAGGTGCTGCCGGTCGATCTCCCCCCAGAAGGTGATCTGCCCCTTGAAGGGCGCCAGCTTCTCCACGCCGATGCAGAACATCTGGGAATTGAACGCGTCCAACCCTAACTCGATCAAATCCGGATAGATCGCCAGCGTATGGCCGTCCGAATGCATGAACATCCTTTTGCCGGCGCGGTGCGCGATATCGATATAGTCCTGATACATGGGCTTGAACATGCGCTGCCAGGTGTCCGGCGATATCAGCAGGGCGTTTTGCGAGCCCCAGTCGTCCATCATGTTCAGGGCATCCACTTCGGTTTTAGCCCACAGTTCCAGCAGTTCGCAGTAAAAGGCGTGCACCTTGTTGATAAACGCCAGCATGCCGGGCGGCGGGTCGGCCAGGTCCATGAACAGGTTGGCCGTGCCGCGCAGGAATTGCAGCTGCTCGAACGGGCGGGGACAGCAGCCCCCGAAGCGGAATTTATCCGCGTGGGCACGGCAGTAGGCGTTGACCTGATCGATGTCAATGGTCAGGTGTTCGCGCGGGATGTGCACCTGTTCGGCGTCGCTCCAGTCATCCTCGACGATCCGCGGGTTTTTCACCTCGCCGTGAACCCCCTCATGGATGTTGACAAACTCACAGCCCCAGTCGTCAATGTAAATGCCCGGCACGTAGGGATCGCCCTTGCTGATGGGCTGTTCCCGCAGGTATCCGGGCACGCCGACAAAGTCGGAGGGATACGCCTGCCTGATGGCTGCCAGCTCATCCGGATACCGCTTGGTGGCCCAGGGCAGCAGCCACAGGTCGCGCGGCGCGCGGCGAGGGTTTGCCATGTCCAGCGTGTTCAGTACCAATTCCCGGGAATTCATATCGATTCCTCCCTTTGTTTATAATAATATCATCGGGTCGCCTAAAAAATACTTGCGTTTGTAGCGAACCCGGAAATCCCTTGGCGATTGCCCAAACGCTTTTTTGAACATATTGGAAAAGTGGCTCAGGCTCGCATACCCTACTTCCAGGGCGATGCTACTGATATCCAAATCGGTCGTCATCAGCAAATGAGAAGCCCTGTCAAGCCTCACCCGGGTGATGTAGGCGTTGATGGAGGTCTTCATGTATTTGGCAAAAAGCCGGGCAAGGTGGCTGTAGCTGATCGGTATATGGGCAGCGACATCGGCAGCGGAGATGGGTTGTTTGTAGTGTTCTTCAATGAAGGCAATGGAGTTGATCAATATCTGGGGCGTGGCATCCTGTAGACCTGTTTTGGGCCTGGTTGCGCTTGAGGCGGCGGTATATTGTCTGCTGATAGCGAAAATCATATCGACCAGGCGGATCATTTGCTCCGTGCGCGTGCACTGTTCGGCTGCAGAACGGATGATACGATTCATAAAGTTGGCGATAGAATGATGCAAGTCGTCTACCGGCAGAGGTTGGGCTGTGTTCAACATATACATGACATAATCCAGCTCAGGGTTGTTCTGTTCCGCTTCCATGCGCTCCAGTTTCCAGCGCATGGCGAACGATGCGCAGGTATTCTCGGGCGGATCAAAGTAGGCATGGCTGTGGACCGAGAGAGGGGTCATGATATAATATTGGTGAGGGCTGTAAACCCGCTCAACGGAGTTGACGCTGGTTTTGACTTTCCCGGAAAGTATATAGTGAAATTCGAAAAAATCATGCATGTGCGGCGCAACGGGGCGGCCATGCTGAAAGTCGTATCGTATGCCGTGAAACGAAACCTTCAGCTGGTCGATCATGATGCTTTTGTAGCTGACATCAACAAGCAGGTCAAAGCCTTCCCGGGTCAGATAAGCATTTTGATACATTTGACCTGCCTCCGTTGATTGCATAAAAGATGCTGACGTCTGCATGGTATATGATTTTTGATATATTATCAAGCGATAGGATAGAATATAACAAACAGGCGATTGTTTGTTGCAAACAACAATGCGTTTTGCGTGCTACACTAACATTGTTGTTATGAATGATATCCGGCTGTGAGAGCAATCTGTACCAACGAACGTGTGTACAAATCATACCAGAAAAGGTGAGACGCTACATGACGGAAAGAGAACGCGTTCTAACGCTTCTTAGAGGTGAACAGCCCGACCGGGTGCCCTGGTTCGGCGATGATGTAAAGCGCGTGCTGGATACCTGGGTGACCAAGCCGCGGTATGTGTTGGGGGTGGCGGACCAGGTGCCTCCATACAGCAGCCCGGAGCGGATCATGCGCGTGCGGACCCTGGTGGACCGCTACGGCAGATATTGAGGTGGCTTATGCTGGAGAGGGAACGGCTGCACTGCGTCATGAACGGCAGGATACCGGACAAGGTGCCGCACTTTGAGTTGGTATTTCAAATACCCGAGGAAGCCTTTGGGCTGTCCTGGCTCACGCGGGAGGAGGTGGCAGCGGCATCGCCCAAGGAGCGGGAGCGCGCGTACGAGCGGTGGTTTGACATCAACGAGCGCATCATGGAGCGGTACAAATGGGCGGCCATCGCAGCGCCGCTGGATTTCTTTGGTGTCAGGAAGGGCATGCTCGCAGATGCCAAAAAGCGGCTTGGCGACCGCGTGATGGTATATGACTGGAATGGCGACGGCGTGTTCTGGCTGATGGATGGAGACGATATGATGGATTTTTCTGTTCGGATGTACGAACAGCCGGAGGATGTGCACCGCCAGGCGCGCGAAAAATGCGAGGCATCCAAACTGCTTGCCACCCGGCAGGTGGATCAGGGGGCGGATTTCATCTGCATCAACAGCGATTTTGCTTTCAATGTCGGCCCCTTTATCAGCCCCGCCCATTTTGCGGAGTTTGTCACCCCCTACCTAACCGAAATCGTGGCGCACATCCATGATTTGGGTGTCAAGGCGATGCTGCATTCGGATGGCGATCTCAACCTGATCATCGATCAGCTGATAAATTCCGGCATCGACGGCCTGCAGTCCATCGACCCCCAGGGCAGCATGGACATCGCCGAGGTCAAAGCGCGCTACGGCGACAAGCTCTTCCTGATGGGCAATGTCCACACCGCCAAGATGCAATCGACCAACGAGGACGAGATCCGCGGCTTCGTCCGCTACTGCATGCGCCACGCCAAGCCCGGCGGCGGATACATCCTGTCCACCTCCAACTGCATCTTCAAGGGCATGCCCCTGGCAAGCTATCATATTATGCTGGACGAATATGAAAAGTACGCGTGGTATTGATGTGAGTTTGTGCCACATCTGTAATGTCCTCCGTATCGTTTATCATCATCAAGCAAGTAGTGGCGTGCCTGCTAGGCGTTGCATGAATAGAATATAGTTTAGCAATAATTAATAATTAAACTGATTAAAAAACGAAAAATAGAAAGAGAAGAAGGGGAAAAGCGGAAAAATGGTTTACATCCGCCTTTTTTTCCGGTATGATACAGAAAAATAACCGGCTTGCCGGGCAGTAGCCTATCTGGCCGCACGAGGAGAGACGCGATGAGCACATTGACATACAAATGCCCGTCCTGCGGGGCGCCGCTGACCTTTGAGGGCGCCCGGCAGGAGATGACCTGCGGGTCATGCGACAACAGCTTCAGCCTTGAAACGGTCCGGGAGGTTGCCCGCATCGAACAGGAGGATGCCGGGTTTGAGCGCATGGAATGGGACATGCATGACGAAAACCTCACCGCTGAAGAAGCTGCACGCACCAGGGCTTATTCGTGTTCCTCCTGCGGGTCGGAGCTGGTCACTGACGAAACCACCGTCGCCACCAACTGCGCCTTCTGCGGCAGCCCATCTATTCTGCCCGCGCAGTTCACGCTGGACACACGGCCAGAAACCATCGTCCCCTTTACCATCCCCAAAGCGCAGGCGGAAAAGATGTTCGCGGACTATTTCAAGGGCAAGCGCCTGCTGCCCAACCTGTTCCAGCGGGATAACCGCATCGACGAAATCCGCCAGCTGTATGTGCCCTACTGGCTGTTCGACTGCCAGGCTGATGCCAACATTACCTATAATGCCACCCAGGTCCGCACAAGCCGCAGCGGACAATATGAGATGACCCGCACGCGCCATTTCCTGGTGCACCGCGCCGGTACCCTGGCATTTAGAAAACTACCGGTAGATGCCAGCAGCAAGCTGCACAACGACATCACCGAATCTATCGAGCCGTTCGATCAGGAGCAGGCTATCGGCTTCTCACCGGAAACGCTGTCCGGCGCCCTGGCCAACCGCGCCGATGTGCCGGCTGAGGAATGCGTCCAACGCGCCAACGACCGCGTGAAGCGCTCCACCGAGGATGCCTTCCGCAACACCGTGCAGGGGTACACCTCGGTATCGCCGCGCAACACATCCATCCGCATCGACAACGGCGTCACCACGCCGACGCTGCTGCCCATCTGGCTGATTACGACAAAAAAAGGCGACAAAACCTACACCTTTGCTATCAACGGGCAAACGGGCGAGCTCACCTGCGACATCCCGTACTCCAAACCAAAGTTTTTTAAATACCTTTTCGGCCTGACCGCGCTGATCGGCGGCGGCGGATACCTGTTGTTGCTTGCGTTAGCCTTTATGGGGGTGATTTCATGAAGACGCTGCTGCGCCTGGCACTGGCGCTCCTGATGCTTACAACACTGCATGGCAGCGTGCTGGCTGAGCCCATGATTCACGTAGCCGACAACGCCGATGTCCTGACCGACGCCGAAGAAGCCCATTTGAATGAGGCGATGCGCGCGCTGTATGAGGAGTTCGACTTTGACAGCGTCATCGTCACCACCAACGATTATCAGGGCAAAAGCTCCCAGCTTTTTACGAATGATTTTTACGACAGTTTCCGTGATTACGCAAGCTACCCCGACGGCGTCATCCTGTCGCTGAACCCGTCGGTTCCGCCCAGGGGCGAAGTATATGAATCCGCCCGCGGATCGGGTATGAAAATGCTGAGCGACCGCGGCGAGGATGACCTGTTCAATGTGCTGCGCCCCTATGCTGCCGATCAGGATTACAGCGGCATGTTTGATGCTTATGTTTCATATCTCAGGGATACGCTGACGCCCGCAACGCCGTTTGAGCTGGCAGGCGCGTACGCGCCTTTTGTCCTGATCGCGGGGTTTGTCATCGCGCTGGCGTCGGTGCTGGTCATGAAGGGCAAGCTGAAAACTGCCAGGCCGCAAAGCGCAGCATCCCGCTATGTGATTCCCAACTCCCTGAACCTGGCCCAAGCCAGGGACATCTTCCTGTATGAGACCGTGGTGCGTAGAAAAATCGAAACGCCCAAATCCGGCGGTTCCTCCGGGGGCGGGACGCGCTCAACCAGCAGCAGCGGCAACACCTATGGCGGGCGGGGCGGCAAGCTTTGAAGCCCTTGCCAAGCCGCAGCGCAGCACCGGTGCAGCCGGATACCCGGCACCAACATAAGCCGGCATGACGCAGAGCAGAAAAAACGCGCTGCGCGTGGAGGTGAACTACGCGGGCGTCCAGGCGTCGTTCTGGGCCGGTTACTGCGCCTATGCAGGGTTTATGGCGGTCTTTCTGGCGTCCAACGGCTTTACGGATATCCAGATCGGGCTGACCAGCGCCCTGATATCGGCGATGACCATCGTCTTTCAGCTGTTCATCTCCTCCTATTCGGATGCGCACCTGCATGTACCCCTCAAGTTTATCATCGCCATCCTATATGCCATAGCCATGACAGCCGGTGCTGTATTGCAGTTATTTCCCCTTCCTTTGGGGCTGATGATGGTGGTGTATGCGTTTGGCGGATCGGTTCAGATAACCAGCATGGGGCTGAGCAACGCGCAGCTGATGCAGTATATCAACGCCGGGCTGCCTGTGAACATGGGCTGGCCGCGCGGCCTGTCCTCCGTTATATACGCCCTGACCGCCTACCTGTTGGGCAGGCAGATTGATATCCATTCGCCTCGAGTATTGATGCCCATTTTTCTGTCCACGATTGTGATCTCCATCGCGCTGATGCTGATGATGCCGCGCGTGACATCCTTCACCAACCATAAGCCGGCAGCCTTTACGCAAGATAAAAATGCCGGCAGAACAACCTACTGGGAGATATTAAGCCGCAACAAACCGCTTCGGCTGTTTCTGATTGCCGGCGTGTTGCTGAACGTTGGGCAGAGCACCAACTTCTTGTTTCTGGTGCGTGTGGTCCAGTCGGTCGGCGGTGGTGCGGGCGAACTGGGCATCGCCATGTTTCTGCAGGCGGTGGTGGAGATGCCGGCGCTGTTTGTGTCGTCCCGCATCCTCCGGCGTTTCCGGGCGGGCAATGTGCTGGTCTTTTCCTTTTGTTTCTATTTGATCAAAGGGGTGCTGCTGCTGTTTGCCCGTTCCATCAGCGTGGTCTACCTGGCGATGAGCCTGAGCATGTTTTGCTTTGGGCTATTCTGCCTCAGCTCGGTTTATTTTGTCGACAGCCTGGCTAACGAAGGCGAAAAGGTGCGCGCACAGGGTATGGTCGCGCTGTGCGGCAGCGTCGCGGGCATTGTCAGCACGGTGATGGCTGGCAGCATCATTGAAACCTTCGGGCTGAAAACGCTGCTGTCGCTGAACGCCATGATCCTGCTGAGCGCCCTGGCTTTGATGGTGCGCTGCAATGCTATCAGCCGGCAGCAGGGTACGATATCATAAGGCAATTATTTATAAGGAAAGGATGGACATCCGCATGCAAGGAAACCATCGTGTCAAAGAGCCGCATATCCCGTACAACCCGCCGATTTGCCTGTGCCGCCGCGCAAAGGGCACCCTGGGGCCGCTGGATGGGCGGACCGACAAGCCTTTTTGGGATGCCGCCGAATGGATGGACGACTTTCACGACATTGAAGGCGCCGGTAAGCCCGGGCCATTCAAGCGCACAAGGGTTAAAATGCTCTGGGACGATGAGGCGCTGTACATCGCCGCCGTCTTGGAGGACGATACGATCTGGGCGACGGTGCGCAACAGAGATGAGGTCATCTTCGTGGACAACGATTTCGAGGTGTTCCTGTCCCCCGGCGATTCGACCCACCGCTATTATGAGTTAGAGATCAACGCATACAACGCGGTGTGGGATCTGTACATGCACAAGCCCCAGCGCGACTGCGTCAACAGGATCATCTCGTGGGATATCCGGGGGCTGGAAACAGCCGTCCATATCGACGGCGAGCTGAACAACCCCAGCGCGGACAACAAAAGCTGGTCCATCGAGATGAAAATCCCCTGGTTTTCGCTGCGGGAATGCGGCGTCGATCAATGCTACCCCCAGGTGCTGCAGCCCAGCCTTGGGGAAACCTGGCGGTTGAATTTTTCCAGGGTGGAATATGAAGTGGACGTGGTGGACAACCAGTATGTCAAGAGAACCTGCCCCGAAACCGGCAAGCCGCTGCCGGAGTACAACTGGGTGTGGGCGCCCACCGGCATCATCGACATCCACCTGCCCGAGATGTGGGGCTACCTGATATTCACCGACCATGGCGAATCATACCCCCTGCCGGCAGATGAAGGGGTGAAGCGCGTGCTTCGAACGCTGTACTACCGCCAGCACGCCCACCGCTGCGTCCACGGGCATTTTTCGACGGATGCCGACTCGCTGCTGGGCAAGGATGCCGATGGATATAAAGTACAGGCCTATGTAACGCCAAGCCTGTTTGAGGGCATTGCGGTGCACGAAGGCCGCCGGTGGCATATCCGGGAGGATGGCTACCTGTGGTGCGGCGCAATTGAATGAAAGGGTAGAGGATATGAAAATCAACATGGTATATGCCAGCCAGGCCGGCGCCCGTATGGACAGCAGCGTGCTCACCGGAGGCGGCGCCGATGATACGGTGATTCTTCAAAAAATTCTGGACACAGCGCCGGCACACGGCGGGCTGCACCTGGTGATCGACGGCGCCTGCCGCATCAGCGCGCCGCTGCGCATCCATTCCAATACCAGCATTGTTTTCCCGAACAGCGCCTGCGGCCTCTTTTTAACGGCGGGGTCCAACTGCTGCATGCTGCGCAACGCAAATTGGTCTGCCAAGGGCAGCATTCAGGACGAGAACATCTCTATTTGCGGCGGCACGTTCAACCACCATGCCGCCGGGCAGGTGCACCACATCGACGAAGCGCGGTCCGCCAGGGAAGGGCGGGTCACCAACTGGGTCATCCCGCTGGAGTTTCACGGGGTGCGCAACCTGCGCATATCCGGCGCCACCATCCGCAACCAGCGGACGTTCGGTGCGCTGTTTTCCAACTGGGTGCAGGTGCACGTCGAGCAGGTTCAGATCATCCGCGACCAGCGCGACGACCATGAGAACCAGGACGGGCTGCATTTCTTCGGCCCGGGCAGGTTCCTGACCGTGCGGGATATCAGCGGCAACTCGGGGGACGATTTTCTGGCGCTGGCCCCCGATGAACTCGACCTGGAAAGCAGCATTGAGGACGTGCTGATCGACGGTGTCATGCTTGATGGAGCGGACCAGGGCATCCGCCTGCTGTGCCGTGCACAGGGGCGCCTGGACCGCGTCATCATCAGAAACGTGATGGGCACCTATAGAAGCTATGGTTTTTACATCAACCCATGGTTCGAGTCGGCAGGCGGTTCATACGGCAACATCGTGCTGGAAAACATCGATTTGCGGCCGCTGAAAAACAACTATGACTACCGGCCGCCTGTTCTGTTCTCCCTGGGCGGACGTATTGAGAGCATATCGTTTAGAAACATCTATCACCATGGCGCCGGCGACGGGCGCAGGCTGTTTCAAGTAGGCGGCAGCTACAACCTGGACCGGGCGGAATCTGCCAAGGAGCCTACGCACATCGACCGCCTTGTCATCGACGGGCTGTACATCTACGAAGCGGCAGAGCGCAGCATGCAGGATGTCTACATTCACGTGCGCTCCCACGTTGAACAGATGCTGCTGAACAACATCAGCCTATACCGCAAGCAGGGCCTGCCCGTTCACGGAACGCTGGTGGGCGGCGACCAAAACGCTAAGATCGACTTGCTAAGTATACAGGGCTTGCAGGCTGATACCCTCAAGGAAATCTGCAGTTTGAGCGATGAACAAGTTGGCCAGTTGCGGAAGGTATAATCTTATACTTTTATGATCTGCTCCCGCAGAGGCATGCCTTTTCTGAAGTGCGGCATGTCGATCATCCGCGAATTGTTCATGATGGACAGCCGGCTCAGGATGCCGACCGCCGTCCACTCGCAGGCGGTGTATACATTGATGGGGTTCTCGCCCATGCCCCTGGCTGCGTTGACAAAATCCTCCACGATAAAGAAATCGCCGCCGCCATGGCCTGATTGGCGTTGTGCATCGGACGCCTGCCTGTATCGTTCCGGCAGCAGCCCGGCATAGTCGCTGAGGTTTTTCCATTGGGCATTGTCCACCGACTCCCCCTGGTCCGCAAGCCATACTTTTGCCGGCTGCCCCGCAAACCGCGAGCACTCCACCACTCCCTTGGTACCCTGGACGGTGTAGTATGCCATCTGGTGCGGGCGCGGGGACAGCGCGTCCAGGCGGATGCGGGCAAGCTTTCCGCTTTCCATTTGGCACATCGTGATGGTGGTGTCCTCCTGGTGCAGGGACGGGTCGATGCGGTTGCCGCTGCCAAAGCAGGCGATCTGAGCGATCCGCTCCCCCTTGAACCACTGCATGACAGGGCCTATGGAATGGGTGGGGTAGTATGCCCCCCTGACGCCCATCTGCCAGTACCGCCGCCAGGAGGTTTTGCCGCTCTGGTGCAGTCCATACTGATACGTCAGGATGGATTGCAGGTTGTGCAGATATTCGCCTTCGCCATAATACACATCGCCTAACAGGCCCTTGTTCACCATGCTGAGGATCAGCTGGTTGTCGGGCATGTAGCAGTAGTTTTCCGCCATCATGTAGGTCTTCCCCGACTTTTCCACACACTCGATCAGCCAGAACAGCTCCTCCATGGTGACGCCGGCGGTCACCTCGCTTAGCACATGCTTTCCGGCTTCCAGCGCCAGAATCGCCTGCGGCACGTGGCACTGCATGGGGGTGGCAATCACAACGGCGTCGATGTCGCTTATCAGCATGTCTTCAAAAACGCGGTACCCGTTTGGTATGTTGTGCGCTTTCATCTGGCTATTGAGCAAGTCCTGGTCCAGGTCGCACAGGGCGGTGACCGTTACCCCCTCTATTGCCCGAAACCCCATCAGCGTGGACAGGCCCCGAAGCCCGGCGATACCGATTTTCATTCTCATATTCTCCTTACTGTATTTTTTGTCTACAGCTGCGCAGGTTCGTCCCACAGCAGCCAAGTATCCACTTCCCCTTGCCCGAATGCATTGTTGCCGCCTGCGAATACACGCCCCGCGCTGTCCAAGCCAATGTATTGCTTGTTGGCGGCTGCGATGTCCACGATGTTCGTCCAGCCGAGCTTGGTGGTGACGGGGTGGCGGCTGTCGGTGTTCCATATCAGCACGCTGCCCGAATCCGTCAGCCCGACGGTTTGCGAAGTGAACCCGGCCAGGCGCACGATGTTCTGCCAGCTGCTCAGGTCGATGGAGCGGATGTCGCTGTAGCCGGTGGCGATGGCTGTGCCGTCGGGCTTCAATCCCAGGGTATGGTAGTTGCCGGCGGCAATGCCGATGATATGATCCCAGGCTATGACATTGCACTGCCTGTCCACATTGCTGCCCGCCGTCACCAGGCGTCCGGAGTTGTGCAAGCCGACTGCATGCACCATGCCGCAGGCGATGTCGGTGATGTCGCGCCATTCCTTCTCCATGCCGTCGCGCAGCAACGGATCATCGCTGGCCACCCGCACGCGGCCTTCTTTGGTTAAGCCCACCGAAAACCTGGCGCCGGCAGCGATGGCCACGATGTCGGTCCATTCCTGCACATTCAGCTGTCCATCATCATTTTTGCCCGCAGCCACCACCGTGCCGTCCGCGCGCAAACCCAGGGTGTGCTCATAGCCGGCAGCTACAGCGACGATGTCGGTCCAGCCCTGCACATCGCACTGCTTTTCCCGGTTATCGCCGGCTGCCAGTACGGTGCCGTCCGCCTTGACTGCCACGGAGTGCATGCCACCGGCAGCGATGCGGTATTGTTTCAGCGCATCCCGGCGGATGCGGTACGCTGTTTCCAGCCCGTCCTGGTATTCGCCCGCCCGGGCGTACAGGCGCGCGGCGCCCGCCGGGTCGCCCGCGTTCAGGGCTTGTTCCGCCTGGCTGAAGTAGATCTTTTTCGCCAGGTAAGCGGCGTTCAGATACCCATTCGCCATATGATACGCATGCGCGGCAGCCATGGGGTCGGTCGCTTCCAGCTGCTGGGCGTGCAGGTACCACGCTTTCAGCCTGAGCTCGCCGGAGCTTTTCTGCTCGTTGGGAAAGCGCTGGGCAAGCAGCTGGTCATTGACGTCATGGGCCGCTAAAAAGGCATCGAAGCTAACCACAGCATCCATGTACGCGCCGCTGTTCAACTGCCTGATACCCTTGTTATAATCGTTTAGCGGTATGACGCGCTGTGTGTAATAGGTTGCCGCGATGATGGCAACCAGCGCCAGTGCGAAGGCACTCAGCCCGAGTGTACGGCGCCGTTTTACCCTGTGGATGGTGGCGTCGGCAATGTCCTGACTGCGCGCCGCATCCTGCATGTGTGCCGCTCGAAGCCGGGCTAACTCGTGGCGCAGCGATGCCACCTCCATGCCCTCAGCCAGGCTGTCCAAAGCGGCTTCGGCTTCGTCAAAGCCCTGGTCATCATGCGCGCGCCGGATGGCAGCCCGGACAAAATGCTCGGCATGCTGTAGCGCTTCTTTCGCCTGCGCCCGGAAGGCGGCGGCGCGGTCAGCCGCGTTCGCCGCAGTGGACTGATCCATCCGCTCAGCCGCTGCCAAAAGCTGCCGCCACATCCACATGCTGCGCGCTGTGCCAGGCAATTCCGGCGCTACGGGTTCCCTAACGAGCGCTTCCGCCTCTATATACGCGCGATCCTTCTCATCTGGATGCATGGCAACCTCCTCCGCAGGCAAAAGGCAAACGATATGGTTTATTGCCGCTTTCCCCATTAGTTTATATGGCAGGGAGAAGTCATGTCAACTTGGTTTTTCTTTCCCATCCATCACCCATTGATTGTTAATTCCCGGATACCATCGCCCGTGAAATCATCTAAACCAGCGGGACGAATGTCGCCCGGTGTGCAAAATTTGCCCAGAGCACCTTCGCAACCACATAGTGCCTCATGTCGAGTTGAGCGCGAAAATAATCCATTGACACCTCCCCCATCCTGTCGTATGATCAGGCCATCGTCACCGATAATACGCAAAGGATGGATTTGGCATGTACACACAGCAACAGATCGACAGGTACCTGCAGCGCATCGGCCTGGCAGGCCCGCTGCCGCGCAGCCAGGATGCCCTCACCCGCATCGTGCAGGCGCACTATGTCCATGTGCCCTATGAAAACCTGGATATTCAGGATGGCGTGCCGCTGTCGCTGGATGAACAGGATTTATATGAGAAAATTGTCGTTCGGCGCCGCGGCGGCTATTGCTTTGAACTCAACGCCGCCCTGGGCGACCTGCTGATCGGCATGGGCCATCAGTTAGTGCGCCTGACCGGCCGGTTCATCATGGGGGAGCCGGAAGGCATCACGCCCATGCGGCGGCACCACATCCTGCTGGTGACGCTGCCGGAGGGGCAGTACCTGGTGGATGCCGGCATCATGCGGGAAAGCTGCCGCGCCGCGCATCCGTTTATCGTCGGCGCGGAGCAGTTCGACGGCGTGGCAAACTACAGGCTGCGGGAGGCCCCCTTCTTCGGCTATGTGATGGAGCAGGCTTACCCCGGCGAAGCCTACCGGCCCATGTTCGGCTTTACGCTGGAGCCGCAGCACCCCGTGGACTTTGTCATGCCCAGCTTCTTCTGCGAAAAGCACCCGGATTCCCCCTTCAACAAGGGGCGGATGGTGGGCATTCGGAACCAAGCCGGCAGCTACAACCTGGTGGGCAACACATTCAAAACCCTGGTGGGCGGCACGATTGTAACGCAGCGCGAGATTCCGGATGCCGAAGTGCCCGGCGTGCTGGCCGACGTGTTCGGCCTGCGGCTGCATCGGTAATCAGCCGGGCAGGCTGCCTTCTATCAGCACGGCGCGGGTCGGCGCGCCGTCGGCGTTTTTAATTTTCACCGGCAGCGCAATCAGCGTGTAGCTGCCGGGCGCCACACCCTTCAGCCGCAGCCCTTCCAGTATGATCACCCCGGCGCCCAACAAGGCTCTATGGGTGGCGCGGTCGGGCTGGTCGCGCTCCACGCCCAGCGCGTCGATGCCCACGCCCTTGATGCTGCGCGCCGCCAGGTACCTGGCGGCATCAGATTTGATGTACACAAAGCCGGGGTAATAGGGCTCTTTGTCAGAATTTTCTGTTTTAAGCAGCAAGAACTCCCCGGCCTGGATATCGTGCGGCGCCAGATCGCCCTCCATGATGCCGTCGCGCACATGGGTCAGGTCCAGCACGCGGCAGGGAGTGATCAGGTCCTCCAGCCGCAGGCATTCCGTGGGTTCCCCGCCGTCCAGCATATGAAACGGCGAGTCCAGGTGTGTGCCGGTGTGCAGGTTGATGGTCAGCTCCGATTCGTTGACGCCGCCCTGGGCAAACCGGCGCAGCACCCTGTGCCGGGGCGCGTTTTCCGATTTCAGGCCCCAGGTGGTCATGCCGGGCTCAATCATCATGGATATGTCAATCACGCGCATAGCAGCCTCCTGATATGTTCTCTTTGTACGGGCGATTATGTTGCGGCGCCGCCAAAGCGGTTGGCGGTTGGCCCCGTTACGCCTGGCTTTACCGCAAACAGCGAGCCGGACAGCGGGTAGTCGGTCCGCTCCTTCTCGCCGCCGCGGGCGGTGGTGATAAACAGCGTGTCCATGTTTGTACCGCCAAAGCAGCAGCTGGTCACGCAGGGGGCCGGCACCTTGACCTCGCCGATCTTTTTGCCGGTCTCCGGGTTCCAGCGGCTCACGCAATACCCGCCCCAGTGCGCCACCCACAGCATGCCCTCGCTGTCTACGCACATGCCGTCAAAGCTGCCCGGCTCTTTTGCATAGTCGATCAGCGGGCGGCGGTTTGTCACGGCGCCGGTGTCCAGGTCGTAGTCATAGCCCCACAGATAGCCCGACGGCGTATCGATATAGTACATGGTTTTGTTGTCCGGGCTCCAGCCCAGGCCGTTGGAGCAGGTGATGTCCTTCTCCAGGGTCACAACGGGCTGCCCCTGCGTCAAGGAGTACAGCTTGCCGCGGCGTTGCTGGCCCTTGGTGTCCATGGTGCCTGCCAACAGGCGGCCCGCGGCGTCGCATTTGCCATCGTTGAAGCGGTTGTCGGGCAGGTCGGCTTCCAGGCCGCCGGCCAGCACTGTGCGTTCGCCGTTTTTCAGCAGCACGATATCATGCTTCAGCGCCGCCACCATATCTCCCGCCGGTGTCAGGCAGCACATGCCCACGGTTTCGCCCAAGTCGGTATGATGGCTGGCGTTGTCCGTGAAATTGTGCCGCCATATCCGCCCTTCCGGAATATCCACCCAGTAGAGGGTGTGATGGCGCTCGTCCCATACGGGGCCTTCGCCCAGCGCCATGGTCAGGTCAAACAATCTGTCCGCTGTCATTTACAATGCCTCCTGGTTGGTTGATATGTTCATGAGGTAAAACAAAGCGGTCTGGTCCCATCGCGCTTTGATCTTCACCGCTTTATTATACATGATTCATGTGAAGCCGCAAATCATGCAATACGTAAAACCATGCTCAATTCTGTTCTTAAGGAAGGACAACTTGATTGGATGCGCAATGAATAAGAAGCAATGGTTCCGGAATAGAAAATGGGGGGATGTTCTTTCACTATCCCAATACGCTGCAAAACACCCCTGCAACGGTGAACAGCGACACAGCCAGAGGCAAAAAGACAAGCCTGCGGCTGCGACATGATAAGTACTTTTGCTCTAAACAAAGTTGAATTCCAGCTTTTTACCAAGCCCAGTGGCAACCTTTTCAAGGGTTTGAACAGTGGGATTAAAGGTGCCGGATTCCAGGCGGCTGATGTTGGACTGTGAGAGCGATACCTTCTCTGCAAGCTCTGCCTGCGTCATGCCGGATTCCAGGCGGGCCGCGATGATGGCGCGGGCAATCTGATACTGTGGCTCCAGGGCTTCATAAGCGGCTGCAAATTCAGGATTTTTTAGTTGTTCATTGAGATAATCTTTGTGGCTGCGCATGTTATAGCCCCCTTTCCTGTGCGTCTTTCATGCGGCTGCGGGCGGTTTCAAGGTCGCGTTGCGGCGGCTTGCCTGATTTCTTCAGAATGCCGTGCAGGAGGATTGCCTTGTCTCCTTGGATGTAAAAATAGTATATCCGGGTAATGTTGGAGGCGAACTTGGAACGGAGCTCATACAGGCCCTTGTATCGGTCACCCTTGATGGTGTCCACCTGTGGACGCTGCAAGCTACGCCCGAACTCCTCCAGCAAGCCAATGTCCCGCATGGCCTTGGCCCGCAGATCAATCTCCAGGCTGTCTAAAAATTCAATGACCGGGCACCTGCCCTGTACGGTTTCGTAGTAAAGCACCTTGCATTTCATAGGCAGAAGGCTCCTCCAACCGCATTATATCATATATGATATAAATAGCAAGCGGAAATTTAGAGCAAATTACGCCATCGTGGCGCACAAAGCAGCGCAGGATTTTTGTCTCTGGCAAGGGGCAGAGGCGAACGCCCGCTGTGCAGGATGAAGCTAACCGTCAGCCCAATGAGCCACGGAAATTTCAAGTGAGCCACGCGTGCGTAGAAATCGACTATGGCGAATTGCGTCTCGTGAATGCAGGCGTAGCAGCGCTACGCTAAGTGAACAGCGACACAGCCAGAGGCAAAAAGACAAGCCTGCGACTGCGACATGATAAGTACTTTTGCTCTAATCTTGAGCAAACAAAAAACCCGTAAGTCCTTATATTTCAAGGGATTGCGGGCTTGATGTTTCTGGTGGAGCATAAGAGACTCGAACTCTTGACCCCCACAATGCCATTGTGGTGCGCTACCAACTGCGCTAATGCCCCGTGACGGAGAATACTGTATCATGTTTTTTGCCAGTTGTAAAGGACAAAAAACACAAAAAATAACCCGCCCGAAAATAATCCGCCATGGTTTTTTTGTCCATGGCGGCTTTTGTGGACTTTTGTTGACGCGCCCCCGCGCCCTCAGCCTCGGTACAGCGTGCGGACCTTGATGTCCTGCGGATAGTTGCCGAAGGAGCGGCCATACAGCATGATCCCGCCCTGGTTGACAGCCTTGGGCGGCACGTAGATGTGCAGCTTGATATCGCCTCTGCCCAGGTTCAGGCTGTCGATGGTGACGTCCGATACCTCTTCGCCGTCTATGTATGAGCCTTTTTCGTTAATCTCAATCAGCTTGAAAAAGCCGTGCTGGCTGCGATCCCTGCGCCACCAGACGGGGTTGTTGCGGCCCACAAAACGCTTGTTGTCGCCAGGGCTGGTGAAGAAGCCGATGTCCTTTTTATTGACGGTGATGTGAATGTCGCTGGGCCACTCATCCTCTTCGCCGGGAACGAAGGATGATATTTCCATTGAAATCTGCAGTTCAATCGGCTTTTGCCCGGTTTTCAGTGCGTTGGGCACACTGTACTCCACGCCGCCGCTGCTGAACCACAGGGCACCGGCATCGGCACGGTCGGCTGCCGGCAGGTCGGACAGGTTGCTGACAGATTCATTGACCTGGTCCGCAGTAGCAAACCCGCAGGGGGCGAATGCGTCCGTCGATGTGTAGTGCCCGACAGCCACTTCCCGCTCATGCGCGGAAAACTTCCTGCTGCGCAGAATGGATTCCACCAATATGCGCTCGTCGTTCACGTGGCATATCTTTTGCAATCCATGCTTGCCCCCGGTCAGCTCGATGGAGATTAGGCCGGCATCGTGCAGTTCCTTGACGTGGCTGGTCAGCGCGCCGCCGGTGATGTCCAGGGCTTCCGCAATGGCTGTCATGCGCATGGGCCCTTTTTCAGCCAGCAGATCGAGTACAGCGATGCGGGTGCTTGACCCAAGCGCTTTAAATAGCTGAAGTCCCTCACGCAGCGATTGTATGTAAAGCATAAATTCCTCCTTGTTTTTTGTTTCGATCGTTTTTAGATCGATATTTCATACCGACACCCCTATTATACACCCTGAAAATACCTTTTACAATGCTTTTTGGTAATTTAGTTTATCGTTACCAATGAGTCGTTTTTCACAGGGATCAATTACCGCTTGACATTGTCTTTTGCCGGCGATATACTCAACTCATCGCCGGGAGAAGGGAACACGTCCCGCCGCACCCACCCCAAGAGAGGCAGCGCCCAGGCTGAAAGCGCAGCCGGGACAGGACGGCAGGGATACCGCCCCGGACGGCGGCGCGAGCGCGCGATACAGCGCACCATGAGTGGCTCAGGCAATATGGGTGGAACCGCGGATGCAAAGCATTCGTCCCTAAGGGGATGAATGCTTTTTATTTAGCGGCACCATACAGGAGGATCACATGCAGCTGACAATCAATGGCGAAACAAAAGAGTACGCAAAGGGAACCAACGCGCTGGACATTCTGGCGGAGCAGGAAGGCGACATCAAAAAACGCGCGCTGGCGGCGCGCTTCAACGGCCAAACCATCGAGCTGGCTGCGCCCATTGAGGAGGACGGAACGCTGGCGTTCATAGGCTTTGAGGATGAGGACGCACGCCATATGCTGCGGCACACGGCATCCCATGTGATGGCGGCCGCGGTGAAAAAACTGTACCCTGAAGCCAAGCTGGCCATCGGCCCGGCCATCGAAAACGGCTTTTACTACGACTTCGACGTGCCGGAACCTTTCACGCCCGAGGCGCTGGAAAAAATCGAAGCCGAAATGCGCCGCATCATCAAAAAGAACGAGCGCGAAGTGCGCTTCACGCTGCCGCGCGATGAAGCCATCCAGTTAATGAAGAAACACGGCGAGCCTTACAAGGTGGAGCTGATCAACGACCTGCCCGAGGACGAGGAGATTTCCTTCTATAAGCAGGGCGACGGGTTTGTCGACCTGTGCGCCGGGCCGCACCTGCCCGGCACAGGCCGCATCAAAGCCTTCAAGCTAACCGGCATCGCAGGCGCCTACTGGCGCGGCAGCGAGCAGAACAGCATGCTGCAGCGCATCTACGGCACCGCCTTTGACACCAAGGAAGCGCTGGACGAATACCTGAAGATGATAGAGGAAGCCAAAAAACGCGACCACAGAAAGCTTGGGCGCGAGCTGGACCTGTTCGATGTGCTGGATGAAGGCCCCGGGTTTCCCTTCTTCTACCCCAAGGGCATGGTCATCCGCAACACCCTGGAGAACTATTGGCGCGACATTCACCAGAAGCATGGCTACGTGGAGATCAAGACGCCCATCATCCTCTCCCGCGAGCTGTGGGAGCGCAGCGGCCATTGGGACCATTACCGCGACAACATGTACACCACGAAAATCGACGACCAGGATTTTGCCGTCAAGCCCATGAACTGCCCGGGCGGCATGCTGGCCTACAAGCGCCGGATGTGGAGCTACCGCGACCTGCCCGTCCGCATGGGCGAACTGGGCCTGGTGCACCGGCATGAGAAGAGCGGCACCCTGCACGGCCTGATGCGCGTGCGCTGCTTTACGCAGGATGACGCCCACCTGTTCATGACGCCCGAGCAGATCAAAAGCGAGATCATCAGCGTTTACCGCCTGACCGACAACGTGTACAAAGACTTCGGCTTCACCTACAAGGTGGAGTTGTCCACCAGGCCCGACAACGCCATCGGCACCGACGAGATGTGGGCGATGGCAACCGACGGCCTGAAGGGCGCGCTGGATGAACTGGGCGTCACATACCAGATCAACGAGGGCGACGGCGCCTTTTACGGCCCCAAGATCGACTTCCACCTAAAGGACAGCTTAGGCCGCACCTGGCAGTGCGGCACCATCCAGTTAGACATGAACATGCCCGAGCGGTTCGACCTGACCTATGTGGGCCCCGACGGCGAAAAGCACCGTCCCGTCATGATCCACCGGGTGGTGTACGGCTCCATGGAGCGCTTCATGGGCATACTGACCGAGCACTTCGGCGGCGCCTTCCCGCTTTGGCTGGCGCCAGTGCAGGTGAAGGTACTGACCATCACGGACCGCGCCAACGACGCCGCCCTGGCGCTGCAGCAGCGGCTGGAGGCATCGGGCATCCGCGCTGAGACCGACCTGCGCAACGAGAAAATCGGCTTCAAGGTGCGGGAAGCGCAGATGATGAAAATCCCCTATATGGTGGTACTGGGCGACAAGGAAGCCGAGAGCGGCAACGTGTCGCTGCGCATGCGCAGCGGCGAAACAGCCAACAACATCCCGCGGCAAATGCTGATCGATAACCTGCTCAAGGAGATCGGCGACAAGGCGTTGCAGCGGAATTGGGAGATTTGAGACTGACATAGAATATTTTGTATCTAATTCCGATGTGTGTATACTATGTGCACGCTGACAGCTTGCGCGGAGCAGGGCACACAGGCACTGGTGCTGTTTGTGATCCAGATGCAGGGCGTGCGGGCTTTCACGCCGCACGACAGCATGGACCCTGCCTTTGGTCAAGCGCTGCGGGAAGCTGCGGCAGCCGGCGTCATGGTGCGGGCCGTGAACTGCCGGGTAGCGCCCGGCACCCTATCCATCTGCGGGCCGGTCCCTGTGCTGCTGTAAACAAAGCGCAGCGCTATTCCCCTGCTGCCACCGGCTTGTCCAGGCTGTCATCACGCCGGCGTCCATTTCGTGCACGGTGTCGCAGAGGCTTTCGATGTCCAGCGGGTTGTGGCTGGCCAGTATGATCGTCTTGCCCTGCGCCCGGAAGCGGAGCAGCAGCGCGCGGATATCCGCCACGCCCTGCTTGTCCAGGCTATTGGTGGGCTCGTCCAGTATCAAAAGCGCCGGATCCTCTAACAGAGCCTGGGCAATGCCCAGCCGCTGGCGCATGCCCATGGAGTATTTGCCCACGCCTTTCTTCAGCGCCGGGTTCAGCCCCACCAGGTTGATGCATTCCCGGACGCGCTCCCTGCCCCGGATGCCGCTCAGCCTGGCCAGCCACAGCAGGTTGTTCATGCCTGTCTCATGCGGCAGAAAGCCCGGCGTTTCAATCAGCATGCCGGTGTCGGGGGCAAAATCGGCGTCTTTGCCGATGACCTTGCCAAAAACCGAAGCCTGCCCTGCCGTAGGCCGCAGAAACCCGCAGATGCACTTCATCAGCACCGTCTTGCCCGAGCCGTTGCGCCCCACGATGCCGTGGATTTTCCCTGCTTCAAACCGCACGCTGACATCCCGCACCACGGTGTCCTGGCCGAATCGCATGCTGAGGTTTTTCACTTCCACCGCGCAACCTGCATCCTTTTGCTGAACATGGGTGGGATTAGTCATGGGCAATGCCTCCTGAAAATACGTAGTTGTAATGCCGCATGCGCAGCGCCGACAGCGCCAGCAGCCCGGCGCTGGCTCCGCCCAACAGCAGCATGGAGGTGGACAGGCGCGGCAGCAGGTCGTAGCCGAAGTTGTGCATCATGTACGTGGCGTGCTGCAGCGGCGACAGCCATGCCGAGAGCAAATTGGCATAAAAAGTAAACTCCAGCGGCAGGTTGAGCCACTGCATGAACCGCTCCGGCGTGAGGATAAACCCCGTCAGGCAGATCAGCAGCGCCAGCGCGGTGCCGGTCTGGCGGCTTTTGAGCACCGTGAGCGCCAGTTGCACCGAGGACAGCAGCAGCATAAACAAAAACAGCAGCACGAATATCTGCGCCAGCGCGGGGTAGGGCAGCGTCAGCTTGACCATCTTGCGGGTGACGGCAAAAGCCGGATCAAACCCGCCCGGCGAAAAGGACAGCAGCGTCGCCGTGTCGCTCCAGGCGTTGCGGGCATGCACGCGCCCCGCGCCTAACAGCATGGAAAAGGCGAGCAGCAGCAGGCAATAGCCCAGCGTGATCACCAGCACCGTCAGCACCTGCCCCATTAGCCAGGCCCGGCGCCCGGCGCGGAAGCTGACATAGCTGCCCGCCGCATCCAGCCGGGGAAAGGCCGACAGCACCAGCATCAGCACCAGCGAGGCGTACAGGATGCTGTCCCCATCGGCAAAGCACCAGATGAAGGCTTCGAACACCTGCAAATCGGTGTGAAAATCGCGCGATATGGCCAGCGTGCGGTCGGTGAGCATCCAGCACAGCAGGCAGCCCATCGCCAGCGCTAAGTAAAAGCGCGGGTTTTTGCGCAGGGTATACAGGTTCCATCCCGCGCACTGCCAGGCCTTTCGCAGGCTACACATGCTGGCGCACCTTCCTTCCCTGCACCGCCCACAGCAGCAGCACGACAGCGCCCAGCACTGCCCACAGCAGCCATGAGGCGCCGCCCAGCCATGTCAGTGGGTTGACCCATGCCATGTCCGGGAAAAACCGCGTGCCCACCATCATCAGCCCATAGCACAGGCACAGCGGCCCCACCGTGGCGGCGCTGGCCGTGCCCGTCAGCAGCGCCAGCAGGCTACCCGCGCCCGACCAGATGCCGCCGCACACGATGCGCGCCAACACGGGCGGCCCGATGCCCTGCCACGCCGCCCACGGGATGGGCGCGCCCAGCGCATGAAGCCGGATGGCGTGCATCAGCCCCATCAGCAGCCCGATGCCGGCAGCCTGCACCGCCATGCCGCCCGCCAGCGCAACAATCACCTTGCCCGCACGGTAGGGCTGCCAGCCCACGCGGAAGAGCGCGCTGCGCGCAGCACCTGCTTGTAACTCCAACAGCGCCAGCCCTGCCGCCGGCAGCGCCGACAACGCCGGCAGGCTCAGCTGCGCAAAGCTGCCCTGCAACGCCCGATGGAGCATCCCCGCCCAGTGCGGCTCGTCGTTGTACATCAGGTAATCATCCAGGCCCCGCAGCTGTTGCGAGATGCCCAGCCACAGTGAAAACAGCGTGGCCAGCACGGCGATGACAAACCACCGCCCCAGCAGCGCTTTGGCCAGGTCAACGCGCAGGGCGCGCAAAAAGGCCCGCATATCAGTACCCATACGCCGGATCGATCACCGTGCCGTCTAAGGCGTTGACGGTCAGGTGCGCTTCGTTCATCTCGCTGTGATGCGGGTCTTCCTCAAAATCCCGCTCGTTCAGGCCGTAGAAATTCCACACCGGCGTCAGCTGAAAAGCCTGACCGCTGTCGCGCTGCAGCACCGGCATGTAGCCCAGCTGGATGCGATTGATGCGCACCAGCTGCTCCTCCTCCCGTTCGTTGCCGGCAAATTTCAGCGGCAATATTTTGCCGGCGATGTCCAAGATGCTGTCAAAGGGCAGCAGCTGGCAGGCATCGCCGGCATCCGCCACCTGATAGCGATGGTACCACATGAAGTTGCTCACCTGCCCCTGCGCATCCAGCGTCACGGACAGCTCCTCATACCCCACCGGAACGGCGAAAATATCCTTCCGCCCGTAATAGTCAAGGTCGACATAGGAAGCCAGCACCGGCATCCCGGCCACCTGCCGCGTAAACACCGCCTTGTAGGATTCGCCCCGCCAATGCCGGTTGGACAGGATCAGCTCATCATCAAATATCACGCCGCTGACCGCCGACATCGTGAACAATGCAAACGGCTCCTGGGTCACCCGGCGCACAAAATCCCGGGCGATGTCCGCCGCCTGCCGCGTAGTCAGCGCATGCCCGGCAATGCCCTCGCCCGGGATTTCGCGCCCCTCACGGGCCAGATAGTTGACGGTGCCTTTGGTGCGGTACCTGTCATCCCATCGCACCTCATACGACAGCAGGGTGCTGACGCAGGCCCCCTCGGGCAGGTGCATGTTGCTTACCGTTACATTGGTCTGCTTGTCCAGCTGCCTGTCAAACAGCCACCGGAACCAGGCGGTGCTGCGGTACGCGCCGGTGCGCTCATCGGCGGTATCCTTTTGCCATGGGGCGTCCGGGTCAATCAGCAGGGCAAGGCGCTGCGCATCCTCCTCCTCAAACGCCCGGATTTCCACAGGCAGGATGTACGCCGCCTCGGCCTTGGGCACCAGCACATTAGCGTCCACCTCAATCACCGTTTTGCCGGTGTTGGAGGCAAAGCGCCGATTTACATGCGCCGGTGCCTGCACCATGCCGGGCACCGTCTGCGCCAAAGCCGGCGCGCACAGCAGCCACAGGCAGGCTGCCAGCATCAGACAAGATTTCATATGCTTTTTCATATCAGTACCCAAACCCACGGTCAATAATCGTGCCGTCCGCCGCGTTGATGGTGAGCAGGCTGCCGTGGGCATCGTTGCATGCATCATCGTTCCCCGATTGCCAGGTACCCATCAGGTCCCATGCAGGCACCAGCATGTAGCGGCAGGGGTCATTGCGCATAAGAACGCGGGCGTAGCCCAACACAAGCCGGTGCGCCCTTAAGGTAACAGCGCCGGAACGGGCTGCGGCGGCATATTTGAGCGGCAATGTCCTGGTGATGATATCCTGAATATCTTTGACCGGCAGGAGGCTTACCCGCGCGATGGGGTCAGGCAGCACCTCATAGGGCGATTGATAGATGAACCCAATGATTCCCTCCGGGCTGATGACCATCTGCAGTTTTTCATAGGCAAACGGCACGGTGTAATCATCGCCCATGCTGTCCAAGCTTCGCCCGTCATGGGCCGATTCATAGGTAATCGGGATGCCATTCACCAGGCGGGTAAAGTGGAACACAACCCCTTGCCCGGCGATTATATGCCGGTACTCAACGCTGTCGGTATCCGTATAATGGATCAGGGGCACCGTTTGCACCGCGCCAAGGGTCATCGCTTTGTCGATGGCCTGTGCGCAGGATAGCGCGCAGGCACGGGCTTCCTGTAAGGGCAGGGAACCTATTTGCTCCGGCACGGTATCCGAAAAATCGTACTCCCCCCGCACATACTGTGCTGCCAGCGTTCCATGGGCGATATGTAGCTGCGCTAAAACCTCCAACGGCTGTTCGTTGGCCAGGGTTTGGTAACTGCCTTCGACAAAACGCACGCCATCGCCGATGACCGCGCGATAGAATACAGGCTTGGCCGCGCTGAAAACATGAAACTCCTCTGATACATCCCGGTAGGCAGAGACCGGCTCAGGCTGCGGGGACAGGGGGTTGCGGGAGCTGTCGGCAGCAAACAGTTTGCGCCCCGGCATGCAGCATGCTGCGATGCGCATCAGCTATTCCTCGCTGACGATCGTCCGCTTCACCTCATACACGGGAACCTCTGCGAGCGCTGGCGCCTGTATATCCGCATCGATGATCACATGCACATTCTGCTGCGTGCTGTTGTCCACATGCCAGCGGGTGGAGCTTTCAGCGCGCAAAACGGCTGTGCACAGCAGCCACAGGCAGGCGGTGAGTATACAGATGCGCTTCCTATATTTTTTCATATCAGTACCCATAATCCCGGTCAATCACCGTGCCGTCCATGGCGTTGAGGGTGAGCAGGCTGTGATAGGCCTCATCCCACGTCACGGTAGGGCTTGCGTTTTTGGACTTGGCAAAGGTCGCGCCGCCAAAGAAATCCCACACCGGTATCAAATGAAACTGCCGCGGATGCGCCCGCTGCAATACGCGCATATAGCCCAAACGGATATCGGATACGGCAATCCTTGTATCCGGGTACTCGCGTTCATGGGATGCGTACTTCAGCGGCAGCAGCTTGGCTGCAATGTCCATCACCTGCGGGAAGGACAAAAGCTGCGCATCTTCCTGCAACATGCCGTTTACCTGATGCGGCCAGTTGAACATCAGGTTGCGGATGCCCCGGTCATCCACCACCACGGTGATAAGCTCGCTCTGCGTGGTCTCTAAAAATTCCGCCTTGTTGATTTCTCCATAGGCATAGGTCACCGGCAGCTCCAAGCACAGCGTGTAGTACAGCGCATAGCCCTCGCGGCTGCTTTCCGCCACATGGCCGGAGCCGCTTGTGATGATCTCGTCGGGCAGGAGGGCGGCGCCGGCCAGCTGCCGTCCGGGGGCAAAGGCTGCCACCGCGGCATCGGCGATGCGCCGAGCTTCTTCAAAGGACATCTGCGTGCCCAAGGGCTGCCTGTCCAATGGCCAGGCCAAACCGTTGGAAAAATAATACCCCTCGCCGATCACCTGCTGGGCGGAATACTCCGCACTGGCATGGAAAATCGACCCGTCCGGCAGTTCGGTCATCCAGACCAACAATTCAGCCGCAGGGAGGGACTCCTCCGTCCGTCCCGTTGGGATGCGCCTTTGCGCATCCAATAACAAATCGTAGTCCCAATGTTCAAATGTGGAGTCGGGGCCAATCGTTCGATGATGCACCTGAAACTCCCGATCGCCCTCATACGGCTCCTGCCCAAAGGCAGCTTGGGCCAGGGCATCGATTTCCTCCAAGGTATACTTGCGGGGCTGGATCGCATACACCGGTATGCGCTGGGCATCGGGTACCGTCACTGCAGCGTCGATGGTCACCGTGGTTTTGCCGGAGTTGGAGTGATATATCTGGCTGATCCGCTCCGGCGCGTCCAGCCGGTTCGCCAGCGTCTGCGCATGGGCGGGCAACAGGCCAGCCGCCAGCAGCAGGACAAGGAGAATCAATCGCGCTCTTTTCATCGTTTCTTCCTCAATATCCCAATTCCCGGTCAATCACCGTGCCGTCGATGGCGTTGATGGTGAATAGGGAATAATGTGTAATGTCATAGAACTCCCGGCCGATGGTGCGGCTTCCGAAAAAATCCCACACTGGCACCATCTGATAGCGGCCGGGGCAGTCCTTCATTTGCAGGCTCATGTACCCCAGCACGATGCGGTTGACCCGGATGCCGTTATTTTTCGCCTGTTCATAGGCCGCGTATTTTAGCGGGCTGATCTTGGCAAAGATGTCCAGCACCTGTTCAAAAGGCAGCAGAGCGGGGCTGTTCTGCAGCGTTTGCCCGATGCGCAGCGGATTATCGTATATCAACTGAAAAATGCCGTCCTCGCCCACGTCCACAAACAGTCGCTCATACGGCAGCGGCAGGTGGTAGCCGGGCTGCTGCCTGCCCGGAAAGAAGTAGTTAGCCTCCTCCGCGCCCTGCTGACTGACCGGCATGGCTGCCACCCCGTGCAATTGCCGTGCAAAGTAGATGCGGTAGCCATAGTCAGCCGGCTTGCCTTCCCAGGAGGTGCGCTCGGTAAAGATGTCCAGATCCTTGTCAACAGAATGAAATTGCATGTCCGGCCAGATGCTGGTGACCACATTCGCAGCCAGCGCCACCGCGTCCTCCTGCCTGCTTACGTTACGCCCTAGGTTGTCCCCTTGTTTGAAAGAATATTGCAGGCTAACCAGCACCTTGGGCGCATCCGGGCCGCCCTGCTCAAAATAGTTGGCAGAGACCATCTTGCTCGGCAAATCATACACCCAGGCGCCGCCGCCCCCCAGGGAGAGTTCATACCGCGTCATATACGATGGCGAGGCATCTGCCCGCCGGTAGCCGGGCTGCGGGCTATTGTCCGTGCGCTGTCCGTATTTATCCTGGTCGGTATACGCCTGCCATACGCCGGGGCCTATCAATGCATCGGCCAGCGCGTGCACCTCCTCCGGCGCAAAGATACGGGGGAACACCTCCACAATGGGCAGGCTGTCAACCTCCGGTACGATGACCTCAGCATCCAGGCTGATCGTGGTGCGCCCCGTGGGGCTGTGCCAGGTGCCCTGCGCGCGCGGCGGCGCGGCCACCTGTTCAGGCACAGTCCGGGCATGGGCGGCGGCCATCAGGCAGCAGGCCGCCAGCATCAGCAACAGCAGACGTTTTATCATCTGTTCAGCCCTCCTTCCGGGCGCCGCATGCGCCTCTGCCACTCCATTATGGACAAACGCAGGGCGCAAAGTCCGCATCAAAACGTGAAAAAGTTGTTATCAGGTTGTAATATCAAAAAATTGCGCGGCTTACAGCCCCTCGTCCCAGGGCTCCTCCGGAGGCACGGGCGTGGCGGTGACCTGCGGGTGCAGGGATATTTGCCGTTCAATCAGCAAGTTGGTTATCTGCGGCAGCAGCCATACGGCCAGCAGCAGCGCTGCCAGCAATGCAACAATGGCCAGCAGGCCTTTTTTATGGCGCATGGGTATCCTCCCCCGGCAGCACCAAATGCATGGCGGTGCCGCGGCCTTCCTTGCTGTCCAATTGCAGCCGCCCGCCGTGCGCCTGGGCAATCATGCGGCACAGCGCCAGCCCCAGCCCCGCGCCGCCAAGCTTGCGACTGCGCGCCTTGTCCACGCGGTAAAACGGCTCGGTCAGGCGCGGGATATCGGCCGCCGGGATGCCCCGGCCCTCGTCGATGACGGACAGCACCGCGTCCCCGCCCGCGCGCCGGGCGCGCAGCGTGATGCGCTGCCCCGGCTGCGACGCCTTAATAGCGTTGTCGATTAAATTGGTCAGCGCGCTGTGCAGCAGATCGGGGTCGCCCCGCAGGGCGGACACCTGCACATCCTGCGCGATATGCACCCCGGCTGCCTGAGCCGCCGGCCCCGCCGCGCGCGCCGCCTGCTTCAACAGGTCGGCGGTGTTAATGCGTTTTTTTGTAATGCCCTGCTCGTGTCCCAGCGCAATCAGCTGCATCATTTTCTGGCTCAGGCGCTCGGTGCGGCGCGCAGCCTCGTGGATTTCCTGCAGCGCGTCGGCGCGCTCAGCGTCGGTCAGCGGCATGGTCAGCACGCTGTCGGCAAAGCCGATGATGGCCGTCATGGGGGTCTTCAACTCATGCGTCAGCGCGCCCAGCAGCATCTCCTGGCGGCGGTTGGTTTCCTCCAGCGTGCTGATTTTATCCTCCACGGTGGCAGCCATGCGGTCAAAGGCGCGGGACAGGTCGCCCACCTCATCGGCGGTGTTGATGCCGGCGCGCAGCGCATATGCGCCGCCCGCGATTTTGTCAGCCACGCCGGACAGCGTTTCCAGCGGCGACAGGCTTTTGCGCACCAGCGGCGGCAGCACCAGCGCGCAGAACACAAGGCTGCACACCAGCGCCACCTGCGCAATGCGCACCAAATTGTTAATTTGCTCCTCTACCCGGCTGATGTTCTCGGTCAGGTACAGCGTGACGGGCACGTCCAGCACGCGCAGGCTGCACGCAGAAATCAACATCAGTTCCCCGCCATGGTGCAGCATGCGGCTGGCGGTGATCACCTTGTCCGGGATGGGCAGCTGCGCCGCCGGGTCAATGGGCGACAGGTTGTACAGGTATGCGCCGTCCGCCCACAGGGAGTACGCCCTGTCCGCGTTTTGCAGCAAATGCGCATAGGTGGCAAAGGTGTACTGCACCAGCGCCTGCCGGGTGATGTGCGCGGCCTCAGCCTCCAGCGCCGCCGTGCGCTCCAGGGCGGTGATGTGCTCGGCAAAGGCGTCCAGCTGCCATGCGCCATTGCGCCGCGCGTCAGCCAGCAGCCGGTCGGCCTGCAAGCCGGTATAAGCGTACAAGAACGCACCCATGACCACTAAAATGATGGCCAGCGGGATCAGCGTCTGCCGGGTGCGCAGCTTCATACATCCTGCTCCAGCCGGTAGCCTACCTTGTACACGGTGACGATGACCTCCTGCCAGTTTAATTTGCGCCTCAACAGCGCTACATGCACGTCGATGGTGCGCGTTTCGCCCAAGAAGTTCTCACCCCACACGCGCCGCAGCAGCTGCTCGCGCGTCAGCACCATGCCGGGATAGCGCATGAACGTGCGCAGCAGCTCATATTCCAGCGGCTTGAGCGGCACCTCCGCATCGCCCTGCATCACCACATGGCTGCTCTCATCCAGCACCACATCGCGGTGGGTGAGGATGGCGGCCTGCGGGCGGCTGCGCTCCAGCACCTTTTCCATGCGCACCAGCAACTCCAAAATGTCAAAGGGCTTGACCAGATAATCCTCCGCGCCCAGGCGCAGGCCTTGCACGCGGCTGAGCACATCAGCCTTGGCGCTGACGAAGATCACCGGGATGTCCTGCTCCCGCAAATACGGCAGCAGCGCAAAGCCGTCCATCTCCGGCATCATCAAATCCAATAGCGCCAAATCAAACACCTGTGTGCGCGCCGCCTGCAGCGCCTGCTGCCCGTCAGCCGCGCATACCACCTGATACCCCGCCACCTGCAGGTTGGTTTCCAGCAGCTTCAAAATGGCCGGGTCGTCCTCAGCAACGAGTATCCTGCCCTTCACACGCCTCACCCCATCTGCATCATAACACAAACAGCCCGCCCGCCGCCCTCCGGTATGTTAGCAAGTTGTAATTTTGCGCCGGCTGTTGCGCGATTGCAATCATAAACTTAAGTTAAAACTTAAGGAAAAATATCGTTGACTTAACGTGCTCTAACATGCTATAGTACATCTTGCTGTTTGACAGCCATGCCAATATAGCTCAGTTGGCAGAGCAGCGGTTTCGTAAACCGCAGGTCAAGGGTTCGAGTCCCTTTATTGGCTCCACGAGGTGTAGCGCAGCTTGGTAGCGCGTTTGGTTCGGGACCAAAAGGTCGCAGGTTCAAATCCTGTCACCTCGACCAAAGAAGGAAGCCCGGTATATCAACAAAATCAATTGATATACCGGGCTTTTTGCTACCTTCTGCCTCCTTTTTGAGCGATTCGGAATCTCGTATTTTTCGCTTTTCTGGTATCTCTATCGTGTTGTCTGTGGTAATCCTGTGGTAAATTTCCTCCTTTCTGTGGTAGTGGGGATTTCGTTTCAGTTCCGTGATGCCGTAGAATTGCCGCGAAAACGGCTCGAATTTGCGTTCCTCCTTCCGGGTGTAGGTTTTCCTATCCTGTGTCATAGAAGGCCGCAGGATTGCGTTTAATCGTGTTTAACGACTATCCTCGCTGCTCACGTCTTGTATCATTCCTCGGTTGAATCCAGCCTTGACCTGTTCAGAGATAAACTTATATGTCGAGTTTGAGATTTGCAGCGGGTGGATTATCCTGCCAAGTTCATCGGTACAAGTTGGCTCCCACCAGTTGCACTTTGGAGGCTCGCCTGCGTTTCTTCGCGCTCCCCCTTCCTGGTTAACAATTTCCTCCACTCTTTCCTCAATTCCTTCCAGTTGCAATCTGACACCTTGAAGGAGGCCCGGCAGCGTCTCGAGGAAATCTTCTTGCTGTTTCTTCAAGCCGGTATCCTTTCTGCCCGTATAGCCGATAGCGCAGCTTTGTCGTTCCTTATGCCACAGAGTTGAGCCGATTCCAGTTCTCGCGGCTCATGCCGAGGATGTTGTATGCAATACTTTCCATGTCGGTTGAACGGTCATAGCTCTCCGCGTCCTGGGCCGCCCTGGTTACTGCGTTGGAAAGCCCGTAAAGGCTGAGCTCCTCGTCCCGGATGAGATAATCAAGGATGCCGCCTCCCTCCTTTTTGGTGAGGCCGTAGTCGCTTGCTGCCAGCTCAACCATCTTTGGAATGTCGCTGCTCGTGATCTTCGCGTCCTTCGCGTCGCGCATCATCTGGACAACCTTCTCGAACCTGGTTGCATCAACAACTGCCTTGACTGTGTCCTGCACTTTGAGCATCAGGGCTTTGTCGTCAGCCTTGAGGGTCTCATCGCTGTAAAGCGTGTAATCCTCGTTGGCTTCGTTCCCGCGTCCGATGTGGTACCGGCGCGTCGCTGCATCGTTTACTACCATTCCGTTCGAACAAACAAGCCTGTAAATCAATGGCTGAATTGCCATGCTGCCAAGCCCGACCTCGCTGTTGGTAATCAGGATGCCGCTCTGGACTACGTCGCCAGGGGAAACCTCCGTTTCCAGTCTCGGGTTTACAACTTTGAGATAAATCCTTTGCTCCGTTACCTCGCAGCTTGCAACTCTCGCATCCGGTATCTGCGCGATAATTGGGAGAACCGCCTCCGCGATCTCGTAGTTATCGATCCGGCGGTATCGTTCAGAGAGGAAGGCCCTGGCCGTTCCATCCAACGTCCGCACCATACGAACGGAAGGCGTCTCGTTGAACCAGCTGTTTACGTTGGTGGAGAGCAAATCCGGGTTTTCCGCTCGCATCTTGTCGTAATACTTCGCCGGGATTCCGAGGGTGCTCCCAATCTGCCGGTGTGCTATGTCGTTTACTCCAAGGATTGTGTTTGCTCGCTGTTCATCATTGATAAGAGTGATCTGGAAAAAGTTCTCCATTGCGTCCATCTTTACGTTCCGGGTGTCAAGTAAATAGTCCTTCTTTACTTTGCGCTGTCTGTCCAGTTCGATTGCCAGCTCCGTAAGTGTGCGTCCATGTTTCATTGTGATCTTCCTTTCTGCTCATTCTGAGCCGTTAATTTCTGGAAAATGTGTGCCCTGCCTTTCGGCGTAAACCGGAACATAATCATGAACCAGCCTGTATTTGAGTTCTTAACCTCCTTGATCTCAAAGTAGTCTCTGTTTCTTGTTTCGTAAGGTAGCAACACTCCTTTCTTGTTCCTGTAGGCGTATTTGTTTGAAATGAGGAATTGCACAAGTTCCTTTTGTCCAACCCCGAACAGTTTCGCCGTTTCCCGTATGCCGGTTAGTAGTTCGCCGCTCATGGCTGCGTCAAAGTAATCTGCCTTGGGTCGCAAGAATCGGTTTTCGACGCTGAGTGTTGAGTTTTCCATTTCCAAATCAAAGATTTGTAAGTTCTTTTCTCTGATTTTGTTAGAGGCAACTTGCAATGCGCGTGCAAGCAGTTCCTCCTCGCTCATCTCGCGTTCTCCAACAAAATATCCGCCAGTTGTCCGGATGGCCGGTAATACCTCGTGGGTGATCCAGCGTTTGAAAGCACGAGCTTCTGGTTTTCTGCTGCCAAGAATGAGCGTGTAGAGGCCAGGCTCGTTCACGACGTTTGTGTAGCCGCCTGATAACCCTAAGTTGAACTTAGCCTTCTCGTCATCGTCCAGCCGCTCAAGCGCCATCGTCACATTGCTATGTTCAAGCGCCCTGCATACATCAGCAGCGACAAACCAAACCCCGCTCGCCCTCGTGACTAATCTGATGCCGCCAAAATCTGGGCTTTCGAAAACTTTAAGGCCAGTCATGGTTCTCTCGCCACCCTTGCTTTTTCCGCCGCCTCGCTCAAATCGTCCAACTTTTTCCGGACGTCCCAGCTAAGGCTTTCCTTCCAATCGCGCGGGATAGCGGAATATCCGTAAAGAGCTCCGGCTATCCCTCCAGTGATTGCTCCAATCGTATCTGCGTCGCCGCCGAGGTTGACCGCCTTTATGACCGCGGCCTTGAACAGGTCTGTTGTGAGGATGCAGTGAAGCGCCACCTCGAAGCTGTCCACTACATAACCTGTAGGCTTGGGCTTGAATCCTGAGCTCGTCAGCTTCTCGTAGTCGTAGTAAGGAATGAGTTGCTTTGCTCCTTCCAGCGCTTCGATGAGCGTCTTTCGCTCCGGATTTTTAATCAGAGCGTCAATCAAAAAGCTATAAGCTACACAAGCCATCCCTGCCTCTTGGTCGTAATGGGTCATTCCAGAAATGAATGATGCGTGTCCGAAGATATCAACATTCTTGCTGTAGTAAGCGCCGACGTACGCCGTCCGCATCAATGATCCGTTTCCAGCGCTCCTTCCGCCCATGCTTTTGTGAGTGCAAATTGCAGCGCTTTCCCAGTCTTCAACGCTCGGATACTCCCTCCCGCTGCTTTCCGCATTGTTGATTGCCCGGACGATAGAGCCTCTGCATGTGCCGCCAATGTCTTTCGGCCTGCTCTCGTACCATTTAATGAATCTCTTTCCTATGGCCTCTATCGGCTTGTTGGGGTTTTCCAAAATCCCTTCCGCAACGGCAATCGTCATCTGCGTGTCGTCGGTGATCTCGCCCGGTTCGACGTTTAGCCAGCCGCCGCCAATCATTTCGGTGACGCTTCCGTGCTCGGCCTTGATTTGTTCTTGATCCATGAACTCCAGAGGAGCGCCCAGCGCATCGCCAACCGCTACCCCGTAGAGTGTTCCGTAAATGCTGGTTGTGTTTTTCATTCGTCTGTCTCCTTTTTGCTTTGTACTAATGCCTCAATGATGAAATGTCCGTTCTTCCCGTCGCCGTGTCGATGATGCTCTACGTGGATAATCCGGGTGCTTGACCAGGGGATGCCGTGGTATCTGATGAAGTCGTGTAGCACTTTGGATGCCGCGTGCGATCTTCCGACCTTGTCGTTGAAAAACATCTTGTCATAGTCTTGCTGCTGCTCCGGGAAAAGACTGCTAATGGTGAGCGTGTAAAGGGTCGCTTTCTTCGGTTCTCCGACGAGATTGGCTATCGAGTTTGCCGGTAGCATGTCATTTAATGTTGGCTGCATTCTCGCCCCTCCTTCAATCGCTCATGACGGTGTTGTCCGCAATGTCGTCAATGGTTTCGTCGAGCGTGTCTCTGGCCCCGATGATGCTTTCTGATATGCAATAAAGGGTTCCTTGAATTTCGTTTTTGTTTGCGTATCCGTCCGCTATGGCGTTTAACAAAACCGTGAGCGCGCTGATGACGTTATCAAGCCTTCCCGAAACGTCCCAAAGTGAATCCATGTCTTTTCTGTACATAAAAAGCCTCCGTCTAAGTCTTCTTCGTTGACCTTCGGAGGCTAAATGTGTTATCATTTAATTGCCTTCCGAAAGTAATGCTTCTGGTTGGTGTGATAGGATTTCGGGCTTTGCCGCCAAGCTAACGGCCCGTTATCCTATTTCTTTTTAAGCAGTAGATGAATCCCGCGTCTGATTGCTTCAACTCTCGTGATTTCGTGTTCTTTACAGTATTCCATGAGCCTCCTTTCTGTCTCTACATCGAGCCTGATTGAAAACATTACAGATTTGGGATTGTCGCTTGGGGGTCTCCCAATTCGCTTACCCCTCAATAAGTTCACCTCACTTTCTGAAACTCATTATAATTGTTGTGTTTCAAAAAGTCAACTATTTTGAAAAATTATTTTTGTGTAGTATATTTATGGCGAAAAACGTTAATTGGAGGAACGAAAAAATGAGGAAATGTATAGCAATTCTCTTGTGTTTGTTCTTGGCTGCTGGCTGTCTTTCAGCCTTTGCGGAACCTCTCGAAAGCGGGGAACGGAAAATAGGTGTTGATTTTCCTGCCGGATGGTATGCAATACTTTTAGAAAAATCTGGATTTGGAGCAACGCATGTTTACCTCCCGGAAGGTTGTATCCTTGATTTGCCAGAAAAAGCGTTACTGTTTCCTATCGCAGACATTCCCGATCCTGGCGTTGCGTTCGATGATGGAGGGCTTCGTCTATCCAACCAAGGAGAAGCCGCTTCCGGCGAGCGCCTGCTGTATGATGATGGATCTCTCTCTGTTTCGTATTCTGATCTACGCGTTGAAAAAATCGGCGAAAAGTCGTACATGAAAACCGAACTCCTTTTTGTTAATAAAACAAGCGAATCGATTCACTTCGTTTGCGATAGCATTATCGTGAACGGCTGCGCCGTTGATATAAGTAAGTTTGTTGATGTTCCGGGGGATTGTAAGTATCTGCATGAGTGGACGAACAGCGCTGAAATGTATTTGAAATATGGAATTAGCAAAATCGAAACGTTTTCCATGGTGTTTGATTATCGAGGCGAAAGCTTCAAGGGCGTTAGCATGGAAAGGTCAAAAACAATTTATCTCAAGTAAAAAAGCCGCTCCTTTCGGAGCGGCCCCGGTATCATATGATACCGTTTTATGCTGCTGTTGCGTCAGGGAGTTTCGGCTGCGCCTTCCTGGGTTTGCTCGGGTTCCGAAATGTTCAACGACCCTTCTGAATCCTTGGGCTTTTTCTGCACGCCCACCTGCGCCTCTATAAGCGTCAACAGATACGTTCCAACGTCACCGAACACGGATTCTATCGTCTCTTTGCTCCGATCGCTGATCATGCTCAACGCTCTGTCGTACGCCATATTAAGCGCTTCTATTTGGCGCTCCTTGGTGAATGTGCCGTCCTTTTTTAATGTATCAACGTAGGTTTGCGATACATAGCGAACAACGTCGGCCACCAAATTTGTGACGGTCTCAATGGTGTTCTTGACGTGGTCGCTCGCGGTGGCTTCCTTCGCTTTCTTCGAACCCGCCATCAGGTACTGAATCAGGAAGGTCGTCAGGGTGGGTACTGCCGCAATGATTACTGCGTGCAGCAAGGCTTTTAGTAATTCCATTGTTGTTTCCTTTCTACCCCATGCCGGGGCCGTCGTAGTATCTTTCTTGGTAGGTGTCTCGGTAGGTGGTGGTTATCGGGAAGGTGTTTGCGCCTCCCATGTCCCTCTTTGCCGCCTCAAAGTCATACTTGTAGCGCGCGTATTTTTCTACTCCGCTGTTGCCCATGTAGGCAACAATGACCGTGCCGGTCAACGTCGCGCTATAGCCGGTTATTGTCTTTACCAGGTCGGCGGCCAGCGCATCCATCGGGGCGAACACGATATACGCAATCGCACATAAAATCGTTGCAATCCAGGCAATTATTGCTGCAATCGCAATCTTTTTACTGAACTGCATGTAGGTCATATGGACCTGGAGCGTCTGCTGCTCTACCGTGTGCTGCTGCGGCTTTTCCTGTTTATCTGACATTTTGATCTCCCGCGCGCTCATCCGGGTAAATGATATCCCAGGTCTTTATTTCCTCGTAAAGGTCATGCACATAGCTGTCCCGTATGTGGTCTCCATTTATTTTTATGGAATCGTAGGCAGCGTGCAGCTGGGAAACATTCTCGCGCTCGTTGGCCGCAATTTTCTTTTGCCGGTAATACTTGTAGTAAATCCTGGTGATTCCCTCGCGGAGGATTGCCTTGTCACTGACCTGTGATTGCTCGACGCACTTATTTAGCTTTTCAACTTTTTCGACAAGGTTTTTGATTTCCTCCCCGAGTTTTGTGTACTGTTCGCCAATCGCTTTAAGTTGGCCCCTTCTTTCGTCGGCGGCTTCCTGCAGGTCTTTTTGCTGCTTTTTCGTGGTCTCATCAACCAACGCTTCAATATCAACAATATGCAATGCTTTCCTCACCTTCTTTACGACCCAGGCCCGGAAAGATTTGAAAACCGAAATCAGCGTGCCCACTATCACCGCAATCCCGGTTAGCAGTCCGCTAACTACGCTGACGAGTTTCGGTAGGTCAAAGCCTGCCTGTTCTTGCTGCGCCGGCGTTACGCTCGTGCGGCTTGCAGCAATCGCAATCACCGGCACTAAAATACAAGCAATAATGATTATTATTTGTTTAATCGTCTTCATAATTCTTCTTTCAGCCTCCTTCTGCTTGCCTCACGCGCTGCCGCAAGGGAGGCGTAGTAATCGTTAGATGGTGCTGGCCTCTGCGCTTCTGAGAATTGAGGCGATCGCGTTCGCCTCCTCGATTGAGCCGCACCTGATGACCACCGCCGGCGCTCCGGCCTGGGTCGTTCCTGGAACTCCTGCAGTGGTCAGGAACCGGCTCATCGCATAGCCCTCGCCTTGGCTTCCGTCAATCTTCACCCAAGTATCGTCGATGACTTCAAGCACGCGAACAACCGTGCCGCCCCGCTCCTTGTAAAGAACTCTTGTTCCTGCGCGGGGTTCACTCCTGATGTTCAACGTCTCGTTGCCTGTGTTTACAACCGCTTCGTATAACACAATAAGTACCTCTTTCTGCGGCAGTATGCCGCCGCCGTCGCTGGTGATGTATTTTAGGCCGCCAGCTGCACGCCAGCGCCCAATTTTGGTGTCAATGGTTATCCCGTCAATGCCGTGGTAGTCGTCCTTGGTGCAATGCATAATCTGCAGCGGGGATGTGGAGATTACAACGCCGACGTGATAGTAGTCCCGCTTGTCGGCTCCGTTTTGGAAGCGCGCAGGGAGCTTGTACCTGTCTTCTCCAGGCTCCCTGTACTTGTAGATGGCATCCCCTGGGTTCAAGTCACTTGCGCTGCTTATGTTGCGTAGTGACACCATCGCCCGTCTCGGTGCCCAGTTGCTGCTATGATCGCCCGGCCACCTGTACCCGGCGATTCGCAAGGCGCCGATTATCAGGCCGATGCAGTCGCACGTTCCGTCTTTCCCGCTTCCGCCGGTTCGGTAGGTCGGTCTTGCGTCGGCCATCTGTTGCAGTGCCGCCAGGAAAGTTGATAGCTGTACTGCCATTGGATTCCTCCTTCCTGTGTATTCATCCTGGGTGCAAGGCATCCCATCCGCAGGTCGCCTCTAAGCGATCCGCGCTCTGCTGCTTTGCCTTTGCTTTCCAGGTGTAGTAATTGCGTCTTATGTCTTCCTCGATCCCATCCCTGAGCTTGGTTGTTAGCCGGTAATGGCACGGGCAATTCCCAACTCCGCCGTCGCAGGGAAAAAGAATGTCAACCAGACCGTCTTCGCGCTGCCGTATCGCGTATGGCGTGAATAGCTTTTTATCCATCTGCTTCCGCCTCCCTTCGCAGCACGACGTTTTCCGCAATCCACCGTTGCACGTTGTAGCCGTTAATGTGCTTACACATGCCCAGGTAGCTGTGGATGGTTGCGAATGCTTTGTCTTGGTCTATTTCTCCTCGGGAATAGAGTTTTTGCGTCCGCTTGAGGGCGCGTTTGATATGCTGTGTTGTTTTCTTGCGTAGTCGCAGGCCGTGTATTGTTACGCGATAGCCCACAAATTCGCATCCATGCGATAGCGGGAGGATGACGGTCTTTTTATTCATGGAAAGTTTGAGCCTTTCTTTCATGAAGGCTTCAATGCTTGTCCGTATGTGCTCCGCCTTTTTCCTGCTGTCAACAATGATGATCGTGTCGTCCATGTAGCGGATATAGTGCTTTATTTTTAAGACGTGCTTTGCGTATTGGTCTACCTCGTTGAGGTATAGGTTTGCGGTTTCTTGGCTGGTAAGGTTGCCGATAGGCATGCCGACGTCGAACAAGCGCTCCGACCTTGGGCATTCGCTGATGCTCATTCCCTCCGGAAGCCCGAACGGAACATCCCGGTTGTTGATAATCTCGCCAAGCAGCCACATAAGCCATTCGTCGTTTATGTAATTAGCGTATATGTCAAGCGCGGTCTTGTGGTCTACGCGGTAGAAGTATTTGGCTACGTCGCATTTCAGAATGACCCAGTCCTTAGCGTTTGGCTTTCGGCTAATCATCTTCATCCAATGGTGAAGCTGCTGGGCCGCCGCCAGCGTTCCTTTTCCTTTCCTGCATCCGAAGCTGTGTTCAATGTAGCGCTTATCAATGAACGGGTTGATCTGCCGGTATATGGCCCATTGAACGATGCGGTCTCTAAAACCAAGCGCCATTACAAGCCGACGCTTTGGGTAGGAAACATAAAACTCTCGGTATGGGCCGACGGTGTATTGCCGGTTCTCCAGGTCGCGCTTTATGTCCAGCAAGTTTGATTCAAGGTTCTGGGTAAACGAAAGGACGTCGGTGCGGTATCGCTTATACCTCGCCGCGTCCTTGTATGCGCCAACCAGGTTATCCCAGGAACAAATATGCTCCTTCATGTTGGTTAGTTTTCTCATAGTGCTTTGCCGCGCATGGCATTTCTGCTCACACGGCCATGCCGTGCTACCACCTTCCGGCGGCTTCGCGGCTATTCCCGAGCTCCTTTCCGGCGCGCCGGGATTTTTATTCGTGGCCTTCCGGCCACAGGGAACGCGCCCCTCCCTGTCTGTATTCGACTGCGGAGACTTGCGTGCCGCAGTGCCTTGGAATGGTGATAGGGAGCGGGGGCGGGCGCCATAGTTCACGTTGCTGTTCGCGCGGGCGTTGTTCGAGTTCACGTAGCCCAGCCCCGCGTTGCTGGTGTTGTTGTAGTTGCCGCCGCGACGCGGGAAACGAAACTAACGCGAAGCCGCCCAATTGGCGGCGCGTTCCCAATGGTTAAGCCAGGTTATCCTGATTCTTCCGGGCATTCACCGCTTTAATCCATCCACCCAGCATGCGCCCTATCTCGGTTATTTGGCCGCTGAAAACCTCGTACTTGTGGTTGTCCAGCAACTTTGTGATGTGCTCGCGGTTTTGATAGGTGATTCGGTTGGCCCTTCTTACCATCTGCTGCAGCACAGCGAGCTTCACGTCCATATCTTGCATGGTGGCGTATTTGTGCTGCTTCCGGTTGGCCGCCTCGCATAACTCGGCAATTGTGTACATCTGGTTCAGTATTCTTTCGCCTAATGTGTAGCGGTGCAGTTTCGGCCAGCGCTGAATGATGGGGGTTGCGTAGTCGATCATGTCCTCAATCTTTTGCTGGATTGTTAGTGTGCCCATCGGTCTGCCTCCTGATTAGAAGGGGCGGGCTATCGCCCACCCCTCAGATAACCAATTTTCAGATTACAGGGCTTCAAGGGAGCGGGGGCGGGCGCCATAGGCCACGTCGCTGTGCGCGCGGGCGAGGTACGAGTACACGGAGCCCAGCCCCGCGTTGCTGGTGGCGTTGAAGGAGCCGCCGCGACGCGGGAAACGCTCGTCTTCCGTGAAGTGCACGTAAGTATAGCCTTGGGTCTGGTCGCCAGTGCAGGGGAACAGCCCGAGCTCTTTCACGATGGCCGGAACATAAGGCAGGCTGGTCGCATTCGCGACGAGGTCTTTGAAGCTGGTGCCTCGATACTCGTTGTCGAAGGTCGGCTCGACAGTATCCAGGGTGAGCTTGCTGTTGGACCAAGTCCAATGCAAGGTTCCTGGGGTTCCTGGCGCTACCAGGGTATGGCTATCGTCTGCGCTACTGGGAAGGATGGCCTTCCACGCTGCACTGCCTGCGCTCAGGTCGGCGGATGGGTGAGCCGCGTCGTTGTTGGGTAGGATTTGCAGCTCCCCGCGCACGATGCGATAGCCGTAATCCTGCTCAAAACAGTTGCCGTTCAGGTCGCAGAGGCCGCCGGGGTCGTTGCCAAGGTACCAGCTAAGCGGCCCGCTTCCGTTCAAGGTGTTGTAGCCGTTGTAGTGGGTATCCGCGCTTTCAAGATAGCTGTTTGGTACCGGTGCGCCGCCAAGCTGTTTGAGGCGCTTCCAGTGCTTCGGGCTTTTGTCTGGCCTGAGTTCTGCAGCCGTGGTATGGGCAACAAGGCATTCGTATTCCCAACCTCTGAAAACGCGCTTGTCGCCAACTGACTGGCTTTTGTTAAGCATGTAAGGAGTACCGTCTCGGTAGTCCACGCCCCAATAGTTGTTGCCTTTTGGCACCCAGCCCATCTTGGCGGCCAGCAGCAGAATCAGGCCGCTGTCAGCAACAGTCTTTCCGCTGGCTCCGTTCCCAAATGCGCGCATGCGCTCCAGGAATTGGTCTGCCCCAAGCTGCACACGGGGCGGTAGGTTGGGGAGGCTGTAAAGTGTTCCGCCATTGGATAGCTCTGCTGCCTTGTATTGTCCGATGAGGATGCTGTCCTGCTCCGCGCCGTTGACGATGAACGCGGGGTGTACGCGGTCAGGTAGGGTGGCGTTAAGGTTTTTTGAGCGCATCTTTGGGATACGGACGAAAATGCTCGGATTGCCCTGCGCGTCATATCGCACGACGGTTCCGTACTTGCTTGCAACCATTTCTAATGGTGAGTTATGCACTGTGTGTTTCCCTCCTTGCTTTCAGTGTTATATAAATAAACCGCCCTTTCTTTGGCGGTTTGCTTTGTGGTGGAGCGGTTTTACCCGCTCCGGTAGGGCTGTTACTCTGCCAATTCGGGCAGCTCCAGGTCAATCAGGATTTGCTTTACCTGGGGTTTCAGCAGGTCGGGTACCTGGGCGAAGGTCTTCTTGCCCTTGACGATAAGCGTCGCGTAGATAACTGCCATGACCATCCTTACCTCCTTTCTTGCAAATCTGAGGATTATGTTAAGCAGCATCGGGATCACCATCCAGAATGCGCTGAACATCGGCTCTTAGGCTCTCGGGAACATCATCAATGGTCTTGAGGCCTTTCTTGATTAGCATCGCGTATATCTTTGCCATGGTTCGTTTCCTCCTTATGGGGCCAAAATGGTTTCGTAGACGTCTACAAGGGCAAGTTGCAGGTCGGTTAGCTCATTGGAGGTGCTATCCATGCGCTCCTTGAGAGCCTTGTAGGGGGCAATCTTGGCGTCAAACTCTGCTTTTCTTTCGGCTTCGATGACGGCGATTTCCTCATCCGTCAACTCCGGCTGCTGCATGATTTCTGTTCCTTCATTTTGCGGTAATTCGCTCATTTCTTTGTCCTCCTTATGGCGTCAAGGCGGCGAGCTGCGCCTCTGCTACAGCGAGCCGCGTCTCGAGGTCGCGCTGTTTTGCCTGGCTGGTCATGAAGTAATAGTCGAACGCGATAGCCGCGTGCTGTAAACCTTCTTCCAGGTTGTTGAAATTGGTCGCGCTCATTGGTGTGCCCTGCTGGATAACCTCGCCGGGCGCATCAACATGAGTTTGGGTTCCGTCGCTGTTTTCTGTAACCGTGTAGGTTTTTGGTCTCTCTACAACATGGTCTTTCCACGTCGTTCTTTGGTATGCCATTTCTTTCTCGCTCCTCTCTTAGGCTTCCGTGATCGTGAAAACATACCGGTACAGGATGCCTTCTTGTACCGATTTCCGCGTGATGTTCTCGGGTTTGGACGCCCAGATGTTCCCGTTCCTGTCGAGAAGCTGTACCTCCGTAACCGTAATGTCACCGGGTAGGCTGTGGTCAATCAAGAACGTGATAGCGAGCCTTCCGTCTCCCAGGATTTCTGCGCTGTTGATCCCCGTTGTGTAATACGCCCCGGCTACCTTGTATCGCGCCTGGGTGACACTGTTCTTGATGCAGTTTTTAATGGCTGTTAGTGCTGTGTTTGATAGCATCGCCCTTGCTCCTCTCTGCCACTCAAGTGGCTGTTCCTGCGCTTTGTGTGCCGCATGGTATATAAGGTGCCGCGTATCCTTCCCCGGCACCTGATGCTAAAATAGCCGCCAAGTTGACCCCTCCCTGGGTGTTCTCCTCCGGAAGCGTCCCGGCGAGGGGGTAGGGTATCTTGTATCCTTTTTCGTCGGCGTAAACGATAAGTTGTCCTTCATGTTCCGCCAGTAGGATATTGGCTGCCGGTTGCGTTCCTGCTTCGCTTGTTCCGGTCATCGGGTAAGGAAATTTCCAATAGGCCGTGCTGACGCCAATCAGGATTGTTTCGGCGCTCTGCATCGCAAGCTCAAAACTCATGTGACTTGGCTTCTGCCTGCGTAGGTAGGCAAGCAATGTGTCGAAGTCCGTTTCTCTCATCGTTTCGCTTTGCGTTATATAAACGCCAAACGTATAGGATGCAACGTTGTCGTAAACCTCTGATTCCCTGCCGGTTAGGTTTTTGATGTACCTCTGCAGGCTCGCCGGGCAGAATGGTGAGGGAACGCTCCGGGCGAGAATAACCCGCCTGCGCCGTTCTTCCAGCGTCAGCTCAGCATTAGGAACTATCCCGTATCGCTGCTCCCACAACTCTATCGCCCATGTCGCCGTTTCTGGCGTGAGCTGCGCCGGCATTGTCTCGATGATTTCCCAAGTCCGGTCGTACTCTCTGCCCAGCGCTTCAAATATCCAAAGCCCGACATAACTGTTGTCATAAATTGGCGTAACCCTGCTGAGCATCCGCGCTGCCGTTTTGCTTGTTATGATTTCGTCGCGTAGCGTGTCACTCATGTCAAGCCTCCTGGAGCGTTAAGGCCGTAACGGTTGGATAGTCATCCGCTGTTATTGCGATATTGTTGGTTGCTCCGTTCATAAGCAGGTTCGAGTAGTCAAGGATTCCTGGGGTTTCCGAAAGTACCGAGCCAATCCGTGTGTATCTGACGCTGCCTTCTGCTTTTGCTTCGTCAAAATAGCTTAGTAGCCTTTGCTGATAAGCCGCCGTTACTTCTGTTAGCCCTGCGTCTTCCTCAAGCGTAACCGTTGCTGCAATGGTCAGGTTTTTCGGCGTTGCCGTTGTAACCGTAAGGATTGCCCCGATCGGCGCCAGCCGGCTGTCTCTGTCGCTTGGTGATATGATGTGCTCATAGACTGCGTTTTGTATGGTCGCATTGGCTGGTGCTCCGTTCGCATCGAGAACAATCAGCTTGACCGTTCCGGTTCCAGCTCCCTGCCACTCTGGTATGACGAACGCCGAACCGACGCCGTCAACTTCTTTGGCCCAACGCTTGTAATCATTGTCGTTTCCAACAAAGGAAGCCTCATTGTTTCGGTCGCGTTCCTTGATTCGCTCCCGTAGGCTGTCATCGTCTTCTTCTTCCGTGCCGCCGGTTGCCGGCTGGTAGTTGTTGATGGTGGAAATGCCAACAATGGGAGAGGTCATCAAAGTAATAGAGTTTGCCGGCGCGTTACCTTCCGGGCCTAACAGCTTGCTCACAACCTCAACGGTTGCCACTCCATCGCTGTCCAGCGTCACAGGTTGCACGGTCTCGTATTCCAGATTGTTGCTGATAGCCGTCTTGGGCGTGCAAAACACAAAACCGACCGGGATTACCGTTCCCGCTACTCCGGTAATTGAAAGCGTTGCTGTTGCGCGGGTTGCCTGCCGCCTGGTTAATCCGACGCCCTCCGCCAGTTTTTCGAGATACCCTCCATAACTCCATTCCGGGAAAAAAATCTGCATCGTGTCGTTAATGAGAATCATCATCTCCGCCTGCTCAATAGCCGAAGGTCGAGTAAAGTCGTGCGCGAATCCGCAGTCCGTCTTGTCGATATCCTCTGGCAGCGCTTCAAGCATCCTGGCATGGATAATGTCATCATCAATAACCGCCAGCTTCTCCGGAGGTACATAAGGCTGTATCATTATTTCACCACCTATCCTGCTACGCTCATGTCAACATCAAACGAAGCCCATTCTTTGGGCTTTATCGTGAATCCCGTGTAAAGCGTGTCCGAATCCCAAATGTATTCGAAGTCGTAAATTCTGTCGGTACAAGGATGGCTCATTAGCGCGTCCGTTATGGTGCGCTCGAGCGCGGATTGAACCGCTTCCCTGGCCGGCTCTGCGAGCGCTTCCTCGTAGTCAATCCCTGCGTCCATGTAGCTGAGGCATGCGCCTCTCTGCGTCTTTAGTACCTTGAGGCACCAAAGTATGTAGGCATCCCTGCCTTCAACCATGACAACGCGGTTTGCTCCGTCCCGCACAAAGTCGCCAATCTCGTAATCAAAAAGAGGGCAAGGCTTAAACTCTTGACCCTCTATAACTTCTTCTTCATTCGCTCCCGGTATCTCAAAAACCGGGTAGCTCTCTATAATTTCTGACAAATCACTCACCGCCTCCCTTTAGAAAATGCCTCCGGCCTCGTAAACAATGTCAATAACGACAGCGTCGTTCTGCACCCAGGCGACCAGGACCGTGTCTCCCGGCATAATCGAGCGCTGTGAGGCCCTGGCTATGTCAACATCGTGCGGGTGTGGTTTCTGGGTTGTTGTGACCGAGGCGGTTCGCACAGGCGATAGCTGGATAGTAACCGGATGACTGTGTCCATCTACTGTTCCTGTTTGTCCTTCTGCCGTCGACTGCTCCGTGTATCCATGCGAATGCGGGTTGTCCTCCGCAGTGGTTTCCTCGGTGCTCACAACCTCGCTTTCCGGGAGAACCGCGTTTCTGCAAACAAGATAATCACTTGCCGGGATGGGGATTGGGTAGGTGTTTGTTAGTAGGCTGTAATCCTCCATAATGGTTCCGAAGTCAAGCAGTAGGCTTGTGTCTTTTCCTTTCTCCGCAACCTTTTTGATAGCTCCGGCCAGCTTGCTGATGCCAGGACTGTTATCTCCCTTGCTCACCTCGGTGTCACCTCCATCTGCATCACCATCCCTGTTGCGTTGTGTGCAATCCCCTTGACGTGGAAATAGCCATTGATCCCGTCTGCGTTGATGTGGATGCAATCTCCTTTCCTGATTGCGGGAAAGTCCGGGGCAATCAGTGATATTGTCCTTTCTGGCTCTCCCTTCTCATCAAGCACATCCCAAGCCTTTTGTTTGGCCTCCGAAATGTCGGAACTGCCTACCGACTGTATGCTTTGCAGCACGCCGTACTCGGTTTTGCCATCCAGCACCGCCTCAATAGCCGGCCTTCCTTCGCTGTCTTCCTTGCCGTAAATAACAACCCTTGTTACAAGGTTCGTGATGCTGTATCGTTCCCTGGTCTGGACGATGTTCTTGTCCGCAACGAATCCGTAAATCTTGTCGTTCGATCCGACCGCTATCACGTCGGCCTTACCCTCCCGCGCTCTGATTATTGATTCGCCTCCGCCCAATCTCCTTGCTTCAATGAGTGTATCAGTCAGCATGCTTGATACCGACTTGCTTTTGTAAAGCGTTTTCTGGTGCGCCAGGTTCGGCGCTGTGTAGGTACCCATCGTAACCACCCAGGAATTGAGGATATCCGAGATGATGCTCTTGGTGCTGGTTCCGCTGGCGTAGTATTTGCTGTCGGAGGATTTCTGCAAGTAATACAGCATGTCGTAAGCCGTTATGTAAACGGCATCGTCTTTAATTTGGGAGTGCTCCCATTCCCAGATCGTTCCCTGGAAAACTTCTTTTTTTCCCTCTCCCCAATCCGCGTGAACGTATATGATCGTGCACAGGGCGAGCTGTTTCGATAGCCTGCCGCCGGTTTGCGGTATGTCTCTAATCGTTAGATTGAGCCGCATAGAAAGCTCGTTTTCGTTCTCCTCCCAGGCAATGTTCTCTGCGACGTTTTCCAGGGAAAGTCTTTTGCCGTCCGCGAGAACGGCAGTGACATAGTATTTGATGTTCGTCAGGTCTACCGCCATTCTCCGGCCTCCTTCTTAATATTTTGTCAGGAAGTTCTTGTTACTCTTTACCGCACTTGATTTTGCAGCGGCCTTCGTCGGTGCCGGTTTTGTAACCGTGCTCTTTTTACCAAGCGACTTGAATGCGTTGATCGCGGTCTTTGCTACGTTCACAATCAACTTCCCAGGGGGAGATGCGACGAAGTTTTTAACTGCTGTAGAAATGTTTGAAACAACACTCTTGACCGTCTTCGTGAATACGGAAACGTTGGCCGCCGGCTTTGTGGCTGCTTTCTTGGCTGGCAACCGCAAGTAAATCCCAACCTGCAGCGTGTATTGGCTGACGCCCTTTCCTTTGTTTGCTTTGTCAATCGTTGCCTTGTTCATATTGTAGATTTCAAGCCACCGAGAGCCGTCTCCAAGCATAGCCTTCGCGATAGAGTAAAGGCTGTCTCCGGCTTTCACTCTGTAGCTCCCGCCGCCTGTGCTCCCGGTGTTTCCTGATCCGCTTCCCGGTTTTCCGCCGGTATTTGAGCCGCTGCTACCACCGCTGCCAGAAGAGGGTTTCCCACCGCCTCCGCCTGTTACGGTAGGCCTTGCTGGGTTCCTACGCGGAGGTGGAGGCGCACCTTGCACAACGTTGATTGTAAGCTCCCTGCGCTTTGAAAGCGTGAGCGTGTATGAGGCGTTATCCACTCCGTAGAAGTCATACACAAAAGATTCGATGAAAACGTCGTCGTTTATTCCTGCTTCCGTTACCATCAACCTGAGCGTGTCGCCTCTGCCCATCCAATCCTCAAGGATAGCTATAATGCTCTTTGGTGATTGCCAATCAAAAACGAAGGGCATGCCCCTCATGGATGTTCCGGGGAACGTTCCGTTCCAGGAATAACCCTTGACCGTGGTGCCTCTGGGTATCTTTGTTTCCCCAATTTTTATGATGTTGAACGCTTGTGTTGATGCCCCTGTCTTGACGTTTAACCGATCTGGAAGGAGGGGAAACCTGAGCCTGCTTCCTGTTCTAAGATTAGTCAGAAAAATGTCCATGCTTCCCCTCCTATCAAGTCAGGTTGGTTACAATATCCTCAAGCTGGCTGGCGATGTTCCCGCCAAGCAATTCGGCCAGTTCGCTGATATTGCCTCGTATCTTATCCATGATATCTTCGCTGCTTCCGCCTTCTACCTGGAAGACCGGATTTGCAGCTACGTGTACCGTGATGTTCCTTCCTCCGACGCTCCTTGGGTTCGCGTTCAGCGGCTTCCGTTTACTCTGGTTGTCATCGCCGCTCTCCCAATCGTCGCCTTCAGTGCTTGCGACAGCATCAGCGTATGGGGCAAGTATTCCGCCTTCTGCGAAGGTATTTATTCCCAGCATCCGGCCAGCCTGAATCCACAGGTCAATCCCTCTGCTCCTGCGCTTTGATCCCAGCGGTATGATTGCTTCCGGGCCATCCTCTGCCACAAGCGAGAGGAAAGCGCCGTCATAAATCCCGCCTGCCGCGTTCTGCGGCACTTCGGAAACGTTATCTCTCACAATATTGTTTGTGATGTTGTTGGTTATGTGTGTTAGCGTGGTTGTGGCCGTTTGTCCGTCCGCTGCCCTTAGTGAGGCAATCAGGTTGTCTACCTGCGTTTTGGCTCCGGTTGCATCTCCGCCTACACCGACAAATGCTTCCTGCACCTTCGTTAGAGAGAAGGCTGATAGGTCAACGCCTTTCAACGTTTCCAGTGCTGTGTTGATTTCGTCCAGGCTGCTGATCTTATCTTCTCCCAGGGCTTCCAGCGCCTTATTGACCTGGCTTAACGCCTCCGCTCCTTCTGCTGAGGCAGAGAAAGCCTTTTTCTGCTCCTCTGTGAGCGTGGTGTAGTTTGTGGCTATGGTCTGTACTCTGCTCTTGACCGTTTCCATAACCTCAGACTTGGCCGCCAGTTCTGCTACCTGTACCGCCTGGGTCTTGTCGCCTTCCTGGAGGTAGTCGGTGCGCTTGTTCAGTTGGTCGAGTGCAACCACCGCATCCTCGAACATCTTCTTGTTCGCGTCGTTTAGTTGCGTGTAGTTCAGCGCAAGCTCCTCCAACGTTTTGCCGGCAAGGTCTGGTGCTCCCTGGAAGCTGTCATACGATATAAGCTCCTTCTCTTTCTGGTACTGAGTGACCAGGGATTGGTGCTGCGTGTCGTAATCGCTTTTTGCTTGAGTATAGTCTGGGGTAATCATTTGTAAGGCGTCCTGCAGGTCAAGAAGCACTTGGTCGAAACCTCCGCTTTCAGTCATGTACCATGCGTTCGGCGCTTCTTTGCCCGTGAAGTAGTAGCCCTCGTGAGAATCAACAAGCGGCGCAACTTCCTGCTCGTACCTCGTCTGAAGGTTTTTTATTCCTGGGGCGAACGTTCCCGCTTCCCATCCAACAAATTGTTCATAGGTGATCTCGTCGTTTCTGAATCTGCTAAGCTGGTTGCCGTATTGAGTGACAAGAGTTTGCCGCTCTGCCTCGAGCACGGTAACAATATCCTGGGCTGCTTTTATGTTGCTCTGTTCCTGTTCGTAGACCTGGTAGGCAGCCTGATATTCGTCGCGTTTTTGTACCGCTTGCGGCACAGTGCGCCTTCCTCTCTCTACCTCGCCTTGCAGCTCTGCGTACTTCCTGGACGCTTCCGCCGCTCGGAACTGCGCTGCCATCTCCAGCTTTTCGGGCGAAGGCAGGCCGTTCTCTCCAAAGTCTTCCTTTGTGATGATTCCGCCGCTCAACTCGATAAGCCTTTGCTGTGCTTCTGCAAGCTGCTTGTTGTAGTCTTCGAGTTGTTGCTGGCTTAGGCTACCTTGTGCAAGCGCGACGTTAATCGTTGCATTGATGTCGCCAATGCCGGCCATTGCGCTTGATACGCGCTCTATGTCTTCCGCAGACATTCCGGCTTTCGCCATTTCCGCTTTGATTTCTGCTTCTCGGTTGCTGATCTTTTCGAGCTGTTCAACCAATGCTCCAAGCTGTTCCTGGGTTAATCCCTGGCCGCTTAGCATCATCGTGATCTCCGCTTCTCTCGTCGAAAGAGAGGCGTACTGTTCGGATAGCGTCGCAATCTCTGTGGTGGTTAGGCCGCCCTGCGCAATCTTGGCCTCGATTTCGGCTTTTTTATCCTTGATCTGGTCGAGGTTCTCCCTGTAAGCCTTTACTTGGTCAGGCTCTAAGGATGCGCCTGTAAGCTGCAGATCAAGCTCCGCTTTCCTGGTTTTTATTCCAGCAAGCTCGGAGCTGAGGGTTGTTATTTGTTCCTGGGTGAGGCTGCTGTTGGACATGATGACATTTACCTCAGCTTTTTTAGTGTTGATGTTTTCAATCATCCCGCTAACCCATGCAAGCCTTAATCCGACCCAGCCCATGCCTTCGAGCTTGAGCGTGATTGTTTCTTCCCGGCTCTTGATAATTTCGAGCTCCTTCATATAGGCTTCCGCTTCCGTTCCGGTTACTCCCTTGCCAAGCGCCATTTTGATTTGTTCTTCCCGGCCCTTTAGCCCGGCCAGCTCGTCCATGTATTCCTGCACTTCGGTTGCTCTCAAGGTGTTGGCTGCAAGCTGCGCTTCCAGTTCAACCCTTTTCCCGCGCAGTTGGTCGAGCTCTGCCTGGTACTGTGCTATCTGTTCCGGAGTGAGCGTTTTATCCGAGAGCTGCGCCAGCAACCAAACCTCCCGGCTGTCAAGCTCCGCGAGCTGCGCCTGCAGGTTAGTGATGACTTTCTGGTTGCTTTCTCCGGCTTTGATCTTTATTTCCAACGTTTTTATGTCAGAAACAGCCTGGTTAAACTCGCGGACCTTTTCTGCGCTCTGGACGTATTCCTCGGCTGCCTGCTTCGCGCCGTCGCTGAAATGTAGCAGCCTTTGCCGGTTTTGTTCCTGGGTCTTGTTGTAATGGTTTACTCCAACTGCTACGGCTGTGATTGCCGCCGCTGCAACCCATCCCCATACAGGGATGGCCGCGAGTGCAGTCTTTAATCCGCCAAGCACCACTCCGGCCTTTCCAATTCCTGCAGCCGACGCTGCCGCCGTCGTGCCAACCTTCGCGGTCGCCGCCGCCGCCGCTGCTGCGGAGCCTGAAACTCCACCAAATCCAACCTTTAGTGCAGCCAATAGCTTTGATATGCCGAGGATGCCGCTGCCAACCTTGATGGCTCCGAAGCCAAACAAGCCAGCCTTTAGGCCGCCGGGCATCGCACCCAATACCTGCTTTAAGTCAAAGGCTCCGGCAAACGAGGTGACGAAGGTCTTCGCCGCTTCCGCACCGGCTTTTGCAAGCCCGGTAAGGTTCATGCCTTCAAAGTCGATTTCTTCTCCCTTGATGGCCGCGAATATTCCAACTATCGCCCCTCTGAGGAAATTCCCGATGCTCTCGGCAATCCTCTTTACAACAGCAATCACCCTGGCTTGGCCGGGGCCGTCCCACCATTTCTGGAAGGGTTCGGCAATTATCTTGTCCCAAAGGACAAAGAACTTCGCCGCCAGTCCGTCGGCATTCTTGAAGTCTGCGCTGTTGAGTATGTTTGTTACAAAGTCCTTGATTTCCTTCGCCTTTGCGATGGCCTTGTCAACCGCCGTTTCAATCCGCGCCTGTATCTCGGGTATCTTGCCCGTTAGCCATTGGACGGCCTGGCGCAGGTATGGGTCAAACTTCTCCATCAGCTCCAGCTTTGCTGTTTCAACCGCGCCGCCGAGTTCTTCCAGGTCGCCGGCCAGGTTATCAAGCCGTATGGCTGCCATCTCCTTGGCTGCGCCAGCGCTGTTATCCAGCGCGTATGAAAACTCATCGAACACGTCCGCGCCCTGGCTGATAACGCCAAGCCAAGCGGAGGAAGCATATGTGCCGAAAAGCGTCTCTGTGTATTCAAGCCGCTGGCTCTCTGTTAGCCCAGCAAACGCTCCGGAGAGCTCCCTCACAATGGTGCTCATCTTTTTCATGCTGCCGTCTGCCGCAACGAAGCTGATGTTCAAGTCCTTCATGACTTCTTTGGCCTGTTTGGTCGGCGCTGCCATGCTCATTAGTGAGCTTCTTAACGCTGTGCCAGCCATCGAGCCCTTGATGCCTGCGTTTGCCATCATGCCGGCCAGGGCAGAAACCTCGTGCAGCTGTAGCCCGAAGCTATGCGCTACCGGTGCAGCGTACTTGAGTGTTTCGCCCAGTCCCTCGATTGTGGTGTTGCTGCTGGTCGCAGTTTTCGCAAATATGTCCGCTGCCCTTGAAGCCTGGTCTGCGCTCATGCCCATAGCCGTCATTACGTCCGAAACAATATCCGCAGCCACTCCGAGATCCGTTGCGCCTGCTGCTGCCAGGTCAAGTAGGCCTGGCATCGCCGCAATGATCTGGTTCGTATTCCAGCCTGCCATCGCGAGGTATTGCATACCTTGGCTTGCCTCTGATGCTGAGAACACGGTTTCGGCGCCAAGGTCTTTCGCTGTTTGTTTCAGCATCAAGAAGTCTTGTCCAGTGGCTCCGGTTAAAGAGCGCACCGCGCTCATTCCGGTTTCAAACTCATTGAACGTCGTTACGACTTCCCTGACGCCCATTCCTATGCCAGCTACTGAAAGCGCCATGGTAATCGGGTTCCTGAACAGCCCCATGAGTTTTCGGAATGGCGCTGTTACAAAGTCCTTCATCCTGACAGCAACGTGCCACGCCTTGCTGGTAAGCCTCTTTGCAAAGTTCCAGATTGTCTTTAGAACAGGCGAGGCCTTGTCAAGCGCCTCAACAATCAGCTTGAATTTCTCCTTGAACATTGACCGTAGCGTTTTCTGGCTGCGCTCAATACGCTGGGTAAATCGGTCGGTCGCCTGGCCTGCCTGGTTCATGCCTGCCTGGGCGCTGGCTCCGGCTTGTTTCGCCGCGTTTCCCATCTGGTTGAAGTCGCTTTTTACCTTGTCCAGCTTCCCGCCCTGGTCAATACTCTTTGTAGCGTCCGATACATCGTCAACGGAATCTGCCGCGTCTTCTGCTGCGTCTCCCATTTCCTCAAAGCCATCTCCGGCTTCTTCTGCCGATTTTCCAGCCTGCTTCAAAGAGGAAGCGGCTTCCTTCGCTCCGCTCTCCATTTTCTTCATCGCGTCGGAAGCCGCTTTTTTAGTCTTGTTCGCAGTGGTGAGTACGCCCATCAGGGCTTCCTCGAGCTTTTTAATCTCTCCCTGGTCGGCTTTGTTGATGACCTCTACAGGGATTTCAATTCTGAAAACCTGTTCCATGCCTGCGTGCTCACCTCCTGTTCGCTGCTTGTCTTTGCCGCTCTCTGATCGCTGCTGCTTGTTCTGCCTCGGCCTCGAGCTGGACTTCCATGCTCATTAGCAGAAAAGTGCGCACAAAGCGCGGCTTGCGCATCACCTCATCCGGGGTTATCCCGGTTCTTTGGAAGATGTTGTGCAAAAGCCGCGCTTTGCCGCCAACGATTATTAGTTTTTTACCGTCGCATTGTACTCATCATCGTCGTAGTAGCCAGAAAGCAGCTCAATCCGCTCAATGATGGACTGCTTCTTCCCGGCAAAGGGGATCAGCTTGTCTACCATATCGGTGCCGGTGACGGCATCCACTGCCGCCCAGAGCCGCTTGTTGTCCCACAGCTTCTTCTTGTCTTCATCAAGCGTTGCTGTGTAAATCAAATCGCTGTGATAGCCGGTTGTGTCCGTGCTCTCAGGTAGCCGCATCCCGCCAAGCCTCCGGTTTTTCTGATAACGGGTGTTACGCTCGCGGCACTTATCCCACTCCTTTTCGGACAAAGGACGAATCCTGAAACTGAATTTGGTTTTTCCGAAAATGACTTCGATCGTCTCGATCGTGTCTTCGTGCTGTGTTTCGTCTGTTAGTGCTTTCAAGAGCTCGTTCTCGTTGAAAACGATCTCCTCCTTGATTTCCTCCTCGGTGACGGGTGCTTCCTCCTCAAAAATCTCAGCAGGAAGGTTGGTTTTTTCCCTTGCCATTGGTTTCTCTCCTTTCGATGATTGTTTAACGTGTTAAAACGCCCATGGGACGGCTTTTGTACCGTCCCATGGGTCTTTTTAGGGTTGTTTTTTGAAGCTACAGAATGCGCCGTTTAGCGGTTCCGCAGGAGTTTCTGCAAATCCGGTGGATCGTTTACAACCCAGTTCCATGTGCGCTTGCACAGTTCACCGGGCTGCATGTTCTGGATATCCAGCGTCCCATCGGGGACGCAGTTGCGGTACACGACCTGCTCCTCGCTATTGTCGTAAGGACTTTTGCCCATGCCGCGGAAGTTGAGCACCGGCATCCTGCCGGTCTTCAGCGCGTTCATGATGAGGCGGAAGAAGCGCCCACTCTCAACAACAACCTCGGTGAAGGTCAGCGTGACCTTGTAGCTGGTCATGGCGGAGCGTTCCTGCGCACTTCCAAGCGGCTGGAACGTCTGGTTGTTGATGGCAACCTGGCTGTTGAAGTTCTCAACAGAAACCAGCAACTGCCCTTGGTCATCATAAAGCGCGCCGTCCTTGCCGGACATTACCTTGCGCACGTCAACAGAGGGTGCGGTATTGATATTGCTCATACTGTTTTACTCCTTTCTTCTACCGCTTATTCCTGGGTGAACATAAAGCGATAGGTGATGTACACCCGCTCGATGCTGTCAAGGTCAACAACGCTGATTACAAACCAGGCACTGTCGCCCCTGGCCGGATGCTTTTCGTCTTCAGTTACCTCGCCGCTGAGCAGCTTACCCTCGGCCACCATCTCACCGATGATGCCGTTCGCGATTGCGATAAAGGTCTGCCGCCCGTTGGAATCGTTGCCTACACTGCCGATGATCGGCTCAGTGCTTTCGAGGATGCGCTGAATGAGCTCGAAGCGGGTCTTGGTGCGCCGAATCTTCTTCCATCCGGCATCCTGGTCGGCTGTCAGGGTAATCAACGTGTTGATTCCCTGTTCAATCCAGACCGCGCATGAGGCGGAGACGGTGAACACAATGGCCCCGCTGTTGAGGCACTCCACAACCTGGGTGTTGGTCAGTGCGCCGATGATGCGGGTCGCGCCTGGGATGACCTTGTGGGTCGGGCTGTCGTTCGCAGGCAGGTAGGCAATGAATCCCGCCAAGACCGCTGCGGCATTGAAGCCTTCGTAGTCTTCCTCCCCGATGCCGAAGCCGTTCAGTGCATAGATAACATTCGCGCTGTTATTAGCAGCTGCATTGGCCTTCCGCGTCGCGTATGCAACGCTTGTCGGCTCGCCAATCACGGCCATTGCCATGATCCCGCTGTCGTTCGCACGATTGATGAATGTGCGCACAAGCGCATGGATGGCTGTATCGTTGGTGTCCACACACAGCGTATTGAACTGCGTCGCCTCCAGGAGGGTGAACGCTTTGGTGTAGTCGCTGCTGGCGACCGTCGGGGAAACGCCAGGCGTGGTGAAGTCAGCCTGGGTTAAGGTTGCCATCACGCCGTTGCCGTCCGCGAGTTTGGTCGCTTCAAGGAATGCGCTGGTGTTGCTGTTGATCGCCTCAACGAGGGCAGCGGGTTCGCCTGCGCCCTTAGCAAAGGTGACTTTCATCAGCTCCTTTGTGCCAGAGTAGATGATGCACTCCCTCTGGGTTTCGACCGCAAGGCTGTCCTTGATGGTGATGCTCAGGGGACGAGAGCCCGGGAATAAGGCCTCCAGCTTCACCACGTTTACCGGTGAAGTTGTAGTGTCCTTGAGTGTGATGGATGCCTTCGTGCCGCCTTCGCCAACACGAATGGCGCGGATTTGGCTCGCGCCGCCGAGGAAAATCTTCTCGAGCATTGCGACGTTGCTGTTGGTGCCGGCGTCGTCACCGTAGTACTCAGGAATCTCCGCCGGGCTTTCAAGGGTGATGACTTCGCCAATCGGCCCCCAGTTCGCACGGAAGGCCGCCGCAACAACGCCGTTGCGCGCACCTACGAGCTCAGCGCCTCCGCCTTTGGTCTCGCGGAAATAAACGCCGGGGCGTACTTTGACTTCGCCACTGGAATAGCGTCCGCTCATGTTAATTTACCGTCCTTTCTGCAAAGTCTTTGATGATCTTTTTCGCTTCGTCGATGGTGGTCTGCTCGACCTTTGCAAATTCGAGCGCCGCCCTCGCGAGGTCTTCATGCTGGTTGAACAGCTTGGGCGCGTTGATCGCCAGCTCGTCCACGGTGTAAAGGGGCTTTTCTTGCGCCTTTGTCTCCGGAGCCGCTTGCTCAATCTCCGCTGGTTTGGTCGTGGGTCTGATGGGTTCCTTAGCCATTCGTGCCCTCCTTTCAGCCGTTTGGCCGCAATTCCGTTATTGCGTTGTTGAGTTTCGGGTCTGGTTCCGAGTAGTACCACGGCTGTAATACGCCGAAGTTGCCGCTCGCCTGTATCTGGCCTTGTGCCAGGTAGTTAAAATGCGGCTTAACAGAAAAATCCCTCAGAAAGAGCGGTGATCCGTCTTCCATCGGGATGTGTCCTGCCAGCGCATGTGCCGTGTTAATGCGGGTCAGGTTGAAAAGCCTGTCTGCTGCGCTCCTTGCGTATACGTGTCCTTCAACCGTGATGTTCAGCCATGTGTGCGCGAAGTGCTTCCGCTGTACTCCCTGGCTCGTTAGTCGCCAGTAGACCACCGGCCTGTCTCGGGTCGGTATCAGCCAGCCTTCGATCTCGTCTTCGCCGATGACCGTCGCCTCCGGCAAAACCTGCTTAGTCCACAGATTCAGCGCGCGGATTGGGTCTGGTTGCATCGTGTATTGGGAAGGGCAGGCCATGATATCGAATATCAGCGTTACGCCTATGATTCTTGTGGTTTCTTCTTTCTGCGCCGTTGCTTCGAAAGCGTCTGAACGAACCCAGGCGAAACAAAAGGCATACTCTTCCGTCTGTGCAAATGTAGCATGCAACAAATCCCTCAGCGTGTATTCAACCTCCTCGGGTGTTGCTCCATGCGCCAGATCGCACCAGGCATTTATCATCAGCGTTCCCGCTGTGTTCCTGGCTGGGTTTTCCAGCAGGTCTATGTTGTAGTCAAGTCTCGGGTACTGCGGATTCTTGCCCCATTTTGGGTTATCAGCACTCGGCGCTTGCTGGTGGAATATCGCCGCCCGACCGTCAAAACTCGCCATCTTGTCGGCAAGCGTTGGGCTTGTAACAAGCCGCTGGAATAGCATCTCGTGTAACGTCAACATCCTGCCTCCTTATGGGTTTATCTGGAACGGTTTGCTATAAATGGCAATCACCTTGGGCTTTGCCTGATCCACCGTTTTTTGTGAGTAGGGCCTGGCTGCTATTTTCGATCCGCCGCTGTCAAGCCATGCGTAGGGAATGCTGCTTTCAATGGCCGGGTTCAACCCTGAGGGGCCGGACCTGACTGCTCTCCAGCTGCTCCTTAACGCTCCGCTTTTTACTGCCGGCGGCTCTCCGGGAGCTGAGGCTCTGTGCTTCCCATAAAACCTGCCGCTTCGCTTGCCTTTCAGGACTTGTAGCGCGGCTGTTCTCAGCTCGTTTGATGCCTCAACAGCCCTTCCAGGGAGCTCTGCGTTTACTTGGCTGACGGCCTTGTTGATGATGCTCATGATGTCAATCTTGAAGCTCATTTCAGGTCGCTCCTTTCGTCGCAGTAATAGACCGTGTCTATGTCCATCTCACCTTTGTTGTGCACTGCCTGTACGCGGAACTTCCGTGTCTCCACTCCGCCCTTTGCTAACACAAAAAAATCATCCTTTCCGGCGATTGGTGCGCCTCTTTGGATGATCGTGTGCGTGACTGTTACAGCGGTCTGTCTAAAGCGCTCTTGTTCCTTGGGGTCTGCAACGGAGAGTATGCAGCGCGCCTCGCCGTGTAGCACTAATTCCTGGGGTCGTTCGCGCCCGGTCACGTTGGTTCCTGTGCCTTGCCGGTATATCTTGAAAGGTTGCGGGAATTGCTCCGGCCTCATCATTCCGATTCGTCCGTGTTTTAGCATTCACTCCCGCCTCCCTCGTATGGGTAAGGTGGTTGCACATAGGGTGACTGCATCATTCCGCCATGGAAATAATGGCCTCCGTCTTCCGGGTTTCTGATGCTGTCGTTTACCGCTCCGGAGGTCGGCATGCATCCTTCGATGGCTGCCTCTTTCTTGAACTTGTCCCTAAGCGCCATCCATCTTTCGGCTCTTTGGTTCAGGTCGAAAGCCGTCCCGTCATCCCTCCAGTTGGTTTCGTATGAAAGCCTCATGCATACTGCATCCGCCAGCTTATACATGGCTCTTTTCCAGCGTTTTTCGCCTTCAATCACTGCCCGTATTTCTTCGTCGCACAGCATGCAAGTCTGGCCTTCTCCGCTTACCATGACGTCGCCAAGCTCAAACCTGGCCCTGCTCACGCTCTTTTGTGTGAGCTCGTTCGGGTCGTAGGTGTAGGTCGCGCTCATTTGCTCACCTTCTTTCCGGTTTTAGCGGGAGTTGGCGCGGCTTTGGGCTTCGCCTTTGGCGGGTCTTCCGGCTTTGTCGGCTCTGCCTGCTTGGGCGGGTCTTCCGGCTGGGTCTGGCCCTGCTCCGGCTCTACATCTACAACGTCAATCATTCCGTAATCGACAAGGGCTTGCTCCCTGTTGGGGTCGATGTTTTCCGCCGGGATGGTGTCGCCAATGTAGAATTGTTCTCCACCGAATCGGCCCGGCTTCTTGCAGATATACTTTTTCATTTTTTCCTCCCTTCTTGTTTTTTTGAAAAGCAACGTTAGGCTCGCTTTGCGCCTTAAAGAACAACCCTTCCCCGGGGGAGCGGGGAAGGGCGGGTGTCGTAACTGTCTCAGGGGGGAGTGAAGCAGCGTTCTTGTCCAACGAGCGAGCCGCCCATGCAAGGAGGCGTGCATGCGGCTGCGCTTATAGCGCGTTGCGGATATTGGTTTTCCTGGTTACACGCACTGCTTGAGGAAGTATCCGAGCTCGTCGCATACCTTCTCGGGGGTGTAGCTCATCAGGCCCTCCATGTACTCGGTGTGAGTGCCGGGTTCGCCTTCAAACTGGTCGAAGGCCAGATACTGGCCGTTGCCGAGCATATCCCAGGCAAAGGTGTAACCGGCGCTGGCTTCGTCGATCGCTGCGTTGGGCGCGGCATACGCCAGGAGCGCCGCCTTGCTGTCGCAGACGAACTTCATGTCGGTCTGGCCGTAGCCGCCAGCATTGTAAACGCTGTTAAGCACGACTACGCGCTCGATTTCAAGCAACTGCGCCAAAACGTTGGTGTTGATGGTCGCGGGGTTCGCAGTGCTGCCGCTGTACTTGACGCGGTCGAGGATGCCGGGGTTGCTCTTGAGCCCTTCGTAGGCCTCTACGCCAAGCGCAAGCGTGTTGGGCTTCCTGCGCCCTTCCTTTTGCATCTTGGTGCGAAGAGAGCCGATAAAGGTGACAGCATCGAAGTTCGCGTCATTGAATTTATGGAACTCATTCGCTCCGGGGGTGGTGTTGACGCCCGTGTACTCATTAGACCAGACGCCGGCCTTGAAGTAGCTTTCCGCGAAAATCCTATCCATATGGAGCTTGAGCTGATCTGTGGCAATGCGTACTTTGGCCCTGCGCGGGTCGCTGATTCCGGGGGTGCCTGCGCGCTGGTAGTCCAGAGAACTGATCTGGTCGATACCGACGATAATCTGGTCAACGCCGCAGCTGTAGAGCTTCTTCTCGCTGCCGAAAATCATCGGGGTGACCTTGCCGAACTCCGGCTTGGGTTGCACGTTATCGCGCGCAAGGTCGCCTTTGTTGAAGACGTAGTAGTAGCCGGTGGAAAGCTGCACCGGTACGATAGGGAAGATGAACGGGGAAACGAACCAGTCATCCGGCTGGAACTGCGCCACGCTCAGGTTTGTGAGGTAGTGATTTGGCTTCCATCCTTTAGCAATGTTGCTTGCGATGGCAGCGTTATTGAGTTTAGTGTTCATTGCGCTTTGGCTCCTCTCTGTTACTTGTTCTGCCACTCGGAATCCGTGCCGTCATAGGTCAGCTTCTCGGAATCCGCCGGGGTCGTAATGTTGACATCGGACAGGTCGTTCAGGCCCAGCGCCTTGTTCTTGTACTTCTGTGCAGAGCTGTCATAGACAATGGCGTCTCCACCGGCAACATTGCTGATGGCTACGTCGGTCAGGCCTGCCAGGGTCAGGGGCGCTACGCTGCCGCCGGACTTATAGCCAGCCTTTACGATCTGTACCTTGATGATGGCATCTGCCGCCGAAGCTGCTTCGAGCGCGATCGCCATGATGAAGGCACCGGAGGTGGCTGTGATGGCTTTTCCGGCTGCGTTGGCGGCGAGCTCTGCTCCCGCCGCGACCGCGGCACCTGTTTTCCAAAATCCGATGTCCTTGATCTGGACGTGAAGCTGGTCGCCGCCCTTCACTTCTTCGCTGTTCGCAAGCGCGATACCGATGCAGGGGTCGCCGGAGCTGGGGAGGACAAATTTCCCGTTTGCGTCAAACTTCACCGCCAAAAGAGCGGGAGCTGCGATCGTTGCGGCTGCCTCGCCGCAAATCGTGGGGGAGGGGTTGATGGCGTGATTTAGATAAGACATTTAGTGTCTCCTTTCTCCTCGCCCTTAGCGGCGAGCTTTCTCGTATTCGGCAACGAGCTCCGGATGCGCCAGGCAGGCCGCGTCAACCGCCGCCGGCCAGCTCATGTCGGGCTTTTGCTTTCTGAGTTCGTGGGCTGCTTTCTCGATCTTCTCCCACGCGTTGTCGGAGCCGTCGGTTCCGCGCTTGCCGATCTCGGAGAAAAGCCCGGACTTTTCGACGGCTTCCAGGTTGCTGTCCAGCAGCCCAATCATGTCGTCGTAGGCCGTGCCGCCTGCAGCTTTGAGGTTCTTGAGCACTGGGGCAAGTTCCTCGGGCTTCTTGCCAAGGATGGTGTATTTCTTGGCAATCTCGAGCATTTGCCGGTTCTCCGCTTCGTCGCGGAACTTGCGCAGGTTTTCAATTTCCTGCTTCACCGTGGGATGCAGCCCCTTGTAGACGTCGTCGCCGTCAGCTCCCGCAGCGGGGGCTTCGGTTTTTTGTTCCGGCTGGGCCGGGGGCGTCGCGGGGGCTGGTTGACCTTGCGGCTCAGCGGCAGGAGGCGCAGCCTGTTCCTCGGTGCCGTAGCGCTTTGCAAGGTCTTCAAAGGTTGCTTTTTCCTCGGGGGTCATTTTGCTGGTATCGAACTTCATTTCAAGTTCTCCTTTCATTTCGGGGTCGTTTTTGTCTTGGTTGGTTTCCTGAGCGCCTGCAGCTTGCTCCTGGGGAGGTGGTGCCTCCTGCTGTTTGGCAATCAGTTCGTTCAGGTGGTCGCGCACTGTCTCGAGCGAGTAATCACTCTTTGCAAGCTGGGTGTCGGTCAGCTCACCCTTTGCCCAGCTTTCCGCGCGCTCGTCAAATGCATCCACAAACTCGCTTAGGCTGCGCCGTAGCAACGCGGCTTTGTCCTCGTCGCTCTTGTCGGTGTCTGCGAGTATGCTTCTGACGCTATCCATGAAGGCGTAGTGCATCGGGTAAATCTCCCGGTCTATCACCTGTTCATAGGTTTGTTTTGTCTCCGCTTCCGCAAAGGTGGTCGCGCTCTTGCCGAATGAGCTGAAAGCCTTGCTCAGAAACTCCCCGAATCGCTTGAAAAATCCGAGGGCTTCCTCGTTGGTCATTGCGCCCGGTTCTCCTTCCGGCTCTCTGTTCTTAGCGAACTTGATGTGCGCGTCCGGGTTCGCGCCTTCATCCACCAATGCTACGCGCTTGATTTTTAGGTTCCGTAGTTTAGTAGCCATCATTCATCACCTCCTCATGCTTTTTCCCTGACGGCCTGGCCCTCAATCGAAAACATCCGATATGTGCCATCCACTACCTTTTCCCATACGCTGTCGTCCAGTACCTTGAAGCCGACCCACCAGCCATAGGGTAAGGTTCCCTGGGGAATTCCGAGTAGCCCGAGCTTCTCCGGAGTGAAAACCATGCTTTCAATCAGCACCGCAATATCAAGCCCTCCGCGCTCGTGCATTTCACTGCCTTCCCGGTAGAATCGCACAAAATCATAGGCGGCTGATTCCAGCTCGCCTATCTCAACGATGTCTTCCTGGTGATCTACGACGGTTTCGCCGCCCGCCCGGTCGGCAACACTGGCCCATCCGAACACCATTTGTTCTGCCTTCTCGCTTTTCTCAATGCGGAATAAGCATTGCAGCGTACCTTCGCCAGGCTCCGCCCGTGGCTGCTGCTGGTGCGAGACGATATATCCTTTGAATGTTTTACTCAATTACTCTCACCGCCTGTTTAATTGTGTTTAATTGCCGTTAGGCAGCCGTTTACGCTCGCTCAATAGGATTGTTTGGGTCTGTTCACGGCATCAAAAAACCGCCATTCCGGCGGTTCTTGGGTTGTTGATGGTTTTAGACAATTCCCACTTGTCTTCGGTACCAGAAATAAACGTCGTCCAGCGTTTGGAGTTTACCGCTTTCATAATCGTCAAGGCTCGGTCTTTCGTATTTATCGAACTGTTCCATGGTGATCGGTGTAAGCGTAAACGTCCCAAGGTTCTCTGTCTCAAATACAATACCGTTGGGCAGTTCCTTTTTAACCTTGCCGTTCAACATATGCCCTCTGATAAGGTTCTGATAGCATAACAGTCCATCTTCGTTAATTTGGGCGTTAATGGCAATGTCAATGCCTTCTCCGTAATCGTCTACAATTCTGCAAATGTAGGGTGTCCTTGGGTCAAGCATTATAACCTCCCTCTGGTAACCTTGATATATTTGTCCAGCTTCTTCCCGTTAATCGTCGTAATTCCTTTTGCGTTCAGCAAGTCGATTAGCTCTTGTTTTTCCTGCTGGCTGCGACAGCGTATCTCCTGCAAGTCGTTTAAGCTCAGGCTCTTTTTGAACATAAGCTCATTGTTCGCATAGTAATGACCGTTCAATGCGTCGAAGTGCGCAGATACGGAGTTTCTTCTGTGGAATACCCTCTCGATCGTTGAGCCAAATTCATCTCCAGTGTACGCATACCAATCTGTTCTCGCAAGTGCTTTCTTGTCGAAAATGAATTGGTAGCTTCCTTCTGCAAAGCTGCTTGAGAACCTTTCAACGCCGACGTTATTATCCATCGCAACGCGGGTGAATACGCTATCAGCTCCGCCTTTCCTAAAGTCTGAATCTACCGACGCTCCGCCTCTAATAACGCCTCTTTTGAGCCGTTGGGATGACGAAATCATTTCTCCGCTCTCGATGATTGAGGCGGCTGCTGTTTTGTTGCTGACGCCCGACCATATATAGGCGACATTTTTCTGGTTCGCAAGGTCTATGTTGCCTGGGTCAATGAAGGTGAAATAGTCATCTGTGATCCGCACCAGCTTCATCTTGTCTATCCGGTCTTGGGTGATTCCAAGTCTGGCGAGTGTGCGCTGGATTTCTCCGTCGGTGCTCTTTACCGGGTCAAGCCTGGCTGCTGCTGCCGGGTTATGCTGCCATATCAGCCGCATTTTTTTGTAGCGCTCCATGGCGTCGTTGTCTACCGGGAGGGTGATATCTTCAAGCTGTAGCCGCTTGAGTAGCGCCTGCGCTCGCCTGGCCGCTTCCTGTCCGTCGCTGGTGTAGATGCGCAAACTGAACTCGCCCATCATCGCCCGGTGGTTCTGTTCACATGCCCGGTCTGCAAGCATCAGGTAATCTTCGCCAATCTTGAACGTCCTTGCTCCGATGCTAATTCCCTTAGTCTTGCTCGCCGTCAGGGTAAGCGTGTTCTGGCTGTAGTCCAGGAAGCCCGTCGCGCCCTCGAAGTCCCAGCTCACCGTCTTGCCTTTGATGCTGTCAAACACATCGTTAGCCTGCATCCATCGGTCATAGGTGAGCTTTCCGTTCAACTCAAAGTATTCCCTTCCGTCCAGGTCAACCTTTCTGAGGGTCATCTGCATCCCTTCCAGGGCCGCCTTGTCGCCAATCAGCGTCGTGCCTCGGATGTTTCTTCCTTTCAAGGCTTCGTCGAAGTCGTCCATGGCCGTTCCGATTTGGGTTACTCCGTCCACCTTGGGAAGCCTGCCGGTCGTTGGTGGTGCTGTTGTTGGTGGTATAGGTTTTGGCTTCCTGGGCGTTGTGCCAATTCCGTAGGCTCTGGCTTTTGCGTCTGCTACGATCTGCGCCGTCTTGCTCGGGTCGCTGATCGCATCTATCAGCTGTGTCTTGTTCATGTTCCAGCTGTACTTGATGCCACTGGCCTTTGCTATGTCTTTCAGGTCGCTCAGGCTCATGCCCTTCAGCGCTTGTGCCGACATGGACGTTGCCTGCAGGGATTGGCTTGCCGCGGTCGCAGCTTGGTCAATGAACTTGAACGCGGTCTTTTTCCTGTTCCGCTCGGTAAGCAGTTCGCTGTAAAACGTCTCGAATGCTGCCCTTGCGTTGTTCTTTCGGGCCGTTATCATATCCAGCAGTTGCTCAGCCTTGTTGCCTTTGCCGTGCAGTGCCTCGGCATAGCCTCTGAATATCTCTCGATACTCTGCATCCGGTATAGCTTCCACGCGCTTTAGGTATGCCAGTGTGTCGTTGAGGTTTATGTCAATCTCGCCCTTGGCAAACTTCCGGTAAAGCGTGTTGTAGACCGGCTCTGTCTCGCCATAGTAAGCGTTTGGATGGAAGGTATAGCTCATGGTCTGGGCTTTCGGGTTTGTGATGTACCTGAAAGCCTGTTCCTTGTCCAGACCAAACAGCGTACCGTCGTTCTTGAGCACGAAGTTTCCGCCGTGACTGTCGTAGTTACACATCAGCCAGTCGGTTACGTTTTCCTTTTGAAGCTGAGCAATTATCTCCGCTGAAGGTGGTTTTCCGCCGTTCTGCCAGGCTTTGAGATTGAAGCTACCGTCAAGGTCTTCAATCCTTTGCTGTAATGCTCCGAACTTTGTCCCGTTTGGCGTGTCAAGCGTTATCGTTCCGACGGGCACCGCCGTGTCTGGGTCAACAATGCCCTGTACTTTGTAGCCTGCCTCTTGAACGTATGCCCGAAACGCTTCCGGGCTTCCGCTCTTGGTCTGGCCTGGCTTGAATATCCAATCCTGGCCGGTTGCATCCGTGTAATGGTGCATCTCGCCTGTGCCCCAGGCGTTGCTGTGCCTGTAGGTGAGCTGCCCGATCTGTATGTCTTCCGGAATGCTCGGCGCGTCCGGGTCTGGCACCTGTGCCGGTGATTGTGATGTTGGCTGCGCTGGCTGTGGCTTGGGAGCAATCACCTTGAGGTCTGTATATAAAACAGCACACCTGCAATTCGGGTGTGCTGGTGGCAGGTCAATCCCGCCTGGGAACTTGTCGCCGCGTGGTACCTTGATTCCGTTGAGCTTGCCGCAAATGTCACATACTCGCTCATCCTCAGCCGTTGACCATTCCTTGTTTAGGTCTGGTTCAATCAGCCCTTCGTCGATGCTGTGCTGGATTGCCGCGTCCGCGCCTGCGTTGTGCGCATAGGCAAGCTCTGTGCTGGCAATGGTCGCTGCCCTGCGTCTGTGCATCTTCTCGGCATAGATCGCCTGCTTCCTTCGCGCTTCCTCAGGCGTGTAGCCCTGCTGAATCAGCGCGTCGTGGTATTTGTAGGTCGTCTGGGCCTGCCTCTGTGTTAGTCCGATACATGGCCTGATAGCCCTCGCCAGTTGATCTACCGTCATAGTTTCAGTCATAGCTGCCTGGTGCACAAGCGTGTTGATTGCAAGATACTGCTGGGCGCTTATCTCCTTAACCAGGAGCGCGCCCTGCTTGTTGATAAACTTATCTATCCCCGCTCGTGCTGGGTCAATCAGGTATCCTCCGTAGCTTTGCAGCAGGTCTTTGGCTGCCTGTGTCGCCAGGTTGGTTGCTATCGGTGCGTAGGAGTTGGCTACAAACTGGCTGTAATCCTGCTGCCAGTTCTTTAGCCAAGCCTTGTCGAGTTTGCCCGATAGGATGGCTTCGCGCAGTTCCTTGTAGGTGATGGCGTTCTGCTGGCTTTTCCACGTCCGTTGTAGGAAAGTTGCCAGCTTCGGGCTGCTATGGTCAATCAGGCTGTTTAGCCTGTCGTGAATTGTTGGCAATTATCTCCCCCTCCTTGCCGTCTCTCACTCTCCTTTGTTGTCTTCCGGCTTTATGTCCTCGGTGTCGATATCCTGGCCTTCGTCCCTTCGCAACCGGTTCTCTCTGCGCTGCGTCATGCGCAACTCTTGGTCAAACTGCGTCGCTTCCAGACGCTCGGGCAACCCGCCCACTGTTCTGACGTAGTCTTCCAGGGCTTCGTCTGGAATAATTACGCCGCAGCCTGTCAGGTCTCGGAGGTAGGTTGCCAGGTCTTTCAGGTCTGGGCTTTCCACGTCGCCGTGTTTCAGCTCCGGGTAGTCCGTGATTCCCCTGAAATGCTCCGCGTTCATACCGATTAGCCGGGGGATTCCCTGCGCGTTGAATACCTCGCAAATTATGTCAAGGTATGCTCCAAGCGCAACACTGAACAAGTGGGTCTTGTCGCTGCTGAGCGCGAAGCTGCCTACCTGTTGGTGTCCGAGCAGTATAAAATCGCCCATGACGCTCATTGCGATCCGGGTGTCGTACCTGTCGATGATGGCGTTCGTGTCGAACTGTCTGCGCCCTCCGGAGGTTAGCAGCTGAAGCTCCCAATCATTCGGCAAGACTACGCCCTCTGTCGCATCCCGGCGGATATTCCGCACGATGGTTTCCGCCCTTTGGAACATCTCAACCATCACCGGGTCGTCGTTGTTCCATATGTCGATGGTCTCCGGTGCTTTTAGTACCGGCAATCCTGCCAGGTCGCGCTCAATGCCCATGCCTTCAATCTCTTGAATCCGGCGCTTGAAGTACCAGCTCCGGTATGCGCTTCGTAGGATGCTTTGCCCCTCTGGGTTGTTTTTCCGGCTCTTGGTTCGGAAATGGAGGGCTTTCTCTATGGGTATTGTCGCAATGGTGTAGTTCGGTGGCGCCATCTGCGTTAGTCCGGCAAGGTTCTCTTTCTCGTCGTACTCCCACCTGAAAAGCGTTTCCTGTGAGCGTATTGGCAGTTTCTGCCAGCCAATCAATCCGTCGGTGAATTTGCTGTTCATTCTCGGGTCTTGGCTGTTGCCTGTTCGCCGCTTGTAAACGATCTCGTGATAGCTCCATCCGTAAACCAGGAAGGATAGTATCTCTGATACTGTGTCCGTCCAGGTGTCTTGCATATCGTAAAGGCAGCTCTCCACGAACTCTGCCGCTTCCTGGTCTTTGGGTGTGTCGCCTGCCGGCTGAACACTCCACTCGCTTTGTCGTATCAAGGCTTCAATCGCATAAATGATCGCGCCGCACATGTCGTCGTTCTCTGACATTTCGCGATAAACCTCGATGCCGCGCTTGCCTCTTAGCTCTTTGAGAAACTCTTCCGAGAAGACGCCCGCGTAGCGTCTCTGTCCGATGCTTCCGTATTCCTTCATGCTCCGTGGCATCTTTCATCACCTCCCCCGCCAGTAGCTCCGGCGGTCGTTTCCGTAGTCCTTTGGCGGCGCACTGCGCGGCCTGCTCTCCATTTCGCTTTCCAGGGCATAGCGCAAGGCGTCCAGTAGGTGGTCATTTTTCGTTACCGGCGCGCTGATGCTGTTCCCGTCCTTATCTTTTCGCCACTGGTAAAGCGTCAGCTCGTTGCGCATGTTCTGGCACTGCATATCAACAATGATCTGATGGCCCTGCAGCCATTGGATGCCGTGGAGTACGCTGTCTGCGCCCTTCCTGCTTCCAATGGCGTTGACGCCCAAGCGCCGCAGCTCCTCAATCGACTTCGCCTCTGCGCAGTCGCACGTGACTGGCGCTCTGCCTGCCAGCTCCTTTGCCTTGGGCGCCAGCTCTGAGTTAACCATCCCCGCTTCGTAAACTTCATCCAGCACATAGATTTTCTTCTCTGCGCGCTCGAACCGGACCTTGATTACTGCAGCCGGCTCCGCAAATCCGAAGTCCAGCCCGTAGTAAAGTTTTCCGGGTGCGTCTTTGTATTCACTCAGGTCTTCCATGCGCCAATTCTTGTAGATTACGTCGCCGAGGATTCCCCAGTTGCCCTTGGTATAAACGTTCCGGTAGTATTCGTCTTGCTCGTTCTCAAGCGCGTAATGGTCTTCCTCAGCGAGGAATCTGTTGTCAAGATGTGTTGTTTTCAAAATGGAACAGCTCGGCGCTTCCGCGTATTGTCTGCTGTCGTCCCAGATTGAAAAGAACTCCGTATAAATCCAATGGGTAATGTATACCGGGTTGAATGTGAGGGTCATTCTCTTGGGGAACTTCGAAAGCCCACGCAAGCGCTTGTCAAGCTGCTTGTAGTCCTCGTAGGTTGTCTCCGTTGCCTCCTCAATCCATATGTCCGTGAATACTCCCTTGGCCGGGGTAATGGACTTGATCTTCTCTACGTCGTCCAGGCCGGCGAAAACAATCTGCGCTCCACTGCGCTTGGCCTCAATGATGAGGTCGCTCTGGCGTATGCGGAACTGATTGTTCAGCCCGTAGCGGGTTATCGCCTTCATGATCTCGTTCCAGCAGCTCCCGCGTAGCGTCCGGGCAACCTTCCTGGTGACCAGGTAGTTTCTCCCTTGCAGGCAGTCGAGCATCGCCCTGGTTGCTATGAATACGCTCTTTCCGCTGGATGATCCGCCGTAGTAAATCTGGTAGCGCTTATCGTTCTGCAGGTGGTCAAAGTAAATATCATTGAACGCGCTCGGGCGTACCCTAATCGTCAACATCGCGGGTATCCTCAATCACGATCTCGATATCCGTCTCTGCCTGGCTGCCTTCGTCTATCCCCGCCGCGCTCATGCGGTTCAGCCGTTCAATCTCTGTTGCCTTCGAGAGGTAGGCCAGTAGTACGCTGGGACTGAGATCTTCCTCGGTGAGGTTCGCCAATGCTCTGATCGCCTTCTCTTGTATCTGCATAGCAATGCGGGTGTGCCGGTCTACCATCTGCTGGTATTCTTTGAGCGCTTTTTCCTGCGCCTTCTTGTCCAGGTGCCGGTCGAACGCTTCCGCTCGCATGACCCATCCCCACCGGCTTGACCACCTGTGGATTAGGGCCGTGCTCTTGCCCAACTCCTTCGCTACCTTGACCGTACTCCGTTCACTGAGTTGATCCCTGTAGATGCGGAAGGCTTCAAATGCTTGCCTTGTCTCGCCCGGTTGCCTATCCCAAGGCTTGAGCTCCTCATGTGTTTGTGTTTGTTTCTGCATCTGTTCCCACCGCCTTCCCTTGGCCCTTGACGGTAGGCTCGGCTCCCGTTATCCAGAACAGTGTTTCCTCTGCCTTCAAGCCGCTTTTCTGGAACCAGGCCATTGTCTTTGCTTCGTAGTTCGGGTGCAGGTGCACCCCTCCCCAAACCGCCTTCACTCCTTTTTCGTATGCAAATCCTGGCCTGTGAAAGAGGCTGTGGTAGTTAATCTCCCTGTCTGCGTTATGCAGTTTCAGTGTTTCATGGATAAGCCGCTGCCTGTCTGGGCCTGTTGCTACCAGATGCACTTGCTCAACTTCTTTGTTGTATTTGTGCAAACCAAAAAGGACACCGATTGCTGTAATTCCGCTCCCGCAGGTGAGTACCAGATTCTTTACCTTGTCCGGTATGTTTCGAACCTGATCTGCGACCGCTCCCAGCAAAATGTCCTCATGTTCCTGGAGGTTTATGCCATATAGTATTATATAGTCTCTATTACCTTTTATTCTTTTTAGGGTAGTAGCCTTATTATATAATATATTACTTCTTCCGCTTTTTGCCGCTATGGTGACCTTTGCTCCATAGCGCAAGCAGAGCTTTGGCATTGGCAAATTGAGCAATCTCTCTTTGCTTGTTCCTCCGTAAAGTATTTCGCAGCGCATGCCAAACGCCCTGGCTGTTGCTGCTGTGATTGGTGCTTGTGGTGAATGAATAGAGCAACAAGTAATCAGCCCTTCGTAGTCCTGGTGAATCTTGTTGACTAACAGCATGCATTGCCGGAGTTTTCCGCCGTTTACCTCTCCCTGGCCGAAAGGCGCGTAAAGGTCTTCTCTTTTGAGCAGCATTCCGCGCACTTCCTGCACCGGGGTTAAGTAATTCAGCCGCTCCTTGCTATTCATCGCTTTTCCCGAAAATACGCATGTAATAATCCGGCTTCGTGCTGAGCTCTTCCTGCATCAGCCCGTAAAAAGACTGACGGTTAATACGCTCGGTTGTGCCGGCGCTTTGTCGCAGGCTTTTGAAGCATCCGCCTGTTCCGGTTTTCTTCATGGTCTCCGTGGGTTCCGGCGTGTACCCGTTGACTATCATGCAAAGGTTGTAGTCATTACCCTTGAATCCCGGGAGGCCGTCAATCCCGCAACAACACATATCGTCGCCCATGGCGCGCAGCCGGTTTTCGCCGCTGTAGAATTTCATGCCGTTTCGGTGAATCTCTTGCCTGATCTGGACGAAGTCGCGTTCAAGCTCGTTCTTGGGATAGCAGCTGTCGCCGCCTATCCGCACCAGGCCCGGCTTGGCTTTGGCGAACTTCATCCCTTCAACCACGATCCCGTATACGCCTGCGTCGGCATAGCGGGGAATGGTCTCCATTACGTCCTGGAAAACTTCGGGCATGTATGGCTGTATCCGGATGATTACGCGCTTTACCTTGGGCGCTATCTCTTTTACGATACTCATCCGTTCCTCAAAGCTCGGGCATCCAGGTTCCAGCTTGTCGTAGCGGCTGCAAACCATGCTGATCTGCGTTACCGCGTTGCACTTGGAAAGTAGCTCCAAGTATTCCGGGTGTGCCACCAGCTTGCCCTTGGTTGATACCACGAATGGGTATTGTGTTTCCGCGAATATCTGCAAACACTCATAGCTGAGCCGTTCTTGTAGTTCTATCGGCTGGAACGGGTCGCTCATGCCGCCCCAATGGATCGGGATATCCCAGTCCACCCAATGGGTTTCGTAGTTCCTCTTGCCTTCGATGAACTCCCGCAGGCTTTTCGGTGAATCGCCTCTGCGGATTTTGGATATATCCTGCTTCTTCTGCGCGAAGCAGTACCGGCAGCCGTGTGCGCAGCCGATATAGGTGTCAAATCGTACCGGTAAATTACAAAGAATTACCTGACTTCCGCAACTCGCTCCCATGTCAGCCTTCCTCACTTTCTGCCAGTTCTATCATCATCTCCACCAGCGGCTCCTTGCCGTTCAAGAAAGGTTTCGTCCAGCGCGTCTTCGATGCTGCTCTGCAGCGCGGTGATCTCCGGCAGTGTGAATCCGGTTTCCTCCGCTCGGTCTCCGAGATTGTTAAGCAGCTCTTGCAGCTTCACATCGTCCCAGGCTCCTTGCGCCTTATTCAGGATGAGGTTTAGCTCCTTCTCGCGGGTCTCGTCTAAGTCAACCACTGAAACATCAACCTCCGCGCGTCCCAGGTGCTCCTCAACGCTCAATCTCTGGTGTCCGCCTACCACGCGGTTTGTTCGCTTGTTCCAGATAATTGGAATCAGCATCCCGTAATCCTGGATGCTCCTTTTCAGTGATTCAAACTCCGCATCTCCCGGTTGAAGCTCATTAGGCTGTTGCGCCCATGCTCTGCCATGTACCGGTCAATCGCTTCCCGCTTTCCCGCCGGGAAGGTGAACGTGACCGTGAAGGTGTCCGGATCGTTGATAAGCAGGTCGGTGAAATCCTCCTCCAGCAGGTCGCCTATGTGGTCATACTCCCGGATGAGGGATTCATATTCCCACTCCTCGAATCCGGTGTTCTGCAGCGTCCCGGTTTTCTCTTTGATTTCTCCGAGTAAGTCCGCCAGCTTGGTTGTGTCCCAATAGCCCTGCGCCCGGTTCAGCAAGGCGCATAGAATTTTCTCGTCTTCGTCGCTCAGGTCTACCAGCGATACATCAACCTCGGTTTCTCCCTGGCTCTGCAGTATCTTGACGCGCTGATGGCCTCCAACAATGCGCCCTGTTCGCTTGTTGAAAACAACCGGCTCCAGCATCCCAAACGTCTTGAGCGAGTGCTGTATCTTGTCCCACTCCGGGTCGCCTGGTTGCAGGCCTTTTCGCGGGTTGTACTCTGCTGGCTGCATGTCTACAATCCGCATCCTCCTATATTTGATCTCCGCCAAAATATGCCCCTCCTTTCTTTGGCTGAATATAAAAAAAGCAGCGCCGCCTGGGCACTGCTTTGGCTAAGTATAAATATAGCACGCAATTACGTTCTTGTAAAGTCGCAAATCCGTTGGTATGGGGGTAGCAAAACGGTATTTCGGTCTTTCGCGGTAAAAAAATTAGTTTGCTATCGCGTAAATTTTTTCCATCGCGCTCCGTTTGAGCCTGCGCAGCAGGTCTTTTGAGCACGTTTCGTTGAATTCCTGGCGATAGGCTGTGTTAATCTCCCGGTAGGTCATCTCGTCAAATACCTGCCTTTCAACCATCCAGCGTTCCTTCGCCGTCAGCCCTTTTAGCCAGGCCTCAACCAGCGTCACCACAACCTCCTTTTCTTCAAGCTCCCGCGTTAATCTGTTCAGCTCTCTGTGTAGCGCTGTGACGTCCGCTGTGGTGTATCCGCTAACCAGCATCATTGCGATTCGTTCCGTCGGCTTTCCTGGTGCATTCCCGCGCGGCATCCCGTCCAGGTCGCTTGCGCTTTTCCCTGTGATAAGCGCCTCTTGACCTTCCCTTTCTGCCGTTTCAATGTCGGCTTTAAGCGCCTCAATCACAGCCCTCAAGTGCTCACACCTTGCCAGGCAGTGCTTATAGTCTTTCAGCATTTCGTCCGCTCGCTCGGGTAGCATTGGTTCGCCCTCCTCGTCACTCAATCAGATCGTCATCGTCTACCGGGATGAATCCGTCATCCGCCTCGGCCTGTTCCTGTGGCATCGCTTCCTCGGTCTCTGTTGCCTTGTTGGATAAGAACTCAATGCTGTCCAACACAAATTCCGTCGTGTAAATTCGCTTTCCGTCCTTCTCGTAGCTGCCCGTTTTGACGTGCGTGTTCGTCAGCACCTTGCGCCCTTTGGCGAGGTATTTCTGGCAGAGCTCCGCCTTCTTGTCGTAGGCGGTAATCATGATAAAATCTGCGTCGCGCCTTCCCTCTGTGTTGGTGTATGGCCTCGTTACTGCCACCGTGAAGGTCGTTCTTGGTTTCCCGTTGGTCATGATCTTTGTTTCCGGGTCTCTGGTCAAGTTTCCTGTAAATATTGCCTGGTTCATCCTCGTTTCCTTTCTTTGCTGCGAAAACGCCATTTTGCAGCGTCATTGTTTTTGCAATAGGTTTGCTCCATTTAGCAATGTGACGGCGCTCTGTGCGCGTTTAATCGTGTTAAACATCCGTTCAAACGCTTTGGTTCCTGCGAGTGCTGCTATAGCCACGTTTCAACTATCTTCGGATCGTCCTTTTCGCTCCGGGTTACACGGAGAAACCCTTTCGGTATGGCCGCCCTTGCCTGGCTGAGTGTGTTCTTTATGCAAAGCAGCCGGGTTGGTTTGTCTCCGTCGAAAAGCCGTACCGCAAACTTATCCGGGAAGTCCGTCGGCTTTTCGTAAACCGTAAAGCAGGGGAATACCTTCGTTTGTTCCCACCAGTTGACGCCATGGAAATTGTCAACAATCACGCTCACGCTCCTGTCCTTTAGCATCCTTTTAGCGGTCTCGTTGAGCTCTCCGGGCCTATAAACTCCGGTTCTTCCCTGGTTCTTCTTCTTGTTTCTCATACCATCCACCCTGGCGGCAACTCCGCTTCCCATCCTTGTTTTTTCCAGAGGTGCAAGCAATGCGGATGTAAATTGATTCGTTCTTCCTCCTTCGGATGAAACTGTATCACGGTTTCGTCCTTCCGGAAAAACATGTTCTTGACCTCAACCATCTCATCCCAGGTCGGTGTGCGGTTTTTGAAGCTCACGCTTACGTGATCCCAACCTCCGCCCCAGGAAAAGATAATGGCCGCCTGTGCCGGCTTGATGGTCGAAGCCAGCTCTGCCCAGGCTACGCCTCCGTCCGGGCCTTCGTCGATGATACAAAGCCTTGGCTGTATGCGCAGTTGTTCTATCGTCTTCACTCGTCTATCTCCTTTGGCATTTCTCCAAGTTCTCCGCTCAAACAGAGCGCTGTGGCCTCTGCAGCAATGTTGATTAGTGTCGGCATCAGGCTGTTCCAGTCTATATCCCCCTTGGCTCCGCGCTGGCCTGATGTTTTTTGCGTTGTCATGCGTATTAGCCTGGCTACCTGGACCTTGAGCGCTTCGCTGTTAGGCTTCGCTTTTCCGTGCTGCTGGCCCATCCAGAACATTGCCCACATTGTGTCTGCGCAGTCCTTTTGCCAGTCAATCGCCATTCAGGTCTGCCTCCTTCACGAACACGCCATTGACGGTCTTGCCTTTGCGGTTCTTGATGGTTTCATATGCGATTGCGTAGGAATCTATGAGGCTGATTCCTATCTGCTGGCATAGAATTGTGAGCACAACCATGACATCACCTACCGCGTCCATCGCGCCTAATTCGTTGTTCCTGGCTATGGCTGCGGCCAGCTCTCCCACTTCCTCCGCCAGCTTGAGCATTTGTTTCGCCGGGTCTGCCTTGTCAATGCCACGCTCTTTTGACCATGATTCGACGGCTCTCTGTGTTTTTTCAAACTCTGTGTAGGCGACGGTTGTGTGGAGTTCCGTCGTGACAGGCCAGGCGCTTTGGAGCGTCAGCCTGCTTATTCGGATGCCGTCTGCCTCCCTGACCTTTCCCTCGGCCATGTATGCTTCAAGGCGCAATCTCAAGGCTTCGTCGAGGGTTTCCGCATCTATCAGTTTCCGGCCCTCATTGCTGTAGGTGTGCTGTCTGTCAATCATTTGCAGGAACGCCTCGGCGCTTTCTGTGCTGTGTTCTACCTCGTAGCGTAGCTTGTCTGCGTCAATCAACCTCATGCTTGGTATCCTTCCTTTTCTCTTTTTTGAACTCGCGGTAGTACCATTTGAGTACGTCGTAAAGTAACAGTATTCCCAGAATGGTTAGTACATCTAATGCGGTCAAACTCTGCATCGCGGCTCTGCCTCCTCTAATTCGCTGTTATCTCCCAGGGATATTCTTGCCTGAAATCTTCTCCCATCAGCTCGCGCAAGCTCTCCTTCATGAAAATTGGCGTCTGGGTTTCCTCGCACCGTTCAATCAGGCCGTCCAGCCAAGACTTTTCCGGTTTTACTTTGCCCTTTCGGTTCCCAGTTTCCGCTCCCACTATTACCCAGTTTGGCATTGCGTTCATTGGTAACGGGGGAGCGAACGGCTCCATGATTGGCTCTATGCTGACGAACGTCTTTATTCCTGCTCTTTCGTCTACATAAAGGTATTCCTCATCTGTCTTGGTGACGGTGGTTCCGTACCAGAATCCGTCTCCCGCCATGAGCTTCCGCTCTTTCCCGAGTTGTACATACCGCTCCGGGTTCTTTGTGAGGAACAAATAACGATGATGGTAGGCTGCCGAACAGGACTTGAAAACCTCTATAATCCATTCCTCTGGCACCCATTCTCCGAATAAATCCGCCATGCTGCACACAAAAATGGTCTGCGGCTCTTTTATCCCTTGCGGCTCATCCAGTCGGTAGCGGTGCAGGGTAGGGCTGAATGCGAACGGATAAGGCATCTTGTGGCCTCTAAAATCCAGCAGCGGCTCGCAAAGATCGAATATCTCCGGCTGGTCTTTCAGCTGCAGATATGGCCGTTTATCCGCCTTGCCGTCAAACCGTTTGGCAATCTTTCTGGCATAGCAATAATCACATTCATGCAGGCAGCCGGTTATTGGGTTCCAGGAATAATCGCACCAGTCAATCTTGGTTTTGTTCATTTCCGTTTTCCTCCTAAATCCTCGACCTTTCCGGGTAGATTATTTCAATGGCTGCCACCTCTGATGGGCGTATGAGCTTTTTGCTGTCGTAACCGTCAAAGACGGTCATGATCTCCGTCGATTCTCCCCAGGCTTGTATGCGTCGCTCGGTTTCCTGGGCATCTGAAAATTCGTTGTGTTTGGTCTGGATTGTTTGCCCGCTTTTAAGAATGATTTTTAGGATGTAGCTCATTGTTTCTTCTCCCAACTCCTGCCTTTGCAGACAAGGTATTCGTCTGTCGGTGTGTAGTTCTCGAGTACAAGGATTGGCTCGCTTTCCGCCAGGCAGATATGATCTCCCTCCCCAACCGGCACGCAATGATCGCAGGTCTCGCACGTCCTGTCTTTCTTCCTGGTTAGTCCTTTCACTGCTCGTCATCCTCCCTGTAACCCATAGCTCGATTCGCGTATTTAATCGCAAGTTCTTTACTTAGATAATCCATCGTGCTCCAGTGGCATTTCCTGCAAAACACATGGTGCTGATACTCGATGTCTCTGTCTGTTGTGTTGTTGTAGCGTTTCGCAAACGAAAGAGGTCTTGTGTGCAATTCAAGCACGCCGCCGCAACCGCAGGGAACAAGGCCGGTCTCCGGGTCAGGTTCTGGTGGCGCAAGCGTGTCTACACAATCTCTCAAACGGCTGTAGGTATCGTAATCGTTACTTTGATGGAAAACGTTGTCGAGGTAGCCTTTTATAAACTCGTGTGCCTCCCGCCTGGTCATGCTTTGTGTGTTCATAAGTAAGTCCGCCTTTCTTCCTCGGTTGGCATCCGTTGCTTCTTTGTCCATCCCGGCTTGCCCTTGTATTCGTAATTCCAGCATGTTCCGGGTATTGGAGGGCTATCAGGAAATTCCTCATCATATGAGAATCTGCTGTTTCCATCCTCGCGTATGTCGCACTCGATGAAATAAGGCTTTGCGTGGATCGGCATCTTGTAGATGGCGCAGTATGGCGCGGTCGTTGTGGTGTAGAAATCATCAGGCGCCCACGGTCTCGGCGTTGGTATTTTTAGCTCGTCAACTGTTCCGTGAACACAAGTAATGCACTGTCGCCGTTTCGGGTTGTTCTTGCAGGCAGCCTCGTGGAGTTCGGCGTTGTTTCTCCGGGTAAAGCAACGAGGACACCAGTCGCACTTGAACGCTTTAATTTCCGTTGCCATTTCGTTTCTCCTTCGTGCGTTTTTCGTCGCTGTCTCCCGCCACCCGGCAAAGGGCAAGGGCCAACAATGTAAAGAAGCAGGTTGCCGGTATTATCAATAGCAACCACCATACGCTTATCATCCTTTTGCCTCCTCGCTGTTAATGCAGGCCTGGCACTTCATGTAGTACCTGCCTTTCAGTTCAATATCTTGGTCATGCAGAGCACAATGGATTCTTTTTCTCCGGAATCCGCTGCCGTGCTCTGTCAGTAGCAAAAATCTGCACATTTTGGTCCAGGATACGCCGCAGCTCTTTCCTGCCGGGACTTCGAGTGTTACCCTGACGGTCTTTGTCTTATCCATCGAATGCCTCCTCGTACCCGCTGACGTTCTTCCGGTACATCTCGTTGAAGTCGCTCATGTAGTCCGTGATTTTCACTCCGATTTTCTCAAAGTAGAATTGTGGTAGATGCGGGTTTTCTTGTACCATGCCAAACCTCACCGCGTTGCGGTAAGTTACGCTGTCCCTCTTTAAGGTTTCCGTCCATCCACTGATTACCCAGCGGAATTTTTCCAGAACCATGCTGCTCTTGATGTAGTTACATGGTCTACAGGCCGGAAGTAAGTTGTCCGGATGGTTTGGGTCTCCGCCTTCGGCTGCAACGATGTGAGAGAATTCCATCGGAACAACGTGGTCAACCTGCATCTGCTTGTACGCGATCGGTGTGCCGCAGTAAGCGCAATGCCCCTTGCATTTTTCGTAAACCTGCATTCTTTGGGCTGTGTTCAAGGTCTTGCGTTTCATTCTTCTTCCACCTCTACAACCGCGAATCTTCGATTGCATTCGCAACAAGTCGCTGTTCCGTCTCCTCTCCAACTCCCTATATCGCCACCACAAAATGGGCAGCTCTTGATCTCGTCTGTGTCTGAGTAGCCCTGAACGTAAGCAATCATTTCTCGTCTCCCTTAATCCTGGTACTGTCCGCTGTCCTCAATCCATGTGTCCAGGCAATGCAAGCAGGTGTAGGCGCTACCCCACTCGTCCCAAATCAACGCCTTTTCATACATGGCTTTCTCTCCCGCGTTGATCGTTTTTCCGCAAAATGAACATGTATGCGCTTTCCTGCATCGAACGATTTTGGAAGAATACATTTCTTCTCCGCCATCCCTGCTTGGCAAGTAAAAACCGCAATTGAGATATTGCTCGTCCGTGTATTTTGCCTCTGGTGTTTCCTTGCTCACGCCTGCGCTCCTTTCTCGGCGTCTCTTCTGAGCTCGCGTCCGCAGTATCGGCAGAAAGGGTAGGGATGGTATCGGTCACGATTGTGTAGCCACTCCTTTTGCTTGTACTTGGCGTGCTTGCAGCTCTCGTATGCCGTGCATATGCCGTCTTCGTTCATTCGCTGGCACGTATCGCAGTAATGCTTGCACCGATCGCAGCCCTTCTGCCTGGCTTGCTCTTTTTTCAGAATCTCAACAGCCCTGAAAATGTCGTTTATTCTTAGCGTGTGCCCCGCTGCTGCTTCCTGATATTCCTCTGGCTTATCGTGATAGTGAATTGTGAAAAACTCTCTGTTGATGTAGTGGCTGGTGTTTTCCAGTGTGTTGATGATTCTGGTTATGCCGTCCGGCGTCATGCTGTGTCTCCTTCCTTGGCCTGAGCGCGATAAACGCAGCCACCGCCACAAGCGCCATTCCGATCGGAACAGCGATTCCGATCGCCAAACTTACGAGCAGTAATTCCCATATCGTTTCCATGCCAATTCCTCTTAGCCGTCGAGCGATACGCACCGGTTCTCAAACTTCTTGTAGGCGTCCAGATAAAGCTCGCCCTTGTCTCCGTTCAGCGTCAGCTCGTAGTACATGCCGTCCCGGAGGTTTGTGCTCGCAAGGGCTTTCCAGTTTTGCAGTGTTTTGCAGTACCAGACGATGTAGGTGTCTTCTGTGGTGATCTGGTGTCCGTCCGTCTTGTCCAGGTGTTCATTTGCGTAGTTCGTGACGATCGTCTTTACCAGCTCTATGAATTTCTTGTCAGTCATTTGAATCATTTTTACCTCCGCGTATTCTTGGTTGTTCTGCGCCCCTCTGACCGCTGGGTGTTGTTGTGTAAACCCTCCGGAACCAATCCTTCTTGACAATTCTGTGCCCAATCCTTTTCTCGATGGCCTCCATCACTCGGTTGGCCTTGTCATTGCACTGCCAGAGCGCGGTCTGCTTGTCTTTCTCCGTGATGTTCCTGATAGTCTGCGTCTTGCCGGCTGCCTCGCGCGCGAGCTCGTCTCCAAGCTCCAATAAGGCTTTTTCTATCTCGATTCCATATAGCGGCTGCTTGTTAAACTTTGGTAGGTATTTTTCTACCAGGTCTTTTGTCTTCATACGCTTATCCTTTCCGGTATAGATGGCATCGGTAGCCAATAGGGGTAGTCAACCGGGTTCTCGATAACGTAATCCACGTCTACCAGTTCCTGCCACGTAACCCCCTCGATGTTTACGCCTACCACGAGGATTCTCCCGTGCCGGTCTGCATCCTTTTTTGTCGGCGCGCGCTCCGCCGTTACGTTCCAGTCTTCCATGGCTTTTTCCCAGGCCGCTTCGTTCCGCCGCTTTTCCAGGTTCGCGCCAAGCCTTTTTGCCGTGTGAATCATGGCGTCAAGCGCCTCGATTGGGTTCTGTACGCTCGCCTGGGCTGTATTTTTCTGTTCAATCAATTCCAATATGCGCATGAGAATGTTCTTCATGTCAGCCATTGGTTCTTCTTGCTGACTGCTTTTCGGCTTATTCATGGCGTCAATCGCCATCCTCAGCGCCTCAAGTTCTCGGTCTTTAAGAAGCGATCCGTCTCGTGTTGTTACGCTCGAAAGCCTTGATATTAGGTTTGCTATCGTTACCGCCGCCGTCCATTCGGTCATCTTTTCCTTCGCCATCAAGTAGCTCCTCTCTTTGCCTTTTGCCTTGCAATCGGCGCACTCAATTTCTCCTTCGACGGTGTAGCCTCCGCAATGAAAACAAGTCATATTTCTTCCTCCAGCCAGGCCCGTATCCTTGTTTTGCATCCCTTCTTATCGCTTGCGCTGGCTACGCATCCATTCGGGCAAACAATGTCACAAATACAATCCATCGCTCTGGCCGCGATGCGGTTTGTCATCTTCGTGACGCTCATCTCCCGTATCATCCTCAGCCTTGTCTTTGGCTGTTGCGGTTCCGCTTCTTCCACTTCCGGTATCGCCTGTTCAAGTGTCGTGAAGCGCCTCCCGCACTTGGTACACTCGCGCCGTCTGCGCCAGTTATTTGACGATCCCCTGCTGTCGAATACACGGGTTTTCTCTCCACAATCCGGGCAGTTCATCAATTTGCCTCGCCCGTTGTGTCTAATGTATGCTTGACGCGGTCACGTTCCTCGGCGCGTTTTGCATCGTTGAATCTGTCAGTCGTACCCACTAAGTAACCGGTTATTCTTCGGATACGCTCAAACGGTGGCGCTTCGATTGTGTAATTCAGGTCTGCATAGTCGCCGCCGCGCTTGATGAGCAGGCTTGTTAGGTGCTTGTTTTTACTGAGAGCGTGCTGTAGATAAGCTTCCGCTTCTTGCTGGGTGTGTGGTTCGTTGTCGTTGAAAGCAACGCATATTCCTCTGATGATGTATTTGTTCATTTGAACTTCCTCCCGCAGTTCTTGCAGTAATTGGCCCGGACTGTCAGCTTGACCTCTCTGCCTTCGCCCTTCTTGAATACGCAATTGATTTCTCCGCCGTAAAAGCTCATCATGGCATATTCGCCATCGTTTTCCGGGTTTACAAACTTGTACATTTCGTATTCTCCGGCTGCATTAGGGACGCAATATTCGCAGCCTTTTTTCTTGTCATTCTTTGTCATGACCTCCTCCTTTCTTGTCTTTGTCCCTTAGCTTCATCAGCACTAAAAGCAGCAGCATAATGGCCGAGATTGTTAGCAGCACATTCACGAGCGATAGGGTGTAGTCGCCAACGAAAATCATCCGGCTTCCCTCCCTTCTTCCTGCTGTGCACAATACGCCAAACATTCCAGGCACTTCTTTGGTCTTTGTTCGCCCTTGAGTATTTTGTGATGGATGGCGCAGTTATAGGCGTTCCATTTCTTTGTGTACCTCGCAAAGATACAAAGCCTGTTGTCCTTCCTGCATTCGCTTCCCTCGGGAATCGGTACTGTTACCTGTACGCTCATGTTTCCTCCTTGGTGGTGTGCTTCCTGGCGTATTCGTTCAGCTTCGGCATCACTTGTTCCAGCGCTTCTTCGCCATAGTGTTTCCGGATTGCCTGGTATCGGAATGCCGCTGTCTTGTATTTGCATTGACCGCCTTCTGCACAAGCCGGTGTTCCTTGCTCTCTGCAATCGGCGCAGTCTCTTAACCTGTCGGCAACAACGCTCTTTCGTCGGTCAATGTCCATCATTTCCGCCAGCGCAACCTGGGTAGCAATCAGCTGAAAGCGCCTGGCGATTTTCTGCAGCTCTGCGTCTTGTTTCATTTCGGCCGCAACGAACATAACGATCTTGGCAAAGTCCGTTACCGCTTCCGTTTCGCCGTCTCGCCTCCAGCCAACCGTCGCACCGTAAATCATTTGAGCCTGTAGTAAAGCGTCCCCAACCAATGCCCAAGCGTTGTGAAGGGGAGTAGTAGTATGATGATGGGGAGAATAACGATCCTTGCGAACAGTTTCTCCGCCTTCCATCTCAGCCAATGTCTACGCATGTTCTGCCTCCTCCCAAATCTCAACGGTCACCAATGGCCGTTCGCCGTATCTCTTTATGGTTCGCCCGTCAACAATCAGCGCATCGTCCCGGAAGGCAATTCCGTTTAGTGCGTCACATATAATCTTGCCCACATTGTCCCAGTCGGGCTTCTTCCCTGGTCGGATAGTGCCCTCGAGCATCCGCTCCTTGTTGCGCTTGCTTGTGCTCTTTGGTATCGGTATTACGGCTGTAACAAGCATTCCCAGCGTCATGTTGTCCGGAAACCTGTGCGCTCCGCACTGGGCTGTATACTCCGTCCGCACAAGAACCTCGTAATTGACCGTTTCCTTGGGGCTGTAGCTCTGGATGTATTTTCCTGCATTCCGGAACCTTGGCCTTCCTTTTCCCAATGGCTTGCCGTATACCGTGAACTTCACAAATGTTTTGTTTGCATTTGTCATGGTGTCTTCTCCCTGTCGATTGCAAAGTAGCGCATCGTTTTTTTCTCAAACAGTACGCACGCCTTGCCTGTGCTCCCTTGCCTCTGCTTGGCGACGCCAATGCATAGGTAGGTGAATCCTTGTTTCTCGTAGGTGTGGAAATACTCTTTGTCTCTTGGGTCTACATAGTCATCCTCTGCGTCGAATGGGTTATGCAAGAAGATGACGCCGTCCGCATCTTGCTCCAGGCTGCCACTGTCTTTCAGGTCTTCCAACGTGGGCATCTTCGCCCTGGCTCCGCCTGCGTAGCGCTTGACCTGGGCCAGCGCTACCACGGGGATGTTGAAGTCCAGTGCTATGTCCTTGAGCGCCCGACTGATATATCCCACCCGCAGCCGGTCTTCCTTGAATCTCTGATCCGCCGCCAACAGCTGCAGGTAGTCCACAATCAGCATGTCCAACTGACCTTGATTGACCTTCCTTTGCGTCTCCGCTCTCAGGTCTTCCACCGTTCTGACTGTGAACAGAAATTCTATGGGTAGCCTTGAGGCGGAGCTGAGCGCTTTAGTGATCGGCATCCAGTCTTCCGCTTCAATCTGGGCTTTGCGGATTTTCATGCCGTCTATCCGGCTCTCGTAGCTCAATATGCGCTGGCCGTACTGAATGTCAGTCATTTCCCGCGAGCATATTCCAACTTTGAATCCTCTGGCCGCCGCTTCCAGAGCAACGTTCATTCCGAACACACTCTTTCCGACCGCTGGCCGTGCGCCGATGATGGTGAGTTCTCCTCCAAAGAATCCGCCAATAATGGCGTCCACGTTAGGTATGCCTGTTGTTATGCTCTTAACCTCTCCCTTGACACGCTGTTCGATGTAGCTGAACGTTTTAAGCAGTACGTCCGTCATGGTCATCCAGCTGTGCTTGCTAACCAACATGTCGCCTGCCTCGGTGCGCAGCCTGTCCATTATTCCGTTGATGGTCTTGGATGGGTCTTGTAGCTCTTTCTGTATCTCGGCAATGAGTGTGATGGCCTTGCGTCTAACCGAAAGCTCCTTAACGGTTCGTAAGTAGCTGTCAACGTTCGTGTACTGAACCCGCTGCGCGCAATCAATCATTGCGCTCGTAACCTTCGCCACCGCATTCGGGAAAAGTTGCTCCAAAATATCCCCAACCGTTACAAGGTCAATGGCAAGCTGTTCCGCCTTGGCTTTGCGTAGTGCGCGATGGATTGCTTTGTGCTCCCGGACGTAGAAATCGTCTTCGCTCAGCTCCATCACATAGGTGTCATAGGTGTCCGCCCGGTTAATGATGCAGCCAAGTATGGATTGCTCTGCCTCCAGGCTGTAGAACGGTTGCCCCGGTTGATAAATCGTGTCCATGTGTTACCTCAGTAAAAGTCCCCGCTGACCGCTGGCGGTTCGTTGGTTTCTCCGGTGGCCTTGCGGTTCCGGGTCGCTTTCTTTCGTTCAAACTCTTTAATGGCTGCGTCCGCTTTCTCCGGCGTGTCTATTTTCTTTTCAATCCACTTTTCCAGTACCGCCTTGAGGTACTGCCATGGGTTGTCTGGGCTGGCCGCGTTAGTGACCTCAATCGCTTTGATTACAACCTCCGCGCCCATATCCTCGTAGTAGCTGATTAGCAGGTCTGACGAAACTCCATAGGGCAGCATTCCAATGTTTTTCTCGTAGGCCTGCACAACCTTGAGCCATTCCTGGTCAATGGTGCTCTTGCTTGGAGCTTGCGCATCAGCCGGCTCCGGCTCTTTTTTGTCATCGTCCTTCCCTGCTTTTTTCTGCCTGTCTCTGTACCGCTGCTGCTTCTCTCGGTTTCGCCGCTTTTCTTTCTCGCGGTATTCCAGCAGCCTTCCGATGTAGTCATCCCAATCGTGTACGTAATCGATTCCTTCGTGCGAATCGATGAATCCAACCTCCCGCATTGCTCCAACAAAGTCTTCCGGGTCTCCCAGCCATCCGGCTGCGTCCGCTATGTCCTGCGCGGCCATCCGCTCTAAACTTCCATCTATCGCAAAGTCCATGCACCATAGCCAAAACATACATAGGTGGCCTACTACCTGTGGTATATTGTCTGGCACTTTCAGCCCCAGCGTACGGGTTAGCCGTCTTGTCTTAGGGTGTGCGGGCAGTTGCTGGTGTAATTCAATCCAAGCCATGCCACTCCTCGCTCTCTATGCCCCGGAAGGCAGGGGAGCGCCCTGCCTTCCGGGTTCTTTTTTTATGCAATGATGACGACGTTATGTCCGTACAGGTTTCTGTTCAGGTAGTCCTTGATCTTTTTGACCGCCTCGTTCTTCCAGGCACCGCCGTCCGCCTCAAACAGCGCTGCTTGTGCGTCTTCGTTGACACGGAGCGTAAAGTTGCTTTCCGGCTGCTCAATCTCCGCAAATGTGCGCATGGGTTTGAGCGGTACCGGGTTCTGGAACTGCACATTCGAAGCCAGGGAAACGCCTTGCTTGACCGTGATTACCTGCGATACTCCATCATCCGTGGTGTTGAGGTTCTGCTCCTTGGTCATGCTCTTGATGACCTTGAATAGATCGGCCCTGGCCTGTGTCTCGATGAACATCGAGAGCAGCATGGTGTTGAACGTTTCCGTGTCCATGTACCGCCCGAACGTGATCTCTGGAACGTTTGCTTTACAGCCAGCAATGTCTGGCCGCTTTTTATGATGCTTGCTTGGTTTTCCAAGCAGTACCACAGTGCGCTCATTTCGCACGTGCAGGATAAGCCGCTCGCCGCCGTCTTTTCTCGGCGGGATAAGTCCCTCGACGTTTTCCTTGACATACTCAATCAGGCCGTCCAGCGTGAAAATGAGCAGCGGGTCTGCCATTGGTTCGTCGTCCGGGACGCTGGCCTTGATTTCCCTATAAACTCCTCGGGATTCGTCCCAGTAATACTTGGTGCCGTCAATGTCGACGATGTTGTTTTTTGCCTGCGTCTCGGCCCTCTGCAAGGCTTTCCCGGTCTCCGTGACCTTCTCAAACAATTCCGTCGCTCCAACAAAGAATCCGGCGGGGTTCATTGCGTCTAAGGTGTCTTTCATTGCTTTATGCTCCTTCTTGTTTATTAGTTTGTTTCTGCCGCCGCATTGAATTTCATCACGCGGGGAAGTTCAGTAACCTTGCCTTCGATGCTGATTTGTCCAGGGATTTGCTCTGTTCTCTCCGTCGCCACAATGGTTCCGTCCGAGCGCAAATCAAGCATGACCGTCTGGGTCATTTCAACATGTGGCGCAAGTTTGGCTGTTACGCTGACGCGAAAATCGCAAGAATCCCGGCGCTCGTTGGGCACAATCTTTACTCTGAGCGTGACCTCGCGCGGCTTCTTCGCGTCTGTGTTTGGGTCATAAACGTTCGCCCAAACTTTTTCGAGCTCTTGGTTGAAGCGTTCTTCCACGCCTCCATCCATCAACTCGCTGAGGCTCTTAATGGGTCGCTGTGTTGCCATTCGCTTATCTCCTTCAAAATGGTTGTAATTCCAGCGGAATCATCATGTCTTTGTCTGCTGCCACCACCTGGCTGACACCTGTCTCGTTTCGTATGGCGTCCACCATGGCGCGCTCGTCACTCCGCTTGTCCGAGAGGTGTACCAGTATGATGGCTCTGGTTTTGCTCAGGTCATTTGCCCTTAGTGCGTCCAGCAGCCGCCTGAGCGACATATGGCTTGTCTTCAGTCGTTTGCGTAAAGCCACCGAAAGCTCGCCGTCATCCGTTTGTTCGTCAATGATCTCGTCAATGTAGTTGCACTCCGCAATCCAGTAATGCACTCCTGGAAATGTGTGCCTGAGATAAAATGTGTCTGTCGCGTACAAGACCGTTTCTCCGGTTGGTTCGTACCTGATTAGGTATCCGCAAGGCTCTGCAGCGTCGTGCTGGGCGTCGAACGCCATCACGGTGAATTGGTCTACTGCCACCGGAGAAAGCATCCTGAGGCTGTTTAATTGCGTTAAACTGCCACTGCTGTTGATTGCCTGCTTGGTGCCTTTGGTCATGTAGGTTTTTACGCCCATCTTCGCCACGGCCTCTGCGCTCTGTGCGTGATCTCCGTGCTCATGCGTTACCAAGCAGCCAACAACCCGTTTCCAGTCTTTTATCCCTCTGACGATCTGCTTGATGGGGATTCCCGCCTCCAGCAGCAGGGTTGATCCTCCTGCATGGAGTGCGTAAGCGTTTCCCGTACTGCCAGTGGACAAGACTTGTAGCTGCATCAGAACCCTGCTTCCTCGCTTGGCTCCTCATCCTCCCAGGGTAGCGGGACGCCCTCTGCGTCCTTGTCAGGCTTAACCTCAAAACTCTGTTGTACGGCCCCTGCCTGTTCCGCTGCCTCCGGTAGGTTCACTGGCTCTGTGTCTGGAAGCGTGACGGGTTCTGCATTGGCATTGGCTTCAACCTCGGCCTCAATCGCAATATCTGCATACTGCTGTTCTCGGTTCCTGATGTACTGGTAGGATGCGTCGATCTTGTCCGGGTCGCGCGGGATGTGCTTGCTCCCGTAGATTTCCCGCTTCATCGTCTTTTCGAACATCTCCGGAATCCAGCCTTCAAGCACGGTTTCGACCTGCCTGCCGTTTTCCCAAACCTTCTTAGTCCCGCCCCAAAATTCAGGAGCAGCGTACTTGGGTTTGCGCTTCATCACATCGGCCTCGCTGAAAACGACCAGCTTGTTCTTGGATGGGTTCTCGTATTCGATATAACCAAACACACCGATCGGCTTTCCGCGATTGAACGGCTGCGTGACGTCCATCTCGTAGCCCTCGACCTGGTTCCTGCTGTCTTTCTTGGCGACCTTGAAATTGTCGTTCTCGTAGATAACCTCTACCGTAACGCCAACAAACGGCTCCAGCGCGTACTTGACAGCCTGGTACTTGATTCCGTTGTAACCTTCCATCAGTGTGACCACGTACTTGTTCCGCTTCTTGTCCTGGTAGGGGATCGGGAAAAGAACGTTGTCCTCCATCATGTCAAGGCCAATCCTGGCGTAGTGTGCGAGGTCTTGCGCAAGCTGCGGCAGGTCAAGGTTTCCCCAAGTGTAGGGCAGGTTGTTGTCATACTTCCTGTCGCTGTTGTTCGCGTTCTTCCGGATGCGCTCGCCCTCGGTGATGGTGAGCATTTGGTCAATCTTGATGAAATAGTTGCGAATAAGCTGCATCTCTCGCTCTGTGAATTGGTAAGGCTTGCCGGTCTTGTTGTACTGAGCCATTACCATGTTGGTGAAGCGCTCGCTGTTGCTGAGTTTCTGGTCTTCCTGGGTGATAACTTCCTGGGTCTTTTCCTTCGCCTTGGTTGCCATTAGACTGCCTCCTTTTATTTGATGGTGTGGTTAGTGCTTCCTCGATCGTCCATCCGTACCTGTCGATTCGGCTCTCTATCGTTCGCCTGGGTATTCCAAGTTTTCTTGACCACTCTGATATGGTCATCGTCCTTCCGTCGTGAGTTATGTATCGGTTTGTGCTGGTGTTCCGGTTTTGAATTTCGGCACTTACCCACCGACAATTTTCTGGACAATAATCGCCGTCATTATCTATGCGGTCGATTGTGCAATGACCCCTCGGTGCGTTTTCGTCATAGCCGTTTGCAAGAGCCCACTCTCTAAACGCATCGTAGTTTTGCCATTCTTCGCATACTTTGATGCCTCGTGCTCCATAAACTTTGTAACTTGTTGAGTATGCTTTGGTCGTTCGGTAAATCATGTTTATCCAAACATTGAAAAGCCTTTCTTTGCTGCCACCGTGCGTTTTACTTCTCTCAGCGGTCTTTTCTTTGTTGTAACAACCGCAGCTTTTTGTGTTGCCAATCCTTAATCTTGAACCAGCAAGAATTATTGTGTTTCCGCAATCGCACTTACAAAGCCAGATAGCTTCTCCTCTGTCGTCTGTGCCTTCTCTCGAAATTACAACAAGCCTTGTAAATCTCCGGCCCGTTAAATCGATTAGGCGGCCCATTTCACCGTCAACTCCTTGTCAGTACTAACCGTAAGCGCGATTGTTTGCATGCTGGTTGCAGGCATTTTGTTAAGCCTTTCCGCGCCGTCCACAAACAGGGGAAGACTGACGTCATAGTGTTTTGCCAATGTGTCAACGATTTCCACGTCAGCGGCAACTTGTGAGGCAGTATTGGCCGATCCGTAGGCTACCAGCCCGGACGGGCAGGGGATGTAGGCCTGGCAAACGTCCGCAATCCCGCCGTTGATCTGTGTCTCGAACAGCTTCCAGCGCACAGTCGGAAACTTGTCGTTGATGCTGTCTTCCAGCACCCGGCACCTGTCTTGGACAAACTGCTCCACCAGGGCTATCAGCTGCTCAATCTCACCAATACGGGACGCCGCGTTGTGCTGCTGTTTCTCAAGCTCGACAATGCGTTTCTTGGTCTCTTCCCCAGAATCACGCAAGGCGAGTACGACGCGATATTTCTTGATCTGGGTTGTAACCTGTTCTTTTTCGTTTTCGTATTCCGTGATCTTTTCATCGGGGCTGGCATCGCTTTCTGCCTTGAGCGTTTTAATCCGGGCCAACAGCGCGTCGATTTCAGGGTTTTTGCTGTAGTCCGGCTCCTTGGGTGCGTTATTCAGCTTTTCGTACGCCGCGTCGCGCTCCGCGCTCGCGGCCTCGATCTTGGCGCCGAGTTGCTTCGCGTCGGCCCTCAGCGTATCGGCGACCTTTTCCAGCCTTGCAATTTCCTCAGCCGTCTTGATGCCTTGTTCCTTGATTTTCAGCAGGTCTTCCTTCCGGCGCTCCTCGAACATCTGCCGGGTTTTTTCAATGGCGGCCTGAACCTGTTCTTCCGGGAAGGGTCGCTCACAGGTAGGGCAAACAGTGCCGACAGCGCTTTTCACGTCCATTGTGCGCTCGTAGGCCTCGCTGTAGTTTTTCCTCAGGTCGTCCCGCTTGTTTGTAGCTTGCTTGAGCTCCACCTCGGCAATCGTAAGCCGGTGCTCTGTGTCGGTCAGCGCGTCAGTTGCGCGCCTGTACGCTTCAGATGCATCGTTTCTGTTCCGCTCCAATGCCTGGATGTTCGCCCGATGCTCGCTTGAAACGATTCGGCGCAGCCCCACAACCTCCGCTTCCAGGTTGAAAATGAGCTCGCTGTTGTTCGCCTGCTTGCTCTGCGCTTTAGCCTGGGCAATCTTCTCCTGGATGGCCGAGAGCTCTGCCTCTGCGCTTTTTAATCCTTTCTCAGCGGCTTCTACTTCGCCGGCCTCAAAGGTAGGTAGCGCCTTGTTTGCTTCGTCTATGCGCACAGGGAATAGCTGTAGCTCGTTGTTGGTGCGCTTGCGCTGGTCGGTGAGAATCTTCCGCAGGTCTTCAACCCCTACACCGCGCTGGGCAACTTCGTCGGCCAACTGGCGGTAGGAGTCTTGCTGCAACAGGTAGCTGTCTGCGTCAATGTCAGTCATCGTCAGCAGATGCTCCCGGCGCTTTTTCCAGTCCAGGGCATTAAATGCCGAAAGGCTGCCAATCAGCCTGAATGCTTCCTCGCTCACAATCTCCGAAATGCGCGACCGGAAATCCGTCAGCTTGGTTTCGACCTCGTTAATCCAGTAGGTGGATACGTTGCCCTGGAAAACGGAATCAGTTGAGCCGCGCTTCTTTACCCAGTTTTCACGCTGCGTCCTTCGCAGGTTGAACGGCATCGTGTCCAGCCTGCAGTAAAGTTCAACCGTCGTGTCGAGATTGTGGATTTCATTGCCGTCTTCGTCTCTCGGCTTTTCCTGGAAGTCCGCTGTGCCTGGTGCGTTGCCCTGGCTATCTTTGTTAAACAGCACCCACGCGAATGCGTCCGCTATGGAGGACTTGCCTGTTCCATTGGCTCCGCTGATCTTGGTGACGTGTCCGAAGTCAATCTCAAGGTCACGGATTCCCTTGAAATTGGAGATGACCATTTTTTCTAAAGTAAGCCTCATTTTTTGTTCCCCCTCTTGGTTTTAATGCAGTATCAGCCTGGTGATCAGCTCGCTCGCGAACACCATCGCGAACACCAGAATTGCCAGGACAGCAAAAGCCTTTACATCATCCCAGCGTTTCTTGCGCTGCATCTCGCGCTGATGGGCTTGCACCGCATCCCTGTAGTTGGCTTTATATGCGTTGAGTTCGTTTTGCACCTGGTTGTACTGCGCTGTGAGGTAGGCATTTTCCGCCTGCCACTCTTCTGAGCGCTGCAGTACGGCTTTTACGTCGTTGGCAAGGTCTTCTTGTACCAAGCCCTGCATGATCGCTTTCTGGAGGCGCTGCTCTCCGGTTCCGCGCATCATGACGACAGTCGCTCTTTGCGTCTGTTCCATTAGTTCCTCCTTATGTTTGTTTGTTCTTGGCACCAATCCTCGAATATCGCAATCTCTACCCGCAGGGTGTTTCCCTGTCTGAACAGTTGCCCTCGTTCCTCGAACATGTGCATGATCTGTATGGCTTTGCTCCGGCTGATGGCGAGGATGGTTTCAATGTCTCTGGTGCTGTAATAGCGTCTCTTTGGTGCAGGCATTTTTGCCTCCTCATTCCGCCCGCTGTTGTTCCAGTAGGCTCTTTACTCGCTGCGCGCTTTGAATCATTTCGGTGACCTCGTGTTTCAATTTTCTGGAAAGCTCGCAGCAGTCGATCTCCCCATCCGCTGCGTCTTTTAATGTTTTTCTTTCCAGCTCCACCACATCATCAATTTCCGCAAACATCGACATAAGAGCTCCGGTCAGTGGGTAAGCCTTTGTCTCCGGGTGCATCCTCCCGTAGCTTGTCGGAAACTCGGTACGCATCCACGTTGTCCAGCGGTCAACATCTCCCAGCGCCTCGCAAATCTCGAACATCACATCAGGGCTTGGTTTTAGCTTCCCACTCTCGTATCGGTAAATCGTCGTCGTATCGCAGGAAATGCGTTCCGCGAGGTCGGCAGCCGATATTCCTTGCGCTTCGCGCCATTTCTTCAGGTCTGACCCTGCAAATACCGCCATTTCCTTGTCCTCACTTGGTTGTTATTCTTTGGTTGAATCAAAGTGCTTGTTGTGCTTGTGCCTTCTTGGAAGGGGTGATCGCTTGATAGATTCTTTTGTGCTTGTCGAGTTGGAGCTCGATGTACCGTTGCATTGTTGCCCTGTACATTTCCCGCAACCACTCTGTTACGTTCTTGTAGCCCAGCCCGGCAATCGCTTGAAGGAGTGCTTCTTTTTCTTCTCGCAACATCCAAACCCGGATGCGCTCCTGCCCCTCTTTATCAGTGGGTCTCGTTGTCTCGGGCTTCTGGAAACCCTCAACCTCAAATTCGGAATCCGCCTCGCCTCCTCCGACCGAAAGCAGATCCAAGTCTCGCTCCCTGTACAAGTCCGTCGGTGTGCAGCCGAGCAACTCGCACATTTGCTCAAGGCTGTCTCTCGTCGGGAGCACTCGCCCTTGCTCGATAAAGCTCATTGCGACCTTGCTCTGGACGTCCGGGAGCTTTTCGGCAAGCGCCGTCGCGCTGATGTCAGCCTCCGCTCGCATTACCTTGATCCGGTTCTTGACCATGCTTCACTCCCTCCTTCATGGAATTTGTCGTTCGCGCAGAAAGTTCTTGGCATCAATCCCGAGGAAGTTGCAAATCTTCAACCCTGTGTCAACACGGGGCATGTAAACCCCTTTTTCGATCCGGTTGTAGTAGGCCGTCGTAATTCCAGAGGCCTGCGCAACACTTTCCTGAGTGACGCCTTTCTGCTTCCGCGCCTTCTCCAGCCAGGTTCTGTCGTAAACCGTTGTGCGCACTGTTCTCTCCTTTCTGCCGTTAAGCATTGAGCATATGCGATAAATGTGATATGCTGGGACGGGTTAGCGTTTTGTCGCTGCTCTCGTACGAAGTAACGGCTCGTCGGTACGAAATCCCGTATCAACAGGGCAATCGTAAATCCGTATTTATGCGGAATATCGAACCCTACCACCTATTATATTCGCGTTTTCGTTATTGTCAATACTTAATTCCGTTTTATTGCTAAAAATTTTGGAGGCTTGAAAAATGACCATCATAAACCGTCTTGAAAAGGCTTTGCTTGATAGGAATCTCTATAAAAAAGCCGCAGCCCAATATATCGGTGTTCCTCCGACCACTTTTCAAACCTGGATTTCACGCGGCACCGACCTTCCGGCGCAATACGTGGTTCCGCTGTGTAATTTTCTCGAAGTGTCGCCAATCTGGCTCCTAACCGGCCAAGAGGTTGTTCAGGAGCAAATACCGGATGACATGCACCGCCTCAGTGATGATGAGTGGTTCCTGGTAAAAACATTCCGGGAGCTTGACCGGGCCGGTAAGATCGTGGTCTCAAACAAGGCAATCGAAGAAAGCCGCCGATCCGGCGCTGAGCAGGGGAAGGGGGAAGCTAACGAAAGCGCAGGATGAAGCCGCTAAGGTATGGGGGCGCTGCCTTGTACTCATCCGCGATGACGGCCCATTGTAGTTGCTCCCTCCTCGCGCGCGTGCGCGCGTCTATATATACCTAAATACCTTACTCATTTATAGTTTCTATATATTCTACCAGTAGTAGTGCTATAGGTACGGTATGTGGGTTACGCGCGGTAACGCGACGGTTACGGAGGGGTTACTAACCGAATAATAACCGGTTATTGTCTTTTCTGGTTGCTTTATTTCCGTATTATATATTTTTGTTGTATTTTCCCCCTGTTTTTTGGTTTTAGTGTGGTTTTGTTGGTCGCCTCTTGCCCTCTTTTGGTAGACTTTTTCGCTCTTTTTCAGGCTTGATTTTTGCCCTCTTTGGTAACGTTTGGTTACGTAACGGTTACGTTACCGAGCGTTACCAAACATAACCGGTTACGTTACGGTAACGATATGGTAACGAAAGGAGATTGTTTTATGCGTAAGTTCCTGGTTCCCCTGGTGTTCTTTCTTGTTGCTCTGGTAGCCCTTGGTGCTGCCGCCTCTGCGCTTACTCCCGGCAATTACGTTGTCGGTGACGATCTTCCTGCCGGCTGGTACTCACTGGCTGTCGGTGAATCCTCTCTGTCTTCCCTCTATCTTCCCTCCGGTTGTAGCGTTACCGTCGCCGAAGGAATGCTGTTGCAGCAGGTGGAGGTAAAAGGCTTTACTCTCGAGGCCGGTATTTACACCGTCGGCACTCAGGTTCCTCCCGGCCTTTATTCCATTGAGGCAATGCCTGATAATTTCGCAAATTATAGGATAAAGGATGATAGCGGAAAGAGCGTTCTTGGTGGTGTTGTTGATTTTGAAAGAAACGGAAGAATAGGGAGCATCCAGCTCTTGGATGGCTTCACTGTCGAATTTGATCGTAAGGTTCGTTTCGGGCCTGCTTCCGGCTTGCAGTATGAGTGATGTAAATGGCAAAGAAGCGTATCGGTGAGCGACCGGACGGCCTGATCCAGCTCTCGCTGCAAATCGGTTACAAACCTGATGGCCGCCCTGACCGTAAATACTTCTATGGCCGCTCCCGCGCTGAGGCGGAAAGAAAACGCGAAGCCTACCGTAAGAGCATGGCTTCTTCCGTCAATCCTGATATTACCGTCTCCGCCTGGGTTGATTTTTACCTGGAAACATACCGCCCAAGAGTGAACGAGGTCTATCTGAAAATGGATGCTGTTCCGTATAATCGGCTCAAGAAAAGGCTCGGGAAGCTCCGCGTCGTCGATGTTCGGGAGGCCGACCTTCAATCTGCCTTGAACGAAGTTTCCGGTATGTCATTTTCAACCGTAGATAAATACTGCCAGGCTATCAAGCGTGTCTTTGAACGGGCAAAGAAGAATAAACTTATTGCGGAGAATCCGGCAGAAGATCTAATCCTGCCAACCTACTATCGTGGGACGCATCGCGCTCTCGCTCCCTGGGAGATTGAGCTAATCGTAAACAACTATGATTATCACAATTCCAGGGCTGGGCTGTGGGTCTTGCTCATGCTGCTGTGTGGTCTCCGCCGCAGCGAGATGATGGCTATCCGTTGGGAAGATATAAACCTTGAAAAGCGTACCCTTGAGGTGCGCGCTGTTGCCGTCATTGATAGCAACCAATCCATAATCGAGGAACGGGCAAAAACAGATGCCGGGCTTCGCGTGCTTCCGATTCCGCAAATCCTCTTTGATGCCCTCTCTGCCGTCCAGGAAGAAGATCGGGTCGGCTTGGTCTGCTTGTCAGCCCATGGTAAGCAGCTCTCTGAGAGCGGTGTGCGCTCCGGGTTGAAGACTTTTGCAAATGCTCTTGAGCGGATTCTGAACGGTGAGCCTCCTTTGCAGCCTGGTCGCCGCACTGACCTGGAAAAAAAGCGTGCAAAGAAAAAGCCTCTGCCTGAGCGAAAGGTATTCAGTTTCCGGTCGCATGATCTGCGTCATACCTACGCAACCGCTCTGTACGATGCCGGCGTGCCGGTTAAGGCTGCGCAATACTTCCTCGGCCATGCGGATGTCCGTATCACCATGGAGCTTTACACGCATCTTTCAAAAGAACGCGAGGCTGCTTCTCGTCTCCAAATGGTCGCCTATCTTGACAAATGGCTTGATAATCGCGTCCTGAATCCGGTCGTTCTTAATCTCCCTGAAAGTGAAAAAATCCCCGAAAAGGAGGATTTCTGAGTTCCTTGTGGTAAATCCGTGGTAGTGACTTTCTCTGTTGTATATTGTTGCGTTATTTTTCTTTATTTATGCGATATATATGCAATATGTTGCCTGGAATATGAATATAATACAATTCACCTTTGTTGCTTCGGGACCAAAAGGCCCAGGGTTCAAATCCCTGCACCTCGACCACAACAGGATCGTCAAATTTGACGGTTCTTTTCATTTGTAAAATCAACTTTGTGCTCAAATTTGTTGGAAGGATAACTATTCAGTCAACATCTTTGCTTATGTCTTGACTCAACGCAGATACTCGCTTGCACTGTTCCCTTTCTTGATTAAGATACCTTTCGTTCGAATACTCCCGGACTGATCATCGCAGTATAAAACGACAAAAGTCACCTCTTTGTCAAATTGCATTGCACGAAGATTGTCGATTATTTCATCAGCTTTCTCATCATTCGTAATTGCAATAATGTTGTGCAACGCATTTCCTAAGATAATGAATTCATCGAAGTACATTCCATCTGTTCTTGAGACAAAATACTTCTCATATTTTTTTCTAAACTGCATAGCGTGAAATTGTCTTTGGTCAGAAAGGCAAGTCGCTTCTCTGGGGAACAGCGTCCATGATGAACCCATAGGAAAAGCATCAAACCGGGAGGCGTCTTTCCCTAAAAATTGCTTTGCAACTTTTTTTCCCTCAGCAAACGACTTGGATTCTGTCATTCGTTGCACAGATAAGCGTTTTTCATCTATCGGCGATGTTAGCTTGGTTACCTCGATTCCTACACGTTCTCCGCTGTCGGCTATTGCTATAAAATCGGGGCGTGTTTCTTTGCTAATTCTTTGAAAATCAATTTTGTTGCATGCACAGAACCAGAACAATGCTTGGTATTCATACCAGAGTTTCATTTGTTCAGAATTAAATTTCCCCCTTAATTTCTTGTAAATTGAGGCTCTCAACTCTCGCTGGACACTATCAGACAATTCGTTCCCGTAAAAAGCAGTGGTATAGCCATCATACTCTAATATGTACTGTGTTCCAAATAAAGTTACGAGCATGCTCATCCGTGCTTGCTGAAAATTCTCGAAAGTAAAATGCTGTGCGTCGACTATTTTATTTGCGATATCTTCAATACACACTTACATCCATTCAATCCTTAACTCTTTCAAGTTCGCGCCCAAGACAGATTATGTCAAATTGCCACTCAAATGATGACTGCAAATCCGGATTTCATCGATTGTCGATATTCTCCGGTTTGCTTGATTGCAATTGTTTGAGAATAGCATCCATGTTCGATTCTGTAACGGCATTTGGATACTCCTGTTGAAACGCTATGAGCACATCTCTTGCTCGTTTTTCTTCTTCCTGTAGTTGCTCAAACAGCTCAATATAGTTCCCTGTTTTGAAAACGTTCTGAATGAAGGCTATGGTATCTTCTGCAACACCATCCCAACCTTGGTAAAGATGCTGCACCGCCAAATCAATGCTGTCCCGGGTAATAGGCTGGCTTATTTTTTCATGCTCTGCCAGAATGCCTATGATGTCGGACAGGTCATTTTTATACTTCCGACCTGACTTAAGCTTCATGGCAATCAGGTATTCGGCGGATATGCTCCGCACCTGAAGAACACCAGAGAATGTTTTGTAGTATTGGGAGAATTCATTGAGTTTGCTGGTATAGGAAGCAGTTCGCATAAAATCGGCATTTAGCCAGCCATTGGGCAGGTTATACTGGTCGCCAATTTGGTTAATAGCGTCTTTCATAGAAGATGAAGCGTGAATGATGGCATCTATATCTGTTGTCATATCCCGAAAACCATAGTTGACCAGAATGGCTGCACCACCTACAAGGACAATTTCCGCCGTTGCACTCTTACCATTTTGTTTTCGGAATAGTTTGCCCAGCTCTTTCAAATAGGTGTCTAAATTGTCTTTATTGAAAGAGTTAACTTCATCAGATGACATTCCTAACCTCGCTTTCTACGATGTTGTGACGCAGAAACTCCGGGATGGACTGGGATAATGCGTCTTCTTTAATCTTTTCTTCTCCGCTTACCATGGCCATGGCAAGCACGCTGGCGGGATAGAGCGTTTCCTCCAGTTTTACACTGCGCAATGCTTCGTACTTTGTGCATAGGGGTACATCGTTTTCCCGGCTTATATAATCAAGCATCGCAAGTAAGTAGAGGCTCTCCGGATACCATTTTCGCCGGTATAGTTTGCTGATATCATCTTTCTGAAGGGTTTCAATAATAAAGTCGATATCCCCTAATTCTTTTAACCTATGGCAAATATTGCTTTTGTAAAGTTCAAAGTTGGCTCGTTCCCTTAAGTAAGGTGCTAAAAGTTCTTCCATGCTTAAGCCAAGTTCTTTGGATAGCTTATACACGGTTTCCGCTGTGCACTTATCCAGGCTTGTTCTTCCATGGTAGATGTCATTGACAGTGGTATAGGGAACACCACTGTTTTTAGATAACTTATACAGCGTCATGTTTTTACTTTCAAGCAGTTCCGGAACCATCATTTCAAGCACCTCCCATCACATTTAATATATCGGAATACCGATATGTTGTCAATGTGTTGAAGCTGCCTAAATTGTATCCTCGTTTGGTGATGGCTCTATATTATATCAACCATTGATTGACACAAACAGTATTCCTTACTCCTTCGCAGCGGCGACATAAAGTGTCTGTTCCTCAGGATACAGACCATTCTCGTCCATGGATACGCCCTGGAACACTTCCGTGCAGGCTGCGTCTGTGTAAAACGCCAAGCCTTCCGCCATGCTCATGTACAGCTTTGCGTTCCGGGGCAAGGTGTAGACATAAGTGACCTCCTCTGCTGTGCCGGGATATTCTACATACGTCACCGTCCGCATCGCGCTCCCCGTAAAAAGGGCTGCAAATCGATTGTCGATTTGATAGTCCTTGGTTTGCGCGTAGGTGGCTTCGTACGTCTTGACTGTCTGTCCGTCAGCAGCGACAAAGATAGCTATGCTTTTGTCCAAGATAAGCGTGTCTGCGTAAAGAGTGTAGTAAGCAAGGATATTTTTAACTTCTTCATCTTCCATCTCGTTGGGAAAATCATAGGTTACTTGTATTTTCTCCCCGAGACGCTCAAGGTTTATTATATAGTCGTCATCGTGCGAAGAGTCTCCGATGAAACTGAGCGGATAGTTGTTCCAGAATTGCTCCATCTCTGCATCATAGGTGTCGTCCAGAAAAGCGACCATGTAGTACTGTCCGCTCTCGTTGTCAAAGCCATAGCCACGCCCACCTTCCATGATATCGACGTAACCCTGTTGATTTTCGTAGACATAGAACTTTTCCCCATTTGCGTCAAGCCCTGCCACATAAGTATATGCAAGGGTACTGCCATCGGCATAAGTTACTGTTGAAGTGCTTGCGAAGCACTCGCCAGGAGCAGTCACAAGCTTGTCCATCGCATTGGCTGCGTAGAAATCGGCAGACTTGAAGCTTTCCTCTGCGGCTGCACAGGAAACGAGTAGCGTCAGTACAAGTATCAGTGCAAAAAAACTGGTTCGAAACATGGGTTTTTCCTTTCTTCTGTATCGCTTTGGTTTATGATGCTTTTGCGCCGTATGTGGTGCAAAGAATCAAAAGTGACACTCGGTAGCATGTTAAGCATCACACATTTATGGTCATCTGGCTGCTCATTTATGTATCCTACCGAGTTTTAATTCATTATAGCAAATCGATTTTGCTATTTCAACGAGACTTTGTAAAGTGTTCGTAAATTGTATGTTATACCAACGTAAAACATTAATGCATCCAAAGGGGCGAGGGATTTTGGCTTGCGGTCGTTGACCGCTTCAATCCGTCCAATAAAGCGCTCTCCCCACAGTATCGGGAGGATATACGCGCCATATTTCCGCTTTTCCGCGGGCGTGTAGATCTCCCACGTATAATTGAAGCCGAACAGCGCTTTGATCAGTTTTCTGTCCCATATCAAGCTGTCAGGCGGCGCGGGGCATTGAATACAACCCTCCTGACGGATAAAATCGAGCGCACCTTGTTTGCCGATATGCTTATAATCACCGAGCAACCCTTGTTTGAGCAGCATAAACCGCCAGGCTTGTTCTTTGTTTACTGTCAGGCTCATTGCTTTGCTTCTTCTCCTTTATAATACGAAGGAGTATCTTTGCTTGCATTATCATCAGAATACGGATCGTGGCTATCCTGCGGTCATTCGATTACAGATACACCAGCGCCTCGCATTCCAGGCGCCCGTTGTACAGCCTGCGGCGGGATGCGGCGCGCTTGCCGAACAAACGCTCAAACCCGTGGTGGGCAGTCAGCACGCAGAGCTGGCTGCCCGGCGTATTGTTAGCCAGCGCCGAAAGGCTTTGGTACAGCGCCTCGCTTTGCCGCCTGTCGCCCAGGCGTTCGCCGTAGGGCGGGTTAGTGATGATGCAGGTGTTTGGAGGCAGGCTTTTCATCGTGTGGATGTCCTGGCGCGATACGGTGATGCAGCCCTGCAAGCCGGCTTGCGCGATGTGCTTTTTGCACAGCGCCAGCGCGTTGTCGTTAATGTCGCTGCCTGTCAAGCCGCGGATCAGCCCGGGGTTGTATTTGGCTTTCGCTTCCTCGCGCAGGCGACGGCAGGCGGCTCGGTCTGTCATTTGCCACTGCTCCATGGCAAATGCGCGCGTAAGCCCCGGCGCCCTGCGCGCTATACGGTACGCTGCTTCTATCAGGATGGTGCCGGTGCCGCAGAAGGGGTCGTGCAGCGGCGTCCCGCCGGTCCAGGGCGACAGCTGCACCAGCGCCGCTGCCAGGGTTTCCCGCAGCGGCGCTTCGCCGGTCCATGTTCTGTACCCGCGGCGGTTCAGCGCCGTGCCGCTTGCATTCAGCGTAATCCGGGCCCTGTTTTGGTGGAGAGCGACATGCACCGCGTATTCGGCGCCGGTTTCCTCAAACCAGTTGATGCGGTACCGCTGCTTCAACCGCTCCACGATGGCTTTTTTGGTGATCGTCTGGCAGTCCCTCGGGCTCATCAGCTGGCTGCGCGCGCAGTTGGCTGTTACGGGAAAGCGCGCATCCCGGGGTAGATAGTCTTCCCAGGGGAGCGCCCTGACCAGCTCGAACAGCGCCTCGAAGCTGTGCGCCTCGGCTTCGCCCAGCACTAACTGCACGCGGTCGGCGGTGCTCAGCCACAGGTTGGCTAAAAACGCAGCGTCCGTGCCGCCCTCAAAGCGCACCCCGCCCGGCTCAGCCTTGCCCGTGATGCCAAGCGCTGCCAGCTCATCCCGCACCAGCCCTTCCAGCCCGAAAGCTGCGGCTGCCATCCATTGTTCCATGTCCATCAACTCCCGCGCCATTATACAGGAGCGCCGCCGGCTATACAAACGCCCTGTTTTGCTGTACAATAGGCCAAGCGGAGGCGTTGCATGAAAAGAATGATCATCATCGTGCTGGACAGCGTTGGTGTGGGGGAGTTGCCTGATGCCGCGCTGTATGGCGACCAGGGGGCCAACACCGTCGGCAATATTGCCGACAGATACCCCCTGCAGCTGCCCAACATGCGGGCGCTGGGGTTTGGCCACATCCGGGAGACGCGCCTGGCGGCTGATCCACAGGCGCGCGGCGGGTATGGCAGAATGGCGGAAAAATCCCCCGGGAAGGACACGACCACCGGCCACTGGGAAATCGCAGGGCTTCAGCTCAGCCAGCCTTTTCCCACGTTTCCCGACGGCTTTCCAGTGGAGTTGATCGACCGTTTCGAGCGGCTGATCGGCACGGAGACGCTGGGCAATGTCGCAGCCAGCGGCACCGCGATCATCAACGAATTAGGTGAGGAACACCTGAGAACGGGTTATCCCATTGTGTACACTTCAGCGGACAGCGTGTTTCAGATCGCGATGCATGAAGGGATGATTCCGCTTGAAAGGCAGTATGAAATATGTCAAACAGCGCGTGCGCTGCTGACGGGGCGGTACGCGGTGGGGCGCGTGATCGCGCGCCCCTTTGTCGGGGAACGCAACGGCGCCTTCACCCGCACCGGCAACCGGCGCGATTTTTCCCTTGATCCCCCCGGCGACACCGTCTTGGACTTGCTGAAGCGGGCGGGGCACGATGTGATCGGCATTGGCAAAATCGGCGATATTTTCAACGAGCGCGGCCTGACCGAATCCGACCATGTGCAAGGCAACGAGGGCGGCATCGATGCCGCGGTCAACAGGCTGCGCCGGCCTTTTAACGGGCTGATGTTTGTCAACCTGGTGGATTACGACATGTTGTACGGCCACCGGCGCGACGTTGAGGGGTATGCCAGGGCGCTGGAAGCGTTTGATGTCAGGCTGCCTGAAGTGCTGGAGGTTATGGATCAAGGCGACCTGCTGGTCATTACAGCGGACCATGGGTGCGACCCTACGCACCACGGCACCGACCATACCAGGGAGTATGTGCCGCTGTTGGCCTATATAAAAGGCATGACAGCCCTGGTGCCGTTAGGCGAGCGGGCGACGTTCGCCGACGTGGCCGCCACGGCAGCGCACTTCTTTGGCTTGGCGGAGCGCTTTAACGCAACATCGTTTTTGGAAGCACTGTATGTTAAGGAGGAGTAGGGCATGAAACAACTGCGGCGCGCGGCCAGCGCTGTCAAAAGAACGTGCGGCAAGGCCGATATTGCGGTCATCTTAGGCAGCGGCCTGGGTGGGTTTGAGGATGCGTTGATTGGCACCCGGCGCATCGCCTATGACGACATCCCGGGCTTTCCCGTGTCCACGGTGGCAGGCCACGCGGGCGAGTTTGCGGTGGGCACCTTGCGGGACAAGCGCGTGCTGGTAATGTCCGGGCGCGTGCACAGCTATGAGGGCTATGGCATGAGAGCGGTGACGATGCCGGTGCGCGTGATGTCGCTGCTGGGCGTCAATACGCTCATCGTCACCAACGCGGCGGGCGGCGTCAACACCGGCTTTTCCGCCGGCGACCTGATGCTGATCACGGACTTTATCAACCTGTCGGGCAAAAATCCGCTGCGCGGGCCCAACTTAGACGCGTTCGGTCCACGGTTTCCGGATATGACCGATGCATACGATCCCGCGCTGCGCGCCCTGGCGCTGGAACAGGCGCAGCGCCTGAACATCCCGCTGAAGCAGGGCGTTTACTGCTGGATGAACGGACCCAGCTATGAGACGCCGGCGGAGATCAACATGGTGCGCGTGCTGGGCGCCGATGCCGTCGGCATGTCCACCGTGCCCGAAACCATCGTCGCCCGGCACTGCGGCATCCGGGTGCTGGGCATCAGCGCCATCACCAACATGGCAGCCGGCGTGCTCAACGAGCCTGTCCGGCATGAAGATGTGCTGGCGACAGGCATTCGGGTGCGCGAAGCATTCGGCTTACTGCTGGAAAACATCATCGATAACCTGCGCGATGTTCAGGAGGATATGATATTAGAATAGGGCGTTCCTATATGATCACCGGCCTGTCCCGGCCCACTGCCGGAGAAATTGCGGTAGCCGGCATCAACGTGAAGAGGCAGGCTAAAAAAGCGCAGGCTATCATGGGCATCGTGCCGGATGAAAGCAATCTTTACAATGAAATGGACGGGTTTGACAACCTCTGTTTTTGCGCTGCCCTGTATGGGATGCGCAAAGAGGAGCGGGCGCCGAAAGCCCGCCGGCTGCTGGAGCAGTTCAGGCTCAAGGAAATGGGCAAGCGGCCGTTCAAAACCTACTCCAAAGGAATGCGCCGCAAGCTGACCATAGCGGCGGCGCTGTTTCTATTATGCCGTCACAACATCAACCGCAGGTGGTTTCTGTAAAGAGCACCAGGGCAATCGCTTACGGAATTGCCCCATCTGGGTTCAGCATTTTACCTCATCCTTATCATTTTGCCCCCATCACCACCTGTAGGGCATACTTGAAGTCCCACGCACAGCGCAGCCGTTTGGACGTCATGCTGCCTTGGACTGTGGTATCGTGCTTCAGCATCTGAAGCGCAAGTTTTCTGAACATGTTTAGAATAACCGCCGCATGTCCTATGCGAATGTGCGCATCATCCTCCTTGAAAAGAACATCCAGTGTCCAATGCAGATTGTTTTCTATCGCCCAGTGACTGCGCTGCATCTGCAGGAATTCTTCAGCCGTCAGGCCTTCGCGGCTATAGATGAACCACCGGTCGCTGGAAGTGGTGGGTTTGCCCGTCTCGGTTCGTTCCGAACGGATGAGCGCTGCCCCATGCAATCCCGGCCAATCCTGACTGTTCTCATACCAGGACAAATCCGGAAACAACCAACAGGAGCGCTTTTCTATCCGACCATGATCTTTGTCCATTGTCTCATGAAATAGTCCCAAGGCTTTGAGTTCTTTTTTACTCTTCTCCTTCATCAACAGCAGACTGTTCTCACTGATTTCTTCAAACATACCGCCTTGATTTCCCTTCAATGCAAGGATATAGTCACCCTCTTTGGCCTGTATCTTGGAAACAATGGTCTTTTGCGTTCCTATCGCATCAATCGTCACCGTGCTGCCTTTGATATCAAGATCATCAAGTAATTCAGGGATCGCGGTGATCTCGTTGCTTTTCTCCTCTGTACAGCATTGCCCTAACACCAACTGAAGATCGCTGCAATACGCTGTAATCACATGATGCGCCTTATGGGTTTCATGCTGGCTGCGACGTATGGTTTTCCCATCAATGGCGATCATATGATGTTCATCTTTTCCCCATAGCTTCTTTTTCAGGTTTACAAGCCATTTCTCAAAGCATTTTGTCACTGCCTCACGGTCTATCCGGCTGAATACATCACCAAATACATCATGGGAAGGAATCCCCTTAGGCAGTTCCATATATACCTTGAGCTCCTCGTAATGCGTCTGACCAAACATCATCATACCGACAAAAGTATCCGCTCCGCATAGGATCGCCAGAATCCCGATGGCTATGATCTCTTCCAGCTTATGTTTGACTGCGTTTCCTTTTCGATAGTCCGGTATTTCTGATAACAGCGCCAGAAATATCTGACTTTCTGACTTGTTGAGCTTTCTCATCCCCATCACCTCCGTATCATATATTCGCGACAGGATTGAAAACTCCTTTTGGTCATAAAAACTTAATATCTCTTAATAATTTCGCAATAAGCGATTGCCCTGTAAAGAGCACATGGCTTGTTGAAAAACAAAGCACCCGGTGGTATACTGGCCCAAGGCTTCCGCGGGGGTTTTTCTTTTGCCCGCGGATCGTGGAAAGGGAGGGTAGCATGCAGATAGAGGATTTTCTGCGCGAAGTAACGGCATTGCCGGGGCTGACAGGCAATGAAAGCCCTGTGGCGGAATACATCGCCGAAGCGTTCCGCCCGCTGGCAGATGAGGTGACGGTGGATGTCATGCAGAACGTCACTGCGCGCATGAAAGGGACAGGGCCAAAGGTGATGTTCGCTGCGCATGCGGATGAAATCGGCCTGATGGTTACTGCCATTGAAAAGGATGGATCGCTGCGTCTGAACAGCGTAGGTGGTGTAGACCCGCGCATCCTGCCGGGCATGGTGGTCAAAGTATACGGCATAGAAACGCTGACCGGCGTGATCGGCGCCAAGGCGCCTCATTTGATGACCCAGGAGGAGCGCGAGAAGAACTACCGCCGGGAAAACCTGCATGTAGACTTGGGATTGCCGCATGACGAGGTGATAAAAAAGGTGCGCGTAGGCGATCTGGTACAGCTGGAGGCGCGGTTTGTCAAGCTGCAAAACGGTCAGATCGCCACCAAAACGGCAGATGACCGCGCGTGTGTAGCTATCATGCTGCGTGCCATGCAGCTGCTGCAGAACATGAAACATCAGGCGGACCTGTACTTCGTGGCTACCAGCCAGGAGGAGATCGGCTCTCATGGCGCAAAAACCTCCGCCTATGCCCTGGATCCGGATATCGGGGTAGCGCTTGATGTATGCCACGCGGTGACGCCTGATGCCCCCAAAACCAGGACACACAGCCTGGACGCCCCCGTGGCCAGCATGGGGCCTTTCATCAACCCCTATCTAAGGAGCAAGCTGATGGAAGTTGCCAAGCAGCAGAACATCAGCGTACAAACCGCTGTGGTGCCCGGCGGCACCTCCACCGACGCTGACAGAATAGGTGTGGCTCTCCGTGGCGTGCCCACGGTGCTGATCGAGCTGCCGCTAAAATACATGCACACCACCGTTGAAACCTTCGACATGCACACGCTGGAGGAGTGCGCACGGCTGCTGGCGAACTTCGCCGCCGCCGTTTCGCCTTCCTGGATGGAGGAGATATGGACCTGAAGCAACTGACCGATATCGGCGCTGTCAGCGGCAACGAAAAAACGCTGCGCAACGCCATTGTAGAGGCGGCGAAAACCCGCTGCAACGACGTGTCCATCGACCGGATGGGCAACGTGATCTGCCAGAAAAAGGGCACCGACCCGGACCTGCCCCATGTGCTGGTATCCGCCCACATGGATGAGGTAGGTTTCATTGTGGTAGGTCATACCGACGAGGGCTTGCTGCGCATCCGCCCGGTGGGCGGCATTGATCCCCGGGTAATCGTCAGCAAGTGGGTGAAGGTTGGCGAGGAAGGCCTGCCGGGCGTCATCGGCGCCATGGCCATCCACCTGCAAACCGCGGCAGACCGCGAGCGCGTGCTGGACTTTGACCGGCTGTTCATCGACATCGGCGCCAAGGACAAGAAAGAAGCAGAAAAACTGTGTGAGTTGGGCAGCTATGCGTACTTCGACACGCCATATACCCTCTTTGGCGATGGGTATGTGTGCGCCAAAGCGCTGGATGACCGCGTGGGCTGCCTGAATTTACTGCGCCTGATGGAGCATGATTACAAATGCGACGTAACGTTTGCATTTGTTACCCAGGAGGAGATCGGCCTGCGGGGCGCCATGGGCGCCGCATATGCCAACCAGCCTGACATCGCCGTCGTGCTGGAGGGTACCGCTGCCGGCGATCTGGGCGACGTGCCCAAGCAATTCCACGTCTCGCAGCCAGGCAAAGGTGTCGCGGTCAGCTTTATGGACCGGGCTTCTATTGCCGACCGCGAGCTGTACAGGACCATGCTGTCGCTTGCTGAAAGCGAAGGCATTGCCCATCAGGTGAAGCGGGGTGTCACCGGTGGAAACGACGCCGGGGCCTACCAGCTGTCGGGCAAGGGGGCGCGCACGGTGGTGCTGTCCGTTCCCTGCAGGTACATCCATTCCGGTGCCAGCGTTGCCAAGTTCAGCGACATTGACGCACAATTTGCGCTGGCTCAGGCATTCATCAACAACATATAAGGAGGGATTGATCCTATGCTGCGCGATACATTGAAAACCCTTTTGCAGGCGTACGGCCCAACAGGCAACGAGCAAAACGTGGCGGAAGCTGTTAAAGTGCTGCTGACCAGCCATGTGGACAGCATGCAGACCGACGCGATGGGCAACCTGATTGTAGAAAAATACGGCACGGATGATAATGCCAAGCGCATTATGTTTGCGGCGCATATGGACCATATCGGTTTGGTCGTGACATCTATCGAGGATGAAGGCTATCTGCGTGTAGCCGGTTTGGGCGGCATATCGGTGGACAGGGTCAGAGCCCGCCACGTGATATTTGGCAACGGCGTGCAGGGCGTTGTCTATATAGAGCCTGTGGAAAAGGGCACGCCAACCTTACAGCATGCATTCATTGACATAGGCGCACAAAACAAAGAGGAAGCCCAGGCCATGGTGCAGCTGGGTGATGTCGCAGTTTATGCGCCGGATATATTCAACCTGGGCAAGCACCGCGTTGCCGCTCCTGCCATGGACGATCGCTGCGCCTGTGCGTTGCTGGTGGAGCTATTGCTGTACGCTGAAGACCAGAAGAATACCATCGTGGGCGTCTTCACCTCGCAGGAGGAGGTCGGTATGCGCGGCGCAACCGTCGCTGCCTATCACGTCAACCCGGACATTGGGCTGTGTCTGGACGTAACAGGCTGGGGCGATACGCCGGAGGTCAAACTCCCGGCTATTCGTCTGGGCGATGGCCCGGCGATTAAAATCATGGACGCCAGCATGATCGCCACGCCCTGGGTGCGCGACGCACTGTTTGAGGCTGCCCAGGCGGCAGGTGTCCAGGCGCAGCGCGAAGTGTTGCTCTCCGGTGGCGTCGATGGCGCTGCTATGCAGAAAACTCGCAGCGGCATTCCTACGGGTGCACTGTCCATCCCCTGCCGGTATCTGCATACAGCCTGTGAGGTGATCGACATGCGCGACATGGAAGGCGCATTGAAACTGCTGCTGCAGTTTGTGGATATGGTATAAATGGAGGATAGCACACGGCATGAAATCCCTTGATTCCAACGAACTTCGATCACTTTTTCTGCATTTCTTCATTGTAAAAGGGCATGCGGTCGTTCCCAGCGCCTCCCTGATACCGGAGAACGACCCGACGGTGCTGTTTACTACCGCCGGTATGCACCCGCTGGTGCCCTACCTGATGGGACAGGAGCATCCGGCAGGCAAACGCCTGGCCAGCGTGCAAAAATGCATCCGTACCGGCGACATCGACGATGTCGGCGATGCCAGCCACCTGACGTTCTTTGAAATGCTGGGCAACTGGAGCCTGGGCGATTACTTCAAAAAAGAAATGATCCCCTGGAGCTGGGAGTTCCTGACCAGCAAGGACTGGCTGGCGATTGATCCGGACAGGCTGGCTTTTTCTGTGTTTGAGGGCGATGAAACGGCGCCCAGGGATACCGAAAGCTTTGATCTGTGGCGTGCCTGCGGCGTGCCGGAGGACCGCATCTATTTCCTGCCCCGCGAATACAACTGGTGGGGGCCGGCCGGGCTGACCGGGCCTTGCGGGCCGGACACTGAGATGTTCATCATCACCGATCAGCCTCCCTGCGGACCGGACTGCAGCCCGGCTTGCTCGTGCGGCCGGTATTTGGAAATATGGAACGATGTTTTCATGCAGTACAATAAGCTGCCCGACGGCACTTACGAGCCGCTGAAACAAAAAAACGTCGATACCGGGATGGGGCTGGAGCGCACGGTGTGCGTGCTGACCGGCAAAAAATCCGTCTACGAAACCGACCTCTTCAGCGGCATCATCCGCAAGCTTGAGGAGCTGTCCGGAAAAAGCTACGCCGCAGGCGACGAGGAGACAGTGCGCGCGTTCCGTATCATATCCGATCATCTGCGCACCGCCACCTTCATTCTGGGCGACCCGCGCGGGGTGACGCCCAGCAATGTAGACCAGGGCTACGTGCTGCGCAGGCTGATTCGCCGCGCGGTACGATACGGCAGGCTGCTGGACCTGGAGGAAGGGTTTACCGCCGCGGTGGCTATGACCATCATCAACCAATACCGGCACGCTTACCCGGAGTTGGAGCAAAACCGCGCCTTTGTGCTGGAGCAGCTGCTGTTAGAGGAGAAGCGTTTTCAACGTACGCTGATCCAGGGGACGAGAGAGTTTGAAAAGGTGTTCTCCCGCATCAGCGAAACAACGGACCTGTTCCGCACGATGCAGACCAACCTGCGCGACCAGCTGCTGACCAGCGGCGTACTCGATAAGCTGCTTATCGCCCGGGAAACTGCCGACAATGTGGGCAGCAAACTGCGCCCCACGCCCGAACTTACCGCCATGGCGGAGGAAATCAAAAAGTTTTCAGAGGCTGTGGAAACCATTGAGGCTTTCTCGCAGAAAGCGCAGCAATTTATCGATAGCATGCAGACCATGAGCGGTCGAGATGCTTTCAAGTTATACGATACATTCGGCTTCCCTATTGAAATGACCATGGAAATGGCAAAGGAACGCGGCTTGACAGTGGACGAGGAAGCATTTGCGGAGCGCTTCAAAAAACACCAGGAGCAGAGCCATGCCGGCGCCGAACAGCGCTTTGCCGGCGGCTTGGCCGATGCCAGCGAGGAAACCACAAAGCTGCACACTGCCACGCACCTGTTGCAGGCGGCATTGCGCAAGGTGTTGGGCAATGAGGTGCAGCAGCGGGGCAGCAACATCACCGCCGAACGGCTGCGCTTTGATTTTACCTTTGGCCGTAGGATGACCAAAGAAGAAATTGCTGAAACCGAACGACTGGTCAATGAAGCCATTGCCGCGAAGCTGCCCATCACCATGAAGGAGATGACCGTGGAAGAAGCCACGCAGTTGGGCGCTATCGGCCTGTTTGAATCCAAATACGGCGAACGCGTCAACGTATACAAAATGGGCGACTTCAGCATGGAAATCTGCGGCGGCCCGCATGCCGGCAATACCGGCGACCTGGGCAGCTTTAAAATTCAAAAGGAAGAAAGCTCCTCCGCCGGCGTGCGCAGAATCAGGGCTACCGTCGGAAAATAGAGGTTCTGATTACCTTTTCCTTTGGCGCCGCCGCCTGCGCGGACCGCCATCCTCAGCTGCCTTAAAGTTGTATATGGGCTTGATGATCCTTTCCACCTTAACGGTATCCCCGATGGTGGAGAGGATTTCTTCCATGGGCCGGTACGCCATGGGCGCTTCGTCGAGGGTTTCCGGCTGCACGGTGGTGGTATACACATCCTTCATGGTTTGGCGGTATGCCTCCATGTCCAGGCTGTCAAAGGCTTGCCGCCTGCTCATGACGCGGCCGGCGCCGTGGGGGGCGGATCGGTTCCAGTCATCATTGCCAAGGCCTGTGGCGATGATGCAGCCGTCGCGCATGTTGATGGGGATAATAAGCCGCTTGCCGCGGGACGCGTCGATGGCGCCCTTGCGGACGATCCTATCGTCCATGTCGATATAATTGTGGATGGACTCAAAGCTTGGGTAGTCTTCCTCCCAGCCCATTTCACGCAGGATCATGTCTGCCATGATCCTGCGGTTGAGCACGGCATATTCCTGGCAAATGCGCATGTCGTGCAGATAGTCCACCATATGCTTGCCTGTGAGCCAGGCTAAATCGCGCGGCACGGAGGGCTTGGCTGCTTTCTTTGTCTTACCTTTGGGGATGCCCTTACCCGCTTCAGCGCGCAGCAGGTCGTATGCGAGCGCCTGGTAATGCTCCGCTACCTGTTTGCCCAGGTTGCGGCTGCCCGAATGGATCACCAGATAATGGCGGTTTTCATCGTCCACGTCGATTTCGATGAAGTGGTTGCCGCCGCCCAGCGTGCCGATGGACCGGACAATCCGCTCCCTGTTGGTCATGGCTGGCAGGCAGCGCAGCTCTTGCAAACGCGGACAATCCGCCACGGGCCGGGGGTGCGTATCAAAACCGGAGGGGATGTTGCTGCGGATTACCTCGTCCAGCTTGCGAACATCGACCGGGGTATGCCCTAACTCCACCACCAGCAACCCGCAGCCGATGTCCACCCCCACGATGTTGGGGATGACAACGTCGCGCACGTCGGATGTAAACCCAATCACACAGCCTATGCCTTGATGCGCATCTGGCATGATGCGCACCTTGCTGTCCCGGAAAGCCGGCTGCTCCATCAGCTCGTCTACCTGGCGGATCGCCTGAGGTTCCAGGTTAATGGCAAATATCTTTACGTTCTTCAAACAAAGACCCCTTTCTTTGATAGCAGCGCAGGGGCGTCAAAAACACCCGCGTTATTCTATATCTGCATGATGGCGCGCCATGCAGGGCTCGAACCTGCGGCTTCCAGATTCGAAGTCTGGTACTCTGTCCATCTGAGTTAATGGCGCATGGCCTTGAAATTGTCAATGATACCAAGGCAATTTGAGTGTAGCAAACAAGGTATGGGGTGTCAAATGGGGGGGTGTCTAATGATGAATGAGCAGTTTTATAGCCAAGCTTGCGTACTTTGCTCTGATACTGACTCCAAGCATTTATGCATCGTCGTGACGGGTCTTTTGCCTTGCAGCTTCGTCGGCTGCTCGGTCAGCGTAGCGTTGCTACGCTTCCCTCGTCTGCTCCTCGCTGCAAGCCAAAATCCCTCGTCCCTTTGGATACATTAATGTTTTACGTCAGTATAAACAACAACGATTTTATCTTCTAAATCTGCCAGATTCTTCTCATGGTTATCTTTGTCTACATACGCCACCTTATCACTTAAAAACGCTACCTCTTTGCCAGCCTTGTTAAAATCCAGAGCAGTTTCCCGGCAGCAATATTCTGAAGCGATGCCGCAGACCATGATTTCCCGATTCACCAAGTCTTTAAGCGCCAGACCTTTTATATTTTTTGCTTCAAAAGCTGAATATTCTTTCAATAAAGTCATACTGGCAATCAACAACGATTAAAGATTTGTTCATATTGATCCTCCATTCCGTCTCCTTGATTTGATATAGGCTGGATTAACAAGCTCAATTTACGCTTTGTGGAAGCTTTGAAACTTTATTCGTTACTGGTTTTTCACTCCTTTTGCATCATGATGACACCTTTCCCTATGCCAGGTCCAGTACTGGCGCAAGCTCATCCTGAGCAGGCACCTTGCGCAGGTAGATGGTAAACCAGACAAACATCACAGTGCCCCGCAGCATGGCGGACAGCATGATGCCCAGCCAGAAGCCTTCCAGCCCTATGCGCTGCGCCAGCGCCCAGCACAGGAAGGGGCGGGCGAGGTTGGAGGCAATGCTGGCAATGCTGGGCGGCAGTGTTTTGCCCATGCCGCGGAAAGTGCCGCCACAGGTGCCTTCCAGGGCCATGTGCAGCTGACATCCCGCCAGAATGAACAGGTATCGGGCGCCCATGTCCACCAGGCGTGGTGGCTCGCTGAGAAATAACGAAAACAGGAAACGTCCCCCAAAGGCCAGCAGCAGCATGGCGCCAAACTCCCATATCAGCATCGTAGCCAGCGATATACGGTACCCCCGTCTGATGCGTGCCCATTTCCGGGCGCCATAGTTCTGGCCAATAAAGGCAGCGATTGCGGACGATATGCCACCGCCGACCAACCAGGAGATGGACTCGATCTGGCTGCCCACGCGCTGCACCGCTACGGCATCGGCGCCGTAGCTGGAGGACACCATGCCCGTTACCACCATAGCCAGCAAAGTAAAGGCAGCGCTTTCCAGCACGAGCGGCAGGCTCCAGGAGAGGATCTGCCTGACGCGGGAAGCATCGATCTTGCCAAACACCCGGTAATTTTCAAAAGAACGTTGAGGATGGCGCTTGGCAAAAACAATCAGCATGCCGCAAACAATCGCCTGAGCGATCATGGTGGCAATGGCTGCGCCTTTGACACCCCAACCCAGGCCCAGGATCATGAGGGGATCGAGAGTCATGTTGACCACAAGCCCGGTGGCATTGGCTGAAAAGCTCAGGCGCGACTTGCCGGCGCCGTTGAAGCTGCTGGTGATAGCAGCGGATAAATAGACGAACGGTTCACCCAAGCCCACGATGCGCAGATAATTGCATGCATTTTGGAATACATCGGCTTCCCTGACCTGCATCAGGGAGATCAGGGGCTCTGCCAGAGTGATCAGCACCAGGCCGTACAGGCTGCCCAGCACCAAGCCAATGCGTCCGGCAGTTTGGGCATAGTCCTGAGCGGCTTGCCTGTTGCCGCTGCCCAGGTTTTGCGAAACGCCGATCTCTGCGCCGACGCTGCCGATGACCATAAGCGCCGCGCCCAGCCACATGAACATGCCGGCTATCCCGCTGGCTGCTACTGCTGTGACGGAGTTCTCCATGCGGCCCAACCAGAACATATCGGTAAGGTTGTAGGCCATCTGAAGCATCTGTGTGCCTACAATGGGTATAGCCACCATCAGGATATTCTTCAGGATTCCACCCTGGGTCAGGTCACCGGCATGTGTCTTCATTCGCTGCGCTCACTCAACCTCCGTGTTTGCCCAACAGTATGCTGTGGCGACAGGATGATGTCAAGGGATTTCATGAAAAAACCGGAGCATAGCCCCGGCTTCCGATGATACTGCTGTTACTTTCGTTTTCCTCTTCGCCTGGCATCCTCGCGGATCGCCTCTAAGGGCGCCTGCGCAACGGCGCCTGTTTCGCGGAAAGCGCGCACGGTCTGGTTCAGCGCGTTGAAATTCAGCCCAATTCCCTTGCTGTCCGCCAGGTAGTCCACCGCCCTGTCCGGGGCGATGCCAAACTGTCCCGCCGTCTCCACGGCGTCGATGTTGGCGCCCAGGAAGATGAACTCCCACCCGTGTTTTGTCTTTTGCCGCTCGATCAGCGTTTTGATCATATCGATCGAATACGCGCGGCTGGCGTTTTCCTCCCCGTCGGTAATGATGACAAACATGACTTTTTCAGCGCGATAGCCTTCCGCAGTATGTTTCTGCACGCTGGCGATTTTTTGAATGGTACGCCCCATCGCGTCCAGCAGTGCCGTGGAGCCGCCCACCTGATATTCCCTGTCGGTGATGGCGCTGACTGCCCTGATGTCGATGCGGTCGTGCAGCAGCGTATACGTGTTGTCAAACAGCACTGTCGTGATGCGGCATTCGCCTGCTTCCGCCTGTTGCTTGCCGAGCATGGCGTTGAACCCGCCGATGGTGTCCGCCTCCAGCCCGCTCATTGAGCCGCTTTTGTCGAGTATGAATACCAGCTCCGTCAAACCTTTTTGCATGATCCTGCCCTCCGTTCATTGTGATGGGTTTACTTTAACCCCACCGGAGAGCGGGATGGTCGCTTTCAAAGCGACATCTCCCGGGCAATCGCACAAACTTACAGCAAAGGCTGGTCGTAGGCAAACAGGACCTCGTTGATCTCAAACACATCGTATTTTCCCGCCGCGATGAAGTACGACACAATCACGTCAAACATGACAGCGCTGGACAGCGCATAGCCTGCCCGTGCCAGAAGGTCGTCCGTTTCGTCGGGAGACAGCCGCAGCGCAATAGCCAGGGCAAGCGCGGTACGCTTGCTGGGCATATAGCCTTTGTCGCTGCGGATTTTAGAGAACAGCTTTCGGTCCATGTTGGCGCGCTTGTATACCTCCACGTCTGTCATCTCCCGGGCATCAATTAAGCGCAGCAGCATCCGGGAAAACGACTCGTCCAAGCTGCCGACCAATTCATCCAGCGAGGCAGGCGTTTCGGCAGCCCTGTGAGGCAATAGCCTGCGCCCAACTATAGATGGCTTTCTGAGGGGCACTTCTGCCTCAAGCCGTGGTTCAAAATCTTGATGCCGCAATTGGCGCTGCTTTGCTGTGTGCAGATCAACGAAATGTTCGTCGATATAGCTTGCCACCTCGCCCATCAGCTTGCGGCTGACGGCAAAGGATGCCTTATCGAACACCGCCAGCGTGATGTCCAGGTCATGGTCGGCTAAAAAATCCCGGATGGCAGCGGTAGCTACCTGCAGCGCCTCCTCCTTGGGATAGCCATAAATACCGCTGGAAATCAATGGAAACGCGATGCTGTTGCACTGGTTTTCAACCGCCCGTTTCAATGCGTTTGTATATGCGGCGTAAAGCAAGCGCCTGCTTCCCTCTCTGTCTTCCTGGCGATAGACCGGCCCGACTGCGTGGATGACAAACTTTGCCGGCAAGCCATAGCCCGGCGTGATCACAGCCTCGCCTGGCTGAACGGGGGCCAGTTTGTTGCAGGCGGTCTGCAGCCGTTCGGCTCCTGCCGCATTGAATATAGCGCCGCACACCCCGCCGCCCATCTGAAGGCTTGCGTTGGCGGCGTTGACGATGGCATCCACCTTCATTTTGGTGATGTCCTGCCGGATGATGGTAAAGGGCATAAAAATCGCCTCCTGTCATGATGACTTTATACCATTTCAGGCAATATGGCAAAGGCAATTGAAACGGGCAGGCGTTCTATAGCGTTAAAAAACCCGCGCTTTCGCGCGGGCAGGTGCCAAAATGGTTTGGCTTGTTTTAGGCGTTGTCTACCGAATACATGTGGCGGATCAGGTCTACCACCTTGTTGGAATATGCCCACTCGTTATCGTACCAGGCAACCAGCTTGACAAACTTGTCGGTCAGCATGATGCCGGCTGTGGCGTCATAGATGGAGGTGCGGGGATCATGGATAAAGTCGCTGGATACGACGGCTTCATCGGTATATCCCACGATGCCGGCCCATTTATCGCTCTGTGAAGCTGCCTTCATCGTGTTGTTGATGTCTTCCATGGTGGTGGGCTTTTCAAGCGTTACGGTCAGGTCAACCACGGACACGTCGACAGTGGGCACGCGCAGCGACATGCCGGTCAGCTTGCCGTTGAGTTCAGGGATGACCACGCCCACTGCCTTGGCGGCGCCGGTGGAGGACGGAATGATGTTAGAGGCTGCCGCGCGGCCGCCGCGCCAGTCCTTCTTAGAAGGGCCGTCTACGGTTTTCTGTGTTGCGGTGATGGCGTGGACAGTTGTCATCAAGCCATCCTTGATGCCGTACTTGTCGTGGATGATCTTGGCAAGGGGCGCCAGGCAGTTGGTGGTGCAGCTGGCGTTGGATACGACGTTCATGCTCTTCTCGTACTTGTCGTTGTTGACGCCCATGACGAACATGGGGGTACCCTTGTCTTTGGCAGGCGCCGTGATGACCACCTTTTTGGCCCCACCCTTGAAGTGCGCGCTGGCGGTGTCGGACGAGGTGAACACGCCGGTTGCTTCGGCAATGTACTCGGCGCCGGTCTCCTGCCAGGGAATATCCTCCGGTTTCATGCAGGCGTACGCCTTGACCTTCCTGCCATTGACGATCAGCACGCCTTCGTTTTCGTCATAGGATACATCGCCCTCATACCGCCCGTGCACGGTATCGTACTTCAGCATATAGGCCATGTAGTCCACGCTGATAAACGGATCGTTGATGGCTACAACCTCAACATCCTTAAAGTTTTCAAGCGTTGCGCGCATCACCAGGCGCCCGATACGCCCAAACCCGTTGATCCCGATTTTGATCATAATACATCCTCCTTACTAAACATTGCGCATTGCGCATGGGATTTTTCCCTTAACAGTATATCAGCTCCCGCAGGCTTTGACAAGGCGTAGTGGTCCTTGAGTTTCCGTATTGAGATGCGAGGAAAGGTCAGGAAACGTCGTGAGGGCAGATTATTTACAGCAGCCAAAGGGGGAAATGCCGAAATTTATCTAAAAGGAGACCAAAACAAGCAAATTTTCATGTAAAAATGAGGAACCTTTTGGTTTTTATAGTAGAATTAATATGGACGTAAAAATCCGACTAAACAAAACCAAGGAGGCTCCTCATGCGACATATTACCACAGATACTTACCAAATGAAAAGGTCCATTTTGTCTTTTGCAGGACACATCAGCCGCGGGACGTCCAAGAGCTGGCGGAAATTCATCGCAGACGTCATCTGCGGCATTCTGGCATCGGGCAGCTGTATTCTATCACGTTTTGCCGATGTGCTGCGTGAAGACATCCTGAAGGTGAACACCGTTGAGCGCATGGCCCGCAAGCTGGCCGAGGACATTCCTGAGCAGGCAATCGACAATTACCTGACCATGGTAAAGGACATGGTCAGGGCAGATGGTCCTGTGTATGTAGACGACACGGATGTTATCAAGCCATACGGGAAAGCATTTGAGGCGTTGGGAACGGTGCGGGATGGGTCCTCAATCAAGAAGACCAATGAGAAAGGGTATCTGGTCACCGAGATCACCGCGTTGACCCGACAAACACGTCAACCCATTAGCGTGCATTCCCATCTTTATAATACAGAAACTCAAGGTGGTGGTCGTGGTGGCAGTCGTCGCTCTCGGTGTGCAGCTTTTGTTTACGTTCTTGACCGCAGCTTTCGCTGTGCCTTTGGCACGCATGCGAAAATCAAGAGGCAGGCATCCATTCGCATAGAGGCAAGTGGATGGTTGAAAACTTGAACAGTATTTGCTCCTCTACTGGCTTTCCAGCCGGATCAACCGGACCCGGCTGTCCATTTCCCTGATGAAGCCGGCTTCATCCAGCGAGCCGCCCATCAGCTGGTAGATCAGGGCATCTCGGTTTTCCGCCCACTGGCTGGACTCGTAGGGCGTGGCGCCCCTGATAAACAGGTGCGGCACAACCTCCTGTTGATACCAGGCGATGCGGTCCGCGGAGATCAGGTATTGGCGCTCCCGTGCCATATACTCTAACTGCTGCCGAAGCTGCGGCAACACGTTTTCAAGCTGCGTGCGTTCTGCGCCTTCGGCTTGATCAACCGCCGCCTCCATGGCGGCGATGTCGGCCTGTTTTTGCGCCAGCTCCTCCTCATAATGCGCGTTGATCAACGGCTGCTGTGCTGAAGGCATCATCAGCATCTGCTCGGCCGGGGTCTGCCGGGCTGCCAGCCATGCCACCACGGCCCGGGCTTCCTCCGGATGCCCGGTTAAGGGGTTGACCACGGCGCAGATCAGCGCCACGCCCGCGCTGGGCGGCGTGGACGCGTTCAGGCGCAGCAAAAACAGCTCCGTCTCCTTCAGCGGGTTGGTTGTCAGGATGTCATGGGCGCTCAGCTGATTCACCGAATCCAGCATGCGTTGCTTGATGACCTCGCTGCGCCAGCTTTCATTGCGCAGGCGCATGGCCTGTTGCAGCAGCCCGCGGAAAAGCGGCGTGTCGTAGGCCAGCATGCTTTCGGCCGCCAGCATGTGGGCGTCATACAGGTCCAGCGACAGGCGCAGCAGGGGATACGCATTGACATACATCAGCGCCGTGCGCCCGTCAAATAACCGGTCATGGTCGCCATAAGCCTGCATCAGCGCATTCACATCCTCCAGCGTCACAGGCTTTTCTTCCCTCAGGCCGTGCTGCGCCGCCAGCGCGGCATCCCAGCGCTGGAAAGGGCCGATGGTCATCTCCAGCGGATACGCTGCGATCTGCCCCGCATGGGTGATGGCCTGCCGTAGCACATCGTACATCGCCAACACGCGTTCCTGAACGAGGGGCACGTCGGACAGGTCGCTGTACATGCCTTTCTCTACCATCTGCGCTAAGAAGCCATGCTCGCTGCGGATCATCAGCACATCCACATCGGCCGATCGCGTCAGGATCATGTCTCGCACCTTGTTTTCACTCAGGTCATCGGCAAATTGGATACGGCAACCTGGAAACTGTTGCCTGATGGCAGCCTCCAGCTCCTTTTTCTGTGCTCCTTCGCCCTGGAACCAATACCCGTCCACCGTGATGCGGTATGTGTCGGCATGCGCCGGCCCGGTGATATACGGCAGGGATGCCAACGCCAGCGCCAACAGAATGCTGGCAAATCGTCTGATGCTCATGGTACGCTCCTTTCGCCTTTCCCATACAACGTGAAACAAAGGAGGTTTCCTGCATGAGGGAAGCGGTGCGGCTCCATTTGCCATATAGAGTAAATCCTGTGCCTTGTGAAACCTGTATTTTTATTGATTGATGTTGTTGAACAGATCCGAATGTGGAGAGGAGCACTGCATAGGATGCTGATATCGTCGCAACGGCCCGTTATGTGCGATGTAACGCACGCCAGGCACCGGGCGCAACACAGTACTTCCTTTTGAATGACCGGTAAAATGTATCATAGTTTGCATAGCCTACAGCCAACGCGATATCGGCGCTCGGCAGATCTTCTGTAGCGAGCAGCTCCAGTGAGTGTTGAAGCCGGAGTGTCTCCAAGTATTCAGAAAACAGGCAGCCCACCCTGTCCTTAAAATATTGGGATACATACTTTTCGCTCAAGTGAAATTCTGAACCGATGAGTTTGAGCGACATATCCTGCCGGGTGTAATTTTCCCGTACAAAATCGACAACTGCTGTATCCTCCTGTTCCGGCTGAGATTTGATCACATCGCATACGTTAAGAATAGATGCCTCGCAGCCTGAAAGCATCGCTGCTTTTGTCGTTCCATCACCCCATTCGGGCAGCGCTCCGATGTTTACACCCAATTCGCATGATATGCGCGCAAACAACAACCTCAGCTCGTCATAGAGCAGCGTGTGTTCGTCGCTGCCCTCTTGAACCTGTTCTATAAGTGAATGCAGCTCGCTGAGCGCTTCGTCTGCACACATGCCCTTGATCAGCGTTCTGAGGCGCTCCATACGCCAGTAAGGTACGGAATAGAGCGGCGTCAAGCGCTGCACATCGTCGTATAGCGCCACGCCGCCGTCGCCAATGCGCGCTGCCGCAAGCGCACGGCGAGCTTCCGTGTAAGCCTGACGAATGGTGTCTCCGCCAGTATGCTCACCGCTGATACCCCCCATCCATATCCCGCTCATGCCCATCAAGCGTTGATCGCCCGGATAGAAAATAACAAACAGTGAGTTTCGGGCACATAGAGGCTCGATGAGTGCGCTTGTCAACCCTGCGCACAGCGTTGTGCTAAGCTCCTCCGGCGCTGTATGATCCATGCGCTGTACAAGCGCAAGGCGATAAGGCATTGTGACCATATCATGTATTTTCGGCAATTGATGCAACCATGTCTTATACTCCCCAACCCCTGTCAACAGCTGGTTTAGGGTGTTCTGCCTGACACCGGGCATCAGTGTGTCGATCTGCCGGCTCAGGTTTTTATTCCTGCCCTCAAGCACGCTCAACATGCTCTCTATACGGTGAATCAGGCCAGACAATGACAGCCCCCCGCTGACGTTTGTAATGCGGGCCAGGGGACGCACCACCGACCAGAATAATAAACCGATCAACGTTGCGCAAAGAAAGGCGCTGATCATGATGAAAGCGATTTGCAGCGTTCGGTAGGAGTCCAATTGTTCTTTGATATAATGATCAGGGATGGCGATGCTCAGCGTAATCCCCCCAATGGAGGGGGTCATCGTAAAAATGGTCTTTCCTCCTTGTACAAGCACGCCGTCATCGGGCGGGCTGCCCTGCAACGCTCCAGGCATCAGACGGCGGTCTTGTGCATAGATGCACAGCTCCGCCTCTGCAACTTCCGCAAGCAGCATGCGCGCAAGCTCTTGTGCATTGATCATTACAACGCTGCGCAGCATGGGATGCAGGCAGGAAGGCGCAAACACAAAAGGTATTCTCTGTGCACGCCCGTCCTTGCTGGTATAGATCTCCTTCATATCAAAAAACTGCCCAACGCCCAAGCTTGCTCCAACCTGATCGCCCATGACCATCGCAAGGAACCTCTCTGCACGCATATCGTTCGTGTCGATCAGCTGATGCGCACAGCTCGACAGATAATCGTCATGTACGCGCGTCGATGTGACCACAAGGCGCTCGTTAATGAATAGATAATAATCATCCACGATACCGCCAGTCAGGTTCATATCAAGCGCCTTCTCGCGCAGCACCATCAGCTTGTAATAATCGCGCGCCTCCAAATCCCGTATCTTCGTAAGCGACTTTGTGTATGGTTCTCCCGCCAGATCCATCAGTCCGATGTATGTGTTGACCAGCTGCTCTTGAAGAACAGCCACACCATGCTCAATACGAAGCCATGTATTTTCCACAAGGCGCTCGCGCATGGCTTCTATGGTTTTCCCATAAGCCATGGATAGCATTGCCAAAATGCTCAATGCAATCGCAACGTATATGCTGATGCTGCGCATATATGTGGCGATATGTCTGAGTCTCCGGTCCAAAGCACAGAACCTCCTGAAAATTATCAATATAATGGGTACATCATATTACACTCCGCATAAAAGCGATAAAATTTTATCAGATATAATCGTTGCGTTCAATGGTTCCTGGAATATTTCCATGTATTCGCGAATAATTCCCGATTACATTCCCGCGTATTTCCATGTATTCGCGAAAAAATCCTGTTTACATGCATGCCTGTGTGTGCTCTAATTTTATAGTAATAACAAATACAAATTTGGCACAAGTGAGGGATGAAATGTAGAATGACACACCGGATATCAATTAGAGAAAGGTTAAGGCGAACCTGGCCATTGTATGTGCTGTTGCTCCCCGGGCTGGTCTATTTGCTGGTATTCCATTATTATCCAATGTACGGCTTGCAGATCGCTTTTAAAGATTTCAAGTTTGGACACGGCATCACCGGCAGTCCCTGGGTCGGCTTCAAGCATTTTGCTCGTTTTTTTCAGTCGTATCAATTCACACGCGTGTTGACAAACACAGTCATACTCTCTGGATATTCTATCCTTGCAGGCTTCCCGATGCGCATCATGCTGTCGCTCTCATTACACGTTGTGCGTTCCAACATGTATAAAAAAATTGTGCAGACGGCCACATATCTGCCCCACTTCATCTCCACCGTCGTGATGGTTGGTATCCTTATGCGCTTTTTTAACCCGATACTCGGCGTATTCTCACAGCTGATACAAGCGCTTGGCGGCACGGAACGTGATGTGATGGGGTTGCCCGCAGCCTTTCCACACCTCTACGTGTGGTCGGGCATCTGGCAGCACGCAGGCTGGGGTACCATCATCTACCTTGCGACGCTGGCAAGCGTCGACCTGCAGCTGCATGAGGCAGCCATCATCGACGGCGCGTCGCGGATGCAGCGTGTTGTGCATATAGACATTCCAGCCATTGTGCCGACCGCGGTGATCATACTCATCATGGATATGGGCTCCATCCTCAGCGTGGGCTTTGAAAAGGTATTGTTGATGCAGAATGCACTCAACATCGCGGCAAGCGAGGTCATCTCTACGTATGTATACAAAATAGGTATCGCGAGCGGCCGGCCCAACTACTCGCTCGGCGCAGCAGTAGGGCTTTTCAACTCGGCCGTCAATTTCGGCATGATTGTGTTGGTAAACGGCATAGCAAAAGCGCTCAAACAGGAAACGCTTTGGTAAGGAGGCGCGCATATGAACACGAAAAAAATACGCGCTGCAAAAGGCGAGGCAGCCTTTTATCTGATCAACAACATCTTTCTTGCCGTCTTCTTCATTAGTGTACTATATCCCATCGTTTATGTACTCAGCGCTTCGATATCATCGCCCCGCGCAGTGATGAGCGGACAGGTGATACTCTGGCCTGTGGAACTGTCGCTCAAAGGATATGAGGCGGCTTTTCGCAACAGCGCACTCCTGACAGGCTATGCAAACTCCATGATTTACGCGGTGGTGGGCACGCTGTTCAACGTCGGCATAACATTGACGACCGGTTACGCCCTGTCTAGACAAGAGCTGATCGGCCGGCAGTTTTTCAACCTGCTCTTTGCATTCACGATGTGGTTTGGTGGCGGGCTGATTCCGAATTATCTGCTGGTTCGTTCGCTTGGCATCATGAACACGCGTTGGGCAATGTGGTTGCCGGGTATGATGAGCGTTTGGAACATGGTGCTGTGCCGTACGTACATCCGCAATACGATTCCCGAGGAGCTATTCGAAGCGGTGATGATGGACGGCTGCGGCTACTTCCGTTTTTTCACCCATATCGTGCTCCCCCTCTCAGGCGCAATCATAGCGGTGCTGGCCATGTTCTACGCCATAGGGCACTGGAACGCCTATTTTAACGCATTCATCTATCTGAACAACCCCGCCCTCTACCCGCTGCAGATCATTCTGAGGGACATTCTCATACAGAACCAACTTGAGATGGAAGCCGTTTCAGAAGTGACATCCTCCTACGCAGACATAGGCGTGGTGGAGGTATTGAAATATGCAGTGATTATGCTCGCATGTCTCCCCTTATGGATCATCTATCCGTTTGTACAACGCTTCTTTGTGAAGGGGGTGATGATCGGCTCGTTAAAGGGCTAAACGCACATTCATGTCATGAATCACGCGTGTGAAAGCACGTAAAGATAAAGGAGGAAGAAACCATGTGTAAAGATCAAGGAGGATGAACCCATGCTGCGCACGTTACTAACACTGACAAAGAAGAAGGAGGATAAACCCATGTTGCGCAAAATACTGCCGCTGACCCTGGTGCTATGCCTTGCACTCTCTGCAGCCGCTTTTGCGGAGGTGACGCCCAAAGGCGAGTTCCCCGTGACCACTGAGCCTGTCTCGCTTCGGATTGCGATGCCTGTCAGCCCAAAAGTTGAGGACATAGAAACAAACAAGTTTACGCTATGGACCGAGGAGATGACCGGGATCGACCTGTCGTTCGAAGTGCTTCCAAATGAAGATACGATGACCAAGGTGAACCTGATGTTTGCCTCCGACGATCTTCCGGATGTTTTCGTCGGTATTCCATTAAGCTACCTGAACCTGATCGACTACAGCGATGCCGGCTACATCATCCCGCTGGACGAATACATTGAGGAGTATGGCGACAACATCCATCGCACCTTTGAACTGTCCACGAACCCCTATGTTGAGAAACTCCTGCGCCTTCCGGATGGCAAGATTTACGCCATGCCCGCCATCGTAGAAGCCTCGTCCAACACCTGGAACAACCGACTGTGGATCTACGAACCATGGCTCAAACAGCTGGGCATGGACATGCCCACCACCATCGACGAATTATACGAGTATTTGGTGGCCGTTCGTGACAATGACCTTAACGGAAATGGGATAGACGACGAAATTCCGATGATGACTGTCGCAGTCGGTAATCCAGGAAACGCCATTAGCTTTTTTGGCAACGCTTTTCAGTTTACACAACAAGATCATTATCTGGATGTAAACGATGGCGTCGTGAGCTTCATTGCGGGGAATGAGCTGTATAAACAAACCATCACATACCTTCACAAATTGACGCAGGAGGGACTTCTCCATCCATCGTCATTCACACAGGATGCGACTCAAATGAAGGCCATTGTCGCCTCGGAAACCCCAATCGTGGGTGCAGTTCCATATTGGCAAAAAAGCGCTTTTGCTGATGTTACCAGCGAACGGGGGCGTGAGTACGTCAATCACACCGCCGCTTTCCGGACCAGGCGGTTTTGTGACCACCGTCAGCAATATTCCTGGCGTAGCATATAGCTTTGTCATCACCAAGAATTGCAAACATCCCGAGATCGCATATCGGCTTGCTGACTTCTGGCAGAGCGAGGAGGCGTCAATGCGCGGCCGCTACGGTGAGCTTGGCGTAGAGTGGGATTGGGCCGATGAGGGGGCTATAGGGAACAACGGAGAGCCTGCATATTTCAAAGTCATCGATGATGTATGGGGTAAAGCTTCCAGCAATGCCATCTGGTACAATGACGGTCGCTCAGCGTTTTTACAGGTGCACGATCGTCTGCAAAGTGCAAATGATCCCTATGAGTATAACTACCAACTCATGGTGTCCTCTCTCAACGACTATAAACCTGTCGCCAAAGCCGAGTTCGTGCCGCAAATGCCTATGAGCGAGGAAGACATGGACACCTACAATATGCTGCTCACGGATATCCTTGCATACGTGCAGGAAAACAATGCCAAGTTCATACTGGGTGATCGACCGCTCAGCGAGTGGGATGCCTATGTGGCCGAATTCGATGCGCTTGGCGTAAATGAGCTGCTGGAAATCATCAACAGGGTTTACACAGCGTTCATGGCAGAGTAAAATACGAACATCTCCCTGTCTGTTCGTGCCCACGGCGGTATGTTTTCCTGATCGAAGTTGTGCATCAAAAAACATACCGCCTCTTAATGGCACACGAATATCAAACACATGAATGCTGTGTACATTGGAGGATATGAGGATGTTGCCAAAGGAAATTGTGCGAAGATGCATTCGGCATCAAAATCCGGTCAGGCTGGGCTTTGACTTTTTAGACCCTGATTTCCGCGACATACGGTACATCGCCTGTCCGCCGCTCAAGCCGCCGGCGGATGGGAAATTCAGTGATTGGGGCAACCATGCGAGTTTGAGCAAAGCCTCCGGCTTTCATGGAGAGACACGCTTGGATACATGGGGCAATGTGTATGGCCGCCTCGGTGGACGCACCAAAGGCGAATGTGTGCTCGGCGCGCTGCAAAATGGATGGGAGGCGCTTTCGGATTACACGTTTCCCGTGATTGACGAGCGCAATGACTGGTATGATCATGACGCTCATACCACGGGGCGTTATCTGCTGTGCGGGCTGCCGACAGGCGTGTTCTCTACATTGAGGGACGTGCGGCGCATTGACAATGCACTCATGGACGTGCTTGAGGAACCGGAGATGGTTTCCGAATTTGTCGGGAGGGTAACAGATCTGACCATACGCCTCATTCAATCGCTTGCAGGAGGGCGTGCAGACGGCGTGATAATGGCTGATGATTGGGGAACACAAAGTGCGCCGCTGATCAACCCGGAAGCTTTTCAAAGGCTGTTCATGCCTCATTACAAGCGCATCGCGGACACATGCCACGCTTTAGACATCGACTTCATGCTCCACTCCTGCGGATATGTGCTGCCACTGGTGCATCACATGCTGGATGCGGGCATCGACGTACTGCAGTTTGACCAACCGGAGCTTGTGGGCAGCAGCGTTTGGGCCGATCAGTTTGGGCGACGCGCAGCGTTTTATATGCCGGTCGACATACAAAAAATATTGCCTACAGGCGATCGGCGTCTTATCGAAGAGACGGCTCTGAGCATGGCGACGCGCTTCAAGGCTTGCGGTGGCTCGCTGATCGCAAAGGACTATCCCTCTCTCGATGACATCAATGTGCATCCGGATTGGGCCAAATGGGCACGTGACATCATCGTGGAGAATGCGTGGCTGTAGCGGGCACAGCATCATGCACAGTCTCAAAGGAAGAGGTATATATGGCTGGTAAATACGCGAGCTTGAGAGAATATGCCAGGCGATATCTTGAATTAGCCAATTCGCCTGCGCAGGCGGAGAAGCGCAGGTTGTGGCGCGAACACAATGGCTTAAATTTCGAGCGCCCCCTGATCTATGTGCGCGCCATACCGTATCATGAGTTTTTTGACGACCACCTGATCAAATGCGAAGATCCTTTTCTGCGCGCATACGAATATCAGCTGGCTACCAGTGTTTTGTTTCGCGCGCGCCTCCAGGACGACTTTGTCTTTGAACCGTATGTGACTGTTCGTGCAGAAGTCGAGTCCATTGAGGATCGCTGGGGGGTACCCTGTGATCTTGGTGAAAAGCCAAGACAGGGCGGCGCAGCACGCTATCACCCTGTGCTGCTCGAAGAAGCAGACATAGAGAAATTGCGTTCAAGACCACATCAAGTCAACGAGGGCGTGACAACGCGCCGTGCAGAGCGCCTTAACGAGGCTGTCGGCGACATATTGCCCATATATGTAGACCGGCGCGGCGCACTTTCACAAATGTGGAACATGGATATATCGACAGACCTCGCCAAATTGCGCGGCCTTGAACAGCTTATGTTTGATGTATATGACAGGCCCCAATGGCTGAAAGAGGTGGCGGGCCGTATGCGCGACATGATCCTTAGAAACATCGATGAAACAGAACGCATGGGGGATTTTTCGCTCGCTGACCATCAGAATCAGGCAATGCCTTATGCACTGGAGCTGGAAGATCCCGATCCTCAGGTACGCGGCGTCTCTACAAAGCGTCTGTGGGGTTTCCTTGCCGCGCAGGAAACCACGACCTTTAGCCCGGCGCACTTTGAGGAATTCATGCTTGAATTCCAGCTTCCCATACTTGAACGCTTTGGACTGACTGCCTACGGTTGCTGTGAGGATCTGACGCGAAAGATCGCACTGTTACGCCGCATTCGTAATTTGCGAAGAGTTGCAGTTTCCCCATTTGCCAACCTCAAAGCGTGTGCTGAGCAGATAGGTGGCGACTACATCCTTTCATATCGTCCAGACCCGTCCGCCACCTTTGCCACAGGTTTAGACGAAGAAAGCGTTCGCCGCCGGCTAAAAGAAGATTTCCATATACTCCGCGCCAACGGCTGCAAATTTGATGTCACCATGAAAGATGTGGAGACCATTGCCGGCCGGCCGGATGACATGGTCCGCTGGGTACGCATCGTGCGGGAAATGAGCTGACCTGTCGTATTCTGATGATCTTGCAGAACATGGCTGCTGCACACTTGCCTAATGGACTCGAAAAGATATATCATAGAAAAAGAGAGCATGCTGACGGACCGGGAGGATGCCCAGTGATTGTGGTGGTAGCTGAGAAACCCAGCGTTGCGCGGGACATCGCGCGCGTGCTTCGATGTACGGAGCGCGGCGAAGGGTATCTGTCGGGAAGCGGCTACGCGGTGACCTGGGCGCTGGGACATCTGGTGACATTGTGCGAGCCGGACGAAATCGATGAAAAGTATAAGAAGTGGCGCGTGCATGATTTGCCCATCCTGCCGGATGATATTCCGCTGAAGGTGATTCCGAAAACGAGGAAGCAGTATCAGGTTGTAAAAAAGCTGATCTGCAGCCGGGAAACCGAGCGGATCATCTGCGCGACCGACGCCGGGCGGGAAGGGGAGCTGATATTCCGCCTGATCTACCGGATGGCGGGCTGCGGCAAGCCGGTGGACCGGCTCTGGATCAGCTCCATGACCGATGCGGCGATCCGGGAGGGGTTTGATGCGCTGCGCCCGGGCGCTGCCTATGACGGCTTGTATCGCAGCGCGCTGTGCCGCGCCCAGGCGGACTGGCTGGTCGGCATGAACGCAAGCCGGGCGTTTACGCTGCGGTATGGCGCGCTGCTGAGCGTGGGCCGCGTACAGACGCCGACGCTGGCCATCCTGGCAGCGCGCGCCAGGGAAATCAAAGCCTTTGTGCCCGAAACCTATTTTACGCTGACCGCTGACTTTGGCGACTATAAGGGCCAATGGTTCAACCCCGCCGACGCCAATGAAAAAGTCAACAACCGGATCAAGACGAAGGAAGAAGCCGATGCCATCGCCAAAGCGGTGCGAAAACAGGAGGCGGAGGTGGCCGAGGTCGTCCGCGAGCAGAAGCGGGAGCTGCCGCCCCTGCTGTATGATTTAACCAGCCTGCAGCAGGACGCCAACAAGCGGTTTGGTTTCACAGCCAGCAGAACGCTGAAAGCCGCGCAGTCGCTTTACGAGAGCAGAAAGTGCATCACCTACCCCCGCACCGACAGCAGGTACCTGCCGGACGACATGGCGCCCCAGGTGGACAAGGCGGTTCGCGCGCTGCCCGAAGCCTATCGGGCCATCGTAGAGGGCATCCAACGGACGGGTGGACAATTGCCCAGCCCCAGGCGCGTGTACGATGCAGGCAAAGTGACCGATCATCACGCCATCATCCCCACGCCGCAGAAGGTCAACCTGGACGCTTTAAGCGCCGATGAGCGGCAGGTGTACGACCTGGTTGTCCGCCGGTTTCTGGCCGGGTTTTATCCCGCGCACGAGTACGAAGCGCTGCGCATCGTCACGGCGGTGTCGGATCACCGCTTCAGGACAACCGGGCGCACGGTGCTGAAGGCGGGCTGGAAGGATGCGTACCCGACAGGCGATCAGGAGGAAGCGCCGCTGCCCAACGTAAAGCAGGGCGACCGGCGGCTGGTGGAAAGCGCACAGGTGAAAAAAGAAACGACCAAGCCGCCCCCTCAGCATACCGAAGCCAGCCTGCTGTCGGCGATGGAGCATGCCGGCCGCAGCGTGGAGGACGAGGAACTGCGGGAAGCCATGAAGGGCAGCGGGCTGGGCACGCCCGCGACGCGCGCCGCAATCATCGACCGGCTGATCCAGGTTGGGTATGCCGTCAGGCAGGGAAAATCGGTTGCGGCTACCGAAAAGGGCATCAGCCTGATTGAGGTGGTCCCCGACGAAATCGCCTCCCCGGAGATGACGGCGAAGTGGGAGAAGGCGCTGGATGACATCGCCGCCGGCGGCCAGGGGGCAGCGAGGTTTATGGAAGGGATCAGGCGTTTTACCGAATTTATCGTTTCTTTTGCGGAAAAAGAAGGAAAACCCGTTGTGTTCGAGAAAGATACCGGTGGGGCAAAGCGGCGGGCTGCCCGGCGCCAGCCAGCGGCGCTTGAGGGCGTCATCTGCCCGCTGTGCGGGGCCGGCGTCGTGGAAAACGACAAAGCTTTCGGCTGCGCGGCGTGGCAGAAAGGATGCGCGTTTACGCTGTGGAAGGACGCGCTGACGCGCAGCAAGGGGCCGGTGCTGAACGCCGCCATCGTTAAAAAGCTGCTCAGCGCCGCCGAGGTTCAGGGCAGCACGGGGCTGATCCGGCTGCAGGAAGGCATGCTCAGCTTTATACCAAACGGCGAGCGGGTGGCGGCCTGCAGCGTGCCCATCCGCTACATCAAAAAAGAAAAGCGGGCAAACCGCTGAATATCAACATAGGAGGGTTGCATATGGAGCTGGGGGTTCAAAGCTATACGATCAGGGCGTATATGCAAAACGAAAAGGACATGGAGAGGTCGCTGAAAAGGGTTTCCGAGATCGGCTACCGGGAAATCCAGCTGTCCGCCATTGGCAAGGTCCCGGCCTCAAAGGTCAGGGCGCTTTGCGACAAATACCACCTGAAGATCGTGCTGACGCACACCGCGGAAGACAGGTTTCTGTATGACCTGGACGCCGTGCTGGAGGAACACAGGGTGTATGGCTGCCCCCACATCGGCCTGGGCAGCATGAGCGAACGCTATTGCTCCGAGGAGGGCATCCGGTACTTTGCAGAGGACTTTACCGACGTGGCGAAGAAGATCAGGGATGCGGGCATGCGGTTTATGTACCACAACCATCACTTTGAGTTCGCCCGGCTGCCCGGCGGCGCCCTGCTGATGGATGCGCTGCTGGCGGCGATGCCGGCTGATTTAATGGGCGTAACGGCCGACACATACTGGCTGCAGGTAGCCGGCATCGACGTGGTGCAGTGGCTGCGCGGGCATGCAGACCGCCTGCAGTGCGTCCATCTAAAGGATCTGGAGGTTGTTGGCCGGGAAACGCGCATGGCGCCGGTGCTGGAGGGCAACATCAACTTCCAGGACATCCTCGCCGAACTGAAGCAAAACGGGCAGACAAAGCACATCTTAGTTGAGCAGGACACCTGCTATGAGTCGCCCTTTGTCTGCCTGGAGAAAAGCTACCGCAACGTGAAAAAACTTGGCTATTGAAGGGAGAAACGAACATGAAAAAAGTCAGGCTGGGCATCATCGGATTTGGCAACATGGGAACGGGCCATGCCAAAAACTGGCTCGACGGCAAAATGCCGGAATTTGAACTGACAGCGGTTGCGGACCGCAAGGAAAGCCGCCTCGAAGCCGCTAAAGAGCCGTTAAAGGACAGCGTGCAGTATTTTGCCGAGGGCAGCGACCTGATCAGGAGCGACGCCTGCGATGCGGTGCTGATCGCCGTGCCGCACTACCAGCACCCTGAGCTGGCCATCGAGGCGATGGCGCATCACAAGCATGTCATGTGCGAGAAGCCGGCCGGTGTCTACACCAAGCAGGTGCGTGAAATGAACGAAGCTGCCGCCAAATCGGACGTCGTGTTTGCGATGATGTTCAACCAGCGCACCAACAACCTGTATAAGAAAATGCACGAAATCGTGTCGTCCGGCGAGCTGGGCGCCCTCAAGCGCGTCAACTGGATCGTTACCGATTGGTACCGCACGCAGAGCTACTACGATTCCGGCGCCTGGCGCGCCACCTGGGAAGGGGAAGGTGGCGGCGTGCTGCTGAACCAGTGCCCCCATAACCTGGACCTGCTGCAGTGGATCTGCGGGATGCCGGTCCGGGTGCGCGCCTTCTGCCATGAGGGCAAATGGCACGACATCGAGGTGGAGGACGATGTTACAGCATATATGGAGTTTGAAAACGGGGCTACCGGCGTGTTCATCACCTCCACCGGCGATTCGCCGGGCACCAACCGCTTTGAGGTGCTGGGCGAGATGGGCAAGCTGGTATGCGACGGCAAGGGGCTGACCTTCTACAAGTTAGACGTTAATGAGCGCGAATTCAACCAAAAGGAAAAGCAGGGCTTTGCTTCGCCCAAACACACCGTGATCGATATCGAAAGCGACGGCATGACCGAGCAGCATTCTGCGGTGATGAACGCGTTTGCCGCAGCCATCCTCAGGGGTGAGCCGCTGGTTGCCGGCGGGGAAGAGGGGATCAACGGCCTGATGCTGTCCAACGCCATGCACCTGTCCTCCTGGAAGGGAGAGATGGTCAGCCTGCCGGTGGACGAGGACGAGTATCTCAACGCCCTGAACGAAAAGAGAAAGACATCATCAGCAAAGGCTGAGCGGAATGTCGTATTTTCAACGGAAGGAAGCTGGTAATCATGCCTGATACGCTGAACGCAGCCATCGTGGGCTGCGGCTCAATCGCATCCGTCCATGCCGCCTTGATCGGCAGCATGGACGGCGTCCGGCTGGCTGCCTGTGCTGACATCGCGGAGGACAGGGCGGTGCGGCTGGCGGATAAATACAATGCTGCGGCGTACCGTTCCCTGGAGGATATGCTGGCTCATGAAGCCATCGATGTGCTGCACATCTGCACCCCGCACGCCCTCCATGTGCCGATGGCGGTGGAAGCGGCGGCGCGCGGCATCAAGGTGTTTACCGAAAAGCCGCCTGTTATATCGCGCGAGCAATGGGCGCGTTTCTCGGCGCTGAACAGCTCGGTGGGCATTTGTTTTCAGAACCGGTACAACAAAAACATCCGGCACGTCAAGCAGCTGCTGGATACCGGCGCTGTTGGCCGGGTGACCGGCGCGCGTGCGGTGGTCGCCTGGTACCGGGACGCGCCTTACTATCAAAACAGCGGCTGGCGGGGCACCTGGGCGCTGGAAGGCGGCGGTGTGCTGATTAACCAGGCTATCCACACCCTGGACCTGTTGGTGATGCTGCTGGGCCCGCACACCGGCGTCGACACCTACATGGCCAACCGGCAGCTGCAGGGCGTCATCGAGGTGGAGGACACCGTCGATGCGCGGATTGCCTTTGGGGACGCCGTCGGGCTGTTTACCGCCACCAACGCCTACAGCACCAGCGCGCCTGTGCAGATACGGATCGACTGCGAACAGGCGGCGTTGACCGTGGAGGACAACAGGCTGGCCATCTTCTGGCGGTCGGGCCGGATTGAACGCATTGCGTTTGAACAGCCCGATGCGCTGGGCAAGGACTATTGGGGTTCCGGCCATGCCGCGTGCATCGCGGACTATTACCGCGCCATGAAACAGAGCGAGCCGGCGCCCATCGGCATCCGCGAGGTGGAAGCCACCGTCATGCTGATGCTGGACATGTACGACCAGGGCAGGCGCTGGCTAAAATAATGTCGTGCCCTAAAGGCATGGATTCCATGGGCGGTCAGTTGACTGGCTGCCCATGGTGATGGTTGTTCTGTGCTTTTTTAAGCTGTATATGGTATACTTTTTACAGGCATTCGGTATGCTGCGGCGGCATCGTCTGTGAAACTGCCTGCAGCGGGAAAGGAAGGACACATGGCGCGTAAACAGTTTGGCGGGTTTGGCAGCGGCGGCAACATGCAGCAGCTGATGCGGCAAGCCCAAAAAATGCAGGAGGACCTGGTCAAAGCCCAGGAAGAGCTCGACCTGATGGAGTATGAGGCGACGTCCGGTGGCGGCATGGTGCAGTGCAAGGTGAACGGCAAAAGGGAGATCGTCTCCCTGACCATCAAGCCCGAGGCGGTGGACCCCGACGACGTGGAGATGCTGCAGGACCTGGTGACGGCTGCGGTGAATGAGGCGCTCCGCAAGGGGGAGGACAACAGGGAGAAGACGCTGGGAGCGCTGGCGCCCGGCGGCATGGGCGGCATGTTCTGACATGAGCGCACAGCACAGTGGGCCCATCGACGCCATGGCGGCTGAGCTGGCCAAGCTGCCCGGCATCGGGCGGAAAACGGCGCAGCGCCTGGCGTATCATATCGTTTCGCTGCCCGAATCCCAGGTGCAGGCGCTGGCTAAGGCGCTGTGGGAGGGCAGGAAGAACATCCGCTTCTGCAGCGAATGCGGCAACTATACCAGCGGGGAATTGTGCGCTGTCTGTGCCGACAGCAACCGCAGCATGGACCAGCTGTGCGTCGTTAAGGACCCCCGGGATGTGGCGGCGATGGAGCGGATGCACGATTACCACGGGCGCTACCATGTGCTGCACGGCGTGCTGTCGCCGATGGACGGCGTGGGGCCGGAGGACATCCGCATCAGAGAGCTGCTGGCCAGGCTGTCAGGCGGCGACGTGCAGGAGGTCATCGTGGCAACCAACCCTGACATTGAGGGTGAGGCGACTGCCGCCTACCTGGCGCGGCTGATCAAGCCCCTGGGCGTCAGGGTGACCCGCATTGCCCACGGCATCCCGGTGGGCAGCGCGCTGGAGTATGCCGACGAGGTCACCCTGGCCAAGGCGATGGAAGGCAGGCGCGAGCTGTAGTGCGTCATTTCCTGTATGGCATGAGGAGTTCCGGTAAGACGGCCCTGTGGAGGGCATCCCATGCGGGATAGCGCAGGCTTCTTCCTGCCGACCGGTGTGCTGGAGTTGGCGGCAGCCGGGCTGCTGGTGGCAGCAGTTGTGATGCTGGCTGTGTTGCTGGTAAAGCTGTCGGCTGCGAACAGGCGCCAGAACGCGCTGCAGGCGCAGACCGAGGAAACCCTCGCCAACTATTTCGAGCAGATGCTCAGGGAAGCCGAGGGGCGCCAGGTCAGCCGCGAGCAGCACAGCCAGACCGTTGCGCTGGACAGGCTGCGCGAGTCGGACCAGAATGATTCGCAGCGAATCGACGCCCTGGGTTTGCGGCTGGACCGCCTGGGCAGTGTGCAGGACGAGCGGCTCCGCCACATCGCCGGTGTGCTCAACGAACGGCTGACCGCCAACGACGAAAAGGTGGAGCGGATGCGGGACACGCTGTTCAGCACCATGAGCCGCATGCAGGCGGATAATGCCGCCAAGTTAGAGGAAATGCGGAAAACCGTCGATGAAAACCTGCACAACACGCTGAACAAAAGGCTGGGAGAGAGCTTTTCCCTGGTGAACGAGCGGCTGGAGCAGGTGTACAAGGGCCTGGGCGAGATGCAGTCGTTGGCGCACGGAGTGGGCGACCTCAAGCGCGTGCTGACCAACATCAAAACCCGCGGCATCTGGGGCGAGGTGCAGCTGGGCGCCATGCTGGACGACATGCTGACAAAGCAGCAGTATATTGAAAACGCTGCCGTCAAACCCGGGACGCAGGAGCGGGTGGAGTATGCTATCCGGCTGCCCGGCCGCAGGGAGGACGGCGACGTGCTGTTGCCCATCGACGCGAAATTTCCTGTCGATCCCTATGAGCGGCTCGTGTCGGCGATGGATGAAGGCGACAAAGCGCTTGTCGATGCCGCCAGAACGGCGCTGGCCGCGGCGATCAGAAAGGAAGCGGCCCGCATCCGGGACAAGTATATCGCGCCGCCCTATACGACCGATTTTGCCATCCTCTACCTGCCCACCGAAGGGCTGTACGCCGAGGCGCTGAGAACCGGCGGGCTGGCGGAATCCCTCCAGCGGGACATGCGGGTCGTGCTGTCGGGGCCTACGACGCTGGCTGCCCTGATCAACAGCCTGCAGATGGGGTTCAGAACGCTGGCCATCGAGCAGCGCTCTGGCGAGGTGTGGCAGCTGCTGGGCGCCGTGAAGGCGGAGTTTGCCTCCTTTGCCGACCTGCTCGCCAAAACGCAGCAGCGTCTCCGGCAAGCCAGCGACAGCATCGAAAGCGCCGCGCGCAAGACGCGCACTATCCGCAGCAAGCTCAATGCGGTGGAGCTGCTGGACGCGCCGGCATACAGCCTGCCGGATGAAGCAGGGGAAGAGCCCATGGACGATCAGGAAGGAGAAACGGACAGTGAGTAACAGCAAAGGAACGCCAACCTACAGGTTTGCCCACAACAACATCAACGTCGTCGACATCGACAGGGCGGTGGCCTTCTACGAGCAGGCGCTGGGCCTTGAAGTGGTCAACCGCCGGGACAGCGAGGGCTTTACGCTGGTATTTATGGGCGACGGACACAGCCAGCACAAGCTGGAACTGACCTGGCTGAAGGATTTCGACAAGCCCAGGTATGACTTAGGCGACAATGAAAGCCACCTGTGCTTCACGGTGGACGACTACGACGCGTCGTTTGCCAGGCACCGGGAGATGGACTGCATCTGCTACGTCAACGAAGCGATGGGCTTGTACTTCATCGAGGATCCGGACGGCTATTGGATCGAGATCGTCCCGGCCAAGCGGTGAGCGCGCAGCCGGGCATGCGCCTGCAGAAGTATCTGGCGCTGTGCGGGGTAGCCAGCAGAAGGCGCGCCGAGGCGATGATTGCCCAGGGCGATGTGCAGGTAAACGGCATCACCGTGCGCGAAATGGGGGTTCTGGTAGCGGAAGGCGACGTTGTCAGCGTGCGCGGCGAAACAGTCCGGCCTGAAACCGAGCTGCGCTACGTGCTATACTATAAGCCCATCGGCGAAGTCACCACCGTGGACGACCCCCAGGGGCGGGCTACCGTCATGGACCATTTCAGGGATTTCCCTGTGCGCATCTATCCTGTGGGCCGGCTGGACTATGACAGCGAAGGGCTGCTGCTCTTAACCAACGACGGCGCGCTGACCCAGCGGCTGACGCACCCCAGGTATGAGGTGGAAAAAGCCTACATCGCGCGGGTGTCCAACGAGCTGTCGCAGCAGGCCATGCTGCAGCTGCGCCGCGGCGTGGTGCTGGACGGGCGGCGCACAGCGCCGGCCAAGGTGCGCATCCTGCGCCGGGACGCTTTTTCGACCGATATCCACATCGTCGTCCATGAAGGCCGAAACAGGCAGATCAGGCGTATGGTGGAGGCGGTGGGGCATCAGGTGGTCAGGCTGAAGCGCGTGGGGTATGGCCCCGTCAGGCTGGGCGCCATGGAGCGCGGTCAGTGGCGCGACCTGTCTGTGCAAGAAGTGGAGGCGCTGAAAAAAGCAGCGATACAACCGCCTTCGGGCGTAAACAATCATCAAGAGGAGGAACCAACATGAAGCTATCTGTATTTACTGTGGCACTGGCCGACATGAAGTTTGCCGAGGCCTGCGCTTACCTGCGTGAGAAAGGCGTGCAGGCGGTGGAGGTGGGCTGCGGCGGCTACCCGGGCAATAAGCATGCCGACCCCAAGGAACTGCTGAGCAACCCGGGCGCCCTGGCGGCATTTACCGACGCACTGAAACAGAACGACCTGGAGTTAGCTGCCCTGTCGGTGCACGGCAACCCGGTGCATCCCGACCCCGCCGTTGCCAAGGTATTCCATGATGAATTTACTCACACCGTCAAGCTGGCTGAAAAGTTAGGTGTTGACCGGATCGTCACCTTCTCAGGCTGTCCGGGCGGCAGCAAGATGGACAGGACGCCCAACTGGGTTACCTGCGCCTGGCCGGATGACTACCTGGGCATCCTTGCCTATCAGTGGGACGAGGTGCTGATTCCTTACTGGAAGGATGCCGTCAAGTTTGCCAAGGACCATGGCGTTACCAGGATTGCGCTGGAAATGCACCCCGGCTTCAGCGTATACAACCCTTACACATTGCTGCGTCTGCGCGACGCCGTCGGGCCTGAGATCGGTGCCAACTTCGACCCATCGCACCTGTTCTGGCAGGGCATGGACCCGGTGATGGCCATCCGGGAGCTGGGGGACGCGATCCATTTCTTCCATGCCAAGGACACCAGCCTGGACAGCGCCAATATCGCCGCCAACGGCGTGCTGGATTATAAGCATTACAGCGATCCCAAGCGGAGCTGGACCTTCCGCACCGTCGGCTACGGACACGGCGAGCTGGAATGGAAGCAGATGGTCAGCGAGCTGCGGGCCGCGGGCTACGACGATATCATATCCATTGAGCACGAAGACGCCATGATGAGCGGCAGGGAAGGCCTGACCAAGGCCATCCGCTTCCTGCAAAACGTGCTGATGTTCGAAGCGCCCGGCGAAATGTACTGGGCATAACACGATTAGCACAATGAAAAGCAGGGGGGCTGAGTGCCTCCCTGCTTTTTGGACCCCATCCAACAAGTTATTCCGCAGCGAACCCCCATTCCAGCAGCTGTTTCCACAGCGGGTGGTTTTCGCTGAGCACCAGCGTGCTGTTTTCCTGCAGCGTGTTTTTCAGCGCATGCAGTGAGCGCCAGAAGCTGAAGAATTCCGGATCAGCCTTGTAGGCTTCGGCGTATATGGACAGGGCTTGCGCATCGCCCTCGGCGCGGATGGCGCCTGCGGATTTGACGGCGTCCGCCTTCAGGATGCTGGCCTGTAAGTCGGTATCCGATACCGACATCTGGTATTGTTGCTCGCCTTCGCTGCGCAGCTGCTGGGCGACCTTCGCCCTGTCAGCCTTCATGCGCTCGTAGGTTGTCTCCACGTTGGCCTGCGGCAGGATGGTGCGGTGTACCTGGATGTCTTTGATTTCGATGCCGCGTACCACCATTTCCCTGTTGATCTGCGCCAGGCCGTTTTGCAGGGCGGTATTCAGCGCATCCTTGTTGGATATGAAATCGTCGCCCTTCAGGCGGTTGATGGCCTGCACGATGACAGGATGGATCAGGTTGTCTAACTGGTTTTCCGCGTTCAGCGACGTGCTCAGCTTCAGGCTGAACAGCGCCGGGTCCGCGATGACCCACTGGGCGTATGTGGTGATGAAATACTGCTTTTTGTCCAGCGTGTTCACGGTTTCACCGCTGGAACTGTAGCTGAACATCAGCGCCGGGTAGATCTCCACCTTGTCCAGGAAGGGCATTTTAAAGTGGAGCCCGCTGCCCTTAGTGATTTTGACCGAATCGCTCATGGTGATTTCGCCGCTGAGCCGCTCGCGATACCGCTCGTGGAAGTCGCTGTGCTCGTTGATGATGATCTGCGTGATGACGCCAAAGCGGCTGACAACGGCTTGCTCGGCTTCGCCCACGACAAAGAAGCAGGTATTCCATATGAACAGCAGTGCGGCGATGATGACGGCGCCAAGGATGAGCTTTTTGAAGTGCTTGCTGAAGAACGCCCGGGCATTGGCGCTGGCTTCATTGACAGGGCGGTTGTAGTTGGGAGGGAAACCTGTGTTCATGTGCTGGCTCCTTCCTCGGCGGGCGCGGCGTTTTGCGTCAGCGTGCCATCACCCGTTAAATCGAGAATTTGCAGCGGGCTGCTGTTGCTGTCCACCACGATGATCTTGCCCGCGCCGCCCAGCACGGACTCCATGGTTTCGATCATCATCCTGGTGCGGGAAATATCGGGCTGCGCCTGATACTTTTCATATACAGCTTTGAATACCGCGACCTCGGCCTCTGCGGCGGCGATTGTTTCGGCTTTGTATGCCTGGGCTTTCTGGGTGACTTCATAGGCGCTGGAGCGCGCCAGCGGGAGCACTTTGTTGGCATATTGCTGCGCTTCGTCCAGCCGGCGGGTCATCTCGTTCTTGGCGTTGTTGACGTCCTCGTAGTTGGCGGTTACGGCGCTAGGTACTGTGATGTTTTGAATATGGACGCCGTGTATTTTCACGCCGATGTCATAGGTGTCGATCAGCGCCTGAAAGTCGGGCAGCACCTCGCGCTCGATGCTGTCCTTCTCCAACAGCGCCTCGTCCAGCGATTTGTTCTGGATATTGCGCCGCAGAATGGCTTCAAAAGCTAAGTGCATCGTAAACTCCGGTTCATCGACGTTGAACCTGTACTGCTTGACGTCCCGGATGGTGTATTGGTAGATTGCCTCTAACTGAACGATGCTGTTGTCGTTGGTCAGCATGACGGATTCGCTTTCAACGTCCGTGTACTGCGCCGGCGTGCGCCTGCCTGCGCTGACGGCGGTTCGGTATCCATATTCGACATCGTGGATGGTGGTTACGCTTTCGGCGATCACCTGTTGAATCAACGGCACATGCCAGTATAGCCCCGGCCCATGGGTTTTGATGACCTTGCCAAAGGCGATGACCAGCGCCTGCTCCCCCTGGTTGACGCGGTACAGCCCGCTGAACACGACCAGCGCGATGATCAGCACCGCGCTCAGCGCCGCAACCGTCCGGCCCTTTATCTTTTTTTGCATCCCGCACCTCCTTACGGGTTATAAAATAACATACCCCTGCCCTTTTGTACAGAAAGCATTTCCACAAATAGATCGTATTGTTCTGCTGTTTGTGTTAAAATAGGCATCATGAAGAAAAGGAGATGAGCGATATGGCCCTGTTTCATGTCCACCACCACGCCGACACCCTGGCTATGAACATGAACATGGATATCGTGCTGCCCGATGCGCTGGGCATGCGCCGCGGAAGGCGTGGAAAAGCCGGCAAACTGCCGGACCCCCTGCCTGTGGTATTCCTGCTGCACGGCATGAGCGACGACCATTCCATCTGGCAGCGGCGCACTGCCATCGAGCGGTATGCGTCCGACCGGGGTATGGCGGTGGTGATGCCCACCACCCACCTGGGTTGGTATACGGATAGCCCATACAACAACATGAAGTACTTTACCTACATCACCCGGGAGCTGCCGGAGCTGTGCAGGCGGATGTTTCCCTGCATCAGCGCCAGCCGGGAGGATACTTTTGCCGCGGGCCTCTCCATGGGCGGTTATGGCGCGATGAAGTGCGCCCTTCGGGCACCTGATACGTTCTCCCGGGCGGTGTCGCTGTCCGGCGGCTTGGACATCATCAACCGCCTGGGCAAGCAGGGGCGGGAAGGCGCTTTCTGGACTGACCTGTTCGGTCCGGCGGACCAGGCGGCAGGCGGCTTTGACGACCTGTTTGCGGCTGCGGAGGAGCTGGCGGCCAGCGGGCGGGAGCTGCCGGGCCTGTACCTATGGTGCGGCACGGAGGATTTTTTATACCAGGGCAACCTGCGCATGCGGGATCATCTGGCGGCGCTGGGCTATCCGCTGCGCTACAGCGAGTCGCCCGGCGACCACCAATGGCTGTACTGGGACCGGGAGATTCAGCCGGCGCTGGACTGGCTGCTGGACAAGGAGGCGGTTTAGTTATGGCATGGATTCAAGCAGGTTTCTTTTCGAAAACGCTGGGCATGAGCGTTCAATGCAACGTCATCCTGCCCGTCCGGGAAGAGGAAAACAAGGCGGCAAAGCGTCCTGTGCTGTGGCTGCTGCACGGCGCGCGTGGTAATTGCGATGACTGGATCAGGTACACGTCCATCGAGCGCTATGCAACCGCGCGCGGCCTGGCTGTGGTGATGCCCTCCGCGCACATGAGCAGCTATATGAACATGGCACATGGCGGCAGGTTTTACGACTATATCGCGAAGGAATTGCCCAGGCGCATGCGGGTGTACTTTCCCCTGTCCGACAAGCGAAAGGAAAACTTTATTGCCGGCTTGTCCATGGGCGGCCGCGGCGCGCTGATGATCGGCCTGGCCAACCCGCGCAAGTACGCCCGGGTTGGCTGCCTGTCCGCCGGGTTCGACATCCCGGACAATGCGAGCTACCAGGATGCTGTCATCGATGCGGGGAAGCCGCTGCCCGCCTATGCCGATACGCGAAACAACGCCCGCAACATTTTGGAAAGCAGGATGCCCAGGCCGGTCATTTACCACGCGGTGGGCAGCAACGATGATTCTTTCCTCCCTGCCGCCCGGGAGGTGCGGGCGTTCTTTACAGACATGGCGGGGAACCCCTTCCGGTATGTCTATGAGGAAAGCCCCGGCGGCCATGACTGGGCTTTCTGGGACAAGGCCATTGAACGGTTCATCAGCCTGCTGCCCCTGAAGGATGATGGTGCTGCTTGGCGTTGATTCTTCAGGCGGGGTTGAGGTTACACGGGGGGAGGACACATGAAAAAGCTGAATGTACTGCTGGTGTTGCTGCTGGCTGCCGCGATTGCGTTTGCCGGCTACACCCACAGCCAGAAAATCGATTTGGAAAAAGAAGTCAAATCCTTGAGCGAGCAGGTAGTTGCGCTGCAGGCAGCGCTGGATGGCGCCGGCGACGAATAGCATCTTTTGCCAATCATCATGACAAAAGGAGCGCCCTTGCGGACGCTCCCGGGTGCTTTGAACTGTGAACTATTTGACGCCCAGTTGATTCAGGGTATCCAGGCTCATCTTCGCATCGTCCAGCGGGCTGGCGCTGTAGGGCAGGTCCTGCTCAATGACAAACCATGAAGCGCCTGCGGCGATGCCGGCTTCAACGACTGCTTTCGCGTCGTGGCTGCCGTGTCCGAAAGGCCTGAACTCGAATTCCTGCGTGGGCTGGTCGTCTTTCTTTTCCTGTTTGCCGACCAGCGCGTAGGGGACCGAGCCGCTTCTGACGCCCACATAGTCCTTCAGGTGGACGACAGGCGCACGCCCGGCATACTTCATCACATACTCCGCCGGGTTGACGCCGGCATACTTTACCCAGCAGGTGTCGATCTGCGTTTTCAGGCATTCGGCGGGGACTGCTTCATACAGAAAGTCCAGCCCGAAGATGCCGCTGACCTCGACAAACTCAAAGTCGTGGTTGTGGTACAGCAGCTGGATGCCCGCCTTGCTGCACAGCTTGCCAAACCGGCTGATGAAGCGGATGATGCCGGCAAACCCCGCGCTGCCGGGCCGGTCGTGCTCGTCCAGGTAGGGGATGGCGATATACGGGCACCCGATTTTCTGATGGTATGCGATGGTGCCGAACATGTCGGCCTGCATCAGTTGGATCGGCACATGGCTGGACACGGCTTTCAGGCCCACGTCGTCCAGCATGGCTTTGACCTGTTCCGCCGGCAGGCCGAAAAAGCCGGCAAACTCAACGCCGTCATAGCCGATGGCTTTTACCTGCTGCAGCACGGCTTTCATGTCCTGCTGCACCAGGTCGCGCGCGGAATACAGCTGGTACGCAACCGATACCTTGCTCATGGTTTACCCCCCTCAGTCGAAATAGACCGGCTTGCCGGACTTGGCGGATTCATAGATTGCCTCCAAGATGCGGGTGACCACGATGGCCTGCTCGGGCAGCACGGTCAGCTCGCCTTTTTTCCGGACCGCATCGACGAACACCTTCTGTTCAACCACCTGGGGCGTCATGCCGACGCTGTCATAGAACGCCGCGGCAGATCCTGTCTCAGGCTTTTCGGTGTATTGACGGCCAAACCGTACGCCGTTGATGCGCAGCCCGTCGTGCATGTCGGCGCCTCCTTTGGTGCCCGACAGCGTTGTCGTCGCTTCCTCGACATCCAACGTGTTCAGCGCCCAGGCTGCGCTCAGGTTGATGGTGGCGCCGTCTTCCATGACGATGAAGCCGAAGGCGCTGTCCTCCACCGTGAACTCCTTCGGGTCCCATCTGCCCCAGGCGTTGGCCTGGTCGGTGTCGTTGTTCAGCTTGTGGTACACGGTGCCTACAGCGTACTTGGGCTTGTAGTTGTTCATCATCCACAGCGTCAGGTCCAGCGCGTGGGTACCGATATCGATGAGCGGGCCGCCACCCTGCTCGTACTCGTTGAGGAATACGCCCCAGGTGGGCACGGCGCGGCGCCTAACGGCGTTGGCCCTTGCGTAGTAGATTTCGCCCAGCATGCCGCTGTCAATGGCTTTTTTTAAGTACTGGCTGTCGGGATGGTAGCGCGTCTGGTATCCGATGGACAGCAGCTTGCCGGTTTTCTTTGCGGCTTCCAGCATTTTCTGCGCTTCGGCATAGTTGATGGCCATGGGCTTTTCACACAGCACGTGCTTGCCGCTGTTGAGGGCGTCGACGCTGATAAAGGAGTGGCTGCGGTTGGGCGTGCAGACGTACACGTAATCCAGGTCCATCTTGAGCAGCTCCTGATAATCCGTGAACACCTTTGCGTCCTTGGTGCCGTATTCCTTGGCGGCTTTTTTGGCACGCTCCTCAATCAGGTCGCAGAAGGCGACCACGTCGACGCCGCCAAGCTGCTTGACAGAGGGCAGATGTTTTCCGTTGGCGATGCCGCCGCAGCCGATGATACCCGCTTTGATGTTAGGCATAGTCAATCACCTCATACATGTATTTTCATTCATTATATGGCATCCCGTGGCGGTTGTCCAGCGGTTGGTTGACAAATTCAGAGCAGTCTTATAAAATTAAACTATTATATAGAAAAGTATGGAGTGGTAGATCGTATGGTATATAATGATATCAAGCATGTATTGCCCAATTTCAGGTTTCAGGGGCGGTATGCCAAGTCCAGGGAGATCACCAGCGGCAATGTCAACAACACCTACATGCTGGACTACGAGGGAAACGGCAGCCATTACCTGTATACGCTGCAGCACATCAACACCTACGTATTCAAAAACCCCGGCGAGGTGATGAGCAACATCGCTCTCGTCACCGATCACCTGAGAAAAAACATCCTCAAGCAAAATGAAGACCCGGACCGCCGCGTGCTGGAATTGGTGCCTACTAAGGAAGGCACGTACATATATAAGGACGAATCGGGCGAGGTGTGGCGCGCCTACCGGTTTATCGATAATGCCAGCGCCCTGAACCAGGTGGATACGCCCGACCAGATGGAAGAGGTGGGGCGCGCGTTTGGCAGCTTTCAGCGCTACCTGTATGATTTTCCCGCAGAAAATTTGTTTGTATCTATCCCGAATTTTCATCACACCACCAAGCGCTTCTACGCGTTTGTCCGCTCCATTGACGAGAACAAAGGCAATCGCGTCCACCTGGTGGAGGATGAGATCGAGTTCATGTTTGATCACCGGCGCATGATGGGGGAGATCGTCCGGCTGTTGGACAGCAAGGTCCTGCCGCTGCGGGTTACCCACAACGACACCAAATCCAACAACGTGCTGCTGGACAACGAAACCGGCAAGGCGCTGTGCGTGATTGACCTGGATACGGTGATGCCGGGCTCCTCGCTGTATGATTACGGCGACGCCGTCCGCTTCGGCGCATCAACCGCGGCGGAGGACGAGTCCGACACGTCCAAAATCGCGCTGGACATGGAAAAAACCCATGCGTTTACGCGGGGCTTTGTCAGTGAAACCAACGGCTTCCTCACCCAGGAGGAGTTGGTGCGCCTGCCGCTTGGAATCAAGGTGATCACCGCGGAGCTGGCGATGCGGTTTTTAACCGACTATATCGACGGCGACTTGTATTTCAAAGTGCATTCGCCGGACCATAACCTGATCCGTGCACGCGCCCAGATCGCTCTGTTGAAGGATGTGGAGCGGCGCGAGGCTGACCTGGACCGGATGGTCAGCGACCTGATCAACAGCTGAAACCGTCAGCCGCCGGGTTCCATAACGAACACCATCAGCGTGCCCCGGCGGACGCGAACGCTGATGGCGGGGCGCACCGCCCTGTTGCTGACGCCCAGGGGAAACAGGTGGGACAGCGTCGCGTTGCGAAGCGGATACAGCAATCCCCGCAGGGTGACGCCCTGCGCCCTGCCGCCAAATGCCAACACCGACACCGTCTGCCCCGGCTGAACGCCGTGGATGGCGAGCCCGCTGTTGGAAACGGCATATACTGTAAACCCCGGCGCCATCAGGCGCAGGTGGCAGCCCCGGCGGGACAGGCTGTGCATCAGCTGCAGGTTGGCTTGGAAGTGGTCGATGCGGTCGCCGGAGGCGCCGAACAGCCGAAAGTGACGGAAACCGCGGCGTAACCCCAACCGGAGGGCGAGCGATGTATCGGTATCGTCCTTTTTTGTTGGGAACCTGATCAGCGGTACGCCGGCAACCCTGCCCTGGTATGAATCCATGTCGCCGATGACGGCGTGTGGTCTGATGCCCAGCTTTTTCAGCGCGGCATAGCCGCCGTCCGCTGCGATCACCATGTCGCCCGGCTTAGGGGAGAGACCACGCGCCGTGAAGTCACCTGCGCCGATGATATAGCAAACCCTGTTGCGCATGTTGCCTCCTCCACGGTTTTCATGGATTATACCACACCGGCATACGAAAAATCGATGCGTGACGAATGAAAGGGGAATCCATCTTTGGCAAAAGAGAAAACCATGTTTACCTGTACTACCTGCGGGTTTGAAACGCCGCGGTGGTATGGAAAGTGCCCTGGATGCGATGCCTGGAATTCGCTGGAGGAGAGCAGGGCGCTGGTTCCCGCTGCGAAGGGCAAACCTCTTAAGCAGCGCGGCGGCACAGGGGCTGAAGCCGTGCGTATGGACAGGATCGCGCCCGAGCAGCAGCCGCACCGGCTGACCGGCATCGGCGAGTTTGATCGTGTCTTAGGCGGCGGCGTGGTGGACGGTTCGCTGCTGTTGATCGGCGGGGAACCGGGGGTGGGCAAGAGCACGCTGCTGCTGCAGGTGTGCGCGAGGCTGGCGGTGCAGGGCAAAACCGTGCTGTATATTAGCGGCGAGGAGAGTGCGCGGCAGATCAGGATGCGCGCCGAACGCCTGGGCGCCGACAGGACCGATATCCTTGTTCTGGCGGAGAACGCCATGGACGCCGTGGAGGAAAAGCTGAACGACACAGCGCCCGACTACGTTGTCATCGACTCCATACAGACCATGTACTGCCCTGACATGTCCAGTGCTCCGGGCTCTGTCAGCCAGGTGCGCGAAAGCGCCTCCATCCTGATGCGGTACGCCAAGACGACGGGCTGCGCCGTATTTCTGGTCGGCCACGTTACCAAGGACGGCACCATCGCCGGTCCCCGCATCTTAGAGCACATGGTGGATGTGGTGCTGTATTTTGAGGGCGATCATCAGCGGGAATACCGCCTGCTGCGCGCTGTGAAAAACCGCTTCGGCTCAGTCAACGAACTGGGCATCTTCGAAATGACGGGCGAGGGGATGCGTGAAGTGCAGAACGCATCGGAAGCGCTGCTGTCCATGCGGGCAGCCAATGTCAGCGGTTCAGCCGTGTTCTGCGCGATGGAGGGCACCCGCCCCATGATGGTCGACGTGCAGGCGCTGGCAGCGCAATCGTTCTACACCTCGCCCAAGCGCACCGTCAACGGCATGGACCAGGGGCGCATCGCGCTGCTGATTGCCGTATTGGAAAAGCGCGCCGGCTTGCGGCTGTACAATCAGGATATCTATGTCAACGTCGCCGGCGGCATATCGCTCAGCGAGCCGGCGGCGGACCTGGCTGTCTGCATGGCGGTTGCGTCATCGCTGGCGGACCGGGCGCTGCCCATGGACTTAGCTGTCATGGGCGAGGTGGGTTTGGCAGGGGAAGTCAGGCCCATCCCGCATATGCAGCGCCGGCTGGCGGAGTGCGGGCGGCTGGGCTTCCGGCGCATTCTCTGCCCCCGCGAAAAGGACAGCAGGGGGGCGCCGGCAGGATTGCGGCTGATCACCGTGTCGTCCATTTCCGAGGCGATGGCTGTGCTCCAGCCATAAATCATGAAGCATAATTCATGATTTTGAAGCCGTTTTGTCATAATAGTTCATAGAATTATCCTTGTTGTGCCGGGGAACGGGTGATATAATCATGCCAGATCAGACTTTTTTACCTACCATATGAAACGGAGTGAGATGTATGAGAAAGAGAATGACAGCGGCTGTGCTTGCCCTGGTTCTGGTGCTGGGCATCGCGTTGCCTGCGGCAGCCCTGACGCTCAGGTTCAAGGACGAGGGTCCAGAGGTTGCGCTGCTCCAGTGGAAACTTCAGGAGCTGAACTATTACAAAGGCGCTATCGACGGCAAGTATGGCTACGATCTGGTGCTGGCGGTCAGCGCCTACCAGAAAAACAACGGCTTGAAGGTAGACGGCGTTGCGGGGCCTCAAACCCTCGGCGCGCTGGGCGATGCTGCTCCCGGTGGCAAACCGGCCGACGCGGGTGCTGTGCGGCGCATCGCTTACGGCTCCACCGGCGATGATGTCGTCAGCATTCAGAACCGGCTGAAAGACTTGGGCTATTTCAGCGGCACGGTGGATGGAAAGTTCCGCGACAGCACGTTTCGCGCCGTTGTTGATTTCCAGCGCGTCAGCCACCTGACCAAAGACGGCATTGTGGGCCCGGTCACCTGGAACCGGCTGTTCGGCAAATCAGCGATCAGCAAGTCCGCCTCGTCGTCTTCCGCGGTGTTGCGGTTGAATTACCGCGACAGCGGGGAGGATGTTGCCAAGGTGCAGCAGCGGCTGAAGGAGCTGAAGTACTTCACCAAGACGGTGGACGGCACGTATTGTTACTACACCTACCAGACCGTGCGCAGCTTTCAAAAACTCAATGGCCTGAAGGTGGACGGCGTTGTCGGCCGCCAGACATGGAACAAGCTGATGAGCTCTGAAGCTGTGCCGGCCGATGCCGGTGCCAAGCCCCCGGCTCCCGGCGTGATGCGCATCAAGTATAAGAATACCGGCAGCAACGTGCTGGCTATTCAACAAAAGTTAGAAGCTTTGAACTATTATGCCAGCGCGCTGGACGGCTATTTCAGCTACACGCTGTACAAGGCTGTCTGCGATTTTCAGAAGGTTAACGGCCTGAAGGTGGACGGCGTTGTCGGTCAGATCACCTGGGATCAGCTGATGGGCCCGGGCGCTATCCCCAGGCCATAACAAAACTTGAAATCCATGCTGGTGCGTGGTATGATGTGCTTGTTAATTTGTAAGGGGGTATTGTACCGTTATGTCCACAGCCCAGCTGATTGTCACCATCCTGTTGATGCTCTCATCCCTTGCCGTAATCATCTCGGTATTGTTGCAGAAGGGCGATGAGGACGCCATGTCCGCGCTAACCGGCGGCGGCAGCGGCGACAGCTTTTTCAGCAAGAACAAAAACAAGACGCTGCAGGGCCGCCTGGCATTGATCACCAAGGTGTCCGCCAGCCTGTTTGTTGCCCTTGCACTGCTGATGATATTTCTGAACTGATGACCACAGGACGGTTGGGCTGGCGCTGCTGCGTCAGCCTTTTTTGATAGACAAAGCAAGCGGAGAAGGCATGGGTGTCATTGTCATGACAATTCAGCACCTGTCCAAGGCGTTTGGTGTGGACGAAGTGCTGAAGGACATCAATTTTACATTGGAAAGCCGGGAGCGTCTGGCGCTGGTCGGCGTGAATGGCTCCGGTAAAACCACGCTGCTGCGGCTGATCGCGGGCTTTCTTCAGCCCGATGACGGGCAAATTTCCTTGCAGAGAGGCCTGCGCCTGGGCTACCTTGTGCAAAACTATCGGCCTGCCCCCGAGGCGACGCTGCTGCAGGAAGCCGAGGCGGTGTTTGAACCGGTGTTTGCGCTGGAGCGGCGCATGCGCGACATTGAGGTTCGGATGGCAGGCGCTGACGAGCAGGAGCTCAGGCTGTTGGGCAACGAGTATGCCAGGCTGGCTGATCGATTTGAAGCCATGGACGGATTTGCCTGCCATTCGCTGATTCAGGGGGTGCTGGCCGGGCTGGGCTTTACGGAAAGCCAGCTGCTCCAGCGCGCGGCGACGCTCAGCGGCGGTGAACTGACGCGCTTGAACCTCGCCAAGCTGCTGCTGCAAAAGCCTGACCTGCTGCTGTTGGATGAGCCTACCAACCACCTGGATCTGGAGGCGCTAACCTGGCTGGAGAACTACCTCAAGGAATACCAGGGCGCGCTGATCGCCGTCTCGCACGACCGGTACTTCCTCGACCAGGTGTGCACATCGGTGGTGGAAATCCTCTTTGGCGTGTCGGAAAGCTACCGCGGCAATTACTCAAGTTACGTCATCCAGCGGGAGGAGCGGTTTGACAGCCGGATGAAGGCCTGGCAACTGCAACAAAAGGAAATAGCCAGGCAGCGGGAGATCATCGCCCGCTACCGGCGTTTCAACCGGGAGAAGTCCATCCGGGCGGCGGAAAGCCGTGAGAAGGCGCTGGCGCGCATGGACTTGCTGGACAAGCCCGACGACGAACGGCAGATATTTTTCCGCTTCCATGCTAAGCGGCGCATAGGCTATGATGCGCTGGAGGTGCGCGGCATGTCCAAAAGCTTTGACGATCAGGAGGTGTTCAGCGGCGCATCCCTGGTACTCAAGTCGGGGGACCGCGCGGCGCTGATCGGCGCCAACGGGATTGGCAAATCGACGCTGCTGGAATGCATCATCGGCAAGCAGAAGCCGGACAGCGGCACGGTTTATTTTGGTGCCAACGCCGATATCGGGTATTACGACCAGAAGCAGCAATCGCTGGACAATGAAAAAACCGTACTGGACTCAATCTGGGATGAGTTCCCGCAGCTGGAGCAGCACGAGGTCAGGGGCGCGCTGGGTTTATTCCTGTTTTCCGGCGACGATGTGTTCGAAAAGGTCGGCACGCTGTCGGGCGGCGAGAAGGCGCGTGTTGCGCTGACCAGGCTGATGCTCCGGCAGGACAACTTCCTCGTGTTGGATGAGCCCACCAACCACCTGGACGCGGACAGCAGGGAAATGCTGGAAGCGGCGCTGGAGGACTTTGACGGCGTCATCCTGGCGGTATCCCATGACCGGTATTTTATCAACCGCTTTGCCAACAAGCTGTTGGTGATGGAGCAGGATGGTATCATCGTCTATGACGGAAACTATGACGCCTATCAGCAGCAGGTGGCGCGGCAGGAGGCTGCCGCCGATCCGGCAGAGGATGGCCTGACGCGTACGCAGGTTGTCCGGCAGCGCAGGCGCTCGCGTGAGCAGCAGGCGCGCCTGCAGGAGTTGGCAGATAACCTGACCCGGGCTGAGCAGGAAGCGGTCAAGCAGGAAGAGGAGCTGAGGGTGCTGGAAAGAAGCTTGGAGAATCCGGACATATATCTGGACCACGAGAGGACGGCTGACGTGATGCGACAAATCCAGGAGCTGAAAAAACGCATCGACGACAGCCTGGCTGTGTGGGAGAAGGCCGAAACCGCGCTGGCAGCGTATCAGGCCGAGATCGACACCCGCGGCGAGCAGCTTTCTTCTGATCACTTCTGATCACTGACCACTGATCACTGCCAAAGCGGTTGTTCCTTTCCGTTATTTATGCTAAGATTGAGCTGAAGCTTGTGATAAGGAGGGGTGTTCGTGCGGAAACAAATTTTCCTGCTTTTGCTGATCCCGTTGCTGTTGTTGCTGGCGCATGGTGCGCTGGCTGCGGAGTATACGTTTTCGTCCATTGATGCTGTGGTGACCGTGCCGGAAACCACCTATGACCCCGTCTTAACGCCGGAAAACCTGGCGGCACATGAAGCATTTCTTCAAGAAAAAGGGCTGACCGTTGAGGAAGCCGAAGCCCTTTTTCAAAGCAAGGGCGTTGTGCTGCGTGCATACGATAAAAAAGAAAACCGCGTGCTGGAGATCACTGCGCTGGACGATGCCGACGGCAAGCAGTATTTCGACATCAACCAGCAAACCCCGGACACCCGCGCCCACTACAGGCGTTCGCACGGCAAGGGCGGCGCATACGCGCTACTGGGCTACACCTATGACAGCATAGAGTGGCGTAATTTTCCCCATGTGGGGCGCTTTCTGATGTTGCGCTACGCCTACCGTCAAAACGGCGAGTTGGTGTGCCGTGGCTTCCAGCGCCGTTCGGTTAGGAATGGCCATACGATCACGGTGGACATGCAGGTGTACGGGCGCACGGTGAAGGGGGGCGACAACACGGCGCTGAACAAGGTGTTTGATACGCTACGCTTTACGGCGGATCAGCCTATGCCCGAATTGCCCCTGGTTCTGATTGAAAAGAAAACCGCACCGGTTGAGGTGAGCGAGCCGGCTTTCCAAATGACAGGCAAGACGGCGCCGGGTGCCAGGCTGTATGCTGTCGTGACGTCGTTTTCGGTGCCCAAGGCTGAGTTTTTTGAAACCTATGCCGATAGAAACGGCAATTATAAGCTGAACATCACCCTGCCCCGGGAAGACCTTTTCCTGATGACGCTGACGGTGTCTAAGGAAGGTGCCCTTTCCACCGAGATCCAGCGCAGCATCAACTACCAGAAAGGCTTGCTACCCGTTTCTCTGGATGCCGAGCCACCAGCAACCCTGACCGAGGATAGCTATACTCTCTCTGGATCAACCGAATCGGGCGTTACCGTGCAGCTCAATGTCAACGATGTTAACCAAACCAGGCGGACCAATAACAACCGGACGTTCTCATTCAAAATCGACACCTATGAGGAAGGGCACTACCGCATCAGGCTGGTTTTGTCTAAAAAGGGCTATGATACGCGTACATTTGAATACGAATGCGACCGCGTGCTGGATGACAATGCTAAAATAGACCGGGTGAAAGCAGAGGCGGCCAAACCTGCTTATAAGACGCTTGTGCGGAAGATCGATAGCTACGACGGGCGCCTGGTGACGATGGCAGGCTACATCGTCGCCAAGGAAGAAAAGGCGGGAGAATGGATCACGGAAATCGCCCTGACCAAAAAGGGTGATAAGTACACCGACCGCATCATCACCGCCGCGGACAGGGACTTTGACCTGCCCATCAACACCAAGGTGCGCGTGTACGGCACCGTTGTCGGCATGAACAACATGCTGCTCAGCGACAACACCGAAGTAAAGTATCCCAAGCTTCAGCTGGTTCTGATGGAAGCAGCTGATTGATATCGTTAAACCAAAGGAATTTGCCGGCATAGCCGGGTGAGGAGTGTACCAGATGGCGGCTTCTGCAGCAGGTTGGACCAGCGAATTTTATGACATCCCATACGGACCGCTCGGCGTAATCGCGATGCCCGGTTGCGAGGAACTGGGAGACAACATCAACCGCTGGCTGATGAAATGGCATGATTTGCAGGAAGTTCAGGACCAGGAATACTATACCAATCCGGGCATGGACCGCGATAGCTTTCTGATCAAGGCATACTGCCCCCGGTTTGGAACCGGGGAGGGCAAGGGCGTGCTCAAAGAGAGCGTACGGGGGCTGGATATCTATATCATCAGCGATGTCACCGCCTATGACATCACATACAGGATGTACGATCTGGAGGTGCCCATGTCTCCGGACGATCATTTTCAGGACCTTAAGCGCATCATCGCGGCTATTGGCGGCAAGGGCAAGCGTGTGAACGTCATCATGCCTTTTTTATACGAAAGCAGGCAGCACCGCCGCACCACCAGGGAAAGCCTGGACTGTGCGCTGGCTCTGCAGGAGTTAGAGAGCATGGGGGTTGCCAACATCATCACTTTTGACGCACACGACCCCCGGGTGCTGAACGCCATCCCGCTGGGCGGCTTTGAAAACGTCATGCCCACCTACCAGATGCTGAAGGCTTTGTTCCGCGAGGTCAAGGACCTGCATATCAGCAAGAACAATATGCTCATCGTCAGCCCCGATGAAGGCGCCGTACCCAGAAACATCTATTATTCCTCGGTACTTTCGCTGGAGATGGGCATGTTTTACAAGCGGCGCGACTACACCACCATCGTCAACGGCCGTAACCCCATCATTGCGCATGAGTACATCGGTACTTCTGTTGAGGGCAAGGATATCATCGTGGCGGATGACATCCTGTCCTCCGGCGAGTCGATTTTAGAACTTGCCAGGGAGTTGAAAAAGCGCAAAGCCAACCGCATTTTTGCGCTGGTGACCTTTGCCTTTTTCACCGACGGCATCGAAGCCTACAACGAAGCCTACGAGCAGGGCCTGATCAGCAGGGTGGTTGCTACCAACCTGAACTATCGCAGGAAGGAGTTACGGCAGGCAAAGTGGTTTGTCGAGGCGGACATGAGCAAATACCTTGCTTACCTGATCGCCACGCTGAACCATGACAGGAGCCTCAATGCCCTGCTGAACCCCTTCAACCGCATCAAGGCGCTGTTGGAACGCTATGTCAATGAACAAGCCGACAGCGGCATCCGCTTCGTATAGCCATGGATGGGCAGACAGATGTGGATAGACTCGACGGGCAGCTGAGCACACCGCAGGAACAGAAAAAGCCCGGGCTTGTAAAGAAGTCGTTGGACATGCTGGAGGGCGCGGTCAGCAGCCTCAAGGGTAAGGATATAAACCACCTGATTGAGGTGTTCACGTCGGAAATGACGCTGGTGGCTGAAGGCCTCAGCGAGGATCAGGTTCGCACCAGCCACGAGGTGGCTGATCTGTCGGCCAGGCAGACCATCTTGGAAGAGGAGGCCAATGCCTTTCAAGCCGACAATGCGCGCCAGCTGCAAACGATTCTCAAGCGCCTGGACGCGCTGGAAAAACAGCAGGTTAGCCGGAAAACCAAGAAAAGCACGCTGCTGTTGGCGTTGCGGCAGGCAACCTGGCTGGCTGCTATTCTGGCAGCAGCGTGGATTATCACGGCTGCGATGAAGTTCTTTGGAGGGCAGTGAGATGGATTTTCAATCGCTGGTTGAGCAATATAAAAGCCGTAGCAGCAGCGCGCTGGTGGACAGCATTGCGGCTGGCCTCAGCTATGCGGACGAATTGTCCGTAGATGTGGGGTTGCTGTCCGACACCGGCGTGCTGGATGATGTGCTGGGGGCGGTCAGCGTTGCGCTGCCCTTTGCCATCATTGCGGTAACCGAGGGCGGTAAGGCAGTGCTGGGCCATAAAACGGGCAGGGCTGCCGTGCAGGACGCAGGATACCGGGTCATTAAAACCGGCGCCGCCATGGGAGCGGGTGCCGCTGCAGCCGGGTTGGGCGCCGGGTTTTTGCCGGCGATACCGGTTGCCATGGGGGTGCGGATGGCGCTGGACAGGTATCGCAGCCGCATGTTGACGAGATACCGCGTCAGCCAGCGCATCCGGCGCCTGGAAGCGCTGCGGCAAAGTCGCGCGGAGCGGCTGTTTCAGCCTGCGCTGCCCGAAGCAGTTTAGAGCAAATTTACTTATCATGGCGCAGTCGCAGACTTGTCTTTTTGCCTCTGGCAGTGTCGCTGTTCACTTGACGTAGCGCTGCTACGCCTGCGTTCACGCTCCTTGCCAGCGACAAAAAACCTGCGCCGCTTTGTCCGCCACGATTGCGTAATTTGCTCTAAATCGCAGCCGTTTCAAATAGGTTGCCGCTCGTGCCCAGGTATTGTACGCGATCAAAACCGGCCTTTCTGATGCAGGAAAGGCCTTCTTCATATCCAAAGGCGATGTCTTTAGCCAGGTGGCAGTCCGATGCCAGGATGACCTGCCCACCCAGCTGGCGCCAGAAGCGCAGCAGCTCGGGGGCGGGGTAGGGTGTTTCAGCGCCGCTGCGTGCCATGGCTCCCGTATTGACCTCCAACAGGCGGCAGCCTTCAAAGGCTTCCTCCATGGCTTCCTTGGCGGCTTTCAGGTATTCGGCGCTGCCGGAATCTACGAATTTCAGGCGCCTGTTGTTCTTCTCCACCAGGTCAAAATGAGCGATGATGTTGGGCTTGTACATGCGAACATAGCGGCCCAGCAGCGCGTAGTACGCCTGGACAAACGCAAAGCCGCTGCCCTGGTAATGGGTCCGAATATCCCGGGCAAGGGCTTGGGCATCGCCGTCCACGCTGACATAGCCTTCGCCCTGCCTGATGTAGTGGACCGCGGCGATGGTGTACTCAAACAAGCTTCTGTCGGCAGTGGCGTAATAGTCCCGCTCCATGCCCAGGCGGATGACCAGTTGGTCTGCGTACAGGCGCTTCAACCGGTTGACTTCGGCGATGTACGCCTGCTCCCGGGCTTCATCCAGCGCGTAAGCCAATTCAAAGTCCTGCTTGGCATGGCTGGAGAAGCCGAGGCTGACAAAACCGGCTTGCAGCGCTGCCTGCACCATCTCAACGGCGGTGGATTGCCCGTCGCAAAACTGCGTGTGCACATGCGGGGAGGACAGCGGCATCATGCCCCTACCTCCTTCACGACATTTCGCAGAATGTCCAGCGCCTCGCTGCGGCAGGTCTGGTTGCTGGCGAATATGCCGGCGGGCTTGCTGAAGGCGATTGCCTGTTCAAACGGCATATCAAAGCTGCCCCCGGCTTCGGTTACAATCAGCGCGCCGGCTGCATAGTCCCAGGGCGACAGCGACATTTCAAAGAATACATCGGCACGCCCGCAGGCGACATCGCACAGGTCCAGCGCTGCGGAGCCCGTGCGCCGGATATCGGCTGTTTGCAGCAAGAAAGCTTTGGCAGCACGGAATGTGCTGTTGGCGAAGCCGGGGTTGTAGGGGGTGGTGCCAAAGGCGACCACGGCAGAGGCCAGCGGATGCTCCGATACCCGGATGGACTGCCCGTTGAGCGTGCTGCCCTTGTCTTTCTCCGCAGAAAACAGCTCGTTCAGGTAGGGATTGAACACCATCGCTGCAGTGGGCAGGCTATCGGTGAGCAGCGCGATGGATACAGCTGAACAGTTGCGCCCACGCATGTAGTTGAGCGTGCCGTCAATGGGGTCCACCACCCAGGTGGGGGCAGGCGTCAGCGGGTCGTTGCGCTGTTCCTCCGCCAGAAACAAACTGCCTGGCAGCAGCTGAGCCAGCGCACCGCGCAGGTATTCCTGCACGGCATAGTCAGCCTGAGTAACGTAGTTCGCATGCCCGTCCTTCTGGCTGACCCGGGCGTCCTTAGCGCCCGTCATAATATCCGCTGCCTTGCGGATCACTTTTTCCAACATCATCAACATACCATCGCACCCTCCCGCTTGATCACGGGGATTATACCACAGGCACCATCGTCATGCCATGTGATACCAACTCCAAACATGAACGCATCGTCGTGCCGGGTCTTTTGCCTTGCAGCTTTGTCGGTTGCTCGGTCAGCGTAGCGCTGCTACGCTTCCCTCGTCTGCTCCTTGCTGCAAGCCAAAATCCCTCGACCTTTTGGATGCATTCATGTTTTACGTTGGTATGAAGTTTCAGTATGAGGGTGAAGGCAAATCAACAATCAAAAATCACAACGATATTACAGTTTTACAATTGCTACTCATGCATGGTATACTTCTATCGATAAATTATTGGGAGGTAATATGATGAAAAAATGTCTTTTGTTTCTCTGCATCTTGGCAATCATGATGCCGTGGGCTTCCCTGGCGGAGAGCACCACGGCGGCTAAGCCGGCCATTGAGCTTGCCGAATGGCTCGCATACTATGAACAGCGCGCCATATATCCGATTTTTATTGACGCAGCGTACCTGAAGGATAATCAGGAAAAGCTGGATGATCAATATGTGTTCACTGTCCTCTCTGTGCGTTCTGTTCATTCGCGGTCTGTCAAAGCCGACATACCGGATGGCGAAGCCGGCTTTTTTGTCGACTTCGAGCTGCATTTTAATAACAGGTCGGACATTGCCAACTATGAAAAAGGGCAATGGATTGCCGTGGTGGGCCGGTGCAAAAAACCCAGCCTGCTTGGGAAAAAAGTCCACATCCAGGATTGTCAGGTTCTGGCAAAGGATGAGGACGCCCGTTCCCTCCACGAAGACCTGATCAATCGGCGGGGACAGAGCCTTGCGGACATTTACCTGGCTGAGGAAATTCGCCGTGTTGGTGAGATGGAAGCGCAGCAGGTGATGCTGAACAGCAAGGTGGTCGACTACATAGATGTGGCAAGAAACCCGGAGAAATACAACGGTACGCTTGTGAAGGTGTCCGGTGTTGTAACAGAGGTGAAGGAACCATTAGGCAACATATCATTCCTGCGGATCAGTGATGGCGGCAACATCTGGCATGCCCTGTTTATGCGTGAAGAAGGGCAGAGCAAGGTGCTGCTGAAGGATCGGGTCACCATCTACGGGGTATGCAGCGGGCAGACGCCTGACTTGTTCAAACTCTACCTGAAGGAATACCTGCCCTTCGTCACGGTCAGCATCATCGAGGTGCATGAATATTGAGCGGGCATCATAGCCTGACGCCCGAGACACTGTCATGCCTGTGAAGGGGCAATGCCGCCTGACCGGCAGCATCCTGTTCAAGGCGCTGATCGTTGCCCTGGGCGTGCTGGGGCAGCGGATCAGCTTTATGCGGGCCGGGTTCAGGCTGGGCGGCCACTTACTTTACTACACCAACATCACCAACATATTGGCCATCCTGCTGTCGTTTGGCTGGCTGGTTGTTCTGTGCCGCATGCGGCTGGCGGGACAGGCGCCGGTTTTTCCGCGGCGGGCTGGTACTGTGCGCTTTGCCATGGCTACCGGCATCCTGCTGACGTTCGCAGGGTTTTCGATGCTGCTGCTTCCCTCGATTCCCAGGCAGTATATGTTCAGCGCCGAAAATATCCTGGTGCACTACCTGGTGCCGCTCATGACGGTGCTGGATTATCTGCTGTTTGATGAAGGCCTGCACGAAGGTCAGCCCCGCCTGGGCTGGGGTCTTGTTCTGCCGCTGGCCTATATGGTTCTGACGTTGGTGTTGATAGGTGCCGGTCATCGCTATGACCGGGGTGCTGCCGCCCCTTATTTCTTCCTTGACGCTGAGAAAAATGGCTGGTTTACCCTGAGCAGCGGCCGGCTGGGTGTATGCTGGTGGATTTTGCTGCTTTTCCTCATGCAGGCTATGCTGTCCGCTGTGGTAAAGGGGCTGAAAGAGCGTGTGCTGCGCCGGCGCGAAGTGCCTAAATGTTAAGAAAATGACACGAATTTGTGACGGCATTTGCGTTGTATTTAAATGATATTTGCTTTATACTACAGGTAAAATCCATACATGAGTATGGTGTACTGGTAGGAGAAGCATGGAGCACATTGATGTAAACAAAATGCCTCCTGATGCGCTGGTGCGGCGGTATGACATCGAGCGGCAGGCGGCTGTTCAGGGTTTCACTGTTCCGCCGGGTTATGAGGCGGTGGTCTATCATGCAGGCGATTATACCGGTCCTTTCCGGGAAGGTGACGGGCTGGAGCTGCCCAAGCCGTCAGGTCTGTTCAAGCGCAAGTTTCCCGACGACGTGGCTGTATACATCTGCCGCAGGCAGTTGCCCAAGCCCCTGTATTGGGGCTTAGGCGGGCTGCCTGCGTCCGGTGGCGGCACGTTTGGCGCCAGCGGGCAGCTGGGGCTGTCGCTGTCCAACGCCCGCGTACTGGTGCGCCAGCTATGTGCGGAGCAGACGCAGCTGGATGAAGCGGCACTGACGCGCAGGCTGGAAACCCTGGTGGTGGCACATATCCGCCCGGCGCTGATCAGCCAGGTGGAAGGGATGGGCATGCGGGCAGCCAAGGCAGGCCTGGACAGGCTGTCCGCCGGCGTAAAGGAGGCGCTGAACCCGCGCCTGTATGACCTGGGTTTGGGCCTGTCGTCGCTGCTGGTTGAAAACCTGCTGTACCACGAGGGTGTTTCATGAGCGGGAGGAACAGCAAAGGCTTTGCTCCGCGCAGCCGGGTGGCCAACAAACTGCTGGGACTGAGCGAGCAGGTGGAAGATCAAGGCGTCCGGGATGCGCTCAGGCAGCTGGAGCGGCAGGCACTGTCCGGCCCGGTTGGAAGCGATCAGCATAACAGCTTTGCGCAGTTAAATGATATGCTTGATGGCGCTCTGCCCATCCTGACGGACGGTTCCGCTGCGCAGCGCAGCGATTATCTGCGCCGGCTGGAGGAGCAGCTATCGGTCTGGCAGCGGGCGCAGGATGGAAAGGAAATAAAGAAAATGAGCTTTTTTGACAGGTTTTCAAAATCAAAGCGTGAACGCCATCGCAAGGATCAGCTGATTGAAAAGCTGCAAGCCAATATTTTTCAGTTGGAGCAGCGGCATGAGAGCCTGGCTGCTGCCGTAACCAGCCTGGAGGGCAAGCGGGACGAACAGGTGCAGATTGCCTCCGGGGAAGCGCCGGGCTCGCCGCGGTACAACACGGCTAAAGGCAGGCACACGTTGCTCAGCGCACAGCTGAAGTCCAAGATGTTTGAAGCGCAGGCTGTTTCTAAAGTATTGGCAACCAACCAAAGCTATCTGGCCGGCTTGCTCAGCGAACGGGATATATCTGATCTTGGGACGTTGATGCCCGTCAGCATGGAAGCCATGGAGATGGACTTAGAGCAGAGCAATGTCCTCATTGAGGAAGAGGTGGAAAAGCTCAAGCTTGGTCTGGACATCGTAGAGGACATCAACCAGGAGCGGGACCGCATCTATGAAAGCCTGGCAGATGACCAGGTGGAGGGTGATTTTGACAAAGCCGTGTCGACGAAGCGCGAAGGCGATCTCATGCTGGACCAGTTCCGCTTGCAGAATGAGAAGGCTTCTGATGGCGCGACGCCGGCTGAAAAACGTGGCAAAGAGGAGGACATCCAGCCATGACAGAAAAAATCAAGTACATGTTCATGTCTAAAGAGAAAAAGCGCATGCACGCCAAGCTGGCGATGCGACGCAGCATCCGTGACCTGGACCGCTGGGACAGGAACCTTGAGAAAAAGAAAGCCGAGATGATTAAGCTCGGGCGCGAAGCCAACCGGCAGGGTATCAAGGACCAGTATGTTCTGGCGTTTAACGGCTTAAAAATGGTGATGAACCAACAGCTGCGCGCCAGAAAAATGCAGCTGCAGCTTAGGTTAGTGGAGTCCATGCGCGATTTGAGCCACATTTCCTCTGATTTTTTAGGCATGATGGGCAAAATTGGCAAAGAGGTGGAAAAGGTGGCGGGTGGTGCGAATTTCTTAGAGAACCAGGCTGCCTTTGAATCCGGCATGTTTTCCTTAGAGCAGATGATGGACCAGATGGACGGCTTTATGTCAGAGGCCGACAGCACCCTGTCCGACCAGGACAGGCAGGATACCGTCACCGATGACGAGATTGCGCGCCTGTTCGATATCCCGCAGGAGACGGCGGAAAGCCAGGCTGCGGCAGATCCGCGCATTGCCGAGCTGTCCAAGCAACTCCAGAACATGCTGGGCGAAGACAAGGCGGAGGGCTGAACATTGGCGGACAGCGCAAAATACAGCTATCAGCTGTACACATCATTTTTGAATGAAGCCAGGCGTCATGAGCAGGCAGGTACGGAGGGCGCCTGGAAGCTTTACCTGCACGCGGCGCGCTGCCTGTTGGAAGTGGCTGGCCAGACCCAGGGCGAAACAAAGGATTCCCAACTCAAGCAGGTGGAACAGCTGATAGCCCGTGCTGGACGCATCAAGCCAGGCGCGAAGAAGGCGCAGGTCAGCGAGGGGCAGCCCGCTGAAAAGGAAGAAGGCACCCAGGTGTTTGCCCCGGTGACTGTGCCCGGCGTCAGCTTTGACGATATCGCGGGCTTGGAAGATGTTAAGCGCGAGGTGTTTGAGCGCGTCATTCGGCCCATGCAGAAGCCAGAGTTGTACAAGCAGTACAGGATTAAAGCCGGCGGGGGCATTTTGATGTTCGGTCTGCCCGGCACAGGAAAAACCATGATCGCCCGTGCCATCGCTCATGAGGTGAACGCTCCCTTTTACCATGTGCGCGGCAGCGACCTGAAGGACAAATGGGTCGGTTCTTCCGAGCGCAATATCGCCCAGCTGTTTGAACAGGTGCGCAGCGAGCCGGCAGCGGTGCTTTTTTTGGATGAGTTCGATGGCATCGGTGGCAAGGCTGACGATGCAGGCGGCAGCACCCGGGGCATATCGGCGGAATTGAAAAGCCAGATGGACGGGTTTGATAAGGATCAGGACCGCGTTACCCTGCTGCTGGGCGCTACCAATCATCCCTGGAGCATCGACACCGCTTTTCTGCGCTCGGGTCGCTTTTCCCGGATGATCTATGTGCCGCTGCCGGATGCTCCGGCGCGGGCGTTTTTGCTGCGCCAGCAGTTCCGGGATGTCCCCATGGACGCGTCGGTGGATTTTGAGGCCCTGACCCAGAGCACCCGGGGGTTCAGCGGCGCCGACATGGTGCAGTATTGCGACAAGGTAAAAATACTGGCGGCGACCAGGGCGGATGCGCAAGGCGAGGTCAGCAACGTTACCATGGAGGATTTTCATCGCGTCAGCGCCGAATTCCGCTCCACCGTCATTGCCGGCGATATTGCGCTGATGAAGGAGTTCATGCTGCAAAACTCCTTCAAAATACCTGAATCCATGTAGCGCTTTGCCGAAAGACCGACCATTTTGAACGGAGGACCGATGATGTCGCTGGAACTGGAACGAATCAGGTGTACAAACTGTGGTAGCGAGTTTAGTGAGTATGATCCGGATGCCCTGGTGATGCGCTGCGACCGCATAGGTTGCGGGGCTACCTTTCGCATCAAACAGGCTAAGGAGTTCGCCAAGATAGAGGTGGATCATGAAACCGACATCCGCAACCTGCGCCTGTTGCTGGACGATGCCCTGGCTACTGACGACATGGCGCTGGCTGCCAAGCATGCCGGCGATATCCGCCGGCTGATACCCGACGATGCCTTTTCGGCTTACTGTGAAGCGTTGGGGCAGAAGAAACGCGGCAACTACAACGCCTACCACGCTCATTTAAAAAGTGCCGAGGATCTGACCGAGGACGAAGCCAATAAAATGCTCCGGGTGGCGCTGAAGGAGTATAATTTTACCATTCACGACGAAGATCCGCTATGTGTGCTGATCGACAAGAATTTAACCGGCGATGCGCAGAAAGCCGCGCATCTGTCACTGGATAAGGCTGTCAAGCACCTGGCTGAATTGAAGGATCGGTTTACGATTGTGCCCCGGGATGTGTTCATTTGCCACAGCAGCTCGGATCCCATCGCCAGAGCGGTTTACGACACGCTGACCGAGGATGGCGTCAAGTGCTGGTTTTCCCCGGTTAATCTACCGCCCTCTATACACAACTATTGGGATCATATCCGCAACGCCATCAGGAACTGTAAAATCATCCTGGTCATCGCATCCAAGGACAGCATGCTCCGGGATGACCCTGAGAGGGAAATGGGCATCGCGGCTTCGCTGGGCCTGCACCGGCTGGAGCTGAAAATTGATAACACCCCGCACAACACCTTCTTTCGGCACTATTTTGATGGCATCCAGTGGGTTTACCTGGGCTCGGATGTGGAAGCTGCTTTCAGAACGCTGAAACAGCGGGTATATGAACTGCTTAACCCGGCGACGCCCAGGCCTGCGCCGCAGGAGGAACTGCTGGCAGAGGTAGAGGTAGAGCCTGTCGTCCAGGCTATCAGCTTCCCTGTGACGGTGGCTTACTTGGGGGAGGACGACAGTCAGCTCAACAGCTATACCCTTCACCTGAGTGCCGGCACGCATGCCATCCGCCCCAGAAAGGCGCTGATCCCGGAGGGGTATGTGCTGGTGGACGCAGGGGAAAGCCAGGTTACCGTGACGGACAAGGGAGCCGATACCGCCCTGGTCACCTTCCGGTTTGCGCTGGAGGAAAAGCAGGCGTCTGTCTCCATCATATATCAGGACAAAACCACTGGTAAACGGCTGGCTCAGCACGCCCGCCAGCTGCCCAAGGGCACCCACACCATTTCGCCGGACGCAACGGTGCTGCCGGAGGGATACAAGCTGTTAGACGACGAGCCGCGGCAGGTCCAGGTGAAGGAGGGCGCTGTTAAACCGGAGAGCATCGTTTTTCGCTGCGGCAAAACGGTTACACCTGTTGTGTTAAACGTTCTCTACTTGAATGAACAGGGTAAGCCGATTGCCAGAGCGGAAAGCCGCCCTCTGGAAGCAGGCACCCACAAGGTGTTCGCCAGCCCGAAGGACCTGTTGCCCGGCTATCAGCTAATGACCCCCGAGCCCAGGGTGGTCACGGTTAACAGCAGTTCACCCGGGGAGCTGCGGTTGCCCTTCGTCTACCGGCAGACAACAGGAAAAATCGGGCAAGCGGTCGTCGAGCGGCCTGGCGACACCAGCTGGTGGGGACGGCTGGGCAACAAGCTGGTTTACCTGGCTATGGTGCTGTGGCTGCTGGGCTATTTGCTCTACTTTATCGGCGATGCCGGCGGTTTGTATGGGATAGGCAGTGAACTGCCTTTTCTGGTGGAATCGTATTATCATATTGCGCGGAGTAACTATTGGGCGGTGATGGACATCGGGCTTCCGATAATCAACAGGAGTTTGGTGTTTAATTACTATGCTGTTTTCTACCCCTTTCTCATCCTGCTGGGTTCCTTGTTGTTTGGCCTCCGGTGCCTGGGCAGAACGGCGCGCCGCCTTTTCAAGGCATACTGGGCGCTGGTGCTGCCAGCCAATATCCTTTATTTCTGGGTTGTGTACATACCGGCTTATGGCATGTTCTATGGCATTTTACAGGACAAACTGGTAGCTTTTCTGTTGTTTATGCTGCCTGTACTTCTTATGACGCTGTTGGCAAAAGCCTTCAGCCGGGTGGGAGGGAAGTGACCAGTATGCGGGGATGGCGTTCCCTGAAAAACTCAGCCATTTGTTTGTCCATTATTACCTAGTGCCTCATGTTAAGATGAGTGTGCATTTTGCAGGGCGGGGGGCGAAAAATTCGAATAATTTGGTAAATTTGGTTAGGGTGTCAAAAGTAATTCATTAACTGCTCATCGCCTCGGCGGCACTGCTATCAAAATCCTGCAAGGGAATCCTATAAGGAGCTTGAAAAACGTTGAAATTTCAACATTTTCTCCCTTAATATGATATAATAGATATATATTATAGCAATTTAACTTAACAAAGCGCATAACCATCGTGTCTGAACCAAGCAGCGATGTCATCAAGAGATATGGCATCCAGAGCTTGTAAAATAGCATGATCCATCAAATCTTTGGTTCTTATCTTGAGTTTTCTCAGGATGGCTTTGACTTTCGACCACAATAGCTCAATTGGGTTCAGGTCAGGACTATAAGGCGGCAGATACATGATGGAAGCACCTGCCGCCTCAATAGCTCCAGCAATCCCTTTGACCTTATGCGAACTCAAGTTGTCCATGATGACGATGTCTCCCGGCTTAAGTGAAGGTGCAAGCATGTGTTCAACATAAGCCTTGAACAAGTCCCCGTTGAGGGCGCCTTCAAACACCAAAGGAACCATGGTCCCATCCATGCGAACGGATGATAGGATCGATGTCCGCTCAAATCGCGTATCAGGCATTGCTTCCCTTACACGTTGGTGACTGGATGAACGTCCATAGATACGGGTCATGCCGGTGTTGATACCACTCTCATCTAAGAACACCAGGCGATGAGGATCAAGGGTCGCCTGGTGATCTTTCCATTGTTTTCGCTGTAGACGGATATCTTCCCTGTCTTGTTCCGCCGCGTAACCCGTTTTTTTTTCGCACGAACCCTAACTTATACTTTATGATCTTGCATAGCGCAGCTTCACTCAAAGGAAGCGAATACTCTTCTATCAACTCCCGCAATGTCACATCAGGCTGTCTCTTGATTCGTTCCCTGATTATTTCAAGGGTTTCGGGACTTAACCTGGGTTTCCTTCCATTGTTGAGCGGACGCGCTTCATGACTTCCCGTTTCTCGGTACAGACGGAGCAATCGCACAATCGTACTTTGGTTTACTTCCTTTTCACGTGCTATTTGGGCGATTGTATCCCCACGCTCCCGGGCTTTGATGATCCTGATCCTCATATCATTGGATAATGGTGCTGGCATCATATTCACCTCCTCTATTACAATATAACATACGGGCTGTGTTTTGTAAAATTGCTATAAAGGAGGCGTTTTCATGGCTTTTGTAACGAATACCAATCAACAATTTAATTTCAATGATCCTCTTTACGGCTTAACAGAAAGAGAAAAGAAGTATTTGGAGAAATCCTGGGCAGTGGGCTTCTACAAATTGATTTTCTCATCCATAAATGAAGAAAGATTTAAAGATCTCTACAGCAGTAACCCTGCAAGCCGTCCCAATACACCGGTGAATGTGATTTTCGGTGCTTTGATTCTGAAAGAACTCTTTGGTTTAACCGATGATGAGTTGATTGAACGGATGATGTTTGACATGCTTTTTCAACATGCTCTTGGTACCGGTAGTTTTGAAGAACAACCTGTTAGTGATCGAACCTTTAGCCGTTTTAGAGAAAGACTCTACAACTATGAGATAGAAACCGGTCGAGATCTTGTCCAAGAAGAAATGGAGGCTTTAGCGGATTCCTTTGCTTCTTTTAGTGGAGTGAATCGTTCTATCCGAAGGATGGATAGCCTTATGGTCGCATCCAACTGTAAAAAAATGTCACGATTGGAAATCATGTACACTTGTGTTGCGAATATGGTGAAGCGCATGAAGAAACAAGACGAACTCATATCGGATCAATACAAGCACTATTTAGAAGAGGATGATGTCAATAAAATTATTTATCACCGCAGGAGCGATGGTTTAGAAGAGCGTCTTCAAGAAGTCATCCATGACGGTGTAAATTTAAGCAAGCAAGTTCTGGATTCTCTTTATGATAGTTCGGAGTTTCGTCTTCTCCAAAGAGTTTTAAGAGAGCAAACGGAATCAACACCGAACGGTCCAAAACCTAAAGATAAAGCTCAAATCAAAACTGATAGTTTGCAAAATCCATCGGATCCGGATGCGACTTACCGTAAAAAGGCCGGAAAAGATCACAAAGGTTACACTGCAAATATTGTTGAGTTGAGTCCGAATGAAGGACCCAACTACATAACGCATTACGATTTAAAGCCGAATACCTATTCCGATCAATCCTTTGCGGAAGACATCATAGAAAACCTAGGACAGCAAGAAGATGAGCTGATCCTTATTGCAGATGGCGCCTTTGGAAGTGAAGATATAAAATCCGCGGCCAAAGACAATAACATTCAACTATTGACAACAGCCTTAATAGGAAAAACACCGGAACCGATTCTGAGTGAATTTCAAATAGACGAAGAACAAGGGAAAGTCTTAAGCTGCCCGGGAGGTAAAGAGCCGATCAAGACCACCTACTACCCTAAAACAGGCATGTATCGAGCCGTATTTCAAAAGACAGACTGTGCAAATTGCCCATATCGTACGAACTGCTCTATGAAAGAACAGAAGAAAAGCAACGTTGTTTCAATCACAAGCAAAACAATTGCGAGAGCCAAGCAAGTGATTCATATGGGGAGTCAAGCATACAAAGAATTTGCAAAGAAACGGAACGGTATAGAAGGAATTCCCTCCCTACTTCGCAGACGCTATGATATAGATCATGTGCCTGTGAGGGGGTTAGTACGCCTAAAAACCTGGTTGGGATTTAAGATTGGGGCGATTAATAGCAAAAGGCTATTGAAAAGCGTGCAAGAACCCATAAAATGCAGTTAATATAGAGATCTATATCGACGGATTCCTTTATTTTATTTAAATCCAACTAGATACTGAACACCATACACTAAAGGGTGCTTTTAAGGTGGGTTCTAAACCTATGCTTTTGACACCCTAACCAAATTTGAAGAATTTATTTGTTGTTGACACACGATACTGGATGATGTATAGTCAATATGATATTTGGCTGGGCTTTCTCGAAGCGACCCACATTATCTGAAAGCAAATTGTTTTCAAGCACAACTATCAAACGTATGACTGGCTTTTTGAAGGAACCAAATGCCGAATTACGGCATGGGAATATTGTGTGGAGGAGAGGTCAATGAAACGAAGGCTGATAACAACTATTGTTCTGTTGCTGGCAATTGTACTGGCAGCACCATGGACAGCTTTAATGGAGGCGGAGGAGGTCAACATTTCCTTCTCTGGAAGGTTTGACCCTGCGGGTGCAGAACCTGAGAGCGCTTATTTTCTGAAAAAGATTGAGGAGTTCAACCAACTTGATAATGGAATCAATGTCAGTATCGTATGGAATAGTGTGGAAAGTGACTATCTAAATCGACTGGCGACAGACATTGCGTCCAATGCCTGTCCCAATGTGTTCATGGAATATGGTGGTTCACGCGTGCTGGATTATCTGGAAGCAGGTATTCTTTATAACCTGCAGGATGAATACGACAAAGACCCCGATTGGTTCAATTCCATCTATCCCAACATGCTTAGCCCTGTGGTGTTTACGAATTATGGCTATGAGGGGATTTACGGGACGCCATTCGGTGCTTACGAAGTTTGCCTTGTGTATAATGAGGCGCATCTGAATGATTGTGGCTTGGAAGCACCAAAAACATGGGCAGATGTCATGGAGGCGTCAAAAATCCTTAAGGAGAATGGATACCAGCCTTTCATGGTGGGTGAACGCGATACGTATCGATTTGGTCACCTGTTTTCCAATCTTGCTATAACTGCATATGGAGAGGAAGCTATCAAGATAGGTACGCGGGAAACTGGATATGATTCAGACGAAGCCAAGGAAATATATGCTCTGATGATTGATGCCTACAATCAAGGCTACCTTGGCGAGAACATCCTCTCTTTCGGTGCGTCCGAGGAACGAGCCTATATGGGTGAGGGAAAGAGTACCTTCATGTGGGATCTGACATCGCGTATCTATTGGCTGGATGGTACTGCGGAGGAGCAAGCGAAGAACTTGCATATTGTCAACTTTCCCGCCGTTAATGAAGAATATATTGGCTGGAGCCAAGGTGGCGCTTCACAGGCATTTTATATATCAACCCAGAATGCTAGCGAGGAACAAATAGCTGCATCGGTAGAGTTCCTAAAGTATATTACAGGAGGGGAGTTCCTAAGCGGCTTGGCTGCCGAAACTAATTCCACTTATGCGATTGCTTTCCCAAGTGAGTCTACTGGTGAGCGCAGCTATCTTTACAGTGAAGTAGATGCTGTGATGGCTGATACAAACGGTATTGTCATAGAGCTACAGAACTATGATACTGAAGCCGGTGCCCTGAATATCGTACGCAATGCCCTGCAAACCATTGTGCAAGGGGCGACTGTTGATGATATTTCCAATACAATAGTTGATGGATTTGAAGACTTGCTATAAAATGGTTATAGGAGCATCGAACTGTAAAAGATTCAGATGGTATCCAGAAGCAACGCTTCTGGGTACCATATTTAAGCTTATAAGTTGTGCTCCAGTATTTTGACATACAAGTTTAAGGAGACAGCATGACAAGCCGGAGACGATCCCAATACTTGATTTCGCTCCTATTTCTCTTGCCAGCTTTGACGCTGCTATTTGTTTTTATCGTATATCCGCTTATTGAGACAGCGGTTCTCTCAACGCAGTCCTGGAAAGGTATCTATGGTACGCATAGGGTTTTCGTAGGCATTGCCAATTACAGCAGAGTACTCAGAAGTGATACATTCTGGAATGCCATGCTGAACTCTTTCTATTTTATGCTGGGTGCATTTGTGGTGTTGATGCCGCTTGCCTTTGCCTTGGCGCTATTTGTGACGTCTTCTCTAAAGTTCACCAACACAATGAAGACCATTTACTACTTGCCTGTTATATTGGGGGCTACTACTGTTGCATTGATGTGGCGAAGCATACTGAACCCAAACTCGGGGGTTTTGGCAGGGATGCTCATGGCGGCAGGACAGGAAAAACTGATCATAGATTGGCTGAATACGCCGCCGCTGAATGTTTGGATCACAGTTCTCATTAATGAGTGGAAATATGCTGGTTACAACATGCTTATCTTTGCAGCGGGCCTTAGCAGCATTCCTCAATCCGTTGTTGAGGCGGCGAGGATAGATGGCTGTACCTCGTGGCAAACCACGAGGTATGTGAAACTTCCATTGTTAAAGAACTCCTTCAAAGTTTTTTCCATACTGGCCATAACAGGTTGCCTGAAAGTTTTCGATATTATCTGGGCGATGACGGCAGGTGGACCGAACGATGCAAGTGCAACCCCTGGTATCCTTGTATATAAGTTTGCTTATGAGTACAAGCGTTTTGGCCGTAGCGCCGCAATAGCTGTCATGTTGCTCGTGCTGGGAGTTACTTTAAGTGTAATTCTAAACAAATTGATGCGTCAGGATGATGATATCTATGCATAGCCTTCTTAAAGTGAAGATTAAAAGAAACGCCGGAACGATGCTTATTTATTCACTGGCATTGTTCTGGGGATTTGCTACTATTTTTCCACTTGTACTTGCTGTTTTGTCCTCTTTTAAGGACAATGCCGAGATTTATCTGTTTCCTTGGCAACTACCAAAATCGTGGGACTTGGTCAATTATCACAAAGCGATTTATGATGTAAATGCCTTGAGGTCCATCGGTAATTCAGTGTTTGTTTCGTTGGCAACTGCCGTAATTGTGCTGCTGATAGGTTTGCTTGCTTCGTATGCCATATCGCGAAAGCAGAATTTCATAACAAAAAGTGCAAATATCGCATTTGTTCTGGCCATCATGATTCCAGTACATGCTACTCTCATCCCAATATCAACGCTCGCGACTGCTCTATCTGCAAAGAATCAGTATTGGTTCTTGGCGTTGGTGTATGCTACATTCAACATGGCTCAGGCGATCTTTCTTATTTCCGGATTCATGTCCAGCATCAGCAGTGAAATTGATGAGGCTGCGATTATAGATGGCTGCAATGAGTTGCAGCTACTGTTTAGGATTCTTACCCCTATTTGCTTGCCAGTTCTCTTTACAGAGGCAATCTTCACCTTTGTCTACGCATATGGTGAACTGATATTCTCATTAACTCTAATTTCAGAAAATCAGATGTATACGGTTTCTAGGGCGATGCTTTCTTTCTATGGCGAAGGCGATTTGCAATTGGGACCGATTTTTGCTTTTATTGTGCTATCAGCATTTCCATCTACCTTAGTGTATGTTTTATTTCACAGACAGATTCAGCACGGCGTCATGAGTGGTGCCATCAAAGGATAAAGAAAGGGATAATTATGAACAACAATCAGCGTATGAAATGGTTTACGGATTCAAAATTCGGACTTTTTATTCACTGGGGCTTGTATGCCTTGCCCGCAGGACAATGGTTGGGAAAGAAAGTTGAGTATCCTGCGGAATGGATTATGAAGAATGCCAAGATACCTTTGGCAGAGTACAGAAAGCTTGCGGAGCAGTTCAATCCGATTGATTTTGATGCCTATGTCTGGATGCGAAAAGCCAAAGCATATGGTGTTAAGTACGTGTGCTTAACAGCCAAGCATCATGATGGGTTTGCATTATATGACAGTGATGCTTCTGACTATTCAGTCATGTCAACGCCTTTCAGGCGTGATATTGTGCGCGAACTGGCTGAAGCATGCAAGGCTGAGGGGTTGATTTTCTGTGTCTACTATTCCCAGATGCAGGACTGGGAGGATGCCAACGCTGATGGCAATGATTGGGATTTTGATAGGAAAACGAAAAACTTCGTTAAGTATTTCCAGACGAAGGTCAAGCCACAGGTGCGCGAATTGTTAACAAATTACGGGGATATCGGCATGATCTGGTTTGACACGCCCTACGATATGCCCAAAACACTCTGTCAGGAACTGGCAGATTGGGTGCATCAGCTTCAGCCAGATTGTTTAATCAATGGTCGTATTGGCTATGGGATAGGCGATTATCGTACAATGAGCGACAATAACATTCCAGTGCTGGCTTTTGATGAGCCATGGGAAACCCCGATGACCTTGAATAATAACTGGGGGTTCAGCAAGGTGGATTTCGAATGGAAATCCGCTAAGGATGTCATCAGGATGCTAGTTTCAGTGGTGGGCAAAGGCGGAAACCTGCTTCTGAATATGGGGCCGGATGCCTTAGGTAATTTCCCCGAAAAAGCAGATGAAGTGTTCAGTCAGGTTGGGGCTTGGTTGAAAAAGAACGGTGAAAGCATATACCAAACCAACATTGCCCCTGACCTTACCTATCAAACAAGATGGGGCGGGCTCACTGCCGGTAAGGACCGTCTATATCTGCATATTCTTGATGGCAGAGAGGTTGATGATGAGGTTGTCATTTATGACTTGGAGCTCAACATCAAGAAGGCTTACTTGCTTGAAACAGGTCAGGTATTGGAAACCATTCATCTTTATGAGCCAGCTAGAGACGAGTTCCGCTTGAGGGTAAAGGTACCTAATCCTCTGCCGGACTTGCTGGACACAGTGATTGTGCTGGAGCACGATGGCGATCCAGTGGTACATAGCTTGGAGAGCAAGTTCAGTGAATAGGTAACTGTGTCTTGGTTGTTGAATATGAAAAAATGCATGATTGACTTTTTCTTTTGCCAATGATAACATCTGTAATAGTTATTGCATGATGGTTGGAATTATTCGCTGTCATGATGGCTAAATATAGAACAACGGAGGGAATTATGAGAAAAATCAGCGCACTGTTACTGGTTCTGACGATGCTCCTCAGCGTCTGCGCCGTCACGGCGGCTGCAGATGACGTTGTAACGCTGTACTTTGTAGAGCGTTACGGCAACCCGACCCGCACGGCGTCCCTGCGCGGCTTGCTCGATGAGTTTGAGGCTGCCAATCCTGACATCAAGGTGGAGCTGATATCGCCGCCGTTGGAACAGTCCCAGCAAAAGATCACCCAGATGCTGATGGCTAAGAACGACCTGGACGTGCTGGAAGTCACCGCCTGGGAGCGTGCGCAGTACATTGCCAACGGCTGGCTGGCGGACCTGACTGAGTACTATGCGGACTACGAAGAAGCCAAGACCATGAAGACCGGCATCTATGATACCCTGCAGATCAACGGTAAATTTTACACCATCCCGATTGGCTCCTACGATCGCATGCTTTACTACCGCGTCGACTGGATGGAAGAGGCTGGCCTTGAGTTTCCCGAGCCCGGTCCGGAATGGACCTATGACGCCCTGTATGAGCTTGCCAAAGCCCTGACCAATCCCGAGCAGGGCCGCTATGGCTGGGTTCTGCGCGGCGCTGGCAATGCGTATCAGCAGTTTGTGCAGCAGGTGACCCTGGCTGCCGTCGGCATAGAGAACCTGATGTCCATCGAGGAGTTTTACTTCATGAAGGACGGCACGTCCATCTGGGCAACCGATGCCGCCAAGAAGGGCCTTGAGTTTCAGCTGAAGTTCTACAAGGACTGCGCTCCCGCGGACTCCATCGCCTGGTTGTATTCCGACCAGGTCAATGCGTTCACCTCCGGCATCTGCGGCTTGATCATGCAGGACTCCGACTGCGTCGGCACCTTCAAAGCCAACATGAAAGAGGGCTCTTGGGCGACTTATCCGATGCCGGTCGATGCTGAAACCGGCCAGGCTGTTGTTGGCCGCGGCGCCGACGGCTGGGCGATGACCTCTTACTCCAAGCATCCGGAGGAGGCCTGGCGCCTGCTGGCTTTCCTGGGCTCTGCGGAGATCAATACCCGCTTCTGCAAGGACTATGGCGTGCTGCCTGCCCATACCACGGCGAACGAGTACGACGCGGAGTTTGAGAGCGGCTACTACGCGCCCTACACCTACATGTTCAACCAGGACAACTATGTGCCGGTCGGCGGCGTTGACACCCCCTATGCGGCTTTCCTGACAGAGTTCGGCGACACATCCGACACCGATTTGCAGAACTTGCTGCTGGGCAACACCACGGTTGAAGAAGTTCAGGTCAAGTGGGCTGCCGAGTGGGAAGAGGCTCGTGAAGATTACGGCGGGCTTGAATAATTCTCTCAAAACGGCAATCCTGTTTTGACGGAATTGTGCAGTGGTAGCTTTCCGAGTCATCGGAAAGCTACCTATTCATATACAGGAAGGGAAGCGCTATGCAGAGAAAACCGAAAAAACTGATAGCCAGGAATACGAAGCAGGACCAAGTCTTCATCGTTTTGATGCTGCTGCCGGCGATTCTGCTGGTGATCATGTTTATCTATTATCCGTTTTTGAGCGGCGTGCCCAATGCCTTTAAGCGCTATTCGTTGCTCAACCTGACCAGAACAAAGTGGATTGGTTTAAAGAATTTCAGGACATTGTTCAGGGACCCGAATTTTCTGCTTACCATTCCCAACACGATCAAATGGGTATTTGTGTCGTTGTTTTTTCAGTTTACCATCGGCTTCATGCTGGCGATGTTCCTGAAGAACAAGTTCCGCGGGCGCGGTCTGTATCAGGGCGCGATCTTCTTTCCATGGGCGGTATCGGGCTTTCTGATTGGCATCCTGTGGCGTTGGCTGTACAATGCGTCCTATGGCCCGCTGAATGCGCTGCTGGTGATGATCGGCGTGACCGATCTGGCAAATCCTGTCGGCTTCCTGTCCAGTGTGAACCTCGCCATGCCCTCGACGATCGTAGCGAATATCTGGTACGGCATCCCATTCTTTACCATCATGATTCAAGCTGCGCTGCAGGGCGTGCCGGAGGAACTCTACGAGGCCAGTGAAGTTGACGGCGCAGGCAAGGTATACCAGTTTTTTAAGATCACGGTGCCCTATATTTATCCCGTGCTGATTACGACCACGCTGCTGCGCTCGATATGGATTTTCAACTTTGCCGATTTGATCTATGCGATCACGCGGGGCGGCCCCGCCGGCTCCACCGAGATCATGACCTCGTACATGCTAAACCTGATCATGTACCAGTCCGACTTCGGCATGGCTAGCGCGGTTGGCATTGTCATCATAGCGATTCTGCTGGTTTGGTGCACGTTGTATCTGAGGATTTCCAATGTGGAAAAGGCGGGTGATTACTGATGCGGCACAGAAAGCCTTCAATCGCTTACCGGGTTGTAAAGTTCCTGGTGCTGGGGCTTTTCCTGGTGGCGATCATTTTCCCGTTTTATTGGATGGCAATCACCTCTTTGAAGGATGTCAGCGAGATCTTCAGCGTGCCGATCACCTTCTGGCCCCAGGAATTCACACTGCAGAACTATCACGACTTGTTTTCGAAGCTGAACTTTGGCAACTATATCAAAAACTCCATCATGGTTTCCATGGTGGCGGCCACCGGCGCGGTAACGGTTTCTCTGTGCTCGGCCTATGTGCTGGCGCGCTTTGATTTCAGGTTCAAAGGCGCGGTGATCTATTTTTTCCTGATCACCCAGATGCTGCCCGGCTTTATCAGCTTGGCGCCGCTGTACCAGTTGTTATCCAACTGGGGCATGATCGACTGGCTGCCTACGCTGATGATTCTGAGCGCGACCTCGCTGATTCCGTATTCTACGATTACGCTGCGCGGCTTCCTGCGCGGCGTGCCCAGGGCGCTGGAGGAATCCGCGATGATGGACGGCTGCGGGCGCCTGCGGGCGATGATTTTCATCGTTTTTCCGCTGATTCTGCCCGGTTTTGCTGCCACCTTCATCTTCGGTTTCGTTCAGGCCTGGAACGATCTTTTCAGCCCTGTCATGTACATGAACCGGCAGGTTAACTACACGATTCCTGTTGCGCTGAACTATATGGTTCAGAAGAACGACGTTCGCTGGGGCGAGCTTTCTGCCGGCGCAGTCACCGCCATTGTGCCCACGGTGGTCATGTTTGCTTTCGCGCAGAAGTATGTCGCCAGCGGCCTGCTTGCCGGCGCTGTCAAGGGGTAGGCGGAGCTTTAAACAGGGAGGAGAGAATTGAACATCGCATTCACCACGCTGGGCTGTCCGGAATGGACATTCCTTGAAATCCTGGACAACGCCAGGGCGATGGGCTACCGGGGCGTTGAGATCCGCGGCATCGAGGGCGAGATGCGCGCCGAAAACATGGAGCCGCTGAAGCCGGGCAGGCAGCAGGACACCCTGCGGCAGCTTGAGGCGCGCGGCTTGTCCGTGCCGTGTTATGGGTCTTCCGTCCGGTTTGACGACGCCGGCCAAACGGAAGCCATGCTGGAGGAGGGGCGGTGCGCCATTGACATCTGCGCGCGCATGGGCATTCCCTATGTCCGCGTATTTGGCGACCGCATCGCTGACCCCGGTGACGAGGACAGGGTCATTCGCCAGGCAGCTGAGGGCATATCAGCGCTGTGCGCCTACGCCGAAGGCACCGATGTGGGCATTTTGCTGGAGGTACATGGCGATTTCAACGTTGCCGATAGAATTCTGAAAACAGCCGCGCTGATCAAATCGCCCAAATTTGGCGTGCTGTGGGATGTGCAGCACTCGGACAAGGTATACGGCGACGACTTTCTGCCGTTCTACGAGCCGTTGAAGCACCTGATCCGCCACGTCCACGTGAAGGACCATCACCGTGCGGACGGCGCGTTCAAGCTGTGCCCCGTGGGCGAGGGCGACATACCGTTAAAGTGGATCGTCAGCCGTTTGAAAGCCGACGGCTACGACGGCTACTATGCGCTGGAGTGGGAAAAGAGATGGCACCCGGAGCTGGCGGACGCCGGCGTTGTATTTCCCTCCTTTGTTGATTTTATGAAAGGATTGTGAGGAACATGAAGCGATTGAAAGCGGCGCTGATCGGCTACGGCCGCAGCGGAAGGGACATCCACAAGCACCTGTTTGATTTGCTGCCCGACCTGTACGAGGTTGTCGCGGTGGTCGACCGCGACCCGCAGCGGCGCGACATGGCGCGCCGGGAGTTGGGGTGCCCCGTGTATGAACGCTACCAGGAGATGTTCGGCCAGGTCGAAGCCGATTTTGCTGTCAACGCGTCGTTCAGCCACGAGCACCACCCCATATCGATGCATTTGCTGCAGCAGGGCTGGAACGTGCTGTCGGAAAAGCCGGCGGCGACCAACCGGAAGGATTTTGACGAGATGGTTGCCCAGGCGCGGAAAAGCGGCAAGCTGTACCTTGTGTTTCAGCAGTACCGCTTCAGCCCGGCTTTCATAAAGATACAGGAGATGATTGCAAGCGGCAAAGTGGGCAGGCTGGTGCAGGTATCGGCCCGCTTCAAAGGCTTCAATCGACGGTGGGACTGGCAAACCGTGCACGCCTTCGGCGCCGGCAGCCTGCTGAACACCGGTGCGCACCCTGTGGATCTGATGCTGGCGCTGATGGGCTTCCCGGAGGATGTGGAGGTGTTCGCGGCGATGGACCGGGCCATGACCTATGGCGATGCCGAGGACTATGTCAAGGTGATGCTGCGCGCCAAGGGTGTGCCGGTGGCTGACATCGAGATAACTGCCAGCGATGCCTTTGGCGACGACATCTTCCTGGTGCAGGGCACCCGGGGCACCATCAAGGGCAACGACAGCCGGCTGGAGCTGAGATACTACATACCGGAGAACGAACCCGTGCAGAAGCTGACGATGGAGCCGCTGCGCGATGCTGAAGGGGCGCCGATATACTGCCATGAAAAGCTGACCATCCACCACGAAACATGGGAAGCCGATCCCCATGGTACAGGCAGCTTCGATACCAGAGGCGTGGACTTCTACCGCCTATATTACGATGTGCTGGTTCATGGCGCTGAGCCCGTTGTCAAAAACGAGCATGTCGCCCTGCAGATGAGCGTCATGGAGGAAGCGCACCGGCAGAACAGGGAGCTGTTTATTAAGTAACATGTTCTGCGAATCATCCTTGTCTTCCCTTGCCCGCTGTGCTACCATGATGCCGTATTACAGGCAGCACGAGCTGCGCAAGGAGCGGACATGAACAAAGAAACGGTGTTTTCCCATATCGACCATACCCAGCTGAAGGCATTTGCCACCTGGGATGATATGAAGACCCTTTGCGATGAGGCGGTGGCATACGGCATGGCGTCCGTGTGTATACCGCCTGCTTTTGTCGGGCGCGTTGTCAAGGCTTATGGCAGCCGGTTGACGGTGTGCACGGTTGTCGGCTTCCCGCTGGGCTACCAGACCACAGAGACCAAGGTGTTTGAAGCGGAGCAGGCGGTGCGTTTGGGCGCCAAAGAGGTGGACATGGTGATCAACCTGGGCGACGCCAAAGACGGACAGTTTGACCGCATCACCGACGAAATCCGGGCTGTCAAAGCGGCTGTGGGCAGCAACATACTGAAGGTGATCATTGAAACCTGCTACCTCACCGATGATGAGAAAATCGCGATCTGCCGCTGCGTGACGGAGGCAGGGGCAGATTTCATCAAAACATCCACCGGCTTTGGCACAGCCGGCGCTACCATGCACGATGTGGAGCTGTTCAAACAACACATCGGCTCCCGCGTCCGCATCAAGGCGGCAGGCGGTATCCGGACGGCGGGCGATATCGAAGCTTATTTAGAAGCCGGCTGTGCGCGCATAGGCGCCAGCGCCGCCATCAAAGCATACGCTGACAAAGCATGATGATATAGGAGGGTTACCATGGAAATGGGCGCTGCGGGACGCGATGTTCGCGTCGGGGTGATCGGCCTGGGCGGCCGTGGGTTCGGGCAGCTGCAGCTGCTGGCATTGATGCCGGACGTGAAAATTACAGCGGTTTGCGATCTATATGAGGACCGGGTCAAGCGGTCTGGGGATTATCTGGCGGAGGCACTTAGCGCCCGACCCTTCGAGACGACGGATTACCGCGAGGTGCTCAAACGCGAAGATGTGGAAACCGTCATCATCATGACCAGCTGGCAGACGCATATTTTGATCGCAGTGGATGCGATGAAGCAAGGCATCATACCGGCGCTGGAGGTTGGCGGCGCTTCTTCGGTGGACGAATGCTGGCAGCTGGTGAGAACCAGCGAGGCAACGGGCATTCCCTGCATGCTGCTGGAAAACTGCTGCTACGGCAAGGAGGAGATGACGCTGCTGAATATGGTGCGGCAGGGCGTCTTCGGCGAGTTGGTACACTGCCAGGGCGGTTACCAGCACGACCTGCGGGAGGAAATTGGCCGTGGCGACATCGATCGCCACTACCGCCTCGCTAACTTTCTGCACCGCAATGCCGAGCTGTATCCCACGCATGAGCTGGGCCCCATCGCCAAATACCTGAACATCAACCGCGGCAACCGCATGGTGTCGCTGGTCAGCATGGCGTCAAAAGCCCGGGGGCAGAGCGCCTGGCTGAAGGAGAATCGCCCGGACGACCCCCTGGCGGACATGACGTTCAACCAGGGCGACATCGTCACCACCATGATCAAATGCATCAACGGCGAAACCATCCTGCTGATTCATGACTGCACGCTACCGCGGCCCTATTCGCGCGGCGGGCGCATCCAGGGCACCAGGGGCATCTGGCAGGAGGACAACCGCGGCATCTACATCGACGGCCGCTCCCCGGTGGACCCTGATTTCTGGACGCACCGGTGGGAGAGCGACGCAGCCTATATGGAGGAATACTGCCACCCGCTGTGGGTGGAATACGAGGCTTTCGGCAGGCGCGGGGGCCATGGCGGCATGGACTACCTGGTGCTGCGCGGCTACATTGAAAGCATCCAGCAGCAGCAGCCCTTCCCCATTGACGTCTATGATACGGCGGCATGGATGGCCATTACGGCGCTGAGCGAGGAGTCCATTGCCATGGGCGGCATGCCGGTTCCCGTGCCCGACTTTACCGACGGCCGCTACATGACGCCCAGGCCGGCGCATCAGGGGCGCTATGCGCTGGATTGGTAATGGGGCGATAGCAAAAGGCGATGGGGTGGCAAGCAACCACCCCATCGCCTTTTCAAGGGCACAGCCCTCTGGATTTATTTGTTCTGCAGCGCAGCCTGTGCGGCTGCCAGGCGGGCAATGGGCACGCGGAAGGGGGAACAGCTGACATAGTCCAGCCCCACCTGATGGCAGAAGGCGATGGACGAGGGGTCCCCGCCGTGTTCGCCGCAGATGCCCAGGTGCAGCCCGGGCTTGGTCTGGCGGCCCAGCTTGACGGCGGTTTCCACCAGCTTGCCGATGCCTTCGGTGTCAAGCCTGGCGAACGGATCGCTCTCGAGTATTTTGTTGTCGTAATACGACGACAGGAATTTGGTGGCGTCGTCGCGGCTGAAGCCGAAGCCCATCTGGGTCAGGTCGTTGGTGCCGAACGAGAAGAAGTCGGCTTCCAGGGCGATTTCATCGGCTGTGATGCAGGCGCGGGGGATCTCGATCATGGTGCCTACCTGGAACTGGATGGTTTCGCCCATCTCCTCAAAGATCTTCTGCGCCGTATTCAGCACGATATCCTTGACGTACTTCAGCTCCTTGCTGGTGCCCACCAGCGGGATCATGATCTCGGGCTCAATGTCGAAGCCGGCTTCCCTGCGCACCGTGATGGCGGCCTGCAGCACCGCGCGGGTCTGCATCTCGGCGATTTCGGGGAAGGTGACGGACAGACGGCAGCCGCGGTGGCCCATCATGGGGTTGAACTCGTGCAGCGCGTCGATTTTTGCCAGAACTTCGTCCTGCGTGATGCCCATTTCGCGGGCAAGCTCGGCGATTTCGTTCACCATGTTCTTCTGCGGCAGGAATTCGTGCAGCGGCGGGTCGAGGAAGCGGATCGTCATCGGGCGATGCTCCAGCGCCTTGTACATCTCCTCAAAGTCCTTTTGCTGGAAGGGGAGAATTTTCGCCAGCGCGGCACGGCGCTGCTCCGACGTGTCGGACAGGATCATCTCGCGCATGGCCTTGACGCGGTCGGCTTCAAAGAACATGTGCTCGGTACGGCAAAGGCCGATGCCTTCGGCGCCAAATGCCACTGCCTGCCTGGTGTCACGCGGGGTGTCGGCGTTGGTGCGTACCTTCAGCGTGCGCACGGCATCCGCCCAGCCCATCAGCCGGTCGAAATCGCCGCTGACATCGGCATCCACCGTGGGGATCAGGCCCTCGTATACGTTACCGGTGCTGCCGTCGATGGACACCGGGTCGCCTTCGCGGAACACCTTGTCGCCCACAGTCAGCGTTTTCTTCTTCTCGTTGATCTGCAGCGCTTCGCACCCTACGACGGCTGCCCGGCCCATGCCGCGGGCGACGACGGCGGCGTGGGAGGTCATCCCGCCGCGCGCGGTCAGGATGCCCTTGGACAGGTCCATGCCTTCGATGTCCTCCGGCGTTGTTTCCTCGCGGACTAAGATGACATCCTTGCCGTCTTTGCCGGCGGCTGCCGCGTCGGCAGCTGTGAAGTACAGCCCACCGGACGCTGCGCCGGGGGAAGCCGGCAGGCCCGTAGCAACGCACATGGCGGCTTTCAGGGCATCGGCGTCAAAGTTGGGGTGCAGCAGGGTTTCCAGCTGCTTGGGGTCGACCTTCATAACGGCTTCATCGGGCTTTATTCTGCCCTCGTCCACCAGATCGACGGCGATTTTGATGGCGGCGTTCGCGGTGCGCTTGCCGTTTCTGGTCTGCAGCATGTACAGCTTGCCGCGCTCAATGGTGAACTCTAAGTCCTGCATGTCGCGGTAATGGTTTTCCAGCAGCCGGGCATAGGTGATAAACTGTTCGTATACCTCGGGCAGCGTGTCCTTCATGGTGATGATGGGGTTGGGGGTGCGGATGCCCGCCACCACGTCCTCGCCCTGCGCGTTCATCAGGTATTCGCCGTACAGCACGTTTTCGCCTGTGGACGGGTTGCGGGTGAAGGCAACGCCGGTGCCGGAGTCGTCGCCCATGTTGCCGAACACCATGCTCTGGATGTTGACGGCGGTGCCCCAGTCGCCGGGGATGTCGTTCATGCGCCGGTAGTAGATGGCACGCGGGTTATCCCAGGAGCGGAACACGGCTTTGATGGCTTCCATCAGCTGTGCCTTGGGGTCCTGCGGAAAATCCTCGCCCTTTTCGGTTTTATATATGTCTTTGAAGCGGCGCACAACTTCCTTGAGGTTGTCGGCTGTCAGCTCGTTGTCCAGCTTGACGCCGTTTTCGGCCTTGACGGCTTCCAGCGCGTCGTGGAACTTGGCCCGGCTCATATCCATGACCACATCCGCAAACATTTGAATAAAGCGGCGGTAACTGTCGTAGGCAAAACGCTCGTTGTCCGTCAGGTGAGCCATCCCCTGCACAGCCTCGTCGTTGAGGCCCAGGTTGAGGATGGTGTCCATCATGCCGGGCATGGACGCGCGGGCGCCGGAGCGGACGGATACCAGGAATGGGTTGTTGATGTCGCCGAACTTTTTGCCGGCTTCTTTTTCGGTGACCGCCAGCGCGTCAAAAATCTGCTTCTCCATTTCCGGCGCGATGGTCTGGTTGTCCTGGTAATAGCGGGTGCATGCTTCCGTTGTCACGGTAAACCCCTGGGGCACAGGCAGGCCGATCTTGGTCATCTCGGCCAGGTTGGCGCCTTTGCCGCCCAACAGATTGCGCATGCTCGCGTCGCCTTCCCTGAACAGGTACACATACTTTGGCATTGATTCATTCCTCCTTGGTTCTTGTCGTGAAAGAAATACGCCTGAAAACTCCGCCGTCGAAATGCCGCCGTCGGCGGGATTAATTCAAGCCATTATACAATAAGATGGGAGGATTTGACAACGCGTACATGTATTTTTGCTTAAGTGCTGCATGTGATCATAGAATAAAAGCGCGGGGCATGGTCAGAGATGCTGCTCACTGCGGGGCGTGGACGATCTCCGGGTTATATAAAAATTCCCCCGGCAAATACAGCGATCCGGCAAAGGTATCGGGCTGTTCGCCGTTGATGAAAAAGCTGACGCGGCGCACGCCCCGCATGGCGGTCAGGGTGTTGACGATGCTGTATACCATCAGCCTTTCCTGCAGCGCGTTCATCCCCTTGCTTTTTTCCAGCAGCGCACCCGAAAGGTTGACCAGCAGCCTGTCCTTGTCCCGCGCAATGCCCAGGATATCGGCATCCTTCAGGCCGTCTGGCAGCGCGGCGGACAAGGCATGCACGCTGTCGCACACCTGCGGCCCCTCCATTAGCTGGTTCAGCAGATACCGGGCGTTGTATACTTGCTGGTAGGGGATGGGGCGCAGCGTTTTGGTCAGCCCGCCGGCGCTGTTGGCCAGATACAGCGCGCTGTAGGTTAGAATGAATGCGGCAAAGTCGCTCCGGCGCATGACACCGTCCTCAAACAGGATGGTGTCGCCGGCACCGGCGTATATGCCGGCCGGCACCACAGCCTGGATGGCCTCGCTGCCGATATGCACACGGATGCCGGCAATGCCGGGGATGAAGGTGGTCAGCGTGCAGGTCAGCGCGGCCATCATAACGGATCGGGGGATGCCCGCGCTGATCAGCGCTTCGTTGGTATCGTCTAAAAACCGGAGGGTGATGACGCGCTGATCCGAACCGGGCAGGGTGTGGAGGGCGGGCGCTTCCGCCAGCAGCCGGGTCAGGTCGGGTACGGCCGGCACACCGGGCAATGTCTGCGCACCCAGGGACAGCGCCCCGATCAGCGCGGAAGCCATCTGCACGGGCGTTTGCCCTTGAAAGGACAGCGAACGGGCTTCCGCTAAGATGCCGCGACCGGCTGCCGCGGGAAAGTAGAGCGCCGCAACGCTGGAAAACCGCTTGTCCTGCGCGCTTTCAGCAGCGCTTGCGGCCTGGGCGACGGCGTTTTCCCACAGGGCAGTGACGTCATCGTTACGCGTTTGCTGAAAACAGCCCCCCGGAAAAGCGGAGGCGGTGTCGATGCCGTGCTGCCGCCCCAACACCAGGATGTTGACATAGCGGATATCGCCCCATTGGGTCAGCGTGTTGGCGATGGCCCGGCTGACAAAATACAGCTTGCGCGCATCCAACATCAGCGCGGTGGCGGCCAGGTCCACCGTGGCTACATCGCCGGATATCTCCACCATGGTGCCTGTGGCCAGCTGCAGCGGCGTCTCCTGGCTGAGGGGCTGGGCGGCATCGTTGCCCGTAAAGGACAGCAGCTTGCGCACCGTCTCGTCGGCGGGATGCCGGTTTTGTGGCATCAGGATTTTTTCGCTGATCACAGTCAACTGGCTTCCCAGGCTGTCGGGTACATGCAGCTGCACCGTCTCCGCGAACTCCTGCAGCGCGTCGCCGGCAGGGGCTGTTTCCGGCTGGGGCGGAGGCAGGGTAAGCCGCGCGGGTTTGGATACTGGCGCGGCTGTCGTGCAGCCCGCCAAGAAAATGCACAATATCGGTATGATGACCCAGCGCTTTGGCTTCATTTGCCTTCCTCCGCCATACGCAGCAGCGCGTCAAAGCCTGACTGCCAGATGCCCTCCTGGCGCAGCAGCTTCAGCGGGTAGGCGGCGATGGAGCGGACATATCCCCCCGGGGAGCGCAGCTCCAGGTCGGCGCATACGACGGCGCTCTGCCCATCCGGCGACACGGTGCCCGGTGTGACGGCATAGTCAAGCAGCTGCGGTGCCTGGCTGAAGGCGGTGAACACCTCGTTTTCGGAGGGTTTGCGCGCTGTGCCCTGGGTTTCGCTGCCCGTCACCATGCGGTGCAGGGTGGCCCAGTCCTCTTTTTGCCAGGCGTCCAGCAGCAGGCCGGCAGCGCGTTCCGGCGTCATGATGCAGCCTTCGTTCCGGGTCAGCGGCGGGAGGATTTGTCTGCTGTCCTCTAAGTAGTAAGAGGCGTTCAGCCGCATGGAGGCGGTGATGCTTGTCTCGGCGCGTACCAGCACCTGCACCTGGCGGTACCGGCCGGTTTCTGTCAGCGTGTTGGCTAACGACGCCATCGCCAGCCGGCGCCTGAGGGCGCCTTCGCCCTCGCGGTAGGCAGAGGAAGCCAGCAGCAGCGGCGTCTCATCGGCATAGGGGGCTATCAGCGCCTCATTGAAGGTGACATACAGCGTGCTGCTTTCTAAATGGACGGACAACGCCTCGGCGCCCGGTGGAAACAGCGGGTGCAGGTAGGGTGACAACGCGCTCGGGCCGTTGATCAACTCCTGTATGACCGATAGCTCGACTGCGCCTGTCCTGGGCGCGGTCACAACCCGTTCTTCCTGCACCAGCAGCGCGCTGTCCCGAAATCTGAAGTACAGCGTGGCGATGCTCTCTGCATTTTCCCGGCGCTCGGGCAGATAAGATATTGGCGGTGCGGAAGCCATCGCTGTCAAAGGCGATAAAAGCGCCAGCCATGCCGCCAGGCAGGCGGCGCAAATCGTTGGTGCGCGGTGCGTCGGCAGGCGGCGCATGCTATTTGTCCTTGGCCGGGTCGGTGCCTATGTAGCAGCCGCGCAGCTTCTGCACGGTACGTTCCAACGCGTCCCGGCTGTCGCGCCAGGGCTCGGCGGCATTTCGATAATCAAATTTCAGCGTGAACCATTCCAAGTCCTTTTCGTTTCTGGCCAGGCTGTCGTTCATCAGCTTTTCCAGCGCCTCCAGAAAGGAGGACAGGTGTTTGCCGCGCAGCGTGTCCGATGCCATGTCCAGCAGGTGCGCGGCGTCCTTCAGGCAAAAGCCCTTAGACTCGGTCAGCGCCTTTCGAAACGACGCGTCGGTTTTCCACAGGTGCAGCACGGTGTAAACGTAGCGGTTCATGGTGTCGTCCAGGCTGTCGCACAGCGTGCAGGCATTCACCAGCTTGGCCAGGTCGGCGGCGGCTGTCTTCAGCCCGTCCGCTGCCGCGCCACGCCCCATCAGGCGCTTCAGGGCCGGGGCGCTGGCCGTGTCTTCGGCGGCCTGGCGCGCGCTGCTCAATATGCCGGCGGCTTTTTCCTGCATCTCCATCAGGTGGGAGTGCATCATCAAGGCGTGGCCCAGGCGGTTTTGCCGATCGTACAGCATTTGCTGGTGTGCGGAGCAAAAGCCGCTGCGGTTGACCCGGATGCGCGTATCGCTCTCCATGACGGAACCACCCAGGTACCGGTCTGCCAACAGGTGCTCGGTGCGCCTGCGCAGGTAGCACAGCAGGCACTCGCCGTCCAGATGGAGGGCGTCCCAAATGGGGATGGTATCGATGTGATATTTCATGATATTCACCTGCTTGGGGCGTGACAAGTCACGCAGGGTTTGAGGTTTCTGTATTTTTCGGTATTAATTTCCCGGTAGTAAAAGCTGGCGGTCAGCGGCAGGTATTTGGCGTTGATGCTGCGGCAGTTGGCGTCACAATGGTAGAACTCGCCGCCGTCGGCGTTATAGAACAGCAGCATGTCCGGGTTGGCTGTCACCATGGGCGCCAGCGTGATCACCGGGGCGGCTTCCGCCTGCTGCTGGATTTGCTGCGGCGAGGTCAGGGAATTGGGGTCCACATACCACACGTCGTTGACGCGCATCATCAGCACCTGAAAATGATAGGGGATGGGAGGCTGGCCATTGCTTTTATCGATCAGCATGTCCATTTCGACGGTTCGGGTGCGGTCGGCGTCCGTGCCCAACACGTCCACCACCTTGTATTCAACAGGCGAGCGGTTGGAGCGGATTTTGAACATTTCCCGCTCTGCGTTGTCCTGCGCCTGTACCCATGACGGCAGGGCATAGTTGACCATGCCCGGATAGTCCTGCGCAATCCACGCGCTGATGAACTGCTCCAGCCGCTGCTGCACCTGGGATTTGGCGCCCGGGTCGATCGTGGCTTCCGGTTCCTTGGCGGCTTCCTGCTGCCGGGCCATGTTGACCAGGCTGGCTTCGGAATTGGCGGCGTATATGCCGCTGGTGATATCCTGGGCGCCCTGGGTGTCGGGCTGCGGCGCGGCAGGCGCGCTGATCCACACCGCGAACAGCGCCACTAAGATCATCGCGATATGCAGCACTGTCAACGTCGTGCGGGCGTTGGGCACAAAGGCATTCAACAGCCACATCGCCATCAGGCTGAGGGAGGATGCGATGGCAAAGGCGATATACAGCTCCGCCGTGCGCACCAGGAGGCTTACTATAAACAGCACCGGCAGCGCAATGGTCAGCAAAATCTGCAGGACGACAAAGCTGCTGCCCGACCGTTGCTCGTCGTGATAATCGCCCACCCTGCGGGGGGGCTGGGGGGCTTGTGACCGGCGCTTCGCCCGCTTTTTGATGTCCTTCAGCGGTGCGCTGGAATAGCGCGACCGGTTTTCGCTCAACCGTATCATTCCTTTCGGCGGCAAATGCCAACGTGCTCAATACAATGATAACATATTTGTAAGAAATATAAAACAAACGCTATGCATGGCTGGCCGGGCTGTCCGTCTCGTCCCTGACGATGATTTTGTCCCGGCCAAACAATGTCGCCAGGCTGCGGATATCCTTGTCCGCGCGCTCGTCCCTGTTCTGGGCGGTTGATGACGCTGCCTGCACAGGCTCAAAGCCCACAGCCCGTCCGGCGATGTCGCTCAGCAGCGCGGTAACCTTGTCCTTCCTGTCGGCAGCGTTGAGAAAGCTGATCAGATAATGCTTGTCTTCCGGAAAAGCCAGGATGAACCGGTCGCTTTGAAACCCGCCGTATTTGCCTTCGTTGAGGATGCCGTAGATCGACGGCAGCTCCCTGACGGCGCGCTTGAGCATGGCGTTCCAGATGTCAGCCGGCTTGCGTTCAGGCGCCGGCGCCGCAGGCCGGGCAGACGCCGGAGCGGGCGTGGGTGGTGGCGGGGGCGGCGGGTCGGCCGGCTCTGCCGCAGCGGGTGCCGCAGGCCGGGCGGTCGCTTCCGTGACGGCATGGTTTTCCGTGACGGCGGCAGGGACACCTTCGGGCGCCTCCGCCGCTGCCTGGGGCGGCGCGTTTTTCAGCGCCATCTCCAGCCGGTCCAGCCTGGCTAACAGCGCCGCGGGGTCGCTCTCCTTGCCGATCTGGCACACCTGCAATGCAAACACTTCAACCAGCGTTCTGGGCGACGCAGCCCAGCGGGCATCCGCCTCTGCCTGGGCGCACTTGTCTAAGATATAGGTCAGGTGGCTCAGCGCCCAGCCCTCGGCCTGCGCTTGGTATCGGGCGGCGGATTCAGCGGTGGTGTCCTGCAGCGGCGGCGCATGCAGCTTGACCGAAATTACCTGGCGGATGTGCCGGGACAGGCTGCGCAGGAATACCTGGATGTCGTACCCTCCGCGCACCATGTCGTCGATCAGCCGCAGGCTTTCGGCAGCGTCGGCCCGCCCCAGCGCATCTAAAAAGGCAAACAGAAACGAGCTGTCCACCGTGCCCAGCACCGCGCGCACCTTCTCCTCGGTGAGGTCGCCTTCCAGGCCCAGGCAGATATCCATCAGGCTCCAGGCGTCGCGCATGCTGCCCTCGGCGGACGCGGCGATCAGCTGCAAAGCCTGCTCCTGCGCCTGCTGGCCTTCCCGCAACGCCAGGCGGAGCCGGTTGGCGATGCTTTCCTCGCTGAGGCGGCCGAAGTCGAAGCGCTGGCACCTGGAGAGAATCGTGGGCGGGATTTTCTGCGGCTCGGTTGTCGCCAGGATGAACACCATGTAGGGAGGCGGTTCCTCCAGCGTTTTGAGCAGCGCGTTGAAGGCGGCGTTTGACAGCATGTGCACCTCATCGATGATGTACACCTTGTACGGCACAAACTGCGGCGGATAGGCAACCTTTTCTAGCATGTCGCGGATTTCTTCCACGCGGCTGTTGCTGGCGGCGTCCATTTCAAACAGGTCCAGCGCGCTGTCCTGGGCCAGCGTTTGGCAGCACTCGCACGTGAGGCAGGGGTCGCCCTCAACGGGGTGCCGGCAGTTGATGGCCTGCGCCATGATGCGCGCGGCGCTGGTTTTGCCGGTGCCGCGGCTGCCGCAAAACAGATAGGCGTGCGCGATCCGCCCTGACATGGCCTGGCCTTTCAGCGTGCGCACAATGGTTTCCTGCCCGACCATGTCTGAAAAGGTGCGGGGGCGCCAGGTGCGGTATAATGACTGGTACATCCTTTGCTCCTTATGGGTTACAGGTCATCGCCGATCAGGGCGCGAAAGCCTTCGCCCAGCGTTTCATGCGTATCGGTGATAAAAACAAACGCCCCGGCGTCCTCTTCCTTGACGATCTGCTTGAGCAGCGACAGTTCCATCCTGCCCACCACGCACACCAGCATGCGCACCGCGTTGCCGCTGTAAGCGCCCGTGGCGTCAAGCACCGTCACGCCGCGGGACAGCTCCGTCATCAGGCGGCTGGCGATGGTGTCGCTGTGCCGGGTGATGATGTTGCAGGCTTTGTCGGTGCCGATGCCGGCGATCACGACGTCCAGCACCCGGGAGGTGATGTATACGCTGATCATGGAATACATGGCGTGTTCCGCGCTCATCGTGAAGCCGGCCATCAGGATGACCGCGACATCGAAGGCAAACAGAAACGCGCCGATGGAAATGGCGGACACCTTCCTGTGGACAAGCCGGGCCATCAGGTCGGTGCCGCCGGTTGTGGCGCCGCCGCGCAGGATCAGCCCTAGGCCGATGCCCAACAGCACGCCGCCGAAGATGGAGGACATCATGGGGTCCTTCGTCAGCGGCTTCACGCGGAACAGGTCGATCAGCAGCGAGAAGACGATGGTGGCAACCGTGGTGCGGATCAGGAACCGCCTGCCCATCTGCCGGTAACCCAGCAAAAAAAGCGGGATATTCAGCAGCAGGCTCGTGGTGCCGGTGGGCAGGTGAAACAGGTAGTTGAGGATGGTCGCGATGCCTGTCAGCCCGCCGGGGGCGATGCTGTTGGGCAGCAGAAAAAGCGGGTATGCCACCGCTCCCAGCGCACAGCCGGCAAAAATCAAGCCATACTGTTTCAGCAGGTTGTCCCGGTCCATCCTGTCCCGTCCATTGTTCAGCATGCATTCACTCCCGGCGTACGCGTTGTTTCGTCAAGGACAGTATAGCATACCGGCGCCGGCTTGTGAATTGCGCGGGAATAAGGACGCGGCGCCGTTGATATGCGGTATTTATGAACAAATCATAAAGAAATGAGCGTCAGCGGACAGATTATCCTGTCCGCGGCAGGAAACTGCGGCGCGGCGTCGAAATAATTAAATATAAGCAGGCTTGCCTGCCGAAAGGAGCAGATGCTATATGAAAACGACGATCACAGCAAAGGGCATGGTGGTGACCCCCGGCATCACCAACCGCATCCTCAAGAAAACCGCCACCATGAGCCGCTACCTGAAGCCCGATACCGAGATGCAGGTCAGGCTGCGCCGCGAGCGCAACCAGCGCATTGTGGAAATCACCGTGCCCATCGACGGCATGACGCTGCGGGCGGAAGCCGCCAGCGACGACAACCTCTTCATGAGCATTGATCGGGCGCTGGCCAGGCTGGAACGGCAGATCCTGCGCCACCGCACCAAGCTGGACAGGCGCATCCGCCAGGATGTGAATATCGCCGAGAGCCCGGAGTTTATTGAGGATATCAGCCCGGATGAGCTGGGCGAGCGGCAGGTTGTGCGCCACAAAACCTACACCGTGCGCCCCATGTCCCAGGAGGACGCGGCGCTGCAGATGGAGCTGCTCGGGCACACCTTCTTCGTATATACCGACCTGGAAACCAACAATGTGCACGTGCTGTACCTGCGCAGGGACGGCAACCTCGGCCTGCTGGTGCCGGAGGCATAGCGCCAACAGCCTCCTCATGGCGCAGGAGCCGGCCCGGGTCGATCGCCCGGGCTTTTTTTATACTGATTTTAATATCATTATCCGTTTAGCCGGGTCGGGTTGACCAGCCAGGATTGAGCCAGGGCCAGCAGGGCTTTTCTGTCGTTGGCGGTTTCTTCTGTGAGGACCATGCGCAGCAGCCTGTTTAGCGCGGCGCCGAGCGCAGGCCCCTGAGGGTAGCCGATGCCCAGCAGGTCATCCCCTGTAACAGCCAGACAACGCAGGTGAAGGCAGGCGTTTTCGGATATCAGCCGGTCCGCTTCGGCTTGCAGCCTGTTCAGCGCATCGATCTTCCAGGCGTCCGGGCTGCCGGCGGCATGCAGGCCGGCCATTTTTAGCAGCACGAGCTGGTCAAACCGCTCCTTGCCCAAGCGCGCCAGCCACAGGCGCAGCGTGGGGCGCGTCAGCCGGGCGCCATAGGCCAGCACGAGGGCCTGCACCTCGTCGGTCAGGGCGCCGGGCTGTTTCAGGCGGGTCAGGCAGGCTGCCGCGCGTGCGGCATCTTCGGCCAGGGCGCTGTCAGCCAGGGCGGCGTCCGGGTCCTCGGGCGGGGTGCTGCGGACGGGGCCTGCCAACAGCGCTGCCCAGCGCAGCGGCAGGTGGGCAGGGGTGTGCTGAACGCGGCATAGTGCGCGCTGCTGGGCGCTGTCTGCCAAGCGTGTCATTTCGGGCAGCGCAGCTGCCGCAACGCGGGGCAATGCCTGAAATGCCTGCGCGGCATACGCTCCGGTCAGCGTGAGGTTGAGCTCCGCCGCGATGCGCTCCATGCTGACGGCGCTCAGGCCGGGCAGCGCCGCTTCCATGGCCTGCCGGGTATCCGGCGTTACCTGAAACCCCAGCACCGCGGCAAACCTGAGGGCGCGCAGGATGCGCAGCGCATCCTCACGAAACCGCTTCATGGGGTTCCCGACCGCGCGGATCAGCCCAAGGTCGCAGTCGCGCAGGCCGCCGGTATGGTCGACGAGGCTGGTATCGGGGCTCCAGGCCAGGGCGTTGATAGTAAAATCGCGGCGCATCACATCGTCAGCCAGCGAGGTGGAAAAGCGGACAGTGTCCGGCCGTCTGCCGTCGGAATAAGGGCCGTCCCGGCGGAATGTCGTGATTTCAACCGGCCGTCCCGGCAGCAGCACCGTGACGGTGCCGTGGCGCAGCCCGGTGTCCAGCGTGGTATGCATCGGAAAACAGGCGCGCACCTGGCCGGGCAGCGCCGAGGTGGCGATGTCATAGTCCTTGGGCGGGATGCCCAGGTAATCGTCCCGCACGCAGCCGCCGACCAGGTAGGCCTGGTGTCCGCCCTTTTCCAGCCGGGCCAGCGCCTCCAGCACGGCGTCGGGAACAGGGAAACGCACGCGCTCATCTCCTTTATGCTGTGCCTAGGCTCATCTTAGCCGGCGCCGTGCTTGCTTGTCAAGCGGGATGCCGCCGTGCTACAATGCTTTTGCCGCGGGGCAGACGGGGGTTTGTGAACATATGGATGCAGTGGGGGCGGTGCTGGAAGCAAGGCGCTTGCTGTCTGGCGAAACGCCTTTGAAAGCCGATTGCGGGGCGCTGTGCGGCGCCGCCTGCTGCCGGCCCGACGAGGAGGGGAAGGGCGGCATGCTTCTGTTTCCGGGCGAAGAAGTCCTCTACAGCACCCTCCCGCCCGGGTTTTCGATCGTGGGGGATGATCTGGCAGTGCCGGACGGCAAACTGCTGGTTTGCCAGGGGGTCTGCAGCCGCGGGGATCGGCCGCTGGCCTGCCGCTTTTTTCCGTTGTTCCCATCGGTGCGGCAGACGCGGAAGGGGGCGGTGCTCCGGATGGAGCTCGATCGGCGCGCCTGGCCTGTCTGTCCCCTGATGCCGCATGGCCTGCCTGGGCTGTCCGGTGCGTTTATGTTGGCTGCGCGCCAGGCGGCGCTTGTGCTGGCGGGCGTATCGGCGCACAGGGCTTTCATGCTGCGGCTGACGCAGTTTGTGCACCGGCACTATCATTTGTAAGGAAAGGTGTTTTCATGTTGTGGCAGCGGGTAACCGTTCAGAGTGAAGTGAACGACATGCCGGGTCCGGGCGGCCTTCTGATACAGGACGACGCGTTGAAAGCCGACCTGTCCGGGTTTATGGGGCAGGTGCAGTGCGTGTATGTCGATCCGCCCTATTTCACCGGGGAGCGTTTCCGGCACCGCGTGCGCGTGGGAAAGAAAGCGTGGAAAACAGGCAAAACCACGCTGCTGCTGCCGGGCTTTGACGATTTTTCCGGCATGACCAGCCGGCATTATATTGATTTTCTCAGGCGGTTGATCGCGCTGTCGCGCGAGCTGCTCAACGAATCCGGCTCCTTTTTCCTGCACCTTGACTACCGCATGGTGGCGCATGCCCGGTTGCTGTGCGATGATATCTTCGGCGAGCAGCAGTTTCGCAACGAGATTATCTGGAGCTACCAGACCGGCGGCCGGTCCAAGAAATATTTCAGCCGCAAGCACGACAACATCCTGTTCTACGCCAAATCCAAGCAGCATTATTTTGACATCACCAGCGTGCCCGTCGGCAGCAGGAGGGACCGGCAAAACCACCTGAAGCGCCATGTCGATGCCGATGGGCGCACATACCGCACCATCCGGAGCGGCGGCAAGCTGTACACCTACTATGACGATGAGCCGGCTTACCCCGATGACGTATGGACCGATGTCAGCCAGATGCAGCAGAAGGACCCGCAGCGCAGCGGCTACCCCACGCAAAAGCCACAGGCGCTCACCGACCGCGTGATCCTGTGCTCCACCAGGCCGGACGACCTGGTGGCCGACCTGACCTGCGGCTCGGGCACGGCGCTGGTGTCGGCAGCTGAAAACGGGCGCAGGTTTCTGGGCATCGATTCGGCGTGCCAGGCGCTGGCTGTGTCGCGAAAGCGCCTGGCGGAGACGGCGCTGACATGCCGCGCTCCCTTTTCGGAAGCCGGGGCTCACCTTGAGGCATCGGTGATGCCGGGCATTGGATACTATACGGTGCGGCTGGCGGCCTATGCGCCGGACGATGCCGTGTATGAAGCGCATGGTTTTTCGCCTGAAAGCGAGCGCTTCGCCGATTTGGACGCTGTGGACCAGTGGTATGCCGGGCTGATCACCGGCGATGTGTTGAAGGTGTATGCCGCATCGTACCGCAGCAAGAAGACCCCTGCCCTGCAGCGGACGCTGCAGGTGCCCCTGCTGCGCGGCAGGGTAGCGGTGCTGACCATCGACCTGTTCGGAAACCGCATTCTGTGGGCTGCACCGGAGGGGGCATGACCCGTCAAAGTGGCAATGCGCGAACAATTTTTACATATTTTTAATATAATAGTGGAAATTGTTACCCATTTGTGATATTGTAATGATCGGGTTGTGTTTAATTGTGTCAATTTGGTGATGAGCACCTGAACCGGCCCAAGGAGATTGTAAATGGCATCGGTTGAAGATATTGGCATAGACCTCGGTTCCTCCAACGTTCTGATCTACATGCGCGGCAAGGGCATCGTCCTCAACGAGCCGGCGACCCTGGCGGTGGATCATGAAACGCGCAACATCATTGCCATCGGCCGTGAAGCGTACCGGATGCTGGGGCGCGAGCCCAACAACATCGAAGTGGTGCGCCCATTGCAGAAGGGGACCATCCACGATTTTGACATGCTCAGCATCCTGTTGAACCATTTTGTCATTCAGGTGATCGGGAAGCGTCTGTTCACGCGGCCGCGCGCTGTGATGTCGGTGTCCGCGGCGGCCAACGAAATTGAAAAACGCCAGCTGATCGTGGGCATGTTTGAGGCAGGCGCCCGGCGTACGCAGCTGCTGGAGCGTCCATTGGCTGCCGCGCTGGGCACGGGCGTCAACATCATGGAGCACTATGGCCGCATGGTGGCGGACATCGGCGGCGCCACGACCGATATCGCCGTCATCGCGTCGGGCGAGCTGATGTCGCGCAGCATCATCGACGCGGCGGGCGACCAGTTTACCGAAGCCATCATCCGCTATATCCGCCTGAAGCACAACCTGCTGATCGGCGTCAGAACGGCGGAGGACATCAAGCACGCCATCGGCGCGGTCTATCCCGTGGGCGATGCCGGTTTGTCGATGCCCATCGCAGGGCGCAACCTGGTTTCGGGCTTGCCCAAGGAGATGGAGATAGAACGCGGCGAGATCGCCGAAGCCATGGAGGAGCCGCTGCGCCGGCTGATTGAAGGCCTGCACAGCGTCATCGAGCGCGTGCCACCCGAACTGGCTAACGACGTTTTTGAAAACGGTATCCTGCTGACGGGCGGCGGCGCGATGCTCAAGGGCCTGCAGGAAGCCATCATGGAAGAGATGCAGATCGGCTGCATCACAGCAGACCGGCCGCAGGAATGCGTTGCCATGGGGTGCGGGTTTGCGCTGGAGCACCTGTCCGACTTCAACCGGATGATGAGCGATGCCCGCAGAAAGGGCAGCTGATACCCGTTCCACGCCTGCAAGAGACCGGCAAAAAAGCCGCCCCCAAAGGGAACGGCTTTTTGCAACTGTGCGATCAGATCTCTGCGGAGATTTTTGGCAGCGCGCGGGCTACTTTACCGCTGCGGAGGCAACGTGTGCAAACGTTCTTGCGCATTGGCACGCCATCGGCCAACACGCGGACCCGCTGGATATTGGGCGCCCATTGGCGGTTGCTTTTTCTATCCGAGTGGCTGACCTTGTGCCCGTGCATGATACCTTTTGCACAAATCTCACAAAACTTTCCCATCCTTTACACCTCCCTGTCGGAGAATACGGAGAACACGGCGGTTGCCGCGCAAAATCCCGTGACAGCCCGGCTATCCTACCATAACTGCATGATGAATGCAAGAGAAATTTTGCCTTATCGCATGGTCACCAGCTCATATTGCCGTGTGCCCAGGCCGATTTTTTCGGCGTGAGCCAGGCCTGCCTGCCAGTCTGTGCCGCTGAACAGCGTATGGAAGTGATCGTGGCTGTTGTGATGCCGGGCACGCTCGCCCAGCAGGCTGTCGCGGACAGGAACTTGGTTGTTGACAAGGTCGGCGCAGGCCTGGTCCAGGGCGACAGGGTCGAAGGCAGCCAACATGCCCACATCGGGCACAATGGGCGCGTCGTTGGCGCTGTAGCAATCGCAGAAAGGCGAAACGTCCATGATCAGGGAGATGTGGAAACAGGGCCTGCCCTGCACGACGGCTAACGCGTACTCGGCGATTTTTTTGACGAGGATTATGTTGGCCTGGTCGTTCATGGGCAGGATGGCGCCTTCGGGGCAGGTGGTGATACAGCGCCCGCAGCCGGTGCAGGCGGCGGTGTTGATGTATGCCTTGCTGGCTGACATGGAAATGGCGTCATGGGCGCAGGCGGCGGCGCATCGTTCGCAACCCACGCACAGCTCGCGGTTAACCGCGGGCTTTTCGGCGGAATGCATCTCGCGCTTACCCTCGTAGGAGCCGCAGCCCATGCCGATGTTCTTGAGCGTGCCGCCAAACCCTGTGGCTTCGTGGCCTTTAAAGTGCGTCAGCGACACAAACACATCGGCATCCATGACAGCGCGGCCTATTTTGGCCTGGCGCACATAGTCGCCCTGTATGTCGACCTTGATGTCGTCGGTGCCCTTGAGCCCGTCGGCAATCAACACGTGGCAGCCGGCAGAGAACGGGCTGAACCCGTTGGTGTAGGCGGTGTCCAGGTGGTCCAGCGCGTTGCGGCGCTTGCCGGTATACAGCGTATTGGCGTCGGTGAGGAACGGCTTTCCGCCGAAGTCGGCCACATGGTCTGCCACGGTTTTGGCATAGTTGGGGCGCAGGAAGGCCAGGTTGCCGGGCTCGCCGAAGTGCATTTTGATGGCGGTGAACTTGTCTTTGAAATCAATGCGCTCCATGCCGGCTTTTTTGCAGAGCCGGCGGAGTTTTTGCATCAGGTTTTCTCCATCCGCAACACGGAAGCTGGTAAAATATACGTTGGATTTATTCATGTACTATCCCTTTTAGCTTATTTGTTCAGGCTTTTCAGGTATTCGATGCATGCGCGCGCTTCATCCGTGCCACTGGGCGTCAGCGTTTCGCTTTCGACGATCATCGGTATGTTCATAGCCAGCGCCTTGTCGTGTACGGCTTTTACCGGCGCCGTGCCCTGCCCCAGCGGAACCCCTTTGCCATCCTGGAAACCATCCTTCAGGTGGATGAAGGTCAGCCGGTCCTTGAGCTCGTCCATTAGCTGCAGAGGATCGCGCTTGGCCGCATAAGCCCAGAAGGTGTCTAACTGCAATGTCAGGTCGGTCTTGGCACGCAGCTGGTCATAGATCATCGACCCGTCGGCGTTGGCAATGAACTCGTGCGAATGGTTATGATAGCCTAAGTCGATGCCTTCCTTCTTTAAAAGGGGCAGCAGGCGGTTGACCTCGCGCACAAAGTCGTCTATTTTGGCTTGGTCGCTCAGATCATGTCCGGGGATGATATAGTGCTTGTTGCCGATGGCCTGGTGGTAGGCCACCGTGCTGCTGTAGTCGTCTAACAGCTCGCGCAGGCCGGTGTGCGTGCCCGAAATCTTCAGCCCGGTTTCTTCGAGCATGCGCTTGATGTCGGCCGCGCTGATGCCGAAGAAGCCTGCGAACTCCACCATGGCATATCCCATGCCGGCAAGGTCCCTGAGGGTGCCGGCCATGTCCTTGTCCGTCCTGTCGCGCACGCTGTACAGCTGGATTCCATACTGTGTTTTCATCTTGATCCTCCTAAACAATTGTTTTGCTACATTGTTGCAGCTATCGGCGATCGACCCAACCGCCCTGCAGATACAGCCATTATACCACAGGAAGTTACTCAAGCGGTGTGGATGAGCGTTGTTTTAGAAATATTGCCGTATTTTAACGGTTCATCAACCGCAACACGGTTTGACAAACAACAGGCTGTCCCATATGATGTGTTCAAAAAGGAGGCTGTGCATGCGCGTTCTTGGCATCGATCCCGGGCTGGCGACCATGGGCTGGGGCGTCGTCGACGAAAGACAAGGCACACCCGAATATGTCGGCTGCGGCGCCATCAGAACGCCGGCCGGTATGCCGCTGCCCTCCCGGCTGGCATCGATCGACTGCCAGCTGAGCGACCTGCTCAACCGGTATCGGCCGGACGAAATTGTCTTTGAGGAGCTGTTCTTTGCCCGGAATGTGACGACGGCTTTCACTGTCGGCGCTGCGCGCGGCGTTGCCATCGCGGCCTGCGCCCGGTACACCGACGCCTTGTTTGAATACACCCCGATGCAAATCAAGCTGGCCGTGGTGGGCTACGGGCATGCCGAGAAGCAGCAGGTGCAGCAGATGATCAAAATGATCCTCCGCCTGCCCGGCGTGCCCAGCCCCGATGATGCGGCGGACGCGGTGGCGGCGGCGGTGACCCATGTCAACGCGGGCAGGGCCCGCTTCCAATTCCGCATGAAATAAAGGGGACAGGCCATGTACGCATTTATTGAAGGAATCGTAGAGGACAAAACGCAGTCCGAGCTGGTGATCAGCACCGGCGGCGTGGGATATCGCATCCTGTGCACGGCGGCTGTGCTGACGTCGGCCCCGCAGCGGGGAGGAACCGTGCGCGTGTACACGTTTTTGAACGTACGCGATGACGCGATGGAGTTGTTCGGCTTTGTGTCCCGTGAGGAGAAAAACCTGTTTCTGAAGCTCAACACCATATCGGGTATCGGGCCCAGGACGGCGCTGGGCATTTTAGGCAGCATGCCGCTGAAGGACCTGCTGCTCGCCATCATAGCGGGCGACATCGCCACGCTGTCCCGGGCGCCGGGCGTCGGGAAGAAAACCGCCCAGCGGTTGGCGCTGGAGCTGAAGGATAAATTCACCCCCGATGACGTCGGGGAGAGCATGGAGAGCCTGATGCCCGTGCAGGCAGCCCAACAGGACAGCGCCTCCCATGAGGCGGTGCTGGCACTGCTGTCCCTTGGCTATACGCAGTCGGAGGCTGTGCGGGCTGTGTCGGCGGTGCGGGCAGAGGCAGGCGAGGACGCCCGGGCTGATGAACTGGTTCGCCTGGTGCTGCGCGGCATGATGAAAGGATAAGCCATGGAAAGCAATCGGCTGATGATGTCCGGCTTGCATCCGGACGACAGGGATACCGACACCTCCCTGCGCCCCAGGACGCTCAGAGAGTATGTGGGGCAGGCCAATGTGCGTGAAAGCCTGGATATTTACATCCGCGCGGCGCTGGAACGGCGCGACGCGCTGGACCATATCCTGCTGTATGGGCCGCCCGGTTTGGGCAAGACGACCCTGGCCTGCATCATTGCGGCGGAGATGGGGCAGAACATCCGCATCACCTCCGGCCCCGCCATCGAGCGCGCAGGCGACCTGGCGTCCATCCTGACCAACCTGAACGCCGGCGACCTGCTGTTTATCGACGAGATCCACCGGCTGAGCCGCGCAGTGGAGGAAGTGCTCTACCCGGCGATGGAGGACTTTGCGCTGGACATCATGATCGGCAAAGGACCGACCGCCCGCTCAATGCGGCTGGATCTGCCCCGGTTTACCTTGGTGGGCGCTACGACGCGCGCAGGCCAGCTGTCGGCGCCGCTGCGCGACCGGTTTGGCATGATGTTCCGGCTCGAGCTGTACTCGCCGGAGGAACTGTCGCAGATTCTCAAGCGCTCGGCGGGCATCCTCGGCATGCCGGCGGAGCCGGAAGGCATCTATGAAATCGCCAGGCGCAGCCGCGGCACGCCCCGCATTGCCAACCGGATGCTCAAGCGCGTGCGCGATTTCGCGCAGGTGAAGGCGCAGGGGCATATCACGCAGCAGGTTGCCCGCGACGGGCTTGACATCTTAGATGTGGACGAGCTGGGCCTGGACCGGGTGGACCGCAACGTGCTGCTGACCATGATCGACAAGTTTCAGGGCGGGCCGGTGGGGTTGGACACGCTGGCGGCGTCTACGGGCGAGGATGCCATGACCATCGAGGATGTGTACGAGCCCTACCTGCTGCAGCTGGGCTTTATCCAGCGCACGCCCAGGGGCCGGGTGGCCACCGACTTAGCGTATAAACACTTAGACCGCCAGCCGCCCCAGCCGAGCGACAGGTCAGGCCAGATCAATTTCTTCGATGAAGACATGTGATTTTTACTACGACCTGCCCGAAGGCCTGATCGCCCAGCATCCGGCAGAGCCGCGGGACAGCAGCCGGATGCTGGTGTGCAACCGGGAGAACGGGCGGCTGGCGCACAGGGCATTCCGCGATTTTCCTTCTTATCTGCGGGCCAGGGATGTGCTGGTGCTGAACCGGACGCGCGTCATCCCCGCCAGGCTGCTGGGGGAAAAGGAAGGCAGCGGCATTCCCATCGAGGTGCTGCTGCTGAGAAGGCAGTCTGCTGACGTATGGGAAGCGCTGGTCAAGCCGGGCAGGCGCATGCGCCAGGGCGCCCGGCTGGTGTTTGGCGGCGGCGCGCTGCGGGCTGAGGTGGAGGAAACGACGCCTGCGGGCAGCCGCATGGTGCGCTTTTTTTATGACGGCGTGTTTGAGGCGCTGCTGGACAGCCTGGGCCAGATGCCGCTGCCGCCTTATATCCATGAAAAGCTAAAAGACAAAAGCCAGTATCAAACCGTGTATGCACAGCAGGACGGCAGCGCCGCCGCGCCTACGGCGGGCCTGCATTTCACGCAGGAGATTCTGCAGGCAGTTGAACGGCGCGGCGTCAACGTGGTCGATGTGCTGCTGCATGTGGGCCTGGGCACATTCCGCCCTGTGAAGACGCCGGATATCGACAGCCATGTGATGCACAGCGAATACTATGAGGTGACGGAAGCTGCCGCGCGGCGCATCAACGACGCCAGGGCAAGGGGGGGCAGGGTGTTCTGCGTCGGCACGACGTCGGTGCGTACGCTGGAGACCTGCGCCGGTGACAGCGGGCAGGTGTCGGCGGGCCGGGGCATGACCGATATCTTTATCAAGCCCGGGTACCGCTTCAAGGCGACCGACGCGTTGCTGACGAATTTCCACCTGCCCGGGAGCACGCTGCTGATGCTGGTCAGCGCCATGATGGGCCGCGAAAACGCCCTGGCGGCCTACCGGGCGGCGGTTGCGGCATCCTATCGTTTTTTCAGCTTTGGCGATTGCATGCTGATCGGATCGGAGTTTGTGCCCGGATGATGGGGTTCGCCTTCCGGTACCTGGCGGGCGCGATGGCTTTTCCGCTGGCTGATTATTTATTAGCGGGCATCCGGTGCGCCGATGCCCGGACGGCTTTTCTGTTTGGCGCCGTGCTGATGCTGTTGTATACGCTGCTGCGGCCTGTGATGCGGCTGATGACAGGTGTTTTCAACATGCTGACGCTGGGCCTGGTCTGGTTGATGGTGGATACGGCGCTGATTCTGCTGGGCGCCTGGCTGCTGCCGCACCTGGTGGTTGTAGACAGCGTTCCGTGGGCCATGGCTGCGGCGCTGATGGTCAACCTGGCCAGGCTTTTAGCCGGCCAGGTGGCAAAGCGGCTGATAACAAGAACCAACAACGCTGGTAAATAAAAAACGCCGCAGCCGTTGACTGCGCGCGCTGTTGGATAGATGAATGTGCTCTAAGCCGATGTGGTCGCTTTGTTGAGCGCTTTGGCAAGACGCGACTTTTTCCGGTTGGCTGTGTTCCTGTGGATCACGCCCTTGGCAGCCGCTTTATCGATCACGGAGGCGACTGAGCCCAGATCGTGCTGCGCCTTGGCGGTGTCCGTGCTCAGGGTATTGTTGAACTTCCTGATAGCAGTTTTCACACTGGACTTAACCATGCGGTTGCGCAGGTTTTTCTTCTGGTTCACCTTCACGCGCTTGATCGCTGACTTGATGTTCGGCAACTTTCTTTCACCTCCTGACCTTCAGTGTGCTTAAACAAGCAAAAGCCACTTTACCACAACCGGCCGGGGTTTGCAAGCGGGCATTCGGCTTTTTTGCTGCGATGGGAGCGATGGGAGCGATGGGGTTGACCCCGTGATGATGATCAAACTGTACCATCATCCGTTCTTGACAACACAGGCGCCTTGGCTTAATATACACCATGCGCCGACGCCTTATGGAGAGGTATCGAAGTGGTCATAACGGGGCTGACTCGAAATCAGTTTGGGCGCAAGCCCACGTGGGTTCGAATCCCACCCTCTCCGCCAATCTGCCATCCAGACAAATTGTTTGGGTGGTTTTTGTAACAGCAGTGATGCTGCGGATAGATACAACGCCTATTTTCCGTTTGTTGGTGTGGTGCCGGCAAGCTGTTCCCGTGCGTGCTGGTGCAGGGTTTCGGTTAGGACTTCCAGGCCGGCTTCGCTCAGGTGCACGGATTTATCGCTGGAATAGGGCCCGTATAGAAAGCCCTGTTCATCCTTAAGGGGTGTTGCCACATCCAGGTAGGTGATGCCCAGTTCGCTGCACAGCGCCTGCAGGCGCTCGTTGAACAGGTTAATGCCTGTCTGTTTCGTTAGTATATTTTGGCCTTTTTCCATCACAGGCGTCACGGACATGGCGACGATCTGTATGTCGGGGCTGGCTTCGCGGATCAGCTCAATCATCCTCGCGTACCGTGTCATGTCTCTGTCCACATTCCTGCCCGGGGCATCCGTCAAGCCCAGCAGGATAAAGGCTTTGCCCGCCTCCATGGCAGCCAGGCCCTGGCTGAGGGAAACGGCTCTGCCGCGGTATTGCAGCGTTACCTTGTCCTTTGGCGGATTTCTCAGGCTGCCCAGGTAGACGGAATACGCCCCTGCTGAAAGAAAACGCGCGGTGCCGAATATCTCTTCTCCTTCATTCCTTTTTGCGGTGCGATAGCGCCGTATTTGGTTGGTGACCGAATCGCCGACAAACACCGCGTCGTCGAAATAGGCAGCTTCCGGCGAAACCTGCGCTGTGCTTTCTGTCTCTGCCGGGGCCGGCCACGGCAGCAAGGCTAAAAACATCAAGGATACGATCAGTCTTTTCAGCATATCATACCTTCCTTGCGTATGTTTACGGGGGTACGCTGTGTTCTGTCAGCGGTTCCTTGTCCTGACGGAGGATTTTTGGATGCGCAACCGGCATATGAGCGAGGGTACCGATTGCCGGCGCGCGCTCCTTTTATCCTGATTGCATGTTATCATAATTTGCCGAGGCGCTTCAAGGCTTATATCCCTGTCGTTTCCGCCCTGTTGTAGACAGGCACGTTTTCATATATAATTGGATTGGAGGAATGATAAATGAACGATTGGCAGGCATACTCAAATCAGCAGGACGAGGAACACCTGGAAAGAAGAGACTGCATCCGGTTTATACTGGGGATGTCCGACTTTTTTGGCTTGGTGCTTGGTTTTGCTTTTATACTGATCCTGGTGTTGCTGATCATCAGCTTGTTGAGCTGGCTGCGGCAGGATATCCTGTCCACCTTTGTGATGCTGAACTCGCGGTTTTGACTGACATGGAGGGAAGGATGGTCATATCCTGGAAGGGGCTTACAGAAAACATCTTAGCTTGTCAGGCTTGCCCGCTGCACCGGGGCATCCAGAACAAGGTGCCGGGGCAGGGGTGTGCAAAAGCACGCCTGATGCTGATCGGCGAAGGGCCTGGCGCAGAGGAAGACAGGCAGGGGCTGGCATTTGTCGGCGCGGCTGGCATGCTGCTGACCAAGATGCTGGCTGCCATCGACCTGACGCGCGAGGAAGTGTTCATCGCCAACATCGTCAAATGCAGGCCGCCGGGCAACCGGGCGCCGCTGCCGGAGGAGGCGGCGGCTTGCCTGCCCCACCTGCGCGCGCAGACGGCGCTGATCAGGCCTGAGGTGATCCTGCTGCTGGGTGCGACGGCGCTCAGGTATATCATATCGCCTGATGCCCGCATCACGCGCAGCCGCGGTCAATGGATCGAGCGTAAGGGCGTATGGATCATGCCCACCTTTCACCCGGCGGCGCTGCTGCGGGATGAAAGCAAAAAGCGCGACGCATGGGAGGACTTGAAGCTTGTGCGCGACAAACTGGCCAGCCTGGAGGCTGCGCCATGACGCTGGCTGCCCTGAACGCGCGGCATGCCGCGGCGCTGGCCATGCCTTCACAAGGCAAGCGGTTTGTGTTGGGGGAAGGCAATGCAAACCAACCCAGTCTGTTGTTGGTGGGCGAGGCGCCGGGGGCGCAGGAGGAGGCGCTGGGCAGGCCGTTTGTCGGCAAAGCCGGGCAAAATCTGGACCATTTCCTGTCCGTGGTGCGGCTTGAGCGCGGCGATCTGTACATCACCAACGCGGTCAAGTTTCGTCCCACGCGCACAGGACCAACCGGCAGGCTGTCCAACCGGACGCCGACCGGGCAGGAAGTGGCGCTGTTTCTGCCCTGGCTGCGGGAGGAAATACAGCTCGTCCATCCATGGGCGGTGGTGACGCTGGGCAACACGCCGCTGCGCGCGCTGGCGGCGCAGGCGCAGCCCATCGGCCAGGTGCGCGGCCAATGGATGCAGACGGACGACGGCTTCCCGCTGTTTCCGCTGTACCATCCCGCGGCGCTGATCTACAGGCGCGAGCTGGCTGAGGTATACGAAAGCGATTTGCGGCGTCTGGCTACTGACATGAGCGCACGCGTACGTTGATGCTGTATGCGGATTATGATACAATGACCATCGGAAGGAGAGGTGCATATGGATTTTATTCTCAATAACCTGCCCATGCTGATCACCGCGGTGGTGGGCATTGCGCTGTTGGTTGTGGAAACGTTCATGCCCGGCTTTGGCATACCCGGCATATCCGGCATTGCCCTGCTGATCGGCACCATCGTGATGACCTGGATGAAATACGGCCCCCTGGCCGGTTTGGGCGCGACGGTTGTTGTGCTGGCGCTGGCGGGCATTGTCATCTCCCTGTCGCTGAAATCTGCCGCCACCGGGCGTATATCGCGCTCATCGCTGATTTTGCGCGATACGGTTACCCGCGGTGCGGAAGAAACAGCCGAAAAAGAAATCGAAGCCCTCATGGGCATCACCGGCGAAGCACTGACTGTGCTGCGCCCCTCCGGTATTGCCGAGTTTGACGGCGTGCGGGTCGATGTGGTCAGCGATGGAGAATACATTGAAAAGGGCGCCAAGGTGGAGATCAAGCTGGTGGAAGGCAAGCGGGTGCAGGTGACACGGGTATAGGAAAGGTTGCAGCAGTGATATTCTGTTTGTGAACGAAGAAGGAGGATGTAAACATGCCGGAAATTCTGTTGGGTGTATTGATTGTAGCCATTGTACTGATTGTGCTGGTGTTCTTCCGTTATGTGCCCCTGGGGCTGTGGATCCGCGCGCGTTCGTCGGGCGTGCCGCTTACCATCGGCATGCTGATCGGCATGCGCCTGAGGCGAATCTCCCCCCACCGCCTGGTGGACGCGCTGATTACCGCCACCAAGGCAGGGCTGGACCTGTCCGTCAACCAGCTGGAAAAGCATTTTCTGGCCGGCGGCAACATTGAGCGCGTGGTCAAGGCGTTGATTTCGGCGCAGCAGGCAGGCATTGCGCTCACCTTTGACCAAACCTGCGCCATCGACCTGGCGGGCCGCGATGTGCTGCAAGCCGTGCAGATGAGCGTCATCCCCAAAGTCATCGAATCGCCGCCGGTGGCGGCGATCGCCAAGGACGGCATCGAGCTGCGCGCCAAAGCCAAGGTCACCGTGCGCACGAATATCCAGCAGCTGGTGGGCGGCGCCGGCGAGGAAACCGTCATGGCACGTGTGGGCGAGGGCATTGTCACCACCATCGGCTCCTCCCTCTCCCACAAGGAAGTGCTGGAAAATCCGGACCTCATCAGCCACACGGTGCTGAACAAGGGCCTGGACGCTGGCACGGCGTTTGAAATTCTCTCCATTGACATCGCGGATGTGGATGTGGGCCGCAACATCGGCGCGCAGCTGCAGATGGATCAGGCCGAGGCCGACCGGCGCATTGCCCAGGCGCGCGCTGAAGAACGCCGCGCCATGGCAGTCGCCCGCGAGCAGGAGATGAAGGCCCAAACCCAGGAGATGCGCGCCAAGGTGGTCGAGGCAGAAGCCGAGGTGCCCTTAGCCATGGCGGAAGCGCTGCGCACCGGCAAGTTAGGCGTGATGGATTACTACCAAATGCGGAACATCATGGCGGACACCTCCATGCGCGATGGCATTGCCAGGGCGTCTGGTGCGGACAAGGCGCCGGATGCCGATCAACCTTCCTCAAAGTAAGTGTATAAGCCCGGCAGATTGTCCCCTGCCGGGCGTTTTTACTATAGAAGAGGAGGGAATAGGTTGTGGAGCTGTTATTTGTTGTGGCGGTGATCTACCTGATCGCATCCGCGTTGACAAAGAAAAACAAAGCGACTAAACGGACGGTAGGCAAATGGAAGCAGATGATGGAAGAAGCCGTGGGGATTCCACAGGTTGCCACATCAAAGCCTGCACCGCCGCCCAAGAAGACAAGCCAGGCTGTGGCGGTTCCGGTTGCTCCAAAGGCTGCGCCGCTTCCGGACGACGCAGGCTGGTCGGTGTATGAACCTTCTAAGCAGAGGCAACTGGCAGCCTCTGCCTTTGCCAAGAAGGACAGCGTGCAACAACCTGCAGCGCAGAAGGTGGGCACACAGGCAAAAGGTATCGATCTGCTGCCAAAGTTTGACGCTCAGGGGCTTGTTCAGGCAGTGGTGATGCAGGAGGTGCTCACCCGGCACCGGTCGCATCGGAGGCGATGGTGGTAGTGGCCGGTGATCAGTGGCTATTGAGTAGTGAGTAGTGAGTAGTGGGTAGTGGGTAGGGGATGTACGAGGTAGATGAGATGCAGGCGGCTGCGTGCGGTTTGGGCAATCTTGACAAAGGCGCGGCGCGTTGGTATATTAGCTGCAACACAGCCGGGTTTATTCACCCGATGTGCTAGCATTTCGCAGGAAATGCAAAGGCGTCGTGATAGATGGCGGCAAGCTGCCGCTGGAACAGGCGCTGTCATGCGCAAAGCCGGAAGGCTTGCGTAAAATCCCTGGGCGGGGGCACGCGCGCTTTGCGGCGGGCAGTCAAACAGGGTCAATAGCTTCGGAAGGTCCGGCTTGTCCGGGCGGCGCAGCCATCCGGGTTTGCGCGGGCGAAGCTGTTTATAGAAACCAACGTTTGCGGGGGAGTCGATGAGCCAAAATGTCCAACACGGCGCGGGGGATCAGTCCGTGCCGCTCAGCGCTTACTGCATCCAGTGTCTGACCGGGCGCGAGGAGAAAACCGCCTACCTCATCGAACAGGCTTACCCGCAGATAACCGCTTACGCCGTTCGGCAGCACAAGCACCAAAGCACCGGCGGCGTTAAAACCATTGTGACGAAGATTCTTCTGCCGGGCTACATCTTCCTGTACACACGGGGAGAGATTCCTTTCCGCAGGCTGCTGTCCATGCAGGAAGTAAGTCGATTTCTTAGCTATGGCGGCAAGGATGATTATCAGCTGTGTGGCGCCGACCTGCAGTTCGCCGCCTGGGTGATGCGGCACGAGGGCTTGTTTCAATGCTCCCGCGCCGTGCAGGTGGGCAGCGAGCTGAAGGTCATCAGCGGCCCCCTGGTCGACAGCATCGGCACGGTCAGCAAGGTCGACCGGCACAACCGAAACGTATGCCTCGATATCAATTTTGACGGTTCCGTTCGAAGGATATGGCTTCCTTTTCAGTGGACGGACGCGCAGGATATCACCGCTTTTGCAGCCCGACAGGATTTGCTCAGCGGATGATAGAAAGAGGGAGGTTGATCATGAGCAGGCAGTTAAACACCATCAGCGCACGCACGCGGATATTGACGCTGGTATTGGTCGATCTTGTGCTGATGTCGGTGTCGTTGGTGTTTTTTCTGGGCAGAGCCAAGGCGTTTTCCGGGTTCGACGATCAGGCGCTGGTTCGGTTTTTTCTTGTATTGCTTGTCTGTTTGATGCTCAGCAGGATGCTGTTCAGCGTGTATATTCAGATGGTACGCTATGCTGCTGCCGGATTGTATCTTCGCATGGTGATTGCTGATGCTGTCGGCGGCATTGTGTTTTATGCGGTGGACAGGTTGTTCCTGCCCGTACACCTGCCCATGGCTTATGCGGTGGCGGCGGTGGCTACGTCGCTGCTGTTGACGCTGTCTTCCCGCTTTGCGTATCAGTGGATGCGCAAAAAACAGTTTTTCTTCGTGGCGCCCGATGCCAAATCGCTGCCCAGCGTGGCCAACAAAATCAATGTCGCCATCGTGGGCGCGGGGGAGTTAGGCGTTTTGTTGGCCCGGGAACTGATTGCCAACCGCAATTCGCGCTACCATCCCTATTGCTTTTTCGATAACGACCCCCGTAAAATCGGCACGGTCATTGAAGGCATGCGCGTGTTGGGGCCGGACAACGAGGTTGTCGGCATGGTTGGTAAGATGCCTATTCAGGAGATCATCATCGCGCTATCGAACATCAACCCGGCGGAGCAGAAAAAGGTGTTTGCAACGTATAAGCAAACCAACTGCAAGGTTCTTTTGTACGATTATCCGCTTAACCGCTTGGAAAACATTGAGAAAAAGCGCACCATCCGCGAAATCAACATCGAGGACCTGCTGTTTCGCAGCACCGTGTCGCTGGCTGAAACCGACCTGGCGGATTACTACAGGGGCAAAACCATCCTGGTTACCGGCGCCGGCGGCTCCATCGGCAGCGAGCTGTGCCGGCAGTTGGCGGTGGCGTCGCCCAGGCAGCTGGTGTTGCTGGATGTGTATGAAAACGGTGTGTACGATGTGCAGCAGGAACTGTGCCGCCACTACCCTGGGCTGGATGTCCGCACCAAAATCGCTTCCATCTGCGACGCCGAGCGTTTGGGACAAACCTTCAACAAGTACAAACCGGAGATTGTGTTCCACGCTGCCGCGCATAAGCACGTGCCCCTGATGGAGCACAACTGCGCCGAAGCCATTGTCAACAATGTGTTCGGCACCTGGAATGTAACCAACGCGGCGGAACAGCACGGCGTCAAGCGGTTTGTGATGGTGTCCAGCGACAAGGCGGTAAACCCCACCAACATCATGGGCGCCACCAAGCGCATGTGCGAAATGATCATCCTCAGCCGCAAGGACAGCAAGGTAACGGATTTTGTCGCTGTGCGCTTTGGCAATGTGCTGGGGTCCAACGGCTCGGTTGTGCCGCTGTTCCGCCGGCAAATTGCAGAGGGCGGCCCCGTCACCGTTACGGATAAGCGCATCATCCGTTACTTTATGACCATCCCTGAAGCCGCCCAGCTTGTACTCCGCACGGGCAGCAGGGCGGAAAAGTCCGAGATATACGTGCTGGACATGGGAGAACCGGTCAAAATACTCGACTTGGCTGAAAACCTGATCTCGCTGTCCGGGTTTGAACCCTACATCGACATCGACATCAAGGAAATTGGCCTGCGCCCCGGCGAAAAGCTGTATGAGGAGCTGCTGGTCAAAAAGGAAGACTGCATCAAAACGGATGACGCGCGCATATGGATCGAGCGCGAGCAGCACTTCACCCGCAAGCAGGTCGACCTGCTGCTGGATGAGCTGCGCCGCGGCATTGCCGCGTACGGTCAGGATGACCAGGCTGTCCGCGAGCTGATGATGCGCGTGGTGCCCACCTACAAGTCGCCGGACGATGTAAACTGCGATGCCGAGCACGCGGACGAAATCCGCAGCGCTGTCAGCCATCCCTATACCGATATTGTCGAGCCGGTTGGTATTCCCGGCTAACTACGTATGGTTCCGCTGCACATGCAGCGTGCTATAAATCTATTTGTGCGAGGTTTTGTTATGACGAAACTGATGCGAAACATCGTTCTGTGCATCCTGATGCTGGTGTTTGCCGTGCCCGCCATGGCGGGGGATAAGGCGCCTGCCCTCACAGAGGAGCAGAAAGCCATGCTTGAAGCTGCGCTGGAGAACTTGGAGACGGAAATTCCCATCGCGGAAGAGTTTCGGGTGAAGGTGGATCCGGATGACCTGTCCGCAGCGGAAGGCCTGGACGGCGAATGGATGAACATCCTGCTGCTGGGCACCGACACCGGGAACCTAAAATTGAACTATGGCCGCACCGATGCCATGCTGATCGCTTCCATCAACATTAAAACCGGCAAGGTGAAGCTGGCCTCCCTCGTGCGTGATATGCTGGTCAATATTCCCGTTGTCAACTGGCAAAACCGCATCAATGCCGCTAACGCCTTTGGCGGACCGTTGTTAGCTATGAAAACGGTCAACGAGACGCTGGGGCTGAACATCACGCGCTATTGCTCTGTCAACTTCCGCGGGTTTGAAAACATCATCGACAGCCTGGGCGGCGTGCAGTTGCTGTTGTCCGGCGCCGAAGCGCGGCAGGTTGGTGTATCATCCAGTGATGGGGCGGTGGCGCTGAACGGCGAGCAAGCGCTGGCTTATGTGCGTATCCGCTCGCTGGATGACAACTTCGGCCGCAACAACCGCCAGCGAAAGCTGCTGGACGCTGTGCTGGTTAAGGGCAAAGCCAGCCCGATGGATAGGGCGCTGGCTGCCATCACTGAGGCGTTCAAATCCATGGATACCAACATCACCATGTCGGAGGTGATCAAGCTGGCTCCCATTGTGCTGAAAAATGCCGACACCATGGATATGCTCAGCCTGCCCAAGGCCGGTCACTACCGCAACGCCACACACGGACAGATGAGTGTGATTGTATTTGATGCCGAAAAAACCAGAGAAACCATCCATAGCTTTATTTACAACGACGGGCAATAAGTTAACTTGCAAACAAACAGGAGGTATTTATTTTATGAAACGCAATGTATCGCTGCTGCTGTCCATTTTGCTGGTATTGCTATCCATATCAGCGGCATCTGCTCTGACCGTGATCGACCCCACTGCTGACCGGGGCATTACCCCTAAGGGCGACCCTGCCGCCAACAACCCGCGCATCCCCGGCGAAAGCATGACCACCGGGCTGCCCTTCGAAGGCGACTATGTGCCCATCCTGGTCAACATCGATAACGTTGCCGGCGCCTGGCCTCATTGGGGCGTTGCCGATGCCGACATCATCTACGAGCTGCCCATCCATGGCTTAACCTTGACGCGCCTGATGGCGCTGTTTGCGGATAAGCATCCCGCAGAAGCCGGCCCCGTACGCTCTGGTCGTGTGCTGCACGCTGAGCTGCGCGAGGAGTGGGATGCCGGCTGGACGTTTGTCGGCATCCAGAAGTTGGATGGCACCAATGTGAACGACGCGCTGCGCGAGTTTGGCGCCCGCCACAAAACGCACGATTTGATCTATGACCTGGGCGCTACAAAATGGAGCAAGCACTCCTATCGGGTGAAGGACTACAGCGCCCCCCACAACCTCAGCGTCAAAGTGCCTGAGCTGGTTGAGGTGGCTAAAGGGTATGCTTTCCCGGAACGTCCTTTTCTGTTTGCCGATGCGTTGCCGACGGCGGGCGAACCTGCCAGCCAAATTCAGCTTGTATATGGTGGCAGTGACAAGAACTATACCAATTCAAGCTTCACATACGATGCGGCGGCGAATGCTTACGCCCGCTATCGTGCCGGCACCCCCTACGCGGATAAGAGCAACCCGGACGTGCCGCTGACGTTCAGCAACGTCATCGTCCAGTGGACCGACCTTTCATTCAACGGCATGGCGAGCGCTCCGGTGCTGACGGAAGTGGGCCAGGGCAACGCCGATATATTCATCGGCGGGCGGCATATAGCTGGCTACTGGGTGCGCAGCGACGTCACCAATCGTACTGTGTTTTACGACCAGGATGGCAACGAAATCGCGTTGCAGCGCGGAAAGACCTGGATCAACGTGACGACAGAGCGCGCCACGGAAGTAAGCTATCAATAAATTGTAATGCGGAAGCCGATAATGGATGTTTATTGGCTTCCGTTTTTTATTGTCTTCAACTGGAGGGCTGGATGAATACGCTTTACAGGTCGGTCGGAAAGCGGGTGATGGATATTTTGCTGTCCGGAGTGGGCGTTATTGTGCTCACCCCGGTGATGATTGTCATCTCCTTACTGATTAAGATGGAGAGTAAAGGACCTATCCTGTTCCGTCAAAAGCGTGTAGGGCTGCATAAAAAGACATTTTCCATCCTGAAGTTCCGTACCATGTGCATCGATACTCCCAGGGACACCCCCACCCATTTGCTGGAAAATCCTGATCGGTATATTACAAAGGTAGGACGTTTTTTGCGCAAAACCAGCTTGGACGAGTTACCTCAAATTATAAACATCCTCAAAGGTGACATGGCTGTTATCGGTCCCCGTCCCGCCCTTTGGAATCAGGGGGATCTGATTGCAGAGCGTGACAAACATGGAGCTAACGATGTGCTGCCCGGTCTTACAGGCTGGGCTCAAATTAACGGACGTGATGAGTTAGAAATTCCTGTTAAAGCCAAATTGGATGGCGAATACGTCGAAAAAATGAGTTTGCTCTTTGATATCAAGTGCTTCTTCGGAACTATCATCTCCATCTTCAAGCATGATGGCGTAGTGGAAGGTGGAACAGGGGAACTCCATCGCATGAAGCAAGATAAGGCGGTGTACAAATGAAACGCATCCTTATTACTGGTGCTAACAGCTACATTGGCACTTCGGTCGAGAAATATCTTGCCCAATGGCCGGATCAGTATCATGTCGATACAATTGATATGATTGATGGTTCCTGGCGGGAAAAGAGTTTTGCTGGTTATGACAGTGTGTTTCATGTAGCAGGGATTGCACATATCAGTATCAAAAAACTCAATGAAGAGCAAAAAAGAAACTATTGGGCAGTCAATGCGGAGTTGCCCGTTGAAGTTGCAAAAAGTGCGAAACGAGATGGCGTCACACAGTTTATTTTTCTTAGCAGCGTTAGTGTTTATGGTCAAGAGGGAAATCTTTGTAGTTCATTTGTGATAAGCGAGGATACACCACTAAAACCAAAGGGCATATATGGTGAAAGCAAATTGGCAGCAGAGAAAGGGTTAGCCATATTGAGAGATAGCCGCTTTAAGGTATGCATTGTTCGTCCGCCGATGATATATGGTCCCGGCTGCAAGGGGAATTACCAAACTTTATCAGAATATGCAAAAAAAATGCCATTATTTCCAAATTACCGGAACGAAAGATCTATGCTGTTTATTCACAATCTCTCGCCCTTTATAAAGCGCTTACTTGATGATTGTTCAGAAGGGACATATCATCCTCATAATAAGGAGTATGTGTGCACAAGCGATATGGTGAAAGCGGTTTCTAACGCACATGGGAAAAACATTTTTACTACGCGCATGTTGAACCCGCTTATATTACTGACTAACTTACCTGTCATTCGTAAGGTGTTTGGCTCACTCGTTTTTGACACAGCAATTGCAACGGTGTGTGACACATATGATTTTGTTACTTCTATTGAAATTACAGAAGGAAAGAGAGTCATATGAAAAAGTACGATTTTATCTTTATTTGCCAGTACTTTTATCCAGAATATGTTTCTTCGGCAACACTGCCATTTGATACAGCTGAGTATCTTGTGAGTAATAGTTACTCTGTAAAAGTTTTATGTGGATATCCGAAGGAATACACGCTGGATAATGAAGTGCCTTTAGAAGAAACGATTTCTGGTATTGATATTAAACGTGTGAAGTATGTTCAGTTAAAGCGAAGTAATGTGTTTGGCCGTATTATAAATTTCGCTTCTTTTTTCGTTGCTATTTTATTTAGAATAGGCCAACTTAAAAACTGCCGCAGTATCATCGTATATTCGAATCCGCCACTTATTCCACTAATTGCCGCATGGGCAAAAATGCTTTTCGGTGTAAAGATAATTTTTATTTGCTATGATATTTATCCCGAAATAGCCATTAAAGCTGGATCGACTAATAGAAACAGTATTATGGCAAAAGCAATGCGATGGATTAATCAAGTGCTGTATCCAAGAACAGACTTGGTCATTACACTGTCTGAAGACATGAAAATGTTCCTTCTGCAAAATCGCGAGATAGGGGGAAATATTGTAGTTATTCCAAATTGGCATGAAGACAAAGGTGAAAACATTCTGTTACAGAATGCGAATCAATCACTTAAAAATCAAACGTTTATTGTATCATATTTAGGGAATATGGGTCTCCTTCAGGACATGGATACAATACTGGATGCAGCGATTGTTTTGAAAGATAATAATCAAATACGGTTTCTATTTGCGGGACATGGCTCAAAGAAAGAATGGATAGAATCTGAAATAAAACGATTAGACTTGCATAATGTCGTCTGCGAAGGCTTCCTTCATGGTGAAGATTATCTGAATGCTCTTCGCAAGAGTAATTGCTGTTTAGTGAGTCTGATTCCAGGAGTAACTGATTTTTGTTCGCCGAGCAAGATATATGCATATATGATGATGGGAAAGCCAAATGTTGCAATTATGGATTCTTGTCAATTATCAAACGAAATCGTACAGGAACAGGCAGGGGTGCACATCAAAAACGGGGATGCGCAAAGCTTGGTGAATTTTTTAATCAAGGCAAAAGCTGAGCCGAATTTGACTAAAAAAATGGGATTAAATGCAAGGAAGTTATATGAAACAAAATATTCAAAGCAAGTATGCATGAGTGAATATTGGACGACAATAAAGTCGTTAATGAAAGATGTCAAAGCAAGTGAAATCATGTAAAATTCAACATAGAGAAGACACTTTAAGGAGGAATCAACTGTGAGCAGAGAATATCAAGTGTGTACCAATTGTGTAATGGACACTACGGATTCAGTCATTGTTTTTGATGAACAAGGAAGATGTGACCATTGTAATAATTTTTATAACAATATTTTGCCTAATTGGCATCCAGATGAAAATAGTATGCAGGAGCTATTATCTATCGTTGAAAAGATAAAGTCAGATTGTAAGGACAAAGAATACGACTGCATTATTGGTATATCAGGTGGAGTGGATAGTTCCTATCTTGCTTATTATGCTAAAGAAGTTTTGGGCTTAAGGCCTCTTTTGTATGCAGTTGATATTGGATGGAACTTGGATGTTGCCAACAGCAATGTCAGAAAAATTGCTGATGGAATAGATGCTAAACTGATCACAGAGGCACTGAACAAAGAAGAAGTGCGCGCTTTACAGTTAGCGTATTTTAAGTCACAAGTACCCTACCAAGATACAGTACAAGATCATTTAATTTTCGCTTCACTATATCGTTACGCAATAAATCGAGGGATAAAATATGTTTTGACAGGTGCTAATTACTCTACTGAATGTGTGCGTGAACCAATCGAATGGGTTTATCAAAATGATCTTCGGCAGATAAAAGACATATATCATCGTTTCGGAACGATTAGACTGAAGACGCTTCCTTTTTGTGGCATGTTTAAGTATCGATTATATTATCCGATTATAAAAGGCATGCGCGTAATAAAACCACTCAATCTTATTTCTTACCTTAAGGAAGATGTTATTCGTACTTTAGAAGAACGTTTTGGCTGGGAACGGTATAAAAACAAACATTATGAAAGCCGTTTTACCAGGTTCTATGAAGGCTACTGGCTTATTAAAAAATTTAATTACGACAAACGCAAAGCCCATTTTTCCAGTCTTATTCTTACAGGTCAATTGGATAGGGAAGAGGCGCTCCGCATTATAGCCGAACCACCATATCCTGAAGAAGAAGCAATGGAAGATATGCGCATTATATGTGAAGACATGGGAATTACTGTCAAAGAATTTAAGCAGCTGATGGCAGGCGAGAACAAAACCTACAAAGACTATAAGAATTCAGCTTGGCTCATTGAATTAGCTGTGAGGGTAGCAAAGTTTTTAGGTGTGGAGAAAAGGAATTTTCGATGAGTTAAGAGCATGTGTTAAAATTAGTAGCTAAATTTCTTATCACTTTACCACATATATTACATGAAACAAAGAAAGGATGTAGAATATGACAGTATTGTATGATGATCTAATTGAAAAACGGGAGAAACTCTCTGTTGTGGGACTTGGGTACGTTGGAATGCCGATTGCTGTTGCTTTTGCTCAAAAGATTGATGTTATCGGTTTTGACATAAATCAGCAAAAAATTGAAGTCTATAAACAAGGAAAGGATCCAACCAATGAAGTAGGAGACGAAGTCATCTCTAAAACCACAGTGCAGTTTACAGCCGATGCGACCGACCTAAAGAAGGCAAGGTTTCATATCGTTGCAGTTCCTACGCCGGTGCGAGATGATCACACTCCGGATTTGACACCGGTTATCTCAGCTAGCAAAACCTTAGGCCAAAATCTGCTGCCCGGTAGCATTGTGGTGTATGAATCCACAGTATACCCTGGTGTGACGGAGGATATTTGCGTACCAATCTTGGAAAAGGAATCCGGTCTTGTTTGTGGGGTGGATTTTAAGGTGGGCTATTCACCGGAACGCATTAACCCCGGTGATAAAGTGCACCGGCTGGAAACCATCGTTAAAGTAGTTGCCGCTATGGATGAAGAAAGCTTGGATACTGTTGCAAAAGTATATGAGTTGGTAGTAGACGCAGGGGTATACCGAGCGGCATCCATCAAGGTGGCAGAGGCTGCCAAGGTTATCGAAAACAGCCAGAGGGATATCAATATCGCATTTATGAATGAACTGTCTATCATTTTTAATAAACTTAACATTGATACCAAATCCGTACTAGAGGCTGCTGGAACTAAATGGAATTTCCTCAAATTTACTCCAGGTCTAGTGGGTGGGCACTGCATAGGTGTAGATCCCTATTATTTGACATATAAGGCAGAGCAAGTAGGCTACCACAGCCAGATCATTCTTGCTGGTCGGCGCATAAATGATGACATGGGGCGATATGTGGCGGAGAATGTGATCAAGTATCTCATCCGGGCAGATCGCCAGGTCAAGGGAGCCAAAGTGGCTATCTTAGGTTTCACCTTTAAGGAGAATTGCCCAGATACACGTAATACCCGGGTAATTGATGTCTATAAGGAGTTGCAAGAGTATGGAATCACTCCGCTGGTTGCAGACCCTCAGGCCGATGTGAGCGAAACTCTGCATGAATACGGTATTGAATTAGTAGATATGGATTGTATTAAGGACATGGATGCAGTAGTATTGGCAGTAGCACATGATGAGTTTAAGGGTATGAATATTCGACGTATAAACACTTTCTTTAACCAAGGACAGAAGGTATTGTTGGATCTGAAGGGCTTGCTTAACCGGGAAACATTTGAGAAAGCTGGCTACTTGTACTGGAGGTTGTAGTGGTTTATAATTTTCCAAAAGATAGCATATTTCTTGTCACCGGTGGTGCGGGCTTCATCGGTTCGAATCTTTGTGAGGTTTTACTGAAGTTAGGGTACATGGTGCGCTGCTTGGATGACTTGTCGAATGGCTTGCAGTCAAATGTAGATATTTTCACTCAAGATCCTAACTATCAGTTTATTCATGGGGACATCAGGGACTACGAAACCTGCATGATAGCTTGCAAGGATGTTGATTATGTGTTACATCAGGCTGCTTGGGGAAGCGTGCCGCGAAGCATTGAACTGCCCCTTCTCTATGAAAGCATCAATGTTGTGGGTACCCTTAATATGCTGGAAGCTTCACGGAAAAACGGCGTAAAAAGATTCGTATATGCTTCATCCAGTTCAGTATATGGAGATGAACCCAATTTACCTAAAATTGAGGGACGCGAAGGGAATTTGCTGTCCCCCTACGCTTTGACAAAGAGAAGCAATGAAGGCTGGGCAAAACAGTATGCTCTCCATTATGGATTAGCTACCTATGGATTGCGGTATTTTAATGTGTTTGGAAAAAGGCAGAACCCAAACTCAGCATATGCCGCTGTTATTCCAAAGTTTATCAATTGCATGATGAACGGCGAGGATATAACTATTTATGGAGATGGCACTCAGAGTCGCGATTTTACATTTATAGACAATGTTGTGCACGCAAATTTGCTGGCTTGTCTAGCCTCGGAAAAGCATGCGGGTCTTTCGTTCAATGTTGCGTGTGGTGAGCAGATTACTCTATTGCAACTGATAGATGAGCTACGAAATCTGCTGGATTTCTCTGGAGGAATTAAGTTTTTCTCTAAAAGGAGAGGAGATATTCTGCACAGCAATGCTGATTTTAGCCTTGCAAAGGAGAAATTAGGGTTTCAACCCATATGTTATTTTATAGATGGTATACAGAAAACAGTTGAGTGGTATGCTAAGCAAAGGCGTTGTTATCATAGCAAATGAGATTAAGGAACTGAAATGAAGCTACTACTTGTTGATAATGCACATTTGTTTAAGGATGTTTCGGGATGCTATTATACTCCCAGTATTTATAATGATGATTTTTTTCAGCGATATCTGTCGGTTTTTGATTCAGTTCGTTTTGTTGCAAAAGTACGTAAAGTAAATGAAGTTGATTGCCAGAAGATGCTAAAGATAACTGATTCCAGGGTTGAAATTCTTGAACTACCGTGGTATTCAGGTACAGTAGATTTGCTTAAAAAAATGCCTATCTTAGTTAGGCTATTTCGAAGATCATTTCAAGGTTGTGCTTGTGCATTATTGCGTCTTACGCAAGTTGAAGGCATATTGGCATTTTTACTGGGTTGGGATAGAAAGAAACCAATTGCAGCCGAAATTGTGAACGATCCTGCAGAATTGCCTGGTATAAACAAACTAGTGCGTGTAATCCTAGTATGTACACTTAAACTGATACTCAAGCACTGTGTCGGAGTATCCTACGTCACGAAAGGTTATCTGCAACGAAAATATCCATTCATGATAGATGTGAAATCAAGCAATGCTTCCCGGTTTACAGCTAATTATTCATCAATCGAACTTCGAAGTGATGAAATACTAGTTCCCCGAAGCAGCATTCCCTTTCCAATTACATTAGTACACTCATCAAATCATATTAGCGGGACGGGCAAAGGGCATATTACCGCAATACATGTTGTTAAGGAACTAAAAAACAAGGGAATAGAAACAAGGCTAAAATTCTTAGGGGACGGACCTGATGTTGCAACATTTGCTGAGTTAACAAAAGGATTAGGAATTGAAAAAAATGTCGAATTTGTGGGCCGGTTGTCTAACCGGAAAGACTATCTTGCTGCGTTGGATGAAGGAACTGTCTTTATTTTTCCTTCATTCAGTGAAGGACTTCCTCGTGTAATTATTGAAGCCCAAGCAAGAGGACTTCCTTGTGTTGCTAGTCCTGTTGGTGGGATTGTGGAATTGGTTGATAAACCGAATTTGGTGCCTCCCACCGATATAAACGGTTATGTTGAGCGCATTCTAAAACTATGTACTAATCTAGACTGCTATGTAGAAGCATCAAGGTTCGGAATAGAAATGGCAAAGAATTTCGAATCAAAAGTGATGCAGAGCAAAAGGTTGGTTTTTTATCAACAACTTTTAAATGCTGTGGAAAGGGAGTATGTTGATGAAGAAATCTAAACAAGAAACAGTCGCCTTGCGTGATTGTTTTAGGAATGAGATTCCTGGAAACGTGGTAAAGAAAGTGCTTCATTTGCTGTTTAGTCCTCAATTTTCTGCTGTATTTCTTGTAAGAATGTTTCTAAACTCAAAACTAAAAATTGTATCGATAATCCTTGGAAGAAGACTTGCAAAGAAATACGGAATTTTTATTTCGGAAACAACTGAGATTGGTATAGGGTTGAAACTTCCTCATCCAACGGGAATTGTGTTTGGGCGTAGTGTAGTAATCGGAAAGAACTGTACAGTATTTCAGCAAGTCACCTTAGGCTCCAATAATGTTTTTGATGAGGATGAGCAACAGCCTTCTGTTGGTAATAACTGCGTGTTAGGTGCGGGAGCTAAAGTTTTGGGAGGAATTGTTTTGGGAAACAATACTACAATTGGAGCGAATGCTGTTGTGTTAGTTTCAACCGATGATAACTCCACCTATGCTGGGGTTCCTGCAGGAAGGATAGGTTAGCAATGAAGGTAATGCATGTTGTTCTATGTTGTGAAGCCTATAGGGATGGATGGACTTATCAAGAAAACATAATACCAAAGTACAATGCGCTTGACGGACACAATGTAACTGTTGTAACAGTTCAAGAAAATGCAAGCATACAAACAGGAAAAGTGTTTTTGGATGAAAGAGAGAGATATGTTAATGAAGATGGTGTTTGTATTTTTAGACTTCGGAAGAAACAGCAACATAATCCCATAGCTAGAAAGTTACGAAGATATTATAATCTTAAACTAACGCTACAAAAAGTACAGCCTAAAATTCTGTTTTTGCATGGTATTCAATTTTTGGATATTCATCACGTTATTAGATATGTAAAAAGAAATTCGGTTAGGGTTATTATTGATAGCCACGAGGATTATTATAACAGCGCAAGGTCATGGTTTTCCCGGCGGATAGTACACGGCATCCTATGGCGTTGGTGTGCTAAGAGAATAGAGCCATTTGCCGAAGTGATATGGGGGACACTACCAATACGATGTGACTTCATGGTTGATGTTTACGGAATGCCTCGAGAAAAGGTCAAGTTGTTGGTCATGGGAGCAGAGGACGAGAAAGTTAAGGTGGCGCTTAGTAGTGAAAGCCGTGGTGAAAAACGTGCTGAATTAGGCATTGATGAAGACAGTTTCGTGATTGTGACAGCAGGAAAGCTGAATGAAGGAAAAGTCTGTGTAATCAATTTAATGCAGGCGGTCAATCAGTTTTCAGATGCAAACATTCGCTTGGTTTTTGCTGGTTCAGTAGTGCCTAAGCTTCAGAATGCATTTAACCAACAGCTTTCTGAACATGTAATAGATGCCGGATGGCAAAATTCTGAAGAACTATATCGTTTAATGGGTATAGCTGACTTGATTGTTTTTCCAGGATCACACTCGGTGCTTTGGGAACAGGCGATTGCGCTTGGAAAACCTTGTGTATTTCGGAGGTTTGAAGGGATGAGTCATCTGGATCTTGGGGGTAATTGCCTATTCATTGAAGATACTTCGACGGAATCTCTTATTGAAACGATCAAGGACCTATATTCTAACCAAGAGAAACTTGCAAGTATGAAATCTGTAGCAGTAGAGAAAGGTATGCAACGATTCTCTTACCAACGGATTTCGCGCGAATCCATTGCCCCAACTTTATAAGGAGGTTAGTAAACACGCATGAAGCAATACATTAAAAAAATAGGCTTTGCAAAAAAACTATACAAATTACTTCGATATTTTGTTTCAGCTGTTTCACCAGAACTGGCAACGAGAATGATTTTTAGGGTCTCAATGGACAGAAAATTGAATACGAATAATCCTCAGACATTAGACGAACATATTAGCACCCTAAAGATTAAGAAGTATAATCATGATCCCTTGGTTGCACAATGCGCTGACAAGTATCGAGTGCGTGAGTATATCACACAACTTGGACTAGACGGTATTCTTAATGAATTGCTCGGTGTTTATAAACATGAAGATGATATCCCATGGTCACAGTTACCTGATCAATTTGTTGTAAAATGGAATAACGCATGTGGTGCTAACTTAATTGTGCCCCAAAAGGACGCGCTGGATATAAAAAAGGCAAGAAAACAGTTAGGAAAATGGAGGAGACGAAAGCAGTGGTTGGATCATGCAGAAATACAATACAAGAGCATTCCTCCAAGAATTGTAATCGAAAAGTATTTAGAAAATGATGATGGTTCTTCATTGGACGATTATAAGTTCTACTGCTTTAATGGCCGAGTGCCATATGTTATGATTTGTCAAGGAAGAGAAGCTGGGCATCCAAAGTATTACTATTTGAACAGAAAAGGAGAGTTAATGAGAAAGCTTTCATATGATGCGATGAATGCACCCGAAGACATATCAATCAGTATACCAGAGTGCTATGAAGAAATGTTCAAGTGTGCTGAGGTATTATCTAAGCCTTTTCCTTTTGTTAGGGTGGATTTTTATAGCGTAAACGGAAGTCCGGTGTTTGGTGAAATGACATTCACACCATCTGGAGGGGTAGATTCTGAGCGACCGCCTGAAGCCGATAGGCATTTGGGACAATATGTGCATGTTCCTTGATGATATGCATATGAAAACTGAATTAAATTTAGAAATGAAGAAACAACAAATTCTGGATAATTTGCCGTTGTTAGTGGCTGTTTGTATTACAATTATTTCGCAAGTAGAAGGAATTCCATTTCAGAATATCATTCGGGTTGGAATGTATGCTATTTGGGTGGTTGTTGGCTTGTATTATATTGCAATTAAGAAGGCAAGGGTTTATTCAAGTGACTTGTGTTTATTTATTCCTGCTTTTCTTACTATAGGCATCAGTTTGCTGTTGTCCGTCTTCGTTCATAATTATCGGTTCCCTGATGATATAATGAAAATATATGGACTTGCCACGCTGCTATTAATGCTTGGCAGGATTATAGCCAGATTAAGAATTTCTTTGGAAGAAATCTGTCTTGTTTTAGCTGTTTATGTGTTTATGTCGGTTATTTTAGCGCTGTATATCATCATGCAAGTGTGGTCCGGGATTTCCAATTGGCTTGGCCAAGTTAAGTATCTTTACGACAGTAAGAACTCTGCTAGTCAGATTTTAGCAAGTGCAGTGATTATTCTTATATCTGTAGATCAAAATCAACGGCTTGTCTTCAAATTTGTAAGGTGGGTATTTATATGTGGACTTTTGTTTGTGATTCTGTACATTCAGGCTAGAGCAACAATTATCGGCTTGTTCGTTTCTTTCTTGTCTGGTTTTTTGTTGTTTTCGCGGTATATTCGTCGTCAAAAAATGCAGCTGCTATTAGGCTTGTTCCTCGCTTTTTCTATTATCATTATGACCATACCCAGTGCTTGTACAGTATTTAGCAAGATTTTTCGTTTGAATGAAGGTACAGGTTTCTCGATTAATGAGTTTACAAGCAGTCGTTTGACAAAGTACCGTGAAGCGTTACAGCTGTGGCTCTCTTCTCCTTTATTTGGAATAGGAGATGGTTATGTGGACAATTTTATTATTAACTTATTAATGAATGGCGGTATCATGTTACTAATGCTTGTTGGTGTTCCAACATACTATATTACATCTAAAGCCATTTATAAACATGCAACATGTAAGATACATCAGTCCAGACTTTCCAGGCCTTTTGTTTGTTTGAATATTTTCTTTCTTACTATTTCTGTCTTTGAAGCCCATGCACCTCTTGGCCCAGGCGCATGTACATTTATTTTATGGTTGCTCCTCGGTTTTATGTTTGAGAAAGGTCAGATTATTAACAGGAAAGTGGTGAGAAACTCTCTTGCAGAATAAAGGAATTAGGGGACAGGCGAGATCTATTGCGATAGTATCTTACGGAACAGTGGTTTTTAATGCGGTCGCTGGCTTCTTGTATACCCCTTGGATTATCAGAAGCATTGGCAAGCAACAATACGGACTTTATACGCTGGCTATTTCTTTTGTCAGCATGTTTCTTCTTGATTTCGGCCTAAGCTCAGCTGTTTCTAGATACTTGAGTCGATACCTTGCAGAAGGCAACAATGAGCAGGCGAACCGATTTGTTGGCCTTGTTTCACGATTGTATATTATCATTTCGGGAAGTATTTCAGTAGTATTGCTAGTTTGTTTTTTATTGATCGAAGTTTTATTCACTAGTTTACTCCCCAATGAAATCCCGATTTTCAAGAATCTATATTTAATTGTTTCATTTTACAGTGTGGTAGCGTTTCCTTTTACTACTTTAAATGGTATTATGATTTCTACAGGTAAGTACTTGGCATTAAAATCATGTATGCTTGCTCAAAGAGTAATGCTTGTGGCATTAATAGTATTATCGCTTTTTCTGAACTTGGGAGTTTATGCATTAGTTATGGCCAATGCCATAAGTACATTATTTGGTGTTCTGCTAAAACTTTTTGTTGTGCGCAAGAAGACTAATGTGCAGCCAGATTTTAGATATAAGAATCGTGCTCAGGTAAAGGAAATTTTTGGTTTCTCAATGTGGATGACTGTCGTTCAAATAAGTCAAAGATTAATATTTGCAATTACTCCTTCTATACTTGCGGTGACAAGTGGTTCAGAAGCTATCGCATATTTTGGCGTAGCAGCAACAATTGAAAGCTACGTCTATTCCTTCGCTGAAGCACTTGATGGCCTTTTTATTCCAACGATCACCAATTATCAATTAGGGAATGACTCGTCTAAACAAACTACAGATTTGATGATCAAATTTGGACGAATTCAGCTATATGTTATCGCACTTATTCTGATTGGGTTTATTTCAATAGGAAGAGACTTCATCAAACTATGGATTGGGGAAGGTTTCCAAAATGTTTATGTCATGGCAGTGCTTTTGGTGGCGCCCTCTTTTCTGTACCTGCCAGTCAGTGTGGGGAGAACTGCCATAGTAGTTGCCAACAAAGCCAAGCAGCAAGCTATTGCATACATATTCATGGCTTTGGTTAATGTAATACTATGCTTCATACTTTCAGTCCCGCTGGGTGCTTTAGGGGCATCAATTGGAGTTTTTATTGCGTATTCAGTACGAACTCTTCTAATGCTATGGATTATGAAACATCATCTGAACTTGGATTTAAGATTGTTTTATCGTAAAACCTACCGTGTGCTGTGTCCACTATTTCTTCTTGCATTGATTTTGGCTATCGTTGTAACAAGATTTCGTGTATTTTATGGCTGGTTGGGCATAATAATCAATATTTGTCTAATAACAACAATTTTTAGCTTTCTTGTGATTTTTTTTGGCTTTGACGATTTTGAACGCAGTTTTTTCAAAGACATTCTAAAATGGCGAAGTAGATAATTGCACTTTGAGAAGAGTGAAGCGTTAAGCACAAAAATAGCTACTATTTGCTCTACTATCTCTACTATAATAAAGCTTATTTGGAACAATTATAGATTTATTGTTAATTTTAAACTTCAAGGAGGGTTAGGGTGTCAAAAGCATAGGTTTAGCCCCCACCTTAAAAGCACCCTTTAGTGTATGGTGTTCAGTATCTAGTTGGATTTAAATAAAATAAAGGAATCCGTCGATATAGATCTCCATATTAACTGCATTTTATGGGTTCTTGCACGCTTTTCAATAGCCTTTTGCTATTAATCGCCCCAATCTTAAATCCCAACCAGGTTTTTAGGCGTACTAACCCCCTCACAGGCACATGATCTATATCATAGCGTCTGCGAAGTAGGGAGGGAATTCCTTCTATACCGTTCCGTTTCTTTGCAAATTCTTTGTATGCTTGACTCCCCATATGAATCACTTGTTTGGCTCTCGCAATTGTTTTGCTTGTGATTGAAACAACGTTGCTTTTCTTCTGTTCTTTCATAGAGCAGTTCGTACGATATGGGCAATTTGCACAGTCTGTCTTTTGAAATACGGCTCGATACATGCCTGTTTTAGGGTAGTAGGTGGTCTTGATCGGCTCTTTACCTCCCGGGCAGCTTAAGACTTTCCCTTGTTCTTCGTCTATTTGAAATTCACTCAGAATCGGTTCCGGTGATTTTCCTATTAAGGCTGTTGTCAATAGTTGAATGTTATTGTCTTTGGCCGCGGATTTTATATCTTCACTTCCAAAGGCGCCATCTGCAATAAGGATCAGCTCATCTTCTTGCTCTCCTAGGTTTTCTATGATGTCTTCCGCAAAGGATTGATCGGAATAGGTATTCGGCTTTAAATCGTAATGCGTTATGTAGTTGGGTCCTTCATTCGGACTCAACTCAACAATATTTGCAGTGTAACCTTTGTGATCTTTTCCGGCCTTTTTACGGTAAGTCGCATCCGGATCCGATGGATTTTGCAAACTATCCGTTTTGATTTGAGCTTTATCTTTAGGTTTTGGACCGTTCGGTGTTGATTCCGTTTGCTCTCTTAAAACTCTTTGGAGAAGACGAAACTCCGAACTATCATAAAGAGAATCCGGAACTTGCTTGCTTAATTTTACACCGTCATGGATGACTTCTTGAAGACGCTCTTCTAAACCATCGCTCCTGCGGTGATAAATAATTTTATTGACATCATCCTCTTCTAAATAGTGCTTGTATTGATCCGATATGAGTTCGTCTTGTTTCTTCATGCGCTTCACCATATTCGCAACACAAGTGTACATGATTTCCAATCGTGACATTTTTTTACAGTTGGATGCGACCATAAGGCTATCCATCCTTCGGATAGAACGATTCACTCCACTAAAAGAAGCAAAGGAATCCGCTAAAGCCTCCATTTCTTCTTGGACAAGATCTCGACCGGTTTCTATCTCATAGTTGTAGAGTCTTTCTCTAAAACGGCTAAAGGTTCGATCACTAACAGGTTGTTCTTCAAAACTACCGGTACCAAGAGCATGTTGAAATAGCATGTCAAACATCATCCGTTCAATCAACTCATCATCGGTTAAAGCAAAGAGTTCTTTCAGAATCAAAGCACCGAAAATCACATTCACCGGTGTATTGGGACGGCTTGCAGGGTTACTGCTGTAGAGATCTTTAAATCTTTCTTCATTTATGGATGAGAAAATCAATTTGTAGAAGCCCACTGCCCAGGATTTCTCCAAATACTTCTTTTCTCTTTCTGTTAAGCCGTAAAGAGGATCATTGAAATTAAATTGTTGATTGGAATTCGTTACAAAAGCCATGAAAACGCCTCCTTTAATATATATCTATTATATCATATTAAGGGAGAAAATGTTGAAATTTCAACGTTTTTCAAGCTCCTTATAGGATTCCCTTGCAGGATTTTGATAGCAGTGCCGCCGAGGCGATGAGCAGTTAATGAATTACTTTTGACACCCTAACCAAGGAGGGAAAAATGAAAATCACAGTGGTTGGAATGGGAAATGCAGGTACTGCGATTTCTGCTGATCTAACAAGAATGGGACATCAAGTTACATTGCTGAAAACATCCAATGCAATCCACTCAACGCATCACAGATTATTGATGAGTACTTCATTGGTGGAATTACATGAAAAAGGATGTGTTCAAAACGTTAAACTGTATGAAGTGACAGACGATTTTTCGTCTGCCTTTAAGGACGCAGAGATAATTTTTGTGTTTGTACAAACAACATATCATGATCAAGTAATTCAAAAAATGTTACCGTTTCTACAACAAGATCAGATTGTTGTACTCGAACCAGGATATCTTTCTACTGCTTATTTTATCAACAAGCAAAAGGATATTCCCTTTGCAGTCGTAGAAGCAACCAGCACACCTGTCGACTGCAGGATAATACAACCAGGGAGTGTCGCAATCCTGTATCGCAATGTACGCAACCCGATTGCAGTTTTTCCAAGGAAATGCGCAAAGAATGTTATGAACAAGCTTGAAGCGATTGAGTATAATTTTGTTCTTAAAAGTTCCGTGGTTGAAATCGCTTTACATAATCCAAACCTTATAGTGCATACAGCTGGTGGGATTCTTAGCATTCCGAGAGTGGAGAAAACTGGTGGTGAGTACTATATGTATCGCGAGGTTTTTACGCCTAGTGTTTGGCGTGTTGTTGAGGCTCTAGATAACGAAAAAATGAATTTACTTGGAGCTCTTGGATATGAACGTATTCCATATGTCGAGGCGTGTCGTGAGAGAAATTCTGTGGATCAAACGGTTGACGCAAAAGAGGTGTTTTTTGAATATGCAAATACATCGAACTTGAAGGCACCAACAAGTGTCTATGACAGATTTATTACTGAAGATGTTCCCCAAGGACTTGTTTTGCTCGAGTCATTTAGTAAGCACCTTAATTTGCCAACACCAGTTTGTACTTCGTTAATTGAAATTGCATCGCATGCTCTTGATATTGAGTTTAGAGACACAGGTCGGAGTGTTGAACAATTGGGAAAGGATGCGATTAATGCTATTTTAAAGGATTCAGGGTTTCAGGGTATCATTTAGCAGGCAGTATTCACTATTGAAGAATGCTTATAACATCAATAAACGAATAGAGGTGAGATATAATTATGAGTGATATATTACAAATAGGTACTTCGATGCACGGTAGATTCTCTTTATGTAATTCATTGAAATCCAAATTATCATCCTGCACTCTGCTAATTACGGGTGGCACCGGCTCATTTGGAAATGCCATACTTGATGGATTCTTAACCCCTGAAATCGGCGAAGTAAGGATTTTCTCAAGAGACGAGAAAAAGCAGGATGATATGCGCCATCTGTATCAACATACTCATCCGGAACTTAGCGACAAGCTCAAGTTCTATATAGGTGATGTGCGCGACCTATCTTCCTTGAAGAATGCCATGCACGGAGTGGATTATATTTTCCATGCAGCGGCCTTAAAACAGGTGCCTTCCTGCGAGTTTTTCCCTATGGAAGCCGTCAAGACCAATGTGATTGGAACGGATAATGTATTGACCGCAGCGATTGATGCGGGTGTAAAAACAGTCATCTGTCTATCCACCGATAAGGCAGCCTACCCGGTAAACGCCATGGGAACATCCAAAGCGATGATGGAAAAAGTAATCGTTGCCAAGAGCCGCACAGTTTCTCCTGATAAGACAAAGATTTGCTGTACGCGCTATGGGAATGTATTGTGCAGCCGTGGCAGCGTAATTCCGCTATGGATCGAACAGATTCGGTCTGGCAATCCCATTACCATTACTGATCCGTCGATGACCCGGTTTGTCATGTCGCTTGAAGAAGCGGTGGATTTGGTGCTATTTGCGTTTGAACATGGAACCAGCGGAGATATCTTGGTGCAGAAAGCACCTGCCTGTACCATTGCTGTACAAGCGGAGGCGGTACGTCAGCTTTTCGATAAGGAAAACAAAACGGATATTAAGATCATCGGTATTCGACATGGTGAAAAAATGTACGAAACATTGTTGACGAATGAAGAGTGTTCACAAGCTATTGATATGGGAGCTTTTTATCGAGTGCCTTCCGACAAGCGCGATTTAAACTATGACAAGTATTTTACAGAAGGTAAAGCAGGACGGAATCTGCTGACAGAGTTTAATAGCAACAATACAGAGCTACTGACGGTGGAACAGGTAAAACAGAAGTTGCTTTCTCTCGACTATATCCAGCGGGAGCTGGCAGCGTGGGAGGGCAGGAAATGAACATCCTTGTCACTGGTGCAAAAGGTTTTGTTGGGAAAAATCTGGTCGCGACGCTGGAAGCTATTCGTGATGGTAAAGACAAAGCTCATCCTATCTCATCTGATTTAGTTATAATGCAGTATGATATCGATACAGATCCTGCTTTGTTGGACGATTATTGTTGCCAGGCGGACTTTGTTGTCCATCTGGCTGGGGTGAACAGGCCAAAGGATCCTGCCGAGTTCATGGAGGGTAACTTTGGCTTTACATCTACTTTGTTGGACACGCTTCAGCGACATCGCAGCAAGGCGCCTATCCTCATCACGTCCTCTATTCAAGCCGCATTGGATAATCCTTACGGGCAGAGCAAAAAGGCAGGGGAAGATTTGATATTTGCTTATGGCAAAGAGCATGGTGTTGATACCTATGTATACCGCATGCCCAATGCGTTTGGCAAATGGTGCCGGCCAAACTACAATAGCGCCATCGCCACATTTTGCCATAACATTGCCCATGGCTTGCCCATCACAGTGCATGATCCTTCGGTATTGATGAGGTTGGTATACATCGACGACATTGTCGCTGAGATTGTTCGTGCGATGGCAGGTAAAGCCAACCGGCAGGGGGCGTTCTGTGAAATGATGCCGGTGCATGAAGCAAAGCTTGGCTGCATTGTGGATATCATACAATCGTTCCATCACAGTCGAGATTTGAAATCCGTTCCTGACATGGGGGATGAGCTGACCAAAAAATTGTATGCTACTTATCTATCCTATCTGCCTGAGGATCAGTTTTCGTATTCATTGAAAATGAATATAGATCATCGTGGTTCTTTCACCGAGTTTCTGCGCACACCGGAGCGCGGGCAGGTGTCTGTAAACGTATCCAAACCGCATATTGTCAAGGGCAATCATTGGCATCATACCAAGAATGAAAAGTTTCTGGTGGTGTCGGGTAGTGGTGTGATTCGTTTCAGGAAAGTAGGCGATGACAAAGTTTTTGAGTATTTTGTGTCCGGTGAAAAACTGGAAGTTGTTGATATTCCTACCGGATATACGCACAATATAGAAAACCTGGGTGATACCGATATGGTAACCATCATGTGGGCGAATGAGTGTTTTAATCCGGAGAAACCAGATACATATTTCTTAGAGGTCTGACCTCTGAGCTATTGGCTACGAATCAAGAGGTCAGGAGTTCATGCTGCGTATGATGCGGCATGACAATCGAAGTTGTAGAACACATTGTTCTTGTGGTATACTTTTATTAGCAAATGCGGGTAGAAAGCGCAGTGAGGAGGGATTCGTTTGAGTGGATACATGGCGGGAAAACATGACGATCTTTCCTTGCCCGACGAGATCACATACCCGGTGGAGGCTTTCCGGCTTACCAACCACGGCAAGGAAATATGGCTTGATTTTGCCAGCTCGAAGCAGGAAGATACATACGATCCGGTGGCGCGCTTTGTGTTTACAAAAAATCAGTTTGAGCTGTTGTTGGTTTCTTTTGCAGATATGGTTGAGCAACTGCAACAGAAAGGGGAGGGCTTTTCTTTATTTTCTGTTCAGAAAAGCAAACCTGATGGGAATGCTAAATCTGAAGGAAGGGATGGATAAATGCAGGCAATCAGCACGAGCTGGAAGCTTCTAAATGAGAATAAAATGCCGAATTTCAGGCAATCGTTTTCACGTGTTGTGCATGTCGGGCTATGCGTTGCATTTGGCATGCCGCTTCTTGAGGATGCAGAGGGAAATGCTGTAAGCACCACCGATTGGCTTACAGTTGCCGTGATGAATGTATACAAGAAAGCCAGCGTCTTTACTATAAACCGTGCAGCAATTGAGCGGTTACGGTCGGCATATACGCAGGCGATGGACGCGTTGCATCTCATGGATGTGCTGTCATCTCTGGCAGGAGTTCGAGGGTTTGCTTATGATTTTGGGAGGCAAACTCTCTGTTTTGTGGAGGATGTGTTTTCTGACGATGCCAGCGTGGTCATTGATGCATATCTGGATTGGATTGATGCGCATCATGAAGCGCAATGCGTTCTTGAACTGCGGCCAGTGGTTGAAATGGCTGATCATGCATTACAAGCGTTGTATGTTGAATTAAGGGGATAAGCCCTGTGCCAAGTCAACAGGAGCATTTATGGCAATATCGGCATAATGCGTTTTTTGTAACGTTTTTACGGACGTCTGAAGGCGCGTCGTTATATATGGATTGGGAAATTACCGCCATGTTCTATACGTTGCTTCACTTGGAGGACGCCATCCTTGTAGGGAAAGGCTATAAGCCCAACGACCATCAGGGGCGGAACGGTTATGTGAACAGGGTGGACAGCTTTCGGCAGGTTCGGCGCGACTACATGGCGCTTGCCAGCTATTCCCATGCAGCGCGGTACGGTGTGTCGATTGATGCTGAAAAATTGTCGAAGGCTCGTGGGGCTTTCCAGCGTGCAATTGATTTATTAGATATAATGCTGTAAAGAATCATAGACGAGGTAGCGTTGATGTCAAAGTTGAAGTTAATGACCATCGTAGGTACCAGGCCTGAAATTATCCGTCTGTCTGAAACCATCAAAAAGTGCGATGTATATTTTGATCAGGTGCTGGTGCATACAGGACAAAACTACGATTATACGTTGAACCAGGTGTTCTTTGAGGATTTGTCGCTGTGTGCGCCGGATTATTACCTGGAGGCTGTCGGTGTGCACCTGGGCGAAACCATCGGCAACATCATCGCCAAGGCATATGCGTTAATGGTGGAGGTAAAGCCCGATGCACTGCTGATACTGGGCGATACTAACAGCTGCCTGTCTGCCATCGCGGCGAAGCGCCTGCACATTCCCATTTTTCATATGGAGGCTGGCAATCGATGCTTTGATGAATGTCTGCCCGAGGAAACAAACCGCCGCATTGTGGATCATATTGCCGATGTGAACCTTTGCTATTCCGAGCATGCCCGCCGCTATCTGAACCGTGAAGGACGTCCTGTTGAGCGCACCTATGTAACAGGGTCGCCCATGGCGGAAGTGTTGACTGCCAATCTGGACAACATTTGCGCTTCTAGCATATTGGGTAAGCTTGATCTTAAGCCGCAGAAATATATCCTGCTTTCAGCACACAGGGAAGAGAATATCGATACCGAAGCTAACTTTATGAGCCTGATGACCGCCGTTAACGCCATGGCGGAAAAGTACGATATGCCCATTCTCTATTCATGCCATCCGCGCAGCAAAAAGTTCATTGAACAGCGAGGTTTTGTGTTCCATAAGCATGTTATTCAACATCAGCCTTTGGGTTTCCACGACTATAACAACCTACAGATGAATGCTTTCGCAGTTGTGTCCGATTCCGGTACGCTGCCGGAGGAGAGCAGCTTTTTCCTCAGCGTAGGTACCCCATTTCCCGCAGTGTGTATCCGCACTTCCACCGAACGCCCCGAAGCGCTGGATAAAGGCAACTTCGTGCTGGCAGGCATCACAACAGAGCAGGTGCTGCAGGCTGTTGATACAGCAGTAGCTATGAATAAGAATGGTGACCTTGGTACCCCTGTTCCCGACTACACAGACTTGAATGTCAGTACAAAGGTAGTGAAGATCATCCAAAGCTATACCGGCATTGTGGACAGGATGGTGTGGAGGAAGTATTAGGGCAAGACACTTATGTACTTATCGACCATTTACAAAACAGATCGCTCTTGGAGGATAGTACAGGCATGGATGATCTGGTTACAAGCAACCTGCAGGATTATGTGCACGCTCCGGTAAAGTGCGTGGATGATAAGGAGCTGTTGCGCATCATGGGGGATGAAGTATGACCTGGCGGCGGCATTTTCAAGAGCATATCCTGTTTCGCGGGCTGGCTTACTACCAGGATGGGCGCGTGCAGCATTTGCGCGCAAAGGGCGATGTTTATACCGCGCAGGTGCAGGGCATGAAAACCTATAATGTCAGCTTCCGCGGCACAAACGAAGCCGTGGAGGAGCTGTTCTGCACCTGCCCGCATGCCGAGCAGGGCGAAAACTGCAAGCATCTGGCGGCGGCGATGTATGCGGCATTCGGCGCAACCGACGAGGATGCCGATTTGGATGAGGTGCCCCGGTCCGGCACCAGCTATTGGGACGATGAACCGGACGATTCCGTGTACGCTGTGCGCAGCTCCCATGCCGAGGAGGGGCTAGATGAAAAGTGCTGGGATGATCAGATGGCGGAGGCTTATTTCAGGGCGCATGCGCCGGTTGAGAGCGACGCTGCCTCAACAAGCCAGCCGACTTCTTCCGATGAAGCTGCCCCGGCAGGGCCGAAGGATGCCGAGCAGGCGGAGCTGGCCCAATTGATCGCCAGGGCCAATGCGGCGCTGGTGCGGAAGTATCTTTACAAAGCCCTGCTGGACAATGTCAAGCTGCAGGTGGACTTTCGGGAAGCCGTGAAGCCGCGTGATCAGGTGCAAAGCCTGAAAGCCTATGTCAGGGAATATGAGCGCATCTTTACGGCTTATACAGTTGTGGACGGCGTTTTTTCATATCTTGATGATGACGAAGCCTTTGACTATGACATGACGCGCTTTATGGAAAAGGCCATGGAGGCGCTCACCAGCCATGGGCGGTATATGGATGCGCTGGAGCTGATGCTGCGCCTGCTGCAGCGGCTCAGCGAGTCGCTCAATGATGTCGCTTCGGATTCGGATATGAATTGTTATTCGTTGTTGGAAAAGGGCGGGGATATGTTGAGCGAGCTGGCGCTCAGCTGCAAGGGCACCGAAACCGAAAAGGCGCTGTTTGATCGGGTGATGCAGGCGGTGGAGAAAGAGCAGCTGTCCGGCAATGCCCTGTATGAGGCGGAGAACCTGCTGTTCAGGGCGTTTGATACCAGGGCATACAACGCCGCCAAAATCGACCTGTGCCATCGGCATATCAAGGCGCTGCGCCAGGCTGACGGCTTGAGCAGGTATGTGTTGGACACCTGGGTGCAGCGGCTGATCGACACCATGGTGAAAAATGGCGCCACGGAGCAGGAGCTGGACGCCTGCTACCAGGCATACTGGGATTTGGTCGCCGTTCGCCTTCATCGCATTGACAGGGCGATTGAAAAGCGCCAGCATGACACCGCCATCCGGCTGATTGAGGAGGAGCGGCAGCGGCAGGATGGCCGGATCAGCTACAAGATGCTGCACCAGCTGAAGGATTTATATCGGCAGCAGGGCCGGAAGCAGGACCATGAGCGCTTGCTGTGGGACATCGCTGCCAGCTATGGCTTCGATATGGACTTGTACCGGGAGCTGAAGGCGCTGTACAACGAGGAGGAATGGCCGCGGCAGCGCGAACGCCTGTTGTCGCTGAAGGGCTGGCAACCGCTGTATGCCCAGGCGGCGGTGTTCAGCGCTGAGGGGCTGAAAGACCGGCTGCTGCAGGCAGTGCTGCAATCAGACGGCACCTCGATGTTGAAAGAGTATGAAAAGCAGCTGATGCCGCTCTATGCCGACGAACTGCTGAAGAAATATGTCGAAGAAGTGCAGCACATGGCAGCTGACGTGACGAACCGCAGGACATATCAGGAAATCGTTCGCGAGCTGCGCCGCATACGGAGGTATCCGGGCGGCGGCGAAGCGGTGCGGGCGCTTGGGCAAAGCTGGCGCGTGCAGTACAAAAACCGCCGCGCCATGATGGAGGAGCTGGATAAACTATAATACCAACTCCGAACATTAACGCATCGTCGTGCCGGGTCTTTTGCCTTGCAGCTTCGTCGACTGCTCGGTCAGCGTAGCGCTGCTACGCTTCCCTCGTCTGCTCCTTGCTGCAAGCCAAAATCCCTCGCCCCTTTGGATGCATGAATGTTTTACGTTGGTATAAGCAGCGCGAAACTTGTGCTTCACACTTGGGGCGATCCGTTGGTGATCGCCTTATTTTTTGGCTTGCCTTGTCCCATATCCTCCTCTGTGCTATAATTCCGTCAAGAAACTGCCGCGGGAGGGTGACTGAATGATCCATGTCGATATATTATAGCAATTTTACAAAACACAGCCCGTATGTTATATTGTAATAGAGGAGGTGAATACGATGCCAGCACCATTATCCAATGATATGAGGATCAGGATCATCAAGGCCCGGGAGCGTGGAGATACAATCGCCCAAATAGCACGTGAAAAGGAAGTAAACCAAAGTACGATTGTGCGCTTGCTCCGTCTGTACCGAGAAACGGGAAGTTATGAAGCGCGTCCGCTCAACAATGGAAGGAAACCCAGGTTAAGTCCCGAAACCCTTGAAATAATCAGGGAACGAATCAAGAGACAGCCTGATGTGACATTGCGGGAGTTGATAGAAGAGTATTCGCTTCCTTTGAGTGAAGCTGCGCTATGCAAGATCATTAAGTATAAGTTAGGGTTCGTGCGAAAAAAAAACGGGTTACGCGGCGGAACAAGACAGGGAAGATATCCGTCTACAGCGCAAACAATGGAAAGAACACCAGGCGACCCTTGATCCTCATCGCTTGGTGTTCTTAGATGAGAGTGGTATCAACACCGGCATGACCCGTATCTATGGACGTTCATCCAGTCATCAACGTGTAAGGGAAGCAATGCCTGATACGCGATTTGAGCGGACATCGATCTTATCATCCGTTCGCATGGATGGGACCATGGTTCCTTTGGTGTTTGAAGGCGCCCTCAACGGGGACTTGTTCAAGGCTTATGTTGAACACATGCTTGCACCTTCACTTAAGCCGGGAGACATCGTCATCATGGACAACTTGAGTTCGCATAAGGTCAAAGGGATTGCTGGAGCCATTGAGGCGGCAGGTGCTTCCGTCATGTATCTGCCGCCTTACAGTCCAGACTTGAACCCAATTGAGCTATTGTGGTCGAAGGTCAAAGCCATCCTGAGAAAACTCAAGGTAAGAACCAAAGATTTAATGGATCATGCTATTTCACAAGCTCTGGATGCAATATCTCTTGATGACATCGCTGCTTGGTTCAGACACGATGGTTATGCGCTTTGTTAAGTTAAATTGCTATAAAACCGGCTGCCGGAGCGTTAAGACCATTCATCCATCTGCCGTTCAGCATCTACCGGGGCGATGCCAACTGGGTGCCGCCGGTGAAGGCGGAGCTGGTGCGCACGCTGACCGGCGGAAATAACGACCTGTTTTCCGGGGGTGTCCAGCGGTTTTTCCTGGCGTATGACAACGATAAGCCGGTGGCGCGGGTGTTGGCCGGCATTGACGCGCGGCGCAACGCGCAGTTGGGCGATGTGCAGGGGTATATCAGCCTGTTTGAAACGCGGGAGCGGTTCGACTATGCCCGGGCAGTGCTGGACGCCGCGGCGGCCTTCTTAGCTGAGCATGGCGTGCAGCGGGTGATCGGCCCCGTGGCGCCCATGTACGACATGCTCAACCGCGGCTTGCTGGTGGATGGGTTTGACGGGCCGCCCGTGCTGTACAACCCCTATAACCCGTCCTATTATGCCCAATACCTGGAAGAATACGGCTTCAATAAGGAGCGGGACTATTTCGCTTATCTGATCGACATCGACGAGGCGGAAACCGACCGCATTGCCCCGCTGGCTGACCGCGTGCAGAAACGCTTTGGCTTCACCGTGCGCCACATTGATCCGGCCCGGGAAAACCAGGCGCGGCTGGCTCGGGACATATCCACCGTTATCTGCGACGCCATGCCGGAGGAGCCGGGCGCCTACCTGCCCTCGCCGGATGACATCACCCTGCTGCTGAACCGCGCGCGGCCCTATTTCCGCAGCGAGTTGGCTGTGATGGCCTATGCCGGCAGCGAGCCCATCGGCCTGGTGATTGGCTTTCTGGACTACAACAGGGTGCTGAAAGCCATGCGTGGCAGGGCCGACCCTGTGAGCCGCTTTTTCGCCCGGCTGCAGCTGCCCGGTATTGATACTGTGCGCTGCCCGATGCAGTTTGTGATACCGGAGTATCAAAACAAAGCCGTCAACGCCGTCATGGTGTACCGGGCGGTGCAGGGCGCCAGGCGCCTGGGCATCCGCCACATCGAAGGCTCCACGGTGGATGAAACCCACATCGCTTCCATCAACAACACGCTGATTACCGGCGGCAGGCAGTACCGCACCTACCGCCTGTACGGAAAAGCCCTGCAGCCTCAGTGACCGGTAACGAAGGGCGCGCGGGCAGCCATCACCACGCCGGGCACCGGGAGCGATTGCGGCAGCGGTTTATCCGCGCCGGCTTGGAAGGCTTCGCGCCGCATGAAACGCTGGAGTTGCTGTTGACCTATGCCATCCCCCGGCGGGATGTCAACCCGGTGGCTCATCGGCTGATGCAGCACTTTGGTTCGCTGCATGCTGTGCTGCAGGCAGCGCCTGCTGATCTGATGGTGGTGGAAGGCATCGGGGAGAGCGCGGCGGTGTTTCTGTCGCTGTTGCTGCCCGTGTTCCGGGCGTACCGGCAGAGCCAGGAGGGTGAAGCTGCGGTGCTGTCCGGCACTAGCAAGGTGCGTTCCTACTGCGAGGCGCTGCTGCTGGGGCAAAGGCTGGAGCAGTTTTATGTGATTGCGCTCGATCCCTCCCTGCGCGTGCTGGCAGCGGTGCACATTGCTCAGGGTGACGAGGGGGAAACAGCCGTGTACCCCAGGCAGGTGCTGGCAGCGTTGTTGCGGTGCGGGGCGGCGGGCGCGGTGGTGGCCCACAACCATCCGCAGGCAGAAGCCACCCCCTCCCAGGCTGACAGGGACATGACGCGTGCGCTGGGCAGCCTGCTGGCTGGCGTGGGCATCGCGTTGCACGACCATGTCATCGTGGGCAAGGGCGGCACATTCAGCTTCAGGGAAAACGGATTGATTTGAGTATATTGATTGATATTGGGAGGATAGTATGGCAAGAGGGTCAAGAAGAAGCGGCTGCATGCTGGTGTCGCTGATCAAGCTGGCATTTGTGCTGGCGATTTTGTTTGCGTTGGCATTTCTGATGATATTTGGCTACATGCTTTGGCAGGAAAAGAACGTGCCTGAGCCGTCCGCCGGCGTTGAGGCCATGATCGTATTGGGAGCGCAGGTGAACAGCGACGGCTCGCCCAGTGTTCAGCTGGAACTGCGGCTGAACGAGGCGCTGGCGCAGTACAGCCTGAAGCCCATGCCCATCGTGGTATGCGGCGCCCAGGGCGCGGATGAACCTGCCACCGAGGCGTCCATCATGCGGGATTGGCTGGCTGCCCGCGGCGTGCAGGCTGAGCATATCCTGGTGGATGAGACATCGGTCAACACCCGGCAGAACATAGCCAATGCCATCCAGCTGCTGCCGCCGGGCGCCGATGAAGTGCTGATCGTGACCAGCGATTATCATCTGCCCCGTGCCATGGCTATCGCCCGGGACCTGGGCTTGCGCCCATCCGGAGCCGGCAGCCCCATCAAGCAGGAATACTGGCTGAAAAACCACGCCCGTGAAACGCTGGCATGGGGCAAATACTTCCTGGTGAAGTACCTGCCCTTCCTGGAAGGCGTGTTGCCCGGGGAGTGATGTGTTTTCCACCGTTGTGAATAATTGCGTGAAGCGGAGGACAGACATGAACCGGGATGCTGTGAAAACCTGCCTTGTGTTGCTGATGGCGCTGTCATTGGCGCTGATGCTTTCCTCATCCGCCGCGCGGGCGGAGTGGGTGGTGGCATCGCCGGGGGAGCTGCCGCCCTTGCCGGTGGACCTGACGCCCGGGCCGGTGCCTGTTGCTGATGCATACAGTGACGATGGGCTCAGCTATGCCGACCCCTCCATTGAGGTGAAGATATACGAGGACAAGGCGTTCGATACGCCCGTTCTGTACGCGCATATCAACATCATGCACCCGTCCCAGCTGCGCACAGCGCCGGCGTCCACGTTCCGCTCCCAGGCTACGGCTCCCGGTGTTTCCATTGCGCGCCGCAACAACGCGGTGGTGGCGATCAATGGGGATTATTTCGTATACGATTCGAAAAGCTACGCCGTGCGCCAGGGGTTTACCTACCGCAGCCGGCCCACGGGCGAGGATGTGCTGATCATCGACAATGAAGGCGACTTTCACGCCGTGCTTGCAGCCACACAAGCTGATATCGACGCGGCAGTCGCCGACCTGGAGGTACAGGGAAAAACGGTGATCAATGCCTTCACATTCGGCCCTGTGCTGGTGCTGGACGGCCAAGCCAGGGATATGAGCGCGAAAAAATACTTTAACATCTCCCCGCATGTCAATGCCCAGCGCGTTGCGCTGGCGCAGCTTGGCCCGCTGGAGTACCTCATCGTATCCACCCAGGGGCCGGAGGACAAGAACTCCAAAGGTTTCACGATACCTGAGATGGCTGCGTATGTGCAGGAGGTTGGCTATCGGTTCAGCGAAAAGGGCTGCCTGTGCGCTTACAACCTAGACGGCGGGTCGACCAACACGCTGTACTTCAACGGAGAAAAAATCAATTCGCCCGGTGGCAAAACGCGCTACATCGCCGACATCATCTACTTTGCCACCCTGGTACGGGAATAGCCTGCATGTTTGATATTATCGCCTTCCGGCTGGGCCCTGTGGTGATATACGGTTGGGGGCTGGCGGCGGCGCTGGGCGCGCTGCTGGCTTATGCCTTGCTTATGCGTTGCACGCGGCGGGCGGGGCTGGGTAAAAGCATGGCGCAGCGGCTGATGCTGTGGGCAATGCCGTTGGGGCTGTTATTTGCGCGGCTGGTGTACTGCCTGGTGCGGTATGAGCAGGTGTTTTATGATCCCCTGGAAGGTTGTTTCCTTGGCTTGATGCCGTTGATCCATATTGATCAGGGCGGGCTGAGCATCATGGGCATGCTGCTGGGGGTGTTCCTGGCGGCTTTTGTGGTTTCCAAGCTGGCAGGGCAGCCATTTTCTGCCCTGGCAGATGCCATGGCTCTGCCGCTGGCGCTGTTCTGCGCCATAGCTCTGATGGGGCAGATACTGGGCGGCGAGGGCTATGGAGGCGACGTGGCCGAGCCTCGATGGCAGTTTTTTCCCATTGCTGTTCAAAATGTATTTGGGGAGTGGTCAGTGGCTGTGTTCATGCTGCAGGGGTTGGCTACGCTGCTGATCGGCGGGCTGCTCATCCTCCTTGGCAAAGGCCCGCGCAAACCGGGGGATATGGCGCTTTACTTTCTGATTTTCTTCTGCGCGGCACAGGTGTTCTTTGAGTCGCTCAGGCGCGACAACTACCTGCGCCTGGAAGCCAACGGGTTTATCCGCGTCACGCAGGTGATGGCGATGACGGTGCTGTTAGCGGTTGTCGCGCTGCTTACCGTCCGGTCGATTCGCGCAGGGCGGGCATTAGTGTCCATCCTGGCGGACTGGCTGGCGCTTGCCCTGGCCATTGCCGCGGCGGTCAGCGCCGAGTTTTACGAGAAGATCGACCTGCCCATGCTGCTGCTGTATGCCTTTTCAGCAGCGGCGCTGTTGGGGTTGAGCGTCGTGTTGTCGCGCAGCGTCCGGTGCCTTGCGGAAGCAGGGCAGGCGGGTGCGCGAGGTTAAGGCAATGCGCCCTTCTGTCAATTGAACTGTCATTACAAAACCCACCGCAATTGGTGGGTTTTGTCGTTCTTCTGGCACCTCCGACGGGATTCGAACCCGTGTTGCCGCCTTGAGAGGGCGGTGTCCTAGGCCACTAGACCACGGAGGCAGGTGGCTGGGGAACTAGGATTCGAACCTAGACTATACGAGTCAGAGTCGTAGGTGCTGCCGTTACACCATTCCCCATCGGCGCCAACCGCGAAAAGCATTATACAAAAGGCCTGATACGTTGTCAAGCGCAATTTGCGCGGTTCAGGCGCATATGATAGAATACACCGGATTTTGACGAACCCGGAGGGCTATTTTGGACACGGACCTGTACAAACGCATCGACGCGCTGCTGGACCTGGTGGAAAAACCCGCGCGCTATATCGGCGGGGAGGTCAACGCCTGCGTGAAGGAACACCGGGCTGAAACAGCAGCTTTTGCCTTTTGCTTTCCCGACACCTATGAGATCGCCATGTCGCACCTGGGCATGAAGATCCTGTACGATATCCTCAACAGGCAGGACGATATGCTCTGCGAGCGCGTTTTCATGCCCTGGCATGATATGGCGGATGCGCTGCGGCGGGAGGGCATTCCGCTGTTCTCGCTGGAAACGAAAACGCCGCTGGATCGGTTTGATATTGTCGGCTTCACCCTGCAATATGAGATGAGCTATACCAATATCCTGGAGATGCTGGACCTGGGGGGCATTCCCATCCGCGCAAGCGAGCGCGGGCAGGACGCCCCCATCGTTATCGCAGGCGGCCCCTGCGCCTTTAATCCGGAGCCGCTGGCATACTTCATGGATGCCTTCATCATCGGCGATGGCGAGGAAGCGATCATTGAGGTCACCAGGCTGATCCACCAGCTGCGCAGAAAAGGCGCGGCGCGCGCCAACATCCTCCGCGCGCTGGCAGGGGTGGACGGTGTGTATGTGCCCTCGCTGTACGCGGTGTCCTACAACCCGGACGGCACGCTCAGCGCGTTCGCACCCGTTGAAGCCGGCGTGCCGGATAAGGTGGTTAAGCGCATTGAGGTTGATTTGGACAATGCCGTTTACCCAACGGGCATGGTTGTGCCGTATACCGAGGCTGTGCATGACCGCATTGTGCTGGAGATCATGCGCGGCTGCACGCGCGGCTGCAGGTTTTGCCAGGCGGGCATGCTATACCGCCCCGTCCGGGAGCGCAGCGTCAATAAGCTGCTGTGCCTGGCCGATCAGCTGGTGGCATCCACGGGCTACGAGGAAATATCGCTGTCCTCGCTGTCCAGCGGGGACTATTCGGGGCTGGAGCAGTTGGTTTCAGGCCTGACCGACCGGTTCAAAGCACAGCGCGTGGGCATCTCGCTGCCGTCCATGCGCATCGACAGCGTGCTCAAAAAGCCACTGGAGGAAACCGGCGAGGTACGAAAAAGCGGCTTGACCCTGGCGCCGGAGGCTGGCACACAGCGCCTGCGCGATGTCATCAATAAGGGGGTAACCGAGGACGACCTGGTCACTGCCGTTACCGATGCCTTTGAGTCGGGCTGGAACACGGTCAAGCTGTATTTCATGATCGGCTTGCCCACCGAAACCGACGACGACCTGCAGGCTATCGGCGCTCTGGCCAAGCTGGTGGTGGATGCGTACCATGCCGTGCCCCGGGAGCGGCGCGCGCCGGGCCTGCGCGTCACCTGCAGCGCGTCCACCTTTGTGCCTAAGCCCTTCACGCCTTTTCAATGGGCGGCTCAGGATGTGCTGGAGGAGATCAACCGCAAGCAGACGCTGCTGCGCGGCGCGCTGAGGATCAAGGGCGTTCAGTTCAACTGGCACGACCCGGAGCTCAGCTTCCTGGAGGCTTGCCTGGCGCGGGGCGACCGGCGCGTGGGCGACGTGTTGGCCTATGCCTGGCAGCGGGGCTGCCGTTTGGATGGATGGAGCGAGCATTTTAAGTATGAAGCGTGGCTGCAGGCTTTTGCCGATGCCAGGCTGGACCCTGCCTTTTATGCCAACCGCGAGCGCGGGCAGGACGAGCTGCTGCCCTGGGACTTTATTGACGCCGGCGTCACGAAGAAATACCTGTGGCGGGAAAACGTCCGCGCCCGGCAGGGCGACGTCACGCCGGACTGCCGGCACGGCTGCCAGGACTGCGGGCTGCAGCGTTTTGAGGGGGTCTGTACGCGATGAAGATGCAGGCGGTTTATCAACAAACCGGCACCCTTCGGTTTATCGGCCACCTGGATTTGATGCGTGCCATGCAGCGCGCGCTGCGCAGAAGCGGTCTGCCGGTTCGGTATTCGCAGGGTTTCAACCCGCGCATTCTGCTGTCGTTTGCGGCGCCGCTGGCGGTGGGCATGGAAGGGCGGCGCGAGGTTATGGAGGTGCCGCTGGAGGCGCCGGTGGCGGGCGGCGTGTTCCTGGAAAAGCTCAATGGGCAGCTGCCTGAAGGCATCCGGTGCCTCGCCTGCCGGCAGGTGGATGACAGCCACCCGGCGCCCATGGCGGCGCTGTTCGCAGCCGAATATGACATCTATCCCCTGCAGCACGAGGAGGCGTTGCACAGCGCTTTGCCCGGGTTTCTCAATGAGCCGAACATCATGGTTACTTACAAGACCAAGCGGCGGGAACGCGAAATCAACCTGCAGCCGCTCATTTTTAACCTGCATGTGAAGGATGGCGCGCTGCGGGCGGTGCTGTCGCTGAACCAGCATGGGTCCTGCAAGCCGGAGCTGCTGATGACGGCGCTGGCTGACTATGCCGGCGTGCCGGCGCCCCGCTGCCGGGTGATCAGGAACCGATTGCTCAATAATTTGTTTGTGCCGCTGGAAAACGCATGAACGTGTTGCTGTACGAAAAGACGGATGCGTCATGCGAAGCCGCGCTGGTTGAGGATGGCAGCCTGGTGGAGTTTTTTCCTTTCCCGGACAGCGCGCTGCCGGCTGTGGGCCAGGTATACCTGGGTCGATGCGCCCGCGTGATGAAAAGCCTGCAGGCTGTGTTTGTGCGGCTGGACGGCAAGTATGAAGGCTTTCTGCCGTTTCAGGAAGCTGCCGGCGCCCAGCCCAAAACCGGGGATGTGCTGATGGTGCAGGTGAAAAAGGCGCCGTCCCGCGGCAAAGCGGCCTATCTTACCTGCGACATCGCCCTGCCCGGGCGCTATGCGATGCTGCTGCCCCGGGGAAGCGGCGTCCATGTATCCGCCAGAATTGAGGATCAATCCCAGCGGGCGGCTGTGAAAGCGATGGGCAGGCAGCTGGCGCCTGACGGCATGGGCCTGGTGATGCGTTCCGCCAGCCTGGAGGCTGACGAAGCGGCTGTCCGGGAGGAAGTATCTGCGCTAACTGGCTGCTGGCAGGCTCTGGCTTCCAAGGCAAAGCGATCGTCCGCGCCCTGCCTGCTGAGCGAACCGGAACACCCCATCAACGCCCTGCTGCGCGAGCTGGATGGTCGGGTTGACAGGGTGCTGACCAACGACAGCAGCCTGCAGGTGGATGGGGACATCCCCTGTGCTTTCAGCGAGCATCCGTTTTTGCTCTACCGGGTGCGGGAAAGCCTGCACAAGGCGATGCGCCGCAAGGTGTATATGAAAAACGGCGGCACGCTGATCATCGACCCCTGTGAAGCTATGACGGTGATCGACGTCAACACGGCCAGCCACACCGCAGGCCGCAGCGCGGAGTGCACGGTGATGGACATCAACCGTGAGGCGGTGCGCGAGGCTGCGCGGCTATTGCGCCTGAGGCGGACGGGCGGCATCGTCGTCATCGACCTCATCGACATGCCTGACGAGGAAAGCAGAAGCATGGTGCTCGACGAGCTGAAGGATGCCTTGAAGCATGACCGGGTCAAGACGACGGTGCATGGCTTTACGTCGCTGGGGCTGTTGGAAATGACGCGCCGGCGCACCGGTGAAAGCTTAGCTGCCGAGCGGCTGGCGCTGTGCCCCGCTTGCGGCGGCAGCGGCATTGCGCCGCATGATATGGGAGGGGCAGACGATGCCGGATAGGGCGGTGCGGGTTGTATCGCAGGAAGAGATGGCTGCCCAGCGTGCCTTGATGGACAGCGTCAGCCGGCATCCCAACAAACCTGCGACCTATCATATTGTCACCTTTGGGTGCCAGATGAACGTGCATGACTCGGAAAAACTCAGCGGCATGCTGTGCGAGATGGGCATCGCGCCTTCGCCAACGCGCGAGGAGGCCGATTTTGTGCTGTTCAACACCTGCTGCATCCGCGACAACGCCGAGCGCAAGGCGCTGGGGAACATCACCTGGCTGAAGGAGATCAAGCGGGTACGGCCCCACATGCTCATCGGGGTGTGCGGCTGCATGATGCAGCAGCAGGGCATGGCGGAGAAAATCCTGGCGCAGTATCCCTTTGTCGATATTGCCTTCGGCACAGGCAATTTCTACCGCCTGGGGGAGTTTTTGCTGGAAGCCATCGATACCGGCAGCCGCGTGATTCGCGTCAGCGACGACGACAGCACGCTGTTTGAAGACATCCCCATCAGCCGCATGGCAGACCATAAGGCCTATGTCGCCATCATGCACGGGTGCAACAACTACTGCACCTACTGCATCGTGCCCTATGTCAGGGGGCGCGAGCGCTCGCGGAAAGCCGATGACATCGTCCGCGAGGTGGCATGCCTGCAGCAGAGCGGCGTCAAGGAGATCACCTTGCTGGGGCAGAACGTCAATTCCTTCGGCACTGATACCGGGGACACCACCTTTCCGGAGCTGCTCAGAAGGCTGGAGGGGACGGGCATCAGCCGTATCCGGTTTATGACTTCACACCCCAAGGATTTATCCGACGCGCTGATCGAGGAAATGGCGCGCAACAAAGCCATTTGTCCGCACATGCACCTGCCGGTGCAGTCGGGCAGCGACCGGATTTTGCGGGCTATGAACAGGCGGTATACTGCGGAGGACTACTTGCGCAAAGTGCATCTGCTGCGGCAGGCGCGGCCTGATATTGGGCTGACGACGGACTTTATCGTCGCCTTTCCCGGCGAAACCGAGGCGGACTTTGAGGACACCCTCTCGCTTGCCCGTTCCGTGCGGTATGACAGCGCGTTTACTTTTATTTTCAGCCCGCGGGCCGGTACGCGCGCGGCGGTGCTGCCCGGCCGCATCGACCCCGATGTGGCCACCAACCGCATTGAAAGGCTGATCGCAGAGCAGGATGCCATGACCGCCGACATATTGGCCGGCATGAAGGGCATGTGTGCCCATGTTCTGGTGGATGGCATGTCCCGGCGGCGCAGCACCCAGCTGACTGGCAAATCCGAACGCAACCTATCGGTTAATTTTACCGGCGATAAAAGTTTGGTAGGTTCCATCGTACCTGTTATAATAGAAGGTGCCGGCAGCAACACGCTGCGCGGCAAGATGAAAGGGGATGCAACATGAGCGAATGCGTTATCGAAAAAGCCAGGGAGCTGGCTGATGTCATCGCGCGGAGCGATGAATATACCTCCATGAAGCAGGCGGAGAACGCCGCTGCTGCCGACCTTGACCTGGAAAGCCTGTATAACGATTATCAGGAGAAAAGGCAGGCTGTGGCAGAGTTGACCAAGGCGGAAACCCCTGATTTTGACGCTGTCAGTGCGCTGACGCGTGAAGTAGACGCCATTGAGAATCAACTGCGCCGAAATGTGCGCATGCGCGCGCTGAACGATTCGCGCGCTGCTTTTACCGTGATGATGAACGCTGTTAATCGGGAGCTGCAGAAGGTGCTGTCCCCCGAAAGCGTTAATGACGGGTGCAGCAGCGGCAGCTGTGCCAGCTGCAGGGGCTGCAGCGTCGAATGATGCGAGGGGTTCATGGCTGAGCTGACGCCGATGATGCGGCAGTACGTGACCATCAAGGAACAGCATCCTGATGCGATTCTGTTTTTCCGCTTGGGCGATTTTTATGAGATGTTCTTTGACGATGCAGTCACTGCCAGCAGGGAGCTGGAGCTGACGCTGACCGGGAAAGACTGCGGCTTGCCGGAGCGGGCGCCCATGTGCGGCGTGCCCTATCATGCGGCCGATGCGTACATCGCGCGCCTGGTGGAGCGTGGCTACAAAGTGGCCATCGGCGAACAAATGGAGGACCCCGCAACTGCGAAGGGCCTGGTGCGCCGCGAGGTGGTGCGCATTGTGACCCCTGGCACCGTCATCGACCTGAATGCCCTCAACGAGCGCAAGAACAACTTCATCGCCTCGGTGTTTTTGCGGGGCAAGCAAGCCGGCATTGCCTGGTGCGACGTCACGACCGGCGAATTTTTTGTGCGCGCAGCAGCGGACCAGAACGCCGAGCTGCGCGCCGTGCTGGCCATGGAATTGCCCAGCGAAATCATCACCAACGCGCCGGAAGCTGTGAAAGGCATCGTCGATACGTTTATCCAGGCATACCCGGCGTCCGCCTACGGTATCCGGGAGGCGCGCAAAACGCTGACGAAGCATTTTCAGGTAGCCGACATCGCTGCCCTGGGTTTAGACGCGTCTCGGACGGCTGCTGCTTCGGCGGCAGGCGCTCTGATTCGCTACCTGGGCGAAACCCAAAAGACAGCCTTGCAGCATATCAACACGCTGCGCGTGATGGCAGCAGATGAAACCATGCCGTTGGACGCGGCGACCAGGCGTAACCTGGAGCTGACCGAAAGCCTGCGCAGCCGCAGCGCGTACGGCTCGCTGCTGTGGCTGCTGGATAGAACGCTGACGCCCATGGGTGGGCGGATGCTGCGTTCCTGGGTGGAGCAGCCCCTGATCAAACGCGACATGATCCAGGAGCGCCTGGACGCCGTTACGTGCCTGTATGACCAGCCTGTGCTGATGGAGGAGCTGTCGGTTTGCCTGAGGCAAGTGTACGATATGGAGCGGCTGCTGTCCCGGGTGTCCTATCGCACGCTGAATGCCCGCGACTGCCTGTCGCTGAACCGTTCGCTGGCTCAGGCGCCGCAGGTGCTGGGCTTGCTGGCTGCATTGCAGGACAGGGGGCTGCGCAGGGTTGCCGCCATGATCGACCCCTTGCCCGAACTGGCCGGTTTGCTGGAAGCTGCCATCGACCCGGATGCGCCCGCCACCGTCACCGAAGGCGGCATGATCAGGCAGGGGTTCAGCGAAGAGCTGGATGCATGGCGCCGTGCCGCGCGCGAGGGCAAGCAGTGGCTGCTGGACCTGGAAACCCGCGAGCGGGAAGCCACCGGCATCAAAAACCTGCGCGTCCAGTATAACCGCGTGTTCGGCTACCATATCGAAGTGACCAAATCCTATTACCACCTGGTGCCGGAGCATTACCAGCGCCGGCAAACCCTGGCGTCTTCCGAGCGCTATACCACAGAGGAACTCAAGGAGATCGAACAGAAAGTCGTTGGTGCCGAGGGCGAAGCCATCAGGCTGGAGAGCGAGCTGTTCGACGGTATCCGTGAGCAGCTGCTGCAGCTTTTACCTGCTCTGCAGGAGACGGCGCGGGGGTTCAAGACGCTGGATGTGCTGCTGTCGCTGGCGCGCGTTGCTCGGGAAAATGCCTATGTTTGCCCCACATTGAACGATGCGGGATCGCTTGATATTCGCGAAGGACGCCACCCCGTCGTGGAAAAAACGCTGGGCGAGGGCAGCTTTGTACCCAACGATACCGTCATGAATGCCGATGACAAGCGCATGCTGATTGTGACGGGCCCCAACATGGCAGGCAAAAGCACCTACCTCAGGCAAACCGCGCTGATCGTGCTGATGGCGCACATCGGCAGCTTTGTGCCGGCGCAGTCGGCGGATATCCCCTTGACCGACAACATCTATACCCGCATCGGCGCTTCTGACGACTTAGCTGGCGGGCAGAGTACCTTCATGGTGGAGATGACCGAGCTGGCGTATATCCTGCGCAGCGCCACCGCCCGCTCGCTGGTTATCCTGGACGAGATAGGCCGGGGCACCAGCACGTTTGACGGGCTGTCCATTGCCTGGGCTGTGGTGGAGTTTTTAACCGACAAGCAGCATTCCGGTGCCAAGACGCTGTTCGCCACGCACTACCACGAGCTGTCGGAGCTGGAAGGCGTGCTGGAAGGCGTGGAGAATTTCTGCGTCGCTGTCAAGGAGATGGGGGAGGAAGTCGTCTTCCTCAGGAAGATCGTGCCGGGCGGCGCCGACAAAAGCTTTGGCGTGTATGTCGCCAGGCTGGCCGGCGTGCCCAAAACCGTCATCGGCAGGGCGCGCGAGATCCAGGCGCGCCTGGAAGCCAGCGATATCAGCCAGAACACCATTGGCAAAAACATCCTGGAGAAAACCGGCAAGCGGAAGAACCAGCAGGTGGACCTGTTTCATTACGGCGCCGCTGAGCTGGCGCAGGAGCTTGCCAACTTAGATGTGTTGTCCATGAGCCCCATGGATGCCTTGAACGCGCTGTTCCTGTTGCGGGAGAAGGCGCGCAAGCTGTGAGGGAAAGACAATGACAGGCGCGAAGATACGGCGGTTGCCGCCCGATGTTGTTGGCCAGATCGCCGCCGGCGAGGTGGTGGAACGCCCTGCAGCTGCCATCAAGGAGCTGGTTGAAAACAGCATGGATGCCGGTGCAACGGCGATTACCGTGGATATCCGGGACGGCGGGTTAACGTCCATGCGGGTGACGGACAACGGCGGCGGGATCGCGCCGGAGGACCTGCGCATGGCGTTTGAGCGGCATGCCACCAGCAAGATCAGCACGGCGGAGGATCTGTTCAGATTGGGCACGCTGGGCTTCCGCGGCGAAGCGCTGGCGTCCATCGCGGCGGTATCCAGGGTGACGCTGATCAGCCGGCAGCGCGGCAGCGATACCGGCATGCAGGCAGTGAACGAGGGCGGCCTTATGCAGCCTGTCCGGGAGGCGGCAAGTGCCGAGGGCACCCAGGTAACGGTGAAGGATTTGTTCTATAACGCGCCGGTGCGGCGCAAATTTTTGCGCAAGCCCACGGGCGAAGCAGCGCTGGTAACAGAGCTGATGATGCGGCTGATTCTCTCCCATCCCGAGGTATCGTTCCGCTATGTCAGCGACGGCAAGCAGGTGTATTTCAGCCCGGGCGACGGCCGACAGGACACCGCTGTGATGAGCGTTTACGGCTTAACCACGCTGCGGCAGCTGACCCGGGTGGACGGGCACCAGGGCGGTCTGCTGCTGTCTGGTTTTGTGGGCGTGGGGGACGCGTCGCGGGGCAACCGGTCCAATCAATCGTTTTTTATCAATGGGCGCGCCATGCGCAGCCCCTTGCTGTCCCAGGCGGTGGAAGAAGCCTGCCGCCAGCGCGTGATGATCGGGCGCTTTCCGGTGTGCATCCTGTACCTTGAGATGCCGTACGACAAGGTCGATGTCAACGTACATCCCAACAAATGGGAGGTGCGCTTTGCTGATGAACAGCTCGTGTCGGACGCCGTGCGCGATATCGTGTTTGATGCACTGAACCTGGGCGCTGCCGAAGCGATGCCGCCTCCCGTATTTCCTGAGAAACCGGCTGCCCCCGGCATGCCGGCAGACATCACCAGGTTGGCGCCCAGCGCCGATGCGCCGCCTGCACCTTCGGTATCGCCTCCTGCCCCCATGCGCGCCATGTCGCCGCAGCGGGAAGAGCCGATGATTGCGCCGGAGGTGTCCGTACCCGCAGCCGAGCCGCAGCAGGTATCGGCTGCAGCATATGTGCCCGAATTAGCCCGCGTGCCGGTGCGCATGATCGGCGAGGCGTTCAGAACGTTCATCCTGTTTGAGTCGGGCGATACGCTGATCCTGTGTGATCAGCACGCGCTGCACGAACGCCTGCTGTTTGACCGGATGCTGGCTGCCTATGAAAGCGGCGGCGCTGCGCAGATGCTGCTGACGCCGCGGGCTGTCACCTTGTCGTACAGGGAGTACGGCACGTTTTTGGAGCATCAGGCGCTGCTGGCGGATGCCGGTTTTGACGCGGAGGACTTTGGCGAGCAGACCATTCGCCTGCATTCCGTACCGCTTTCTATGGGGGAGCCGCAGGCGGAAAGCGCTTTCCGTGATGCGCTGGACGACCTGGCAACCACAGGCGCGTTGTCGGACCGGCAGCATGTGGAGCGCATTCTGATGTCCGCCTGCCGGCAGGCGGTCAGAAGCGGGGAAAAGCTGCCTGACGCCGCGCTGACAGCGCTTGTTGTCGATATGCTGGAAGGCAATGTCACCCCAACCTGTCCGCACGGCCGGCCGCTGATGCTGTCGCTGACCAGGGCGGAGCTGGATAAGCGGTTCAGGCGGATCCAACCATGACGGCAGGCGCCGGGAAGCCGCTGGTTATCGGGGTAGTGGGACCGACGGCAAGCGGGAAGACGGGCATTTCGCTGGCGCTGGCAGACCGGCTGCCTGTTGAGATCGTCTGCATGGATTCGATGCAGATATACCGCGGCATGGACATCGGCACCGCCAAGCCCACCCGCGCTGAACAGGCTGCCGTACCCCACCACATGCTGGATATTGCCGACCCGAAGGACAGCTACTCCGTGGCGGAATATGCCCGGGCTGCCGATGCCTGCATTGAAGATATCGTGACCCGAGGTCGCGTGCCCGTGTTGACGGGTGGCACCGGTTTGTATCTCAAGGCGCTCAGGTATCCCATGACGCTGGGCAATACCCCGGCTGAACCTGCCATACGCGCCGAGTACCAGGCGTTCCTGTCGGAAAAAGGCACTAAGGCGCTGCATGATTTGCTGGCTGCGCGCGATCCGGCATCGGCTGCAAGGCTGCATCCCAACGACACCCGGCGCGTCATCCGCGCGCTGGAAGTATATGACATCACCGGCTTGCCTTTTTCTGCCCAGGCTTTGCCGGCAAAGCAGGAAGAACGGTATAACCTGCGCCTCTTCGCGCCGTCTTGGCCGCGGGAGGCGCTTTACAGCCGCATCGACAGCCGGGTGGACGGCATGGTGCGGGGTGGGCTGTTTGACGAGGTACAGAGCCTTTTGCATGCCGGCGTGCCGGACAGCGCGCAGAGCATGCAGGGGCTGGGCTATCAGGAAGCCATCCCCTACCTGATGGGCCGGGCGGACAGGGAAGGCACCATCAGCCTCATCAAGCGGCGGACGAGGAACTATGCCAAGCGTCAGCTGACATGGTTCCGCAAGGAACAGGGCTTAACCTTACTGGACGCCGGCGGATCAGATGCTGCGCAGCTTGCGGGGCGGATCATACAAACCATGGAGGATGGACATGCCTGAAACAACGGCTGTGCTGCTGGAACGCGCGGAAGAGGATTGCCGCGCGGTGTTTGCCACCATCAATGCACGGGAATGCCGGTGGACCAACCGCGTGCTGCATACCTTCCAGGAACACCGCGTGGCGCCGCGGCACTTCGCGGGCTCGACGGGTTATGGCTATGCAGACACGGGGCGGGATACGCTGGAAAGCATCGTGGCATCGCTGTTTCGCGCCGAGGCGGCGATTGTGCGGCCGCAGCTGACAAGCGGCACCCATACGCTGTCCATGTGCCTTTTTGGTTTGCTGCAGCCGGGGGATCACCTGCTATCCGCCTTTGGCAAACCCTATGATACGCTGGATGGCGTCATCGGCATGAACGGCGAAGCAGGCTCGCTGCGGGAAATGGGCGTGGGGTATGGCTGCGTGATGCCGCTGGCGTCAGGGGCAATCGATGTTCAGGGCGTATTGGCGGCGATCAGGCCTGAAACCAGGGTGATCCTTGTGCAGCGAAGCCGCGGCTATGCCTGGCGGCGCACGCTGTCCCCCCTGGATATGCAGCCGCTGTTTGAAGCGGTCAAGGCAGTGAGGCCGGATATTTTCCTTTTTGTGGACAACTGCTACGGCGCGTTTGTGGCTGACGATGAGCCCACTTTTTATGGCGCTGACGCCGCGGCGGGTAGCCTCATCAAAAACTTAGGGGGCGGGCTGGCGCCGACCGGCGGCTATGTGGCTGGCACCGAGCGCGCCCTTCACCGCATTGAAAGCCGGCTGACCGCGCCCGGTACCGGGCGGGAAACCGGCAGCTACGAGCCGGGTTACCGGCTGTTTTACCAGGGGCTGTTCATGGCGCCGCACACCGTGGCGCAGGCGCTGAAAACCGCTGTGCTGGCTGCTCGCGCTTTTGAACTGCTGGGCTTCGCGGTGTCGCCGCGGTATGACGAGGCGCGGTCGGATATCATCCAGGCCATCCGGATGGATGCCCCCGAACGGCTTGTTGCCTTCTGCCGGGGCATCCAGGCGGCGTCGCCTGTGGACAGCTTTGCGGCGCCCGAACCCTGGGACATGCCCGGCTATGACGATCAGGTCATCATGGCGGCGGGCGCTTTTGTGTCGGGCAGCTCGCTGGAACTGTCCGCCGATGCGCCCATGCGCGCGCCGTATATTGTCTACCTGCAGGGCGCGCTGACCTATGCCCACGGCAGGACAGCGCTGCTTAGTACGCTGGCTGCCATGCGGAAGGAAGGCTTGCTGTCCGGTTAGAGCAAATTACGCTATGATAAGTAAATTTGCTCTAAATGGTCTGCGCGGCTTGCTGTCAGCAGATTCCGTAGTAGTTGACGTCCACCGGCATCCTGGTTTCAGCGGACTCCATGATAGCCAGCACCACAAAGCTGGCTCGCGCCGCGTCCTCTAGCGATACATGAAACGCATCGCCTGTTATGAGGCAGTCCACAAAGCTGCGGATGCTTTCAAAAGCAAACCCCTTGGGCGCTCCGAAGATGTGATGCTGCACCAGCACATCGGGTACGAGCGCCTTTTCATCGGTGTAGATATGGATCAGGTTGTGGCTGGACGCGTCGATGGAAACCATGCCCTTGGTGCCTGTCAGGGTGCATTTGATGTCGTTGATGTTCAGGTTGGCGTTGGGTGTGATCCAGCCGTTTTCCATCTGGGCGATGCAGCCATTTTCAAATTCCAGCGTCGTCAGGTAAGCGTCCTTGGTGTCGACGCCTGTTTCCCTGAGGAGGCCCTCCCGGGCGACAGCGTATACGCGTTTGACGCGGCTGTTAAACAGCCAGCTCAGCGTGTCGATGGAGTGGCTGCCTAAAAACCACAGGATGGAGGATTTCGCCGCCCAGGGCAGCATGTCCGTAGCCACCCACTTGATGTCGTTGAGGCGGAAATATCCCGTGTACAGATCGCCTAAATCGCCCCGCTCTGCTGCCTGCTTAGCCGCTGCGAACGGCGGGCTCCACCTGTTGTGCAGGTCCACCATGGCGCGGACGCCGTTTTTCTTTACAGCGTCCATGATGGCGATGATATCGTCCTTTGTCGTAGCGATGGGCTTTTCAATCAACATGTGTTTTTTGTGCTGCGCAGCCAGCAGTGCCGGCTTTGTGTGGGCAAAGTCCGGCGTTACAACGGCTACCGCATCGCAATTGACCGAAGCCAGCATGGTTTCACAGTCGTCAAACGCATGGCTGATGCCCAGCCGCACCGCGCTGGCTTTGGCTTTTTCCAAGTCAAGGTCGCAGATGGCTGCTACCCTGCAGCCCGGGTGTGCCTGATAAATCCTCGCGTGGTTTTCGCCCCACATGCCGGCGCCTACAATAGCCATCCTGATTTCCTTCATTTCGTACACTCCCTTTCTTTTTGTCAGCAGATTTTATCAGTCAGTTTGTTTGTGAAGCCTCCTTTGACATTCATTTGATACTTCTGCCATGTAAAAAATGCGTTATGCTTGCATATCTTGTTCTAATGTAATTAGACGACATTTTCTCTGGGCTGTCAAGAAAAGGATCGATAAAGCTTTAACCATATCAGCTGGGAATTTGTTGACTGCCTGGTGTGGACGCGAGACGGATTTTTTGAGAAAAAGAGATGTGCAAACAAAAACCGTAGAACCATTGATGCTGCGGCAGCTGTGGCACTCCCGGTGCGAATCGAACGCACGACCCCTCGCTTAGGAGGCCCCTCACGCGACATATTACCACAGATACTTACCAAATGAAAAGGTCCATTTTGTCTTTTGCAGGACACATCAGCCGCGGGACGTCCAAGAGCTGGCGGACATTCATCGCGGACGTCATTTACGGCATTCTGGCATCGGACAGCTGTATTCTATCACGTTTTGCCGATGTGTTGCGTGAAGATATCCTGAAGGTAACACCGTTGAGCGCATGGCCTGCAAGCTGGCTGGGGACATTCCTGAGCAGGCAGCCGACAATTACCTGACCATGGTAAAGGACATGGTCAGGGCAGATGGTCCTGTGTATGTAGACGACACGGATGTTATCAAACCTTACGGGAAACTCAAGTTGATTCCCTGGCGGAAAAAACATCAGTTGCAACAAAGCGTCATCATGAAGTGCTGGATGAAATCAAGACCATCGAAAAACGAATGACTGAAATTAGTCAGCTTAGAACCCATGTGCGAAACTATCTGAAAACCAGAGATACCACCTATGTTGCTTATCGCAAAGCGGGCTATTCAAAGCGCTTCGCTGCTGAGCATCAGGACGAGATTCAATTACATAAAGCAGCAAAAAAAGCGTTTGATAGTCTAGGTACAAAGCAAATCCCAAGCATCCATACTCTTCAAGATGAATATGCTGAACTGGTGGAAAAAAAGAAAGCGCTCTATCCTGAATATCGGAAACTGCGGGATGAAATGCGCGCGTTGCTAACCGCTAAAGCCAATGTGAAGCGCATGATGAATTTGGATAAAGAGGAACATACAACCGAACAAAATAAGGAACAAAGCAAATGACTATCTTCTTACAAAAGCGCTTCGCAGAGGTGCGCGGCCGCATGATTTATCATGCGCTCAAAGGGGTTTGGGGGCACTGCCACCAACAAGCAAAGAGCATGTAGGGTACCCACATGCCCTGCTTGCCAAGAATAACGGGGTTACCCCATTATGTGATAACCAAGAAAGCAGTCTATATGCTAAACACTACAATATATTCATTTAACAGAGGATGATCCTCATCCGTCCTTGAAAATAAAATTTTCAACAAACAGAGTGTTCTAAGCTTTTCGCTTTTTCCATAACGCGCCTTTTTAATAGAAACCAATGCGGCCCTTGTTGGTTATCTTCAGGTCAATTCCTTCATCCGCAAGGTAGTCTTCGACATCATCCACGATGATGAGATGATCGTTTTCGTTGTCCTCGGTTCGCAAGTTCTGGTTCAGCAGTACCTGATCAAGGATATTTCTCACTGTTCTTGCATTTGCAAAATTGGGAAGGTTTCTAAAATATTCTGTCACATCCAGCAGTCTCTCAAGAGCAGAATCCTCGATCTCGTATTTCTTCTTCGCAATAAAAAGTTTTGCAATCAAGCCCAGTTCTTCACGAGTATAATCCGGGAAATCCAATGTAAATTGTATCCTTGATTCAAAACCAGGATTGGAGCTCAGCATGTTCTTCATTTCATCCCTGTAACCGGCAAGGATTACGCAGAACTGACCACGACGGTCTTCCATCTCCTTCAGGAGAACGGCTATTGCTTCCGAACCGTAGCTTGTTGCTCCGCCGCTTGCATCATTTAAACCTGCAAGGCTATGAGCTTCATCAATGAACAAGATGCCGTTCATCGCTTCGTTAACCTTTGCTTGGGTTTTAGGGCCTGTTTCGCCTACATATTTTCCAATCAGACCGCGCCCATCGGTTTCCACCAGTTTGGCCTCACCCAGAACACCGGCGTCATACAGAATTCTCGACAGGATTCTGGCGACTTCCGTTTTACCTGTTCCGGGATTCCCGTAGAAGCACATATGAAGATTGAACCCTTCACCGCCTTGATTCCGTTTCGCATATGCCTTGATCTTTCTAACCATGCGTTTAACGCTTCCAAGACCGATCAGCTGATCCAGTTCTTCTTCTCCGGTCAGCACCTTATTTGTTGTGGCACCAATCGCAGTAGGCAGGTTAATCTGATTATCCTTAATATATTTATTTACGTCTACTATGCCAAGCTCATTGTCATCTATCCCGGCAACCCGCATATTCTGACACATGATTACCTGATCGAGTATGTTGCGTATTTCTCGCGCGTTGGCAAAATTCGGGTCTTTTCGCTTGATATCTGTGATATCCAGGATTCTGTTCATTGCCGCGTCGCCGATTACATAACGCCGATTCCGCAGCATCAGCTCGATGATGCTCTTTAATTCATCTCTGGAGTAATTCGGGAAATCAAGTATAAACTGTATTCTCGACTTGAATCCCGGATTTGTGGAAAGCATCTGCAGCATCTCGTTTCTATATCCAGCAAGGATTACGCAGAACTTCCCACGATAGTCTTCCATCGCCTTTACCAGGGTATCAATTGCCTCTTTCCCATAATCGGTGCCGAAATCCGAATTATTTCCAAGCGCATAGGCTTCATCGATAAACAGAACACCACCCATTGCACTGGCGATAACTCTTCTTGTCTTTTCGGCAGTAGCGCCAAAGTATTGGCTCACCAGCCCGCTGCGATCCACCTCAACAACTTGATTTGTCGGCAGAATCTTATTTTCATAGAGAATCCCTGCTATATACCGGGCAACCTCCGTTTTTCCTGTGCCGGGATTTCCCAGGAAGCACATATGGATATTCAGGTCTTCACTATCCTTATTTGCAAGTGCGTAGGCCTTAATTTTGCTGATGCTTTCTTTAATTCCGGCAAGGCCGATCAGCTCACTGAGTTTTTTCTCGCTTTCACCGATATTAACAAGCGTTGTTCCGACAGGCACAAGAAAGCCAAATTGATCGAGGCTGATCAGTTCTTTATAAATCTCAAAGACCTCATCTTCTGTCTTCGCGTTAAGCAGCGGCGCTAAATTGATTGCTGAATTTATATCCTTGTATCGATCCGTCAGCCTGGCAGAGGTTTGGGCAAAAAAATCTTCTTCGCTAACGCTTCCGGATTCTGTCAGGTAATCGAAAGTTTTGATGAACAAGGGGGCGCACATAATCAATTCAATCCCATGCCAAAGGCAGGTGAGCATTTCTTTTAATTCTGCCCTTCCATCCTCAGCAATGTCCACAAAGTATTTTTTGTCCAGCACTTTTTGTGTTGCGGAAATAGCGTTTTCAAGCTTATCTTTATAATCAGTATCTTGGGTTAACTTGCCTTTAAGCGACCTTGGATGGTACTGATGGTTGTTTCCATAAAGGTTGTTCACCTTAATGAACTTCACAATTTTTTTAACAAGTTGCTCGATCAACTCAAGCAGCTGGCTTGCTGAAAACCACAGATTCTTGTCTTGATTCTCAGCATACAAAAGCGACACCTTGTCCCATTTTACAGGTGGTAATTCCACAGTGCTTTCCGGGACTAAAACTTGTAAAGCGGCGCAAAGCACTTCGTCATACTGATCGATTTTTCCATCCAGAATTTCAAAGGAAACAGGGTATGTCTTTGAAAATCGTGTCGTAAAATGCAGCGTTAACTGCTCAACCGTTTCAAGCAAATTATTCAGAAAGTCTTCTATCCGGTCTCTGCCGGTTACATATTTGAGGATTTTTTCATAATCCGGGAATCGCTTATCATCCTCATCTTTTCCTTGAAAGACAAGGTCTTCTCTTGTCACCGTTCTGATTTGAAGGCGTGATAGAAAGCCCTCAATTTCTGAAATCAATTTGGCTTTGCGGTCATACGGCGTTTCAAACATCCGATATCCGCAGGCAGGGCAACTACAGGGCTTTTCGCTGTCTTTGAGCTCACCGCAGCTGATGCATCTGTATTCCGCCATCATCAGTCAACTCCAAGCGCTTTTTTCGCCGCATCCAGCGGGGTGGAGTAGAAGATCACATCCATTTCCTCTTTCAGTTCAGACCTGAGCTCATCATACTTTTCTTTGCTCTCCGCCGGCAGCATGATTCGCCTTGCACCGGCATTCGAAGCAGCAACAAAAATCTCTTCCAGTTCTGTTGTGATCGGCATCATGCTGCCGGACATGACTACGCGTCCGCAGATCACCAGTGAGGGTAAAACGGCGCGGTTGGCAAGAGCAGAGAACAGGCCGACAACCTCCGCAACCGATATTTCATCGCTGACGCCCCTGTTCTGAAGGTCGTTAAAATATAGGCTGTAATCAAAGTCCTCATAAGCGCCGGAAATCATCTTCCTAGAGTTTTCGCTGAAATAGTTAAAGGCTGCGTTGAGGCTGTCCTTTACGCTCCTGGGCGCGCGCGCCAAGCCTTCCACATTCTTGGAACTGAACAAACCGGTACCACTTAGCAGTTTATTTTCCAGCCTGTAGATGCCAAGAACATTTGTAACGGACCGGCCGACGCCATACACATATCCCGGCGTTTCGAGGCCATCAAAGATCAGCGTGCCGTCGGCAACTTCAGGCAGGCTTACAATATGCTCTTCATCGGTATCCAGGTCGATATAACCAAGATTGACATCGCTGAACTCGGCAGGCGTCATCTTGCGAAGCTGCTCTTTCACGCGGCGGCGGCCTTCGATAGCATATTCAAGAATCTCCCGCGTCTCTTCTTTGGTCATGCGCTCATCAGGGTAGATCAGTTTGGCAAGCCCTGAGAAGGTTCGCCCAACCGCGATCGTGTCGCGGGTATTAAACTGATCGTTCAAAACAAAATACTCGCTGAAGGAATTGGTGAAGTCATATTTCCTCATCACATGGCAAAACTCGGAGAAACAATCGGAAATCAAGCCGAAACGGTCGGTAAACAGGCTGGAACGGAGTTTTGGCGTTTCCCAGCCCGGAAGATAGGCATGAATTCTGTCAAAAAATGCGGAGTCATTATTAAACGCTTCAGGGAAGGGCTCAAACAAATTTGTCGTGCGCATCATATCCTCCACGCTTCTGAATGTATTCCCTTCAAAAGCGATGGAAGCGTCGGAGCTGATGGAATCACTTCCTCGCGCGAAGCTGCCATTGGCCATGTAGTTCTTCATGATCTGAATCATATCCCCGGTGGCCTGCGTGATACCGGCCACCTCATCAAACGCGATGCAATCCCAGTTTCCGACCAGGCCTACTCTGCGGGTAGACATGTTGTAGAACATGTTGGACACCGTCGTCGTGCCGCTGCTCATCAAGATAGAATATGGGGACAGTTCGCTGTAAACGTGGGACTTGCCGGTTCCGCGGGGCCCAAGCTCTACCAAATTATAATTCTTCTGAATAAACGGAACAAAACGAAGCAGGTAGTGCATCTTTTCTTTTTGGGATAACTCGTCCGGCTCATAACCGGCGCTGCGAAGCAGCAGCGTGATCCACTCGTCCTTGGTAAAATTCGCGCGGGCCGCTATGAACTCCTCCAAATCCAGGTTGGGCATTTGAATGGGCTTGAGGGTAGAAATCTCAAAGGGAGAGTCATACTTGGACTTCTTTTTCCTGATCTTCCTCTTTTTCTTCTGATTGCCAAAGATATCTTCTTCGAAAGCCTCCTGCTCGTCGTCGTTATCTCTTTCAAGCCCGACATACTCAATCCTGATGATGCACCAAATGCCGCCGATCAAAAGCTTTTCGTTATGGATCACCAGGTCGGAAGGAACCTCAAACGGATCCATTCTCAGGTTGGTGAACCTGGCAACATACTTGTCCTCCCGATCATCAAAGACAACGGTGATCTTGTCAATAATCGTATACTGACCGTTCTCCTTGATTTTCGACTTGACATATTCACTCTGATCCGGGCGCACATAGTTCTCGGCCAGAATCGCCCTGATTTTTTCAAGGCCCATATCAATCGCCACTTGATCATCGGTGGAGCAATACATCCCCAGCAGATATTCCAGCACATAGGTCGGCACATTCGCCCCCTTTTTCATCAGGGATGTCAGGTCTTTTCTGACGACCTTGCCCGGAAAATTCTCCAAAACTTTCAAATCAAACGCGTCCATTCCGTATCCTCCACTTTAAAGATCAAAGTCATTCACAAAGGCGATATCAATCGTAAATCCAATCCTCTCGCTTACATTCGTTGTACCCTTTTCTACCACTGTCAGGTAGTAGTCGTCTGTCTTTTTGAATTCCACACTCTTAAGCGTAAACCTCTCCCTGAACACACGGTCAGCGCCGTTATTGCTTGTCTTGTCGGCGATGATGGTCTTTTTATCGCTGACGGCCTGCCCGGCGGCGTCGGCCATATAGATTTCATAGGCAGCCGCAGCGGTTTTTCCGCTGACCGGTTCTTTCTGATAGAAGTCGAGGGAGAAAATGCTGTTGGAAATTTTGCGGCTCTGGCTGATCAGCTGCAATTCCGCCTTCTTCACATCCACAAATTTTTTGGAGGTCGCCCTGATGTTCTTAAATTCGATGACAGGCACAACGCACTCCTGAAGCGAAATGCCTCCGTGGACATAGTTCATGCCGCCGCCCTGCTTCTTCATACGGATATAATCAAGCGGGGTAAAGCCGCTATGGCTGCTGTTCAGGTGCGTTAAGGGGATTTTCAGCATGTGCTCCGCCGTACAGTCGCCGTCGGCAATCACATACCGGCGGTCCAGCTCGAGGATATTGCCGGACACAAAGCTCTTCTCCGCCTTATCGCTTTCTTCCAGCGGCTTGTAGGAATACAGGAAGCCGTGGTCGGATGTAATCAGGATGTTCGTTCCGCTCAGGTCATTGGTAATCAGGCGCACCAGGTTCTTAATTTCAAGAATGGCCTGGTCACAGGCGTCAAACACCTGGTCTTCCGTTGTGGCCATATCGCCGACCGCGTCGATGGCGTTGTGGTAGATGTAGACCACGTTCGCACCGCTGACCTTCTCACGGCGCTCCGCCTGCTTCATCGCAATCAGGGCTTTATAGGTCAGGGCAACGTTGCCCGGGTTTGCCTTTTTTAATATCTTTTCTCTAGCAGCCGTACTGTCCGTTGCTTCGCCGTCGCACAGCACCTTGAGGTCATCCGTCAGCTGCAACTGGGTATGCGGCAAAAGGGCGGCCATGCCGAATTTGGTCGCCGAGGGGAACACCGACTGCACAGCGGAAATCTTTGCCCTGCCCTTGGTCTCCCTGAGCAGCTGGCCGGTTAATTCCACCGCCACCTCGTAGCGCAGCGCATCGGAAATAATCACATACGCCCTGCTGCCGGAAGACACTATCGGCTTTACATAGTTTCTGTAAAAATCCGCCTGCTGCGCGATTCCGGCAAGCGCGGAGCCTTTGGCAAGCTCGTCGCTTACCAGCTTCGTCCATTGACTGCCCAGCGTGGCCAGATACCAGTTCTTGTACAGCTTTTCCACATAGTCGGCCACGTTTTTATACAGGTCTTCCAGCACCGTGCTGGTCTCCTTCAGGCTCTTGCCGAAGGCCGCGTGGAACTGCCGGTAGAAGTGATCCATTTTACAGAAATCACCGGTGTATTCCTTAAAAAGTTTGGTGTAATCGGCAATATGGAACCCGCCAATATTGGCCTGATAGAACTGCTGCATCTGGGCCACCTGAAGCAAGCCGTCATAGTAGTAGCGCACGCGCTTGTACCATTTAAGGGTTCTGCGCTTTTCAACGGCTGCCACCATGTCATCGGCTTTGATGATGTTGTCAGAAATCTCCGACATATATCTTCTGAGGATACATTCATTGATGCACGGGAAGCACTCGCTGCTTAAAAGCTCCGCCACCTCCAAATGATCAAAGCGTTGTTCAAGATGATGATGCTCTTCCACAGCACGGGCAATGTCGTACAGCTCGTCATCATCCTCGGAATGGGCCCATTCGTTGACAAGCTCATAGCAATGCTGCTGATGGGGCTCGGAAATCAGCTTCTCCAGCCCCTGCAGGCAGGCAGCGTCCATGGTAACGGACAGCGCCGTTAACAGGATATGGGAAGCCAAGGCAATCAGCGAGGCATTATCGTGATAGGTATAGCCTGTGTAACAGTTAATCAATTCCCACAACACTTTTTCATTGCCGAATTTTTTGATATTTGTGATGGTTTCGTTGTTTTCGATGTCCAGGCCGCCCATCAGCACGGCGCGGATGACGCCGGGGGCCGTGTTGGCGCTTGTTCCTGTTAAAACGGCCATGATGTCAATGTGCAATTGACCGACGTTTGAATAGTTGCTGTTTAAGGCCTTCAGCCTGGCCATGCGCTCCTTGTTTTCAAAAAACTTGGCGTAGGATTTTAAGGCCCTGCGCAAATGAGCGGTGGCGGGCATGTTCAGCTCCTGCATGCGGATGGACAGCAAGTCCGCACGGAACTCCTCGCTGTACAGCTCGATATCCAGCAGCCAGTTATCCCGAATATCCGGGTAGGAGAGCGGGTTATAGACCAGGTAATTGCTTTTTGTATCCGTATCGGAGAGAAGCTGCTTCGCGGCAAAATTATTTGTCCCCGTCAGTTTCAGAATTTTCACGCCATCAAGGCGCATTTCATCAATCAGCTCTGCAAACTCACCTTCCGGGTCTTGCCAGAAGATGATGCGGCGGTCGTAATTGTCCTGAAGCGGGGCCGCGAAGCGGTTTTTCAGCGTCTGTTCAATGTTCGCACCCATGTTTGCCACTTTAGTCTTCATATCCTCTCTGTTCGCAGTATCGCACCACTTGCTCCGCGCATTTATTCACCCCGGGGAAAACAAAATAGCGAATTTGTTTCTCCAATCCTTTCAGGGCGCTCATGATTTTATAGTAGTGTTTGTGAGAAATGCTGTTTGTTTGAATCCAGATCGTATCCGCACCGCGAATCAAGTCTGTATTCGGCATCGTTTCAGCGGATATAAAAACCATATTGGGCAGCTTGGCCTTCATTTCGTTGATCCACGCGGCCTGCCCTCCGAACGACAGGTTTTTTATGCTTGAATAATACGGATATTGTATGGTCTTGTCCTCAGGTTCATCGGCCTGTGCTTGGTCAGACAGGAATACTTTTTCCCGAAGGTCGTTCAGCTCCTTTTGCTGCTGCTTTACCGTTAAAGTAAACTGCTCAATCTGTTTTTTTTGCTCGTTTTTCAACGCCTGGTTCTCGCGGATGATCGACATCAGCCGGGCGTTTTTCTGGCGCAGCTGATTATTTTCCTTTTGAATCAGCTCCAAGCTGTCAGGCGTATCTTCGGCTGTTTCCTCGGCTGCCTGTTCATCGCCCGGCGCATCATCCCGGTTGATTTCCTGCAACAGCCTGTATTCATCCAGGCCCATGGCGCGCAACCCGCCGGCAGAAAGCGAATGCACCAACAGCGCACACAGCTCTTTTTCGCGTGCGGTCAAATCCTCAAAGCGTTCAAGAAATGTGTTCAGCGAGGAAATGTCGGGAACAACCCTTGGGAAAAGAGAACCAGTATAGGAAAACAGAAGTTGGCTTAAATTGGTGGCAAGGCCGCGCTGCACCGGCTCATCGGATGCGTCTGTCATATCCTGCCAGCGGTAGCCGCTGTAATTGTGTTCATACAAAACGGTGTTCAGACCAGAAAGCACCAATGGGTTATTCGCATTCCACTCGCCAGTCACATAGGGCAACTGATCAACCATGGTATATGCCACAGATATGCTGCCGTAATAATACCAGGGAATATCGCTGTCCGTATCCAATAAATAAAGCAGCGCGAACGCGCTTTCAAACGGGTCCTCCACGCGAAAACGGATGATTTCGTTTGCCAGTTCCTCCGGTATGATATGTTTTAACCGGCGCGTTGTTTTTTCCCGGTCATTCACCAGAGAAAAATCGGTGAATGTAATATCTTTCAGCGCTTCGATTTGCCGGCTCAGCGCTTCCATGCGTGATGGAGGCACGCTTAGAAAATCTAAAATGTTTGATGGGGAAACCGTTTCCTGTTTAACCAGCAGGGGCGATGCCTGCTTTGGCGCAAGCATATTTGGCGCTTGGCCTCTCAGTTCCATCAGCTCATCCATGAGGGCGAACATACGGTCCTCAATCATATGCATCGCAGTAAAGCTGAGGCGGTAAAAAGTCCATACGTCGTTCTCATACCGTGTAACGGCATCCCTGATGGCTTCCGGGTCCAGAAGCCCAATCACTTGTTCATAGGCTTCTCTGTTCTCTTTGGAAGCGCCGTCCTGATCCGGCGTTTTAGCATCCCATTGCAAGGCACCCCATTTTGAGTTGGGCAGCGCTTTAGACGTATTGCGCTGCCGGATCAGCCGCATGACGGCGTGGATCAACTGCTCATCATACATCGGGTGGTTGATGGGGAGAACGACCATTTCAGGCCCCGGTTCATCAGGCAAATACGGGTAAATCTGTTCTGTTTTTCCGCGCAGCGTCAGCTGATCCAGTATCCAGATGGCAGCGGCCAGGGTAGTGGCGTTCATCCAGTCGATGGTATCGTTGTATCCGCCTCGCATAATTAAAATATTGCTGTAGGCGAAACCGCGCTCAATCTGCTCCTGGCTGCCTGTATCTTTTAGCTGCTCTTTCGCCCGAAGAATGCCACGAAGGGTAGCATCCCGCCTTTTCTTGTAGCGGACCGGCGTAAAATCGTAATGCTCCTGCTGTTTGCCAACGTGTTTTTTCATAAGCTCGCCATATTGATCAAACATGCGGGCATACGCATCCTTACGCTTTTGAATACCGGCTTTCTTCATCTTTTGTCACCTCCATCCGAATCGCGGTTAAATCTTTGCCAAAACATCCTTAAACTTGGCGTAGTTCACCTTGACGCCGTCATCCAGATCAATGGCAATCATCTGGTCGGCCAGGTGGTGGATTTGCTCTTCATACTTCTGGGTTTCAAGCGCCTGATCCTTCAGCTTGCCAATCTGCTTGTTCAGCTTCACCCTTTCAGAAGGCGCGGCGGTCTGGGCGCTTAATTCCAGCATCTTCAGCTGGGTGCGGTAGCGCTCCTGCTGCTCGTGCACATAGTCTGTGCGCATCCGGGCAAGCAAATCCGGCTGATATCGGTGCATGTAGATCAGCGCCTTGAAGCCATTCTGCTTTCCGCTGTCGAACAGCCAGTAGATCGGGCGTTTCTGGTAAGTTTTCAGGTGATCGGCGTAAAAATCTTTAAGAAAGTAATTGCGGATTACCTCCCGCGGCGTTCCGCTGCCGCCCAGCGCCCCGGCGATAAAGCGCAGGTTCTCCTCCAAGGTTTCTTTGCCGTACACCTTGCGCACAAACGCTACCAGACGGTTTACCGCGTCGTCCTGAAAGTATTCATCATCGCTGATGGGGAGAATCCCGTCCCTGTCCGGCAGGAACAGCCCTTCTTTGGGGTCATACCAGTCACAGTCCCGCGCCCCTTCCAAAATCCGCTGATGGATTGCTTCCTCATCCCATTCCCCGCCCGCGTATAACAGCCCATCCACATAGGGGGAGTAGCGCCCCAGCATGCAGCCGACGGCATAGCTGATGAGGGTAATGATGGCATCCTTCTTACTCAGCACATAGCGCATTTTCCGCTCTTCTTCATTGGGCTCATCAATGATGCGGTACACGGTGACATCCTTGTCCTCCACCTCGGGCGTCAGCTCATCCTGCAAGCCGTAGATATCAATAAAGATGCGGTTGAGTTCTTCTTCGTTGTACTTAAGCTGTTTAAACCTTTTTTCACATTCAATATACCAAGCTGTATAAGCATGCTCAAGTGTCCCCGAACTCGAAATCTCCTCACAGATTGTACCATCACTCATATAGATAATATGTTTTTTTAAACTGTTTAGTTTTAATCTGAGCAAAGGGTGACGCTCGAAGTCCCAAGAGGTTTCAAAAGCGTCCCAGTCTATCTTTGAATTATCAACGCAGTTGTTTGCAATTTTTTCTATCATTTCCGACTTATTAATGTCATTGATATATGGAATCGAACCAACATCGTCGATTGTTAGATTTACTGTAGTATTGAATTTGCGGAGCAATGTTTGAGCAAGTTTTGTATTTAAAAGTGCTAGCAAATAATACTCCGTATTACGTGTTTCTGTGAAAACTGTTGGAGCAGCGCAATTAAAAGTAATTCCTTCTGGTAATAAACGAAAGGAATTATTTTGACCGCTTATAAGTGACCAGGTTATTCCTTCCTTGTACCATAAATACTCTGGCGTGATTCTTGCAACACGATCTGAACGATAAAAGTCTCGTGCTTTATTACTCCAGTCAATAACATATTCTAAATTTCCATACCATTTTCTATATCCACCGCCTTTGGCATGAATACACCATTTTTTACTTATTCCAATATCTTCCGTACTAACTTCCCAAATTGCTCGTAGGTACTTATCGTTATTACCTGTTTTTGTCTGTCCATCACTATTTATTATAGAATACACGTTTTCGGTTGTACTTATCATCTCAATCATTTTATCAGAAAAAGAAGCATCAATTATTGAATTTGGTAATTGTGCAAATTTACAAATCTCCCTGTTCTGTGTTTTCTTGTCTTTTAGCTTTTCATATTGTAATACTATCTGATTTTCATCAAAGCCACTTAAATCAAAGAATATCGCTGACTGTCTTTGTGGTCCAAGAACAAACGATGTTACTACTACACCTGCGCCATCAAATGCTTCAGAAGACAACAATAGCATATTTGTTAAGGCTCTTTGTTTAATAAGATATTCTCTGATCTTCTTATATGAATTGATAGTTAGCCAAGTATTTGGGGTCATCATTCCAACGAATCCTATCGTTGTTTTCATTTCGTAGCACCTAATGATAAAAGCAGCATAGGTATCTGTTTTTCCTTTATCATAGTTAGCATGAAGAAACCCTCTAAGGGAATCATTGAGTAATCTAGCTCCCATAAATGGTGGGTTAGTAATTACTGCATCGTATTTTTGAGTCATCACATATGATTGTTTTACTAATGGCAACAGTTGTATAGTTGCCATTACTTGGTAATGTGCTTGGAACAAGTCTTCTGCAGTGCTTCTGCTAATTATGTTTATTCTGTTAGTAATGCTAGAATAATCGATTTGTGCAGGAACAAGCAAAGAACCAAATTCCTTTGCATCTTGGAATGTTTTACGAAGAATTTCAAGATCTTCTCTTATTGACATACTCGTATCAGAAACATATGCAATGAAATCATCAGTCATAAAAGTGGAGTCTATCAAAGGAAATACATTCGGCTCAATATCGATATTCAAGATGCGACGGTTGTATTTACGGGCCTTCATCATGACCGCAAAGTATGCTAACTGACCTGCACGGTCATCAATATCAAGACCATATAAATTGTTTTCAACAATTGACTTTGCGGCATCGCGCTCCGACCAACCAACAGAAGTATATATCTGCATCAGGACATCGAAGGCATATACAAGGATATGGCCGGAGCCCATGCATGGGTCAATCACCTTTATCTCTTCGGGTTTAATAGAGGCATATTCGGTTCGCGCTTTTTTAAGTTGTTGCTCATTTTCGGATTCCTGATCAACCCTTTCAAGATAATATCTCCATTGGGATTTGTCAAAATCTCTGTGCCCTTCATACCACAGACGACCAAGCGAGTTTTCAACCATGTATCGAACTATCCAATCAGGAGTAAAAACCTGAGTTGCTGCCGGTATTTGTTCTTTCCGTATTTTGACTATGCCCTGCACTCTATCTATTTCATCTCTTATGTCATTATTGTAGTATTGGTACAGCCAGCCGATGATCTGCACCTGATCCAGCCAATCCTCCTCCGGTATATCCGTCACCAGACGCTCCAGCACGCTGCCCGGACGCAGGAGGCCAGAGGGGAAAAGCAGCTCTGTCCAGTTTTCGATTTTTTCAAACATCAGGGGCAGGCTGGCGCTGAGGGCATTGCACTGGGTGATGAGCAGATATTTATACAGCTCTTCATTGGCCTGCGCCTCTAAAAGCGCCACCACTTGTTTTCTGTCCAGTCCCTCTAGGTCTACAGACAAGGCCTGCTTTAGTATTTCCGGCTTGAAAGCGCCGGTTTCGTCCGTGAAAACGCGGATTTTAGAGGGAAGATAGCCGTTGACCTCCATAAACCGCAGCGCGATCAAGCGGTTGAACCAGGTGTAGGCCGCTTCCTCCATCACCTGGGCGAAACCCTTTTGCTGAATCTGCACAATCAACTGCTGGCGCTGTATTTTCTCTTCTGCTGACAGCACGCGCCCGGCGATCACATCGGCATGGGGCTTGTTTTCGCTCCTCTCTGTGATGCCATATTCAAAGGCCCGCTGCCTGGCGGCCTCCATCAATTGCACCCGCGCCCAGATCGCGAAGTTTTTGATTGCGGTTTTGTTCATAACATTCCTCACTCCTGGTTAAAAAATCAAGGTTACTTTGTCCCCATATCTTTTCTCATTAGCGAAACCAACTGCTTTATCGTATTCTCAACATAACATGCTTCCAACAAGTGATCCTCTTGGTATGATTCTTTCTCACGCTCAAAGTCAAGCTCAGTTGCACTGCCATTTTCTTTTCTGGACAATTTTGTCATTTCATACTTTTCACCGCTAAATAGTTCCCAGTAAGTACTTGCGGTATCTCTTAATTGGTCAAAAAAAGGATCAAACATATCCAACACATCTTGAGATGCAAATAATTTCAATCTCGTTCTCAAATCTGATATGGGCTTCAAAAATTTACTATTATTGTATATAAGATACGGATTGTCTTTAAGGGTAAACAACAAATCGAATAATTCAATATAGGCGGTTTCTCGTTTTGCGTATATTGCTTTCTTAACTTCTTGCTTAATGGTTAATCTTGATGTTATCATAGCCGTAATAATGGCTACAATAAGAGAAACAACGCTACTAATCAAAACCGTCAATCCTTCGTTCATGGTGAAATCTCCTTAAATAATGTGCACCACGTCGTTGCCGTGAAGCAGTTCCATCAGTTTCTCTTTGATGTCCGCAACATACTGATCCACATCTTCTTCGCTCTTCAGCTTGATGCTGTAGCCAAGGCCGCTGCGATACATGGTGGCCACCTTCTCCTGCGGGTTGTTTTCCACCATCAGCGCTTTCAGGTACTGCTGGCGGATGCTGACAATCTGTATCTTCATGGCATCCAGCTGGATCAGGGTGGTTGCGTCCTGGGCGGCTTTTTTCTTTGCGGTAAGTGCTTCGTCGGCTTTCGTCACAATGTTTTTCTGGTCATGCTCTGCCGTTTGATGAATTTCGGCCATGGCAGCCTGTATTTCCGCGTATACATCCTGCTTTTTGAGTGCTAAAAGCTGCCCGTGAACCATCTGCACTTTCTGGATCAGATCAGGCAGGTCGGCAATGTTCCGATATGGCTTGGACATGCCCAGGATGGTTCTAATCTCTGCAAGCGCTTGCGTGGCTTCCTGCTCAGCCTGCAGATAGTCGCCTTCAGCGGAAAGCCGGTTGAGCAGCGCCGCGGCGCTGTCAAAGATGGTTTTTTGATTTTTAAAGAAGGCAAGCACATTGGCCATGTCCTCGCTCAGATCAAGGAAATCATCACTCATGTCAACCATTTTGGTTAAAAGGGCGGTGTTGTCTTTCTTCTGAAAGAGCAGGCTGTTGCAAAGCTTGATGCCATGTTCCACAACGGACTGATCCGGATAGCTGCCGGATGCGTACTGATTATCCAGCAGGCTTTGCAGCTTATCCCGTTCCGCAGTAAAGCTGCTGAGCACATAGGCGATCAAGGTATCTTCATCAGAAGGCAGGTCCATGATGTTGAAGTATTCTTTTAAGAACTCGCGGGACTTTCTCATCAGAGAGTCGGAGATGGCCGTCCTGCGGGTAACAAGCGTTTTGTCAATCTCCGTTTTTCTTCTTAGATAGTCGGGGATGCGCCTGTCCGTCGGCTGAATCATGCTGCCGCTGTATTGGAGGGCAACCTTCTGAATGGAAATCAGCGAACAGATTACCGCCGCGATATCAATCTCACGCCAACCATAGGGAATGGCAGAAAAACGGCGCTGAATATCGCCCATGGAGGTGGGCAGCAGCTTCATCCCCTGAAGCTCAAGGAACTGATCCACTTCATCAACCGCTTCGGGGTTGTGGACAGCAGCACCGCCGCCAATGGTCAACTGCTTATTCGTGTTCGTGAGAATCTGCAGAAGCTCGCCATCGTTGTCAAAATTATGCCTGATGTAGCCAAGCTTGGAGTACACGCTTTCCACCAGGCCGGATAAAGCCGTCTCGATCTTATCTTTTACTGTCGTAGCTTTGACATCGCATATCTCTCCGAAAACATACACCTTTGCTTCAAGAATTGCCGAAGAAATATGTTCTTTGGCGGTTTTCTCATAAGCGGAAGCCTGCTGCTGTTTGCCGCGGATGATGTGCTGGATTGCCTCCGGAAACTGAGCGACATTGCGGCTCTTGACATATCTGCGAATCTTGGCCGCATTCTCCAGATCATCAAAGTAGGGATACTTATCGGAAAGCACAAGGATGGCTTCGTTATCGACATTGGAGCGCATCAACAGTGTGTGATCCCCTACGGCATACAGGTCGGAAGCGACAGTCAGAATGCGCAGACGAATCGCACCTGTCAGCTGGCCGATGGTTGTGTCGTCGATGATTTGATCATAGGGGAAGTCATACTTGCCGTATTTGAACTTCTTGCTGATATACAGATCGCCGAAGATGATTTGGGCGATAGACTGTACAATGGTCGCACTGTCCACCGGCATTTTGCGGATGTCCCGTTCAATGTCCTGCTCATCGTCGGTTAAAAAGGTATAGGCATCGCCGTTTCTTGCGACATAGTTCTGAGAGACCAGACGGTCAAGAGACTCCTGAATGGACTTGCGCATGTTGATTTTATCAGCCCGGATATCATCCACCATCAGGGTGGTAATGTTATCGACGTTTGACTTGATATCATCGACATAGCGGATCAGATACAGAAGCTTTAGGATGCTGACATCGTACTGTTCTATCCCGTCGTGGTTGTCCGCCGCCGTCTGGCAGCGGTCGATCACGCGGCGGATGGTGCTTTCAAGGAAGGTGTGAACGGTGTTATAGAACAGACTGAAAGGTACAAGCGCGTTCTCGTCCTTATCCTGGACGGCCTGAGCCGCTTCCTGAAAGCCGGAAAGCATGGAACGCTCGCCGCCGGAAAGATGCTTGCCGGAGTTTCCATGCTTACGAATCTGGGCAAGAACGTTTTGCATCAGGCGGAACTGATAGGGCACAAAGGGATAGGTTTCCACAAAGTCGTACTCGCTTGTGTATCCCTTGAGGTCCAGCACGGCATCGTTGAAGGCGAACAAGTTCTTGAGAACCGCACTGTTTTTACTGTAGCTGAGCGCAAGCATATTAGCTGCGTTGTCGGTCTTGGCTAAAATACGCTTTTTGATGACCTCATCAACAGAGGACGAGGACAGGCTAAGCCTGGTGTTAAAGCGTCCCTGAATCTTGGAGAAGTCATCACCGCTGATTTTGGTAATGGAGTCGATTGCCTCCTGACTGGTGACCATCACCCAAACACGCCCGCCGCACCTGGAGCCGATTTCTTCAACGATGGTCTGAAGGTTCAGCATCAGGCTCCCGTCAGCGCCGATGTACTGGCCGACCTCGTCCACCATAAACAGCAGGCGGAAATCCTTGCCCCTGGAATCGATGTACTCCTTGATCTCTTTCACAAGCTGCTCAATTGAAATATCCGCCGTTTCCGTTCCGTTGAACCAGTTGCGGGCGGCCATTTCGCTCATGCCGAGTGTGTCGGTTAGTGCCTCCACAACGACGTCTTCGAAAAAAGAAAAGGCGGCGCGGGAATCCTCCCAGCTGTCGCCGTGAAGTTCCTCAAACTTGTTTTTAAACGCGTCCATCTTGCCGGAGCTTTCAATAAACTGCTCAAGTCTGGCAACCTTCAGGTCGTCCCCATAAAAGCCCCGGTATTCATAGAACACCTTGGCAAACACACGCAGGATCGCGGTCTTGTCCTTGTTGATAGGGCCCTTGGAATCAATATTAAACAGGATGGTATCCGTAGGAACATTCGCGCAGCGTTCAAGCAGAGCAAACATCATCGGATCATCAAACTTGTCGTAGAAATAGTCCACTGCCTTCTTCCCGGCAACCGTGTCATTGGAAAGGAGGTAGGACAAAATTTTCAAAAAGTGAGATTTACCGCTTCCAAAAAAGCCCGAAATCCAAACCCCGATTTTATCGGTGGGATCACTCAATGACTTTTCATAGTTGCTCAAAAATGTGGTGAAATGCTTGCGCAGTTCGCGGGTGATGATGTACTCGCTCAGCTCCTGCTGGATGCTCTTTTCATCGTTTTGCGCAACCTTGATAACGCCATTGATTTCTCGATTAATATCGGACTTGTAGATGTGTTGCAGCCGCATTCTATACTTCTCCTTACTCACAGTAAATTAAAGGCACGATAGTAATGGCCATCCAAAAACTTGCCAAACAAATCAAGGTCCTGACCGTTAAACGTTCCCGGATACAGCATCAGAATCGGTATGTCCGAAAAGATGTGCTGGATGTTATCCAGAATTTTATGGGAGCGCATGAAGGGATACACTTTCCCGACTCCGGTTATTAAGAGTATGTCGCCTTTTTGGTGCGGTTCGTACTTCATTTTTTCGACAAAGGCTTCCGGTGTCGCGACTTTCTGAAGCTGCTTGGAAAGATACTCTTTGCCTTTTCGCTCTTCCATGCCGGGGATGCTTTTTAGGATGCGTTTCTCTTCGCATATTTCCAGGAATATCTTGTATAGATCACGCTCAACTAATCGATAAGGCACATCAGTTTTTGACTTTAGGTTTTCAAAATATGCTCTGACCGTCAGTTCGTCTTTCGGCTCATAGCAGAAAACATGAATCCCGACCTCGTTGGACAAGCCTTTGTTTGTGAGGAAGGATTCTTCGGAAAGCCTTGAAGAGACTTTGTTCAGGCGATTCATAACATTGTCCATACTCGCACCCCTTATCTGAAGCAGTTGAATGCAGGCAAGGCTGCCAAGTTTCCTGCTTCGCGGATTGCATCTTCCAGTTCCGGCTCGATTGATATCAGGTTTAATTGAGTTGACCGCGTCGAATCGATATATCCGCATTCAACCAATGTTTTTGTCAGCACTTGTTTGATTTTATTGATTGTGGCATCGCTCCATGACGCGACCAAATCATTCTGCTCCTGCAGCCTGAAGAATAATAGATGAAGGTCCTTTTTTCCAAACTCAAACTCCTGCGTTCTATATTTTTCCGCGATGACCGTGGTCATAAAGTCCCATACGATACGGTTGTATTTCATCATCGCGTACAGGTTGATCTGCTTAGCCACTTCCGCAGATGAATTTGCAAGATGATAAACAAGGTTATCAGACTCCAAGGCATCAATTCGCTTGAAGCACGTATTTGCAATGGATGAAATCATTCGCTCAGTGGGAAACTGGAAAAGGTTTTCATCTTTTATTTTTTTTAACACTTCTTCTCGATTCAAGCCTTGCAGAAGAAGCGTTGCGACAATCCTTATTTCAAAGAACAAAAACTGTTCTCTTGTTAATCCGCCGTTATAGTCTGGTTTCATCATGTTTTCCTTTACAGGTTTCCAGTATTTTTCGCATCTGATCGTCATCGCGTTTCCTCTTGATTCTTCGGCATTAAACTTCCATTTCATCGTAAACAAACGGGATTTTATTCTTCTTGAATAAGGCTTTAATTGCGTCGAGAATAATCGGTGTGGGCATATGATGCCCATTCTCGTACCTGTTAATGGTAGAAAAACTTACATGCAGTTCTTTTCCGAGTTCTGCTTGCGTTATGCCAAACTGCTTCCTAGCAGCTCTCAATGCTGTCGGGAAATCCATACTCTTCACTCCCTCCGCATCCAATCATAGCACTTGCTATAAAAATTGTACAGAAAAATCTCAAAAACCTACAAGGAAGCTTCCACAAAAGCAAAACCGCAGCCAGACGCTCACGGTTTCCTACAGAGTTGGTCACAAAGCAGGTTTAATACAGCGTACTTGAATTCTCTTCTGTTTAGCATACTCTACTTGTTCCTTGCACATATTTATGCGCAATATCCCAAAGTGTCCTTGTTTTTCAACAAAACAGCTCACTGTGACGTATTCGATTATTCTCACCTTCATCATATAAGGCATCTGGCTTCGAAAGGTGGTTTGATGCCTTTTTCTATATTGGAAGCTCATGATGTGAAGAATTTTGGCGATACTTGGTTCAAAATAGACAGTTCATTCTTGAGTTTCCCGTAAGGTTTGATAACATCCGTGTCGTCTACATACACAGGACCATCTGCCCTGACCATGTCCTTTACCATGGTCAGGTAATTGTTGATTGCCTGCTCAGGAATGTCCTCGGCCAGCTTGCGGGCCATGCGCTCAACGGTGTTCACCTTCAGGATGTCTTCACGCAGCACATCGGCAAAACGTGATAGAATACAGCTGCCTGATGCCAGAATGCCGTAGATGACGTCCGCGATGAATGTCCGCCAGCTCCTGGACGTCCCGCGGCTGATGTGTCCTGCAAAAGACAAAATGGACCTTTTCATTTGGTAAGTATCTGTGGTAATATGTCGCATGAGGAGCCTCCTTGGTTTTGTTTAGTCGGATTTTTACGTCCATATTAATTCTACTATAAAAACCAAAAAGGTTCCTCATTTTAATGTGAAAATTTGCATGTTTTTGTCTTCTTTTAGGCGAACTTTGTCGTTTCCCCCTTTGGCTGCTGTAAACAATCTGCCCTCACGACATTTCCTGACCTTTCCTCGCATCTCAATACGGAAACTCAATGCGAAAATAATCTTGCTACTTCGTTCAGAGGATGATAGAATCACACGGACGCTTCGTAAAAAGATCGAGGATGTCGCTGTGCGCTACTGACGTAGTTTGAAGCACAGAGCAGTTCCTGGGGGCAGACGGTATGAAGTTGCAACGGCCGACGCTGTTCTTTGAACACGAAAACCTGGACCAGGGCATTATCCGCAATTTAAAATTAATGCTTTGGGCAACAGCTTTTCAAAGCATTTCCGGCAATATACTCGGTGGGGTTGTTTATACTGGCTATTGGAGAAAGCTCGGCGCAAGTGACTTCATGTATGGGTTGATTGTCGGTTGCCCGTCGATCTTTGTGCTGCTGCAGTTCGTGGCGTCATTGATTCTGGAAAAAACAAGGGCGCGGCGAAAGCTGTTTTTGGTTGTTACATTTCTCGATCGCTTCCGCTGGATCCCTTTTGCGCTGATCCCCTATATCATTCCAATGGAACAGCAGCAGGCACGCTTGATTGCATCAATGGCTATTGTCTTCATAGCGGCGTGCATCGGCTCGTTAGGCTCGGTCAGCGCAGCTTCCATCACCAATGCTGTACTTCCTATCAAAATCCGGGGCAGATATTTTACTACAGAAAACATGATTAGTTCCTGGATCGGTTTTTTCTGTGCGGCAGCAATCGGATGGGTTTTGGACAGCATGGCTGGCTTGACAGGATATTCTCTGCTCTTTATCGTTGCTGCAGTCACAGGCTTGATTTATTTTTTCTTCTGGCTGCGCGTGGATATTCCTCCCATGACGGAAACGGAAACAGTACATCGCTGCACCATTCCGTTAATGTTGAAGGAGGTGCTAAAGGATAAGAATTATGTGAAGTTTACAACTTTTGCCGCTATCCGCTCTTTTGGACTCAATATGGCGATACCCTATTTCGTGGTGTATTTGCTCTCTGACTATATGCAGATGACCAATACACAGCTTGTCTGGTTCTGGTACAATACAGCGTTTGTGACACGCGTGCTTTTCCTGATGCCATGGGGACGGGCGCTGGACAGGTATGGCAGCAAGCCCGTGTTGAAACTGGGAGGTTTTTTTACTTCGATTATGCCGATGATGTGGTTGTTCATTGGGAAGGGCATGATCGGCTGGGTATCTGTAGCGGCTTGCTGCAGTGGCGTCTCGCTGGTTGCTTGTGAGTATGCCTGTACCAACCTATTCTATTCACAAGCCAAGGGCAAGAACAAATCAGCTTACTATGCCTATTACAACATTGTCGTCACGCTTGTTGGAGCAGCATTAGGAACAGCCGTCGGGGGGTGGTTGTTGGATTATGTGTTCATTCATTTTGAAGGATTTAACCTGTCGATTGGCGGTTGGAGGCTGAACAGATACAATTATTTTTTGGCTTTTAATTCATTGGTTCGCTTTTTCCCATTCGTTTTTCTGCTGCCTCGGTTCAATGAGGAAGGCGCCATTTCATTCTCTTTTATGATCCGCGACATATTCGCAAGACTACGTGCTAAATTGCGAGGCACCTGAGTGGATGGAAAAGACAGACAAAGTTGTCCTGATCCTCCGCCCGGTAAACCCTTGTCTAGGGTATTGCATCAAGCGGCTTTTCTTGTATTCTTTCGTCATCTGGAATGGAGGAAATAATACCAACTCCAAACATGAACGCATCGTCGTGCCGGGTCTTTTGTCTTGCAGCATTGTCGACTGCTCGGTCAGCGTAGCGCTGCTACGCTTCCCTCATCTGCTCCTTGCTGCAGGCCAAAATCCCTCGACCCTTTGGATGCATTAATGTTTTATGTTGGTATAATATACACAAGGAGAGAAACGTGATGCGCAAACAAAACCGCAGAACCATTGATTCTACGGTGGTTGTGGCACTCCCGGTGCGAATCGAACGCACGACCCCTCGCTTAGGAGGCGAGTGCTCTATCCCCTGAGCTACGGGAGCAAAGGCAGAACACATTGTAGCACAGGCGTATTTAATCCGCAATATCGCAAAAAACCGCACAGCCGCTGCACAGCCAGAATACTCTCGGAGATTTTCTGCAAAATACCTCTATTTCCCATTGACAGTTGAATACTTGTTCAACTATAATGTAACAACAGTTGAACGGCTGTTCAATTGTTGTGAAGGATCTCATGATATTTTGAGGATACGGGAGGCGGGTATGACAAAGGTATTTAGGCTGGAGGGGCTCGGCTGTGCCGATTGTGCGGCAAAGATCGAGCGGGGTATCGCGCGGGTACGGGGTGTGACGGGTGCATCGGTCAATTTGATCACCCAGAAACTTTTTATTGAGTACGACACCAGCCTGGCGCCGGACATAGCGGAGCAGGCTGCGCGCATTGTGCGCAAGCACGAGCCCGACGTGAAAGTCACCGCCCTATGAAGGGATTGCGCAGCGCGCGTTATCGCCTGATATGCGCAGCGCTGCTGTTTATCTTCGGGTTGGCTGCCGGGCGATGGCAACCCGCGGTTGCCGGCTGGCTGTCCGTGATCGCCTGGGGTGTTGCCGGGTATGACGTACTGTACCGCGCTGCGCGGAACATCATGCGCGGACGCGTGTTTGATGAAAACTTTCTGATGGCAGTTGCCACGGTGGGCGCCCTGGCATTGGGTGAGCAAGCCGAAGCTGCGGCTGTGATGCTGTTCTATCAAACCGGGGAGCTGTTTCAGGATTACGCAGTGGACCGGTCCCGCCGCTCCATCGGCGAGCTGATGGACATCCGGCCTGCCCACGCCAACCTGATAACGCCGGACGGGCCCATCGTCGTGGACCCGCAGAATGTGCACGTGGGGCAGAGGGTGCTGGTCAAGCCGGGGGAGAAGATGCCGCTGGACGGCGTGGTCGTGGAAGGCCAGTCCGTGCTGGACACTGCCGCGCTAACCGGCGAATCCGCCCCGCGCGATGTGATGCCGGGCGACAAGGTGATCAGCGGCTGCATCAACGTGACGGGGCAGATCACCGTGCAGGTGGAAAAGGCATACAGCGATTCGGCGGTTGCCCGGATCCTGGAGCTGGTGGAAAATGCCTCCTCACGAAAATCCCGCTCAGAGCGGTTCATCACCAGGTTTTCAGCCATCTACACACCGGTGGTGGTTGTCTCGGCGGCAGCGCTGGCTTTCCTGCCGCCGCTGCTGTTGGGGCAGCCGCTGGCTGCGTGGGTTTACCGTGCGCTGAGCTTCCTGGTTGTGTCCTGTCCCTGTGCGCTGGTGATATCGATTCCGCTGAGTTTTTTTGGCGGGCTGGGCGGTGCATCGCGCGCAGGCATACTCGTCAAGGGCAGCAACTATCTTGAAGCGTTGGCCAAGGCGCAGACCTTTGTGTTTGACAAAACCGGCACGCTGACGGAGGGCGTATTCGCGGTGGTAGCCGTTGCGCCGCAGGGCATCAGCGGGGAAGTGCTGCTGGAGCTGGCTGCGCTGGCGGAGAGCGGTTCCAGCCACCCCATTGCGCGCTCCATTTTAGAGGCATATGACAAGCCGATAGCGCATAGCCGCGTCCGCGGCATTACCGAAAGCGGCGGGCACGGCGTCGAGGCGCAGGTGGATGGGCGGGAGGTGTTGGTCGGCAGCGCGCGCTGGCTGGCAGCGCATGGTATTTTGGTAAAGGCTGAAGAAGAGGGCACTGTCGTGTACGTCGCAGCCAATGGCCGGTATGCGGGCAGCATTCTGCTGATGGACAAGCTGAAGGAGGGCGCGGTGGAAGCCATCCGCGCCATCAAGGCGTTGGGGGTGTGTCGCACAGCGGTGCTTACCGGCGACAGCGAGGCGGCAGGCAGGGCAGCTGCCCAGGCGCTGGGCATCGACCGGGTGATGGCTGGCTTGCTGCCTCAGGATAAGGTGGCTGTGGTGGAAAACCTCATCAACCAAAGTACAGGCACGGGCGTTGTATTTGTGGGCGATGGCATCAACGACGCGCCGGTGCTGGCGCGCGCCGATGTGGGCATCGCGATGGGCGCTTTGGGCGCAGACGCAGCCATTGAAGCTGCCGATGTGGTGATTATGAACGACAGACTTGACAAGCTGCCGGAAGCCGTGCGCATCGCGCGCAAAACAGCGGCAATCGCCCGGCAGAATACCGTGTTTGCGATAGCGGTGAAGATGCTGGTGCTGCTGCTCAGTGCGGTGGGCCTGTCCTCGCTGTGGGCTGCCGTGTTTGCCGATGTAGGCGTTGCATTTTTAGCCGTTCTCAACGCCATGCGCACGATGTTCGCTGTACCCGCTGCTCACCATGCAAGATAAAGGAATCTAACAGTTTGATTTCCCTGAAATGCTGATCACCGATCACTGACCACTGTTGCTGCTTGACGCCGTCTTGACGGTGCCCAGGGGCCATGCTACGATAGGTACATTATATCGTTTGGAGGCAGCCATGACCATTGCTATAGGAAACGACCATGCGGCGCTGTCGCTCAAGAAGGAAATCATCGCGCTTCTTTTGGAGATGGGGCACACATATACGGATTTTGGCGTCAACACCCCGGAGAGCTGCGATTACCCCATATATGGCTTAAAGGCGGCGCGGGCTGTCGCCCGGGGGGAGTGTGACTTGGGCATTGTGATCTGCGGCACCGGGGTGGGGATCGGCATCACTGCCAACAAGGTCAGGGGCATCCGCTGCGCCATCTGCTCCGAGCCATATTCAGCTAGTATGGCGCGCAGGCACAACGATGCCAACATGCTGGCCATCGGCGCCCGCGTGGTGGGAAGCGAGCTGGCTAAGATGATCGTGCGCGAGTTTTTAACTGCTACCTTTGAAGGTGGGCGCCATGCCGACCGCGTCGGGTTGATCATCGCTGCGGAGTCGAACGGCGACGCATGATGCCGCCAACAGAAAAATACCCCTGGCGTTTCGGGCTGTTTATCGGCGCTTGCTGTGCTGCCAATGCCGTTTATCAGGGATATATGTCCAAATACTATCAAGCGGTGGGCATGGAAGGCACCTATATGATGGCGTTGCTGGCTGCGGCGCCCGCGGTGGCCATTGTCGCGCAGCCTATCTGGGGCCGCATTGGCGACCGCATGAAAACCCGCAACGCTGCACTGACAGCGATGCTTATCGCTTCCCTGGCAGCTATGTTGCTGATGCGGCTCAACTCTTCATTTGCCTGGCTGTTGAGCTTTACCTGCATTCATGCGGCATTCTATACTCCCATCCAGCCCATGGGGGATTCCATTGTGCTGGAATCGCTGGAGAAGCAGCGCGCGCCGTTTGGGCCTGTGCGGCTATTTGGCAGCTATGCGTTTGCGCTGACCAACCTTGTGGCTGGCAGGCTGTTTGAAGGCGGCAGCCACATTGTGCCCTATGTCAACGCTGTGCTGTTGGTGGTGCTGCTGGCTGCGTCCCGCGTGCTGCCTAAAACCAGGGGGCATCAGCATGGCAAGCGTAAGGTGCCGCTGCGCGACGTGCTGCGACTGCCCTATATGCTGCCGCTGATGCTGCTGGTCATCGCGCTGCAGCTGAGCATGGGCTATTTCTACAGCTATTTTACGCTGCACTTTACGTCGTTGCCCGGTGGTACATCGACGCTGGCGGGCCTTGCCTTTTTTATATCTGCCATCAGCGAGACGCCGTTTCTGATCTTGTCGGACCGCCTGTTCATTAAGTATGGCACAGGTAAGTTGATGGTGGCATCAGCGCTGTTGCTGACCGTCCGCCTGGCCATCCTGGGGCTGTCGCAAAACATTGCGCTGCTGTTGGTCAACCAGGTGCTTCACGGCGGCGGTTTCGTCGTCATCACCGTGACAATGGCTAAATACATCAACCGGGTGGTACCTGACGAGTTGAAAGCCAGCGGGCAAATGCTGCTGGCGGTGGTGGGTTACGGCCTGGCCAGGGTGTTTGGCACGCTGTGCGGCGGCTATATCCAGCAGCTTACCGGCGGTACCGCTGGTGGCTTCCTGGCCATGGCAGGGCTGAGCTTTTTAGCATTCTGCCTGTCGGCTGCCTATTTCCTGCCCAAACCGCCGATCAACGGCGAAAAACCGCTGCCTGTGCGGTCGGATTAAGCCACCGTTTGCGCCTCACCAGCCATTCTGATATACTTTTTTTGTTGATGAAAGCTTTTGCGCAGCGTAAAAGCTGTGTTTTTGGGAGAAGACATGCTCGTTTATTATTGCGCCAAATGCCAGCGGCAGAACAGCAGGAATACCTGCGACAGCTGCGGCAAAAACCTCACGGCAGGCTCGGTCCGCTACATATGGTCGGACTACCGGCTGCCCATTACGGATGTGGTCCGGGTGGGCACGGTGCTGCGCGTGATGCTGTTGTCGGTGCTGCTGCTGCTCATGGGCATGATGGCGGCGGAGTTTATTGAAACAGGCGAACAAGCGGTGCCATTTCTGACCGAAAGCGGCATCCTGCCCGTGATGATCACTGTATTTTTGATCGGCACAGTGCTGGGGCTGGTGCTATTGATCGTGCAGGGAAGGGAGAGCGTTCAGTACGTGCTGGACCCCAAGGGGGCGCTCAAGCGCACATGGATTCAGCCAACGCGATTAAAATGCTGGGCGCGCTTTGTGTGCTACGATAAAGCAGCCATTCAGCCAAACGCCGACGGCGTGCCGTTTCTGATGGTGCATGAGGAATACATCGTCTGGCAGGATGTCGCCCGCTACGCACTGCGCCCGCGCGCCGGGCGCGTCAACCTGTATCGCCCCTATTCATTTGTTTTTATGGCCATGCACATCCCCCGGGAGGAATACGACGGCGCAGTCAGCATGATCACAGCCAAGGTAAAGCGCGCACGATAAAAAAGGAAACTGCCATGAGGGAGACGAAAAGCAGATTGGTCCCGATGCTTGCGTTACTGGTGGCGTCGAAACACCAGAGGGTATTTGGCTTGGTGTAGTTTTTGGATTACGGATGCAGGCGACCGGCATCAGCGGATGCCGCGGACGCCGCCCGGGCGTTCTTTGCCGGAGCTATCAGCTATTTCATCCGATGGAAGAACGCCCATATATTTCTTATACATCCTCGTGAAATAGGACAGGTTTTGAATGTTCATTTCCCGGGCAGCTTGGGATACGGTAAAGTGCTCGACAACCATCAGTTGCCTGGCTTTCATGCACCGCTGCAGATTGATGTATTGGATGACGGACATGTCCGTGTAAGCCTTGAAAAGACGGCAGAAGTGGTATTTGCTTAACCCGACCTGCGCGCAGATGGTGTCGATGGTCAGGTTCTCCGACAGGTTATTGTGGATGTAATCCAAAGCCTTGAGCACAGCATGGTTTGTGCGCTTTGAACCGCTGCCGGTTTGCGGCTGTGCATCCGATGTATAGCCGCGGTACAAACGGGTAAACAGCCCCGCAACGTGCGCCAGGATAGCTTGTTTGTACATGGGTTCTGCCCGGTCGAATTCAGCGACGATGGCTTTGAGATAAGCCCAGCAGGTATCATCCTGTATCCGCGGCAAAAGGGAAGCGTCGATTGGAAAGCGCCATGTGTTGAGCCAACCGGCGTCGACAATCAGGCAGTAATACAGGCAATCCCGGCTGTCGGCGATAATGGAATGGATGACATTGCCGCCAATGATAGCGATGTCGCCTGCGGTGTATGCATAGCGCTGGGTATCCAGCAGAATAGAAGCTGCGCCTTCCTGGAAAAACAGCAGTTCGATGCCGGCATGCCAGTTTGTGTAAATGGTACGCCGTCTGCTGGACAGATAGTCTTCATGAAAAACAATAGGAAACGCATGGTCTGCGTAAATGGGTGCTTCAAATTGCGCTGTCTGCATAGCCCCTCCGCAATAGCAAGATAGTGTTAAAAAATGGCAAAATACTTGCTATCTATTTTTGTTTGTTTATTATATACTATTAATGAATATTGCACAAGGTTCTTGTTTTGGAGAAGTGTATGAGCGATCATTTGCCCGCAGTTCGCGGGAAAAAGAGAAGGTTTAAGGTCAGAGGCAACATCGACTTGCTGTTGTTTTGCCTGCCCGGGATTGTGATCACCTTCATATACCACTACATCCCGATCTATGGCGTGCAGATTGCCTTCCGCAAGTATTCAGCCAGGCGGGGCATATGGGGCAGCCGGTGGGTGGGGCTGGAAAACTTTGAACGTTTCTTTAGGTCAGCCAGCGCCTGGCTTGTTATCCGCAACACCCTGGTGCTGAGCGTGTATTCCATTGCCGCCGGCTTCCCCGTTGCCATCGTGCTGGCGCTGCTGCTAAATACATTCAACCACAAACGATATCGCCGGGTGATACAGACCGTCACCTATGCGCCACATTTTATCAGCACTGTTGTTATGTGCGGTATGCTGCTCCTGTTTTTGTCTCCCAGGCTGGGCGTGATCAATACAATGATCAAAATGCTAGGCAGCGAGCCTATCAATTTTATGGGCAAGTCTGCGTACTGGCGGCATATCTACGTATGGTCCGGCGTGTGGCAGTCGATGGGCTGGAGTTCGATTATCTATTTTGCGGCTCTCTCCGGCGTCAGCCCCGAATACCATGAAGCAGCCATTGTGGATGGCGCCACCAAGTTGCAGCGCATCCGCTTTATCGACCTGCCTTTCCTGTTGCCGGTGGCATCCATGCTGCTGATCCTCAACTTCGGCAGCGTGCTCTCCATTGGCTTTGAAAAGGCTTATGCATTACAAAACGACTTGAACTTAGAGGTATCGGAGATTATTTCCACCTACGTGTACAAAGTGGGTATTCTACAGCGGGATCAGTCCTTCTCTACAGCAATCGGCCTGTTCAATTCCGCTGTGAACGCGGTGCTGCTGCTGTCGGTTAACTACATCACCGGCAGGCTGTCCGAGCACAGCTTGTTTTAGGAGGGGTGGCTATGAAGCGCAGAAAAGCCATGGGCAGGACGCGCAGCGATGTGATCTTCGATGGTGTTGTGTTTGTCGTACTGACGCTTACCATGCTGGTGGTGGCATACCCGCTTTACTTTGTTGTGATATCCTCCTTTTCCGACCCCATCGCTGTGGCAGCGGGGAAGGTTACCTTTTACCCCATCGGGATGACGATGGAGGGGTACAGCAAGGTGTTGAAGGAACAGACCGTCCTGCGTGGCTTCCTCAACTCGCTGTGGTATACGGTGCTGGGCGTCGGCATCAACCTGTTGGTTACGGTGCCCACGTCTTATGCATTGTCCCGCCGCGATTTCTTTGGCCAGAAGGCCATCACCATTTACTACATGATTACGATGTTTGTAGGCGGCGGACTGATACCAACCTATCTGGTGGTCAGCCAGACAGGATTGCTCGATTCTGTCTGGGCGCTGGTAGTCCCGGGTGCGCTGGGTGTATACAACATGATCGTCGGCCGTACATTCTTTACGACCAATATCCCCAGTGAGCTGCTGGAGGCGGCGCGCATCGACGGATGTGGCAACACGCGCTTTTTTCTGTATATCGTGCTGCCGCTGTCCGGCGCCATCATTGCCATCCTCACCCTGTATTATGGCATCGGCCACTGGAACAGCTATTTCAGCGCATTGATGTATATTACCACACGCGCTAAATGGCCTCTGCAGCTTGAGCTGCGCAGTATCCTGCTGCAAAACCAGTGGAACCAGACGGTGCAGCTGATGACAGCTGAACAGCTTGCAGAAAAGGAGCGCCAGGAAGCGCTGGTTGAAATGATGAAGTATTCGCTGATTGTCATATCCACCATTCCCATGATGGTGTTGTATCCGTTCATCCAGAAGTATTTTGTCAAGGGCGTCATGATCGGATCGATAAAAGGATAAAAGCGCGCTTTGCGCTTGATAGAACAAAAGGAGGTCTACCCATGAAGAAACTGTTATCGTTGTTGCTTGCCGTGATACTGCTGGCAACGGGACTCAGCTTTGCCTTGGCTGAGCAGGTCAAAGAAGGCATCATGTACACAACAGGTCTGCCCATTGTGGATAAGGACACATATTCCTTTTCCATCCTGGTGGATGATAGCGGCATGGTTGAGGATAAGTACATGCTGCCCATTCTCGAGGAGCAGACCAACGTCAAGGTTGAGTGGCTTCTGTTCCCTTACGAGACAGCTCGGGAAAAACTGGGCATTCTGCTGTCCAGCGGTGACTATCCCGATGTCATCGGCGGCTGGCTGTTGGGCAGGAACGACATACTCAATGACGGCATGATCGACGGCTTGTATATCCCGCTGGAAGATCTGTTTGAGAAGTATGCCCCCAACATCATGGAGGTGCTGGAAATCCCCGGTGTGCGCCAGGCATTCACGTTGCCTGATGGTCACATCTACACCATTCCCTATGTTATTGGCGAGCCACTCGTTACCTTCTTGCCGTGGATCAACAAGGTATGGCTGGATAACCTAGGCCTCGAAGTGCCCACCACCACTGATGAGCTGAAGGAAGTGCTGATCGCTTTCCGCGACAATGATGCCAACGGCAACGGTGACCCCAACGACGAAATCCCCTTCTCTGGCGACCCGGTCAATCTGGCGCTGGGTACGTATGCTGGTTGGTTTGGCGTTAACGCCTCTTCGGCAGGCAACAATCCTTATTATGCACTGGTGGATGGCAAGCTGCAGTTCAATGCCAACCAACCTGAGTTCAAGGAATTTATTGAGTATTTTGCCGATCTGTACAAGGAAAAGCTCATTGATCCCGAACTCTTTACACAGGATCCGGCTATGTGGAAGTCCAAGGGCAAGCAGAACTTGTATGGCGTATGCGTCGGCTATGGCCCTGGCGATTTCTATGATAACAATGAGGACGACACCAACGACTTCACCTACCTGCCTGTGTTGACCAGCCCCAACGGCAAGACACCCGTGTTCCGCCGCAACGGCTACGGCGTGACCTTCTTCCGCACCCAGGTGGCGATCACCGACAAGGCGGAGCATCCGGAGGTCATCGTGCGCTGGTTTGATAACGTATTCGCCGAGGAGAACTCCGTACAGATCCAGTGGGGCCCCTTGGGAACCAAGCTGGAGAAGGTAGACGACGGCGTATACCGCGCGATGGATACTTCTCACTTTACTGAGGAAGAGGAAGAAAAGTGGGGCTGGGGCAATGCATTCCCGCAGTCGCTGCCCAAATACATCAAAACAAGCTATGTCCTGCAGGATAAGGATGGCAATGCTCATGTAGATATCAAGCAGGAAGCCGATGCGATGTATGAACCCTACCTTGATGAGCCGCTGCCGCTGACCTGGACAGTCAACGAAGCGGATGCCGAACGCTACAGCATTCTCTCTACCGATATAAACAATTACGTCAAAACAAAGATCGCCCAGTGGGTAACCGGCGAAGCCGACGTAAATGCCGAGTGGGACGAGTATCTCGATCAGCTGGAGAAGCTCGGCCTCAGCGAGATGAACGAAATCAAACAGCGGGAGCTGGATTCTGTTACCGAATGATGCGCATGGCTGCCGCGGTACCATATGCTGGGACGGGCAGCTGAAATAACAAAACCGGGGACAGGGGCAGGACGGCTTGCCCCTGTCCCTTTCAGAGTGGAGAGTGTTATGAAAAAATACAAAAAGCCTGCTCCGCGCGGCGACATCATCAACCATAGCCCATCGGAGAGCTATGTGTGGCCTGCTGATCCCGAAGTGCTCAACAAGCTGGAATGGTTTCAGGACCAGAAACTGGGGTTCATGGTGCACTGGGGTCCTTATTCTCAGCTGGGCATCGTCGAATCCTGGATGCTGTCCGACGGTGATGCGGATTGGGCGCGCAGAGGACTGGACTGGGCTGCGGATGGTGAGGTCAGGCAGCGCTATTTTGCGCTGAACAAAACGTTTAACCCCCTCAGGTTCCATCCGGACGACTGGGCGGATTTCGCTGAGCGATCCGGGTTCAAATACCTGGTGTTTACCACCAAGCACCACGACGGCTTTTGCATGTACGATACCAAGTATAGCGATTACCGTGTTACCGGCGAAGACTGTCCCTTTCATACGCACCCGTTTGCCGACATTGCCCGGCACCTGTTTGACGCGTTCAGGGCGCGTGGGCTGAAGATCATCCCGTATTTTTCAAAGCCCGATTGGCATTGCCCCTGGTATTGGGCGCCGGGGCAGGCGCTGCCGGTGGGGTACGATAGAAATCCAACCTACGACCCGCAGGAACAGCCCGACCTGTGGGATCAGTTTGTGCAGTTCACCCACGCGCAGATGCTGGAAATCATCAGCGACCTGGGTCCGGTGGAGGGCTTGTGGCTCGATGGCGGCCAGGTGAACCCCAAAAACGGGCAGGACATCAACATGGCAGCGTTTGCCGCCAAAGCGCGCGCGCTGGCGCCCGGGTTGCTCATCGCCGACCGTACGGTGGGCGGCCCGTATGAAAACTACATCACGCCGGAACAAACAGTGCCGGATAAGGCGCTAAATGTGCCCTGGGAAAGTTGTGTGGTGATCGGCGGAGGGTTTTCGTTCGCTTTCGGCGCGGACTATAAGTCGCCGCGCGAGTTGGTGCATCTGCTGATGCGTGTCGTTAGCCGTGGCGGTAACCTGGCTCTGAACCTGGGCGCCCAGCCCGATGGCCGCCTGCCCCGGCAGGGGATGGCATCCGCGCTGAAGATGGGGGAATGGCTGAAGGCGAATGGGGAAGCGGTATACGCAACCAGGGCCTGCGCGCCGTATGCCCTGATGGCAACCGGGGATGGTCAGGCGCTTGAATGCGTCCTGACGCAGTCAAAGCAAGGGGAAGCGGTATACGCCGTCATATTGCTGCAGGAAGAGGATTCGCTGCCGCGCGAGCTGTCGCTGGGCATCAATAAGCCGGTGCGCGGGGTTTCGCTCGTCGAAACGGATGCGCCGCTGCCTTTTACAGCAATGCCGGGCGGCGTCAAGCTGACGCTGCCTGATTGCCTGCTCGGCGCCTGCCCGCCGGCACTGGCGCTTAAATTGAAGATTTAGAGCAACGTGACAGATAATATGCGGTTGTATAGCAACGTGAGCAAAATCAACACTGCTGTAGATAGGCGGATGCTGAACCATACCCCGGTATGTTATGGTGTCAGAATAGAGATGGTACCTCAAAACACCATGCACACATCGCCCGATATGCTGCTGCCCTGGGTCGGGAACAGGTTGCACAGGATATAGCCCAATGCCGGCGCGCTTACCGACATCGTGGCTGTTCTTGACACTGCTTACCGGATATCTTATATTTTGCTGGATAGCATAACGAAGGTGGGAGATGGCCATGCGGAACGATTTTTTTATCACAGCCATGCCGTCGGCGCGTACGGGATATGCGGGGCATGCTTTTTTAAGCGCTGCTGCATGCGGACCGGCGTTGGAATACCACCGCAGTTTTCCCCAATACTGTGCCACGCCGCTATGCCGGCTGGATGGGCTGGCGGCCAGGCTGGGGGTGGGCAGGCTGTATGTCAAGGATGAGTCCGCCCGCTTTGGGCTGAACGCCTTTAAGGTGTTGGGCGCCAGCTACGCCATGGGGTGCCTGGCTGCGCAGCGGCTGGGCATCCCGCCTGATGCGATGCGCTTCGACACGCTGACTTCCCCTGCCGTCAGGGCGCGGCTGGGTGGCTTGACATTCGTCGCCGCAACCGACGGCAACCACGGCCGGGGTGTTGCCTGGACAGCCGGGCAGATGGGCTGCGGGGCGGTGATCTATATGCCCAGGGGCACGGCCCAGGAACGGGTTGACAACATCCTGGCTTTGGGTGCCCAGGTGCAGGTGCTCGATTTGAATTATGATGGGTGCGTCAGGCTTGCCCGCGACCATGCCCGGGAGCGTGGATGGATGATCATCCAGGATACGGCATGGCCCGGCTATGAGGACATCCCCAGGCATATCATGCAGGGATATGCCACCATGGTGCTGGAGGCACTGGCGCAGCTGGGCGATGAACGGCCGACGCATGTTCTGCTGCAGGCCGGCGTCGGGTCCCTGGCGGCGGCTGTCAGCGGGCTGATCGCAGGCGGCAGCCGGGCGGAGGAGCCGCTCATCGTCACTGTGGAGCCCAACAAGGCGGACTGCATCTTTCGAACGGCACAGGCTGATGACAACCGCCTGCATGCCGTGACAGGCAGCATGGACACCATCATGGCCGGGCTTGCCTGTGGCGAAGTCAACCCCATCGCCTGGGATGTGCTGACGGCTACGGCTTCCTGGGCGGCCTCGTGTCCGGAGTGGACGGCGGCGGAAGGCATGCGCATGCTGGCGTCGGGTACGGATGGCGATGATGTGATAGTCAGCGGCGAAAGCGGGGCGGCGCCTGTCGGCTTTCTGTCGGCGGTGATGCGGCTGCCGCGGCTCTTCGGCATTCGGAACAGGCTGGGGCTGGGCAAAGACTCCCGCGTGTTGTGCTTCAGCACAGAAGGAGCTACCGATCAAAAAAACTACGATAATATCGTGCAGGGCGGGGCGTATCCGTCGGAGAAATGACGTCTCCAGGCTTTGCGCGTATCTAACCCGCAGTGACTTGCAGTGAAACGGAAAATACGAAAAATGTGCTTGACAGAACAGGATATATCTTGTAGAATACGATTCGTCGCTGGTTTGGAGTGTAGAACCTCGGGGTGTAGCGCAGCCTGGTAGCGCACGTGCTTTGGGAGCATGGGGCCGGGGGTTCAAATCCCTTCACCCCGACCATTTCTGTGAAAAGGCGGCAACGTGGCCCCGTGGTCAAGCGGTCAAGACACCGCCCTTTCACGGCGGTAACAGGGGTTCGAGTCCCCTCGGGGTCACCATTTCCGTTTTTTTACAGCGCTCAGCGGTCGTGGGCCTTTAGCTCAGTTGGTCAGAGCGGCTGGCTCATAACCAGTTGGTCCGGGGTTCAAGTCCCTGAAGGCCCACCACATAGTGGCCCGGTAGTTCAGTCGGTTTAGAATGCCAGCCTGTCACGCTGGAGGTCGAGGGTTCGAGCCCCTTCCGGGTCGCCAATTTTCTGCTGTTGAGTGTTTGCTGGTAAGGCTTGATTGGCAAAGCGGTTGGTTTTTAACCAGCGGAAAGCAAACAAGTTGAAAACCATCAATCATCAACAGTATTGCAAGTAAGAGACACTCCTGATTGTTGTAGCTCACAAACAACAATCAGGAGGTTTCTTTTTAGCAATGCTGCCGTGTTGAAACGGGCATGCATTCAGCATATTTTAAGGCAATAACATACCATGGTATGGTAAATGTTTAGCGGTAAATGTTTAGCGGTAAATGTTTAGCGCAGTAAACGCGCGGTATCCGCGTTTCCACCTCCAAAAATAAGCTGTCCGTCGAAGGGGAGAGGATCAGGCATCGCACGGGGCACAGCGGGATGAAAATTGCGTGAATCAGGCGAAGCAACGCAGTGGAGAGAGGTTAAAAAAACATACTATGGTATGTAATGTGTCTGTTCGAGGAGCAGTTGCAAGAAATCAATACCTACTCCGTGCTTTCATTCTGACGATGAACCTATGGCAATGCCACAGGAGGCAGTTTCTTTTTCGCTTCTTTAGCTGGTGGTCTATGGAATTTCATGATGACGGCTATGCGGGTACAGCAGCATAGGATGTCAATCAGCGGCAGATGCTGCCCGGCATCTTAAGTGTTGTTCAACCCCCCCTCATTTTGGTAAAAATGATATTCGAACATATCCGAAAACCTCGAAATCCTTTAAGATATAACGATTTTTCGTGTTTTTAGCCTGTTAAGAGTAACCTTTCTGAATAGATTTTAATCTATTAAGAAATTGTGCCAATACCAAGTGATTACCAAATTTCCCTGTGATTTCAAGCAAATTTTGGGACGAAAAAATAAATTAAAAAAATAAAAAATTTTTTTTCATTAAATGATTGCATCTTGTCTATTCGCAAATCAAGCCGTGTGAAACATTTCTGATGAACCTGTGGATAATGGGGCTGAAATCCCGCTGGATATACAGAAAACATTCTGTCACGACTGTAAATAATTGAATAAATATACATATTTTTGCGGTTGCAAGACTGTTGATATTCCTTGATATTAGTGATAAAATACGTACATCATCAGATTGTATATAAATCTGAATGATGATTAAAACCAACAAAACAATGCATGTTATTAAAGGGACAGGATGAGGAGGAAAAAGTGATGAAGAAGCTTCACACCAATCGAAAGAATCACAAGAAGATGTCGCTCGTTGCAATGCTTTTGGCAGTGATCATGTTGTCATCGTTTGCGCTAAACGCGATGGCGGATGTGGGTGATGGATCCGCACCCGAAGCGCCTGCAGCTGTTATGGTTCCTGCAGGTGATCTGGCCATTAGCGGAACAGAGATTTACCTGTATGCTGCTCCTGCTGTAGATGCAGAGAAAGTAATGAAGCTTAACCCTGATAGTGAGGTTATTGTTTTATCTCATCTAAGTGCAGAATGGGTTAAGGTGGATTATCAGGGAACAGCTGGGTACATTCTTATGGCCAACTTAGCCGGCGAGGTTGAGGGTTCTGAAGCTGATCTTTCTACTGATGTAGAAGAAGAGTCTGTAGTAGAAGAGCCCGTGACCGAGGAACCCGCGACTGAAGAGCCTGCAGCAGAGGAACCTGTAGTAGTAGAAGAACCCGCGGCTGAAGAACCCGCAGCCGAAGAGCCCGCAGCAGAAGAACCTGTAGTAGAAGAAGAACCCGTTGTCGAGGAGCCAGTGGCCGAAGAGCCTGCAGCAGAGGAACCTGTAGTAGTAGAAGAACCCGCGGCTGAAGAACCCGCAGCCGAAGAGCCCGCAGCAGAAGAAGAACCTGTAGTAGAAGAAGAACCCGTTGTCGAGGAGCCAGTGGCCGAAGAGCCTGCAGCAGAAGAAGCTGTAGTGGAAGAAGAGCCCGCAGCAGAAGAGCCTGTAGTAGAAGAAGCTGTAGTAGAAGAAGAACCCGTTGCCGAGGAGCCAGTGGCCGAAGAGCCTGCAGCAGAAGAAGCTGTAGTGGAAGAAGAACCCGCAGCCGAAGAGCCCGCAGCAGAAGAACCTGTAGTAGAAGAAGAACCCGTTGTCGAGGAGCCAGTGGCCGAAGAGCCTGCAGCAGAAGAAGCTGTAGTGGAAGAAGAGCCCGCAGCAGAAGAGCCTGTAGTGGAAGAAGAGCCCGCAGCAGAAGAGCCTGTAGTAGAAGAACCTGTAGTAGAAGAAGAACCCGTTGCCGAGGAGCCAGTGGCCGAAGAGCCTGCAGCAGAAGAAGCTGTAGTGGAAGAAGAGCCCGCAGCAGAAGAGCCTGCAGCAGAGGAACCTGTAGTAGAAGAAGAGCCAGCGGCAGAAGAACCTGTAGTAGAAGAAGAACCCGTTGCCGAGGAGCCAGTGGCCGAGGAATCTGCAGCTGAAGAGCTCGCCCCCAATGCTTTGAACCAGGCGTTGACCGACGAGTCCGAAACTCCCGAGGATGAGGAGCCGAGTGTTTTAATTGCGGAACTGATTGATGAGCTCTACCCGGACAGATGCATCAAGATTTATGCGTATTGGGGAGAGAAGGAAGTATTGTACTTTGGCGACAGCGTATGCCTCACCGCCAAATTGATTGGTTATGAAGGGCTCGAATATAATTTGCAATGGAAATACTTGGACAACCAAGAGGACATCTGGTATGATTTAGAAGGGGAAACTGAAGAGCAGTTGAACCTTATCCTGAATGAAGAAAACTCACAATGGATTGTGCGGGTGCAGGTGGAAATCACGGGCATTCTTCCCTAAAATCGCAGCCCTTGAACGATTATGAATTTTAAATAGTGGGGCTGTATGCCCACTGGAGGTAGAACATGAAAAAAATAACTACTCGTAGGTTCATGGCATGGGTCCTGACAGCAGCGATGCTGATCGGGATGCTGCCCATGAATGCCTTGGCAGACAAAGGCGATTATGACATGGGACAAATTCCCGTCGCCAAGGGGACGTCTTCGGTTAAAAATACCCATACCTACATATTTGTAGATGTAGATGAAGTAGATAGACAAATTGTAAAAGACGGAGAATATTTAGTTGAGCCAAAGGCTCCGGAAAAAGCCAACCATAAATTTGTAGGTTGGTTTGATGAGTCTGATAATCAAATAGACTTTTCCCAATCTATTTCTGTTGAGCAAGCTGATCCTCCTGTTAACACCAATTTTACAATCGATGCAAAATTTGAAAAGATCTACTATGTGGACTTTGTCTATAATAGTGAAGTCCTTAAAACAAAGTCTGTTGCACCCAATGGAACTGTAGACGCTTCAGATGTGCCCTTAAATGTTACAGAAGAGGGCAAGGTTTTCAGTCACTGGTCTGAAACGGAGAACGGGACAACAGCCTTTGACTTTTCAACGCCAATCACAGCGAACATGACTCTCTATGCAGTGACGAAAGACGCATGGACAGTCACCTTTGATTCTGAAGGTGGTTCTGCTGTATTGCCCAAGCATGTAGTAAATAATGAAGAAATCGGAACACTGGAAAGCCCGACGAGGGCAGGCTATACTTTCAAGCATTGGTCGTTATCTGAAGGTGGAATAGCCATTCCAGCAGATTATACGGTAACACAAAACATTACCCTCTATGCCGTATGGGAGGCTGCGACAAATACTTCTTATAAGGTAGTCTATTGGCAGGAAAACGCTGAGGATGACGGCTATACCTTTGAAGAAGTGGTCTATAAAACCGGCACGACCGGTGCAACGGCCACCTATGATTCAAAGAGCTATACCGGTTTCCATTTTAGCCACGCAGATGATAAAACCATTTCCGCTAACGGCGATACTGTGGTCAATGTGTATTACAAGAGAGATGTACATACGTTTACAATTGAGTATAGAACAGGTTCGGGTTGGAGTGCAACGTGGCACACATATTCTACTACTCAATTAAAGTATGGTCAGTCAACTGCAACCCAGTACAATGCTGCTGTAGCTGCTTATCCATATTATTCCTGGTACGTTTCAAGAACTTCAAATACGGCCTACTCAGAAGCGCCGGCGATGCCGAATGCGAACCTGACTGTACATGGCAGATATTCCGGTAGTTCTTATCTATATACGATTGGCTACTATGAACAAGGAACAAACCCGCTTAAACCGATAAAAGATTCATATTCGTTCTATAGTGGTTCTGGAAGCCTTTCTTTCACGATAGAAGATGGCATCAATATCCCCGGCTTCACTGTGACGCCCATGAGTCAATGGGATAGGCTTAAGCCGAACCAGGTTTCAAAAATCTACTATACAAGAAACAATTATGATCTGACCTTTAACAAAAACAATAACACTCCTGCGCTGGTAGTCCAAAATATCCCCTTTGAAAGTGATATTTCAAACAAGGATACGACCGGCCTGGATGAAAACTCAACATTTGTACAGGACGGCATCACCTATTATTTTGCCGGCTGGTACGACAATTCCGCCTGTGAAGGCACTCCCTATAGCTTGGCCGGAAAAAAGATGCCGGCTCATAACCTTGCCCTTTATGCAAAATGGACTCCGGAAACATATACAGTCACATATTACAAAACTTTAAATCCAGGCGGCGGAGTACATTATGAGCATAAAGATATAATTCCCCTGAATAAAACTACTCCTCCAGCGAGCAATCCTCCGGGAACGGATTTCAAGGGCTGGTACTGGTACCTTGGGGATTTCTTTGTCAAGTTTGACTTTGAAACTCCCATTTCCGGAAACTTTGAGTTGTATCCGGTATTTGGCAGCCAGACAGCACAGGTCACCTATGATGCCAATGGGGGGGGAGATGGGGCTCCGGAAGACAACATCGACTACTTAGTCGGAGCTGAAGCTATAGTAAAGAACGCTCCCACAACAGCACCGGATAATCAAGTCTTCCTGAGATGGAACACGGCTGCAGATGGCAGTGGCTCCTCATATATGCCCAATAGCGTTATTACGGTTCCGACTGGCGGTGTAACTTTATATGCCCAGTGGGGAGTCGTCCCGAAAAAAGTTAATCTTGTATACAACTATAATTACGGTGAAGATCCTGCCACTAAAACTTTTGGTCCTTACGCAGTGAACAGCACCGTAACGGTAAAATCATTGTCTGACTTAGAATGGGCAGTGCCCACTGACTACAGGTTTGTAGGATGGAATACAAAAGCAGACGGATCGGGCGTTTCATATGGCGCTGGGGCATCTGTGATGATTGATGCAAATGGTCCCAATGTACTCTACGCCACGTGGGCGGAGCTAATTCCGATTGTCATAACGATTAAAGGTACAACAAAAACCGTAACCTACACTGGTTCAGAGCAAAGCAACAGCGAGTACACAGTTTCTTATACCGAAAGTGGCAATCCTGCAACCGGCTTGCCGGAAGGTCTGACATTGAATGCTCCCACGGATGTTGTTGCGAAAGGCACAAATGTAGGCACGTACACAGCTACATTGTCAGATGATCAGTTCTCTGTGACCGGTGATGAGCTGTATAAGTACAAAGTTTCCATTACTATTGAAGAAGCAAATGTGGAGCTGAAAGTAACGAAGGCTCCTGTAACGATTAGGACCGGCAGCGGTGAGAAGGAATATGACGGCACTCCCTTAACGAATGCCGAAGCAAGCATCACGGGTCTTGTGAATAACGAGACGGCGACAGTCACAGCGACGGGGAGTCAGACAGAGGTAGGGAGTTCGACGAATACCTACAGCATCGCTTGGGGAACGACTGATTCCGACAACTATGAAATTACAGAAACCCTTGGAACTTTGACAGTAACAATCAACGAAACCACAGAGGTTAAGCTGATTGCTGCAGATGCCGAGAAGGTGTATGACGGTACAGAGTTAACGAAGACCGACGGCGTAACGTGGGAAGGTCTGCCTGACGGCTTCACAGTGGTAGCGACGTCCAGCGGCAGCCAGACGAATGCAGGCAGCAGCGACAACGTAGTGAATGACGATTATGCGATCAAGGACGGCAACGGAGTAGATCAGACAGCGAACTTCACGAACGTGCTGAAGGTACCTGGCACGCTGAAGGTAACGAAGGCGCCGTTGACGATCACGACTGGTAGCGCCGAGAAGGAATATGACGGAACAGCGCTGACGAATGCTGAAGCGAGCATCACGGGTCTTGTGAATAACGAGACAGCGACGGTGACGGCGACTGGTAGCCGGACGGAGGTCGGTAACTCCACTAATACCTACAGCATCGCTTGGGGAACGACTGATTCCGACAACTATGAAATTACAGAAACCCTTGGAACTTTGACAGTAACAATCAACGAAACCACAGAGGTTAAGCTGATTGCTGCAGATGCCGAGAAGGTGTATGATGGTACAGAGTTAACGAAGACCGACGGCGTAACGTGGGAAGGTCTGCCTGACGGCTTCACAGTGGTAGCGACGTCCAGCGGCAGCCAGACGAATGCAGGCAGCAGCGACAACGTAGTGAATGACGATTATGCGATCAAGGACGGCAACGGAGTAGATCAGACAGCGAACTTCACGAACGTGCTGAAGGTACCTGGCACGCTGAAGGTAACGAAGGCACCGTTGACGATCACGACTGGTAGCGCCGAGAAGGAATATGACGGAACAGCGCTGACGAATGCTGAAGCGAGCATCACGGGTCTTGTGAATAACGAGACAGCGACGGTGACGGCGACTGGTAGCCGGACGGAGGTCGGTAACTCCACTAATACCTACAGCATCGCTTGGGGAACGACTGATTCCGACAACTATGAAATTACAGAAACCCTTGGAACTTTGACAGTAACAATCAACGAAACCACAGAGGTTAAGCTGATTGCTGCAGATGCCGAGAAGGTGTATGATGGTACAGAGTTAACGAAGACCGACGGCGTAACGTGGGAAGGTCTGCCTGACGGCTTCACAGTGGTAGCGACGTCCAGCGGCAGCCAGACGAATGCAGGCAGCAGCGACAACGTAGTGAATGACGATTATGCGATCAAGGACGGCAACGGAGTAGATCAGACAGCGAACTTCACGAACGTGCTGAAGGTACCTGGCACGCTGAAGGTAACGAAGGCACCGTTGACGATCACGACTGGTAGCGCCGAGAAGGAATATGACGGAACAGCGCTGACGAATGCTGAAGCGAGCATCACGGGTCTTGTGAATAACGAGACAGCGACGGTGACGGCGACTGGTAGCCGGACGGAGGTCGGTAACTCCACTAATACCTACAGCATCGCTTGGGGAACGACTGATTCCGACAACTATGAAATTACAGAAACCCTTGGAACTTTGACAGTAACAATCAACGAAACCACAGAGGTTAAGCTGATTGCTGCAGATGCCGAGAAGGTGTATGATGGTACAGAGTTAACGAAGACCGACGGCGTAACGTGGGAAGGTCTGCCTGACGGCTTCACAGTGGTAGCGACGTCCAGCGGCAGCCAGACGAATGCAGGCAGCAGCGACAACGTAGTGAATGACGATTATGCGATCAAGGACGGCAACGGAGTAGATCAGACAGCGAACTTCACGAACGTGCTGAAGGTACCTGGCACGCTGAAGGTAACGAAGGCGCCGTTGACGATCACGACTGGTAGCGCCGAGAAGGAATATGACGGAACAGCGCTGACGAATGCTGAAGCGAGCATCACGGGTCTTGTGAATAACGAGACAGCGACGGTGACGGCGACTGGTAGCCGGACGGAGGTCGGTAACTCCACTAATACCTACAGCATCGCTTGGGGAACGACTGATTCCGACAACTATGAAATTACAGAAACCCTTGGAACTTTGACAGTAACAATCAACGAAACCACAGAGGTTAAGCTGATTGCTGCAGATGCCGAGAAGGTGTATGACGGTACAGAGTTAACGAAGACCGACGGCGTAACGTGGGAAGGTCTGCCTGACGGCTTCACAGTGGTAGCGACGTCCAGCGGCAGCCAGACGAATGCAGGCAGCAGCGACAACGTAGTGAATGACGATTATGCGATCAAGGACGGCAACGGAGTAGATCAGACAGCGAACTTCACGAACGTGCTGAAGGTACCTGGCACGCTGAAGGTAACGAAGGCGCCGTTGACGATCACGACTGGTAGCGCCGAGAAGGAATATGACGGAACAGCGCTGACGAATGCTGAAGCGAGCATCACGGGTCTTGTGAATAACGAGACAGCGACGGTGACGGCGACTGGTAGCCGGACGGAGGTCGGTAACTCCACTAATACCTACAGCATCGCTTGGGGAACGACTGATTCCGACAACTATGAAATTACAGAAACCCTTGGAACTTTGACAGTAACAATCAACGAAACCACAGAGGTTAAGCTGATTGCTGCAGATGCCGAGAAGGTGTATGACGGTACAGAGTTAACGAAGACCGACGGCGTAACGTGGGAAGGTCTGCCTGACGGCTTCACAGTGGTAGCGACGTCCAGCGGCAGCCAGACGAATGCAGGCAGCAGCGACAACGTAGTGAATGACGATTATGCGATCAAGGACGGCAACGGAGTAGATCAGACAGCGAACTTCACGAACGTGCTGAAGGTACCTGGCACGCTGAAGGTAACGAAGGCGCCGTTGACGATCACGACTGGTAGCGCCGAGAAGGAATATGACGGAACAGCGCTGACGAATGCTGAAGCGAGCATCACGGGTCTTGTGAATAACGAGACAGCGACGGTGACGGCGACTGGTAGCCGGACGGAGGTCGGTAACTCCACTAATACCTACAGCATCGCTTGGGGAACGACTGATTCCGACAACTATGAAATTACAGAAACCCTTGGAACTTTGACAGTAACAATCAACGAAACCACAGAGGTTAAGCTGATTGCTGCAGATGCCGAGAAGGTGTATGATGGTACAGAGTTAACGAAGACCGACGGCGTAACGTGGGAAGGTCTGCCTGACGGCTTCACAGTGGTAGCGACGTCCAGCGGCAGCCAGACGAATGCAGGCAGCAGCGACAACGTAGTGAATGACGATTATGCGATCAAGGACGGCAACGGAGTAGATCAGACAGCGAACTTCACGAACGTGCTGAAGGTACCTGGCACGCTGAAGGTAACGAAGGCACCGTTGACGATCACGACTGGTAGCGCCGAGAAGGAATATGACGGAACAGCGCTGACGAATGCTGAAGCGAGCATCACGGGTCTTGTGAATAACGAGACAGCGACGGTGACGGCGACTGGTAGCCGGACGGAGGTCGGTAACTCCACTAATACCTACAGCATCGCTTGGGGAACGACTGATTCCGACAACTATGAAATTACAGAAACCCTTGGAACTTTGACAGTAACAATCAACGAAACCACAGAGGTTAAGCTGATTGCTGCAGATGCCGAGAAGGTGTATGATGGTACAGAGTTAACGAAGACCGACGGCGTAACGTGGGAAGGTCTGCCTGACGGCTTCACAGTGGTAGCGACGTCCAGCGGCAGCCAGACGAATGCAGGCAGCAGCGACAACGTAGTGAATGACGATTATGCGATCAAGGACGGCAACGGAGTAGATCAGACAGCGAACTTCACGAACGTGCTGAAGGTACCTGGCACGCTGAAGGTAACGAAGGCGCCGTTGACGATCACGACTGGTAGCGCCGAGAAGGAATATGACGGAACAGCGCTGACGAATGCTGAAGCGAGCATCACGGGTCTTGTGAATAACGAGACAGCGACGGTGACGGCGACTGGTAGCCGGACGGAGGTCGGTAACTCCACTAATACCTACAGCATCGCTTGGGGAACGACTGATTCCGACAACTATGAAATTACAGAAACCCTTGGAACTTTGACAGTAACAATCAACGAAACCACAGAGGTTAAGCTGATTGCTGCAGATGCCGAGAAGGTGTATGACGGTACAGAGTTAACGAAGACCGACGGCGTAACGTGGGAAGGTCTGCCTGACGGCTTCACAGTGGTAGCGACGTCCAGCGGCAGCCAGACGAATGCAGGCAGCAGCGACAACGTAGTGAATGACGATTATGCGATCAAGGACGGCAACGGAGTAGATCAGACAGCGAACTTCACGAACGTGCTGAAGGTACCTGGCACGCTGAAGGTAACGAAGGCGCCGTTGACGATCACGACTGGTAGCGCCGAGAAGGAATATGACGGAACAGCGCTGACGAATGCTGAAGCGAGCATCACGGGTCTTGTGAATAACGAGACAGCGACGGTGACGGCGACTGGTAGCCGGACGGAGGTCGGTAACTCCACTAATACCTACAGCATCGCTTGGGGAACGACTGATTCCGACAACTATGAAATTACAGAAACCCTTGGAACTTTGACAGTAACAATCAACGAAACCACAGAGGTTAAGCTGATTGCTGCAGATGCCGAGAAGGTGTATGATGGTACAGAGTTAACGAAGACCGACGGCGTAACGTGGGAAGGTCTGCCTGACGGCTTCACAGTGGTAGCGACGTCCAGCGGCAGCCAGACGAATGCAGGCAGCAGCGACAACGTAGTGAATGACGATTATGCGATCAAGGACGGCAACGGAGTAGATCAGACAGCGAACTTCACGAACGTGCTGAAGGTACCTGGCACGCTGAAGGTAACGAAGGCACCGTTGACGATCACGACTGGTAGCGCCGAGAAGGAATATGACGGAACAGCGCTGACGAATGCTGAAGCGAGCATCACGGGTCTTGTGAATAACGAGACAGCGACGGTGACGGCGACTGGTAGCCGGACGGAGGTCGGTAACTCCACTAATACCTACAGCATCGCTTGGGGAACGACTGATTCCGACAACTATGAAATTACAGAAACCCTTGGAACTTTGACAGTAACAATCAACGAAACCACAGAGGTTAAGCTGATTGCTGCAGATGCCGAGAAGGTGTATGATGGTACAGAGTTAACGAAGACCGACGGCGTAACGTGGGAAGGTCTGCCTGACGGCTTCACAGTGGTAGCGACGTCCAGCGGCAGCCAGACGAATGCAGGCAGCAGCGACAACGTAGTGAATGACGATTATGCGATCAAGGACGGCAACGGAGTAGATCAGACAGCGAACTTCACGAACGTGCTGAAGGTACCTGGCACGCTGAAGGTAACGAAGGCGCCGTTGACGATCACGACTGGTAGCGCCGAGAAGGAATATGACGGAACAGCGCTGACGAATGCTGAAGCGAGCATCACGGGTCTTGTGAATAACGAGACAGCGACGGTGACGGCGACTGGTAGCCGGACGGAGGTCGGTAACTCCACTAATACCTACAGCATCGCTTGGGGAACGACTGATTCCGACAACTATGAAATTACAGAAACCCTTGGAACTTTGACAGTAACAATCAACGAAACCACAGAGGTTAAGCTGATTGCTGCAGATGCCGAGAAGGTGTATGACGGTACAGAGTTAACGAAGACCGACGGCGTAACGTGGGAAGGTCTGCCTGACGGCTTCACAGTGGTAGCGACGTCCAGCGGCAGCCAGACGAATGCAGGCAGCAGCGACAACGTAGTGAATGACGATTATGCGATCAAGGACGGCAACGGAGTAGATCAGACAGCGAACTTCACGAACGTGCTGAAGGTACCTGGCACGCTGAAGGTAACGAAGGCGCCGTTGACGATCACGACTGGTAGCGCCGAGAAGGAATATGACGGAACAGCGCTGACGAATGCTGAAGCGAGCATCACGGGTCTTGTGAATAACGAGACAGCGACGGTGACGGCGACTGGTAGCCGGACGGAGGTCGGTAACTCCACTAATACCTACAGCATCGCTTGGGGAACGACTGATTCCGACAACTATGAAATTACAGAAACCCTTGGAACTTTGACAGTAACAATCAACGAAACCACAGAGGTTAAGCTGATTGCTGCAGATGCCGAGAAGGTGTATGACGGTACAGAGTTAACGAAGACCGACGGCGTAACGTGGGAAGGTCTGCCTGACGGCTTCACAGTGGTAGCGACGTCCAGCGGCAGCCAGACGAATGCAGGCAGCAGCGACAACGTAGTGAATGACGATTATGCGATCAAGGACGGCAACGGAGTAGATCAGACAGCGAACTTCACGAACGTGCTGAAGGTACCTGGCACGCTGAAGGTAACGAAGGCGCCGTTGACGATCACGACTGGTAGCGCCGAGAAGGAATATGACGGAACAGCATTGACCGAGGGAACCGCAACGATTACCGGTCTGGTGACGGGTGAGAGCGTGACCCTGACCGCTACCGGTTCACAGACGGAGGTAGGCAGCAGTGACAACACCTACACTATTGCCTGGGATAATGCCTTAGCCGGAAACTACACGGTAACGAACGATCTCGGAACGCTTAAAGTTACGAAGAGCGCTGCTAAAGTGAAGCTGATTGCCGCAGACGCTGAGAAGGTCTATGACGGCATTGAGCTGAGCAAGACAGATGACGTAACCTGGGACGGCTTGCCCGCAGGCTTTACCGTTGAAGCGAGCTCTGCAGGCGAGCAGACGAACGTAGGCGAGAGCGCGAACGTCGTGAATGACGGCTACGTGATCAAGGACGCTAACGGAGTAGAACAGACTGCCAACTTCACGAACGTAACGAAGGTAGACGGCACGCTGAAGGTCACCTCGAAGGCCGTAACGATTAAGACTGGCAGTGCTGAGAAGGAATACGACGGAACAGCATTGACCGAGGGAACCGCAACGATTACCGGTCTGGTGACGGGTGAGAGCGTGACCCTGACCGCTACCGGTTCACAGACCGAGGTAGGAGATAGTGATAATACGTACAGCATCACTTGGGACTATGCGACCGCTGCAAACTATACCGTAACTGATAACTTAGGCACTCTGACTGTAACAACGAGCGCCGCTGAAGTTCTCCTAACCGCTCCGTCTGATAGTAAGACTTATGACGGCACAGCATTAACGAAGACGACCGGCGTAACTTGGTCTGGCTTGCCTACCGGCTTCACGGTAGAAGCAACCGCGACCGGCAGCCAGACTGATGCTGGCAGCAGCGCCAACGTTGTTGATGACGGTTATGTGATTAAAAACTCTGACGGTGACGACAAGACTGCCAACTTCACGAATGTGACGAAGATTGACGGCACGCTGGAGATTACGAGGCGCGCGGTGACCCTGACCTCAGCTACCGACAGCAAGGTATACGACGGTACAGCGCTGACGAACGACACAGTGACGGTAACCGGCGACGGCTGGGCTAAAGACGAAGGCGCGACGTACAACGTGACCGGCAGCCAGCTGGATGCGGGTACGAGCTACAACAGCTTTAGTTACACACTCAATGCTGGTACATTGGAGAACAACTATATAATAGGAAGGATCCTTGGAAAACTGACAGTAAGCGCAGTTGCGACGGAGATCGTCATTACCGCGGCCAGCGACAGCAAGCCATACGACGGCACGCCGCTGACGAACGCCGGATACACCTTTACTGAGAGTGTGTTGGTGGAAGGCGATGTGCTGACGGCAGTAGTTGAAGGGACGATCACGGATGTCGGGACAGCGGACAATGTAGTCAAGAGCTACAAGGTCATGCGCGGCACAACAGATGTGACCAAGAACTACACGTTTGGCGAGAGCGTAAAAGGCAAGCTGACCATTACCCAAGATCCCCACATTGCGCTGGAAAAAACCGTGGACAGGACCAACCTGAGCGCGGCAGGCGATGTGATTTACACCTACACCATTAAGAACACAGGGAATGTTCCCCTGACAAACCTGTCGGTGACAGATGACAAGATAAGCGGAACGATCATCCCGGTTCTGACAGAACTTGCCCCCAACGCAAGCACAACGGCAACGGCAACCTACACGATCACACAGGCGATGATGGACGCGGGTGATCCCATCGTGAACATCGCAACGGCCTCAGGCCTTGCGCCGGACAGGGTGACGACTGTTACATCCGAAGAGGCTACCGCAACAGTTGAGATTTCTCAAGAACCTTCAATGACCGTAACCAAGAGCGCTGACAAGACAAGCTATGACACGGTAGGCGAGGAGATCACGTACACGATTGAAGTGACGAACACCGGCAACGTCACGCTGACCAACCTGGTGCTGACGGACGCGCTGATGAGCGCTGCCCCCGCCACCCGTGCCAGCCTGGCTGTAGGCGAAACCTGGACGATTGAATACACCTACACCGTGACCCAGGATGACCTGGACGCGGGCAGCATTACGAACGCAGTGGCTGTAACCTCGGACGAGACAGGCGAAGAAGACCCGACGGATGACCAACATGAGATTCCGGCGGACCAGAAGCCTGCCATGACCGTGGAAAAGAGCGCTGACAAGACAAGCTATGACACGGTGGGCGAGGAGATCACGTACAAGATCGACGTGAGGAACGCCGGCAACATCACGCTGACCAACCTGGTGCTGACGGACGCGCTGATGAGCGTTACCCCCGCCACCCGTGCCAGCCTGGCAGTAGGCGAAACCTGGACGGTTGAATACACCTACACCGTGACCCAGGATGACCTGGACGCGGGCAGCATTACGAACGCAGTGGCTGTAACCTCGGACGAGACAGGCGAAGAAGACCCGACGGATGACCAACATGAGATTCCGGCGGACCAGAAGCCTGCCATGACCGTAGCCAAGAGCGCTGACAAGACAAGCTATGACACGGTAGGCGAGGAGATCAAGTACACGATTGAAGTGACGAACAACGGCAACGTCACGCTGACCAACCTGGTGCTGACGGACGTGCTGATGAGCGCTACCGCCGCCACCCGTGCCAGCCTGGCTGTAGGCGAAATCTGGACGGTTGAATACACCTACACCGTGACCCAGGATGACCTGGACGCGGGCAGCATTACGAACGCAGTGGCTGTAACCTCGGACGAGACAGGCGAAGAAGACCCGACGGATGACCAACATGAGATTCCGGCGGTCCAGAATCCTGCCATGACCGTGGAAAAGAGCGCTGACAAGGATAGCTATGCTACGGTGGGTGAAGAGATCACGTACAAGATCGATGTGAAGAACACCGGCAAAATCACGCTGACCAACCTGGTGCTGACGGACGCGCTGATGAGCGCTACCCCCGCCACCCGCGCCAGCCTGGCTGTAGGCGAAACCTGGACGGTTGAATACACCTACACCGTGACCCAGGATGACCTGGACGCGGGCAGCATTACGAACGCAGTGGCTGTAACCTCGGACGAGACAGGCGAAGAAGACCCGACGGATGACCAACATGAGATTCCGGCGGTCCAGAATCCTGCCATGACCGTGGAAAAGAGCGCTGACAAGAATAGCTATGCTGCGGTGGGTGAAGAGATCACGTACAAGATCGATGTGAAGAACACCGGCAACACCACGCTGAAGAACCTGGAGATCACTGACACGCTGGTGCCGTTCGAGAACATGACCCTCACCGGGGATACGAACAGCGACGGCCACCTGGATGTGGGTGAAACCTGGACCCTGACCTACATCTACACCGTGACCCAGGATGACCTGGACGCTGGTAAGGTGCTCAACAAGGTGGCGGTAACCAAGCCCGCGAACCCGGATAACCCGGACGAGCCGGCGTTGCCGCCGACTGAGGACGAGCATGTGGTACCCGGCCCAGCCTTCCTGGATATCGAAACCACCATCAACCCGACCAAGTCCCTGGCAGGGCGCGCGCTGACAGCCGGCGAGTTTACCTTCGAATTACGTCAAGGCGGCGCGGTGCTGCAGAGCGCAGCAAACGATGCGGAAGGCAATATCCTCTTCACCCCCCTGGTTTACACAGAGGAAGATATTGGCCAGACCTACAGCTACACCATTGTCGAAATAGCGGGAATTGAAGCGGACATGGCATACTCCACAATGGCGATTGACTTCACTGTGCTTGTTGAAGACGCTGGCGATGGCGTGCTGAGCCTGACGGTAAGCGCACCTGCGGATGTCACCTTCTTCAACGTCTACACTCCCCCTGCTCCCGCGCCTGTTCCCGATCCCGTCCCGGTTCCGAATTTCGACCTTGGGGCTGTCTCAGGCAATGTTGCAGACTGTTTGGAATAATCAACAATATCAGGATACCGGCGCATGTTCGCCGGTATCCTGAATATATACTGTAATGACAAAGGAGTATGTATGAAAAAGTTAATTGCAGTCCTCGCGACGGTTGTCATGTTGTTAGGCAGCATCGTTAGCCTGTCCTTGGCCGAGGATGTGCCGGAGCAGCGCGATCCAAACACCCTGATCATCGGCCACACGACCATGATGAACGGTAATTTCTTCTCCGATCTTTGGGGAAGCAACACATCTGATATTGATGTTCGCAGCATTCTGCACGAGTATCCCCTGGTTGCCTGGACAAGCAACGGCGAATATCAGGTGAATGGAACGGTTGTCAGAACGCTGGAAACCACCACTGCCGATAATGGAGACCGAACCTATACCGTCACCCTTTACGATGACTTGAAGTACAGCGATGGATCGGACATCACTGCCAAGGACTATGTGTTCAATTTCCTTCTCATGTCCTCTCCGCAAATCAGGGAGCTCAGCGGGTTGTCCGTCACCACGGACTATATTCAGGGGTTCAAAGAGTATATCGATGGTGATGAGCCTTTCTTTTCCGGCGTCCGCCTGATAGACGACCTCACTTTCTCTGTTCTTGTCACTGCGGAAAACCTTCCCTACTACTTTGAGCTCAGCTACATCAACAACTATCCGCTGCCTTACAAGGTGCTGATTCCGGGCTCTGATATTGTTGATGAGGGCGAAGGCGCCTTCATCAGCGGTGATTTCACGGCCGAAACGCTGCGGGAAACTCTGCTCAACCCGCAGACCGGCTATATGTCTCACCCCACGGTCACCTCCGGGCCATACAAGCTGATTCATTACGACAGCGCAGCAAGGCAGGCGGAGTTTGAACAAAACACATACTACAAGGGAAACTACGAAGGACAGGTTCCGGCTATTCCAAGGATTATTTTCCGCGAAATTAAAAATGAAAACATCATTGCGGAATTAAATGCAGGCACGGTTGACCTTGTAAACAAGGTGAGCGAAGGGCAGGTCATCAATGCGGGGGTAGAACTCGCTGAAAACGGCGGCTTTGCAGCAACGCCTTATCCGCGCGCCGGCGCAGGCTTCCTGGCCGTGTCAGCCGAGCGCGATATGACCAGCTCCGTCACTTTGCGCCAGGCGCTGGCCTACACCCTTGACTATGAGGTGCTGCCGCGCGATTTCCTTCTGGGCCATGGCGAAAGAGTATACGGCTACTATGGGTTAGGCCAGTGGATGGCGGAGGAGATGAAAGAAGACCTTGAAAAGATGCAGCCTTATACGCTGGATTTGGACAAGGCGACAGAGCTTCTGCAGCTGGACGGCTGGGTATACAATCTGGATGGCACGCCCTATGATCCCAGTGCAGGGCTTCGGCATAAGCAGATTGGCGACGCCTTTGTGCCTCTGAGCCTGGTGATGGCGGTTACTGAAAGCAATGTCGCTGCTGATTTGGTGGCTGAAATGCTGAGCAGCTCGCTTGAACAGATTGGCGGCGAACTGAATGTTGCTCGCATGCCCCTGGATCAAGCCCTGCGTCAGTACTACCGGCAGGAGACGAGACAGTTCGACCTTCTTTTCCTTGGCAAAAACTTCACCTACCTGTTTGATCCCACAGACGCATACCTTGTCGGTGCGGCGTATCAGGGCACCATGAATACCTCCGGCGTCCAGGATCGGAAACTGGCTCAGCTTGCGAAGAATGTTACCCAGGATCAACCCGGTAACCGCAACGCCTACCTGCGCAGGTGGATGGAGTTTCAGGAGTACTGGTCTGAGGTGTTGCCGATGATCCCCCTGTATGGCAACACCTACTATGATCTGTTCACATCGGATCTGGTTGGATACTTCCCTCAGTTCTACTGGAATTGGGGAACTGCGATTCTCTACGCGCAGCTAATCAGGCAATAAACAGCACGGGCTTATCATCAGGATGCCCCATACAAAAAGCGCTTCTTCAAAAGTGAAGAGGCGCTTTTGATCGTCTTGGGCTAACCGACCGGTCTGACAGATTCTCGGGCGATCAATTCGGGTTTCATGGATAAGGGCGTCAGGCGGGCATCAATATGATCATCCATCCGGATCACCAACTGCGTGGCACGCTGGGCCAACATGTCAGCATAGGTATCAACTGTTGTCAACCGGGGGAACGATATATCGCCAAAGTGAATGTTGTCAATCCCCACCACAGAGATGTTGTTGGGCACATGCGCGCCGGCAGCTGACAGGCCAGAAATCACACCATACGCCAACATATCGTTCTGGCAGACAATGCCAGTATAGCGGTTAGGATGCTGCAATATTTTTTCCGCCATCGCATACCCAACCTCCAGTTCATACATGCTATCATGTGAATCGCTTTCTTCAGAAGCCATAAAAATGTTCTCAAAGGAAAAGGGCAGGGCATGCTTTTCAATGGCAAACCTGCAGCCATCCAACGTGAGGCGCCTGCTTTGAAAGTGCTTCAGAGGCGTGGTCAAAAAGGCGATGGCATGATGCCCTTGGCTTAACAGGTGCTCCGTGGCGATGCGGCCGGCTTCAAAACGGTTTTCCTTTGCATTGAGCACATTTGGAAGATCCGGAAAGTTGGATTCAAACACACAGGCAAATCCACCCAAGTCAAGGTAGTGGCGCAGCGACTCGGATGACTCATCGACGGACATTAATAGAAGAGAGCCGATTTTCTTTTGAATGAGGCTGTTGATATGCTGCCGCTCAAGAACGGGGCTGCGGTGGGAGTTCATGATGAACGTCGAATGGCCTTCCCGATTGGCCGCCTGCTCAATACCGGCTATAAACTGTAGATAATTTGGATTTTGAAAGGTTGGGATGATGACGCCTAAGAAAGGATTCTGTTCCGTTACCAGCATCCTCTTTTTCAGGTTGTCAGAGTACCCGAGTTTAGCGGTCGCTTCCAATACACGTGTCCGCATCGCGGCGCTTACCGGATACTTGCTGCTGCTCAGCACGCGTGATGCTGTAGCTACAGAACAGTCAGCTTCTTTGGCGACATCAGCGATTGTTAACCCATTTGCGTTTCTTTCCACTTTAAGCTCATCCTTACCTCTTTCATCACACAGGGTGTGATAAAAATATATCACAGAATGCGCCAAATAGCAAATTTTTTACTCATCAACAGTAACGTTTCTATAAAACCGCGTAAAAGTGGGGAAAATGGGGCGAAAAGCAAAAAAAAAATAATATTTATGAAAAATTACTGTTTACAAATAGCGAATGTGTGGTATACTCATAGTGTCAGGAGGAAACTCCCGACAACCAAGATAAAAACACGGCCATTCGCCGGAAGATTAGGAAGGTAGATCCCATGAAAAAGTTTTTTGCCACAATGCTGCTCCTGAGCATGCTCCTTACCGCACTTGTTCCCGCTACTGCCCTTGGCTCAGCACCCGTTTCGGGCAGGCTGATGCTGTATTCCTCCCTACCTGTTACCCAGTTAGATCTGATGGTTGCTATGTTCAACGAGAAGTATCCCGACATCACGGTGGACGTTTTTTCCGCAGACAGCGCCGATGTGTTTGCCCGGGCGCAGGCTGAGGCCGGCGTGTCAGGGGGCCTGGTGCTGGGGGGCAGCCTGGAATCCTTCCGAGCCGCGCAGGATCTGTTCACCGCCTATACGACGGTCAACGCGAAAGCCCTTCATGACGGGTACGCGGTAGAAAGCGCCGCCTTCACCCCCATCCAGCTGCACGTGAGCGCGCTGCTTGTCAATCAGGACTTAGCCAAGGAACTCGGTGTGAAGATCATGGGCTGGGAATCTCTGAAGGATGCGAAGCTGTCCGGCCGGGTGGCGTACATGGACCCTGCCGCGAGTTCTCCTGTGAGTGAGCAGGCTGCCTTTGTGACCAACTTTGCCAGAACCGTTAACGTCGCCTCTCCGTCCGCCCCATCCTTCGTGCTGAACGCGGTGACGGCAGGTCAGTACGCTGTAGGGATCGTCAACGAGGAGAAGGCGATCGAGCGCCAGCTGTCCGGGGCTAAGGTAGATGTGGTCTACGCGGCGGAAGGCGTCGCGATGGGCGCGTCCTACGCCGGCATCCTGACAGGCACGCAGAATGAAGAAGCTGCCAGGCTGTTCCTGGACTTCATCACCGGGAAGGAATACCAGCAGGCAGCCGCGGATATCCTGCACCAGCGTTCGGTGCGCCGCGACGTGGACTTTAACCTGAAGGGTATCGTGGCGACTAAGAACCTGAAAGCGCTTGATTTTGAAAGCATGGCGCTGCTGACCAGGATGCAGATTGCCGCCAGGTGAAGGACTATATAAGGTACGCTGATACACTGGATTAGATACCGGATCATATACCGCCGACGCCGCGAACCTGTCGCGGCGTCGGCATTTATTTGGCCTTGCGCAGAAAGACAGATCAAATTAAACTGCCTGTTAAACAAGGTGTAACAAAAAAGATATAAAATTTAATAAATTTTTAATAAACATATAGACATCCCGCAAAATGTGTGTTACAATATGCTTGCTCTGAACTGCCTATTTGTTGGGAGGGGTGAGATGATATGCAAAGATGTGCGATTATTACAAATTCTGTTTCTGACCTGTCACCTTCATTGGCTGAGGAATACGGCATCCTGGTTATACCGGATGTTGTAATCTTTGAAAATCGTGAATACTTAACAAACATCGACATCGATCCCCCCATGCTGTACCGTCTGCTGCGCGAACATAAGAAGCTTCCCACAACATCCCATCCCAATCAGAACGAATTTATGGCATACTATGCCAAAGCGGCGGAGTATAGTGAGATCCTCTGCATCACGGTTACTTCAGTGATGTCAGGCTCCGGCAACACGGCGACCTTAGCAGCCAAGATAATGAAAGAGAAAGGTTTTCGTCCTGATATCTATATCTATGATTCCCTGCAGGTATCCTATGGATTGGCATATATGGCGATAGCAGCAGCAAAGATGGCGCGGCAAGGCAAAGGAGCCTTGGAGATTATTGCATACCTTGACCAAATCAGAGATAAGATCGGCTCATTTTTCTGTATGAACACGCTTGAGAACGCGCGAAAAGGTGGGCGGATCGGCGAAGTGAAAAGCCTGGCGGCGGACTTCCTTGGTATCAAGCCGGTGCTTGCTTTCCGGGAGGGGACAGTGAAGGAGCTGAGCATCGCGCGGAGTTTTGATGCAGCGCTTCATCGTATTCTCAAAATTTATAAAGTCCGTGCCCAAAAAGGGGGGTTGGTGTTCGTTTGCCATTCCAATTATGAGGCGGTCGCGCAGAGAATGAAGGAACAGGTATTGCGCTTTGATCCGGATGCAGAGGTTCTTGTCGAGTGGATTGGTGTCGCTATCGGCATCTACACAGGCGAGCGAACCGTTGGGCTGATATTTGGAGAGTGACTGGTATTGTAGGTGTTGTTATTGCGTTTGTTCTGATGCTCCTGTCCGATTTGTTCAAGCTGAGAAACAAAGGCAGGAAGGGAGCCATGCTGTTGATTGCGGGGATGACGCTTTTAGTTGTTTCCCTGGCTATTGCAGCTTTTTCCGGGGAACGATTTGAAGTTGCTTTGCTTTTGCGAACCTTGGCCTTCCTGGTGGCAGGAATCGCCCTGGCAATGGAGGTGACCGCGTTGTTTCTTTCTCTGCCAGCCCGGGAAACTTACCTGCTGGTGGAAAAAATGCATCTTCAGGACAAAGGGATGTATGCCCTTTGTCGCCATCCTGCCGCGCTTTGTCTTCCGGCTCTGCTCCTCAGCCTGGCGGTAGGTTTAGGAAGTGGTGGCTTGCTAAGGGCAGGAGCATTAGCCAGTTTCTTGAACTTCATGTATGTATGGATACAGGATCGTTATATCTTCCCCAGGACCATTCCAGGATATCACGACTATCAAAAAAGAGTTCCTTTCTTGTTGCCAACGCCGGTCAGTATAAAGGCTGCAATTGCGACACGAAAGGCTAAGCAGGGATGAAGCATGCGGTTTGATGAAAAACTTAGGAAAGAGCCACCGGAGCACCTTTGGCAGGAGTACTGCGGCTTTTTGGATTTGTCCTTAGAGCAGTACATGCGCATGCAAAAACACCTGCTCATGGAGCAGATTGATCTGCTGTCCTCCAGCCGGCTGGGTAAAAACCTGATGGGAAAAACTCCTCCTGAGTCTGTAGACGAATTCCGTGAGCGCGTTCCCTTAACCAAGTTTGAGAACTACGTGGACACGCTGCTGATGCGCCGCGAGGAAGAGCTTCCTGCAAAGCCGGTGATCTGGCTTGAAACAACCTGGGAAGGGGGGGACCATCCCCAGAAAGCCGCTCCCTATTCACGCAGTATGCTCAATACATACAGAGATAATCTCTTCGCCGTTCTCCTGCTTGCACACGCCACAAAAAAGGGGCAGTTTCGGGTTCAAACGAACGGAAGGGTGCTCTATACGCTTGCGCCCCTACCCTATCCAAGTGGATTATTTCCTGAACTGATGAAAGGCGAAGTTGATTTTCAGTTCATGCCTCCTGTGAAAGAGGCGCTCTCATTGCCTTTCAGTCAACAGATGAAACTTGGGTTTGAAATGGCTGTCAAAAAAGGCATGAACCAGTTTTTTGGCATGAGCAGCATTTTGTTTTATATCAGTGAGAACCTGTTGAGTGGCTCAAATGACGGTGGAAGAAACAGCAGGAGAAGCCTGAAAGGTTTTTCGCTCAAGATGCTTTATCGGTTGTTGGCCGCGCAGTATCGGTCACGCAGAGATGATGTCCCATTGCTGCCGAGAGATCTGTTCGATTTGGATACCTTTGTATGTGTCGGAAATGACTCCACTTTGTATAAAAACGAACTGGAAAAATACTGGGGGAAAAAGCCGTTAGAAATTGTTGGAGGGACGGAGCCGACTTTGATTGGCACCGAAACTTGGAGCCGGGATGGATTCGTTCTCTTTCCGAACGCCTGCTTTTATGAATTTATTCCTGAGCGGGAAATGATGAAAAACTTAGATGACCCCTCTTATATACCGCGAACCTACCTGATGGATGAGCTAAGTCCGAACCAGCTGTACGAAATTGTGATCACTGTTTTCAAAGGCGGCTCTTTTGTCCGCTACCGCGTTGGGGATGTTTTTCGCTGTCTGAGATTGAAGAACATCAGGGATGGGATAGATTTTCCTCAGTTCGAATTTGTTGATCGCGTGCCGAATGTCATCGACATCGGGGGCTTTACCAGAATAACGCAGCGAGAAATACTCAAGGTGTTGGAACTGTCGCGTCTTCAGGTGGAGGATTGGTGTGCTTTTAAGGAGTATGATGATGATAAGCATGCATACTTGCAGCTGTTTCTGGAGATGCGGCAAGAAGATGAAGGCGTCTTCTCTGATGCTGAAGTCGTTAAGGAACACCTGAGCGTCTATTTCCGCTATTTTGATCAGGACTACAACAGCCTGAAACGCCTCATTAAAGTTGAGCCATTGCGCGTGAACATCGTTCCCACAGGTTCTTTCCGGCAATTTGAGCAGTCTTTTGGCAGGCGGTTGAGGAAAATAAATCCTCCCAGCGCGGACGTAATTGATTTTCGCTTTCTGTGTGGCCTGGAACATAGGCAGGGGAGGAATCCATGGCAATAAATGAAATCGTCTCTGTTGCGATACCCGCCGCAGCTTTGCTTTTGAACCTCTTCTTGCTGCTGGTCTGTATCAGCGCCCGGAAAAACATGCTCATCTACGCTTTTATGATGCTGATGATCTCCTATTCGTTATGGACAGGTGGGTCAGCAGCAATGCGTGCGCTCCTATATCCAGGACCTGTTTTTTGGTATCATGTTTCACTGGTGGGGATCTTTACCACGCCCTTCAATCTATACTATTTCACATACCATTATACCGACGCAAAGGGGCGCTTCACGAAGACCGTGCTTGGAATAGCCTGGCTGATCCTGACAATCATGTGTCTTTTTGACGTGTTTCTCGAGTCACCTCAAATTTCGGTAAGCGATGGTAAAATGTCCTTCACTTACACCGTAACATACTGGGTCATTCTGCCATTCTTTTTAGGCGCTTATACTTTATATCTGTGTGGAAGGCTTGCCTATCAGGGAATTAAGCATAACGGAATCCCCGCAACCACCATGCGTCCTTTAGTTATTGGCGCGCTTCTCATGTTTATTGCCCTTCTTTCTACAGCTTTGCCCGGAGCGGGTTCCTTTCCAGCCGACCCGTTGGCCTGTGGGATCAACGCGGTTTTTCTCTTTTATGCGTTGTATAGAAAACGGCTGATTACCTTCAGGATGGTGACCGGCAGGGCCCCCCTGTACCTTGCTGCAGCTGTGCTGACGACCGTTTCTCTGGCCATGCTTTACCCGACAATCGATCAGGCATATCAACGATTTTTTCCGCAGTATGTCGGCTACCAGACCATTGTGATATCAACCCTGGTGTCCCTCCTGACGGTTTTGGTGTACAATGTAATTAGAAAGCTATTGAACATGCTGTTTGCCAAGGGCATCAATGCGAGGGATGATGAGCTGCTGCGGTTCAGCCAGGACATTAACAACACGCTGGACAGTACACAGATTTTTAAAACATTCAGCGACTTTATCGAACGCAACATTGTTTGCGATACCGTTTACATCTGTACACAGAATGAAAGCGGACATTTTGTCGCAAAAGTCAATACCAGGCTGACGATGGCGGATGAACTGGTCATCAAAAAGGACAGTCCGCTGGTTGTGTGGCTGGAGGAACATAACACCGCGATTCATTTTCGGGATTTTTCGAGAACCCAGTACTATCGCTCCATGTGGGATGAAGAAAAACAGCTTTACGAAAGCTTGAATATCAGGCTGGTGCTGCCGGTTACAGAAGGAGGCCGGTTGATTGCTGTTACTTTGTTTGCTGATGATAACTACACTGTCTGCAGCTCTGGCGATATTGTATTCCTGGAATCTGCCGCTGCCGTTATGTCCATCGCTACAAAAAACGCCATGCTGTACACTGCCATGCAGAATGAGGCCCATAATGACGAGTTAACCGGCTTATACAACCGTCGTCATTTCATGGAGAGCGGAAGCCTGAGCTTTTCAAAATCTATCAAGAGCAGTTTTACCGTCGCTATGGTCAGCCTTGATGATTTTCGGCTCTTTAATGAACTGTACGGTTCATATCAGGGCGATCGTCTGCTGCAGGATTTTTCGAAAATGCTGCTGGCTGTTTCTGGAAACCAGGGAATCGTGGGCCGCTACAGCGGGAAGGAGTTCATCCTGGCATTTCCCTTTAAAGAAGCCAAAGCGGTGGTTGATTTGATTGCCAGCTTGCGTGAGCAGCTGAAGGAGTATTTGCATAAGAACAAGGAGGAAGGGCACCGCTTCCTCACGTTCTCTGCAGGTATTTGCTCTTATCCGAATAGTGCGACTTCTTTTGAAGAAGCAGTCTCTTTTGCTAACATCGCTGTGTATGCAGCGAAGAAAAATGGAAAAAACAGAACCCAATTGTACGAGAAGGGTCAGGAGCTCACCAATGTAACCCAGGACACTCTTGATAACGGAGAACAATACATGCAAACGATTTATGCCTTGACAGCTGCTGTCGACGCAAAAGATCACTATACCTTCAATCATTCAGAAATGGTTTCCACGTATGCTGCCCAATTGGCTGTGGAAATCGGATTGGACAAGGAGCACGTAGAAATTGTCCGTCAGGCGGGGTTGCTGCACGACATAGGGAAAATTGCGATTCCTGAGAGTATTTTGGATAAGCCGGGTCGTTTGACAGAAGACGAGTTCCGGATTATGAAACAGCACGTGGAAGCCTCCATTACGATGATCAAGTACCTCCCCAGTTTGGATTATCTTACCCCTGTTGTTATTGGGCATCACGAGCGCTGGGACGGCAGGGGCTATCCCCGCGGATTGGCCGGTGACCAGATTCCCGTTGGCGCACGGTGCCTGGCGGTTGCGGATGCATTTGACGCCATGACCACCACGCGTAGTTATAAGGCTGCGAAAACGGTTGAGGAAGCGCTTGATGAAATCCGACAGAACCTTGGCACGCAGTTTGATCCCAAGATTGGTTTGGCTTTTATAAAACTGGTGGAAGAAGGACGATTGGAACAGAAACATCGTAATAATTAAGGGGGGTTTTATGCCCCTAATACCAACGTAAAACATTAATGCATCCAAAGGGTCGAGGGATTTTGGCTTGTAGCGAGGAGCAGACGAGGGAAGCGTAGCAGCGCTACGCTGACCGAGCAGCCGACGAAGCTGCAAGACAAAAGGCCCGGCATGACGATGCGTTAATGTTTGGAGTTGGTATAAGTTATGAGAAAATTACGCATATTCTGCGCTATTCTGTGCGCAATGATTGCGTAATTTTTTCTATAACAGTTTACTTTGAACAGCATCTATAATTTCTGAGCGTGATAACAGCAACTCTTTGCCTCCATACAGAAATAATTCTGCAAGAATGTAAATAATGGCAATATATTAGACGTCGAATACAATATTGAAAAAAATAATTTTAAAATTACTGTTTATAACCATCTGATATGTGGTATATTCCTTTTGTCAGGAGGAAACTCCCGACAACCAAGATGAAAACACGGCCATTTGCCGGAAGATTAGGAAGGTAGATCCCATGAAAAAGTTTTTTGCCACAATGCTGCTCCTGAGTATGCTCTTCACCGCACTCATTCCCGCTACTGCCCTTGGCTCAGCGCCCGTTTCGGGCAGGCTGATGCTGTATTCCTCCCTGCCTGTTACCCAGTTAGATCTGATGGTTGCTATGTTCAACGATAAGTATCCCGACATCACGGTGGACGTTTTTTCCGCAGACAGCGCCGATGTGTTTGCCCGTGCGCAGGCTGAGGCCGGTGCGGCCGGCGGTCTGGTGCTGGGCGGCAGCCTGGAATCCTTCCGAGCCGCGCAGGATCTGTTCATCACCTATACGACAGCCAACGCGAAAGCCCTTCATGACGGGTATGCGGTAGAAAGCGCCGCCTTCACCCCCATCCAGCTGCACGTGAGCGCGCTGCTTGTCAATCAGGACTTAGCCAAGGAACTCGGTGTGAAGATCATGGGCTGGGAATCGCTGAAGGATGCGAAGCTGTCCGGCCGGGTGGCGTACATGGACCCTGCCGCGAGTTCTCCTGTGAGTGAGCAGGCTGCCTTTGTGACCAACTTTGCCAGAACCGTTAACGTCGCCTCTCCGTCCGCCCCGTCCTTTGTGCTGAACGCGGTAACGGCAGGCCAGTACGCTGTAGGGATCGTCAACGAGGAGAAGGCGATCGAGCGCCGGCTGTCCGGAGCCAACGTGGACGTAATCTACGCCGCGGAAGGCGTCGCGATGGGCGCGTCCTACGCCGGCATCCTGACAGGCACGCAGAATGAAGAAGCTGCCAGGCTGTTCCTGGACTTCATCACCGGGAAGGAGTACCAGCAGGCAGCCGCGGATATCCTGCACCAGCGTTCGGTGCGCCGCGACGTGGACTTTAACCTGAAGGGCATCGTAGCGACCAGGAGCCTGAAAGCGCTTGATTTTGAAAGCATGGCGCTGCTGACCAGGATGCAGATCGCCGCTGGAGGAAGGTCCCTATAATCACATACCGGCTCAGTTACCGGACGCCGCGAACCTGTCGCGGCGTCCGGTAAACAAGTAAGCGATCAGCAGGTGAAGGAACTGGCTGATGCATACAGGGCAAGGTGTTCTAAGGCAACTGACACAAGAGGACTGGTCGCTAACCAAAATGACTGTTACTGGAGTAGAGAAAACCTATGAGAAAGAGACTGGAAGCATTATTACATACCCACATATCGCCCGATGCACTTGCGAGTGATCATGAAAAACATCTGTTTTTGATTTCGTTTGTTGCATGTACTTATGCGGTGACCATGCAGCTGTTCCTTCTATTATTCTATCTTGCCATTCATGTTTTACCTCTATTTTACCTTTATTTGAGCGGCTTTCTGATTGATACATTGCTTTTTTGGCTGGTCAATAACCGCCGTTATCAGCTGTTTGGTCTTTTGCTTTCCGGGGTAGTTATCGTTGAAACTCTGCTATCCGCAATCTGTATCGGCACAAATAACTTCCTAATGGCGTACCTGCTTGTTACGCTGATGATACAGATCATCATCCCCTATGCGAGCGCCCGCGTTCGTGCGCTGGTGGCTGCGGTGCTGTGGGGTAGCTTGATCGCTCTCGTTTTGATTAACCATTATGTCGTGCCCATCAAGGACATTGGAGAGGACAACAATACCATCCTTACCTTTTTTAATGTTCACCTGGCATTCTTTGGCACCCTCATCCAGCTGACCATAGGAAACTTCATTTGGGACGTGATTTTAAAATTCAACCAGGAAAAGTTGGAAAAAAGCAAAGACGAGGCCAACACGGATCCGCTAACCGGTCTGTTAAACCGCAGGTATGCAAACACATTTTTCAAAAGGCTGAGCGCCGGTCAACTTGAGCAGCTCTGGTGCGTCGCAATGCTGGATATTGATGATTTTAAACGAATCAATGATGCCAACGGACACCAGGTTGGTGACGGCGTATTGATGTTGATTGGCGATTTTATTAAGACAAGCCTGCGCAAAAGAGACTTTGTGTTTCGCTGGGGCGGGGAAGAGTTTTTGATTTTGTTAAAAGATGTCGATGTCGTGACCGCCTTTCATACCTTAGACAAGCTGCGCGGCAGACTTGAGTCGGAGAATCTTGAAATACATGATAAGACTTTCAAGGTCACTGTAACAATCGGCGTCTGTCCTCTGGATATTCAGCATGTTGAGCAGAGCATAGATCGATGTGATCGCCTGATGTACAAAGGGAAAATTGCAGGAAAGAATAGGGTGGTCATGTAAATGCTGCAACCGGGTTTTTTTAACAGCGGTTCCTTCGATATCCATACTGTAACTCCGGGAGTCCTGTTGTGATGTCCTGCCTGTATGCCTAAAGGAGGGTAAAATCATGAAATATGATGTCATCCTATCTATTATATTTTATCTTTGTGGCTGTTTTTATATGGCTTTTAGTGCAACCAGAATAGCGGCTTATGTAAATAGTAGAATCAACTGGCTGTTTGTAACGTTAGGCAGCATACTATCAAGCTGTTCATTTTCACTTTCTATTTCAAATTCGGTTCCCACAGCAGAAGCAAGCGCTTTCTGGAGGGCAGCCTCCGCAATTGGTTGGGGAACTTTTAGCAGCTTTTTACTCCATTTTATACTGATTCTCACAAAAATGGACCGCCGGTTCAAAAAGCGAAACATGCTGATCGTGCTTTATCTGCCCGCTTTGATTAATGTCATTCTGATTGGCCCCTATGGATGCCTTGTTGAGAAACAATATCAAATGGTGCGGACTGATTTTGGTTGGGTGAACATGGCTCCAATGCACGCTGTGAGAATTTGGCTCAACGCATACTATATTGTTTTTTCGCTTGCGAGCATCCTACTGCTTGTCTATTGGTGGAGAAAAATTGAATTCCATACCCCTGAGAAACGGGCGGCAAGACGCTTCATCATATCTATCCTGTTTTTTTTCTTGGCATCAGCTGTAGTCGATATGCTTCCTGACATTTTGGGAAAAAAGACGTTTCCTCAATTGACCGTTGTGTTTCTGTTGGTTCCGATCATCATGCTGTTTGCCGTATTGAAAGAATCAGGGCTTATTAAAGAATACAAGAAAACATTCCGGTTGCAGGAGCACTCAGAAGATCAAACAGATGACCGGTCGCGTTTGTTTAAAGCTGTAACAGTTGTATTCGAGATGGGGGGTGCATTGTCCTTTTTGGTTGGTTATTTCAGCATGAAACATGACTTAGGACAGGAACTTTTTTACGCTGCGTCCCTGTTGTTGATGGGGGTGACTGTTCGGGTTATCCCGTCCATGACGAGAAAGCAGACTGTACAGAACACCATTTTCCTGGCTATATCTACGTTAGGCGTGCTGTTTTTTTTAGTAACAAACAGAGCAACAGGAGCATTAACAATATGGGCAGTGTACATATTGTTCTTGTTGTTTACCGTCATTCTTGACAGCTTTATTCATGCCTATTTCTTTACGGTGCTATATGTGATCATCCAGGTTATTTTCTGGATTGTTCACCCGGAAATTTCTGTTGTCATCGATGGAAGTGAGTATCTGACAAGGATCATTCTTATCGTGCTTTCTTTTATTGCTGTGCGATATCTGACAAAGGAATATGCCGAAAAGATAGCGGGGCTTCAAAGGCTTGCAAGAGAACAAGAAACACTTGAGAAAATCTCTTCCAGTTTCATTTCGATCAATCGTGAAAACACTCATGAAAAAATCGATGAAATGTTTGAAATGGCTGTTGAAATACTCGAATTCAATCATGCGTTTTTAATCGAAATTGGCAACGATTATGAAGATGCAACCATTCGCAATATGTACGTGAAAGATGATAAGCGGAAGCCGTTGCCCTATTATCTGGGAAGGAAATTTAAGACGGCAGATTTACCCCTGTTTCAGTCCTTGATCGCTCAAAACACAGCCATCATATGTGAAGACACCTCAAGCGTTTCCTTTGATGAAGGTGGAAAACAAAAAGAGCATTTTGTGTCAGGTGAAGTCAATTCTTTTTTTGCCATACCAATAACGACCGATCACAGAATAGAAGGAATTCTTGTTGTTGAATACAATGACCGGATTGATGATATAAGCCTTGCAGAAAGTCGGTTTAACTTTTTGAAAATCGTTGCAAATCTGCTGGGCGACGCAAGGAAAAAGACCTTGTATGAAGAACGGCTGTATCATTTTGCTTATTTTGATGAAGCTACAAAATTGGCAAACAGGAACATGCTGAAAATCAAGCTGGAACAAATGATCAATAACAGAAGAGGATCGGAGAAAATAGCCATTATAGACATTGAGCTTGAGAACATCAGGATGATCAAGGATACCTTCGGCCACAGCGTAGGCGAGCAGGTTATGATAAAATCGGCAACGATTCTCCGAAATCTGTTAGAGGGATGCTGCGATATCTCAAGGGCAGGCGAAGAAAGGTTTGTTGTTGTGCTGCCTCATGTGGAGAACAATGAACAGATAGAGCAGTGTGCAGAGAGGTTGCTTGATTCTTTTTCTCATCCTGTATTAACCGAGACAGGAATAGAAGCATTGTTTGTTGTTGTCCATATGGGGATCTCCGTGTGTCCGGATGATGGGATGGATGCCGATACGCTGTTGAAGAATGCCGATCTGGCAAGATACGAAGCAAAAAATACCAATGAGAAGGTTGTTTTTTATACAGAACGAATGGAAAGCCATATTGCGGAAAACACCTTGTTCACGAACAGGCTTTTTAAATCGTTGGAAAACAGGGAATTTTTCCTGGAGTTTCAACCTCAGATTAACTGCGGTACGGGGAAAACAGCCGGCGTTGAAGCCTTGCTCCGATGGACGAGTGACGGCTTCACAAGAGTGCCGCCGGATCGATTCATCCCCATACTGGAGCGAACGGGATTGATTTACGATGTGGGGCTCTGGGTGCTGGAACAAGCGCTTCAGGAGCATAACAAGCTGGTTGAAAAGGGATTTCCCCCGCTTCGAATTTCTGTGAACTTATCGGTTGTACAATTCCGGGAAGATGATTTTATTCATGATTTTAGAAAAATCATCGAGGGAAGCGGGGTATGTCCGCAATATATTGAGCTGGAAATTACAGAAAGCCTGTTCTCAAAAAATCCTGAGGATGTCATTGAGAAACTGTACCAATTGAAGGAGTTGGGAGTCAATATTGCTATAGATGATTTTGGCAAAGGGTACTCATCATTAAACCGGTTGAAGCTGGTGCCTTTTGACAGAATCAAAATAGACAAGGGCATTATAGACCATCTCAATTTAGAAAGGGAAAAAGCTTCCATAACGGAGATTATTATTTTATTAGCCAGGGCTTTCAATGCCGGTATTACGGCCGAAGGAGTGGAAACAAAAGAGCAGGCGGATTTTTTAAGAAGCATAGCCTGCGATGAAATACAAGGGTACTATTATTCAAGGCCGCTGTCCTCGGAAACTCTGGAAGAATTTCTCAAGAAGGAAGGATGCGGACATCATTTGACGAATCATTAAGCACTTGCAAATAAGGGCATCGTAGCGAAAGTGGCGAAAATTGTTGTTGACAGAGAACCTGTCTCTATGGTATGGTTATATTCGGCCACGAGCCAGCAACCAGGTGCTCTGAAACGGGGTTTTGAAGGAAGCAATCAGGTGCTCTGTTGAAAAACAGTAAGCTGGACAAGGGAAAGTTTGCTGGTGTAGCTCAATTGGCAGAGCAGCTGATTTGTAATCAGCAGGTTGCGGGTTCAAGTCCCTTCACCAGCTCCACATGGATGGGTTCCCGAGTGGCTAAAGGGAGCAGACTGTAAATCTGCCGTCGACGACTTCGGTGGTTCGAATCCGCCCCCATCCACCAACTTATAGCACAGCCGTTGTTACAAAAACTGTAACAACGGCTGCATTTTCTTGTTCATTGAAACATTATCCTACCCCTTCACAGCCCCCGCTACCATGCCTTCGATGATGCGCTTGGAGAATATGAAGTACACTGTCAGCGCAGGCAAAATGGCCAGCGTCATGGTTGCCATGACCTTGGTGTAGTCGGTGGTGTACTGCCCCTTCATGGTATTGATGCCCACCGGCACGGTAATAACCTCACATTACACTAATGGACAACCATTAGAATTGAAAGCGCTGGATTGGATGCGGTTTTATTGATCATGCAAGACCAAGGATACTTTAACGCATTCTGCGGTATTCCGAGATCGCGCGCACCAACGCCTCTATGTTTTCGAACGGGAAGCCGTTGTCGGCTTCCACATAGAACCAGGAGCCGCCCTCCCACATGCGGAATATTTCATATTCGCGTTTGACCAGGTCCTTCACATCCTGTGGTGTTCCATAGACCATGGTGTTGGCGCGGTCGGTGTGGATGGCTACAGAAAGCTTCAACTCGCGGCAGCGCTGCGCCAGCTCCTTCATGTTATAAGCGGGCAGCTGCGGCCAGATGGCAGTCGCGCCCACTTCTTTGAAGTCGGGCAGCAGCTCCATCAGCTTCCCGCAGCTGTGGAATAATACGTCCAACCCTGCGTCCACCGCAGGCTTGAAGAGCCGGGTAAGGCGGGGCTTGAAAAAACCGCGCCACATCTCCGGCGACATCAACAGCCCGCGCTCCGTGCCGTAGTCATCGCCAAATCCGATACCGTCCGCACCGGATTTGATGGCTATTTGCACTTCTGCCGCGCAGTGGTCCAGAATCATGTCCGCTAAGCGGTGGATGCCCGGCTCGTCCAGCGCGATATCGCACAGCACGTCCTCATCCCGCCGCAGCGAGCGAATACGCTCGAACAGAGAGCCTACGTTATGGAGCTTATAGTGAAGCTTCTTATGCTCGTGATTTGCTGCGCACAGTGTGTCGAACGCCGGTCCGCTCAGCGCGGGCTTCTCCGGCGGGCGATAGCTGTCCAGCAGCGCTAGGTCGTCCAGCGGGTATTCGCAGGGAATGCCCCATATGCCGAAAATCCGCCGCTCCCAGAGCGTGCCCCAATCGTCCCGCTCGAAGGAATGGTATGAGCCGTCTGCCTCGTATTCCTCCGGTCCTGGTGCGGGGATGGGCTTGCGGGAAAACGGCTCAAAGTCACCCGGAAGCGTTGCATACAGGTCGTTCAGCTTCTCGCCGTGTTCATAATATCCAACCGGGGCGTAATAATACTGGAGCGGCGCGATGTCCACCGGAAGAAAATTCATCGCCGCGCGTACGCGTTCCCTGCCTGTCATTGGTACTCTCCCTATTTTCCGATATCGTCCGCGTCAAAGAGACCGTCGAGGTCTGCGATCTTCTTCAACCACCCCTTGTATCGTTCAAAGCACAGCGGCGGCTTGCCGAGGATATAATGGTTCACGCCGCGCTTTTCTCCAGCCTCCCAATCGATCAATATCAGCCGCTGGTCGCCGTGGGAGATGCGGATGGGGGAAACCACAGCGGACTGGTTGGCAGGTGCTTCAAACGGCCCGTCGAACAGGATTTCGCCGGTGTCCCCGTCCCAGGCGCGGCAGCGGCCTTGGTAGGAATGGAGCGTGTCGTTGCCTGCGATCAGGTTGATGTGCCAGCTCTCCGGTTCGCTCATCATCAGGCAAAGCGACGCCTGCGAGCGCTTGATGTAGTAGTAGGCTAACTTTTTGATGAAGTCGTGGCTGACCACCGCATCCGAGAACTGCGGCCAGCCGTCGATCATGTTCCACCAGATGATGCCGGTGCGCCGCCACTTCTTGGCGCGGGTGAACTCAATGAAGAACTTCTTGGCTTCGGCTTGCGAAATTTGGGAAGCCAGGATGAAGTCCTCCAGATTGTCCGCGTCGAAGCCGAACAACTCGTGGATCTGGTCGGCCATCAGCTTGATGCGGTAAGCGTAGGAACCGTCCGGGCCGGTCATCTCGGCGGCATGGGTCAGCCATTGGTCGTTATTCTGCCAGGGCCAGAGCTTATCCTGGCTGATAAAATTTTTGATCGATGACAGGTTGTTGCAGCCATGATATCCTGTCTCGCTGGCGAAGTGGCAACGCGCGCCGGTGTAGTACGCGCTCTTGAAGTAGTCGCGCGGCCCCCAGAGGTGGCTTTCGGGCAGCAGGTGCTCAATCCTTTTGTAAGTCAAGCCATGGGCAGTCACGGCGGGGGAGATGTAGGGCGAAGAGGCCAGGTATTCCCGGTAGGGGTCGAGCCGCGTCACCACCTGCGGCAGCACCTCCCGGGTGATGCGGTTGCAGTTTGGGTCCTGCTCGGCCAGCATCATCGCCAGCGCGTCGCACTCGTTATCGCCGCTCCACAGGATGATGGAAGGGTGGTTGCGCAGCTTCGTCACCACCGCTTCCGCCTCTTTTCGGATGACGGCCAAAAAGCCCTCGTCGATGGGGTAAGTGCCGCAGGCCATGACGAAGTCCTGCCAGACCATGATGCCGTGGCGATCGCAGAAGCTGTAGAACGCGTGATCCTCGTAGACGCCGCCGCCCCAGATGCGGAGGATGTTGCAGTCCGTGTCCACCCAGAGTTTCAGCATCTTTTCATAACGGCCCGCGTCGCGGCTGTGCAGCGCGTCCGCGGGCACCCAGTTGGAGCCCTTGCACAGGATTTTTTCGCCGTTGACAATAAAACAGAACTCGCCGCCGTAGGAGTCAGTGATGTCAGTACGATCGAGCTTGACAGTACGGACGCCAAAGCTCGTAAAGTACTCCGCTACCACCTGGCCGTCCTTCAGAAGCTCCGCCTTCACGTCGTACACATTCGCCGGGCCGTAGCCATTGGGCCACCAGAGCAGCGGGTTTGCGATTTCAAAGTCAAACCGGCCGCTGACAAAGTGCATTTTGTGGATGATGGTAAAGGAAGATTCACCGCAGGTTCCGGTGATCCGCAGCTGAAGGCCCGCAAAATGCTTCGCGTCGGAATGGGTTTGATAGGCGCAGGTTATCAGCGCGCTCTTCTTATACAGGGTCCGCACCGAAAAGAACAGGTCTTTGATCTCATTTGGGCCTTCGATCTCCAGGTCCACGTCCCGCCATAGTCCGGCGGAAAGAGTACGCGGCATAATATCCCAGCCGTAGCAGGACGGGGCTTTGCGCACCCGAAGCGATTCATAGTTGGTGTTCAGATGCGTGCTGTAGGCGTCATAGGGCAGGTCCGCCGCCGCCAGCATGGGGGAGGAAAGCTCCACCGCCAGCCGGTTCACGCCGGGTTTGAGGCGGTTCGTTACCTCATAACGGTGGGCGATCAGCGCGTTATCGCTCTGGGCAAACTTCTCCCCGTTCAGAAAGTAGGTGGCAAAACAATCCCCCCCCTGAAAGGCAAGGTAGACGCGTTCGTCCGGAGCGGTCTTGGGCGCGGTGAACTCGCGCTCATAGCGCCAGCGGTAGAACTCATAGGGCTTGAGCAGCTTGATGTTGTTGCCAAAGAAGATGTCCGGCAGCATCCCGGCGCGCATCAGGTCGATTTCCACGTTGCCCGGCACGGTAGCGGGAATTGTTTGCATGCCCTCAAGGCCTTCGGGGTTTTCCTGCTGGTCGCAAAAGTGCAAAAGGTATTCGCCGTTCAGTGAGATCTTCCGCATGATATGATTCCCCCTTGTTGTTTGTTTGGTATCCAAGCCCGGGCTGCCCGGAACATGGCCACGATGTTTTCCGGCGGCACATCGCCCTGCAGGTTGTGGGCGGCTGCGAAGATGTAGCCGCCTTTGTGGGCTTCAATGTCGTCAAGCAGTTGATTTACCGCGCGGGCCACGCTCTCCGGTGTGCCGCCGGGCAGCTCTGCCTGGGTGTCCAATCCGCCGTGAAACGCAATTTTCCCGCCGTATGCGGCGCGGAGCGCTCTTGGCGCCATGTCGGGCACTGAAGGTTGAATGGGGTTTAAAATGTCCACGCCGCAGCCGATGAGGTTCGGAATCAGCCGGGCCACGTTGCCGCAGGAGTGGTGGAGGAAAGGCGCGTCGGTAAACTGTTTGGTAAAGCGGATGCGTTCTTTGAAAGCGGGCGCAATGAAATCCTGAAACATGGCAGGCGAAAGAAACAGGCTGCTTTGTGTTGCGAAGTCGTCGCCGCTTGAGGTGTAGTCAATGTAAGGGCCCAGGGCTTCGTAATAACGGCGGATCACCTTGAGCTGGTAGGTTAATACAATCTGGATAAACTTGCGCACGAAAGGTTCGTCCTCGTACATGCGCACCATGAACTCCTCGAATCCGCACATCCATAGCCCCAATTCGAACACACCGTAAACCGGGTGGGACGCGCAGACTACATAGTCCGTCTCCTCGTGCAGGAATTTCGCCCGGTCCCGGATGGCGAGGAGTGTCGCCTCGGGGATGGAGTCCGGGTCGGGCCAGGGGTAATCGTCCAGGTCTTCGGTGGAAAGGTGTACGATGGGGGCGTTTACGATGTCCCAGTAAAGCCCGGTGTAATGGCGCTTGACGCCCCACTCATCGATGTAGGCGGTATCAGAAAGCTTTTGATAGAGGGATTTGGGTGGGCACAGGATGTCGCCCACGCCGCGGGTGTCGATATCGAGCGCTTCAAGCAATGCCTCCCGGGGATCGGGCGCATCAGCAATGCCCAGATGCGCTGTCAGCGCGCGCTCCGCTTCCGGCGAAAGGCCGGACAGTGGGCAGCCGGCGAGGTCCAGAATCAGGCGGTCCACGTGCTCACCTCGAACAGCCCGGCGGAAAGCCTCCCTGCGCAACGTGCTCACAACGCTTTGCTCCCCTTTTTCTCAGTCTCCGCGCTGATGGGGCTGGAGAGGAACATATCCACGACCAGAGAAGTTGCTGCCTGCATCGCCAGATACTCGCTGGAGGGTTTGACCACGATTTTTGTGCGGCTCAGGATCTTTTCGGACAGGCGGCTTTTCACCGTGCGCTCGAGCACAGACTGCATCAACTCGTCATATTCAGCCAGGCTGTCCGTGACCACCACGATGTCCGGGTTTAAAAGGTTGATGACGTTTACAATGCCGTAGCCCAGGTAAGTCGCAGCTTCGGAGAAAAGCTGCGTGGACAGCGCGTCGCCCTCGCGCGCAGCCTTAATTATTTCTCGGTAGTCAGGTGTGGAGCCATAAAGCGGGTGCTCCGGATGATTTTCCAGCGCCTCAGCCATGCGCTTTTCCAGCACCAGCGTGGAGCAGTACTTCTCCAGGCAGCCGAAATTGCCGCAGTCGCAGCGGGGACCGTGCACATTCAGCGACATGTGCCCCATCTCGCCCGCGCAGCCCAGTGCGCCCCGGATGGGCCGCCCGCCATCCACAATGCCCGCGCCTACGCCCTGCCCGGCCAGCACCGTGACCATCAGCCGGAAGTCTGCGCTGTCCCGTTCCCACCACTCGGAGATTGCGAAACACACACCATCGTGCTCAAGAAGCACCGGGATGCCGAACGCCTCAAAGAGTTCTTTTTTGATGGAGATGTTCTCCCAGCCGGGGAAGGCGCTCATATAGGCGATTTTGTCCTCGTCGTAGATGAGCGGTCCAGGCACCGCCAGGCCGATGCCCAGCACCTTGCGCCCGTCACCTTTTTTCAGCAGCTTTTCGATGATGTCCTTCATCAGCGCCATTGCGTCCTGCGGCGTGGAGTTTTCCGGGATCAGCCGCCGCTCGTCGGCGTAGAGCTCGCCCCCCACGTCGAACAGGCCGCCGTGCACGTCCTTTCGGGTAAGACGAATGCCTATGCAGAGGTAGTGATCCATGCAAAGAGAGATCCCGATGGACCGCCGCCCCTTGGCGCCTTCGATCAGCCCGACCTCCTTGACCACGCCCGCATCAATCAGCTGCTGCGTGATGCCGGTGATGGAAGCCTTGGTTAATCCGCTGAGCTTGGCCACTTCCGCCCGGGAGCATACCCCCAGCTTATGGATCAGCCGCATCACCAGCGATCGATTGAGCTTTTGCAGATCGTCCTGATTTTTGCCTTGCTTGTCTGTCATCATGCCATCCTTCACGCCGTTACTTCTTGGTTACTCGGCTAATTACTTAAATCATTTAACTTTAAGCTGAGTGTACCATATACATTGCTGCATTGCAATGGTATTTTGAAATAAATCGTGGTAGCCCCGGTTTCCCTAACCTTGTCTGAAACCGGCTGCTCATCGCGGGTTGTTGATAATGATGAGAAGACTGCTGTGTTTGACGCATGTCGGGGCTGCAAGTATAATAAAAACCGTGCGCAGATGGCGTGGGCGGAGGGATGGATGGAGCATTTTTCGGCAGGGCAACGGAGCAAGGCGCGTTTGGCGGTTGTCATCGCGGCCATTGTAATCGTTGCGCTGCTGATTCTGTACCTTGCGGGCGTATTTGGTGGCGGGGTGCGCAGGATGACGGCGAAAAAGCTGCGTTGTGTTGCATCCCAGCAGGTGACGCCGTTCCACGATAGAATCCTCTACTACGATGGCGCGACCATTTTCTGCTTGAACGCCAACGGCGGCGAGCTGTGGAAGTACATGGTGGGCAGCGGCGCCAGCTTTTCGGTCAGCGACAACCTGGTGACGGTGTGGGTGGGTGAGCACCTTCATATCCTCGACCGCAATGGCCGCGTCACCTACAACGACAGGCTGACCGACAGCATTCAGTTTGCCCGTGCGGGGTCGCAGTATGTAGCCGCAGCTATCGGTGACACCGTCAGCCCCACCCTGATCGTCAAGGACATCAATGGCCTGGCGGTCGATTCCGAGTCCGTCGCCTACGAGGACAAGGTGATCCTGGACATGGGCTTTTTTGAAAATGGCGAATACCTGTGGACGACGGCGCTGGATGTGTTCGGTGTGGCGCCGCTGACGGTGATTAACATGTACCGGGTGGGCGCCATGAACACAGGCGAGGTCGAACTGGGGGAAGAGATCACCTACGATGTTCTCTACTCGGGCAGCAGGCTGCATGTTGTCAACACGCGCGAGGTTAGCCAGTATGACTACCGCGGCACGCTGTACCCCAACTCCTCCCGGCTGGTGTACGGATGGCAGCTGATTGACGCATACGAAGGCGGCGGGGACGTGGCGATGCTGTTTGCGCCGGTGCTGCAAACATCGGATGAGCGGCGCATCACCGAGTTGCGCCTGATCTCTCAGCGCCGCGACAGCCGCTACACCCTGCCCGACACCTGTGTGGGGGCAGGGCTTCGGGGCAACTCGCTGTTTGCGTTTTCGGGCGATACCTTCTACCGGGCCGACATCGCGTCCCAGCGGTTTTCTGCCATCAAGCTGCCCATCAAGGAAACGGTGACCGGGTATATCGGCAAGCTCGCCAATGGCGTTGCATTGGTGACTTGCGACAATGATGTGTATGCGTTTACGCTGCCGTAACGAGTTCAAGGAGGGCTTATGAACATCATCGACTGGCTGATTCTGCTCATCCTGGGTGTCAGCGTCGTGTATGGGTGTTACCATGGCTTTATCCAAGCCATTGCCAGCCTGGTCGGCGCGCTGGTGTCGGTGGGCATTGCGTTTTTATTCGGGCCACAGATCGCGGCTGTGCTCGGCGGCAGCATCGGCATGCGTGATCTTTTGTCCAATATCACCGATGCCGTTGTCCGTGTGGGCGACTTTGACCTTGCTTCGTCCCGGGTTGCCGGCATCGGCGCCAGCACGGTGGAGACGGTGCTCAACAGCGTTGCACTGCCCAAGCCCCTGGCAGATGTGCTGCGGGATAATCTGCTGGGCGAAACCCTGGCTGGCACAGGGATGACCACTGTCAACGACTACGTGTCCAGCACCATCGTATCGGCGGCGCTGCAGGTGATCGGCTTCCTGCTGTGCTTTGTGATGGCCTACCTGTTGTTCACGGTGTTGATCAACCTGCTGCAGCATGTGTTCCGCTTCCCCATCCTCCGTCAGTTAGACTGGCTGGCGGGCGGTGTGTTTGGTCTGGCCCGCGGTGCGCTGCTCACCTACCTGCTGCTGCTGTTGGCGCCGCTGATATCTACCGCGATGCCGCTGGAAGGGTTTGACGCGCTGCTGGAAGCCAGCGCGCTGGCGTCTTATTTCGGCAGCGACGGGTTGTTTGTGCGGATCATATCAAACATGCTATAATGCCGAAGTTTTATGGAGGGAGATCAGCCCATGTATGATGCGGTGGTGATTGGCGCCGGGGTCGTTGGCTGTGCCATTGCGCAGCGCCTGGCGGAATATCAGGGGCGGTTTGCCGTTGTGGATAGGGCGGATGATGTGTCCCAGGGGGCCAGCAAGGCTAACAGCGGCATTGTCCACACCGGTTATGACGCAGCGCCCGGCAGTAAAAAGGCGCGGATGAACGTCAGAGGCGCCAGGATGTACCCGGCGTATTGCGCTAAATTTGGCGTGTCCTATGAGCAGCCCGGTGCCCTGGTGATTGGCTTTGATGAGGAGGACCGCGCTACGCTGGAAGGCCTCCTGAAGCGGGCGGAGCAGAATGAGGTTGGTGGCTGCAGCATCATAGAGCGCGAGAAAATCCTCGCTATGGAGCCATCTTTGAACCCCGAGGTACTCTGCGCGCTGTATGTGCCAGACAGTGGGTTGGTCAGCCCCTATGAGCTTACCTGCGCGCTGGCTGACAGCGCGGCGGAGAACGGCGTCGACTTTTTGTTGAACTGCGCTGTGACCGGGCTGTCGCGTCAGGACGGGCACTGGCTGGTGAAAACCGGCAGGGACATGCTGGAGGCCCGCGCTGTCATCAACTGCGCCGGCACGGGCGGGGGCGATCTGCACAACATGATATCCACCAGAAAGGTCACCATCATCCCGCGCCGCGGGCAGTATTATCTGCTGGACCACGAGGTGCCGCTGCGCTTCAACATGACCATTTTCCAGGTGCCTACCAAAATGGGCAAGGGCGTGCTGGTTACGCCCACCACGCACGGCAACCTGTTGATCGGCCCCACAGCCGAGGATATCCCCGACAAGGATGACACTGCCACCACCCGCGACGGGCTCGCTGAAGCGCTGGTCAAGGCGCGTCTGTCCTGGCCTGGACTGGGTACCCGCACAGTGATCACTACGTTTTCCGGCATTCGCGCCCATGAGAAGGGCGGCGATTTCATCATAGGTGCCGTAGAGGGTGCGCCTGACGGCGCCTTTGAAGCCATTGGCATTGAAAGCCCCGGGCTGACCGCAGCGCCTGCCATCGGCGAGGAGGTGGGGGACCAGGTGGCGCGCTGGCTGCAGCTGGACAGCAACCCGGCTTATAAGCAGCCCACGCCGCTGCCCAAGCCGTTTAACCTGATGTCGCCGGAGGAGCGCATCAGGGCGTTTGACAACAACCCTGACTATGGGCGCATCGTATGCCGCTGTGAACGGGTGACCGAGGCGGAGGTGCGCCACGCCATTAGGCGTCCCGTCGGGGCTAAAAGCGTCGATGGCGTCAAGCGCAGAACGCGCGCGGGCATGGGCCGGTGCCAGGGCGGTTTTTGCAGCCCAAGGGTTATGCAAATTCTCGCCGAGGAGCTGGGCGTACACCCCACCCAGGTGACCAAGTCGGGCGTGGGCAGTGCCATCCTGACAGGCGCCTTAGGCATACAGGAGGAAAAGGCTGATGGTTGACCGGGAAATAGCCGTCGATATTCTGATCGTTGGCGCAGGGCCGGCAGGTCTGGCGGCTGCCATTGCGGCCCGGCAGGCTGGAGTGCGCGACCTGGTCGTGCTGGAGCGCGAGGACACGCAGGGCGGCATCCTGCAACAATGCATCCACAACGGCTTTGGTCTCCATCGTTTTAAGACAGAATTGACCGGGCCCGAGTATGCCCAGCGCGACATCGACACAGCCAGGGCGCTGTCCATCGATGTGCGCACAGGCGTCACGGTGCTGGATGTCGGCGCTGACAAGCGCGTCACCGCCATCAGCCGCGAGTATGGCTTGCAGGTGTTCAGAGCCAAGGCGGTCATCCTGGCGATGGGTTGCCGTGAGCGGCCGCGCGGCGCGCTGGCGATTCCCGGCACCCGGTGCGCGGGCGTCTTCAGTGCCGGAACAGCGCAAAAGTTTGTCAACCTGGAGGGCTTTATGCCTGGTTACCGCGTGGTGATCCTGGGCAGCGGCGACATTGGGCTGATCATGGCGCGGCGGATGACGCTGCAGGGCGCCAAGGTGTTGGCTTGTGTGGAACTGATGCCCTATTCCGGCGGGCTTAACCGCAACATCGTGCAGTGTCTGCACGACTATGGCATTCCGCTGTACCTGTCTCATACTGTGGTGGATATACAGGGGCGAGGCCGCCTTACCGGCGTCACGGTGGCCGAGGTGGATGCGCAGCATCAACCCATCCCCGGTACCGAGAAGCCGTTTGCATGCGATACGCTGCTGCTGTCCGTCGGGCTGATTCCGGAAAATGAGCTGTCGCTGGGCGCCGGCGTCAAGTTGTCCCCAGCCACAGGCGGGGCTTATGTGGACAACAGCTTTCAGACCAGTGTGGACGGCGTCTTTGCCTGCGGCAATGTGCTGCATGTGCATGATTTAGTGGACTATGTCAGCGAAGAAAGCGCCCTGTGCGGGCGCGCGGCAGCGCTGTATGTGCAGCAGGGCGGGCTGCAGGGGCGCGCAATCCGTGTACTGGATGGGCCGGGCGTGCGCGGCGCGGTACCGCAGCGGATCATGATGCCGCCGCAAGGCGATCCCGAGCCGCTGGACATCATGTTCCGGCCCACCCAGGTGTTTTCCGGGCATTGGCTTACCGTAAAAACCGATAACCAGGTTCTGCTGTCCCAACGGAAGATGATCTTAACGCCCGGAGAAATGGCTGTGACCCGCCTGAAAGCGGACATGCTGTGCATGTGCCGGGGTGCGGAAGAGATCACGCTGATGATTACACCGGAAAAACAAACGTAGAGCTTATGCTAAGCTACAACACCACAGCCTCCGTACATACTGCGGAGGCTGTGTGGCGGTTTTGGGGCAAGTAGGCTATTCTTCAGTTTGAGCATCCCCTGCGTACCCGTTCGGGTTGTTCGATTGCCAGCGCCAGGAATCGCGGCACATGTCGTTCAGCGTCTTCTGGGCTGTCCATTGCAGAACGGCTTTGGCTTTGTCAGGGTTGGCATACACCGTTGCGGCGTCGCCCGGCCGCCTGGGGGCGATGACATAGGGCACTTTGACGCGGTTGACTTTTTCAAAGGCATGCACGATGTCCAGCACGCTGTATCCGGTGCCGGTGCCTAAGTTGAATGCCTCAGCACCCGTGTGTTTCATGGCATAGCGCATGGCGGCGATATGGCCCTGCGCCAGGTCGTCTACGTGGATGTAGTCGCGCACGCCGGTGCCGTCGGGGGTGTCATAGTCGTCTCCGAACACCTGCAGCACCTTCTGCCGCCCTAATGCCGTCTGCGTAATGAAGGGAACCAGGTTGTTGGGTATGCCTTCCGGGTCCTCACCGATCATGCCGCTTTCGTCGGCACCGATGGGGTTGAAGTAGCGCAGCAGCACGGCAGAAAATCCGGGTGTTGCGCAGGCGGTGTCGCGGAGGATTTGCTCGCACATGTACTTGGTCCACCCATAGGGGTTGATGCAGCCCAGCGGCGCATCCTCATTTACCGGCATGGGCGAATCTGCCAGATACACTGTTGCAGAGGAGGAGAAGATGAGGCGCATGACCCCGTGCTTTATCATGGCTTTGCTGAGCGAAATGGTGCTCAGCAGGTTGTTGGCATAGTAGTCAAGCGGCTTATCAACCGATTCTCCCACTGCCTTGAGCCCGGCAAAATGAATGACACAGTCGAATGAATGCGCCTGGAAAACCTTGTCCAGCAGCGCTTCGTCACAGACATCGCCCTCATAAAACGGAAAGCGCCTGCCGGCAAGCGCCATCACCCGCTCGACGGCTTCATAGTGGCTGTTGATGAGGTTGTCGATGATGGCGATGTCCATGTCCGCCTTCAGTAGCGCCAGGCAGGTATGGGACCCGATGTAGCCGGCGCCGCCCGTTACCAGCACGTTCATGGCATTTCCTCCTTTACGATGTCCTGCATCTGTTTGAATTTATCTTCCATGTCGGCGACCAACTTGAATTGTGTCCTGCAGCGGACCAGGTTATGCCCGGGATAGGCAGTATGAAAGTAAGTGTCGCCGGAGAGGTGATCGGTTAAAAACCGCACACCGCACTCCAGTGTCATCAGCTTGGCGGCAAGCGGCAGCGTATCGATCTCAGCCTGGGTCAGCCGATTGCCGCATGCGCTTAAAAACCCTTTGGCATAGGCGCGGTATAGCGGCAGCGACATGGTCACCAGGTCGAGGTTGGTTTCGTCCTCGGCGGCTGTGGAAGCGCCGAAGCGGATGGAATCGCCAAAATCGTTGCCGGACAGCCCGGGCATCACGGTATCCAGATCGATTACGCACAGGGCTCTGCGCGTGTGGGCGTCTAACATGACGTTGTTCAGCTTGGTGTCGTTGTGTGTCACGCGCAGGGGCAGCTCTCTCCTGGCCAGCATCTGCGTCATGGTGCCTGCTTCCTGGATGCGTGCTAACGCGAATTCAACCTCTGCCTGAGCATCCTTTAACCTGCCGGCACTGTCATGGTCAACAGCTTTTTGAAGCGCCTGGTAGCGGCTGGGTGTATCGTGAAAGGCTGCGATGGTTTCGTGCAGTGAATCGGCGGGAAAGTCAGCCAGGTCGTTTTGAAACTGGCCAAACGCCACCGCGCTTTGATAAAAGTCATCCGTGGTTTCTGCCTTCTCAAGGCAGATGCTGTCCTCCACAAAGATATACATCCGCCAGTAGCTGCCGTCAGAGGACAATAGGAAATCATCTCCCTCTAACGTGGGGACAATGGTCAGCACATGGCGGGGGTCGCTGTCCTTTCGGGCCAGGTACCTGGTGACGGCGGCGATGTTATTCATCAGCCGGGGCACATCCTTGAACACGCGGTGATTGATCTTTTGCAGAATGTACCGTGGTTTTCCGGTGGTTTCCACCAGATAGGTTTCGTTGATGTGCCCGTTGCCGTAGCGTCCGCACGATATCGGACGCCCTTCGATGGCAAACCTGGTGCATATGTCTGACAGCATGGTCCCACCCCTTTCGGTTGTTTATTGATGATCGCCCGCGACGATGCTTTCAAAGAAGATGTCATGGTATACGTCGTTGCCAACAGCGCTTAGAGTAAATTGCGAAATCATAGCGTACACAGCAGTGCTGGATTTTTGTTTCCGACAAGGAGCGTGAATGCAGGCGTAGCAGCGCTATGCCAAGTGAACAGCGACATGGCCGGAGATAAAAAGACAAGTCTGCGACTGTGCCATGATAAGTACATTTGCTCTAATGCCAAGATACAGCGGTTGTTGGAGTTTAGGCTGCTGAAAGGCTCTGCCCGGAAGATGTTCTTGACGTATGGGGAGTCATGTTGCTTGAACACCTCCATCAAGGTCATCAGCAACGCGCGCTTCTTCATCAATCCATTTCCTTCCAAACCCGCTTGTTTATCACAGCCAGTATAAGCCCGAAACCATTCTCTGTCAACGCGCGCGCGCATGCGTTGTTGGTGGTGTCACCCGGGATGGTTGTTTATGGATCATCAATACATGCTGTATGCCATCTGAAGGCTGTGCACGGATAAATAGCGTAGCGTAGCGTAGTTGACATAAGAAAAACAAAGGCTTATACTGAGATAAAATATTGATTAGAAAAGAGTTTTAACGTGAACTTTATTGAGACAAAACAGACAAAGCAAAAACGAACAGCCAAAAGGTTCTGGTGTATGTATATGAAACAGCCATGAATCGGAAAAAAACCTGGATGCCCCAGGTCGTTTGTAATTGTCAGCTTGTGTATTTTGTTGGTTGATGTAACAGCAAAGACCATCTTGATGGTCTATTGATAAAGAAAGGAGAAAACACATGGTAAAGGTAGCAATGATCGGCGTGGGCGCCATCAGCGGTATTTATCTGGAAAACCTGACGGAGACCTTTCGGGAGGTCAGCCTCATTGGCGTGTGCGATTTGATTCCCGAAAGAGCGGAGGGGGGCGTTGCATTTGTAAAAGAACAACAAAAGAAGGGATTTCAATGTGTGACGCCGAAGATCTACAAGGACATGTATGAGGCTTTCAACGACCCGGAGGTGGACGTGGTGTTGAACCTCACCCGTCCTTATGAGCATTATGAGGTGACCAAGCAAGCCCTTTTGCACGGGAAACATGTCTTTTCTGAGAAGCCCCTGGCAGCGGACATGGAAGAGGGAGACGAGTTGGTGGAGCTGGCGAAAAAAACTGGCTTGCACATGGGGGGCGCACCGGATACTTTTATGGGTGCCGGTATTCAGACATGCCGGAAACTCATCGACGATGGTGTTATTGGTGAACCCATCGGTGCGGAATGCGCCATGATTTGTCACGGCCACGAAACCTGGCATCCGGACCCGGAGTTTTATTATAAACGGGGCGGTGGCCCCATGATGGACATGGGCCCCTATTATGTTACGGCGCTGGTGCATCTGCTGGGCCGGGTGGATACCCTTCAGGGCTTTACCAAGGCTTTCTTTCCGGAACGCATCATCACCTCTCAGCCCCATTATGGTGAAAAGATCCAGGTGGATGTGGATACTTATCTGGCTGGACAGATGCGCTTTTCTTCCGGCGCTATCGCCACAATTTTTACCACCTTCGACGTGTACTACCCGCCTTTCAGGCAGGCGGATTTCAAGATATTTGGTACCAAAGGCACGCTGTTGGTGCCCGATCCCAACACCTTTGGCGGGCCCATTCGTTTGTTCCGGCCGGAGGATCAGGAAATGCGTATCATGGGTGACCCGGCGCTGCGCCAGGCAGCCATGAATGATCCCTTCAGTGGATATCGTGAAGTTCCGCTCATGTTCGATTATCGTAAAAACAGCCGGGCTCTGGGCCTTGCCGATATGTGCAAAGCCATTGAAACAGGTCGTGAATTCCGGGCCAACTACCAGCAGCAGCACCATGTGCTGGAAATTCTTACCGGTTTTAGTGTAAGTTCCCAGGAAGGGCGCGCAATTTCCCTTAAGACCCAATATGAACGTACCATGCCCATGAAGAACAACCCCATGCACGGTATTTTAGACGAATAAGAATAATTCGCCGGCACTAAAAATTGCCGGCGGGAAAAGGAGCAAAACATGAAGATCGCTTATACTGGATGGACCTGGATGCTGGCTGGCCCTAACACACCCAACGAGGAAAAGATTCGCATGTTTGATCAGTCCATGAAGGAGATCAAATACCTGGGTTACGATTGTGCTGAGAACTTTGCCTTTATCTCCGATTTCATTACCCCGGAAGTATGCAAGGACATTTGCAAAAAATATGATCTGCCCCTGGTGAACGTATACGGCCATTTTTCCACGGATATTGAAAAGGAAATTGCTGTTGCCAAGAAGCAGCTGGATTGGTTGGCAGCTATTGGCGGCACCTGGTTCAATTGTCAGAGTGCTGTGCCCCGCCCCGATGCGCCTAAAAAGCGAGACCATACCGATGATGATGCCCCGGTGGAGCCTGAAGTATTCGACGACATGGTATTCCACAAGGATGGTGTGGATGCCATGGTTACCATTTGCAATGAGTTAGGCAAATACGCGGCGGATAAGGGGTTGGTGCTGTGTTTCCATCCTCACGCCATGACTTATGTCTTTAACCGGGAATCCATCGATTATTTTGTAGCGAACACTGATTCCAAGTATGTAACGCTGTGTATCGATACCGCTCATACTACCCTAGCGGGCATTGACCCGGTGGAACTTTGCCGTACCTATGGAAAACGTGTTGGTTACATGCATCTGAAGGACGTTGATCCTTCCCATGATATTGCTTCCGATCCTCGCCGTGGTAAGATGGGTGCCTTCCGAGCCTTGGGGCTGGGCACTATAGATTTCAAAGGTGTGGTTAAAGCTCTGAAGGAAAACGGTTATGATGGTGTGCTTTGCGTGGAATTGGACAATCCGGAAATCTGTAATTTCCGCTCAGCGCAAATCTCCCGGCAGTACATTCGCGACGTGTTGAAGCTGTAAAAACAAACGCGTTGAACGGGAAAGTGCAAACGGCAACCTACTTATATGTATCAGGTATGGCGGTTTCATATTGGAGTGGAAGGCTTTTGCGTGGATAGGTAAGGTATAAACTGTAAGACAACACAGTAATTGATCATTGCTATACAAGGTAGCGCGAGAAGCCCCCGGCTGATTAATAGCTGGGGGCGTACTTATTTGAAGCCTTTTTGCACGCTGTATTTGGAAGGCGCAAGACAAGCATCTGTGGATTCCTTTATTTGCAGCTTGTTTGCAGTTTGTTTGCTCAAAAAGCACTGGACAAAATGCGGGGAAGGTGCTATCATCACTTTAACAGCCTAAAGCGCTGAATTGGTGAAGAAAGAGGAATGATCATGAAAAAACTGTCTGTACTTTTACTTGTGGCGGCACTGCTGCTGGCTGTGTTACCTGCTGGCGCCGAAAATGCCGACAACTCTCTGCAGGATATTTTGGACAAGGGCAAACTGGTGTTGGGGCTGGATGCCAGCTTCCCGCCCATGGGTTTTACCGATCCTGATACGGGCGCCATCACCGGCTTTGACATCGACCTGGCGGCAGAGGTCTGCAAGCGCCTGGGTGTGGAGCTCATTACCCAGCCCATTGAATGGGTTGCCAAGGAAATGGAGCTGAACGCGGGCAACATCGACTGCATCTGGAACGGCATGACCATTACGCCGGAGCGTTTGAAAAACATGGCTATTTCGCTGCCCTACCTGGAGAACAGCCAGGTTGTTGTGGTAAAAGCTGATTCCGGCATCGCGTCGTTGGCTGACATGGCCGGGAAAAAACTCGGCCTGCAGGCTGGCTCCAGCGCCAATGATGCCCTGGACGCCGCGGTGGAATTCAAGGAATCCCTTGCGGAAGTTGTGCCCTTTGATGAAAATGTCACGGCGCTGCTGGATTTGAACAACGGCGGCATTGACGGCGTGCTGGTGGATATTGTCGTTGCCAACTATTATACCAAGGTGAACGACTATCCATTCATCGTATTGGAAGAAGCCCTGGCTCCAGAACAGTACGGCATTGGCTTCCGCAAAGCAGATCTTGCGCTATGCGACAAGATAAATGAGTTGTTGCTGGAGATGCGGGCAGACGGCTCGCTGGCAAACATTAGCACCGCGTGGTTTGACGAGGACATCACCATCATCGGTCAGGAGTGATCTGATGGGAAGGAGTGCCGGCCGGCACTCCTTCCCTGCTTAGAGTGTACATGAGTTATTTCAACAATCCTGATCGCCTGCTGTCGCTGGCAAACCAGTTGATGGATGGGCTTGGCGTCACAATGACGCTGTTTTCGCTGACGCTGTTGTTTTCCCTGCCGCTGGGGCTGCTGTTTGCGCTGATGCGCATGAGCCGCTTTAAGTTGGTGTCAATGCCTGTGAGGTTATTGATATTGGTCATGCGCGGCACGCCGCTCATTCTGCAGGTGTTCACGGTGTATTTTTTTCTGCCACAGCTTTTTGGCCGGTCGTTTGAGCGGATGACGGCGGCGGTGATTTCCTTTTCGATTAATTATGCTGCCTATTTTGCCGAGATATACCGTGGCGGTGTAGAGGGTATCCCTGTGGGGCAGCGAGAAGCTGCCCGTGTGCTGGGCATGAGCCGGGTGCAGACGTTTATACGGATCATCCTGCCCCAGGTGATGAAGCGCATTCTGCTGCCCATCAGCAATGAGGTGGTGACCCTGGTGAAGGACACCGCGCTGGTGACGGCGGTGGGTATGGTGGAACTGTACCGTGTCGCCAGAAACGCCGCCAGCGCGTCCGGATCGCTGGAGCCGTTGTTCGCAGCCGGTATATTCTACCTGGCGCTCAACGCGGTGTTCACTGCCGTTTTCGACGTAATCGGCAAAAAGCTGGACTATTACAGGGGGTGAGGGCATGCTGAAGGCGGAAAATTTGAAGAAGAGCTTTGACGGCAACGGCGTGCTGCGCGGCGTGTCACTGCATGTGGCCAAAGGCGAGGTCATTGCTGTAATTGGCCGCAGTGGCTCGGGCAAGAGCACGCTGCTGCGTTGCCTGAACCATCTGGAGGAAGTGGATGAGGGGCGCATCACTGTGGATGGCGACCTTATGGTGGATATGGCAGACGGTGGCTATGCGTCCCGGGCGCGCCTACGGCTCATCTGTTTAAAAATGGGCTATGTGTTTCAAAACTTTAACCTCTTCCCGCATTTCACCGTGCTGCGCAACCTGACAGAGGCGCAGGTGTGTGTGCTAAAGCGCCCTTTGAAGGAAGCGAAAGCACGTGCGGAGTATCTTCTGGAAAAAGTTGGCCTCAGCGAAAAACGGGACGAATACCCCTATACTCTTTCCGGCGGGCAGCAGCAGCGCGTCGCCATCGCCCGTGCCCTGGCGCTGGACCCGCGCATGCTGTGCTTTGATGAACCTACCAGCGCGTTGGATCCGTTGCTTACCCAGGATGTATTAAAGGTCATCAAGGATTTAGCCAGGGATAACAACACCATGATTGTCGTCACCCATGAGATGGCGTTCGCCCGCGAGGTGGCCGACCGCGTTATGTACATGGAAGAGGGGCGCATCGTGGTGGAGGGCAAGCCGGAGGAAGTCTTTGCCAGCGAGGCTGTGGCAGCGTTTTCGGGCGTTGCTGGTTGATCTGTTCTTATCCGTGTGGTATTCTGGTCAAAACACTTGATAATAAAGGAGAGAACGCGATGGATTTGAAACAGTATACTATCAGGGAAAAAAGCAAGGTCCGCCTCAGCGAATACGCCGCCGGGCGTCCTAAGGATGTTGACCGGGTGCAGATTGAGTCTGTGCTGATGCCTGAAAACATCGAAAAGATGGCTGACCTGCAGGAGCGGTTATACGCCGATAACCGCTATGCGCTGCTGATCGTGCTGCAGGCTATGGACGCCGCCGGCAAGGATGGTATCATCAAGCATGTCCTGACGGGATTGAATCCCCAGGGTACCCAGGTGACCAGCTTCAAGGTGCCTTCATCCGAAGAAAATGACCATGACTATCTCTGGCGCATTTCCAAGGCGCTGCCTCGCCGGGGAGAGATCGGCATTTTCAACCGTTCTCACTACGAGGAGGTTATCGTGGCGCGGGTACACGACCTGGTGCGCCGCTCTCAGATCCCTCAGGAGTTGGTCAGCGATGACATATGGAACGAGCGCTATGAGCAGATCAGAAACTTTGAAACCTATCTGTCGCAAAACGGTATCAAGGTGATCAAGTTTTACCTACACATGTCCCGGGATGAACAGCGCGAGCGGCTGATTGACCGCATCAAAAGGGAAGAGAAAAACTGGAAGTTCTCCTCCAGCGACATTGAGGAACGCAGGCATTGGGACAAATACATGGTTGCCTACGAGGACATGCTGGAACATACGTCGACCAACCATGCCCCCTGGTATGTCATCCCGGCGGACAATAAATGGTATGCCAGATACCTGGTATCTGAAGCGGTTCGGCAGGCTCTGGAGGAAATCGATCCGCAGTATCCCAAGCTACCACCCGAAGAGCTGGCTAAGCTGGAGGAGTGCCGCAGGCTGCTGGAAGCGGATTTATAGAGCAAATTTTTGCATCATGGCGCAGCCGAAGACAAAAAGATAAGTCATTCGGCTGCGCCATTGTTTGCTTGCACGGTGTTTTTCGCCTAATTTGATGTTTTAGTCAAAGGCTTAATCACCGCATGGTTAGGTGTGCTTCAAAACCATCTTAAATGGCTGAGAATGATACACACGGATGAATTGTCATGGCGTCGTTGGAAAGTCCCCTATAACACCATACAAATGAATGATGTAGATTAAAATATTGCAGAAAAGATGACAAAAAAAGTCAAAAAAAGCTTGCATTTATCGAAGAAGCCCTATATACTACTAAGGCTGTCATTTTTTGGGGATGATGCGATAGGTTGCCACCCCGGCCTGGGTGGGGAATTATCGCGGACCAGCCCGGAAATCGGGCGACGCGCTCGAAATGTTTTGTTGGACCAGACGAAACACCGCCGGCAGCGTTCCCGGTTTACCTGCGAAAACCGGGAGAAAGGGCGGCAGAGCACGATACATTAAAGGAGGAACACTCATGGCCAACCAGAAAATCCGCATCAAGCTCAAAGCATATGAGCATAACCTGATCGATCAGTCGGCAGAGCGCATTGTGGAAACGGCTAAGCGTACGGGCGCCCGTGTTGCGGGACCGATCCCGCTGCCCACAGATAAGGAAATCATCACCATTTTGCGCGCGCCCCATAAGTATAAGGATAGCCGCGAGCAGTTTGAGCGCCGCACCCACAAGCGCCTGATTGATATCCACAACCCCAACGCACGCACCGTTGACGCCATGATGAAGCTTGACCTTCCCGCCGGCGTCGAGATCGAAATCAAACTCTGAGGCAGGAGGCAGCCACAATGAAGAAAGCTATTTTAGGGAAGAAGCTGGGCATGACCCAGAAATTCCTGGACGACGGACGCCTTGTGCCTGTAACGGTTATTTTAGCCGGGCCCTGTACCGTTGTGCAGAAGAAGACGGTGGAGCGGGACGGCTATGAGGCTGTACAGCTCAGCTTTGACGAAATCCCTGAACACCGCGTGAAGAAGCTGGTTAACAAGCCCAAAGCCGGACACTTTAAAAAAGCAGGCGTAGCCCCCACACGCTATTTGCGTGAGTTCCGTCTAAAGGATGCCGCCAGCTATGAGGTGGGGCAAAAGGTCTCTGCCGATGTGTTTGTTCCCGGTGACAGGATCGACGTTACAGGTACCAGCAAGGGACACGGTTTTACAGGCGTCATCTATCGCTGGAATCAGCGTCGGGGTCCTATGTCCCACGGTTCCAAATACCACCGCGGGCTGGGTGCCGCCAGCGCCAACACCGACCCCGGCAAAGTGTTCAAGGGCAGGAACATGTCTGGTCAGTATGGTGTCGAGCGCGTCACGATCCAGAACCTGGAGATTGTCGATGTGGACGCCGAGCGCAACCTGCTGCTGGTGAAGGGTTCCGTACCCGGTCCCGTCAACGGCTTGTTGCTTGTGCGCAACACATGCAAGTCCTGATTTGAGGAGGAGAGCAAATGCCTACGATAGAAGTCGTTAACATGCAGGGCAAGAGCGCGGGTACCATCACCCTCAGCGACGAGGTTTTTGGCATTAAGCCCAATACCGCTGCCATGCACTTAGTTGTCCGCTCCATTTTAGCCAACAAGCGCCAGGGCACGCAAAGCGCCCTGACGCGCGGCATGGTCCGAGGCGGCGGCAGAAAGATTTATCGCCAGAAAGGCACCGGCCGCGCCAGGCACCACGGCAACCGCGCGCCGCAGTTCAGGCACGGTGGGGTAGCTTTTGCGCCGCAGCCCCGTGACTATGTGGTCAAGGTGCCCAAAAAAGTGCGCCGTCTGGCGATGAAGAGCGCGTTGTCATCCAAGCTGTCTGCTGGTGATATCATTGTCGTCGATCAGATTGCGCTTACAGAGGGCAAGACCAAACATGTTGTGCAGATGCTGAAGGACCTGGGCGTTAATCAAAGAGCGCTACTGGTGCTGCCCAGTCCTGATGAGTTGGTGACACGTGCGTCCCGCAACATTCAGAAGCTGTCCGGCGCCTGCGTCAACACCCTCAATGTGTATGATATTCTGCGCGCTGGAAAGATCATCGTTTCAAAGAGTGCCATTCCCGGTATTGAGGAGGTGTATGCGTAATGAAGAATCCCCATGACATCATCCTGCGCCCCGTCCTGACCGAGAAAGGCTATGACGGCATCGCGGACAAGCGCTATGTGTTCGAGGTCGATATCCGGGCCAACAAGGTCGAGATCAAGAAGGCGCTGGAAGCTGTTTTTAAGGGCATCAAGGTGGATAAGGTCAACACCCTGCGTACCCCCGGCAAGATTAAAACCCAGGGGCGTACCAGCGGCCGCAGGCCCGAGGTTAAGAAAGCCTATGTCAAACTGTCGGAGGACTCTAAAGCCATTGAGTTCTTCGAGAGCATGATTTAGTGAAGGAGAAATAGCATGGCCATTCGTGTATATAAACCGACTTCGCCGGCACGCCGTTTCATGTCGGTGCTGACTTTTGAGGAGCTAACCAAGAAAAAGCCGGAGAAATCCCTGCTGCGGCCCCTCAAGTCCCATGCCGGGCGGAACAACCAGGGCAAGATCACTGTCCGTCACCGTGGCGGCCGGCATAAGCGGAAATACCGTCTGATCGATTTTAGGCGTGACAAAGTGAACGTACCCGCAAAAGTTGCTGCCATTGAATACGATCCGAATCGCTCTGCCTTCATTGCACTGTTGCATTACGCGGACGGTGAGAAGCGCTATATCTTAGCGCCGCTGGGTATCAAAGCCGGCGACACCATCATTTCCAGCGATGATGCCGATATTATTCCCGGCAACTCGCTGCCGCTGTCGAATATCCCGGTGGGCACGCTGATCCACAACATTGAGCTTCGTCCGGGCGCTGGTGGGCAGCTGGTTCGTTCTGCTGGCACATATGCGCAGCTGATGGCTAAAGAAGGCGACTATGCCCAGGTGCGCCTCCCCTCAGGGGAAGTGCGCCGTGTTCCGATCAAAGGTCGTGCCACCATCGGCACCGTCGGCAACACCGATTATGAGAACGTCCGCATCGGCAAAGCCGGCAGAAGCCGCCACAAGGGCTTCAGGCCCTCAGTGCGAGGCTCAGCAATGAACCCGGTTGATCACCCGCATGGTGGCGGTGAGGGCAAATCGCCCATCGGCCTGCCGTCCCCTATGACGCCGTGGGGTAAGCCGGCGCTGGGCTTGAAGACCCGTAAGAGCAAGAAGTATTCCGACCGCCTCATCGTCAGACGCAGAGGCACCAAATAACCCCGAAAGGTTGAAAGGAAGCAGTTATTATGAGCCGTTCTATTAAAAAAGGGCCTTTTGTCTGTAAAGCACTGATGAAGCGTGTTACTGATTTGAACAACTCCGGTAAGAAGACCGTGCTGAAAACCTGGTCGCGTGCGTCGACCATTTTCCCGGATTTCGTTGGCCACACCATTGCAGTGCATGATGGACGCAAGCACGTCCCGGTCTATATCACTGAAGATATGGTTGGCCACAAACTGGGCGAATTTGCCCCTACGCGTACCTTCAGGGGCCATGCGGGCGAAAAATCGTCCGGTAGAAAATAAGGGAAGGAGAGAGGGAGACAACATGGCAGCAACCACCCATGAAACCAACACAAAAGCCGCTAAACGCGACCCGCGGCCTAAGGCACATGCCCGCCACATCCGCATCTCTTCCCGAAAAGTCAAGATCGTTATCGACTTGATTCGCGGCAAAGATGTAGATGATGCCCTTGCGATTCTGATGTACACGCCTAAGGCGGCATCACCCATCGTATCAAAGCTGATCAACAGCGCCATCGCCAACGCCGTCAACAACCTTGAGATGGACCGCGATTCGCTGTACATCGCTGAGATCTATGCCAACCCCGGCCCGACGCTCAAACGCTATCTGCCGCGCGCCAGAGGCAGCGCCGCGCCGATTTTAAAACGCACCAGCCATATCAGCGTCGTGCTGGATCAACGATAAGAGAGAGGGAACGCAATGGGCCAGAAAGTAAATCCGCACGGCGCCCGCGTCGGGGTCATTTTTGACTGGAGCACGCGCTGGTTCGCGGACAAAAAGGATTTTTCAAAGAATCTCATGGAGGATCATAAAATCCGCCAGGAGCTGAAGAAAAGGTATTACCAGACCGGCATCAGCCGCATTGACATTGAACGCAGCGCGGCGAGGCTGACCATCAACATTTTTACAGGCAAGCCCGGCATGATCATTGGCCGCGGCGGCAAGGGGATCGAGGAGCTGAAAGCCTACATTGAGAAGATGCTGGGCAGAACCGTCAACATCAACATCCTCGAGGTGAAAAACCCCGATGCCGACGCGCAGCTTGTAGCCGAGAACATCGCTCAGCAGCTGGAGAAGCGCATATCTTTCCGCCGCGCGATGAAGCAGAGCATTCAGCGCGCCATGCGGGCGGGTGCCAAGGGCATCAAGACCCAGGTGTCAGGTCGTCTGGGTGGCGCCGATATCGCCAGGAGCGAGCATTACCACGAAGGTTCGATTCCGCTGCAGACGCTGCGCGCCAACATCGACTATGGCTTTGCCGAGGCAAAGACAACATATGGTCAGCTGGGTGTCAAAGTGTGGGTGTATAAGGGCCAGATCTTGCCACAAACAAGGAAACAGCCCGGTGTACGCAGTGAAGGAGGCAAGTAACCCATGTTAATGCCTAAGAGAGTTAAGCGCCGCAAGCAGTTCCGCGGCAAAATGAAAGGCAAGGCGCATCGCGGCAATCTGATCACCTATGGCGAATTTGGCCTGGTTGCCATGCAGCCCAGCTGGGTTACAAGCCAGCAAATCGAGGCTGCCCGTATTGCGTTGACCCGATACATCAGGCGCGGCGGTAAGGTCTGGATCAAAATATTCCCGGACAAGCCTGTTACAGAGAAGCCCGCGGAGACACGCATGGGCTCGGGAAAAGGCTCGCCTGAATACTGGGTTGCAGTTGTCAAGCCCGGCCGGGTGATGTTTGAGGTGAGTGGCGTCGAGGAATCGATCGCCCGCGAAGCGCTCCGTCTTGCGTCCGCAAAGTTGCCGCTTAAGACCAAGGTGTTCACGCGTGACCAGTTAAATCCCAGAGATGGTGGTGAGAATTGATGAAGACAAGCGAATTTATGTCCATGAATCCACAGCAGCTGTCTGAAAAAATCGCCGATCTCAAGGCTGAACTGTTTAATCTTCGTTTCAGGCTTGCGACCGGTCAGCTGGAAAACACCATGCAGATTTCTTCGGTCAAGCGCGACATTGCGCGCGCCATGACCGTACAAACCCAAGCCCTCAAGAAGGCGGGCAGTAAACAGTGAAAGGAGGCAGCTTCATGGAAGGTAAAATCAGAGGAAATCGCAAGGTTCGCACAGGTGTTGTCATCAGCGACAAGATGGACAAGACCGTTGTCGTCTCTATCAACAGGCTGGTCAGGCACCCCCTGTATGGCAAAACGATGAAGCGCACCAGCAAGGTGAAAGCGCACGATGAACATAACGAGTGCGGCATCGGCGATAAAATCAGGATTATGGAGACCAGGCCTCTTTCCAAGGATAAACACTGGCGCCTGGTGGAGGTTATTGAAAAAGCCAAATGATTCCCGGTCTGCGGCCCTCATGGGCTGCCGGGTCAGTGTGCCATGAGGGCAATCTATAAAGGAGGAACCTTTTGATATGATACAGACGCAATCGCGGCTGAAAGTAGCCGACAACTCCGGCGCCAAAGAGATCATGTGTATCCGGGTGCTGGGTGGCTCATCTCGCCGTACAGGTTCGGTGGGCGATATCATCGTCGCCAGCGTCAAGGCTGCATCACCCGGTGGGCAGGTGAAAAAAGGAGATGTGGTCAGAGCCGTCATCGTCCGTGTTGCCAAGCAAAGGCGCCGTGAAGACGGCAGCTACATTCGATTTGATGACAACGCCGCTGTCATCATCAATGACGACAGGCAGCCCCGCGGCACCCGCATATTTGGGCCGGTTGCCCGTGAACTGCGCGAAAGGGATTATATGCGGATCGTATCCCTCGCTCCCGAAGTTTTATAAGGAGGCAAACGATGAAAGTACATGTGAGAACCAAGGACGAAGTCATCGTCATCTCCGGTAAAGACAAGGGCGCTAAAGGAAGGGTGCTGTCTGTTGATCCCGCGCGCGGCCGTGTAACGGTAGAAGGCGTTGCCATGGTAACCAAGCACCAGAAGTCCCGTGCCCAGGGGCAGCCAGGCGGTATCATCCACAAGGAAGCCGCCATTGATGCCAGCAACGTGATGTTGGTTTGTCAGAAATGCGGCAAGCCGTCGCGGGCTGGCAGCAAGATCACCGACGGCAAAAAAATCCGCATGTGCAAAAAATGCGGCGAACAGATTGACTGATAGGAGGAAACAGCATGGCAACCCGTTTAAAGGAAAGATATATCGCTGAAGCTGTGCCTGCCTTGACGCAGAAGTTCGGCTACAAAAACCCCATGATGGTACCGCGCCTTGAGAAGGTAATCATCAACATGGGCCTGGGCGATTGCAAGGACAACGCGAAGGCGCTTGAAAACGCCGTTGAGGAACTATCCCTGATTGCCGGACAGAAGCCGGTGGTTACCAAAGCCAAGCGGTCAATCGCCAACTTCAAGCTGCGCGAAGGTATGAGCATCGGTGCAAAAGTAACGCTTCGTGGAAAACGCATGGAGGAATTTTTCGACAAGCTCGTCAGCATTGCGCTGCCCCGCGTCCGCGACTTCCGCGGTGTATCGCCCAAGGCGTTTGATGGCCGCGGCAATTATGCGCTGGGTGTTCGTGAGCAGCTGATCTTTCCCGAGATCAACTACGACAAGGTCGAGAAGATCAGGGGAATGGAAATGATTTTTGTTACTACCGCCAAGACGGATGAGGAAGCTAAAGAGCTTCTCAGCCTGCTGGGCATGCCGTTTGCGCACTAAGGGAGGAGGGAAAAGCAATGGCAAAGACAAGTTTGAGGGTTAGGCAATCCAGGCCAGCTAAGTTCTCCACACGTGCGTACACGCGCTGCCAACTGTGCGGCCGTCCGCATGCAGTCCTGCGGCGTTATGGCTTGTGTCGCATCTGTTTCCGAGAATTGGCGCACAAAGGCCAGATCCCCGGCGTCCGCAAGGCCAGCTGGTAAGCGGGGAACGCAGAAGGAGGAGGTACCATTATGGTAGTGAATGATCCCATTGCTGATATGCTTACCCGCATACGCAACGCGCATATCGCCAAGCATGACACCGTCACCATTCCTTCCAGCAAAGCCAAGAAGGCGATTGCCAAAATCTTGCTGGACGAAGGATATATTCGCAATTATGAGCTGGTAAACGATGATGGCCACATGAAAATCAAGTTGACTCTAAAGTATATCAACGGCAAGCAGCAGCCTGTCATCGTTGGGCTCAAACGTATCAGCAAGCCCGGGTTGCGCGTCTATGCGCGCTGTGAGGAACTGCCTAAAGTACTTGGCGGCCTGGGCATTGCCATCGTGTCCACATCCAAGGGCCTGATGACAGACCGTGCTGCACGCCGTGATAACCTGGGCGGCGAAGTGCTTGCCTACGTCTGGTAACCGATTCACGCAATGGAGGTGCAACAATGTCTCGCATAGGAAAATTACCCATTTCTGTGCCTAAGGGCGTGACGGTGACAGTCGATAGCCACAACACTGTGGTTGTCAAAGGCCCTAAAGGCACGCTGACCCAGCAGGTCAACCCTGATATCACCATTAAGCAGGAAAATGGCATCCTGACGCTGGAGCGGCCGACCGATGCAAAGCCTCATAAGGCGATGCATGGTCTGTACCGCTCATTGCTCCACAACATGGTGGTGGGCGTGACGGATGGTTTTGAAAAAACGCTGGAGCTTGTCGGCACAGGATACCGCGCTGCGGTGGACGGTAATAAGCTGACGCTGAACGTGGGCTATTCTCATCCCATCGTGTTTGAGGCGCCCAAGGACATCACATTTTCAACGCCTTCACCGACGCAGATCGTCGTACAAGGCATTGACAAGCAGGTCGTAGGCAACCTGGCTGCCGATATTCGTGCCACCCGCAAACCTGAGCCCTACCATGGCAAGGGGGTTAAATACCGCGGTGAGCAGATCAGGCGCAAGGTTGGCAAGGCTGGCAGCAAATAAGAAAGGGAGTGTACGCATATGTTTCATAAGCGCGACCGCAATGCAGTGCGCACGATCCGTCATGCACGTGTCCGCAAGAAGATCAGCGGCACGCCCGACAGGCCGCGGCTGTGCGTTTTTCGCAGCAACCAGTTTATCTATGCCCAAGTAATTGATGATACCGTTGGTGCCACACTAGCCCAGGCTTCATCCATGGAAGCGTCTTTAAAAGAGAATGCCGGAAAGATGAACAAGGTAGAGGCGTCCAAGCTGGTTGGAAAGCTCGTCGCCGAGCGTGCAATGGAAAGAGGCATATCGACTGTGGTGTTTGACCGCGGCGGCTATGAGTATACAGGCCGTGTCGCATCCCTGGCCGCCGGAGCCCGTGAAGCAGGGCTTGAGTTCTGATGGGAGGAAATAAATAAGCATGCAGCGCAGAGACAGAGAACGAAACAGAGACAGAGACCGCGATCGCGATCGTGGTGAGCAGAGCGAGTTTAAGGAAAAACTCGTCAACGTCAATCGGGTTGTGAAGGTTGTCAAGGGCGGGCGTAACTTCCGCTTTGCGGCGCTGGTTGTTGTGGGCGATGGCAACGGACGCGTAGGCGCCGGCATTGGCAAGGCAGTGGAAATTCCCGAGGCCATTCGCAAGGGCGTAGAGAATGCCAAGAAACACCTGATTACCGTGCCGATTCAGGGCACTACGATTCCGCACCAGAGCACCGGTTATTTCGGCACCGGCAAAGTGATCTTGCTGCCGGCTGAAGAAGGTGCCGGCGTGATCGCAGGTGGTGCCGCGCGTGCTGTGCTGGAACTGGCAGGCGTTAAGGATGTTCGCACCAAATCCTATGGCACCAGTAACCCCATCAACGTCGTCAAGGCGACGATTGAAGGCCTCAAGCTGCTCCGCTCCCCTGAGCAGGTGGCGAAGATGCGCGGTAAGTCCGTTGAAGACATCATGGCTTGAGGAGGGAATATTCATGAAGCTTAAAATCACACTGACAAAATCGCCCATTGCCAGCCTGAAGCGGCATATTGATACGGTGAAGGCGCTTGGATTGCGTAAGATCGGTCACTCGGTTATCCGGGATGACAACCCTTGCGTGCGCGGGCAGGTTTTTGCAGTCAAACACATGGTTAAGGTTGAAGAGATCAACGAATAAGGAGGACGTCCTCATGAAATTGCACGAGTTGAAGCCCGCAAAGGGCTCCACGACTGCTCCGAAGCGCCTGGGACGAGGCGTAGGATCGGGACTAGGCAAGACCTCCGGCAAAGGTCACAAGGGCGCCAAGGCTCGCTCAGGCGGCGGCAAAGCTCCCGGCTTTGAAGGCGGCCAGATGCCCTTGACACGCCGTGTACCCAAAAGTGGGTTCACCAACATATTCCGCAGGGAGTACGTCACCCTGAATGTATCCGATTTGGAGCGCTTTGATGACGGCGATGTGGTGACCATTGAGGTGCTCAAGAATGCCGGCATGGTCAAGCAGCTGAAGGATGGTGTCAAGATCTTAGGCGGCGGCGATCTGAGCCGTAAATTGACTGTTCAGGTCACCAGGTTTACCGCGTCTGCGAAAGAAAAAATCGAGGCAGCCGGCGGGAAAGCCGAGGTGATATAATATGTGGGAAACGCTGAAAAACGCATGGAAAGTACCCGAACTGCGGCAGAAGATTCTCTACACTTTTTTTATGCTGCTTGTTTTCCGGCTGGTTGGCGTCATTCCGGTGCCCGGCATCAACGCCAAAATCGTTAAAGACATTGCTGCAAAGTTTGATATGCTTGGCCTGGTCAACATGATGACGGGCAACGCATTCAGCCAGATGACCATCATGGCCATGGGCATTACCCCCTACATCAATGCCAGCATCATCATTCAGCTGCTGACGGTGGCTATCCCCGCGCTGGAGCGTCTCCAGAAGGATGGCGGCCAGGAAGGCAAGGAGAAGATCAACCGTATCACGCGCTACAGCACGGTTGTGCTCGCGGCGCTCCAGGCGATTGGCATCATCGCGGGTCTGAACACCTCCAAGACCGACTCCGGCGAGCGGGTGTTGATGGCCAGCTATAACAACTTCTTTGGCTTGCTGTCCATTGGCGTGATCATGGCGGGCGGCACGTCGCTGGCTATGTGGATTGGTGAACGTATTACCCAGAAAGGCATTGGCAACGGCATATCGCTGCTGATATTTGCCGGCATCATATCCAACCTGTTCAATGGCATCCTGATGGCGTTCCTTGACGTGCTGGGTATCAATCCCAATCCCACCGGCACAACCGTCGTACAGTTTCTGATACTGATGGTGGTGACGTTGGTGATCATTACGGTGGTCACATTTGTCGACATGGCTGAACGGCGCATCCCGGTGCAGTATGCCAAGCGCGTTGTGGGGCGCCGTATGTATGGAGGCCAGTCCACACACATTCCCATGAAGGTGGTATCGGTAGGCGTGCTGCCGCTGATTTTCGCCTATTCCTTCATGGCATTCCCTGGCACCATCATCGCCATGTTCGGCACCAACACGGCGATATACGCGTGGTGGACGAACAACATGAGCCAGACCTCGCCGCTGTATTTGTTGGTTACGGCATTGCTGATCGTGGCGTTCTCGTACTTCTACCAGTCCATCAGCTTTAACCCGCAGGACATCGCCAAAAACATCCAGCAGCAGGGGGGCAATATCCCTGGCATTCGTTCGGGGAAAAATACGGTGGACTTTCTCTCCCGCATATCGAAGAGACTGACGCTGTTCGCGGCGCTGTTTTTAGCTGTGTTGGCAACGCTGCCATCGGTGTTGCAGGTATGGCAAAATGTCCGGATGCCGTATGCTGCTTCTTCGGTGTTGATCGCTGTCAGCGTGGCGTTAGAATCGGTTCGCCAGGTGGAAGCCAACCTGGTTATGCGCAACTACAAGGGGTTCCTGTAAGGGGGCTGGGTATGAACTTGATTTTCCTTGGGCCGCCTGGCGCAGGCAAGGGAACGCAGGCAGCCAGGTTGCAGGCGCAATATGGGTGGGATCATGTATCGACCGGCGATATGTTTCGACAGGCGATGACAGACAATACCCCTCTGGGTCAGGTTGCCCGCGGGTATATCGATGAAGGGGAGCTTGTGCCCGACGATGTGGTGATTGCCATGGTTCGTGAACGGTTGAACCAGGGAACAAACGGCGAAGGTTTTATACTGGACGGTTTTCCGCGCACGGTGGCTCAGGCGGAGGCATTGTCTTTATCAATAGCTATTGATGCTGTGATCAGCCTGGAAGTGCCCGACGGTCAGCTGGTTGATCGCATATCGGGGCGCAGGGTATGTAAACGCTGTAGCCATACTTTTTACGCAGGGCGCCTGGTGGATAAGGCCAGGTGTCCCGAATGCGGTGGTCCGCTGTTCCGCCGCGATGATGACGAGCCTTCTACCGTACGCAAGCGCTTAGCTGTGTACCATGAGCAGACTGAGCCGCTTATTACTTACTACCGTGAAAACGGCTTGCTCAGGCAGGTAGCGGCGACGGGATCGGTGGATGATGTATACAGCGGCATTCTTAAAACCCTGGGGCTGGATGGCTGACAGATGATCATCACTGCAAAGAATGCCGTCCAGTTGGGCAAGATGCGCAGCGCAGGGCATCTGCTATACGATGTACTGTGCGCGCTACGCGAAAAAATTTGTCCCGGCATGACAACGAAAGCGCTGGATGCCTATGCGGAGGAGATGATCCGTGCAGGGGGCGCGATCCCATCCTTCCTGGGTTATCAGGGATTTCCGGCGTCGATCTGCACGTCTATTGATGAGCAGGTGGTGCATGGCATCCCCTCGGATAAGGTTGTGCTGGTGGCAGGCAGCATCATCAGCGTGGATTGTGGGCTGATATTAGACGGCTGGCAGGCTGACAGCGCCTTCACGCACTCTGTTGGCGCCATCACCCCGGAGAAAGCCAGGCTGATTCAGGTGACGGAGCAGTGCTTTTTTTCAGGGGCGAGCGCCGCGGTTGCCGGCAACCGCATCGGTGACATCGGCAGCGCTGTACAGGCAGTCGCTGAAGAGCACGGATATTCGGTTGTGCGCGATTTAACGGGGCATGGCATCGGGCAGGACATGCATGAACCGCCTTCCGTGCCGAACTTTGGTATGCCCGGGGTTGGCATCCGCCTGCGCCGTGGCATGACGCTGGCGTTGGAACCCATGATTGCCATGGGGGATTATCCTGTTCGGCAGTTGTCTGATGGATGGACCTTTGTCACCAGAGATGGTAGCCCCTGTGCCCATTATGAGCATACCATTGCCGTGACCAACGGCTTTCCGGAACTGCTGACGCTGCCCGGGTATGTATTTAAAGCGCTTCATGAGGAAGCAGGGAACGCGGGGGCGCGCCATGAAGCCTGAAATCCGAAGTGGAATTGCCGTTATTTCCAAAAAAGGACGTGACAAGGGTCGGTTGTTTATGGTATTATATGAGTTGGACGCTGATTTTGTCATGATTTGCGATGGAGATCTACGCAAGCTTGAACGACCAAAGAAAAAGCGCCGCAAACACCTGTCGCCGACCAGCCTGGAACTTCAAGAGCTGACGGCGCTGTATAACTCGGGCAGGCTCAAGAATAGCGATGTCCGTGCTGTCCTTGCCCCGTTTAATGAAACACTGACTTTATCCCAGGACGTACCCAAGTAAGGAGGGCCGAGTGTTTGTCAAAAAGTGACGTCATCGAACTTGAAGGCAGAGTTGTAGAAGCATTGCCCAATGCGATGTTTACGGTGGAATTGCCCAACGGGCATCGTATCATGGCACATATATCGGGAAAAATGCGCATGAATTTCATCCGTATCTACCCGGGTGACAAGGTCACCATAGAATTGTCCCCGTACGACCTGACCAGAGGCCGTATTACCTGGCGAAGCAGGCACTGACAAGGCAACACAAACCTGTCGTGCTTATAAGAGGAGGGCACCATTATGAAAGTACGTCCGTCTGTGAAAAAAATCTGTGAGAAGTGCAAGGTGATCAAGCGCAAAGGCAACGTGATGATCATCTGTGAAAACCCAAAGCACAAGCAGAGACAGGGCTAATGCCCCTAAAAATAAATCGCGTGGGCGGCTGACCGGTTTTTCGGTACCATGCGGTTTTATCATACATGCGAAGGCTTTTCCGGCCTTAACCTATTAACATGAGAAACTTGGAGGTGTAACCGTCACATGGCACGTATAGCGGGGGTCGACCTGCCCCGGGAAAAACGCGTTGAAATCGGACTGACCTATATCTTTGGTATCGGCTTGACGACTTCGAAAAAAATACTGGCTGAGACCGGCATTGATCCGGATCTGCGTGTCCGCGATCTATCTGAGAATGATATCAGCAAGCTGCGCGAGTATATCGAGCACCACGTCAAAGTGGAAGGCGATCTGCGTCGTGAGATTTCAATGAACATCAAGCGTCTGGTGGAGATCGGCAGTTACCGTGGTATTCGCCATCGGCGTAGTTTGCCTGTTCGTGGACAGAACACCAAACAGAACGCACGTACGCGAAAAGGACCCAAACGCCAGCAGGTTGCGGGCAAGAAAAAGGCGACCAAATAACCGCATCATTGAGTAATTGCCCGCATAACGGGCATGAAGGGAGCAGCAGATGGCACCAAGAGGCAGCCTGAAAAGAACAGCACGCAGACGCCGTGAACGCAAGCTCGTGGAAAAAGGCGTTGTGCATATCCAGTCATCTTTTAATAATACCATCGTTACCATCACCGACACCATGGGCAACGCGCTCAGCTGGGCATCAGCCGGCGGCATGGGCTTTAGAGGCAACAAGAAATCAACCCCGTTTGCCGCGCAGATGGCGGCGGAGACAGCAGCCAGAGCCGCCGCCGAATATGGCCTTAGAACGGTCGATGTGTTTGTCAAAGGCCCCGGATCAGGGCGCGAAGCGGCGATCAGATCGCTGCAGACAGCAGGCCTTGAAGTGACCATGATCAAGGACGTGACGCCGATTCCCCATAACGGTTGCCGTCCGCCCAAAAGAAGAAGAGTGTAATCAAAGGAGGTTCCGCCAATATGGCAAGATATACAGGCTCTGTTTGCCGCCTTTGCCGGCGTGAAGGCGTCAAGCTCTTCCTGAAGGGGGAGAAATGCTTTTCGCAGAAATGTGCCCTCGCTAAGCGCCCTACACCGCCCGGCCAGCATGGCAAGGCGCGTCAGCGCAGGATGAGCGAATACGGTGCGCAGCTGCGTGAGAAGCAGAAGGCTAAGCGCGCATATGGCTTGCAGGAAACGCAGTTTAAGCGCACGTATGACCGCGCTGTGTCCATGAAGGGCGTCAGCGGCGAAAACCTGCTTCAGTTGCTTGAACGCAGGCTGGATAATGTTGTGTTCCGGTCGGGTTTTGCTCCTTCGCGCGCTGCTGCTCGTCAACTGGTTACGCATGGCCATTTCCTGGTTAACGGACGAAAGGTTGATATTCCTTCCTTTACTGTCGATGCTGACGATGTGCTCACAGTGCGTACGCGCAGCAAGGAAATGCAGCACTTCAAGGATGTCCGCGAAGGTACACCCCGCATTCTGCCCAAATGGCTCATGGTGAACGCCGATGCGCTGACAGCGACAGTTTCTGCGCTGCCGACCCGTGAGGACATCGACCTGACACTGCAGGAGAACCTGATCGTCGAGTTCTACTCCCGGTAAACCCGGCATGGCGTGAACGATCCATACCAGTCGAATTCCGTTAGGAGGAAAATCTGCCGTGATAAGAGAGATAGGGCTCGAGTCCCCGCGCATTAGGCGTTCGGGTTCCAAAGACGATGAATTTTTCGGGCGTTTTGAAGTGGAGCCGCTGGAGCGTGGATACGGCTTGACGCTGGGCAACGCGCTTCGCCGGGTGCTGTTGAGTTCCCTGCCGGGCGCTGCGGTGACCAGCGTGAACATTGAGGGCATTCAGCATGAGTTTGCGACCATCCCCGGCGTCAAGGAAGATGTGCCGGAGATCATCCTCAACCTGAAGGAACTGGCTATCCGTTCATTCTCGGATCAGCCCAAGGTGGTGGAGATTGACGTAACCGGCCCTGCTGTGGTGACTGCCGCTGACATCCGTGTGGACAGCGAGGTGGAGATCATCAACCTCCAGCAGCACATTGCAACGCTAAGCAAGGATGCGCGGCTGCATATGTGGTTGACCATCGACAAAGGCCGAGGCTATGTGCCGGCGGAGAAAAACAAGCAGACACCGCCGCAGATCGGGTCTATTCCGGTAGACTCCATTTACACGCCCATGCGCAAGGTCAACTACTTTGTCGAGGACACCCGTGTCGGGCAGACAACCGACTATGACAAGCTGATCCTCGAGGTGTGGACAAATGGCAGCATCAACCCGGAAGAAGCCATTGGTATGGCAGCCAAGCTGCTGACCGAACAGCTGACGTTATTCACTGAGCTGACCGACGCTCCTGTGCAGCCTGTTGATCCCGTGCCTGACAGCGATGGAACGGGAAAAAACCTTGAGATGACCATTGAGGAGTTGGATTTGTCGGTTCGCGCTTTCAATTGCTTGAAGCGCGCCGGTATTAACACCGTGAGCGAGTTGGTTCAGAAAAACCAGGAAGAAATGATGAAGGTTCGTAATCTGGGCAAGAAGAGCCTTGAAGAAGTAGAGCAGAAGCTGGCCTTGCTGGGGCTCGCTCTGCGCAAGACTGAAGAATAATACCACTGCCCCCGGGCAAAGGAGGAGATATCCTATGGCAAAGCAACGCAAGCTTGGCTTGGTGGCCGATCAGCGTAAGGCACTTCTGCGCAACCAGGTGACCAGCCTGCTCTGGCATGGCCGCATTGAGACCTCCCTGGCGCGTGCGAAGGAAGTCCGCAGAATCGCCGAGAAACTGGTTACCTTAGCTGTGCGCGAGTATGACAATACGGTCGAAGTCAAAAAAGAATACCATAACGAGAAAGGGCAGATCGTTACCATCGATGTGATCAACGACGCGCCCAGCAAGCTGCATGCGCGCAGGATCATGCTGGCTTACCTGTACAATGTCAAGGAAGCCAGGAAGGATGATGAAAGCAAGGCTGAGTACCGCGAGCGCACCAGTGATGCCAAGCATCCCGTGATCGAAAAGGTGTTCCGCGAATATGCCCCACGCTACCGCGCGCGCAATGCGGAGAAGAATTGCGCAGGTGGATATACGCGCATCTATAAGTTAGGTCCCCGGCGTGGCGATGCTTCAGAGCGTGTGATCATCGAAATGGTAGAGTAATGGTGTTTTACAGCAGACGGCCGGCATGATGCCCGCCGTTTTTTTGTTTATACCAGCTGCAATGATAGCGCAAATCGGGTATAATGCTGTCATGGAGGTTGGAAGGATGGTTTGGTGAGACGGATTGGCTTGTATGGCAGCATGTTTGACCCGGTGCATCTGGATGATGTCCGTCTGGTGACGGATGCTCTGCTGAGGATGCGGCTGGACGAGGTTATCCTGTTGCCATATGATACGGAAGAAGCGTGTCTAAAGACGGCGTCGCGCCGGGACAGGCTGAACATGCTGGCGCTGGCTTTTGCGGGCCTGCCGGGCGTTACCCTTGCTGAGGAGCGCTTTCAGCCCGGACTGCAAGGCTTGATTGACGCTTCTGGGAGAGTTTTAGCTGACGCGGATGCAGATCTTACGCTGCTGATAGATGCTGTCGGCTTGCCTGGCTTTCTGAATGCATGCTCGACAACATCTACGTGGGACAACTGTGGCTTGCTGGTTTATCCACGACGGGGGGAGGATCATCGCAGCTTAGTGGCTGAGGCAGCACAGCGTGGCTTTCGCGTCTGCGTGCCGGACATCGTGCCGTTATCCTGCACCGATACCGTGGCACGCGGGCAGATTGGGCGGCTCAGCGACGCGCCGGATATGCTTATCCCTGCCGTAGCTGAATACATCGCGCTGCACGGCTTGTATCAGCCACCATATCAAAAGTTGCTGCGCCGTAGCATGAATGACAGGCGCTACCGGCACACGCTGGGTGTTCGCGATACAGCGGTGCGCCTGGCGCGGGTGCACGGTATTTCTATGCAGAAAGCCGCTGTTGCAGGTTTGCTGCACGATTGTGCCAAAGCTATGAAGCTGTCGCAGATGCAAGCCATCGCGAAGAAATATCGTCTGTGCCTGAGTCGGGAAACGCTGGCAAGCGACGCGCTGCTCCACGGCCCGGTTGGCGCCGAGTTAGCCCGTGTGCGCTATCAGATAGAAAATCCGGATGTTCTCAACGCCATCCGCTATCATACGGTGGGCAGGGCGGGCATGTCCGGGTTGGAGTTGTGCGTCTATTTGGCTGATGTTATTGAACCGGGACGCAAAGCGTTCCCGGCGCTGAACAGTATCCGGGCGCTGGCTGAGGTATCGCTGGAGGAGGCGACGCTCAAGGCCATGCTGGCTGCCAGAGACTATGTGCTGGCTAAAGGAGAAGGTTATTGTACTGATTCGCTGGAAGCGATCAGCGATCTGCACCAAAAGATTACCATGAAAAGGAGGAGCAAGAATGCAAGAAAAGGATTTAGCCCACAGAATTTCGCAGATACTATATGACAGAAAAGCACAGGATATCGTTGTGCTGCAGGTGCCGCACCTGACGGTGCTGACGGACTATCTGGTCATCGCCAGCGGTACCAATCCCATCCAGGTGAGGACGCTGGCTGAACATGTGGAGGAGGAAATTGCAGCCTTGGGTGTTCGGGTGCGTCGCAGGGAGGGAGAGAAGGAAGGCCGCTGGGTTGTGCTGGATTATTTGTCTGTCATTGTTCATATATTTCATCCCGAGGACCGCGGCTATTACCGCCTGGAGAGGCTGTGGGATGACGGGCGCAACCGCTTGCCGCTGCCATTCTATGATGATGTGCCGCTGGCGCAGGACCAGCCATGAACATCCAGCTCTATCTGTATAAACGGAGCTTTGACACCCAGAAGGCGGAGCGTTTTTTCAAGGAGCGGCGAATTGTTTTTCAGGTATTTGATTTGAAAAAGCACAAGTTAGGCAGGCGGGAACTCGAGCTGTTTGCACGCAAGGCAGGCGCATGTGCGCTGCTGGACCGGGAAAATGCGCTTGTTAAATCGCACCCGGTTATGTATACTGATGATGAACGAATTGTGCTTGGTTACCTGCTGGAGCATCCTGAGTTTCTGCGGACGCCGCTGGTGCGCGATGGTCAGCGCACGATGGTAGGCTTTGATGAAAAGGAGTACCTGGCTTTTATAGCAAACCAGGATTGAATGGGCACACAAACCAGGGTATCCGGGCGGTATGCGCCCTGATCATATCAATTGAGGGAGGACAACATGAAGAAGCTATCCATAGTACTGGCGCTTGTCGTGCTGGTTGCTGCGGTGCTGCTGGGCATTCAAGCCGGGCAGAAGAACACCGCGCAGCAGCAGGCAGCCGAGCTGGAAGACAAGCTCAAACTGGTCGATGCTGACCTTGTCACTGCGAAGGAACAGACAACTGAGCTGGAAGACAAGCTCAAGCTGGCTGATACCGACCTTGCCACCGCGAAGGAACAGGTGGCTGAGCTGGAAGGCAAGCTCAAACAGGCTGATACCGACCTTGCCGCTGCGAAGGAGCAGGTGGCTGACCTGGAAGCTGCCGCGGTGGATGCCGCCAAGCTGAGCGCCGATCTGGCGCTGCTTCAGGGCAGCTACGACACCCTGTTGCAAGAGAAGGACGGCATTGCCGTCCAGGCGGAAGAAGCCAACAAGGTTGTCAAGGCGCTGACGGAAGAGCGTACCACGTTAGCCGGACAGATTGCTGAGGATAAAAAGACCATTGCCTCGCTGACGGACGAGCGTACTACGCTGACAACACAGTTGGAGGAGGCGCAGAAGGCGCACGCAGCCCTGACCCAGGAAAGGGATGATCTGTCATCCCGGCTGGACAGCGTCATGGCTGCAATGGATGCCGACAAGGCTTCGCTGGAAGCGGAAGTGGACAAAGCCAGCAAGCGGGCTGATACCCTGCAGACCAAATTGGACGAGTCCAACAAAACCGTGACAGCCCTGGAAGAGGAAAAGAAAGCGTTAGAAGCTGATGTTGAGAAAGCCCAGGAGTCGGCTGATGCATTGACAGCTGAGAAAGCCGCCCTGCAGAACCAGGTGGACGAGTCCAACAAAGCCGTGACAGCCCTGGAAGAGGAAAAGAAAGCGTTAGAAGCTGATGTTGAGAAAGCCCAGGAGTCGGCTGATGCATTGACGGCTGAAAAAGCCGCCCTGCAGACCCAGGTGGATGAGTCCAACAAAGCCGTGACAGCCCTGGAAGAGGAAAAAAAAGCGTTAGAAGCTGATGTTGAGAAAGCCCAGGAGTCGGCTAATGCATTGACAGCTGATAAAGATGCCATGCAAAATCAGCTGGACGAAGCAGCCAAGCAGGTCCAAGCGCTTGAAGATGAGAAGGCCTCTTTGGAAGCCAAGCTGGGCGAAGCGCAGAAGAGCACGGATGCTTTAGAGGCGGAGAAGGCATTGCTGGAGGAGCAGCTCCGGGCACAGACCGATCAAAAAGCAGAGCCGGTCGCTATCACAGTGTTCCACACCAACGATGTGCACAGCCGCATCGAGGGCAACGACAAGGACCTCATCGGCTATGCCAAGCTGGCTGCTATTGTCAAGGACGCGCGGGCTGCCGGCGGTGTGCTGCTACTGGACGCGGGCGATGTGCTGCACGGCATGTCCCTTGCCACCATGGTGCAGGGGCAGAGCATTGTCGACATGATGAACCTGGTGGGCTACGATGCCATGACGCCCGGCAACCATGATTTCAACTACGGGTACGACCGCCTCAAGGAGCTGGAGGAAGGCCTGGACTGCGACATGGTCAACGCCAACATCGTGCTGGAGAATGGCGACGGCGCGTTTAAGCCCTTTGTGATCAAGGAAGTATCCGGTAAAAAAATCGCCATTGTCGGCGGCGCCAACCCGCAGATTAAGAGTGCGATCCACCCCAACCACACCAAGGGCTTGCAGTTCTTAGGCGTGGAGAAAATAGAGGAAGCCGTCCGGCAGGCGGATGCGGAAGCCGATGCCGTCATCGTGCTGGCGCACTGGGGCGCTGACAAAGCTTACGAGCCCAATAGCAGTGTGTTGGCTAAGATTAAAGGCGTCGACCTGGTGATCGACGGTCACAGCCATACCCTGCTTGGCGACATTGAGCAGGTTGAAGGTGGTGCGCTGATTGTATCGGCAGGCGAATACCTGAAGAATATCGGCAAAGTCATCATGACCTTTGACGAAAAGGGTGAGGTAACCTGTCAGGCCGAGATGCTCACCTATGAGATGACAGCTGACGTGGTGCCCGATGAGGACGTGCTCAGCGCTATTGAAGCCATTAAGGCCAGTCAGGAGGAGATCCTCTCCATCGTCATCGGCACGACCGATGTGTTCCTGGACGGCGAGCGGGAAACCAACCGCACAGGCGAAACCAACCTTGGCGACTTGGCGGCTGATGGGTTCCTTGCGTACACGGACGCTGATTTTGCCTTTACCAATGGCGGCGGCATCCGCAAAAGCATTGAGCAGGGCGACATCACCAAGCAGAGCGTCGTCGACGTGTTCCCGTTTGGCAACACCATCGTCATCATCGAGGTTACGGGCGAAAAGCTGCTGGCAGCCATGGAGCATGGCTTGAGGCTATACCCCGAGCAGAATGGCGGCTTCCCGCAGATTGCCGGCGGCACGCTGGTGTTCGATCCTGCGAAGGACCCGGGCAGCCGCGTTGTCAGCATGACGGTAGGCGGGCAGGATGTTGATCCGGCCAAGGCATACAAGGTGGCCACCAACGACTTCTTAGCAGCCGGCGGCGATGGATACGAGATGCTGAAGGACTGCCCCGTGCTGCAGTACCGCGGCACGTTGGATGAGGCGTTCACCGAGTATATCGATTCGCTGGGCATCATCACGCTCGAAAAAGACGGACGCATAGCGCGGCTTGACGAAGAAGCCGGAGAAGCGCAGCCTGCGGCGACGCAGACCGAGGAAGTGCAGCCTGAGGAAGTACAGCCTGAGGCAACGCAGACCGAGGCGCCTGCCGACGCATCATAACTCTTAGAGCAAATTACGCAATCGTGGCGCACAAAGCAACGCAGGATTTTTGTCTCTGGCAAGGAGCGTGAATGCAGGCGTAGCAGCGCTACGACAAATGAACAGCGACACACCCAGAGGCAAAAAGACAAGTCTGCGACTGCAACATGATAAGTTAATTTGCTCTAATATTCAGTGGGGACCGTCAGCCTGACGGTCCTTTTTTGGTGGGCATGTCACATCGGCATGTTTTATGGTACAATCGGCGCAACCTTGAAATGAACGGGGGAATGGACAGCATGGTGACTTTTAGAAGCACACGGGGAGTGGGTGTTGGTGTCACCGCGCCGCAGGCTGTGATGGCGGGCATAGCAGAGGATGGCGGGCTGTATGTGCCTTCCCATGTGCCTGCGATGCCGTATGGCGCGTGGGCGGATGCGTTTGCGCCTGCCGCAACGCGGATATTCATCGACCTGTTGCCTGGGTTTGAGGGCATCAGCGCGCTGGTAGAAGCAGCTTATTTGGGTCGGTTTGATAGCCCGGAGGTAGCGCCTGTGTTAAAGGTAGGGGATGCCTTTGTGACAGAGCTGTATCATGGCCCGACGGCTGCCTTCAAGGACATCGCGCTGTGCGCATTGCCTGGCTTGATGGCGCAGGCGCGGGCGGTGCTGGCGCCGGAGCTTCGTATCCTGGTGCTGACGGCTACAAGCGGGGACACCGGTTCGGCGGCGCTGGCAGGCTTTGCAGGTGTGGAGGGCATCCGGGTCATCGTTTTCTACCCGGACCAGGGGGTCAGCGCCGTGCAGAAAGCCCAGATGGTGTCGATGCCCGGCGCTAACCTCGACGTCTGCGCAATCCGCGGCAATTTTGACGACGCCCAGCGCGCAGTCAAGGATGTATTTGGTCAGGTTGATCCATCGCAGGCCTTTCCCGGCCAGCGGATCAGCTTTTCCAGCGCCAACTCCATCAACATCGGCCGTCTGGTGCCGCAGATAATATATTACTATACATCTTATGCCAGCCTGGTGCGTCAAGGCGCCATTCAGCCGGGAGATCAGGTCAACTTCATCGTACCCACCGGCAACTTTGGCGATATCTTGGCGGGTTTCATGGCTCGCATGGCGGGGCTGCCCGTGGCGGAGCTGATCTGTGCCTCCAATGAAAATGATGTGCTCAGGGTATTCTTTGAAAGCGGCGTGTATGATAGGCGGCGCAGGCTGGTGAAGACCTTGTCGCCGTCCATGGACATCCTGGTGTCCAGCAACCTGGAGCGGTTGCTATGGTATGCGGCGGATGGCGATGCGGCATATGTCCGCGCCCTGATGGCGGATTTGCAGAAAAAAGGATACTATGTGCTGCATGAAAAGGCGCGTCGCGCCATTGCGGAGGTGTTTACAGGCATCAGCTGCACCGATGAGGACGCGCTGGATGTTATCCGCCGCGTGTACCGGGAGCATGGGTACCTGATGGACCCGCACACCGCCACCGCCTGGTGCGCCATGGAGCGCCGCAGAGCGGCGAAGCACAATGGTTGCCCGGACATTGTGCTGGCTACAGCGTCTCCGTTTAAGTTTCCGGGCGCTATCGCTCAGGCGCTGCACCTGCCTGTCGCAGCGGATGACGCTGATGCCGTGGAGCGCCTGGTGGAAGCGCTTGGTGTGACACCGCCTGTTTCGTTGACAGGGCTTAGCCGCCGCCCTGTGCTGCACCGTGACATCATTGACCCTGCCCAAATTGGGGACTATGTTGTTGCGAAAGCAGGTGACGCTGCGTGGTAGACATCACCGTGCCTGCTACCACCGCCAACATGGGGCCGGGCTTTGACTGCCTGGGCTGCGCGCTGACGCTGTACGCGCGTTTTCGGTTTGAAAGGAAGCCTAAGGGGCTTGATATCACAGGATGCCCCGAGGCATACCGTGGTGCAAAGAACTTAGCCTATCGTGCTTATGCCCATGCCTGTGACAGACTGCATGTTGCGCCAGGAGGCCTTGCTGTGGATATTCGCTCCGATATCCCAGCTGCCCGCGGGCTGGGCAGCAGCGCGGCGTTTGTGCTGGCCGGCATCACGGCGGCATTCGCGCTGCACAGGGGAGAGGTGGCTGAGGAAGAGGTGCTGGCGCTCGCGCTGCAGATGGAAGGGCATCCCGACAACATTGCGCCGGCTTTGCTGGGCGGCATGCAGGCTTCCCTGATCGTTGACGACAAGGTGCACACCGCAGCGGCGGCTGTTCATCCGTCCTATGCCTTTCTGGCGCTGATCCCGCCGTTCGAATTGCCCACCGACAAGGCGAGGGGGGTGCTGCCGAAAGCGGTACCCATAGCGGACGCTGCGCACAACGTGTCCTGTGCCGCGATGCTGCTCAAGGCGCTGGAGTCGGGCGATGCTGGGCTGCTGCGCCTGGCCGGGGATGACCGGCTGCACCAGCCCTACAGGTATCCCCTGATACCCGGCGCCGATATCTTGCGTGACGAAGCGCTCCGCCAGGGCGCGGACATGGTGTTTATCAGCGGCGCGGGTTCTTCTCTGATGTGCCTGCATCGTGACCCGGTGTTTCCGCAGCGCTTTGCAGCCTGGCTGCACGAAACCGGCAGCGTCTGGCAGACACTGCTGCTGGCGCTCGATACCCGGGGACTTCAGTGGTCCCTGATATAAAATCCATGGTTTGAAGAACAAAAAAGATACAATGATTCGGATTAAAATAGCCCCATATTGGCTTGGATGCGATTGACAGATGCATCGTGGCATGCTAATTTATACATTGAACACTGACCGGGAGGATGACATGGGCCGATTGACTGAAAGCCTGCTGCTGATTAGCCTGCCCGCTATCGTACGAATTACGATTGGCGAAGGCAGGCTTCACTGTATGTAAAGGCGCAGGTTTGAAGAAAGGCTGTTTTGTACACAAACCCGTTCCCTTGTATACAGAGGAGAGCGGGTTTTTTGTAAGCTGGAAGGGGTGACAGGATGCAGTTGACTGGTGCGCAGATACTGATAGAGGTGTTAGCCGAACAGGGAGTGGATACCGTCTTTGGTTATCCCGGAGGTTCTGTGTTGCACATCTATGATGAGCTGTACAAATCGCAGGACAGGATATTTCACTGCACCACTTGCCATGAGCAGGGAGCGGTGCACGCTGCGGACGGATATGCGCGCGTGAGCGGTAAGCCCGGCGTGGTGATCGCGACATCGGGTCCCGGCGCCACCAACCTGGTCACCGGCATTGCCAACGCTTACCTGGATTCGGTGCCCCTGGTTGCCATCACCGGCAATGTGGCTTGTGCGCTGATTGGCCGGGACAGCTTTCAGGAGGTGGACATCACAGGCATCACCATGCCCATCACCAAGCACAACTACATGGTAAAGGATGTTGCGCGCCTGGCTGACACGCTGCGCATGGCGTTTAAACTGGCCATATCGGATCGACCGGGCCCTGTGTTGGTGGATATCCCCAAGGACATTCAATCCTCAACCACGCTGTACACGCCGGCAGACCGGGTTGTTCGCACCAACGGCCTCGCCGCAACGCAGGAGGCGGTGGATGAAGCGCTGCGGCTGATCGCCGAGGCTGAGCGCCCCTATATCTACGCAGGCGGTGGGGTCGTCCAGTCCAACGCCAGCGAAGAGCTGATGATGTTGGCTGAACGCCTGGACTGTCCTGTCGGCACCAGCATGATGGGGCTGACGTGCATCCCGAGCAGCTCCCCGCGCAATTTGGGCATGACGGGCATGCACGGCGCTTACACAGCCAGCAAAGTGCTGAGCATGTCGGATTTGATCATCGCCATCGGTACGCGTTTTTCGGACCGAGCCACCGGCAACAAACAGGCGTATTCCCTGGGGCGCAAGGTGCTGCACATCGACATTGACGCCGCTGAAATAGGCAAGAACATTAGGGCAGATGCCGCGATTGTGGGTGATGTCAAACATGTGTTGACGCAGCTGTTGAATGCCGATGTCAAGCGCCGCCCCAGCGACTGGGCCGACCAGGTCGACAAGGTCAGAGCAGCGCCCGACAGCAACCGGCGTATGCCGGCTGGTGAGCTGAACCCCCAGTCAGTGATCGAGGCCGTGAACGCGCGGCTCCAGCCCGACGACGTTGTGGCGACCGATGTCGGTCAGCACCAGCTGTGGACAGCGCAGTACTATGCCTTTGAGCAGCCGCGCACCCTGGTTACATCCGGTGGCTTGGGCACCATGGGCTTTGGTATGGGCGCGGCCATCGGCGCCTGCCTAGCCCGGGGGAAGGCGCGTACGGTGCTGTTTACTTCCGACGGATCCTTCCATATGAACCTGCAGGAGATGGCGACGGCCGTATCCAACCGCCTGCCGCTGCTGGTGGTGCTGCTGAACAATTGCACTTTGGGCATGGTGCGCCAGTGGCAGACGCTGTTTTACGATGGCCGCTATTCCAACACAACGCTCAACAGGCAGACGGACTTTGCAGCTTTGACCAATGCGTTCGGTGCCAGGGGGTTCCGGGCTAAGAACTTGGCAGGTTTCACAGCGGCGCTGGATGCAGCATTGGCGCTGGACACGCCGGCGCTGATCGACGTGGTCATCGATACCGACCAGAAGGTGTTGCCCATGATCCCGCCGGGCGGCACCATCGACGATATCATATTGAAAGGATAATGCCATGGAGCGAGATAAGTTCATCCTCTCGGCGCTGGTCAACAACGAATCCGGCGTGTTGACGCGTGTATCCAGCCTGTTCGGGCGGCGTGGTTACAACATCGAAAGCCTTTCTGTGGGCGAAACGGAAAACCCCGCCATATCGCGCATCACGATTGCCTGCCTGGGCGATTTGGATACAAGAGACCAAATCGTCAAGCAGCTCAAGAAACTGCCCGATGTCAAGGCGGTTGCGCTGATGGCGCCGGAGAACACCGTTGTGCGCGAACTGATGCTGGTCAAGGTCAATGCCGAACTGGCCACCCGCGCGCAGATTCATCAAACCGTTGATGTGTTCCGTGCCAAGGTGGTGGACCTGATGCCTTCCAGTATGACCATCGAGATCACCGGCGAGAAGAACAAATTAGACGCCTTTGTCTCAAATCTGACCCCTTACGGGATCCTGGAGCTTTGCCGCACCGGGGTCACGGCGATAGGACGTAGCTCAACCATATTGACACATGAAGAAAGTGAGGAATAATCATGGCGAAGATGTATTACGAGAAGGATTGTGACTTAAACCTGCTGAAGGACAAAAAACTGGCGGTTGTGGGATATGGCAGCCAGGGACATGCCCATGCGCTGAACCTGAAGGACAGCGGTATGGATGTCATCATAGGGCTGTACGAAGGCTCGAAGTCCTGGCAAAAGGCTGAGAATGCCGGTCTGAAAGTGATGACGACAGCGGATGCTGTTCAACAGGCTGATGTGGTGATGATTCTGGTGAACGACGAAAAACAAGCTGCCCTGTATAAAAAGGACATTGCACCCCATCTGAAACCGGGTATGGCGCTGGCTTTCGGCCATGGGTTCAACATCCACTACGGACAGATCGTGCCGCCCAAGGACGTCGATGTCATCATGATCGCCCCTAAGGGGCCGGGTCACACCGTGCGCAGCCAGTTCCGCGAAGGGCGCGGTGTACCCTGCCTGATTGCCGTCTACCAGAACGCTACGGGCAAAGCGAAGGACATCGCGCTGGCTTGGGCGATGGGCATCGGCGGCGCGCGGGCCGGCGTGTTGGAGACTACCTTTAAAGAAGAAACCGAGACCGACCTGTTCGGCGAGCAGGCTGTGCTCTGCGGCGGCGTGACGGCATTGATGAAGGCCGGTTTTGACATCTTGGTGGAAGCTGGATACCAGCCCGAAAGCGCGTACTTTGAGTGCCTGCACGAAATGAAGCTGATCATCGACCTGGTGAACGCCGGCGGCCTGGCGTTCATGCGGTATTCCATCAGCGACACAGCTGAATACGGCGATTATACGGTAGGTCCCCGCATCGTAACGGACGAAACCAGGAAAGAAATGAAAAAGGTGCTTGCAGAAATTCAGGATGGCACCTTTGCAAAGAAATGGATCAAGGAAAACGAGGAAGGACGCCCTGAGTTCACCAGGATGCGCAAGGAAGCCCAGGAAAGCCTGCTTGAGAAAACCGGTAAGGACCTGCGGGAAAAGATGTCCTGGAAGCGTGAAGAATACGGTGAAAAGTAACATGCGCAGCGATGTCATGAAGCAGGGGGCGCAGCGCGCACCGCAGCGCTCCCTTTTGAAAGCGGTTGGCTTGACTGACGCACAAATCAGCAAGCCCCTGATCGGCATCGTCAACTCGTATAATGAGATTGTGCCCGGTCACATCCACTTGAATACCATTGCGCGCGCTGTTAAGGACGGGGTGCTGGCAAACGGCGGCACGCCCATTGAGTTCAACACCATTGCCGTCTGCGATGGCATTGCCATGGGGCATATGGGCATGCACTATTCACTGTGCACCAGGGAAATTATTGCCGATTCGGTGGAATGCATGGTGCGTGCGCATGCCTTTGACGCGCTGGTGTTTATTCCCAATTGCGACAAGGTGGTGCCGGGCATGCTGATGGCGGCAGCCAGGTTGGATCTGCCCTGCCTGTTCATATCGGGCGGGCCGATGCTGTCGCTGAATTGCGGCGGCACCTACCGGGACCTCAACAGCGTGTTTGAAGCGGTGGGCGCGTATTCGGTGGGCGCCGTCACCGAAAAAGAGATGAACGACGTTGAAGCGACTGCCTGCCCCACCTGCGGCTCGTGTTCGGGCATGTTCACGGCCAACTCCATGAACTGCCTGTGCGAAGCGCTGGGGTTGGCGCTGCCCGGCAACGGCACCACGCCCGCTGTGTATGCAGCGCGCATCCGCATGGCTAAGGAAGCAGGTGCCCGGGTGATGCAGCTGTTGGATCAACACCTCACAGCCCGGAAAATACTCACCGAAAAGGCGCTGCGTAATGCGCTGGCAGTGGACATGGCGCTGGGTTGTTCCACCAATTCGGCGCTTCATCTGGCTGCCATCGCCCATGAGGCGGACCTGCCATTCTCTATAGATATGATCAACCAAGTCAGCGGGAAGACGCCCAACCTCTGCCGCCTGGCGCCGGCAGGTCCCCATCATATGCAGGATCTGGATGCCGCAGGGGGCGTGCACGCCGTAATGAAGGAATTGCTGGCGGCAGGCCTGTTGGATGGCACTGCGCTGACCGTACAGGGTGGCACGATGGCAGATGCCGTGCGCAACGCACGTGTAGCCGATGCCGATGTGATCCGCCCGGTTTCAAACCCATACGCCCCTGTAGGCGGCCTTGCGGTATTGTATGGCAACCTGGCGCCTGATGGCGCCGTTGTCAAGCAGTCCGCCGTGGCGCCGGAAATGCTCCAACACCAGGGGCCAGCCCGCGTATTTGACAGCGAGGATGCTGCGGCGGAGGCGATCTTCGGCGGTGCCATCCGGCCCGGCGATGTCATTGTGATCCGTTACGAGGGCCCCAGAGGCGGCCCCGGCATGCGTGAAATGCTCAGCCCCACCTCGGCTATTGCGGGCATGGGTCTGGACAAGGATGTGGCGCTGATCACCGACGGGCGGTTCTCAGGCGCTACCCGCGGCGCAGCCATCGGGCACATATCGCCTGAGGCGGCGTCTGGCGGTACCATTGCTCTGGTACAGGAAGGCGACCTGATCGCTATCGACATTCCCGCCCGAAAGCTGAGCCTGCTGGTGGATGACACCGCTTTAAAAGCGCGCCGGGTTAGCTTCAGGCAGCCTGAGAAAAAGCCGGTTGCAGGATATCTGCGCCGGTATGCCGGCATGGTATCCTCTGCGGATAAAGGAGCCGTACTGATGGAAAGCGAGGTTTCTGTATGAAACGGATCAAGATATTCGACACCACCCTCCGGGATGGCGAACAGGCGCCCGGCTGCAGCATGGACCTAGCGGAAAAGCTGGAGCTGGCGGCAGCGCTGGAGCGTTTGGGTGTGGATGTGCTGGAGGCGGGGTTTGCCATCGCCTCCCCTGGCGACTTTGAGGCGGTGTCCGCGGTTGCCGGCATGGTGAAAAACTGCACGGTGGCCAGCCTGGCACGGGCTACCCGGCGGGATATCGATGTGGCATACGATGCGCTCAAAGAGGCTGTCTCGCCCCGCATCCACACCTTCCTGGCTACATCGCCTACCCACATGCAGTACAAGCTGAAGCTCACCGAGGACCAGGTCATCTCCACCATCGCCGACATGGTGGCTTATGCCAAAACCAAGCTGTCGGATGTGGAGTTTTCGGCGGAGGATGCAACGCGGTCCGACAGGCAGTTCCTTGCCCGGGCGGTGGAAACCGCTGTCAAGGCAGGTGCCACCGTGATCAACATCCCCGATACCGTGGGCTATGCGACCCCTGACGAAATGGCATCGTTGATTGAATACCTGCTGCACAACGTGGATGGCCTCGACAAGGTTGATTTGTCCGTGCACTGCCATAACGACTTGGGAATGGCTGTCGCCAACACGCTGGCAGCCATTAGCGCCGGCGCCGTGCAGGTGGAAACCACAGTGTGTGGCCTGGGCGAGCGTGCTGGTAACGCTGCGATGGAGGAAGTGGTCATGGCGCTGAATACGCGCCGGGACATCTACCCCTATGTGTGCGGCGTCGACACCACGCGCATCTTCCCGGTCAGCCGGCTGATCTATTCCATCTTAGGTATCCAGGCGCCCATGAACAAGCCCATTGTCGGCGTCAACGCCTTTGCTCACGAGGCCGGCATCCACCAGCACGGCGTGCTGGCCAACCGGCAAACCTACGAGATCATGACGCCTGAGTCCATCGGGCTGACCACCAACAAGATGGTGTTGGGCAAGCACTCGGGCCGTCATGCCGTGGAGGACAGGCTGAACGATCTGGGCTACACGCTGGACAAGGAGGACATGGACAAGCTGTTCGCGCGCTTCAAGGCGCTCAGCGACCGTAAGAAAGCCATTACGGACGCCGACTTAGAGGCGCTGGTGCTGCACCGTACCGCGCAGAGCGGCGGCCCCTACGCGCTGGACCGCTTCACCGTCAACTCCGGCAACTATGTCGCCTGTTCGGCGGTGGTGCGCCTGAAGCATGGCGAGGAGATGATGGAGGCAGTGGCCATGGGCGACGGCCCCATCGACGCTGCGTTCAATGCCGTCGACATCATCGTCAAAGCGCCCGAGCACCGCCTGGAGGACTACTCCATCCAGACCATATCCGAGGGCAAGGATGCCCAGGGCGAAGCCATGGTGAGGATCAGCTCCCAGGGGCGCACAGTGACGGGCAGGGGTTTGTCTACAGACGTGCTGGAGGCGTCGATCCTCGCTTACATCAACGGCATGAACAGGCTGTTGTGACAATGAACAGGATCAGCATATTCGATTCGACGCTGCGCGACGGCGCGCAGGGCGAGGGCATTTCCTATTCGGTGTCCGACAAGCTGTCCATCGTGCGTGCGCTGGATGACTTTGGCGTTGACTACATCGAAGCCGGCAATCCCGGCAGCAACCCCAAGGACATTGCCTTCTTCAGGGAGATCCGCGGCGACACGCTGCGTCACGCCAGGCTCTGCGCCTTTGGCAGCACCCACAGAAAAGGCATCCGCGTGGAAGATGATCCCGGCATTCAGTCGCTGTTGACGGCGGAGACGCCTTGCGTATCCATCTTCGGTAAAGCCTGGGACATGCACGTGGAAAAGGTGCTAAACGCGGAGCTTGATGAAAACCTGGCGCTGGTGCAAAATACCGTCAGCTTCTTTGTAGCCCGCGGCAAGGAGGTCATTTTTGACGCGGAGCACTTCTTTGATGGATATAAAGCCAACCCGGCTTATGCGCTCAACGTGCTGGAGGCTGCCCTGCAGGCAGGGGCGCATTGCCTGTGCCTGTGCGACACCAACGGCGGCACGCTGCCCTCAAGGGTATCTACTGATGTTGCAACGGTGCGCGACAAGTTTCCAGGCGCTGTGATTGGCATCCACTGCCACAACGACACCGGGTGTGCGGTCGCCTCCTCAATCGTGGCGGTGGAGGCAGGGGCCACCCACGTGCAAGGCACGTTCACCGGCACGGGTGAGCGGTGCGGCAACGCAGACCTGTCCATCATCATCCCTAACCTGCAGCTGAAGATGGGCTATCACTGTGTGGACAGCGACCTGTCCGGGCTGTCCGGTGCCGTGCGCCGCGTGATGGATATCTCCAACCTGCCTGTGCCCGGCAACACCCCCTATGTTGGGGCTAGCGCTTTCGCGCACAAGGGCGGTATGCACATCGACGGCGTCAGCAAAATATCCTCGTCGTTTGAACACATCGCCCCTGAAAGCGTCGGCAACTCCAGGCGCTTTCTGATGAGCGAGGTGTCCGGCCGCTCCATGGTGATGAAAATGCTGGAGTCCATAGCGCCCGGTCTATCCCGCGACTCGGGCGAGGTGCACCAGATACTTGCCCGCACCAAGGAATTGGAGAATGAGGGCTACCAGTTTGAAGCGGCTGATGCCAGCTTTGAATTGATGGCATTGAAGACGCTGGGGCGTTTCCGTCCGCATTTTCATACCGTCATTTACCGCACATCGGGTGAATACCCGCCCCCGGGCGTCGATTTCAGCGCCTCGGCGCTGATCAGCCTGAAGGTGGACGGCAGGGAGGAGACAACTGCCGCCACAGGCAACGGCCCGGTCAATGCGCTGGACATCGCACTCAGAAAGGCGTTGACCGTCTTTTATCCCATGCTGAAAGATGTACGGCTGACTGACTACAAGGTGCGCGTGCTGACAGGCGCTGAGGCAACGGCTTCCATGGTACGGGTGCTGATTGAGTCCACCGATGGGAAGGACAGCTGGACCACCGTGGGTGTAGGCACCGACGTGGTGGCGGCAAGCTGGGAAGCGCTGTGCGATTCCTTCGAATACGTGCTGCATCAAATGGAAGAGGTGTATATATGAGCAACATGACCATGACACAGAAGATCATCGCCGCGCACGCCGGGCGCGACAGCGTCGCGGCAGGCGAAATCGTGCTGGCTGATGTCGACCTGGTGCTGGGCAACGATGTCACTGCGCCGGTCGCGGTGCTTGCGTTTGATGAACTGATTCACCCCCGTGTGTTCGACAACGGCAAGATTGCCCTGGTGCTGGACCATTTCACGCCCAACAAGGACATCAAGGCGGCGGAGCAATCAAAGTTGGTGCGCGAGTTTGCTAAAAAGCACGACATCAAGCATTTTTTCGATGTGGGCAAAGCCGGTGTTGAGCATGCGCTGCTGCCCGAACAGGGATTGGTGACGGCGGGCGATCTGGTCATCGGCGCCGACAGCCACACCTGTACCTATGGTGCGCTGGGCATGTTTTCCACAGGCGTAGGCTCCACCGACATGGCGGCAGCCATGGCCAGCGGCAAAACCTGGCTGCGCATACCGCGCGCCATCCAGGTGGTGCTCACGGGGGCGTTTGGCCCCCATGTGTCCGGGAAGGACCTGGTGCTCCACCTGATCGGCATGATCGGCGTGGACGGCGCCCTGTACCAGTCGCTGGAGTTTACGGGCCCCGGCGTACAGAATTTGACTGTGGATGACCGCCTCTGCGTGTGCAACATGGCTATCGAAGCCGGCGCCAAGAACGGCATTTTCCCCGTGGACGACAGAACGCTAGCATTTCTTCGCGATCATGGCGCGCAGCCGCCCAGGGTATACCAGGCCGATCCCGGCGCAGCCTACGAGCGGATCATTGAGATCGATCTGGGCAGCATCAAGCCCACCGTCGCCTTCCCGCACCTGCCTGAAAACACCCGCACATTTGATCAGATTCCCAATGATATGGCGATTGACCAGGTGGTTATCGGCTCCTGCACCAACGGCCGGCTCAGCGACTTTGTGATCGCTGCCGATATCATGAAAGGGCGCACGGTTGCTCCTGGTGTCAGGTGTCTGATCATCCCGGCGACGCAGCGCATTTTTCAGGATGCCATGCGCATGGGCCTGTTCGATATATTCATCGACGCAGGCTGTGCCGTATCCACCCCCACCTGCGGTCCCTGCCTGGGCGGCCACATGGGTATCTTAGCAGCAGGTGAAAAATGCGTTGCCACCACCAACCGCAATTTTGTCGGACGCATGGGCTCGCCCCAGAGCGAGGTATACCTGGCCAGCCCGGCCGTAGCCGCGGCATCCGCTGTGCTGGGGCGCATCGCTTCCCCCGACATGCTCGGCCCGAAAGGAGAAACTGCATGAAGCTTACAGGTAAAGCCCTGCGCTACGGCGACCATGTGGACACCGACGTCATCATCCCGGCGCGCTACCTGAACACATCCGACCCCAGGGAACTGGCCAGCCACTGCATGGAGGACATTGACCCCGCTTTTGCAAACAAACTGAACCCTGGGGATTTTGTCGCCGCAGGCGTCAACTTTGGCTGTGGCTCCTCGCGCGAGCATGCTCCGCTGGCGCTGAAAACAGCCGGCGTGTCCTGCGTGATTGCCAAGAGCTTTGCGCGCATCTTCTACCGCAACGCTATCAACATCGGCTTACCCATCATCGTTAGCGATTTAGCTATCAGCGACGGGGACCGCTTAGAGGCGGACTTAGAGCAGGGCATTCTCAAAAACCTGACCAGTGGTGAGGAGGACAGGTTCCCGCCCTTCCCGCCGTTCATTCAGGAGGTCATTGCGTCGGGCGGCCTGATGAAGGCGCTGGAGGAGGGAAAACTGTGAAACATACCATTGCACTGATCCCGGGCGATGGCATCGGCCCCGAAATCATCGATGCGGCGCGGCGGGTGCTGGAGAAGGCGGCTGCCAAGTTCGGCATATCGTTCGCGTTTACTGAAGTGATGGCCGGCGGCTGCGCGATTGACGCCCACGGCGTGCCGCTGCCTGAAGGTGCTTTGGATGCCTGCCTGGCCAGCGGTTCGGTGCTGCTGGGAGCGGTGGGCGGTCCCAGATGGGAAACGCTGCCCGGGCACCTCAGGCCGGAGCGCGCGCTGTTGGGAATCCGTAAAGGCATGGGATTGTTTGCCAATTTACGCCCTGCCAGGCTGATGCCCATGCTGAAGGATGCCTGCCCGCTGCGGGCGGAGACGGCGGAGCGTGGCTTCGATATGCTGATTGTCCGCGAGTTGACGGGCGGCATGTACTTTGGTGAGTCCGGTCGCCGTGACGGGCCGGATGGCCCGGAAGCCTTTGACACCGAGTGCTATTCGGTGAAGGAAATACGCCGCATCGGCAAAATTGCCTTTGAAGCGGCCAAGACGCGCCGAAAGGAGGTCACCAGCATCGACAAAGCCAATGTACTGGAGTCGTCCCGCTTATGGCGTGAAACCATACACGACCTGGCGCGCGAATACCCGGATGTTGCGTACCGCGATATGCTGGTTGACAACGCGGCCATGCAGCTGGTGCAGAACCCTGCCCAGTTTGACGTGATCGTAACCAGCAACATATTTGGCGACATCCTTTCCGACGAAGCCTCGCAGCTGACGGGATCCATCGGCTTGTTGCCCTCAGCGTCGCTGGGAGATGGCACGCGGGGGTTGTACGAGCCGATCCACGGCTCGGCGCCCGACATCGCCGGCAAGGACATGGCTAACCCCATCGCGACGGTGCTGTCGGCAGCCATGATGCTGCGGATGTCCTTTGGTTTGCACGCGGCGGCGGACCTGATGGAGAAAGCGGTGGACAGCGTGCTGGAAGCGGGCTTGCGCACGCGCGATATTGCGCGCGGCGGGCCTTACATCAAGGGCAGCGAAATGACAAACGCGCTGCTGGATAGAATATGACTGGGAGAAGGGAGCGATGAGCGTGGAAAACGGCATCAAGGTTGAGCGGGCGGCTGCGCTGAAGGCTAAGCCTGTGGATGAAAGCAGCCTGGGCTTTGGCAGGTTGTTTACGGACCACATGTACCTGTGCGAATACGGGGAAGGTCAGGGCTGGCACAGCGAGCGCATCGTGCCGTACGCGCCGTTTCAGGTTGACCCGGCCTGCGCTGTGCTGCATTACAGCCAGACCATCTTTGAAGGACTTAAGTGTTACCGCAGGGAGGACGGCGGCTTGCAGCTGTTCCGCGCCCGCGACAACTTTGAGCGCATGGCGCGGTCGGCGCGCCGCATGGGCATGCCGGCGCCTGATGTCGATCGGTCGCTGGCGGGCTTGAAGCAGTTGCTGGCTGTCGAGCGGGACTGGGTGCCCCGCCAGCCGGGCACCAGCCTGTACATCCGGCCGACGCTGGTAGCCATGGACGCCAAGCTGGGCGTACACGCGGCGCAGCAGTACCTGCTGTACATCATCCTCTCGCCCGTGGGCGCGTATTACAAAGGCGGCCTGGCGCCAAATGATATCTACGTGGAGGATCAATATGTGCGTGCAGTCCGGGGCGGCGTAGGAGAAGCCAAGACAGGCGCCAACTACGCAGCATCCATCCTGGCCGGCATCGAAGCGGAAAAGTTGGGCTACGCGCAGGTGTTGTGGCTGGACGGCGTTGAGCGTCAGTACATCGAGGAAGTCGGCGCCATGAACATATTCTATGTATATGGCGACAAGTTGGTGACGCCCCGCCTCAACGGCAGCATCCTGCCGGGCATCACCCGCGACAGCGTGCTGCAGCTGGCTGGCAGCCTCGGGCTTTCCACCAGTGAGGAGCGCATGGACATCGACGAAACGCTGGCTGACATCCGGGACGGGCGCGTTACCGAGGCGTTTGGGTCGGGTACTGCCGCCGTGATATCGCCTGTCGGCGCTTTCGCCTACCGGGGTGAAAAGGTCACTGTGGGCAACGGCGGCATCGGCCCCGTATCGCAAAGGCTCTATGACACCCTGACGGGCATCCAGTACGGGAAGTTAGATGATCCCAAAGGCTGGATTACCAAGATAGATTAACTATTCCAATAAAAAAGCCGCGGCGCCAGTTAGACGTCGCGGTTTTTTGATGAGGTCCGTTACAGCTTCCTGCGGGCGACAAAAGCCCAGGCGGGTTTCCCATCCTTGAAGTTTTCTATTTCTACATAAGCCCAGAAGCTGTCCGGGTCGCGCAGCCAGGCCAATACGTTCACCTGAACGCCGGCTTTGCCGTAATACGCCAGACGGTTGGTTTCCCGGTCGCCGCCGATGACGGGGTCGTCGGTGAAATAAACGCCGCCGGTGGTTGTCCTGGGCTCCCTGGTGATGATGATCTCCTTCACCTGGCTGAGCACATTGGCAGGTACGGCAGCCTTGGTTACATACCCGATGCGGTATTTTCCGTTGGACAGCCCGTAGCCGATCAGCGCCCAGTCGCCCAGGGTGCCGTACACGCGGCAGGTGCCGCTGTTGCCGCCGGCGCTGGCTTTGGGCACGCGGTAGTAGTTGGGGCCTGGCCCTGTATACACTTCAAAGCTGCCCTGGTTCAGCTTGGTCTTGACATAGTCGGGCAGGTACTGCGGCTCCTTGATGGTGGCGGGGTCCTGGTAGACGAACACCACCTGCGCCGGCGTCGCCACGCCTGCTGGCGTCACCGTGACGGTGACGGTGCCCGGGCTGGTCAACACATAGTTGGCGGGGGCGTTGGACGGGTCCGCGCGCACCTGGTTGGGGGCGGCGCTCGATACCAGCGCCGTTGTCTGGGCAAGCTGGGCGCCATCCTGGTTGCGGTAGATGACCGGGATGTTGACGCTGACCGGCGGCAGCGGCGCTTTGTACGTGAAGGTGACGGAGGCGGGGGTGGCTGTGCCGTTGGCTGCTACCGTGACCGCCACGGTGCGCGGGCCGGTCAGGGTATAGCCGGCAGGCACGCGCCCGTCGTTGGCGGCGATGGTGTTGCTGCCCAGGCTCAGCGTCAGGCTTTCGCTGTGCAGCGATTTGCCGTTTTCGTCCTGATAGCTTACCGGCACCACGGCTGTGATGTTGGGCTGGTAGGTGAACGACACGGCGGACGGGGTGGCATTGCCATACTGGTCCACCTGCACCTGGACGCTGCGGCTGCCTATCAGGCGGTAGCCGGCGGGCACATCGGCATCATTGGCGTATATGGTGTTGGCGCCATAGCCTGCCAGAACGCTGACCGTGTTCAGCAGCGCGCCGCCCACATCCATGTAATAGATGGGGATGGTCACCGTGGTCATGGGCGCCTGCGGGGCTGCCGGCTCCTGGGGGAGAGGGGGAGCGATGGGCGCTTGTGCATTGGTGTACAGGAAGGTCACGGAGGAAGGGCTGGCGACGCCCTGGGCAGACACCGATACCACGGCATCCTTGGCGCCTACCAGCTCGTAACCGGGCACCAGCGAGTTGTCTGCCGATATCAACGTGCTGCCGGGCTGCAGGTATACATATGCCATGTGCAGCAGCGTACCGTACAGGTCTTTATAGTATATCGGTACTGAGGCATACAGGATGGGGGCTTGTGGAAGAGGAGGCTGCGTGGCCGGTGTCTGCGCGTAGGTTAACGAGTAGGTGAATATAACGGACGAGGGGGTGGCGGCGCTGTTTTGGTCCACATTGACTGTAACGATCCGGGGACCTGTCAGCGCATAGCCTGCCGGTACTTTGGTGTCGTTGGCGATGATGTTGTTGGCGCCGTAGGAGCATTGCACATACTCGCTGTGCAGCGCCTCACCGGCGAGGGTCTGGTAATAAACCAGTACCGCGGCGCGGACGTTGGCAACATTGACGGCGCTGTCCATCGGGATGGGCGCAGCATGATAGGTCAGCGACGCCATCTTGTTGGACACATAGGCGCAGGAGTTGTCGGGTAGCAGGATTTCGTACCAACCCGTACTGGCATACCCGGTGCATTGATATACCGTGCCGGGTAGCGCAATGGCCACCACGGGGTAGGCGGTACTGCCGCCTGAGCGGATATTCACATTGGTGCTGTGGGTGATGGTGACATAGCCGATGATTGTCGTGCTGTCTGCGGCTGCCATGATGGGGGCGGCCAACAGGCTGCCGGCCAAAAGGATGCTCAGCAAGATGCTCAGTAGTTTTTTTGACATGTCGTTCCCTTTCTTTGCTGTCGTGTTTCATCTGCAAAAGTCATAGCTGTCATCGATTCCATTATACATGAAATAAACGTATCAACAACCCATATTCATCCATGACAACGAAAAAGAACGCATCCGTTATGGTACAATACGGGCATGACAGGAGGTGGTTGCATGGCAAACCGTGAGAACGCCTGGCGCCTGATGGTGCGCGAGATGGAGAAGATTCCTTCCGATGCCAGGCCGCGTCTGCTGCTGCACGTCTGCTGCGCGCCGTGCAGCACAGCGGTGTTGGAGCTGCTGTGCCCGGTGTTTTATATAACCGTGTATTACGACAACCCCAATATTGACACACCGGAGGAGTATGAAAAGCGCGCCCAGGAAGTCAGACGCTTCACGCTGGATAGCGCTTTTGACGCCGAAACCGTGGTGGCGCCGTATGAGCCTGAGATGTATGATGCCGCTGTCGCGGGGTATGAGGACAGCCGCGAAGGCGGTCCCCGCTGTGAGCGGTGTTTCCGGCTGCGCCTTTTTAGAAGCGCAGCCTATGCCGCACAGAACAGGCATGACTGGTTCACGACGACGCTGACCATCAGCCCCATGAAAAACGCCGCGCTGCTCAACGCCATCGGCCAGGAAGCGGCAGCGCAATACAGCGTTAAATTCCTCCCGTCGGACTTCAAAAAGCGCGGGGGCTATCAGCGCTCGGTGGCGTTATCCCGGAAGTATGGCTTGTACCGCCAGAATTATTGCGGCTGCGTCCATTCCAGGCGCAGCCGTGCCAATGGGGCATAACCAGATCACCATTTGTTGGACACTTTTTCTGCAAAGCCCGTCAGGTTGCTGATGTTCAGCCGCGTGCTGCCATCCAACTGCGCCCAGCCCGAAAACCGGCCGAACACCTGGTGCTGAACCGAGCTGAGCAGCTTAAAATCGGTTTTATCATAGCGGTCAATGATGGGGTCAAAGCACAGGTTCAGCCTGTCCGCGTCATCTCTGATCCGCCAGGGGGACAGCCAGTCCTCCCGGCCGCCTTTCATGGGGATGTCGAAGATGACCTGCTCTAACTTGTACGCCACGCCGCCATAGAACAGCATGTTTTCGGTTGCGGCGGAGGTGTCGCCAAAGCCATAGCCTAAGTTCATGCCAAAGGGCAGCCCGTCCACGATGCCGCTGGCCGATCCCCAGTACCAGGTGTTGTTGTATGTCCATACGCCGCGCCCCCAGTCCAGCGTGCCGAAACTGGAAGCGGGGGAGAAGATATACTCCTTTTCTCCGTGGATCACCCGTCCCTGGGCGGGCATGCAGTTGATTTTCTGGTTATAGTAGAATGCCCTGGGCTTGCCTGCAAACGGCGTCACGATGACCATGCTGTCCTGTTTTGGTTCAGACAGCACGATGTCAAATAGCAGCGGGTCGTTGGGGCCTGTAAAATCATATATATGCCCGTATAGCTGTCGCTGCCCGTCTTCTGTTTTAAACGTCAGCTCATACCCCTTGCCGTGGGCGCGGACGCTGCCCGACTGTGATGTGGCGGGCAGCCCTTTTTTGCCCATGGGAAAAAAGCTCATGCGCGAGGCTGTATGCGTGCTGGGAACATCGAAATCCATCAGGCTGACGCTGTCCAGCCCCATGTAGCCGTTGTCAGCTACCGTCAGCGCGAGGGCAAACGAATCGCTCGCTACCAGATAATAATCCCATTCCTTGATGCGCCATTTGGGGGCCTTGATGCGTGCGCGGTCATATGTTTTGATCAGGCTGGTTGCGTAACCGGTTTCTATCAGGCGTCCGTCGTGGGCGTGCAGGCTGCCACGCTGCAGCATTCGGTACTGCAATGCTTCATCTCCTTGTCATTTGGCATTTGATGAAATCATTATAAATCAGGATGGATGATGCGGTCAAATGACGATGACTAGACGCCCTTTTGCATATGCGATTGCAATGCGCAATGCTGCAAAGAAACCGATCGATTTTTATAATGGAACATTGTGAAAACAAGAAACCGCCGACTTTTTCAATCCATCAGCGGTTTTCCTTGGCGCGCCTTAAGAGATTCGAACTCCTGACCTCTTGATTCGTAGTCAAGCACTCTATCCAGCTGAGCTAAAGGCGCAAACTCCAACCCTTTGCAATGCCGGCAAAGCATTGGAGATGGTCTGGGTGGAGAGATTTGAACTCTCGGCCTCTTGAACCCCATTCAAGCACGCTACCAAGCTGCGCTACACCCAGGCGCAAGGGTAATACTAAAGCCTTGCACGCCGTTTGTCAAGCGTTTGCGCCGTTGATTTTTTGATGCTAATTTTTAGTATTTTTTGTCTGTCTGGGCGGCATGTATGGTATACTGTCGGCGCGCGCAGCAGATGCCTGGAGAATTGCCGGGTTGCACAACGGCGCGCGACACCAATGCGGATAAAAGGAGCAATGACATGGACGAACAACACAAGACGATCGGCTACCTGCCAGATGAGCGACCGACCACCGGCAAGCTGTTGCTGTACGCACTTCAGCAGGTGATCGTCATGTTTCCGGCGACGGTTACAGTCGCGCTGATCACGGGGTTCCACGTATCCACCACCATTTTTGCCAGCGGCATCGCCACCGTTTGCTTCATCCTGATCACGGGGCGGAAGATCCCCATGTACTATGGCTCCAGCTTTGCATACCTGGCCGCCATTGGCAGCATGGTTGCCGCTGAAGCCACGTTGGAGCAGCAGGCTTTGCTTGAACAGATGGAACTGATGGGCGCTACGCTGATTCTGCCTACCGAGCTGATATCCCAGGCACAGTTTGGCATCATCCTGTCGGGCCTGGTGTCCATTGCGGCAGGCTTTCTGATTAAATGGGGTGGCATGCACCGGGTAGAAAAAATTCTGCCGGCATCGGTTACGGGCCCGGTGGCCATGATCATCGGGCTGACGCTGGCCGGCAATGCCATGGGGGATGCTGCGCCTGCAGCCGGCCAGTCCCAGGTGGTGTGGATCATTTCGCTGGTGACGCTGCTGTCCACGATCATCTATTCCAAAAAGCTCAAGGGCTTTTTAGGCCAGCTGCCGCTGCTGTTGGGCGCCGCGACCGGCTGCCTGACGGCATTGTTGGTGCTGCTGATCGGCGGGGAGAACTATTTCCGCGCTTTTCCTGCCGATTCTCTGGCGGCTTCTTCCTGGAAGTTAGGTGACGGCAGCATTTTCGCGCTGCCGGCTTTTTCGCTGCCTAAGGCGAACTGGGGGGCGGCACTGGCCATCATGCCCATCGCCATTGCGACGATTCCGGAGTCCACAGCCCATATGTTCCAGTTAGACATATATGTCAATGACCTGGCTAAGAAAAAAGGCAGGGGAAGCTATGGCTTAGCGTCGATGCTGGACAGGAACCTCATTGGCGACGGCATCTGCGACATGATTTCCGGCTTCATCGGCGGCCCGGCCGGCACCAACTACGGTGAAAACATATCCACGATGGCCATCACCAGGGTGTTTTCAGTGCCGGTGATGCTGGCAGCCGGGGTGGTAGCCATGGTGATTTCCTGCTTCACGCCGCTGATCCGCCTCATATACGCCATACCGACTGCCGTTATCGGCGGGCTGGAAATATACCTGTTCGGCGCTATCGCGGCGCAGGGCATCGCCATTCTCATCGACAAGAAAGCCAGCATGTTTGACGCCAAAAACATCGCCGTCATCGCCTGCATCATGACCATCGGTTTGGGTGTGCACTACCAGTTTAACGGCAACATTCCTTTCTTCGGCATGAACATACCGGCTGTTGCCGGCGCTGCCATTTTCGGCATCCTCCTCAACTTCATCCTCAGCATCGGGGAGCCGGACGCTGTCGCTGCAGAGGTGAAAAACTGACATATGCCGGTTCTTACCCTGCATGAAGGGGGCTTTTGGGGCGTTTTAAAGCTGTTTTCAGCAATCTCGTCCTTTACAATTGCAGAATGATGGTTTATACTTAATGGCAAAGGGAAAGTTTACCGAAATGGCATTCGTTTCCTAAAACATCGGACAGCCGATGAAAAAATGGAGGATAAAGCATGAAGAAACACGTATCGATCCTGATGGCGTTGGTCATGGCGCTGAGCCTGTTGGGCAGCCTGGCCATCGCCGAAGAAGCCCCCGCCATTCCCGATGATGGCAAGCAGTACACTTACCAGTCCTATATGGGCGCCAGCCCCATCAACTGGAACCCGCATGCCTGGGAGATGTCCAACGAGAACACCTTGATGGGTTACATCGAAGCGCCGTTTGTGGATACCACCATCGCCGAGGACGGCGTCAACTTTGAGTGGATCTACGAGCTGGCCACTGCCGTCACCGACGTCACGGCTGATTTTGCCGAGAAGGAAAAGTTCGGCATCCCCGCCGACGCCACCGAGCACTGGGTGTATCAGATTGATATCAATCCCCTGGCCAAGTGGGACGACGGCACGCCCATTAACGCCGATACCCTGGTGTACTCCATGAAGACGCTGCTGGACCCGGCGATGAAAAACTACCGCTCCAACTCCTACACCGATGGCACCACTGCCATTAAAAACGCGAAGGCTTACTTTGAGAACGACAAGGTCGGCCAGATCAAATACGCTGATGTGTCTTCCAAAGAAGGTTATGCTGACGTGGCTGATGCCGACATGCAGTTTTCGCTGACCGAGAAGGTTGTGTTCTTTGATAATGCTGCCAAAGCCTACTATGAGGGCGGCTATGCCGACTACTTCAAGGCGGAGGACGGCACCGACCTGTACGCCAAGTATGTTGTGGAAGGCGCCGACGCCTGGCTGCCCCTCACCGAGGAAGCCAAGGCCGATCTGCTGGTCATCGCCAAAGCCTTTGGTGATGACAACGAGGAAGCCTACAAGGAGTTTGCCCGCTATCAGACCGGCATCTATGAGGAAACCCCCTGGGAGATGGTCGGCCTGATCAAAACCGGCGAATACTCCGTGCAGTACATTCTGGAAACCAAGGAAGTCATGTTCTACATGCTGTCCAGCCTTACCAGCCCGTGGATTGTCCACGAGGGCCTGTATGAAGCCGGCAAGGAAACCATTGAAGGCCTGGTCGCCACCAACTACGGCACCAGCAAGGAAACCTACAGCGCTACCGGCCCCTACCGCATCGCCAGCTTTGAGGTGGACAAGCAGATCGTGCTGGAGCGCAACCCCTACTGGTTTGGCTATCACGACGGCAACCACGAAGGCCAGTACATGACGGACACCATTAAGATCGACATCATCGGCGAGCACACCACCGCATTGCTGCTGTTCAACCAGGGCAAGCTGGATGAAGTCAGCCTGACCGGCGATGACATGGCCATCTACCGCATGTCCGACTATCTGTTGAAGACCGATCTGACCTATACATTCCGCTATATCTTTGCCACGAGCCTGGAATCCCTCACGGCGCTGGAGGAGGAAGCCAACGATGGCGCCAACAAAAAGGTGCTGTCCTACCGCGACTTCCGCAAAGCCCTGTCGCTGGCTATCGACCGCAACAAGCTGACTGCGGAGGGCACCGCCGGCTTTAAGCCTGCCTACTACCTGTTGAACTACCTGTACTACTATGACATCGCCAACAACACAGAGAGTCAGTACCGTAATACCACCGAGGCCAAGGAAGCGGTGCTGCGCCTGTATGGCATCGAGTATGGCGAGGGCAAGCAGTACGCCGACGTGGACGCCGCGTTCGATTCCGTCACCGGCTATGACGTGGAGGAAGCGCGCGCCCTGTTCCAGAGCGTTTATGAGCAGGCCATTGCCGACGGCAACTACACCGATGGCCAGGCCATCAACATCAACTGCATGGCATCCGCTGCCGAAGCCATGACGCCCGATGACACCCGCCAGCAGGACCTGATGAATGAGTTCGCTGCCGAGGCCACCAAGGGCACCGGCTTTGAAGGCAAAATCAATTTCAAGTTCTCCACCGGCTCCAAGACCCGCTATGAAGATGTCGCTGCCGGCAAGGTTGAGATGATCCGCGGCGCGTGGGGCGGCGCTGCCTTCTATCCCTTCAGCACCATCCGCGTCTACTGCGAGCCGGACTACATGGGCGGTATGGAGAAGATCCACGAGTCCAACGGCTGGGATCCCACCAAGGAAACCTTGAAGATCACCTACGACTTCAACAAGGACGGCACCGAGGAAGAGCTGGAGAAGACCCTGCAGGATTGGGCCAAGGCCATGAACGGCACAGGCGAATACGCAGCCGATCCTGACGCCTGCATGGTGATCCTGTCCAACCTGGAAACCGCCATCCTGTCCAGCTACCAGTGTATCCCCTGGGGCACGGATGTCGACGTCTCGATCCGTTCCCAGAAGATCGAATATGCGACATATGACTACAATATCATGTATGCCTATGGCGGACTCCGTCTGATGACATTCAACTACGACGACGCCGAGTGGGAAGCCTATGTGGCCGAACAGGGCGGCACGCTGAACTACGAGTAATCCCTAATAGCATTTGGCACTTGGCTGCGGGGCGGCAAACGCCCCGCAGCCAATGCATACTTATTTTAGCCAACGTTCCTTGTTGCCACGGATCATGGCAGGAAGCTGTGCCGCGGTAATCATTTGCAGGAAGGTATATCAACCGATATGTATATGTTCAAATACGTGATGAAACGGATTGCGTTGATGCTGTTTGTGTTTTTCATCATCATGACCATCTGTTTCGTGCTGATCAAAATGCTTGAGCCCGAGATGCCCATGATGGGTGCGCAGGCCAACCTGGAGCGCGCCCGGCGCGAAGCCCTGGGCTACAACAAGCCGATCATGGTGCAATACGGCATTTACCTCACGAATATATTCACCGAATGGGATTGGGGCACTTCCTGGAAAATCGATTACATGAAGCCTGTTGGCAGCGTCATCGCCCAGCGGTTGCCGCCGACCGTGCTGTTGAACGTCTATTCGCTGATCTTTTCGATCCCCTTAGGCGTTGTGTTTGGGATTTACGCTGCGCTGAAGAAGAACAAATGGCAGGATCAGGCCATCTCCACCCTTGTCATGCTGTTTGTTTCAGTGCCCAGCTATGTATATGCTTTTCTGGTTCAATACTTTTTAGGGTTTAAACTGGGCTGGTTTCCGCTGACTGTGTCTTCGCTATATGACGCAGGTGACAGCTGGACCAGCTGGACCATGGTGACCTCCATGGTGCTGCCGGTGATGGCCATGTCCTTTTCCACCATCGCCGGGCTGACGCGGTTCACCCGTGCCGAGCTGACCGAGGCGCTGACCAGCGAATACATGCTGCTGGCCCGCACCAAGGGGCTGACCAGGGCGCAGGCTACCAGCCGCCACGCGCTGCGCAACGCCATGGTGCCGATACTGCCTTCCATCCTGGCGATGATCATGGGCGTGTTTGCAGGGTCCATGGTCATCGAGAGGATTTTTTCCGTCAATGGCATTGGTCAGCTGTATGTCCAGTCCATCAAGATGTATGACTACGATGTGTTCATGGCGGATTCCATGTTTTACACCATCATCGGGCTGTCATCCACGATCATTGTCGATATCAGCTACGGATTCCTTGATCCGCGCATTAGAATGGGGGCGAGCAAATGAGCCATTTTGACCCCGCGAACATACCGCAGGAAAAGTTTAGCTTCGCGCAGATCGACGAGCGCCTGTTCGATAAAAAGTTTGAAACCAAGCCCATCGGGTATTTCCGGGATGCCTGGCTGCGCTTCAAACGCAACAAAGGCTCGGTGGTGGCGGCGATCATCATCCTGCTAATCGTGCTGTACGGCTTGCTGGTGCCGTTTTTCAGCTTGTATCAGGTGTCGGATTCTGACGGCAAATACGCCAAGATGCGTCCCAAAAGCTCCCTGCTGATGCAGATCGGCATTGCCGACGGCAATTACCAAAAAACGCTGAACGACAGGTTTTATATCTACCTGCAGGCCATCGGCATGGGCATCATGGATACAGAGGGCGCTGGCGGCATATCATGGGAGGACGGTTCAAAAGCTGAGCAAAACCCCATCGTCAGCCTGGGCGAGACGTTTAAACGGCAGGGCAGGGACTACCGCATAGCCAGCGTGGATTCCTACTACGAGGTGGGCTTCCAGTATCTGAACATCACCCGCCAGGAGCTGGACAATATCCTCGCCTGGCAGGAGGAATCGGGCCTGCAGGTGGTGTACCCGATGGTGGACACCGCCAGCAAATGGTGCGATACCGGCAACGCGCATGACGCCAATTTCTGGTACCGGCACGCAGCGAACTCGTCGCCCGTCAACGAGAAGGGCAAGCGCATGGATTTTGACGACGTGGTGGCATCCGGTCTGGTTGACAACTACCTGCGCGATCAGGACGGCAACATCCTGTACTATGCGCAGAAGGACAGGAATATGATCCAGGTGCGCGTGCTGTACTACAACTACTTCTTATACCGCAATGGGTATGAACCGCTGCACCCGATGGGCACGGATGCCCAGGGCTATGACATCATGGTGAGGCTGGCGCACGGCATCCGCGTTTCGCTGCTGCTGGCGGTATCGGTGTCGATGATCAACCTGACCATTGGGGCTATATACGGCGCCATCGAAGGCTATTACGGCGGCTGGGTCGACTTGGTCATGGAGCGCGTGACTGATATATTGAGCGGCATTCCGTTCATGGTGGTGGCGACGCTGTTTCAGCTGCACCTGGTGATCCCGGGCAAGGTGTCGCCGCTTGTCGGCCTGCTGTACGCCTTTGTGCTGACGGGATGGATATCCACAGCCTACCGCGTTCGCACGCAGTTTTACCGCTTCAAGGGGCAGGAGTACGTGCTGGCAGCAAGGACGCTGGGCGCCAGGGACAGGCGCATCATGTTCCGGCATATCTTCCCCAACGCCCTGGGCACCATCATCACTTCCTCAGTGCTGGTCATTCCCGGCGTCATACTGACCGAATCCATTCTGTCGTACCTGGGCATTGTCAACTTTAACTCCCAGACGACAACATCGCTGGGTACGATGCTGGGCAACGGGCAGGGTTACCTGTCTACCGACCCGCACATCATCTTTTTCCCGGCGCTGGTGATATCGCTGCTGATGCTGTCGTTCAACTTGTTTGGCAACGGTTTGCGCGACGCGTTCAACCCATCGCTGCGAGGTGCCGAAGAATGAGCGACATGAAAAGAAAAATCCTGCAAGCCAAAGGGATCAGGATATCGTTCTGGACCAACAACGGCACGGTAAAAGCCGTCCGCGATGTCAGCTTTGACCTGTATCAGGGCGAAACATTTGCCATCGTCGGCGAATCGGGTTCGGGTAAGTCGGTGACAGCTAAAGCCATCATGGGTATTCTGGCACCCAATGCCATCATAGAGAGCGGAGAGATCATTTACGACGGAAAGGATCTGCTGAAAATCCCCGAGGACGAGTTCCACCAGCTGCGCGGCACGCGCCTGTCGATGATTTTTCAGGATCCGCTGTCATCGCTGAACCCTATCATGCGCGTCGGCAGGCAGATGACCGAAGCCATGATCCTCAACAGCAAAGGCCGCAGGCGGGACAGCAGGCGCAACGTGGCGCAGAAGCTGAAGCACTTAGGCGACCATATCACGGCAGCATCTGGCGGCAATGCAGAGGTTCGCGCGCAAACGGCGCAGAAGATCAAACACTTCCGGTCAATCAACAAACAGGGCGCCGAGCTGGCCGGGCATTATAAGGAAGCCAAGGATGGCATCAGCGATACGCTGGGCGCGCTGAACGACCTGGACATCCTGCTGATAGGCAACGATGTTGCCCAGGTAAGGGACGTGCTGGCCGAAATCGACAGCAGCCTGCGCAGGGTATATGATCCCTACCTGATTGATCGGTCGGACGAAGCGGTGCAGGGCGCGGCAGCCCTGATAAAGCAGCTGAAAAAGCGCTACGCTGCCGGTGACAAGGACCGTCTGCAGGCAGCGTTGAAGCCGCTGGGCGACGCGCTGCGGGCGGCGGACAGCCAGCCCGAGCCGGACTTTGTCGCCTATGGTTACATGAAGCTGATGGGGGAGCGCATCGAAGCCAAAGGCCAGGCCATCGACGCGCTGAACAAAAAGGCTAACCAGGCGCTGGACAACGGTTTTCTGAATGATTTTCTCAAAGATGTCCGGGTGGGCATTGAACATGCCGCCGGCTTGTCCGGGGAAAAGCGCCGCGAAGCGGCGCGCCTGCTGGAAGAAATGCTGCCCGTTTTTGAGCAGCAGCCGCTGCAGCGCAGCGCGTGCCGCAGCGCAATCCGGCGGCTTTCGGCAGCGGTGGAGGAAGCCATCGACCGGCTGTCCCTGCACAAGGATAGCCTGAGCTATGTGTTCCGCAGCACCATGTCCACTGCGCTGGACCAGTATTTCCAGGGGGTGCGCAACAACCCCAGGGAGCTGGAGCGCGTGCGGACTGAAACCGCAAAGCGTGAGCAGGACATTGCCAGGGGCAAGGCTGTGCCGTCGGTGGTGCCGGCATCCCTCGTGGACACCGAGCACGCCTATCGGAAGCTTGGCAGCACCATCCGCGAATTGGCGGATCATTTTCGGGCTGAAGATGATAGCGATATCAGCGCCGACGACCGGGCACGGGCGCTGGTGCGCTACCTGGAGCAGCAGTCGGCGATGTCAACCGGCAAGCTGTCCAAGGCTACGGCGCGCCGAAAAGCGCTGTCGCTGATGGATGAAGTGGGCATCCCTGAGCCGCGCAAACGCTATCATCAGTTCCCGTTCGAGTTTTCAGGCGGCATGCGTCAGCGCGTGGTCATCGCCATTGCGCTGTCGGCTGACCCTGAGATATTGATATGCGATGAGCCCACAACGGCGCTGGATGTGACGATTCAGGCGCAGATTCTGGAATTGATCAACGATTTAAAGCGCAGGCGCAACCTGTCGGTGATCTTCATCACCCATGACCTGGGCGTTGTAGCCAACATGGCGGACCGCATCGCGGTGATGTATGCCGGAAAAATCGTCGAGTACGGTACCGCGGACGATGTCTTCTACGACCCGCGCCATCCTTATACGTGGGCGCTGCTGTCCTCGATGCCCGACCTCGAAACCAAGGAACGGCTGGCATCCATACCGGGCACGCCGCCTAACATGATCATTCCCCCGGAGGGGGATGCGTTTGCACTGCGCAACCAGTATGCTTTGGAGATCGATTTTGAACAGCATCCGCCCTTCTTCCGCGTCAACGACACGCATTACGCGGCAACCTGGCTGATGCATCCGCAGGCGCCCAAGGTTGAACCGCCCCGGATTGTCACGGAGCGCATTGAGCGTATGCAGCGCATGGAGGCAGCAAAGCATGAGTAACCATCAAAACGAGGTGCTGCTCAAGGTTGAAAACCTGAAGAAGTATTTCAAAACCGGCAAGTTTATCAACAAGGCTGTCGATGACGTCAGCTTTGAGGTGCGCAAGGGCGAGGTGTTCGGCCTGGTCGGCGAAAGCGGCTGCGGCAAGACCACCTGCGGACGCACCATCATCAACCTGTATGACCCCACAGGGGGCAGCATATACTTTAAAAACCAGCTGATATCGGACTGTGGGAAGGAAGAGAGCCTGTTTCGGTACGCCCAGCGGCGACAGACGAAGGACGTGATCGACGGATTGACTAGGCAATCGGCCCAGGCGGCTACGCAGGCTGAAAAAGACGATCTGGCGCAGGCAATCCGCGATGAAAAGCTGCGCCTTGATCAAACCCTGAGCGACCACCGGCAGCGCATTGCCCAGGCGCAGGATGCATTCAAAAACCGCGAAAGCATCTATCGGGCGAACAGGCGCGATGAAATCGAAAGGCAGTTTATTGAAACGAGCGCCTTGCTGAAACATCGCATGGCTACGGCGCCCATGGAGCAGGCCGGCGCGCTGCGCGGGGAGTTGGAGAAGGCCAGGCAGGAAAGGGACAAGGCGCTGGAGATATTGCCCACCGAAACGCTGATGACCAAGATGCAGATGATCTTCCAGGACCCCATCGCGTCCATCAACCCGCGCATGACGGTACGCGAAATCATCGCCGAGGGGCTGAAAGTCCGCGGCATCAGAGACAAGGCTTACCTGGACCACAGGGTCCATGAAATGCTCAACAAGGTGGGCCTGGTGAACGAGCACGCCGACAGGTATCCGCACGAGTTTTCCGGCGGCCAGCGCCAGCGCATTGGCATTGCGCGCGCGCTGATACTGGACCCCGAGCTCATCATAGCCGACGAGCCGATATCGGCGCTGGACGTGTCCATTCAGGCGCAGGTGATCAACCTGCTCAACGACCTGCGTGAGAGCATGGGGCTGACCATCCTGTTCATCGCGCACAACCTGTCGGTGGTGAAATATTTCTCCGACCGCATCGCCGTGATGTATTACGGTAAAATCGTCGAGCTGGCCGACTCGGAGGAGCTGTTTTCCCGCCCCACACACCCTTATACAAAATCGCTGCTGTCAGCCATTCCCTACCCCGACCCGCACTACGAGCGCCGCCGCAAGCGGGAAGCGTATGTGCCGGCGTTGGCGCACGACTATGCTGTGGACAAGCCCACGCTGCGCGAGGTGTTCCCGGGTCATTTTGTCAGCTGCAACGACCATGAATATGCGGAGTATCTCAAGCTGTCGTGAGGTTTAAAGGGAAGGTATGGCGTTATGCCGTCGCCATCCTGATAGGCTTGGTGGTGACGGCGATGTACATTGACAGCAAGGACATTTGGCGGGAGCGCGATGTTGTCCGGCTGTTCCGCGTGCTGAGCGATGGGTTTTACCTGCCTGCAGTGCTCTTCCTGGGCTTTGGCGGCCTCCTGTGGGTGTCGGGCACGGGCTTCTTTACCATGGCATCCTACGGCTTCAAAAACCTGCTCCGCCTGTTCAGCCCCAGCGGTAATGTGAGGCAGGAGGTTTCATACCATGATTACAGGCAGGCTAAGATAGACCGGCCGCCGCCGCGGCTTCGGTATCTTCTTGTGCCGGGCTTTTTGTTCTTATTTGCCGCGCTGGTGTCCACGTTGTTGTTTTTCAATGCCCTGTGATATAATAGATATAGGTTCAAACCGGCATAAAACAACAGGAGGTGACATTCGGTGAAACAGGCGGAGAGATATTCCTGCGTCAACATATCGGTCGATGACATGCCACGCGGCGATGACGCGGTGTGGGACGCCGCGCCGCCGGTGCATCTGAGCGACACGCAGACAGGCGAAACGCCCTTCCTGCTGACCGAGCTGCGCATCATGCGCTGCGACATGCAGGAGAAGCTGCTGGTTCGCTTTTCGGGGGAAGACGATGAGGTGCTGTCCATCTTCCGCCTGCACGATGCGCCGCTGTACAGGCAGGATGTGTTCGAGCTGTTCATCGCGGACACCGATGACTTATATGCCTACAAGGAGCTGGAGTCCAGTCCCTACGATATCCACTTTGACGGTACGATCATATACCGTGAGCCCGGTAAAGTGTTGCTTAACCTTGACTGGGATATCAAGGGCTGGCAGAGCAAAACAGTGCTTGGCTCCAACCGCACCACCGCGGTCTGGTCGCTGCCCTACAGCGCTTTTGCCACCCGGCCGAAGGCCGGCAGCAGCTGGCGGTTCAACGCGTTCCGGGTGGATCATCACAGCACGCGGGGCATATCGCTGCAGGCATGGCAGCCCACATTGCAGCCCACCTTTCATGTGCCCGACAGGTTTGGCTACCTCGATTTTGTTGACTGACCATGCATGACAGCCTGCGGCAATCCATGCGCCGGCTTGTCTGTGACATGCGCATGCTGACCGGGCTGACCGTGATATATGGCAATCGCCATGACAGCGCATCGTGTTCTGTGGGGTTGGCGCGCGAAATTGCGCCGGCGGAGCGTGGTTTTGTGCCTGCGCCCAAAGCCATCGACGCCCATTCGCTGTACGACCTGGCTTCGCTGACCAAGCTGTTCACCTGCATCAGCGTGCTGCAGCTGGTGGAACAGGGCAAGTTAGCGATGGACAGCCTGATTGGCGAAGTGGACAAGCGGTTTGTTCATCTGCGCGGCGTCACGCTGTACGATGCGCTGACGTACCGGGCGGTGCTGAAATCGCCCGAACGCATTGACAGGCAGCCGGATGCCCGGGCGGCGGAGCGGCAGGTGTTTGCCATGTACAGTGCGCCCGACATGCCCGACAGGCTGTACTCCGACATGAACGCATTGCTGTTAAAATATGTTGTGGAGTCGGTTTCAGGTTGGCGCTTTGACGAATATATTCAGCAGCATATCTGTCAGCCGGCGGGCATGGGGGAGACGTTTGCCCGCGTCCCGGAAGGCCGCCTGTCCGATTGTGTGGACTACAACTACGAGCATCATATCATCGACGGCGCATATATCTTGTTGGATGACAGGCATCCCGGCTTGCCGCACGACCCCAAGGCCAGGCTGCTGTCTGCCGCCGACGGTGGGGCGCCCTGTGGCCATGCAGGCCTGTTCAGCACAGCGGGGGACATGGCGCGCTTCGCGCAGGCATTGCTGGGCGGCGAACTGCTCAGCCGGCACAGCGTGCTGGAGATCGGCGTCAACAGGACGGGCATCCATGAAAAAGGACGGTACAGGCAGTTCTTGGGGTACCTGTGCTTTGCCAGAAGCCCGGTGCAGCGGCTGAGCGAGCTGCCTTCCTGGATGGGTCATCGGTCGTTCGGCATCAGCGGGTATACGGGCAACCACATCGCCATCGACCCGGAGGCGGGCGTATTTGACATCTTCCTGGGCAACAGGTGTCACAACAGGGTGTCTAAAATTGTGCCTGAGGAGGACATAGCAAAAACCGGCCTGGCGACGACGGGCGAGGGCCAGGTGGTTTGGCCGGACGGCAGGCAGGTGCCTTCCAGTTGCCTGTATATATTCCGGAAGGACGCCATGCTGCACCGGCCGGTGTATGATTGCCTGATCGACAACGGCTGGATGAAGGGGGCTTGACGATGGATCAATCGACATACCTGTCGGCTGCGAGCTGCCTGCAGGGCGACGCGGTGCGCCTGCGGCGTCTGCTTCACCAATATCCGGAGGCATCCAAGGGCGAGGTCAACACCAACCGGTTGATTCGCGCGGAGTTGGACAGCGCCGGCATCGCCTACCTGGCGCCTGAGGACAACATCACCATCGCGCTGCTGCCGGGCGCGCGCCCGGGCAAAACTGCCGCCATTCGCAGCGACACGGACGCCATTGAAGTGGTTGAAATGAACGACACCGCATACCGTTCCAGGCATGACGGGCTCATGCATGCCTGCGGACATGACGCGCACATGGCCATGGGGCTGGTGGCGGCGCGTCTGCTGCACCAGCGGCGGGAGGCGAGAAGCGGCCTGGTCAAGGTGATCTTTCAGCCGGCTGAGGAAGGGGCTGGCGGCGCCCTGAGGGTGATGGACACCGGCCTGGTTGACGATGTGGAGGCGTTTTATGCCCTGCATGTATGGCCCCTGCTGGCGACCGGCATGATCAGGCTGTCGCCCGGACCGGTCTGCGCCGGCACCGATCTTCTGCGCATCGATGTGCAGGGCGCCGGCGGCCACGGCGCGTATCCGGAGCTGTGCCGCGATGCGGTAGCAGCCTCGGCTGCCATCATCACGGCGCTGCAGCACGTGGTGTCCCGCGAGGTCCCCGCGCTGGAACCGGCAGTGCTGACGATTGGCAGCATCCGGGCCGGTACCAGGTGGAATGTGATCGCGGGCAGTGCGTCCATGGAGGGGACGATCCGCACGTTTTCGGCTGCGGTGCGCGACGCGATGACGGAGAAAGTGAAATTATACACGAAGAATATCGCCGCTGCCCATGGCTGCACAGCCGATGTTGAGGTAACCCCTGTTTGCCGCTCCAACATCAACGACGGGTCTATCACAGCCCTGGCAGTCCGCAGCGCCGAAAAGGTGTTTGGTGCGAAGCGCTGCCTGCCGCAGGAAAAGTCCATGATTGGCGATGATTTCAGCGAGTATTCCGCCATTGCGCCGGGCTGCTACGCGTTTTTGGGCATTGACGACGGCAGGGGCGCAGGCTGTCTGCCGCTGCACCACAACCGGTTTTCGCTTGATGAGAACGCTTTGCAATATGGCGCGGCCTGGCTGGCGGAAGCGGCGGATCGCTTTGCAGCAGGCGGTGATTAGACCGCTTGCGCTCGGTACAGGCCGGTTGCGGCCGGGTGGTGCGTGTGGTATAATGTATAATATTAACACGGAGGTTTATTTCATGCAGAAAGTACCATTTGGTCAACTTGGATTTGATGTTTCACGGCTGGGGTTTGGCATGATGCGCTTACCCACGGTTAAGAATGAAGCCGGCGAGAGCGTGATCGACCGCGAGGAAACCATTGCCATGGTGCGCACGGCGATTGACGGCGGTGTCAACTATGTGGATACGGCATACGGCTACCACGGCGGCGAGAGCGAGGTTGTCACCGGCCTGGCGCTGAAGGACGGCTACCGTGAAAAAGTGATGCTCACCTCCAAGCTGCCGCAATGGCTGGTCCATGAGCACAGCGACATGGACAAGCTTTTAGACGAGCAGCTCAATAGGCTGGACGTTCCCTACCTTGATTTTTACATCCTCCATGCGCTGAACCTGGAGGCCTTCAAGAAGATGCAGGCTCTGGACTATAAGGGCTTTTATAAGCGCGCGTTGAAGGATGGGCGGATCAAGCACACCGGCTTCTCCTTCCACGACGACAAGGCTGCCTTCCTGCAGATCATCGATGATTATGACTGGGACATGGCGCAGATTCAAATCAACTACCTGGACGATGAATCCCAGGCAACCGCTGAGGGCATGCGGTATGCAGGCAAAAAGGGTATCCCCGTCGTCTGCATGGAGCCGTTGCGCGGCGGCATGCTCGTCAACCCGCCTGCCGAAATAAGGCAGATGATCGACAACAACCCGCGCGGCTATTCGCCGGTAGAATGGGCGTTCCGCTTTGTCGGCAACTACCCCGAAATTGTGACCATCCTCAGCGGCATGAATACGATGGAGCAGGTGAAGGACAACCTGCGCATATTCAAAAACGTCAAGCCGGGTGCCCTGAGCGTTGAGGACGAGGCGTTTACGGCGCAGCTGAAAAAAACTTACCTTGAGCGCATCGCGGTGGGCTGCACGAAGTGCGACTACTGCCAGCCCTGCCCCGAAGGCGTGTTGATTCCCCGTATCTTTGAAATATACAACAATGCGTACAAATTTGATGACATGGGCATTCTCCGGCGCGACTACCGCGGCGTTGTGAAGGACAACGGCGAAGCATCCCGCTGCGTGGCATGCGGCCAGTGCGAAAGCGCCTGCCCGCAGCAGTTAGAGATCATTAAGCTGTTAGCGGACATCCACGAGAAAGCGCAAGCCTGAGGCAGTCCATGACGCAGACACCGATGCCGCTGGCGGCGGTACAGCTGTATGGCGTGCTGATCGCCGCGGCGGTGGGCGTTGGGGTTTGGCTATGCGTGCTGGAGGAGAAGCGCCTCCCCGTTCCTCAGGATACCGGCTATGATCTTGCTTTGTACGCCGTGCCGCCGGCAGTGGTGTTTGCCAGGCTGTATTACGTGGCGTTCACATGGGATGCATACCGCGATAACCTGCTCAGCATCCTGTACGTGTGGGAAGGCGGGCTTGCAATATACGGCGCTGTCCTGGGTGGTGCGCTGGGCGTATTTGTCTTGTCCAGGCGCAAGAGGATTCCCCTTGGGGTGCTGGCTGATATGACGGCGCCCTCTCTTATTTTAGGGCAGGCAATCGGCAGATGGGGTAACTATTTCAACGGTGAGGCATACGGGTACGAGGTAATAGATCCCAGGTGGCAGTTTTTCCCGGTTGCTGTGCAGGTGGACGGCACTTGGCACATGGCGACATTTTTCTATGAGTCCGTCTGGAACATGGCGGGCTTTGCCTTTTTATACCTGAACAGAAAGCGGTTTCAGCAAAAGGGATACGGGCATGTGTTTTTGTGGTACATCGTATGGTATGGTTTGGGCCGCATGCTGATCGAAAGCCTGCGTACGGACAGCCTCATGCTGGGCTCGCTGCGTGTAAGCCAGCTGCTCAGCGTAGTGGCGTGTGCAGTTGCCCAGCTGGCGATGGCGCGCCGGGCAGGGGGCAGGGCAGCTGCGCTGTCGATGTTGCTGTCGGTCGCAGGCGTGACGGTGTTTATCGTAGACAGAAGCGGTTGGGCGCTGCTGTTATCAGCGCTGATGATGGCGATGTCGGCAGTTGCGCTGTACCGGTTGTACCGGCTGTGGGATGTTGTCGGTGAATAAGCAGCGGGTATACCGGGCGCTGTTGCGCCTGTATCCAAAGCCCAGGTACCGGCAGCGATACGAAGGCCTGTTGGGCGATGTGGCAGCCATCCTCAGCTGGCACAGGGTGAAGGGCGCCGTCTTTGCCGTTTTTCGGGAAGAGGGTATCATTGAACAGGGAGTGTTTGGCTTTGCCGGGCGGGGGATGCCGGTGGCTGCCGATACATTTTTCAGGGTGGCGTCGGTGTCAAAGATGATCACAGCGCTCTGTGTCATGAAGCTTTATGAGTCAGGGCTTGCGGACATCGACCGGGATGTCTCGTCCTGGCTGCCGTTTGCCCTGCGTCACCCGCTGTACAGGGACGACCCCATCACGCTGCGCATGCTGATGAGCCACACCTCCGGCATCCGCGATGGAGCCGATTATATGGCGGGCGTGCATATGGCGCGGCCTGCGGAGGAACTGCTGACCGGGGACAGCTTTTCAAACAGCCGGCCCGGGGACGCCTGGGCATATAGCAACTTCGGCGCCGGTCTTGTTGGCAGTGTGCTGGAAGGGATGACAGGCCTGTCCTTTGAGCAGGCGATGCAGCGGTATCTTTTCAAGCCGCTGGGCGTTACAGCCTCCTTTTATCCGCAGCGGATTGACGCGCCTCTGGCGGATGCGGTGCGGCTTCTTCCGCCGGGGCGACCCGGTTTTAACGCGGAGGAAAGGAAGCAGCGAACGCCGCTTAGCCCGGATACCCCCATGCCCGGGCGGCATTACGGCCTGGCGCAGGGCAACTGCTGCATCGATGCCCGGGGTGTGCATCGGCTGTGCCGGGCGCTGATGGCGCCCGGCTTTTTGAAGCAGGCAACGCTCGATGTCATGCGCCGGCCGCATGCGCCGTTTGGGGCGCGATCCCGGTTTATGAAGCAAGGCCTCGGCTTGTTTCTGATCGACAGCCGGGACATCGCGCCCCGCGTGCTGTTTGGGCACCAGGGCAATGCTTATGGCGCCATGCACGGCGTGTTCTTCGACCCCGTGTCGCGGACAGGCATGCTGTTCATGTCCAGCAGCGCGTCGGAAGCCAGGACAGAATTCCTGTCGGACGTCAACAGGGCGCTGCTCGTGCGGTATGCCGCATTCATGGAGGAACAAGGTCATGGTTGACTGTGTGCAGGAGGTTGTCAGGGGCAGGGGCTGTTACGTGGTGCGGCTGCTGAGCGGGGACACCCTCCGCGTACCGGTACCCGTGTGGCGCGCACATCCGCTGGTCCCGGGCAGCGAGGTCGATGTCAGCCAATACCTGATTGCCACCGAGCCGACGTCGCTTCGTGCTGCCATGGAGAAGGCTGTGGCGTCGCTGGCACGGCAAGACAGAACGGCGGGCGAGGTGTCGCGCAGCCTGCGCAATAGCGGGTATTCCGAATCTGTCATCGAAATGGTTGTCGGCAGGCTGACGGCGGAAAAATACCTGGACGACGCGCGCAGCATCGGCATCACTGTGCGACAGGGCGTACGAAAATATGGCCCCAGGCGCATCGCGCAGCGCCTGCATGCCAGGGGCATTGATGCGGACGATATTCATGACGCTGTGTCATCCCTTGATGACCGGGTATTGTTGGAAGCCGCCCTGCGCCATGCCGGACAATACCTGGGCAGACGGACTCATGAAACGGACGCGTACAGAAAAGCCCTGGCGTTTCTGATTCGTAAGGGCTACAGTCATGACATGGCGCGCGAGGCGGTGCGGCTAGCGCTGGACGCCGACTGGGAATGAACCGTTAGCTTTCGTGACCGCCTGTCCGGCGCTGTGGCGCCACGGCGGCTGTCAACAGGCGGACTTCGGCGGCGCCGGCTTGTATAAGCATGGCGGCGCACTCCCTGGCGGTGCTGCCGCTTGTGCGCACATCGTCGACCAGCATCAGGCGCAGCCCGCGCACATCACAGACAACCTGATAGGCACCTTTGACATTCGCTGACCGCGCGTGTGGTGCCAGCGAGGATTGGCGGCGTGTTTTGCGCGTCTTAACCAGTGCGTGCAGTACCCTGATGTCGGTATCGGCTGCAATCAACCGGCACAGCAACTCAGCTTGGTTGACGCCCCGCTCGCGCAGGCTGCTGCGGTGCAGGGGCACGGGCACCAGCGCGTCATACGATAAGCCGGCAATTTCATGCTTCATGGCGGCAGCCAGCGGCTGGGCGGCAATGTCTGCATAGCCGAATTTGCATTGAACGACCAGGCGTTGCACAATGCCATGATAATAGAAAGGGGCATACGCCTTGGCAATGCCGTTCATGAGCCCGTCGGCGCAGTAGGCGCAGGCTTTGCCCGACCTGACAGGTGACAGGCAGTGGGGGCAGGCATATTCAGGTATAGCGTGTTCAGCAAGCGCGGCTGTGCAGCGGTCGCACAGCGCGTGGCCCTGGTCGATGGCGCGGGGTTCTCCACAGGCCAGGCACCGCACCTGAGGAAACAGCGTGCGGAGGAACCATACCGCCATGCGGCTTACAGCTTGTTCGATCATATCGGTTCTGTCAGCCTTCTGCTCAGCGAGCTATAGCGGCGGTTGATGCGGTTGTTTCTTGTCATGGCGGCAATGGCTGGCTCAAACCCCACCAACACTACGAGCTTGCGCGCCCTGGTTATCGCCGTATACAGCAGGTTGCGGTTCAGCAGCATGGGCGGCCCGCCCACCGCCGGCATGACAACGGCGTCAAACTCGCTTCCCTGGCTTTTGTGGACGGACAGGCAATAGGCAAGCTCCAGCTCCTCCAACTGTGTATATTCGTAGTCGACATGACGGTCATCATCGTACATGACGGTCAGCGAACGGTCATCATCATCAATACCGGCAATGTAGCCTACATCGCCGTTGAACACCCCTTCTCCTTCTTCGCCATTGCCTGACACCCATTTAAGCTGGTAGTTGTTTTTGATATGGATGACCTTGTCGCCCAGCCGGAACACGGTTTCGCCGTATGCCATTTCAGGCTTGCCAGGCTGGGCGGGGTTCAGCGTTTGCTGCAGCAGCTTGTTGATGGCAGCCACGCCGCAGACCCCCTTGCGGGTGGGGGACAGCACCTGGATATCTCTGCCGGCCCTGGTGTGCAGGTAGCCGGGCAGCCGCACATGGCAGAGGTCCGCGATGACGGAGGCTGCCTCATCCGGCGATGCGGTTTTTTGAAAGAAAAAGTCGCTGCCCTTGATGTTCAACAGGGGCATGTCCCCGCGGTTGATGCGGTGTGCGTTGATAACGATGTGGCTCTGTTCGTCCTGCCGGAATATTTCGGTCAGGCGCACCTGCGGGATGGCGCCGCTGTCGAGGATATCGCTCAGCACGTTGCCTGGGCCAACGGAGGGCAGTTGGTCGGCATCGCCTACCAGAATCAGCCGGGTGCCAAGCGTGACGGCCCTTAACACGCTGCGCATCAGGAAAATGTCCACCATGGACGTCTCGTCGATGATCAGCGTCGTACAGTCCAGCGGGTTGTCCTGGTTGCGCGTAAACTGACCGCTCTCGCCGCTGAACTCCAGCAGCCGGTGCAGCGTTTTGGCGTCCATACCGGTCGCTTCCTTCATCCGCTTGGCAGCCCGGCCTGTTGGCGCCGCTAAAAAGGTGTTGCTGCTGTCGCCGATGACGTGCAGGATGCAGTTGATCAGCGTGGTTTTGCCTGTGCCCGGGCCGCCCGTGATGACCAGGACGCCGGATTGCGCTGCGGTGTTGATGGCTTGCCGCTGCGTAGCGGAAAAATGGATGCCATGGCTTCTTTCGTAAGCTGCGATCTGGCTGCCTGTATAGCCCGCCAGCGTTTGCTGATAAAACTGATTTAAATTGATCAACCGTTTAGCGATTTCGACTTCGGCGAAATAGAAGTCGTGCAGGCTGATGGCGTCGCTGGCGGCATCGCCGCCTGTGTCGTCGGCCTGCAGTTCCTTGGATAGAAGGAGGGCGTTCAGCTGGATGGCGATGGTGTCCGCAGGCATTTGCAGCAGCTCTGCCGCCTGGCGGATCAGGGTATCCCTGGGCAAATAGGTATGGCCGGAGGCTGTGGCAGCTTCCATCAATGCGTATTTGATGCCGGAGCGCAGGCGGTACTCGCTGCCCCGCGGAATGCCCAGCGACAGCGCGATTTTGTCCGCTGTCCGGAAGCCTACACCCTCGATGTCGTCGATCATGCGGTAGGGGTTTTCCCGGATCAACGCCTCTGCCCGATCCTGGTATTTTTTGCTGATCTTCAATGACAGCGCAGGCGATATGCCATAGGTTTGCAAAAACAGCAGCGTTTGTCTGGCGGCATGCTGCTCCATAAAGCTCTGGGTGATCTGCTGGGCGCGGACAGGCCCGATGCCGCGCACATCAGTCAGCCGTTCGGGATGCTCGCTCATGACTGCGAGCGTTTCCTCGCCAAATTCGCTGACAATCAGCCGCGCGGTGGTGGGGCCCACCCCCTTGATCAGGCCGGATGCCAGGTAGCGCTCGATGCCGCCCAGCGTGGTGGGTGTTTCCATCCGGCAGGCGCTGGCTTTAAACTGACGGCCGTACTGGGGATGTTCGGTCCACTCGCCCTCGAACGAAGCTTTTTCGCCCGGCGTCATTTCGGGCATGGCGCCGATCACCGTAACGGCGTCGCGCTGCGACCTGATCTCTACGACAGAGTAGGCGTTCTCATCGTTGCGGAATATAATTTCTGTGATGGTGCCGTGTATCGTTTCCATATGGCGTTGTTATGCTTTCTCCGGGATATGCCCCTGCGCGGTTGCATTGTTCAAGGAACGGAACTCAGGCTTCGGCATCATCGCGTACCTCTTGATGCGGCTGCAGCCCGCCGGGTGCGCCTTGGTCCGGGGCTTCTGCCCGACGCGATCAATTCCCTGTATGCCTCGACGGCGTTTGCCATGATGGTTTCCCAGGGCTGGGGAATGGTCTCGCGTGCTGAGATGCCGACTTTTTGGGTCCATTCCGGGTTGCTCAGCGCCTCCTTCAGTACCTGGTACAGGTCAGCGGAGTCATCCCGGCATAAAAAGCCGTTAACGCCGTCATGGATGATTTCAGCGGCATCGCTGTCTGCCACCAGCACAGCCGGCGTGCCCATGACGGCAGCTTCGCGCACCACCATGGGTGCATTGTCATACAGCGAGGGAAACGTGAACACGCTGGCTCTGGCATAAAGGGCATCTAATTCGTCCATATTTTTGATGTGCCCGATCAGCTTGGCGTGGTTGCTCAAGCCAAGCTGTACAATTTTCTCCTGAACGGCTGCCCTATCCGGCCCCTGGCCTGCCAGCAGCAGCATAAAAGGCGTGCCGCTGTCACGCAGCAGGACGGCTGCCTCCAGCACGCGGAGGATGTTCTTTTTCCAATTGATTTGGCCGACAAACAGCAGCAGGGGCAGGTTTCCCAGGGCATGCTGCTCCTCTACGCGGCGCACCATGTCGGCGCGGGGTTCGCGCAGGGTGACGCCGTTGGGCATCACGCGCACCGGGCCTTGGTAACCGTATTGTTTCAGCACTTCGGCTGTAGACTCGCTCACCGCCCATACTTCGTTGCAGCGGTGGTAGAAGCTGACTACTTTTCTCAAGGCGATCTTGGACAGCGCTTTGCTTTTCGTTGCTTTGTAAAAGTCATCGTAGTATTTGGAATGAAAGGACGCAACGAGGGGAATGCGCCGCTCCCGCGCCAGACGCAGTGCTTCACAGCCGGCGCCAAAGGGACTGTGGGCATGGACGATGTTCAGCGGGATCATTCCGATGCGCTTCTTGTAGTGGCTGTCCAGCACCGCGGCACCGGTTTTGTATTGCGGCGCGGTAGGCACCTTAAATGCCGTATAATCGATGATTTCAAACGGATAACCGCCCCGGCTGCCGGTGTCATACATCGGGCAGGATACCGATACCTCATGGCCCATGCGGGACAGCGTTTCAGCATAGGCCAGCACAACGCGGCCTACGCCGTCTACGACGGGCAGGAAGGTATCGGTGCATTGGGCGATACGGAGCATGCGTTCACATCCTGTCCTGTTGATGATGCCTCGGGGCTGTGCCTATTATAGGGGAAGCGACATCACAAGACAAGCAACAGCATCCCTATGTTACCGTATGGTTGTATATGGCTACAAGAGACGAACCCAAAGGTTTTGCTCGGATCGATTTGACGCTTCCGCCGGTGAGTGCTATACTAAAGTAGTATTCGTCGTAAATTGATAACGCGGAGGTATTTGTATGAAAAAGATGGGGTCTCTGATGATTGTACTATTGTTGATGCTCGCTGTGATGCCTGTGTCTGCGCAGGAAGTTACGCTGACCATGCAGGCATCACAAGGCTGGACTGATGAAGCTGACGAGCATATCGCCGAGAAGTTCTTTGAGGAAAGCGGCGTACGCATTGAGTTTCAGATTGTGCCGGCTGATCAGCACCACGACCTGTTGAAGACCAAGCTGTCGGTCGGTGAGGCGCCTGATATCTTCTGGATTCAGGCAAGCCCGCTCAATATATACGGCGAGCTTGACCCTGAAAACAACTGTCTGGATATCACGGGTGCAGCCTGGGAAAAGCTGATGCCCCAGGCCAGGATTGAGGCGGTCAGCTACAATGGCAAGCTGTACGGCCAGGCCATCTGGAACAAGTCGGTATCCTTCCCGATTGCGTACAACAAAACCCTGTTCAGCGAGCTGGACTTGGAGATACCGCGTACGTTTGAGGCCTTCAAGCAGGTTTGCCAGACGCTGCTGGACAATGGCGTCATTCCAATCTATGAGACCATTCCGGATGGATGGCATCACGGCTTGATCGTAACCCATGTGGGCGGTCGCATTGAACAGCTGATGCCCGATGTTATCGAAAAACTGAACACAAACCAGATCAAGCTGAAGGAGACGCCCTTTATTGATGCGCTCCGTCAAGCCAAGGAACTGGTTGATCTGGGGTATTACGGCGACGACTGGCTGTCAAACAGCGGCAACGATACCCAGGAAGTGCTTGTCAATCGTGAGTACGCCATGGTGGTGGGCCACGGCACCGTGCAGGGCATCAAGAAGGATTATCCCGATGCTGCTGACGAGTTCGGCCTATTCCTGATCCCGCTGCTGGATAACCAGACTTCCCAGTCTGATCCCTACGGGCCGGCGAAGTTTATTAACAAGCATACCCAATACCCCGACCAGGCCAAGGCGTACTTTGAGTTCTGCATGCGGCCAGAGAATCTCCAGTACAAGCTGGACAATTCCGGGGACAGCTGGACGACGCTGGATGTTACGGATGAAGCCGGCGTTACACAGCGTTACTCACCGGAGGAGTTGGAGCTTATGAGCACCATTACCGATGACGACTATGGCGTGGTGTTCCAAAACCGCGTGAAGTATTTTAATGATCAATGGATGGAATACTGCAAGGACCTGACCTCCTATTTCATGGGGGACATTGAGGCCGAACAGCTCTGCGATCTGATCGACGAGCGCCGTACCAACATGGCGGTGGCACAGGGCGATCCCAACTGGCAATAATTGACGCAATTCAACAGACGGAGCCGAACAGCGGCTCCGTCTGTTTCATAAGGAGTGTTGCATGAACAGAAAAGTCTATCCATCCTGGTTTTTCGTTCCGGCGCTTTTGTTGTACTTGCTGTTGTTCATATACCCTAGCATCCTGGGTGTGGGTTATTCGTTGACCAACTGGAACAGGTATTCCAGCAACATGGACTATGTTGGGCTGGACAATTTCCGGAATATATTCACGTCAGGTAAGCCTTATGTGAAGTACATGACAAACACGTTGCTGTTCACAGCGGTCAGCAACGTTGTAAAGATCATACCAGCGCTGTTTCTGGCACTGCTGTTGACTTCCGGTGTCAAGGGCAGCAACCTGTACAGAAGCATCATGTTCTTTCCGTACCTGTTGTCTACCCTGGTGGTGGCTATCATTTTCAGAGCCATGCTGGCGCCGCGCAACGGGTTTGTCAATGGGTTTTTGACGTCTGTTGGTTTGGGCAACTGGACGCAGCGATGGCTGGCTGATAAGAACTGGGTGTGGCCTTCCATATTTTTTGTCGATGCATGGAAAGGTGTTGGCTATGTGATGACGATTTTCGTAGCTGGGCTCGAATCCATACCGAAGTATTTTTATGAAGCCGGCGATATCGACGGCACCAACTACTTCCAGCGCCTGTGGTTTATCACGTTGCCCATGCTGACGCCGTCGATCACCATCAACCTGGTGTTCGGGCTGACTTATGGGTTGAAGGTGTTTGACATCATCTATGCGCTGACAAATGGTGGTCCTGGCAGGATGACCGAGGTGCTCAACACCGCTATATTCACCGAGATCGGTGCCGGCAACCTGGCCATGGCATCAGCCCTGTCGACGCTGCAGTTTTTGCTGATGACAGTGCTGGGCTATTTTGTTGTCAAGCTGATGCTGAAGAGAGAGGTAGAGGCATGAAGCGGAAAAGATTCGTCCTGCTGGTCGCCAAGCACGTGTTTCTGCTGCTCGTCAGCATCGTGTTTTTGCTTCCCTTTGTGATCATCTTTCTGGGAGCTTTCAAGACAGGGGCTGAGGCTAAGCTGATGCGGCTATCGCTGCCTGGTGAAGTTATTTGGTGGGACAACTTTGCGAAGGTTATTGAGCGCGGTAACCTGATCCGTTCGTTTTTCAACAGCGCGCTGTATTCTATTTGTGGCACGGGCGGCGGGGTGCTCCTCAGCGCACTGGCGGCGTTTGTGCTATCCCGGCGCAGGACGCCCCTCAACAACGCGGTATATTTTTTTATGATCATGGGCATTGTCCTGCCCGTCAACATGGCGGCGCTGATCCAAGCGATGAAGCAGTTTGCGCTGATGGGCACGCAGATCGGCATCATCCTGCTATATATCGCCACCACCATCCCCATGGCGCTGTTCATTATCTACGGCTTTATCGCCACCGTGCCCAGGGATTTGGATGAAGCGGCACTGATTGATGGCGCTTCGCCCATCAGAATGTTTGTGTTTATCGTACTGCCGCTGTTGAAGCCCGTGCTGGTGACGGTATCGCTGCTGGGTTTTACCGGGATATGGAACGATTTTCAGACGCCGCTGTATGTGCTCAACACCACGAAATACTGGCCGATGACGCTGGCGATATACAACTTTTTTGGCATGTATGAAAACGACTGGAACTATATATTTGCTGACATCGTGCTTACTTGCCTGCCCGCAATCATTGTATACCTGATCGGACAGAAGCAGATCATATCCGGCTTGATGAGCGGGGCGGTCAAGGGGTAGATGCGCCGTTGCCGGGCAGGCTGGTGTGATACTGGCTGATCAATCGTTCCACATGCCGCCTGGCGATGCTGGAGGAGAGCGCTTCTTCTTCTGCTGAGGGGGCGCTTTCGCCCATCAGCCCTAAGAACTGGCTGACCTTCAGCCCCAGAGCGTCCTGGATGTCGGCGTCGCTGCCCTGCGGGCTGACCAAATAATAGCACAGCAGCGAATCCTTCTGGCCGATGCGGTGCGCACGGTCCTCTGCCTGGCTGTGGACAGCGGGTGACCAGTCCAGCTCGCCGAATACCACGCAGGTGGCCTGTTGCAGGTTTAAGCCGGAGGCGGCGCGCAGCGACACGCAGCACAGCGACGTGCGGCCGGCCATGAAACGCTCGACGCTGGCTTCCTTCTGCGCCGCTGTTTCGCGCCCCGTGATGAATACGGGGGACAGGGATTTGAGTTCCCGCCTGTAGGTGTCCATCACGGCGTGATGATGTGCAAACAACAGCACCCTTTCGCCGGATTCGACCAACGCTCGGACGAACTGCGCTACATAGGGCGCTTTGGCGATGCCGTTGGCTTGCCGTTCTTCCTGCGATATCTGCCCTTCCAGCAGCGCGCGCTCCGAAGGGGTCAGCGCGCTGTCGCGCCATATCAACAAGCGGTCTATAACCGGCAGCATCAGCTTTTTGTACAGCGCGCTGTCGGTATCGATGGCCTGCACCAGGCGGCGTTTTTCAGGCAGCTCGGGCAGCACCTCCCGCTTGGTGCGGCGCAGCATCAGCCCCTCGCGACGTAGGTGTTCGCCCAGCAAATCGGGCTTGATGACAACGGCGTTGCCATACCCATAGCACCATTCGCGGGAGAAGGACTCCCAATCGCCCAGAAACTGATAGTCTAAAATGTTGACGATGTTCCATATTTCGCCACCCTGGTTGTATATCGGTGTGCCAGAAAGGCCTATCACCCGGTCGGCGGCGCTTGCCAGCAGGCTCGCAGCGGAGTATTTTTCAGTGCCGCGGTGGCGCAGCTCCTGTATTTCGTCGAACACAACGGTCTGGAAGGCATAGTTGGGCAGCGCTTCTTTCCAGCCGCGCAGCAGCAGGTAATGGACGATGTAGATGTCGGCTGCGGGCAGATGGTAGGGCGTCAGCCCCTGCAGGGAATGGACGGACATTTCTTTGCCGTCCTTGTGCAGGAAACGGCGGATTTCGCTCTGCCAGTTGAGCGACAGATGTGGCGGCACGACGATCAGGCAGGGAAAGGTGTTCAATGCAGCCAGGCAGGCCAGGCACTGGACGGTTTTTCCCAGGCCCATCTCATCGGCCAATAGCCCGCGGCTGGTGTGATACAGCCAGGCGGCGCCACGCTGCTGAAAGTTACGCAGTTCGCCGCGAAAGCGTGATGCCGGGATGCGCACTTCTGGCGGGGTGCGGCGCAGCGTTTCGCGCTGCAGCGCGTAAGCCCGTGCCTCGTCCAGCGCTGTCTGCCAGCGGGCTTTATCCTGAGCAGCTACTGTCAGCGGATACCGCTGCATCAGCCAATTCAGGTCGCCCACGACGCGCCGGTGCGCAGCGAAATAGGCCGTGCCACGTTTGCCCTTGTCTGCTCCCGGGAACAGGCGCTTGGCTAACTCTGTAACAGCGGGTTCGCCTTTGATCATCCAACATTTCCGCTGCCTGTTGTAGGAGAGCGTACCGTATGTATATCCATCTGCAGGCGCCGATACAAGGTAGGCAGGCAGCTTGTTTTGGATGGATACGTCCAAAGGTGTCGACGGGGATGTGACTTCAAACCGTGGCTCCGGCAGCAGCGCGGGCCGTGGGGCTGCATCGGCCTTTGCTTTTGCCTGCCCCGGCGGGGCAGCGATGCCCCACAGCCTCTGCAGGCTGATCAGCACCACGGGCTTGCCGCCAACCTCGCTGGGGAGCGCAAGCGACCGCTCGCATACGATGACGAGCGCGGCCACCATCGGCGAGGCAGCATAGCGCGCGGCTTGCTGGAGCAGGCTTTTTTTGTTGGGTTTGTCCCGCTTTACCTCAATGCCGATGTCGTGCGCCAAAAAATCGATGCGGCAGCGCGGCGCCACCTTCGCTTCATGCAGGCAATCGATGCCATGCCGCCTCAGCGCCTCGGCTACCTGTTCGTGCAGGTTGTATTCAGCCAGGGACACCGGCGTGCGAAGGGTGCTCAGCGCGCTTACCACGCGCTCCAAGGAATCCGCCATGCCGCCTCCTGATTGTCCATTGTCAAATGGAGTATACCCCAATGCACGATTGTTTACAATCTGTTGACAGGCCATGCCCTTGATGCATCAGGCGCATTTTGGTATGATCAATAATATCCTGCAAGGAGGAAACGATGAGAAGGAAGGCGACGTTGTATCTGGTTTGTATCATGCTGCTTGGCATGCTGCCGGCAGCGCGCGCGGCGTCGCTCGCGTTCGCGGATATCCCCCCGGTGTTTCGCCCCGGCAAGGCTGAGCGGGTTGGTATTTCATGTGCCGTGGAAGGCAATGTGTCCCTTGTGCTGACGGATGTTTCGGGGAACCTGCTGGCTACCCTTTACGACCGCATCCCCGCCGTACCCGGCGTGAACCACATCACCTGGGACGGCTTGGGTTTGGACGGTATTCCGCTGCCGGAGGGACAATACGTATTGAAAGCCGAGCAAGGCAGCCAAAGCGTCGTTCAGGATATTGCCGTTGGAGCGCCCAGCCCGGTGCTGTCGCTGTCTGTCAGCGACGCCACGGTGGTTCCCGGGGGCGAGTGGGCGATGGACATCGCGCTCAACATGCCGGGCACGCTGCGCATCGCGCTGGACATGCAGGGCGAAACCGCCGATGTGTTCAACCAGCATATTGACGCTGGCAGCCTGACAGTTGCCTGGGACGGGCGGATCGGCGGCGAGGCGTTGGCGCCGGGCATGTACATGCTGTCGCTGACGCTGACCGACGACCAGGGCTTTTCCGGCAATACGCAGCATGTGCTGCTGCAGGTAACCGACGCGCCCCGGGAAACTGCGCAGCCCGTGGCAGCGCCCAGCGTAACGGCTGCGCCGCCGAAGAAGCCGCACTACACCATCCCCAGCAAGGAGCCCATGGCGGACCGTGCCCTTGGCTCCAGCTACTGGATGCTGCCTGTGGGCGAATGGAACGAGCAAGCCATATGGGATGTGATGGTGCAGCCCATCACCGTGGTGGTCGGCGGCGACCAGCGCTCGACCTATAAGCTGCGCCGCACGCCCGACAGCAGCACAAAGGGCGAAAACATCATCGGCGAGATCAGCTATGAAGCGCAAGGGGTGCACGTGCTGGAAACACGCGATGACGGCTGGGCGCTGGTCGAGGTGTTCAACAGTTCCTACGGGCCGAACTGCCGGTCGCGGCCGGGCTGGGGCAACACCGATGACCTGATCAAGGGCTATGTCCAGACAGAAAACCTGAAAACCATCACGCCCCGCGCCGACTACGGGCTGCTGATCGACAAGCTAAAGCAGAAGATGTATGTCTTTAAAGAGGGCAAGCTGTTCACCGAGCTGGTCATATCCACCGGCAAGCCCACCAAGCAGCAGCCCTGGAATGAAACGCCGGCGGGCGAGTTCCTGATGGTCAGCCGGACGGGAACATTCAACGCCGGCAACCTGGTCTGCCAGATGGCGATGCGCGTCAACGGCGGCGCGCTGATCCATGAGGTGCCCTACATCTATTACGAAGACAGGGATTTGAAGGATTACAGCGCGCAGGAGGCGCAGCTGGGCGAGAAGGCCAGCCACGGCTGCATCCGCGTGCAGCGGAAGAACAACGCCGACGGCATCAACATGACCTGGCTGTGGAACAACATCAAGGTCAACACCAAGGTGCTGATCTGGGACGATTTTCCGGGCCGTTTCTATGAATACCCGGAAGACAACATGACGCTGTACTACAACCCCGAAGGCGGCAAGTATTATCATACCGACCAGAACTGCCCCAGCATCAGGGCCAGATTCCTGCCACTGCCCGGTTCTTTTACCTATGAGGAATTGGACGACACCGCCTACGCCAAGCTGAAGCCCTGCTTTGCCTGCAACCCGCCGCTGAGAAAGTCCGACATCGACCAGATCAACCGGGAAAATGGGTTTTGAACCCGGTGTATATCGCGCAGTTGCAAGCATCAAAAAAAAACAGTATACTGTTCATGGTCGGTTGTTTCAGCACCGATAAGGAGGTCTTTGCCTGATGGAGTTCAAGATAAAAAATGATATCGGAACCATCTTCATTTCCGAAGAGGTGATGCTGAAAGTTGTCGGGTATGCGGCGTTGGAGTGCTACGGCATTGTGGCGATGTCCTCCAAGCGTGCCAAAGACGGCATTGTCGAATGGCTTGGGCGGGAAAACCTCAGCAAGGGCGTTCAGATTAAAGCCGTTGACGACATGGTGGACGTGGACCTGTTCATCGTGGTGGAATACGGCATTTCTGTTACTGCTGTCTGCAATGCCATCAAAGAGGTTGTCCGGTACAAGCTCGAGAGCATGACAGGCATCAAGGTGCGCAATGTCAACATCACCGTTGAAGGCATCCGTATATAATTGGTTGCAAATCGGAGGTACATCCCTTGACTGAAGTGAAGACGATTGATGCCGCCATGCTCCGCGAAATGGTTAACGCCGGGGCAGCTTTGCTGGAAAAAAACAGAGAGGCGATTAACGCGCTCAACGTTTTTCCGGTGCCTGACGGCGATACAGGCACCAACATGTCCATGACCATGATTTCAGCGGTCAAGGAAATCAACAACAGGGAGCTGGCTTCGACAGGTGAGGCGGCACAGGCGTTGGCTAAAGGCGCGCTGCGTGGCGCGCGTGGCAATAGCGGTGTCATCCTGTCGCAATTATTCCGTGGCTTTGCAAAGTCGCTGGAGGGCGTTGATACCATCACGCCCCAGCAGTTTGCAGCTGCCATGAAAAACAGCGCCAAAACCGCTTATAAGGCCGTGATGAAGCCCAAGGAAGGCACCATCCTGACGGTAGCGCGCGTCATCGCAGAGGACATGGTTCGCCAGGCAGACCAGCAGCCGGATGACTTTTATGCGTTGTTCCGTGTTATGCTGACCAGCGGCGAGGATATATTGAAACGTACCCAGGAGATGTTGCCCGCGTTGAAACAAGCCGGCGTGGTGGATGCCGGCGGCCGCGGGCTGTTGCTCATTTTGACGGGCTATGATGCAGTGCTGCGTGGCGAACACATCGATGACACCGTGGTCGACATGTCCGGCGATATCGAAACGGAAGGTGGCTTTTTAGACGACCACGACGCGCTGGACACCATTGAGTTTGCCTATTGCACGGAGTTTTTTATACAAAACTTGCAGGAGGATACCCGCGATACCGACATCGCCTCCTTCCGGCGCCGTCTGAACCGCATCGGCGACAGCGTGATGGTGGTGGGCGATCTGTCTTTGGTGAAGGTGCATCTGCACACCAACGATCCGGGCAAGGCGCTCCAATATGGCGTTGCGCTGGGTGAATTGGTCAATCTGAAAATTGACAACATGCTGCAGCAGCGGCGTGACAACTTGGCCAGCAAGGAAGCCATGAATGCCCAGCAACCGCCCAAGCCCTATGGCATGGTATCGGTATCGCTGGGCAAGGGGTTCTCTGACATCTTCGTCGACCTGGGCGTTGACTGCATCGTCGACGGTGGGCAGACCATGAACCCCAGCATTGAGGATCTGCACAAGGCGGTGGAGAGTATCCACGCCCAGACTGTATTTATCCTGCCCAACAACGGCAACATCACCTTAGCTGCGCAGCAGGCAGCCGAAATGTCGGACAAGCAGGTCATTGTTATTCCCACCAAAAACGTCGCCATGGGCATTGCCGCCGTCGTTGCTTTTCAGTCCGATTATACGCCCGAGCAGAACGAGCAGCGCATGAACGAAGCGGCTGAAAGGGTGCGCACCGGTACCATCACCTATGCTGTGCGCGATACCGACATTGAGGACATGCACATCAAGGAAGGCAGCATCATTGGCCTGAACAACGGGCGCGTTACCACCAACGGCGATTCTGTGCAGGACATTGCGCTGCGCCTGCTGCACGACATTGTAACCGATGACGATGGGCTGATCACCGTGTATTACGGCGAAAACACCGACCAGCCCGATGCCACAGCACTGGGCGAGCAGATTGCGGCGCTTTACCCCAACTGCGATGTGGAGGTTCACTCGGGCGGGCAGCCGCTGTATTATTACCTGCTGTCGGTTGAATAATTTATACCTTATTGATGGCTGTCGAGCGTTCGGCAGCTTTTTTCCTATGCTGGGGGCTGGGTGAAAGTGGCGATTGGAATGGAATTAAAAGAATTGAAGGGCGTTGGACCGGCCAGGCTGAAAGCGCTGCATGCCGCCAGCGTGTTCACGGCTGCCGATTTGCTGAGTCTGTTTCCCGTCGCTTACCTGGATACGACGGTGCCGCAGTCCATCCCCTTGCTGCGCCCGGGTGAGGCAGCCTGCGTGGAGGTTGTGCTGGCGGAAACGCCGCGCGTGAGGTATCAGGGCGCTTTTTCGTCGGCACATGCGCTTGCACAGGGTGTGGGTGGCACGCTTCGCCTCACTTGGTTTAACCAGCCCTGGATTGCCAGACAGGTTAGGAAAAACGACAGGCTGCTGCTGTACGGCAAGGCGGAGCGCTACCAGGATGCCCTGACCATGGTGAACCCGGTGCGGGTGGATAGGCGGGGCATCCTGCCCCGCTATGCGCCGCTGCCCGGCATGCCGGGCAAGGTGCTGGGCAATTGCATTGCCCAGGCGCTGGAAGAGGTGGAGGCGGCATGCCCTGAAACGCTGTCCGCGGCGTTGATGGCGCGTTATAGCTTGATGGGTCGTGCCCAGGCGGTTCGCATGGCGCATCTGCCGACTTCCATGCCCCTGCTGAACGCGGCCAAACGGCGGATTGGCTTTGAAAACCTTTTGCTGTATCAGCTGTCCTTGCGTTCGTTCAGCGCCGAAATGGAGGGAGGCATCCCGATCCCGGCTCCCGCCAATGCCGTGGACAGGTTTTGGTCGCTGTATGCCTTTACGCCCACCGGCGCGCAGCGGTCGGCGCTGGATGCGGTTGTCCGCGACATGGCGCAGAATCAGCCCATGCGGCGGTTGGTGCAGGGTGATGTGGGGGCAGGAAAGACAGCGGTGGCATTTGGCGCTGTTTTTATAACAGCAAAGGCTGGCTACCAGTCTGCCCTGATGGCGCCGACCGAAATCCTGGCGCGCCAGCACTATGAAAACGCCAGGCGGATTTTAGCGCCTGCCGGCATCACCTGTGGCTTGCTGCTGGGCGGTATGCGCGCATCCGAGCGAAAAGCCGCGCTTGCCGCCATTGCCTCAGGCGCATGGCAGCTTGTCATCGGCACGCATGCCTTGATCAGCGCCGGCGTCGGCTACAAACAGCTGGCGTTGGTTATCACCGACGAGCAGCATCGCTTCGGTGTTCGCCAGCGCGGCAGGCTCAGTGCCAAGGCAGGCGATGGGGCAACCCCGCACGTGCTGGTGATGTCGGCGACGCCCATCCCGCGCACGCTGGCGCTGGTGCTGTATGGCGACTTGAATGTGACGGTGATCGACGAGATGCCGCCAAACAGGACGCCAGTTAGAACGCATATCGTGCCGGAGCATAAGCGGCAGGCGATGTACGGGTTTTTGCGGGACCGTGCGGCGCTGGGCGAACAGGCTTACCTGGTATGCCCCCTGGTGGAGGACAGCAGCGAGACGGACTTTAAAAGTGCGCAGGCCATGTACCGTGAATTGCAGGCCGGCGCCCTCAAAGGATTGCGCTTGGGGCTGACCTATGGCAGCCAGCCACCGGACGAAAAGGACACCGTGCTGCGCGCGTTTTCAATGGGAGCCATCGATGTGTTGGTTGCTACCACAGTGATCGAGGTGGGGGTCGATGTGCCCAACGCCACCGTGATGATCATTGAAAACGCCGACCGCTTTGGCCTGTCGCAGCTGCACCAGCTGCGCGGCCGCGTGGGCCGCGGTAACAGAGAGAGCTGGTGCTTCCTGTTTGGCGAAGCCAACGAGCGCCTGGACACGCTGTGCGCCACAAACGATGGATTTATCATTGCCCAGAAGGACCTGGAGCAGCGCGGCCCCGGCGATTTTCTGGGCACCCGCCAGCATGGGGACGCCCTGCCCGGCGCCTTTGGCGTGGGGAGCATGGCCCTCATTGAGGAAACCCAGCGCTGCGTTGACGACCTCATGCATGACCCGGTGCTGCGTACCGACCGCGACCGGCTTGTCGCTTTGGCAATACAGCGATTTCAGCCCGCTCTGCGGGATATTGTAATGCATTGACGAGCTGATGGGATGATTTATTAGCTATTATCCGTTACCATTCTTGTACAAGTGTTTAATGTAAGGGGAAGCAAACAAGGTTTTGAGGAGGAATATCTATGCGTTATAAGCAGGATTGGGAAATGGCGCGCAAGCGGTTAACCGCTTTTTGGCACCAGGAAATACTTGACCGCTGTTGCGCTGCGGTGTATGTGTATTGCAATGGTGTGCAAGCCCCTGTCAGGGTGGTGCCCGGTGACGCGAAGGAGAGGTTGCTTTATTGGACGGATCCTGAGCGGATTATCCGTCGCAACCGCAAGTTGATGGAAAACACCTATTTTGGTGGCGAGGCGTTTCCGAGCATCTTTGTAGATTTAGGCGCAGGTGGACACGCGGGATTCTTTAAAGGGGCAAAGCATGAATTTGGAGATTCGGTTTGGTTCTTTCCCTCATTGAACGACCCTGACGACCTGGAATTTGATGACAATAGCTTTATGTATCAAAAAACGCTGGAGCTTGCTCGAGCGTATGCTGAGGACAGCCGTGGTGACTACATGGTTTCTATGCCCGACAGCACGGGCAATGCGGACGCTCTTTCCCATCTGATGGGGCCTGACGAGTTGCTGGTTGCTATGATTGAAAAACCGGAAAGCGTAAAACGTGCTCTTCAGGAAATCGAAAAGGCTTATGAGCGGATCATGCTGGAGGTATACGGTATTGTAAAGGATACAAACGAAGGTGGCAGCTGCGTGAGCTGGTTGAGCACATGGTCGCCCGGCCTGCATGCGCAGATGCAATGCGATATGTCCGTCATGATTTCAAACGATATGTTCGAGGAATTTATCATGCCCGAGCTCCAGGCGCAATGCGAGTTTTTAGATGCAGCGCTGTATCATTTTGACGGTGTGGAGCAGATTCGCCATTTGGATAGCATGCTCTCTATTTCGCGTCTGCGTGCCATTCAGTGGACGCAGGTCGCAGGGCAAAAACCTTGCACGGAATATATTCCTGAGCTGCGTCGTATTCAAGCAGCAGGCAAGAGCCTTATTATTCTCGCGGCTCCTGATCAGGTGAAGCCGCTGATGGAAAATTTGTCCTCTCGCGGCTTGTATCTGATCACGACTGTGCCTTCTCGTAGTGAAGCCGACAGCCTGCTTCAAAACATTGCTAAGTGGACGCACGACTGAGCTTCGCTGACTGAACGAAGATAAGCTGCATATTTGACACCTCCAGGGCCTGATGGTACCATACTAACTATATGGTTTATCGGAGGAGCGAGCCTGCCATGAACAGGATTTATCTGGACAACGCCGCGACGACACCGGTGGGGGCGGAGGTCCTGGAGGCCATGCTGCCCTATTTTGCAGCGCAATTCGGCAATGCGTCGGGTGTCCATGCCACCAGCCGCAGTGCGCGCAAGGCGTTGGAACAGGCGCGCCGCCAAATTGCTGCGGTGCTGGACATCACGCCTGGCGAGGTCTTCTTCACCTCAGGCGGCACCGAAAGCGACAACTGGGCAGTGAAGGGCGCGGCTTTCGCGCTGAAGGATAAGGGGCGGCACATCATCACCACCTCCATTGAACACCACGCCGTGCTGCATGCCTGTGCCTGGCTGGAGCAGCAGGGGTTCAGCGTGACGTATCTGCCTGTCGATGGCGCCGGATTGGTCGATCCGGCGGATGTCGAAAGCGCTATTACAAAAGACACCATTCTGATATCCGTTATGGCGGCTAACAACGAGACGGGCGTTCTGCAGCCGGTGGCTGACATCGGCGCCGTGGCAAAGCGGCACGGCGTGATGTTTCACACCGACGCCGTGCAAGCTGCCGGCGCCATCAAGCTGAATGCGGCAGGCTGGCAGGCAGACATGATTTCGCTGTCCGCGCATAAGGTGCACGGCCCCAAGGGGACGGGCGTGCTCTATGTGCGGGACAAAACGCCGTTGGATGCGTTGGTGCATGGCGGCGCGCAGGAAAAAGGTCGACGCGCCGGCACGGAGAATCTGCCCGGCATCGTGGGCTGCGGCCTGGCCATGGAGCTGGCCGAGGTACATCGGGCGGAGCGCGTGGCTTATGTCGGTGCCCTCCGCGACAGGCTGTATCAGGGGCTTTGCGAGGGCATATCCGGGCTGCAGCTGAACGGCGACGCTGTGCGGCGGCTGCCCGGCAACCTGAACATATCCATCCCGGACATCGACGGCGAGGCGTTGCTGCTGCGGCTGGACCTGGCGGGCATTGCGGCTTCGTCGGGGGCGGCATGTACGGCCGGCACGTTGAACCCATCCCATGTGCTGAAGGCCATGGGCTTGCCTGACAGGCTGGCCAGGGGCAGCATCCGCTTTTCGCTGGCTCACACCACCACGCAGCAGGAGATCGACGAAACGCTGCGCATCGTGCCCGATATAGTGCGCGCGATGCGCGCTTGACGCAAAAGGAGCTTTATGTCTGAAATCAACGGCAATCTGGACGGTATCCGCAGCAGCGTGCTCAAGGAAATGACGGCGCTGTACGACTATCCGGTGGAGCGGAGCGAATTTTTGCCCGTTGGACTGGGCAGCCTGCTGGCGGAATTTTCCTCGCGCATCAACCGGGAGATATCGCTGTACATCGCGCGAAACGGCACGGTGCTGAACGTTACCGTCGGGTTCACTGACAACGTGCCGCTGGCACGGCACCGCCTGCGCAGAAGCGACGACCGGTTGTCAGGCGTGCGCTGCATCCATACGCATCCCGGTGGCCCGGCCGAGCTGTCCGATGTGGACATCACCGCGCTGCGCTCGCTGCTGCATGACGCCATGTGTGCGATCGGCATCGATCCGGACGGGCGGATCAACGGTATCAGTGCCGCATTTCTGGGGGAAAGGATCAATGGCATCCCGCATGTGCGGGTGTTTGGTGCGCTTAGCCTCGAAGCGTTGCCTCAGGAGGAGTGGTTGGCTTATATCCAGGAGAGCGACGCGGCAGTGCAGCGTCTGATCGAGCCAACGGCTAACGCACAGGAAAAGGCGCTGCTGGTGGGCATCGACAGCGCGCACTCGTTGGATGAGCTGGAGGCGCTGAGCGAAAGCGCCGGGTTGGAGGTGGTGGGCCGGTCGTTTCAAGCCAAAGCCAGGCCCGATCCGGCGTTGTTTGTCGGCACCGGCAAGGCGGAGGAGTTGGCGCTGGATGCGCAGGCGCTGGAGGCTGATGTGCTCATTGTTGACGACGAGCTGACCGGTTCGCAGCAAAAGCGGCTGGAGGAGGCTGTCGGCATCAAGGTGGTGGACAGAACGACGCTGATTCTGGACATTTTTGCTCAGCGGGCTAAGTCCAGTGAGGGCAAACTGCAGGTGGAGCTGGCACAGCTCAGCTATCGCGCCACGCGGCTGGTTGGGTTGGGCACGGTGCTGTCCCGGTTGGGTGGCGGCGTGGGCACGCGGGGTCCTGGTGAAAGCAAGCTGGAGACCGACAGGCGGCACATTCGCCGGCGCATCAACACCTTGAAAAAAGAACTGGCTGAGCTGGAAAAGCAGCGCTCGCTGCGCCGGCGCAACAGGGAGCGCAGCGCTGTGCCCGTGGTAGCCCTGGTGGGATATACCAACACGGGCAAGTCCACCCTGCTTAACCGTATGGCGGATGCCGATGTGTTTGTGAAGGACCAGCTGTTTGCGACGCTGGACGCCGTATCCCGCCGGGTTGCGCTGCCCGATGGCGGGGAATTTGTATTGGTGGACTCTGTCGGCTTTATCAGCAAGCTGCCCACCGATCTGGTCGAAGCCTTCCATTCCACCCTGGAGGAGGCGGTGCTGGCCGATGTGTTGTTGGTGGTATCAGACGCGTCGTCACCTGACTGCCTGGCGCAGCGGGATGTTGTGCACGATGTGCTGGAAAAGTTAGGTGCCGATGACCAGCCGCGGATCGATGTGCTCAACAAAAGCGATATTGCAGGTGCTGGTGATGCACCGATGCTGCCAGGCGCTGTCCGGGTATCGGCTCTGACCGGCGAGGGGATCGATGCGCTGCTGGACAGGATCGCCGAAGCCCTCCGCCGCAGCGAGCGCCGCTTCAGCGTGTTTGTGCCGTTTTCCGATTATGGCAAGCTGGATGAGCTGCGCAGGTTCGGGCGTATCGTGGAGGAGCAGCATGATGAGCATGGCACCGTCGTCAACTTGCTGACCGATCCGGCAAGCGCAGGCAGGCTGATCGCGCGCTATGGCAATCAGATCATCCGGGAGGTGAGGGCAGGCGAATGCTTACAAAACTGATGGCGACAGCCGCGCTGATCGCGGCGCTGGGGCAGTTTACCGTCGATGCCTATGTGGAGAAAACCAGCCTGGGCGGCATGCTGTACCTGGTGAACACCGAGTATACCCTGTCAGCCGACTATGTGCCGCCCGATCTGGTGCGCCCCAGGGTGCGCACCGACTATGGCAACCTGCTGATGCGAAGCGAAGCAGCCAAGGCGCTGGAGGAGCTGTTCCAGGCAGCGAAGGACGAGGAAGGTTTCATCTTGGAAGCCGTATCCGGGTACCGAAGCTATGGCAAGCAACGAGCCATCTACCAGCGAAAAATTCAGTCCACGGGCGACAAGGCCAAGGCTTCACTGTTGGTGGCGCCACCCGGTGCCAGCGAGCACCAGCTGGGGCTGGCGATGGACATTGGGCGCAAGGGCGGCTCCGGGCTGACAGCCCGCTTTGGCGACACCAAGGAGGGCCAGTGGGTGGCGCAAAATGCGCACCGGTTTGGCTATATCATCCGCTACAAGGAAGAATGGACGGCGATCACCGGCTATGCGTACGAGCCTTGGCATATCCGCTACGTGGGCAAAGAGCATGCCGGGCGGTTGTTTGAGCTGGATATCCCGTTGGATACCTATGTGGCGATGCTTAGCGAAGCGGCGTTTGGCGCGTACCTGGGCAGTGCGGGGGAGTAGGATGACAAAGCTTTTCTGCGCTGTATGCGCCATTTGTCTGGCCCTGCAGCTGCCCCTGCCGTTATACGCGGCAGAACAGCCGCCGTGGACATTCCCGGTGCGCGCGGACATCCTGGAAAACCGCAGCAGGCTGCTGGACATTGCCAGCCGTGACAACCCGCTGGATGCGGACTATGTGCCCCACAATCTGGTGCCATTAAAGTTGCGCAGCGTTGTGTCCGGCCCCGAACTGCGCCGCGAAGCTGCTGACGCGCTAACCCGCATGTTTGAGGCAGCCGACCAGGCCGGCTATACCCTGTATGTGAAAAGCGCTTACCGCAGCTATCAGACGCAGAGCACCATGTACGCCAACCGGTTGGATAAGTACAATAAGGATGACGGCGTGGTGGCGTATCCCGGCACGTCGGATCATCAAACGGGCTTGGGCGTGGACATCCTCAACCTGGCTTGGACCAAACAGGACGGCATGCGGCCCGAGTTTGGACAAACAGCCGAAGCGCAATGGATGGCCAGCGTATGCCACGAATATGGCTTCATCCTGCGCTATATGGACGGCAAGCAGGACATCACCGGTATCATATACGAACCCTGGCATTTTCGCTATGTGGGGGAGGAAGTGGCCCAGTATATCATGGAAAACAACCTGACACTGGAGGAGTTTGTTGAGCAGGCGCGCCAAGCTATTGTCCACTATGAGCAGCAGGGCGGGGATTTTTATGCCCTGTGCAGGGAGCTGACCAGGCTGCCCGATGTTGTCGAGTTAACCGAAACCGATTCGGAGGGGGACAGTGAGCTGTCCTTTTATAAAACGAATGAATCGTGATAAGGCTTTTCGGATGACCTTGCACTGTGCCGCCTTTGTGCTCTTAGCCATGCTGCTGGCTATGCTTGTTGCGCATGCACAGCCTGAGCAGCCGCTGCCTGATATTCTCTCCACGGAAGGCATTTTGTTTCTGGTGAACCGCGGGCAAAAGGTGACCAAGCGTTATGTGCCGCCCGATCTGGTCGTACCCCGGGTGGACACCAGAAAGCAGGGCATGGACGAAAGGATTATGCTGCGGCAGGAGGCTGCGCTGGCGCTGGAGAACCTTTTCCAAGCGGCTAAGAGCGAGGGAAATCACGTGTTGTATGCGGCGTCCGGCTACCGCAGCTTTGGGTCACAGCAGGTGCTGTTCGACGCGAAGGTGAAGGAGCGGGGCAAGGACCGGGCTCAGCGCACCGTAGCACCTCCGGGCGCCAGCGAACATCAGCTGGGTTTGGCGATGGATGTGCAATGCCCCGCGCAGCTCAACCTCAACCAGAATTTTGCCCAAACCGACGAAGGCAAGTGGCTGGCGGCCAACGCGCACCGCTTTGGGTTTGTCATCCGCTATCAGGCAGAGTGGCGGGATGTGACGGGCTATGCCTATGAGCCCTGGCATATCCGCTACCTGGGCATTGCGCACGCTTCGGCGCTGTACAGACTGAATATCCCCTTTGAAACCTACCATGCCTGCATTTTGACGTTGCCTGAATATGTATTGACCGGTGCCAGCGATCTGCTGCTGGAAGGCCTGGTGCAGCAGATGCTGGCGACGCCTGAGGTGCCGGCGCCTCAGGTGCTGGTGGAAGCGGCAGAAGATGCATATGATGAAGCGCTGCGCGCTGCGACGGCGCCTTTTTTGCCTGAAGGCACCACCTATGAGCAGGCGCTGTGGGCCTGCTACCCTACGCCCGCACCCACCTCGCCCCCCTACCAGGACAGGGACGAGGAGGCGACATGGTTGATGGAGGAGGGCGGCGGATGAGCTCGCTGTACGACAAGCTGCGGGCCATGAAGCCACTTGCCGCGCCGCCGCGCGAGCAGCCGTTTCAAGCGGACTGCCTGATCAAGCGGCGCGCCTTTCCATGTGCCGATTTTCCACTTCGGCCCATCAGCCGGGACATCATGCGCGTGATGGATGGCGTGCTGCCGGAAAAAGCCATTCAGCCGGAAGATATCGTGTTTTTCGATACCGAGACGACGGGGTTGTCGGGCGGGGTGGGTACGCTGGCGTTCGTGGCTGGCATAGGCAGCTTCAGCGGTGGGGAGTTTGTTGTCACACAGTATATGATCCGCGACTACCACGAGGAAGCCAGCCTGTTGCGGCATGTTTTGGAGGCGCTACAGAGTTGTAGTCTGCTGGTGACGTTCAATGGCAAATCGTTCGACATGCCGCTGATTGAAAGCCGCCTGGTGATGAACCGCCTGAACAACAGCTTTGTCGCGCCTTCTCATCTGGATTTGCTGCATTTGGCACGGCGTGTGTATAAGCTGCGCCTCCAGCGCTGCTCGCTGGCCGCGCTGGAGACCGAGGTGTTCGGCATGCAGCGGGAGGATGACCTGCCCGGTGCCCAGGTGCCCGAGCGTTTTTTCCGCTATCTGAAAACCAGGGAGGAAGCGCTGCTGGATGATGTTCTCCGCCACAATGAACAGGATATTTTGTCTATGGCGCGGTTGTTGTTTGCGCTGATTTTGCTGCACGAAAAGCCGCTGACTGCTGCTTTTCAGGAGGAGTTGTACAGCCTGGGCAGGATATTTGAAAGGCGGGGCGAAGTCGGGCGGGCAAGACAGTGCTACCGGGCGGTGGGCGGCGGCAGGCTGGGTGAGTTGGCGGCGGTGCACATCGCCGAAAGCTACCGCAGGGAAAAGGATCATGAGCGGGCGGCTGATGCTTTTGAAGCGCTTCGGCTGTCCGGGCGCGGCGGCGCGCAGGTATACATATCGCTGGCTAAAATCTACGAACATCGTTTCCGCCAGCTGGACAAGGCACTTGATATCGCGCGGCGCGGCATGGTATATTGTCTGGAAAACCTGTCCGGCAACGCCTCTGCTTATGAGGACCTGAAGCGCCGGTACAACAGGCTGATCATCCGAACCGGAGGAAAATAGCATGGCACTATTCCAGGGATTGAAAATACGCGCCGCCCTGATCAAGCATCAGAAGGGCGATGTTGATGGGGCGCTGAAAGCCTATGACCAGCTCTTTGCCAATGGGGTTGTGCAGGCTTCCTATATGCTGCCCTATTCCGTGCTGCTGCTCAGGCAGGGTGGCAAGGAAAACTATGAGAAGGTCAAGCAGGTGCTGATTAAGGCGCAGAAGGCCAGGGATATGAACAAGGAAAAGCGGCAGCAGCTTTTTACCAACTATGCTGTGGCTAGCTGGAAAACCGGTAACCAGGATCAGGCGCTGTCGCTGTTGGAGGCTTCTCACCGCGAGGCACCCTGTGGCTTGATATACAACACCCTGGGGTTCTTGTACGTTGAAGCGGGCGACAAGGACAAAGCCCTCGCCTACAACCTGGAGGCACTGGAGTATGATGAGGACGATCCCATCACGTTGGACAACCTGGCACAAACCTACTACCGGCTGATGGATGATAAAGAGACGGCTAAACGCTATTTTGATAAAGCCCATGCCATCAAACCCGAGCAGATTGACACGCTGTATTTCCTCTCACGCTATGACCTGGATGCGGGCAATACGCAGGCAGCTATCGACAAGCTGGAAACAGCGGCGAATGGGCGCTTTTCACCGCTGAACTTCATCACCAGGGACCATCTGCAGGCTGAGATATCGTGCCTGCGTGCCTATGAAGGGTAAGCTAACCCAGGTGCTATCTGCCTGTCCGCCCCGGCGTAGGCTGGCGATGTTGCTAGTGCTGCTGATGATGTTGCTGACGCTGGCGTTCATCTGGGGCAATTCGCTGGACAGCAGGGAAACTTCCCGGCAAAAAAGCGACCTGGTGGCGCGCTTGGTGATGCCGGCGCTGCATGCTGTGCTGGGTCCTTTTGTAGCCCGCGAGGCCATCGATGGCATTGATATCAGGAAAATCGCCCATTTTGCTGAGTTTTTTCTGTTGGGCGCTGAGGCGGCGCTGCTGTTTGTACTGGTCCGGCCGTACTTGGCTGTGCCGGTATACGCGTTGTTCCTGTTCGCCTTGGGCGTGGCTATATGTGACGAGTTGCTGCAGTTCGTCAGCATGCGTGCGCCCATGTTGAAAGACGCCGTCCTTGACATGGCGGGCGCTTCTGCCGGCATATCGGCCAGCCTGTTGCTGGCTTGCGCGCGCAGGGGAAAGGAGGGGTAGCGTGCTGCAAAGCCTGATGAACGACCCGCAAGGCTTCCTGCTGTACATGCTGTATCGGACCCCTGCCGTGCTAATCGCGCTGACGCTGCACGAGGTAGCGCATGGCTATATGGCTTACCGCTGCGGCGACCCCACTGCGAAGATGATGGGCAGGTTGTCTCTGAATCCCCTGCAGCACCTGGATCCCTGGGGCACGATCAGCATGTTCTTGCTTGGTGTGGGCTGGGCAAAGCCTGTGCCCGTCAACCCTCGAAACTTCAGAAACCTCAGGCGCGACGACCTGCTGGTGTCGCTGGCGGGCGTCATCGTGAACCTGCTGCTGTTTTTAGCTACAACAGCTTTGACCATCCCCATAGGCAAACTGCTGTATGAGTCGACTGCGTTGCGTTGGCTGGGCCTGGGTTTTTTTCTGGATTTCAGAAGCGATGGTTTTCTGTTGCAGCTTGACCCCAGGTATGCACAGGAGCTGATGCGTATTCTGCGGACGCCCTGGCTGCTGCACTTCCAGCGCTTTTTGTTCCAGTTTTCATTGGTCAACATCGGCCTGGGGCTGTTCAACCTGCTGCCTTTCCCGCCGTTAGATGGGTTTCGAGTGGTCAATAACATCCTGTTCCGTGGTAAAATCCGCCTGAATTCCCAGGTTTTTCGTCTGGTGCAGGCAGGGTTGATGATTTTTCTGATCACCACCGACTATGTCAGCCAGTGGCTGTGGACAGCCATCACATCGGTGCAGGGCGCTGTGCTGCAGGTGATGCTGACGCTGGCAGGGATGCGCTGATGACTGCTTGGACGCTGAAGCTTCAGCAGTTTCAAGGTCCGCTGGACATGCTGCTGCATATGGTCGGCCAGGCAAAGATCGATATCCGGGATATCTTTGTGTCCGAGATCACCGACCAGTATATCCGCTATGTCAGGGAGGCCGAAACGTTGGATATGGAGCATGCCAGCGCTTTCATCGAGATGGCGGCAACGCTGTTGGAGATCAAAAGCCGGGCGATGCTGCCCAAGCCTCCTGCGGATGACGAGGAGGACCCACGTGAACTGCTGGTGCGCAGGCTGGAGGAGTACGCTGTCATCAAGCGCATCGCGGCCGACATGCAGGGCTTTGAGCAGGCGGCGCTGAAGATGTACGAGAAGTTGCCGGAGGAATACCCGCTGCCGCCGCCTTCGCTGGAAATAACGGGGCTTACCATGGAACGGTTGTTGGAGGCGTTTGCTGATGTACTGGCGCGGATTCCGCCGGAAGGCCGTGGCACAGCTGAGGTTGCCGTGCGGCAGATTTCCCTGGACGAACATACTGTGCCTGATTGCATGCGGCGGATCACCGGCAGGCTGAAAAAAGGTTCCGTCCAATTTTCAGTACTGCTGAGCGAGCGGGCGACCAGGGACGAGGTGGTGGCGCTGTTTCTGGCGCTTCTGGAACTGTTGCGGCTGGGCAAGGCGACTGTTGTGCAGGAGCAGATCTATGGCGACATCCTGCTGATGCCCAGAGGACGAGGAAAGGATACCCATGCCGGAGCATGAACCGAATCTGGCAGCCGTCATCGAAGCGATGCTGTTTGTGGCGGGTGGCCCCACATCCAAGCAGGATTTACTCACCGCGCTGGAAACCGATGAGGTGTCACTTGAACGTGCCCTGCAGGAGTTGGAGCATCTCTATGATAGCGGCAGCCGCGGCATCCGTCTCAAGCGCTTTGGCGCCCATGTGCAGCTGGTCACGCACGCGGCATACGCGCCATATATCGAGCGCATGTTGCAGCCGGTGCAAAGGCAGTCTCTGTCTCAGGCAGCGCTGGAAACGCTGTCGGTGGTCGCTTACCGGCAGCCGGTAACCCGGCTGGATGTGGAGGCTGTGCGTGGTGTGAAATGCGATTATTCGCTGCAATCCCTGATGCAAAAGGGAATGATCTGCGAGCTGGGCAGGAAGGACACCGTGGGCAGACCCATTCTTTACGGCACAACCGACCTGTTCCTGTCACACTTTGGGTTGCAGTCGCTGGACGAGCTGCCTGTCCCGGATGTGCCGGTTCAGCAGGAAGCGGAAGAGAGCCTGCAGGAAATACTTTCGCAAGCAGATGAAGAAATAAACCCCCAGGCATAAAGCCGGGGGTTCAAAAACTTGTTTGCTTTACTTGCTCTAAATTGCCTTCAGCGTATTGCGGATATGGGTGAACACTTTGATGTAGTCCTCGCTGTACCATCCGGGGTAGGAGATGTGGATGGTGAACAGGCGGTTGTTGTCCAGCAATGCCATGTGCACGCGGCCTCTGACGATGGTGTCGTCCAGCAGTACGCCACGGTAGTTGGCATAGTGGCCTTTCTTGTTCAGCAGCGTCCGCTCGGCGGTGTACGTCGGTTCCCAGCTTTTGTAGTTGACCTTGCCCATTTCAGCCAGCTTGGCCTGCAGGTCGCGCTTGGCATCGATGGATTTGTAGCTGCTGGTGACAGGTGAAATGGACAGCGTGATCTGCACGGAATAGTTGTCCTTCATCTGTTCCGCCGGTTCGGTCAGGATGTAGACGTTGGGGTCCGATTCGTCCACATGGTACCCGGCGACCGATTCAAACGTCAGCCCGATACCGCTGGCAGTATAAGGAGCAAACGAAAATGCAAGCGGTGGCCGGGGCGTGGCTGTGGGCATGTCGATGGGATTGATCAGGATAGGGGTGGCGCCTGCATACTGCATGGCGGCTTGCTCGGCAAGGGCGCTGTCTACATACTCCCGGTCCTGGTCTTCTTCCTTGCTGGGGTCATAACCTTCGGGCAGATTATCGCCGAACACCGGCGGGGTCTCAGTAGGCACGGTCAACGGGTTTTCCTGCGTCTTGGGCTCTTCTGTTGGTGTCTGTGCGGTTTGTCCGCTACACGCGCCCAGCAGCAGCAACATGATGGCCATCAGGCAAAGTACACGGGTTTTTTTCATACAAGTCCCTCCATTAACATAGCTGCACAGCAACCCGGTTCGGATTTTACAATATTGTAACAATCATCCGAACATACGTCAAGTGCTACGACGATGTCAATCAAATATGTTACAGAGGCATTACAGCAAGCCGTCGTATGCGGCGTCGGGATCAAGCCCGCCCTCCTGATCATACGGCATATCTTCCCCACCGGCGGAGGGTTCTTCGCCCGAATACTTGGGGTGGTACAGCCTGCGGTCCAGCGACCATATTTTTTCGCTGAACACACCCTGGGGCACACGTCGCAGCACACCTGTCATTTCGTTCATACGCGCATCCACCACGTCGATCCAGTGCAGCATCTCAGCTTCCGGGAACATCGGCGGGCGGGGGCTGCCGTATTCAGCCAGCCCATGGTGGCTGATGATCATGTGCTGCACCAGCAACACGTATTCGTCATCGGGATCAAGCCCCAGCGCCTTGGCAGTTTCTGCTACGCGGGTTACGCCGCGCACCAGGTGGCCGATCAGCAAGCCGTCTTTGGTATAGTCGCGCACGTTGCCCAATTCGTCGCTTTGCATTTCCTCCAGCTTGCTCAGGTCGTGAAGAATGATGCCGGCGCGCACCAGGTCTCCGTCTAAGTAAGGGTAGCAGGGGAGGATGGCATCAGCCACCCGGAGCATGCTGGTCATGTGTTCCAGCAGACCGCTCCTGACTGCGTGATGCATGCGCTGGGCGGCTGGATAGTACAGCAGCTTGTCGCCGGCGGAGGCTACCAACGCCTCGGTCAGGGCGCGAAGCGTGGGGTTGGTCATGCCCGCAATGGCGTCATCAATTGCCTGTTTCATGGTTTCGGGTTGTTCGGATGCCGATGCTACAAGCGCTGACAGATTCACCCTGTCCTCAGGGCGCGTCTGCCTGTATTTTTCCACTCGGAGCTGCAGGCGACCATTGTACTCAATCACCGCGGCGCGCAGCTTCAGCACGCTGCCCACGGGTGGTGCTGCTGCCTGTGTATTCCACACCTTGGCATTGATCTCGGCTGTTTTGTCGGCCAGCGTCATGTCCAGATACGTGCCGCCGGCGTTGCTGGTGCGCTGTTCGGAGGAACGCACCAGCAGGTAGCCCTCAAAGCGCATGCTTTTTTGAAAATCTGCAACAAGCAATTGATCCATGTCATTCTCCCTGTTCGTAGGCGTTGGCAAACAGCGTAAACTCCTCCAGCCAGAGGAGTTCTACCGTGCCCAGCGGTCCGTTGCGCTGCTTGGATATGATCACTTCAACGGTGTTGGTGTTTTCGCTGGTTGGTTCATAATAGCTTTCCCTGTGCAGGAACATCACCACGTCGGCATCCTGTTCGATGGAGCCGGAATCGCGCAGGTCAGACAGCATGGGCCGCTTGGTGGCACGCTGCATGTTGGCTCGCGACAGCTGCGCACAGGCTACCACCGGTACCCGCAGCTCCAGCGCGATGGCTTTGAGCTTGCGCGATATTTCGCTGACCTCCAGCTGCCTGTTTTCGGTTCTGCCGTCAGCGCTCATCAGCTGCAGGTAGTCGACAACCACCAAATCCAATCCCTTTTCCATCATCAGCCTTCTGCACCGGCTGCGCAGCTGGGAAGGGGTGAGGCTGGCGGTGTCATCGATATACAGCCTGGTGGATGCTAACAGCGGGATGGTTTCAGCCAGTCTGATCCAGTCATCCTGCCTGAGCAGACCTGAGCGGACGCGCTGCATGTTCACCCGCGCGTCGGCGCACATGATGCGCATGGTGATCTGGTCGCTGGGCATTTCCAGGCTGAATATGGCGACGGATTTGCCCTTGTGCGCCGCGTGCGTTGCGATGTTGATGGCAAAGCTGGTTTTGCCCATGCTGGGGCGCGCGCCGATCAACACGAGCTCGCCCGGATGCAGCCCAGTCAGCAACCTGTCTAACTGGGTAAAGCCGGTCGGCACGCCCATGATCTGGCCTTTGTTTCTGTCCAGTTCTTCTATATGAGCGTACGTCGTTTTGATGGTTTCGCCAATGTGGCGCAGCTGTTCGCTACCTGTGCGCTTCATGACGATGTCAAATATGGATTTCTCAGCGTGCAGCAGGATGTCTTCGGTATCCATCTGCTGGGTATAGCATAAGGAGGCAATGCCCTCGGACGCAGCGATCAGCTTGCGCAGCGTCGACTTTTCCAGCACGATGCCGATATGGTGCCGGACATTGACGGTGGTGGGTACCAGCCGGATCAGATCGATTAAATAATCCGTGCCGCCGATGCCCTCCAGCATGCCCGTGCGCGACAGCTCCTCGTCCATGGTGATCAGGTCCACCGCGCGCGGCTGCATGTACAGCGTGCGCATCGCCCGGAAGATGGCGGCATGCTGCGGCTGATAAAAATCATCTTGTTGCAGCACCTCCATCGCATATACCAGCGCGTTATAGTCCTTCATCAGGGCGCCCAACACCGACCGCTCGGCATCAATGCTCTGCGGTTGTGGAGCTGTACGGGCGATCATGCTGCCTGCCTGAAGGCCTTCCATGCTTCGGCTTCCTCCTGTGACTGGTTTTACACTTAGTCCATGGGCTCGACATTTACCTTCATCTGGATTTTCAGCCCAGGGTACAGCGTCACCGCGGCAGACGATTCACCAACGGTCCGTATGGGCTCGGTCAGCTCTACCTTACGCTTGTCCAGGTCCACCTGATGCTGGTCGCGCAGGGCATCGGCTACTTCCTGTCCGGTGATGCTGCCGTACAGGCGGCCTTTTTCACCGCATTTCGCCCGGATAACGATTACCTTGTCCTTCAAGTCATCCGCAACAGCTTCTGCGGCAGCGCGGCGCTCGGCTTCTTTTTGACGCTCCATTTTGTTGCGGTGCTCAATTTCCCGCACAGCGGCATCGGTCGCTTCCCGCGCCCATTTTCTGGGGATCAGGTAATTGCGCGCAAAGCCGTCGCTGACGTTGAGCACCTGGTTTTTTTTGCCCGTTCCCGGGACATCCTGCAGCAAGATCACTTTCATGCTACACCCTCCTGTCTGGCGGTTCTGCCTCGTTCTGGCTGTCCGTGTCCTTTTTGCGGAGTTTTCTCGGGTCAAGCAGCTGATCGAATATACCGGCTATCATCAGGAGTGACTGCAGGAATAAAAAGCAAAGCACAATGGTAATTCCACGCAGGCGGGGACGTGTGCCTCTTTTCTTTTGCAGGCCGTTGATCATGCTCAAACCCTGGATGGTGTACACAGCCGTAAATGCATTATACATCAATCCGCCCGATAAATACAGCATGTTGTTTTGCATTCCCCGAGTCAACAGGTAGCCCAGCGCCAGAACCCATAGCATGTTGCCCGCACGCCGGGGGATATGCCAGCTTGAAAACTCGGGCATTTTGATCCCGCTGTACAGCTGGCTCAGCGCATCATCGTTGGCGATAAAAGCTACCCGCTGCGCGTGTCGTCTGCCATAGAAAATGGCAGCGCCTGTTCCGGCGCAGGCCAGGTAAATGCTGTACATGGATATCAGTCCCGGAAACAGCGTGCGCAGCCAGATGGATACCCGCAGCCTGATCTGGTTGTACAACTCCGACAACGCTTCCTGGGTAAACGACCAGGCTGTGTCGGTTTCGTGGAAGACGTGCCCTTCAAAGCGGCTATCCAGCGTGAGGAGGTTGCTTTTCCACAGGACATACAGCGTGTTGTCGCGATCGGGCATGGTATCGATCCAGCGCATGACGGCTTCTGTACCGCTATGCACAAAGTCGCCACCCGAGATGCGCTGCAACAACAGAAACAATGCCAGCAGCGCCAGCGTGTTGACGCCCAGCATCAGCGCACAAGTCCGCCAGAAGGGCAGCTTTTTCCACAGCGCCGCTGCTAACACGATGACAGAAGGGGCAAGGTAGGCTGCGCCAAAGGCAGCAGCCATGGCACTTTGATAGGCATAGGCAAGCCCTGCCAGTACGACAGCCAGCGACGCGGCAGCAGGGATGAACCCGGCTACCGCCGTGATGATGAGCAGTGCGAAGGGGAATATGTACAGCACAAACAGGCTCATGTTCATGGCTGACATCGGCAGGGATGCCAGGAAAAACACTGCTGCTACCATCAGTCCCACAGACACAGCGCCGGCGCGGGTGGATATGATAGGCCAACGTTTGGATGGCGCGTTCATCATGAAATAACTCCTGTGTTAGTAGAGGGTTACATACCTTGGGAAGCAAGGCTACAGCGCGATATCGGTCACTGTGTTGTCCATAAGCGCCATCAGGTAGGGCTTCCCCCTATCGGCAAGCGCCTGGCAAATGATTTCATCGCTGGAAAATGCGGTCATCTCTCCCTGGGCTTGCAACACTGAGAAGCTTCTGGCATCGGTCAGGCAGGCCATCGCACCGATATAGGAGCCGTTGTTGCCACTTTTGTTGAAGTAGAACGATTTCACGCCCTTGCCGCCCCGGTTCTGGATGTCGACCGAGCTGCCGGGTACGCGTTTGGCATAGCCGCGTTCGCTGAATAACACCAGCTGGTCGCTGTTGGATAGCATACAGGCCCAGCCCAGCGCGTCGCCTTTGTTGAGGCGGATGCCCCGCACGCCCTTGGCGGTTCTGCCCATGACGGGTACGTCATCGGCAGAAAAGCGGATGATCATGCCGCCCCGGGTCAGGCAGCAGCAATCCCTGGCGCCCTCGGCGTGACACACTGCCAGCAGGCGGTCGCTATCCGCCAGCGACAGCGCCACAAACTTGCTGCGGCGTACCTGATAATCGGCGGCTGCCGAGCGTTTCACTGTGCCCTGTTCAGTAAAGAACAGGAAATCAGGCAATAGGGGCAATTCATCCATTGCACAGTCGAAGAGGGCCACGCACTGCTCATTCTCCTCAAGCCCCATCAGTACGCCGGAAAGGGAGATGCCTCGGTCCTTCGGGCGTGACAGCTCCTCTAACTGTGATACCTGCAGTGTATAACAGTTACCGTTGTTGGTGAAGAACATCAGCGTTCTGTCAGTCTGCGTCCGGAAAGTATACCTGGGCATCTCGGCTTCCTCGGCAGGCAGCTCCAGCCGCTCGTATGTCCTGGGATGATAGCGCCGTAGAAGCCCGCCGCGGGTGAAAACGACGATCGCGTCTTCCGGTACCTGTTCTTCGACAATGTCGGAAGCTGCTATCGCCTTCCTCTCGTCTAGCAGCATGGTGCGGCGGTCATCGCCGTATTTATCCGCGATTTCCTGCAGTTCCTCCTTGATGACGACCATGAGCTTTCTGTCGCTTTTCAATATGCTTTCAAGCTTCGCGATCAGCTTCTGTATTTCCTCATACTCCTTGCGCAGTGCCAGAATCTCAAGCCCTGTCAGCCGCTGCAGGCGCATGTCCAGGATGGCTTGTGCTTGGATGTCAGTAAATGCAAAGCGAGCAATCAGGCGCTCTTTGGCTTCCTTGCCGTTTTTCGAAGCGCGGATGATGGCTAGCACCTCGTCCAAGTTGTCAACGGCTTTGATCAGCCCTTCGAGGATATGGGCGCGGGCTTTGGCTTGGTCCAGGTCGTATCGGGTTCTCCGGGTGATGATATCGCGCTGGTGGCTGATGTAATGGCGGATAGCTTCCGGCAGGGTTAGCTGCATGGGCTTGCCCTGGGCGATGGCTACCAGGTTGACGCCGAAGGTTACCTGCAGGTCGCTGTATTTGTATAGATATGCCAGCACTTTCTCAGGTTCAGCTTCTTTCTTCAGCTCAATCACGGCGCGCAATCCCGTGCGGTCGGATTCGTCACGGATGTCGTAGATGCAGCCCAGCGCCGCCTTTTTCTCCTCAGACAGCTTGAGTATTTTCTCCAGCATCTGCGCCTTGTTCACCTGGTAGGGTACCTCGGTGATGCACAGCAGTTGCCTGCCGGCTCTGCCCTGCTCAACATGCACCTTGGCGCGTAGCGTCAACCGGCCCCGACCGGTTGCATAGGCGGTGCGGATTTCGTCGTTGTCCAGCAGCACGCCGCCGGTGGGAAAATCCGGCGCCGGCAGAAACCGCATCAGTTCGTCCACGCCGGCACTGGGATGATCAATGACGTGGATGACAGCGTTGATGGTTTCACGCAGGTTGTGTGGGGGAATGTTGGTAGCTAGCCCCACCGCAATGCCGTAGGAGCCGTTGACCAGCAGGTTGGGAAAGCGTGCCGGCAGCAAGTCAGGCTCGTTCAGCGTGTCATCAAAGTTCAGCCTGAAAGGCACTGTGTCTTTCTGAATGTCGCGCAGCATCTCCAGCGCCAGCGGTGCCATCCTGGCTTCTGTATATCGCATGGCAGCTGCACTGTCACCATCGATGGAGCCAAAGTTGCCATGCCCGTCCACCAGGGTACCGCGCATGGAAAAAGGCTGCGCCATGCGTACCAGCGCGTCATATACCGACGTGTCGCCGTGAGGATGGTATTTTCCCAGGCAGTCGCCCACGATGCGCGCGCATTTTCGGTATGGTCTATCGGGCGCCAGTCCCAGCTCCATCATGGTGTACAGGATGCGGCGCTGCACAGGCTTCAAACCGTCCTCTACGCGCGGCAGGGCACGCTCCATGATGACGTATTCGGCATACGGCAGCATGCTGTTGTGCATCACCTCTGAAAGGGAGGATTGAATGGTTTCGGGCTGGGCGGGCGGTGTGTCGTGTTTCCTGGGCATCTGATTCTCCTTGATGGCGGGAATTTGAGATTAGCGCTGAGGCTGCGGAATTTTTTCCTTAAAATCGTCAGGCTTGTTGAAGTTGGCATGGGCGATGATGTACTCGCGCCGGGGGTCAACCTTGTCACCCATCAGCAGCGTGATGATCCGCTCGGCTTCGGCACCGTCCTCAACGGTCACCTGCATCAACCTGCGGCTTTGAGGGTCCATGGTGGTTTCCCACAGTTGCTCCGGGTTCATCTCACCCAGCCCCTTATAGCGCTGCAGGGTATAGTTCTTTAAGCCGGCTGTGATTTTCTGCAGCTGTCTGTCATCATATGCATACCGGATACCGCTGCCCTGCCTGATCTGGTACAGCGGCGGCATGCCGATGTACACGTGGCCGTTGACAATCAGCTCCCGCATGTAGCGGAAGAAAAAGGTCAGCAGGATGGCGCGGATATGGGCGCCGTCCTGGTCGGCGTCGGACAGGATGATGACCTTGTTGTATTTCAGGGAGGAAAGGGAAAAGTCCTCGCCGATGCCTGTGCCCAGCGCCGTGATGATGGAGCGGAACTCCTCGTTGTTCAGCACCTGGTCGATACGCCGCCTTTCCACGTTCAGCGGTTTACCGCGCAGCGGCAGGATGGCTTGGAACCGCCTGTCGCGCCCCTGTTTGGCGCTGCCGCCGGCGCTGTCGCCTTCCACAATCAGCAGCTCGTTCTCCCGGGGGCTGCGCCCGGTACAGCTGGATAGCTTGCCGACTAAGGGGGTGGTTTCAAGCCCGCTTTTAGCCCTGGCCACATCCCTGGCTTTTCTGGCGGCTTCGCGTACCTTGGCCGCGCGCAGGGATTTTTCGATGATCATCTGGGCGAGATCAGCGTTTTTCAGGTCCTCCAAAAACTCCAGCATGCATTGGGAGACGATCGCCTCAATGGCTGGACGCACTTCCGAGTTGCCCAGCCGGCCTTTTGTCTGGCCTTCAAACTGGGGGTTTTTTACTTTGACAGCCAGCACGGCGGTCAGCCCTTCGCGGTAATCCTCGCCGGATAGGTTGGCGTCCTTTTCCTTCAGCGCGCCGATTTTTCTGGCATGGTCGTTGAGTGTTTTAGTCAGTGCCGTCCGAAAACCCATCTCATGGGTGCCTCCTTCGGCGGTGGGGATGTTGTTAACATAGGAAAATACTGCTTCCGTGTAGGCGTCGGTATATTGCATGGCGACGGTGCAGATGATGTCATCTCTGGTGCCCTCAAATACAATGGGATCAGAGTGCATGGGCGTTTTGTCACCGGTCAAATAGCGCACATAGTCGGCGATGCCGCCCTCATAGCGGAATTCCTGCGGATCTGCGCCGCCTTCGCGCAGGTCGCTGAAGGTGATCCTGGCGCCTTTGTTCAGAAAAGCCAGCTCCTTCAGCCGGCGTGCGACGGCTTCGGCGTTGAAATGCGTGTCCTCAAAGATAGCGCTGTCGGGCAGAAAGGAAACCAGCGTGCCGCGCTTTCTGGTGTTGCCCACGCGCACCAGCCCATCCACCGGATGGCCGGGATAGGTTTTCTTTTCTTTGGCATCGTATACATACTCGAACCGCATCTGCCAGTGCGCCCAGTCGCGGAAGGAGTCTACTGTCATCCACTTTGACAGCGCGTTGACCACAGATGCGCCCACACCATGCAGCCCGCCGGAATAGGAATAGTTGGCCCCATCAAACTTCCCGCCGGCGTGCAGCTTGGTGTAGATCAGTTCAATCCCTGGTACGCCCAGCACCGGGTGGGTGTCGACCGGTATGCCGCGCCCATTGTCCCAAACGCTGACAGAACCGTCTTTGTTCAGCGTCACGCTGACCTCGTCGGCATGCCCGTTGGATACCTCGTCAATCGCATTATCGACAATTTCCCACAGCAAATGATGCAGGCCGCGCAACCCTGTCGAACCGATGTACATGCCCGGCCGCAGCCTGACCGCATCCAGCCCTTCCAGCACATGGATGCTTTCCGCCGTGTACGCCTTTGTCATCTCCCTGTCCTTTCCTTTCATTCCGCCGGGCTTCTGCCCTTGCGTATCCGATGCATTATACCATATGCAAACGAATTTTTGACATCACCGCAGCGCGTTTGATATAATCTGCCTGCCGGTACCGCGTGCGGGCTGGACAAATTGTTTCTATGGCACATCGTCAAGTATCTTTGTGAGCTTGAACGGAGGATAGTATGGACCGTAACGCTCTTAAGCGCATGACAGCGACATCGTTGCTGATCGCGCTGGTTTTTGTTTTGGGTCAGACGCCCATCGGTTTCATCCCGCTGGGCGTTATCAGCCTGACCATCATGTGTATCCCGGTGATCATCGGCACTATGTTCTTAGGGCTGAAAGCCGGGCTTTTGCTGGGAGCGGCGTTTGGCACATCCAGCTTGATTGCGCTGACGAAGGCGCAGGCAGGCGCGCTGGAGTATCCGATATGGCAGGCCAGCATGCTGTTGTCACTGTCGCTGTGTTATATACCCAGGCTGCTGATTCCCCTGGTGACGCATCATGTCTATGCGCTGGTTTCTAAGCGCGGCATCGGGCGCGGTGCTGCCGTCGCAGCAATCGCAGGCTCCCTGACCAACACGGTTTTCTATCTGGGTTTTCTGTTGCTCTTCTATGTGTTCATTGGCGAATACTCCAGGGAGTTTCTTCTTATAATCGCAGGTATTTTTGTGACAGGCGGCCTCCCTGAAGCCCTGGTCGCCGCGCTGACGGTGCCACCCATTCTGAAGGCGTTGAGCAGGATCAACTATTTTAGTTGAGGTACGATGATGATGATTTTTACAATGGATATCGGCAACACCAACATCAAGACAGCCTTGTTTTGCGGTGACACCTTGTTGCACTACTGGCGCGTGTCCACCAACCGCACCTACACCAGTGATGAGTATGGCATCATCTTGGAGGGGATGTTCCGCCATGCCGACCTGAGCATGAATGTAGTGGAAGGCATCATGATATCGTCCGTTGTGCCCACCATCAACTTCACCATTGACCATATGTGCCGGGATTATTTTGGCCGGGAGCCTGTGTTCGTCACACCCGGCATCAAAACGGGTATCAACATCCTGTATGAAAGCCCCAGGGACCTGGGCAGCGACCGGATCTGCAACGCTGTTGCCGCATACACATACTATGGCACGCCCTGCATCTTCATTGACTTTGGCACGGCAACGTCCTTTGGCGTGGTGGATGCATCCGGCGCTTTTATCGGGGGCTGTATCTGCCCGGGTATCAAGCTGGCCAGCGAGGCGCTGGTGATCGGCACGTCCAAACTGCCCAATTTTGAATTGGCGCTGCCCGAACATGTTATATCGCGCACCACGGTGACCAATCTCCAATCAGGCGTTCTGTATGGGTATGTCGGCCAGGTAAACTACCTGGTGGAGCGCATGAAAGAGGAGATCGGCGAACCTGACACCCAGGTGGTGGCTACCGGCGGGCTGTCGAGGTTGATCGCCGGTGAAACAAAGGCGATCGCACATATCGACGGGTTGTTGACGCTGAAAGGTCTCCGCTTGATCTACGATAAGAACTTCGGGAAGTAGAACAGGTTGTTCTATCTGTAATACCTGGTTTTATAACCTGCCGTGCGGCGTATGCGCGGCTTTCTTTTTTTTGTCAACAGCTTGAACAGCAGCCGCGCCAAGATCATCACCGCGAATACGGGCAATAGCATGATGAAGAGAAACTCCAATGAAAATCTGGGGAATGGGTTGGGGTCTGCCTCTGTGTAAGCCCGGATGGCTTCCAGCGAAGGAGCGGCTGCCTCGCGTCGATTGATAGAGCGCGTGGCGATCAGGTCATACTCCACGGGTTCGGCATCGCTGCCTTCAGGCCTGTATATCATGGTGCCGATGATCTCACCGGCCGCAACAGGCGCCTCCAGCGTCCTGGTGTAGGAGATGGACGTGCGGGTGTTGTATATGTGCATCCACATATCGTCTTGGCCGAGTAGGCCAAAGAGGTTGTCGTTGGCTGCCGGGTCCTTCTTTTGGATATCGAGGGGCAGGCGGCCCAGGTTGTCGTCGTCCAGTGCATAGGCTGATATATCGACCACCTTTGGGTTTTTACGGAATATCTCCTCCACGCTGGTGCTGATGTACTGCGTATAGCCGTAGTCCATCAGCCGCCTGGTATCGGTCCAACGGCCGGCTTTATTTGACTTGCACACGACGGATATCAGTGAAATGCCGTTTTTATATGAAGAACCGGCATAGCAATACCCGGCCATGCTGTGCTGGCCGGTTTTGATGCCGGTGATGTACGGATAGTATGCGTCGCTTTCCGGGTTAAAAATATCGGCGTCTGTGGAGGTAAGGGCGCGGGCATCCGACATGTTGGTGCGCGGCAGCGTGAAGCGCCAGAGAGCGGCGATCTCCTGAAATGCCGGGTACTTCATGGCTTCCCGGGCAATGATGGCGATGTCGCGCACAGTGGAATAATGATACTCGTCGTGGTATCCATGGGAATTGACAAAGTTGGTGTTCGTACAGCCAAACTGGCGTGCGGTTTCATTCATCAGGTTGACAAAAGCGGGTTCGCTGCCCGATACATGCTCTGCAATGGCGATGGAACCGTCGTTGCCCGATTTGATCATCGTGGCTTTGATCAGGTCGATCATCGGAAGGGTTTCGCCGGCTTTCAAGCCGATTTTGGATGAATCAGCCGGTATGTTCACAGCATTTTCTGATACCGTGACCATTTCATCGTCCTCGCACATCATCAATGCGATCATAATCGTCATGATTTTGGTAAGGGATGCAGGGTAACGGATGTCATCGGCGTTTTTCTCAAATATAACGTTACCGGATTCCGCTTCAATCAAGATGGCTGATTCAGCCCGGATATGGGCTGCAAACAGGTTTTCAGGGTGGTTGGCGTCGTACTCGGACGAAGCGCGGGCGCTGGGCAGTATGCCAACCGCGATGATCAAACAGACGAAAGCAGAGGCGATTCGCCTGAGAAACCAGCAGCGCATGGCATACCTCCTTTCAACAACGCCCGCGTATGCTATCACAACGCTGTTTTCTTGTACAGCCCAGGACCGGTTTCATACAGGTTGTTGCCCAGGGTGTCGATAACGACGGTGACGGGAAAATCGTGCACCTCAAACCTGTGGATGGCTTCCGCGCCTAAGTCTGGGTAGGCTACAATTTCGGAGGAAATAATCCGCCGGGCAATCAGCGCTGCCGCGCCGCCAACCGCGCCAAAGTAAACGGCGCCATGTTGTTTCATTGCCTCGATGACCTCGCTGCTGCGATAACCTTTGCCAATCATGCCGCGCAACCCCATCGCTAACAGTTTAGGCGTGTAAGCATCCATGCGGTAGCTGGTGGTGGGACCGGCAGACCCGACCGCGTGCCCGGGCGCGGCAGGGGCGGGGCCAACGTAGTACAATGTCTGGTTCACAAGGTCAACAGGCAGGGGTTTGCCTTCATCGATCAGCGCGATCAGGCGCTTGTGGGCGGCGTCCCTGGCGGTATAGAGGGCGCCGGTCAGCAGCACGGCATCACCCGACCGCAGCGATCTGGCTGTTTGCTCGTCGAAAGGAAGCTTGATCTTGATGGCTTTCATGGTGTCCTCCTTATAATGTTCTTGACGCGTGGCGCGCAGCATGACAGCAGATATTCACTGCGACCGGCAGGCCGGCGATATGCGTACCGAAGGCTTTGATATGCACTTTCAACGCCGTGGTGCTGCCGCCGGTTCCTGCGGGACCGATGCCCAGGCAATTGATGGCGTCCATCAGCTCGTCCTCTAACGCGGCATAGCGCGGGTCGGCGTTGCGGACGTCTAAGGACAATGCCGTGCACTCCTTGGCCATGAGCGCAGCCTTTTCAAATGTGCCGCCAATGCCAATGCCTATGATCACCGGGGGGCAGGGGTTGGGACCTGCTTTTTCCACCGTCTCCACCACAAAGCGTTTGACACCTTCCAGCCCGTCTGCCGGCACCAGCATTTTGAGCGCGCTCATGTTTTCGCTGCCAAAGCCTTTGGCGGACACCGTAAGAGTCAGCGCATCGCCCGGCACGATCCTGGTGTGGATAACAGCCGGCGTGTTGTCCCTGGTGTTGATCCTATCAAACAGCGGATCGCCCACGATGGATTTTCGCAGGAAGCCTTGTGTATATGCCTGACGGACGCCTTCGTTGATGGCTGCTTCAAAATCACCACCTATGATGTGCACATCCTGCCCGACATCAGCAAACACCACGGACATACCGGTGTCCTGGCAGATGGCGACCTGCTCTTCCTTGGCGATGCGATAGTTCTTGATGATTTGCTCTAACACGTTGCGGCCTACGGGCGATTCTTCTTTTTCAAGGGCTGTATTGAACGCGCCAAGTAAATCGTCTGTGGCACAATAGCTGGCGGTTAGGAAAAGGTCCCTGATGGTTTGGGTGATCAATGATGTCAGAATCGTTTTCATGGGATCACATCCTTTCATTAATAGGTGACAACTGGATGCCTGTAGGCGCTGTCGGGTGGCAGACCGGCGCCCAGCGCCCAGAGGGTTTCAGCCAGCATGTCCTGCTCAATGCCGTCCACCGTTTCGCGCGCTGGCTTGGAGATGAGTCGGATGCCGTTCAGACGCAAGGCTTTGAGCAGGGGCGCTGCCTCCCGACTGTAACCAAGCAGCCGTGCGTATTGGGGGATGTCTGCCAGGTTGTTCCTTGTTTGCCCTGTAAGCATGTGGGACAGAATGCGGTTGATGCGCGCGTAGGGATAGCGTTTTGTCTTGACGATGTCGACCAGTTGTTCGCGCGTCACAGCACTCTTCGCGGCTTTCAGTATGCGCCGTTCCAGTCCCTCAGATACATCAGGACAGCGTGCAGCTTGTACGGGTGTGGTTTGGAGCAGGTGTGATATCAGCGCCTTGTCCAGCGATTCCGGTCGGTGCAGGCGGTTGGTGTTTGCAGCATCCTGGATGATGGTGTACACAGCATCCGGCACGCTGCGCTGAACGCCCTGCCAGTCGCCGCGCAGCATAGCCAGGCGTACAGCCGATGCGGAAGGTTCATGCGCAAGGGCAGTCGACTGGTAGGCGGTGTTCCTTTTAATAGGTACGACTGTCATCCGGCTGCCGAGGCGTTTCAATGCCCTGAGGTAACTGATAGCCAGCGTCATGTTAGGCTGAGACAGAAATGCCTTCTGCACACCAGGATAGCTTGCGTTCAAGGCCTCACCGCGTGCGCGCGCGAATGATTTGCCCTCCGCTATACCCAAGCGCAACTTCTGCCTGTAGGTAGTGTTTGGGTGTTCGATTATTGAGGCGATGTTGTACAGGTGCTGCAGATCATCCACCTCGGTGCCAAAGCTGAGATGTGTCACTACGCCAAGCCCGTCCAGAATGCCTATGCCGCCCAATGCAAAGCGATCGGCAGGTGCGCAGGAAAAGGAATAGGGCATGCCCAGCACCAGGTTGGCGCCACTGCTCAGCGCCATCTTCGCGCGATCGTGGGTATGGAACAGCAACGGTGTGCCGCGTTGTGAAAATGCACAGCTAATGACACAGACCACGTAATCGGCGCCGCTTGCCTCGCGAGCCAGCCGCAGGTGCCGTGCGTGGCCAAGATGGAAAGGGTCGTATTCTGCGATCACACCGCAAACAAGCATAGTCCCTCCATGGCGTTTGTTTATCATTACTATACCATAGGCGATGGCTTGGGGAAAAGAGCGAGAATGTTGGAGGCAGGGACTAAAAATAAATTTGCAAAAGCTCTCCCCACTTTTACACTTCTTAATTTCAACCCAGCTCAAAATTCCTATATATTACAAGGCGTCCGAGCCTATTTTTTTGTCAAGTTTTAAGAATTTGCCTATTTACCGTTCCTTACCGTTGTGATATAATCATGACGTCATTTCTACCTGTAAGGAGGAGCGTCATGTACCTGAAGAAGATCCCCAACAAGAAGTCCGGCAAGACCTTTTTGTCCATCGTCAAACCTTGGTTAGGGTGTCAAAAGTAATTCATTAACTGCTCATCGCCTCGGCGGCACTGCTATCAAAATCCTGCAAGGGAATCCTATAAGGAGCTTGAAAAACGTTGAAATTTCAACATTTTCTCCCTTAATATGATATAATAGATATATATTAAAGGAGGCGTTTTCATGGCTTTTGTAACGAATTCCAATCAACAATTTAATTTCAATGATCCTCTTTACGGCTTAACAGAAAGAGAAAAGAAGTATTTGGAGAAATCCTGGGCAGTGGGCTTCTACAAATTGATTTTCTCATCCATAAATGAAGAAAGATTTAAAGATCTCTACAGCAGTAACCCTGCAAGCCGTCCCAATACACCGGTGAATGTGATTTTCGGTGCTTTGATTCTGAAAGAACTCTTTGCTTTAACCGATGATGAGTTGATTGAACGGATGATGTTTGACATGCTTTTTCAACATGCTCTTGGTACCGGTAGTTTTGAAGAACAACCTGTTAGTGATCGAACCTTTAGCCGTTTTAGAGAAAGACTCTACAACTATGAGATAGAAACCGGTCGAGATCTTGTCCAAGAAGAAATGGAGGCTTTAGCGGATTCCTTTGCTTCTTTTAGTGGAGTGAATCGTTCTATCCGAAGGATGGATAGCCTTATGGTCGCATCCAACTGTAAAAAAATGTCACGATTGGAAATCATGTACACTTGTGTTGCGAATATGGTGAAGCGCATGAAGAAACAAGACGAACTCATATCGGATCAATACAAGCACTATTTAGAAGAGGATGATGTCAATAAAATTATTTATCACCGCAGGAGCGATGGTTTAGAAGAGCGTCTTCAAGAAGTCATCCATGACGGTGTAAATTTAAGCAAGCAAGTTCTGGATTCTCTTTATGATAGTTCGGAGTTTCGTCTTCTCCAAAGAGTTTTAAGAGAGCAAACGGAATCAACACCGAACGGTCCAAAACCTAAAGATAAAGCTCAAATCAAAACTGATAGTTTGCAAAATCCATCGGATCCGGATGCGACTTACCGTAAAAAGGCCGGAAAAGATCACAAAGGTTACACTGCAAATATTGTTGAGTTGAGTCCGAATGAAGGACCCAACTACATAACGCATTACGATTTAAAGCCGAATACCTATTCCGATCAATCCTTTGCGGAAGACATCATAGAAAACCTAGGACAGCAAGAAGATGAGCTGATCCTTATTGCAGATGGCGCCTTTGGAAGTGAAGATATAAAATCCGCGGCCAAAGACAATAACATTCAACTATTGACAACAGCCTTAATAGGAAAAACACCGGAACCGATTCTGAGTGAATTTCAAATAGACGAAGAACAAGGGAAAGTCTTAAGCTGCCCGGGAGGTAAAGAGCCGATCAAGACCACCTACTACCCTAAAACAGGCATGTATCGAGCCGTATTTCAAAAGACAGACTGTGCAAATTGCCCATATCGTACGAACTGCTCTATGAAAGAACAGAAGAAAAGCAACGTTGTTTCAATCACAAGCAAAACAATTGCGAGAGCCAAGCAAGTGATTCATATGGGGAGTCAAGCATACAAAGAATTTGCAAAGAAACGGAACGGTATAGAAGGAATTCCCTCCCTACTTCGCAGACGCTATGATATAGATCATGTGCCTGTGAGGGGGTTAGTACGCCTAAAAACCTGGTTGGGATTTAAGATTGGGGCGATTAATAGCAAAAGGCTATTGAAAAGCGTGCAAGAACCCATAAAATGCAGTTAATATAGAGATCTATATCGACGGATTCCTTTATTTTATTTAAATCCAACTAGATACTGAACACCATACACTAAAGGGTGCTTTTAAGGTGGGTTCTAAACCTATGCTTTTGATACCCTAACCAAGGTTGTACAATCCAATCTATACATCCTAGATGCCGGTGTCATCTACCTGGAAACGGAGCCTGTGGTGGAGGTGCAGCCGGCAAACCGCGTGTTAGACGCAGTGCATGAACAATTTTAAATTAAAGGAAAGGACTCCATTAATCATTCGGTCATCAATTACCGGCTGGCGGATTCGAAAGATGCGCTGCCTGAAGCGGATATCGTCGTACGTGCACCAAAGAAAAGAATGAAATGAACATCGCAGGCGTTTATTTAGCTGATGTCACCACCAGCAGCATGGTGCTTGAAGTTAAGGTTTATGATAGCGCCAAGCCCAAAGAAACAGTCAATGTGAAAGAATCGATGGCTTGGTGGTATAAATAGCCGGGTAAACGACTCGCAAACCCTATAAACACCCGGGCGCCGTGCCTTTCTCTTTGCGTGTGGCTCTGGGTGTTTTGTGCTTTTCGTCTAAATTTTACTTGTTTTTTACCTTCACCAAACTTTTTAGGGGTATAGTCTAACATGAATGTGCTTAGCACAAAAAATTTAAGGAGGACAAATGATGATGAAAAGAATTCTTGCAGGGATACTGGTGCTGGTGCTGGCGCTTGGGCTTGCCGCCACGGGCTTTGCCGAAGCGCCCAAGGGCAGGCTGGTCATTTTGCACACCAACGACATCCATGGCCGCGCCGTAGCGGATCCGGCCGGGAAGGTGCTGGGTTATGCAGCCATCGCCCAGTACAAAAAGGATCTGGAGGCGGCCGGGGACAGCGTGTTGCTACTGGACGCGGGCGATGCCTGCCAGGGCACGCCGCTGGTAAACCTGAGCATGGGCAAAACTGCCATCGAGTTTATGAACGCCGCTGGCTATGACGCCATGACGCCCGGCAACCACGAGTTTGACTGGGGGCTGGACAATGCCAAACAGCTGGCGGGGCTGGCCAGTTTCCCTATGCTCTCTGCCAATATCATCAACCACCTGGAGGGCAACTTAACCTTTGTGGCCAATAAAATCTTTGATATGCCCAACGGCATGAAGGTGGGCGTCTTTGGCCTCACCACCCCTGAAACCATGACCAAAGCCCATCCGGATAAGGTGCGGGGCATCGATTTCCTCCAGGGGGAGGCCCTGTATGAGGCAGCCAGGAAACAGGTGGAGGAACTCAAGGCGGCAGGCGCTGACATCGTTGTTTTGCTCAGCCACCTGGGCTCGGATGATGAAAGCGCCCCCAACCGCAGCCTGGATGTGCTGGAAAATGTTACGGGCATCGACCTGCTGATCGACGGCCACAGCCACTCCCTGTTTGAAAAAGGTGAGATGGTCGGCGATACCCTGCTGGTCTCCGCCGGCGAATACGGCGAGAACCTGGGTGTGGTGGAATATGATGGTGAAAATTTCAAGGCAAGCTTGTTTTCAGGCGGCCTTGACAAGAACGCCGTGGTTGAGGTGGAAGGATTTCCTTACAGTGCGTTGCTGATTGCTAAGCTGGATGCTGAGGTAGCGGAACTGGTCAACAGCACCAATCAGGCGGTGCAGGAAGAACTGTCCAAGGTCTTTGCCAGGACGGAGGTCTTCCTCAACGGCGAGCGCGACCCGGGCAACCGCACCGAGGAAACCAACTTAGGCGACTTTGCTGCTGACGCCATCCTGTGGGCGGCTAAACAAGCGCTGGGCGACAAGGTGGTGGCTGCCATCACCAACGGCGGCGGCATCCGGGCCAGCATCCAGGTGGGCGACATCACCATGAATGACATGAAAACCGTATTCCCCTTTGGCAATGAAGTGAGCGTCCTTGAGGTAAAGGGTTCCGAACTGCTGGAAGCCCTGGAGGCCGCTACCAGCGCCACGCCCAAGGCCTTGGGTGCTTTCCCCCAGGTATCGGGCATCGTATTTAGTGTCCACTGATTAATCCAACAACGTATTATAATACAAGCCTTTAAGTCGAATTTATGGTACAATAAGTGCAAGGGAAAGCACCGAAAAGGCAAAAAACCCTTGCACTTATTTCGGAGGTAAAAACAGTGTATCGGCCGCAAAGCGAACAAGTCAGTATCTTTGAGGATGAAAAGGTGTTTCAATTCCAAGGACTGGATTCTACCAACGATTGGGTCAAGCTGGCCAAGATGATCCCATGGGCTGAGTTGGAACGCCGTTACGCGCAGACCTTTACAAGCGAAGTGGGCAATGTAGGCAAATCCGCCAGGATGGCAATAGGAGCGCTCGTCATTAAGGAACGCTATGGTTTTTCAGATGAGGATACGGTGGAGGAGATCCGGATGAATCCTTATCTCCAGTTTTTCCTGGGTCTGCCAGCCTTTCAACATGAAGCGCCGTTTGACGCGAGCACCATGACGTTGTTTCGCAAGCGGATTCCTGTAGAGTTGACGGCGGAGCTGAATGATTATATCTCCGGCCGCAGGAACCCATACGCAGAGAAGAAAGACGAGGAGGAAAATGATGATGCTTCGCCTTCTGAATCAACGGACGAAGGCGATAAAGAGGAGGAATCGGAAGAGGCTGAAGAGCCTGTCAATAGCGGTACACTGATCCTGGATGCCACCTGCGTCCCTCAGGATATCCGCTATCCAACCGACCTTGGTTTGCTCAACGAGGCGCGGGAGGCGCTGGAAGCAATGATCGACAGTGTATATCCCACGGGAGAGAAACCCCGAACCTACCGCCGCGTTGCTCGCAGAGACTATCTGAGGTATGTCAGGAACAGGAAACCCACCCGGAAACAACTGCGCACCAGCCTTCGGAAACAACTGAACTATGTTCGCCGCGATCTGGGCTATCTATCCGATATGAAGGATCATCTGAGCGAGAAAGACCGGGAACGACTTGGTGTGATTGAGCAGCTGTATGCGCAGCAGAAGGAAATGTATGACAATCGGACCAGTCGCGTAGATGACAGGATCGTCAGCCTGCATGAGCCCTGGGTGCGTCCCATCGTTCGCGGCAAGTCGAAAGCGCCGGCAGAGTTTGGTGCAAAGCTGGCTGTATCCGTTGTGGATGGTTATATGCGCGTAGAACATTTGTCCTGGGATGCGTACCATGAGGGTAAAACGCTGAAGGAATCGGTAGAACGCTATCATGCCGACACGGGTAAGTATCCGGAGCGTGTCTTAGCAGACAAAGCATATCGTACACGGGAGAATCTTCAATACTGCAAAGCCCACGGCATTCGCATGTCGGGCCCCAAACTGGGCCGTCCACCGAAGGATAAGGCATTATATCGAGCACAACAAGATGAAGAACGCCGTGAATCAGGCGAACGCAATGCTGTGGAGGGCGGGTTTGGAGTAGGCAAACGTCGTTATGGGATGGGATTGGTCAAGGAACGTCTGAAAGAAACCAGTGAAATAGCCATCCATATCTGCATCCTGACGATGAATTTGTGGAGACGCCTGAAGGAGTTTCTTTTTGCGCTTCTTTTGCTGGTGGTCCATGGGGCTCATGATGACAATTGTGCGGATACAGCAGCATGGGATGGCAATCAGTGGAGATGGTTGTCCTGGAAACATGGGGTTGCTCAGTAGACCCTAAATATCCTCATATTTATCGGTGTCTATTTTACTGAATCCTGCGTCCTGCAATCTTTCCGCATAAGCGTCAACTTCGTCTTGCGCATATCGAATGTCTACCGTATAAAAACTCCGATCCGGTGCCCAATCGCCCCAAAGAAATTCTCCCGTTAAAGGCGTAGGAACATCTTCCGGCCAGCCTTCAGGTCCTTGAATTCCGGGTGCAAGGCTTTCTACTGTGGTTTCTCCCGGTTTTTCTTCCTTGGCATAGGACGAAAACGCTGACGCGCAGAGCATGGCTACTAACAGTATCGCTATCATTTTCTTCATTACATTGTCCTCCTGTCATCAAAAAGTAAGAATCAGTTGTTGACATCCCAGGCTAATTGTGCTGTGCGGGCTAGGTTGCTTATATCAATCCTCCTCTAATTCAAAATAGTTACAGGATATTTCTGTGGAATGGTGCCTACCAGTCTTTTTTTATCATCGTACATTCTATGATCGGCTCTTATGGCTGTAGCATGTATATCTTCGTCCATTGATGCGTCGTACTCCGCTATTCCGATAGATATGGAAAAATCATATTCGCTCTTGGCATTTATTAACCCTGCCTCTTTTCGAATTTTTTCAATTGTTTTGTTGACTTGATCCCAGTCGGTATTCTTAATGATGACGGAAAACTCATCCCCGCCTATACGGTAAATTTCGCCGATTTGATCTAAGTATTTACTCAGGACTTTATACGTGTTGATGATAGCTAAGTCTCCATGGGAATGACTGAAGTTGTCGTTGATATATTTCAATCTGTCGGTATCAGCCTGGACGATCATGACTCCCTCGGGGGCGATCATACTTTTCATGTCTTCCATATATTGTGCACGGTTTTTTGCTCCTGTAAGCGCATCAGTATATGCCATTCTTTCGAACAATTCTTTTTCTTCTTGTATGCTTACTTTCTTTCTATAATCTTCAATTTGGTAGGAGACCATCATTACGGTATATATTGACATGCCTATGAGCATGTAATAAGAAGTCTCCTTCTGACCGTTCGCATAAAAAGATCCTATCTCAACAATGGTAAAAACGAAGAAAATAGATAGAGCTAAAAATTCCTTTTGCGCTCTTTCATTCTTATAAACAATGGTTTCAATAAGAAATATCACCACATAATATACGCAGGTTGTCGCCGCAAGCGTTAGCGATACAACAAGGGTATCCGTAATACTTAAGATGTTTAAATACTCAAGAAACAAATTAATAGCCGCATTTACAATCGATAGCGTCGCAATGAAATTTGCAGAGAACCTCCTTTTCATCGGGACGGCTTCTTTTATATAAAGGTTGATGGATACAGGAAAGAGCAAGATTGCCAACAGTGGAATCCTCGTAACATAATATGTATTTCTGCTAATAATTTGCAATACCCCCGACTCTCCCAATAACCAGCTCCCCATAATAAGCACATATGTGCCCAAATAGAAGAATCCTTTGTCCTTTCCTTTATGAAACCCGGCAAAAAAATGGAATAAAATGATAGCAGCCCCTGCTATAACAATAGCAAAAGACAGGAGATTCCACATCCCCTTTTGATTAAAAATATGATGAAGCATCCCTGTTCTGCTGCCTGTAAGAACCTTGGGCACATATCCGTGAAAAGGAACTCTATGGGAAAAGAGGGAGATTTCTATTTCTTTGCCCTTATATTCCGGTTTGGTTTCGATAAAAGACCAAAAACTGCCGAAATCTCTGCCTAAGAATCTGTCTGTGTCCGTTCCTATTTCATATACTGTTTCTCCATCAATTTTTACAACCACAGACTGCATATAGGATTTAAAAGCGACAACGTCACCGGGATTTAAATCATTAGGAATAGTATTTTTGATGATCAAGTTTTCGGATTTTTCTATATTTAACTGATGGGGCAAATTGAATTCAAAAGTACTCAATCCATCGCTCCAAGTCCATCCTTCTGAAAATGATTGAACTTTCGTATCAATAAGATGAATATCTGGCATATCGAAGAGGGAAGTAAAGGTAAATATGGAGAATATAATAAGAGAAACCAATATCAAAAAACCGATTTTGTTAAATTTATCTAAATAAATCTCCACTTTTTGATATCCTCCTCGTTCATAATCTATTTAATTCAATTATAGCGGCCCGGTTTTTTGCGGTCAATACGTTTGTCGCATTCGGCTGTTCTGTGTCGTATTCGGTAACAAAACACATAAAAAGACGGGCACAGTTTGCTATTGTACTCGCTTGAATATGCTTTACAGGAAAAGAGATCTCAACCATAAGCAGCTCTGGATACAAGGGGGACTACCTGATAGCGCTAAAGTTCTCGCTTGTATCAGCGTTCCTTTTATATTCATCTGCAAGGCGGTTCATTTCCCGGATTTCTCTTTTCCAGACAGCATACATGATAAGCCATATCAACGCGTATACAAAGATGATAATACAAGTCATAATCAGTATTGGGGTGATGTGGCAAGAAAACCAATGCAGCAGCAGCCCTACGACGATGTTCGTAATGAGTATAAGCGCGCAGTGCACCACCGAGGCGCGCAGCAGGCTCCATTCTTCTATGTCGAAAAGGCACATTCCGCCGAAGGCGATCATGCCGACTATTGCGGCAAGCATGGTCTGAACAACCACGGCTCCGGCAAGCCCAAGCCTTTCAGTCAGCTCCGGCATACAGACGAGGAATTGGCCGCGGCTAAAGTAATTTACCAGCAGGGTAATCACGTGTACAACAAGCGCGCCGACAATGAGTCCGATAAGGGATTTGGTAATCAGGCATTTTTTCATTGCTTTATCCTCCTCTTAAGAAGCGTTTCACGTATCTGCTTAGCATATCTCCTCGACGTGTATGATACGATTCCGTTTTCCATCTTTACCTGAATGATTCCTCCACCTACAAAGTCCCAGTTCTTTAGATACTTAAGGTTGATGATCTCAGACTGGGATATCCTGACGAACCACGCGGGATCGAGGTTTTCTTCCACGCGTGCTAATGCGTCTTTGATGATATGATCGCCCCCGACGGTTTTAGCCGTTACGTAGCGGCCATCGCGCATCACGAGAATAATATCCGAGGTGTTGATATCGTATTTTTCCGAAAGCAAATGACAGGATATCATCTGCCCGGAATGCTCCGAGAGCACGGACAACAGTTTTTCCACGCGTTCGTTTTTTTCTGCTGCGCGCACGGTAATTTCTATATCTCCACCGAGCGCGTCATCCTGGATAAAGCGAAATTTTATACCCACAGATAGGCTGCCCCTTCCTTTTACAATATAATCATTATAAAAAGATATTTATTTGTATGCAACACTCCCGTCGTATTCGGTGCTTTTTCGTCGCATTCGGTAAAAGTATCTGTTTTGGCAGGCTATGTTCTTGACATGTCAGATTTTAGACGTTATAGCTTTTAGAGACAAAATCGGCTTTATCAACATGCATACCAAGCGAATGAACCACACAGCTTTTGTAAACAATAGCACTACCCCCCCTTGCCCTCTCCCGGCTCTCTATATTATAATCCGCGCGTACGAAGCACAGAGCGGTAGGACAATCGCTTGCACAAGCCGGGAAGACAGGCAGGCTGCAAGCGTTTTCCAGCGGCATGTGCATGGACAACGGGGCATGCCATGGGCAGGGGCTTGCCTTGTGCAACCGGATGTGCCTGCCTCGCAGTTTTGCAGTTGTGAAAAAGGCATGGCACTAATTGCAAGATGAACGAAACGGAGCCATACATAAGGTTCTAAGGGCATTCCGGTGGTGATTGCTCGGCAAGGATGATGCATGATAACATGTGGTTCAAGGAAGAGAGCGTTGGTTGCCTTCTGCGCGGTGCTGATCATGGCGCTGATGCTGCCGGCATGGGCAGAGCAGGGTGAGGAAAGTGAAAAATGGGGCTATTTCGAACGGTCGGTGTATCTAAGAGAAAACCCCGTCGCAGGCGACAGGGTGCTGATGACCATCTACCGGAGGACACCCCTGCACGCAACGGAGATCAATAAGGGCTGGGGCCTGGTAACCCACCTGGGGAAGACAGGCTATGTTCACCTGAAGGACATGCTGCCCCTGCCCGAGGTGACAGACAGCGAGCCTCAACTGTTGTACACTGTCGACACGCGCTACATGCGGGCTTACCCGCTGGAGCAAGCCGAGGTGCTGCTGCGTGTCCCCGCCGAAACGCCGGTCACGGTGGATGGAAAGAGCAGGCAGTTCGCGCGGGCTCATTGTCAACGGCCAAACAGGCTACTTGCAGCAAAGCGCTCTGCGTGAATTGCCTGGAATTCAGCCGCTGGACCTGTACATTGTGTATAATCGGCAGGAGCAGCCGCTGTTGGCGCTGCCGCTGACAGGGGCGGACCGCCTGGCGACGCTGCGCTCTGGACAGATGCTAACCGTAACGGGCCACGCCAAGGGATATTACAAGGTGCGGTACCGGGATGTTGCGGGGTATGTAGGCAAAAGCACCGTGTCGCTGATGGAACAGCTGCCGGTTGAAGCCGCGCTGGTGCTGACCCGTCAGGAGGAAGCGCTGTTCATCGACAGCACCGGCAATATGTCGTCGGACAAAGTGCTGATGCCGGGGCAGCTGTACAAGGTGATTGGACAGGAGAACGGGTATTTCAAACTGGCGCCGGACGGGCTGTATATCCAGGCCGAGGTTGTGGAAACCGTGCTGCTGAATCCATTGAGAACTCCAATGACTGGTTTTGTGAACGAAAAGGTGCCGCTGCACCTGCTGCCGGGAAGCGAACCTATGGAGGGGCAACTGCTGGAGCCTGGCAGGCTGTATACGTTCACGGCAGGCTCGGGCAGCTGGCTGTATCTGGACGAGGAAGGCCTGTGCGGCTTTGCCGATCCCACGGCACTGCACACGCTGCCTAAAAGACCTGCCACCATGAATCGCACCTGGGCTGTGCAAACCGGCATGGGCTATCTGCCCGGCTCCCATCCGCTGCCGCCAGACGATGGCGCGGTGATTCAGCTGAAGGAGATGTACGGTGACGACTGGTTCAAGGCCATGGATGGACGGATGATCCACCGCGGGGCGCTGCGCATCATCGGCTCGGATGCGCCGGTTGAAACCCACACTGTCACCGCGACAGAGGACATCATCCTGCTGTCGCTGCCAGACAGCACGCTGGGGGAGGAAGTCGCCACGATTCCTGCGGGGGATATTGTCACCGTGACAGGCTTTTCGCGCCATTACCTGCTGGTCAGTTACAACGGGCAGGAGGGATATGCAGTGGGTGCGCCGTTGTTAACCGATGAAACCAAGTACCTGCCCAGTAGTAAGGATGACAGCGCTTATATGGTGCACGTGAACAAAGCCACTTTGACAGTCTCAGTATACCGTTTGGATGCGGAAGGCAAGCCCGCCGGCGCACCGCTGATGCAGGCTGTGGCGGCACTGGGCAAACGCAGCACGCCCACACCCAGTGGCACATTTTATCTGGGCACAAAATACCGGTGGGTGCGGTTCACCTATTCCCAGACGCCTCACAGCATCTGCTACCGGCCGGGCAGGTATATCCACGGTCTGCCCTGCTACACCAGCGACATCGCTGCCAAGGTGTTCAGAACTGAGCGTGAGCTGGGTACCTTTTCTTCCGGTGGCTGCGTGCGCATGCCGTTTGACATCGCCGAATACATATATTTTACCTGTCCGAGCTATACGACCAAAATGGAGGTAACCAGCGGTGAATTGCCGACATAATACCATCTGCTTGCTTCTGGCGCTGGTCCTTGCTTTACCTGCTGTGATTCATGCTGCAGCACCACCACTTATAGCGGAGGATTTTCTGCTGCTGATTGGCGACACGGAATACACCTTCGACATACCCGCCGCGACCATGGTTGCATCATTGGAAAAGCTATACGAGACGCCCATGGATGTCAGTGCCACTGCCAGCTGCCTGTTCGAAGGGGAAGACAAGGAGTATGCCAACGATGAACTGCTGATTGGTACCTGTCCCCGGGGTAGAAACGGAGAAGACGTAGTCGAAACCATCCTGATTCTGGGAGGACTGTGGCGCACCACGCGGGGTATCGGCATTGGCGACAGCAGAACACGGGTGATCGATGCTTATGGTGAGCCAAGCCTTGTGGACTACGACCAGCTGATTTATGCCATGGGCAGCGAAGTGGACGCGCCGCAGCTGATCTTCCAGGTGGATCTGGAAACCGACACCATACTGGCCTTTGCGCTGCTGCGCAATTCATCAAAATAACCATGCCGATGACCAGTCTAGGCTATTTGAGCGTGGTTTTGCCGCTGTCGCTGATAGGGGCGGCGTTGTTGCGCGGCACAAGGGTGCTGAAGCCTTTTATTGTGTTGACTGGTGTTGTATACCTGCTACTGGCAGGGCAGGCAGCTGCCATTGCAGCTGCGGTGTTTATTGCTATCAACGGCATGATTTATTTGCTGCCTTCCTATGCCCGCAAGAAGATCGGTTTGGCAGCCAACATCACGTTGGTTGTGGCACTGCGCGTCACCCAATCGGCGCCCGGTATCCTGGCTCCTTTGCTACCGCCGCTGGCGGCGCTGGGGCTGAGCTGGCGCGCACTGGAAAGCATAGCCCTGCACATGGGCGATGACCGTCCGGGATTGGACGCCTATGTGTTTTCTACGTTGTTTTTTCCTAAGCTGCCGGCTGGCCCTGTGGCGGACGCCGCGGCACTGGCAAGCCAGCGACCTGAACGAAGCGATCGGTGGGACGACTTAGCTGCCGGGCTGGTGCGGATCATCCTGGGGCTTGGCAAAAAGCTGCTGCTTGCCGACACGCTGGCGCGCTTGTCAACGGCTGCTTTTACCACAGACACAACCCTGCTTGGCGCTCCGTTAGCGCTTTTAGGCGCAGCAGGCTATACGATACAGCTGTACTTTGATATATCAGGCTATGCCGACATGGCGCTGGGTACAGCGCAGGCGCTGGGCTACCGTCTGCCTGAGAATTTCCGCACACCGCTTCGTGCGGACAGCATGACGGATTTCTGGCGTCGCTGGCATATCAGCCTAACGGAATGGTTTAGGCAGCATGTGTTTGTGCCGCTGAGCGTTGGCAGAAAAAGCCGGTGGCAGGTAGTCGGCGCCATCACCCTGGTGTTCGTGCTGATGGGCATGTGGCATGGCTGGAAAGCCGGCTTCCTGCTGTGGGGCGTGTGGCACGCGGTGTTTGTGGCTGCGGAGTATGCCGGGTTGATCAGCCCGGAGCGCTGGCCGGCAGCGCTTCGCAAAACTTATGTATGGCTCTGCGTTGTTGTGGGCTTTGTGCTGATGCGGCTGGGCAGCCTGCCAGCGATAGCACGCTATTTGGTGGCGCTAAGCAGGCAGGGTTCTGTTCAGGCGCTGTTGCTGCCGCTTTCTCCACCCGTGCTGCTGGCATTTGCCACGGCGGTTGTAGTTATAATCTTTGAGCAGCGCGGGCTGCCCTGCCGGGTTCCCCGAGTGCTGCGCTACCTGGCGCTGGCGCTGCTGGCAGTTGTTTGCCTGGGTAATGCGGCGGCAGGCATGGGCGTGCCGTTTTTCTATCAGGGGTAGATGCGTATGAAGAAAGCGTTTGTATTGATTGTGCTGGTGGTGCTGCTGTTGCCGGCTGTAGGGCTGATCACGCCGTTTGACATCAAAAACCACAGCAGGGACACGGGCTTGCCCTGGGGTTCGGATGTCCTCAGCCGCAACATCGGGCTGCGTACCTTGATGCTGACGGCGAATGGCTACGTTAGCTTGCTGCTGGGCGGTACGGGCAGTGAACGCGTGGTCAAGGGGAAAGATGGTTTTTTGTTTTACCGGCAAGGCCTGGAGGATACCCTGGGCGAGCAGCCCATGACGGACCAGGGCATCGAACTGTTGGCGGATAACATCGCCCGCCTAGCCCGTAAGCTAAAAGCCGAGGGCACCAAATTTATGCTGGTAATCGCGCCCAACAAAGCCACCATCTACCCGCACAAGCTGCCCTATTTTATACAAGCTGCGCCTGAGGAAGGGAGCAACCGCGTGCGGCTGATGGCGGCGCTGCAGCAAGCCGGTGTCAACGCGCCCGATTTTGTGCCGTTGCTGCGGAACAAGAGCATGCTGACTTACATGAAAACCGACACCCATTGGAGCGCTTATGGCGCCTACCTGGCTTATGAAGAAATATGGCGCACGCTGTTTGACGAACAGCCGCCAATTGCCTTGACCATGGAGGATTTTACCGTGCCTGTGCCGAGCGTGGGCGACCTGTCCCAGATGGTGTTGCCGGGCATGAAGCCGCGCGAACTGGACGCCCTCCCAAATATAGAAAAAAACTACCGCACCAAGGGCATTATGCGCAGCCTGGAGGATATGCTGATAGAAACAATCGGTCCCAAGGGAGCGCCTACCATGTTTGTGGCGCGGGACTCCTTTGGCATGGCGCTGTTTCCCTATCTGGCGGGCAGCACAGAAAAGATGACATTCAGCCGCAACTACGAAGCCTTTTATTCACAAGCCACCGGGCATGACGCGGCAGTGCTCGTGGTGGTGGAACGCTACCTGCGCAACCAGCTTGCATATCGCTTGGACAAGTAGTGATATGAAAACAGAAAGCCAAGCGCCCTGGCAATACTCACCTGTAACCTTGCAGGACATGATGGCGCGCCGTGAACAGCGCGCGCTGACGCAGCGGCAATTGATCAGCCGTCACGGCTGCCCCGTACTGTCCTTCACAATGAACATCGCCGGGCCAATCAAACGAAGTGCGTTGATTGACTGGGGGTTTGCGCTGGCGCTGCAGCGCATCAGCCGGGTGTTGAAGGGCGCCGGGAAAGAGATTGCTGAGGAGGTGCTGGTGCTTGAATCCACTGGATGTGAAATGCTGTGCGCCTGTTACGCTGATGCCTCGGAGCTGAAGCGGCTGGCTGTTATCCTGGAGTTGCAGGATGCCTTTGGCCGCCTGATGGATGCCGACGTGCTTGACGTCAACGGGCAGAAAATCAGCCGGGACGACATCGGCATACCGCCGCGGCGCTGCCTGCTGTGCGATAAGCCTGTCTTCCTATGCAGCCGCGCGCGGCGGCATCCTCTGAATGAGCTGACAGAAGCTACCGAAGCTCTCCTGCGCAACGCGCTGGTCGAGGACTTTGCCGACAGAACGGGGCATAACGCCAGCCAAAGCCTGATTGTTGAAGCCTTTACCACGCCCAAGCCCGGCCTGGTGGATATGGATAACTCCGGTGCCCATGACGACATGGATTTTTCCACCATGATGATCAGCGCCCTTGCTCTGCGTGGCTATTTCAGCGCCTGTGCCCGGGAAGGCGCCGCCCGCGCTGTGCCCATGCCGGCGGTGGTGATGCCACACCTGCGAACGTTAGGGCTGCAAGCCGAGCAAACCATGCTGAATGCCACAGGCGGCGTCAACACCCACAAAGGCGCCATATACGGCTTGGGCATATTATGCGGCGCTGCGGGCATGCTGCGCCGCAGTGGGGCAGCCCTCACAGCCGATGCCCTGCTGACCACCGCCGGGTGCATCGCCAGCGACGAAACCCGGCAGCTATCCCGCCTGGCCCAGGAAGGAAAATGCACCGCCGGCGTAAGGCAGTACATAGTCTATGGCATCCAGGGTGCGCGGGGGCAGGCGGCGCGGGGGTTTCCAGCCGTTCGGGAAGCGCTTTCGGTATATCAGGCATGCCTGGATGGTGGCATGGGCTCAACGGAGGCTGCCGTGCGCACGTTGATCCATCTGATGGCGACCGTGGAAGACACCAACGTGATTCACCGCGCCGGGTGGCAACGCAGCCAGCAGTTGATGCGGGAGGCGGGGGATATGATAAGCCGCGGGTTCACTCTGGACGATGTCCGCGCCCTGGACAAGCAGCTGACCGAGGAGGGCATCAGCCCCGGCGGTTGCGCCGACCTGCTGGCTTTCACGGAGTTTACGCTGTTGATGATGCGGGAGGAGGCGGCGCGCAATAGCGTGATGGATACATTCGCTTCAAGGCAGTGAAAGATCAGCCCACCTCGTCGCTGGTAGGCTTGGCCTTCGGCAGGCACACCACAAACCTGCTGCCCACGCCCTGGCGGGACATCACGTCAAAATACCCTCCGTGCTGGTCGACGATCCATTTGGCGATGGACAGCCCCAGGCCCGTGCCGCCGGTATTTCTGGCGCGCGCCGGATCAGAGCGGTAAAAGCGCTCGAATATATAGGGCAGCTCCTCCGGCGCAATGCCGGCGCCGTTGTCCTGGACGGCCATGCAAGGCACGCCCTCCTGGTTGATGTAGCTGCGCAGGGTGATGGGAGCGCTGGGCTGGGAGTAGCGGGCTGCGTTGTCAGCTAAGATGCGGGCAGTTTGCTTTAGAAACGCTGCATCGCCATATGCCGGCACGCTATCGGCGGCTTGCAGGCGCCAGAGGCGTCCGGTGTCGATCATCTCATACTCCTCATGCACCTCGCGCATCAGCTCGGACAGGTCGATATCGTGGAAAGCTAACTGCTGCCTGCCGGTATCGCCGCGCGCCAAAAACAGCAGCTGCTCGACGAGTTTCTGCATGTTGGCAGCTTCCGATTTGATGGCTGTGATGCTTTCCGTCAGCACCTTTTCATCGTCCTTGCCCCATCGGTCCAGCATGCCGGCATACCCCTGGATGACGGATATTGGCGTGCGCAATTCGTGCGAGGCGTCGGATACAAAGCGGATCTGTTGCCGGTAGGCGTCGTGCATCCTGGTCATCAGGTTGTTGATGGCCAACTCCAACCCCTCCAAGTCCCTGTCGCCTGTGACCAGACGCGCGTCCGGCGCCGACGGGCTGATCCTGTCGATGGCATCCTCTAAGTGGTGGAATTTCTGCTCGTCAAACCGGGCGCTGCTCAGCGCCTGGGCGGTTTCCGCCATGTCGTGCAGCGGCTGCAGCAGGTGGCGTGTTTTCTTTTTGGCTTGTCTGTATTGAAGGAGGATCAGGGCTGCTTCCAGCGGCAGCGCGGCCAAGGTCAGGTTGGCTAACAGCTGAAGAAAAGGCCCCATGTCTGCTTCGTGGAATGCCGTGCTTGTCTGAAAGCGGTATACAGCCGTGCCGAGACGTTGGCGCAGGGGCAAGCTGCCCTCCCAGACGATGCTGCGATGGGCACGGGGCATCCACTGGCTGCCGGTTACAGCGGTTTCGGCTGTGTAGCACCATCCGATGATGGCCAGCAGCAGAACAGCTGCGTCAACCAGCAGCACGGTCCAGATGGTCCGCCACAGGAAATGCCGGTTGATCCGCCGGGCGGTGGACGTCATGCGGCGGTATTCGCTCATGGATCGTCCAGGCGCAGGGTATACCCTACGCCGCGCACGGTACGGATCAGCTTCAAGCTGTGCTTTTCATCGATTTTTGCTCTGAGATAGCGGATGTACACATCGACGACGTTGGTTTCGCCCAAGTAGTCGTATCCCCATACGCGCTCCATCAGCGTTTCCCGCGTCAGCACGATGGATTTGTTCTCCATCAGCGTCTGCAGCAGCGAAAACTCCCGCCCTGTCAGGTCCACGTTGACACCGCTCACCGTGACAGTATGCCGGGCAATGTCCATTACCAGGGGTCCGACTGTAAGCTGCGCTGGTGTTGTGCTTTGCTGCTTTCGAAGCGCGGTTCGGATGCGGGCCAGTAACTCCTCAATGGAGAAGGGCTTGGTGATGTAGTCGTCTGCGCCCATGTCCAGGCCCGTTACCTTGTCCATCACGGCGTCACGCGCGGTCAGCATGATCACGGGCACATCGGAGGTTTTGCGCAAGCGGCGCAGCACCTCCAGCCCGTTCAGTCCCGGCAGCATGATGTCTAACAGCAGCAGGTCGTACCCGCCGGCGCGGGCCATGTCGAGCCCTGTCCGCCCGTCCTCCGCTTTTTCCACCTGGTAACCTTCGTGGGCAAGCTCCAACTCAATAAACCGCGCGATCTTCGCTTCGTCTTCTACCAGTAGAATTTTCTGCATGTATGCTTCCCTTCAAATGTCAGGCACAGCGGTGTAACCGCTGTGCCTGACGGATGTCACTCATTCTTTTCCGCTCTCTTCTTTGGTGACGCCGCTGCGGATGCTGTCGGCGGCATCGGCTGCCTTTTCCATGGCCTGGTTGATGGAGTCCATCACGTTAGGTCCCTTGAATGTGTATCTGTACCCGAAGAACAGGCTGATCACGATGATGGGGATGGTGAACCAGAATGCGAAAATCAGCAGCAGCAGCAGCGCGATCAGCGGCACCGTGAAAACGGGGCTGCTACGGCGGCTGACCTCCAAGTCGATGGTGTTGGCTTTGTTGATCAGCGATACCAGCGTGTCGCACAGCCGGCGTATCATGCCGCGACCGGACTGGTCCGGGGCAGATGCCTTTTTTTCGGGTTGCTTGGTCGTGAAATTACTGGTGCTGTCGGTGTGGATTTTGCCTTCGCTCTCCAGCAGAACCATAGCGTCCAGCAGGTCCCAGTTGGCTGCCTCCAGTGCGATTTTTGCCTCTTCATAGGATACGTTTGCTTTCTCCCGAAGCTTTTCTACCATTTCCAAATGATCCATGTCTCTTTCCTCCTTTGGCTTTTCGCCTGGCCTTATCATAGGCGACCAATATTAAACAGCGAGGTGTTCAACATTAGATCGGGATTAGAATTCACTGTCCTTTCCGCGAAAACTGCCGGGAGTACGCCCGGCAGCCTTTGTGGAAAGGATTATTTGCTACAGTTTGCGCCGCACGACAAACGCACGCGCAGGCTGTCCGTTCTTGAAGTCCTGAATTTCAACATATGCCCAGGTGTCGTCTAAGTAGGCCAGCAGGTGCATGGCTACGCCGCCCTTGTCGTAGTAGGCCAGGCGGTTGGTGTCCCTGCTGCCGCCGATGACAGGGTCATCGGTGAAGTATACGCTGCCTGTGGTGGTGACCGGGGCATAGCTGAGGTTCAGTTGGATAACGGTAATGTCCGCCGGGATGGCGTTGTGGGTGACATAGCCGATGCGGTACAGTCCGTTGGACAGGCCGTAGCCGATCAGCGCCCATTCACCCACCGAGCCATAATAACGCAGCTTGCCGCCGCCGACGGTGGCATTGCCTCCAGCCCTGTAGTAGCTGGTGCCGGGGCCGGTGTACACCTCATAGGGGCCGCCGGAAAGCGAGAAGGTCTGGTGCTTGGGCAGGTACTGCACCTGCTCCACAGGGGTTGGCGCGCGGTAGGTGAAAGTTACCTGTGCGGGGTCAGTCGCTCCTTCAGGGGATACAATGACTGTGACGCTGGCTGCGCTGGTCAGGATGTAGCCAGCCGGCACCATGCTGCTGTCGGCAGACACGGTGTTGCTGCCTGTCGAGACAAGGGCTGATGTAGCGTTCAGCTGCGCACCGTCTGTGCCCAGGTATACCACCGGCACATTGACGCTGACCGGCGGCACAGGCGCCTTGTAGGTGAATATCACGGTATCGGGCACAGCTTTCTCGTCCTCGGTGACCGTTACCTCCACGTTGCGCGCGCTGGTGAGGATGTAGCCTGCTTCCACCTTGCTGTCGTTGGCGGTGACGGTGTTTTTGCCTAACTTTGCCGTGATGCTGTCGCTTGCGATGTCGGCGCCGGCCTCGTCGCGGTAAATGACAGCCACAGTGACCGACACCGGCGCCTGATAGGTGAATACGATGGAAGAGGGGGTTGCTGTGCCGTCGGCGTCCACAGTGACCGATACATTTCGCTCGCCCTTCAGCGTATAGCCGGCGGATACGTTGGCATCATTGGCGGTGACGGTCGATGTGCCTTCCCTGAGGGTGATGTTCTCGCTGTGGATCGGATTGCCTTTGGTATCCTGATAGGCCACCGACACCACGGCGCTGACCGGCGCTTTGTACGTAAAGGTGACGGAGGAGGGCGCCGCTGTGCCATCTGCGGATACCGCGACGGATATGTTGCGTTCGCCGACTAGGGTGTAGTCTGCCGGCACATTGGCATCATTGGCGGTGACGGTCGACGTGCCTTCCTTGAGGGTGATGCTCTCGCTGTGGATCGGATTGCCCTTGGTATCCTGATAGGCCACCGACACCATGGCGCTGACCGGCGCTTTGTATGTAAAGGTGACGGAGGAGGGCGCTGCTGTGCCGTCTTCGGATACCACAACGGATATGTTGCGCTCACCGACCAAGGTGTAGCCTGCCGGCACAGAGCTGTCATTGGCAGTGATGGTATTGGCACCCTGGGGCAATGTAAAGGTTTCGCTGCCCAGGTCTTTTCCTGCCTGGTCCTTATAGTAGGCGGTGACCTTGGCTGTTACAGCAGCCGGCGGCGCCTTGTAGGTAAACAGCACGCTGCGCGGCGTGGCGACGCCGGAAGCGGACACGCTGACGGTAACCGTGCCCGTGCCCTGCAGGGTATAACCGGGTACCAGGCTGTCGTTGGCAGTGATGGTGTTGTTGCCGGGCGCCAGGTAAACTACGGTGCTGTGGATGACAGTGCCCTTGGTATCCTGATAGTGCACGGGCACGGCGGCTTCAATAGGGGCTGGCGCCTTATAGGTAAATGTTACAGAGGTTGGCGTTGCAATGCCGGCAGCCGACACACTGACGCTGAAGCTGCCTGCCGACACCAAGGTATACCCCGCAGGAACATGGATGCTCTGCGCGTAGATCACCGTGGTTTGCCCCGCGTAACAGGGCACTTGGGTCGTGGTCAGCAGGGTGTTGTCCTGGGCGCGGTAATAAACCGGCACGTTGACAGCGATGGGCTGGTCCGTTGGCGTTGCCGGCGCGCGGTAGGTGAACGACACCGAGGATGGCGAGGCGACGCCGTTTGCAGACACCGTGACCGTGACACTGGATGGGCTGGTTAGTGTGTAGCCCGTCGGCACTTTTGCCGGATTGGCATAGATGGTAGTGCGCCCGGTTTGTAGTGTCAGCAACTCGCTGGTCAGCAGCTCGCCCGCGTTGTTAAAGTAGTTGACGGGCACGCGCATGGTAGCGATCTGCGGCTTGGGCGTTGCGGTGGGCTCTGGCGTCTTCTTAGGTTCGACAGGGGCAATGACGACGTTGGGATCGTTGTATAGCTTGTTTAGCGTCTTAGGGCCGGCAATGCCATCCACTGTCAGCTTGTTGTAGTATTGAAAACGTTCAACGGCGCGCCGTGTTTGCTGGCCGAATATGCCGTCAGCTGCGCCGGTGAGGTAGTTCAGCTCCTTCAAACGCAGCTGCATGGTGCGAACATTGTCGCCCCGGTCCCCGACATACAGCGTGGTGAAGCTGGTTGCGGTGGGCGTCGCCGTTTGCGGCGTTATGGTGGCAGGGACATAAGTCGTTATTGCTGTAGGCGCGATGGTGGGCGCCGGCGTATATGCGCCGGGCGGGGCTGGCGTAAACGCCGGGGTTGCCGTTGCCGAGGAAGATACCAGAACGGCCATATAGACCAGCAGTGTTTTCAATAAATCCATTCCGTACAGCTCCTTCCAGAGAATCGTTCTGTCTATCATAGAACGAACGCTAAGTGGCATTTCATGCGCCGTATAAAAAATCAGCGCCATCTACCATATCCGTTCATTATTGTACCCAAGCCCCACGCCAAATGCAATCGCTGTCTTTTTGTCTTTTGTCGTGTCGCAGGGCAGTGGTGACCGTTGACGATTTGATTGATTGCATTTAAAGTGCCGTGTAGTGTCTCGTGTCAAGTTACGCGCCAGAGCGATCGCTTACTGCGCTTACGGATGCCCTGAGTTGATCGCGCAAATATTTGACACCTGATTTATTCTATGATATCATTCCGTCCTGTCAGCAGGGATGACAACCTTGGGATGTGTGCTGTCGACCGCCTGGCGCCATGCGCCTGTAGCTCAGCAGGACAGAGCAACGGCCTTCTAAGCCGTGGGTCAGGGGTTCGAATCCCTTCAGGCGCGCCAATGCGGTGGGTATAGTTCAGTGGTTAGAGCGCCAGATTGTGGCTCTGGAAGTCGTGGGTTCAACTCCCATTACCCACCCCACTTTTTCCATTCTCTTGCAGCAATGGGGTGTAGCCAAGCGGTAAGGCACGGGACTTTGACTCCCGCATTCGTAGGTTCGACCCCTGCCACCCCAGCCAAAAGTCCGGTTTTTCCGGGCTTTTTGGTTAGTAGCTGCCAGGGATAAAATTCCTGCGCTGCTTTGTGGGCTACAATTGCGTAATTTGTTCTGAAAACCGGTTCCGCGCATATTGCAGAACCGGCGTTTGATCAGCGCAATCTTCAGGGAATAGACATTCTCAATTGATTATCTTTTCAAAGCATCCGCGCTCAAGCGCCAAGTGGTGATGGTGTAGCGAGGGACCGTGACATTTTCATCAGGCTCCCCCTCTGCATCCTCAAGGAGATTGCAGGCGGTTACAGGTGCGCTGAATTTCATGGCTTTGGATTCTTCGCCGCCAAGATAGCGGGCAACAAAGCCATTTCCATCCTCTGCTCCTTTCAAGCCCAGTAACACACAGTCTGTTGGCAGTGTTATCAACCGTCCTTCTTTGGGCAGAATACCGTCTTGCGGTATAACAGCCGTTGATGGGAAACTGGTATTCAGCTTCATTCCTCCGCGATAGGCGTCCATGAGGTCTCCACCTGCGCGAAGCGTGAAGTCAAACACATTTTCGGTGGGATCAATGGCTTTCTCGATGCCGAACCCACAGCATAACAGCGTGGGATTGCGTAGCAGTGAAACACGGATAACATTCCCATCAATACTGTGTGCAGGCGTGCCATTGTTGCAAAGCGTTACCCGGGTATCGCCCAAATTTGCAGAAACATAGCGCAGTGCAGCCCACTCGTCTGAATGCTCCAGCATGCTGTCAAATGCCGCCACAGGACCGCGTGCTACAACGCCTAGCGGGATTTCATAATCAAGAAGGCCGTCCACTGGTGCTTTGGGAAGCACCACCTGCGTCAACAGCTTGGTATCGCGTGCATCAAAGCTGGTGCGGATCCGTACGGATAGCTCATCGGAATCATCCGGCAGCATAAATTCTGCAGTCCAGTTCAAATGCTTTACCTGATGTTCTTGACGACCATATTTGACGGTGATGTCTACGCGCTGGAAGCCTTTGCCTTTCAAGTAGCTAACCTTGCGTTCGAATTCTTGAGCAGGCAGCATGTTATCAGAGAACTGTGGCATATCAGCTCGTTCAGAGTAGAGAATAGCACAGGAACGTCCCCAGAGGTGCCCGGCATCTTCATGCAAAACCGGTGAAAAAGTGCCCTCACAGGCGATTTCACAGTTCTTTACTTTGTCGAAAATGCTCTTAATGCTGTACGGACCAAATTCAATGCGCAGGAAGTTGTTCTCCATTACACAGCCGCGCTTCATGTATTTAGCATCGACTTCAAACTCGTCCATTGGAATAAAGCGATAGATTCCATAGCCGAAAGCTGGAAGGCTCCCGATGAACTCCACCTGGGCATTGTTTGAATCAGGCGTCTGCGTATGCTTAAATGATAGCACATCGCACTCGCTGCCATCCGGTGCAATAATTCGCCCGCCCTCAACCCAGTGGTCGCAGTGTATCACACCAGTGAATCGTGCATTTTCCACGTCAAACTCCAGTGGGTTGAACACAGCAAAAGGAATGCCTTTACCGTCTTCCACAGCTACCTTTTGGAGCAGCTTCTTCATGCTACGATCGATGATGCGATACAGACCAGAACGCATCATGCGGGCTGTTTCCATCAGTTCCTCGTTCGCGTCATCGCTATGGGAACCTGGAACAGAATCATGAAACAACAGGTAGAATAGCTTACGCCACCAGTATTCCAAAGTCTTGACTGGATACTTTTCATCCTCCAATGCGGCGGCAACGGCTAATCGCTCTGCCGTGCGCAGCAATGATTCGCAGTAGCGAACCTCCTTTTTTATGCGGATACGTGAAGTATAACAGCCTGCGGCAACAGGATTTCCTTCAATGCGGTCATCTATATCCTTTTCTGCCGCTTCATCCACGCGTTCAAGCAGATTGCTTGTATAGATATTTGACAATTCCTCCGAGCTGAGAAAACGCAATGTTCTATTCGTTTCCTCAGCTAACTGTTGAAGCATCGCAACAGCTTTTTCTGGAAGTGCGCTTTCTTCCCCCAACTGGGTAATGACTGCATCACCTTTTATACCGTTCAGATGATCTTTCAAATCCATAAAGCGCTCCGCACAGTCAGGATCGAATACAAATTCTGCGCCCAGCCCACCGCATACGCCGCAACCTTTGCCATTGCAGATCGTGCATGCACGGATTTTGCGGTAGTATCCCACGTTGATGGCGTTCATTTTTGACTGGACGCGGGCAGAATCTAAAGCAACCACATCGCCTGACAATCCCTTCCAGTAGGGCTTGTTGTTTAAAAATATGCGATGGAAATAGGATAGGCCACGATACCCCAGCTGGCGGAATAGTCCGGGCAAACCGGCTGAAAGGCCAAAGGTGTCTGGGCATGCTGCTAAGGTTGGTGCATAGTCAAAGACTTCTCTGAGCCATCGGCGGGAATACACATGATTGCGTACAATGCTTTCGCCATCAGAGAGGTTGTAATCGATAATGGATTCGCCGCCACCAAGCATGGTCAGTTTACCATCTCGGATCATCTCTGCTACTTCGTCAAATAGATCAGGATTGCGCTCCAGATACTCACGCAGAGAGATGGTTTGCTCCAGATCATATTTTCCACCTTCACGGATAAAATCCAAACCGGCGTCGATTTGCCTTTCCTGTATTTCCGAATAGGGAGCAAACCAGTATCCATTTGTCTGCCCTGCCACATAGCGTGGACGACGCCATGACAGGTCCATGTGATTGCAATAAACTACATTCAAAAATGCCATTCTTTTACCTCTTTCATGATTTTACACACTGAGTCTCTTTGGCTTAAAAAATGGCGTTCCCGCAGGCAGGGGAGCGCCATCATAACATTTACAGGAGTCAGTCGAATATCTTAATGGTTTTGATCTCGTACGGATCAAGCGGAAGGTAAATACAGCTGTCCACGATCTCTACATCGCCAACCTTCTTTTCAAGCATGTCCATTTCTTCTGCATTGTCAGCAATGCTCTTTAAGCGAATGACAAGATTGGTATTTTGATTGGTAGGCTGGTAGATGCGCAGAATCATGCCGTCGCCTGCTTCTGCGCGCTTCACGTTGGATAACACGCCCCCTTCGACTTCGATCAGGCTTCCGCAGGCAGGCTCGGTGCCGCAAGCGGGCGTGACAGCAATCTGTTGATTCATGGCTTGACCGGCAGCAATGACATTGCCCTTCTGCCAGTCGCCGCAGTGTGGAAGAATGGCATAGGTGAACTCATGGATGCCGATATCAGAAGTCTGGTCCGGAAGCCAGCCACTGCGGATCAACGTCAATTCCATGGCGTTGCCACGGCATTTATGGCCATATTTGCAGTCGTTTAGAAGGGCAAAGCCATGTTTCTCATCAGACATGTCAATCCAGTTCAGAGCAGGATACTCGTTATCCATGCAGGGGCGTTCGATCACGCCGAAGGGAATCTCATAGGCTGCCTTGCTGGTGTCCTGGATATCCGGTGCGAAGTATGCGCGCAACATCGGTGCATCTCGGTCAAAATCGCCCCACTCGTTCCACTCAACTTTGGTCTCGAAACGGATTTCTGGTTCGTTGGAACGCACAATGATATCCTGCCAGATGGTTGAATCCATGAAATGATGGGTGAAACGGATGCGGCTCTCGACTTCGCCGTCGCAGATAATCTCGCTTTCGGCACCATCCAGCAGATTGTGCACAGTGCGCACATTGCCAATGGTCCAGCTGGACATCGCGGTGGGCTCTTCCATATGGACTTGCAGGCTGTTGAGAACGCCTTTCTTCAGCCGCCAGCCAATCTGTTCACGGCGCACGATGTACCAGTCGCGCTTGATGTCATATAATGTGGTGATCTGGCCATTCTTCTTGCAGATCTCTACCTCATACAGAGGCGTTTTGATGATATAGTATTGATCATTTGTTTCGATGCGGTTGACAGCTTCCTTGATGCCTTCTTTTGCGTCTTCCTTCAGCACGATGATGGTCATGCCGGATGCGGGTATACCTTCTACATACACCTTTGCGACTTCACCATCAACCTGGCACAGTAGCGCTTTGCCGTTCTGATCCACGGCAACATAGGTTTTGCCTTTCTCTACGGGTAATTCGACAGTTTCATTGCGTATAAATCCGGTGGGGTTGTATATCAGATAGGCTTTGCCATCCTTGGCACCGAATTTCTCAGCCAGTTTCATCATGGCAGCCTTGGTCAGCCTGTCGACGCCGCCCAGGACCTCCGCTGCTTCTTCGCTGGTGAAACGATAGGTATCCTTAACGCCACTGCCATCCAGAATGTCGTGGAACTGATTAAACAATGTCTTCTTCCAGTACTTGCGCAGTTCATCGTATGGATACTCGACGCCATACTGCGCCGCGATGGTGTAAAGCTTTTCGACCGAGATCAGCCCAGCTTCACACAGCCGGTTTTGACGCTTGATATCGGCATGGGTCGTGTAACAGCCGTCGAAAACGAAGTTCATTTCGCCGTAGCGCACGGGCAGCAACGGAAAATCGCCTGCCTCGATATAGGAATAGTACGCATCGGTGGTGCTGAACTGAATCGTCGGAGTGGTCGGGAATTCCTGCATGACGTGCACCCATTGGATATCACGTTCAGTCGGTCCGCCGCCATGGTCGCCAGTGCCATAGGTCACCATGGCGTTGTCGACACCAAAATCTTTCATGCGCAGCGAGGCTCTTAGAATGCCGCGCGTATCAAGATCACGGTTATATTGGGAATTGACCACTAACACACGGGAACCATCAAGGCCCACCCACCAATAGACAGGGGGGTTCTTGCTGTCGCGCAGATAGGCCCATTCGTCAGGATAACCGCTGTCGGCACGGCTTCCGACGCCCAGGCCGCAGCGCATATGATAGTAGCGGTTCAGGCCGGTTTTCTTCAGAATCTGTGGAATCGTGCCGGGATGACCGAAGGTATCCGGACACCACATAATCTCCGGAAGCTTATCAAAATGCTTCTTCAGATACTCCTTGGAATACAGCACATGGCGGACAATGGCTTCGCCATGGGCCATATTGAGATCACCTTCCACCCAAGACGAGGCTGTGATGTCCCACCTGCCTTCCTGCTCGTATTTCTGCATTTTTGCAAAGACTTCAGGGCAATCTTCTTGTGCGATCTCATAGGTTGCAGCTTGGCTTTGGGAGAAGCGGAAATCAGGATACTTTTCCATCAGATTGGTCATGGTGGTGAAGTCGCGTTTAACGATATCGCGGGTTTCCTCCATGGACCAGAACCAGTTCATGTCGATGTGGGCATGCCCGATGAGGCTGACCACGTTTTTCTTGGTCTGCTCGCGATAGCTTTCGAAAATCGCGCGGGCCTCTACGAGCGCATCGTATACTTTCAGGATGTGGCCAGTGTTGGCAGCAGTGTCCAGCAGGGCATAAGTCTTCTCTAGCAGCTCGCTGGTACCCTTGAAGTGTTCCATATACTTAAGCTCTTCGATAATGGAAGCGATGTGCATCTCATATTCCTTCACGCGGTCACTGATGATCTGTAGCGTAAAGTTCTGGAGCCAGTAACACTTCTCATTCAAATCAAAGCGCATGGCGATGGTATGCACATTGCCTGGAACGGCAGACTGGGAGACAATGCCTTCAGGACACTTGCAGTCCATCCAAGATCGCTCGGTGAGGATCAACTTGCCATCGACATAGATGTCCAACGGGGCAAAATAGGGATGACCGTTTTCTGCGGATATACGCAACTGACTACCCTCAACTGGAATGTCTTCACAATGGTCAGGCACGGTGACCTTTGCACGAATCCAGGTAATCCCCTGGTCACGCTGCATGACGCGGTCGACCAACGGCGCCCAATCGCTGTCATCGTAGGAAGGCAGGCAAGCTTGATCGGGATCTAAATCATCGATTTTGTACACAAACTCAGTTTCAACTCCAAACTGCTTAAGTTTTGCAATGAGCGCAAGGAGCTTTTCTTCCAACGCTTTGGGAAATCCTTTTTTCATATCGCTGCCTCTTTTCAAATATGTTGTGAATACATTTTCATGGATTATTCCATGGAATTACTTTATCGCGCCTGCAGTAACACCCGCAGTAATGCCTTTTTGGAAAGTGCCGTATACGATCAGAACAGGCAGCAGACCGATGAGGGACGGGACGCTGCAGCGATGTAATTGAACTTACCGACCCTGACATAGTTTTCCTGCAAAGTAAACAGGGTAACCTGGTAGGTGAATTTGCTTGGATCAGTAATGATGAGCTTGGAAACCATGAATTCGTTCCAAGCCATAGCAAAGGTGAAGATAACGGAGGTGACCAGGCCGCCCTTTGCAATCGGCAGGGAAATACGAACAAATGCCTGCCACCAGTTGCAGCCATCGATCATGGCAGCCTCTTCCAGTTCGACAATGGAAGCCTTAAAGAACCCAATCAGAATCAGCATGGAAAGCGACAGGGTATTCGTGATATAAATCAATGTCAAGCCTGTAAATGAATTGAGCAACCCAACTTTGTTCATTATCATGTATAAAGGAATCATGTTTGCCATGGCGGGGATCATGTTGGTGCAGAGCAACACGCCATATACAAACGCGCGGAACTTCGGGGACGCTTTTGCAGTGCCATAGGCACCCATAGAACCAATGACCAAGACCCCGATGATGGTTCCCGTAACGACGAATACGCTGTTTAGCATACCCCGCGGCACGGTAGATCTTGTCATAACAAATGTGAAGTTCTCCAGGTAGGCCAGATTGGGTATCAACTGCGGCGGATGCTGCTTCAGAGCTTTTTCCGGCAGAAATGCGAAGTTGACAATCGACAGAACAGGAATGAGGGTAAACAGCAGGAACAATGCCAGAATACAATAGGCAACGATTACACGGATTTTATCAGAACGAGTTTGCATGCTTTGCCTCAACCCTCCTTGTTAAAGCGTATCAGGTGCTTGGGACTTGAACAGGACTACATACAGCAGAGCCATGAAGGCATTGAATCCCAGCATGAGCGTGGAAATGGCAGCACCCTGTCCCATCGCGCCTTTCATGAAGGCTGTGTTGTACATCGTTAAGCCGATAACCTCGCTGTAGCGGATCGGCCCGCCGGCAGTAAGCGCAAAGACATAGGCAAATATATTGAAGGTAGAGATGGTGATAAAGATCATATTGGTCATGATCGTATAGCGAATCAACGGCAGCGTAATGGAAAGCAACTGGCGGAACCAGTTTGCCCCATCCACGCGAGCTGCCTCGTACAGATCGCGGGGAACATTCTGGATCGCACCCAGTTGTACTGTCATGGAGAAACCGTAACCAGCCCATATGTTTAATAAAATAACCACATTGAGCGCAAGGTTTTTATCGGCCATCCAACCTATTGGGGCAAGTCCCAGCGCTTGCAGAGCATAGTTAATCAGGCCATAGGAGTCATTGAACAAAAGCTTCCAGGCAGCCACTGCAAAAACCTGAGAGATTACCCAGGGCATGAATAAAATGGCGGATATAACACCGCGCATACGCTTGATATAGCTCAGCATCAACGCGGAGACAAAGCCCAGAATGAACTGGAAAGCAACAACCCAGAAGACATACTTGGCGGTGTTGCCGAGAATGATGGACAGATCACTATCGCTGAAGAACCTTGTATAGTTTCTCAGACCAACAAACTTATAGCCCTTCTTCAGCAGGGAGAAGTTGGTAAAGCTGATGTAGAAATTGAAGAACAGCGGGAAGATGATCAATGCGAAAATCAAAAAAAGTGCCGGGACCACCAGGAGGCGATACTTACGCTCCAAGCTCCGAGACAGAGAATGCCTATTATTCACCTTCACTTAGAATCCTCCTTGTATCCCATACTGGATGAACGTCCTGCGGGGCGAACCCCGCAGGACAACAGATTCCTGGATGATTGAATTACAGATCAGCGTCGAAGACGTACTCTTCCAGCTTTTTAACGGCTTCAGCCAGAGCATCCTCGGCAGTGGCTTCACCCATAACAACCTTCTGCATTGCCTGAGTCCAGTATTCGGAAGCAACAGGATAGCTGGCAACGACAGGGCGTGTCTTGGATGTGGGCAACTCACCCATGATAGCGGCACGGTACTGCTCCGGAATCCAATCGCATTCCAGTGCGCCAATGGTCTGAGTAACCGGAATCTCGCCATCTTCACCGATGCGGAGCAGCGCATATTCAGGATCAGTCAGCATGAGTTCCAAGAAGGTGTTGATATACTCGTCCTTGGTGGTGTCTGGGGTGGTGATGGCGAAGGACCAGCCGCCGGCGTTCTGAGAGGAGATGCCGGTGTTGGGGTCTTTAGGCCACATTGCAATGGCAACATCATCAGCAAAGTCGACGTTGTTTTCCCAGTAGGTGGAGCGCCATGAGCCGTGAACCAACGTGGCGGACATGCCCTTGTTGAACAGGTCTTGAGCACCGTCATAGTTCAAAGTGAGGGATTCGGGGGGCAGAATGCCCTTGTCAAACTCTTCCTTCAGCTTGTTGAAGATACGGACAGAGGTTTCGTTGTTAAACTGAGCCACATTATCGTCGTCAACGAAAACGTCCTCGCCTGCCCAGTAGGGAGCCAGCATGGAACAGGTGGTAGCTTCGGTGACTGCCATGGACATCGCCATGCCGTACACATCGTTTACTTCTGCCATTTTTTCAATAGCGGTCCAGAAGCCGTCCCAATCAGAAGGCATCTCGGTGTAGCCGGCTGCCTCAAGCATGCTGGTGCGGTACCAAACAACGCCGTTGTAGGCGGTAGAGTACACAAGGCCATGGGTCTCGCCTTTGTACATCATTTCGAAAGCATCATAGTAGTCGTCCAAAATGGCCTGGTCTATACGTCCGTTCATGGCATAGGTGTAGCCTTGAGAAGCGAAAGCTGCTACCCAGTAGCCGTCCAGCATGGAGATATCCGGCAGGGTACCTGCGGCGCCGCGCAGAAGGTAGCTGTTGTACCCATCGGTGTCGCCCTGAAGTTGCTCAAACTCAAGCTTTACGTTGGGATGACGCTTTTCAAACTCGGGCAGGATCTTGGTGACAACCTGGGAAATCTCACCGGTACTGCTGTGAACGGGGCCGCCGGGAATCCAGCTGCCACTCATCATGATGGACAGGGTGACCTCTTCCTCCGCGATGACAGGAGCCACCGTGAGGACCATTAAAAGAGCCAGGAACAGAGGGATAAGTTTTTTCATGGGTTTTTCTCTCCTTTCGTTATGTGAAGCAATCTATCGCCTCACTGTTAATGAATATACCATATGATTATTTTTTTGTAAATCCACCAAAGGTGATTTGGCACGAAATCACGAAATCCTACAGGCGATTTCAAAAATTTGAAAAATCCTTGACAGGTATACATTAATTGCGTAAAATAACCTTTGCATCGATAGACTCCGTTAGCCCCGGAACTATTGAACACACGGTAGCATGTGACCATCATGCCCGTAGACGTAAGGTTCTCAAGGAGGAAGTTCATTTGAACACCTATATGGCGAATGCGCAAACCGTTGAGCGCAAATGGTATGTTATTGATGCGGAAGGCATGGTGCTGGGCAGGCTTGCCAGCCCCGTTGCGAGCATTCTGCGTGGCAAAACCAAGCCCATCTACACTCCCCACGTCGATACCGGCGACTATGTGATTATCATCAACGCCGATAAAATCGTGCTGACGGGTAAGAAGCTTGATCAGAAGTTGTATCGACGGCATTCCGGTTACCCGGGTGGACTGAAGGAGATCAAGTACCGCAGCCTCATGGATAAAAAGCCCGAATTTGTTGTGCGCCATGCAGTAGAAGGCATGCTGCCCAAGGGACCGCTGGGGCGCAAAATGGCTAAGAAGCTGTTTGTTTACGCCGGCGGTGAACACCGTCATGCGGCGCAGCAGCCTGAAAAGCTGGACCTGAATAACTAAAAGGAGATAGACAGCATGGCAATTGCAGATTTTAACGCAGTCGGTCGCAGAAAGGAAGCTGTGGCGCGTGTTCGCCTGGTACCGGGCAGCGGCAACATCCTGATCAACAAGCGCGAGTTGGATGATTACTTTGGCCTGGAAACGCTCAAGATGACCGTGCGCCAGCCTTTGGTGCTGACCAAGGTCAGCGGGTTTGACATCATCGTCAACGTCCGGGGTGGCGGGTTAACCGGCCAGTCCGGCGCCATCCGCCATGGCATCAGCCGCGCGCTGATCAAGGCCAACCCGGAGCTGCGTGCTGAATTGAAGAAAGCAGGCTTTCTCACCCGCGATCCACGCATGAAGGAGCGCAAAAAGTACGGTTTGAAAGGCGCCCGCCGCGCACCGCAGTTTTCAAAGCGCTGACGTATCTATGGCATCTGATCCCGGCTCATGGCAGCCGGGTTTTTTAGTGCAAATTGCGAAAACATGGCGCACTAAGTAACATAGGATTTCTTGTTTCTGATAATAAGTGTGAGCGCTGGTGTAGAAGAGCTACAATAAGTGAGCAGCGACATAGCTGGAGAAAAAGCAAATCTACAACTGTGCTATGATAAGTAAATTGCCCTATATTGCCATCAGATTTCCTTGGCTAAAATCAACTCGGTCGGTTGTTCATAGCTGGGAAAGGGAAGGATAAACATTTAACCCGATTTGCTGAAAGATTCTTGAATTACATTTTTCTAATTGCTCTAAGCCCCTTGGGATAGTGGTTTTTCAGCAGGCCGCCAGCGGCTTTGCCCCAGCCCAGTGCGAAACCGTGCAGCACGGGCACAGCCCAGCCTGTCAGGTTGTCCGGCACCTGCAGCACTTCGCCGCGCTGGTAGGCACGTGCTTCCGCCATGGTGGCTTTCACCGCCTGCAGTGGTGTGGCGCCTAAAGCCAGGGCGTGGTCGGGCAGCAGCGTTTTCTGCCGCCTGTATACTGTGTGCAACCCCAACCGCAGCACCTGGACGCCATTCAGGTGCGGCATACGATCAGGCACATGCACCGCGGTGCTGCCCAGCACGCTGTTTGGCTTGATCATGCCGTCTATAATTTGGGCAAGCAACTTACCGGCGTCGGCCAGGAAGCTGGCATCGGCTGCCGGTACCCGACGCCGGTCTATGTTGTATTCAAACGGTATGTTGGCGTTCTTAGTCATCAGGGCGATAAAGTGCCCCTCACCTCGCGTTTTGTGTGGCCATATGCGCAGCATGCCGCTGTCAGCTTTATCCAGCCCTTTCAGGGCAAACGGTTTTGGGGAAAAATCAGGATGGGATCGCAAAAAATCTTCAATCACATCCTCGTTTTCAACTCTGTTGAACGTGCAGGTGGCGTAGGCGATCAAGCCGCCGGGCTTCAGCGTCCTTGCGGCAGCGGCTAAGATATCACGCTGCCTTTTGGCGCAGCCTGCAGGAGCGCTCTCGTTCCAACTGAGGCGTGCCTGCGGATCCTTTCTGAACATGCCTTCGCCTGAGCAGGGGGCATCCACCAGGACTTTATCGAATGCGCACGGCAATGCCTCTGCCAGCTGTTCCGGTGAAGCGCAGGTCACGGCAGCGCAGCGAATCCCCATGCGCTCGATGTTGGCGCTTAGTACCCGAGCGCGGGGCAGGACAATGTCGTTGCACACGATAACGCCCCCCAACAGCCGGTTAGCCAGTTGAATGGATTTGCCGCCTGGCGCTGCGCACAGGTCGAGCACCATGTCATCCGGTTGCACGTCCAGCGCCGCTGCGGCAGCCATGGCGCTAGGCTCCTGTATGTAGAACGCACCTGCGTCGTGTAAAGGGTGCGCGCCCAGCATGGAATCCTCCTTTAGATACCACGCATCTTCAGCCCATGGTATGGGGGACAAGCAATCATCTGCCGGGAAGAACCGCACGGCATCCCGCGTGCGGATGCCGCGAACGGGCGGTTGTCTGTATGTGTCTAAAAAAGCAGAAACCTCGCTACCCAGCGAACGCTCCATGGCTGGGATGAAGGCTTTGGGCAGCGGTGGCAGGGGCATAGTGTCGTTGGTCATGGTTCCTGATGCTGCTGCTTCTGTCTATCTGCCGGATGGCGGGGAGGGATGTAGTTTTGTGGGTAGACTGGCGGCTGAAAAGCCTCCTCCTGGGAAACAGGCGGCGGTAAACCGTCCAGCATCGTTGCGCCCTCGTCTGCTTCGGACAACCTGTCGCGGATGGAGCCAATGAGGTCACCCACGCCGGCGCTACGCCGCCTGTCGCTCCTGCGTCTGCGACGGGTAATTTCGCGTGGAGGTGGTATATCGGCAGGATATCCCGGGTGCGGGCGTTGGTTTTCAGGAAACCATTCATACACATGCGCGGCGGAATGCTGCTTGGGTTCAGGTGTACTTTCGTGTGTTGATAAATAGGGCGAATCAAATACCTGCTTTTCGTCCGGCGGCATGTAAAACTCGCCTTGCGGGGCTGGCGCATAGGCATTATAGGCCTGGTATGGCGTCTCCTGCTCCCTGGCTGGGTATGCCGTTTGCACATATGGGGTGTCATGTTGGTAAGGCGCGGCATCCTGCCAGGCCGGGTCGTTATCATCGTATACAGCGGAATCGGTGGTAACCCAGTCTGATATCATGTTCAGATAGTTGTCAGGCATGTCACTCTGTTCCAGGTGCCGTGCTTCCCGGGCAAGCTGCTTTTCGTGTCGCCTGCGCATCATGCTGGACTGCCATACGCGGTGCGGCTGCCAGCGTGCCAACCATACGATGTAGTCAAACGCTGTGCCGGCAACAAGCAGCACAACAATCAAAGGCAGCCACATCGCCGAGAAAAAATCCGATATGCCGCCTGCGTTGTTGACAACAGCGTTCCACAACCCGTTCGCCAGCGCCCTTGTCCAACCGAGCATGATGCTGAAAAGCCAGTTTGCAAAAGCGTTCATGGTATCTGCTGTGGATTATCGGGCTGGATGTCCACCGTGATGTATACGACGCCTTCGCTGACATATTGCGCGTTGGGCAGCCTGATAATCTTGACGGCACGGATCAGTGGCTCGGATGCGCCTTCGATGTTGATCACCGTGTCCACATCAGCTTGTGTCAGCGACTGGATGAAATCGCTGCTGCCGGCAATGCCAACAAAAGCAGGGTCGGCTGTTACGGATGCCACATGGTAACCGGGCGCCGGCTGACCGGTCGTGATGCCGGTCAGATTGATATCCACCGACTTCATGGGGTAGAGCACCTGCTCCACCAGCATGGTGTCCAGCAGTACCGACTCACTGGTTACGCTGATCAGATTAGAGGAGATGTTGTTTTGGTTGACATCCTGCAAGTGGAAAGGGAGTGCGCTGTACTGCGTGCCGGCCTGCGCCGGCAACATAGACAAATCATAGGGCACAACACAGCGCACCACGTTTTTTATCATGGAAGCCGGGCCGGATATGGTTACCAGCGCAGGGTCGACGCTGGGAGGCATGGCATAGAACCCTGCCGGCGCTGTTGATTTGATGTCAAGCTGCACGGGAATCCGCCGTCTGGCAACGTATTCATCCACCTCCACTGTAACCTCGGTGCTCGAAAGCCAGTTGACTGAACCGTAGGTGTTGGAGGAAGTGTGGATGATGGGCAGCGTCTGCTTGCCGGTTGATGTGATGCGGCTCAGGTCAATGCGCAGGTTGAAGGTCTGGGGTGTTACGGTGGCGTATGACCGCTGGGGTACATCTGCTTTCATGCGTACCTGGGGTAATGTTTCCAATCCGCTGACCACGATCAGACCGTTGCGCAGCAGCACATCGCTGTTGATGGCGCTGACTTCGACGTTGTCGAATGTCTTTTCACGAATCAGCGTGCTGTCCTGGCTGATGATGCCACCCCATAGCACAATGGCCAGCAGCAGGCAGACCAGCTTCATCATCCACCGGTTGGCCAGCATATGCCATCCCCGGCGCACCAGCTCCTTCAGGTTGAGATGGCCAGTGTCCTGACTGGGCAGATTAGTTTTCCGGCTCGTCATTTTTCTGCCTCCCGGCTCTCATCTTCTGCAGCATCATGCCCAGCGTTTTAAGCAGTGTTGATGGGGTGCGCTGATACATATTCGTCATTACCCTGGTCAGGCTATCCCTGTCCAGATGGCGCGTCAGCCGTCCCGCATGCGCCATGCTGATGATGCCGGTTTCCTCAGACACGATCAGCACAACGGCGTCGGTTGATTCGGTGACCCCCAGCCCTGCTCTGTGCCGCGTGCCCAGGTCGCGGCTAAGGGTACTGGATTCGCTGAGGGTCAGCACACAGCCTGCCGCGATGATACGCGTGCCACGGATGATGACAGCGCCGTCGTGCAGCGGTGTGTTAGGTTCGAAAATGTTCATGATCAGCTGTCCGGAAATCAGGGCGTCGACGGTGGTGCCTGTGTCGATAAAATCCTTCAGACCAGTCTTTTGTTCAAAGACAATCAAAGCCCCTACCCGCCGGCGTGACAGGCTGAGCAGCGCCTGCGTCACCTCGGTGACGATGTACTCGTTTTCATCGGTTTTGCCTTCCAGGCGCTCTAACTTGGCGCCCCGGCCAATCTGTTCCAGTGCGCGGCGTAGTTCCGGCTGAAAGAGGACCAGCAGCACCAGTGCGCTGTTGTTGATAATGCTCATCAATATCCAGTTCAATGCCGACAGGTCAAACAGATTGCTGACCAGGCTGGCTCCGAACAACACTGCCAGGCCCTTGAGCACCTGGCTGGCACGGGTTTCGCGGGTCAGCATCAGCAGCTTGTACAATAGGATGGCTACGATCAGGATGTCAAGCCAGTCTTTCAAACCGGGGCGGTTGATGACGTTCCAGAAAAACATGTCGATCTGGTCAACAAACGATCCCACTCCAGTGCCATCCTTTCCCATTCATGACCACATTATACAACATATTGTTGTAAATATGAAGAGATGAAATAGGTTTTAACAAGTATTAACAAATTCTTATCAATCTAAATCCGACAAACAGGTGTTTTGTCCGGCATGTCGATATAATACCCCCAGGGGGTATAATTGACGTGATCAATGATATGGAGATGGATTCGCTGGTTGCCATTGGTAGCGGCAATGGTTTTATCTACAGCCTGGTACTGACTTTTTTGATTACAGATCATCCGCATTTAGAGAAAATTTACTTATCATAGCGCAGTCGCAGACTTGTCTTTTTGCCTCTGGCTATGTCACTGTTCACTTGTCGTAGCGATGCTACGTTTGCGTTCATGCTCCTTGCCAGAGACAAAAATCCTGCGCTGCTTTGTGCGCCACGATTGCGTAATTTGCTCTAGTGCATCAACTGTACTATGAATCGGCTGCCGTGGTCGTGGCATTGGCGCCGGAAACGATACTGCGGAGATGTCGAATGGCGAAATCCGGGATATGCCGATAGCGGACATTGCTGTAGATAGCGCGTTGTTGGTCAGGCAGGACAGTGCAATCCCGCTGGACGGTATGATGATATCAGGCGCAAGCGGTGTAGACGAATCCATGCTGACGGGCGACAGCATGCCGGTTACCAAGGTGGCGGCAGTGTTTGTGCCCGCGGTGATGGCTATTGCGTTGATTGTAGCAGTTGCCGGGGCCGTCGCAGGCAAGGAGTTTACCTTTGTTCTGCAGGTTTTTATTTCCACATTGATAATTGCCTGTCCCTGCACGATGGGCCTGGCTACCTTTAAAACAACACACCGCAGTCACAAGGAGCACGCTGCCTTGATCAATCGCCTCAAGCGAATTGAGGGGCAGGTTCGTGGCATCCGGGCGATGGTGGAAGAAGATAAATACTGCGTTGATATTCTCAACCAGGTTGCCGCGGCGCGAACAGCGCTGAGCGCCTTCAGCAAGGTGGTGTTCGCCAGCCACATCCGAACCTGTGTCCGGGACGGCATCCGCACAGGCTCGGACGATGTTATACCAACTCCAAGCATTAACGCATCGTCGTGCCGGGTCTTTTGTCTTGCAGCTTTGTCGGCTGCTCGGTCAGCGTAGCGCTGCTACGCTTCCCTCGTCTGCTCCTCGCTGCAAGCCAAAATCCCTCAGCCCTTTGGATGCATTAATGTTTTACGTTGGTATTATCATTGAACTGATCGATGCAATCAACACCATGATGGTCAAATGAAATAAAAAACCGCTGAGCTGTTGATTGTATGCCCGGCGGTTTTAGCTGATGATGCATCAGCGTGTCGGTGTCACGTCCACATAGGGGGTCCAGTCCCTGACAGGCAGGTTGTTCATCGCATCGGGCAGCGTGCCCGGGTTCCTGGGTACAAAGCCAAGGTCGCAGTTGAGGTTTCGGCTGCCGCTGGGCACCCGGATGCCTTCGGCGCGCACAACGGTTTCGCTGTTCTCAGGCAGCACGCTGCACACCAGGGGATAATCGTTCTGCTGCTTGGTTGTTTTAAGCTCAGGCGGCATGGTTACCTCCACTGTGTAAGCGCCGGGATACAGCTCGTCAAACAGATAGCGCCCATAGGCATCCGTCGTGGTTTCGGCGGCCAGGGTACCGTACTGATACAGCCTGATCACGATGCCCGGTACGCCCGGCTCGCCCATGTCCTGCATGCCGTCGCCATCAAGGTCCAGCCAGGCGAAGTCGCCTAACTTGCCCATCAGCCCCATACCGATATCTTGCCCGGTTTTTTTCTCGCCCATAGCCAGCGCGAAGGGGTTGGATTGCCCATATTCCCGGTTCACCACGGTACCGTCCGAGGTAATCAGGCTGAAGCGCACCGCGGTATCCAGCGTGCGTGCAAAGCGGTAGCCGTCTGGCAGCGCGACGGTGAGGTAATAATCGCCCGGGTACAGGTTGTCAAACCGCCAGGTGCCGTCAGGGCCGGTTGTTGTTGAGGCGAGCTGCTGCTGGTTATTCTGGCTGAAGAGGGTGACGGGAATGCTGCCTATGGCTTCGTTTGTGCCGCCCATGTTCCATACGGCGCCTTCCAACATACCATACTGAACCAGGCCAATGTCCAGCCGGCTGTCGGCGTCCTCACTGTTAGCGGCTGTCTCTACCTTCCAGGATGCTCCCTCTTTTGTGGTGTTTTTGGGTGCATGAACCAGATGGTCGTCCGGCAGCGTGAAGGACACCGTGTACCTGCCAGGGAATAGGGGCGCGGTGGCAAAGGTGCCGTCAGCTGCAGTTTGCGCGCTGAAGGCTATCTTGGTTAGCTCATGCCGTAGATTGATTGTCAGCCCGCTGTAAGCGGCGTCGCCCTCGTTCAAGTTCATGTCAAGGTCGTTGTCGTAGTAAACAGCGCCTTGGAGGCTGGCAGTGGATACGGCAGCGATGTCATGCTGCAGTGACTGCATGCCCATGGACACTGTCAATTCGGAGCTGGTTTTGCTGCTCAGCGCAGGTGCCACCAGCGAAGTCGGGCTGTAAGATATCAGCAGGTTTTCCGGCAATGCGACGTTGATCATGTATTTGCCCGGCCGGAGATGTTCAAACAGATATACGCCGTCGCTGCCTGTTTCAGCCTTGAATACCTCACCTGTATCCGTGTGCTGCATGCTTAGCGTGGCGCCGGCCAGCGCAGCATCGCTTTTACTGAACAGCCCGTCATCATCCTCATCAGTAAACACCATGCCGCCTACAGCGCCGGTTTTGACAACAAACAGCGTGTCGGCTGCTATTTCAGCGCCTGTGTCCACAGTGAAGAGCTCGGTTTGATGGAAATCACCATCTTTATATGGCTGTGAATAAGCTGCATCCTGCGGCAGCTTGTACTGCAGGGCGTATGTGCCGGGCAACGCGCCCTTCAGGAGAAAATGTCCGGCATCGTTTGTTGTAGCCACCGTATACTCACTGACCGGCGCGCCATCTTCATCCAACAGGACGACCTCAACGCCGGGAAGCCCGCCAATGCTGCCGGCAAATCCGTCAGCCTCGTCGCCCAGCAGGACATCGCCCTCTATCACAGCGGACCGGAACACGCCGCCGTCGATGCGGTCTAACAGCTGGCCGGCGCTCAGCTGCACGGGGTCGGTTTCGCCGTGCTGTGCAGTTTGGCTTGTGATTTTGTTTTCCATGCCGCTGCCGGAAGCATGTGGTGATGGGGAGACGATGTAAGGCGGCACCAGCGGCACGCGCACCCTGTAGGTGCCAGGTACCAACGCCGCCAGCAGGTACTGTCCGTTCTCGTCGGTGATGGCTTCTGCTGCGATGTTGCCTGCCTGGTCGATGGCCTGCACCTGAAAGCCGCTCATCAGTCGTTCGTCCGGGGTATAGAAGCCGTCGTTGTTGTTGTCCTCAAACAGCGTGCCGGCAATGGAAGCCGGCAGCGTCACCCCGGACAGCAGCGAGCTGTGCGTCGCGTGGGGCAATTCATAGTCGATGGCGATGGAGGATGAAGCCGTTACCGAAACAAACCGGTTGCCTTCCTCACCGCCATCGGCTGTGAACACCTGGCCGTCGGGCAGCGTGCAGCGAATGGTTAGGCTGCCGCCACGAACGGACTCAAAATGTGCTATACCGTTTACGTTGGTTTGCAATGAGGCGGCAACTTGGCCACTCATGATGATGTCCACCTTCGCACCGGCAAACATGGGTTCTCCCTCGTCCAGCAGCCCGTTGGCGTTGGTATCATGGAACGCTTGGACTGTCAGCGACGTAGCCGGCATGACGCCGATGGGTTTCACCTGCGTAGCTTGCTTTAACACCACCTGAACGTCAGCGCTGGCTTCTGAAACGAACCCATCTGAAAAGAGGGAGTCACCAGGCACCGTGAACATGCTGCCGTCGGGCACGATGGCTTTTAACTGATAGGGCCCCGGTTGCAGCATGTGGAATGCATAGGCGCCCGTAGCATCGGTGATGGCAGTGCGCGTTACATGCAGCTCGGTGTGTGTTAATTCAACGGTTAAGCCAGCGAATCCCGGCTCGGCAGGATCTCTGCGGCCGTTGTAGTCGGCATCCAGCCAGGCGGTGCCCGACAGGCTGCCCGTTTCAACGCCGCCTACGCCTAAGCCCATGCTGCCCTTGAAGGGCAACTCGAAGGGGGCCGTGGTGCCGTAGTTGCTGTCGGAGGGGACGACACAGTTGTAGAACGTGTTGATTTTGTTGCCCAGCGGGCCGATGACATAGGGCTCGGGCAGCGTAGCCGCCATGCGGTATGTACCGGGTGTCAGGTCACGGATGGTGACGGTACCGTCTTTGCCGGTGTACGCGCTGGTCACGGTGTGGGTGATCCCGTTGGCTTCGTACAGCAGCTCGATCAGCACATTGCTCAGAAGCGGCTCGCTGCTGAAGCGGCCGCCGTTGGCGTTATCATCGCCAAAGGCATACACGGTAATATAGGAAGACTGCCGGATGGCACCGATGGGGCAATTGATGACAGCGCCTTCAGGCAGCGTGAATGTGGCTGTGCTGCCGGACTGGCCGCTGGCTGGCAAGATCCGGCTGCCATCAAGCTGCGGCGCGGTGAACACATAGGGGGTGGGCAGCAGCGCCCTGACGGCATACGTGCCGCCTGTCAACCCTGTAAAGGCATATTGCCCGCTTTTGTCCGTGGTAGCGGTGGCTAACATGGTTTCTCCTGCGGCGGATACCGATATCAGGCTGACCTCAACGTCGGCCAGCGGCTTTTCCCTGCCGTCCATAAGCCCATTGCCGTTGGTATCGACAAACGCAATGCCGCTCAGCGACGCAGTTTGGGCCTGCGCGGGCAAGAGAGCGAGGCTCGCTGCCATCAGGGCGCCGAGCAGGATCATGATCAGTCTGTATCTCATCAGCATGACATCCTCCGGTTTAGTAATGGTGCTGTGCGTGATTATACCATGCATCGGACGGGGCGGGCAGAACCCGGCACAAAATTTACATTGCGGAACGCTCGCTATCTGATATAGGTCACCTTGCCGTAGTCGACCTCGTGTGGTTCTTTGCTGTCATCCGGGGTACCCAGTGCGATAGCAATATGAAACACATGGTTTTCCGGAAAGCGCAGTGCCTTCTCCAGCGTTTCCTTGTCGTCACCTTCAAAAGCTTCCCGTGGCATGCCTAAAATGACGCTGCCCAGGCCCAGGCTTTCTGCTGCCAGCGCGATGTTCTGCACCGCGATGCCGCAGTCGAGGGGCGTATAGCGCCCGTCGGGTGCGCTGATGAATATCACGGTAGGTGCATGGTAAAAGATGTTGAAGGCCGGGTCGTTAAACCGGGGGCTTCTGCTGCTCGCCTCCCGCTTCATGGCATTCTTTGTCGCTGCGGTGTTGATCTGCGCCAATAGTTCCTGGTCCTGTACAACGATAAACTGCCAGGGTTGTGCGTTGTTGGCGGATGGCGCCTGCAGCGCGGCGGCGACAATGGCGTCAAGCTGCGCTTCAGTGAGTTGGTCGGGTTTGTAGCAGCGGCGGCTGCTTCTCTTGGCGATAATTTGTAGCGTGGATTGATTCATGCTATACTCCTCCTTGTTATGTTCAGCACGATACCGGGGGACATGCCATGATTCATGAACAGATGATGCGCCTGGCGCTGGATGAGGCGGCGCGGTCAGGTGATGACGTGCCGGTGGGCGCTGTCGTGGTGAAAGACGACGCTGTTATCGCTTCCGCTCATAACGAGCGGGAGACAGCCGGGTCGCCCCTTGCGCATGCAGAGCTGCTGGCGCTTGAGCGGGCTGCAAAGGCGCTGAACACGCGCAGACTGGCGGGTTGCACGCTGTATGTCACGCTGGAACCTTGTCCCATGTGCGCAGGCGCTATCATTTTTTCCGGGATCGACCTGTGCGTTTTCGGTGCGCATGATACAAAGTATGGCTGTTGCGGCAGCGTGTACGCGCTGCCGGCTGATCCGGCTTTTGATCACAACGTAGCCATTGTCGGCGGCGTGTTGGACCGTGAGTGCGCAGCCCTGCTGCAGGCGTTTTTTTCTGAACGCAGGCGATAACGCCTGCTCAGACAGCCTACCTTAGTATACCATGTCCTCATCCGACGAATCAAATCCTGCTGACCACCGATCACTGACCACTGCGTGTCGTCTTGCCCTCCCTCCCTCTCAGGGCAATCGCTTACGGAATTGCCCCATCTGGGTTCAGCATTTTACCTCATCCTTATCATTTTGCCCCCATCACCACCTGTAGGGCATACTTGAAGTCCCACGCACAGCGCAGCCGTTTGGACGTCATGCTGCCTTGGACTGTGGTATCGTGCTTCAGCATCTGAAGCGCAAGCTTTCTGAACATGTTTAGAATAACCGCCGCATGTCCTATGCGAATGTGCGCATCATCCTCCTTGAAAAGAACATCCAGTGTCCAATGCAGATTGTTTTCTATTGCCCAGTGACTGCGCTGCATCTGCAGGAATTCTTCAGCCGTCAGGCCTTCGCGGCTATAGATGAACCACCGGTCGCTGGAAGTGGTGGGTTTGCCCGTCTCGGTTCGTTCCGAACGGATGAGCGCTGCCCCATGCAATCCCGGCCAATCCTGACTGTTCTCATACCAGGACAAATCCGGAAACAACCAACAGGAGCGCTTTTCTATCCGACCATGATCTTTGTCCATTGTCTCATGAAATAGTCCCAAGGCTTTGAGTTCTTTTTTACTCTTCTCCTTCATCAACAGCAGACTGTTCTCTCTGATTTCTTCAAACATACCGCCTTGATTTCCCTTCAATGCAAGGATATAGTCACCCTCTTTGGCCTGTATCTTGGAAACAATGGTCTTTTGCGTTCCTATCGCATCAATCGTCACCGTGCTGCCTTTGATATCAAGATCATCAAGTAATTCAGGGATCGCGGTGATCTCGTTGCTTTTCTCCTCTGTACAGCATTGCCCTAACACCAACTGAAGATCGCTGCAATACGCTGTAATCACATGATGCGCCTTATGGGTTTCATGCTGGCTGCGACGTATGGTTTTCCCATCAATGGCGATCATATGATGTTCATCTTTTCCCCATAGCTTCTTTTTCAGGTTTACAAGCCATTTCTCAAAGCATTTTGTCACTGCCTCACGGTCTATCCGGCTGAATACATCACCAAATACATCATGGGAAGGAATCCCCTTAGGCAGTTCCATATATACCTTGAGCTCCTCGTAATGCGTCTGACCAAACATCATCATACCGACAAAAGTATCCGCTCCGCATAGGATCGCCAGAATCCCGATGGCTATGATCTCTTCCAGCTTATGTTTGACTGCGTTTCCTTTTCGATAGTCCGGTATTTCTGATAACAGCGCCAGAAATATCTGACTTTCCGACTTGTTGAGCTTTCTCATCCCCATCACCTCCGTATCATATATTCGCGACAGGATTGAAAATTCCTTTTGGTCATAAAAACTTAATATCTCTTAATAATTTCGCAATAAGCGATTGCCCTGCCCTCCCCCTCCGTCCTCTTGACAGTCACCCTGCGCCGCTCTACAATGTGGATTGTCACACGTTGTGCCTGACCTGAAACACCGTAACGATGCGAACACGAGGAGTAAAGCGTATGAAGATTAAAACACTTGCAGCCAGGGATCTGACCGCCGACCTGGAGCATAGCGGCTGCGGCGAATGCCAGACGTCGTGCCAGTCGGCGTGCAAAACATCCTGCGGCGTGGTGAACCAGCCCTGCGAAAACAAACGGGAAGACTGATGCTGTCTCTGCCCGACCCGTCAAAGCCGCGTGCAGCCGTACGCGGCTTTTTTAACAGAAAAGGAAGCATATGATTCACTCATACTGTCTCAATGGCTACCATGTCGTGGTGGATGCCTACAGCTGCTCGGTGCACGCCGTCGACGAGGTGGCGGCTGTGGCGATCAGCCTGTACGAACGCCAGCCCCGCGCTGCCGTCAGGCGGGCGCTGGCAGAGGCGTACCCCGCGCTGCCGCCGGGCGATATTGACGCCGGGCTGGATCATATCGACATGCTGCGCAACGCAGGCAGGCTGTATGCGCCCGATCGATTTGCCGCGCAGGCAGGCGCGCTGCGCCGGGGCGATATCCCGTTGAAAGCGCTGTGCCTGCATGTGGCGCACACCTGCAACCTGCGCTGTTCGTATTGCTTTGCCGCTCAGGGCCGGTATGCCGGAGACCATGCGCTGATGAGCGCGGAAACTGGCCGCCGGGCGCTGGATTTCCTGGTGGCACGCTCCGGCGTCAGGCGCAACTTGGAGGTTGATTTCTTCGGTGGCGAGCCGCTGATGAACTGGGAGGTTGTCAAAGAACTGGTGCGCTACGGGCGGGCGTTGGAAAAGGAACATGACAAGGTGTTTCGCTTCACGCTGACCACCAACGGCATGCTGCTGGATGACGAGGTAACGGACTTTTGCAACCGCGAGATGCACAACGTCGTGCTCAGCCTCGATGGCAGAAAGCAGGTGCATGACCGGTTCCGGGTAGATGCAGGGGGACAGGGCAGCTACGATACCGTGGTGCCGAAGTTTCAAAGGTTTGTCAAAGCCCGCGGCGACAGGGGCTATTACATCCGGGGTACCTACACGCGCCATAACACTGATTTTCTGGCTGATATCCTGCACATGGCTGATCTGGGCTTCACGCAGTTGAGCATGGAACCTGCTGTCGGCATGAAGGACAGTCCGGATGCGCTGCGCGAGGAGGACTTGCCGCAGTTGTATGACCAGTATGAGCGTCTGGCTGCTGAGATGATCCGTCGCTCCCGGGAGGGCAGGGGGTTCACCTTTTATCACTATATGCTGGACCTGCAGCATGCGCCCTGCATACAAAAGCGGGTCAGCGGCTGTGGTGCCGGCACAGAGTACCTGGCGGTAACCCCCTGGGGCGATCTCTACCCCTGCCACCAGTTTGTGGGTGACGGTGACTGCCTGCTGGGCAATATCCATGACGGCATCACCAACCGGGAGCTGTTCAACAGTTTCCGCCAAGTTCATGTGTATGCGCGTCCTGAATGCGCGGATTGCTGGGCCAAGCTGTTTTGCTCGGGCGGGTGCACCGCCAACGCGTACCATGCTTCCGGGGATGTGCTGGGCGTCGATGCCTATGGGTGCCGGCTGTTTAAGAAGCGCTTGGAATGCGCGCTGATGATGCAGGCGGCGCTGACAGATGACGAGGGCGAAAATGAAGGATAAAAATAATATCATGCAAAATTTCGCAATATCTTGCAAGGATAGCGTAAAAAATGGTAGAATGCTCGGGCGACCATGCAAACCATGAGGAGGAACACGTATGCCGCTGACCATTTCTAACGTATGCAGGAACATCACCCCGTCTACCACGCTTCGCTTGAATGCCATGGTGATCGAGAAGCGTGCACAGGGGCTGGACATCATCAGCCTGGGCACCGGCGAGCCGGATTTTCCGACGCCGCCGCACATCTGTGACGCAGCCAAACGCGCCATTGACAACGGAAAAACCAAATACACCGCTGTTGAAGGCGTGCCTGATCTGCGCAAGGCAGTTGCCGATTACCTGGCGAATACCAAGGGGCTGCGCCATGCCCCCAGCGAGGTGCTGATTGGTACCGGCGCCAAGCAGGTGCTGATGGAGGCGCTGCATGCCGTGCTGGACCCGGGCGATGAGGTGATCCTGCCTGCCCCCTGCTGGCTGAGCTATCCGGAGATGGTGCGCATGGCCGGCGGCGTGCCGGTGGTCGTAACATCCTCGGCGGCGGAAGGGTTCATGCCCGCGGCTTCAAGCATAGCTGCCGCCGTGACACCCCGCACAAAAGCAATCATCCTCAATACCCCCAACAATCCCACCGGCGCCGTGTGGGGGAGAGATTTGCTGAAAGCTGTGGGCGACATTGCTGTGCAGCACGATTTTTACATTATCAGCGATGAGATATACGAGACCCTGATATACGGTGAAGCCAGGCATGTGCCGGTTGCGACGCTCAGCGACGATATCTTCCGGCGCACCATCACCGTATCAGGCTTCAGCAAAGCCTATGCGATGACGGGGTGGCGCCTGGGCTATGCCTCCGGTCCCCGGGATGTGATCGCCGCGATGGCAGCTTATCAGAGCCACGCTACGGGCAACACCAGCAGCATCGTGCAGTATGCTGGCTTGGAGGCCATCACTGCCAGCCAGCAGAGCGTGCAGGACATGCGTGCCGCGTTTGAGCGGCGCCGCAATATGATGGTGCAGATGGTTGCAAACATCCCAGGCGTCACCTGTGCGGAGCCTAACGGCGCTTTTTATGTGTTGTTGAACATTTCCAGTTTGCTGGGCGCTACGTGCAGCGGCGCCGTGATCGATAACGACACCACCTTTGCTGAATTGCTGCTGGAGCATGCGCTGGTGTCCGTGGTGCCGGGCGAGCCGTTCTATGCACCCGGCTGCGTACGCCTTACCTATGCGCTGGCGGATGATCGCGCGGCGGAAGCAATGCGCCGCATTGCGGCATTTGTCAAATCCCTTGATATGTCAGCGGCGTCTTAATCTCTCTATCTAATGGTAGATGAGTGGCTGGCGGCTTCGCGTTTTTTCAGCCATACTGTCAGCACCGCAATATCTGCGGGCGACACACCGGGAATGCGTGATGCCTGCCCTAACGATACGGGCTTTTGACGGGACAGTTTCTGGCGCGCTTCAATACGGAGCGCGCCGATTTCCATATAGGGAATGTCAGCGCTAAGCCGCTTGTTTTCCAGTGCAGCAGCCTGCCGGATGTGGGCGTTTTCCTTTTTTAGGTATCCTTCATATTTAATGCTGATCTCGGCCTGTTGAATGGCATCTGCAGGGTAATCGGCCTCCGCCGGCAGCAGGTCAGCCAGCGTGTTTTCCGGCCTTTTCAGCTGGGTGTCAAGCCCTGTATCCCGCAGGTGTTGAAGCAGCCGCTGCGTTTCCTGCTGCTTGCGTTCAGTGCGGCGCATTCTGTTGCTGCTTGCCAGGCCCAGACGGTATGCCTTTTCCGTCAGACGCAGGTCGGCGTTGTCCTGCCGTAAGTACAGCCGGTGTTCGGCGCGGCTGGTCATCATGCGGTAGGGCTCGTCCGTGCCTTTGCTGGTTAAATCGTCCACCATGACGCCGATATAGGCTTCTGAACGGGTCAGCAGCAAAGGCGCGTCACCCTTTAGGTATTGCGCTGCGTTGATGCCGGCCAACAGCCCCTGGGCTGCCGCTTCCTCGTAGCCGCTGGTGCCGTTGATCTGCCCGGCGAAAAACAGGCCTTCAATATTGTGCGCTGCCAGAGCGGGGGACAGGTCCATGGGGTCGATGCAGTCATATTCGATGGCATATGCCAGGCGAACCAGTACTGCCCGTTCCAGCCCCGGCACCGTGCGGTACAGGGCGTTCTGCACGTCTTCGGGGAGGCTCGTGGACAGCCCCTGCGCATACCATTCGCTGCTGGCAGCGCCCTCCGGCTCCAGAAAAACCTGGTGGCGTGTTTTGTCGGCAAACTTGTGTATCTTATCTTCAATAGAAGGGCAATACCTGGCGCCTGTACCCTGGATAGCGCCTGAAAACATCGGCGAACGGTGCAGATTGGCACGGATGATGTCGTGGGTTTGTTCGTTGGTCCAGGTCAGGTAGCAGGGCATGCGGTTTGTGAGCGGCATGTCGGTCAAAAAGGAAAATGGCACAACCGGCTCGTCGCCGTTCTGCCTGGTCATTTTATCAAAATCGATGGATCGCGCGTCCAGGCGCGCCGGCGTGCCTGTTTTGAATCGACGCACTGAAAACCCCAGGTCCACCAGGTTGTCGGTCAGCGCGGTGGCTGGCAGCAGCCCCTGTGGCCCGGCATCCTGTATATGGTCGCCGATGAGCACGCGGCTGCGCAGGTACACGCCGGTGGCTGCGATAACGGCGGCACAGGGGATGGTGCTGCCTGTTGCTGTGCGCACGCCGCGTACCTTGCCGTTTTGTACGATGATTTCGCTTGCTTCGCCCTGGCGGACGGTTAGCCTGTCCTGGCTGAACAGGATGGCGCGCATCCTGTCCTGATAGGCATGCTTGTCAGCCTGGGCGCGCAGTGAATGTACAGCCGGTCCCTTGGCGGTGTTCAGCATGCGGCTTTGCAGCATGGTATGGTCGATGATGAGGCCCATCTCTCCGCCCAGGGCATCTACCTCGCGCACCAGGTGTCCCTTGCCTGTACCGCCAATGGATGGGTTGCAGGCCATCAGTGCGATGGCGCCGATGTCCAGCGTCAGCAGCAGCGTTTCGTGCCCCAGGCGTGCCAAAGCCAATGCCGCCTCGCAGCCTGCGTGGCCCGCTCCGATGACAACAACATTCGCCATGACAAATCCTCCCGCATTGGTGTCGGCGAATATTATAGCATCATATGGCAAAAAGTGCTTGACATATCGCCAACCCTATGATATTTTTGTACAGTCCCACGCGGTCATGGCGGAATTGGCAGACGCGCTAGATTCAGGTTCTAGTGTTCGCAAGGACATGGAGGTTCAAGTCCTCTTGACCGCACCATAAGAGTCGTCGTTATTGACGGCTTTTTTAGTGTGCCTGATATGTTTTATCTTTCAGGGGGCCAAGTTTCCGATGTGCTTGGCAGTAGGAACCATAGCTCTTTGAACTCCTTGATTACGGTCTGATCGGTATTTATAACAATTGTTTCTTAGGTATAGTGCTTCATTTGACGAATGAATTTGTTTTTGTCCGCCAAAGTGACCTTTGGGAAGGAAATGGCTGATTGTTCTACAATATAGCAAATCGGCGCGTCGTTCAGCACGAACGACGCTTTCTTGATGTGCGCCTGGCATACTTTGTGTCTAATACTGATTTTAGAGCAAATTACGCAATCGTGGCGCACAAAGCAGCGCAGAATTTTTGCCTCTGACAAGGAGCGTGAACGCAGGCATAGCAGCGCTACGCTAAGTGAACAGCGACACAGTCAGAGGCAAAAAGACAAGCCTGTGACTGCACCATGATAAGTAAATTTTCCCTAATCATTATTGCATTGTTATGTCGGGTCTTTTGTCTTGTAGCATTGTTGGCTACTTTGTTAGCATAGCAACGCTACGCTTCCCTTGTCTGCTTCTCGCTTGAAGCCAAAATCCCTCGACCTTTTGGATGCAGTAATGTTTTACATCAATGTTACATGTCAGGCATAGCTGTGGATGCTGGGAATCCAGGTGTTTACTCCAATGTAGGTAAAAACAACGCAGATAAACCCCAGCACAGCAAACCAGGCGGCCTTTTTACCCCGCCAGCCGCGGCTGATGCGCAGGTGCAGGTAGATGGCGTAGATGATCCATGTTACCAGGGACCAGGTTTCCTTGGGGTCCCAGGTCCAGTACCGGCCCCAGGCTTTTTGTGCCCAGATGGCGCCTGTAATGATAACCAGCGTCAGGAACAGAAATCCCAGGCAGATGATGCGGTAGTTAAGCAGGTCAAGCCGCTCCTTTTCCGGAAAGTATTGTGCAGTAAACTCGCTGTGGCTTAACCGGTGATGCATCAGGTATAGGAGAGAACCGCCAAAGGCCACGCCAAAGCTGCCGTAGGAGATGATGGCAGTGGATACGTGGATAACCAGCCAGTTGCTTTGCAGGGCAGGCATCAGCTCGTTTACCTGCCGGGATTGCATGGCGGCATAGCCGATGATCAGAAAGATCACCGGGGCGACAAAGGCGCCCAGGGCACGATATTGGGGCTTTCGTGCAAAAATCAGAAAGGCCAGGGCAATGCCCCAGGCAAAGCTGGTGGCAAACTCGTACTGGTTGGATAAGGGTAACCGTCCCGCCCCAACGGAACGCACCGCCAGGGCGGCGGTATGCACAAGGAAAGCTGTCATCAGTGCCCACCCGGCTAACTGTCCGGGCTTTTCTTTTTTCAATGTAAAAAAGAGGATATACAGTATGGATGCAAAAAGATACAATAGCACGGCGATCGCAAACAGAATGGTTTCCGCCCGCATATGGTTCATGTCATATCACCTCCTTGAAGATGATGGCAGCCTTGTTAGCAAACAGTGTACTTCCTTTGCGGGAGTATCCGTGCACGGTGCAGGTTTCCTCTGAAAGCAGCATCCAGCCTTCCTCCGGCCGCCAGTAGAAGGCCAGGAAAAGGCCTGCCAGCATCAGCACGCCGCCTGAGGCGACCAGCGGCAGGGTGGGGTCTGCCACTATCTGCAAAAGGGTATAGGGCTGAGGGGCGGACAGCACAAAGCAGGTATCTGCGGCTTTGATGTCATAGCCCATGCCCGCCACGTTCATATCCACCAATTTGCCTTGATAATACAGGGAGAACAAGGCGGCGGGGTTGTTCAGGTAAGGCGAGCGGGTGGCAGGGCCTTTAGCGCCTCGAATATAATCCGGATACAGGGCATGGAACACCAGGACTAAATCCCGGGCATCCGGGTTCAATTCTTTAAGCTCCAGGCTTTCGCCGGCAAAGAGAATGCGCTCATCCAGCAGTTCTTCTCCCTGCCAGGTGGTTAGGGTACATGTCCATCCCGTGGCGTTTTGCAGGAAGCTTTTGCCAAAGGCATGCAACGGTGCATTAACCCGGGAGACACCTGAAACTTGCCTGCCATCCTGATTGTAAACGGTGAGACTGGTTTCATACTGCTCCACCGTATGGTCCTCCCGCAGGTGGATATCAAAGGCGTCAATGCGGACGTCCAGGTCTGTTCCCGGAACGGATAACCTTTGGCCGGGGACACCGTATACGCTGGTTTCAAAGTGAAGCATCTGCCCCAGGGCAAAGCCTATCACAACCACCAGCATGCCTAAATGGCTAAGCCATGAGCCCCATACCCCAAATCGGCGCCGGACGCCATAAAGATATTGTTGTCCTTCTATGTCCTGAACAGCTTTGAGCTTCCCAAATCCCATTTTCTTCAGGAATTGCTGGCCGATTTCGTGGGTGCAGGGATAGGAAAATGATAATTGCTTTGCTGACAAACGCCGCTGCAGGCAATATCCCTCCTGGTATTGCCGATACACCTGAGGAAACCGCAGAATGCTGCATAGCAACAGGTTCACCAGCAGCAAGCCCATCAGGGCCACAAACCACCAGGCGGTGAATACCTTGTGCAGATGCAGAAATTGTATTGCCTGGGCTAAACCTTCACCATAGAGCTCGGCATATTGCACTGATTGGGCGTTTTGCGGAACAATGCCGCCAATCACGCAGGCCAGCAGAATGATGCCCATCAGCGCCAGGGCCAGGCGCATGGACGCTAACCAGGACAGCAACTTCTTCAAGCGTTTCTCCTTACGATTTTTATGCGCCATACTTGAAGCGGAATGTTCCGATGAAAAAGGCCTGCCGGGCAGTGATGTCGGCAGGCCGGGCAATATCCGTGTCAGATGCCTATCATGGCCAGCGCCTGGTCGGTCAGCTCCTCTGCTTTATCCAGGCATTCCCGGGACAGCTTGGAGTTATGGGCGCCTTCACTGTTTTCGACAAACACAAAGTCCCAATAGAACTGGGCTTCCCGGTTCAGGGCGCGGATGGGGTCCAACTCCTCATCTCCGGCGCCGGCGGCAACCTTGTCTGCCAGGGCGTTGGTGAGCGCCACCAATTTATCGGCGATCTGGTAGGTGCGTTCTTCAACTTCATCCTGAATGCCTTTGACCATATCGCTCAAGTCCGCGTGGCAGCCGGCGCAGCTTTCAATAATTTCCGGGCTGTTCAAAGGGCTCTTCAGGGTATGGGAGCTGTAAGTATCTCCGGCTTCGTTTTTAACTTTGCCCATGTGGCAGTCGGCGCAGCTGTACATGCCGGCGTGGACGCTGCCGGGGCCGGTGTAGGTTTCAAACTCCGGATGCTGCACCTTAATTATCCGGGTACCGGTGCGGGGGTTGACAAAATCCGCGAAGTCCAGTTGCTGAAAATAGGCGTAGATGGCTTCCGGCGTGGTGTTTTCATGGCCGGTATAGGGCAGCACGGTGGCCTTGCTGTCCTCAGGGAAATAGTATTCCACATGGCATTGGGCACAGGCGAGGATATCGGGCACAATACTGTCTTCTGCTGTGATGGCATCGGTTAGGTAGCCATGGGTTACTTGCAGGGTGGGTGGCTCGTTGCCATGGCAGTTATAGCAGCTGATGCCGCCTGCTAACTGATTAAAAGCCTCATCAAAGGGCACCTTGTAGGCGGCGTCGCCCATCTTGTTGACCATGGCGGTATAATCTCCGGATTTACAGGTTAAGCAGTTGGCAAGGGGATGCGGCCGGCCGATGTTCTTCACATCTTCCAGGGTATACTCGTGCCCCCGGGCGGCAAAATAGGAGTGAGCAAAACCGAACCCCTCATATAGCACGGCAATTTGAGGATGGGCTTCTACATAGCTATAGGTTTCTTTGTTGTCGGCGTTTTTCAAATAGCTGCTGTATTGGTCGGGAAAGGTATCTTTCCAGTTTTCAGCCGGCAGCGCCTCGGATGCGGCCAGGGCTGCGCCTGTCAGGGCCAGGCACATCAGCAGGATGATCATGTTTTGTTTCTTCATGTGGAGCAACCTCCTTGCGTTGATGATACGAATATAATAAAGGCAGGGCAGGAGAGCGTCAAGCCTGTGAACTCTTTATGCCTGCTTTCCCAGGATATCCATAAACTCTTCGCCCGTGATGGTCTCCTTGTCCTTCAGGTGGGTGGCCAGGCGGTGCAGGGCGTCCTCGTTTTCCTTCAGGATGCTGCGCGCCTTATTCTGAGCCTTATGGATGATGGTCTGCACTTCCTGGTCCACCCGCTGCGCCGTGGCGGAGGAACAGTCCAGCGTTTCGCCGCCGCCTAAATATCTGTTACCGCCGGAAGCCATGCCCATCATGCCGAACTCATCGCTCATACCGTATTTGGTTACCATGTTGCGGGCTAACTGCGTCATCTTTTCAATATCATTGGCAGCGCCGGTGGTGATGTCGTTGAATACAATTTCTTCTGCAGCGCGGCCGCCGGCGATGGTAGCCAGGGTGTTTTCAGCTTCCGTACGGGAAATGAGGTATTTATCCTGCTCTTCCACCTGCATGGTGTAGCCCAGGGCGCCGGAAGTGCGGGGGATGATGGTGATTTTTTGCACTGGTGCTGTATGGGTTTGCATAGCGGCTACCAGGGCATGTCCGATTTCATGGTATGCGACGATGTTTTTCTCCTCATCGCTCATGATGGCATTTTTCTTCTGCTGCCCGGCGATGACGGTTTCAATGGATTCTTCCAAATCCTCCTGGGTGACGCTTTTGCGCCCCATGCGCACGGCGCGCAGTGCCCCTTCGTTGATGATGTTGGCTAACTGCGCCCCGGACGCACCGGAGGTAGAGCGAGCCAACAGGCGGAAATCAATCTCTCCGTCTAGCTTGATTTTTTTGGCATGTACTTTCAGGATGTCGATGCGCCCCTGCAGGTCGGGCAACTCCATCGGCACCTGGCGGTCAAAACGGCCGGGCCGCAGCAGCGCCGGGTCCAGCACTTCAGGGCGGTTGGTGGCGGCCAGGATGATGACGCCCTTGTTGGCGTCGAAGCCATCCATTTCTGTCAATAGCTGGTTGAGCGTCTGTTCCCGCTCGTCGTTGGTGCTCAGGCCCGTGTCGCGCCGTTTGCCGATGGTGTCAATTTCGTCGATAAACACGATGCATGGCGCATTCTTGCCGGCTTGCTCGAACAGATCGCGTACCTTGGCAGCGCCCCGGCCGACAAACATCTCCACAAACTCGGAGCCGGAAATAGAGAAGAATGGCACGTCGGCTTCGCCCGCCACAGCCCTGGCGATCAGCGTTTTACCGGTGCCGGGAGGGCCTACCAGCAACACGCCCTTGGGGCATTCGGCGCCGATCTCCTGGTATTTGGCGGGGTTTGCCAGGTAGTCGATGATTTCCAGCAGCGATTCCTTGGCTTCCTCTTGCCCGGCAACGTCGCTGAACTTCACGCTGTTTTCATCAGCTACGTATACCCTGGCAGTTTTTTTGTTTCCTCCCAGGGTCAATCCGGGGATGTTGTCCATCTGCCTCATCATGTTGCGCCGCAGGAAATAACCGATCAGTGCAAACATCCCGATGGGCAGCAGCCAGGACAGCAGAAACGACAGGAGGGGATTGGGCTGCTCTGGAATAACAGCGCCAAACTGCACGCCTTTCTCCCGCAGGGCGGGCACGAGGGTAGGGTCGTCGATAACGCCTGTTCGATAGATTTGTTGGTACTCGTTTTCCTCTGTAATGTAGTTGATTTCAGAAGGCTGCAGCTGTACCAGCTTTACAATGCCTTTGTCCAGCGAGTCCAGGAAATGGGAATAACTGGTTTCCCGCACCTGCCTCTTCATAATCATGGGCATCAGGATGGTGTTGAATACCAACATGATAATCAACACCACGCCAAAATACTTGGCTAACGTTACATTTGGCCGTTTGGGTGTTTGCTCTTTCATTTTAAACTCCTTGCACATCTGTCTTTTCTATGACTACCATAACATGAATGGTATATCATATTATATGACTTGGCGGTGGGGTTTGCAAGGCTTTTCTCTGCTTCATAGCGCATACAGATGATGAACTTTTTGAAAACAGATGGATTTCCTGCATAGAAAGTATGATATTGGATTGCCTGCTATACATACTTTGGTCTGCATAGCAGGCTCGGGGTTGGCGAAGAACGATCGTATCCTGATCGAAACAATTGCAAATGGCTTCGTTCCGGCTATCAAATTAATCACAGAAGGGCTCCAGTGCGGAATGAAAGAAACATACCAAAGTACAGATGCATCGGCGAACAAATGCCGTATCATCAAAACGCTTGATGCATGATACATAGTTAAATACAGTATCATCCAGCGGCCGATGCAGGCTTCTGTCGTATTTCTTGTGAATGTAAATGCCTGAACGAATTATTAGTATTGTATAAACAAAAACATATTCTGAAAAATTAAGTGAATTTTCAGTTTCATTTAAGCTTCAGTTGGTATGATATATATGAAGAAGGGAGGAAACCAACTTGCGCATTTTGGTTATCGAAGATGAGAAGAACCTGGCAACGTCGCTGGTCAGGCTGCTGGAAGGGGAAAAGTATGCCGCTGAAGCAGTTTATGATGGAAGTACCGGCCTGGACTATGCCCGTACCGGGCAGTATGATGCGCTGATTTTGGATGTGATGATCCCGAGCTTTGACGGGTTTCAGGTTGTTTCAATCCTGCGGCAGGAGGGATACGACGTGCCCATTCTCATGCTGACAGCCCAGGACGAGGTCAGCGCAAAAGTGCGCGGGCTGGACAGCGGCGCCGATGATTATCTCACCAAGCCCTTTACAACCGAGGAGCTGCTGGCGCGGGTGCGTGCTCTGCTGCGTCGCCAGGGATCTGTGCAGACGAACGAAGTTACCTATGGCGATGTGACGCTGTCCTTGAGCAACAGCGTCCTGACCAGGGAGAATAAGCAGGTGCGGCTCAGCCGGAAGGAACAGGAAGTGCTACGTATCATGATGGCTTTGCCTCCCGGACACATCATCAGAAAGGATGACCTCATCGTCAAAGTATGGGGCGCCGATAGCGACGCGCAAGATAACAACGTGGAAGCCTACATTTCCTTCCTGCGAAAAAAATTGATCTATCTGGGCAGCGACGTGCAGATTATTAATCGGAGAAGTTTGGGGTATTTATTGGAGTATCAGGCATGCTAAAAACTTTGCGCCGTAAGTTGGTGTTCATCAGCATGTTTTATATTTTGCTGATCATGACTGCTTTAATGTTGGCAGGCCTTGCTTGTGTACACGTACACTTTGTTCAGGGCTATCGAGAAATCCTTCAGCGGGAGCTGATGATGGAGAGGGGCAGGCATCACCAGAGCACTTTTCCGCCACCATATCCGGTTCCCGGTCATCTGCCGTCGCGCTCATCATATTCTTCCTTTATGACTGAAAAAACTGAAAGTGGAAATTGGAAGTTGGTGACACCCTGGATGCACATGGAAGAGGATACGTTGTTGATGCTGTGTCAGCGAGCACAGGAAGCGACCTCGCCCACCGGATTTTGGAGAGATCAGGGCATCGCTTATAGCCGGCAGAATGGGCGAATTGTCTTTGTTAACCTGCAAAAAGAATATGCTCGGATGAAGAACACCTTGCAGAGCTGGTTGCTGATATATGTAGGCGCGATCGGCATGTTTTTTCTGATGTCATACCTGCTGGCCAGACGCGCGCTTAAACCGGTGGAAGCTGCATGGGCGCAGCAGCAGCGCTTTGTCTCTGATGCATCTCACGAATTGAAAACGCCTCTAACGGTGATCTTAGCCAACCTCGATATTCTGGAGGATGAGCAGGGGACCAATCGGTGGCTGTCGGCAGCGCGGGCAGAGGGTTTGACGATGAAAAAACTCCTTGAAGATTTGCTGTTTCTGGCTCGCTCGGATGAGGTGCGGAACATCTCGGTTTCTGATGAGGCAGTCAACCTGTCGAACCTGATCAGCGAAACAGCGCTGGCTTTTGAAGCGCCGGCTTATGAGAGGCATCTGACACTCAGCGTGGACATACTGCCCAACCAGACCATGATGGGCAACGCAGATTTGCTGCGCCATCTGCTGTTCATCCTGCTGGACAACGCCGTGAAATATACACCCGAGGGCGGCGGCATTCAGGTGTCGCTGAAGAAGAACAGGGACAAGCTGCAGCTGAAGGTGCACAATAGCCAGGCTTATATCCCCCAGGAAGATCAGGAGCGCTTATTCGACCGTTTCTATCGCCTGGACTATGCACGCAACAACGAGCAAGGTGGTCATGGCCTGGGCTTGTCCATTGCGGCGGAGATTGCGCGGCAGCATGGCGCAACGCTGAAAGTATCCAGCCAGCAGGAAAAAGGCACCAGCTTCACCTTCACCGTATCGGATGAGAATAACGTCAAGAAAAAGAAGGATAAATAATCAAGACGATTTTTTGGGATCAAGAGAAAGGGTTGAAGATATGATTTGGGTGATGCAAAACCGTCAGCGTCAGTGGCTGGTTCCAGGAAGAGGCGCGCAGATAGATATATTCTGTATTTGTTTGGAAACATATATTGCTTCTTGCTCAAGAAACGCCTGTGTGCTTTGTAGGCAAATAATTCTTTGCATTCAATGGATCGGAGGTTATCTATGAGTACTACAAGAAAGACAGCCCTGTTTACAATGTTGGTGTTTGTCAGCTTTCTGGTGCTAACAACAGCTGGCACTGTCATGCGCGCAGAAGCGCAGCCGGCGGACACGTACACCTGTTATTTTTATAGCGAAAGCAACCGGCTGATCGACAGCATGCAAGTAACAGCCGGAAATGTGCTGACGCCTGTTATGCCGCCGAACGTGGAAGGTATGCGGTTTTCCCACTGGTATCAAGTAAACGATGCCCTCATAGGCGATGTGGCGGAGGAGTATTTATTCAACTCCCCGGTGACGGGGCCGATCTATCTAAAAGCCTGCTATGTACAGGTGCTGGAAGCAACCGGTGAGCCGGAAGCAGTTAAGGAAGCGGGGGTGTCTGTTGCCGATGCAGACGAAGAGCCGGAAACCGTCGAAACTGATGAAGTGCCCGCTGCTGACATGACCGAAGAACCGGAAGTAGTTGAAGAAGAGAAAGTAACCGTTGCCGATGAAGCGGAAGAACTGGAAGAAGTTGAAGAAGAGGCAGTGCCCGTTGCTGGTGAAACTGGAGAATCGGCAGCTGTCGAGGCTGATGAAGTGTCCGCAGCCGACGTAGCCGAAGAATTAGAAGCAGTTGAAAAAGAGGAAGCGCCTGTTGCTGACACAGTAGAAGAACCGGAAGCGGATGAAGCGGAGAAAGTACTTGTCGCTGATGAGACCGAGGCGCCGGAAATTGCTGAAGTTGAGAAGATAGAGGAAACCTCCGTTATCGATGAGACCGAAGGATCGGGAGCCGTCGAGACTGATGAAGTGCCCGCAGCTGACGCAACCGAAGAACCGGATGCTGCTGAAGCCGGTACATCCCTTGCAGTCGATGCAGTTGAGGAAGCAGATGAAGCAGGGGAAGTGCTAGTCGCTGATGAGACCGAGGCGCCGGAAGCTGCTGAAGTTGAGAAAGCAGAGGAAACCTCTGCCACCGATGAAATCGAAAAACCGGAGACCGTCGAAACAGAGGAAGCGCCCGCTGCCGAGGCTTCTGAAACACCGGAACCTGTTGGAGAAGCAGGTGATGTTGAAGCCCTCCCCGCTAATGATGCAGCCGAGGAACCGGAAGCGGCTGAAGTGGAGGAAGAGCCTGTCGCTGCCGATGCCGAAGCGCCGGAAGCTGCTGGAGTCGAGGAAACAGAGGAAACCTCTGCCACCGATGAAATCGAAAAACCGGAGACCGTCGAAACAGAGGGAGCGCCCGCTGCCGAGGCTTCTGAAACACCGGAACCTGTTGGAGAAGCAGGTGATATTGAAGCCCTCCACGCTAATGATGCAGCCGAGGAAATGGAAACTGCTGAAGCAGAAGATCCATCCGTAGTCGATGCAATTGAGGAATCCGAAGCGGAAGCGGCTGAAGTGGAGGAAGAGCCTGTCGCTGCCGATGCCGAAGCGCCGGAAGCTGCTGGAGTCGAGGAAACAGAGGAAACCTCTGCCACCGACGGAATAGAAAAATCCGAAGCTGTCGAAGCAGAGGGTACACCCGCTGCCGATGTTTCTGAAACACCGGAAGCTGTTGAAGAAATAGATGGCATGGCGGAAGCCTCCCCTGTCACCGATGCGACCGGAATCGCAAAAGATGAAGTGGTTGAGGAAGTACAGCCATTGGCTGTCGACACAGCCTTTGCTCTTGATACGATTGAATTACTCGAGGATGTGGAGAAAGTGGTTGAGGCAGAGGCACCCCCTTCAGTCCCTGCAACGGAAACGCCTGCTGAGCTCCCTGTAGCTGAAGAAACGCTCCATGGGCAGAAAAACGCCGATGTACTTATCTCCGAAACCGAGGTAAACGCTTATCTGGTACGCTTTTACGATGCCCATGGGCAGGAGTGGTGGCGCAGTACCGTTGTGAGGGGCCAGCCTGTTTCAGAGCCGGACACCACGCCTGATGCCCCTGATGGAATGGAATTTGCTCACTGGTTTCAGGTGGATCAGCAGCTGAAGGGCGATCCCATGCTCCCCTATGATTTCGAGCGCCCCATCACCGGCATTACCTATATCATGGCGCATTATACCCTTCCTGCACAGGCAGTTTCCGATGCCATCCCGGAGACTAATGAACCCGTGGATATAGAGCCCGAATCCGTTTCCATCTCCCTGTATGCAGCGCTGGCTGTCGAAGGGGTCGCCGTGGAGGACGGCCAGTTTGCGGCGCAGCTTATCGGCAAGGGGCTGCCAGCCATTCAGGTGCGCAACATTCGCGACAGGTTCTTCTTTCCTGAAATTGTATTCACCAAACAGCAAATTGGAGACCATGTATATCGCGTTCGGGCGGTTGTAGATGTTCCGCAACATGGCTATACATATGATCAGGCTACCTATAAGATCCATGTGCGCGTGGCTGAAGACGAGCAGGGGCTTTTGACTGCCTCGGTGATCCAGCCCGATGCAGACAATCCCGTTACCATCACCCACAGCTACTCCGATGACATTCCCATGGTGCGCGTGTATATTGATGTCCATGCTGGTCGGGAATTGAACCTTGGTGACCCTGTCTGCTTTACCGCAGAGGCTGTCAACTGTGGTGATAATCCGCAATACCAGTGGCAATTCTCTGAAGACAACCGGAACTGGATCGACGTAACCGGCGCCACCAGCCCACAGTTGAACATCATACTAACAGACAGCAACGTCAAGGGCTATTGGCGCGTTGGCGTCACCATTACCGACTAAATCAAATTCACTTATCATGGCGCAATCGCTGACTTGTCTTTTATCTCTTGTTGTGTCGTTGTTTAATTAGCGTAGCGCTGCTACGCCTGCGTTCACGCCCTTTGTCAGAGATAAAATCCTGTGCTGTTTTTATGCGCCATGATTGCGTGATTTGCTCTATAACCATGCAGGTGCAATTCACAGCAATTGCTTTCGGAATAAATTTGGAGGCGCTGGAGGAACATGTGGTATAATCAAGAGGAAAGGTGGTGACGAGAATGGATCAGGACAGAAACGGACAAAATGGGCACGAGGAGCAGACTCCCGGTTTTGAAGACAAGCTGAGGCGCGCCATATTGGCTGGCATCGGCGTGGTGGCGGACACGGTGGAAAAATCCAGGGACGCCATTGCTTCCTTTACAAGCAAGGAGAACATTCAGACCCTGGCAGAGAAAGGCGAGCAGACGTTTGAACAGGTTCTCTCGTTCGGGGTTGAGGCCATCGACAAGGTGAAGAAGACATGGACGGGGTCGGACATCGCCAACATCGTTAAAACGCGGTCTGCGAAAATTCGCAGCCTGGCGGAGGATGTGCACAGCCTGCCCCCGGCAGAGCGCAAGGTGTTCGATGAATTGCTGGCTTATATGGATAGCGAAGGCGGAGCCGTGGAGGAAAGCATGGTGCAATCCGATGAGGGTGACACCGTGCCGAAACCATCGTGTGACTGCGACAGCAATTCCTGATAGAAAGCGATGGTGGAAAGCCGCATGTACAGCGCTCTTGCGGCAGCAGTGGTTCTGCCTCACAGCAAAAGCTTATGCTGATTGTGCTGGCGGTGGCTGCGTTGCTGCTTGTGCTTGGTTTGGTTGAGCATGTGCTGCACTGCCGCAGGCTGAACGCCATCAAGCTGCGCATTCTGGTGAACGGTACGCGCGGTAAGACAAGCGTTACTCGGCTGATTGCCGGCGTGCTGCGTGAGCAGGGCCTGGTTACCTGGGCAAAGACCACCGGTTCCGACGCGCGCTATATACTGCCCGACGGGTCCACTCGCGATTATCGCGGCAGGCGTCCCGCCAACATCATAGAGCAGCTGCCCTTTATACGGCTGGCTGCCCGTGGCAACGCTGATGCAGTTGTTATAGAGTGCATGGCGTTGCTGCCCGAAAACCAACAGCTCATGGCGGACAAACTGGTATGCCCCACCCATGTGGTGCTGACCAATGCTTTTGTCGACCATGTGGATGAAATCGGCAGCACCGCCCGGGAGACGGCGCGGGTGCTGGCGCTTTCGGTACCGGCAGGTGCCGTGACCATCACAGGCGACCAACGTTTTGTACCCCATGTCAGCCACATGGTGAAGCCGGATGAGAATGCCGATTTGTCGTTTAAAGCGGGATTTGGCTACCCGGTGCATGATGACAACCTCCGCCTGGTGCTGGCGCTGGCGCAGGTGTTAGGCATTCCGGAGGATACTGCTGTGCGCGGGATGCTGGCTGCCGCGCCCGACATGGGCATGGAAGGTCCTTTCCAGGTTGGCGCTTGCCATGTTGTCAACGCCTTTGCCGCCAACGACCCCGACTCTTTTCGCGCAGCGCTGTGGGATGCTTTGGCGCGTGGCGACGCGGTGCACCTGCTGTTCAACCACCGTGCGGATCGGGGATATCGCCTGGACGCCTTTGTGCCGGTGTTGCGTGAAGCGGCGGGTAGCATCGTCTCTCTTGGCATTATCGGGGAGGACAAGCAACACGCGGCGCGGCGTCTGTCCGTCAAAACCGGCCTGGCAGCCCTGGTGGTGGAGGATGCGTATAAATGGCTTCATTCCAGGCGGGATGAGGAGCAAACAGTGCTGTGCTTTGGCAACATCAAAGGTGAGGCATATGCATTGATTGAGAAGCTCATGGAAAGGCGTGGACAGGATGGTTGAAGCAGCGGTGGCGCTGAGCATGCTCACGGGTTTTTGCGTAACATGGCTGACAGGGCTGTACACCGGCGGTATGATATCGGCCGGCTACCTGGCTCTGTATGCCGACCAGCCGCTGCGCATTGTCGTGACACTGGGGGCGGCGGTACTGACCGCCATTTTGCTGAGGCTCCTGAGCCGCCGTGTCATCCTGTTCGGCAGGCGTCGCTATGTGGCGGCGATGCTGATGGGCTTTTTGCTGGGTACGCTGCTGAACAGCATATTGGTGAAGGCGGCAGCATGTCAGATGGATGCCCGGATGATCGGGCACATTGTGCCCGGCTTTATCGCCAATGACATGATGCAGCAAGGGCTGCTGTCCACCCTGTTGTCGGTGGTGCTGTCGGCTGCAGTGGTGTATCTGCTGTTGCAGGCTGCGGTCGCCCTGGGCGTGCCGCTGTGATGTAATACTAACTCCAAACATTAACGCATGTCTTGCAGCATCGTCGGCTGCTCGGTCAGTGTAGCGCTGCTACGCTTCCCTTGTCTGCTCCTCGCTGCAGGCCAAAATCCCTCAGCCCTTTGGATGCATTTGTGTTTTTCGTTGGTATAAAAGAGGCTGCAACAGCAGCCCCTTGATCATTAAATAGCAGTGCAGTGTTCAGTTCTCGTTGTCGTTTCCGATTTTTTGCAGCAGTTTGATGGTGACGAAGAACAGCCCCAGCACTAGAAACACGCCGGCTAAGCCGATGGCGGTTACGAGCAATCCTTTTGAAAACATATTCCGGCCTCCTTACAGTGAAGTCAATACCATGGTGACCAATGTGATGATCATGCCGCCGGCAACGATAGAGCCCAGCTGCCCGGCAACATTGGCGCTGATGGCCTGCATCAGAATAAAGTTGTAGGGGTCTTCGTCCTTGGCCATCTTCTGGATGACGCGAGCGCTCATGGGAAAGGCTGATATACCAGCCGCACCAACCATGGGGTTAATCTTGTTCTTGCGGAACAGGTTGATGAACTTAGCGAACAACACGCCGCCGGCGGTGTCAAATACAAAGGCGAACAGTCCCAGCAGCAGGATCAGCGCGGTGTCCCACCGCAGGAAGTTTTCCGCCACCATCGTGGAGCCGATGGCCAGGCCCAGCAGGATGGTGACCAAGTTGGCTAATTCGTTCTGCGCCGTTTTGGACAGGCGTTCCAGCACGCCGCACTCGCGGATGAGGTTGCCGAACATCAGGGAGCCCACCAGCGGCGCGCTCATGGGCACGATGATGCCGGCTACCACGGTTACGATGATGGGGAAGAGGATCAGCGCCGTTTTGGAGGAACGCTCCTCGTGGTAGTCCATGCGGATCATCCGCTCTTCCCTTGTGGTCAGCGCCTTGATGACAGGTGGCTGGATCACCGGTACCAACGACATGTAGCTGTACGCCGCCACCGAAATCGGCGCCATGAACTCGCGCAGGTTGAAGTGGTTGGCAACATACAGCGTGGTGGGGCCGTCCGCTGCGCCGATGATGCCGATGGCAGATGCCAGGCGGAGGATCAGACTCTGGTTGGTGGCTTGCTCCGGCGGCAGCACAAAGGGCAGCAGCACGATCGACACCAGAAAGGTGGCAAAGATGCCAAATTGTGCCGCTGCGCCAAAGAAGATCATCGAAGGATCCTTCAAAAGCGGGGAGAAGTCGATCATGGCGCCCACCGCGATAAAAATCAGCACTGGAAACAGCTCGTTGGCGATGCCGGCGTTGAACAGCACCGACAGGAACCCGGGCTCCTCGGCTGTACCGAGCACTGAGGGCATCATGGTTTCCAGCACAGGCGGCAGGTTGGCCAGGATGGCGCCAAAGCCGATGGGTAGCAACAGCGCGGGCTCATAGTCCTTTTTAATGGCCAGATAGATTAGCACGCCGGAGATGACGAACATCACAAGCGTTTTGAGTCCGGGACCTGTAAACAGGAATTTAACACCTGAAAACAGTTCGCTGATGAGGTTGGTTATGTCCATACTGGTTCCTCCCTGTTGTTGTTGCGACAGCCTGCCGCGGCGTTTTATCACAGGCCGGCTCTGACCTGTTTGATATGGCCGGCTTCAGTGCTTAGATTATAATGCATTTTCTGAAAGTTGCAAGTAGGTTTAGACAAGTTGACACATTTTCCTACAAAACGTACAATATAAATGGTTCCAAATTTCGTTGACAGGAGGATCAGATTAAAATGAAGAAATATGTGGTTGTCGTATCATTGTTGCTGGTGATGATGCTGGTGGTGCCCGTTGCGGCATCGGCGTCAGGGTATATCAGCGGCGAAAACCAAGGGGCAGGGCCTGTTTTTAACCGGGCGATTGTGCTGGCGATGCGCATCACCATGCGTGACCAGCCCTCCTTTCAGGGCAAAACCGTTACGCGCATCGCCGGCGGCAGCGAGGTAACCATGCTCAGCGAAGCCAACGGCTGGGTGCAGGCAACCTATACCGATGATAAGGGCAACACCTATACCGGGTGGCTGCGCGAAATCTATCTGGCTAAAAATCCCGTTGTGCTCACCCTGCGCCAGAGCGGCGTGGCGGCGCTGGCAGCGCCAAGCAGCAATTCCAAGCATGTAGGGGATCTGCCTAAGTACACCGTGCTCCCGGTCATCGGCACCTGGGGAGAATACTACATTGTCAGCCTGCGCAATGCTGCGGCGTATGTGCACGTCAGCGTCAAGGCGTGGACTGATACGGAGCTGGCAGCTTACTTTCAGCAGCCCGGCTTTTCGGCTACAGTGGTCAACAAATCGATGCTCCGCACCGGCCCCGGCACGGACTGGGACAAGGTGGAAGAGCTGAAGGCGGGCACCACGGTGGAGGTGCTGTCGTACGTATCGGAAAACGGCTGGCTCGCCATCCGCTACAAGGACGAGTTCATCGCTTACATCAGCGAGGCGGATATTCAGGCAATCTGATGCTGGCTTTCGCTGCTCCCTTTTGCATGATGCCGCCCCTTGGGGCGGTTTTTTACATTTCTGTTTTGAAACAAAACCTCATGCTTTTGCGTCTATTGATATGGAGGCTCGCGCTTGTTGCCCATGAGCGCGCCTGCTATACTGCCTGCATAGAAAGGACGAAGCAATGCGCAGCATGATATGGAGTGTAATTTTGGCCCTGGTTTGGATGGTTCCGGCAGGCCATGCCGGTGTGGACGGCTTGTCGGTGTCCTGTCCCGAACGGCTGAGGCCGTATGAGGAGGTTGCCATTTCGGTATTGGTACCGCAGGGGGGAAAGCTGGACCTTTTCTTTGAATGCGCCGGTGTTCGGCAGCCCCTTGTTGAGGACGCCGATGTGGTTCAAGGTGAAAACCCCTTTTTTTGGGATGTACTGGATAACCTGGGGGAGCCGCTGCAGCCGGGTAGCTGTGTGTTGTCAGCTGTTCTTCAGGCGAACGGCATGGAATACATCGCTACTTGCACCGCGGCTGTGGCGCAGCCTGCGCTGGCGGTGCAGTATGCGGTGGCTTCTGCCGATACGCTGCACTTGGTTGGCGGGGACGATTTCCATGTTGCCTACCAGCTGACCCGGGCGGGCAGGATGTCCGTCACGCTGGAGGACGGCAGCGGCGCGATGATAAAAACCTGGCAAATCGAAGTCAAGGATGCCAAGCCGCGCGTGTTCCGATTTGATGGCAGGCTGAGGGGAAAAACGATTGACGAGGGCAGGTATACCCTGGCATTTACAGCCGGCAAGATGCGGGAGCCTTTGAAGGTTCTGTTTGAGGTGACGGCGGCTGCCCCGGAGGTTTTGCCGCTGGAAGTCACGTCGCCGGGGCACTACCTGCCACTGGCCATGGATGACGCCAGCGTTTGGGCTGCCATCACGGCACCTATTGCGGTCGTGGATATCGGCGCGCTGGCGCACCAGTCCATCCGGGATGTATCCGGCGGCGTGGTGGGGCAGATCCATGGCCAAACTTCCGGTGTGCGCGTTCATGCGATAGGCGATGACGGCATGGCCCATGTCAGTGCCTGGCGCACGGAGGACGGAGCGTATGTGTCGGGGTATATTCCGGCATCCCGGCTGAAGATGGTGCGTCCCAACCCGCGCTATGGGCTGTTGATCGACAAGGTTTCACAAACCATGACAGTATACGCCGGCGGCAAAAAGCTGGGCGTGCTGCCGGTCAGCACCGGCTTGCAGGCGCCTAAAAAGCTGTTCCGGGAAACGGCAGCCGGCGCCTTTTTGACTGAGAAGCGGGTTGCGGCTTTTACGAGCGAAGGCTATCTCTACGAGTATCCGATTCGCTTTGACGGCGGCAACCTGATGCACCAGTTGGGCTCTAACCGCCACGCCGGTTTTGCCGACCACGAGCCGCTGCTGGGCAGCAAGGCGTCGCATGGCTGTGTGCGGGTGGGCCGGGCTTCAATAGAAGGCGAGCCGCTCAGCGCCTACTGGCTGTGGACGCATTTGCCGCCTTTAACCAAGGTGCTGATCCTCGACGATCCGGACCAGCGTGCCGTCCAATGGCAGGAGATGTTTCCGGGTGATCCAAACCTGCCCGCGCGCGAGCCGTCATTTTCCTCGGCAGCTGCGCCGGTACAGCCGAAGGTCGGTGCGACAGCAGCGCCGCAGGGCAGCCCTCCGCCCATGCAGCCCGGCCAGATCACGCTGACATTCACGGGCGACTGCGTGCTGGGCAGCGAAGAGCATTCGCGCAGGCGGGAGAACTCCTTCGATTCGTTCATTGCACGTGAAGGATATGCCTGGCCGTTTTCGCTGGTGCAGGAATATTTTGTTGCCGACGACCTGACGCTGATCAACTTAGAGGGGGTGCTGAAGGACGATGGGCGCAACCGGCAGGAAAGGCTGCATAATTTTAGGGGACCAACCCATTTTGCCGACATTCTGCCCCTGTCCGGCATCGAGATGGTCAACATCGCCAACAACCACCACGCTGACTATGGCAAACCGGGCCGCACATCCACCCTGCAGGCGCTGGACGGTGTCGGCGTCCAGTATGCAGGCTACGGTCTTTTGGCGTATTATGAAAAAAATGGCGTTAAAATCGGCTTCGGCGGCATCCGGGAAACAACCTGGCGGCGTGAAAAAGCGCAGATGGAGCAGGACATTGCCGCATTAAAGGCACAAGGCTGTGATCTGATCATATATAGCTGCCACTTCGGCAAGGAGTATGCCCCGCATCGCAACGCCCTGCAGGAGGAGATCGCCCGCCTGGCAGTGGACCTGGGTGCTGATATCGTGATTGGGCACCATCCTCACGTTGTGCAGGGCGTGGAGCATTACAATGGCGGTGTGATCTTCTATTCCCTGGGCAACTTTGTGTTTGGCGGCAATCTCAAGTTGAAAGAATTTGACGGGTGTATGGTGCAGGTGGTGTTGGATATCGGGGGCGGCGCGGTGACGGGCGCCTCTTTCCGGCTGATACCTGTGCTGACCAGCGGCGCAGCGCCGGACAACGACTTCAGGCCTGTCGTTGCAGCCGGTGAGGACCGTTCGCGCGTCATCGCGCGCATGCAGGCAGACAGCGAGCTGCAGCTGGGGGATGGCACGTTGTGCTTCCAATATGACGTGGTTGACGGCTTTGTTTCGCTTCCGGATTTGCGGTATACTGATGACGGCACAGGATGGTGATGGCTATACGAACGGATTCCATCACGCTTCCACACGACTGATGAGCATCACCCAGGAGGTTGATAAAATGAACAGCATTCCCACACTGCACAACAGCGCCCGGGAGGACGATTTTGCCCGCACCGTGCTGATGCCGGGCGATCCGCTGCGCGCGAAATTTATTGCGGATACCTATCTGGACGAGGCGCAGTTGGTCAACAATGTCCGCGGCATTCAAGGTTATACCGGCCATTACCGGGGCAAGCGCGTGTCGGTGATGGGCAGCGGCATGGGCATCCCGACCATAGGCATCTATTCATATGAACTGTTCAACTTCTACGGCGTGGAGCAGATCATCCGCGTGGGCTCCGCCGGGGTGATCAACCCGGGCCTTAAGGTGCGGGACATTGTGGTGGGCATCAGCGCGTATTCCAACTCATCCTACGGCAGGCAGTTTGGTTTTGACGGCATGCTGGCTCCCTGCGCGGATTATGGCTTGCTGCGCGCGGCGATGGACCACGCCGAAAGCATCGGTGTGCACGCAGTGGCAGGTCCTGTTTACTCGACCGATGCGTTCTATGATGCGTCGGCTGAAAGCCCCTTGAAGGCGCTGCAGAAGTTAGGCGTGCTGGCTGTTGAAATGGAGGCCTACGGGCTGTATTTGAATGCGGCAGCAGCCGGCAAGAAGGCCCTGACGCTGCTGACCATATCCGACAACCCCTTCACCGGTGAATCGCTGACCAGTCAGGAAGTGCGCGAGACGTTTACGCAGATGATGGACATCGCGCTGGCAATCGCGTGACCATTCTCGTCAGCGCCTGCCTGCTGGGCCTGTGTACGCGGTATGACGGGAAAGAGGCGGCGCATCCGGGCGTCATGCAGCTGGTAGCGTGCCACACGCTGGTCCCTGTGTGCCCGGAGCAGCTGGGCGGCCTGCCCACGCCCCGCATGCCGGCTGAAGTGCAGCCGGATAGCCGCGTGATGACAGCCTGCGGTGCCGATGTAACGGCGCAGTTCCGGCTTGGCGCGGCACAGGCGCTCAAAGTGTGCCGGCTTGCCGGCTGCAGCGCCGCGGTGCTGAAAGCACGCAGCCCATCCTGTGGCATCGGGGCGATCTATGACGGAACGTTCACTGATACCTTAACAAAACGGCATGGTGTCTTTGCTGCGCTGTGCGCCCGGGAGGGCGTGCTCGCATGGACGGAGGAGCAGTTGGATAACCTGCTGGCATTTCTGGATGAGGCTTCATGTACATAGCAACAGCCTCGGCTCTTAGAACCGGGGCTGACGCAACCATGCTATTTCAGTGGCAGCTGCTTATATAACCCGGCTTCTTTCATTGCCGGGTGCACCCCGGCATAGAGCAGCGGCGCCACGATGACGGCGAAAACGCCGTTGATGGCGGACGCTTGCAGCTTGCCCAGCATGTTTCCCGCGATGGCTTCGGATGCGAGGGGCGCAGCGGCAAAATAGGTCAGCTGGAGGTAGCTTTTGAACAGGTAGAGCGTGATATACAGCATCGCGCCGGCTATGCTGCCCACCAGCAGAATGGTGCGCTGTTTGCAGGTGTTGCGCTTGTCGTTGACGATGATGCCGCAAACCAGCGCCATCAAGCCCTTGTTGATAAAGGTGATCACAGCTTCCGCCATGCCCCAGCCGCCCACGATGTCATACAGCGCCGAGCCGATGGCTGCCGCAAAGCCGCCGTATACGCCGCCGAACAGCATGCCCGACAACAGACAGACGGCGTTGGCGATGTGCAGGCGGGAAGAAAAAGCCGGGATGCTGAAAAAATTGCTGATAAAAACCACAGACGCCATCATGCCGATGAATGCCAGCATGTAGGTCGAAAACTGTTGCTTGTGTTCCATGGGATCTCCTCCTTGACAAAACAATGCTTCCAGCTACAATGATAACATCATCTGGCATGATGTTAAATAGCCTGCAATATCTGTTTTGCAAATTTATGCCCATATGACGCTATTCAACCCCCAATTGACATGAAAGGAAGGTTCAAATGAAAAGAAGGTACATGGGCGAAAAACGCCGGGAAATCTCGTTTCCCCTGGGAGGCATCGGTTCCGGCTCCATTGGGCTGGATGGCACCGGCCGCTTCCGCGACTGGGAGATCTTCAATCGTCCCTCGAAAGGCAGCATCAACGGATTTTCCCATTTTGGCATCAAGGCCGAAGCCGATGACAAAACTGTGGATGCCCGCGTCATGAACGCCGACCTGCTCGGCTCCTATATGGGGCGGTATGTGGCGCACAACGAATATTCCGGATATGGCTACGGTCCGTCGCGGCACCTGCTCAGTGGGGTACCCCATTTCCGCGACAGCGTCTTCTACGGCGAATTCCCTTTGGCTCAGGTCGAGTTCATGGACGAAACATTCCCAGGCCAGGTTCGTCTGGAGGCTTTCAACCCGTTCATCCCATCCAACGATGCCGATTCCAGCATCCCTGCCGCCTTCTTCACCGCCGAGGTGCGCAACATCGGCGATCAGACCTTAACCTACACCTTTGCGCTGTCGGTCAATAACCCTTCCAGCCGCACGCATCTGAATCGCCTTTCTCATGGTGCGCATTTTCAGGGCATCGAGCTGGCGGATGATCTGGCGGACAGGGAAGCCCCCGGGTTTGGCAGCATTCTTTTTGCCGTTCCCGCCGACGCAGCCATGCAGGCGCAGCAGTATTGGTACCGTGGCAGCTGGTTTGATAACCTGCAAATCTTCTGGCAGGATTTTACTGCGCCGGGTGAACTGAAAAACCGCGTCTATGATGGCACCGAAGACATCGCCTATAACAACCGGGAAGATGTGGCCACCATTGCCGTTCGCGCAGTGGTCGCCCCCGGCGAAACATGGCGTCAGCGCTTTCTGATCGGCTGGTATTATCCCAATTGCTGTAACTACTGGTCTCGCCAACCCTGTGAGCAGACATGGAAAAATTACTATGCCGCGCTCTTCGATGGCCCTGAAAGCGTTGCCGATTATGCTTTTTGCGAATGGGACCGCCTTGAAGCGCAGACGCGCTTGTTCCATAACGCGCTGTTCTCCTCCAACTTGCCGCCTGAAGCCATGGAAGCCGTTAGTGCCAACCTCTCTATATTGAAGTCGCCCACGGTGCTGCGCCTGGCGGACGGCCAGTTCTATGGCTTTGAGGGATGCCAGTGCAACATCGGCTGCTGCGAAGGCAGCTGCACCCATGTTTGGAACTACACGTTTGCGCTGCCATTTTTGTTCCCAAAGTTAGAGCGTTCCATGCGCGAGCTGGATTACACCTACAACCAGGGCGAGGATGGCGGGATGTCCTTCCGGCTCCAGCTGCCTCTGGGGCGCGGGCGCTGGAAGTTCCGTCCCTGCGTGGACGGCCAGATGGGCGGCGTCATCAAGACCTATCGTGAATGGAAGCTCTCGGGCGACAACGTATGGCTCCGGCGCTGGTGGCCCAAGGTTAAAAAATCCCTCGAATACGCCTGGGCGCCGACCAACGAGGATCGCTGGGATCCCGAGCGCTCCGGCGTCCTCACCGGCCGCCAGCACCATACGCTGGACATGGAGCTCTTTGGTCCCAACGCCTGGCTGAACAGCTTTTACCTTGGCGCGTTGAAGGCAGCGTCCGAAATGGCGGATGCCGTCGGCGAACCGGAGAGCGCCGCCGCGTACCGCAAGCTGTATGAGCAGGGCCGCGCCTATACCGACGCCGAATTGTTTAACGGAGAATACTATGTTCAGAAGGTCGACATTCATGATCCGCATATTCTCGATCCCTATGAGGCAGGCGACACGCTGACCGGCGGCTCCACCCGGAAGGTCTATTGGAGCGACGAAGCCCATCAATTGAAGTATCAGATTGCCGAAGGCTGCGGTGTGGACCAGGTGCTGGCGCAGTGGATGTGCGAGCTGTCCGGCGTTGGAAACATCCTCGACCGGTCGCATGTGGCTGAGGCACTGCGCTCCATCTATCGATACAACTTCAAGCCCTCGCTGCGCGACCACTTCAATCCCTGCCGCATCTATGGCCTAAACGATGATGCAGGGCTGGTCATCTGCGAATGGCCGGAAGGAAAAGAAAAACCTGTGGTTCCGATCCCATATGCGGAAGAAACCATGCACGGATTCGAATATCAGGCAGCGATCCACATGATCATGCACGGCATGGAAGAAGAGGGCATGAACGTGGTTCGCGGCATCCGGCAGCGCTATGACGGCGAAAAGCGCAATCCATGGAATGAATTTGAATGCGGCAGCAACTACGCCCGCAGCATGGCCAGCTACGCGCTGCTCCTCGCCTATTCCGGCTTCCACTTTGACATGGTTCGGAAAAAGATGGGAATGAAGCCGTTGCGCCCCGGCTGCTACTTCTGGTCGCTGGACGGCGCGTGGGGCGTCTGCACAGTCGAAGGTTCATTTGCTGAACTGGAAGTGCTATATGGCGAACTGACGCTGAAATCCTGGGTTGTGCCTGATGCCGAAAAAGTGGTTGGTATGACGCTGGATGGCGTTGACCAGGCATTTACAGCTGATGAGGATGCCCTGAAGCTCAATCACGAAATCACCCTGAAAGCCGGCGGCAAACTCCGCGCAAACCATCGTTGATTATGCTGCGCAGCGCTGTCGCTGCGTGCGTTTTCAAGAAATCATATGGACATGAATACTGCCCCTTGGCACGATTGCCAAGGGGCTTATGGGTGTGATAATCTGAACATGAGCGACCTATGTTGCTGTAATAACTGGTTGGGCAGGCAACGATGGTATGCCTGCCAGGGAGGAATGATGATGTTGAGGAAATTAGTTGCCCTGATGCTGACTTTGATGCTGCTGCCTTTGTCGGCAGCGCCGGCTTTAGCTGCGTGGACAGGGCCTGTCAATGTTTTTGAACCCGGGGAAGAGGATGGGTTTGGCATCGGTGTGTCGGGCATCGCGCTGCTGGACGGCCGGCTGTGGATCAACGCCAACGACGGGCTGTATGCCTTGGACGCGGGCGCGACAGCCCCCACGCTTGTAGTAGACAGGCAGGCGTGGATGGCGTCTGCAACGACAGAGGACGACATGCTGCAGTATTTCGATACGCTGCTGTCGGACGAAGAAGGCCTCTATGCCTATGTTGCTGAAAAAGGCACGCTCTACCCGCTGTCAGTTGGCGAGGAAAAGTATGCCTTTGGCGAACCGGTGGTGTTTGACCTGAAGGACAAAGGCCAGGATTATGGCGACGGGATGGTGTACATCCAGCCGCCAGAGCAGATGCTGCTGTCGGATGGGCAGGTGTACATGGTATTCCGCGACCATATGTCCACGACGGGCGAGCTGCAGCTGTTGTCGTTCGACAAGGCAACCGGTGAAAAGAAAACGTATGACAGCCGGAACATACAGTGCATCTCTGCATATAAAGAAGGCAAGCTGCTGGCCATCGTGATGGATGAGATGGATATGTGGGACCCCGCCACCGGCAGCATGCGCTCGCCGGTGCTCTGCGTGTTTGACCCGGAAGCCGACCGGCTGACAGAACTGGGACCGGTATCATACCCCTATAGAGGCAGCGACATGGCTGTGGCGTACGACGAGGCGCTGGACATGATCTATATGCTGGCGCCCAACAGGATCATCCGCCGCGATGCCCAGGGCAAGGAGGAAACCTGCGCTTACCTGCCGGTTGCTTCCTTCTGGGGTCCCCCGAGCGGGCGGCTGATCGTGCCGGCGCCCGGCATCTGCGCTGTCGCTACATCCGAGAACGTGTTTGTCCGGCAGGCTGATCCGGCGCAGCTACCCACGACGACGCTGGCGGTCTACGGCGGCCAGGACGACGAAACACACCGAAAAGCCGCCGCCAAGATGGGCGATGTGCCGGTGTTGAACATGGACAGCCAGTTCTATTCTACCGCGCAGGAGATGGGGCAAGCATTGGTGAGCGGCGAGGACGCCATCGACATCTATTTTCTGGAAACTTCCTATATGGATATCGGAAACCTCATGGACAAGGGCTACTGCCATGACCTGTCGGGCAGCGAAGCGCTGACAGCTTACCTGGCGGAAACCTATCCCATGATCCAGGAAGCCTGTTCCCTTAACGGGCAGATGCTTTTGGTGCCGGTTGGCGCCGACATCGGCATCGCGTATAGCTATCCCGCGCAGTTCGAGCAGGTGGGTGTCTCGCCGCCCGAAACCTTTGAGGATCTGTGCCATTTGATTGGCACATGGGACGAAACCTACGCCGAGGAGTATCCGGACATCATCCCCATGGCGGAGCCGGCATATCAGACTGTGCTGTTCACCTATGCCCTGCAGCTGCATATCGCCCTGTCGGCATTTGAAAACAGGGAGTTCAAGTTTGACGACCCGGTATTTCGAAACATGGTCCGCCTGATTGACGAGACGGACAGCTCAGCCCTGGACATCGACATTGACTGGTCCGACCCTTCCTCCCAGGCGGCGATCAGCGGGTTGTACGAGAAGAAAGCGCTGATCAGCCTGTATGGCGGTGGCGGTGACTTAGAGTATATCTACAGCGACGACCAGCCCATGGGCGAGTGGAGTCAGGACCCCATGGTACTGAAAGCTGAAGCTGACAAACCTGCGGTGGTGCCTGTGATGCTGCGCGTCGCGGCGGTCAACCCGCGCAGCGCCAACATCGACATCGCTGTCAGGTATCTGGAAAACTATATCGCTTCCTTGCCTCAGGGCGTCAAGGCCGCCATGTGCCCCGACATGAACGACCCGATAGAAAACGAGTATTTCGCTAAAAATCTGGAGGATATCCAGCGTAGTATCGATGAGTTTGAGCAGGCTGCACAGAAAGCCGAGGGTGCCGAGAAGACGCAGTTAGGGCACGACATCGAGCTGATGCAGCAGTACAGGGAAGAGCTGCAGAAGAACCGCTACCGGGTGAATGCTGCATCCATCCAGCATTACCGCGACATGATGAAAAACGCCTATGTCGCCACCGACATGATGAACATCCTACCCCGGGAAGTGGGCATGCTGCTGCAACGCTATATGGAAAAGCAGATCACGCTGGATCAGTTCATCCATGAAGCCGACGCCAAAATACGCCTGATGCGGCTGGAGAACCAGTAAGGGGCTGCTTTGGACAGAAAGTTGTAAACACATTGTAAAAGCTCCCCGCCCATGCAACATTTGCGTGCTGGCGTCCGTCTAATATACGGATGCGCGCGCAGGTGTATCCTGAAAGAAGGGGACGGATGTTCAGTAAAAAGAAGAGCCTGCTGCTTTTTCTCCTGCCGGGTCTGGCGGGCTTGATGGTGTTCTATGTGGTGCCGTTTATCGGCGGCATCTATTTCAGCATGACCGACGGCACCATCAACAACCGCTTTGTATGGTTCAGCAACTACCTGCGCGTATGGCAGAACGAGGTATTCCGGCTGGGGTTAAAAAACTCCCTGGAGCTGTCGATGATCAGCGCGCCGACAATTTTCGTTGCCTCCTTCATCCTGTCGCTGATGCTGCAGGCGTTGAAGGAGAAGTCTCTGGTGTTCCGCAACATCCTGCTGATGCCCTACCTTGTACCCTCGGCGGCGCTGCTGGTTGTATGGACGCTCCTGTTTGATTTCGGCGGCGTTGTCAACCGTTTGTTTTCGCTGTTGGGCGGCGACAGGGTGCTGTGGCTGGAAAGCGAATACCTGCGCGTTCCCATTGTGCTGCTGTATGTGTGGAAAAACGTGGGCTTTTCCATTGTTATTTTTTCGGCTGCTTTACAAGCGTTGCCGGAGGAATACTACGAGTTTGCCCGCCTGGAAGGCGCGGGCGCCATCCAGCAAGGCATGCGCATCACGCTGCCGCTCATCATGCCCACGGCGTTTCTGGTGTTTGTGTTAGCCTGGGTCAACGCGTTCAAGATATTTAAAGAAGCCTACTTTATCGGTGGCGCTTATCCCAGGGACGCCATCTACACATTGCAGCACTTCATGAACAACAAGTTTGCCAAGTTAGACTACCAGGACGTCACCACCGCGGCGTACAGCTTTGCCGTAATTGTGTTCGTGCTGTTTGGCGTGCTGTACGCCGGGAAGGGGGTGCGGGGCTATGAGAAGTAGCGCGCAGCGCGTCAGGCGCAGGAAAGTCCGACCGGGTGTGATGGCATCGTATGCGCTGCTGGTGGGGATATCGTTTCTGATGCTGCTGCCCATTGTGCTGACATTTCTGTATTCGTTTTTCCCGTTGTCTGAAATGCAAAGCTACCTGAAAACACGTGGCAATTACGACGACAAGGTATGGATGGACCTGCTGCTGTCACCGGCCATGGTGTCGATACGGCAGTACTATAGCCTGCTGATTGAGAAGCCGGTATACCTGCAGCTGTTTGTCAATTCCGTTGCGTATACCGCCGCCATTCTGTTAGGGCAGGCGCTGGTGATCCCGGCGCTGGCCTACGCGCTGGCCAAGTTCCGCTTCCGCGGGCGCGACGCGCTGTTTTTCAGCATCCTGCTGCTGATGCTGCTGCCCTTTCAGGTGACCATGGCGCCCAGCGTCCTCACCATGCGCACCCTGGGGTTGATGAACACGCATTGGGCAGTTATTCTGCCGATGATCTTCTCTCCGTTTTATGTGTTTCTGATCAGGCAGTTCATGATCGGCATCCCCAATGACTTGATTGAAGCCGGTATGATGGACGGTGCCGGCACTGTGAGAAGCTTTGTACACATCGTGCTGCCCATATGCAGGCCCATCCTGGGCGCCTCCGTGGCACTGAGCTTTGCCGACAGCTGGAACATGGTGGAGCAGCCTCTGATATACCTCAGCAACCAGATGAACCGGATGCCGTTGTCTGTGATGTTTAACCAGCTGTCCACGGATGAAAGCGGCGTTGCCTTTGCGGGCGCGGCGCTGTATATCCTGCCGGCGCTGCTCATATACTCGTACTTTCAGGAGGATATCCTGCTGGGCATTCAGCTCAGCGATATGAAGTGAGGGACACCATGAAAACCGGAAAGCAAAAGGCGCTCAAAGCCCTTCTCATCCTTGCTGGCGTGCTGGCGCTGTGCATGTTCTTTGCCAGAACGGTCCAGACCATCACAACGGCAAAAATCAGAAAAATCACGACGACCAGGGGGCGCCTTGAGGACCAGATCAACCTGACAGGCGAAGTATACTTCTCTGCCAGCGAGCCGGTGTTCGTCCAGGACGCTAAAATGCTCGCCATGTCCATCGATAAAGTGCTGGTCAGGGAAGGGTACTACGTCAAAGAAGGGGATGAGCTGTTCCGGGCATCGGTGCCTGGCTATGATGAGAAGATGAAATCGTTACAGGCATCGTATGAGACCAAGGTGCGCGAATTGGCAGAGGAAGTATCCGCCCACCTGCGCCTCAAACAGACCTCGGAGCACAATGAGCTGTACAACCGCACCATCCAATCGGCGGACGATTATTATACCAAGCGGTTTGAGGCGTATGCCGCGGCGGTGCTGGCGGATTATGAGTTGTTTGGCGATCCGCCCGATTGGGGCGAAAACCCGTTCCCAACCCCTACACCGAAGCCTGCACGCCGGGGCAGTGCGACGCCGGAGCCGACGCCCGATCCGACTCCGGCGCCGGGGACAGGCGCGCCGGACAGCGTGAAGCAGGCCATGAAAGCGGCGTTTGACGCCTGGGTGGCGATGGAAACCAACAAAGAAGACCTGAGGAAGGTTTATGTGGGCGGCGGCCCGGTTGCGCGTACCGGGGATGCGGTGTTTGACTACATTAAGAAGGTGGACGGCATGCGCGAAGCCGTGGACAAAATCATGGCTGAGATGCTGGAGTTAGAGCAGCTGGCGGCAGGCCTGCGGTCCATCCGCGCGCCCCGGGAGGCGTATGTGACCCAGTTTTCTCTCAAGGAAGGCGACAGCTATGATGGCGCCAAACCCGCCTATGCCATCAGCCTGGACAGCGAAAGGCCGGTGCTGCGCTGCGATATCACCGATGTGAAGAAGACCATCCAAAAAGGCATGGCTGTGTCCATCGAAGGCTTGCGCAACGACCTGCAGGTGACCGATATTCAGTTGGCTGCGAACAGCCGCAAATACGCCCTGATAACGCTGGACAACGAAGCTCTGGCATCGCTGGGCGGCCTCAGCAGCCTGATTGGCAAGCAGACGCCCGTCACCATCACCTACAAGGCGCAGAAGACCACCACGCTGCTGCCGGCCAGTGCCGTCCGAACCGATAGCGATGGCAGCGCCTATGTGTACACGGTGCAGCAGCAATGGGGCGGGATGCTGGGCAACTCCGGCTTGACGCTGCAGAAACAGCCCATCACGGTGTTGGAAAGGTCGGACAGGCTGGTTTCCATATCGGATGACCTCAGCTACCTGGAGATTGCCGATCGGGAGGATCGCCCGATCGCTGAAAATCAGACGGTGATGGAATATGTCGATTAGACGGCTGCTGGCGCTCGTAGCCCTGGCGCTGATGATTGTCGGCATTTCTTTACAGGCAGCTAAGCAGCCCGAGCTGTACCAATACTGCATCCTGTCGCCGCTGGAGCAGCCCGATGACGGCGCCGATGCATCGCCGGGCCAGCAGGAAGAGGGGGACGCGCAGCCGGAAAAAAGGGAGTCTGCCTTGCTCCTGCTGCTCAAGGCGCTGGACAGGCAGCTGAAGGATCAGGCCGATGTGCTGGATACCTGGGCTGTAACGGCGTATACCCAGGGCGCACAGCTGTCCGCTGAAGGCGGCCAGGGGGTGTCGGCGCGGCTGGAAGGGGTGTATGGCGCGGCGCATGTATACCCGCAGCCCGTGCTATTGTCAGGCCGCCTGCTGTATCAGGAGGAGATTGATGAAGGCACCCCCAGCGCTGTGATTGAGGAGCGGCTGGCCATCGACCTGTTTCGCATATCAGATCCCGTGGGGCGTTTGTTTTCGCTGGGTGATACGCGGTTCAACGTGGTTGGCGTCGTGCGCAGCACCCGGTCGCCCGGTGAGCAGGATCGATACGCCGCCTTTGTGCCGTTGTTGGCGCTGGATCAAAACAGGCACCAAACCGAGCTGTTGGCGGTGTCGCTGCGCCCTAAAAAGGGGGCAGGCGCTCTGTCTGCACTGACGCAGGTAATGGGACAGTGGCAAGCAGACGGCGCCATGTACAGCCTGCCTAAGGAGGCTTACCGCACCATGCTGCCGCTGCGCTACCTGCTGTGCTTTGTGACAGCGCAGATGATCGCGGGGGTTGCTGCCCTGGTTAAACGCGCATCACGTGCTCTGGTGCACAGCGCCAAAGCCAGGCTGAAAACGCAGTATGCCGTGGCACTGCTTCCGCGGCTTACCCTGTATGCCCTTGCAGTGGGGTTGATGTACACAGGGCTGCTGGGGGCTATCTATATCCTGCTGCAGGAGGTCATTGCACCGGTCTATGTGTTTCCGGAATGGGTCCCTTCCGTGCTGGTTGAATGGCAAGACATTACGCAGACTTTCTGGAACAACCTGGCTGCCCAGTCATCCCTGGTAACGGCTAAAACCCCGGATGTCCTGGCGCTTTCCTTCTGGCAGCGTGTTATGACAGTGTGCTGCGTATTGGCTGGTTTTCTGCTTTTGAAGCCCCTGGCGAAGCTGCGGCGGGCGGCTTCTGCCAAGGGCGTGCAAAAAAATATAAAAGCCGCTTGACAAACCGCCATTCTTTGGGTATAGTCGTTTTGTCACGATGACGGAGGAAGGGAGGTACACACCATGACAGCTTACATGGCGATGCAGATGTCTATGATGATGTGCGACCAGCTCCCGCACTTTTTCTGACGCGTCGCTTGGCCTACATTGTATACAAGCCCCGCTCGGCAGAAGGTGCGAAGCGGGCTTTTTCTATGTGTTTTTTGGAGGATCATCAACTTGCAGAACCGGCAGACGCTACCGCTAATTGAGATCAACGGCTTGTCCAAGACATTTCGTACCGCGGATGGACAGGTTGATGCGCTGGACGATGTGCATCTGACCATCCATGAAGGCGATATATATGGCATCGTTGGCATGAGCGGGGCGGGCAAATCCACGCTGATTCGCTGCATCAACCGGCTTGACACGCCTACCAGCGGCGATGTGCTGCTGCGCGGGCAGAGCATCCTCCGCATGAACGAGCAGCAGCTCATCAGCGCCCGCCGGAAGATGAGCATGATCTTTCAACAGTTCAACTTGTTTATGCAGCGTACAGTGGCTGGCAACGTCCGATATCCGCTGGAAATTTCTGGTGTGCCCAAAGCTGCGGCCAACCAGCGCGTCAGCGAGCTGCTGGACATCGTGGGGCTGGGCGACAAAGCCAACGCCTATCCTGCGCAGCTGTCTGGCGGGCAGAAGCAGCGCGTCGCTATCGCCAGGGCGTTGGCCAGCAACCCGGAGGTGCTGCTGAGCGACGAGGCGACCAGCGCGCTGGACCCCATGACCACCCAATCCATCCTGAGCCTGCTCAGCGACATCAACCGAAGGCTCGGCATCACCATCATTCTGATCACCCACGAAATGGCTGTGATCCGGCAAATCTGTACCCGCGTCGCCATCCTGGATGGCGGCAAGCTGGTGGAGGAAGGCGCCGTGGATGAGGTGTTCATGCACACGAAGTCACTGGCTGGCAAAAGGCTGTTTGGCATCCTGCCCGAGACGCCTGATGAGGACCCTGACGTCCCGTCGCTGCGCATCGTGTTTGACGGCTCATCGGCCGAGCAGCCCATCATCGCCAACCTCGTCAGGGAACATGGTGTGATGGTCAACATCCTTTCCGCCAACATCAAGCATTTAGGCGGAAAGACATATGGCCAGATGCTCATCGAAATGCCGAAGGAACTGGGCCAGGTACGGCTGATCACTGACTACCTTACCCGGCAAGGACTGACTGTAAAGGAGGTGAATATCAAATGAGTTTGGATCAGTTGTGCCGGTTATTGTTGACGGGCCTGTATGAAACGCTTTTCATGACGGTTCCGTCAACGCTGATTTCCTACCTCATCGGTATGCCATTGGGCATCTTGCTGGTGATCACCAAGCCGGGGCATATCAAGCCCATGCCCAGGTTCAACGCGGTGCTTGGTGCGGTGATCAACTTCCTGCGCTCCATTCCGTTCATTATCCTGTTGGCGATGCTGATCCCTGTAACGCGCGCTGTCATGGGACGCGCAATCGGTACTGCTGCCATCATCTTTCCGCTGACGGTCAGCGCTTTCCCTTATGTCGCCCGCATGGTGGAGGGGGCGATAGGCGAGGTTGACAGGGGCATCATCGAAGCCGCTCAGTCTATGGGATCGACCGACTTTCAGCTGATACGGAAGGTGCTGATACCCGAATCGCTGCCGTCATTGCTCAACGGCGCTGCCATATCCACCGTTACCATCCTGGGTTATACGGCAATGGCCAGCGCTGCAAGCGGCGGTGGCCTCGGATCGCTTGCCATCACCAAGGGCTTCAGGCTCAACGACATGAACACCATGTATGCAGCCAGCATCCTGCTTGTCATCGTGGTGCAGCTGATTACGGTGTTGGGTACCTGGGCTACCAGGAGAATAGACCATAGAAAAAGCTAAAACATCAACATCCATTGGAAATTTGAAAGGAGATAACCCATGAAACGCTCAAAGACTTTGCTCATCGCGCTGCTGACATTTGTTCTGACCGCCTCGCTGTTCCTGCCTGTGCAAGCTGAAAAGTTGGAAAAAATCGTCATCGGCGGCACGCCGACCCCCCACAACATCATTCTCAGCCAAATCGTCGATGACCTCAAGGCTGAAGGCTTTGACCTGGAAATCAGGGAGTTTACCGAATATCCCATCCCCAATCCCGCTACGGCTGCCGGCGATATCGATGCCAATTTCTTCCAGCATGGCCCATATCTCAGCGCGTACAATAACAGCGTACCCGAGAAGGACAGGCTGGTTGGAGCTATCGCTGTTCATTATGAGCCTTATGGCTTGTATGCCGGCACTAAGAAATCGCTGGATGACTTGGCAGATGGCGACCACATCGCCATCACCAACGACCCGTCCAATGAAACCCGTGCGCTGCTGCTGTTGCAGGATGCCGGCATCATCAAGCTGAAGGAAGGCATCACCTTTGAGTCATCGGCTACACCGCTGGACATCGTAGAAAACGTCAAGAACATTGTCATTGAGGAAATGGATGCCGAGCTGATCCCCGCGGCGCTGCCTGATGTTGCGTATGCTGTGATCAATGGCAACTATGCCATCGGCGCAGGTCTGAGTCTGAACGATGCACTGTTCATCGAGAGCACCGAGGGTGAATCCGCCAACTACGCCAACTTCATCGTGGTGCGTACAGAAGACGCTGAGGCGGATTTTGTCAAGGCATTGCGCAAGGTGCTGTTCACGCAGAAGATCAAGGACTTTATCTTAAACTATGAGGACTTCAAGGGCGGCGTTGTGCCGGTGTTTGAAGTGATAGAGTGATCTAACCTGTTAACCAAAGCCCCGCGGCTTATTGGCTGCGGGGCTGAAATGATATCTGTTATAGAGCAAATTACGCCATGATAAGTGAATTTGCTCTATTTGACCTGTGGCGCGGATACCAGAAAGCTGTTGCAGGTAACGCGCAGCACATCGCCCTGGGCTGGTAACAGCGCAGTTTCACCTGCAGAGAGCGTTAGCTGCTTGTTGGGCTCATACGCTATTTGCATATCATCCAGCGCTGTCAGGATAGTGAAGCGACGTAGGTCAGGGGTCAACACGGCTTCTGTACAGCCGGTATACCGATCGGTTACAAAATACGTTGTGTCAAACAAACGCTCCCTGTCGCCTTTACCGCCGTCCAGCGGCAGGGGAAGGGGCGTGGCAGGCTGAAGCTGCATGGCGGGATCGGTGACATCCAGCGCCTGGTCCAGGTGCAGCGTGCGCCTGTTCCCATGGCGGTCCCGTCTGTCCCAATCGTAAAAGCGGTAGGTAACATCGCTGGACTGCTGAATTTCGTACAACACAATGCCGGCGCCGATGGCGTGTACCATGCCTGCGGGGATGAAAAAAGCATCGCCGGCTTGCACCGGCACGCGGCGCAGCAGCGCCTCTACCGCTGCGCCCTGTTCGCACGCGCGGCGCAGCGTTTGTCGGTCGACGCCCTCCTGGATGCCGTAGACCAGCTCTGCGCCCGGCAAGGCGTGTAGGATGACCCAGGCTTCGGTTTTTCCGGCTTTGCCTTCGTACTTGGCAGCATAATCATCGTGGGGATGTACCTGTACGCTCAACTGCTCCTTGGCATCAATCAACTTGAGCAACAGGGGAAAATCCCCCTTGATGGCGGTGCCCATCAGCGCTTTGCCGTAGCGGTTCAGCAGCTCGGACAACGGGGTTCCGTCCAAATCCCTGCTGTTGAGGCCGGGGATGGCGCTGACCTCTAAGCTTTCACCCGTGCGGGAATCAGGCAGATCGCGGCCGTACAGGTCGCCCAGGCGCGTGCCGCCCCACGGCGTCATAGTGCCGTAGCGGTAGGCAGGTTGCATGACAATAGGGGAAAGGGCCATTGCGTCCTCCTGTCAGGATAAGGATTTGGTAGCTATCAGGCGCACGCCTGTACCCGCTACATCGTCGAGCAGCACCTGCCCGGCATGGATGGGCAGGGTCAGCCGCAGCGCACGAACTTCCTGCATGCACTGTTTGATACACTGCTTGGGGATAGGACGTTCAGTTTTTAAGCTGATGGGAGTTGTGCTGCCCATAACCGGGGCTACAGCCGTGACCATGCGCATGGGCGCAATGCTCTCCTGCTTGGCGTATGCTTCACCACGCTTGCAGGCAAACCCCTCCACGGATACAACCTGCCCGTTGTCTACGGTGACGGTCATCCGGCAGCCCACAGGGCAGTTGATGCAGGTGATTTCCTGAATATTCATGACGCCTCCTGTTTGACGCCGGCCAGCTTGATGATGGCGCGGGCGAATATACGCATGCTTTGGTGCAGGCTGTCAGGCCGCACATACTCATCGGCCTGGTGGGCGATGTCCTCCTCGTTCGGGAACAGCGCGCCAAAAGCCACGCCTTCTGCTAGTGCGCGGGCGTATGTGCCGCCGCCGATAGCCATGGTGCCCTTTTCGAGTCTTGTTACCTCATGGTAGGCGTCCAACAGCGCAGTGACCAGGTGGCTCTGCGCAGGTACAAAGTGCGGTTCCTTGAAGGACGCCAGGCTGACAGAAAAGCCGGGCAGGTGCTGGCCGGCAAGGCGCGCCAGCATGTCGGTCCGCGTCATCAGCGGGCAGCGCAGGTCGAGCACTGAAAATATGTTGTCGGCGTCCGCGCGGATGATGCCCAGGTTGTTGGTCAGCTTGCCGGATATGCTGTCCTCCACCGCAATGCCCAGGCTTTGGCCATGGTATTCTAAGCCGATGGCATTGCGCAGCGTGCGGTAAGGCCCTTGTGCCCCCAGCTCGGTCAGGATAATCAGCATCTGCCCGATGGCATTGCGTGCATGTTCCGGATAGGCGGCATGGCCTGTGATGCCGGTGGTTTTAATGCGCACCGTGCCGGATGATGCGGTTGCCTCCACAGGCCAATCATACCGGCTTCCCACCTCTTTTGCCAGGCGCGCAAGCTCCTCTCCACCCTCAACCAGGGCCTCGGCTGAACCGGGTACGACGTTGCGCCGCTCACCCGTGTTGAAGGAGACCACCTTCAGGCCATCTGTAGGTGCCGGCGCCTTTAGGTGGAGTACAGCCATCCCTTTTTCCACGTTGATGACGGGGTACCCCGCGTCCGGGCTGAAACCGCTGCGCGGCATGCATACCGTTTTCTTGTAATGCTCAATGTCCTGCCAGCCGCTTTCTTCATCGCAGCCTAGTATCAGGCGGACTTTTCGGCGCAGGGGGATGCCCAGTTGCTTCACAGCGTACATGGCATAGAGTGCTGCTGCTGCCGGGCCTTTGTTATCGCTTGCGCCGCGTGCGTAGAGCTTGCCATCTGTCAGCTGCGCGCCGAAGGGGTCACAGGTCCAGCCGTCGCCGGGCGGCACCACGTCCAGATGCACCAGAATGGCAAGCGCATCTTCATCGGCGCCTTCTCCCATCTCGGCATGGCCGATATAGCCGTCGGCATTCAGCGTGCGAAAGCCAAGGTCTTCACAATCGCTCAGCGCTGTGTCAAGCATCCTGCGCAGCGGCGCACCAAAGGGAGCGCCATCTGACGCTTCGCCTTTTACGCTGGGTATTTTCAGCCAATCTGTTAGCGTGCTGAGCATGGGCTCGCGGAGGCTGTCTATGATGTGGTCCAATTCATTGTTCATCGTCCGGCTCCTTGTTGCTTCAACGTATCATGCATTGCTGCGGCAAACCGCGATAAGCCTTCTGTCAGCTGGTCGGTAGGGCAGCCGAAATTGATGCGTATATAACCTGCACCTGTTTCTCTGCCGTAGACGACGCCGCTGTAGGGCAGAACGCCATGCCGGTTACAACTGGCCATCAGCGCCTCCTGGTCGGTGCCGTATGGCTGCACGTGAACCCAGGCCAGGTATGTGGCTTCAATCGGCGTTACCATGGCATCCGGCAGCTCGTGGGCCAGCTGGCTTGTCAGCAAGGTGCGGTTGCGGTTCAGGTAGGCGATCAGCCCGTCCAGCCAGTCATCGCATGCCGTATAGGCGGCCTTGGATGCTACCATAGCGAACAGGTTGCTGCTTACTACGCCATGCTGTTGCAGCCAGAAAGCGATCTTTTGCCGCATCGGCTTGTCTTTGGCTACCAATGTGGCTTGCTTCAGGCCGGCGATGTTGTATGTTTTGCTGGGGGCGCTCAGGCACACCGTATGGCTGGCAGCCGCTTCGATGCACAGCATGGAATAGAAGCTGCCCGGGGGATAGACAAAATCCGCGTGGATTTCGTCCGACACCAGCACCGCGTTGTACCTGATCAGCAAGGAGGAGAGCGCAGCCAGCTCATCTGCCGACCAAAGCCGGGATACCGGGTTGTGCGGGTTACACAGGAGCATGATCTTCGCGCCATTTTTCAGACATTGTTCCACCATGTCCAGGTCCATGCTGTAACGGCCGCGGTTGTCGGGGCGCAGCGGCGCTTCCATCAGCCGCCGCCCGGCGTCGGCGATGGTGGAATGGAAGGGGCCATATACCGGGGGTTGGATGATGACGCCGTCTCCTTCCTGTGTCAGGGCGCCAATGCATGCGCGCAGACCGGACACGACAGTTGGCAGCGTCAGCATGTGATCAGGCAATACCGAAGCGCCATGCCGTCTCTGCCAATAAGCGCAAAATGCCGTGCGGCATTCGTCGCTCTCGTATGTGTAGCCGTAGCTGGGGTGCGCGGCGCGCTGCTGAATTGCTTCCTGTATAGCTGGCGCACAGGCAAAGTCCATGTCTGCCACCCACATCGGGATGACGCCGTCCAGGTTCAGGCCGGGCGCGCTCCATTTGACGCTGTTGGTGCCCTGTCGGTCGATGCGTTGGTCGAAAAAAGAAAAATCAAATGGCATGCTGTTGGTCTCCCTTGCATTGTATCACTCGATAGCCGCCGCTGCGGCTGATGACGCTGACGTCGGTGAAAAGCGTGCCCAGGTATCGGAAGGCGGAATCGGCGCCCTGTTGTTTGCGAATCACTACGTATAGATCACCGTGCGTGTTAAGATGCTGTGCGCATTCGCCAAAGAGCCGATACACCACCTGCTTGCCTGCCCGGATCGGCGGGTTGAACAGAATGGTGTCAAACAGGCCGTTGATTTGCGCGAATCCATCGCTGACCAGGGTTTCAGCCTTTACATTGTTCAAGGCTGCATTATGCCTGGCTAAGCTGACGGCGCGGGGGTTGATGTCGGTCATCATGACCTTGGTTTTAGGATACAGAGCGCTTGTGATGACTCCTATGGCTCCCCAGCCGCAACCCAAGTCCAGCACACGCCCGTTGAGAGAAGTCGGCAGCGACCGCAGCAGCAGCTGCGTGCCCTTGTCCATCTGCCCGTGGGAAAATACGCAGCTGTCGGTTTTGAATACAAAGCTGCGGCCTGCCCAGGTCAGGGTCACCGTCCTGGGGTTGCTGTCGCTCTTAGGCGCCGGGGAAAAATAATGCTGGTTGTCCTTCATGCTGCCACCGTCCCGGTCAGAGCGTGCCATTCGTCATCCGTCAGCTCGCGGTAGCCGCCGGGGCTGAGGGCAGGATCAAGCTGGATAGGCCCGAACTGAATACGGCGCAGCGCTGTGACACAATGCCCCAGCGCTGCAAACATGCGCTTCACCTGGTGGTACTTCCCTTCATATACCGTGACGACAGCCTGGCTTGACAGGTCGTTGGCAGCGACAATCGTCAGATCGGACGGCAGGGCCATGAAGTCATCCAGTGCGATGCCCGCTGCAAACCGGGCGATGTCATCGCTGTCCAGCATCCCTGTCACAGTTGCCTCATATACTTTGGGCACCCGGTTCTTCGGCGCTAAAAGGCGGTGGGCGATTTGCCCATCTGTGGTAAACAGCAGCAGCCCGGTGGTGTCCTTGTCGAGCCGGCCTACCGGCATGCAGCCGCAAGATTTGTACAGGGGCGGCAGCAGGTCAAACACGGTGGAGTGGCGAGAATCACTGGCTGCGGTCAGCAAACCGGCGGGCTTATTCATCATCAGGTGGCGTTGCGTCCGTGTATCAAGCAACACACCGTCCACTTTCAAAGGGCATCCAGGCTGTACTTTGTGCGCCGGGTCCGAAGAGATGTTGCCGTTCAGCTGCACACGGCCTGTGCGAATCAGCTCCCTGGCGCCGGAACGCGTGGCAACAGCCAGCGTAGCCAGCAGCCTGTCCAGGCGCATGGTCATCTTCTGCGGCGCGGCAGCCGTCCAGCAGCTTGTTCAACCGTGACAGCCAGCGCAGCCTTGCGCAGATAAACAAACGGCAGGTACAGCACAGCTAAGCCGATGAGCATTCTGAGATAGACTTCGGTGGGGAAGTCGAAGGCTGTCAGCGTGGTCAGCAGGATGGAAAAGTCCCACTGCAGGTCGCCCGTCATCAGGCTGTTCAGATGGAATGCCGCGATGATGACCACACAGGCCAACGCAGGCAGGCAGATCAGCGCATTGATAAATGACGTCCGCTTGAGGTTGTTAAAGCGCATTTTACGGATGGCTTTTGCACGGGTTAATGCCTTGGACACGCCTAACGCGCCTACCGGCTGGTAGTCGAACGCTGTGTCCCGGTGCCAGCCCAGGACGGCCAGCACAGCGAACACGGTAAAAGCAAAGGCGATCAGGGCGACGCCGTGCACATAATCGCCGCCGATTAGCGTGCCGGCGGTGCGCACCATCAGACCAAACTCATTAAAGCCTGTCATATTCCAGTAATAATAGAAGGCAGTCGACAGAGCCAGAAGGGGCAGCAGAAAAGGCAGCGCGCGCAGCATGCGCAGCGCCGATGCAGCAAGCCACCTGCCATAGCCGGCCAAAGACGACATGCTGCCTGACGGCTCTGCCCCCGACAAGCGGGACAGCATGCCACGGGAAGCATAGCGGAAAGGCATTACAAGCAACAGATATAACAACACGCATAGCATTAGACCATATGCAGTAGCATGTTTCTCGGGAAAAAGAGGAAGGCTGTAGCCGGCAGCGGCATACAGAAAAGGCGCCAGCGCCAGCGCACGCAGCAGCAGCTGAAAGCACAGCATCAGCAGCAGGCGCGGAAAATGCCTGGCCACCGTGCGCATAGCAACGGCATGTGCTGGTCTGTTGGGGGATGTCATCTGCATGGTGCCTCCCTTGATATCAATCGCAATCCGAATTATACGCCATGGCATGGGAATTATCAAATGGCATGCTTTTCGATACTTTTCAGTGATTTGCCGAGTGATTTGCCGATGCCATGCTTTTTTAAATAAGCGCCTGTGTAGCTTGCCTCTGCTGCGGCGACTTCCTCCGGCGTACCTGCCGCGACAACCTGGCCGCCACGGTCGCCTCCTTCCGGTCCCAGGTCGATGATGTAGTCGGCTGTTTTCAGCACGTCCAAGTTATGCTCGATCACCAGCACGCTGTTGCCTGCGTCAGTCAGCCGTTGTAATACCTTGACCAGGCGGGATACGTCGTCGATGTGCAGCCCGGTGGTCGGCTCATCCAGCAGGATCAGCGTTTTGCCTGTGGCTTTGCGGCTGAGCTCAGTCGCCAGCTTGACGCGCTGCGCCTCTCCGCCTGACAATGTCGTGCTGGGCTGCCCCAGTTGAATATAGCCCAATCCCACATCGGACAGCGTTTTCAGCTTGGTCCGAATGCCGGTATGGTGTTCAAAGAAAACGGCTGCCTCATCCACCGTCATGTTCAGCACATCGCTGATGTTTTTTCCGCGATATCTAACCTCTAAGGTCTCCCTGTTGTAGCGCTTGCCGTTGCATACCTCGCAAGGGACATACAGGTCAGCCATGAAGTGCATCTCGATTTTCAACAGCCCGTCGCCTGTGCAAGCCTCGCACCTGCCGCCGCGCACGTTGAATGAAAACCTGCTCTCATTGTAGCCGCGCATTTTCGCGTCGTTGGTCTGCGCGAATACTTTCCGCACCAGGTCAAACAAGCCGGTATAGGTGGCGGGGTTGCTGCGCGGCGTGCGACCGATGGGGGATTGATCGATGTTGATGATTTTATCCAGCTGCTCGAGGCCTTCTATGGCGTCATGCCGGCCGGGCCTGGTTTTGGCGCGGTTCAGGTCGCGCGCGAGCGCCCGGTATACAATGGCATTGACCAGGCTGCTCTTGCCGCTGCCCGATACGCCGCTGACGCAGCATAGCGTGCCCAGCGGGATGGATACGTCGATGTCCTTGAGGTTGTTTTCCTTTGCGCCGCGGACGGTGAGCCAACCGGAGGGCTTGCGCCGCTTTTTGGGCAGTGGGATGCTCTTCTGTCCATTCAGGTATTGTCCCGTGATGGAGTCGGGCGTGCCGGCAATGTCTGCGACGCTGCCCTGAGCCACCACGTAGCCGCCACGTTCGCCCGCACCGGGGCCAATGTCCACGATTAAATCCGCTGCGCGCAGGGTTTCTTCGTCATGCTCTACGACAATCAGCGTGTTGCCCAGATCTCTGAGCTGTTTCAGCGTGTCTAACAGCCTGGCGTTATCGCGCTGATGCAGCCCGATGGACGGTTCATCCAGGATATACAGCACGCCTACCAGGCCGGAGCCGATCTGGGTAGCCAGGCGGATTCTCTGGCCTTCGCCGCCCGACAGCGTTGATGCCGCGCGCGACAGCGACAGGTAGTCCAGCCCCACATTGCACAGGAAGGATATCCGGGCGTCGATTTCCTTCAGTATCTGGCTGGCAATGATGCGATGTGTGTCCGACAGCGTCAGCGACGAGAGAAACTCCCTGCAACGGACGATGTTCATGCTGCTCAGGTCGGCGATGTTGATGCCGCCCATCGTTACGGCAAGCGCCTCGCGCTTGAGCCGCTTGCCCCGGCAGGCCGGGCAGATTTCATCCTGCATGTACGCCTCGTACATAGCCTTGGCGGATTCGCTGGTCGTCTCCCTGTAGCGGCGCGTCAGCGATGGGATGATGCCTTCATACGCCACCTTGTAGATGCCCTTGCCGTCTGAGGATACGAATTGAACCGGTACTTTGATGCCGCCCGATCCATACAGCAGGATGCGGATCACCTTGTCAGGCAGCTCTGCAATTGGAGTATCCATGCTGAAATGATAGTGTTCGCTCAGCCCTCTGAAGATCATGTGCGACGTGCTGCGTTCATCGCCGCTGCTGTTCCAGCCCATGGCGGATACAGCGCCCTGGTTGAGAGACTTGCTTTTATCGGGGAAGATCATATCGGGGCTGATGGTTTTCAGATAGCCCAGGCCGGCACAGTCCGGGCAGGCGCCATAGGGGTTGTTGAACGAAAACATGCGCGGCGTTAGCTCTTCGATGCTGATGCCACAGTCGGGGCAGGCAAAGTTTTGTGAGTACATCGTCAACTCGCCATCAGGCATGACCTGGGTAGCCATCAGCCCTCCCGACTGGCGCAGTGCTGTTTCGATGGAGTCGCTGAGCCGCTGCTCCAGGTCGGGCCTGATGACAATGCGGTCTACCACGATGTCGATTTCATGCTTTTTATTGCGGTCCAGCGCAGGCACGTCGTCGATGTCATATTGCTGCCCGTCGACGCGCACGCGCACAAACCCGCTTTTCCGGGCATCCTCAAACAGCTTGACGTGCTCTCCCTTGCGCGCGCGCACGACAGGTGAAAGGATCTGCAGTCGGGTACCCTCGGGCAGTGCCATGACTGCATCCACCATCTGGTCAACAGTTTGCTGGCTGATTTCCATGCCGCAGTCGGGGCAGTGGGGGATGCCGATGCGCGCGTACAGCAGTCGCAGGTAGTCGTGGATTTCAGTGACCGTGCCAACTGTGGAACGCGGGTTATGTCCCGTACTTTTCTGATCAATGGATACGGTGGGGGACAGGCCCTCGATGCTGTCAACATCGGGCTTGTCCATCTGACCTAAAAACTGACGGGCATAGGACGACATGCTTTCGATGTAGCGGCGCTGTCCCTCTGCATATATAGTGTCAAAGGCCAGGGAGGACTTGCCCGATCCCGATAGACCTGTAAATACAATGAGCTGGTTGCGCGGGAGGGTCAGGTTAATGTTCTTCAGGTTGTGCTCCCGCGCGCCCCTGATGACGATGGATGGATGCTTTTCCTGCATGACAACTCCTGTTCAAGCCCGGCTGGCTTCAGCGCATGGCGTAAAATGACGCCCCAAAACTGCGGACATCTGTCCGCAGCCTGTCCATGTTAGCACATCAGTTCCCGTGTTTCAATATGAATGCTTGTGTGAAAAAAGGTGAAAAACGTTGCAAAGCAAAGGCGGGAGCGTCAGATCTCCCGCCCTTGGCCGACTGTGCATCAACTAATTCTGTGGCCACTGATAACAGCTGATCCTTCGGTATTCCTCATCGCTGATTGGTAGAATTGTGCCATGCTTAAAGCCATAGGGAAACTGGAACTCTTCGTCTGATCGGACAAATCGACCGCTTTCGAGATGATCAGCTATAAATGGTACATAGCCCTGTCCCGCGCCAGGCACACCATAATAATCGAGAAACAGACACCAACGCCCATCCTCAAGCTGTACAGCGGTTGGTGCTTCATATACACCTTCTTCCAGCTTATTCATTTCCTTATCAAATTCCGGCATACGCTCATAGGGGCCGGTTACATCGTTGGAACGCAGCAATATAACGTGGCCTGGATTGCGCTCGTGCTTAACAAACATATAGAAAACACCGTTTTCCTCATAGATTGCGGAGTCAATGACGCCGTGTTTTTCCTCCCGATACAAAAGCTTCGGATCAGTAAAAGCTCGAAAATCTTTTGTACGGGCATAGTAGATCCCCTTACAGCCAAACCCATTGCTGGCATGTGACGATGACCAGTGCAACACATAGTCGTTTTGTTTTGGGTCATGAATGATATCAGGTGCCCAGAGGCAGCCGAAATGTTCGTTGCCCAGCTGTATTAACTTCTGTTCCGTCCAATCTGTTAAATTGTCAGATTCCCAATGAGCCAAGCATTTGCTGCCCATGCGAGAAACATTTTCCCAACTTTTCTGATACTTGCCTCGCATACCATAAGCAAGGCTTAAATCGGTTGCAAATATATGGAATCGCCCATCGAAACGACTGCGCACGATCGTATGATCCCGTACTCCCTTGTCGCCATAATAGGCCCATAATACAGGCTGTCCATTGTTGACCGATTCCCAATGGAAGCCGTCACGGCTGAGACCGAAATAAACCTGCTCGCCGTCGGGCATGGTTTTTTCTTTAAAGTGTACAAACAGATATGCAGACATACATCACGTTCCTCCTTTGATGGTGAACTTTGGTTATAGATACTTACTGCTTTAATCCTTTCAACAGCGCGTTCAGTGAATTATTCTGACACGCTGTGTCATTTGTGCATTCATAGTATCATGGCGATTGTTGCCAGTCAATCAAACGTTACAATTTGCAGCCTGCAGGCGCCTGCATCAAAGAACAACCGTAGTGCCTCATGTCAAGATGAGCGCGGAAATAACTCGCACATCATCGCGTCCTATGGTATAATCCCGAGTTTGACAGTTGGAGAAAAGAAAAACCCTGAAAAGCGTTGTACAGCAAGGCTTTTTGGGGTTCGCTTCATAAAAAAAGTGTTGTATGGGATCATCATTTCAGAAATTTTCTTATCAGCTGATTCAGTTCCTTAGGCCTGTAATGCATGCGGTCAAGAACTAAACCGGTGAGGGCTGTTAGCGCGTCAAGTGTTTTACTCCCTTCGTACAATGCCATATACTGAACATCATGGATGTTGACAACGTTCATATTCTTGAGTGTAGCAATCAGATGGTCAGTGGTAACATGGGTCCCATTGTCATCAAGCTGGCATTCAAGCAGACGATATACCAACAGAGCTGTATAGCAGATCAGGAAATGAGCCTTGATGCGCTCCGGATTACGGTGATTGACAGGACGTCCGGAAAAGTTAGTCTTCATAATACGGAAGCAGTCTTCAATCCTGTATCTTTCTTTGGAAACAGCCAGGATATCGGCAGCCTTGTCTTCAAGGTTGGTAGCAACAGCATAGAAGCCGTCATACTTAGCCTCTTCAGCGACTTTTTCTTCGTCAATAACATAAGAGATATCCGCTTTTTCACCGGTCGATGTCGTCACAACGCGTTTCATGAAACGTCTTACATCATGGGGCCCTTTCCGAATCTCTTCCGGGTCTTTTGAGCGTACAAGCGTGCGTGCCCTCTCCAACTGCCGGTCCCGGATATACTGCTGGTACTCTTTCATCTTACGGGAAAAGGTCACAATAACACGCTGTTTTAGTTGTCCGGCAGCCTTGACCCTTTTGGTTTTCCCACTCGCGGTTTTTACTTCTTCGTAGAGACCCAGATCGACGGCCCGGTCTGCATTGAGTACTTTATACGCAAAATCATTGTACAAACTCAGGTTTGCTTCGTCCTGTCGGTCAAAGCTCTTCATATAATCAAGTGTGACAGGCCGGTCATTTGAAAGCAGCTTGTAATCGCCGCCCTCAAAGATAGCTTCTTTGAGTATATGACTGAGCTTTTTAATGGACTGGGTCACAATAAACGCTCTTCCACCCATACTGTTAAACTTGCGGATATTGTAAGAACCCAGACCTGCATCGGCGCAATAGATAAGCTTTGCTCCATTCAGCATATGGACAATCTCCCGTTCCAAAGGAACGGCTGTCAGTTGTTCGCTGGTATTCCCAGGGTGAAGGCTCATACTAATGGGAATCCCTCTTTGGTCTATGAACAGTCCCATCTCAACAACAGGATTGGGCCGGTGCTCTTTGCTGACACCATATTGACGCAGGCCTTTCATGATTTCCCCGGTTACAGGATCAACGTAATCATCGTCTTCCTGTTCGGTTTCAAAATAAAAATTGGTGCAATCGTAATACATGACGGCCGTGCTGCGGGGGACAATATGGCTGCTTTGTGTGAAGAGCCATTTTAGGTAATCGTCATAGTGCTCTTCCAGTATGTCCATAAAACGGATCATGTGCTGGTAAGCGATATCCGGTTTCTCATAATAGGAATCAAGACGATCCCATGTACCGTATTTGGACTGCGGATCCAGAATACGGGCATAAGTAAGAAAACGATTGATATCATAGCAATCATAGGTCATTTTCCTGTCCGCGGTGATCTCGGAGAAGAACTGCTTTAGATTCAAGCGATTCAGAATATACTGTAAAAAGAAATACCCAACATTTTGCTGAGTCGAAGCCGAAACATCCCGATCAGTTTTGCGCACACGTTCATTAAAATCACACTTCATTTCGAACTGCACTCTGCCGACCCGGAATTCTTCATTCATTTTTTCGATTTCTGCTTTGGCATAGGCCAGCGGGTCACCCGTTATCTTTAACAATTCTGAATGCTTACCGATTTTCTTTACGATCCTGGTGGTTGTCTTTTTTCCGTTTCTGATTCCCTGGTGAACATAATACGTCGGATCACTCAGTCTCTTATCGTAATACAGCTTCATAAAATCACCCTTTTCCATTATACCAAAAATACAACACATACAACATATAAATACAGAAAAATTGACAAATCTTTTATTGCTACACAAGGCGTTATGGCGCTTTCATGCTTTATCAAGTGTCAAACTCCCGAACAACCGTAGTGCCTCATGTCAAGATGAGCGCGGAAATAACTCGCACATCATCGCGTCCTATGGTATAATCCCATCAGAAAGGAGCAGCATTCGAATTGTCCGGCACCGGTGTCAGCCGGCAAAGGCAGCTACTCCGCATCAGCAGCGTAACATGCGCTGCGGGGAGGAACACATGGTGTACGATCTGATCATCGTTGGCGCTGGTCCAGCGGGATGTTCGGCTGCCCTGACGGCTAAAATGCGCAACTTGTCCGTGATGATGCTCTACTGGGGCGAGGGCGCCTTGGAAAAAGCTAAACGCGTCGATAACTACCCTGGCCTGCCTGAGACATCCGGCAGAGACATCGTCACGACGCTCAGAGACCAGGCTGCCGGGATGGGGGCTGAGGTCCGCCGCCTATTCGTGCAGAAGATCCTGCCCCTGGGGCAGTCCTTTTCGGTGCTGGCAGGCAACGATGTATACGAAGGGAAAACCATCCTGCTGGCTTGCGGTACAGCGCGGGTGCAGATGCTGGAGGGGGAGGAAGCGCTGGTAGGGTCCGGCGTCAGCTACTGCGCTACCTGCGACGGCATGTTCTTCAAGGGCAAGCAGATGATCGTCATCGCTGGCGGGGATGAGGCGGTAGAGGAGGCGAATTTCCTGGCCGACTTGGGGCATGTTCAATACTTTTCCATCAAAAAGCATGATATCAGCCCCCTATCGGCTTCCATAGCGGTGTCCGGCGAAAAGCCTGTCGCCATCAGCCGTGAGGCTGGCAAGCTTGTGCTGACAACCGATGTGGGTAAGCATGAAGCTGACGGTATTTTTATCCTGCGCCCCACCGTAGCCATGACCCAGCTGCTGCCTGAGGTTGAAACAGAGAATAATTACATCAAAGTGGATCACAACTTCATGACCAATGTACCGGGCGTGTTTGCTGCCGGCGATATGACGGGCTTGCCGCTGCAGGCAGCCAAGGCAGTGGGGGAGGGGAATGTTGCCGCACTCGCCATCGCGGCGCATATCAGAAAAATGAATGAGGCGGCTGTATGATTGATTCACAGGGAGCCCTTCGGAAGATGCGCAAGCTGCTGTCGCTGTGCAGCGCGCTGGTGCTGCTTGTCTGCATGGCACCAGCTGTAGCGGAGTTGGAGGTCACCTGGGTAGAAGGCGAGGCTTTTTTTCCCAAGCGTGAGGATTGGACTTACCGCTATCAATACCGCTATCCTTACATCGCAGGCACGGAACATGGCGCACCGGGTATTAACGAATACTACGACATGGCGTTTAGCGAAATGACCAACCTGATCGTCCCCATGTTTGCCCAGGAAGAAACCATGATCGGACAAGGCAAGAATGAAATCCTGCAGGAATACCGCATCACCTGCAACAACGCCCGGTTCTTCAGCACTTGTATGGAACAGCGGCAGACGGTCGGGGGTGGCCTGGTCACATCGGTCAGCTCACAGGTGTTTGCGGTGTCCGGCGAATATATGGGGGACACGCTCACATTGCGTGGCTTGCTGATGACAGGCGACAGCTCGGAGCAATTAGCCGGCTTGATTCTTGCGGACATCTGGCGGCAGGTGGCAGAGCAGGCAGTGGATGACCCCGCCTGGCTGCCCGGCTTGACGATGGATGCGCTGTACGCGGACTTTGATCCTGAGGCGCACTTTTATGCGGACGAGCTTGGCAACGCCGTGTTTTATCTGCAGCCAGGCCTGTACAGGACGGACGACCGCATGATAACATTCACCTATTCGGCGGCGGACGTGAATAAACTGATCGACCAATTCAACCAGTGAGAGGAGGGACAGGTATGATGATGGATGCGCTGGTCAAAGCCAGGCCGGCCCCGGGCCTTGAACTGCGGCAGATGCCCAAGCCCGTGCCCAAGGAGGACGAGGTGCTGATCCGCATACACAAAACTGCGATCTGCGGCACCGATCTGCACATCTACCAATGGAATGGCTGGGCGCAGCAGCACGTGGCGACGCCGCGGATCATCGGCCATGAATATGTCGGTGAAATCGCGCAGATAGGCGCCTATGTCAAAGGTTTCCATGTGGGGCAGACAGTCAGCGGTGAAGGGCATATCGTGTGCGGGCATTGCCGCAACTGCCGTGCGGGCAACGCTCAATGGTGCCATGAAACCGAAGGCGTTGGCGTCAACCGGGACGGCGCATTTGCTGAGTACTTGTGCATCCCCGCCTCCAACTGCATTCCCATCAGCCCGGACCTGCCTGAAGAGGTTGTTGCTTTTTTTGACGCGCTGGGCAATGCTACCCATACTGCGCTGATGTTTGATGTGGTTGGCGAGGATGTGCTGATTACCGGCGCCGGCCCCATCGGCATCATGGCAGCAGCTATTTGTCAACGCAATGGCGCGCGCAATGTGATTGTGACCGACCTGATCGACTACCGGCTGGAGCTGGCAAAAAAAATGGGAGCAACCTATACCCTTAATGTCGGCAGGGATGACTTAGCTGCAGTGATGAAAGCAGCGAACATGGTGGAAGGCTTCGATGTGGGGCTGGAGATGTCCGGCAGCACTTCGGCATTGCGCCAGATGCTGAGTACCATGCGAAACGGCGGCAAGATTGCCATGCTGGGACTATTTGGTATCAAGCCTGAGATTGACCTGGATAACGTGATCCTCAAAGGGCTCACTTTGCAGGGCATCTATGGTCGCAGAATGTACGAAACCTGGTATAAAATGGCAGCCATGGTGCAGGGTGGGCTGGACATGCGTCCCCTGATCACGCATCGCTTCCACTATACTGATTATCAGAAGGCGTTTGACATTATGGAAACCGGCAACAGCGGGAAAATTATACTGGAGTGGAGCAAATGACAGAAAAAAAAGCATTGCGTATCTATAGGAACGCGCTGGAAGATATCCATCGCGCCGGCACGAGCAAGGACGAGCGGATCATTCTTACCCCGCAGGGCTCGCGCATCGATACCACGATGGCAAGCGGCGTATTGAACATGTGTGCTAACAACTATCTTGGGCTGTCCGACCATCCGGAGCTGATCAGGGCAGCTAAGGCAAGCTATGACCAGTGGGGGTTTGGCCTGTCCAGCGTCCGGTTCATTTGCGGCACACAGAGTGTCCATAAGGAGCTGGAGCAGAATTTGTCCCGTTTTTTGGGCATGGAAGATACCATCCTGTATTCTTCCTGCTACGACGCCAACGGCGGCTTGTTTGAGACCTTATTGACAGATGAAGATGCGGTGCTGTCTGACGAGCTCAACCACGCTTCCATCATCGACGGCATCCGGTTATGTAAGGCAAAGCGGTATCGTTACCGCAACAACGATATGGAGGACCTGGAGGACAAGCTGAAGGAAGCAGCGGATGCCCGTATTCGCCTGATCGCTACGGATGGCGTGTTTTCTATGGATGGGTATATTGCCAACCTCCAAGCCATTTGCGACCTGGCTGACAAGTACGATGCCCTGGTCATGGTGGACGATAGCCACGCGACGGGCTTTATGGGCAGGCAGGGCAAAGGCACGCACGAGCACTGCGGCGTGATGGACCGGGTCGATATCCTTACCGGCACGCTGGGCAAGGCGCTGGGAGGCGCATCCGGCGGCTATGTATCTTCTTCCGCGGTGGTGGTCAGCCTGCTCCGCCAGCGGTCCCGGCCGTACCTGTTCAGCAACACCCTGGCGCCGGCTATCTGCGCCGCTTCGCTGAAAGCGCTGGAGATGCTGACGGCGGGCACCTTGCTGCGCGATAAACTGCACGACAATACGGCGTATTTCAGATCGCAGTTGGAGGCGGCAGGCTTTGATGTGCTGCCTGGCCAGCATCCCATCGTGCCTGTGATGCTGTACGATGCGCATGTTGCGCAGGAGTTTGCATCCAGAATGCTGGACAAAGGCGTCTATGTCATCAGCTTCTCGTATCCTGTGGTGCCCCGGGATAAAGCGCGCATCCGCACCCAGGTCAGCGCCGCGCATACAAAAGATGACCTGACGTTCGCCGCCAATTGTTTCCGCGAAGTCAGGCAGGACATGAAATTATCATAAAGGATTGATGAGCATGAGCGAAACCAACCAGAGCAAAAAACCGGTTCTCTATTCGGGCATTCAGCCTTCCGGTGTCATTCACATTGGGAATTATATCGGCGCAGTCAGCAACTTCATCAAGCTGGAGCGCGACTACACCTGCCTGTTCGGTATTGCCGACCTGCACGCACTGACTGTGCGCCAGGACCCGGCCGCGCTGCGCCGGCAGACACAGCAGTTGGCGGCGCTGTACATTGCCTGCGGGCTTGATCCGGGAAAAAACATCATCTATTGCCAGAGCCATGTCCCCGCCCATGCGGAGCTGAGCTGGGTCTTAAACTGCTATACTTACATGGGCGAGCTATCGCGGATGACCCAGTACAAGGACAAAAGCGCGCGCCATAAGGACAACGTCAACGCCGGGCTGTTCACCTACCCGGTGCTGATGGCGGCGGACATTTTGCTGTACCAGGCGCAGGTGGTGCCGGTGGGCACGGACCAAAAGCAGCACCTGGAAATCACGCGCGATATTGCCGAGCGCTTTAACGCTGTGTACGGCGATGTGTTTGTCATCCCTGAGCCCTATATTCCTAAAGAAACAGCCAAAATTATGAGCCTGACCGATCCCGAGCGTAAGATGAGCAAGTCTGACGATGCCGAAAGCTTCGTGTCGCTGCTGGACGATGAGGCGACCATCAGGAGGAAATTCCGCCGGGCAGTTACCGACAGCGATGCCGCCATCCGGATGGACCCTGAGCAAAAGCCAGGGGTCAGCAACCTGTTGACCATATTGTCCGTGATGAGCGGACGGAGCATTGAGGCGCTATGCGATGAATTTGAGGGGAAAGGCTATGGCGTGCTGAAGGACGCCGTGGCTGATGCCGTGATCGGCGTGCTGACCCCCATACAGCAGCGCTATCACGAGCTGATTGCTGACAAGGCTTATGTAGCGAGTGTGTTGAAAGCCGGCGCGGACAAGGCGTCGGCGCTTGCTGAGAGAACGCTGCGCAAGGTGTACAGAAAGGTCGGCCTTTACCAGGCATAATGCAGCGCGGCCTATTGTGTGCGCAGTTTGAGTGTGGTTAGCTGAGGCTTTACAGCCCCGGGCAACAAGGACATACGAAAGGAGATCATCACGATGTTTGATCCATATCCAGGCGATATCTGCAAAGTTCATGGCATTCGGGTCGGACATATGCAAAACGGCATTGCCAATACCGGCGTGACAGTGGTGCTGACACCGCCCAATGGGGCGACGGGCGGCGTATCCGTACGCGGTGCAGCGCCCGGCACGCGGGAAACCGATGTGCTGCGCCCCGGTAACCTGGTTGATGTGGCGCACGCGGTGGTGCTGGCAGGCGGCAGCGCCTTTGGTCTGGCGGCTGCCGATGGTGTGATGCGTTACCTGATGCAGCTGCAGGTTGGCGTGGATATGGGCGTTGCCCATATTCCCATCGTGCCAGCCGCTGTTTTATTCGACTTGCAGGCAGGCGAGCCTGTTGCTTATCCCGATGCTGTGATGGGGCGAGAGGCATGCCTCAACGCCTCTAAGCAGTGTGCGCAAGGGCGGGTAGGAGCGGGTACAGGCGCCACGGTCGCCAAGCTGGTGCAGGGGTGCATTCCGCACAAAGGAGGCATCGGCAGCGCGTCGCTGACGCTGGCGGAGGGCGTCACGGTGGGTGCCATGGTAACGGTCAATGCCATTGGCGACATCTATCACCCTGAAACAGGGGAGTGCATCGCCTGCGCCCATATGCCGGACGGTACGCCAGTCAAGGCTGACGGGCTGCTGTTCGGGCACATGCCGGCGCCACAGCAGGTGCGGATTCCGCCGCCCGGCAGCAACACGACCATTGGTGTGGTGGCGGTTGACTGCAAGCTAAATGCTATGCAGGCCAACCGCTTGGCTGATGTGGCGCATGACGGGCTTGCGCGCACCATCCGTCCTGTGCATACGCAGATGGATGGCGATACCATGTTTGCTCTGGCAACGGCACGAGTGGGCACAGAGGTTAATTTTGTCAAGCTGTGTGCAGCGGCAGCCGAGGTGACGGCGCGGGCAGTCAGCAACGCAGTGTATTACGCGCAGCGATGATATTAGGCGTAGGCATCGATCTGTGTGCCATCGACCGCATGGAGGAGAACCTGAAGGACGGGCGGTTTCTTAATCGATTTTTTTCGCCGGATGAGCAGGCTTACATCCTGTCGCGCGGTGTGTTCGCGGCTTCCTCTGCAGCAGCTGGGTTTGCTGCCAAGGAAGCCTTTTTTAAGGCATTGGGCACGGGCATCGCCGGGGAGCTGTATGAGGTAAGCCTGCTGCACCGGGAGAACGGCGCTCCCTACATTACATTGACTGGCTGGGCGCGCGCAGCTGCGCAAGCGCGGGATGTCAGCCATGTGCATGTCAGCCTGACGCACGAAATGGGGCTTGCCGCGGCTTTTGTTGTGCTGGAAGGAGGAAGGGAATGCACCGCATATTGACATCGGCTCAGATGCGGGAAATGGAGCGGGCTTTTTTCGACTCCGGCGTGCCGTCCCTGCTGCTGATGGAGCATGCGGCAGCGGGGCTGGTTCAGGGCATTGGGATGCTGCTGGGCAGCTGCCGGGATAAGCGCGTGCTGTTTGTATGCGGCAGGGGCAACAATGGCGGCGATGGTCTGGCTGCGGCGCGGATGCTGCTGAAAGCCGGCGGCAAACCGGAAATTTTGCTGGCCGGCTCTCCTGTAACTGCGGATGCGCAAGCCAACTTGCAGTATGCTAACGCCCTGGATATCGCCGTGCATGCATGCTGCGAGGAGGCGCTGCAAGACCTGTCGCAAACGCGCTGGGATGCCGTGGTGGACGCGCTGTTTGGCACCGGTTTCAGCAGAAAGCCTGAAGGGGATGCCCGGCAGATGATTGGGTTCATCAATGGCCTGGATGCGCCGGTGGTCGCCGCTGACTTGCCCAGCGGCTTGAATGGCGATACAGGTGATTGTCCGGGCGTTGCTGTGCGTGCCGACCTGACGGTCACTTTCCATGCCCCCAAGGCCGGTATGTTGCTCAAGGAGACGAGGGCGCTGGCAGGTAACATCCTGGTGGCTGATATCGGCATACCGGAAGCCGTGGCTGCGAGCTATGTTGATAGCCAGCCTGAACCCATCCCTACGATGATGACGCCTGATTGTTTGCGCGCTGCCTTACCGCCGCGCGCTGTTACTGCGCACAAAGGCCTTTGCGGCCGCGTGCTGCTGTACGCTGGTAGCCCGGGGTTTGCCGGCGCTGCGGCGCTGGCGGCCAAGGCTTGCCTGATGGCAGGTGCCGGGCTGGTTACGGTAGCGGCGGATGAAGCCATCATCCCCATCATCCAGACGCTGGTGCCCAATGCCACCTGCGTCCCGGCTAACGAAGTCCTGTCCCTGCCCCGGCATGATGTGTTGGCTGCCGGCTGTGGGCTGGGACAGAGCAGCCGCGCCTACGAAATATTGACCGCGCTGTATAACCCGGAGGTGCCGTCGGTCCTTGATGCCGACGCGCTCAACCTCATGGCAAAGCACGGCGCGATGAAGGTCGGCAGGGGAACTGTGATCACGCCGCATCCCGGGGAAGCGGCGAGGCTGCTGGCATGCCCGGTGCAGGATATCCTGGCTGACCCTGTGGCGGCTGCCGGCGCGCTGCAAACAGCCCATGGCTGCGTTGTGCTGCTCAAAAACCATGCCAGCGTGCTGCACAGCGGCGACCGGATCGCCATCAACGGCTATGCTGCGCCGGCACTGGCCAAGGGCGGCAGCGGGGACGCGTTGACGGGCATGATTGCGGCGCTGATGGCGCAGCGGCTGTGTCAGGGCGATCTGTTCATCGCGGCACAGGTTGCCTCGCTTTGGATGAGCCTCGCTGCGCGCACCGCCGCTAAGCGCCTGGGTGAGCGGTCGGTGTTGACCGGCGATGTGCTGGATAGCCTGGGCGAGGCGTTGAATACGCCGGATGATATCTTGCTGTAGCGCTATACGTCGATGATATCGAACCCCGAGGCGCGGGCAAGCCGGTTCATCACGGCGAGCCCCAGCCCTGTTTCGGGCAGCGTTTCTGAAAATATATGGCTGACTGCCTGGTCGTCCATGCTGCGCAGCAGGTAATACAGGCGGTGGGCAGCGCTGGATGCATCGGTGCCCAGATCCTCCGTCAGCCTGTTCCCGTACAGGCTGATATGATCGCTGAAAGCTAAAATGCGTGGAGACGGTGCGGCGTCGTAAGCTGCTTTGATTTTTTCCGCCACAGCGTATGGCTCGCCCCGGACCAGTGTTAGCTTGGCTTTGGGCGCATAGTGCTGATGCCGCATGCCGGGTGACGCAGCTTTCTCTCCCTGAACCAAAGGCCGCATGACAGTGGCATCCACCTGGCAGTGCCCGCAGACCATGCTGATCTGCTCGGGTGTTACAGCGCCCGGCCGCAGCACACGGGGTACGGTGGACGTCACGTCAATCACGGTGGATTCCACGCCGATGGCGCAGGCGCCGCCGTCCAACACCATGGGGATCAGGCCGTCAAAATCTCGCAGCACATGGGTGGCGGAGGTCGGGCTGGGGCGGCCGGACAGGTTGGCGCTGGGTCCGGCTAAAGGAAAGCCACAGGCTGCAATCAGTCGGAGTGCGGCAGGATGGTCAGGTATGCGTAGCGCCACGGTGGGAAGCCCCGCTGTGGTTTCATCGGGGATGATGTCCTTTTTCGGCAGCAGCATGGTCATGGGCCCCGGCCAGAATGCGCTGGCGAGCTGCGAGGCTGTCTCGTTCCAATGGCATAGACGTTTAGCTTCATCCACATAGGCGATGTGGACGATCATGGGGTTGTCTGCCGGGCGCCTTTTGACGCGGTATATTGCTGTCACGGCTTCTCTGAGCAGGGCATTCCCGCCCAGGCCGTAGACGGTTTCGGTCGGGAAGGCGACCAGGCCGCCTACCATGAGGATGCTGGCTGCCCGCTGCACAGATTCGTAATTTACTGGTAAACAGATGGTTTTCATATCAATCCTTCAGTGGTTACAAAAAGCGGCAGGTGATGTGTATACACCGCCGCTTTCATGGAAGGAAACCCAAAGTGCCGCTGCCTCCTGTTTTTTCACCCGCTATGTTAAGCAGGCCGGTGCCCTGCGATGACTTTCTGCCGTCCCCGATCATGTTGCCATGGGGGCATGACATCCTGCCGCCGACGCGGGCTCCGATTCGTGAAATGTGGGTAAAAACAAGAAACTGGCCAACACTTCAGGAAATCCTCTCACCGCTATTATACTGACCGCTGCATTTGCTGTCAAGCGAACTTTTGAAAAATAACCAGAAAAAGCCCCGCTGGTAGCGGGGCAGATGTGGTCATGGTCAGTATGTTTCCTGCAGTTCGATATTCTTGTACCGCTTCATGCCTGTGCCGGCCGGGATCAATTTGCCGATGATCACGTTCTCTTTCAGCCCTTCCAGCGGATCGACTTTGCCTTTGATGGCCGCATCGGTCAGCACACGTGTGGTTTCCTGGAAGGAGGCTGCCGACAGGAAGCTCTCGGTGGCTAACGAAGCCTTGGTGATGCCCAGCAGCACGCGCTTTGCTGTGGCGGGCTGGCCATCTTCCCGGATGATCCGCTCATTGGCTTCTTCAAAGGCGAATATGTCGACCAATGAGCCGGGCAGCAGGTTGGTGTCGCCGCCGTCCTCAATGCGTACCTTTCTGAGCATCTGCCGCACGATGACTTCAATATGCTTATCCGCGATGCCCACGCCTTGGGAATGGTAGACGCTGAGCACTTCGCGCAGCAGATATTCCTGCACGGCTTTAACGCCCAAGATACGCAGCAGATGATGGGGGTTGATGGAGCCGTCGATCAGCTCATCACCTGCTTCTACCATCTGCCCCTCTTCCACCTTGAGCCTTGCGCCGTAGTGGATGAGGTAGCTTTTTTTCTCGCTGGGGTCTTCCTGGGATGTGATGATCAGCTCACGGCGCTTTTTATTGGTGCCGAAGCTGACTTTTCCGTTGATATCAGCCAGCGTTGCTTCACGCTTGGGCTTGCGCGCTTCAAACAGCTCTTCCACGCGGGGCAAGCCCTGTGTAATATCTTCGGCGCTGGCTACGCCGCCGGTGTGGAAAGTACGCATGGTCAGCTGTGTACCGGGCTCGCCGATGGACTGCGCAGCGATGATGCCGACGGCTTCGCCGATGTCCACCGGGCCGCCGTGCGCCAGGTTGGATCCGTAGCAACGTGAACAGACGCCGGTTCGGCACCGGCAGGTCAGTACGCTACGCACCTGCATTGTGGTGATGCCGCTGTCAGCAATGGTCTTCGCCAGGTTTTGGTCGATCACATCGTTGACATGGCAGAGCACCTCGCCTGTGATGGGGTGGTAAACGTCTTCAGCGGATACGCGGCCATTGATACGTTCCTCCAGCGGTTCGATTTCGCCAATGGCTTCCACCGTGATGCCGCGTACACGCTCGCCGCGGTTTTCAAAGCAGTCGTACTCACGCACGATGACTTCCTGTGACACGTCGACCAGGCGCCTGGTCAGGTAGCCGGAATCCGCCGTGCGCAATGCCGTGTCAGCCAGGGATTTGCGGCTGCCGTGGGAGGACATGAAGAACTCCAGCACATTGAGGCCTTCGCGGAAATTGGCGCGGATTGGGAGTTCAATGGTTTTTCCGGTTGGTGAAGCCATCAGACCGCGCATGCCGGCTAACTGTGCTACCTGCCCAACCGAACCACGCGCGCCGGAATTGGTCATCATGTAGATGGGGTTCTTTTTGTCCAACACACCCATGACCTCGCCCTTGAGGCGGTTGCTGGTGTTGGTCCACACGTCAATGACGGATTTATAGCGCTCGTCCTCGTTCATCAAGCCGCGGCGATAACGGGCGTCGATCTTGGCTACCTGCTCATCGGCTTCCTGCAGCCAGGCTTGCTTCTCGGGCGGCACAATGATATCAGCGATGGACACTGTAATGGCACCTCTGGTGGAGTATTGATACCCTAACCGCTTGATATCATCCAGCACCTTGGCGGTGGTGTTGACACCGTATACATGGAAGCATTTGTCGACGATTTTGCCCAGGTCCTTCTTGATGACCTCGTGGTTGATCTCCAGCTCGAACATCTCGTCCAGATTGGTGCGCGGCTTGAAACCTAAATCCTGTGGGATAACTTCGTTGAAGATCAGCCGTCCCAACGTGGTGTCGATGGTTTTGCAGGCGGTTTCATCTTCAAAGGTGCGCTCAATGCGTACCTTGATGGGCGTCTGCAGCATGATCAGATTTTCATGGTAAGCCATCTCCGCCTCGTTTTGGGAGGAGAAGATATAGCCCTTGTCTGCCCCAAAAGCGTCGGGATACAACGCTGTCAGGTAATGGCATCCGATGACCATGTCCTGCGTGGGGGAGATGACGGGTTTGCCGTCCTGCGGTTTCATGATGTTATTGGCTGCCAGCATCAGGAAACGTGCTTCGGCTTGCGCTTCAGCGGAAAGCGGCACGTGAACGGCCATCTGGTCGCCGTCAAAGTCGGCGTTGTAGGCAGTGCAGGTTAGCGGGTGCAACTGGATGGCTTTACCTTCCACCAACACCGGCTCAAAAGCCTGAATGCCCAGCCTGTGCAGCGTGGGAGCACGGTTCAACAGCACAGGGTGCTCTTTGATCACATTCTCTAAAATGTCCCAAACTTCCGGGCGCACCTTTTCCACGGCGCGTTTGGCTGATTTTACATTGTTGCAGATGCCCTGCTTGACCAGCTGCTCCATCACAAAGGGCTTGAACAGCTCCAGCGCCATTTCCTTGGGCAGGCCGCATTGGTGCAGCTTCAGCTCGGGGCCGACCACGATGACAGAGCGGCCGGAATAGTCTACGCGCTTGCCCAATAGGTTTTGGCGAAAGCGCCCCTGTTTGCCCCGAAGCAGGTCGGACAGGCTTTTTAATGGTCTGTTGCCCGGGCCTGTGACAGCGCGGCCACGGCGGCCGTTATCAATCAGCGCGTCAACGGCTTCCTGCAGCATGCGCTTTTCGTTGCGGACGATGATGTCCGGGGTGCCCATTTCCAACATGCGCTTTAAGCGGTTATTGCGGTTGATGACGCGGCGGTACAGGTCATTCAGGTCGCTGGTGGCAAAACGGCCGCCGTCCAGCTGAACCATGGGGCGCAGGTCGGGCGGTATAACGGGTAAAACGTCCAGCACCATCCATTCAGGCTTGTTGTTGCTGGTGCGGAAGGCTTCCACCACTTCCAGGCGTTTAATAGCCTGGGCGCGCCTTTGCCCTACAGTCTCCCTGTCCTTTTCTTTCTCGATCAGAATGGAAATTTCATCCTTCAGTTCCTGGCTGAGCTTGTCTAAGTCCAGCTCCTTCAGCAATATTTTGACAGCCTCGGCGCCGATGCCGGCGCGGAATGTGCCCCGCTCTTCCGGGGGCTTGGCCATCAGCTGGCGGTAGGCGGTGTCGGATATCAGCGCATATTTCTCTACCTTGGTGACGTCGGTGTTGCCGGGGTCGATAACGATGTAGGAGGCAAAGTACAGCACCTTTTCCAGGCTGCGCGGTGATACGTCCAACAGCACGCCCATGCGGCTGGGGATGCCTTTGAAATACCATATGTGGCTGACGGGGGCGGCTAGCTGGATGTGGCCCATCCGCTCGCGACGCACCTTGGACCGTGTCACCTGAACGCCGCACTTGTCGCAGATTTTCTCCTTGTCGCGGTATTTGATGCGTTTATATTTTCCACAGCTGCATTCCCAGTCCTTGACCGGTCCGAATATCTTTTCGCAAAACAAGCCGCCGCGTTCGGGCTTCAACGTACGGTAGTTGATGGTTTCTGGCTTGAGAACCTCCCCGAAGGACCATTCCAGAATGTTCTCCGGGGATGCCATGCCGATTTGGATGGATTCTAAATTGGTGAGTTCAAACATATAATGCCCTCCCTGCCGGCTTACTCGATATCATCGTCGTCGAAGTCAAAGTCCAGGTCATCGTCCTCATTTTCGGCATGATCGTTGGCGTGAATACCCTGGTTATCCTCCTCGCCGTTTTCATCTTCTTTTTTGTCTGCCACTTCGTCAGCTAACACCATGTCGCCGGCGATGGTAATGTCATCAAAGTCCAGGTCATCCAGTTCTTCTACTGAAGGCAAGGGACCGTCCTGCAACAGATCGCCAGGACGCATCATGAGATCTTCGTCCTCAAATTCGCGGATGATGATCTGCTCCTGTTGGTCGCCCCACACCTGAATATTCAAGCCGAGTGCCTGCAGCTCCTTGATAAGCACCTTGAAGCTCTCGGGGATACCGGGCGTGGGGATGCATTTGCCTTTGACGATGGCTTCGTACGCCTTGACTCTGCCGACCACATCGTCTGATTTTACAGTGAGTATTTCCTGCAGCGTGTTCGCGGCGCCATACGCTTCCAGTGCCCAGACTTCCATTTCGCCAAATCTCTGTCCGCCAAACTGGGCTTTGCCGCCCAGCGGCTGCTGCGTAACCAGGGAGTAGGGGCCGGTGGAGCGGGCGTGCATTTTGTCATCCACTAAGTGGTTGAGCTTCATAAAATACATATAGCCGACCGTAACCCGGTTTTCAAACGGTTCACCCGTTCTGCCGTCAAACAGAATGGTCTTGCCGTCTGCTTCAAGGCCGGCGTCTATCAGGCATTGTTCGATGTCTTTTTCGCTGGCGCCATCGAACACAGGGGTTGCGACATGCCACCCCAGCGACTTGGCTGCCATGCCCAGATGCACTTCCAGCACCTGGCCCAGGTTCATGCGCGAGGGCACGCCCAGTGGGTTCAGCACGATATCCAGCGGTGTTCCGTCTGGCAGGAAAGGCATATCCTCCTCGGGCAGAATGCGCGATACAACGCCTTTGTTGCCGTGCCGGCCTGCCATTTTATCGCCGATGCTGATTTTGCGTTTCTGTGCGATGTACACGCGCACCATTTCATTGACGCCGGGGGACAGTTCATCTTTGTTGGCGCGGGTAAACAGCTTGACATCAACCACGATGCCACCTTCGCCGTGGGGCACCTTGAGCGATGTATCGCGCACTTCACGCGCCTTTTCACCGAAGATGGCGCGTAACAGGCGCTCTTCCGCTGTCAATTCGGTTTCTCCCTTGGGCGTGACCTTGCCGACCAGGATGTCACCGGCGCGCACCTCGGCGCCAATACGGACGATGCCAAACTCATCCAGGTCCTTGAGCGCGTCATCACCGACGTTGGGGATGTCGCGGGTGATCTCTTCCGGTCCCAGCTTGGTTTCGCGGGCTTCTGACTCATACTCCTCGATGTGGATGGAGGTATACTTGTCGTCCCGTACCAGCTTTTCTGAGATCAGGATCGCGTCCTCATAGTTGTAGCCTTCCCAGGTCATGAAGCCGATCAGCACATTGCGACCCAGGGCGATTTCGCCCAGGTCGGTGCTGGGGCCGTCAGCCAGCAGGTCACCGGCTGCCACGCGATCGTTTTCATTGACGCGTGGACGCTGGTTGATGCAGGTGCTTTGGTTGGAACGGGCGAACTTGGTCAACCGATAGTCATGGCGCTCGCCCAGATTGTCCTTGATGACGATCTGGTCGGCGGAGACCGATTCGATGATGCCGTCATGTTTGCTGAGCATCACCACGCCGGAGTCATGCGCGGCTTTGTATTCCATGCCTGTGCCGATGATTGGCGCTTCGGGCAGCAGCAGCGGCACTGCCTGGCGCTGCATGTTGGAGCCCATCAGCGCACGATTGGCGTCATCATTTTCCAGGAAGGGGATCATTGACGTAGCGACCGACACCAGCTGCTTGGGCGAAACGTCGACAAAGTCGACCTTATCGCGTTGTACGCGCAATACTTCCTCGCGCCAGCGCACTGTTACATGTTCGTTGGCGAAGGTGTTGTCCTCGTTCAGTGGCTCTGTGGCTTGAGCGGTGTTGTACTTGTCCTCCTCGTCGGCGGTCAGGTAGACGATGTCGTTGGTCACCTGATGGGTGTCCGGGTCGACACGCCGGTATGGCGTTTCAAGGAAGCCGTACTCATTGATGCGGGCGTAGGTGGCCAGCGAGCCGATCAGGCCGATGTTGGGGCCTTCAGGCGTTTCGATGGGACAGATGCGCCCATAGTGGCTGTAGTGCACGTCACGCACTTCCATGCCTGCGCGGTCGCGGTTAAGGCCGCCAGGCCCCAGCGCCGACAGGCGGCGTTTATGGGTCAACTCCGCCAGCGGGTTGGGCTGGTCCATAAACTGCGACAGTTGTGAGGAACCGAAAAACTCCTTGATGGCCGCTGTTACAGGGCGGATATTGATCAGGTCGCTCGGTTTGACATCGTTGATGTCCTGGATTGCCATGCGTTCCCGTACGACGCGCTCCAGGCGCGACATGCCGATGCGGATTTGGTTCTGCAGCAGCTCGCCGACGCTGCGCAGCCGCCTGTTGCCCAGATGGTCGATATCGTCCACCGTGCCCACGTTGTAGGGCAGGCCCAGCAGGTAGCTGACGGTGGCAACAATGTCATCGATAATGATGTTCTTGGGTACCAGCAGCGAGGCGTTTTCTGTTACTGAACGGCGCAGATCTTCCTCGGGAACGGTGTTGATCAGATGCAGCAACGTGGGCAGGTGCACCATTTCAAGGATGCCGCATTCACGAGGATCAAAGGGCAGGTAGCCGCTGGCATCCGCAAAATTATTCCCCACCACGCGATGCACGTGGTTGCCGCAACGGACGTTGACGACGTTGATGCCGGCATTCTGGATGTCCAGCGATTTGTCGGCAGGAATCACATCGCCTTCGCGCACGATGACCTCGCCGGTGTTGGGGTCGATCAAGTCCTCGGCGGCAATCTGGCCTGCGATCCGGGCGGCCACACCCAGCTTCTTATTGTACTTATAGCGGCCTACGCGCATCAGATCGTAGCGCTTGGGGTCAAAAAAGAGGTTGTGCAGCAGGATTCGTGCGCCGTCTTCTGTTGGCGGTTCGCCTGGTTTCTGACGGCGATAAATCTCCAGCAGTGCATCGGTCTGCGATTTGATGTTGGCGTCGCCCTGATTGATGGTGGCCAATAGACGCTCGTCTTCGCCGAACAGGTCGATCAACTGATCGTCAGTACCGTATCCCAGCGCCCGCAGGATGACCGTGATGGGCAGCTTCCGGGCGCGGTCAATGCGCACCCACAGGCAGTCGTTGGAGTCGGTTTCGTATTCCAGCCAGGCGCCACGGTTGGGGATCACCTGCGCAGAAAAAAGCTGCTTGCCTGCTTTATCAATTTCCTTTGTATAGTACGCGCCGGGTGAACGAACCAGCTGGCTGACGATCACGCGTTCAGCGCCGTTGATGATAAATGTACCGTGCTCGGTCATCAGGGGAAAGTCGCCCATGAACACGTCGGTTTCTTTGATTTCGCCTGTTTCTCTATTCTTCAGCCGCACAAACACCTTCAGTGGTGCAGCAAATGTCAGGTCGCGCTCCTTGCAGCGCTCGACGCTGTTTTTTGGCGTTTTATCAAGCGCGTAGTCGACAAACTCAAGGATCAGGTTTTCGCTGTAATCGATGATCGGCGACACATCTGCGAGCACTTCCCTAAACCCTTCGTCCAGAAACTTCTGATAGGAGTTTTTTTGTACCTCAATCAGATTCGGCATGTCAAGAATCTCATCGATATGCGAGAAACTCATCCGTTTGCGCAGCTTTCCCATTTGAATCTCATGCATCATATAAAGCTATCACCCCTCCAATGCTGCCAGACTGCTTGACGAAAAATGTACACTTCCTGTATAATGGAAACATCATTATTTGCATCAAAACAATACTGATGCAATCATAGACTATACCATGTTTTTTTTGCAACGTCAAGGAAAAATCAAAATATATTATAAAGATTTATATTATACTCATGACTAAAGCAAAATACGTGTATAACCACTATAAAAACGCGCGCCGTGATTATTGTATGAAGCCTGTCGCCCATACCAGAAGCGGTGCTGTCAGGATAGCAGGAAGATAATCAGCCACCTTAATCTTTGTGATATTCAGCAGGTTGAGGCCCAATGCAATGATCAGCACCGAACCCACGCAGGTCATCTCGGCAATGGCCGCTTCGCTCATCAGCGGCTTGATCAATTGCGCAAGCAATACGATGGATCCCTGGAACACCAGCACAAAGGCTGCGGAAAACAGCACACCGATACCCAAACTAACCGATAACATGGCGGAAGAAATCAGGTCCAGCAGCGACTTGGTGAACAGCATTTCATTGTTGCCTGTCAAACCGGCGTTTAGAGAGCCCACAATGGTCATTGAGCCAACACAGAACAACAAACTAGCCGTGATGAAGGCTTCGCTGACGCCGGCTCCCCTGATTGAGGCGTCGGCTTTGGCTTCGACCAGGTGTCCCAGCCTGGCGATGCTCCCATCCAGGTCAATCAGGGTGCCAAGGAGGCCGCCTGCGACCACGGCCAAGATGACAATCAAGGCATCTTGGCCCTTCAGAGTACCTGTAAACCCAAGGTATAGCGTACACAACCCGACGCCTGTCATGGCAGCATCGCTCATTTTTTTAGAAACGCCTTTTCGCAGCAGCAAGCCGATCAGGCTGCCCAAAACGACGGCAATGGTGTTGACGATGACGCCCAGCATATTTTTTTCCTCCTTCTTTAAAAAACAATGCCGGGGAGCATCCCCGGCATTGGGCAGGAAGCCGTACTATGCTTCATCCTCTTCTTCTAACTGATCCATGAACAGGTCGAATACTGCCTGGGAGATGTCCTCGTCGTCGAAGGATACGTACATGTCCTCTCCGTCTTCATCCTGTTCGATTTTCAGGATCACGACCTCGCCTTCATCCTCAGGAGAGAGTTCGTCATCCTCAAGCAGCATCAGCACGATATACCGTTCGTTTTCATATTCGATGGTGGACAGATATTCGAACTGCGTCTCCACGCCGTTCTCGTCGGTTAGTTCGACGATGTTGGATTCCCCGTCAAAATCGTCCGTGTACTCCTCTTCGTACTCGCCCATCTCGTCCTGGTTATCTTCAAACAGGTCCTGGTTGTCCTTGTTCATGTGCGTTCCTCCTACAGTATCGTTATGACGGTTTGATTTGCCGTCTATATCAAACCCCGCAGAGGGCTGCGGGTGTTTGTCGTCTGCTCGGTTCCGTTCACGGTCCAGGTAGGACTGCAACAGCAAAGCCGCTGCGACTTTGTCGATGTTTTTCTTTCGTTGTTCACGCCGCATACCACTCTCCAGCAGCGCACTGTTAGCGCTGACCGTTGTGAGGCGTTCATCCCAATAACGGACGGTAAGCCCTGCTTCCATCAGCTTATCTGCAAATGCTCTGGTTTTCTCCGCTTGAAAACCGACGCTACCATCCATGTTGAGGGGTAATCCGATAATGAATGCCTCGACATCCAATTCAACGGCGATTCGCTGCATATGCAAGGTGTCCGGTTTGTATCCGACCCGTTCATACACGCTGTGAGGAATGGCAATCAGCCTGGTTTCATCGCTGATAGCGATGCCGATGCGCCTATCGCCCACATCAAGCGCCACGATCCTTGCCATCAGCTGTTAAAATTCTCCATGACATAAAAACGGACCAGCTCTTCCAGAATCTCATCCCTTTCCAGCCGACAGATCAGGCTGCGTGCGTTGTTGTGGCTTGTGATGTAGGTGGGATCACCGGTTAGGATAAAACCGGTGAGTTGGGCAATGGGGTCATACCCTTTGTCCTGAAGTGCACAATAAACATGTTGAAGGATGCCGGCTGCCGTTTCTCCACCGACAGCAAGCGGCTGCATTTTTGTCGTTCCATTAAGCTCGGTCATCGCAAAAACCTCCTTCATGAGTTATTATACAGTTGAAGCAATGAGATAGCAAGCATATTCAGGACTTTTAATAAAAAAGCGGAAGAAAACGATGCAACCCATCATCTGTGAAAAATGAACAGCTAAAAGAACAAGGCGTATTGGAACAAAGCGCATATGCTCAGGAGGCGATCAGGTGATTGTGATCTTCAGGGCAGGGGAACGATGATATGAACCGGCTTGATAGCAATGGTTGCTGCGATTTTGTGCAGCAACGCTGATGTTTCCTCGTAGGACATGCCATAGCCTGTCAGGTGAAAGATGTACTCGTTGGTGTCATCATAATAGTCATAGTAGACGCTGCATACGCTGATCGTGCCGCTTGCTTCTGTTGGTCTATCATACAGCGTGGCGTTTTCCAGCATGCTGCCTGCGGGCAGGTTGTGAACAACGATGCGGTCATGTGCAAAACGCAGATTGGTCAGCCCGTTTTTCTCATAATCACCACGTATCAGGTCGAGGTAGCCGGGCAGGTTGTCGATTTCCTCCTGCAGCGAGGCATAGCTTGGTTCTTTCAGCTGCACCTCAAACGTGTACTTCTGGTCGGGGGTAAACCAGGCTTGCATATCGTACAGCATGTCCTCATGCTGTTCGACCGGTTCCTCAAGAAGGGCTGTCCGTATTTTGTCACCTGCGTGGATGAACTCGCCCGGCAGGGATAACGCGTAGTGATAGACGAGGTTTTCATACCGTTGCCATGGCCGCTTCACTTCAGCGCCAACTTTGGGTAGAAAGGGCGGGATGACGACTTGTTTCTCGCGCTGCTCCTGCTGGTTCGCAGCGCAGGGCAGCAGGTTAGCCAGCAACAGGAGAACCAGGACAGCCAGGCGTCTGATGTTCAAGCGGTGTAAAAAGGATACGATTTTCCATGATTGATATGATCGCATCATAAACCTCCCATTGCCTACCCTACATGGCGGGCCCGATTCCAAGAAAATTCTATATGCTGTTACACCGGCTGTCAAATATAAGCAGTCCGTAGTCTTGACGGTTTGGTGCCCACATGATAGCATAAAACGAAAGCAGGTGAGAGGGTGGGGGAGGGGTATAACCGCATCATATGCGGCTGGACATGGGCTCTTTCGTTGCTCAGCGGGTTGATGAATTTTTTGGCTCTGCAGTATATTGGGCGGGCTGTAACGCATCATACGGGCAATCTAACCAAACTGGCCCAGACGCTGATGGCAGGAGAGAATATAGTATCGTTTTTTGTCTTATTGCTGTTTCCTGTAGTGTATTTTCTGGGCGCTGCAGTTGCTGGCTTTTTGTATACCAACAAACCGGGTGCAGTGCAAACAAGGTATGGTGCTGCTCTGTGTTCCATTGGTATCGGTATGGTTGCGGGTGCCTGGTTGTTGGGAAGTCGGGATGCGTTTGGGTTGCTGTTGTCGTTTATGGCTGGTGTTCAAAACGGTATCTACCTGCGGTACCGATCGGTTCAACTCCGCTCCACGCACATGACCGGATACCTGACCGATGCCGGTTTTGCACTGTCACGCTGGATAAAAGGAGAGGCGGAAGCCCGTGAACGCTTTGTCTACCTGACTGTCCATTTGTTTTCATTTTTTCTTGGCGGCGTAGCAGCCCTGCTGATGCAGCCGGCTGGTTTTTTGGTGTCATCCCTGATTGCCGGCGCGGCATATATGGCTTTAGGGCTTATCTGCTTTCAGCTGCAACTTTCATGAGCGGTGCATGTATGTCATTAACAAAGGCAGATAATTTGTTATGATGATAACAATTCTATAATTCCTTATAAAGGATCAAGGCGTGGAAGCCATCAGTATTTGATGGGCGGTGAAGGTTCGGCGTTTCCGCCGCCCGATTGAATCAAAAGATTGGAGGGTTTTGAGAATGAAGAAATTGCTGCTGTTGCTGGTGTTGGTGCTGTCTGTTACGGTACCGGCTGGTGCTGAAACGCTGCGCGTGGGCATGACGTGTGATTATGCACCCTACAACTGGACGCAGGCGGAGGCGTCGGACATGGCGGTGCCGCTGGCGGCAGGTGGGTATGCGGACGGATATGATGTGCAGATTGCCCTATTGATTGCCAAGGAACTAGGTATGGATCTGGAAATTGTCAAAACAGAATGGGATGGCTTGCCTATGGCGCTGACCAACGGTAAGATCGATGCCATCATCACCGGGATGAGCCCCACCGCCGAGCTCAAGATGGTGATTGACTTCACTGATCCTTACTATGAGAGCGATTTGGTGATGGTCGTCATGAAATCAAGCCCTTATGCCGAAGCGACCAGCCTAGACGACTTGGCGGGTGCCAGGATCACGGGTCAGCTCAACACCTTCCATTATACCGTCATTGACCAGATACCCGGCGTCATCAAGGAAACGGCGCTGGAGACATTTCCAGCCATGATCGTCGCGCTGGCTAGCGGCAGGATTGATGGCTGCATCAGCGAGCGCCCGGTTGCAATTTCTGCGGTGGCTTCCAATCCCGACTTCACGATTACGGCATTTGACGAAGAGGCAGGGTTTATCACCAATGAGGAAGACACCACGGTGGCTGTCGGCCTCAGGAAGGATAGCCCGCTGCTGGAGCAGATCAACCTGGTGCTGGCTGGGTTAGACAGGGTGTCCCGGCTTGCCATGATGGATGAAGCCATCGCCCGTCAACCGCTGGCGGAAGAGTAATCGCAATACGCGCCCCGCCTCCGGTAGGACGCGGTTTTTGGAGGATGCATGCCAACAACGTTTTGGGCTGGGTAGGCCATCTGCTGGATTGTTAGAGCAAATTTACTTATCATGGCACAGTCGCAGACTTGCCTTTTTGCCTCTGGCTGTGTCGCTGTTCACTTGACGTAGCGCTGCTACGCCTACGTTCACGCTCCTTGCCGGAGACAAAAATTCTGCGCGGCTTTGTGCGCTACGATTGCGTAATTTGCTCTAAGGCAGCTTGTTTTTGGAAGGCGCCGGCGTAACACAGCTGATTGCTGTGATGGGTACTGCTGCCGACTTTGCTATTGGCTCCCTGGTGGTGAGCACACTGATGCCCGGCAATTGACGCATTGTTGAGGAAGGGGCGCCTGTCGTTCTGTTCCGGAATCCCGCGAGCGACAGGAATCAAAGCGTTTTAGCACGTACCATGCGGGGCATTGGAAACAGCGGCTTCAGTCCTTGATGAGTCCGATATAAGGGGCGCTGCCCTCTGCTGGTGGCAGGGGCTGGAGTGGGTATATCATGCCGCCGGGTATCCTGTTTGCCCCCGGCCAGACGTTTTCCGGCAGGCGCAGCTGATAAGCATTTGCTTGAATGTGCCGGTGGATCAGCGCGATGGCGTCAGGCGCATTCATGCCGTCGAGTGCCAGCTCGGCAACCCGCACCGTGCCCTTACCCCAGGCTTGGCAGACTGCCACAGCCCTGCCGATGCTGGTGGTAAGTATCAGCACCCAGCTGCCCACGGCACGTTCGCTGTTCACAACAAACTCAATGGCATTTTGGTTCCAGCGGACATATAAACCGCTGGCTGAGAAGGCTGCATCGCGCACCTGCAGGTAATCAGCGGGAGACACATTTCTGGCAGCGCCACCCTCAGGCGGCGGGAGGATGTCACCGGCGGGCAGGCTTTCAGTGTCGTAGTAGAACGCGGTTTTATAACCGCGTTTTTGATAAAAATTGATCAGGTCCCTGTCAGCAGGAGCTAAAACCGAAGCGGCGATGCCATGCTGCCGCATCCAGGCATGGGCGGCGTTCAATAAGCCCGTGCTGATGCCGCGCCTGCGGAAGGACTGCAAAGTAGCCACCGCATATACATACCGGCAAGACAAATTGCCCATGTGTGTTTGCAACTGTGCCGGCAACATGGTCAGCATGCCGGCAATGGTGCCTGCTTCTTCGTGAACGAGCATGCTGTCGTTGCGGTGGCGATGCGTAAAGTAGTGACGGATGACCTCGTCAGAATCGCCAAAAGCCTCTTGCCAGAGAGCGTACAGCCCCGGATGATCGGTGTTCGTCGCAAAACGGATCATAGCGTTCCTTCCCCGATGTATACTGCGGAGGATTTTTCGATGAGCATCGCCGGCCGGTAGGATAGTTTGGCGCGTCTGAGCCCTTCGTCGCCAGCGTCATCCTCTCGGTTAATATACTGGTATTCTGAGCAGTTGGCGGCAGCAAATTCTCGGTTGATCATCTGGTAGGCGCCTTGGAAGCCGTTCAAAGCCTTCTCGATATGGATCACATAGGTGGTATCATTGAGCGCCTCGCCCATGGTAACAGCGATAACCTTGCCCCTGATGCGCAACAGGGCGCCTGTCAAGTTCAGATCAAAGTAATGCTGGAACGCCTGCTCTACCGCGTAGGATTCCATATACAGCGTCTCGTTCTCGCGGTAGCTGTTTTCCCGGCACCATGCTTGGCTCATCTCATGGGCTTCGCTGATGTTCTGTTTCGTGATGGGCTCATATTGCCAGTCCGGATATTGCTGGATGAACCGGTTGATGTGGTTTCTCTTGCTGCTGAGCTTTCTGCCCGCCAATGTAATCAAACTGTCTGAAGTGTATACGTAGTCGAAGTCATTGCGGTTTGGCGTGTAAATGAACTGGCCGGGGTAGAGCGCTTCCAGCCTTTTGATATCCTCGTTAAGCACCACGTTGAACGTTAGCGGTATACCTTTGGCGTGAGCGTCCAGAATCAATGTGTCGATGACAGGCTTGACATCGCCAGAGCCTGAGGGGAATATGTAGGTCGGGTCATCCGGATCGGACTGGATGATCAGGTGCCCTTGGTATTCGGCAGCCCTCAGAAGAAACACATCGCGCCAGATAAAGTTGGTGGTAAAGTTATACTCAATGGAGCCGCGGTGTCCGAGGCGAAGGATGTTTGTCATCCTGTTCCGGTCACCGATACCGATCTCTTTAAAATCAATCGTGGAAATTGTACATCACCTTTCAAACGCTCACTGGCAAACTTGTGTCGACGGGATGAATATACCCCCGAATAGCGCCGGCACACCATTTAGTATAACAGACTTGGTTGCTCTGCTCAATCGCTTCTAAGAATTGCAGATGATCAGATACAACTCATCATGGTATAATGGTTGCATCGGGCTGCCGATGACGGCAGACACAAAGGAGAGCGTCATGTCGATTACATTTGAAAGCGTTCAGAAGAACGATACCATCAACACATACATTCGCAAAGCGGATGAATCGCTGTCTGCGCTGGGATATACAGAGCACAGCTTTGCCCACGTGACACGCACGGCGTTTGATGCAGCGCGCATTCTGAAAGAAACAGGGCATGATGACAGGCTGGCAGAGCTGGCTGCCATCGCAGGGTACCTGCACGACATCGGCAACGTCATCAACCGGAATGGCCATGAGCGCAGCGGGGCGCTGATGGCGTTTGCGCTGCTGAACGATATGGGGGCTGCTGCGGAGGACATCGCTACCATCGTGACAGCCATCGGCAACCATGATGAGTCGACGGCTTTCCCGGTTAATGATGTGGCAGCAGCGCTGATCTTAGCTGACAAAACGGACGTGCGCTACACAAGGGTGCGCAACAAGGACAATGTTACCAACGACATCCATGACCGCGTCAACTATGCAGTCCGTCAATCCGAGGTGGTTATCAACCGGGAACAGGCTGAAATTAACCTGATGCTGACGATCGACACAGGTATCTGCAGCATATCGGAGTACTTTGAAATCTTTCTCAGCAGGATGCTGCTGTGTCGCCGCGCGGCTGAACGCTTGCGCCTGTCATTCGGGTTGATCATCAACGGGCAGAAAATGATGTAGCGATGTTAAAAAGCCACTGTCACGGCTGCTCCGCTGTACGCTGTGCTTTTTCTGATTTGCGTACCGTTTCTGGTATGCAGAACGCAGTCAGGCTTTTCCATGCTGCAGGGCCAGTTGCCTTGGGCATCGCTAATGACCAGCGTTCTGTTGGCATCGGAATATGCCAGTCTGATCTCCGCATAGGCTCCTTCCAGATAGGCCATGTCGCTGCCGTTATCCATATAAAGCGTAAAGGCACCGTCACTACCTTCGTATACATGAATAATATCCGGGATACCGGCAGCATTGCCATCCGATGCTTCGGGCAGGATGGCGCCGCTGCGCGCATAGACAGGTATCCGGTTGATGGGCGCGTAAGCTTCTATATCGCTGCCGCCTGGATACAGCTGACCGGTGTGCATATCATACCAGTCGGAGCCCTCAGGCAGGTACACATTGCGAACTTCGGGCAGGTTCAGCGGCTGGCTGTCCGGACCATATCTCATGGCGTGCACCACTGGGCAGATCAGCAGGGCGGGACCGAACATGTATTGGTCGGCGATGGTGTGCACGCGTTTGTCGGAAGCAAAATCAAACATCAGGCTGCGCATGATGGTTTCTCCCCGCTGCACAATGCCCCAGGCAAGCGAATAGGTATAGGGCAACATGCGGTAACGCAGCTTGATATGGTGCACGATTGTGTCGTATATCAGGCTGCCTTCCTCACCAAACTGCCAGGGTTCGCGCGGGGTATCTGTGCCGTGTGACCGCATGATCGGCAAAAAGGTGCCCAGCTGTAGCCAGCGGGTGTAGAGCTCCCGGTAGCCCAGGTCATCCTTTCCCTGCTCAAAACGACCTTGCCAGAACCAGGGCGCTTTTGCACCGGGATCGTTCAGCCAGCGCCTGTATGCTGCGTCGTTGCCAACAAAAAATGCACCGATGTCCAGTGTCCAATAAGGTACGCCGCTCATGCTGATGCTCAGCCCCTCGGCAATTTGGCTTTTCATGACATGCCAGTCGGCATAGATATCACCGGACCACAGGATGGTGGCATACTTCTGTCCGGACAGATAGCCGGATCGGGTCAGGTTGACAAACCGTTTGCTGCCGGGCAGCTTGGCATAGCGCTCGTAGATGCCCTTGGCATGCATCACGGCATACAGGTTGGCTTGGCGCGCATCCAGGTGTTTTGTCAGCGCGTCCCGCGATAGGAGGTATCGTTCCTCATCGCTTTTCTTTTCGACGCCGCTCCAGTCTGGTGTAAAGGGCTCGGTGGAATCGCACCACAGCGCATCGGTACCGGCGGGGATGATTTCCCGCATCAGCTGCTGCCAATAAATGCTGCGTGCCTCCTCATCAAAGGCATCATAGGTGGACATATCGGCTAACAGCTTGCCGTGCGCCATCATTTCGGCGTGGTCTTCGCCCTTGCGGTTGATGTTGGGCCACACCGACAGCATGAAGGCGATGCCATTTTCATGCAGCGTATCAACCATGCCTTTGAAGTCGGGGAAACGCTCCTTGTCGATGATTTTATTGCCCCACTTGCCTTCTTCCCATGATTTCCAGTCCAGCACAATGCAGGACAGGGGAATGCCACGGCGCTTGAACTCTGCCGCGGTGGTCAGCACATCTTCCGCCGAAACATATCTTTCCTTGGATTGTATATAGCCGTATGCCCATCTGGGCAGCATAGCGGGCTGGCCTGTCAGGGTGCGGACGCCCTTGACCAGTTCATCAAATGTATCGGCTGCGATGATGTAGTAGGCAATCTGGTCCACGGCATCAAATACCATGTCGATTTTGTTGTCTTTTTCCTCATAGGTCATCAGACAGCAGGCATCAAACACCAGCGCATAGCCCCTGGAAGACAGCAGCACAGGCATGGGGATTTTCATGTTGTTCTGGTACAGGTATTCCTTGACACCACGATAGTTATAGATGCCGTTTTCATGCTGTCCCAGGCCATATATGCATTCGTCATTTGCAATACCTAACGTTAACCGCCCTTCATAGGCATCGGAGATTTTGATCAGCTTCGTTTGGTCCGTCATGGCGCGCTCGCCATCTACAGTTTTTACCACACGGTAAGCAGATTGGCTGTCAACAGTATCGAGCCTGCGTATCTCCTTGGGCTTCAGGTCAAATTCAAGCTGTGTAAACAATTTCTTGTTGCTGCTTGAAAAATCCACCGGCTGCTGTCTGTCGGTAACCAGAATGGTGTCCGCACTGAAAGCCTGTTCGATGATGCTGGAGGGGGGAAGCGCCGTGCCTGATGCGCTGCATACGATGCGGGTGATGTCGTTCTTCAGTTGCCTGTTGTTAGTCATCTCGTTACCTTCCTTGTGCGTGATTGCAATATGCTATCATACTTGCTTATGAAATCAAAGCGTTTGGAGTCAGCTTGCAACATGCCTGTCTCTTGGTTCAGCGTTGAGCATCTGTTGTTTTTCAAAGCGCTTGCGATCATGTCGCTTATCGTTGCTTTCAATGGCAAGCATGTTTTGGTATAATTATGGCGTTGAACGAGCCCATTGACACAAGGAGGAAAGTCTATGTATTTCGATTCTACCATGCTGATCCTGATTCCTGGGTTGTTGCTGGCGCTTTGGGCACAAGCCCGAATCAGGGCTGCATACTCGAAGTATTCCAAGGTATACGCCCAAAGCGGTATCAAAGCCGCGGATGCTGCCAGCGCTATGCTGCGGGCTAACGGCAACGATGTTGTCAAGGTACAGCCCGTGAAGGGCACGTTGACCGATCATTATGACCCGCGAAATGAGACGCTTAGTTTATCGGAGGGGGTGTACCAGTCAACCAGCATCGCTGCGCTGGGTATTGCTGCGCACGAGGCAGGGCATGCCATGCAGAAAAAAGAAGGCCATGCCATGCTGGGGTTGCGCACTGCGATTGTGCCTGTCGTCAATTTCGGGTCCAGGCTGAGCATGCCGATTTTTGTTCTGGGTCTGATCATGGCTTTGAAGCCGCTGGTGACGGTTGGCATCGCGCTGTTTTCGCTGACTGTGGCGTTTACCCTGATCACGCTGCCTGTTGAGTTCGACGCCAGCCGCAGGGCCATTGCGATGCTCAATGCAGGCGGTTTTATTACTCGTGAGGAGGAAGCGGGCGTTAGAAAGGTACTGAATGCCGCAGCCTTAACCTATGTCGCAGCTGCGCTGAACGCTATTCTGCAGTTAGCTAGGCTTGTTTTGCTAGCGCGTGGGCGAGACAGGGATTAATTATTGTCGGCGTACTGCTGTTTATTTTTAAATATGACGTATTTACTGGCAAAGTAATTGAATATGACAACCAGCACGTTCATGACCAGCTTGCTCCATTTGTGATCGATGCCCAGGCTGAACACGCATAGATTGTATAGCAGCAGGTCAAACAACAGGAAGGAGAGCAGGCGCGCTGACACAAACAGCACCAGTTCCCTGACGGCTGAGCTTTGCACTGCTTTGCTTTTGAATACATAGGCTTTGTTTGTAAAAAAGGCGAATAGCACCGATAATATCCACGAGACGCTCTGTGCCCCATTGAGTATCAGCCAATGTGCTGTGCTGTCTGTGGCGTACTGCTCAGGTTGCAGCAACGATGTTATGATGAAGTAGGCTGCCCAGTTAACCAACGTAGTCAGCGCGCCAAACAGCACATAGGACAGCATCTCTTTGAGCCGTTCATTCTGACTGAGCGTATGTTTTAGTTTGTTCAATCTTTGCCTTCTTTCTTTTCTGTGCGCAATGTGGTCCCGTCATCTCCGCGCGCATAAGCTGCGGACAACAGGTATTCCAATGCGATCTTCCGGGGTTTCTTGCGGTTGGCAGCGGACAGGAAGGAAACGCAGTCGCTTTCGAGATGAACCACTGTGATGTTGCGGGTTACCATGCGGTCATCCTCCATCATGATGACTTTGATGGCTTTGCCGTGCTTCAAGGAGTATTCTAAAAAACTTCTCAGCATACTATCCCTCGGGCACTTTGTATATCACATATTCACCCTGCTCATCGGCATACACCTGTTGCAGCATGTCGCCCAGCTCCGCGTGGTCAATCAAGAGGTTGCTGCGCTCATGAGGGCCGACCAGCACATAGCTCACAGCGTATTTACTCAAAATATCGGCATGCTCTGAAGGGCTTTGATAAAATATGCGGATGTCGTTTTTGCGTTCGGTGAGGTCGAACCCATGGTAATAAAGCCAAAGGTCAGGGCCGCATACGATGGTTCGGCCAGCCAGCGCGCTGATGGGGTTGATATGCTGTGTCCAGGACAGGAACACGCTGTGCGGCGGCGTTTCCTGTTCGGCAAAGTCAGCGACAGCTGTATCCTCTGATGAAAACATCCGGTAATCGCTGACGCACTCCCGGGCCAGAGAAAGCGTGCCGGACAGAAAGAACAGCATCGCCGCCAATACGCCCATCAATGCCCTGGCTTTCAAGCCCTTCAGGCGGTCAAACAATGTCAGGGCATATTCTGCGATCGGGACGGTGCACAGCGCATACCACACGTATAGCAGCTTGTTGTTGTCATACTCATTGGGCTGAAACAGCACCAGTTCGGCTACGATAAACACAGCGAAGGCGCCGGTATAGATCAAGCGGTGCTTGCGGTTATGTTCAAACAGAGAGCATATCAGAAGCAGAAAGGGCAGGCCGATATTTTTGATGTAAAACCAAAGGTACCCGTCTCGTAAGCCATTGCCGCCCGCGTTGTTGACCCAGTTGAACTGAAGCCGCAGGAAATTGTCGCTGCCTGCCTGTTGGAATGTGAATGCCAGCAGCTGCGGCGCTGCCAGCAGCGCTGCGATGCCGCCGTACAGCAGCCAGGGAACGATTGGTTTTCTGCCAATCAGGCTGCGCACCATCCAGGCGATGCTGACCAGGCCAAGCGCCAGCATGGAATGCGTATGCAAAAGGGGCAGGCCGCCCGCCATCACGCCCAACAGCGCAAACGGGCGCAGATGGATCGTTTCTGTTGCCACGGCATCGTATAGCAGGTACAGGCAGGGGAGCAGGATCACCCAGCCTGCAAGGAATGTGCGCTGTGGGATGAGCATATCCGCGATGATATTGCTCCATCGCAGGTTATAGGTGGTGAATTCTGCATGGTTGACGGGCGTTTGGTACCAACCGTCTAAGATGTTCCTCAACCGGTCGAGCCATACACCCTGTTGCAGCTGATTTTCCCCCATGGCGCCAAGGCTAACACCAGCCATATCAAAGCTGTACAGAAAGCCAAGCCCGCCGTTAAGAAAAAGCAGGAGAAACGCCAGGACGGCGGCTTTTTTGGTATCGGCTATGCGCAACGCCATCAGCAGAAAACCGCCGAAAACCAGCAGCATCATCAGTGTGCCCGGGATGACCAACGCACCTTGCAGGCTGGTGCCCAGCAGCATGAAGGAGGTGGAGAAACTGTCTGCCAGAAAGGGATAACCCAGCCTGACACCGGGTAAGATGTTGTAGTCAGCTGGAAATTGTACATTGCGCAAGCTGGTGATCAGCCCCAGGTGCAGCGGCAAGTCGCCGTAGGTGCTTTGCCCTACGTGCAGGGCGGCCCCCTCCGGACGGATGTTGTGTGTCCATTGCAGGTAGGCTCCAAGCACTGTGAAGGGCAGCGCCAGCATGGCGAGCAGCCATGCATCCCGGGTGTCTATGGCGGTCCAGCGCACAGGGGGTGTGCTTCGGTCGCGCAGCAGCCAGGCTGTTACCGTCAGCACAAACAGAATGGGCAGCGCTAACAGATGCGAGCAGATGGAGAATGTGATAAAAAATGCCGGCAGCGCGGGCAGCCACATCATCAGCAGCATGCCCAGCGACAGCGACAGCCAGATGCGGTACAGTGCGCGCTGGTTTGGCAGCAAGCTGTTGATGATGATCATGCTGCATAAGACATAGATGGCCAGATAGGTAATGGCGATCATGAGCATACTACCTATTGGTCGGCTGCGGTGAGCTGGCTTGGCTGTCCGCAGTATAGCCGCCCATGCGCAGCAACTCACCGCGCAGGTGGTTTACAATGCGCAGTTTTTCCTCGGTAGGGTGATTGTTAGGGTTATAATGTACAGAAACGCCAAACGTCAGGGTTCTGTTTTTCTTATCGGCATATACGGGGATAAACTGTGCGCATTTCTGCGTGCGCTGGTAATAAAGTTGCGCTATCATGACGAACCCGGTGAAAAACTCACCGACGCCGTCTCGGAGATACCCCTTTGTGTCCTTTTTCGGATCGTTTGGGTTCTCAGGAAACAGCAGGATATTATCACCGGCTTCCATGGCAGCAGCGGTCTCGCGGAATGTATTGATTAACTCCCTGGGCTTGTTGCGGTAAACAGGGATGCATTCAACGCTCTCCATGATCCATGCCAGGATCGGCGCAGCCAGCCGGGAGACGGGCTTCTTCCAGGATTCAGGCAGCCATTTCTGGCGTTTGATGGTATAGCGGTAGATATACTGGGCGATCTCGTTGGCTTCCGCCATATCGCTGATCACCCAGGGGCGGAACGAAAAGGAGATGAATAAGTTCGTAACGATGGGGCCGTACAGCTCGCCATGGTTGCAGATGAACACCGCGCTTACGTCCTCATTGATCTCCACGCTTTCCTTGCCAACAACACGGCTATAGAAAACAGGCTTCAAAAGGAACATCAACACTTTGATGCCGTAGTGCCGGCGGCTGACTTTCACCAGGGTGTCCTCCAACTGACGCTGCAAGGGAATGTTGGTTTCGCCGTTTTCCTTCAACATCAGAAAGGTATGCAGTTTCTGGCTGTAGCGGCTGCTGAGCGGAAAGCGCAAAGCTGCGGGCAAGGCAGCCGTCACCAGCGCCGCAGCAGGCAGCAGCAGCGCCGGCCGCAGCGTCAGCTCCAGCATGCCCCGGCCTGTGTTTTCTGCATAGAACAGAATTGCTGAAAGCCCGATCAGAGCGATCATCTGGCCGATCATGGTTGCAAATTTTGTCAGCAGCATGCGCATATATCCAAGCTTGTCGTTGTGTTGGCTGGACAGCGCAAACGCAGCAACGTCGTCCATGTCTGCGTCCAGCGCATCCAGCGCTGTTGCCGTGATGGTGGTGCCGGCGGTGCAGGCTGCAATGGCAGCAAAAGGCCACAGAGTGCCCAGGCGCAGCAGATGCAGGGAGAAAAAAGTCAGGCTGAACAGCCAGATGATCAGGCCGAGGATCATCAGGTTGGCAGGGTCACGGCGCTGGTTGCGAGGACATCTGACGAACGCGTGTGTCAGACGGCTGGCCAGGTAAGTGAAAACAAAGGCAATGCCCATGCATATTAACAGGTCGTTGGCGGTGACCGCGATGAAGGTGTAAATCATGATCAGCGTGACTTGCAGCGCGGTCATGGTGATGGTGCTGACGGTGCGGTAGGTTTTCAGCGCGCTGATGCTGCTGAGCCTGTCAAAATCCCGGGGGCTGACGTCGACGCATCTTGCTTTTTTCTGCGTTTCTATCTGACCTGAGGAATACGTATACCCCGATAACACCGTGCAGAGCGAAAAGCCTCCTAAAAGGTACCATGCGGTGTCGGCAGGCAGCGAGACAAACAAAATCAATGCCGGAAGAACCTGAAATAACACATGCAGCTCGACGTAGCGCAGTTTTTTCTGGACACTTCTCAGCTGACGCTTTCTGAAGTAGCTCAACAGCAGCTTTCTCAACCAGGCCAGCAGGCTGATTAAAAACACCAGGCTGAACAGCAGCCACAGCAACGGCATGTCAACGGTGCGGGGAAATATCAGCAACAGCGTGAGCGCGATCAACGCAGAGATACCGGTAAAAAACAATGCGCTGATTCTGTGGTTGCGGGGCAGCTGCCTGATGATAGCAGGCTGCATCTGCCGGACAGCCATCTGCGTCACCTGCACGGTCATGTAAAGCGCGCCGCCCAATACAGGCTGTTTGACCAGCACCGTTGACGCAATCATGCAGTACAGGTATTCATACAGCGATGCAAACACCGCTGACAGCGAGAACCTGTTGTGACCGATTGCGTTTCTATCCATTGCCATGCCAATTGCCGTCCATGCGTTCCTCCAGGGTCATTCCTTACCATTATATCATAGCCTGTGGTTAAGGCAAATCGATTGTCGATCGTCAGTTCCCTCATAATTTACAATTTACAACGTTCAGCTCCTGTGGCTGCTGCTACACTGAGGCGGTGCTTTGCACTCTTTGTCGTTTATCAGCGATATGACTGCCTGATAGACAAGCTAACAAAAATACGCCCGCAGGTTTTTGCGGGCGCATTGTAAGTGATGATGCGATCAGCCTTCAGCCAGGCGTTTGTAGCTTTCCAGTCGAATGGCAGCGTTTTTCTCTGCCTCGGCAAACAACTCTTCAGCGACATCGGGGAACGATCCGATCAACGATGTGTAACGGATTTCGCCGCGGATAAAGTCCTGATAGGATGCGGTGGGATCCTTGCTGTCCAGTGTGAAGGGGTTCTTGCCTTCTTCTGCCAATTGCGGGTTATAGCGGTATAGGTTCCAGTAGCCGCTGTCCACCGCCTTTTTGATGGTGGCTTGTGCGAAGGACATGTTGATGCCATGGTTGATGCAGGGAGCGTAGGCGATGATCAGCGAGGGGCCGGGATACGCCTCGGCTTCGTTGATGGCGCGCAGCATTTGTGCGGGGTTGGCGCCCATACCAACCTGTGCAACATACACATATCCGTAGGACATGGCCATCATACCCAGATCTTTTTTCTTGGTGCGCTTGCCTGCGGCGGCGAATTTAGCCACGGCACCGGTAGGAGTCGACTTGGAGGACTGGCCGCCGGTATTGGAATAAACCTCAGTATCCAGCACCAGCACGTTCACATCCTGGTTCTGCGCCAGCACGTGGTCAAGGCCGCCATAGCCGATGTCGTAAGCCCAGCCGTCGCCGCCAAAGATCCATACAGATTTTTTGACCAGCAGGTCCTTATCCTCATATACGGTTTTGCAGGCGTTGTCGGATTCGCATCCGCAATCCTTGCAGGTTTCTATCGCCTTGATCAGTTTGTTGGCTGCTGTTCGTGAACCTTCTGCATCGTGCATCTGGCTGAGCCACGCGTCACAGGCTGCCACGCCCTCAGGCCATTCTTTCCAGGCGTCCTTCAGCGCTTCTACCTTATCAGCTAATTTGGCACGGCGCTGGTTCAGCGCCAAGTTTATACCGAAGCCAAACTCAGCGTTGTCCTCAAACAGGCTGTTTGCCCAGGCAGGCCCATGGCCTTTATCGTTCTTGGTGTATGGAACAGTGGGGGAGGAGCCGCCGTAGATGGAGGAGCAACCCGTTGCATTGGCGATGATCATGCGGTCACCAAAGAGCTGGGTGATGAGCTTGACATACGGCGTCTCGCCGCAGCCTGCGCAGGCGCCGGAGAACTCAAACAATGGCTTGATAAACTGGCTGCCCTTAACGGTAGACCTGTTGGGTTCGATGTCTGGTTCCGGCAGGGAAGCAGCGTATGTCCAGTTATCCTCCTGGCTGCGCTGGGTATCCAGCGGCTTCATGATCAGCGCTTTTTCCTTTGCCGGGCATACATCAACACAGTTCCCACAGCCCGTGCAGTCCAGCACGCTGACTTGAATTCGGTAGTCATAGCCGGCGTAATCCCTGCCGGTGGCTTTCTTCATTTCGAATGCTTCCGGCCTGTCAGCATCTTCCTTGACGAGGAAGGGGCGGATAGCAGCATGCGGACAGACAAGCGAGCACTGGTTACACTGAATGCATTTGTCGATCTGCCACTCAGGCACGTTGATGGCAATGCCTCGCTTTTCATACATGGTGGTACCGGTTGGCACAAAGCCATCCGGCGAGAAGGCGGATACCGGCAGCTTGTGGCCGTCCTGCGACAGGATGGGGCGGATGACGTCGTGGAAGTATTCAGTTGCTTCAACAACCTTAGGCATTGCGCCTTCCTTGGTGTCAGCCCAGGATGCGGGAACGTCAACTTTCTGGAGGCCGCTGATGGCGATGTCGATGGCGTCCCAATTCCTCTTGACGATGGTTTCACCCTTGCGTCCATATGTCAGCTGAGCGTATTCCTTCATGTATTTATCGGCATCCTCGTAAGGAATGACGTTGGCTAACTTGAAGAAAGCGGCCTGCATGATGGTGTTGATGCGGCTGCCCATGCGCACCTTGGCGGCCAGTTCGGTGGCGTTGATGATATAGAGCTTGGCGTTTTTCTGTGCCAATGCGTTCTTCATCGTGGCGGGCAGATGCGCATCCAACTCGTCCGCAGTCCAGGAGCAGTTGAGCAGGAAGGTGCCGTTGTTCTTCAGCGGCGTCAGCATATCGTACATCGTGACATAGGCGGGGTTGTGGCAGGCAATAAAGTCCGCCGCATCAATCTGGTAGGTGGAGCGGATGGGGTGCTTACCAAACCGCAGGTGAGATACCGTCAATCCGCCCGATTTCTTGCTGTCGTAGGCAAAATAGCCCTGTGCATACAGATTGGTGTGGTCACCGATGATCTTGATGGAGTTTTTGTTGGCGCCGACTGTGCCGTCGGAACCTAAGCCGTAGAACATGCAGCTGACGGTGCCTTCGGGCGCTGCGTCAAACTGCTCGCCCATTGGCAGCGACGTATGCGTAACATCGTCAACAATGCCCACAGTGAAGTGGTTCTTAGGGGCAGCCAGCGTTGCATTTTCAAATACCGTCTTGATCATGGTTGGCGTGAATTCTTTGCTGCCTAACCCGTACCGACCGCCCAGCACTTTGATGTCATGCATGTCATTTTCGGCAAGCACGGTCTGAACATCCATGTATAGCGGCTCACCCAGGGCACCGGATTCCTTGGTACGGTCCAGTACGATCAGTACCTTGGCGCTCCTGGGCAGCTCCGACAGGAAATGCGCTGCGCTGAAGGGCCTGTAAAGGTGCACTTTCAGCACGCCCAGTTTCTGGCCTGCCTTGTTAAGGGCGTCAACGGCTTCGTGGACAGCTTCTGTACCTGAACCCATCAGGATGATCACATTTTCTGCATCTGCAGCACCGTGATAGGTGAAGGGCTGATAGTGGCGTCCGGTCAGCTTGCTGACTTTTTCCATGGCTTCAGCAACAATGGCAGGGACGGCGTCATAGTATTTGTTGGCGGCTTCACGATTTTGGAAGAAAACATCAGGGTTTTGGGCAGTGCCGGCTTGATGAGGGCGCTCGGGGTTCAGAGCACGATCGCGGAAAGCACGGATCTTATCCCAGTTAACGAGTTTGGCGATGTCATCATAAGAAATGCTTTCGATTTTCTGCACTTCATGGCTGGTACGGAAACCATCGAAGAAGTGTAAAAAGGGCACAGAGGATTCCAGGGTAGCCAGATGTGCAACCAGCGCCAGGTCGCTTGCTTCCTGAACGCTTCCGGATGCCAGCATGGCAAAACCGGTTTGCCTGCAAGCCATCACGTCGCTATGATCGCCGAATATGGACAATGCATGGGTGGCTAATGTACGGGCGCTGACATGGAAAACGCAGGGGAGCAGTTCGCCCGCAATTTTGTACATGTTGGGGATCATCAGCAGAAGGCCCTGAGATGCTGTGTAGGTTGTGGTCATGGCGCCTGCGGCAAGCGCGCCGTGTACAGCACCCGCTGCGCCTGCTTCGGACTGCATTTCCTGTACGAGCACAGTCTGCCCGAACAGGTTCTTCCTTCCCTTTGCTGACCATTCGTCAACATATTCAGCCATGTTGGAGGAAGGGGTGATGGGATAGATAGCCGCTACATCGCTAAACGCATAAGCGATGTGGCTGACAGCACCGTTGCCGTCGACTGTGATCTTATTTGCCATAAGAAGCCTCCTAAACATTGATTACAACCGGAAAAGGACGGACAAATCCGTCTCGTTAATCAAGTATAGTGTCTTTTATGGTAATTTGTCAAGTTTTTATTATGCGCGTGGTATACCCTCCCATTCACGGGCAAACGGTATGTCCAGCAGTTTGGCGATGGTGGGTGCGATGTCCTTGATGGACACGCCGGAAAGCGATGTGTTCTTTTTAAAGCGCGGACCGCAGAAGATAATAGGGATGGTCATATCCTCCGGGATGTCATGCCCATGCATGCGGTCGTGCCCGCCGTGATCAGAGCAGACGATGAGGTTGTATCCCTTAGGCAGGTTCTTATATACATCTTCAATGCAGGCAATGGCTTTATTTACAACCTGCAGATAGGTTTCACTCATCCAACCGGTATCGTGACCGCCATCTTCATCTGTGTTGCCCAGGTAGAGAAACAGGAAATCTGGCTGTTCTTCTTTGATATACTGGATGGCTGCATCAGAGATCTGACGATCTGCGTTTTCCGTCTTGTGTTGATTGATGCACAGCGCGCGGTGCAGATGATCAGGGCGGCTCAGGTCACGCAGTTCCTCCCATGTGATGAACATCGCGCACTTTTTGCCATACATATCCAGCTGCTCGATAAGGCCGGGGATCGGGCGCACCTGCGGTGTGTAGGTGTTGGAGAGGATGCCGTGACGCTGCGGATCCACGCTGTGGAACAGGGACATGTGGCACGGCAGGGTTACGGATGGCATCACCGTTTGTGCGTCGAGTGCATAGGTGGCGTCCTTCAGCAGCGTTGTCAAAAACGGATGACCGCACTGCATCAGCCCGTCCGGGCGCATGCCATCTACCAGAACCAGAACAACCTTTTCAATCATGGAATTCTCCTTCTTATCCGATGATGCCTAACATGAGGAAAGCTTGTGCGGCAGAGAAAAATCGACACGGCAACCAGACGGGGCTCAATGGAATACCTGTGCCAGCTGCTCATCGCGTACCTCCGCGTATACTTTGCTCGGACGAAGTGTACCATATTGTTCATTGCTCAGCAAATAATGACGGGAGAAATTCATATTTTGTTCATGCTGATGTAAAAAACATTGTTTATGATAATACCAGGGTACAAAATTCAGGTGCCCGGAAGAGGCCGGAAACCGGCAGAAAGGAAATGTTTATGAAACAACACAAAAAACATCGCAGCGCTGTTTTATCAGCCGTCATTGCGCTGTCGCTGATCCTGGGGCTGGCTATGGGCGCGTCTGCGGCGGGCAAGCTTGGAAAGGATGAAATCTCAGCCATCATTGATACCGATACTGATCAGACGCTGGTGACCAGCCCGCTGATCTCGGTAGCCAACACCGCACGGGAGAGCGTAGTTGGCATCAATAACTACCAGACAACCCAGCAGACCTTCTTTGGCTATGGCTATGGCTATTACACCAGGCCGTCCGAACCAAAAATCGCCGGCACCGGCTCGGGCGTCATGGTGACGGCGTACGGCCATGTCCTGACCAACTACCACGTTGTGGAGAATGCCGCTCATGTCACGGTAACCAGCGACGGCAAGGAATATGATGCGGCGGTGGTGGGGTCCGACTCTGAGCTGGACATCGCCATCCTGCAAGTGCCGGGATTGGACCTGCCGGTGGCGCCGCTGGGCAACAGCGATTCGCTGCAGATCGGCGAGTGGGCTATTGTCATTGGTAACCCATTGGGACAGGAGTTTGAGCGCACTGTCACCGTGGGCGTCGTATCGGCGCTGGATCGGGAAATCAAGGACAGTTCGGTAGACCGCTATGGCCGTCGCTACATGAAAACAAACCAGATGATCCAGGTGGACGCAGCCATCAGCTCGGGTAATTCCGGCGGCGGTATGTTCAATATCCTCGGCCAGCTGCAGGGCATTCCCACGCTGAAGTTCGACAGCAACAGAGGCGGCAGCATCTTCGGCTTCAGCTCAGGCCCCAGCATCGATAACATCGGCATGTGCATCCCCATCAATGCGGCGAAGCCATTGCTGCAATCCGTGTTAGAGGACTATCAGGGCGATGCCGCTATCGAGGGCAAGCAGGCTGCCGAAGCAGACAAGCCCAAGCCCCGGATTGGCGTCACGATTAAGACGCTGCCTCCCTCACATCCGCTTGTGGCGGATCAGTCGCTGCCGCAAGGCGCCTATGTGGTAGAGGTTGTGGAAGGAGAGCCGGCGGACCTGGCGGGCATCAAAGTCGGCGATATCATCGTTGAAGGCAACGGCGAGATCATTCGCAGCAGCACCGATCTGGTCATGTTTGTGGAGTCGTCCAAAGATGGAGATGCCATTGAGATGAAGCTGTTCCGCGCCGAGGGGCTGGCGGACATCATCGACGGCAAAGCAAATCCTGACATACTGGGCGAAGGGGAATACATCACTGTGGAAGTGCATCCTGTCATCACCAACCTGGACATGTAGTTCTGTCTGTCAAAAAGCCGGGGCATTACGACCCCGGTTTTTTGATTGCGTGCTTGCCGGCTTGCAATGCTTGCAAGATTTCCCGGTCAGCCGGGCAGAAATCGTAATTTGGAATATCCTCTATGGCAATCCAGCGGATATCCTCGTGTTCCAGCCGGGTCAGGGTGCCCGACATGATGTTGGCATGCATCACGGTCAGCCGGACTGTAAGATCCGGATAAGCGTGTGTAACCGTCATGAAGGTGTCGGTCACATGTACCGTCACGTCCAACTCCTCGCGGCATTCGCGGATCAGCGCCTGAGCCTTCGTTTCCCCGGGCTCGACTTTTCCGCCGGGGAATTCCCACATCAGGGGCCGGGCTTTATGCGCAGGACGGCGGCAGATCAGGATTTTTCCGTCACGCTCAATTAACGCGGCAACTACGTCGGTCATAACAGCATCCTTTCGCTATGATACCTGATTATACTATATATTGTGTATCAGCGCGTGCGAATCATTGTGCCGGATATATTATTTCGGCAGTTCGAACATTTTCATGAAAAATCACTATACAGATTGAAAAAACTGTGTTATATTGTTTTTAGCCAAGCCACGGTTTTCAGGTTATCTCCAGGTTTCGTTCAGCGTCAGTCATCTGATGTGCAACCCGGAATCAACTGTTCATCAGACTGGTTTGGACAAAAATCAGGAGGTTATACTGCATGTATACCGACAAAACCTTAGTATGCCGTGAGTGCGGCGCCGAATTCGTCTTCACATCGTCCGAACAGGCATTTTATGCCGAGCGAGGCTTCCAGAACGAGCCGGGCCGCTGCCCGACTTGCCGGGCAAACCGCCGCAACGCCAATCGCGGTGAGCGTCAGATGTTTGATGTCATCTGCGATGAGTGCGGTGTGACGACGCAGGTTCCGTTTCAGCCCCGCGGCGACCGCCCCGTGTATTGCCGCGATTGCTATGCCAGGCATAACAACCGCTAACTGCTGAATGTGCGCGAATCCTTCGGGTAACCGAGGGGTTCTTTTCTTTTGGAGGAGATTATGCTTAAAGAAGGCAGGAAGATAAAAAAAAGCTGTATCCATGCGATGATCGCCGGTGTTTGTATCATCATGTTTATCCTGATTCATCTGGCGCAAGACAGCAGCCCATTCAAGCCTTCTGCATACAACACCTATACCCTGCAGGCGCTCCAGTGGCGAGAAGGCAAAATAGCGCTGGATGAGGATGTCCCGCACCTGGAGCTGGCCATATACCAGGGTCGCTACTATGTCAGTTTTCCGCCCGTACCGACTGTGCCGGTGTTTTTGCTTACATTCATTTTTGGTAGCAACGTGCCCGATACGCTGCTGGTCCAGTTGTATGCCCTCATCGCCTGCCTGGCACTGTACGATCTGTTCAGGCGCCGGTTTGGAACAGCATGGGCTGCAGCGCTGGCTTTTTTTACCTGCTTTGCGTCGTCCCTGCTGCCGCTGTTGCAAAACGGCGCTGTATGGTACCAGGCACAAGCAATGGCATTCATGCTGACGGTGTTGTCCATGGCTTTGATGCAGCGCGGAAAGGCGACATGGTCGTTGCTGGCATACGCGCTCAGCGTTGGCTGTAGGCCTTTTAATGCGCTGTATGGACCGATGCTGATGCTATACGGACTGTTGCGGCAAAAGCAATCCGGCAGGCGACTAAAACAGGCGGCTGTCGGGTTAATGCCGGGTATTGGCCTGGGCCTTGCTGTCGCAGTGGCTTATTCGCTGTATAACACGGTGCGTTTCGGACATCCGCTGGAGTTTGGTCACAACTATTTGCCCGAGTTTTCTTTCCAGGGTGGAACGCAATTTTCGTTTAGTCATATTGCCAGAAACGCTCGCATTTTTTTGCTGGCGATGCCATTTGAACAGACTGAAAGCGGCTTACGCTTCCGTCAGTTCGGTTTTTCGCTGTTTCTGGCAAATCCGATATTCATGTGCTTTTTTCTTTGGATAGCGCGCGACCTGATTTTAGGGCGCATGACATGGTTCAAAGCCGCGGTTGTGGTGACCTTTGCTATACATATCCTGCTGCTGCTGTCGCACCGCACGATGGGAGGATATCAGTACGGTGCGCGGTACATGGTAGACTGTATTCCCTATGTTGCGTTGTACCTGGCGATCCCTGATGAAGGACAGCTTCCTGGGCGCGTCATCACCACGCTGTGCAGCATGCTGCTGGGGATGGGTTTCATCATGGCGCTTGCCGGCGCACAGGCTTTCAGGCTGCCAGCGTAAGGTCAATGTGTGGACGATTTTCGATTACCTTGACAAAGCATCTGACGCTTCATACAATGGCATCATCAGCGATGAAAGGATATGGGGAAGGTGAGAAAACGCCGCGCCGGGGAACGGCATGCAACACCACCCGGCAGCCGTAGCCAGGCTGGCGACAACCCAAGGTATGCACGCTATCAGGAGGACTGGTATGCTCCCTTGCCGCTGGACGATCAGCATCCGTCCCAGTGGGCGCAGCATGATGCCGATGATTCGTGGCATGAACATGATGAGCCTGCGTCCTATATACACCAGCCTCTTCTGTCCGACCATGCCGGCGACGGTTGGGCGCAGAACATCCCCCTCAGAAAACCGTGTTACAACAGGGTATGGGCGCTGCTGATCGTGTTAAGCCTTTTGCTGATGACCGGCATGGCTTATGTTGTATATGCTTTTTATCAACCAGCAGAATACTTCAACAAGCAAAAACAATGGATGGATCGGGATACCTTTTTTGACAGCATTTATGTGGACAACGTGCACATCGGCGGGCTGACCTATGATCAGGCTGAAAAGTTGCTGGCGATGAATGCCGCCGCCGCGGGGCAGGAGCTCAGCCTGTCCGTGTGCGTGGACGGCACCACATGGCGCGTGACCAATGACCAGATTCCCTTTGAACGCAACATAAAAGCCGTTTTAAACGCTGCTTATGCGATTGGCCGCCAGGGGTTCGATTGGATGATCGGCTCCGGCAGCACGCCATTTGAAACGCGTTTTAAGCACACGCAGCAAACCATTCGCGACAAAGCCTACTTGATCACCCAAACGACCTACAACACCGACGACGTGCACGCCATGGCGGACAGCATCGCCGCTAGCGTCACCAGGCAGCCGGTTAATGCCATCATCGAATCGTTTGATTTTGACACCAAAGAATTCACCGTTACCCAGGACGTGCAGGGGGCGACCCTTGATGCTCGGGCGCTGTTTGAGAAAATCAAGGATGAACTGGATGCAAGAAACTATGCAGGCATGATCGACATGCAGACCACACCGATCATGCCTGCGGTGACATCCATAGAGTTAAAGAACGGCTTCGCGTTGCTGGCATCTTTTACAACCAATACTACCAACGATGAGAAGCGCAACACCAACATTAGCCTTTCCGCTCGCGCGCTCAGCGGCACGGTCGTCATGCCGGATGAAACCTTTTCATTCAACGACCGCGTTGGCGAGAGGACGGCGCAGAAGGGGTACCAGATGGCGCCAGCCATTTCCGGCGGGGTCACATTCGACGAGATTGGCGGCGGTGTGTGCCAGGTGTCCAGCACGCTGTTTAATGCGGTGGCCATGGCGGGAATGGAGCTTGTCAGCCGCTCGCCGCACGCGTGGCCCAGCTCTTACATCGACAAAGGGCTGGATGCAACGGTCAACTGGCCCAACCTGGATTTTAAATTCAGGAATAACAAATCAACGCCGGTGTTTATCGTTGCGTTTTATAACAAACGAAAGGTGACCGTTGAAGTATACGGCATGATGTCAGGTCCAGGTGAGAGTATCAGCCTCGAGACCAGCCTGATATCGACAACCCCCCCGCCTAATGAGCCCGTTTACCAGCAAAATCCGGCGTTGCCGCCAGGCACCCGCAAGCCGCTGAAGAAAGCAAGGACAGGCTATGTCGTGGACACATACCGGGTGTATAAGCGCAACGGACAGGAGTACAGGCGGGAAAAGCTGACCACATCCAACTACAGAATGATACCTGAAACCATCGAGTATAATTGAGCATGGGAGGCGCGCATGCGAAAGGGTGAGATCAGGCGGCAGGAGATCCTGTCGGTTTCCGAGCGCCTGTTTTTCGAGAGGGGCTACAGGGCGACAACCTTGAATGACATCTTGGGCGAGGTGGGTTGCACAAAAGGCAGCTTTTATCATCATTTCGAATCTAAGCTGCAGGTGTTGGAGGAAATCGCTGAGGTGCATGTGCAGGGGTGGTACAGCCACTATCTTGCCGGGGAATACGCGTCGCTGCCGCTTAGGCTGAACGGGCTGCTATATCATGCGTTGCCGTTCCGGGCAGGTGAAGAAGGTTTCGTCAGCGTGCTGTTAGGGTTGATGCTGCAGGCGGACGGCGTTCAGTTGAAACAGCGGCTATGGGATGCCGGCAAGCGTGTGTTTCTGCCTGAGCTGATTCGGGTGCTTGGCTTGATGCGCAGCAGTGGGAAAGCGTTCTATGCCAACCCTGCTGTTGTAAACCTGTTGTGGGAGGCGCATATGGCGTTGATCATGGCTTCTGCCGAGGAAGCGTGCCGGCAGCTGGTGTCGGGCGGGTTTGCAGGCAGCCGCCTGGTGTTGCTGTTGCAAGCTGCGCGTTTCCAGTGGGAAAGGCTGCTTGACTTGGACTATGGCAGCATGCTCATCATTGACAGCGCGGAAATGCTGCAGGTGCTGGAGCATGCGTCCGCCAATGTTTTCAGGGAGGATGAGCAGCTCCGTTTCGATCTGTCTGGGCACAACTTGTCAAGTATGGCTTAGGTAAGGTATAATCATTAGCAAATTTGCTTGGGGAGGAAAGCCGATGAGGTACCGCGTTTCCGTTTGTGCAGCTGCTGTGCTGTTTATTATAGCGGGCGTTGCCTTTGCGTCCGATGCGCTTTCCTATGAGTATGAGGTGATCGCCCCCATCCATCCTGTACCCGACTATGTGGACGCACTGCTGGATGTTGCCAGGGGTGAACTGGGCTATATGGAACAGGGTGGCGTCACAAAATACGGCCAGTGGGCAGGTGATCCCAAGGCAGAATGGTGCGCGGAATTTCTCTGCTGGAGTGTGGACCAGGTAGACAAACGCTTGGGCACCAATCTGCTGACACAGGTATACCCGTTTTACAGCGCATCCAACACCGGCCGGGATTGGTTTCTGAAACAGGGCAGGTATGTGGCGCGTACCGGCTTTGTCAATGGCTGGGGAACGCAGTGGTACATTGGCAGCGACCAGACCATGCCCAAAAACAGCTATGTCCCCCAACCGGGCGACTGGGTGTTTATGTCCTACTCCGCCAGCGGCGACACGTCCCATGTTGCCATGGTTGAGCAGAGTGTCCGAAAGCCGGACGGTACCATTGATATTCACGTCATTGAAGGCAACAACCCTGATCGTGTGGCGCGCGCGGTTTACCCACTGACTGCCTGGCAAATTCAGGGATATGGTACTGTTCATGATGTTGCCGATATCGTACTGCGTATGGGGCTGGAGGGGGAAAAGGTGCGTTCCTTGCAGGAGCGGCTCGCCTATGTTGGATTATTGCCAGGTGAGGAGGTCCATGGCCGCTACAGCCAGCGTACCTCGGACGCTGTCAAGGCTTTTCAACTGATGGTTGGTCAGGTTCCCACGGGCATTGCTAATCACCAGACCCAGCTGAGCCTGAGGGAGTATGTCCGGAAATGGCGCATGGAGAATGCTGACAGCTGGACAGTGGACAGCGCGCTGTAGCGGGAGGCGGAAAGGTGATTCATAATGGAAGACATGCTGCTTATCGTTAACTATAACGACCGTTATGCCAGTTCAATTGCCATGAAGCTGCGTGCGGAGAAGATCTATTGCCGCATTATACCCGGCAACTCGTCCGCGGAATATGTAGTGGCGCAGAATGCGCTGGGCATTGTGCTGGCGGGTTCTGTCAACGGCGAGGTGCCGGCGATGTTCGACGGCAACATCCTGCGCGCCGGTATTCCTGTCATGGCGCTGGGTGACGCGGCAACGGCGGTGTGCAAGCTGCTGTCCGGGAGGGCTGACGAGCCGGTGGTATATGAATCGGTCCAGACAGTCAAGTTTCTGGCATCGCGCGTGACGGATGAAGCCTCTGAGGTGGAGCGGATGCTGAATGTGATCCGTCCGCTTCAGCTGCCGGACGATATGGTGCCTGTTGCCCTGGTGGAGGATGATGTCATCGGTTTTGCGCATAGCGAAATGCCTTTTTTTGGCTTTGAATTTCAACTGGAAACCAACGACATCGAAGGCGTTGGTATTTTGCTGAACTTTGCTAAAAATGTATGTGGCTGTACGCCATGGTGGAGTGAAAACGCATTCATATCGTCTGCCAAGGCGGATATATCAGATGCCGTGCAGGACAATGTTGCGCTGTGTGCGCTGACGGGTGGTCTTGTCAGCGGGGTGACGGCACTGCTCGCGCACCGGGCACTGGGCGACAAGCTGCGCTGCATATTCATCGACACCGGCTTGCTCAGAGAAGGTGAAGCGGATAGCGTGATGGACTACTATGGTGGTAAGCTGCAGCTGCCGATCACCTATGTCAATGCACAGGACCGGTTTGTCGGCGCGCTAAAGGGGCTGCACGCATCGGCAGACAAAAAAAGCGCCATCTATCATACCATGCAGGCAATACTAAACGAAACATCCGACCGCATCGCATATCAGGTTGCTGTCCACAGCACCAGTTGCAGCGACGTGTTGCGTGCTGACTGCAGCGATATCCACCCGAATATACAGGCGGTCGATATCACGATTGACCCGCTGCGCGAGCTGTTTAAGGAGGAAATCAGGCATATTGGCGCCGCGCTTGGTATGCCGCCAGAGGTATACCAGACCCAACCCTTCCCGGATACGGGGCTTGCGCTGCGCATCATCGGCGAGGTCAATCAGGATCGCCTGGATGTCCTGCGCCGGGCTGATGCGATATTCCGAGAGGAAATCAATCAGGCAGGGCTGAACAAACGCCTGTGGAAGTACTTTTGTATGCTGTATCACATCCCGTTTGAAGGCAACGACAGCGCTGTGGTGATTGGATTGCGGGCTGTTAACTTTAGTAGCGGCATGACGCATGCCCTGCCTGCACGACTGCCATACGATTTGCTGGAACGATTTACGCAGCGCGCACATGAAGCCTGCCCACAGATCCTCAAGGTGTTCTACGACATCACCCCTGGCGAAACCTTTACCGACATCGAATGGCATTGAGGCCATGAACGCTTGAGGAGAACAGATGCGACTTTCACACCCCATCGCTCCCTACCAGGGTATCCCGCCTGAGGACGTTTTTTTTGTTGCCAACGACCAGCACATCCAGCTGGGTTTGGGCTTTGCCGTGTTGTCCATGCAGCAGGAGATGTACCCTGAAAAGCCACTGCAGATATATATTTATATTGATGCACAGCCTTCGGCACGCGATATCCTGTTGGGTGCTCTGTTAGCTAGGGCAGATCAGATGCGCGCAGCATACCCCCACCTGAAGGGGCGCATCTATACCGAGCTGGCGCCCACCCAATGGGAGCTGCTCAACTTCTACAACCGGAGCGGCTTTGCCAACCAAGATGCTGAGGAAGAGCATGTGTTTCCTCTGCCCCAGGAACCGGCACAGGTGCCGATGAGCTGCCAGTTTGCTTCCGTGCCGCTTCAGACCCCACAGGAGCAGGCGGCTTTCCTGGCCCGCATGAACAGTTGCCGCATGACCCCCATTGCCCATGATTACCTGGTGCTTCAGATGCAGCAGCCTTATTTTATGGCGCTGGGTTACTATCGCGGCGGCCAGCCGGTGGCTGAGCAGATGATCAGCGGGACAGAACCGGACAACATCGCATTGATCATGATGTATGTTCGGGCAGAATACCGGCAGCGTGGCATTGCCAAATCGTTGATCAGCTCCTGCGCCAACCTATTGCGCGAACGCGGCGTCAAGCAGATGGCGGCGCGCGTCTATACCCGCAACCAGCCGCAAACGGCGTTGATTCGTTCTTTGGGCGGCGTGCGCCGCAGGGTCGTTACCATGCTGCCCAGCATTGAGATATAGCTGCGCCGGTCAGCTGGGGTGCTGAAATTTCCTGACATGGGCATTTGGTGCTGCTGCTTGCGCGGCATGCTTTTTTTTGTTCTGACGGATGTAAAAGGCGCTGATCAGGTTGATAGCGCTGCCTGTTGCGATCAGCAGCATGGGCAGCATCTTCAGCATATGCCACAGGTTTTTCGAAAAGAAAACATGGGCATCCACGCTATACCAGGCAAGCAGGATACTCAACGGAAGAAATAAAACCCCCATGATCAGCCTGGCGCGCAACGCAAAGACAACCAGCCCGAACAGAAAGCAGACAAGCAGGAACAGCGGTACGGCCAGTGCGTCGATATATTTATACCGAAACAACACATCGATGAGGGAGAACCCGCCATCGGCTGCCATGCTAAACACCGTGTACGACGCTTTGCCAATGGTATCCCAGCGTATGGAAAACTCATACCCTGCCCATCCCATCAGCAGCAGTGCACCCCAAAACAGCATGCGCCTGGCAGCGTTGTCAAGGATTTTCATGGCAGTCACCTCCCGGCGGCAATGATACCAGTGTATGCTTGAAGGGGGCTTTTTGTCAAACGCTGCCTTGTTTTGCCCAGGGCATTATGCTATACTTCGCATGAAACAACTGGCGCTTATGTAGATATTTCTTTAGGCATTGTGCCTGGGAAATTTGTATCGGAGGAGGATAACCAATGAACATGTTCCAATGGGATCACAAGCGCCCTCTGGACGTTGTGCTGTTAGGCCGCATTGCGATTGATTTTAACCCGGTGGACTACTTCATGACGTTAGCAGCGTCCACGACCTTTAAAAAGTACCTGGGCGGGTCGCCGGCCAACATTGCGGTAGGTTTGGCGCGCCTCCAGCACCGCGTTGGTTTTATCGGCAAAGTGTCCAACGACCGTTTCGGCGACTATGTACACGATTTCTTTGTCCAGGAAGGCATCGATACCAGCCATGTTACCCGCTGTACCGACGGATCGTCGTTAGGGCTAACCTTCACGGAAATTTTATCGCGCGATGAATCCAGCATCCTGATGTATCGGGAAGGCGCGGCTGATCTGAAGCTGCACCCTGACGATGTGGATGAGAATTATATTCAAAGCGCAAAGCTGCTGCTGCTGTCCGGCACGGCGCTGGCGCAGAGCCCGTCCCGGGAGGCGGCGCTCAAGGCAGCGCTGATTGCAGTGAAAACCGCCACGCCCCTCTTGTTTGATGCCGATTATCGCTCCTATACATGGAAAAACGATGATGAGGCAGCTGTCTATATGCACTTGGCTGCCGAGAAGAGCGATATCCTGATGGGGTCGCGCGCCGAGTTTGACCGCATGGAGCGCATGGCAGGCTTGGATGGCAGCGACAAGGCGAGCGCCACCTACTGGCTGGGCAAGGGCGTCAAGCTGTTGGTGATTAAGCACGGCAAGGAGGGTTCGGCTGCCTATTTGGAGGAGGGGATGTACCGCGTGAAGCCCTTTCCTGTGGAAGCGTTGAAAAGCTTTGGGGGCGGCGACGGATATGGGTCCGCTTTCTTGCATGGCTTGCTGCTGGGCTGGCGCATCAAGGACGCGCTGGAGTTTGGTTCAGCCTCTGCATCAATGCTGGTGGCGAGCCATGCCTGCTCGCAGGATATGCCCAAGGAGGAAGCGATCAGAGAGTTCATACAGCAGAAAAAAGCGGTCTACGGCGAACATGTCCTTGGACCGGAACCATATGAAATGTCAGGAGGCGATTCTTTATGAAACAGCTTAACATCGGTATCATCGGTGCTGGTCGCATTGGCAATGTCCATGGCGATTCCATTACCTACCATATTCCTGAAGCCAAAGTAGCTGCTGTCAGCGATGTGGATAGCGACAGGGCGCAGGCCATGGCGGAGCGGCTTGGCATCCCCAAGTTCGGGACGGACTACAGGGACATACTGGCTGATCCGGCCATCGACGCTGTGCTGGTGTGCTCGCCCACCGATACCCATGCCGACATATCCATTGCCGCCGCGCGGGCAGGCAAGCACATTTTTTGTGAAAAACCGGTAGACCTGACCATCGCAAGGATACGGGCTGCCAAAAAAGCTGCTGAAGATGCCGGCGTCAAGATGCAGATCGGCTTCAACCGCCGGTTTGACCGTCACCACGCCCGCGTTCAGGAGCTGGCTGCCAGCGGTGTGCTGGGCAAGGTTGAGGTGGTAAAGATTACCTCCCGTGATCCCCAGCCGCCGCCGCCCGAATATACCGCGTCCAGCGGGGGCTTATTCATGGACATGATGGTTCACGACTTTGATATGGCGCAGTTTCTGGCGGGCAGCCCGGTGGTGGAGGTATACGCGGTGGGCGCCGTGTTGGTTGATCCTTTCATTGGCCAGGCGGGCGATGTCGACACAGCCGTCGTTACGTTGATATTTAAAAATGGAGCGCTCGGTGTCATCGACAACAGCAGGCGCGCGGCATATGGATACGACCAGCGTGTGGAAGTGTTTGGTGCCTTGGGCATGGCTGCCAGCGAAAACGAAAGCGATACCAATGTGCGCCTGAGCACGAAGGATGGCGTTCTTAGCGACAAGCCGCAATACTTTTTCCTGGAGCGGTACATGGGCTCATTTATTGCGGAGATGAAGGCTTTTATTGCAGCCATCCGGCAGGGAACAGAGGTGCCGGTGACGGTGGATGACGCGCTGTCCCCGGTGGTGCTGGCGCTGGCTGCTAAAAAATCAATGGCGGAGCGCCGCCCCGTGCGCGTCGAAGAAATTTTGGAGGAGCATCATGTCTGATATTCGCAGGGCAAATGGGCAGCATGCCTGGGGTTATACCGAAATAAGTGCCATGAATGGCGCGCACAGCGACATGCTGATGGACTTTGGCGTGTTGCATCTGAAAAAGGGCCAGCAGTACAGCGATAATTCCCCTTATGAAAAAGCCTGCTTGCTGGTGTATGGTGACGTAACCTTCACCGTCAACGGCGAGGAGCGTATCTTCAGCAGGCCCAACTGCTTTGATACCGGTGCCTATGTCGTGCATATGGACCGGAATACCTCATTCACGGTGCAGGGGGATGGTGACGACGCCGAAGTGTGCCTGATGCGCACCAAAAACAGCAACGCATTTCCGGCTCAGTTCTACCTGCCGGATGACACGCCGGATGAATACCGCGGCGCCGGGTTGATGCAGGAGGCATCTACCCGTATCGTGCGCACTGTATTTGATTATTCGAACGCTCCGTACGCCAACCTGGTGCTGGGCGAGGTGATTGGCTTCCCCGGCAAATGGTCGAGCTACCCGCCGCACCATCATCCCCAGCCGGAAATATACTACTATAAATTAAATCCTGAACAGGGGTTTGCCTATGCCGAGGTGGGGGAGGATGTCCTTAAGGTGCGCAACAACGACACCGTGTTTTTGCGTGGCGGGATGACGCATCCCCATGTCACGCCGCCCGGCTATGCGCTGTGGTACCTGTGGGTCATCCGTCACCTGGATGGAGAGCCGTATAACATCCCTGTATTTGTGCCCGAGCATACATGGGTACAGGAGAAAGGCATGGCTTATTGGCCGGAAAGGAAGGGCGTGTAATGGATAGAATCAGGCTGACCATGTCGCAGGCGCTCGTGCGTTTTTTAGACATGCAATACATATCGTTCGATGGCGTCGAAACAAAGTTTGTCAACCATATATTCGGCGTGTTTGGCCACGGTTGCGTAGTGGGCGTAGGCCAGGCGCTCAGCCAGGGCGGGCATGGCCTGCGCTTTTTGCAGGGTAAGAATGAACAGAACATGGCGCTGGCGGCGGTGGCTTTTGCCAAGCAGAAAAACCGGCGGGAGATCATTCCCTGTGTGTCCAGCATTGGCCCAGGTGCGATGAACATGGTGACGGCTGCCGGGTGCGCCACAGCCAATAGGATTCCCTTGCTGTTGCTGCCCGGCGACACGTTTGCCAGCCGTCAGCCCGACCCGGTGCTTCAGCAAGCTGAGTTTTTCGACAGCTTTTCCACAACTGTCACCGACGCCTTCAGGGCGGTGTGCCGCTACTGGGACAGGGTGCAGCGGCCTGAGCAGCTGATGACCGCTGCTATGCACGCCATGCGCGTGCTGACCGACCCGGCGGACACTGGTGCAGTATGCCTGGCGCTGCCGCAGGATGTGGAGGGTGAAGCCTATGATTATCCTGCTGCTTTCTTTAGAAAGCGCATATGGCATATGGACAGGCGTGCGCTGACTGCCGGCCAGCTGGGTCGCGCTTTGTGTATGATCAAGGCTGCTAAACGCCCGCTGGTCATTACGGGCGGCGGTGTCAGGTACAGCGAGGCGGGCGAGGCGCTGCAGCTGTTCTGTGAAGCATCCGGCATTCCCTTTGCCGAGACGCAGGCGGGTAAGGGCGTACTGCCATGGGACCATCCGCTGAATCTGGGAGGCATTGGCGTTACAGGAGGCAAGGCGGCCAATGTGATTGCCAAAAAGGCTGACCTGATCATTGCTGTCGGTACCAGGCTGACTGATTTCACGACCTGCTCAAAATGGCTGTTCCATCAGGACGCTAAAGTGCTGTCGATCAACATCTGTTCGTTTGATGCCATTAAGATGGATGGTAAACCCATCATCGCCGATGCCCGTGAAGCGTTGACGGCGATCACCGGAGCGCTGTGTGGCTACCAAGTTGCCTGGCAGGATGATGTGACAAAAGCCAGGGATGAATGGAATGGCATTGTCGACAGCTATCACACTGGGGAGAGTGAGGCAGGTTTGCTGCAGACCAGAGCGCTGTGCGAAATCAACCGGTTCATGGGGGAACATGATGTCGCGGTTGGTTCGGCGGGCAGCCTGCCAGGGGATATGCAGCGCTTGTGGCGCAGTGGTGCAAGCGGCACCTACCACATGGAGTATGGTTTTTCCAATATGGGCTATGAAATCAACGGCGCGGTCGGCGTCAAGCTGGCTTGCCCTGACCAGGAAGTTTACGCGTTTTTCGGCGACGGTACCTACCTGATGGCGCACAGCGAAATGGTGACAGCGTTGCAGGAAGGGCTGAAGGTCTACTTCTGTCTATTTGACAATGCCGGCTGGGGCTGCATCGAAGGGCTGCAGAACAATCAGGGCAATGAAACGTTCGGTACGGTGTTCCGCTACAGGAATCAGGTGACAGGCTTGTTGGATGGCGATGTGATGCGCATCGACTATGCCATGAATGCCGCGTCCTATGGGTTGAAGACATACACTGTCACCACCGTGGAGGAGCTGCGCAGTGCGCTTGAGGATGGGAAGAAGCAGAAGGTTTCAGTGTTGTACGACATCAAGGCGCTGCCAGGCAGCATGACGCCAGGATTTGATAGCTGGTGGCGCGTGGGCGTTGCGGAGGTGTCAACCCAGGAAGCAGTGCAAAAGGCTTATCAGGATATGCAGGAACAGGTTAGAAAAGCAAGGGATATGTAAAGGGGGAGCGGCATATGCTGAACGCAGACGCAATCAAGCTGGGCATTGCACCCATTGGATGGACCAATGATGACTTACCCGATCTTGGCAGCCAGAATACCTTTGAGCAATGCATCAGCGAAATGGCGCTGGCAGGGTACGCCGGGTGCGAAATCGGCAACAAATACCCGAAAGATCCTGCCGTGTTAAAGCGTTACCTCGATCTGCGCAACCTGCAGGTGTGCAACGCGTGGTTTTCCAGCCTGTTTACAAGCGAACCATATGAGGTCACCGAGCGGGCGTTTGTTGCGCACCGCGACAGGCTGAAGGCGCTGGGCGCCAAGGTGATTGGCGCCAGCGAACAGGGAAACGCCATCCAGGGCAAGCCGGTCAATGTATTCGGCCCAGACAAACCGGCATTCACAAATGCACAGTGGCAGACGGTAGCCGACGGGTATAACCGGCTTGGACTCCTGGCCAGGGATGCCGGCATGGTGCTGACCATCCACCATCATATGGGGACGGGCATACAAACCCTGGAAGAGATCGACACATTGATGGCTATGACCGATCCCAGCCTGGTATACCTGCTGTTTGATACCGGGCATCTGAAGCTGGCGGGGGAAGAGCCTTTGGAGGTGCTGGGAAAATACATTGGCCGCATCCGGCACATCCACCTGAAGGATGTCCGCAGCGCCGTTCATCATCAAGCGGTTCAGGAGGGATATAGCTTCTTGGACGCCGTACGCGCCGGGATATTTACCGTGCCGGGCGATGGCGATATCGATTTTGTGCCGATGTTCCGCCTGATTGGGCAGGCAGGTTATCAGGGATGGATGGTAGTCGAAGCTGAGCAGGACCCTGCCAAGGCCAATCCGTTTGAATACGCTCTGAAAGCGCGGGCATATATCCGCGACAAAACTGGGCTATAGCTCACTTGGTTTTTTCCGTATAGCGCATGCCTTCAAGGGTTATTTCAGGCGGCAGGCTCAGCAGGTTTATCGCCAACTGGGAGGACCGAAGCCAGGCGTCGTGGTATTCCCTGCTGCCCAGCAGAACCGGCATGCGTGGATGGACGGCTGCTACGGTACTGTCTGCATTCCGGGTGAGAATGACAAACCGGTTTTCCTGCTCCTGTGCCATAAACAAACCAGCCATGAAGAGAGGGGCGCCGCTGCTGTCGCGGAAGACATGGGGTTGTTTGTCCGTTGTCCACTCAAAGAAATACTGAGCGGGCACAATGCAGCGCGATGAGGCGATCATGCCTGAAAAAAGCGGGCTCTGTGCCGCTGTTTCCGACCGGGCGTTGATAAGCAGGCGTTTGATGCCGCTCAGCCTCAGGCCAAAGCGCATGGCAGTGGCACCTGATGCCGTCAATACCGGTACTGGCAGGGAGGGCACGATGTCTCCCGTTTGAAAGGCGCCGGGGGACGCGATGAGGGCTTGCTGAATGATGGAGCGAAACTCAACGTTTTCGTCCTCCATCGATACATGGTACTTCCCGCACATCATCCTTCTCCTCTACAAACCATCGCTGGGCATCGTCCTGAAATAAATAGGTCTCATGCGATGCGATTCGCACCGTGTAGCGCATGCCTTGCCCACCTGCCTTGGTGGCTGCAGCCTGACGGCGCTCAATCAACCGATCGATCTGTATCCGCCTGCCTCTGAACATCAGGGAGAGCGGCGTGACCCGGCCGTCCTCGTCAAAGGCGGCGGTGACTTTGATATATGTTCGGCGCGCCATACCTTAATCCCTTCCTCTCATGGCCGCCAGCGGCTGCAGGGCGTGATCGTCTACCGGGTTCACGTTTGTTAAATCACGTTGAGACAGCATCAGCCCGCGCTGGATCGACGCATGGCCGTATCTTGACCGGATGCCGTCTAACGCCTGTTCAACTGCTGCGTGTTTCCTGCGGCCAGGTTCGCTTAAAAGCGACGTCTGCCCGCTGTCTGTCGTGGGCTGTAGGTCGCTGCCACGCACGCCCAGCGAGCGTAGCGGCAATGCCCAGGAATAGTGTTCGCGCACCAGGCTGAGTGCAGCTTGGGCGATTTCACCGCTGATGTCGCTGGCCATAGGAAGACGGCACTGGCGCTCAAAGCTGTTGAGTGCAACATCCCGCATCCACACCGATACCGTGCGGCAGGCAAACCGGTGCGCGCGCAGCCTGGTGGCGACGCTGTCGCTCAGCAGATACAACACGGCCTTGGCATCCTCATCGCAGGCGATGTCGCGCGGGGTGGTCGTGCTGTTGCCGATGGATTTGATTTCGTCGGCTTCCTCTGCCGAAAGTACCGGCGCGTCGTCCTCGCCCCGGGCGTAGCGCTGCATGGTCTGCCCGTTTTTGCCAAATGCACGGCGGATGATGGCATCGGAGCAGGTGGCAATATCGCCGATGGTATACAGGCCCAGCTGCGCCAGGTGCGCCTGGGTGGAAGGCCCGACATACAGCAGGTTGGAGACGGGCAGCGGCCATGCTTTTTGTTGGTAGTTGTTAGGGCTGATCACCGTGGTGGCGTCGGGCTTGCGCATATCCGAGCCGAGTTTGGCAAACACCTTGTTGTAGCTGATGCCGATGGACACCGTGATCCCCAGTTCTTCCCGGGCTGCCCTGCGGATGTGCGCGGCGATTTCTTCGCCGCCCAGCCTGTGCCCCGTTACATCAAGCCAGTTTTCATCCAGGCCGAACGGCTCTACCCGGCTGGTATACTGCCGGCAAATTGCGCGCATCTTTTTGGAAAACGACAGGTACTTCCGCTGGTCAGCGCCTACGAGGATCAGGTCGGGGCATTTTCTTTGCGCCTGCCACACGGTTTCTCCTGTGATGATGCCGCAGCGCCTGGCGGCGTAGGATTTAGCCAGTACAATGCCGTGGCGCAGCCCGGGGTCGCCGCACACGACGAGCGGCTTGCCTCGAAGCTTCGGGTCGAACACCGTTTCGACGGTGGCATAAAAGTTGTTGCAGTCGCTGTGTAAAATGGTTCTCATATCCACCAACTCCATAAGGGGAACAAGTGTTCTTATGTGGAGTATATCAGCATTCTGCAAAAAAAGCAAGGCAAAAAAACCCGCCGCAGGGGCGGGTAGCCGAAGCTGCTGGAAGTGTTGTTATATGACGCCTTTTTTCAGGATGACGTTGGCGTAGACGGCCTTCTCGCCGGACATGACAACGACGGTGCTGTGTTCCTTTACCCGGTTGTAGAAGGCGAAACGCTCCACTTCTTCAACACAGGTTGCGCCGCGGTCATCATATTTTTGGATGATCTCCTTGTACGTGTCCCAGATGGGAGTTTTGACCGGGTCGCCCGGGGTCACCTGCATCAGGGCTACGGGATGGTTTACATATGTATCCAGCGGAATCAGCTGCAGAATGGCGTCTAAAATTTCCGGCACGCCGTGCCCGTCCATGCGGATCACGCGCCGGCCAAAGGTGTTGCCGGGGAAGTTGCCGTCGCCGATGGTGATTTCATCGCCATGGCCCATTTCGGCCAATACCATCAGAAGCTCGGGGGAAATGATCGCGGGAATGCCTTTTAACATGGGATGCCTCCTTTATATATACGATTGATTCTTGTTATGTAATGCTGGGTAAACTGGCGGCTGCGATGGATTGGCCGACCCTGCGGCTCTTCTCATCCGGCAGGTGCAGTACGATGCTCTTGGCCAGATCGGGAAACTCCTGGTCCAGCACCTCCTGCGCCTTGTTGATGATCAGCGTGCCGCCCTTGCCCGATGTGACCCTGCCCATGACCAGCACATGCCGGATATGGTAAAACAGGGCGTAGTAGGCCACGGCATACCCGAAATAGACGCCGATGGTTTCAAAAATATTTTCCGCGGCGCGGCTGCCACTTGCTAACAACTCTTGGACAGCCTTGAGCTTTTCTGCAGGCGACGCGGTTTCGTCCAGCGCGATACCGGCTGCAGGCGCCAGCTTGATGACGGCATCCTGGGAAAAGTATTTGACGCCGCAGCCATAGTCGCCCGACCACTCATCTGTCATGGCTTGTTTGGAAAAGTCAACCGGTACAAAGGCCAATTCGTTCAGCCTGCCGGTGATGTTCATGTCCTTGTCGACATACCCGCCTGCTTCACTGGTGCCCATGGCGATGCCCAGCAGGTTGCCTTCCTCCAGGCTCATGGCGCCGGCCAGCGCCGTCACATCGCCGTCATTGGCTACTTCCAGCGGGACGTCGCCAAACTCTTTGGCAATGTCGATATACATGTTCTTCACGCGCTGGTCAAACACTTCCCTCGGCACCTGGATAAACAGGGACGCCACCATGATGCGGTTGTCAATGTATACGCCGGCGCTGCTGACGCCGATGGCATCGACGCGGGGAAGATGCGAGGCAGCTGTTTTCATGGCGCTGAGAATGCCGTCATAATGGTACTGGGGGTCGCTGTTGACCTTGGGAAACCAGACAACTTCCTCGGAATAGACGGCTTTTCCGTCGATGACGGCGCTGACCTTCCTGTCGCTGCCGCCGGCGTCAAAGCCGATTCGGCAGCCATCCAGATGATGTCCGACGGAGCTTGAGCCTTTGTCAGCTGTTACAATGCTGTCCGGATCGTCCTCGTAACGAACTTCAAAGGGGCGCTCATATACGGTAGACATAAAATCGGCGTCAAATGCGCGCGAGCCACCGGGGCAATATGCGCTGACCAGGTGGTTGTGAATTACCTGCGAGCCGCTGGTGATGATGCGGAAGCCGCCGTGCACCCATAGCAGCGTCTTGATCATCCTGTCCATGACATCAATGTTGGCCTGGTCGTTGACGCCGTCCGGAAATATATAGGTTGACCAGGAGAACACATGGCTGCCGGTCCGCTCAATTCCGCAGATAAAACGCTGCTTCTTCTGGCTGGCTGCCACCTCGCGCTGATAATCGCGGTATATGACAGACATGGGTTGAAAGGTTGGATCAAGCTTGGCTGGGACTTTCAGTTTCATGCGGCTGATGCTCCTTTTTTATATTTTACTGTTCCCCGTACAAAAGTGGCATGTACGGCACAGTCATGGTCCATCAGGATGATATCGGCATCCTTGCCTGCTGCGAGGGACCCTTTCATGCGGCTGATGCCGATGGCCTCCGCCGCGTGCAGGGAAGCTGCGTTGACGGCTTCCCGTAAAGAGACGCCGGTGTGATCGCGGAAGTTTTTCACCGCGTTGTTGAGGCGCAGCACGCTGCCGGCAATGGTGCCGTCAGCCAGGCGGCATTCGATGCCTTTGACGAAGATCGGCTGGCCGCCCAGGGTATACTCCCCATCCTTCAGGCCGCCGGCGCGGGTGCAGTCGGTCACCAGCACCAAGCGCTCCTTTTTGACGGTGTGCAGCAGAGAAAACAACGCCGGATGGATATGAAAGGTATCGGCAATCAGCTCGCAGACAACAGGCGCGCACAGCGCGGCGCCGACAACACCCGGCTGCCGGTGGGTCAGTCCGGTCATGGCGTTGAATGTATGCGTGATGTGGGATGCCCCGGCATGGATGGCTTCCATGGCTTCGTCATAAGTGGCGCTGGTGTGGCCGAGGGATACCACCATGTCGGATTCGCGCCTGATTTGGCGGATGAATGCTATGCCTCCGGGCATCTCGGGTGCCATGGTGATGATTTTAATAATGTCCTGATGCTTGAGCATCAGGTCGGCTTCGGGAGCCAATATATGCTCGGCCGACTGGGCGCCTTTTCTCTCCGGGTTGACGAAAGGCCCCTCTGCGTGGCAGCCTAAGATTTCACTGCCTATAAACTCAGCGCTTCGGCTGACCGGTTTCAGCTTTCGGATGAGGTTAAATGCGGCTTCAATTTCCTGTCTGGAAACCGTCATGGTGGTGGGCAGGAACGATGTGACGCCGTTCTCAAGCAGACCTTTCGCCATGCGCAACAAGCCTTTTTCCGAGGCATCCGAAGCATCCTCACCCAGATAGCCGTGTATGTGCAGGTCGATCAACCCCGGGGCGACAACCATCCCCCCGGCGTCGATGACATCGCAGCCAGTAGCCTGTTTTTCAGGCACAATGGCGTGGATTGTCTCGTCAAATAACAAGGCGTGCCCTGTTAACGCCGCCTGTTCTGTCAGGATGGTACCGCCAACGATTGCTTTCATGTTCCACCTCAATTCGCGTCATGTTGTGTAATATGTACAATTTCATTATATAGCCTGTACCATGTAAAATCAATTGAAATGCAAAGCAAACTGAGACAGGACGAGAAATGCTTCATATCAAAAATAAAAATCCCTGATAAATCAAGGACTTTTGGTGGAGCTGATGACCGGAATCGAACCGGTGACCTCATCCTTACCAAGGATGTGCTCTACCTACTGAGCTACATCAGCGCGAAACGCCCACATTATACATGCGGCGTTTCAAAATTGCAACCACTCATTTTCTGTGATTTTAAAAGCATCGACAAAAAGCTTTATTAGCTCTATTTCCACAACCCGTTAGGGTAGATGCCCTGGGCTGTCAGTTCCCTGAGCGACTGTTCGACCAGGGGTCTGTCCTGCGGGTTGGTTACACCGAACCAACGGTCGGTAGTGGGCAGCACCTGAACGGTGATCTGCTTTTTCTGCAGCAGTGTGCCGACGAGGTTGGGCAGGTAGAATTCAGCCTTCAGGGGATTTTCCGCCATCGCCTGGCGGTAGAAAGCCGGAAAATGCTCTGCGATTTTCTGTACGAAGCCGGGAGTATAGCCCCAGATATTCATAGAAACCGGCATATCCTCGGGCAGGCGCAGGTAGGTTTTGCCATCCTCCGTATACATGGGCCCGTCCACCGTGGAGATGATGTGCACCCGCTCGATGACGTTCTCCAGGAAGCCTTTGTCATCAACAAAGCATTGTCCGCGCGATACATATCCTGATGCCGACAGCGTGTTGGCGAGGTGGTAGCCGATCATGCAGTATTCATTGTCAGCCGGCGGCTTTGTCAAAAAGGTGTACATCGACTTGAACGCCTCTCGTCCATAGAAGTCATCACCGTTCAGCGCGCAAAAAGGCGCGTCGATTTGATCGCGCGCGCAGAGCACGGCATGCGCTGTGCCCCAGGGCTTGACCCGCTCCTTCGGTACCGTCAGCCCTTCGGGCAGCATATCCAGCTCCTGAAAGGCGTACTGCACCTCCATCCTGTCCTCGACATTCCGGCCGACAATGGTGCGGAAATCATCATATATCCTGTGGTTGACAATAAATATGACCCGCTGGAAACCGGCTTTCAGCGCATCGTACAATGAGTAATCAATCAGGCTTTCTCCGTGCAGTCCAAAGGGCGTCATCTGCTTGAGACCGCCGAAACGGCTGCCGATACCTGCTGCCATCACGACCAGAATCGGTTTTTTCATCATCCATAACCTCCCAATTTAATGCCAGTACAGTATACAGGATATGACGGCGTTTTGAAAGCAGACATTTTATTTTGTTTTTGATAAGGTACAAAATGCCTGCGTTAATCGCAGGTTTATATATGAATTTATATTGCGGACGGATGCACAAACGGGTATAATGTACATGTGGGGCAAAATTTGCCCTGCGGGTAGAATTTCGCCGCGGAGGATCTGTGCAGAACCTACCTTGGAAAGCCATCAAGCGCATCGCGCCCGAACAGGTGCACGATATCCTATGCCGCGCCATGGTGATGGATCGCGTCGGCATGCTGTCGCCTGTTGGCAGAAGGACGCTGGCGGCGGAGCTGGACATGTCCGAGCGCGAGGTACGCGCGGCGGCGGATTCGTTAAAAAACGAGGGGATTCTCTCGTATGGCGCCGGTGGCATGGCCCTGACAGAAGAAGGATGGGCGCTGCTGCCGCAGATGCAGGCGCTGTGCCGCGCCTTCAGCGGCATCAATGAGCTGGAGCAGGCGCTGTCCGCCAGGCTGGGCATCCGCCATGTCACGGTGGTGTTGGGGGATGCCGACGATAGCCGCAGCGTTCTGAAGGATGTTGGCCGGGCAGCGGCGCTCAGGTTAAAACAGCTGACAAAAGACGGCATGATCATCGCCATATCGGGTGGCAGCACCATGTATGAGCTGGCGCGTGCTGCTGTGCCTTCGGCGTGTGAGGTGCTGGTGGTCCCTGCGCGGGGCGGGTTTGGCAGCATGACGGCCATCCAAGCGGATGCTGTCGCGGAGGAGCTGGCGCACAACATCAATGCAACCTGCCGGTTGATGCACCTGCCTGACGGACTTAACGCGCACGCGTTGGAGGAACTGCTCAAGCTGCCGGACATCGGTGAAACCATTCGCCTGATGCGCCATGCCGATATCATCATTCATGGTATCGGCCGGGCTGATGATATGGCTTTGCGCCGCGGCATGGACGAAAGGCAGCGCAGCGATCTGAGCAGCCTGGGTGCTGACGGCGAGGCGCTGGGCGACTACTTTAACGCACAGGGCGAGCTGGTATACCGCAGCCCTTCCCTGAGCGCTGAATTCAGCGCCAGAAAACCGGGCGCCCTGGTGCTGTCCGCAGCTGCGGGCGGCAAGAAAGCCCGGGCAATCTTAGCGGCAGTGCGGCATCATCCGCCCGATGCGCTCATCATCGATGAAGCAGCAGCCAATGCCATGCTGCGCTTGATGCAATGAATTGAAACCATGGCGGATGCCTTGGAAATAGATTAAAGGAGCATGTACATGAACAAGAAGACAGTTCGGGATATCGATGTCAAAGGCAAGCGTATTCTAATGCGCGTTGACTTCAATGTACCCATGGATGAAAACGGGCATATTACCGACGAAAGCCGCATCGTGGGCGCGCTACCCACCATTGAATACCTGGTCAACCAAAAGGCAAAGGTGGTGCTGTGCAGCCACATGGGCCGTCCCAAGGGTGAGTTCAACAAAAAATACTCGCTTGCTCCCGTTGCCAAGCGCCTTGGCGAGCTGCTCAAGCAGGAGGTAGCTATGGCTAAGGATGTAATCGGCCCTGACGCCGACAGCGTTGTCGCCCAGGTGCAGGAGGGCGGGGTTGCTCTGCTTGAAAACCTCCGTTTTCACGCGGAGGAGGAGAAGAATGACCCGGCTTTTGCAGCCAAGTTGGCTTCCTATGGCGACATCTATGTCAACGACGCGTTCGGCACGGCGCACCGCGCCCACGCCAGCACGGAAGGCGTGGCGCACTATCTGCCCGCCGTTTCCGGTTTCCTGATCGAGAAAGAATTGAAGTTCCTGGGCAATGCGCTGGAAAACCCGGACCGGCCGTTTGTCGCCATTTTAGGCGGCAAGAAGGTGTCCGACAAAATCGGCGTTATCAACAGCCTGCTGGAAAAGGTCGATACGCTAATCATAGGCGGCGGCATGGCATATACCTTTGCCAAGGCACAGGGCGGCGAAATTGGCACAAGCCTTTTAGAAGCCGACAAGGTGGACTATGCGCTGGAGATGATCAACAAAGCGAATGAAAAGGGCGTCAAGCTGATGCTGCCCAAGGACACGCTGGCAGCTGATGACTTCAGCAACGATGCCAATACAAAGGTTGTGCCCACCACGGCGATCCCGGAAGGCTGGCAAGGGCTTGACATCGGGCCGGAAACTGCCAAGGAATATGCCGCTGAAATCAGCAGGGCAAAGACTGTTGTGTGGAACGGCCCGATGGGCGTGTTTGAGTTCCCCGCGTTTGCAGAAGGCACCAAGGCTGTTGCCAAAGCCATGGCTGAAAGCGATGCGGTAACCATCGTAGGCGGCGGGGACAGCGCGGCAGCTGTGGTTCAGTTAGGCTATGGCGATCAGGTGACGCATATATCGACCGGCGGTGGCGCATCGCTTGAGTTTTTGGAAGGGCTTGTGCTGCCCGGCGTCGCTGCGCTCAACGACAAGGACTGATTTGTCAGGATGAAATAAGGAGAACAACATGAGAATACCCATTATAGCCGGCAACTGGAAGATGAACAAAACGCCCGGTGAGGCAACAGAACTGATCAACGAATTAAAGCCCCTTGTCAAGGGCGCCAAGGCCACCGTGGTCATCTGCGTACCCGCTGTCGATCTGCATGCGGCGAAACAGGCTATCCGGGGCAGCAAGATCAAACTTGGCGCGCAGAACGTCCATTTCGCTCAGTCAGGAGCCTACACAGGCGAACTGTCTGCGGACATGCTGAAGGAGTGCGGCGTAAGCCATGTGATCATTGGCCATAGTGAGCGCAGGCAGTATTATGGCGAAACGGATGAAACAGTCAACCTGCGCGTCCGGGCTGCTGTGGCGGCCGGCTTGACACCGATCATCTGCGTGGGAGAAAAGAAGGAGCAGCGCGAAGCCGGCTACACAAAGCCATTGGTCACTTACCAGACGCTGATTGCCCTGACCGGGCTGACAACGGATGAGATAAAAAAGGTCGTTATCGCATATGAGCCTGTTTGGGCGATTGGCACCGGGTTGACAGCCACAAACGAGCAGGCCAATGAAACCATCGCTGTTATCCGCGCCGCTGTGGCGGGCGCCTATGGCAAGGTGGTTGCTAACCGAATCCGTATCCAGTACGGTGGCAGTATGAACGCATCCAATGTGAAAGGTTTGATGGCTCAGCCTGAGATTGATGGCGGGCTCATCGGCGGCGCCTCGCTGAAGGCGGAAGAATTTGCAAAGGTTGTCAACTACGATCAATAAAGGCACGGGCGGAGTTTGTCTCGGCAAATTCCGCCCGGTTTATTCAGTTAGGAGCGTCTATGAAAAAGCAATTGACCGCCCTGATCATCATGGACGGATATGGTATCAACCCTCGTGCTGAAGGCAATGCGGTGCTGGCGGCGGGTACGCCCGCGGTTGACGCGCTGAAGGCAAAGTTTCCGTACACGCAGTTAGGGGCAAGCGGCATGGATGTCGGCTTGCCTGACGGCCAGATGGGCAACAGCGAGGTGGGTCACCTGAACATCGGCGCTGGTCGGGTGGTTTACCAGGAGCTGACGCGCATTACAAAGGACATCCAGGAAGGCAGTTTCTATGAAAACGAAGCGCTGATCTGGGCAATGGATTCAGCCAGGGAGCAGGATACTGCGCTGCACATAATCGGCTTGTTGTCCGATGGTGGCGTGCACAGCCATAACACGCACCTGTATGCGCTGCTGAAAATGGCTAAGCTGCGCGGCTTGACGCGCGTGTATGTCCATTGTCTGATGGACGGCCGGGATGTTCCGCCTTCCAGCGGTCTGGGTTATGTGCTGCAGTTAGAGGAGCAGATCAAGCAGATCGGCACCGGTATGATCGCCAGCGTACAGGGGCGTTACTATGGCATGGACCGCGACAACATCTGGCCGCGCGTGGAACTTGGATACAACGCCATCGCGCTGGGCGAAGGCATCCCGGCTCACAGCGCAGAAGAAGCCATGCGCCAGAGCTATGACAAGGGTGAGACGGATGAATTTGTCAAACCTACCGTCATCTTTCGCGATGGCAAGCCGGCTGCAATCGTGCAGCCGCACGACAGCATCATCTTCTTTAATTTTCGACCGGACCGGGCCAGGCAGCTGACGCGCTCGTTCATCTTAGAGGATTTTACCGGGTTCGTGCGGAAGCGTGGGCTGATCCCGGTGCAGTATGTCACGATGACGCAATACGACGAAACATTTACCGGGCTCAAGGTGGTTAATCCACCCGAGGAGCTTGGCAACACGCTGGGGGAATACCTATCGCAGCAGGGTAAGACGCAGGTGCGTATTGCTGAAACACAGAAGTACGCGCACGTGACTTTCTTTTTCAACGGCGGCGTTGAAGCGCCCAACCCCGGGGAGGACCGTGTGCTGATTCCTTCCAGCCAGGTAGCGACTTTTGACCTGAAGCCCGAGATGTCGGCACCTGAGGTAACAGAGAAGGCGCTGGAGCTGATCAACAGCGGCCAATACGATGTGATGATTCTCAACTATGCCAACTGCGACATGGTGGGCCATACCGGCGTCATGGAAGCGGCAGTTCAGGCAGTGCGCGAAGTGGATAGGGGGGTCGGCATGCTGGTCGACGCGATATTGAAAGCCGGTGGCCGTGCCTTCGTCACAGCCGACCATGGCAACGCCGAGCAGATGGTCGATTACGACTTGGGCGGGCCGTTTACGGCGCATACAACCAACCCCGTGCCGTTTATCGCCTGCGATCCTGCGCTTGTGGGGCGAAAGCTGCATGAAGGCGGTAGGCTGTGCGACATTGCACCGACGATACTTAAAGCGATGGGGGTTGCCATTCCTCCGGATATGGAAGGTCAACCGCTATTTGATTAGAGCAAAGAGATAAAAAGCCAAATCAGGGGTGCTGCTTTAGATGGCTGCACCCTGTTACAATTCAATCAGCCTGGGCAGCTTTCTGTCGATGTGGTGTTCGGTATAGCGGATCAGCGGCACCAGCAGTGCATCGGCGTGACCGGATGCAGTTTTGTCAATACCCTTCAACAGCACTTCGCACATCCATGAGACCGACGCAGGGGTGAGCTGCATGCTGCTGATGAGCGTACCTCGGCAGGCGGCGCACGCTATGCCGCCGGCAGCGGGATCGAGGTAGCTGGGCGCATCATTTTGCAGCCCGCATCTGCAGTGCACGCATCTGTCTAAGATGGGCCTGTACCCCATGATTGACATGAAGTGCAGCAAATACGCCGCTGTTACGGCGTTTGGTGGCATATCCCCATAGCTCAGACGGGACAGCGTCCTGGCCAGCAGCAGGTACAGGTGTTGCGCCGGTTCCTCAATTTGCGTACCGGCCTCGGCGGCAGATAGTGCCAGGGATGCATGGCTCAGCAGGACGATGTCGGTTCTGAGCGGATAAAAGGTTTCGCTCAGTTCGCAGGAAACAATGAATGCGTGCCCCCTGCCCTTGTACAGCACGTATTCGCCCATGGAAAAAAGCTCGCTTGCGGCAAGCAGCGGGCTTTTAGGACGCCGACAGCCGCGGGCCAGCACATCCAAACGGCCGCGCTCGGGCGTCAGCAGCGTCAGGATCCTGTCATTGTCCCGGTAGTCTACCCGGCGCAGCACGATGGCTTGTGTGGTCTGGTAAGCCATTGAGGTGCGCGGTTCACCGGCTGTCGCCGGTAAAAAACAATGCCAACGTGCCGGGTCCCGAATGCGACCCGATCAGGGCGCCTACGGGTGATATCATGATGTCGCCTGTTCCGGGCAGCAGCTCACGCACGGTGTTGGCTACATACTGGGCGTCGTCCGCACAGTCGCCGTGGCTGATGAACATGGTCTGTCCGGCGGCGGGCACCGCGTATTGCGCGGCTTTTTCAGCCAGCGCCCGCAGCGACCGCTTACGACCTTGAACCTTTTCAACAGGGATCAATTTGCCTTCAAAATTGACGTGCATCACCGGTTTGATGCGCAGCACGCTGCCAACCAGGGCGGCGGTTCTAGTGACGCGGCCGCCGCGGAACAGGAAGTTCAGGTCGCCTACCGTAAACCAGTGGATCAGCCGCTGCCTGTTGTTGACCAGCCAGACTGTTGCTTCATCCAGCGACATGCCTGCGGCACGGTTTTTTAAAGCATAGTCGACCAACAGTCCCTGCCCTAACGAAGCGCACAGGGAATCGACGATGTTGACTTTGGCGGAGGGATACTCATCCAGCAGCATGGTCCTGGCGATCTCAGCCGACTGCAGCGTGCCGCTGATGCCGCTGGACAGCGATATGTACAGCACCTCTTCGCCTTTGGTGACCAGTTCTTTGAAAGTATTGTAATAATCAGCTGTTGAAATCTGCGAGGTGGTGGCAAGATGGCCGTCGATAAGCTTTTGATAAAACGCGCTGATAGTCTTCTCATCGCCGGGCTTGGATTGATGCTCCCTGCCGTCGAGGCGGTAGGGCATCGGAATCACGTGCAGCTTCTCGTGCAGGCTTACATAGCTTTCGGGCAGATCTCCTCCGGCGTCTGTCAGAATCCAATAGGGCATGCCATTCTCTCCTTTGTTTGTTGTTATCTTATCTTTAATATGACAAAGTCAATTTAACAGGATACTCAGTTTATTGAGGCTTTACCACCCATATAGGGCTGCAGTGCTTCAGGAATACGAACCGATTGATCCTCCTGCAAGTTGTTTTCCAGGAGTGCGATCAGCATCCGCGGCGGTGCCACAACCGTGTTGTTCAGCGTATGCGTCAGCAGGTTTTTTCCAGACTCGTCCCGATAGCGGATGGCCAGCCGGCGGGCTTGTGCGTCGCCTAAGTTGGAACAGCTGCAGACTTCGAAGTATTTCTGCTGCCTGGGGGACCAGGCTTCTATATCACAGCTCTTCACCTTCAAGTCAGCCAGGTCACCCGAGCAGCACTCCAGTGTGCGGACGGGGATATCGAGCGTTTGGTAGAATGCAACTGCAGTCTGCCAAAGCGTGTTATACCAGGCCATGCTGTCCTCTGGCTTGCAGACGACAACCATCTCCTGTTTTTCAAACTGGTGGACGCGGTAGACACCGCGCTCTTCGATGCCGTGCGCACCCACTTCTTTCCTGAAGCAGGGGGAATAGCTGGTCAGCGCCAGGGGCAGGTTTTCTCCGGGGATGATGGTATCAATAAAACGGCCGATCATGCTATGTTCGCTGGTGCCGATCAGGTAAAGATCCTCACCTTCAATTTTGTACATCATGGATTCCATTTCAGCAAAGCTCATGACGCCGGTTACGACCTCCCCCCTGATCATATACGGAGGAATGCAATAGGTGAAGCCGCGGTCGATCATAAAGTCGCGCGCGTATGTCAACACGGCGGAGTGCAGGCGGGCGATATCGCCTGTCAGGTAATAGAACCCATTGCCGCTGGTTTTGCGCGCGCTGTCCAGATCGATTCCGCTGAGCCTTTCCATGATATCCACATGGTAAGGAATGTCGTATGATGGTACCCTGGGTTCGCCAAAGCGCGCCAACTCGACGTTGTCGGCATCGCTTCTGCCCAAGGGCACGGAGGCGTCCATCATCTGCGGTATCTGCATCATCCTGCTGCGGATTTCATCGGCAAGAGAAGCCTCCTTTTCTTCTAACTGCCGCAGTTCGTCCTGCAAGTCTTTGACTTGCTGCTTGGCTGCCTCGGCTTGATCCCGTTGGTTCTTGGCCATCATGGCGCCGATTTGTTTGCTGATGCTGTTGCGCTGGCTGCGTAGGTAATCAGCCCGTTGAATGGCTTCTCTATTTTCTATATCCAGGCTGATAACTTCATCCACCAGCGGCAGCTTATGGTCCTGATATTTTCTACGGATGTTTTCGCGGACTGCATCAGGGTTGGTGCGGATCAGATTGATGTCTATCATAATGTACTCCTTCGTTTTCCTGACAGCTTTTATGGCAATGCCTTTTGAAACGCACTGTTGATCTTCTGCCCGTCAGAGGATACAATCAGCGCAATGACCAGGTTTTTTTCGGCCAGCGTGGCGTCCTGCAGCAAGGCGTACTGTTCTGGCAGGTAATCGCGCATCTCATTTTGCCTATACACCAGGTGATCGGCTAACAGCGCGCTGATCTGCTTGCCAACGGCCTGATCCTTGGCGCGGATCAGCATAACTTCATCCGCCAGCAGCCCGTCGGTTGCAGCATAGCACACATAGTCGGTATACATCTCCTGGGAAATGCCATAATAGTCTTCCACGGAGGCGCTGTCCAGCGTGACCATGTCCGGCAACGCGGCCCCGCGTGTGATGGTGTCGTACAAAGCCTGCATGCTGATCGTTTCGTTGCGCTGCTTGTCTGGAGCGCAGGAAGACATTACAATGCACAGAACGGCCAGCAGCGGGATGAGCATGGCGCAATGGATTCGTCTTTTCATTCAAGCCTCCGTTGTTCGTACATGTAAATGAGGGAACCATGGGAATTATAGCTTTTTTTCAAATTATATTCAATCGTCATGATAATGATTGTATACAAAGTATAATGGATGAATTTACAACGCAGTTTTCAAGCGGTATAATGCTGTCTGATGATGGCAGAAAGTGTGGATGAGATGGTCAGACATGTGTTTGTATTAAACCCTACGGCAGGCAGAACAAGCGGTGAAGAGGCATTGGTCCGGCAGATCGGCGTCATGGGCAACGCTTTTTCTCATGAGCTGTATGTGACCAAAGTCCCCGGCGATGCAACGGCATTTGTGCGCGACAGGTGCCTAACAGCGGCGGGGGAGATTCGCTTTTACGCTTGTGGCGGCGACGGAACGCTCAATGAGGTCATCAACGGCGCGGTGGGATGCCCGCAAGCCAGCGTTGCCTGCTGGCCATGCGGCAGCGGCAACGATTATGTTAAGTATTTTGGCGCTATCGACAGTTTTCTTGACCTGGATGCGCTGATACATGGGCGTGAAAAAGTTGTCGACCTGATGCAGGTGAATGGTGATCGCTACGCCATCAACATGGTGCACTTTGGGCTGGATAGCACGGTGGCAGAGACCATCCGCCACATCAAACGTTGGCCACTGATCGGCGGGAAACGAGCTTATTATGTTGGCGCCCTGAAAGCTTTTATTACATCTGTGAGAAATTCTTGCCAGGTATCCGTGGACGGGGAGCGGCTGGGCGGCGATGCGGCGCTACTCTGTACAATTGCCTGTGGGCAATATGTGGGCGGATCGTTCAAAAGTTCCCCCATGTCAGACAACGCCGACGGGCTGCTGGACGTGTGCCTGGTCAAGCCGATCTCCAGGCTGCGCATCCCGGGGCTGATCGGCTTGTACAAAAGCGGCCAGCACCTTCATAACCCGAAGCTGCAGCATGACCTGATTTACCGCCGGGGCAAGTCCGTTGCCATCAGCGCGCCGGAAGGGTTTGCGCTGCTGTTGGATGGTGAAATTGTATCGGGTACCGATTTTCAAGTTGACGTTGTGCCCCGCGCGCTGCGGTTTGTTGTGCCCCGTGGCCTTTAACGCCTGCTGTTGCGCCGGAAGGCTTGCCTTCTTCGCCACTGGTTGATGGACAGCCGGCCCATGTTCAGCATGTCGCCGCCAAAAAACAGGATCAGGTTCAGCAGGCTGAATACAATCGCAGCCCGCCCGGCAATGTCTGTGTTGATGAAGGACCACAGGAAGAACAGCGCATTGGCCAGCGCCAGCCATTTGATCTTCACGGGCACGATCATGAACAGCAGGACCTGGTGCTCGGGATACATCAGTGCAAACGCGAAGAACAGCGACATGTTCAGGTATAAGTTTGTGCCGTAGGAGGTGATGAGCGCAGCAATGACAGCGCCCAGAGCGCCAAAAAGGTAGTATATGAGAAACCGGCGCGCGCCCCATCTGCTCTCCAAAACCGTGCCGATGAAATAATAAAAATACATGCTGAGTATGGCATACAGTGGTTCGGTAGCAGGGGGAAGCAACAGGAAGGTGACCAGCCTCCATACTTCGCCCTGCAGCACTTTGTGCATGTTCAAATCCAGCCTTCCGATCAAGTTGTAAGGCATGAACATAAGCTGGAGGACGTAAATGCCGGCCATGGCGAATATGATATAACGGAAAAAGGGGTTGATGCGATACCTGTACAGCTTTCGCTCGAGTTGATTCATCAATTTCATAGCCATTCACCTTTCTTGTCCTGTCAAGGGCATGTTCAGTGTACATCATGGGAAATAACGCGTCAAGACGCAAAAATCATCATAAATATTTATACAATTAACTGTTGACAAACGTATAAGGATGCATTATGATGGTCTTAACCAAGGAGGTGAAAGGAAATGAAAAAGATCGTTGTTTTCCTGTTGATGGCAGCCATGTTGACTTCTGCAGCTACCGGGCTGGCTGAAAAACTGACTGTTGGTACCAATGCCGAGTTTCCGCCGTTTGAATACATCGGCGACGACGGCACCATCCAGGGGTTTGACGCGGACCTGATTGCTGCAATCCTGGACGATGCAGGCTACGAACACGAAATGGTCACGATGGATTTTGATGCCCTGCCGGCGGCGCTGCAATCCGGCCAGATCGACATCGCCATTGCGGCCATGACCATCCGTGAGGAGAAGAAGAACTACGTGCTGTTTTCCGATTCATACTTCAACGCTTCACAGAAGCTCGTCGTGCTTGAAGGCTCTGCCATCATGAGCGAAGCTGACATCACGCCCGATATGAAAATCGGCGTGCAGCTGGGCACGACCGGCGACGTGTATGTAACCGACAACATTAAATGCGAGGTCGTCCGGTTTACAAAGGCGCTGGATGCGATGCTGGACATGAAAAACGGGCGCCTGGACGCCGTCATGGTTGATGCAGCGCCCTCCGAGTATTTTGCAGCGGCGATTGGTGGGTTGACCGTGCTGGACGAGAACTTATCTGACGAGCAATATGGCATCGCTGTCAAGCTCGGCAACGACGCCTTGATGGACATCATCAACCAGGGTCTGGCAAAACTTGTCGAGGATGGCACCTACGACAAAATATATCAGAAACACTTCGACGTGAAGACTGAAGCTGAGTAATATCCGAGTTGACCGCCATACCGCCGCATCCGGTAACGCATGCGGCGGTTGATGGCGTTCTGCAATAAGGAGCTGTTTTGCAAGATTTTTTTCAACGTCTGGCGTTTGATTTCAACAACAACATCATAGAAGGCGACAGGTACCTGATGCTGCTCAACGGGTTGAGCAGAACGCTGTTGATTGCTTTCTCTGCTGCGTTGATCGGCATCCTGTTAGGCGCTTTGCTGGCGCTGATGCGCCTATCCAATTGGCGGATTGGTAAAAGGTTGTACCCCTTGCGCAAGCTGTCATCGTTCTATATCGACCTCATCCGCGGAACGCCCGTGGTTGTTCAGCTGATGATCATGTATTACATTGTCCTTGCCGCCACAAGCTTGAGCAAGGAAGCCATTGCCATCATCAGCTTCGGGTTAAACAGCGCTGCCTATACGTCGGAGATTATCCGCGGCGGCATCTTGGCTGTTGACAAAGGGCAGACAGAAGCCGGCCGTTCGCTTGGGTTGAGCGGACCACAGACAATGATGTTGATCATCCTGCCGCAGAGCGTGCGGATCGTGATCCCTTCCCTGATCAACGAATTCATCATGCTGCTGAAGGAGACGTCGGTTGTTGGATTCATTGGATTGATGGATCTGACCAAGGCGGGGGACTTCATCAGGAGCAGGACCTTTTCGGCGTTTTTCCCGTTGCTAACTGTGGCGGCAATCTACTTCCTGCTTGTATCCGTGCTGACGCGGTTGTTCGACTCATTGGAAAGGAGGCTGCGAAAAGGTGACGGCAGACCGACAGGGCTGTGAAGTGCTGTTAGAAACCCAGGGGCTGCAGAAGCAGTTTGGCAGTCTGCACGTGCTCAGGGGCATCGACCAGAAGATATGGCGGGGTGAGAAGGTGGTGGTCATCGGCCCTTCGGGCTCAGGTAAGAGCACCTTTCTCCGGTGCCTCAATGGCCTGGAGGAGGCTACGGGCGGACGCGTCATATTCGAAGGGGAGGACATCGCCGCGAAAAGCAGCAACATCAACCTCATTCGCAGAAAGATGGGGATGGTATTTCAACAGTTCAACCTGTTTCCACATAAAACCGTTCTCCAGAACATGACGCTGGCACCGGTGCACCTGCGCACCATGAGCCGCGAGCAGGCGGAGGAGAACGCGCTGCAACTGCTGGAGAAGGTTGGCTTGCTGGATAAAACCCATGCCTATCCCCGTGAGCTGTCAGGCGGGCAGCAACAGCGCATCGCCATCCTCAGGGCGCTGAACATGAACCCGGACATCATGCTGTTCGATGAGCCGACCAGCGCGCTGGACCCCGAAATGGTGGGCGAGGTGCTGGACCTGATGCGGCAGCTGGCCATGGCTGGCATGACGATGGTGGTGGTGACGCATGAGATGGGGTTTGCTAAGGAAGTGGGGGATAGGATTTTGTTCATGGATGACGGGTTGGTCGTGGAGGAAGCCCCGCCCGCTGAGTTGTTTGGCAACCCGAAGATGGACAGGACGAAGAAGTTTCTGGAAAAGGTGCTTTGATCAATCGGCCCACTGCTATTGCCAGCTGCTTTTATAAACCATAAGCTTGAATCATTGCCGGCATTTGAGTAGAATGCCCGTATGCGTACGTTGGATGCTTTGGTAGAGCTGACGGGTAGTTCTTATGCGGCGATTGGTTCGCCTTGCCATGTGCTTTTGGGTTTGTCCGGAGGCGCTGATTCTGTAGCGCTTTTTTACGTATTGATTCTACTACGCCAAAACCATGGCTTTGACTTTAGCTGCGTTCATGTTCATCATGGTCTGCGTGAAGCGGCTGACGGTGACGAGCGGTTTGTTCGCGACTTATGCCAGCGTTATGGCGTGCGATTGTTTGTCAGGCGCGTTGCAGTTCATGCTGATGGCAGCCTGGAAGCAGCTGCCCGGGAAGCGCGCTACGCCGCGTTCTGCGATGTGATGCGGCTGAGCGGTGCCGCGGTGCTAGCCCTGGCCCATCATGCGGATGATCAGGCTGAAACCATGCTGATGCGCCTGATGCATGGTGCCGGGACAAAAGGGCTATCCGCGATGCGGCCATATCAGGCAGCCATTTGGCGGCCGCTGCTTGACGTGGAAGGCCATATTCTCCGCTCAATGCTGGCGGAAGAGGGGATTGCCTGGCGCGAAGACGAGAGCAACGAGGATACTGTATACCTGCGCAATGCCGTGCGGCACCTTGTGTTGCCGCAAATGAAAGCGCTTGCGCCCCATTGCGTCCGCAGCATGTATAGGACGGCAGCGATCCTACAGGAGGAGGATGATTTCCTGGATGCTTATACGAAAGCCTGGCTACAGGAAAATGCGTCCACCAGGCAGCCCTATGTTTTTGTCATGACGGCTGCATGCTCTCAGCTGCATGCAGCTGTTCAGCGCCGGGCTATCCGGCTGCTGTGCGTTGCGCAGGGAATAGAGCCGACCTATGATCAGACGGAAGCAGCGCGTGCCCTGTTAGCGGATGACAGGAAAGGGAACAGCGTCAACCTGCCAAGCGGTTGCAGAGCGCTCCGTACAGAGACCCGGCTGCACATTCTGCCCACCAAGCGTGTTGAGTGCGTGTTAGGGGGGTATATGGTCATGGGCGAGGCGTCGCCGGGTTTCTATGGCGATGGCAGGCGTGAGCAGGTTTTTCCCCTGGCTGCTCTCCGAGGGGCTTCTCTGCGGTTCAGAGAGCCGGGCGACGTAATCCGCCCGCTGGGCGTGGCGGGGACGCAGACGCTGAAGGAGTACATGATATCCAAAAAGATCGATCAGCCTTTTCGAGATACCACACCGCTGCTGGCTTGCGGCAACCGCGTTCTCTGGGTTATTGGGACAGGAATTTCTCAGGAAGCGGCTGTGACCACCGAAATGAGGCGGCATGTGCTGTTGCGCTATGTGGGGCCGCTGCCGGCAGACATCACATCATGAAGTATAGGAGGTCATCATCATGAACCAGTCACAGAGTATGTTGTACGAGAACCTTGACCGTATCTTAATAAACGCAGCCGATGTCCAAGCGGCAGTCAAAGAACTGGGGCAGCGCATCTCTCAGGATTATCGCGGCAAGGAACCGGTGTTTATATACATCCTCAAAGGTGCAGTGATGTTTTTTACCGATTTGATCCGTGCTGTTGACCTGCCGCTGACTATCGATTTTATGGCGATATCAAGCTATGGCAGCAGCACCAAGACATCCGGCGTTGTGCGCATCCTCAAGGATCTGGACCACGATATCGTGGGCAAGGACGTGGTGGTGGTGGAGGACATCGTCGACAGCGGCCTTACGCTGTCCTATATCATCAGCACCCTGTCACAGCGCGGCGCAGCTTCCGTTCGCACTGCCACCCTGCTGGACAAGCCGGAGCGGCGCAAGAAAGCGCTGCATGTGGACTACTGCTGCTTTACAATACCCAACGAGTTTGTGGTAGGGTATGGCTTAGATTATGACGAGAAGTACCGTAACATGCCTGATGTTGGGGTTCTTTCGCCCAAGGTTTATTCATTGTGACAGCGTGTGTCGGCATCATCCGGCAGGATTGTTTACAAATGTGACATGCTTGTAACAAGCGTTAGTCATTGCATATCAAAAGAATGCTGTGCTATAATTACATGCATTGACCAACAAGGAGGATTCAATTTTGCGAAAATCCCGCGGATTGCTCGGATACGCCATCATGCTCGCCGCGTTTCTGTTGCTCGCCTATATCATATCCGACAGCATGACGATACCGGCCAACCGCATCACATATCCCGAGCTTCTTGATAAGATATCAAAGGACGAAGTCGACCGCGTGTCCATTCGCGGCAACAAGCTGATCGGCCGCAACAAGATCAGCCTAACCGCTATCAGCGATTACCCCGCTCGGTATGATTTTGAAACGACCATTGGGCCGGATTTTTATTCTACCATCCTGACGATGTACGCAACCAAGCACAATGTACCTGTTGAACAAGTCAGCGTCAATGACCTTGGTTTCAAAATCGATTACCTGCCGCCGCTGACAACGCCATGGTATCTGGAGATTTTGCCCTTCCTGCTGCCCATGCTGCTGGTGATGGCTTTTTGGTATTTTATGATGCGTCAGCAAACCGGCGGCAGCGGCAAAGTGCTGAACTTTGGCAAAACCCGCGCCAGCCTGGCTGACCCAAGCAAAAATAAAATCACCTTCGCCGATGTAGCTGGCGCCGACGAAGAAAAGGAAGAGCTCAAGGAAATCGTCGATTTTCTGAAAAACCCTAAGGCTTATATGGAGTTGGGCGCGCGTATCCCCAAAGGCGTGCTGCTGGTTGGTCCTCCGGGTACAGGCAAGACGCTGCTGGCTAAGGCAGTCGCCGGCGAGGCGAAGGTACCGTTTTTTACCATCAGCGGTTCTGATTTTGTTGAGATGTTTGTCGGTGTCGGTGCCAGCCGTGTGCGCGACCTGTTTGATCAGGCGAAGCGTGCAGCTCCCAGCATTGTGTTTATTGATGAAATCGATGCTGTGGGCCGCCATCGCGGCGCCGGCCTTGGCGGTGGCCACGATGAACGCGAACAGACGCTCAACCAGCTGTTGGTTGAGATGGATGGCTTTTCTACCAACGAAGGCGTGATCGTGATGGCGGCGACAAACCGCCGAGATATTCTGGACCCGGCGTTGCTGCGTCCCGGCCGCTTCGACCGGCAGGTGACGGTTCATTACCCGGACATCAGCGGCAGGGTGGCTATTTTAAAGGTGCATTCCCGCGGCAAACCGCTGGACGACAGTGTCGACCTGGAAAACATCGCCAAGCGCACGCCGTTTTCCACCGGCGCCGATCTGGAGAACATCATGAACGAGGGTGCTATACTGGCGGCCAGAAATAAACAGAAGAAAGTCACGCAAGAGAACCTGATCGAAGCGGTAGAGCGTATCCAGATGGGGCCGGAGAAGAAAAGCCACAAGGTGTTGGAGGAGGACAAGCGCATCATCGCCTACCATGAGGCAGGGCATGCGATTGTTGGCCACTATCTGCCGCTGTGCCATGAGGTGCATACTGTTACCATTGTCCCCAGGGGTGGCGCGGGTGGTTTCACGCTGTCGTTGCCCGAAAAGGAGTTCGACATGCAGAGCCGATCCCAGCTGTTGCAGAATATCGCCAGCCTGCTCGGTGGTCATGCTGCGATCAAATTAATAGAAGACGACGTATACACCGGTGCACAGTCTGACCTGCAGCGTGCGACGGAAATCTGCCGGCAGATGATCACCCGGCTGGGTATGAGTGAATCCATCGGCACCGTCTACCTGGGTACAGACCAGGAGATATTTGTTGGCATGGAGTTTGGGCAGTCCCGCGAGTACAGTGAAGAAGTCGCTGCTAAAATCGACCGGGAGATTTCACTGACGCTGGGCAAATGCTATCAATTGGCTATGGATACACTGAAAGCTAATATCGACCAGCTGCATGGATTGGCAGCGTTGCTGATTGAAAAGGAGACAGTATCAAGGGACGAGTTCGTTGCATTCATCAATGGCAGCAAAGCGGCTGTGACGATTGATAGCAGCGTGGTGTAACCCCCGAAAAGATTAACATGCAGTACGGACAGGGCTCAACACCACCTTACGAACAGAACCGCTCCTCCAGAAAGCGGAATGGCTCGATTGCCCAAAGCAGCAGAGCGGTCAGGCGCGCACTGCTGTGGCTAACAGTGGTGTGCGTGGTTGTTTTAGCTGTCTATCTGGGGGTTGATGAACTGCGCAAGCAGCGCATTGCTCAGGAAGTGGCGCCATATAACGGTATATTTGCCGACTGTATTACCATCGATGGCATATCCATTTCCGGCATGACCCCGGAAGAAGCGCTGCAAGCGCTTACTGATAATATGAAGCGAAGGCTGGATAGCTGGTCATTGAATGTCAACTACCGAGGGCATACTTTTGTTCAATTGAATTACCCGGTGTTGGGTATCACAGCTTCCGAGCAGCAGCTGTATGACTACCTGAACGAGGCGTGGGCACTGACGCATACAGGCGATTTATTCGCCAGAAAGAAGGCGCTGGATGAGCGTGCGGAGCATCCATACGAAGCATACACCACCACAAGCGACATCAGCGAGACGTATCTTGAAAACTATCTGAACACCATTGCTGATTTAATGCGGCAGATGCCTTCTGATGCCGCCATTTTAGAATTCCAGCCAGATAACCTGAATGAGCCGTTTCTTTTCCAAAGCGAACAATACGGCGTCATGCTGAATGTGGAGGAAGCGCGTAGCGAGATTTTAGCGCGTGCCGCCGAAGGAAAGTCAGGTGACTATGAGCTGACAGTGGAGTTGATTCGCCCGGCTGTCACCAGGGAAGATCTGCAAAAGCAGGTCAAGCTGCTGACAGTTGCGCAGACATCGATCAGCAAGCGCTCTGATGAAGACAGAAACAACAACATCCGCGTCGCCTTCTCCAAGATCAATGGCACGAAGCTCAACCCCGGCGAGGAGTTCAGCTTCAACCGTATCGTCGGCCCCAGGGACTACAAAAACGGCTTTTTCGATGCGAAGGAATATGCGTACGGCGATCTGGTCACCGGTATAGGAGGTGGCGTATGCCAGGCAAGCACCACGATGTATCAGGCTGCGTTGATGGCTAACCTGACCATTACCGATCGGACAGCGCATTCCGACCCCGTTGACTACACCGCAAAAGGTCTGGACGCGACCGTATATTACAGCAGGGACAGAAAGATCGACTTAAAGTTTAAAAACTCCCTCTCTGGCCCCATCTATATATCGGCTCATGTCATTCAGGACGGCAGCAACAGTAAAAACTTGATAAGTTCCATCAGGATCTATGGCCCGGAGTTTGCAGAAGATGTTGTGTACCGCCTGCGTTCCGAAATTGTCGAAACCCTGCTGCCCGACCCCAACCCGGTTTACAGGCTGGACAAGGACAAAAAGCATGTGACTTACACCGACGAGGTCGAACAGTATAAAAAGCCGCGGGAAGGCTATGTCGTAAAATCATACCTGCAGAAGTTTGTCGGCAGCAACCTGGTAGACGAAAAGTTGATTGAAACCGACACCTATAAGGCCAAGGCTGCCGAATACTGGAAGGGAATTGTGCAGAGGTAGCGGTTTGTGCTTGGCAGAGCATGAAATTCAGCAAAATTCAATATACAGGATATTGAAATCTCATGCAGCATATGATAGGATGGGACAAAACTTGGAGGCATGCGATGCTGAATGCCGGTTCTTTTTTTCTGTTTGCCAATCCTTTTAAGGAAGAAACCATCGCCGCGGCTGCGGAGATGGCTAACCGGCTTTTGCGTGAACATGCGCGGGTCATTTTAGAAGGCTGGCTATATGACGTCCTGAAGGGCACCCTGAAAGCCGGCGAGCGGTGCGATTTGAAAGATTTGCGTGAAAAAGTTGATGCCATCATATCCATTGGCGGCGACGGCACATTGCTGAGGACAACAGCAGAAGCTGCTGCCCGGGACATCCCGGTGCTGGGTATCAATATGGGCCGGGTTGGTTTTCTGCTGGAGGATGACACCGATGACCATGTTGAAACGGTACAGAGGCTGCTGGCAGCTGATTATATGATCGAGGAACGTATGATGCTCCGTTGCAAGGTGAACGAATCTCCCGAGGTGCTGGTGATGAACGATGTTGCGCTGACGCGCGGGCATAACCCCAGCAGCATTGAAGTTAAAGCCTTTGCCGATGATGAGATGATTTTTATCAGCAGGGGCGACGGGGCACTGGCAGCCACCCCGACAGGGACTACAGGCTATGCGCTTTCGGCTGGTGGCCCTGTGGTATATCCGTCCATGTCTTGCATCACGATTGTGCCGATCTGTTCTCATATTTTAAACCAACGCCCGCTCGTACTCCCCCCTGACATGGTTGTTCGGATGACAGCAAATGCGGCGACAGACAAGCCATGCCATGTCATTATGGATGGGCAGACGGTGCTGCCGATGAACGGGCAAGTTCATATCCGCATTGTCCGGTCCGATAGAAAAGCTAAGTTTATTCGCTTTCAGAAGCAGAAATTTTTATCCCGCCTTCGTCTGAAGCAAGCGGAGTGGAGTCGGGAATGAAGGAGGATATCATATGAAGAGCTACCGGCAGACTGCAATCCTGAGCCTGATTGAGCAGCAGGATATCAAAACGCAGGAGGAGCTTGCGATGAAGCTGCGGGAGCGTGGCATCTCTGTCACGCAGGCTACCATATCCCGCGATATCAAGGAACTGCGTCTGCTCAAGGTCCTCACGCCAGGTGGCGGTTACAAGTATGCCACTGCTGAAAAAGCGGAACACGGCGTATCCGATCGCTTTGTAAGGATGTTTATCTATTCTGTCATATCCATCGGGTATTCCGGCAACATCATCGTGATCAAAACGCTGTCCGGCAGTGCCAATGTAGCCGGTGAAGCCATCGACAGCATGCGCTGGCCGGAAATACTGGGTACGCTGTCTGGCGACAACACCATTTTTGTCGTTGCGCGAAATGCGGAGGAAGCGCCGGACCTGGTGGATCGGTTTCAGGAAATCATTCGATAAAGCCTGAAGGGTTGGAATGCTCAGACAAATCCTGATTCGAAACTTCGCGCTGGTAGACAAAATCGAGATTTCCTTTGGGCGCGGTCTGACTGTGCTGACAGGTGAAACGGGTGCTGGTAAATCCATTGTTGTTGACGCTGTCAGTTTTTTGCTGGGCAGCCGTGCTGAGCGCGAAATGATCCGCTCAGGGACAACCAAAGCAAGTGTTGAAGGTGTTTTTGATATTTCGTCGGCACCCGGCATTTGCGATGTACTTCAGGAAAATGACATTGAAACCGATGATGGAGATGAGTTGCTGATTGCCCGAGAGCTCAACCTGAACGGGCGCAGCATCTGTCGTGTGGCGGGTACAGCCGTGACGCTGGGCTATTTAAAGCGCATCACGTCGCAGCTGATGGATATTCATGGCCAGCATGATCATCAGGCGCTGCTGGATGAGCGCACGCACAGGCGTTTTGTCGACAGCTTTGGTGACAGCGGTTTTCAGATGCTCCTGGGCATGGTCAGAGCGGCGCATGACCGCTGTCAAGCGCTGGATAAAGCTTATTCCGCATTGCTTCATAAAAGCGTGCAGCGTGCTGAACGCATGGAGCTGCTTGGCATTCAGAAAAAGGAACTGGAAAGAGCCGCGTTCGCGCCAGGCGAGGAAGATCAGCTGGTCAAAAGCCGGGACCTATTGCGCCATGCTGATCGCATCAGCAATGCGTTACAGGAAGCATATAATGCCCTATATGGCGGGAATCGCGGGGAAGAAACAGCGGTTGGCTTGATTCGTGCCGCTGCTACCTCGCTAAGTGGAGCAGAAAGCATTACCGAACAATACCGACACCTGCGGGAACGCCTGGATGCAGCGTATTATGAGGTGGAGGACATCGCGCAGACGCTGCGGCACGAGGTGGACGGTTTAGCGGATCATCAAGGTATGTCGCTGGACAAGGTGGAAGAAAGGCTGGACTTATTCCGCAGGCTCAGCAGAAAATATGGCGCAACAACGGAGGAAATGGCGGCAACGCTCGACAGCATCAAGAAAGAATTGACAAGCTTTGAACAGATGGATGACTCGCTGGAACAGCTGGCTGCTGAGCGGGATGCAGCGTTGGAGGACTATCGGGCAAAGGCTGGGGAATTAAGTGTTCAGCGCAGCCGGGTTGCATTGGCCTTGGAGGGCTTGATCGAAAAACAGTTCGATTTTTTAAGCATGAAAGGTACCAGGCTGATGATCCGGCTGCAGCAGAATACGCAGGCTGTAACCAGGGATGGGATTGATCAGGTTAGCTTGCTGATCGCACCCAATGTCGGTGAGCCGCCCAAGCCGCTGGATAAAATTGCCTCCGGCGGCGAGCTGTCCCGCATCATGCTGGCGATCAAGTCAGTCAGCGCCCAGGTGACTGATATCCCTGCCATGGTGTTTGATGAAATCGATGCCGGCATATCCGGATACGCAGCGCAGGCGGTTGCGGAAAAGCTATGGGACATTGCAAGGTATAGACAGGTCATCTGCGTGACGCATCTGCAGCAGATTGCCGCCATGGCATCAAGCCACCTGTTGGTGAAGAAGGTGGAAGGCAGCGGGCGCACGCATATTGAGACCAGATTGCTTCACCATGATGAGCGGGTCAGGGAGATATCCAGGCTGCTGGGTGAAGTGGGGAGCCGGAGTGGCAGCGGGACAGCGCACGCACAAGCCATGCTGGACGAGGCGGCTGCATACCGGCAGAACAGCGATCAGGGCTGTTGATTTGACCGGTTGTGTCGGGCTTTCCGACCTGCATTGTCGTAAAGACCAAGACACTTAGAAAGCGAGAAAAGGAAGATGAACGATAAAACACATATCCTGGACCATCCTCTGATTCAGCATAAGCTGAGCATCATGCGCGACAAAAATACCGGCACCAAGGAGTTCAGAGAGCTGCTGGATGAGATCTCCATGCTGATGGTTTACGAGGTTACGCGCGACATGAAAACGATGGAAGTTGAGGTGGAAACGCCCCTAACTGTCATGAAGACGCGCATGCTTTCGGGCATTCCCATCGGCGTGGTTCCTATACTCCGTGCCGGGCTTGGCATGGTGGACGGTATCATGCGCCTGATTCCCAATGCAAAAATCGGCCATATCGGCTTGTACCGCGATCCGGATACCCTGTTGCCGGTGGAATACTACTGTAAACTGCCGGCGGACTCGGAGCAACGCCTGTTGGTCGTTCTTGACCCGATGCTGGCGACAGGAGGGAGCGCATCCGCTGCGATATCGTTTATCAAGCAGCGGGGCTGCAACAACATTAAGCTGGTGAGCCTCATTGCAGCACCCGAGGGGATTGCCCGAGTAGAGCAGGATCATCCTGATGTTGACATCTATGTCGCCGCGCTGGATGATCGGTTAAATGAACATGGTTATATATTGCCCGGTTTGGGGGATGCCGGCGATAGGCTTTTTGGCACAAAGTAATCATCCGTGCCGAACAAAGAGCTTCGTGTGTACCTGCACGAAGTTTTTTGTAACATATTCATAAAATTTACGAAACATTTGCTTCCAATAGTTAAATATTTATGATATAATAGTTGCGAATTGTTACGAGGCGATGATGTTTTGTGAGGGGTTGTGTGAATGCAGGCCAAAGTGTTGATCCAAAGAAGCGCCGCATTGCTGAACGCTGGCAAGTACAGTCGTTTATCCGGCGCAGAAAAGGCTGTTGTGCAATGGGCTCAGCTGGATGACCATCAGGCGGTGTTGACGCTTTCGCCTGACAGCGATCGGCTGTTCCAATACTTTCAACAGCGTTATCGCCATATACGCATATGTGCCATGGTAAACGATCCCATGCTGGCACGTATAGCGCGTCAGTCAAATGCTGAAGCAGAGATTCTATATGCAAGCCTGTTCGATTTTCCCTGGCAAAGCAGCGCTTTTGACCTCGTAGTGGTGCCGCATTGCTTGCTAGACAGCCGGGATGCCTTGAAAACGCTCGACGAGGCCAAGCGGGTGATGAAAGCAGGCGCACAGTTGATGATATCATTGCCGGCAGGTCCCTTCCGATTCCCTGGGTTTGATGTACAGGAAACGAGGGCACCCACACGGTTTGTATCCCGGCGCTGTTTGCTGAAAGTCCTGGAACGGCTTGGCTTTGCTGATGTGTCGTGGCGATATGCAGGGCTGGTATACGGCGTTGCCATCGCCTACAAGCGCGATTGATATTGATATCTCCGGAAAGGAACATCCAATGACAAAAAAGAGCCGGCACGCTCATATGTCAAAGAGCATCATGCTGTTAGTGCTGGTAGTGATGTTATTGGCATCCCCAGCGCAGCCGCAGGCGCAGATACCAGCGAAGAGGCCTGGGGTGATTCGGGTGCTGTTGACCAACCTGGGCCTTGAGCGTCGGCTCGATATCGGTATCTATGGCAGCTATCTGATCAACGGACAGCTTCATTTTCAACGTGGCAGCCGCCTGATGCTGTCGGCAAATGCAGGTACCATCCTGATTCATTACGAGGGGCTGGTATACCGCGCTGGCGATCAGCTGACCATGGTGCGCCATGCAGTGGATGCGGGCTTGGAAAACGGGCTGCGGTTTCAGGATGGATTGAACCTATTCGAAGGCGACCTGGTGCTGTCCCTGAAAGAACAAACCCTTCAAGCTGTGCTGTATATACCGGTGGAAGCATACCTGCATGGTGTCGTACCTTATGAAATGAGCGACAGCTTTCCCCTGGAGGCGCTGAAGGCGCAGGCTGTTGCCGCCAGAACATACGCATTGCGCAACATCAAGCAGGGCGGTGACTACGATATCGTAGACAATACAAATGACCAGGTTTTTCGCGGGCGAAACAGCAACACCCCTAACGCATCCCGTGCCATCAGCGAAACGGAAGGCACAGTAGCAACTTTCCGCGGCAGCCTTGCGCACTGTTTTTATACTGCAAGCAACGGCGGGCAAACGGCTTCCGCCGAGCAGGCCTGGGGACGCGAAGTCGTGGACTACCTGCCCATGATTTCCGATCCATACGACAAGGAAAACCCTGAAAGCGAAGTCAGAACCGCTGTTTTACCAAAGAAGATAAAAGACGGCGTGCTATACAGCGAGTCTTTCACGCTGTTAGTGAAGCAGGCGTTGGCCGACAGGCTGGCGGAAAAGGGGTATGACCCGCGCGTTGAATCGATCCGCATTGACGGGGTGGCAAGCGCGTCGGTACACAGCCCGCAGCATGGCACAGGAAGCCTGTTGATGACCATGCTCCGCCTTGACCTTAACCTTAGCGTCAGGCAGCGCCTGATGTTTGTTGAGGACTGCGAGGTGAAATTTGAGACGATGCTGCCCACTTTGGAAGTAAGCACGCAAACTCCGGCGCCGACAGCAGAGCCATGGGGTGTGCTGGCTGCGCTTGATACCCCTGTGTCCATAGATGTTCCCATTTTTCCGACAGTGGAATGTGCGCTGAACCTGTCCATCAACCAAAAGGCGAACGAGTTGGTCGAGGTGATAGAAAAAGACAGTGCTTTTATCGTGACAGCCAGGCGCTATGGCCACGGCGTGGGCATGAGCCAGCGTGGGGCGCAGTGGATGGCCGGTACGTACGGCTGGAAGTATGAGCATATTCTGCGTTTCTACTATCCCGGTGTCGAGCTGCAAAAACAGATGGAGATTGAGCCTGTGCAACCTGATAAGCTGAACGACTTGTTTTTAGCCACCCCGGGTCCCATACCGACGGCTACACCCCGTCCGACGCTGATGCCACAATCTGCTGTGCCGGTGGAAGGCCAGTGGACGGTTAAAGTAACGGGTATTGGGCGCAACTCCTCGCTTAACCTGCGCGATGAGCCCAGCCTTTCTGGTAAAATACTGCAGGTCCTTTACTATGGACAGGACCTGCTGGTACTGGCGCGGCATCCGGATGGCTGGCTTCAGGTCAGTACGGATGTTGCGCAGGGATATGTCATGGAGCAATATGTGGAGCCTGCCGGCGCCACACCTTAGCTGATGATGCTATTCTTCCATCAGCTCGCTGATATCCAGGAACATATCGTCGTCGGTTTCAATAAATTCTTCATCATCTTCACCGGTGATCAGCTCTGCCCTGCGGGAACGGGCTTTCCGTTTGGAGGACGACGGCTTCTCTTCGGATTTCTTTTCATCTGCCTTGCCTTTATGAACAGGCTGTGTTGGCTGCTGAATTTCGGCGACAGGGTATTCCTTGTATTCAAAGGAATCGCCTTTAACCAGTTTAACCTTGATGGTCTCCTTCAGGATGTTCAGTTCGCTGACAGTGCCCGGCCCGTCGGGTGTCGTGATGTCCTTGCCGACCTTGGGCATTTTTTTGCGTGCCTTTTCATAGGCTTCCTGTTCATATTTCAGACAGCACATCAACCTGCCGCAGATTCCGGATATCTTCGTGGGATTGAGCGATAGGTTCTGTTCTTTAGCCATTTTAATGGATACGGGATGAAAATCGCCCAGGAACTGCGCACAACAGATGGGTCTGCCGCACGGCCCCAAGCCGCCGAGCATCTTGGCTTCATCGCGCACGCCGATCTGCTTGAGTTCAATGCGGGTTCTGAAGATGGCTGCCAGGTCCTTGACCAGCGCACGGAAATCCACTCGGCCGTTGGCAGTAAAGTATGCGATCAGCTTGTTGTTGTCAAAGGTATACTCGACGCTGACCAGCTTCATGTCCAGTTTATGCGCTGTGATGCGCTGCGCGCAGATCGAATGGGCGTCAATTTCTTTTTGCCTGTTGGCTTCGTGTTGCGCAGCATCCTCCTGGGTAGCGACACGAACGACACGCCTGAGGGGTTGTGCGAGGCTAACAGCCTGCACTTGATGCGGCCCGACAATGACCTCGGCATACTCAATGCCACGGGAGGTCTCAACGATGACAGCGTTGCCTGCGGACATCGCCAGGTTGCCTGGATTAAAGTAGTATAGCTTGCCGGCATTCCTAAACCGAACGCCTATGACCGTCTGCATAAAAGATCTCCTTTGATATCGTCAGCAGCAGCAAATCGGTGGCTGATTGCCAGGAGACGTTGCTGCCGCGGTATTTTCTTGCTTCAAACACCGCCTGTATGATTCGCCTGACAGCATCTGCTTTAGCAGCCGCCCATCGATCGTCGGGCTGTGCTGTGGCTGTTGGTGGCTGATTTTGCACTTTCTCTGTCATCAGGCGGGCAAGGCGCGATTCGAAGATGTCCAGCAGCACATCCCCATCAGCGGCATGATCCCTGAGCGTGGCGGACGCCCAAGGGATTTTGATGGGCAGGTTTTCTGAAAAAAAGGCGTTGTCAATGATGCTGTTCAGCTTTTGATAGCGTTGATCGCGGTACATTTGCAGCGCGTATATAGGCTTGCCGCCAGAAGACGCAGCAATGTCGGCTGCAAGCGCCTCAGGCACGCCCTGCGTGAGGAGTATTGACTCAACATGACCTGCCGGCCAGGGACTCATCCTGACAAGGCGGCATCGGGACAGGATGGTGGGCAACACGGCTCCTTCATTGGAAGCGGTTAGCATAAAGCTCGTGTTCCTGTCTGGCTCCTCCAACGACTTTAACAGCGCATTTTGCGCCTGAATCGTCATGGTGTCGGCTTCCCTTATCAGCACCACGCGCCTGCCGGTTTCTAATGCGTGCAGGGGCAATCTGTCCTGCAGGGCGCGTACTTGATCGATTTTGATGCTCTTCTCGTTTTTGCCGGCTGTCAGATCCAACAGATTGCTGTGTGTGCCGGCTTGGCACCTTTTACAGGACTTGCAGTCGCCGCATGGCTTATTCGCATCGGCACTACAAAGAAGCCCCATGGCCAGGAGACTCGCAAGATATCCCTTTCCTGTGCCGGAGGGGCCAAGGATCAATGTAGCGTGAGGTGTTCGCATACCGAAACAGTCTTCCACCAATAAATGGACCGAGGCGTTATTAGCGCGAAAGGCATCCAGTGTGATGGGTGAATGCTTCAGCATGGAATGGTCGCCGATGCCCTGTCTCAGATTTTAATGAACTGGTCTACGGACAGGACAAACACTGTCGCACCACCTACAGTGACTTCAATAGGGTATGGCGCATACATGCCTGTTGCACCGCCCATGGTGACAGGCGATGTGGCAATCTGCTTGCGGCTTTTGCATACCTTTTCAATGATGGCCATGCAGGCATCAAAGCGGTCGTCCTCTACCCCCGCCAATATGGTGGTGTTGCCCGCGCGGAGAAATCCGCCCGTGGTGGCCAACTTGGTTACGCCAAACCCCTGTCCCATCAATTCACCAATCAGGTGCGAGGCATCCTCATCCTGAACGATGGCGATGATCAACTTCATTGTCTGTGCCTCCTTGTCATCATAGCATTCCAGGTGGTATCTAAATCAATTATACAGGAATGGATTTAAAAACACAACACATATACAAAAGCAGGCACCTAAAGCAAATGCTGAAGGCGCGACACGCTGAAAAAGTTCGCCGTGACATTGACACAAAAAACCATATCCTCTATAATCATTGTATGGCTTTGATGGGAACACGCTGCCTAAGATGCTGACAGAGAAGGAGGCCCTGGCTGGAAGCCTCCGGCCAAACCGGCAGCAGGACAACCCGGAGCCTCCTGTTTACAGGCGTTGGCGGCGTTAATGCTGATAAGCGGCACATTCATTGTGCAAGCTGGGTGGCACCGCGAAGCAATTCGTCCCATGCATCATGTTGCATGGGTTTTTTATCAGGAGGAACCATGATCACACAGGCACCCAAGGGTACAAAGGACGTTTTCCCCCAGGACAGCTATCGCTGGCACTGGGTAGAGCAAAAACTCAGGGACGCGGCTGAGGCTGCCGGTTATCGTGAAATCAGAACCCCGGTGTTTGAGCATACGGAGCTGTTTTTGCGCGGTGTGGGCGACACGACCGATATCGTACAGAAGGAAATGTATACGTTCAACGACAAAGGTGGTCGCTCCATTACCCTGAAGCCCGAGGGTACGGCTGGCGTTGTACGGGCTTTCATTGAAGGAAAGCTGTATGCACAACCCTTGCCTTGCAAGGTCTATTATCTGAACACGCCGGTTTTTCGGTATGAAAACCCTCAGTCGGGCCGGTTGCGCGAGCATCATCAGTTTGGTATGGAGTGTTTCGGGGCAAAGGGCCCGGCTGCCGACGCAGAGCTGATTGTCACGCTGTTTCATGCGCTGGAGCATATCGGCATCATCGGCTTGTCGGTTCATATCAACTCCATTGGCTGCCCGGCGTGCCGGCCCGGCTATCACCAGGCACTCAGAGATTTTATAGCAGATGCTTTGAACAGCCTCTGCCCGGTTTGCCAGGCACGGTTTGATAAAAATCCGCTGAGAATACTGGATTGCAAGGAGGAGAAGTGCAAGCAGGTTGTGCGAGGAGCGCCGCGGATGATGGACATGCTGTGCGGTGAATGCGCTGATCATTTTGCCTCCCTGCAAGCCCTGCTGCAGGAGAGCGGTGTTTTATACAAGCTGGATCCTGGTATTGTACGTGGTTTGGACTACTATACGAAAACAGTGTTTGAGATTATCATGCCAGGTGCTCGTGAAGGCTTGGCGCTATGCGGCGGTGGGCGATATGATGGATTGATCAGCCAGGTTGGTGGTCCGGAAACACCGGGCGTGGGGTTTGGCATCGGTACCGAGCGCATCTTGATGGAGCTTGATAACCGAGGCATTGTCATTCCTGAACCGTCAGGCTGCGCGGTGTATGTGGCAAATATCGGCGATGACAGCATGGGGGCTGCATTTGGTTTAACGCAGGCACTTCGTGCGCGCGGTATCAAAGCGGAGTGTGACTTGGCAGGCCGCAGCCTGAAGGCTCAGTTTCGTTTTGCCGACCGAGCGGGTGCGCAGCAAATACTGATTGCCGGTGGTGATGAACTGGCGCGTGGTGTTGTCAAGGCAAGGGATATGGCGACTGGTACGGAAACTGATGTGCCGCTTGATGAAGCGCCGGCTTATATTGCCTCGGTGCTGCGTCAGGAGGCTTGACGATACATATAAACGGGGGAGGTATAATGACATGGCGGAATTCTTAGGCGGCTGGAAAAGATCATGTATGTGCGGTGAGGTGACGGAAGCAGCTGTCGGCAGTGATGTGACGTTGATGGGATGGGTGCAGCGGTCCCGCAACATGGGGGGCATCATATTTATATGGCTCCGGGACCGCAGTGGTATCGTACAGGTGCTGTTTGACGCTGAGCAGCTGGATGAAAAGACATACCAGCTTGGCGAATCACTGCGATCGGAGTATGTGTTAGCTGTCCGAGGCGCTGTTTCCCTCCGGCATGAAAAGGACATCAATGCCCAATTGGCGACGGGGCGCGTGGAGGTGCTCGTCCGGGAAGCAAAAATCCTCAACAAATCCGAAACGCCACCCATATATATTGACGATGACACCAAGGAGAACGAAGCTGTTCGGTTGAAGTATCGGTATCTCGACCTGCGCCGACCTTCCATGCAGCGTACGATGCAGGTCAGATCGAAGGTGGTCAATGCCATCAGAGCTCATATGATATCCTGTGGCTTTACGGAGTTTGAAACACCCATCCTGACCAAGTCCACCCCGGAAGGTGCCAGGGACTTTTTAGTGCCCAGCCGGCTGCACCCGGGTGATTGCTATGCTTTACCTCAGAGCCCGCAGATCTATAAACAGCTGCTGATGCTTGCCGGCATGGACCGTTATTTCCAGTTTGCCCGCTGTTTCCGCGATGAAGACAGCCGCGCTGACCGCCAGCCGGAGTTTACACAGCTGGACCTGGAGATGACTTTTGTTGAGCCACCGGATGTTCAGGAAGTTGTGGAGGGCGCATTTGCCAGGGTGTTCAAGGAAGTCAAAGGCATTGAACTGCAGCTACCCCTCAGACGCATGACCTGGAAGGAAGCGATGGAGAAATACGGCAGCGACAAGCCGGATACCCGCTTTGATATGACCATTGCTACGGTCAACGATGTTGTCAGGCATTGTGGCTTTTCTATATTTGAACAAGCGGTTACCAATGGAGGCACGGTCTGCGCAATCGTCGTTCCAAAAGCGGCTGGACAGCTGTCGCGCAAGGACATGGATGCGCTCAATGAGTTTGTCAAAACATACCATGTCAAGGGCTTAGCCTGGCTGGCAATCAACGAGGATGGTTCGCATCGCTCCTCCTTTGCACGGTTCCTGAAGGAGGAAGATTTGAGAAACCTTCTGAATACGCTGGGGGCAGGGGCAGGGGACGCTGTTTTCCTGATAGCGGACAAAAAGCATACCGCACTCACCGCCATGGGGCAGCTGCGCACAAGGCTGGCCAGACAGCTTGGTATGATCGATGAAACGGTCTATAGCGTGCTGTGGATAACTGAATTCCCCCTGCTTGAATGGAATGAAGAAAATCAGCGCTATGTATCGGCCCATCATCCCTTCACCATGCCCATGGAGGAAGACTTTGGCATGATGGAAACCAACTTAGAAGCAGTCCGTGCCAAATCATACGATCTGGTCATCAACGGATTGGAAATGGGTTCCGGTTCGATCCGCATTCATGCCAGCGACCTGCAGGAAAGGATGTTCAACTTGCTGGGCTTTTCACACGAAGAGGCATGGAAGCGGTTTGGTTTTCTGCTGGAAGCATTTAAATATGGTACGCCGCCGCACGGGGGCTTTGCCTTTGGTATCGACAGGCTGATGATGGTGTTGCAGGGGGCTGAAAGCCTTCGGGATGTCATCGCTTTTCCCAAGGCACAGAACGCTTCCTGCCTGATGATGAACACGCCGGACAGCGTTGCGCCTGAACAGCTCCAGGCGTTAAAAATGCGCTTTATGCTTGATGACTGAAGTCAAGTTGCGGCGTGTTGAAACTTTTGGTATAATTGCTCCGTCTATTCAAGGAGGTGCAGCGAATGTCGCTTGAAAAGGAAAACCTGCCTATTGATCAACAGCCCGATGAAACTGGTGGTACAATCACTTATGCCAATGAAGTGATCGCCATTATTTCCGGTATCGCAGCCAACGAAGTCGAGGGGATTGCCGGCATGTGTACCAGCGGCGGCTTTGGCGATATCATTGGGAGAAACCGGAATGTAACCCGCGGTGTGAAGGCTGAAGTCGGCACAGAAGAGGTGTCCATCGATCTGTATACCATTATCGAATATGGTCAGCCTATTCAGAAGGTCGCCTCAGAAGTGCAGGAGAACGTCCGAAAATCCATTGAAGCTATGACAGGGCTGAAGGTGGTGCGCGTCGATGTCCACGTTCAGGGCGTTAGCTTTGAACAGGAAAAGCGTGAGACGCAAACCAATCTGGAAGCTGTCAAACGCCAGCACCTGCCTGATTCGCATCAGGAAAAAGCAAAGGAAGACAAGAAAGCAGACAGGAAAAAAACGAAGGAAGCAGCAAACGATAAACCTGCTGCAGACGAAGCTGTGCAGGATACCAAACAGGACCAGCCTGCTGTTGCTGATGACAGCGTAACAAATGAGCAGCCAGAGCAGATGGTTCCCGCAGACGAGCCCACTGCTGAATCTGCCGAAGTCGAGAAAACATCGCCTCTTGATGTAACAGATCCTGCTGAGAAAGAGGAACCAGTTGATGCAGTAGCTGACGAAGAAGCGGAAGATAAGAAATCAGCTGCCAAGCCGGCTGGACGCAGTCGCAAGGCCAAGGCGTAACACACGTGATGAAACTAAAGTTTAGGCACCGTGTTGTGCTGTACATGGGTGCGGTGGTTGTGCTGGCAATTGGCATGGTGCTGATTATTGCCGGTTTTCAATTTTCCAGCATCATCCTCAGGCCGGAAGGTAAAGGTTTTTTTACGCCAATCAGGTTGTTTGTATGGCTGATGGGGTTGCTGCTTGTAGTGTATGCGCTGTTCATACTGGTAACTCCAGGGAGACAGAAGCGAAAACAGGACAGTTTTCTTGCGCAGAGCAGTGGTTCTGGTGAGCTGCGGATCTCCACAAAAGCTGTGGAGCATATCATCAGTAGGTGCATTGATTCTGATGAAACTGTGCTCAACGATGTGCGCATCATCAACAACCGGGATAAACTGACGGTTGACCTGAACATCGACATCGCGAGCCATGTTCATATACCGCAGGTCATTGACGAGCTGCAGAAAAAGATCAGGCATCAATTGCAGACCAACGCAGGGATCAAGGTTGACGAAGTGCGCGTCATGGTAGATCATACAAAGAAAGAACTGGAACGCGTGTCCGGTGGAGCTGGACAACAATAGGGAAAGGCGTGAATTCGCCTGGACTAAGCCTCTGGCTAAACAGCAATTGAAAGGAAAGACACAGCATGGATGACCGGTTCAAAAAAATTGTCACGCCGGGAACGCCCGCGGGTACGCTGTTTTATGCGGCGGTATTCTTTGTTTTTGCGATACTTTGGTTGAAATATGGCATCCTCAGAACGCTGCTGGTTGTGCTATTGACTGTGACAGGTGCTTTTATCGGTTCAAGCAGCAATCTGAAGGCTGACGTGGCAGGTCTTATCAACCGCATGTTTCCACCCAAAGACCAGAAAGTGACTTACCAGCAGGAAGACCTTGAGAAAGTCAAGAAAACACTGGGGATAAAGGATGACAAAGCCTGAAACACCCACCAATCGCAGCTTGTTTGCGGGAAAGGGCAGATGACGCAAGATGGCGCGACATGCCGCGCGGCGAGCCGCGATGCAGCTGATCTATGAACAGATGATGGGTGGTGGCGATGAAAATACGCTCCATAGCATGATTAACTTTCCTGAGGATGACCCGGAGATCACCTACATCCATACCGTGCTGGATGGTGTAATTAGCCGGCAGGACGATATCGATGGGCAGATTGCCTTGCGTAGCACCAACCGTGAGCTGAGCCGTATTCCCGCTGTGGTGCGTGCCATCCTTCGGTTGGCTCTGTATGAGCTTCAGTACATGCCAGAGGTACCCCAACGCGTTGTGATTAACGAAGCGGTGGAACTAGCCAAGCGATATGCTGATGAGGTGGACGGTAAGTTTGTTAACGGCTTGCTCGGTGCCTTTGTTAGGGATAAGCATCCAACATGAAGGCGGTGATCGGCATCGATACAAGCTGCTACATGACATCATGCGCGGCGGTTGATGAGAGCTGCCGCGTGTTGTTATCTGAACGGAAAACGCTCCCTGTAGAAGCGGGGAAATGTGGACTCAGGCAGAGCGATGCCGTTTTTCTGCATGTGCGGCAGTTTCCGGAGCTGTTTGCCAAGGTTGTGAAGGGGCTGCGCGGTTACAGTACGATCGCTGTATCGTCTTCAGCTAAGCCTGCGGATGGGGAAGACAGCTATATGCCGGTTTTTATGACAGGTTTGTCTTTTGCCAGGGCCATAGCGGCTGCATATGACGTGCCTTGTTATGAAACGACGCACCAGCGGGGTCATTTGGCTGCCGCTATGATTGACCAGCCCGCGCTTCCTAGCCGACATTTGGCAGTCCATCTGTCCGGTGGTACAACTGATTTTCTTATTAAAGACGAACATGTATCGCTCAAGCTGGTGGCTAAGGGGCTCGATTTACATGCCGGTCAGCTTATTGACAGGGTCGGGGTTGCGATGGGGCTGCCTTTTCCCGCAGGCTCTATGCTGGAGAAGTTGGCCATGCAGGGGCAGGCGTCGGGCAGATATCCTGCTGCGATGCGTAAAGGCGGCTTTCATCTGTCAGGTGCTGAGGCTGCTGCGCTACGGGACATCAGCGCGGGCATCCGACATGAGAACATTGCCGCTGAGGTGTTTGACTTACTGGTACGTTCTGTGCTGAAAATGCTTGATGTAATAGCTGAGAAAACCGGTCTTCGCGATGTGCTGCTGACTGGCGGCGTAGCATCCTCCACGCTGCTGCGTACCATGATGGAGGAAAGAAACAATGCCAGGAGGCTGGGGCTGAGCCTGTCGTTCGCTCTGCCTGAATACGCGGGGGACAACGCGGCAGGTATCGCAATGATCGGTATGGAGCGAGCACTCAAGCAATAGAAAGAATAAGGAGGTGACCATATGGCGGAGATATTGAGCGGAAAGCACATGTCGGAGCAGCTGACGGAAGAACAAATCCAGCGCGTCAGGCAGATGCGGTCTGAGGGATTTACGCCCGGGCTGGCTGTGGTGCTGGTGGGCGATCATCCTGCGAGCCAAATCTATGTACGCAACAAGGAACGGGCATGCAAGCAGATCGGATTGCATTCTGAGGTGGTGCGGCTGGACGGCGAAGCGTCGCAACAGGAGGTCATCGACGTTGTGAACAGGCTGAATCGATCGCCTGATATCCATGGCATCTTGGTGCAGCTGCCGCTGCCTGCGCATATTGATGAGGCAGCTGTGCTGTCCTGCGTGCAGCCTGAGAAGGATGTGGATGGTTTCCATGAAAGCAACGCGGGCAGGCTGATGCTGAACAGGCAGGGCATCGTTCCCTGTACGCCGGCGGGTATACTGCATATGCTCAAACAAGGCGGCGTGCCACTGGCAGGCAGCCATGCTGTTGTTGTGGGCCGGTCCAACATCGTGGGCAAGCCGGTTGCCCTGCTGCTGCTGCGCGAACACTGTACTGTCACCATCTGCCATTCCCGTACGAGAAATCTGGAAGAGATCACCCGGCAAGCCGACATCTTGGTGGTAGCCATCGGCAAGCCGGCTTTCATCACAGCCAACATGGTCAAACAAGGCGCAGCTGTGATTGATGTAGGTATCAACCGGGTGGATGGCCGGGTGGTTGGGGATGTCGACTTTGACGGTGTTTCACAGGTGGCTGGATATATTACGCCAGTACCTGGCGGGGTGGGTAAAATGACCATCAGCATGTTGATGGAGAACACCCTGGAGGCTGCATGCAGGCAGCGGCACTAACCGTCAGCGATCTGAACGAATACGTCAGGAAAAAGCTTGCCAGCGACCCGGCGCTGTTTCATATCGCTGTGCGCGGCGAGGTCAGCAACTTCAAGCAGCATGTATCCGGACACTGGTATTTCTCGCTGAAGGATCAAGCTAGCAGAATCGCCTGCGTGATGTTCAGACAGCATAACCAGCTGTTGAAGTTTTTTCCGCGCGACGGCATGCAGCTGGTGCTGATCGGTTCGGTCGGGTTGTATACGGCAGCCGGCGCTTATCAGTTCTACGCCGAAGGTGCAGTGCAGTTTGGCATGGGCGACCTGTATCAACAGTTTTTAATACTGAAGGACAAGCTGACCCGCGAAGGCTTGTTTGATCCGGCGAAAAAACGCCCGCTGCCGCTGTTGCCTGCCGCGGTGGGCATCGTCACCTCGCAAACAGGCGCTGTACTGCACGATATCCGTACCGTTGCTGAAAGAAGGTGCCCCGGCGTCAGGCTGATTTTGCGTCCCGCCCTTGTGCAGGGAGAAGGCGCTGCCAAAGACATCGCGGATGGCATCGCGGCGCTGGCTGCTGTGCCCGAGGTGGACGTCCTCATCGTTGGCCGGGGCGGCGGCAGCTTGGAAGATCTTTGGGCATTTAATGAAGAAGTTGTCGTGCGGGCGATTGCCCGTTGCGCCAAACCGATCATATCCGCCATCGGGCACGAAACCGATGTCACGTTGGCTGATTTTGCATCAGATGTACGCGCCCCCACACCCTCAGCCGCTGCTGAGCTGGCAGTTCCAGATCGGGCTGAGCTTGCTGGGAGGGTGTCTGGGTTGCTCAGCGCGTTGCGGTATCGTGTTGACAGCTGCCTGGATAAACTGCGAATGCAGGTTGCCACGCTGGAGAAAAGGCTGCAGCCTCTGCAGCCGGATATCACCATCGCGCTGAGTGAAAGCAGGATCGGGATGGCGCGCCAGCGGCTTGATGCCGCTGGCGGTCGTGCCTTACAGGCAGCGTCCGGCGTTTATGAGCATGTGCTAACCAGGTTGATGGCGGTTAGCCCTATGCAAACGCTGAAAAGGGGATATGCGATTGCCATGGATGGGGAACATCCCGTACAATCCGTACGGGATGTACCGGAAAACCTGACATTGTTATTCCATGACGGCAGAGCGAGGGTGCATACCCTCTCTGCAGAAAAGGAGGATCCATTTGACCGCGAAGGACCGTGAGCTGACCTTTGAAGAAAGGATTGAGGCGCTGGAAAAATTGGTTGCGTCCATGGAGGAAGGCGGGATGCGCCTGGACGAAACGCTGGCAGCCTACGAGCAAGGCATGAAGCTGGCTGCCAAGCTGCATGAGGAACTGGACCAGGCGAAAAAGAAGCTGAGTGTGCTAAAAGATGGAAAGGTGATACCGCTGAATGAGCAGGACATTTCAGCAGAAGTATAGCAGCTACCGGCAGATAATTAACAGGTATCTGGACACCGTCATCCAGCTGCCTGATGTAGCTTGGCCACCGGACGCTGTGCCGCGCCAGCATGCGGAAGCCATGCGTTACAGCCTGTTGTCGGGCGGCAAGCGACTGCGTCCCGTTTTGTTGCTGGCTAGCTACCACATGTTTTTTCAGGATGTCGTTCCAGCGTTGCCTTTTGCTGCCGCTATTGAAATGATCCATGCCTATTCGTTGGTTCACGACGATCTGCCGGCTATGGACAACGACAGCCTGAGGCGTGGAAAACCTACAAACCATGTCGTCTTTGGTGAGGCTGCGGCGATATTGGCAGGCGACGGGCTGTTGAACAGCGCTTATGAATTGATGGCAAGCAGTGACCATCCTGGTGCGTTGAAGGCAATAGGAGAAATTGCCCGCCGTGCCGGAAGCCGCGGTATGATCGCCGGTCAGGTTGCCGACATATCGTTTGAGGGTACTGCGCCGGAGGAAAACAAGGTGCTGTATATCCACGCGCATAAAACGGCGGATATGATCACAGCGCCGGTGATAGCTGCGCTGTTGCTGGCTAAAGCCAACCGGGAGATGCTGGAAGTGGGTAAGCGGTATGGATACCATTTGGGCGTAGCTTTTCAGATTGTTGATGATCTGCTTGACCTGAAAGGTGATGAAACAATGCTGGGCAAGGCGGCCAGAAAGGATGCCCAGGCAGGTAAGATGACCTGGCCTCATGTATTTGGGGAGGAGCGCGCCAGGCAGGATGCTGCCGCCCACACCCAGGCTGCTGCGGATTCTGCTGCAGCCTTCGGAGAAAAGGGCGTGTTTTTACAGGCGCTTGCGCTGGATGCGCTCCAGCGTGTACAATGATATGGATCAAGCATCCTTGGAGGATATGAGTTGACTGAGCTGTTCAGGAACGACATGCTGCTCTGTGCGTTTAGCGCTTGGTTTGTGGCACAGATTATCAAGACGTTGATTTACTGGCGGATCACACGGATCTTCAGTTTATGCCGGATGTTTGGCATGGGCGGTATGCCCAGTGCGCATACGGCATTTTTGGTAGCTATAACCACCATGATTGCGCTGAGGGAAGGGATGGCATCGACAGCCTTTACACTCTCAGTAGCGGTGACAGCTGTGGTTATTTACGATGCACTGGGCGTGCGGTATCAAACTGGAAAGCAGAGCCATGTCATCAACAAGATCCTCCATAGGATGCTGGTAGAAGGACAGCCGCTGACAGAGGAAACGTTGCAGGAACTGGTTGGTCACACACCGACGGAAGTGTTTTTCGGCGCATTGATCGGGTTGATCATGCCGGTCTTTTTCGGGTAGGCTATATCAATACAGGAGGAGAATAGAAGTGGATCAATTCAGAGAAGAAGTTGCTGCCAGACGAAACAGGACGGGCGAAAACATTATGTATGCACTGGCGTTTGTCATCATGATCCTGTCGGGTATCACAGCCGTGTTCATGTTCAATGTGCTCACCATGACGATCTCTACCCAGGGGTTCGACATGTCCATGATGGCTTTCATTGTGCTTACGCTGCTCATGGCTGCGTCCGCCGTGCTGATCTTTCTGTATAAGGACCGTATCAAGACGGAGTATGAGTATACCTTCACCAATGGCATCATGGACTTTGCGCGGGTATTCAACAACCGAAAGCGCAAGGCATTGGGCACCATGAACATCAAAAACGTCGAGGCATGCGGAAAGGTCAGCTCCGGCAGTTTTCACCGGTATGTCAGCATGCCCGGGGTGCGCAGGCTGAACTGGTTTTTAAACCGGGACGCTGACTTGTTCTACTTTTATTTTGTTAAGGATAGTGCGAAAACGCTGATGGTCATTGAGCCCAGCGAAACCATGGTAGAATTGATTGTCAGAGCCGCCGGGCCCGGCAAGTATCAGAAAAACTGAGCATGAAGCTGTGTTACCTTGATCATTGCGCCACAACCCCACCAAGCGCCGAGGTTGTGGAGGCGATGCGCGTTTCTATGGAAACCGCCTTTTACAACCCGTCGTCGCCCTATGGACCGGCAATTGCCGTTGAAAAAATGTTGGACACCTGCAGGCAGATGCTGCTGGAACGTACAGGCGGACAGCGTGTGATCTTCACATCTGGTGGTACAGAAGCCAATAATTTGGCCATATTAGGGCATTTAGACAGCGCCCACAGGAGCGGTCGTGTGCTTTTTTCGGCAGGCGAACACCCTTCCGTTCGGGAAGCATGCAGGCAGGCTGCTGCGCTGGGGTTTGATGTGAAAGAAATCCCGCTGCTGGACAATGGCGTATGTGATATGGAAGCGCTGGAGAGCTTGGCAGGGGCTGACACTGTGCTGATTTGCCTGATGCAGGTCAACAACGAAACCGGCGCCATCCAACCGCTGCGACAGGCGCTGGAAGTCCGTACCCGGAAATGCCCGGGGGCGCATGTACATGTGGATGGCGTTCAGGGATTCTTGCGATTGCCCTTTCGTCTGGAGGAAGTCGGAAGCAGCAGCTACACGCTGTCCGCACATAAAATACGCGGCCCCAAGGGCATAGGCGCGCTGGTTACTTCCGGTGGCGCCCGGCTCTCGCCGAGGGTATATGGCGGCGGTCAGGAAGGTGGGCTGCGGTCGGGCACAGAGAATACGCCCGGCATTACAGGCATGATGAAGGCTGTTGAAACATATCCTGCATCGCACCGGATGCGCGATATGAAACAGTTGCTGTACAACCGGCTGCGGGCAGCCATACCTTCCATGGCGCCGATCGGGCCTGATCCATCCAGCTGTGAGGCAGCCGATCATATCCTCTGCCTGTCCTTTCCGCCGGTGCGGTCGGAGCCCATGATGAACATGCTGGCACAGGCTGGCGTATATGTCGGCATTGGTTCCGCCTGCGGCTCTAAAAGACAAAAGGTCAGCATGGTTTTGCAGGCTATGCGCGTTCCCCGGCATGTAGCTGAGTGCGCAATCCGCTTTAGTCTGGGCCCGGAGACCGACGAAGCTGTCATCACATACGCGTCAGATGCCTGCATCGCAGGATACCAAGCCCTCAAACGCTATACCAGGAGATAGAGATGGACGATCATACTGTGCGCCGGCTCATCATGGTGCGATATGGTGAAATATACCTGAAGGGGCAGAATCGCCCGTTTTTTTTGAAGTTGCTGATCAGGCGCGTACGCAATGCCGTGAAACCGTTCCACGCCAGCGTGCTTTTGAGTGATAGCCGCCTGATTGTCAGCGGCATGACCGATATTCACGCCTGCATGGAACGGATACGGAAGGTGTTTGGTGTTCATTCTGTCTGTCCTGCTATTGAAATGGACAAGGCGGATTTTGAGGATGTTTGTGCCCAGGCAGCCGCGATGATGCAGGACATGACCGGTACGTTCAGGGTGACGGCGCGCCGCTCCGACAAACTATATCCCCTGAACTCGCCACAGATCAGCGCGCGCATCGGCGCTTGGATCATCCGGGCGAATGACGGGTTGCGCGTTGATCTGAGGATGCCCGACCATGTGCTGCATGTCGAAATCAGAGACCATGCCTACCTGTATGTCGATGTGCTGCCCGGTGTCGGGGGCATGCCGGTGGGTTCCAACGGCAAGGCGACGTTGTTGCTGTCGGGTGGGATTGACAGTCCTGTTGCCGGCTATATGATCGCCAAGCGCGGCGTACAGATCAGCGCCGTTCATTTCCATTCCTTTCCGTACACTGGCGAACGGTCCAGAGAGAAAGTGCTCCAGCTGGCCCGCATCCTATCTGACTATTGCTGCGGCATCAGGGTATATGTCGTACCTTTTACAACCATACAGACCATGATATACGAAAAGTGCCCGGAGGATTACACAACGCTGATCATGCGCAGGTATATGATGCGCATTGCTGACAGGATTGCTACAGCTGAAAAATCACAGGCATTGATCACAGGGGAATCTATCGGCCAGGTAGCCAGCCAAACCATGGAGGCGCTGGCATGTACAGATGTAATCGCCAGCCGACCGGTTTTCAGACCGCTGATCGGGATGGATAAGAGCGAGATCGTCGATCTGGCTAAGGCAATTGGCACCTATGAAACATCCTGTCTGCCGTATGAGGATTGTTGCACCGTGTTTACCCCCAGGCATCCCGTGACACGTCCCAGGCTGCCCAGGGTGGTGCTGGCGGAAAAAGGCATGGCGGATGCTGCGGACGCATTCGTGCACGAGGCGGTTGCTACTGCTGAAATCATTGATCTTTAGCTTTCGTAGTGCCTTATATCAAGTCGATCATGAAGGCGTAAATATTCCCTCTTGACAGAAGGCGCAGAGCAGGATATGCTAACTAAGTCAAGCAAAAGCACTTGACAGAAAGGCAGGGAGAATGCCCGGCGGGCTTGAGAAAAGAGTGGCGCACGGTTTGCTGCTCTCCTTTTATGGCAAACTGCTGACTGCGCGGCAGCAGCAGATGCTGCAGCTGTATTGCGATGAGGATTGTTCCATCGGCGAAATTGCCCGCCAGCTCTCTGTCACACGGCAGTGTGTGTGCGATACGATTCAGCGCGCTTTTGCCAGGCTGGATGACTTAGAGGACAAGTTAGGGCTCGTCATGCGTTTTGATCGGATGCGCGCCGCGGTGCGCGATTGTAAGCAACAGCTGGCGCTCGTATCGCCTTCCCGGGATACAGCCTGTCACCTGAACCGGGCAAAACAAATACTGGACCAATTTTTATCAGAAGAGGAGGAGTGACATGGCGTTTGAAGGCTTGTCAGATAAGCTGCAACGAGCGTTTAAGAAGCTGACCGGTAAAGGAAAGCTCAACGAACAGAACATCAAAGAAGCCATGCGCGAGGTGCGCCTGGCGCTGCTTGAGGCAGACGTTAACTATATCGTTGTGAAGGATTTTATCAACAAAGTGACCCAGCGATGCATTGGCACGGAGATCCTGTCATCGCTGAACGCAGGCCAGCAAGTAATCAAGGTTGTCAATAAGGAACTGACCGCGCTGATGGGTGGCAGCAACGCCAGGCTGACATGGTCGTCCGTCAATCCCACGGTGTTCATGTTATGCGGCTTGCAGGGCGCTGGAAAAACCACCATGGCTGCCAAGCTGGCGCTCCATTTGAAACGGCTGGGCAAGAAGCCCATGCTGGCGGCATGCGATATTTACAGGCCGGCTGCGATCCAGCAACTTCAGATTGTCGGCGAAAAAGCCGGCGCACGGGTGTTTGAAAGGGGAACCCAGAACCCTGTCATCACAGCGAAAGAAGCAGTTGAGCGCGCGAAATACTATGGCGACGACGTGCTGATTATCGATACGGCAGGCCGCCTTCATATCGACGATGAGATGATGGACGAGCTGTCGGATATCAAAGATGCTGTCAAACCTCAGGAAATTTTGCTGGTTGTTGACGCCATGACAGGCCAGGACGCCGTCAATGTGGCGTCCTCGTTCAACGAAAAGCTGGCCATCGACGGGGTGATACTGACCAAGTTGGACAGCGATACCCGTGGCGGTGCGGCGCTGTCTGTCCGGGAAGTCACCGGAAAACCCATCAAGTTTGCCGGCACCGGTGAAAAAATTGAGGATTTTGAGCCCTTCCACCCGGACCGCATGGCATCGCGTATCCTGGGGATGGGTGATGTGCTGACCCTGATTGAAAAAGCTACCGAAGCCATGGGCGATGAAGAGACCATCGTCACGAAAGGCAAGGTAGCCAATGATATGACGCTGGAGGATTTTCTTGATCAGATGCAGCAGTTGAAAAAGCTGGGCCCTTTGCAAAATGTGCTGGGTATGTTGCCCGGGCTGGGCAGCAAGATCAAGGATGTGCAAATTGATGACAATGCGATGAAAAAGCCGGAGGCTATCATCCGTAGCATGACGCCACAGGAGCGCAGGCGCCCTGATGTGCTCAATGCCAGCCGCCGTAAGCGCATAGCCGCGGGTGCGGGGGTAACGGTGCAGGATGTCAATCAGCTGATGCGGCAGTTTGAGCAGACCCGCAAAATGATGAAGCAGATGATGGGGAAAAAGCGCGGCATGATGCGCGGGATGAGAATGCCGCCATTTTAGTTACTTGCAATCAGTACATGATTAGCATATATTGTTGAGGAGGAACAACCATGGCAGTCAAAATTCGTTTAAAGAGAATGGGCATGAAGAAAAAGCCGTTTTACCGTGTCGTCATCGCTGATGAGCGGGCGGCCCGAGACGGAAACTTCATTGAAGAAATCGGCACCTATAACCCGATGACACAGCCGGCTGAGATTCAAATCGATAACGCGAAAGCTCTCGAATGGATAGGCAAGGGTGCCCAACCCACCGACACTGTCCGTGCGTTGCTGCGCAAGAGCGGCGCACTTGAAGGCTGACGGGCAGAAAGACAGCGTTATGAAGGAACTGTTGCTTTTTGTAGCCAAAACCTTGGTGGACAACCCTGATGAAGTGCGCGTGACAGAAACCGAAGGTCCCGAAGCCATCATATTGGAACTGAATGTGGCTCAGGATGACATGGGCAAGGTGATCGGCAAACAGGGCAGGATCGCCAAGGCGATCCGCTCCGTCATCAAGGCAGCTACATCCAAGGGTGGCAAGCCGGTGTTTGTGGAAATCCAATAACAGCTGACGCCCGCAAGGGTGTCATTCTATAAGGAGCGTTGCTTGTCAGAATATTTGATGATTGGCCAGGTTCTCAAGCCGCAGGGTATCCGCGGCGAGGTCAAGGTGAAGCCCGAAACCGACAACCCTGCGCGCTTCAATGTGTTGTCTGAGGTGTATGTTGGTGCTGGCAGCAAAAAGAACCATGTGTCTGTTTCAGATGTCCGTGTTCGAGCAGGGTATGTCTACCTGCGCCTTGACGGTGCGACCAGCCGGGATGAAGCCGAGCAGCAGCGTGGATGGCTGTTGTATGTTGACCGGGCGCATGCTGTTGAACTGCCTGAGGGAAGGCATTTTATTGTTGACCTGATCGGCTGCACGGCGAAGGACACGTCGGGCAAGGTCATCGGCATTGTCACCGAGGTGCTGCAACCCGGCGCCAACGACATTTATGTTATTGCTGCACAGGGTGGCACCTGGCTGGTGCCGGCGCTTAAGAAGGTCGTGCTGGAGGTGGACACGGCGCAGAAAACCATGACGCTGGACACTGCGCTGTTTCCGGAGGTCGCCGTCTTTGAAAATTGATGTGCTGACCATCTTCCCGGAAATGTTTCAACCCCTGAACCATAGTATCATTGGCCGGGCTATCGACAGCGAACTGGTCGACTTGAGGATACATGATATCCGGGCGTTTTCAAACAGCAAGCACAGAAATACCGATGATTATCCTTTTGGCGGTGGCGCGGGTATGCTGATGATGGCACAGCCTATTGCGGATGCGATCCGGCATGTGACAGCGCCGCCGTTTCATGGTAAACGCATCTATATGAGTCCGCGCGGTACGCCGCTGACACAGCACACGGCGCGCGCGTTGTGTGATGAAGAGGCGCTTGTCATCCTGTGCGGGCATTATGAAGGGGTTGATGAGCGGATCATCACTGGCTTCATCGACCTGGAGTTGTCCATTGGCGACTATGTGTTGACAGGCGGGGAACTGCCAGCGATGGTGCTGATTGACTGCGTGGCAAGACTGCTGCCGGGCGTATTGGGCAGCAGCTTCAGCGCGCATGATGAAAGCTTTTCGAAAAGCATGCTGCTGGAGTATCCGCAGTATACGCGCCCACGTACCTTTGAAGGGATGGAGGTGCCGGAGGTATTGCTGAGCGGCGACCATGCCAGGATAGCCACATGGCGCAGGCGGCAGTCGCTGCTGATTACGGCAAGCAGACGGCCTGATCTGCTGGAGCAGGCGGAGCTGACCCCGGCGGAGCGCGATTGGCTTCGTGACAACATCTGATACATCTGTCTTCCATTGCCCGCAAGGGCTTTCTTTTGTTGTGTCAAGCAGGAGTTTCAGCTTTGACGCAGTATGTATATATGGGGGTCTGAATGTGGAGGAGGCGAGAACTTGTCAATCAGGGAAGCGACAGAAATGCGCGAGCTGGAACAGCTTTCGCCGTTTGCAGCAAAGAGTACGCTGACCAAGGGTCGTATGACTCCTATCACCCCCTGCAGTATCCGGACAGCCTTTCAACGCGACCGTGATCGGTTGATCCATTCGAAAAGCTTCCGAAGGCTGCAGTTTAAGACCCAGGTGTTTCTTTCGCCGGAAGGTGACCACTACCGCACGCGCCTCACCCATACGCTGGAAGTTGCGCAGATTGCCCGCACCATATCCCGCGCGTTGTTGCTCAATGAAGACCTGACTGAGGCCATCGCCCTGGGTCATGATCTGGGGCACACGCCCTTTGGCCACATCGGCGAGCGCACCCTCAGCCGGCTGACCGCCGACGGGTTTCGCCACAACGAGCAAAGCCTGCGCGTGGTGGAGCACTTAGAGGGGAAGAACGGCTTAAACCTGACCATGGAAGTGCGGGACGGCATTCTGTGCCATTCCGGCGATCAGGCGCCAGCCACGCTGGAAGGGTGTGTTGTGGCCAAGGCTGACAGAATTGCCTACATTAACCACGATATTGACGACGCGATGCGCGCCGGCCTGATCAGGGAGTTTGAGTTGCCCAGGGGCTGCATCAAGGTGCTGGGCAGCACACACGGCGAGCGCATCAACACCATGATTGACGACATGGTCTCCTCCAGCATAGACAAACCGGAAATCAGCGCTACAGCGGAGGTGCAGCAGGCAACGGATGAATTGCGTGCATTTCTTTTTGAGCGGGTTTATCAGGACAAGTGGCGTTCTGACGAGGAGGAAAAATGCGATTTTGTGCTTACACGGCTGTTTGATCACTTCACCAAAAACCCCGGCGACATGCCGCTGGAATTTGTTACCAGCGCATACCTGGAAGGCACTGAGCGTGCGGTCATCGATTACATCGCATCCATGACAGATCGGTTTGCGATGCGCGTGTTCCACGAAATATTTGTTCCTACAACATTTTCTGTCATTTGAGACATATCAGAGGCAGAAAATGGCGTACAAGATGCGAATGAAACAAGGCGGTGATTGATTTGTCCGGCAGGCTGCCTTCGGCATGGGTGGACGAAGTGTTTGCCCGTGCAGACATCGTGCAAATCGTGTCTGCGTATCTGCCGCTTAAGAAACAGGGGCAAAATCACTGGGGTCTATGCCCGTTTCACAATGAGAAAACACCATCCTTTTCTGTCAATGCCGAACTGAATCTGTATCATTGCTTTGGGTGCAAAGCCGGCGGCAGCGTCGTTCAGTTTGTCATGGAGATGGAAAAGCTGACGTATCCCGAAGCGCTGTTGTATCTGGCCAAACAGTATCACATTGCGCCGCCTCGGATGCTGGACAGCCCGCAGGACGACCGGATGCAGTCGCTGCGACAGCGTATCTTTTCTGCTAACCGGAAAGCCGCCAGGTATTATCATGAAACCCTCTGGTCGACCAAAGGGCATGCATCGCTTGAATATCTCCGCAGCCGCGGTATGGACGATGTGACGATTAGAAGATTCGGTATCGGCGCAAGTGCCGATGAGTGGACGGGGCTGTGCGATTACCTGTTGGCAAAGGAGTTCACCCAGGATGAACTGCTCTCCGCCGCATTAATCCACGTCAAGGAAAAGAGCAGGTACGATGTATTCAGGAACCGCCTGATGTTTCCAATTATCGGCTTATATGGCGACGTGCTGGGATTCGGTGCCAGGGCGCTGGGAAATGAGCAGCCTAAATATCTGAACACAGCGGATACGCCAGTGTTCAACAAGCGGCAGACTGTGTATGGCGTTAACTACTTGCGCAAGCAGCGCAACTTAAAGCACCTGGTGCTGGTTGAAGGTTACATGGATGTAATCACGCTGACGCAGCACGGGGTTACAGGTGCTGTTGCGACGTTAGGCACATCTTTAACGGTGGAGCAAGCCAGGCTGATGAAGCGCTTTGCACCTGAGGTATGGATATCCTACGATGGCGACGATGCCGGGCAACTGGCAGCCGAGCGGGCGCTGGACATCCTGGAAGCCGAGCAGATACCTGCCCGCGTGATGCACATTCCCGGTGGTCTTGATCCGGATGACCTGATCAGGCGGCAGGGGATTGATGCCTACAGGGCGTTGCGCCCCATGTCGGCTGTTGCTTTTCGGTTGCATCGGATCGAACGCAATCACGACCTGACGTCGGAGGAGGGGAGAACCGAGTTTGCCATTGCAGCTGCTAAAATACTCAACACTGTGCGGGCACCTGTGGAGTTGGAGAACCATTTGAAGGCGCTGTCCCTCAAGACGGGTTTTTCGAGGGACGTACTGGTCAGTCAGATGAACACATCCGGTCCACAGCCACGAACGGGATTTTATACATCAAAGCCACAACGCAGCAGGCGACGTGCTGGGCAGGAGAGGCCTGATGAGGAAACAACTGCGGAGCAGACGTTGATTTCGCTGTTATCCACAGGTTTGTTACCACCTAACATGTTGACCGAAGACGATTTTGAAACCGACTTGTTTCGGAATGCATTTCAGAAACTGACCAGTGGGCAATTGCCAGCCATGGTATTGTCGGATTGCGAAGACGAGGTGCAGCGTTCCCAGTTAAGCGAAGCGTTCAGCTGGCCGTCTGATATCGACCGCGAAACCGCGTTTGATGCAGCGGAAGAATGCCTCAAAACGCTACGTGCCAGGCGGATCGACAGGAAAATCAAAGAACTCAAGGCTGATATGACGGGCATGAGCGATGACGAGAGAAAAGAAGCACTCCATCAGGTGATGGCACTCAGCAGAGAGCTTTCCAACATGGAGAGTAGACAGGCTAATGGAAAGGAAGTGTCATAGTTGAGCTTGAAGTCCAATGAGAAGCTTCAGGAAATGAAACTAAAGGAACTGTATGAAACCGCTAAAAATCGCGGGATCGTTTCCTACGAGGAAGTATTTCAGGCGCTCTCTGCCGGCGAGGTAGACCCCGAGCAGTTTGATGCTGTGCTGGATACCCTGGAAACCATGGGTGTACAGGTAACAAGGGATCAGATTGCCAAGGAAGATGACGAAGATGATGAGAATGACGAGGAAGAGATCGACCTGACGGTTCCCGAGGCAGTCAACATAGATGACCCTGTTCGAATGTACCTGAAAGAAATCGGTAAGGTACCGCTGTTGACAGCTGAACAGGAGGTGGAAATTGCCAAGCGCATGGAAGCCGGCGATGAGAATGCCAAACGCGAGTTGGCTGAGGCCAACCTCCGGCTTGTCGTGTCCATTGCCAAGCGATATGTAGGGCGTGGGATGTTGTTTTTAGACCTGATCCAGGAAGGAAATCTCGGCTTGATCAAGGCGGTTGAAAAATTTGACTACAAAAAGGGCTATAAGTTTTCAACCTATGCCACGTGGTGGATCCGTCAGGCCATTACCCGATCCATTGCCGATCAGGCGCGTACAATACGCATTCCTGTTCACATGGTGGAAACCATCAACAAGTTGATCCGTATATCCAGGCAATTGCTGCAGGAGTATGGCCGGGAACCTACCCCTGAAGAAATTGCCAAGGCTATGGGGATCACAGAGAGCAGGGTGCGGGAGATTATGAAAATCGCACAGGAACCGGTATCGCTGGAGACGCCCATTGGCGAGGAGGAAGACAGCCACCTGGGTGACTTTATTCAGGACGAGGACGCGCCGGCACCTGCAGAAGCAGCTTCCAATGCCTTGATGAAGGAATTGCTGTGGGACGTGCTGGACACGCTGACTCCCCGGGAAGCCAAGGTGTTGCGCCTTCGGTTCGGATTGGATGATGGCAACCCGCGCACATTGGAGGAAGTGGGCAAGGAGTTTAACGTCACCAGGGAGCGAATACGTCAAATCGAGGCCAAAGCACTTAGAAAGCTGCGACATCCGAGTCGCAGCAAGAAGCTGAAGGACTTTCTTGATTGATGCGATTTAGCAGGGTACTTAAGGCGCCGTCCCTGGATGAACGCTTATCGGCTGCTGTGCGGTGTTTTCCCGTATGCGATACAGGCGCCGACATTGGTGCAGACCATGGTAAGTTAGCTTGCTGGTTGCTGTTGAACAACCGGTGCAACCGAATGATCGTTAGCGATATTAGCGCCAAGGCTTTGAAGAGAGCCGAACGACTGCTTGACAGGCATGGGCTGCTCCATCGCGTAGCATTGGTCTGCGCGGACGGCTTTGTCGCTCTGTCGGGCGATGTGCAGGCGGTTGCGGTGCTGGGCATGGGGGGAGATCGGATTGCCAGGATGTTGCGCGAGGCGTATAGATTGGGTGATGCGAAGTTGATCGTATCGCCTCAATCGAGGCACAGCGTGGTGAGGACTGCGCTGAGCCTTCACGGATATGCTTTTGAAAATGAGCATGTTGTTCAATCTGCCGGAAGATTCTACACTGTGATCGAAGCAACACGTGGGTCTGCCCGCTACAGCGAAAAGGAGCTGTATGTGGGGCCGGCACTCCGCAGCACGGCATCGGCATCGGTGCGCGATTATCTGATTTGGCGAAGGCATGTGGCGGGTATGGACCGACGCGTAGCGGGCGAGCGCCATGTGGCGTGGCTGACGGAGGCAATAGAGCATGAGAGAGACAGCTTTACTGACGATATGTGACTGGCTGGATAGCGTCGCTCCATTTGACATTCAGGAGGAATTTGATAACAGCGGCTTGATTATTAGCCAAGCACAGGATGATTTGGCTGCGGTGCTGCTGGCGTTGGATGTAACACCAAAGGTGATCGACGAGGCGATGCATCTGGGCGCGAAGTTGATCATTACGCATCACCCGCTGATGTTTCAGCCTGTTCAAACCATTGATATGGGCACGTACGAAGGCTTTTTGATTACCAGGCTGATCAGGGAAGGTATATCGCTGGTTTGTGTGCATACCAACGCTGATAAATCCCTCTACAGCGGCAGCCGGGCAGTTGCGAGCATGCTGTTGCTGAAGGATATACGCCAGGCGGGGGATTATCTGGTGCTGGGTGAACTGCCCCAGTCCATGCGTGCCAGCAACTTGTGTGAGTTGATTGGCTGCACGCTGGGAGGAGCAGCGGAAAAATATACCCGTGACGATCATCTGATCCATACGCTGGCAGTTGCTGGAGGTGCTTACAGCGAAGGATATGACTTGGCGATGCAGGCTGGCGCCCAGGCGCTTTTAACCGGTGAAGTCCGGCATCATCATGCCCTAGCAGCTGCGTGGAAGGGGTTTACCCTGATTGCAGGCGGCCATTACTATACAGAGGCGCCGATGCTGCACAGCCTGGCAAACGGTTTACAAAACCATATGGATGCATTAGAATACAATATATCGGTCCATGTGTCCGGGGATCGGCCGTATTGAGGAGGATGGATTGTGAGGAGGTATGGATGAATCAACTCGAACTGTTGTGGGAGTATCAGCTTTCCGATGTGGAAGTCTACAATATGAACCGCACGATCAAGCGCTCGCCCAGACGCCTGAAGCTGTTAAAGCTGCGTGATTCTTTGAAGGATTTACAGCACAGCCTGAAGGAGATTGAGGACGAGGTGTTGGCTATGATGGACAGAACCGATGCGCTGAAGGATGCCATCTCCTTGGTGGAGGACCAGCTTCGCCAGCTGCAGGCGCGTGTCCAGGAAACGCCGGCAGAGGGAAGCGAGGATGCCCGCAGCTATATTGATGAGGCGCAGCGCCTGGTTGACAATTTAGATGAGTATGATCAGGAGATTCGCCGGATCAGAAAAAACGCAGCTGATCGGGACAGGCGCCAGCGGGATATCAAACTGCGTGCCGTCCTGTCCAAGCAGGAATTTGACGAGCTTCGTGTTGAATACGAAGAGGAATACCGCGAAAAATCCGCTGTGCTGGAGCGCTTGACCGCATTGGCTGAGGAAAAAAGGAAGGACATCGATCAAACGTATATCGACAAGTACAATGCCATCAAGCAGCATTGTATGCCGCCCATCGCCAGGATGACGGATGGCCAATGCGGCGGCTGCAACATGGCTTTTCCGTCTTCGGTTCTCCTTGATATCCGGGCAGGTAAGATCGTTGAATGTGAAACCTGCGGCCGGATGATCTTAGGTTAGAGCAATTCCTTGAGGCAGCCAAATGGTCGCGTGCCTGAAAGGCATGAGGAAAGTCCGAGCACCTCAGAGCAAGGTGCCAGCTAACGGCTGGTGGAGGCGACTCCAAGGCGAGTGCAACAGAAAGAAACCGCCGGTAATCCGGCAAGGGTGGAAAGGTGCGGTAAGAGCGCACCGGCGGCATGGCGACTTGTCCGTCCTGTAAACCCCACCTGGTGCAAGATAGAAGAGGGCATATGGGGCTGCTCGCTCCGCCTTCGTTATCGCTTGAGCATGCCGGCAACGGCTTGCCTAGATAGATGACCATTCACGACAGAACTCGGCTTATCGGCTGCGCTCAATCATTCGCCGGCGGAAACGCCGGTTTTCTGATGTCGCGGTTATAGGCAATGCATCATTCCTCGGTTTTGTACAGATCGAGGTATTCCTCCAGGCACAAGTTATTCTCGTACATAAACGTGCTGTGCGGCAGTCCCACATATCGGATGTGCCAGGGCTCGGGCAGATAACCGGTTATCTCCTCCTTGGCTGCTGTGTAGCGCACAATAAAGCCATATAGATGGCAGTGATCTGCCAGCCATTGCGACTGTTGCGTATCGATAAAATACTTGCCCGGCACCGTGATATCAAAGGAAAGCCCTGTTTGATGCTCGCTGGTGCCCGGCAGCGCGACGGTTTTTTGCGCGGCGGCATGAGCGACTTGCGCTGTCATACCTTCTTTCACATATGCTGCTACTTGCTGATCAAACAGCTGCTGTTGCCTTTCATTGGTTCGGTATGCTTCGCTGACCTGCCACACCGTCAATCCATCCTGGTGCGCGGCTTCAAGCATGGTTTTCAGGGCGGCTGCGGCTGCGGCTTCAGCCATGAATCCGTCCTGCTTGAGGATCGCTAAGCTTTCCGGCAGTACATCCTTTAGCGTGACAAGGTTTTTCGGTTCGTCTGCCTTTTGCAGGGCGTTCGCCTTGTTGATCAGCAGGGGCAGGTGATCTCCCGCTTGTGCCGGCAGGGTCGGTCTGGGGGTGACAACAACGCGTTTGGCTGCGTCGCTGTAAAGCAATGCCATGGTTTCAGGACCGGCAAGCCCGTCAACTTTTAGCTGATGCTGACGCTGAAAGAGCTCAACAGCGCTTCGGGTGCCGCCTCCATAATCGCCATCGATATCGCCATCGTAAAACCCCAGTTCTTTGAGCCGGCTTTGTAGAGCTTTCACTTCCTGGCCGATGGAGCCAACGCGCAGCAGAGGTTCAGTAGGCCTTGCGTAGATCGCCGGAGGCGCCAAGGTTGGCGCAGGGGTTATGGCAGCTTCTATGGCATACTGTTTTTTGACGATTTGCAGTTGACTGACAACGATCAGTACAGCTGTTGCCAGGATGTAGCTGATGACCAGCATGCCTTTCGTGTATGGGCTTTTTCGTTGTTTTCTACCTGCCATAACGCCTCCGTGCAAGTTTTTTTCAGTATAGGCATCTGAAGGAGGCATGTCAAATGCGCTATGCAGCATCATTTGCTCTCATTGCCTGCATGAACAATTTATGATACCATGGATTCATCACATGGAGGGAGAGTAAATGAAGGAACCTTTGGTCAGCGTTATTGTCCCGGTATACAATGCTGAAAGAAAGTTGCGGGCATCAGCGGGCAGCGTCATAAACCAGGATTATCGGAATATCGAAGTGCTGCTTGTCAACGATGGCAGTACTGATGACAGTTTGTCCATTTGTTCTGAACTGGTGGCGAAGGACAGCCGCTTTCGCTTGTATGATCAGCCCAATGGTGGTCCCGGTGCTGCCAGAAATACGGCGCTGCAGGCGGCAGAGGGGGAATATGTGCTGTTTGTGGACAGCGATGATGAGCTTTTGCCGGGGGCTATCACAAGCCTGGTCAGGGCCATGCAGGAAAGCGATCTGGTCATTGGCTGTTATTATTTTGAGCAGTCTGGTAATGCGAAAAAGCGTGGATTAGTCAATCAAAACTGCACGATGAACCGAGACACCTTTCTGTCTATTTATGTAAAAAAGCCGGGCAGCTATTATTTTAGCGCGCTGTGGAACAAACTGTACCGGATGGAGATTATCCAATCGATGCAGCTTCAGTTTGTCACCGGACTGGACTGGGGCGAAGATTTTATATTCAATACAGAATACAACAATGCGGTTCATCGCGTGTCATTCATCACCGAATGTGTGTATCGGTATACCAGAACAGTATCCGGCATCACGCTGCGGACGCTGCATAAGGTAATAGAAAACATTCTCACCAAAAAAAGGATGTATTTGGCGTTAAAGAAGCTGTTTATGGATCAGGGAACCTATGCGCAGTATCGTCTGTATGTGACCAGATATATATTCAATATCACCCTGTTTAACTGATTGATGTTGCGCTATATGCTGCATTTGATTTGGCAGGTATGCCTGTATATAAAGCGATAAGCGTCTTATTGGCGTTTGGGAGGATTTCTTGGAGTATTACGAGCTGGTGTTTTTGTCTGCGGGCCTTGCGATGGATGCATTTGCCGTCGCTATATGCAAGGGGGCTTGTATCAAGCGCGGTGCAGTGCACATCAACCTGGGCATTGCCGCGTCCTTTGGAGTGTTTCAGGCGGTGATGCCGTTGGTTGGATGGATGCTGGGCAAGCAATTCAGCGATTATATCAGTGTGATCGATCATTGGATTGCTTTTCTGCTGCTGTTGTTTATCGGTGGTAAAATGATCGTCGATGTTATCCGTGATGGAAAATGCGTACAGCATGAGGCGTACCAGACGCTTTCCTTTTCGGAGCTGATGCTGCTGTCAGTCGCTACCAGCATTGACGCGCTGGTGGTCGGCATCGCGCTGGCACTGCTACGTGTCAATATACTGATAGCGGCTGTATTTATCGGTTGTATCACGTTTGTCCTGTCATTCGCAGGCACGTACATCGGATGCTATTTTGGTACAAAGTTCGAGTCAAAGGCGCAGCTGGTGGGCGGCGTTGTACTGGTGTTGATTGGGGTGCGGATATTATTTGACCATCTTACACCAGCTTAACTGCCTGAGCCGGCGACATCAGGTGCCGGTCAGGGCGTTCGTGTATGAATCGCTCTGTACCGGTTCCGGTTCTACAGACTTATGGAGAAACCATGTTCACCATCTATGCCGGACGTACACGTAGAACCTGGCAACCGCTGATCAGACAGCTGAAAAGCGCCTATGATGCGGGCGCAGAAATTGTGCTTCTGGTACCGGAACACTATACCCTGCAAGCCGAGCGTGATATAGTGGCTGATTTGAACATAACGGGTTTTTTTCGGATTGATGTGCTGTCGCCCAAGCGGCTTATGCAGCGCATCGCTGACCGCGCGGGTACCAGCGGGCAAACGCCCATTGACGAATTGGGCAGGAATATGGCTGTAATGCGTGCGCTGGACAGCACAAAGGGCGAGCTGCGCTATTACTACAGCGCCGCTAATCTGACGGGCTTTGCGAACAAGCTGGCAGCAGCCATCACCCAGATAAAAGAAGCGGGCATCACGCCGGGAGCCCTCCTTGATAAAGCCAGAACTTTGCCTGAAAGTGCGCTGCAAAGCAAGCTTCTGGATACAGCCTTAGTGTACCGTGCATACGAGGAGCTGCTTTCCGGACAGTTTGCTGATGCGGAGGACCAGCGGTCCGACCTGTTCAGGCGCATGAAAGCCCATCATTTGTTTGATGGCGTGCACATATTTGTATATGGGTTTGACCTGTTGACAGACGCACTTTGCCATATCATCACGGCGCTGTCTGATCAGGCCGACAGTGTTTACGTATCGATGGTGGTTGAAAAGACACAGGCGGAAGATGGCGAGGCATTTGCGGGGACGCTCTGCAGCGTGCAGCGGCTGATAGCGCGGCTGCAGGACATGGGCACGCCGTATGCATTTAAATGGCTGCCTTCGGATGGTTTTGATGCGCCGGCAGAAATTTTACATTTGGAGCGCTATTTCCTCAGACCTATACGTCCTGTGTACCATCACCCCGTTGACCATTTGCGTTTGTATGCCGCACCGACGCCGTATACCGAGGTGCAATATGCCGCCCAGCAGATTGTGTTGGCTATGCTTTCCGGAACGCCAGCCGGAAAAATCGTCGTGTTGTACAGCGATGCCGGTAAATATGCGGGCCTGATCGAAGCGGCTTTTCGCATTCATGACATCCCCTTCTATATTGCCGAGAAAGTGCCGATTGCTGCGCATCCGCTGGTCAAATGCCTGCTCAGCGCCCTCAAGTGCCTGTCGGATGGGTGGCGTCAGGATGATGTGATGGCGTTCATAAAGTCCGGCTTCTCACCGCTGACAGAGAAAGAAGGGTGGCAACTTGAAAACTATGCCATCCAGTTTGGTATCAACTTAAACAGATGGCAGAAGCCATTTGACCGGGGTACGCCTGAGGAGGCAGCGCAAGCTGAGTTATTGCGCAGGAGACTGGTTGATCCCATAGACAATATGCGCAAATCGCTGGCGGCAGCACGAACAGCCGGCGAGTCGTTGCGCATCGTACTTGATTTTTTGAATGCCATTGGGGCAGGAGAGCGCATGCTGACCTTGGAGCGGAATTTGGTTCAGGCTGGTATGCCTGAACAAGCCATGCGCTCGCGTCAGGTGTGGCGGGTCATCTCCAGCGTGATGGAGCAGATGGAGGCGTTGTTGGGGAAGGCGCGCATTCCCATCCGGCGCTTTGCGCCCTGGCTGGAAGCCGGGCTGTCGGCATCGGAAATTTCGGCACTGCCCACCGAGGCTGAAAGCGTGCATTGCGGTACTATCGGACACCTGATTCCCAAAGACCCCAGCATGCTGATTCTGCTGGGACTGAACGACGGCATGCTGACCGGCGCCGATGAAGAACTTTTCAGCGTCTACGAGACGGAAGAGGCAGAACGTTTGCTGGACCTAAGGATGGATATGTCGCAGCAGGTGCGGAGCGAGCTATCGCTGCTGAGCTTGTGGAAAGCGCTGTCAGCGCCCAGCGACAGATTATACCTTTGCTATGCATTAGCTAACGAAGAGGGGGACGCCATGCGCCCGCTTCCGCAGTTATCCGGCATCAGGGCGATGTTTCCTTACCTGATTGAAGAAGGCGGCGCGCTGGCTAGTGAGAGCGGCGCTGGCGTGCTGGAACCGGTCAGACCGATGCCGGCGCTGGACACCATCGCGCTGCTGCTGAAGCAAGGCAGTTTGCCGGAACGCTGGGCGGATGCGTGGGCATGGCTGTGTACAAGCAGAGAATGGACCCAACAGGCAAGAGGTATCTTGAATACCGTGGGAGGCGAAGAGCCGCTTTTTTTGATACCTGCCGGGCATGCAAAAGCTCTGTATGATACGGGCACCACATCGGTTTCACGACTGGAAGCTTTTGCCTATTGTCCGTTTAACCATTTTGTCACATATGCATTGAAGCCTGGGCGACGGCTGACGTGGGAAGTGGCGCCCCAGGATGCCGGGATTTTTATTCATGATGCGCTGGAGGAGTTTATCACGGTTGCTGGGGATTGGCCTGCATGGCCTGATGTCACGCAGGAAGAATGCGCTGATGCTGTGGAAAATCTGTTGCTGCCGGTCATGGCGCAGTGGACATCTACGCCATTTGCTGACAGCGACAGGGCGGCACATCGGTCACGGCGGATGGTCGATGTGTGTAAACAGGTTGCCTGGACCATCACATCAGGTACCAGCCATTCGGCTTTCAAACCTGTGCTTGCAGAGGCGCGATTCGGCTTTGGCGGGCGCGGGGCGCTGCCCCCGGTGCGGCTACCGATGAGCGATGGTGGCGAGGTACTGCTACATGGGGTTATCGACCGCATCGATCGGTACGAGGGCGAAGAGGGGACTTTTATACGCGTTGTGGATTACAAGAGCGGAAGCACCTCGTTGCGTGCCGAGCGCATATGGCACGGTTTGCAGCTGCAACTGCTGATCTACCTGAAAGCTGCTCTCCAGGCGAGTCGGGGCGACCAGGCGGCCGGCGCATTTTATCAGTACCTGGACAACCCGATGGCAGCGACAGAAGATGCGAGCGAAGCGGAGAAAATGATTACCCGCGCCTTGCGCCTCAACGGTATTGCGCTCAGCGACCCCGAGGTATGCCGGTTAATGGATTCGTCTGATACATCCATCAACTTGCCTCAGTACTTCAAGAAGGATGGTACGCCTAAAAAGAACAGCCCTCTGCTCAGTCGGGATGAGATCACCTTGTTGACCGAATACGCGGTGAGAGCGGCTGCCGATATTATCAACAGCATGCATGCCGGCAACATCGCCCGCAGGCCTGCTGTTGACCGACAGGGTCACTCGCCATGCGCGTGGTGCGAGTTTGCCGGCATATGCAGGCGGGATGTTATCTTAGGGGACAGGGGCGCGCGGTTGATATCGCCCATGAACATGGGCCAGCTGATCAGCGCCGCCAGGCTGAGCAGCATTACGGGTGCTGTTCCGTGACAGGAGGAAGTATGTCGCCGCTGTTTGCGTTTTTTGTTGCGTTGATGTTGCTTGGTATAGTCATAAATGCCCTGGTGTCCAGAAAAAGGAGTCGCGTCAAAAAGCTGGATAGACTGTGGGCAAGCGAATCGGCACTGAAGCAATACGACGATGACATTTTGGATGACATCGCATCTTACTGGCGTATTAAAAAGACTGCTATATCTGAAGCTGATCAAGTGGATGACACGACATGGGACGATCTGGACATGAACCATGTGTTTCGTCAGCTGGACAGCACCATCAGCCTCTGCGGTAGCGAGGTGCTGTATGCCATGCTGCACGGCACAGGGGAAGAACCTCATGTGCTCGCTGAGCGCAGCCTGTGTTCCGACTACTTGGTTAGCGCCCGCGACACAAGGATAGCGGTGCAAATGGCGCTGCAAAAAATCAAACAGGCACATTACCATGGCGCAGCAGCTTTTATGCACAACCCGGAAATAGCCCTCCCGCCATACCGCGGGCTGCTGCACGCTATGGGGTTTCTGCCGGTTGTGCTGCTCATGGCAGTTCTGCTGCATCCGGCTTTTCTGCTGGCAGCTGCCGGCATGATGGCGTTCAATGCCATGGTATACTTTCGCGCGGCGCCTGCCTGGCGGATTTATGAGCGTGCCGTCAAGCACCTGGCGTCTGTACTGAACTGCGCTAAGGCTCTGGACCGCATCAAGGATGACAATCTGATGTCGCAGCTGAGCAGGCTTCGGGCGCTTTGTAAACCGCTGAACAGCGTCAAAAGATGGACGCCGGTTTTTGCCGTCGAAGGCGTTGAACTCATTGAAATGATTGTGGATTATCTAAAGATATTCTTCCTGTTTGACTTGTTCGCGCTGTCGGTCATTGTCAGGCGCATAGGTAAACAAGCTGGTGCATTGCAAGCCGTATACGAAGCGGTCGGCACGCTTGATGTATGCCAGGCGCTGGCTGCCTTGAAGACCAGGCACCCCGCATGGTGTTCGCCTCGGTTTACCAATGAGCGATGTGTCGAGGCGGAGGATATGACGCACCCTCTGATCAGAGACTGCGTGCCCAACAGCTTTCAATGGCAGCGCGGTATGCTGCTGACGGGATCCAACGCTTCGGGCAAGTCCACCTTTGTAAAAGCTGTCGCTATCAATGCGATACTGGCGCAAAGCCTGTCGTTTTGCTTCGCTCAAGCGTTTGTTCTGCCGTGCGCACGCGTCATGACCTCAATGGCTATCAGGGATGATGTGCGTTCGGGCGACAGCTATTTTATACGGGAGATCAAAAGCCTCAGGCGCATTCTTCAAGCTTTGGACGGAAAGCGGTTTGTGTTGTGCTTTATCGATGAAATTTTAAGGGGTACCAACACGGTGGAGAGGATTGCATCATCATCAGCTGTTCTGGCAGTCCTTGCTGAAAAGCCGTTGCTGTGCTTGGCTGCGACACACGACATTGAGCTAACCAGGCTGCTTGCCGACCAATACGACAATATGCACTTCAGGGAAGAAATGAAGGATGGAAATGTTGTGTTTAATTACCAGCTGTGCCAGGGGCCTTCCACTACCCGAAATGCCGTTGCGCTGCTGTCCTCCATGGGTTTTGATCAGGCTATCATCGATAGCGCACACCGCCTTATCGCACAGTTTGAGCAGACGGGAAGCTGGTTTACGTCCTGACATCCGTATCCAGAAATTTGAGCAGTTGCTGCCATACGCTCACATCTGCTTCTTTTTGGTTGACAGAGACGGTGAGGTATGGTTTAATAAATGATGCCTGCAAGTTTAGTAATTCTAAACAGAACGGGCAGATGAGGTGAAAGGATGGACATTGGCACAAAGCTGAAGCGCATGCGGATGCGGCTGAAACTGACGCAAGAAGAGCTGGCAGACAGGTGTGAGCTGAGCAAAGGCTTTATATCCCAGGTGGAGCGTAACCTGACTTCTCCTTCTATTGCAACCCTGACCGATTTGTTGGAGTGCCTGGGGAGTAACCTGCGAACCTTTTTCAGCGAAAACCAGGATGAAAAGGTGGTCTTTCATGCCGAGGACATGTTCATCAAGGAAGACAACGACGCATTAAAAGGGCAGATCACCTGGCTGGTTCCCAACGCGCAGAAGAACATGATGGAACCCATGCTGGTAGAATTGGGCGCAGGCGGCAGGACGCAGCTGTTTCCGCCGCATGAAGGCGAAGAAATCGGATTTGTTCTATCCGGCGCACTGCATCTTAGGATGGGCGGCATCATCCACCGCGTCAAAGCGGGTGAAAGCTTTTGCATTCACCCTGAGGAACCACATGATATCATCAATCCCGGTAAAAAACCTGTGAAGTTTTTATGGGTGTCCACCCCACCATCATTTTAATCGGGAGGAACGGCCGGCATGCAAGAATCGCCCCGTTTGATCAGGCTTGAAAACATTTCCAAGGAATATAATGGCACCGAGGTGCTTTCCGATATCAACCTTTACGTACGGAAGAATGAATTTTTGACGCTGCTCGGCCCGTCCGGGTGCGGTAAGACAACCACGTTGCGCATTATCGGCGGGTTTGAAACCCCGACAACAGGCAAGGTGTTTTTTGACGGCGAGGATATCACCAGTCTTCCGCCCTATAAACGCCGCGTCAACACGGTATTTCAACGGTATGCGTTGTTTCCGCACCTCAATGTATATGAGAACATTGCCTTTGGCTTGAAGGTCGCTAAGCGCCCTAAAAAGGAAATCGACGAGCGGGTAGAAAGCATGCTGTCGCTGGTCAACCTGAAGGGCTACAACAAGCGGGGCGTGGAATCGCTGTCCGGCGGGCAGCAGCAGCGTGTTGCCATCGCCCGCGCATTGATCAACGAGCCTGAGGTGCTGCTGTTGGATGAACCGCTGGGCGCGCTGGATGTCAAGCTGAGGAAGGACATGCAATTAGAGCTCAAGCGCATGCAGCAGATGCTGGGTATCACGTTTATATTCGTGACCCACGATCAGGAAGAGGCGTTGACTATGTCCGACACCATTGTTGTCATGAAGGATGGCCGCATCCAGCAGATCGGTACGCCCAAGCACATCTATGACGAGCCCAAGAGCTCTTTCATCGCCGACTTTATCGGTGAAACCAATATTATCCCCGGCAGAATGATTCAGGATGAGCTGGTCCATTTCTGCGGTGCGGATTTTACCTGCGTCGATTCCGGCTATGAAAAAAATGAGCCTGTCGATGTGCTCATCCGTCCGGAAGATGTCATGATCATCGGTGATGATGTGGGGCAGCTGGTCGGTACAGTGAAAAGCGTGTTGTTCAAGGGTGTGCACTACGAGATGATTATTGAGGCTGGCGGCTATACATGGAAGGTACACTCCACCAGCATGCAGCCGGAGGGATCTAGCGTCGGTTTGTCTGTGGTTCCCTTTAACATCCACATCATGAGACCTATGAAAGAGGATGATGCCTTATGACAAGCATGTATGTACCTGTGTGGGGCGTATGGATCATGGTGGCATGCCTGGCAGGCTTTGTTCTGTTAGCTGTGCGTACCGTGAAGAAAAACCGGGGCATCCATCGGTCGCTGTTTGCGTGGCCATATGGGTTTTGGATGGTTGTGTTCACGGTATTGCCGTTGGTGCTGATTGCCTATTACTCGCTGACCGACAAAAACGGGCAGTTTACGCTGTCCAATTTTGCCAATTTCTGGGATAGCAATTATGAAACCAAGCAGCAGTTTGTCGCTATGGGCTATGATCCTGTGGAACTGGGCATCGCCGAGCGCGGCATGGTGAATGTGAACACGCTGACATACTCCATCTGGATGGCTTTTCTATGCACCGTGATATCGCTGCTGCTTGGGTACCCGGCGGCTCTGATCATGGCAGACAGGAATTTTAAACTGGGCGCAACCGTGGTGGTGCTGTTTGTGATCCCCATGTGGATGAATTTCCTGCTGCGCACCATCGCCTGGATGTCGCTGCTGGAAGACAATGGGCTGATCAACAGGCTGCTGGAAAGGCTGGGGCTTGGTAAGGTACAGCTGATGTACAATTCCCAGGCAGTGTTGCTGGGCATGGTATACAACTATTTGCCGTTCATGGTGTTTCCGGTTTACAATTCCCTGGCCAAACAGGACTTCCGGCTGTCAGAAGCGTCGATGGATCTGGGCGCTGACAGCTGGAAAACATTTTGGCGGGTTACTTTTCCGCTGAGTATGCCGGGCATTGTGTCAGGTATCACGATGGTGTTTATGCCTTCGGTTACCACGTTTTTTATTCCCCGTGTGCTGGGAGGCGGCAACACCGAGATGTTCGGCGACTTGATCGAGCGCACCTTCCTGACAGCAAACAATTGGAATGTGGGCAGCGCGTTGTCTCTGATCATGATGCTGCTGATACTCGCAAGCCTGAGCATCCTGCGCAAAGTTGATCCTGAAGGGGAAGGCGGTGGGGTCATATGATGAGGCTGATCAAGCGATCATATTTAACGCTGATTCTGTTGTTTCTTTATCTGCCCATCGTGGTGCTGATCGTCCAATCTTTCAATGCAGGCGTCAGTCGCGCCAAATGGACGGGGTTTTCTTTTCGGTGGTATCAAGCGCTGGTCAGCGATACCTCCATTATGAACGCTTTATATGTCACAGTGACCATCGCGCTGTTGGCAGCTGCTGTCTCCACGGTAATGGGCACCATGGCAGCGATCGGCATTCACGCCATGAAAAAGCGGCCTCAGCGCATGATGATGACGCTGACCAATATCCCCATGACCATGCCGGACATTGTGACTGGCATTTCCCTGATGCTGCTGTTTATATTTACCCGTGTCAGCCGCGGCTATGTCACGATGTTGCTGGCGCATATTACCTTTGATACACCCTATGTAGTGCTGTCGGTGCTGCCTAAGCTTAGGCAGATGAACAAGCATAGCTATGAAGCGGCGCTGGATTTGGGCGCTACGCCGACGTACGCACTTGCGCGTGTCATTCTGCCCAACATCATGCCAGGTGTTGTGACGGGCGCGCTGCTCGCCTTTACGCTGTCGTTGGATGATTTTACCATCAGCTACTTTACCACAAGCCCGCTGGTTCAGAACCTGTCGACCCTGATCTATTCCGAAGCACGCAAGGGCATCAAGCCTACCATGAACGCGCTGAGCGCGCTGATGTTTGTTTCGCTTCTGATTTTGCTGCTGGTGGTCAACTACCGCAGCACGAAGAAATAACGCATAAAGGAGAATCCGAATGAAGAAACTGTTGTCTGTTGTTATGGTTGCTTTCCTCGTGGCGTCGTTTGTCCACCTGGCTGTGGCGGAGGGAGAGGTGGTTGTTTACAACTGGGAGGACTATATCAGCCCTGAAGCACTGACCATGTTCGAGAAAGAAACCGGCATCAGGGTGATATACAGCGCGTTTACCACCAATGAAGACATGATGGTACAGCTGCGCAGCAACCCGGATGAATTTGATGTTGTCTTCCCTTCCGACTACATCATCGAGCGGCTGATCAAGGAAGGTTTGCTGGAGCCGATCGATTACAGCAAGGTACCCAACGCGGAGCACATCGTCGATTGGCTGGACAACCCGGACTATGACCAAGACAGCACATACTCTGTGCCCTATATGTGGGGAACGGTCGGCATTCTGTACGATAAGGAACGCATCACAGGTCCCATCGACTCCTGGAGTGTGCTCTTTACTGAGGAGTATAAAGGCGAAGTGTTTATGTTGGATTCCATCCGCGACACCATGGGTTTAGCGCTGAAATACCTAGGATACTCGATGAACACCAGAGATCCCAGCCACATCCAGGAAGCCACCGAACTGTTGCTGAAGCAAAAACGCGATGGTATTGTCAAGGCTTATCAGGTAGACGAAACCAAGGATAAAATGATCGCCGGTGAAGCCATTCTGGCTGTTGTCTGGTCGGGCGATGCGCAATACGCTATCAGTGAGGAAGGCAATGACAGGCTGGCCTATGCTGTGCCTAAAGAAGGCAGCAATGTATGGGTGGATGGCATGGTCATCCCGAAATCCTCTCGCAACAAGGACAATGCCCATGCATTCATCAATTTTATGAGCCGGCCTGACATCGCAAAAATCAACTGTGACTATATTCAGTATTCTTCACCCAACAAGACGGCGGTTGAGCTGATGGGGGAGGAGTATACATCAAATCCCAACCTAAACCCGCCTCAGGAAGTGATCGACCGGTGTGAATTTTTTCATGACATCGAAGATGCTTTCTTAGCATTTTACAACAACCGCTGGTCAGAAATCAAAAACGCAAAGTAACATAGAACATATATAAATCATCAGCGCCCGGACAATGCCCGGGCGCTGATGGTTGCTGTACGATGAGTTTTCAGTCCATGCGGGAGTAATTGGGCGCCTCTTTTGTGATGAAAATATCGTGCGGATGGCTTTCTTCAAGCCCCGCGCCTGTGATGCGGATGAATTCCGCGCCTGTGCGTAACCCTTCGATGGTGGGCGTTCCGCAATATCCCATGCTGGAGCGGAGCCCGCCCATCAGCTGAAATACCGTATCGGCAAGCGACCCTTTAAAAGGCACGCGGCCTTCCACGCCTTCAGGCACCAGTTTCTTCGCGTCCTCCTGGAAATAGCGGTCGCTGCTGCCATGCGTCTGCGCCATGGCGCCCATGGACCCCATCCCGCGGTATACCTTGAACGAACGCCCCTGGTAGATTTCCATGTCGCCCGGGCTTTCCTCAGTGCCAGCCAACAGGCTGCCTAACATCACAGCAGCGGCACCGGCGCCGATTGCTTTGGCGATGTCGCCAGAATATTTGATGCCCCCATCGGCAATGATGCGGACGCCGTGCTTGTCCGCCTCCTCTGCACAGTCACTGATGGCGGTGATCTGCGGCACGCCGATGCCCGCAACTACACGGGTGGTGCAGATGGAGCCTGGTCCAATTCCCACCTTGACGCAGTCTGCACCTGCGCTGATCAGATCGCGGGTTGCCGCGGCCGTCGCGACATTGCCTGCAATCAGCGTAATGTCCGGAAACCTGTTGCGGAGGGAGGCCACAGCTTGCAGTACACCCTGGCTATGGCCATGGGCAGTATCGATGGAAATCACATCCACTTTGGCTTCAACCAGCGTCTGGACGCGTTCGACAGTGTCCTGGGCTATACCGACGGCAGCACCTGACAATAGGCGTCCGTTTGCATCTTTCGCGCTGTTGGGGTATTTGATGGCTTTTTCAATGTCCTTGATGGTGATCAAGCCGCGAAGCTTATAATCTGCATCCACGATGGGCAATTTTTCGATTTTATGCGCAGCAAGCAGCTGCTTGGCGTCGTCCAGCGTGGTGCCTTCCGGCCCCGTGACGAGGTCTTTACTGGTCATTACCTCGTGGATATACCGGGTATCGTCGGTTTCAAACCGCAGGTCGCGGTTGGTCAATATGCCAACCAGGCACATGTCGTCGTCTGTGATGGGCACGCCGCTGATGTGATACCTGGCCATCAGTGCCTTGGCGTCTGAAATGCGATGATTGGGCGACAGGTAAAAAGGATCGGTGATGACGCCGTGTTCACTGCGTTTAACCTTGTCCACTTGGGAAGCCTGGTTTTCAATGCTCATGCTCTTATGGATGATGCCCAGCCCGCCTTCCCGCGCGATGGCAATGCCCATCCGGGCATCGGTCACGGTATCCATCGCGGCGCTGAGCAAGGGGATGTTCAGCCTGATCTTTTTCGTCAGCTGAATGGACAGGTCAACCTCCTTGGGGAGCACCGAGCTTCTTTGCGGCACCAGCAGCACATCGTCAAATGTCAATCCCTCGCGTAGATTCATCCCTACCATGTTTTCCTCCTTGTCGCTTACCTATCTGCTTATTTATAAACCGCGCCTTTCCTTCAACACCTTGAGGAAAGCTGCGGCATAATACCAAAGGGCAGCCATGGCCAATACAACGCCTGCCCATAGCACGATCAGATGTACCGGAACGCCTAATCCTTCAAAGGCTTTGTGGAAGAAACAAAGTACTAACCCCAAAGTGGTAATCAGTTGGGCAACTTTGCCAATAGGCTTTGCAAAGACGACCACATCCTTGTTTTTTAACAGGAAGATGCCACCCAATACCATCAGCATTTCCTTAACCATCAGAAGCGCCACTGCTACAATCGGCACAATGCTCCTGACAGCCAACACCACCATCAACGAGACGACCATCAGTTTGTCAGCCAATGGATCCATCAGCTTGCCAAAGTCCGTAACCAGCTGATACCTGCGTGCAATATAACCATCGACCAAGTCTGTCACACTGGCTATCAGAAAAACCGACAGGCCTGCAATCATGCGGTCATTGTATACTAAAAAGCATATCAAAGGAACCAACAGAAGCCGAATCATGGTCAGCACATTGGGGACATTCCATACATTCTGCTTTTGCTTCAGCATTCGTTCTCCTCCATGCATGATCCATATTATATCACAGCTGAGATGCGTCTCACAACAGCAGTGATTGAGGTTTTAGAAAACCCCCGCAGCGCGGGGGCATCGTATCATTTAAGCAGGATCAAGCATCTGCGTTGCTCCAGGTGTTGATGATATACTAAAGCCATTCTGGGCGACGTCTACCACCAATTCGCTGCCGGGCACCACCTCGCCTTCGATGAGCTTGCGCGCCACCAGCGTCTCGATTTTGCTTTGTATCAGCCGCTTCATAGGTCTTGCACCATAGATGGGGTCATATCCCTGATCCATCATGCGGTCCAGTGCACGTTCTGTCAGGTGGAGTCCCAGCTCCTTGTCTGCCAGGCGTTGCCTGAGCCTGTCAAGCTGAAGGTCGACAATTTGCCGGATATGATTTCTTGAAAGCGGCGTGAATATTACTATTTCATCAATTCTGTTGAGGAATTCGGGGCGGAAGTGGCCTTTTAGCATCCCCATGACCATGTCCTTCGTATCGTGATGCAGCGTGCCGTCGTCGTGAATGCTGTCTAAAATTTGAGCACTGCCGAGATTGCTTGTCATGATCAGGATGGTATTTTTAAAGTCCACCGTGCGTCCCTGGCTGTCGGTGATTCGTCCGTCATCCAGCACCTGCAGCAGCACGTTAAACACCTCCGGGTGTGCTTTTTCGATCTCGTCGAACAGTACCACGGAATACGGCTTGCGCCGAACCGCCTCGGACAGCTGGCCGCCTTCCTCATAGCCGACATAGCCGGGCGGAGCGCCGATCAGCCGGCTGACGGAGAATTTCTCCATGTATTCCGACATATCGATGCGAATCAGGTTGCGCTCGTCATCAAAGAGAGCTTCAGCCAGTGCTTTAGCCAGCTCAGTTTTGCCAACACCTGTAGGCCCCAGAAACAGGAAGCTGCCGATGGGACGTGCTTCGTCGGATATACCGGCGCGGGAACGGAGGATGGCGTCTGATATCAGCTGAACCGCTTCTTCCTGACCGACAACCCGCTTGTGCAGCTGTTCGGGCAAACGGAGAAGCTTTTCGCGGTCGCCCTCCATCAGTTTGGTGACCGGGATGCCTGTCCAGCGACCGACGATGCGGGCAATTTCTTCTTCGGTTACCTTGTCGCGCAGGTAGGTTGTTCTTTCCTGAAGGGATTCGCTGTTCTCCAGCGCTTCAAGCTCTTTCTTCAGCTTGGGCAAGCTGCCATACTTGAGCTCAGCGGCGCGGTTAAGATCATAGCTACGCTCGGCCTGGACGATGTCCGCGCCGACCTGTTCGATTTCTTCTCGCAGCTTTTGAACCTTTCCTATTTCGTCTTTTTCATTTTCCCACTTGCTCCTCATCTGCGCATACTGGGAACGCAGTTCAGACAATTCCTTCTGCAGATCTTCCAGCCTGCCCATGGATAACTTATCTGTTTCTTTTTTCAACGCCGCTTCTTCAATTTCCATCTGCATGATCCTTCGGCTGACGGCGTCCAGCTCCTGGGGCATGGAATCCATTTCGGTTCTGATCATCGCACAGGCTTCGTCCACCAGGTCGATGGCTTTGTCTGGCAGGAACCTGTCCGAAATGTAACGATGCGACAGCGTGGCTGCAGCGATCAGTGCATTGTCCTGTATTTTGACGCCATGGAACACCTCGTACCGTTCTCGAATGCCCCGGAGGATCGATATGGTGTCCTCGACAGAAGGTTCGTCCACCGTCACAGGCTGGAATCTGCGTTCCAGCGCTGCATCTTTTTCAATATACTTGCGGTACTCGTCCAGCGTGGTGGCGCCGATGCAGTGTAATTCGCCCCGCGCCAACATGGGCTTCAACAGATTGCCGGCATCCATGCTTCCTTCGGCCTTGCCAGCGCCGACGATATTATGTAACTCGTCGATAAATAGCAGAATCTGTCCTTCGCTGTTCTTAACCTCGGCCAGTACGGCTTTCAGCCGCTCCTCGAACTCGCCCCTGAACTTGGCGCCTGCAACCAGCGCCCCCATATCCAATGAGAAAATGGTGCGGTCCTTGAGGCCGTCCGGCACATCGCCGCGCACGATGCGCTGCGCCAGTCCTTCGGCGATGGCTGTTTTGCCCACGCCAGGTTCGCCAATCAGCACTGGGTTGTTTTTTGTTTTTCTGCTCAAGATCCGGATCACGTCGCGGATCTCGCTGTCGCGGCCGATTACAGGATCGAGCTTCTGCTGCCGGGCTAACTGTGTCAAGTCGATGCCGTACTTTGTCAGGGAATCGTATGTGCTTTCCGGGTTATCGCTGGTTACCCTGGTGGCGCCGCGCACCGATGACAGTGCAGAAAGAAATGCATCTTCCCGAACTCCCCATTTTTGAAACAGAGTATTGAGCTGCCGATCTGAATTTTTCAGCAGTGACAGCATCAGATGCTCTACTGATATAAACTCGTCCTTCATCTGGTCGGCGATGGTCTTTGCCTCGCGCAGCGCCGTGTCCATCGCCTGCGATACGTAAGTCTTTCCCTGTTCCCGTGTCAAACCTCTGACCCTGGGCAGCTTTTCGACTTCGTCCAGGGCTTCTTTTGACAGACCGTTTGCATCGACTTTCATTTTTATCATCAGCTGGGGGATCAGCCCATCCCTCTCCTCAAGCAGGGCGCGCAACAGATGTGCCTGTTCTAAGGTCTGATTGCTGTATTCACCAGCAATTGTTTGAGCGCGCTGGATGGCCTCCATGCTTTTTTGTGTATATTGGTTGCCGTTCATATACCTACCTCCTCTCGGCCAAAGATTGACTATCTTTGACCTTAAGAATATTATAACACGATCCAGGGGTTTGTCAATCAGATTTGAGGAAATTGCCTTGTGAAAATTCAGTCTGTTTGCTATACTGATGTCAATTGAAGCGAGGTGAAATGCGTGGCTGGCGAATTGAAGAAGGGAAGCGCGATGCGCATCTGGTTTCTGTTGCTGATCACGGCTTTTCTGCTGTATCGCGTGGATTCGGTTTTAGACCTGCTGAAAAAGCTTCTCTCCATTCTGTCGCCATTTATCGTGGGTACCTTCATGGCGATGCTGGTCAACATTCCCATGGGTTTTTTAGAGAGCAGGCTGACTATTTTCAATAGAACACCGCTGATGAGGCGCATTAGGCGTGCCATCTGCCTGACGCTTTCACTGTTGATTGTGTTATCAGTCATCGCCGTGCTGCTGGTGGTTATTATTCCCGAAGTCATCGCCGCGCTGGAAGACCTGATCAGCGCGTTACCCGGTTTGCTGGCCAGGCTTGAAACCTGGCTGACGGAACAGAACGCTAATCTCAGGCAGCTGTTCGGACTGACCGAAGCCAGCGAGGGGCAAATTCGCGAACAGTTTCAAAATGCCTATCAGTTTTTGATCGGCGGCATTGGCTACTCGTCAACGGTGGTGCTGTCCGCTGCGCAACTGGTCATCAACGCGCTGGTTGGCATTGTCTTCTCTATCTACCTGCTGTATTCCAAGGAGCGGATTAAACGACAGATATTTGCTGTGGCGGAAACATACCTGAAGCCGGCTCACAGCGCAGCTTTCTGTCGTGGGGCGGATCTGTTGACCGTTACTTTTTCCAGGTTTATCGGTGGGCAATGTCTCCAGGCGCTGCTGTCATCCGTGCTGACCGGGTTAGCCATGGTTCTGTTCGGCATGCCTTTCGCGCTGCTGATATCCCTGATTGTGTTCGTGATGGCTTTCATTCCAATATTCGGACCGTATATATCCGGTTTGATTGGCACACTGCTGATCGTCAGCGTGGATCCGTCCAAGGCGCTTTGGTTTGTGGTGATCTTTCTGATTGTCCAGCAACTGGAAGGATCCATAATATACCCCAGCATCATGAGCAGCGCCATTGACATGCCGTCTATCTGGGTGCTTGTTGCTGTGACGTTGGGAGGTGGCGTCATGGGCATTGCCGGCATGCTGTTGTTCATACCCTTGGCAGCGGTGCTGTACAATGTGGTGGAAGATGATGTCCGGCGCAAGCGTGAACATCAGCACCCTGCTCCGGCTGTGGAAAGCTGATCATGGAAGAGATTGTTTTCAATCAGGTATATAAGGAGTACCAGGACGGCGGTGGTTTATTCGATTTCTCTCTCAGCGTGCCCAAGGGCACGGTGTTTGGCCTGCTTGGCCCGGCAGGGGCTGGCAAGTCCACCGCCATCAGCCTGCTGATGGGATTTCTCAGGCCAGACAGTGGCAGCTGCACCATCCGAGGGCAGGATTGTTTCAGCAACGCTGCGCATATCCACCGCTTTGCGGGTTTTCTTCCGCGAAATCCTGCCCTGCCGCCCAACATGACAGGGGAAGCTTTCATTGCCATGAAGGCAGCGATATCCGGCAGCGCATCGCCGGAAAAAGTGCGTACGTTGATGGAACGGCTGGATATCAACCCGCTGGTGTCCTGCGGGCGCATGAATGCGCTGGAACAGCAAAAGCTTTCGATTCTGAGCGTTTTTATGCAAACCCATGAGGTGTTGCTGTTAGACGAGCCGGCTGCCCACCTGGACTTTACAGCGCGCGCTGTGCTGATGGACATCCTGAACGAGGAGAAAGCCAGGGGAAAGACGGTGTTCATGACATCGCATGTGCTGGAGGAAGTGCAGCGCATCTGCGATGTCATCGGCATTATCCGCAAAGGAAGGTTGGCTGTGGTTCAACCATCGGCATCCCTGGAGTATACGAGGCAGAAAGTCTATCATATTACGTTTGAAACCAATGCTGAGGCTGGCGCATTTGCCCAGGAATGGGAGGCAGCTGTCGAGGTCATCAGAAACCGCGTCATCGTTGCTATCCCGGCCAGCCCGCAGGTGCTGCTGAAAACGCTGGCCCGCTACCATGTCAAAGACCTGGTGGGTGGTCGGGAGTCGCTGGAAGAATCCTTTTTGCGCTACTACGGAGATGATGTCGTATGAAGCAAGTGTTGTTCCGGTTCAGTCTGCGCAGGATTGCGTGGCAAACAGCGCTGGCGATGCTTACAGGCACGACGCTGTCTGTGGTTGGCATTCTGTTGTATGCTGATGAGAGCGCAATGGAAGCCCTCACCCAAGCCCGTGCTGAAGCGCCGGCCCTGTTTACTATGCTTGGATTTGGCGGCAGTGCGTCGCTGACGCTGCACATGGCGTCCACGCTGTATGGCTTGCTGCTGCCCAGCCTCTTGATATTGTATAGTACTGGCTGTATGGCGCGGCTTGTCTCCGGCATGATTGAGAGTGGCGAGGCAGCTCACTTTTTAGCCTCACCACATCCAAGGCGGGCTTTTGTGTGGACTCAGTATGCTGTGCTCGCTGTAGGGCTGATAGCCATTGTGCTGGCTACCATGTCAGCAGCCATGCTTGCTGCGGTTATGGTGATGCCGGGCAGGCTGCAGCTGGCAGGGTTTGGTGCCATGAATGCAGGGCTGTTTTCTTTGGCAATGCTTTGTGCAGGACACGCTGCTCAGATATCCTGCCGGGTGGATGTGCGGCGCATGGCAAGGAACAGAGTGCTCGTTGTGCAGACCGTTTTTCTGCTCCTTTGGGCAGTTTCAAGGGGCAAGGGTGCGCAGGCCTATTTGGCCTATGTGACGCCAAGTTCGCTGTTTGACCCGGAAGGGCTGGTCATGCTGCGGGATGCGGCGTTGATCAAGGCGGCAGTTCTTCCGGCAGCGGCGCTGGTTCTATCGGTTTTGGGTTGCCGCGCTTTTACCAGGCGCGACTTGCCTTTGTAAACGCAGTGTGTTTCAATGAACGACAATATGTTCAGCCGGCATGATCAGGCATCCGATGTTTTGGTAGCGGGCGGCGGTGAAGCCGGACAGGTGCTGCAGCAACGTGTTCTCTGGCTGCAAAACGTTTTCAAAGCTGGGGAGATGCCGGGCATCAGCCCTGAGAAACTTGCGGGTAACCTGGCGTATCTGGTGTCAGCTTGTCTGCCTCTTGCAGGCCGGGAAGCAGCAAAGGAGCAGTTGCTGCGATGTTTCAGACAACTGCCGGCCGCACGGCAGCGTGCTGATAGGCTGGGCATGCCCGGTGCGTTGTTTCCCTCATGGAAAGATGCGGAAAGCGGCAGTGACAGCAGGCATTGGGATATTTGCGGTAACGCTTCGGTGGCGCAGGCTGTGTTTGACTATGTTGCCTATACAGCTGACTTTACCTTCCTGCGCAGGGAAGGGCTTGATCTGCTCGTCGGCATTGCTCAAAACGCCAAAGCGTACCTGGACAATCATGGTGGTGATCATAACGACCTTGTTGCAACGGCGGGATGGTGCGGGAGGCTGGCAAGCCAAGCGGTTGGGCTTGCCGGCGCGCAGCGACTGAGTGAGTTGGGGCTGATAGGTGGGGAACTGGCAGTATTCCGTGGTACCGCTAATCGATTGCACGAGCGGCGTACGTATGAAAAGGAGGAACTACCCTATGCGCACCTGTCGTTGTACCAACATGATGCGCCGGTTTTTGTCCGCAGTATATGGGCATCTGCAAACGGCAATTATCAGGAGGCTGCGGTCCTTTTTGAGCAAGCGCTGTGCCAGGCGCTCGTTAAGGAGCATGGTATCCAGCCTGACCTGATCGGGATAGCCGGCTGTTGGTTAGCGTTATCACAAGGGTTTGCCGGCATGCGGACAGCAGCCAAGCTGTCCTTTGCGCCGTTTCTGCCACCTGGTTGGGCGCCATACGCTTTCCGATTCTGTTATCGCGATCGGATCATCCACATCGGCGTCGGCAAAAGGCAGGTTACGCTGACGCTGGAGAGCGGTCCGTCCCTGGGCATCAATCTGTATCAGCAGCCACGTTTTTTAGAAACAAGGCTGACTATATTGAGGTGAAATGATATGAAAAAGCTGTTTATCTGTGCTGACATGGAGGGCACCTGCGGCATCACGCACTGGGATGAAACCGAGCGCACCCATCCTGATTATACATACTTTGCCGACCAGATGACCCGCGAAGTCAGCGCGGCATGTGAAGGCGCACGTGAAGCGGGCTATAACCAGGTGGTGGTTAAGGACGCACACGACAGCGCCCGCAACCTGAACCCCAGGCTCTTGCCTGATCATGCCCGCGTGCTGCGCGGTTGGGGCGGCCATCCCTACATGATGATGTTGGGGCTGGATCATTCGTTTGACGGCGTCGTGTTCACAGGCTGTCACAATGCAGCCGGAACAGACAGCAACAACCTGGCTCACACCATGACAAGATCAGTGTGCGAACTGAGGATTAACGGCGAGACGGCCAGCGAGCTGTACATCAACGCGCTGACTGCTTCGTTAGAGGGCGTGCCTGTCTATGCTGTCAGCGGTGATGAAGGGGTCTGCGCCTGGATCCATGACAAATCTCCGTGTACAAAGGTTATACCGCTGAACAGCGGCATAGGCGCTGCGGTCAGCAGCTTGCATCCCAACGATGCAGTGCGGCTGATCCGCGAGACCGTCCGCGAGGCTTTGAAGCAGCCTAAGGAAGCCTGCCTGTTTCCCATGCCCAAGCGCTTTGAGGTGGAGATGACGTTCAGAGAACACGCCGTGGCCAAGCGGCTCAGCTTTTATCCCGGTATCCAGCAGTCCGGCACCAGAACGCTGGTGTACCGTTCGGATGACTATTTTGAAGTGTTGCGCATGATGCATTTCGTTCTGTAAATATCATAAAACAACAAGGCTGACAGCCAAAAGGAGGTTCATGATGCGTTCTTTTCCTATCGGTGTGATCTTGGAGTCGCTCAGACAACCCATTCCCCAAGCGCTGGATACGATTCAGGCGTTGGGTGTGCAGGGGGTGCAGGTTTACGCTACTTACGGCGATCTGTCCCCCGAAAAACTGACCAAAGCGTCAAAGAAAGAATTCAAGAAAATGGTGGACGACCGCGGGCTGATGATATCAGCTCTGGTAGGCGACCTGGGGCACGGGTTTGGCGACCCGGAGAAAAATCCCGGGTTGATCGCCAAATCCAAACAGATCCTTGACCTGGCTAAGGAGTGGGATACTGATATCGTAACCACGCACATCGGCGTGGTGCCGGAGGATTCCAGGCATGAACGGTATGGCATCATGCAGGATGCCTGCGGCCAGCTTGCGGAGTATGCGGATTCGCTCAAAGCCCATTTCGCCATCGAGACTGGCCCTGAAACAGCGGCGACACTGAGCGGTTTTCTCGATTCGCTGCACTCTACCGGCGTGGCGGTCAACATGGATCCTGCCAACCTGGTCATGGTGACGGGGGACGATCCGGTGCAGGCAGTCTATACGCTGAAACGGTATATCGTTCATACGCACGCCAAGGACGGCCGCAAGTTGTACGACAAGGACCCGGAAAAGATCTACGGCATTGTGCCCGATCAGGTGGTGACCGACCCGGCTTTCATTGAACTGCCGCTGGGCGAAGGCGATGTGCCTTTTGACAGGTATCTGGAAGCGTTGCGTGATATCGGCTACAAGGGTTTTTTAACCATCGAACGCGAGGTAGGCGCCCAGCCGGTCAAGGACATCGAGATGGCGGTCAGATTTTTGCGTGGTTTTTTCTAAAATCTGAAATTAAGGAGTTATTATGAAAATCGGAATCAGCAGCTATAGCTTCACAAAACATATGAAAAACACCGGCGCCAGCTATGCCGACATCTGCGATATCGCTAAGCGCGTAGGGTTTGATGGCATCGAGTTCACTGACCTGGATACGTCGCACCAGGCAGCGGACAGCATTGAGCAGCTGGCCCGCGATATCCGCGTGCATTGTGACAACATTGGCCTGGAGATCATTGCTTATACCGTTTCCGCCGATTTCCTTTCGGACAGCCAGGAAACGGAGAAGGTCATGCGCAAGGTTGATATTGCAGCCATCTTAGGCGTTCCGGTGCTGCGGCATGACGCTACGTGGAAGATGCCGGAGGGGATGGGGTGGCTTGAAGCCATCGATGTCATCAAACAACCGATCCGCGATGTCACGGTTTATGCAGAGAAGAAGGGTATTCGCACTTGCACGGAAAACCATGGCTACTTCCTGCAAGATGCGCTGCGCGTTGAAGCGTTGATCAAAGCGGTGGACCACCCCAACTATGGGTGGCTGGTGGACATGGGCAACTTCCTGTGCGTAGATGAGCCGGCGTTGTACGCCATGCCCATTGCAGCACCCTATGCTTTCCATGCCCATGCCAAGGACTTTCTATACAAACCTGCCTGGGAAGAAAACCCGGGACAAGGTTGGTTCCCCAGCCGGAACGGGTCGTACCTGCGCGGCACGGTGGTTGGGCATGGCGTTGTGCCGATCCCATTCTGCGTCAACGAATTGAAGAAGAGCGGCTATGATGGCTGGCTTTCTTATGAATTTGAAGGCATGGAAGAAAACCTTCCCGCCATTGAAGCCGGATATCAGTACCTGCGCAAGGTGGTTGACAGCATTTATAGCAATTTTACAAAACACAGCCCGTATGTTATATTGTAATAGAGGAGGCATGATAAAAAGGGAGTTAAGGTGATGCAAGGCGAGTCTTGTTGCCGTACAATAGGGAGAGCAGCAGCAAGACAGATAGATACTAATTCGGCATATCTAGTGGTCTGCGAGGCCGAGGAGGAGAATGAAGAATTAGCATCGAATCATGCAGAGGTCGTGAGTAGACCGGATAGGAGAAAGGAAGCATCACCCGAAAGAGGCTGTCTTGCTAGAAAAAGGAAGAAGAGGGAAAGGTAATGAGCGAGACAGGAAACAGCAGACTGTGTGTAGGAGTTGATTTACACAAGACACAGTTCACAGTATGCGCACTGAATGCAGATGGGGAGTACCTGATGGAGAAACAATATCCGACAAAAGAAGACGGATACAAAAAGTTTTCCGAGGAGATGCATCATTTTGAAGAGCAGGGATATTCCATCGAACTGGCAGTTGAGACAACGGGGAATGCCCGGCACTTCAAGAACAGGATGGAATCGGAGTATTTTGAGGTCAAGGTGGTGAACACCAACAGATTCAAAGTCATCACTGTGAGCACCAAGAAGACGGATGCCAATGATGCGGCGATGCTGGCCTATTACTTGCTGAAAGAAATGTTGCCGGAAGCCCATCTGTGCAGCCAGACGAGTGAAGAGATTCGCCGCCTGCTGAAGACACGAAGCGTTCTTGTACAAAGCATGGTAAAGATCAAGAATCAGATCCACGGGATGATGCTGGGCTATGGGATAGAAACCAAATCGGCGCAGCTTCAGAGCAAGAAAAAGAGGCAGGAGCTGATAAACGATCTCGCGGATCACGACTACTCAGCGTACACTGCCTCATCACTCAAGGTGATGATAAAGATTTTAGACGATTTATCGTCAGAAATCAAGGAGATTGAAAAACATCTTGAGGAAATGGTGTCGAATAATGAAGATGTGGAACTACTGATGACAGTTCCGGGAATCGGGATCAATACGGCAACAACGATTGCCGCCTATACCGAAGAGTTGGAACGTTTTGAAGGGAACTACAAGAAGTTTGCAGCGTATGTTGGGATTGTTCCCAGTGTACACAACTCAAATGAGTCGAAACATTATGGACGGATAACCAAACATGGCCCCCAGGAATTACGGACAGCATTTGTTCAGGCCGCTCTGGGAATGATCCGACTGACCAAGGTAACCTCCGAATGGAGAATCATCAAGGACTACCAGCGCAGGAAAGGTGAAAAGGGTTCAGGAAGAGCAATCATTGCGCTGGCAAGAAAAATCACCCGGATTGTCTTCGTCATGCTATCAAAAAGGGAAGGCTTTAACCCCGAACTGATGTGTTGCGAAGAAACATTACAGCAAACAGCCTAAAACTGTTGACTTTTTATAGGAGGTGAATATGATGCCAGCACCATTATCCAATGATATGAGGATCAGGATCATCAAAGCCCGGGAGCGTGGGGATACAATCGCCCAAATAGCACGTGAAAAGGAAGTAAACCAAAGTACGATTGTGCGATTGCTCCGTCTGTACCGAGAAACGGGAAGTCATGAAGCGCGTCCGCTCAACAATGGAAGGAAACCCAGGTTAAGTCCCGAAACCCTTGAAATAATCAGGGAACGAATCAAGAGACAGCCTGATGTGACATTGCGGGAGTTGATAGAAGAGTATTCGCTTCCTTTGAGTGAAGCTGCGCTATGCAAGATCATAAAGTATAAGTTAGGGTTCGTGCGAAAAAAAACGGGTTACGCGGCGGAACAAGACAGGGAAGATATCCGTCTACAGCGAAAACAATGGAAAGATCACCAGGCGACCCTTGATCCTCATCGCCTGGTGTTCTTAGATGAGAGTGGTATCAACACCGGCATGACCCGTATCTATGGACGTTCATCCAGTCACCAACGTGTAAGGGAAGCAATGCCTGATACGCGATTTGAGCGGACATCGATCCTATCATCCGTTCGCATGGATGGGACCATGGTTCCTTTGGTGTTTGAAGGCGCCCTCAACGGGGACTTGTTCAAGGCTTATGTTGAACACATGCTTGCACCTTCACTTAAGCCGGGAGACATCGTCATCATGGACAACTTGAGTTCACATAAGGTCAAAGGGATTGCTGGAGCCATTGAGGCGGTAGGTGCTTCCGTCATGTATCTGCCACCTTACAGTCCAGACTTGAACCCAATTGAGCTATTGTGGTCGAAAGTCAAAGCCATCCTGAGAAAACTCAAGATAAGAACCAAAGATTTGATGGATCATGCTATTTTACAAGCTCTGGATGCCATATCTCTTGATGACATCGCTGCTTGGTTCAGACACGATGGTTATGCGCTTTGTTAAGTTAAATTGCTATAGAGCAAATTACGCAATCGTGGCGCACAAAGCAACGCAGGATTTTTGTCTCTGGCAAGGAGCGTGAATGCAGGCATAGCAGCGCTACGACAAATGAACAGCGACACACTCAGAGGCAAAAAGACAAGTCTGCGACTGCGACATGATAAGTTAATTTGCTCTAATCACCCTAACACCGTTCAGGGAAGGGAGGCGCTTACCTTGAATATCGCAAGCGTGAGCGCGCCGTCCTGAGCGGTCCCATCAATGCGGATGGGGAAGGGGTAATTGTTTTTGAATATAAAGTTCTGCGTTTCGGTGCCGACCGCGGCGTCGGCTCCGAGCGGCAGATAGCTGATGCCACCTGGTCCATGCGGGCGCCGGTGGGCAACTTTCAATCCCGGCAGTTGCAGCACGACATTGTACAAGGTGCTTGACACCTGGCAGGTGCCGCCGCCGTAGCCAACAACCGATTTCCCGTCGAGCAGCACAATGGCCGGGAAATACCCGTTTGAGGCACGGTACGGCCCGAGATCGCGGTTAAAGTTGAACGTGTCGCCCGGTTGAATGACGATGGACTCAAACTTGTCGCAAGAAACCTGCAGGTTTTTCATCCTACCGATGTTCACTTCGGTCTCGTCAATCAAATAAAATGATGTATAGGCGGCTAAAGGCGCGTGGAGGTCGGTGTTGTCTTCCAACGCCGGAAAAAGCATCTGCAGTTCGCTGAACAGCCTGGAGTCAATGTAGCCGTATTGCCGTTTGAAGATCAGTTTGCCCCAGCCATTTTCCATGCCAATCAACGCAACCCTGGCGCCCGGATAAAGCGTGATCAATTCCTGCCCGCCGGCATCCGGCTGGTCCATTACAGGCGCTGTTTCGCTGATCCATGCCAGGAAGGCATTGGGGACAGCGGGGTATGCAGGCGTGGTGCTGCTGTCGACAGGCTCTGCGCTGTTTTGGTCGATGTTCTTGCGGCGGATATACCCTTCCGCTCTATCGGTTCTGACGAGTAACCAGTCGGGGTGCACCTCCAACACATCGATTTTTGTGCCGCTGCGTATGCTGCCTTCCGGCTTGGACTTTTTATCCATCACGGTGTACAATGGCGCGTCCGGGGATGTCTTGGCTGTATACAAAGCAGAAGGCTGTTCTGCCGCGATCGCGCTCACGCTGTTTAGTAGCAATGTAATCAAAAGAGCTGTGGCAATGGTTCTTTTCAAAATCAAATCTCCCTGTAGATTGATATGTAAAGCGAGCCGTCCTGCACATGTGTATTGATGCGGATAGGGAAGTCATAATCATTGCGGAAACGGAAGTTCAAAGCACCCGACGAGGCGTCTACACCATAGGGCAAATATGATATGCCGTTTTTGCCATGGGGCGACCGCTGCAGTACGGTCAGCCCCGTCAACTGAAGCACTACGTTGTATAGGGTGCTGGATACCTGGCATGACCCGCCACCATAGCTTTGGATGAAACCACCATCCACCAGACCAGGAGCCGGCAGGTAGCCAAGGTTGGCCCTGAAGGGGCCGACGGTGCCGTTGAAGTCCAGCACATCGCCGGGTTGCATGATGCGATCCATCCGCGTACCGCATACCTTCAGGTTGACGATGCGGTTCTGATTGCTTGGTGTTTCAGCGATATTGTAGAAGGAATTGTACACAGCAATGGGCGTGTCCTCTGTGCCGGCATCCGCCACGGGCGCCACCATGGCTAGTTCGGGCAGTGCCCTGGTATCAACATAGCCGTACTGGCGCTTGAATATCAGCCTCGCCCAGCCGTCGGTGACGTCTAAGAAACCGAGCTTGGCGCCTGCCTGTAGCGTGATCAGCGTTTCGCTGCCAGCGTCAGGGGCGGCTTTTACATGGGTTACTTTGTCCAGCGTTGTATAATACTGGTTGACTGCGGTGCCAAAACGCGGTGTTGTAGCTGGGTCTACTGCTACGGCATCGTCAATGCGGTGGCGGAGCACATAGCCGATACCGTTTTGATAGTTGATGGCAACATAGCCCGGCAATACATCGACGATGTCGATCGGTGTGCCGGGGTTATAGGTGCCGATCATTTTGCTCTGGGTATCGGGCGCGGCATAGATGCCTGTAAAGCTGTTTTCATAAGCGTAGGTAATGATGGCTTTATAAAGCACCTTTTGCTGTTTGGCGCTTGCCTGCGGGGCAATGGCGGCGGTGCACAGCGTTAACCACAATGCAAGGACGAGCGCACGCATCATGACAACAGGCTCCCTTCCGGGTCAGTCTGCTTTTTTTCAAGCTTGGTATATTCACCGGCTTCTGTTTCAATATATACGCGGTCAAGCTGTTCAGCAAGCTGCCCGCGCACTTCGGCAAGATATTGCCGATATAATGCAGCTTGCTCGGCTTGCTCTTCCTTGCTGAGTCCTTCAGCTTTCTTTTTGCGTGCAAGCGCATTAATTCGATCAAGCTGTTCTCTTGTCATGCCTGTTACCTTCCCTGATCATACGCAGCCCGGCATAGCCAGGCCACATCAATAGAATAACATAAATAGCATAGGATATCCATTTGCTCAGCGATGATCTGTCTATGACAAATTCCAGCCCAATGATGACAGCTACCAACAGGGGCAGCGACGCCATGGATGTGACGGCAAAACGCCTGCTTTTACCTGCCTTCAGCAGCCTGATTGCAGCCAATACCACAACAGCAGAGAAAAGAACAGCTGACAGCACGTGCTGTAAGCAGACAAAGCTGAACGCCATCTGCCGGTCGCTGCGCAGGCTTTCGAACATCGTTTGACTCAAACCGTAAAGCAGGCAACCGGTCAGAAAAGGTTCGCCCGCTTCTTTTTTGCGGCTTAGGTACAGCAGGACGGCGCACAGCACCAGCGCTGCCGCAGCTTCCAGCAAGTAGACCTTGAAATAGCTGTCATACTCGTCCTGTATAATTAAAAATGAATTCGTCCATCCGTTGCCGATTAAAGGCCGACTGGTGCCTAACGCTGTATATCCCTCTCCAAGGCGAGCAAAAAAAACAAACAGCATCAAAGCGGGCGTAATCATATCCAACCATGCTTTCGGGGCCTTGCCTGATACCTTGGCTGCAATCCAGGCGCCCGCCACAGCACCCGACAGCGCGCCGTACATGGCAAATCCGCCGCTTGACAGCTGAAGTACAGCGCGCAACGACAACACTTCAGCAAATGTGGCGTCGGTTAGGCAGTAAAGCAGCCGCGCCACCAGCAGTCCCAGCACAGGGGATATCAGCAGCGTCAGCGCTGCGGCATTCTTCGATGCTTCATTATGTCTTGATAATATCAGCATCATCATGCCGGCTGACAGGATACCTAACGACACAGAAGCGCCATATAGATAGAGGTCGACTCCTAACAGCGTTGTGGTAGCCGCATCTGTAAACATCGTCAGTCCTTCTTTCCGCTGTCAACAGCGCTGGCAAAATAGATCATATCGCTTTGCATGCGCTCGTTTTTGATGGTACGGCCTGTTTGATAGTAACCGCCGTTGAATACCATGGTAGCGGAATTACCCCCATCTAAGTTAAAAGCCTGGGTGCATCCTAACTCGTACATGAAATCCGCCAGCTCCTGATGGGTCACGCCCTGGGACTGCGATCCAAGCCGCCCTTCAGCCAACACCAGCACATAGCTGAGCGGAGCAATTTGCCCAATTGCCATGCGCGGCTCGCGGCCGTTGGGATTGTAGCTGTAGTTCTTGTCGGTTGTCAGCAGCGCGCTGTCTTTGACCAACGCCGGGCCAAAGGTAAACGCATTGATGATTTGCCGGCCAGTGGCGGAAAACGCCTGCACCTCATCCTCCTGGGACTGCACAAACAGATTGAAATCACCGTTCTCGTCAATGATCAAGAGGTCCTTTTTGGCGTTGAGCTTGGCCCTGATTTTTTTGCCCATCCGGTATTCAAAGCTTTTCTTTTTGACATCATTGGTGTAATAATCGCCATTGATGGCAATGACAGCATTGTTTTTCTCTGCCATGGAGGATACATAAGCGTCCCGCTTGGACATGGCTGTTCGTAGCTGTGAGGGATGCGCAATCGATACATGCGCAATTCGCCAGATCACGCTGTCGGCTTCAATGGTCTCCAATTTTACGGTGATGCTGGTATCCTGATACCCGGCATTGGTGTAGCCAGCCGGATCAGGTGCCAACCCCGGCGAAAGATCAAAGGGCAAAGGGGACACCGCGGCAACATCCGTCTCTGCCACGGCGTATGCAGTGGGTATTACCAGGCGCAGCAGCGAAAAAAATTGGTCGATAGCACCCTGTTCCTCCTCGTCTGAGCATTCGTCCATCAGCTTGTTTCTGCCTTCCTCGGTCAAAGCGCCGGAAGGTACATACAGCGGCAAAGACAAGGCCAACAGCAACGACAGCAGGATGCAGATCATGCGGGTGGTTTTATTCATGGTTTAACAGCCTCCAACTCATTCCTTTTAAATACCCAGGCTTTCTGGATGCGGTAGTTGAAAAAAAAGATGGTGGTGTCGACGATGATTTTGATTAGCGTTCTATCAACGCCTGTCCAGCTGTGCAGAAAGCTGACAAGCGTGGCTGAGGTGATGAGCACACCTGTAAACAGCGCTGCGTAACGAGCTAACGAGCCCCGGGATTGTTCGATTTTGAATACCAGTGTCCTGTTCAGCTTATAGTTCACCAGCCCTGATGATATGCGGGCAATTGCGGTGGCGACTAACACCTGAAGCGATATTCCCCATAGCACAGGTTGGCCGGGATTCGACAGCAGCGGGGGCAGCGCCCATTTGTCCAGTAACGTAAAGAGCAGCAGGTCAATCCCTGTGGATACAAACCCCGACGAAGCAAATCGGATAAAGTTGCCGAACAGCTGTCGATATATGCGCATCGAATCATGGAAAGGCCGGAAATGGGTGCCCTTGTTTTCTTCAATGTATATCGTATGGATTGGCACGATGCGAAAGGGGATGTGCTCGTTTGAGCAATAGATCAGCATGTTCATTTCGTACTCGAACCGGTCTCCCGGTACGCTTCTCAAAAAGGGGATCATCTGCGCTGAAAAACCGCGCAGGCCGGTTTGAGTATCAGGCAGCCATGTGCCATACAGCAAAGCAAAGAAAAAGGTCGTCAACCGGTTGCCGGCGCGGCTTTTAAACGGCACATTATGTTGTGAAAAATCGCGGGAACCCAGGATTAACCCGCTCTCTGTATTCTCAACCAACAGTGAAGCTACCTTCAGCACATCCTCGGCGGTGTGCTGGCCATCCGAATCTGCTGTCACTACACCGGGGGCGTCGCGGTAATGCTCCGCTATATAAGCCATGCCGTGCTTCAGTGCATGTCCTTTTCCACGGTTTACCGCATAGCCAATTACAGTGCAGCCCTCCATCCTGGCTGTTTCAGCAAACAAATCCTGATAATCAGGCCCCGAGCCATCATCAACTATAAGGATGCGGTGAAACCCGCTACGGACTAGATCATCTACATAGGCGGGCAGGAGATGGTTGGGATGCAGTGAGGGGATGAGGACAACCACGTCATGGGGTGTTGGCATGTGATCACTCCGATTCTTGTTGTTCTTACAGAAGCACGGTATCCAGATAATCGCGCAGCAAGGGGGATAGGTCTTCCTGCATGAAATCGTTTAACAACGTTTCAAAATCCTGCCTTGTAGCTAAGCGGAACGAGAAACGGTGCACATACTCCTTCAGAAAGGAATCTACTTTGCCATTTGTCATCAGGTCGACAGCTTGTAACGCTGCAGCACCCCGTCCGTACACGACGCTGGTATATTCAGCCATGTTGGCAAACAGGTCAAGCGGACTGCCGGGCGTGATGCCTGGTCGGATGTTTTCGCGCATCGGTGCATCGATACGATGAGCAACGAGGCTGTCATATGCTGCCAAACCATGGATATGGCGCACATAGCTCATCATCGCATGCTCGCTAACGGCTTCATCCTGCCAAGGATGCCTGTATTGGTCCGACCCGACAAGCGCGTAAAACCACTGGTGGGCTGTTTCATGGGCAATGACAAGCTCCAGCATGTCTTCAAGGCCTGGTGCGGCATAATCCCTGTTGATGAGGACAAAACAGGCATACTCCACGCCTGCGAATGGGATGGGGGTCATGAACACCGTGTATACAGGATAGGGGTATAGCCCATAAATATCATTATAAAACGACAGAGCATCTTTCGCAAACCGTAGTGCCTGGCGCGCGGTCTGACTGTTATGGGCATAAGCACGAATTTGTGTATGTTCGACCTGTGTCGTGGCAATGTCCAGGTTTTGAGCGACAGCAAACGAGAAATCGCGCACGGCCAGCGCCTTGCAGGTAAACTTGCCCCTTGTTTTTTGGACAGGAGCCCCAGCGAGAAGCTGAAATCCCTCAGGCAGCGCAATGGTAACTGAATAGTTGGCGCACTCGGACACAAAGGGATCGCCAACAGGCAGGTACGGATCAGTGCGCCATACGCCGTCTTCGTATACAGACAGAATGGGCAAGCTATTGCCAAAAAGCCAAACATCGTTCGTCCGGCCAAAGCGGCTCAGACATTCAGGCACGAACAGCACCATCCGCAACGCCAGGGTGCCAGATGTGCCTGGAGCGATGTCTCCAGTATCCGCCCGAAGAACCGTCATCGCTGCGTCATCAAAGGAGACGGGGATGGGGGTGCTATTCCAGGTGACATCGTGAAGCAGCAGGCGGCCAGGAGAGAAGCCGTAGGGGTAACACAAATCAAACAATTCTTCCGATGCAGCAGGGCTGGTTTCCCTGCTGTGGTATGCGCCGGGATAGGTCCTGATGACAACATCCTGCCATGTGTCCGGCGTGCGGTTTGTCAGCTTCAGGGACATCGACACAGACAGCGTGCTGTCCTGAGGGTTTAGCTTCAAATCAAACGTGTAATCGTCCAGTCCCTTTGCTGCGTCAGATAGCGGCTGGTAAGCCGTGTCGGTAGGGGGGAGGTAATCCAGCAGCGGAACGGCGACGGCAGTCAACAACGCTACCGCCATCGCCAGCGTTGGTAATGATTGCCTAAAAAACAGCCTGAGCTTTTCAGTACGGATATGCAATCACCTTTCCCAGATAACTTCGTTTGCAGATGCCCGGCAGGGGCATGCCTATCATAGCCTGTTCTGTGATGAAAGTAAATTAACCTTGGATTTTGTTTACAATCCAACGACTGCATACTGCATGATATAGCATTTTGTAGCTGATGTTGAAACATTGCGGTGCATCGGATATACTCATCAAAAAGCAAGGAGTATTTGCCATGACAGAGTATACCATTGCCGCAGCTGCTGACGAGAAAGACATCGTCGATTTTGCCAACTATGTGTTTAGCCAGGCACACAGGCCACATGATTTCAAGACACTACTGCCCAAGGTATACGGACAGGCTGGCTTTGCTGATCACCACGTTATTGCTAAGCAGGAAGGCAAGGTGGTGGGTCTTGTCGGAGTGCTGCCATTTGACTTGAAGGTAATGAACGGACATACTCTGAAAGGTGGCTATGTTGGCAGCGTTTCCGTGCACCCATACCATAGAGGTGAAGGGCATATGAAAAAGCTCATGGATATGGCGGTAGCGCGCAGCAAAGCGATGGGAATGGATTTTATGGCGCTGGGTGGCCAACGGCAGCGGTATCGTTATTTTGGTTTTGAGAATGGCGGCACTACGCTATTGTTCTGGATAACCCGCAACAACATACAGAAGGAGTTCAATGGCAGAGACAGCACCAACATCGCTTTTGTTCAGCTCTCCAACGATGAGGCGCTGACTGACGCAGCGTTCCGGCTGCAACAGCAGGAAATCATGACCGGTGTACGCAGACGAAAGGAGTTCATTACCATTCTGGAAAGCTGGGAAGGCAGTGGTTATGCTGTGATGGAAAACGGGCGTTTTACCGGCTATCTGTATGCGCGCGATGACGAAGTGCCAGAGTGGGTTCTGTATGACCCCGGCATGATCGGCGTTGTCCTGGACGCCTGGATGGCAGCCAAGAGTCTGTCCAGCATTCGGATCGAAGCACCTTTGCATGCGAAACAGCGCATTGCGGTGCTTGAACAATTCGCCGAGGGCTATGAGCTCACCGGTGCAGGCATGTACCGTATTCTAAAATGGCAGAAGGTGCTGGAGGCGCTGCTACAGTTCAAATGTGCCATGCAGGGCGATCAGGGCGATATCGACGGCGCAGCCGTGCTGGAGGTAATCGGCGAGGGGCGGTTCCGACTGCAGGTGTCAGGGGGCCAAGCCAGCGTTACCCTCACGGAGGAATCGCCAGATATCAGCGTCACAAATACCCGCGCTGTTGCCCAGCTCCTGTCGTGGCCTGCTGCGATGACGGTTGAACATCCTGTGCTCAGGCGTTGGTTGCCGCTGCACATTCATGTTCCGGCTGCCGATCGTTTTTGATGCACACCGTCCTGTATGCTATGTCAGATGATGCCGGCATCACCTTATTATATCCACAGCAGGGCAATCGCTTACGGAATTGCCCCATCTGGGTTCAGCATGTTACCTCATCCTTATCATTTTGCCCCCATCACCACCTGTAGGGCATACTTGAAGTCCCACGCACAGCGCAGCCGTTTGGACGTCATGCTGCCTTGGACTGTGGTATCGTGCTTCAGCATCTGAAGCGCAAGTTTTCTGAACATGTTTAGAATAACCGCCGCATGTCCTATGCGAATGTGCGCATCATCCTCCTTGAAAAGAACATCCAGTGTCCAATGCAGATTGTTTTCTATCGCCCAGTGACTGCGCTGCATCTGCAGGAATTCTTCAGCCGTCAGGCCTTCGCGGCTATAGATGAACCACCGGTCGCTGGAAGTGGTGGGTTTGCCCGTCTCGGTTCGTTCCGAACGGATGAGCGCTGCCCCATGCAATCCCGGCCAATCCTGACTGTTCTCATACCAGGACAAATCCGGAAACAACCAACAGGAGCGCTTTTCTATCCGACCATGATCTTTGTCCATTGTCTCATGAAATAGTCCCAAGGCTTTGAGTTCTTTTTTACTCTTCTCCTTCATCAACAGCAGACTGTTCTCACTGATTTCTTCAAACATACCGCCTTGATTTCCCTTCAATGCAAGGATATAGTCACCCTCTTTGGCCTGTATCTTGGAAACAATGGTCTTTTGCGTTCCTATCGCATCAATCGTCACCGTGCTGCCTTTGATATCAAGATCATCAAGTAATTCAGGGATCGCGGTGATCTCGTTGCTTTTCTCCTCTGTACAGCATTGCCCTAACACCAACTGAAGATCGCTGCAATACGCTGTAATCACATGATGCGCCTTATGGGTTTCATGCTGGCTGCGACGTATGGTTTTTCCATCAATGGCGATCATATGATGTTCATCTTTTCCCCATAGCCTCTTTTTCAGGTTTGCAAGCCATTTCTCAAAGCATTTTGTCACCGCCTCACGGTCAATCCGGCTGAATACATCACCAAATACATTATGGGAAGGAATCCCCTTAGGCAGTTCCATATATACCTTGAGTTCCTCGTAATACGTCTGACCAAACATCATCATACCGACAAAAGTATCCGCTCCGCATAGGATCGCCAGAATCCCGATGGCTATGATCTCTTCCAGCTTATGTTTGACTGCGTTTCCTTTTCGATAGTCCGGTATTTCTGATAACAGCGCCAGGAATATCTGACTTTCCGACTTGTTGAGCTTTCTCATCCCCATCACCTCCGTATCATATATTCGCGACAGGATTGAAAACTCCTTTTGGTCATAAAAACTTAATATTTCTTAATAATTTCGCAATAAGCGATTGCCCTGATATCCACAGTTTCTAATTTGCATTTCTCACCAACACCATTATAATATACACATGGCCTGAAAACAGTGTTTGCAGGTTCGAAAGTATCTCAAACCGGATGGAGGTTATGTATGAAACGATTCAGCGAGGCGGTTGTCCGCCATCGCCGCATGATTCTGATCGCCTCACTGATTGCCTGTGCGCTCAGCGCATATGCCATGCAAAGCGTCACCATTAACTATGACATGGCGTCTTACCTGCCCAAGGACGCACCGTCAACACAGGCATTGGCAATGCTGGATGAAGCGTTGCCCAATATGCAGGTATACCTACCTGACGTGACGCCACAGCAGGCAGTTGAAGCCAAACAGAGGCTGCTTGATATTGAGCAGGTGCAGGCTGCTATGTGGCTTGATGATATAGCAGACTTGAAAACACAGCCTTTTAACATGATTCCCGAAGCGACGTCGGCGCCGTTTTATGCAGAAGGCGGCGCACTCATTCAGCTGACGGTGGACGCGCAGCAGAGCGCAGAGGCTTTTGCGGCCATTCGCGCGCTGTATCCGGACGCCTTGTTCAAGGGAGAGGCGGCGAATCAGGCACGGCTATCCAGCGTCACCATGGGTGAAGTTGCTTCCATCATGTACTATGTGATCCCGTTGGTGCTGATCATCCTGCTGTTGTCGACAGACCATTGGCTGGAACCGGTGTTCTTCCTGATTGTTATCAGCGTAGCTATCCTGATTAACGAGGGCACAAACATCATGCTGGGCAACATATCCTTTGTAACCCAGGCGTGTTCGGCTGTGCTGCAGCTTGCCGTGTCCATTGACTATGCTGTCTTTTTGCTGCACCGCTTCAGTGAATACCGCGACAAGGGCATGAACGCGGTAGATGCGATGAAGATGGCGATGCAGAAATCCGCTTCCGCCATTGCCTCCAGCGCCATGACGACGATATTTGGTTTCCTGGCGTTGCTGGTGATGAACTTCGGTATGGGATACGATATGGGCATCGTGCTGGCTAAGGGTGTGACGCTGAGCTACATCAGTGTGATGGTGCTGCTGCCGGCGCTGGTTATTACCTTTATCAAAGCGCTGGACAAGACGGCGCATCGCAAGCTAATGCCGTCTTTTCGATGTTTCGGCAAAGCAGTAACCAAAAGGGGCGCTGTCATCGCCATCATCGTCCTGCTGCTGCTGCCATTTGCATACCTTGGCCAGCTTCACAATGACTTTGTATACGGCTCCAGCGGCATGCATGCTGCTGGATCACCTGTGAAACAGGAAGCGATGGAAATCGACAGGATGTTTGGCCAGACGCAGATGATGCTGTTGATGGTGCCGGAGGGCAACCCGATGAAGACGGCAAACCTGGCTGAGGAATTGAGTAACCTGCCGGTGACTGTCAGCATCACCTCCTATGCCAATACGGCTGGCGTGCAGATACCCAGGCAGATTTTGCCGGAAGCAGCTGCTAGCCAGTTTTTTGACAAGGGGTATGAACGCATCATCCTCAGCGTTTCGACAAACGAAGAAGGAAAGAAGGCTTTTCAAGCTGTTGAAGACATCCGTTCCATCGTCCAATCGTATTATCAGGACAGCTACTATATGATCGGTGAGAACGTTGTCAACTACGACCTGATGTATACCATCACGGGCGACAACCTGAAGGTTCTGTTTGCCGGCATAGCTGCCATTGGCCTGATCCTGTTGATAACATTCAAAAATCTGAGCATACCCGTCCTATTGATATTGATCATTGAAGGCGCCATCTGGCTGAATATGTCGGTCCCTTATTTTATGGGCGATACCATGAACTACATCGGCTATCAGATCGTCAGCTCCGTACAGCTTGGCGCAACCATCGACTACGGCATCCTGCTGACCCAGCGTTATTTAGAAGCGCGGAAAACAATGAAGAAGAAAGATGCTGCCGCCTGGGCGCTCAGCATTGCGACCGGTTCGATACTGCCGCCAGTCATGATCCTGACAATCGCGGGCTATGCGCTGAGCATTGTTGTATCCTCCAACGGCGTTATCAGCCAGATGGGGGAGATCATTGGCCGTGGCGCCTTTATTTCGGGCTTCATGGTGTTGTTTGTGCTGCCACAGGTGCTGATGTGGTTTGATAGTTTGATTCAAAAAACTTCGCTGTCCAGATGTAAGGAGAAGAAAGAAAATGCATAAAATGAAAAGTTTACTGGTGGTTACACTGGTGCTGCTGATGTTGGTTTCGTCGGCGCAAGGAGAGTTATTCAAGGATGAAATTGTGTATGCGAAGCTAAGTGCTACCGGCGCAGTGCAGGGCGTCTACATCGTCAATGCCTTTGAAACCGACGAGCCGAGCGAGATTGTGGACTATGGAACATATGATAGAGTCACCAACCTCAGCGATACACAACCGCTATCATACACCGAAGGTGCGGTATCCTGCCAAATTGAACCCGGCCGTTTCTTCTACCAGGGCGACGCTCCGGCAAAGGACCTGCCCTGGTTGATCGACATCAGCTATCAGTTAGATGGTAAAGCCATTGAGCCTGACCGGTTGTCTGGCGCGACAGGTGAACTGGAGGTTTTGCTCAATATCAAAGTTAATGAATCCATGGCTGACCTGGCGGCAACCAGTGCGCTGCAGATTACGGTATCCTTTAACAGTGCAAACACCCGGGCTATCGAGGCGGAAAAAGCAACAATCGCCTGGGCTGGTGGCAATCAAACGCTTGCCTATGTGCTGCTGCCCGGCGCTGGTGCGTCGTATGTAATCAAAGCGAAGGTTACCGACTTTTTCATGCCTGGCATGCAGTTTGCCGGTGTCCGCATGGCCATGGATGCTGATATGTATAAGCAGGCGGCCCTGAAGCAGCTGGAAGGAACGGCATTTGCTGCAACAGCCGGCAACATGCTGGACAACTTCATCAAAGGGATACAGAACACTCCGATCCGATCGTTTACTGACGAGCGCAACGAGAGCATACGGTCTGTGCAGTATGTGATGATCACTGAGGAATTGCACCAAAGGCTGACGAAGAACCGGCAGCTGCCATGCCAGATGAGCAGCAGCAGGAAACCATCTGGACAAGATTCCTTGCGTTGTTCAAGGGATGAATTGTCCTCTTGCAGTGATTTGGCTTTATCAGCCGTTGTATAGCTGGGTGAAGAATGCAATGGACGGTAAGGCAACGTGAAAGACAAGGATCGATCAGCCGATGCGTTTGAGCGCGTGGTTGCGCCATATGAGAGGCAGGTATACTTTATTTGTCTGAGGGTATTGGGCAACCCTCAGGACGCACAGGACTGTGCGCAGGATGCCATGCTGCGCGCTTTTCGTGCGTTTTCAACTTTCCGCGGCGATGCTGCCGTATCCACGTGGCTGTACACCATTGCCAACCGTGCCTGCACCGATTTTATCCGGAAGAAAAAAGTCGCGGTATCGTATGAAGCCATGGTGGAAGCAGGCTGGGACGCAGCAAGTGACACGCCAACTCCCTATCAACAGCTTGAGGAGAACGAACGCAAGCGGCTGCTGGTCAGCGCGCTGAAGCAACTACCGGATGAACAACGGCGTGCTGTTATATTTGTGGACATACAAGGCTTGGATTATAGTGAGGCGGCGCAGGTTCTTCGCTGCCCGGTTGGAACGCTGAAAAGCCGCTTGAACCGGGCAAGAAACAACCTGCGAAACATTTTACTGCATATGACGGAACAAATTCCCGCATCCACACGACCAAATAACGAGAGGAGGGAAGCCGATGAACTGTGATGAGTTCCGCGCCCTTCTCGACGCGCGCCAGGAAAACGAGCTGCAGGCGGCAGCTAAGGACCATGCGGCTGCTTGCAAGGACTGCGCCCTGCTGCTGGCTATCCGGGATGACTGCCGCAGCTTGGATGCGAATGCTGAGGCGCCGGCTGCGTTTTCCCAGGCATGGCGGAAAATGGTTCGTGAGGAGGAATCGCCATTGTATCATCCAAGAAAACCCATTCCCCGTTGGCAGAAATGGCTGTCAGCCGCCGCTGTTTTTGTGCTGCTGGTCGGCGGCACCCTGGTTGTCGGTAACGATCGACGGAGCAAATCCGCGGCGGACACCGCGCGGTATGTAGAAACACAATCATTCGGCAGAGTGCCTGAGTTGGAAAGCAAGTTCCTGCCGGCGCCTGCAGCAGATCAGGCGATGAGAGGCGGCGGCGAGCAGCTGGCACCGGCAGGCATCCCGGAAGAAAGCCCGGTAGAAATGGAGAGCGAGGCTGATAGCGGGCTATCAGGTGGTAAGGCAACCCCGGGCAGCAGGATCATCAGAAGCGTTTACCTTTCCCTGTCATCCCGCCAGTTTGCAGACGATCTGGACAGAATCAAAACCGTAATCAGGGAAAAGAACGGCTATGTGGAAAGCTCCGATCTATCGGCGGATGCGCGATCAAGGCGGTATGCTTCCATAACAGCGCGTATTCCATCCGAAAACCTGGACAGCTTTCTCGCCTCTGCCAAAGGCATAGGCTACATGACGTCCATCAGCGAATCAGGGGAGGATGTCAGCGAACAGTATACAGATACTGAAGCCAGGCTGCAGACCCAGCGCAACAAAATGGAGCGCTTGCAGGCGCTGCTTGCGCAAGCCGATGCTGTGGAAGACCTGCTGGCCATCGAAACCGAAATCGCCAACACCCAATATGAAGTCGATTTGCTGACCGGTGCCTTGCAGGGATACGACAGCAGAATCAATTATTCGGCTGTCACCATCGATCTGGCGGAAGAGAGCATGACGCCATCGGAAGGCAGCCGGCAGCGCAGCTTATGGGAGAGGATCACGGACGCTGTCCGGGACGCATTTGCCGGTATGGCGATGTTCCTGGAGGACATGGTCGTGCTGTTGGCGATTGTGCTGCCCTATATCGCTTTGCTTGCTGTCCTCGCGACCATCGTTGCGATCATAGTGAAATTAGTCAGGAGGAAACAAAAATGAAGAAAATCGTATCCATTGTATTGGCGCTGTTGTTAATAGCGCCCGTCCTTCCGGTGTTTGCACAGGATGCAAACCGGGTTATCAAAGTCACAGGCACGGCGACGGTTTCGCTGATGGCAGATACTGCTACGATCCAGATAGGCGCCAATACCCAATCCGACACCGTAGGCAAGGCGCAGAGCGAGAACAATGCGACCATGCAGAAAGTGATCGCAGCGCTGGAAAAGGAAGGCATTGCAAAAGAGGATATCGTCACCAGCTACTACGATGTATCGATGCGGATGGATCAGGTTTTTGGCGACAGCACAGCTGATCAGGCTGAAAACATGTATGCGGTCTCCAATCTGCTGTACGTCACTGTCAAGGACCTGAACAAGCTGATTCCAGCTATCGACAGCGCGCTTGCTGCCGGCGCCAACAGCATATACGGCCTAGTGTTTTCCAGCAGCAAAAGTACAGAAGCATACCATATCGCACTAAAGCGCGCTGTAGAGGATGCGCAGATCAAAGCTAAGGTGCTGGCTGACGCTGTCGGCAAGGAACTTGGGGATGTCATCACCGTGACAAATGAAGCGCTGTACGACGGCAGCTTCGGCGCCAGGAATGCCATGGACATGATGGCCAGCAGCGAGCAGGGCGCAGCCATCGTCACCGGCGATGTGTCGGTCACGGCATCAGTTATCATAGAATACGCGTTGAAGTAGTACAAGCACAGACAACGCAGCATCCCGGGCAGATTGGCGCCTGGGATGCTGCGTTTTATCGGGCGGATGCCGCGGTTTTTACAAGCCAGTCAAACAAAGCCTGTGCGCCGGCTGATTTTTCAGCCAGGTTTTCCGGATGCCATTGCACGGCAATGCCCGGATGCCCATCGGCATACTCTACTGCTTCAATCAACCCGTCCGGCGATATCGCGGTCGCTTTCAGCCCATTGCCCAGGGCTTTGACCGCCTGATGATGGCGGCTGTTCACGCCCAAGGACGCTTCGCCTGTCACAGACCGGATAAGGGAGCCTTCCGTCAGCTGGACGGTGTGGATATGTTCGCTGACGATGTCAAACTGCGCGTGGTTGATTTCTGTGTCCATCTGCGAGGCGATATCTTGATACAGTGTGCCGCCGGCAAATACGTTGACCAGCTGGATCCCTCTGCAAATGGCAAGAAATGGTTTTCCGCTTGCCAGCAGGCGGCTGAATGTGTACAGCTCCTGCCTGTCGCGCTCAGGTATGATCTCACCACAGTTGGGCAACGTTTCCTCACCATACAATGAAGGCTCAATATCCTCGCCTCCGGGAAGGATCATAGCGTCAAAGCTGTCCACCATGGCGTCCCAGACTGGTTGATTGTCCGTCAGTGGCAGCAGCACAGGCAATGCACCCGCTCGAATGACAGCTGTAATATAGTCATTAGGCATGTTGATACGTTTCCTGACCGGATCCCAGTTGGCGCCAATACCGATTGTGATCATGGTTTACGTCCTTTCAAAGTGTTAAGAAAGATATGAATGCTATCTTGTCATCAGAAAAGTCAGCACGATCAGCAAGCCCACGGCAAACATCATCAGGCTGAAGGACAGGCTGGTCGTTATCTTGCGGAATATGTCACCGATTTCTTCCCACATGCTGGCAAACACATAGGTAAACCGCTCAGCCATCGGTTTGGTCTTTCGGATGGTTCCGTTAAGAAACCTCGTCAGGGCATTGGCGCCTTTGCCAAGGGTATAAGTGAAACGGTTACCCACCGGCACCGGTTCGCGTACCCTGGGCGGTTTGAACAGCGTCATACCGAGCAGCACAACTACGCTTTCCAGCAGCGAATCTGCCAACCTGCTTAAAAAAGTGCCCACAGCCAACAGCGCAGCCAGTCCCCAGTCAACCACCTGATCTATAAACCAGGCAACCGCATGGCCGGACGTGGTTATCATAGTATAAAGCCGATTTGGGAGGACATCCAAACCTGAAGATACCGCTGTACCCACCCCGACAATTAACCTAAGACCCGGTCTATAAACAAGATCCTCGAGGTCAAGCCAGTCAGGTTTGATATCTACATGATGCATGTTGCCGTCAGCTTGTTTGGTCATCAGAAAGCGACGGATCACAAACATATACAGTAGCACGCCGACAAGAATCGATTTTCCAGCACCCAAAAGGTTAGCAATTGAAAAGTAAGCTACTGCATGGTCTGGCTGATGCGCATTCAGGAATGGCAATGCAAGGTTGGCGACAGGCGTCATCAGCAGATTAGGTAACAAGCCAAGTACCAGGAGCACGGCACTAGATAGAACAAGGGCAACAACTGTCAGCATGCCCATTGTTTTGTGCTTGGTTTGATCTTCGTGCACGGCAGGTGGCTTTATCCAGAATATGGTCACATACAGTTTCAGCATGTATGCCAGCGTCATGCCGCCTGTTATCACAAACAGCAGCTCAGCCACACCATACCATAGTGTGCTTTCACCAACGTGTCGCAGATGATTAACATACTCGATTATGCTTTCATGCAGTAGTGTTTTGCTGATATAACCGGAGAACAGGGGAATGCCGCCGATACTGGAAGCACCAATCAAAAAGGTTAGATGGAGCAAGGGCTTGCCACGTCCAAACCCTCTGATGTCGTTCAAATTCAGCTGGTGCAGGTTCATATAGACGACACCGGCTACCATAAAAAGTACCAATTTTATCAAGCTGTGGTTGAACATGTGCAGCACAGTGCCCTGAGCAGCCAGTGCATTGTACTCACCCAGCAAGCCCATCATGCTGATGCCAACAAGAATAAACCCGATTTGGCTCATGGACGAGCAGGCCAGCGTCCGCTTCAAATCGATAGACAACATCGCCAGCAGCGCACCAACGAACATCGTGATTAGTCCAAGTACGAGCACCAGGTTGTGCCATGCGGCACTATGCATCATGATCCGCAAGGTAACCACCAGGATGCCGAAAATGCCTACCTTGGTCAATGCACCTGAGAGCAGGGCACTGGCTGGAGCAGGCGCAACGGGATGCGCTTTGGGCAGCCAGACGTGTAGCGGGAACATGCCGGCTTTGGCACCAAATCCCGTCAGCAGCAGAAGTGACGGTACAAACAGCTTGCTTTTGTCAGGTAATGCCGACAGCACGGGCGGCAGCCTGTCAAACTGCAGCGTACCTGTAAGTGGAAGCAACATCATGATACCCATTAACATCGCCATTCCGCCGAATATGGCGATGGCGAGATATGTCGCTGCTGCTCGCATGGCGCCGGGTGTTTCTTCATGTGCTACCCAGGCATAGCTGGTAAAGGACAGCATTTCGAAAAAGACAAAGGCAGTGATTAGGTCATCGGACAGAAACACGCCTGCCGTGGCACCCAGGGTAAGCAGCGTGAACAGCAGGTACCTGTCCTGCTTATGCCCTGATGCCATATATTCGGGCGTCATCAATGATGACATCAGCCACATAAAGTTAATGACAAGTGCGTATAGCGAACGAAAGCCGTCTGCTCGGAAGCTGAGCCCCAGCCCAACAACCTGATCAAGGCGGGCAGATGTTATCTCGCCAGATATCGATTGTACAAAGAAACCAGCCGCAACAGTCGAGCAGATCATCATCACCGCAACGGACAAGCCATGGGCAGCCTTTAGCTTTTTGCCAGCCAGGAAATATACTGGAACTCCGGCTACCATGGGAAGAAATACAAGGAGGCAGGTATACATAGCGTGCATGTTCATCCCTCCTATATCAGCCCGGAAGCGGTACGATGCAAGTAATCAAGCAGGGGGGAGGGCCAGAGGCTGATAACGATCATGACGATGCCCAGCAGCGCCAACACAGCGCCAGCTTTCCAGTCAGGATCGTTTTTCTGTTGATCAGCTGGAGCCGGTGGTTTGACGGTATAGGCAGTTACAGATGGGGTTATCAGGTAGATGGCTGTTAAAACGGCGCTGATCAGAAGAGCAATGATACCAGCAACCGGCAGCATGCCTCCCAGCTGTGCTGCGGCGCTAGCCAGTGCAAACTTGCTGACAAAGCCGATCAGCGGCGGTATACCCGTCATGGCTATCGCACCAATTGTAAATACACCGGTTGTCAGCGGTAGTGTTCTGTGAATGCCTCGGAGGTCCTGTATATACAATTTCTCGCGCTTCAGGTAGATGCCCGCAGCTAAAAACAGCGTGATTTTCATCAATGCATGAAACACAAGGTGTTGCAAACCTCCGTGCAGTCCTTCCGGCGTTAGCAGCAGCACACCAAACAGCACATATGATAGATTGCTAACCGTCGAATAAGCCAGCCTGCGCTTGATATGCTGCTCCTTCAGCGCCATGCTGCAGCCGAAAACAATGGTCAATATAACGAGGATCAATGGAATATGCTGTGCATAGGTTCCACGGATCAGGTCGGGGCCAAAGCTGTACCAGGTGATGCGAATGATGGCGAAAACACCGGCCTTGACAACGGCAACTGCGTGCAGCAGAGCCGTCACAGGCGTGGGGGCAACCGAGGCGGCAGGCAACCAGGCATGCATGGGAAAGACAGCTGCCTTGACGCCGAAACCAAGGAAACACAGCAGATATCCTAACTGCAGGCTAGTTTGTCCGGCACCGGCGCCGAGCATCATCAAACCGCCGTATGCAAACCTGGATGTACCTCCGTAAAAGATGATAAATACCAAGCCAATGAATGCAAACGCAGCACCGCCTATGGAGTAGTACAGGTATTTAAGGCCAGCACTGATGGACTGAGAGCTGCCACCATGCGTCACAAGCGGCAAGGTGCCCAGCGTCAGCAACTCATAAAAAATGTACAGCGTCAGCAAATCAGAAGCCGCGGCAATGCCCAGCGTGATGCCAAAACACATGGTGAAAAAGGAGAAAAACGAATCCTGCCGGGTGTCATCGTTCATATATTCCAACGCATACAACGTTGTTAGCGGCCAAAGCACTGCAACGATACAAGCAAAAACCTTGCCTGCGCTGTCTAATGAAAAAGCAATTGGCAGATGGTCGGCGAGGTAGAATAGCGTTTCACGCGGACTATCGGGCTGGAAGATACTGAACAGTACCAAAAGCGTTGTCAGTGATGCCACAGCCATGGTGTACACGCCGCGGGTGCTGCTTCTCCTAAACCGAAACAACGGTATCAGTGCTCCCGCGATCATAGGGAAGAAAACAGCGGCGGTTAACATGCGCAACTCCTTTTATGACAAAAAACCCATCTAATCATACGATCAACAGCGAAGCAACTGCTTCAAAAGCATTAATCAGCGGCTTCGGAAAAGTCCCCAGCAACGCCACAGCCGCAGTTAATGCGATGATGGGCCAGGCCATGATGGGGCTTGTATCAATGTTATCCGGCAGCCTTTCTTGAACGGCGGCATCGGGTGTCGAAAAATAGGCATTGATACTGATAGGCAGAAGATAACCAGCCGTCAGCAGCGCTGACACCAACAGCACAGCCGGTACCAGCCATGTAAATATTTCTGGCAAGCCAGTGCCTGCATTGATAGCTCCCTCAGCGATATACAGTTTGCTGATAAAACCGCCTGTTGGTGGTATGCCAATCAACCCGAGGGACAGCAGCGTGAAGCAGAAGAAGACCACCGGCATTTTTTTACCCAAGCCTTTGTATTCGTCCACATAGATCAGTCCGGTTTTTAATATGATGGCGCCAGCGCAGAGAAAAAGCCCGTCCTTGATCAGGGCATGGAATATGACGTGCAGCAGGCTCCCGGCTATCGCAGTTTGGTTCATCAGAAAAACGCCGCAAAGAACGTATGATACTTGTGAAACGCTGGAATAGGCCAGCCGCTTCTTGAAAAGCTTTTCTTTCAAAGCCAACATCGAGCCCATGAATACCGTGATCACTGCGCAGGATAGCAGGACGCTCTGTACCCAGGTGCCATGGAGAAAATCGGCACCTACTGCATAATAGATCACGCGGATAACACAGAGCACGCCTGCCTTGGTAATGATGCCTGATAACACAGCACTGGCAGGAGAGGGCGCAACCGGATGCGCAGTTGGCAGCCAGCCATGCAGCGGGAACATACCTGCCTTGGTACAAAAGCCAACGATGGTGATCAGTAGAATCCCCAGCATCATCCCGGGCGATACGGTTAGCGCTGCTGTATTCAGCGACCCACCCAGTACAAAATACTGCGATGTGGTATTGGGGATCAGGAAGAAGATACCGAGTAGCCCCATGGTAGCACCAGCGATAGAATAGATCAGGTATTTGATAGCAGCAGCGATGGACGCCTCTGTACGTGAATGCAGCACGAGCGCCAGGGTCAGCAGTGTCATCAGTTCAAAGAACAGATACATCGTTACCAATGTCGCTGAAAAACAAAGCGCAGTTAGGACTGATAGCGATAGGAGATAAAAAGAGTAATACTGCTTTTCGTTTTTCTCATGCGACATATAATCGAAGGAGAAGATACCGCTGACCAGCCACATCGCTGACATGATGATGGAGAAAACAATACCCATGCGGTCTGACCGCAGCGCGATGGGGATATTCTCGCCCAGCGATAGCAACACAACTGTTTTCTCGCCTTCCAGAGCAATCAGTACAATCAGCAACAGCTGAACCGCCAGTACAGCCCCCGTAAGCGTACACCGATTTTCTCTGTCCTCGTTAAGCCATGGCCAAAAAGCGACCATTAGCCCTGCCACGGCAGGTAGCAACACAGCTGTCAGAAGCAATAAACCTTCCAATTTTGACGTCCTCCTTAATAGAACATATGCAGCTCTTGTTGAAAGATCCGCAACACCGGGGATGAAAAAATACCAAGCGCCACCGTGATCAGGGACAACAGGATAAGAGCCACACCTGCGCCTCTCGTCATTGTTCGGACTTTGGTGCCTTCTTCTGCGATTATCGCTATAGCCTCCGGGGATTGCCTGCGATATATGGAGATCACGGTATGCAGAAAGTAGACAGCACTTAGCAGAGTGCTGGCTGCAAGCGTCAGGACGACAGCAGGTCGGTAAAAACCACCTGCTTCCATGCCGGCCAACGACAGCCTCAGTTTGCTGATAAACCCAGCTGTGAACGGAATGCCGACCATGCTGAAAGCGCCAATGGTAAATGCGATACCCGACGGGATGCTGCGGTATCCTGATCCGTGCAGGTAGCGAAACCGTTTGCTGTCCGCCGAAACAGCGGTTAGCCCAGCAGCCGATATAAATAAAAGGGTTTTTCCGGCAGCATGCGACAGCATGTGATAGACAGATGCTGAGACGGCTGCATCCGTGCCCACACCAATGCCCAACGCAATGTAACCAATCTGCGAAACAGACGAATAGGCGATCATCCAGCGTATATCATGCTGTTTGATGGCTGTGATGGAACCGATGATAATGCCCAGGATTCCAAATATAAACAGCAGCGTCAGCACCTGTGAATGGTGAACAACATTCATCCCGAAAACACGGTAATATATCTTGACCAGCAGAAAGATATAACCTTTTGATACCAACCCGGACAACAGTGCGGATGATACCGGTGGTGCATAGCTATAGGCACCTGGCGCCCAAACGTGAAAGGGGAACAGCGCACACTTGGTGCATAAGCCGACTGTCAGCAGGATGATGACTGCTGTTAACGGTATCGCATATTCTCCGGTTTCAAACAGCGCCTGGACGTTTTGATATAGCCCCGGTATCAACAGATGGCCTGTGATGCCATAGAGCATGGCAATCCCCAACAACACCATAGCGCTAGCCAATAGGTTCATGATCATGTAGCGCATGGTGGCTACCAGGGTGTGACCGTTTTGCCGTACCATGATCAGCGCACAGGCCGCGATGGTGTTGATTTCGATGAAAACGTAGGCAGTGAATATGTCATTTGTATACAGCATGACCAGCAGCGCTGCCAGTGCCAAATCCATCATAATAAAATAGAGATTTTGCTTTTGAATAGACACATGGTCATCCAGCATAAAAAAGCCTGAGAGTTGGGTCAGCAGCATGATAGCCGACAGCACCGCAGCCAACAGCGTCTCCATCCTGCCGATATGCAATTCGTTGCCAAATGGGGCAGGAAACTGTCCCATCATATATGCATAGGATTCTTTATGCTCTAACATGAACACAAACAAGGCGATGCTCATAGCCGTAACTGCTGCTGAAATCATGATGGTGAAATACCTTGCAGCTTTCGGCCGCATCACCGAAGTGAAAATCCCGCCGGCCATACAAAGCAAAATACTAAAAGATGGGAAGTTTTGCACAAAAGCCACCTATTTTGCCTCCTTCTGTGCCAGCCACATGATTTGGTCAATATCCAACGTGCCATACCTTCGGTGCAGCCGAATGGTCAGCGCCAGCATAATTGCTGTGAAGCTGACGGAAACGACAATGCCTGTCAGTACCAAGCCGTTTGGGATCGGATTGATATAATGCTCAACCTTGGTGATGCCATCCACGACGATAGGCGCTTCACGTCCCTCAATAAAGCCAATGGCAGCCAAGAACAGATAGACAGACGTGTCCATGATGTTTAAACCGATAATTTTTTTTATCAGGTTGCGCTGCATCAGCAGTGTGGTCAAGCCGATGCCGAATAAAATGACAGCAATCGTCTGCTCTATGTTGGAAAATAGTTTATCAACCATGGCAACCTCCCAGGACGCTGCAGAATTGCATCATAAGCCTCCTTTTCTAAATAGCGCATACAGCATATACATCGTACAAGTAACCACCATGCCAACGCAGATGTTCAATGGCAGAATCAGTCCCGAAGACAGAATGTCGCCAGGTGTACCAAGGGGGATACCACTGGGGATACCATTGGCTCCGCAGTAAAATGAATAAGCCTTGGAGATGGCATAGAAGGAAAGAGAAAACAAGCTGACATATTGAAATGTCCTGTATGTGAAGAAACGGCCGCTCTTCTGAAAACCAAAAGCATTCAGGTACAGTATCAGCCCAGCCCCTAGTATTGAGCCACCCGAAAAACCTCCACCAGGCGATAGGTGTCCGTTGAGCACGATGTATATGCCGAAAAGCAGCACAATGGGCGTCAGTACCAACGCGCTGCCCTGCAGGATGCGATCGTTCTTAGGCTCATAATGGCGGTCATCGGCATCAGCTGCGATCAACTCATAGGTAGGCTCGCCGTCAGGGCCTCTGTCGATCCGGAGCAATATCAACACCGCACTGACTGCAACAAACAGCACTGTTGATTCGCCCAGCGTGTCAAAAGCACGGTAATCCAGGATCATACCTGCGACGATGTTGACAGCGCCTGTTTCATCCATGCCCTTTTCAATATAGCGCGCGATGACTTCGTTGTTGGCTGGCGCAAGCGGGTCGCCATGCATTGGCATGGCCACTACCGTCAGCAATAGGAAAAAAATGACAACCAGGCAAATAGACACCGACAGCAGGGCATACAGCCTATTGGCTATTTTAGCACCCCGGGTACTAAGCCAGCCTGTTGTCAAGCTATAGCGATCGCCTTCTGTGCTGATCTCATGGGCATACCGGTCGGCTTGTAATGCCGCCCTTTGAATATGAACCTTGATCTCGGACTCCTCAATGCTGGTATCAGCGTCCTGCTTGAGGGCTTCAATCATCCGGTCATCCAAAGATTTCGTTCCATAACGAAACCAGCGGACGAAACGGCCTTGCCAGGTTTTATCCCAATCACTTCGAAGTCTGCTCATCTTTATCTTCCTCTCCTCTGATAGCATGCAGCTTCTTAAGTGTTATAAAAAACAAAACCGTGGTGATCCCGGCGCCGACCGCAGCCTCTGTAATCGCCAGGTCGGGCGATTTCAACATGATCCAAATGATGCTCATCAGCAAGCTGTATGCCATATAGATGATGATGGCACTCAAAAGGTTTTTTGTGAGAGAAACGGCGATGGAACAAACAATCAGCATGAAGAGTAAAATCAGTTTAATGGCTGTCATTGATATCTTCCTCCATGCTATCCTTTTCTGTGTCCATATCAAATGCCCACCCTGGGTTAATGGTCACTTCCAGGCGCGCAATCAGGTGGCTGCTCACGGGGCTGGCTACCCAAAGAAACGCAACGATCAACACCAGTTTAGCAACCACCCAGCCATCCGGTGCGCTGATGGCTAAGCCTATCAATGAAAACATCAGCCCCAGCGTGTCCCCCATGGCAGCGGCATGCATGCGATTCATGACATAATCAAACTTGTAAACCCCCCTGACAGCGGATGCCAAAATAAACACGCCGCTGATCAAGCTGGCGGCTGTCAATATGAAGCGCGTCCAGGCAACGATATCACTCATGTTTTTCTGCCTTTCTGCTTTTTCGCTCAAGATAAACACCAAGATACACCTTGCACAGCACAATGACCGATAGAAAGCTGATCATCGCGTATATTAGCGCGATGTCCGTCAGATATCCATCGTGGAGCAGCAGAGCCAGAAGGCAAATCATGGTGATCACCTGCGTACCGATCATGTTGAGGGACAGAATGCGGTCAGCGATGCGTGGACCCTTCAGCGCGCGAAAAAAAGTCAATACGAGCAGCAGGCTGATGATAAACAGCGCACCGGTGTAAAGTGCGGCATAAGCATCCTGTATATTCAAGGCGCCACCTCCTCTTGCACGGAACCTTCAAGACGAAGCAACCGTTTCTCGAATTCGCTATTGTGCACCCCATCTTCAAAGCTGGCATCCAGGCAATGGATGAGGTATTCATCTTCTTCCAGGCTGACAGTGATGGTGCCGGGCGTCAGCGTGATGCAGTCTGCCAAAATGACGCGTGCTGCCCGCGTTTTCAGCTGAGTATGGAACGTTGCAAGCTTTGGTTCAATGACATATTTATCCACAAGAATCAATTTCAAAACCGCCAGATTGGCCAACACGATTTCCACAACCAGCAGCCAGACATAGCGCAAAAAGGAAGGAATCTTACGGACGGCTTCCCATTGTTTTTTTGGCGTCAGCTCAGGACTAACAAACCGCCTGACAAAATACGCAAGCGCAAACGATAAGAGCAAACCAAATATGGTGATCTCTGTGGTCAGTCGTCCGTTGAAGATCACCCATAAAATAAAAATCAGCAGAATCGTCACCTAAGCTCCCCCGTTTCAGACAAAATCGGCTAAAAATAACCGCCTATGTAATTATATCCATATAATAGAGTCGAGTCAAATGCTTTTTAGTTCGGTAAATAAGAAGAATCTTTTCTGTAGAAACAGCAAAATCACTTTGCATATCTATACGTATACGAGTGGTTAGCTTTTCGCCAGCAGCTGCCTGGCAAGCAATGCGCCCCCCATAAGCCCGCTGTCGGGATATAGCTTTGGCGGACAAACATATTCATCCATTCTGTCGAGGCGTTCGTGTACCAGATAGCCGCCAATCATGTCGTTCAGGTGTTTGTGTATCAGTGGAAATAACGTCTCCCTATGCATCACGCCGCCCCCCAAAAGTATTCTTTCTGGTGACACCGTCATGACAGCTGTCAGACAAAGCTGTGCCAGGTAGTACGCCTCAATATCCCACGCACGATGATCATCTGGCAGTTCGGCAGCTGGCATACCCCACCGCGTCTGCATGCTGGGACCTGAAGCAAACCCCTCAGCGCAGTGCGTATGATAAGGGCAAACGCCGCGGGTCAGTGGATCGGACTCGTATCGGGACAACATCACATGCCCCCATTCCGGGTGCAGCATGCCGTGAACCAGGTACCCTTCGGATAGAACGCCGGCGCCTATGCCGGTTCCTACGGTAAAATAAACGCAGTTTTTCAAGCCCTGCGCAGCACCAAGGGTGGCTTCTGCCAGCGCAGATGCATTGACGTCTGTATCGATTGCACAGGGAACCCCCAAGGCATCGCGAAGTGTTTTCATCATGGGGAAATCACGCCAAGCTAACTTGGGCGTGTTGGTAATAGAGCCATATGTGTCCGTTGTAGTATCCAAATTGACCGGACCAAAGGAGGCGATACCCAGCGCAGAGATGGGTTCGTCCTGAAAAAAACCGATCACGTCCTGCATTGTTTCAGAAGGCAGCCTGGTGGGACAACTTGTTCTGCGCAATACCTGCATAGTATCGTCCACGATGCCCATGACCATTTTGGTTCCGCCTGCTTCCAGTGATCCGTATAGCATCAGAACAGCTCCGTTTCTGTTTCAAGTATTTCTTGCTGATCCTGCAGCATGGATTGAAATCGCTTACGAAACGCAGCAGCCTCATCTTTAAGAGCTTCTATTTCTTCGCGCAAGCGATTGCGTTCAGCTTCCAAGTCGGTGAGAAGGGGATCGGGCACGCTGCTTTCGGCATCCTTAACAATTGCATCAGCCCGTTTTTTCGCTTCTTGAATGGTTTCATCGCAGATACGCTGCGTTTTAGCCAACAGCTGTTGTGCAGCTTCAATGTCTGTGGGGATTTCAGGCTCCTCGCGCACAACAGGAGGCGGTACAGGCTGGGGCGGTGTGATCGGCTGCACGGGCAAAGGAGCAAAGGATGGTGCTGCCGATTGCTGTTGATTGAGCTGTTCTCTCAAGGCGTTGATAACGTTTTGCATGTCGATCATTTCATCGCAGATATCATCAAGAAATTCGTCGACCTCGATCGGGTCGTAGCCGCGTACCTTGGTCTTGAATTCTTTCTCTTCAATCATCGTTACCGTGATAGCCATGTTGTTTTCCTCCGTTCATCGGCGCAGTCCGGTTACTGCGCGGCATACCGCAACGCGGTATCATCATCATCCGGGTAGCGTCTGCCCTGCCTGGCATCATCAGCCTGTCTACGTGGGGCATATGGTTGCTGGGGTGACGCGTTGCTCACCTGCGGGGGTGTAAATGGATTGTATTGACTGGTTTCATATTGCCGTCCATCTTGATAGGTGGCTTGTTGTGGGAAGGGAGATGCTACCCGGCTTACTGGTTGCTGGCTACCTCTGGGGGCATTGAAGCTGTAGGTGGTCGGATCAGTGTACACCATCATGCCTGGTGGAGCCATAACATAGAAGCCAATCCTCGCGCTTAGCCTTGTCATGGTGCTGTCCAGCGCGTAAGCTGCTCCCGTCAGCATATCAACAAAGCTGCGGATCATCGCCTTGTCGACCAATTGATCGATCACGACCAGCGTGCAGTGCCCTTTTCTGAGGCAACTGATAGCCTGACGGCATGTTGTGACATCAAACACATTGACAACGTACGCATCAATGCTGCGTACTTCGGGCGCAGCCTGGTGCGCATTGGGGAAAGGGACAACGTTTTCGGGCATCTCCTGCTGAGGTTGTTGATATTGGTTTTCATGCTGCTGGCTGCGGCGGTTACGTTGTGTTTCCCGGGCAGACGGGGGCTCAGGATTGATTTGGGTTTGGTAAAGCGGCTGTTCCGCGGGCCTTGCGTAAGGATTTGGCTGCTGAGCAAAACCGGGCTGCTGTGCGCCGTAAGCCTGCGGCTGAACAGGGGCATACGGTGCAGAAGCAGGCTGATATGGCTGGGCATATTCAGGCTGGTATACATGTTGGTAGGGCGGATAGCCCCCCAGCTGCGGAGGCGACTGCTGATAAGCTTGTTGTGGCGGTTGCTCATAAGCTGAATACGCCGCTTCATCGCCGGCATATTCCCCGCGTGGGGGTTGCTGGCGCTTTTCACCATGCAAAAAGCGGTTGTCTTTGCCAATGACAAAGACTTCTTTTATACTATCTAACATGGAACGGATGGCCATGGAAATCCTCCTTGGATAAAACCCGGCGGACAGCATCCGCCCGATCAGAATAATAAAACCATTATATGATGAAGCACTGTGTTTTGCAAGGCATCAAAACAACAGCACGGTCAACCCTTCGTATAAATACCCGATGTTCTCCGGTACGACATGCGCCTGTGTTGCGTCTTGTGAGATCACTGTGACAGGAACAATGAAATCTCCTTCCTGAAACCGCACCACGACACCGATGACACCTTCCTTGTTGACAATAGCGGAGGCGGGCACAGCGTAGGTGATCATGGTGGTGTTCAGCTGCACATGACAGGAGCGGACGTACAGCACAGGATCAACCGATGAATCGACAGACAATCGCACCAACAGGTCGCCGCCTGAGCGGGTTACACTCTCTACTGTTGCGGACACAATGGTGTTGTCAAAGCTTTCAATCAGCATCTGATAGGTTTCCCCGGGCACCGGATTCCAGTCGAGGTTTTCTGCCAGCATCAGCACACCCCAATTGTATTGCCGGACAAGGCGGTATATGTCCATATGCCCCTTGGGGCGCTCAAAGGCGGCGGGCACAGCGCCATCTAACATGCTCCGTACTTCTTGTGGGTTATAGGATGCGTAATTGTTGATGTTCAGTGCACTTTCCAGCCCGTCGGTATAAAAGCTGACCAACCCGTTATCACTGGCTGCAAATTGCTTTGTCCAGGTTTCAATACGCTGGAGTTGGTTGCTCTCATTGTCATACAATCTTGTTAGCTTGGTATCATCGGGATACTTTTGCTTTAGGTAATTGTATCGCTCAGCCATGGCGTTTTTCAGCAGTACTTCCTGGTTGATCATGTTGCCGCTGGCACCGCGTACCAGCGCCTGAGTTTCTATGGCGCGTTCCAGCATGGTCGTCTCCAGCCGCTGCAGCCTGGTATCCGGTGTATCGGATGAGTCGGTGAGAATCTTCAGATATTCTTTAATTTGCTTGCGATATCCCTGCAGGCTGGCAAGCTCCTTGACATTAAAGCCCGATGTATACACCGTACATACCGGGTCGCCTCTTGATACAGTCTGCCCTTCCTCAGCAACATACTTTACCATGGATACGCTTTCCTGGGCATAAGCGCTCTCATTGCGAACAATGATTGCCCTGCCGGCATAAGTGGAGCCCTGCCTGCTGATGGTAACGATTGCTGTTTTCTGCTGTTGGTTATTCATCAGCTGTGAAATGCCCATTGCCCCTAAGATGATGACGAGGATGCCCAGGCCGATATACAGGTACAACATGACGCTGTACTGCCTGCGTGGCGCCTGGTAGGGGATGCGTTCGGGGGGCTCCTCGCCGGGCGGCGGCGCCATGCTGCTTGTAACAGGGGTGCCGGATCCCGGCGGGACAGGATGAGGTGGAAACTGTTGAAAAGGCGCTTGCAACTCCCCCTGATAGGGGGGCGGTGCTAACGGTTGTGTCGGTGGAGGTTGCTGAACGCGGGCTGGGTTGGCAGGTCTAAAGAATCCGTCATCATCGGATTGAACAGGCTGTGAGGGAAGGGGCGCATGAGGCGGAGGCGCCGCATGCCGGGGTACAGGCTGCGGACGAAAAAAACCGCTATGCCCATCCTGGGCGGGGGCGTTTGGCGGCGGATTGGCATCGCCAGGGTTATCCTGCCAGGGAAACAGCGGGATGTTGTTTCTGTGCTGATCCTGCATTGATTCACCTCCTCCACTAACAGCTTTCATAGCATAGCGCGGTAGAACGGTATCAGTCAAGCGACTGCACGACTGCTATGGCCGATCGGATGCCGTCCACCGCAGCGCTCATGATGCCGCCGGCATATCCGGCTCCTTCACCAGCGGGATAGATGCCTTTGATGTTTGCCTCGCGCTGATTATCGCGCAGCACGCGGACAGGAGAGGAGGACCTGGTTTCCACGCCGATTAGCGCCGCATCCGGGTTGGCAAATCCAGATAACTTACAATTGAAAACGCGGATGGCTTCGCGGATGCCGTTGACAGCGTATACCGGCAGCAAAGGGGAAAGGTCGCCGGGAGCGACGCCGGGAAGATAGCTGGGCGCTATGTCACCCAGGTGCTTTGAAGGCCTGTTTACCAGAAAATCTTCTACGCGCTGTGCCGGCGCGATGTAGCGACCACCCCCTGCCACATAGGCTTCCTGCTCATATCGCTGTTGATAAGCAAAGCCGTCCAGTACACCTCCCTGGTTATAATCGTCCGGCCTGACATCGACCAATAACGCTGCGTTGGCGTTAACGCCATTTCGTGCATAGGTGCTCATGCCGTTTGTACACAGGCACCCAGGCTCACTTGCAGCGGCGATGACCCGGCCGCCTGGACACATGCAGAATGTATACACACCGCGGCCATCGCGTGCCTTCATGCTCAGCTGGTATGTAGCTGGTGGCAGTAGACCTTTGACAGCAAATGCACCGTATTGAGCTGTATCGATCATTTGCTGCTTATGCTCAATACGCAGGCCGATGGAAAAAGGCTTCTGTGCCATCAACAATCCGGCACTATACAGCATGCGCTGCGTATCTCTTGCGCTGTGCCCTAACGCTAAAATGAGGCGCGAAGCTGTAATTTCCTGTTCCATACCATCGGCAACATACCGGACAGCAACCAGCCTGCCATCTCGCATAACTAAACCGGACAGTCGGGAGCGGGGGAGAAGTGTGCCGCCTTCCTGTTTGATCTCCCTGCTGATTGATTTAATAATGCCCGGCAGCCTGTCGGTACCCAAATGAGGATGCGAAAGGTATAGCACATCATCCGGTGCGCCATGGGCATGAAGCGTTTCCAGAATGATCTGGCATAGTGGGTCCTTGATGCCGGTTGTGAGTTTTCCGTCCGAGAAGGCGCCTGCCCCACCTTCGCCAAACTGCACGTTGCTTTCCGGATCGAGGATACCATCTGTAAAGAAACGGCTGATGCTGCGCAAACGATCATCAACCAGCTCGCCACGTTCCAGAATCGTAGGTTGAAGACCAGCTTTTGCCAGATACAGCGCCGCCGCTAACCCACAGGGTCCGGCACCGGCGATGATGACCGGGCATGTACGCTGCGGCCGTTGTACCATAAAAACAGCTGGCTCTTGGCGAATAACGGTGTCCTTGGGCTTTATCTGGCGCAAAAGCGCCCGTTCATCCCCCTTGTAACTTATATCTAATGTATAATGGAAGCAAATATCAGCTTTTTTTCTTGCATCCAGGCTTTTCTTAACAATGCGCCAGGACAACACATCGCTTTCAAGAAGCCCAAGGCGCTTGAGCGCTAATAGAAAAGCTGCATGATCATCCTGTCCGGGTGTCATGGTGATACCGGAAATTCGCAACATGGGTTAGCCCCTCACATCAGTTACCGCATTCAATGCTGATCTCGTTGAACAGCGCAAGTAGATTGTCCAGATGAAGCGCTTCTTTCTCCGCGCTCCTCTTATCCAGCACGATGCCACCCTGATGCATCATCAGCAACCTGTCGCCATAGGTCAACGCATACCGGAGGTTGTGGGTGACCATGATGGCTGTCAAGTGACTGGAACGGACGATTTTCTCCGTCATTTCCATGATGATTTCAGCAGCATGCGGATCCAGCGCTGCTGTGTGTTCATCAATTATCAGATAGTCAATGGGTGTCATAATGCTCATGATCAGGGCTAACGCCTGCCGCTGTCCACCGGAAAGCGTGCCTGCGCGTGCTTCCAGCATGTTTTCCAATCCCATGTCCAGCGGTCTAAGCATGTCGCGGTATGCTGCGATGCGGGCTTTACATGTGCCAAAACGCAACCCTATGCGCTTATCCTTGTTGTCGGCAAGCGACAGGTTTTCAAGGATCGTCATGCCGGCACAGGTGCCGATGGCTGGATTCTGATGGATTCTGCCGATATGCCTGGCGCGCACATGCTCCTTCTCATGGGTGATATCCCGGCCATCCATGGTGATTGTACCATCTTCGATGGGAATGGATCCGCAGATGATGTTCAGCAGCGATGTTTTTCCTGAGCCATTGCTGCCCACAATGGAGACAAATTCCCCCTTTTTAAAAGACATGGAGAAATTATCAAATATGCACATCTGGCGGACAGTGCCTGGACTGTATATTTTCGTTATACCTGTCAAATCAAGCATGTCGCTTTTCCTTTCTTTTCAGCATGCCGGTAGACAGGACAGCCAGGAACAGCAACGCAGTAACAAGCTTCAGGTCGCTGTGGCGCAACCCGGCGGATATAGCCAGCGAATAGCAAATCTTGTAAATAATGGCTCCCACGATGGCGCCTGTGGTCTGTTTTATCTTCTCGAAGCTGCGGAACACATTCAAGCCGATGATGACGCTTGCTAACCCCAGCACCATCATGCCCGTGCCCATGGTGATCTCGAACATACGCTGCTGCTGGCTGAGGATGCCGCCGGAGAGCGCTACCAGCGCATTAGCCAGCATCAGCCCGCATATTTTGACGTTGCCTTTGTTGCGTGCAAGGGCGGTGACCAGCGCTTCGTTGTCGCCTGTTGCGCGCAGAAGATAGCCTGCCCGCGTGCGCAAAAAGGTGTCCAGCACCAATTTGAGTATCAGCGCAATGGCAAAAGAGATGATCAACACCGCCAAATTTTTGGGCAGCAAATCGGCAACTGCGTTGTTGCGGAAGATGGTTTTAGCTGAGCGGTTCAGCGGCAGCATGGCGACGCCGTTGGTGATGCGAAAATTGATGGAGTACAGGGCAGTCATCATGATGATCCCGGAAAAAAGATCGCGTACCTTCAACTTTACATGAATCAGCCCTGTGCACAGCCCGGCAGCTGCGCCGGCCAGCGCTGCGATTGCGAGCGCCGGCAACGGCTGCCAGCCTGCCAGTATCAGGGAAATGGAGATGGCGCCTCCCATGGGGAAACTGCCATCCACTGTAAGATCGGGAAAATTCAGGATGGTATAGGTAATCAGGATGCCCAACGCCAACACCGCATAGATCAGCCCTTGCTCGATAGTGCTGGGCAGCGATACCACAAAGGATTCAAGAAACTGCATGGATGTCCTCCGGCATTATAAGGGTTCTACTTTGTGCGCCCGTTGCTGAATCTCATCCGACAGCACAATACCCAGTCTCTCGCAGGTAGCCGAGTTGATATACAGCTCATAACCGTCGATGATTTCAAAGGGAATGGTGGAAGCGTCCTCGCCTTTAAGCACCCTGGCAGCCAGCGCACCGGTTTGTCTGCCTAACTTGATATAGTCCAGCCCCACAGAGGCAACGCAGCCGCGCCTAACCTGTTCTATTTCGCTGCCGAACACTGGGATGCCGATCTCATCGGTTTGGTCAAGCACCACATCCAGGTACTGTACCACTGTATTATCCAGCAGCATGGTCATGCAATCCACTTTATTGATCAGCTGAGGTACCGCCAGCGCGATATCTGCACCGACCGTGATGCCCTGAGAGACGATTTCAAAGCCATATGCTCCTGCAGTTTTCTCATAATCCCTCAGCTGCACACCGCTGTTGACTTCACTCAATGTGTAGAGAATGCCGATGCTTTTGGCGTCCGGCAGCATTTCGCGGATGACTTTGAGCTGTTCATCGACAGGCAGTATGTCGCTGGTGCCGGTGGTGTTTATGCCTAAGCCCTGTTCGTCAGCGAGCTCGGCTTCCACCGGGGCTGAAACCGCGCTGTATATAACCGGTATTGCGCCATCAGCGGTGGTGTGAGCGATCTTCGCCATAGGCGTTGCGATGGCTAAAATTAAGTCCATTCGATTGTCCACAAAGGAGGAGGCGATGATGGCGGCGATGCCAGTGTCGCCAACGGCATTCTGGTAGGTATAGCGGACGTTGACGCCTTCTTCAAATCCATTTTCCTGCATGCCCAGCACAAAGCCTTTTCGGCAATTGTCCAGCGAAGCATGCTCACCAAACTGGGCGATGCCAATTGAATACACTTTGTCATCCGCCAGCACGGATGGCAAAGAGAGCAGAAACACCAGGGTCAACAGCAAAGCAATTGTTTTTTTCATGGGATTGTCTCCTTTTTGATCATTTTTGGGGTGTGACGCATCGCTTCCGTGCCAGAAGCGTACAAGCTGCAAAAGCTTGCACACAACGATCGGCCTCCCTTCGGATGGATTGTCGGAGAAGCGCCTTACAAAAACCGCCCCATGCATTGATGCTTGAGGCGGTTCATACCGCGGTGCCACTCAAGTTGGCGTAAAGCCCACTCGTTGTCACATGCCGACACATGCGCCGTGTTGGTAACGGGTACGGTTCCCGTCAGCTCCTACAACACCGTTAGATGGTTCGGAACTGCCCTCAGAAGTCCATTCGTCAGGCGATTTCAGGCTGCATTCCCAGCACCGGCAGCTCTCTTGGCTGAACACCATCCTGCTTACTTCTCTTCGTCACAGGTGTATGTTTATTCTATGACAGGGCTTCAGGGTTGTCAAGTATTTTTTAAAAAAAGTTGACACCGGGACTGCAATCGTGTAAGCTGTTGCTAATTGAATATCTTATCGAGAGCGGCGGAGGGACTGGCCCTGAGAAGCCCGGCAACCGGCAGACGGCAAGGTGCTAAATCCAGCGGTGTGGTAAGGCGACACACCGGCAGATAAGAAAGCAATTTCGGCGCTTATCTGGGATAAGCGTTTTTTAATGAAGAGGAGGCTGCCAATTGAGAAGAATCTATACGTCTGAGTCCGTTACGGAGGGACACCCGGACAAGATATGTGATCAGATATCCGATGCCATATTGGACGCCATTCTGGCAGAGGACCCCATGGCGCGTGTTGCCTGCGAAACCTGCGCAACAACAGGCTTGGTGATGGTCATGGGGGAAATCAGCACCAAAGCCTGCGTACCGATTTCCGATATCGCCAGGGAAGTCATCGTGGATGTGGGATATAATCACTCGGACATGGGCTTTGATGGCCGTTCCTGTGCCGTGCTGACGGCTGTTCATGAGCAATCGGCTGACATTAGCCAAGGCGTCAGCAATGCGCAGGAAACACGCCTTCAAGAAGGGGGAAGCCCAATGACAGGCGCTGGTGATCAAGGCATGATGTTTGGGTATGCCTGCGATGAAACGCCGGAGCTGCTGCCCATTCCCATCGCACTGGCACACCGGCTGGCACGTCAGCTGGCAAAGGTGCGTAAAAACGGCCAGCTGTCCTGGCTGCGTCCGGATGGCAAAACACAGGTCAGCTTTGTATATGATCAGGGCAAGCCCATCGTGCTGGACAACATCGTTATTTCCACGCAGCATGCCGATGATGTGGACCAATGCACCATCCGGGACGCCCTGATGGAGCTGGTGATCAACCCGGTCGTGCCCGCGGGCTATATAGACGATAATACGAAATACCTCATCAACCCCAGCGGCCGGTTTGTCATTGGCGGGCCGGCAGGTGACAGTGGCTTAACCGGTAGGAAAATTATTGTGGATACGTACGGCGGATTTGCGCCGCATGGCGGGGGGAGTTTCAGCGGCAAGGATCCGACCAAAGTTGACCGATCCGCAACATATATGGCGAGATACTTAGCCAGAAGCGTGGTGCAGGCAGGCTTGGCGTCCAAGTGCCAGGTGGCACTTGCCTATGCGATTGGCGTTGCGCAGCCGGTTGGGTTCAACGTCGACACATTCGGCACGGGCATTGTGCCTGATAAACGCATTTCGGCAGGCATTCGAAACAATTTTGGCTTAAGTCCGGATGAGATCATCAAAACGTTGGACCTCAGACGCCCCATATACCGACAGACAGCCAGCTACGGCCACTTTGGCAGACCTGATCTCAGCTTGCCCTGGGAGCAAACCGGTGCGCCGGCTGCGCTGCTTAAGTCGATAATCAGATAATTATTTGATGCTGGTCTTTACTTGTATCGTCGTTGGTTATGTACCCAGGTATGCTTTTTTGACTTCATCGTCAGCCAGCAAGTCATGCGCTTTGCCTTCCTTGACAATATCGCCTGTTTCCAGCACATAAGCCCGGTTGGCGATGGACAGCGCCATGTGAGCATTTTGCTCTACCAGCAGCACGGTGGTGCCGGTTTTGTTGATGTCCACGATGATGCTGAATATCTCCTGTACCAGGATAGGGGACAAGCCCATGGAAGGCTCATCCATCATGATCAGCTTGGGGTTGCTCATCAGCGCTCTTCCGATGGCCAGCATTTGCTGTTCACCACCTGAAAGCGTACCTGCCAGCTGCCGGGTACGCTCTTTCAGGCGCGGAAAATGCTTAAAGACCAGCTCGAGATCGCTCTCAATCTGGGTATCCTTGCGGGTGTATGCCCCCATCTCCAGGTTTTCCATCACTGACATGCTGGCGAACACACGCCGCCCTTCTGGTACATGCACCAGCCCGTTTTCTACCAGTGTGTGCGCCGGGGTTTTTTTGATCGATTGCTGGGCGAAATCCACTGTGTCTGCGCTGTAGGGGATCAACCCTGAAATTGCGTGCAGAATGGATGTTTTGCCTGCTCCATTCGCGCCGATCAGCGTGACAATCTCACCTTTATCCACATGGAATGTGACGTCATGCAGCGCATGTATCACGCCGTAGAAAACATTCAGTCGCTCAACTTTCAGCATGCTGCATGGCTCCTTCCCGAGTTTCCCTGGCGTCCGGTGTGCCAAGGTATGCTGCGATCACCTCTGGGTTGTTGCGGATCTCCTCCGGCGTTCCCTCGGCGATGATGTGGCCGTAGTTCAGGACATAGATGCGTTCGCAGATGCCCATGACCAACCGCATATCATGCTCGATGAGCAGAATGGCAACTGAGAACCTGTTGCGGATGATCTTGATGGTATTCATCAGCTCCTGCGTCTCGATGGGGTTCATGCCGGCTGCCGGCTCGTCTAACAGCAACACCTTGGGGTTAGATGCCAGCGCGCGGCATATTTCCAGCTTGCGCTGCTGGCCGTAGGACAGCCCGTCTGCGGGCAGGTTCGCCACATCTTCCATATCGAATACACGAAGCAGTTCCCTGGCGCGGATGTCGCTGCCCCGCTCCTCGCTTTGATAGCCTGCGCCGCGAAGAATGCCAGACAGCGGGGAATAGCGCATTCTGGTGTGGAAGGCGACCTTGATGTTCTCCAGTACCGTCATGGACTTGAACAATCGGATGTTCTGGAATGTGCGGGAGATACCGCTCTCCGTAATTTCATGCGTGTGCTTGCCGATGATGGATTTGCCCAGCAATACCACATTGCCCTCAGTGGGCTGATAGACCCCTGTCAACAGGTTGAACACGGTTGTTTTACCGGCGCCGTTGGGGCCGATTAAGCCGACGATCTCGTTGTTCATCAGCTTGATGTTGATGCGCTCGGCTGCTTTCAAACCGCCAAAGGCAATCCCCAGGTTTTCGGTTTGCAGCACGGGTTGGTTTTCCCATACATCATAATGAGGCACAAAAGGCAGCCTGGTTTGCTTTCCTTTGTAGCCAAATGCAGCACGGAGCCATTCTGCTGCGGCATCCCAGGCGTTGACAAGAGAAAACTCCTTTGTACCCAGTAATCCTTTCGGCCTGAACAGCATCATGATGATCAGCATCATTGAGTAGATGACCAGACGCCACTCCTTAAAGCCGCGCAGCAGCTCAGGCAGCGTAACCAGCACCACGGATGACACGACAGACCCCGTAATGGAACCCATGCCGCCCAACACCACCATGATCAGGTATTCGATGGATTTGTTAAAGCCAAAGTCCTTCGCGCCCAGCGTACCAATTTGGTGTGCATACAGTCCGCCGGCGATACCGGCAAAAAACGCTGCCAGCGTAAATGCAAATAGCTTATAATAGGTGGTTGGAATGCCGGTAGACTCGGCAGCAACCTCGTTCTCGCGGATGGATATAATAGCGCGCCCGTGCCTGGACCTGCCCAGGGTAAAGATGCTGGCAATGATGACAACCATAATCCAGAAAACGATGCCAAATTGTATGGCGCTTGATCGCAGCTGGTTGTCGGAAAAGGCAATGGACATCTTGGTAATTTTGGACAGCCCGCGCGGGCCGCCTGTGATGCTCAGGTTTTCGATTACTACACGTATGATCTCGCCAAATCCCAGCGTAATGATAGCCAAGTAGTCGCCTTTCAGACGCAGCGCAGGCATACCGATCAGAAAGCCAAACACCGCAGAAACCAAACCGGCAGCTATCAGCGCAATGGGCAGTACAAAGCCGAAACTCATGGAAGTATTCATCAGCCTCAGCGATATAATGGCTGATGTATAGGCGCCGATGGACATGAAGCCTGCGTGTCCCAGCGCCAACTGACCCAACAGGCCGGTGGTCAGATTCAGGCTGACTGCCATGATCACCGAAATGCCGATTGTGGCGATGATGCCTGAATAGTATTTGTTGATCACTCCGGACGATATCAACGAAGACATAACCAGATAGAAGAGCATCAGCGAGACGATGTTCAGAATATAGCCTTTTGCTTTTTTATTCATATGCTGTCCTCACACTTTTTCGCGGATGCCGGTACCCAGGAGCCCAGCCGGTTTGAACAGCAGCACGGCAATCAGGATACCGTAAACTACCGCATCGCTAAGCCGTGAGGAGATGTAGGCCTTGGTCAGGCTTTCAGCAATGCCCATGATGAACCCACCCAGCATGGCACCGGGTATGATGCCGATGCCGCCCAGCACGGCTGCAATGAAGGCTTTTAAACCGGGCAACGAGCCTAACGTTGGGGAAACCTGCGGATAAGCGATCGTGAAAAGGATCGATCCGATGCCTGCCAGCGCACAGCCCAGTGCAAAGGTGATGGTGATGGTGGTATTCACGTTGATGCCCATCAGTTTCGCGGCATCCATGTCCTCGGACACAGCGCGCATGGATTTGCCGATCTTGGTTCTTTGCACAACAAGGTGCAGCAACATCATTAGCACAACCGACGTGGCGATGGTCAGCAAAGTAACAAAGCCGATTTGCATGTCGCCGATTCTAATCGGCTTGATATTGATACTGATCGGGGAGGGGATGGGCGTTGCGCTGAATATCAACTGCGCAGTGTTTTGTAACAGCATGCTGACGCCAATCGCCGTGATCAGCGACGATATACGGGGTGATGAACGGAGCGGCCGGTAGGCGATTCTTTCAATCAGCACGCCTGACAAAACGCATACCATAATTACCGAAATAATGGCAACAGCAACAGGAAGCTGCAGAAACGTGATGGTGACAACCGCAGTATAGGCGCCGATCATGATGATGTCGCCGTGCGCGAAGTTGATCAGCTTGACAATACCATACACCATAGTATACCCAAGCGCGATCAGCGCATAGATGCTGCCGACATGCAGCCCGTTGATCATCTGGTTCATGAATAACGCCATTTGGTCACCCCTTCATCACCGAAAAATATTCACAAATATAATTATAGCAAAACAATTGACAAAATTGAAGTGCAGGGAAAGAAATCCTTTCCCTGCACCACGGTGTATAATTATAAGATTTAGGCTTAAGGCTCCTGCGCCTTGAGAAATATGGAGTTGCCTTCCGCATCAAACGTCAGGAAGTAAGCCGTTTTGATGGGGTCGTTATGGTCATCAAACGTGATGTTTCCGGAAACGCCTTCAACCGAAATGCCCTTGATGGCATCAATGACGGCTTTTGAATCGGTACTGCCGGCGATTTTAATGCCTTCACAGAGCACGAGCGCAGCGTCATAGCCGGTGGCGCAGAAGGAAATTTCAGGCTTTCTTCCGTACTCATCCTCATATGCCTTGACAAACTCGACTGCTTTTTCGTAGTCAGCTTCCGTTGTAAAGTGGTCTGAATAGGTGACGCTGGTCAGCAACTTGGTATCGGAGATGGTACCAGGCAAACTGGAAAGGCCGTCGTTTCCAAAAAACCTGGTTTCAAACCCAAGTTCATTGGCCTGGGAAAGAATGTAGGCTGCAGGCGCGCCATAATAGGGAAGGAATACAGCCTGGGGCTCCGCGTTTTTGATGTTGGCTAGCTGGGATTTGAAATCAACGTCAGCAAATGCAGCGGATTCTGTGGCAACGATTTCAATGCCAACCTGCTCACACTGATCCCTGAATGCTTCGTACAAGCCTGTGGAGTATTCATCACCATTGTCATAGATAATAGCAACTTTTTCAATGCCCTCATCCTTGGCGTAGTTGGCGGTTGCATAAGCCTGGAAGGGGTCAAGGAAACAGGTGCGGAACACATTGGGCCGGTCAGTGGTAATGTCATATGCGGTGGCAGAAGGGGTGATTACGGGGATACCGTACTCGCCTACTTCACTGGACAGCTCAGCAACCGTCCTGGTTACAGGCGTGATGACGGGCCCCAAGATTGCAACAACGCCTTCGTTCTCAACCAGCTTGTTGAATGCATGTGTGCCCACAGTGGGGTTGCCCTCGCTATCCTCCCAAATTACTTCAACCTTCTTACCGTCAATGCCGCCGGCTTCGTTTAACTGTTTGACATACAGATTGACACCGTTCTGGACACCGATGCCATACATGGCTGCAGGGCCGGACAGCACGCCAATGGCGCCGATTTTGATGGTATCATCTGCCATTACAGCCGGAGCTAACGCACCAAGCAGAAGCGCAATAGCAAACAACAGTGAAATCAAACGTTTTTTCATACAGATACCTCCTTCATTGTCTGCAATATAGCAGCAAGCATCTATAATTGTACGAAATATACGGTGGTTATACAATATCATACTTGTTTAATTTATGTTTTTGATGAGATTCCTAAACATTTTTTGTTTAAAATGACGTGCTTGACAGCAGCTGGTTGGTTGTTGATAATGGCTGTGTTTGCCAATTTGGTTGTTGAGAGGCTTTTAAGGAGCGTTATGAACCGTTATTCCGCCATCGTTATGCCCAGCCAAGAGGGGATGAGGGTCCGCTTGTTTATCAAGCGCACCTGGCCGACTATGCCGGAACGGGTAATCCGTAGTTTGCTGAACGACAGGGAGGTCAAAGTCAACAACGCCAGGATTTCAGAGGACATCAGGCTTGCTGCTGGCGATCGCGTGGTGCTTTATTCGCTTTGGCAACAGGAAGAGATTGCTATCATATATGAAGACCAACAGGTGCTTATATGCCATAAGCCATATGGTGTCAACAGCGATCGAAATGCGCAGAGCGCTTACTCCATTATCACGTGGGCTGAGCAGCGCGCAGCCGGACAATACACCCCGCTGCTTTGCCACCGGCTTGATAACAAAACCAGCGGACTGATCCTGCTGGCTAAATCGGAACAGGCATGGGCAGCAGCCGGCGCCGCGATTTCAGCAGGATGCGTTCACAGGGAATATACCTGTGTTGTCAGCGGCAGCCCTGTGCCGCAGCAGGCTGTGTTAACTGCCTATATGGTAAAAAACGCCAAGCTTGCCCGTGTCAGGGTCACCAGCCATCCTAAACCTGGCAGCAGGCAGATTGTCACAGAATATCGGGTGATAGACTCGGACCAGAACACTGCCCGCCTATCCGTTATTCTACACACAGGCCGAACACATCAGATCCGCGCGCACATGGCTTTCATTGGTCACCCAGTGCTGGGCGATGACTTATACGGCGATTACCTAACAAACCGTACGTTGCATGCCAAACATCTAAGGTTATGTGCCAGCAAGCTATCCTTCAATGAAATGCCGGATACGCTGGCTCAACTCAATGGGCAGTCCTTTACCATTCAGCCTGATTTTTAGCATCAATTCATAAGGAGACGACATGACAAAGAAACGACCTATCCGCCTGGTTCTTGCCGATATGGACGGCACGCTGCTCAACGACGAGGGTGAGGTAACACCAGCTACATCCGAAGCCATCCGGGCGGTACAGCAGCGCGGCATCGTGTTTGCAGCATGCACCGGCCGTTTTCCTGAAAATGCCGCCATCACGATACGAGACGGCGGCATTGATTGTCCCATTATTGCGCTCAACGGCGGGTGCATCACAGAAAAAACATACGGCAGTTTGATCACCTCCCATCCCATGCCCAAGGGAAAAGCGGTCGATCTGTTTCATGTGCTGGAAGGCTTGGAGGTTCCCTACTATATGTTCGGCAACAAAGCCGTGTACGCACGCGATCCTGCAGACCCTCATCACTCCATTATGAAATACGGTAATAGACTGGTTAGAGAGGTTGATGTGCGTTATTATTACGGACCGGACGCCTGCCGCAATGCGCTGGCAGAGGATATGTACAAGTATTATATCTATACAAAGCCGGGGCTAATGCCGCTTGATGACATTAAAAAGGCGCTTGAACCAATCCAAGGTGTTGCGCTAACCCAATCAAGCGAAACCAATATTGAAGTGATGCCGGAAGGCATTGATAAAGGTACAGGTGCCAAAGAATTGGCGGAATATTTAGGTATAAAAAAAGAAGAAACAATGGCTATCGGCGACCAGGACAACGATATCCCCATGCTGATGGCATCGGGCTTCGCCGTGGCAATGGGCAATGCTGCTTCGCATGTTTTTGAGCACGCCGACGCAGTAACAAAATCAAACGCCGATGATGGCGTTGCCTATGCATTAAAGACCTATATATCCTGAGTTTCAGGCCACTGATAGAACAGCCTGTCTGTTTCTATCGACTCGCTTTTTCCGTCGGTTGCTTGCATCAACGCCTCTGAAACAGAGGCAGCATGCGGCACACGGACTATAAACTGCAGCGTTACATGCTCAGCGTAGGAGGTGTCCTCAATGAGAATGGGCTGTGACTTCAGCATGAACTGCACGCGGTCCCAGTGTGTGTAAGCGATCTCAGCCAGCATGCGGACGCTGGGCTCCTCGGATACGACCTGCGCGCTGTCAACCGCCAGGGCACAGGCTTTGCTGTACGCGCGCACAAGCCCGCCCTTGCCTAATAGCGTGCCACCAAAATACCTAACCACCACTACGCAGACATTGGTCAGCTGTCTCTGTCGCAGCACTTCCATGATAGGCAACCCTGCCGTACCCGAAGGTTCCCCATCGTCCTGATACCGCATAATGCCGGCGTTTGGGCCAATGACATAGGCGAAGCAATGGTGTGATGCACTCGGATGCTCTTCTTTTGTTTGCCTGATGAGGTCAAGCGCCGTCTCTTCGTCGGAAGCAGGATATGCACAGCCAATAAAACGGCTTTTTAAAACGATCAACTCTTCCTTTGCAGGCGCTTTGACGGTGCGAAAGGGGATATCCATCAGTCAGCAAGGGCGATCCGGCAGTAATTCTTTTTGCCCTTGCGCAGCAAGAGGCCGTCTGTGCCGATATCATCTTCATCCAGCCGATGATCAACATCGGTTGCTTTCGTGTCTGCCACCAAAATAGCGCCCTGCATGACCATTTTGCGCGCTTCGCTCCTGCTGGTGCATAGCCCGCAATCCGCCAGAATGGTTGTCAGCCGGTTGTCAAGCTGCAGCGCAGCCCTGGTTAAAGTGTAGGTTGGTACATCAGCTGCATTCTCTCCACCGTCAAATAGCGCAGCAGAGGCAACTTGCGCCTTTAGTGCCTCTTCCTCACCATGGACCAGTTTGGTACACTCATACGCCAGGATTTTCTTGGCGTTGTTGATGGCACTGCCCTCAAGCCGGCTCAATCGTCTCACCTCGTCCATGGGCAGGAAGGTCAGCATAGACAGGCATTTTGGTACATCCACATCGGCAACATTCCGCCAGTATTGATAAAATTCGTACGGTGTGCACAGCGCCGCATCCAGCCATAGGGCGCCCTTTTCAGTTTTTCCCATTTTCGTGCCTTCATGGTTCAACAACAATGTTAGCGTGCAGGCGTAAGCATCGGCACGCTCCTTCCTTCTGATGAGATCAGCACCAGCTAAGATATTGCTCCACTGGTCGTCGCCGCCCATCTGCAGTTTGCAGCCGTAACGCTTGTAGAGCTCAAGAAAATCATAAGCCTGCATCAGCATGTAGTTAAATTCAAGAAAGGTCAGCCCGCGCTCCAGACGCTGCTTGTAGCATTCGGCTGTCAGCATCCGGTTAACGGAGAAGTGGATGCCGATATCTCGGATAAACTCAACATAGTTGGCTTTCAATAGCCAATCAGCGTTGTTGACCATCGTGGACTTACCCTTGCCAAAGTCAAGAAACCTGCCGAACTGCGCCCTGATCCCTTCAATATGCTTTTCAATGGTTTCTACCGTCATCATTTTGCGCATATCGGTTTTTCCACTGGGGTCGCCAATCATGGCAGTGCCGCCCCCCATCAACGCAATGGGGTGATGCCCGGCTTTCTGCATGTGCACCATAGCCAGAATTGGTATGAAGTGACCGAAATGCAGGCTTGAAGCCGTTGGATCAAACCCGATGTAGAACACCGTCGGTTCACGCTCCAATTGCTTGTACAGGTCATCCTCGTAGGTAACCTGGGCGATAAAGCCTCGTTCCTTCAGCGTATCCAACACATGAGCCATAATTACCTCCCCTGTTTAAGGTTAGATGATTGAAATTAACCGTTCTGTTTTTTCGCCGCGCTCTTGGATAAGTCCAGCTTGTTCTCCGTTCCCTTTAACAGTCGATCAATGTTGGAAAGATGCCTGAATACACCCAGCAGCAGCAGGATAAGTGCCCAAGCACCGCCAAACCAGAACGGGTGCCGGCATAGAACGAGCATGGATGTTATCGTCAGAAATGTTAGACTGCCAAGAGAGACATAGCGCGTGATGCCGATCACCAGCAGCGCTGTTACGATGCCGAAGAACGATTCAACCGGATACAGGCAAAGCATAACAGCAATGGAACAAACAATGCCTTTTCCGCCCCTGAATTCCTCAAAAGCAGGCCAGTTGTGGCCGATGACAGCGCCCAAGCCTGCTGCCATTGCGCCATACCTGCCGGCTATCAACCACCCGGCAAGGACAGCCAGCGCAGCTTTTAAAAAGTCGCCCACAAAGGTCAGCAAACCATATCTGATGCCCAACACACGGGTCATGTTGGTAGCACCTGTGCTTTTGCTGCCAAGAGAACGGATGTCTACTTGCTTCTGCCTCGAGAGAACAAGTCCGGTGGAAAAACACCCAAAGAAGTAGCCGATAATGCCGCTTAAAAACATGGTCAATATCATGTATGTTCCTCTTTTCTCTGACGGATAATAAAACGGATGGGCGTTCCCGTCAGATCAAACGCTTTGCGCAGCTGATTTTCAAGAAAACGCTCATATGAATAATGCAGGAGATCTTCATCATTAACAAACAACACAAACGTCGGCGGACAGGTGTCCTGCTGTGTCACGTAGAGGATTTTTAATCGCTTGCCGCCCATCATGGGCGTCTGCAGCGATGCCTGCGCTTCAGCAAACACCTCGTTTACAAGTCCTGTGGTGATCCGTCTGCTATATTGCTCATATACATAGTCGATCATATCCCATATGGCATTGACCCGCTGCCCGGTTAGCGCTGATATCATGATAGGAGGTGCATAGCTGATGAATTTAAGTTTATCAATGACTTCCTTTTGATATTGTTCATAAGTACCTGTGTTCTTTTCCAAGAGATCCCATTTGTTAACCAGCACGATGACCGCTTTACCTTCGTCTTTGATAAGACCTGCAATTTTTGTGTCCTGCTCGGTTACACCATCCTGCGCGTCTATCATCAGCAGCGCCACGTCACAGCGACGTATGGCAGCGATGCTGCGGATCACACTGTAGCGCTCAAGGCTTTCATTTTTAATGGATCGTTTTCTGCGGATGCCTGCGGTATCGATGATGTTATACCTGCAGCCGTTACTGCGCACGTGCATGGTATCCACTGCGTCACGCGTTGTGCCGGGTATATCGCTGACCATCATGCGATCTTGCCCAAGCAGCCGGTTGGTCAGGCTGCTTTTGCCGACGTTAGGTTTACCAACGATAGCCAGGTTGATTACATAGTCTTCCTGGTGATCGTCCGCTTTATTCGCCGGCAGATGTTTGACGATTTCGTCCAGCAGGTCACCTAAGCCTAGCATGTTGGTACTGGATATCCCAACCGGGTCGCCCAAGCCAAGCTCATAGTATTCGTAAAGTTGGTCAGCCAGTTCAGCAGTATCTACTTTGTTTACCACCAGGATGACTGGCTTGTTGGAGCGGCGAAGCAGGTTGGCAATTTCCATATCCTGGTGCATCAGACCTGATCTGGCATCGGTAAAAAAGCATATGAGGTCGGCAGTTTCAATGGCAATTTCAGCCTGCTGGCGCATCAAGCCCAACATGATGTCATCGCTTTGGGTATCAATGCCGCCGGTGTCAATCAATGTGAATTCTTTTCCGGTCCACTCGGTGTCGCCGTATATCCTGTCGCGGGTAACACCAGGCGTATCCTTGACGATGGCAATACGCCGGCCCACAATGGTGTTGAAAAAAGTTGATTTGCCCACATTGGGCCGGCCAACAATCGCGACCAGAGGTTTATGCTTTGGCAAGGGATCGCTCCTTTTGACGCAATAATTCATTGAACAGCGCTTCACCGTCTGCCGGTAGAAAGATAATCTGTTTGCCCAACAAGTTTTGCAGTTGTGCGGGCGTCATGTTATCCAGAAAAGCTGTCTGGTCACTGTTAAGCGCCGTTTCCGGCAGCAGGATGATATCTTCGCTGATGTTGGCAAGCTGCGCTGCCAGGTCTTGTCCTGTCAGCAGGCCGGATACTGTGACTGTATCACCGAAGAAATGGTTGATAACAGGTTGGACCCGAACAACCAAGCCATCTGGTGCATACTGCCTGATCCATTTGTTCATCCAGGGAGCGATAGACGTTCCGCATGCAATACAAACGGATCGGGTGCTTGGCGTATGGATAGCCGATGCGACAGGCTGTTCGCGCCAAGATGCAGCTAAGCTATCTTCAAACTGCCGGATCATGCCAACGCCATTTTCAATTTGCGGATAGTTTTCATATGTTTCATCAGAAGGTAACGGAGCTTCTGCGAGGCATATCAATTCATCCGCAGGATGGACCAGGTGTTTGCCGCATTGCGTTAGGGCAAGGCGCTGATACCGCCCGCAAATGTCCAGAACGCATTTCGCGCTATCCCGGTCATAGGGAAGCAGGGGAACCAAGCCGCTCCGATATTTTGTAAGCCCAACAGGTACAAGCGCTATGGACTGTATTGCCGGCATCAATGCCAGCAAATCGTTCAGCGTATGTTCAAGCACGCTTCCGTCGTTGATGCCACGACAAAGCACAATCTGCGCATGAAAAAAAAGACCTTCTTCCTTCAACAAAAGCAGCCTATCCATCAACTTGCCTGCCTGGCGGTGCCGAAGCATGGCTATTCGGACAGATGGATCGGTCGCATGAACCGATATATACAGCGGGCTTGCCCGCCGTCTGAGTATTCTGTCAAACTCTTCATCGGAGACATTGGTTAGCGTTATATAGTTGCCCATCATCAACGACAACCGCCAGTCGTCATCCTTTAAATACAATGATTTTCGCATGTTGGGTGGCATTTGATCGACAAAACAGAAGATGCAGTTGTTGGTGCAAACTTTTGGTGAGCCGATCAGGCTGTCACTGAACGCAATGCCAAGAGGCGCATGATCCGGCTTGATAATGTTGATATCTTTGATGTTGCCATCCGGCTTTCTCAGGCGGATAGCCAGGCGGCTGTTGTATACCAGCGCCTGATAATCAATTTCATCATTCAATTGTTCCCGGTTGATGGACAGGATCATATCGCCTGGCTGAATGCCCCGGCGTTCAGCGATGCTGTGTTTTTCAACCTTCAATACGGTTCTCATCAAGCCCTTCCTTTCCAGAGCAATTATCCTTCATCCATGCATATCTGTCAAGAAAAGCGATTGCCCTCGGTATCGGATCCAACGTGCTAATGCTTCTGCCTATGCTGATATGGAGTGATGAGAGGCTGACCGGGTGCTTCTGCGGCTATCATCCCGGCATTTTTGCCATTTTGTCTTTTTCAAATTCTCCATTGACGCAGGCACTCCTTCATGCTATATTATGCCTCGTGACCGCGCGTAAGGAGAGTTGGCTGAGTGGACGAAGGCGCACGATTGGAAATCGTGTTTACGTTGAAAGCGTAACCAGGGTTCGAATCCCTGACTCTCCGCCAGAGCACTATGCAGCAACAAAACGATCCGAATGGATCGTTTTGTTGTTGGATATGCCACATGGCGCAAACAGGTTGTGAGGCTGTCCTGATATACCCTGAAGCGCTTGGCTTACCTGGCTTACCTGCATGTATAAAAAGGTTTTGATTGTTGACATTAATTACAATATTGTCTTATACTGATTGGCAGTATTTGATGGAGGTTATGGCTTGGGTTCAGCAACGTTGTTTGATCCGAAAAAGGATTCTTCTACCTCAGAAGTGCTGGGCATACATGGTGTTCACGAGCCGGATAACATGACGCGGGAAAGTGGCTTATGGATATCCGCTGCCGGCACATACATGCTATCGAAAGGCACCTATGCCGGTGCATCCCTGGGAGACTGGCTCTGGTTATTGGCACAGGATAGCGGTTTTTCCATCATCAGCCATGCATGCTGCATACAGGTGAACGAAACCGAATCGTGCATCGTACCGCCTGGCACAAAAGGGTTGACGTTGGTGACAGAACAGGACGCAAGGGTGCTGTGGATGACAGTTTCAGGTCGGCTTGCGGAAGAATTCATGAAGAAACTCGGCGCTTTTTCGCATCAACCAGTCAAACAGGGTACGCTGCCGGCACAGTTCAGGCTGGCTGGACACATTGTGCAGGCTGCTGTGCGTTTGTCAGCCGGTGCTGAAGCTGCATCAGCGCACCTACAGCACCTATTGTGGGCGATGCTGGCTGCTCACAACGGCCAACCTGTTGCAAAGGATATTGTGCTGTCGCGTGAAATCGCCAAAGTGCTCGACACCATGAGAAAAAATCAGTACCGCGATAGCTTGACGCTGAGCGACATGGCTGCCATAAGCAAAATGTCGGTCGACACATTCAGAAAGCGCTTTACCACCGAAGTAGGCATGTCGCCGCAGAGTTATCAAACGTTTTGTAAAATGGAACGTGCCAAATCTCTATTGAAAAAGGGCATGTCGGTCAAGCAGACAGGTGTTGAGGTTGGCATGAACGATCCTTACCATTTTTCCAAGACATTTAAGAACATTGTAGGTATCAACCCTTCGGTATACAAAAGAACTGCGCAGGAACGACCACGATGAGCCAAAATGACCGTTTAACAGAAGTAACGCCCTTGCAGTTTGCCTACATCGGAGATTCGGTGTACGATCTGCTGGTGAGGTCGGAACTGTTACACAAGGGCGAAAAATTACATCGGATGCATCATCAAGCCATATCAATTGTCAATGCAGCTGCGCAATCACGGACATTGGAGCTACTGCGCCCGCACTTGACTGAAGAAGAAGCCGATATGGTTCGAAAGGGCAGAAACGCGCATTCAAAGCATCAAGCGCCAAAGTCAGCTTCCTGTGCTGAATACAGTGCAGCCACAGGCCTGGAAGCGCTGTTCGGTTATCTGTATCTGAAAGGCAGCCTTGAACGGCTGATAGAGCTGTTCGAGTTGAGCATGGCAGGTATCCCTGCAGAGTAAGTGTACCTGAATGCATAGATATCAGATAAGCATTCCAGCCCATCTATAAAGGGGAAGAGTTATGGCATATACAAACAAAAACATAAACAGAAGACCTGGAACAAGCAAGCCTGGCAGAAGAAAACAGGAGCTGGGAAAAGGCAACCGCCATGAAGGCAAGGGAGCACCCGCCAGACGCGGTACTCGGGGGGAGCGTCCTGACTTTAGGCGCGGGCAAGCTTCTGGTTTCAAACCTCAAAAGCGCACCACCCCAGACAGGGACGTCATGACGAAAGAAACGAATGCTGCAGTTGTGTCTTTCGAAGAACAACAAGCCGCATATTATTTTCCGTCCGAAGCTCAAACCAATTTGCTTTTCGGAAGAAACCCCATCAGGGAAGCCATAAAAGCCAATCGCGACATAGAGAAACTGCTGGTCGCCAATGGAGACCTGTCCGGTTCCGCGCGTGAAATTGTTTCCCTTGCCAAAAATGCCGGTATCATCATACAGAACGTCGACAAGGTGCAGCTTGACCGATTAGCTCCCAACCATCAGGGGCTGATTGCGTTTGTTTCAGCCTATGCATATGCGCAGGTTGATGACATGTTTGCAGAAGCGGAAGAGAGGGAAGAGCAGCCTTTCCTGGTTATACTGGACAAGGTGACAGACCCGCAGAACCTTGGCGCCATCATTCGATCGGCTGCGTGTTTTGGGGTGCATGGTGTCATCGTACAACTGCATAGAGCTGTTGGTTTGACACCGGCCGCTGTAAAAGCATCTGCAGGCGCAGTGGAGCATGTTAAGGTTGCACGGGTAACTAACATCAATCAAACCATTCAAGACTTAAAAAAAAGAAATGTTTGGATATACGGAGCCGATACTTCCGGTGGCGATATCGGGCAGGTGCGTTTTGATGGAGCGTGTGCCCTGGTGATCGGGAGTGAGGGGGAAGGGATCAGCAAGCTGACGAGGAGGTACTGCGATGTGCTGGTGTCTATTCCCATGACAGGGCGTATGGATTCTCTGAATGCATCGGTTGCAGCAGGCATCCTGATGCACACTGTGTACAGTAAAAGAAAAATGATTGGTGTTGAGGTTACCTGAGAAGATGGACGGAGCATACCTTCACGAATCGGACAGCGACATGGCAGAGTTTGTTGCTCGATCGGATGAAGAAGTCGTTGCGCTCGCGCAGGACGGCAACAAACAGGCGCTGTATTACCTGCTTGAAAAGCATAAATCGGTGGTGCGCATCAAAGCGCGTAGCTATTTCTTGATCGGCGCTGATCATGAGGACATTGTACAAGAAGGGATGATTGGCTTATTCAAGGCCATCAGAGACTACAGGTCCGACCGCCAGGCATCTTTTCGTGTTTTTTCCGAGCTATGCATCAAGCGACAGATTTTATCAGCCATCAAATCAGCAACACGGCTGAAACATACGCCGCTGAACAGCTATGTTTCACTGAACAAACCCATATACGACAATGAAAACGACCGAACACTGTTGGATGTTATTGAAGGAAAGGTGACAAGCCCGGAAGAGCTTTATATTAGCCAGGAAGAATCAAGTCGAATCCAAACCGTGTTGGACGATATGCTGTCGCCGTTTGAGCGCCAAGTGTTGACCATATTCCTGGACGGGAAAAGTTATGAAGAGATTGCCCAGGCACTGGGAAGGCATACCAAAGCCGTCGACAATGCATTGCAGCGCATCAAAAAAAAGGTGCAACGATATATGGAAAGCAATGAAAGTTAGTGGCAGGCGCTGGGCAAAATAGGAACAAATTTACTATGCAAGGTGAATCATTTCTCATCATTGTTCAAAAAGGCCTCAAAACCGCCTCAAAAGCAACAGAAAACCATGTTGACAAACGAAAACCTATTCGTTAGAATACCCGTTGAACGCTCTGCGGGTGTAGCTCAATGGCAGAGCCCCAGCTTCCCAAGCTGGCCACGTGGGTTCGATTCCCATCACCCGCTCCACTCGTCCTTTGCGGTTTACCGCATGGGCAGTAAACACAGGCATGTGTGCCGGCTTTTGCTGGCTGTCTGTCAGGAAAAAAACCGTCAACATGGGGAGGAGATTCACAAATGGCAAAACAGAAATTTGAGCGCACCAAACCACACGTCAACATCGGCACCGTAGGTCACGTTGACCATGGCAAGACAACGCTGACAGCAGCGATCACCATGGTGCTGGCGAAGGCCGGCCACGCAGCGGCAATGCGGTATGACGAAATCGACAAAGCGCCGGAAGAGAAGGCGCGCGGCATAACGATCAATACATCGCATGTGGAATACGAAACCGATAACCGTCATTACGCGCATGTGGATTGCCCCGGTCACGCTGACTACGTGAAGAATATGATCACGGGCGCTGCACAGATGGACGGCGCCATCCTGCTGGTGTCCGCGCCGGATGGCCCTATGCCCCAGACGCGTGAACATATTCTGCTGGCGCGTCAGGTGGGCGTGCCATACATCGTTGTGTTCATGAACAAGACCGACCTGATGGACGATGAGGAGCTTTTAGAGCTTGTCGAAATGGAAGTGCGCGAGCTGCTGAGCAGCTACAACTTCCCCGGCGATGACATCCCCATCATCAAGGGTTCTGCGCTCAAGGCGCTGGAATACATGCAGACCGATGGGAGCGACCCGAAGAATGCGCCTGCTTGCGCGTGCATCTACGAGCTGATGGAGGCTGTGGACAACTATATCCCCACACCTGAGCGTGCGGTGGATCGTCCCTTCCTGATGCCGGTTGAGGACGTGTTCTCGATCACGGGCCGCGGCACGGTGGCAACTGGCCGTGTCGAGCGCGGTCTGGTGAAGGTATCCGACACGGTGGAGATCGTGGGTTTGATGGAAAAACCGCGTTCTGTCGTTGTAACGGGCGTTGAGATGTTCCACAAGCTGCTGGATCAGGCGCAGGCGGGCGACAACATCGGCGTTCTTCTTCGCGGTGTGCAGCGCACCGAGATTGAGCGCGGGCAAGTGCTTGCGAAGCCCGGCACGATCAAGCCCCATACGCACTTTTTCGGCGAAGTTTACGTGCTGACCAAGGAAGAGGGTGGTCGTCATACACCGTTCTTTAACGGGTACCGTCCGCAGTTTTACTTCCGCACAACGGACGTGACGGGTTCGATCAAAATGCCCGAAGGCGTCGAGATGGTCATGCCTGGCGATAACATCCAGATGGAAGTGCAGCTGATCACCCCCATCGCCATTGAGCCGGGTCTGCGCTTCGCGATCCGCGAGGGCGGGCATACGGTCGGCGCGGGTGCTGTCGTCGAGATCATCCAGGACTGATTGCTTCTCTTATGTTCATACAGAGCCGGACTTGTTCCGGCTCTGTGTTTTGGCTGCCGAAGGGAATTTCATGAAAAAAGCAGTGTTTAAGCCGATGTCTCTGCTCAGCGTGTTGGTATGGATTGGCATCTGGCAGGTTGCTGCCATGGTGGTAAGCCTGCCGTTGATTCTACCGTCGCCGCTGGCTACCCTGCGTGCCCTTGTTTCTCTGGGAGTACAAGGTGGCTTCTGGCTTAGCATTGCACATTCTCTGGTCCGTATCATCGGCGGATTTTTAGCGGCTGTGTTAGCTGGCATCATGTTGGCTGTGCTATGCTTCAAAGCAGCAACAGCTGAGTTGCTGCTGTCGCCTGTACGTTCCATGATCCGCGCGACGCCGGTATCGTCGTTCATCATCCTGGTGCTGCTCTGGCTGGGAACCGATATGGTACCGTTCTTTATATCGTTTCTGATGGTGATGCCCATCATATGGTATAATATGCAGGAAGGCATGGCTCAAACCAGCGCGGAACTGCTGGAAATGGCTGTAGCATATGATTTTACATGGCGCAAGAAATTGAAGTACATCCATATCCCATCGCTACTGCCGTACTTTTATTCCTCGGTTGCTGCTGGTACTGGCATTGCGTGGAAAGCAGGTATTGCGGCGGAGGTGATCGCCAAGCCGGAGCTGTCCATCGGTAAGCACCTTCAGGATACCAAGGTATACCTGTTGACCGATCGCCTGTTTGCCTGGACTGCGACAATCATCATGCTGAGCGTGCTGTTTGAAAAACTTTTGAAAACAGCGGTAGCCAAAGCAGCGGGCAGGAGGAGCCGCCATGATTGAACTGGTTCGTATATCAGCAGGATATCCAGGCGAACCTAAGGTTTTGTCCGATTTATCATTCACATTCTCTGAAGACGAGGTCTACATGCTGATGGGAGCATCAGGCAGGGGAAAGACAACACTATTGCGTGTCATGGCAGGTTTGATAATTCCTTCCTCCGGGCAAATCAAAGGGATGTTTGATAAGCGTGTTGGTATACTGTTTCAGGAAAATCGTCTGTTGCCTTGGTGCACGGTGCTGCAAAACGTACTGCTAGGCATGAAAAAGTCGAGCATAGATGACGCCATATATATCCTCAACAAGCTTGAATTGGCTGACAATTACAGTGCATTTCCGGATAGCCTCAGCGGAGGCATGCAGCGACGGGTCGCTCTTGCCAGGGCGATTGGCTATGCGCCGGACATCCTGTTGCTTGATGAACCATTCGCAGGCGTTGATCAGGAGTTGGTGTATCGCATCGCGCCATTTGTAAGAAAGGCTGCGCGAATGGTCCTGTTTACATCACATGTACCGGAAGAAGGCAGGATGATGCAGGCCGATGTTCTCCATTTGACGAGCGAAAGCAGCATCACCAGGATACCCTTTTGAAATAAATCAACGCTTAATCGATGCCCAAACGTTAATTGTTGGCATTAGGCCTTACATTAACGCCTGTATTGATGTATAATGAACAGGCAATAAACGAGAGGAGATATTGGATGAAGGTATTGATCGTGAACGCAGGCTCATCATCGCTGAAGTATCAATTGATTGATATGGAAGATGAAAAGACGCTTGCCAAGGGACTTGTGGAGCGTATTGGTATTGACGGGAGCAAGTTGACGCAGAATGTGAACGACAAAAAGTTTGTCGTTGAGGCGAAAATGAGCAACCATGTCGAAGCCTCAAGGTATATGATCCGCGCCCTGACGGACAAGGAGGTAGGTGCCCTCAGCGACATGGGAGGCATCAATGCTGTCGGCCACCGGGTGCTGCATGGTGGAGAAAGGTTTACCAAGTCCGTAATCATTGACGATGAGGTGATGGATGCGATTGAAGCCAACATCCCGCTTGGACCGCTCCATAACCCAGCTAACCTGATGGGGATCAAAGCCTGCAAGCAGGTCATGCCAGACACGCCGATGGTGGCTGTGTTTGACACGGCATTTCATCAGACGATGCCGCCTGAGGCGTATATGTACGGGGTTCCTTTCGAATACTACGAGCGCCTGAAGGTGCGCAGGTATGGCTTTCATGGTACAAGCCACCGCTACGTCAGTGCCAAGGCTGCCGAATTCCTTGGAAAAAACAGAGAGGACCTGCGCATCATCACCTGCCATTTGGGTAATGGCTCTTCCATTTGCGCGGTGAACCGTGGTAAATGCGTTGATACGAGCATGGGCTTGACGCCATTGGAAGGCTTGGTGATGGGCACCAGAAGCGGTAGCATGGACCCGGCGATTCTCCAATATATCATGAACAACGAAAATATTGACATTGACACCCTGCTGAACATCCTCAACACATCCAGCGGTCTTTTAGGCATCAGCGGCATCAGCAGCGATATGCGCGATGTCGACAAGGCAGCAGAAGAGGGGAACAAACGCGCCAGCCTCGCCCGGGAAATGCTGTACCGCGGCGTAAAGAAATACATCGGTGCCTATGCAGCTATCATGGGTGGAGTAGATGTCATTGTATTTACAGCAGGCATCGGCGAAAATGGCATCTTGCTGCGTCAGCGTATCATGGAGGGCATGGAATACTTGGGGGCGAAGATTGATCCTGTTAAAAACAATACGCGCCAGGTTGAAGCTGATGTGTCATCTGCAGATAGCAAAGTTCGCATCCTGGTAATTCCGACCAATGAAGAAATTGTCATCGCCAGGGATACAAAAGCCCTGGTTGGCGCGTGAAACGGATGTAGACGGCGACCATGAAAACCATCCAAGTATACACCGACGGCGCTTGTTCCGGTAACCCCGGACCGGGCGGCTGGGCTGCCATACTGAAGTATGGAGGGCATCAGAAGGAGATCAGCGGCAACATCAGCTATACTACTAACAACCGCATGGAGCTGTTTGCTGTGATCAGCGCGTTGGGCGCCCTGAAGGAAAGCTGCCACGTAGAGGTGCACTCGGATTCGTCCTATATCGTCGATGCATTTGAAAAGAAGTGGATCGACAACTGGGAAAAAAACGGATGGAAAACTGCTGATAAAAAACCCGTTGAAAACCAGGACCTTTGGCGTCTGTTGTTGCTGACAATGAAAAAACACAGCGTTAAATATATCAAAGTACCTGGCCATTCCGATCATCCGGAAAACAACCGCTGCGATGAACTGGCTAAGAGGGAGGTTCAGGAGGCGATTCGTCTTAATCAGGAGCAGGGGAATAGCGTTACGACCACGGGTAACGCCTGACTTCCCAACGCCAACACTCTTCGCAAAAGGCATCTTTTGCGAAGAGTGTTGACTTTTTGAAGCCATGCCAGTACAATCATGCTGCAAGCAGCTACGATACATGCCCTGAACGTCTGATGCAAAGATAAACTGGTCACAACTGTATGTGTTGCTAACGCTCACAGAGCGTGCCTGATGTTCGGCTTGTTTGCTTGTTTGTAACAGTAAAGACACTCTGCAATAATAACCAGGAGAAAACAATGGCCAAACACGTTACCTATCGCGCCAGCAAAACGGTAAAGACCAATGAACGCATCAGAAGGTTGCTGCGCGAACTGCCTGCCAGCTGTACGGACTATTTTCGCGCCATATCGCAGATCACCAGCCCGCTGACCCGTCTGGCATATGCGTATGACCTGCGGCTGTTCTTTCAGTATCTAACGAGCGAATCAGTGACTTTTGCGAATAGTTCTCCTCCCTACATAGCCATTGAAGACATCGCGAAGATCACTGCGCGAGATATTGCTGGTTTTCAGGAATACCTGATGCAGTATGTGAAGCAACCGGCCGATCCCCAGGAAAAAGACGCCGACCATTCCCCCATTTTTGTTCAAAACAGCGAACTGGGCATTATGCGCAAGCTGTGTTCTGTTCGCTCATATTTTGATTATCTGTTTAAAAACGAGTTGATACCGGCCAACGTCGCAACGTTGGTTTCGCTGCCGCGCAAACGGCAAAAGCCCATTGTCTATATGGAAAAACACGAGGTTGACAGGATGATGGCTGCCGTTGTCTCCGGCGAAGGCTTGACGAAATCCCAACAGCATTATCAAAAAATAACCAAAAAGCGCGATATCGCCATCCTGATGATGTTTCTTGGCACGGGCATCCGTGTCAGCGAGTTGGTGGGACTCGACCTGGATGACATTGACTTTCGCAACAACGCCTTTCTGGTCACCCGGAAGGGCGGCGATCGGGTCATCCTGTATTTCGCAGACGGCGTAGCTGATGCGCTACAGGAGTATATGCAGGATCGCAAGGCGATTCAACCGCAGCCTGGTCACGAGCAGGCATTATTTCTGTCGTTGCAAAAACGGCGCATCACCCAGCGCGCTGTAGAAAACCTTGTCAAAAAGTATGCCATCATCGGCGCTCCCTTGAAGAAAAATGTCAGCCCGCATAAGCTGCGCAGCACCTTCGGCACCAACCTTTACGAAGAAACCGGCGATATCTATCTGGTTGCCGATGCGTTGGGACATGCCGATGTCAACACTACCCGCAGGCACTATGCTGCAATGTCGGACGCCAGGCGACGCGAAGCCTCGCAACGCATCAGCTTGCCAGACATCAATAGAATCAGTAAACCAGACATGCCAAATCACGCCGGGCAGGATGATGCGCAAGCGGATGCAAATATCAACAAGAATTAGTTTTGAAAACATATGTTTGCATGGTATAATCATGCCAGAATGTTCCGGAGGTGCGTCATGACGTCTCAGTATCCTAAAAAGCGTTCACACCCAAGAGGTGATACCCAGAATAGAATCTTAGAATACATCAAAAAGCAGGTTGCCGATAAAGGCTATCCTCCTTCTGTGCGCGAAATTGGTGAAGCCGTGGGCCTCAAATCCACATCTACCGTCCACGGCCACCTGAAGCGGCTTGAAAGCAAAGGCCTGATCAAACGCGATGCCATGAAGCCGCGCGCAATGGAACTGTTGATCGATAATGACGCCAGCACGAACCACATGGTGCAGATGGTGCCGCTGCTGGGGCCTGTCGCAGCGGGACAGCCCATCCTTGCCGAAGAGAGCATCAGAGAAACGCTGCCCATCCCCTCTGCTCTGCTCGGCAATGGCACCTACTTCGCGCTGGCCATCCGGGGCGACAGCATGATACAAGCCGGCATCCTCAACGGCGATTACGTTATTGTACGCCAGCAAACCGATGCAAACAATGGCGATATCGTGGTGGCTATGGTGGGTGGAGATGCCACCGTCAAGCGCTATTACCGCGAGAACGGGCGGTTTCGGCTGCAGCCTGAAAACCCCGCCATGCAGCCCATCTACACCACAGTCGTAGAAATACTGGGCAAAGTTGTATCCGTATTCCGGTTGCTTTAAAGCAAGTTTACTTTTCATAGCGCAGTCACTGACTTGTCTTTTTGCCTCTGGCTATGTCGCTGTTTACTTAGTGTCCACTGATTAATCCAACAACGTATTATAATACAAGCCTTTAAGTCGAATTTATGGTACAATAAGTGCAAGGGAAAGCACCGAAAAGGCAAAAAACCCTTGCACTTATTTCGGAGGTAAAAACAGTGTATCGGCCGCAAAGCGAACAAGTCAGTATCTTTGAGGATGAAAAGGTGTTTCAATTCCAAGGTCTGGATTCTACCAACGATTGGGTCAAGCTGGCAAAGATGATCCCATGGGCTGAGCTGGAGCGCCGTTACGCGCAGACCTTTACAAGCGAAGTGGGCAATGTAGGCAAATCCGCCAGGATGGCAATAGGAGCGCTCGTCATCAAGGAACGCTATGGTTTTTCAGATGAGGATACGGTGGAGGAGATTCGGATGAATCCCTATTTACAGTTTTTTCTGGGTCTGCCAGTATTCCAACATGAAGCGCCGTTTGACGCGAGCACCATGACGTTGTTTCGCAAGCGGATACCTGTAGAGGTGACGGCGGAGCTGAATGATTATATCTCTGGCCGCAGGAACCCATACGCAGAGAAGAAAGACGAGGAGGAAGATGATGATGCTTCGCCTTCTGAATCAACGGACGAAGGCGATAAAGAGGAGGAATCAGAAGAAAAAAGTGAGGAACCGGTCAATAGCGGTACACTGATCCTGGATGCCACCTGCGTCCCACAGGATATCCGCTATCCGACCGATCTTGGTTTGCTCAACGAGGCGCGGGAGGCGCTGGAAGCAATGATTGACAGCGTATATCCCACGGGAGAGAAACCCCGAACCTACCGCCGCGTTGCTCGCAGAGACTATCTGAGGTATGTCAGGAACAGGAAACCCACCCGGAAACAACTGCGCACCGGCCTTCGGAAACAACTGAACTACGTTCGCCGCGATCTGGGCTATCTATCCGATATGAAGGATCATCTGAGCGAGAAAGACCGGGAACGGCTTGGTGTGATTGAGCAATTGTACGCGCAGCAGAAGGAAATATATGACAAACGGACCAGTCGCGTAGATGACAGGATCGTCAGCCTGCATGAGCCCTGGGTGCGTCCCATCGTTCGCGGCAAGTCGAAAGCGCCGGCAGAGTTTGGCGCAAAGCTGGCCGTATCCGTTGTGGATGGTTATATGCGCGTAGAACAATTGTCCTGGGATGCGTTCCATGAGGGTAAAACGCTGAAGGAATCGGTAGAGCGCTATCATGCTGACACGGGTAAGTATCCGGAGCGTATCTTAGCAGACAAAGCATATCGTACACGGGAGAATTTTCAATACTGCAAAGCCCACGGCATTCGCATGTCGGGCCCCAAACTGGGCCGTCCACCAAAGGATAAGGCATTATATCGAGCACAACAAGATGAAGAACGCCGTGAGTCAGGCGAACGCAATGCTGTGGAGGGCGGGTTTGGAGTAGGCAAACGCCGGTATGGGATGGGATTGGTCAAGGAACGTCTGAAAGAAACCAGTGAAATAGCCATCCATATCTGCATCCTGACGATGAATTTGTGGAGACGCCTGAAGGAGTTTCTTTTTGCGCTTCTTTTGCTGGTGGTCCATGGGGCTCATGATGACAATTGTGCGGATACAGCAGCATGGGATGGCAATCAGTGGAGATGGTTGTCCTGGAAACATGGGGTTGCTCAGTAGACCCTACTTAGCGTAGCGTTGCTACGCCTGCGTTCACGCTCCTTGCCAGAGACAAAAATCCTGCGCTGCTTTGTGCGCCACGATGGCGTAATTTGCTCTAAGAGTAAACAGCGCGCTCGGCACGGAAAAGGCCGAGCGCGCTCCTTCAACTATTGTGAAAATCAGTGCGACTGTTTCTCTAATACTTCTTTCGCTTTCGCTACAACATTGTCCACCGTAAAGCCATATTCCCTGAACAACACTTCTGCGGGTGCCGATGCACCGTAGCGGTCGATGCCGATGATGGCTCCATCCAGGCCGGTGAACCGGTACCAGGGCATGCTGGTTCCCGCCTCCACCGCCAGCCGCGCGCGCACACCTTCGGGAAACACGCTGCGGCGATATGCCTCATCCTGCTTCAAAAACACATTCATAGAGGGCATGGACACAACGCGCGCGTCAATACCGTCCTGCACAAGGCGTTTCTGTGCCTCGTAAATCAAGGAAACTTCGCTGCCTGATGCCATCAGGATCAAATCAGGCACTTCTTTCTTAGAGTCGGACAGCACATAGCCGCCGCGGAAGGCCCGGCTGTCGGTTTCTTCAAACAAGGGCAGGTTCTGCCGGGTCAATATCAGGCAGGTGGGACCACAATTGGTCAGCGCGGTGATCCAGGCAGCAGTGGTTTCGTGTCCGTCAGCAGGGCGGAAATCCGTAACGCCCGGCGTAGAACGAACCATGGCCAGCTGCTCGATCGGCTCATGGGTCAGACCATCCTCGCCTACACCGATGGAATCATGCGTCAGCACATAGATGACTGGCAGTTTCATAATTGCCGACAGGCGAAGCGCCGGCTTCAGGTAGTCAGAGAATATGAAGAATGTGCCGCAGTATACGATCAGCCCGCCATGCAGCGCGATGCCATTGCAGATCGCCGCCATCGCGTGCTCACGGATACCAAAGCGCAGATTGCGCCCCGCCCGGTTATCAGCGCTGTAGTCTCCTCCCCCATTGATCAGCGTCTTGTTTGATGGCGCCAGGTCGGCAGATCCGCCAACCAGGTTTGGCAGCAGCTTTGCCAGGCGGTTGATCATGTCGCCGGATGTTGAACGCGTCGCCGCTTTTCCGTCATATGCCCACAGCGCCTCATTGCTGACTAGCGTTTCCCGGTCCACCGGCTGGTGCCAGGCCTGCCAGGCAGCTGCAAGATCAGGATACTCCTTCTCATACTGTGCAAACAGCCGCTTCCACGCAGCATGTTTCTCTGCCGATTGCTTCATTCTGTCGGCTACGTGCTGATAGACAGCATCCGATACGGCAAAGGACTGATCAGCCGCCATACCAAAAGCTTTTTTCAACGCGGCTACGTTATCCTCGCCCAGCGGCTCTCCGTGCGCGCTTGCCTTGCCTGCCTTTGCTTCCGAGCCATAGCCTATGATCGTCGGACAGACAATCAACGTTGGGCGATCGGACTGGTTGGCGGCATTCAAAGCCTCTAATACCTGGGCATGGTCGTTGCCGTCCTTAACGTGAATCACCCGCCAGCCATAAGCCTCAAACCGCATGCCGACGTCCTCCTGGAACGCCAGATCGGTGTCACCTTCAATGGTAATTTCGTTGTCATCATACAACACCACCAATTTAGACAGCTTCAGCGTGCCTGCCAGCGAGCACGCTTCGCTGGTGATGCCTTCCATCATGCAGCCGTCGCCACAGATTACATACGTATGATGATCAACAATCGGGAAGCCCGGGCGATTAAAGTGCTGCGCCATCATCGTTTCAGCAATCGCAAAGCCCACGGCGTTTGCAAGGCCTTGCCCCAGGGGGCCCGTTGTTGTCTCTATTCCCAAATGCGCATCATGCTCCGGATGTCCGGGCGTCTTGCTTTGCCATTGGCGAAACTGTTTCAGATCGTCCATGCTCATGTCATATCCGCATAGATGAAGCAGCGTATACAACAGGGCGCTGGCATGCCCGCTGGATAACACAAAGCGGTCGCGGTCCGGCCAAACCGGGTCGGCTGGATCATGCTTCATGGCGTACATCCACAGCGCGTACGCCATGGGCGCCATGCCCATAGGGGCTCCCGGGTGCCCGCTCTTTGCTTTTTGGACCATGTCCGCCGCTAAAACGCGAATGGTATTGACCGTCTCATGTTGTATGCTCATTATTGCACTTCCTTCCTTTTCGATTCATTGTTATTGAGATGCTCCGCTGATGTGATGGATCAACGGAGACAAATCGATGTTGTCAGCGTTCATGATGACGCGATATAGCTGCCGTAGCAAATTCACTAAGCGTAACAACCTCGCCTGTTGCTGTGCCTAATATATCCGAACCGCTTTGCAGCGAAAAAAGATTGCTCATATTTCCCCCATGATGAGGCTTTGGTCGTAGCAACCACGCAGCATACGATACAAAGGAGCCATCCGGTCGCAGTCGCGCAAAAACTCGTCCAACACAGCTTTTGTATAGATGATTTGGTGGTCTATGCCCAACCTGCTGACCAGCAGCTCCTTTTGCAGATACCAGGGTTTTAAAGCTGGAAGCAAGCTTTCGGGAACCGACATACGCTTGTACTGATCGCCTGCCAGCTGCAAGTTGCTGCCTTGCCCCGTATCGGGAAGCGCCCGCATCACATCGTCTGGATAAGCTAACATCCGCCTTCTAAAAATATCCATAGCAGGCTTGTTCTCACCCCAGAAGCCAAGCCCCCAGCTGATCCTCTCCACGCGGATTTCCAACCAAAACATCAGGCTTTTTTCGCGGGGTTCACCTTCGCGGCGGAATGTCAGCCAGTGATGATCCCGATAAGGGGATTTATCCTTTGTAAACCGCGTATCCCGATATATTCTGGATAATGCTTTGTAAGGACGCACTTCCATGCGATCATCAATCGCGCGCATGGCAGGAGCCGCTGTTTCGATAAAAGCATAATAAGGATCCCGCATCAGCTGATGATACTGTTCGCGGTGTTCATCCATAAAGGTTTTGTTATTGTTAAACCGCAGATCCAGCATAAAACCGATCATTTCAGCGGGAAAACCGTTAAAGATAATGTCTCACCTCACCCCGTTGATAGGCTCATTATACCTGTTCCCTGCATGGAATTCAAGGTGAATTCTAACAATACGCGTCAGGGTAGGCAATCAATGTCTTCCACTGAGCTTGCTGAATATCTTTCCAGCAAGCGGCGCCGCCACCGCTCCCCCGCCACCAGCGTTCTCAACCACCACGCAGACGGCATAAGGCGTAGCCGGGTTGTCCAGAAAGCCAATAAACCAGGCGTTCGTATCGGCTTGTCTGTCAACCTGGGCTGAACCTGTTTTGCCGCACACCCTGGCTCCTCGAACTGCCGCTCCCCTGGCGGTGCCACGCTGCACCGCCTCGGCCATCATATCAGCAATCAAGTCGGCAGTGTGCTTGTTAACGGGTGATGCATACACCTTGGGCGTATACCATGCCACCGTTTCTCCAACTGGCGAAGCAGCTTTTAGTAACAAACCAGGTTCCATCATCACGCCATCATTGGCGATTGCAGCGGCGACCATGCACATGTGCAGCGGAGTAACTGCCAGGGCGCTCTGCCCAACACCGGTCCAGGCAATCTCCTTTTCCGATCTGTTGATGGAGGGATACACTGAATTTTCCACCACGATGTCTTTAAATAGAAAATAATCGTTCAGCTTGAACGCCTCTGCGGTTTTTCGCATGGCTTCATCCCCCAGGTTCAGGGCGATCTGTGCGAAAGCGATATTGCAGCTGACTGCAAACGCTTGTTTGAGACCAATGTGGCCATGTGCAGCGCCACCGGCATCGACGATGCTGGTATCCGTCAGGTCGAGCGATCCGGCGCAAAAATATGTTTCATTTTGAGCGTTGGCGTCATTGGTCAGCAAGGATGCAAGGGTAAGCACCTTATAGGTTGAGCCGGGGGCGCTGAGCCACCTTGTCGCCCGATTCCAGAAAGGTTTGAGCGGATTCATCTCCACTTCGCGTGTTACGCGCATGGGGTCAAACAGAGGATAGCTTTGCATGACGAGCACTTCTCCTGTTTGATAGTTCATCACAATGACCGCGCCGCTTTTTCCGGCAGGAAACAACCTGGCAATGTCTGCGGATAGCATGCTGTCAATGGTCAGTGTGATGTCATTGCCGCGGCGCTTCTCATGGCGAATCGCCTTCATGACGCGCTGGATATACGATCCGTTGAATCCATATAAATGGTTTGCCATAAACGTCTCGGCGCCATAGGCAATATTGCCAGCGCTGTCCCCCACGGCATGCACCACAGCGCTTCGCACTGCTGCCTGCTGGTGATAAACCCTTTTTCCGTCTGTGGATGTATCTGCCAGCAATTGCTGATTTCGATCGAATATGCTGCCAGCCACCACGCCTGCTTTAATTTTTCGGGCATAGTTATTTGCGTTGGATGAGAACCATCTGTTGCCGAATACTGTGATGCTGTACGCGCCATAGACAATCATCGACAGCATCAACACGCTTAGGATGGCGGCAATTCTGCGGATGTTCTGCTTAATCAGCTTCATATGCGTCCGTCTCCCATATCGCCAGCATCTCATCCTCTTTTAGTTGGGACTTGTTTACGCTGTCTACTCCCTGAGCCAAGCCTAAGATGGCCATGCTTGACATCAGCGATGTGCCGCCGTAGCTGATAAATGGCAGTGTCACACCGGTCAGCGGTATCATCTTGATGTTGCCGCCGATGATAATAAAGGTCTGCACAATGATGATGCTGGCGGCACCAAGCGACAGCAGCATATGAAACCTTGTCTGTGACTGCAGTGCAATCCCAATGCCTCGCAGGAACAGTGCAACGAACAGCAGGATGACAACAACACCAAAGATTAAGCCAAACTCGTTCATTACCACAGCAAAAATAAAGTCAGTCGTATATGCGGGAATATCATAGGCGTTTCCTGCGCCCAGCCCCACGCCCCAGGGGCCGCCGTTCACCATGGCAATCAACGACTGAACAATCTGATACCCATCGCCTCTGTAGTCTATCCAGGGGTTGATCCATATGCGGACACGCTTTTTCACGTGGCTGAACATGGTGTAGCCCACCGCACCGCCCACAGCAGCACCAACTGTGCCTAACCCCAACAGCATCAGGCTACCCGTTGCTGTCAGCAGCATGATAAACGCAGTGGCATAAAACACCAGCGCAGTGCCCAGATCTTTCTGCAGCATCAGGAACCCCAGGCAGATGCCGGCGTATAAAATCGCGGCTAACACTTTTCTTTTGGACAGCAGGTAGGCTTCCACTAACAGTAAGGCGATTTTAACCACCTCGCTGGGCTGGATGCTGATGCCTGCAACGGTAACCCAGGCTTGCGCACCATACCGCTCGGTGCCAAAAAGCAACGGTGTTGCCATGAATGCAATTGACCCCAGTGCCACAAGCCAGATTAGCTTATCCCACCGGCAAACATGCCTAACCAGCAGAATCATAGCCACCATCGCCAGTACACCCACTCCGTAGTTGATGGCCTGGTTAAAGCCTTTTTGCGGATCCATCCGATACAGCATCAGCACGCCCAGCGCGCATAAAAAGTTAACCAACGATAGCAGCAGCCGATCTGCCGGGAACAGCTTTGGTATCAACACAGTAGAAACAAGGAATATCAGCGGTACAATCAACACCATCGACATGCTCATCACATTGAAGTCTTTTACCGCCAGCAGCATGAAGGCGCTGGTGAAAAACACAACCATGGTGTTAATAAGATTCCTTGCCTGTTTTCTTGTGGCTTTATCTCCCATTTCTGTCCCATTTCATGCGCCGTCGCTCTGTTCGGCTAAGCCGAACTGAATACGGCACATTTTCCTCTAAGCTCTCCTCCTGTGGCAGGCTGTCAAAAACTTCCGGAGGCGGCACAGCATACGGCCAGGTCACCTGCAAGCTGCTGTCATACTCTATATCTGCTGTCTGATGCATCTCCATGTTAGCAGCCGAAGACATATCGGGAGGAATGTAAGGCATCTGTTCCGAATCCTGGTAGGCCATGGCTGCCTGAACAAAGGGATCGGCAAGCTCGTAGCCCAGCAAGACCGATATGTCGGCAGCTTCCTCATGCTGCCAAACGGGTATGTCGAGCCCTTCAAACAACCTGAACCGGAGTGGATGTTCACCAATCGTCAATACCGAGCCGTGCAGCGCATAAGCGTCGCTTTGCTGCAGCGGCAAGCCGTCAAGATCTGCCTGCAGTCTCTTGCTCAGCAACACCAGGCGTATGCCCTTGTGCCTGGTGAATGTAAACTCGATGTGCCTGCTCCTGAGCCCCGGTATTCGGACATCACAAACCCTTGACGAGCCAATCAACCCTTCCCTGGGCAGGGAATGACTTTCACCGGTATACAAATCGACAATCTCACCAATTAAACCGGCGTCCGGCAACTTGTGCAGTATTTTGCGGTGTTGCCGGTTTTCGTGCATCAGCCAGCGAAACACCCTGATAACAATGAGCACCCCAAGTGCGGCAAACCAATACCGCATGCCCTGGGCAATCAGCTCATAGGTATCTGCCGGCATCTGCACGCTCCCCTCCTGCCTTTATACTGTGCATTATACCATAGGATACGAGCAGGTTCACCGGGGCGTTTCGGTTGAATGTAAAATATAACAGCATATTGCTTCATGATAATCTGGCGAATGGACCTGCACATCAAAGAAGCAAAAAGAGCTTACGTGTCATTCATCGCAGCGTGTTGTTTTGAAGTACTTTCTCCACATAGCACGAATGCGACCATCCAGAGTTTGCAGGAGCTTTAGCCCGGCTTCTCTGTCTCCACAATAGTATTCCTTCATGGCGCGCCCCTGTTCATAGCAGGCTTCCTGATGGAGCGGGAAATAGTTGTTCATCAGGAAACAGGCATACTTGACCAGCCTCAGTTCGCCCACAAGGCGGAATTCCTTGCTGATCGCATCAACTGCCACCGAGTGTTGGGCGCGGATGGCCTCCAGAATCGCCGTGCAGGAATTTTCGCGAGCGAAGCAGATGGTCGACGCGACAAACGCGCTGGGATTCTGAAACAGCACATGGCTATCCGAACTGCCTACCACGGGGAAGCGCAAACCGTCGGCAAGGGCTTGATAGTAATGGATGCTCTGGAAACCATTCTGCTCAAAGTATCGCTCGCCACCCAATACTTCAAACGCATCGAAGGGCTGCTTTTCAAACAGATACTGCGTCAAGCGCTCGTCGGCGTGAAAGGCAACACCATGCTCAGAACTGTTGTGAATCCAATAAGGATGCGGAAAAATCGACAGTCCGCCCGCAGCACGAATCTGGTCGCAGATCCAGCAAAAGCCGGCGTAGACATAGCGTGGAATCCCCTGCGGAATGGGCTCCAGCGTGTCCGCGTACGCTTTAATTATTTCGCGGAATTCCGTCTCGGTCATGGTTCCTGGAAAGGAGGACCCTTCCATTTTTTTCCACATGTGGGGAAAGCGCGCAGTAATGCCGGGATTTTTCCTTTCCATTGCAGAAAACACCGTGTCCACCATCGCATTGATGCTGTATTGCCCGCCCACATGGACGCAGTGCAGATGACAATCTGGCAGGTGTACCTCCTCGCCGGTCATCAGACACATCTCAATGGGCGCATCCCGATAGGCGTCCATGCACTCAATAGATGCAGAAAAGTTACTATGGTCAGTGAGGGCAATGAAATCATATCCCATTCGACGCATGTATGCGGCGACCACAGCCGGATCCTGACGGCCATCAGAACGGATGGAATGCAGGTGCAGATCCCCCATCAGCGGGATTAAGCCCGCTAAATCGTTGTCCACAGCGTATATAGACAGTTTGCAGTCCTGTCCCATAAGGTTTGTAAAACGCAGGACATGCTCTTGTTCCGATGCAAAGCTGTGCACAAAGCGCAAACAGCCGTCAGCATCCGGCTTCAGCTCATATGTGCAAATGCTGCGCTGTGTGTTATCCTGGGGATATACGCGTCCCTGAAGCGGGGAAATGCAAAGTTGAACGACCTCCGGAAACTGCGCGTGAAGACCGAGCGGACGAATGGTGATTTCCATGTCATCGCCCACGCGAACCACCTTGGGATAGATATCATAGTAGTTCAGTTCAATGCTCATTTATCTCTCTATCCTCCAGCCTCGTCATGAGTTCTTAGCTTGCTGCGCACTGACAAGGGTCTCTTCAAGCAGTTGTTTCAGCTGAACGTCGGCCTTCTTCAAACGTTCCAGCTCTGTGAGCACATTGTCGCCCTCCTGCATAGCATCCCTGCCACCTTCTTTGAGCGCATACTGGGCCTGGTCCATGGCTTCCACCGCCTGCCGGGCAGCCCTGCGATAGGCTCCCAATGCTTCCTGCTGCCGGTTCATGTTCAGGGCCAGGGCCAACTGGCTCTGCCATAAAGGGAGGGCGAATTCTGTCATCTGTTTGAGCTTGTCGATTACCAGCTGCTGGTTGTGCTGGGTCAGGCGGATTTGCAGGGCCAGCTGTAGGCTGATGGTTTTAGACTGCCGTAATTGATGAAGGCGGCCCGAAAACAAATCGACAAACTGCGTTGAATTTGTTCCGTCCTGTGCAGGTTCTTCCCGCATTGCATCAGCCAGCGCCTGCTCTCCAGCTAAAATTTTTTGTGCCAATGCATGATAACATGCCCTGTTGCGTTCATACAGGGTGTCCAGCATCCCCCACTCCTTCTGCAGCGCCAGCCTGGCCATGTCCAGGTTATTGGCCAGGCGGTCGATCAGGTAGGTGATTTCGGTATAATCCCGGCGCAGGGCGGCGTACTGCCTTTTTTCTTTGGATAACAGGGAAGCCAACAATCCTTTAGGCTTTCGGAGAGCCTCGATGTTCAAGGATTCAATCTGCTCCTGCAAGGCATGGATGGCAGCGACCGCATCCCCAAGGGCGTCGCCGGAGGCTCTTTTAAGCAACAGGTCCGATAGATCGCCGAAGCTGCGCTGTTCTTTGGCGCCATAGCCCGTAGCGGTGAGGGCATCCTGCAAATCAATGTTCCGGGCCTGGATCAGTACCTCTTGCCTTTGCTCCAGCGTAAGCTGAGCCTGGGTTTCAAAATCCCTTGCAATTTGAACAGGATCAAAGGTGGATGACACGCTCATTGCTCCAGGGACTGGATGAGTTTCTCCATCACCTGAGAATCCGGCATCTGGATAATTTGTGATATCATCGGCGCAACGCCCGGCACCCCCATATTGGACACGTCCATGTTGGCAGCGTTGACACCCGTGCGGAAACCATGCTTCTCCCACGCCAGCGCTTGTATTTCCGGCGAAAGAAGCGCTTCCAGTCCAACCTTCCCCTTTTCGCTGAGGGCGATGTACACATGGCTTGACCAGACGGTGGGCACCGGGTACAGCAGCACAACATCGTCCTTGATTTGTTGGTAATCCTCAGGGTTGGTATGGGCAAACTCCAGCAGCTGGCTTTCATAGCCCGCCACCAGGGGCCTGGCGCCCACGCCGGTTTTCAAAAACTGACTGAAAATATCCGCAGAGCTGGTTTCCATATAGCCCAGCCGCTCGATGAGGGCCTTGAGCCGGGGAATCACCGCGTCCACGCGCTCCAGTGTGACCACATCGCCGTCGTTGATCATGTTGGCCAAAAGGCCCGCGAACATGTTGCCGGAGTTGGACTTGGTAGGGTTGGTGGTAGACACCAGGACGGAGCCGTACAGCGGCAGGCCCAGGCTTTCCCAGCGCTCGCCTTTTTCCAGCACCGGGAGGAAGGCTTTCATGTCCAGGAAATGCACGCCATCTTTCTGAGTCACGTAACCGGCTTGAATCAGGGCATCCGCCACCATTTGCCGGGTGTACAGCACAATGGGGGTGTTGAAGACAATCTCGCTTTGAGGCGGCTTTCCAAAGGTCTTCTCATAGAGGTCCAGAGCGGTCTGGCTGGAAGGCCATAGGTAATCCCTGCCGGCATGATCCAGGCGAATCATGTCCAGAGAGCCGGCTTTCTGATAGTGCAGGGTCAGCTTATTCTTGTCCATCAGGATCTTTTTCACTGCCGGGTCGTCCACCAGACCGATTTTTTCCCCACCAATATAGCCCGTAATGTCCACCTGCTGGGCTTCCCTGCCTTGAAACCAGGAATACACGCCGGCGACCACAATCACCAGCACCAGCAGCAACAATCCCCAATGCTTTGTTTTCACAGCCCACCCTCCAGATGCAATGTTTTCTCCAGTAAATCAATGTCCGCCTCCACATCCATCACTTCATTCTGCATCAGCTTGTTAAACTGCTTCATGAAGGCGTCCTGGAGAATGTCCAATGCCCGGGCCGTCTCCGGCGTCAGACGCTGCACCTGTGGACTGTCCGGGTTGGAGGCGATGAGGTTCATGTATTTGGTGAGGATGTTGGCGCCGGTATCCAGATAAAAGCTGAAGAAGCGTCTGGCAGAGGAAATCTTCTGGGGGTTGTTGCCCAGGTAGGTGAGCATGCGATTGCCCAGTTCGTATAGTTTTTTTGCCTTCACATCAATCTGCGCGTCCAAGGTGCGTTGGGAAGCTTGAAAGATCACCTGCATGTCATCATGGGCATCTGACATGATCTGCAGCAGCTCCGGTCCGCCTTTGAGGCTGTCCACCGGGGTGTTGCCGATGCGCTTCACCGGCTTGGTCAGCAGAAAGACTGCTCCATATATCAAAAGGGCAATGATACCACTGACCAGGATGTGCCAGGAAGCCTGGAAGTACAGCCATGCAAAGACAAGAAGCCCTGCCAGAAAAGCTAAAATAGTACGAATGCTTTCTTTCACTTCTGCACCCCATCCCTCAGTTATAGCCTTTGGCCTTTTTGAAGGCATCAATCAGGTTCTTATCCCCGTCAAAGACCCGGGCATGGGTCCTTTCCGCCAGGGTGTTGAGGGTTTTTAGATCGGCCTCGCCAAATGAGATACAAAACACCGGGATATTCTGCCCATGGTTTGTGTAGGATTTCAGGAAGTCATCCAATGTCATGCTGCCATTGGCCTGACCGTCCGTCATGAGGATGATGGCGGGCGTGTAGTTCTCCAACTCATATCCTGCTATGGTCTCAAGGGCTTGATCCAGGGCTTCAAACATCGCCGTCCCGCCGTTTGGCGCCTGCCTGGATACCACAGAGTTAAGCTTTTCAATGTCGCTGTTGCCCGTTTCTATATTGATGCTGATGACCTCGCTGCTAAAGAGGATCACGATGTTTTCTTCCTGTTGGGAGGCTTGCAGCAAATTCTTGGCAGCCCGCTGCTGCAGCAGGATTTCACCCATGGCATCTTTCAGCTTCCGGCTGGGATCGCCGGACATGGAGCCGGAGAAGTCCAGCACGTAGGTCGTCAGGGAAGGCTTTCGAAACTGGGTTTGATACAAGCCCAGGGCTTCCCAGAGCACCTCGCTGTCGGGCATGCGGATGGGCGAAAGGATGCTTTGGCTGTCTGCCCCCCATTCCTTGCGCCAGACATCCTGGTTCTCAGGCAGGATGCCGGCATAGCCTGTGCGCCGGCCATAGCGCTGGATTTCCGCCTGGATGTCGCTTGATAGCAGGAAATCCCGCAGCTTCAGAAAAGCCTCCTCTTTCTTTTTATCGCCCTGGTCTACATAGCCAAGGGGCGCATCGGAAATGGACAACCCATCATAAGGGTACACCAGGTACAGGGGCTCCCGACCCTGCTTTAAAAGCTCCTCGTTGGTGCTGAGGATCAAGCTTTCATAGTTGACCATGGCGTCAAAATCCCCTTGTAAAAACAGGGTTTTGAGCCACTCGCTGCTGCCGGAGGAACGGTCCACGCCTTTGAGCAAAGCCTGGATGTCGGCCTTGAGCCCTTCCTGCTGAAGGCTCTCCGACGTGATGATTTCGGGGTTGTTCAGCAGCGCATATAAAAACCCGATATAGGCCGAACAGCCGGAGTTGGACTGTGTCGCACTGGTCATGCAGAAAGACAGCCTGCCATTTTGAATTTGGGTCAGAATGTCCCGTACGGACACCTGCTTGCCCACAAAGCCCAGTTCCTTGGCCAGGGATTCCCGGATGCCAAACACAACCGGTGTGATGGAAACGGATTCCGTGTATTTGACCCGGTGCTTGGTGTCCCCGATGGAAATCCACATGCTGCTGGCTGGCCAGACGGCATCATAGGGCACATCGTCCTGGCTTAAGATCCTGGAAATCTCCACAGATCCCTGGTATTTCATGTCCAGCGCAATGCGGTTTTCCCTGGCAAAGCGTTCCAGCAAGGGCTCCAGCTCCTTGTTTTCAGAGCCGGAAACAATGCGCAGCGTAACCGGGTACGAAGCCTCCCCCAGCGTGGGCTTGTTCTCTCCGGGGTCCGCCGGCTTCTTGGTGCAGGCGCTCAGAAGCAACACCAAAACTAGCAACAGCGCCAAGGCGATCGATCGTTTTTTTGCAGAAATAGTCTCAGTAAAATTCATGTTTTCCTCCAGGCGTTTCATGAGTCTACAACACCCTTTTCATTGTAACATAAAGCCGCCCGCCTTCTGATGGCGTGATGTAAAGTTTTGACCAAATCCATGTAAAGCCAATGTAAAATCTACTAAGGTTCATGGATGAACATCCGAAGCACTCGCTAAGCCTTCAACATCTTCTTTTAAATTTTTGGCAAAAAACGCAATGGCTGCCCGGTTGATTTGCTTCAAACCAACCTCCCCGGCTGTTTCATAACGGCCGCCGATGAGTGCACAAAAGAGGGGAGACTCTCGCACTAGGTCGGTGAGGGTGAAGTGGTTAGTGCCTTGAATGTGTAGATAATTAAGCTGATCGGTATGCACCAAGTGTCTTTTGTTTTGCGCATACTTATGGTCTTTTTCCACCAGGGGCATGCTGGAATCACTATAGATGTTCAGGATGGCTGCCTTATACGGAGCCTGGTTCCAGGTGAAATTCTTGTCCAAAGTACCGGTAATATCTGCCAGGTAAGGGGATTCCAGCACCAACACTGCTTTGATGTCAGGCCGCAGGCGGGCTACACCCAGGGCAGCGCTGCCCCCTAGAGAGTGTCCGCCCACGCCGATAGCCTTCGGGTTGATGATTGCAAAAGCTTCTTCTCCTTTCATCGCCCGATCCGTCAGATAATGGATGGCGGCATCCATGTCCTGGACGCGGATCGTCATCCAGCGCTGGAAGCACTCAAAGGAGTGCTCGATGTCGCGGTGAGAGTTCTCCCCCATCAATTCGTGAAAATACTTGCCGTTCATCCAGACTTTGCGGCAATTGATGGTTGTATATAACGCTTGATAAGGATGGTCCAGGCTGGCTACAGCATAGCCATGGCTGGCCAACTCTGAAAATAACGACACATTTCCCTTTCTGGTGCTGATACCGCCATGGGAAAACACAACCAACGGGACGGAGCGATTGGCCAGCCTGTCAGACACCGGGTAGTAGTAGTCCATCACCAGGGTGCGGTTTTGGTCCGGGCGATAGGGATCCTTCCGGTCAGGCTGGGTAAACTGGATAGTTCTTACCTGGAAGGCATGGGGACCAGTAACTGGTATTGATGGATAAAATGGAAAGAACACAACGGCAAGAATCAAACCTACAGCAACAAACCAGCCCATCACACTGATGGTTCTTCTCTGTCCCTTCTTCTTCATGACTTCGTGTCTTTTCAGGTACTGCAATCCAAGTATGATCAGGACAGCAACGGCTATAAAAAAGTAGTTAATGCTTCGCATGATTACTCCCCTTTCCGGGTTAAGTTGATATGTTGGTTTTTCAGAAGATACTCCTTAGGATGATATCTCTCTTTGCCCACGGTGGATGTACCGTATTCAATGGCGGCTGCCTGATAACGGTGTACACAGCGCAGACATAGGGTGCACTGAGGTTTGCACCACTTTTGGGAGCCATTCTGCAATGCATACACCCCCTCTACGCTTCTTATCAATTCATTATACCAGCGTATTGGGATGCTTGTGTTAGATTGATGTAAAATCTAAAGTCATCGTTTTCTTGTGTTCCTGTATCAAATGCTCTATTTTAACAGCAGCAACCGGCAGGTTATGCAGTGTCCTCATTCCTTACCAAAACCATGTCCACAAGGCGGTAAAGACGTTCAGCGCCAGGCTCAGGCCAATGAGCACCCGGTCAAAAAGCCCGGAATAGCTGGCGACGCCAAAGACATTGATGACAAAGAGCATCAGGGAGCCGATGATGCTGACCCACCTTGCCAAGCCCCGGGGCAGGAAAACCATGCCAAGCGCCAGCAGAATGGGAACCATCATCAGGAAAGCTGCCATCAGCAGATGGGTTTGGGTCATGGGCTTTCCATCGATCATGGCAGCAGCCTGGCCCTTTTCGTAAAGGCGCAGCACATCTCCCAGCAGATAGATGAGCATCAGCGCCACCCAACACACCGTTAGCTGAACACGCCGAGGATTCATGGGAATCATCTCCTTCATCGTATCCTTTCCTCCTGTTGCATCATCAGCACGACGCTGCCCCGCTTATGGCCGGTATCCACGATGCGGTGGGCTTCCCGTATTTCATCCATGGGCAGGGTATTGTATATCGCAACTTTCAGCGTTCCGGCTTCAAACCACTGCGCCAGCCTCTCCACCTGCTGCCGGTTTTCTTTGGAGACATCGCTGCCACAGACATTGATGAAGCGACCGCCGGGCTTGAGCGCCGCTTTCACCCGGGTTTTATCCAGCTTGCCCACGGTGTCTAAAATCAGGTCGTATCGAACGCCGGGGGCAAAGACATTGTCCCGGGTGTAATCGATGAAACGATCGGCACCTAACGCGCACACCAGCGCCCTGTTTTTTTCGCTGGCTACTCCGGTCACCTCAAGCCCCAGGTTTTTAGCGATTTGCACCGCCATGGTGCCCACAGCCCCTGCAGCGCCGTTGATCAGAATGGATTCCCCGGCTTTTGCTCCATGTTTCTCTAAAAAATATAGAGCCGTGTTGCCGCCGAAAGGAAGGGCGGCAGCCTCATCAAACCCCATGGACTTCGGCATGAGAGCCACGGGTCCTGAAGCCGGTATGGTGACATACTCGGCATGGCAGCCATAGCGCATGCCCGGAGAGGAGCCAAAGACCGCGTCACCTACTTTAAAGGAAGTGACTCCAGACCCCAGGGCTGCTACGGTTCCTGAAAACACGGTGCCCAAGATAGGTTGTCGGGGCTTGCGAAATCCTAACACCAGACGCATCAAGGTTCTTATAGGTTCATCTACCTGCAACCCCCTTGTCCGGACATCCCCGGAGTTGACTGCGCTGGCCGCTACGCGCACTAACATGGTGCCCGGTTTCACTGCTGGCAGGGGGACTTCCGTGATGTTGATGACCTCCGGACCGCCGTAACGCGTTACCTGGGCTGCCCTCATCCGTTCCGGAAGGCTGCTTTTTGAGCTATTCATTGTTTTTCCTCCATATACTGCTTACTCGTCCTCATACGAAAAGACCTCTTCAAGGGGTTTGTCAAACACCTTGGCGATGGTAAATGCCAGCTCCAAGGTCGGTGAGTATTTGCCATTCTCCACAGCCAGGATGGTCTGCCGGGTAACGCCCACCAGGTCTGCCAGCTGTTGCTGGGTCATTTCATTAGCCATGAAGCGAAGCGTACGGATGTTGTTGGTGATGCGGGTTTTCTTTGCCATGGTCACAGCCCTCTCTCATAGCCGACGATGTAGGTCATCCACATGGCAAGGCTGGACAGCAGCACCATGAAAGCCAGGGCGCAGAAGAAAGCATGAAGCCCCAACCCCATCGCCAGCAGGGAAACGGAAACAAGGAAGGCCAGAAAGAACACCGCGCCAAATGCTTTCATGGCAAAGCCCTCGATATGGCGGTCGCGTTCATCGGTTTTTTCCTCAAAGCCCTGCCCGCCGGATCGTTTTTCCCTTGTCATAACCAGGATCGCGCTGAGGGCATTCAGCAAAAGAAAACCCGCTATCAACACCAGGAAATAAATACCCCACGCTCTGGCCAATGCTTCGCCGTCAAGAGATGTTACCCTGGAACGGTTCCAAATGAATGTCAGGATGAACCAGATCAAGTTGGATGCGGCTGAGAGAATGGCTACTTTTATACGGTTGTGCATGTTTTCCTCCTTTCGCCTGATGGCAATGCCTTTAGCTTCTCTTTTCATGGTATCAACTATTTTTGACGCCATGTTAAAGATGTTATACACATCATATCATGCTCCCCTTTTTATGTCAAACATTTTTTACATCATGTTGTGAAAAGTTGGCACTTTATATTTGGGCTGGATTTTTTGTGACGAACCGATTTGACAAACATTCATGGCTGTATTATGCTCAATTAGGTAACATGCTACCTAATTAAGAAGGGAGTCTTCCAATGAGCGTTAAACGATTTCTACTATGGCTTGTTATTCTGTTGTTCGTGGCTGGTATCACCCTTTTCCTGTTGATGGGACAGCAGATTAAAAAGCTGGAAAAGCAGGATTATGGCCCGGTGGATATCACCAGCATGCCAGATGGCATCTATGAGGGCAACGCTTCCGCAGTGCTGGTTACAGCGCGGGTTGAAGTTTCCATTCAGGATGGACACATCCAGCAGGTGAAGCTGCTGGAACACCAGCATGGATCTGGCCATGGCGCACAAGCGCTCTGTGATAGCATCGTAGAAGCAAACAACCTGGATGTAGACAGCATCAGCGGAGCTACCCTCTCCAGCACTGTGGTCAAGGCTGCGGTGCTTGACGCGCTCAAAAGCAAGGCAACGCAATGAAACAGAACCAGCAGCCACCTGATGAAACACATACGCCCATAGACTTAAGCTGCATTGAGGATCGATACTATCTTTTCGGCATGCTGACGGCTTTTGCCAACCGCATGCAAGCCGTCGGTGACCATGTTTTTGAGGAGGTGACGTGGAAGCAATGGTTTGCTCTGCTGGGTGCCACCGTATTGCAGCCTAATCCTTCTGTTTCCCAGGTGGCTGGCTTTGTGGGAACCTCTCACCAGAACATGAAGCAGTTGCTTTTGCGGCTGCAATCAGCGGGTTTGGTGCTCCTTATAAAAGATGAAAGCGATCTGCGCCGGACGCTGGTGAAGTTAACCCCGTCAACCGAGGCGTTTGAATTGAAATACCGTGAAAGCAGCGGGCTGTTCATGGATCGCCTGTTTGAGGGAATTTCCAGCGAAGCGCTGGCTACAGCCCGGCAAGTGATTCATCAGCTGGATCAGAACCTGAGGATCCTCGCGAAAACCATCAACCGGCGAAAGGACAGCGCATGATCGTCATCATTTCAGATGACAGTAAGGGAAGGTTTGGCATTGCACTGAAGGAAGCTGCTGACCGCACAGGCGCGCAGGCTGTCTATTTTGCTGCCAACACCCTTCGTATCAAACCCTGTGCTGCCTGCGGCAGCTGCAGCGGAAAAACCTATGGCCGCTGCGTCATCCCGGATGACATGCAGCAGGTGCTGCCTAAAATCGCAGGCTGCCGGGCATTGGTGCTGGTGTCCCCGGTGGTGTTTGGCGGTGTCAGCCACCATATCAAGAAGGTGATGGACCGCATGGCAGCGGTGGGCGACCCCCGCTACCGGGTGAGCGGTGGAGAACTGGTGAAAGGCATGTGTGGGCAGGGCATGCGCTATGATATGGTGGGCATCGGGTATCATCTCAGCGAAGCGGAGCGATCAGCCTTTTTATATCTTCATAATGAAAACCGAAACATCATGAGCGCTGAAGGGCAGGCCTTTATCGTTGACAGCAGATTGAACCAGGCATCGTTAGATAAAATCGTGCGGGAGATTGTTTATGAATAAGTCGGAGATCATGCTCCTTTGCGCCAGCCCCAGGCGCAAAGGAACCAGCGCCATGCTGCTGGAGCGCATCCGGGCTGTTACAGGCGGCGAAGTGGTTTTTCTGTCCCAGAAGGACAATCTGGATGAGCTGGTGCTGGCCTTGCAACAAGCCGTAACCATTGTGATATCCGGTCCCTGCTACATCAATACCTATCCGGCCAGGCTGGTCGAGCTGCTGGAGACGGCATCCATAGCCGGCGGATTTTCCGGGCAGAAGCTATATGGCATCATCAACGGCGGAATGCCTTATGTGCACACCCACCGGCACGGGCTCACCTGCCTCCGGCTGTTTGCAGAGCAGAATCGCCTTTCATGGCAGGGCGGCTTTGTGCTGGGCGGTGGCGCCATGCTGGACGGCCAGCCCCTGGAAAAGCACATGGGCCGCAAGAAAATCGTACCGGCATTTGACCTGTTTATCCAGCACATCGCAGAGGGCAGCCCCTCGCCCGACAGCCTGTATGAACAGGCACAAACCGATATGGGCAGCATCATGACCCATGTTTTTGCAAGGCTGCTGACTTTCATGGTCGTCAGACGCATTAAAAAGCACGGTCACAAACCGAAGGCGCCCAATTGGTATCTGCGTGAGAACGGGTAATGCAAGCGCGAAGCGTCAGTTTTCTATTTGATTCTTCAAATCGAGCAATACGTTGATATAGTCATCAGGCAGGTCGGCATGAATATCGTGGCTGGATTGAAAGCCCCCGATATAGGTGCCATGGGGCAGCAAATCAACCACTTTTTGCGCATCAGCTTCGTCCATTGCAGCAAGCAAAATCCCATTGGCATCATAATAGCCGGGGGCAGTGATTTTATTTGGCGCTACATGCATCACAATGGTTGGAGACTGTATATTCTTCAATATTTCTTCCTGGTCAAAGCCTTCAAACCAGGAAAAGTCATAGAATGTAACGCCAAACCTTAAATCATAATGGCTTGTTCCATCCTGCATGTTGGCATTGATGGCATAGATGGAGTTGATCCCCATCTCCGGCGGAAAGTACCACATTTTAGGGATTTGTCCTGGATGTTTTTTCAAGTATTTTATAGCGGGATTTTTTATTAGTTTATCCCAGATCCATGGCGCTTCAGCCTTAAAGACTTCCTGCATATAGTCGTTCTCTAAAGAGTACTCCATAAAGGTACTGATCTCCTGTTGATTCAGATAGTCATGCATGTTTTTGAAGCCCAGCCATGAAATGGTTTTTTCCGCCCGGCCGGGAAGGGTTGAAAAGAAGGGTCCGTCTTCTAAAACGGTAGCAATGATGTAATCTGGCGCCTTGGCAGAAACGTAAGCAGCAAGCAAGGCTCCGGAAGAGTGGCCGGATATATAAGCTTTTTCCTTGATAATATTTTGGAGAAACCAAATGATATCATTTCCTATTGACACGGCATGATACTTGTCAGGATTTTTAGATGACTTTCCATGGCCATAGTAATCAAGGGTATATACATGAAATTCTTCAGACAGCTTTGGCAATACCTTTGCATAGTCGTAGCTGTTTGCCTGCTGGCCGTGAAGCAAAAGAAGTTTGGGGCCATTGTCTGGACCTTCAATATAGTATATTTCTGACCCGTCTTCCAATTGAGCCATCCCTTCTACAAAACCCAGTTTATATCCCTTTTTTTCTAAAAACCGCTCGTTTAAAAGATCATGGTTCATGTTTCTATATGCAAAAATGCCGATACCTATGATGGCTACCAGAACAACAATCCCCACGATCATGAAAATTCGATACATTAAGCGCATGTTTCCCTCACTTTTATTCAATATACTGCCTGCTCAGGCTTTGCCTTTCCATGGGAAACGACCTTCCAGCCATCCTGCTTTTTGCCAGTACAGATAATCGCTGGTAACAGGCTGGCCTTTCTTTTGCAGCATCTTGCAAATTCCTCGTTGGCCAAAGGCCATCGCCCGGTACAGCAGCTTTGCTAAAAATCCTGGAGAAATATCTTGCTGTCTGGCCACGACTTTGCGGATTGTTTCCTCTATCTGCCGGTTCAGCTTTGTTTTCACCTTCTGGTTTACCAGGTCGTAATCCGTCATGCCCAGGCGCGCTCTGATGCTGTATACGCGCCTTACACCCCAGAAACGCAGGCTGTGCTTTAACGGACGTAGGGTGCTGCGAAAGCCTGCTCCCACGGCTTGATTGATAATCAGGGCCTGTTTACCAAGCATTTGAGGGCTGGGCTGATGCACAATCCACCGGCTGCCGAAGTGATCCAGCAAGGCTTTCAACTGTCCGGGAATGCTGAATACATAAGTAGGGGTGATGAACACCACCAGGTCGGCATCTTCCATGGCCTGCCAAATGGGCAGCGTAGCCTTCAGGTGCGGGCAGGCGCTCATATCCTTAAAAAAACAGGCTTTGCAGCCCAGGCAATATGCAGGTCCATCCTTTGGGAGGGTAAATTGGCTGATTTTTACCCCGGGTATCAAGCGGTTTAGTTGATCCAAAAACGCTTCCCGAATACGATCCGTGCAGCCCGAATTGGACACAGCCACAACCGAACAAACGTTCATCAACTACCTCCTTTAATGGCAAGGACAAGTGATTCATATTTTTTCAGATAAGGTGCCTTTTGCCTTGAGCATCTTTAGCCCACAAAAGTATCTCAGCGCACAAACCGCTGCCAGCACCCAAAAACCTCCATTACCCAAAATCCGCTGCCATGGGCTTTGCGCATCGGGCATTCCGGACGGCAGATAGTGTGCAAGGTTTGACGCCAACAGGATAAAGCCGATTGTTCCCACCAGCATTAAACCGGCAATGTACATCCTATGTGCCTTATCGCTCTTTTTCCTCTCCAAATGTTCCGGGATGAAAACCATCAATAGATTAAACAGAGCGTGATAAACGGTACTCAGCAGCAAACTGCCGCTGCTGGCATATACCCAGGCCCATAGAAAGCCGGCATACAACATGCCCACAGCCACAGCAAGCCGCCCGGTTTGCAGGTGAAGCAGGGAAAATACCAAAGCAGACGTGCAGAGAAAGAGACGTACTTGGCCAGTACCTAACAGATCGCCCAGCAGCTTTCTGCTAAGCAGCTCCTCCATCAAAGGCACCAACATCAGAAGCAGAAGAACATTGAGGGCATTTTTACCTTCTTTTTGCTTCTGCAATGCTTGGGGCATTACCAGGCCCAGTTTGATTTCAAGGGCAGTAAACAGTGCCATCAACATAAAGGCAAAAAACTGCGCTGCAAATACCACCGCGTAATCCGCTGTCACAAAGCCCTGTGGGGAAACCTGGAACACCGGCAGATCATTGATGAACAGCAAAAGAAGCCCCAGACCGGGCAGATAAAGCAAGGCTGTGCTCAACATCTGTTCGCTTTCTTTTGGCAGCCTGCGCTTGGCAAGAAGCGGTGAAACAACAAAGCGCTTGCACAGCCAATAAAAGCTGAACATCGCACTTACGCCAAGGGTGTATCGGGTGATGGGGTCATGCCACATAACAGATCCTTTCAAATGGTTGATCGCAATACCATGGATTCCGCACCCTTCTTTTTTCAAAGTGTGCGGTAATGATTTGCTTTAGTTAATACAGGCTGCCACTGTTGATCACCGGCTGCGCATCCCGATTGCCACACAGCACGACTAAAAGATTGGATACCATAGCGGCTTTCCGCTCCTCATCCAGGGTGACGACCTTATTGTGAGCCAGCTTTTCCAGGGCCATTTCCACCATGCCCACAGCGCCATCAACAATCAATTTCCGGGCATCCACGATCGCACTTGCCTGCTGGCGCTGCAGCATCACGGCAGCAATCTCCTGTGCGTAAGCCAGGTAGGTAATCCGCGCTTCCAGGATTTCAAGCCCAGCCTCGTGTACCTTGCCCTGAATTTCGTCCTTGATGCGCCGTGCCACTACCTCGCTTGAGCCGCGCAGGCTGCCTTCATCCGGCTCGCCATCGCCTGTGGTATCCACGTTGGGCGCTACGTCGTAGGGGTATATGCGCACGATGTTGCGCAGGGCACTGTCGCATTGGAGGGACAGGTATTCCTTATAATTGTCCACATTGAAGACTGCCTTGGCCGTATCCACCACCCGCCAGATCACTGCGATGCCAATCTCCACCGGGTTGCCCAGGCAGTCGTTCACCTTCTGCTTGGCGTTATTCAGCGTCATGATCTTGAGAGATACCCGTTTTCCCAAAGCTTCCACATCCACCTTGGCACCCTCGCTGGAGATGGTGACGCCTTGCCTGCCTGTCTGCACATCGCCGCTTTGCCCAAGCTTGGTTTTGGCAGCGGGGTTTACAGCAATGGAGAAGGGATGGACAAAGTAGAAACCAGGCTCCCGCAGCGTGCCGATGTATTTGCCAAACAACGTCAGCACCAGTGCTTCATTGGGCTTTAGTACTCTTAAGCCAAGAAAGGGTAATATGCCGGCGATCAGCCAGAGAATACCCAGCACCAGGGGCAGGACACCAACGTTTCTTTCATTCTCCAGCAAGATAGCGCCCACGACAACAAATCCGATAGCCGCAAGATACAGCACAATGGATAATAACAGCACCGGCATGCCCTGTTTGGCTTTGAGCTGTTGTTCCTTCATGTGATCAGCCTCCTTGAATCTATATTTCCGCTTCACATATCAGCAACAGTGTACTGGAGTCATGTGATGTTTTGGTATGATCGATGTAAAATTCAGATGAATTATCGCATCAGCTCTTTGATTTACAGCATTTCAATCTCTTGTATTTCACTAACAAATTGATCCCCAATGCGAATACAAAACCTCCAAGCAGAATAAAAGCAACCCATATGGTATTCCAGTGATGCGAATTCGTATCGAACATCCACTGCAGCAGTTGATGCCAAAACCTAATTCCTGTAACGATGGCAAACAAGTCGAACAACACATAGCAGCCACCGCATATGTAAATCCACCTCCACCAATAGTTGTTCTTGCGTTCACGAAAGAACGTTACTATGCCAAGGATGCACAATATCACCAACACACCCATGATGAGAATATATGGAATTCCTTTTTTTTCCATTATCCCCATCCAAAACGAAGCATATGATTCTCTGGCAAAAATCGCCCATATTCTATGCAAATGAAACAATCCAAAGAACATAAAAAACCAAGGTTCCCAAGCACATATTCTTCTCATTCTATCCCCTTTCTCTGTGTCTCCGCATCTGTAGCTTTCATTGCACTAACCTTCTTTATATATGCTTCTTGAACACCAGCTTCATGCAAACCGGTATCAGGATCTGTTGCGTGATCTGAAATGATGGTGAGCTGATATGGACTCTCTACAAGAAGCGGGATCAAGATACGGTCCACCTTGTGTAGAAACGCTTGTTTCTCTGCTGGATTTCTGCGGTGAGCGGCTTCATCTGCGCCATTGATATGGAGCAGCACGAAGGGATAGTGTTGTGCTGCCTGTATCGCGGCTTCTGCTTTTGCAATCAGGTTGGTGTCTGTGTCCCCGGTGGCACCAGAAACTTGAATAATGTCCATGCCCGTCATGTACGCAATGCCTCGAACCACGTTCGTGCCGGTGATGGCGGCGGTGCGCTTGGAAAAGGGGGGTAAGCTGGAAAGGCGGGACTGGCCCCAGGGAAGCATACAGCGCCCATGCCGGCAGGAGTTTATCACAACGCGGCGAAGTGCTTCCATGCCCGTCGGCAAAATAGAAGTTAAGCCTGCCCCCAGAAATTTGTGTGGCGGATAGGTGGTCAGATTATCAAGGCTGTCCGCCTTATTGGGCAATACCAACAGCCCTTTATATGCACCCAAACAATGGTATACGAACCCCTCTCCCGGCGAATAATGAGATGGGGCTTCCGTGTAGCCCAGAACATGGTGCTCGGCGCTCAGCGTAACCCAGCTGGTGCGCAGCACGAGGTCGTCCTTTTGCACAGAAATACCAGCTCCTATGGCATCTGCATAGCCCCGCAGATGCTGGGGGATGTTCTGATAGCCAAGCAGCGTCAGGATGCACGTCAGGCTTTCGGGCGGAGCATTTTCCGGCACGGTATGCACCGTTTCTCTCAGCGGCAGCGAACGCATGTTGGGGTAATTATCTATCCGGAACCCCTTATCTGTCATGCCGTCAACGATGCACAGTATCTCGCCCATGCTTATAAACCTGCATCCATGATGGCGTAGATTTCTTTTATATTTACATTTTCCCTGATTGCCTGGGCGAGGGCGTTGTACTGTTCCTCCCTGTGTGCCTGCATATCCAACGCTGTGCCTTGGTGACGCTGTGCGGAGGAGCGCATATCCATGGATTGGCTGTCTTCCTCCGGCAGCTGGATGTCCAGCATGGGCAGCACGCCAAGGACAGGTTTGTTGGCGATATCCTCTATCATGCGAAGGCCGGGTTTTAACAGATTGACATCCCCGCGGAATTTGTTGATGACCAAGCCTTTGATCATGGCCTGCTCATCCTTCTCCAGCAAAGCGATGGTGCCATAGAGCTGGGCGAAGACACCGCCCCGGTCGATATCCCCCACCAGCAGCACAGGCGCTTTGCACAATTTGGCCAAGCCCATGTTGACGATGTCATTCTGCTTTAAGTTTATTTCAGCAGGGCTGCCGGCGCCTTCGATGACGATGATGTCATAATCATCAGAAAGGGAATGAAAGGCATGCAGAATATCCGGAATCAGGCTGGTTTTATATTGGAAATAATCCGCTGCTTTCATATGGCCTTGAAAAATGCCATTGACAATGACCCGGGAGCCCATGTTGCTCTCGGGTTTCAGCAAAATGGGGTTCATGCGCACGTCGGGAGGGATGCCGGCAGCCTCGGCCTGCACCACCTGCGCCTGGCTCATGATCAGCCCTTCCGGTGTGGTGTAATAAAAGGAAGACATGTTCTGGCTTTTAAAAGGCGCTACCCGGTGGCCATCCTGCTGGAACACCCTGCATAACCCCGCGCACAACAGGCTTTTCCCGGCAGAGGACATGGTACCTTGAATCATGATGGTCTTAGCCATAAAGCACCTCCTCTAAAGCAGCGAGCAGCTTAAGGTTGTTGTCCCTTGCTTGAATACCGATGCGGATGAAAAGGCTGGAAAGCCCGGTATAATTGCCGCAGTCCCGAACCAGGATGCCTTTTTCAAGCAGGGGCTGAAACAATGGCTGTTCGCTTTTGAACAGCAGGTAGTTTGCTTCTCCCGGAAACACCTTCAGCCCCAAGGCTTGCAGCTCTTTTTGCATAAACACACGCTCTTTTTGAACATAAGCGCGTGTTTTTTTTACCCAGTCCGCAGCTTTTAAAGAGGCTAAGCCCGCCGCCTGGGCGGGGCCCGACACGCTCCAGGTGGCGCCAAAAGCCGCGATGGCTTCAAGCAGGGTATGATCAGCAGAAAGCAGATAGCCCAGGCGCAAGCCTGCCATGGCATACATTTTGGTAAAAGCCCGCAGAATCAGCAGGTTGGGGTGCTTGTCCATCAAGGAGATCATGGACCTGCCGGATGTAAAATCGAGAAAGCATTCGTCCAGCACTAAATAGGCTCCCACCTGCTGGCAGCACCGGGCAATTTCCCGCAACAGATCAAGGGGAATCAGCCTGCCCGTCGGATTGTTGGGGCTGCACAGGAAAACCAGGCGCATGTCCGCTGTGATGGCAGCCAGGATGGTTTCATCCACATCGAAAAGGTTATCCTCTTTTAGCAGGTGCTCGGATGCATGGCCGGCATAAGCGTACACCCCCCGCTCATACTCGGAAAAGGTGGGGGCAGCAACCAGGGCTTTCGCCGGCCTGAAATAAGCGCAGATGCGATAGATCAGATCGGCTGCGCCATTGCCGCATAATACCTGACCTGCGGCAATGCCATGATGGGCAGCAATGGCTTGCCTCAGCTCCCGGCAACGGGCATCCGGGTAGCGCTGAAAGCTGTCTAAATTGTCTACCAGGGCTTCTTTTAAACCCGGCGGATAGCCCAAAGGGTTGATGTTGGCCGAAAAATCTAAAACAGGCTGGCTGTGGGCATAGATATCCCCGCCGTGGTCATAGCGTTGCATACAGAATACCTCTTAGCAGGATGGATAATAAAAACAGCAACAGGCTGGTCACGAACAGCATTTTATGCGCCCGCCGGATGTCCTGGGCTTCAATGGGTCTGGCTGCATCCCCGATGGTAGGCTTATGGTGCAGTTTGCCAGCATACCAGGCATCGCCAGCCAGCTGCACACCCAGGGCGCCTGCCATCACCGCTTCTGTCTGGGCGGAGTTGGGGCTGGCGTGCTTGTGCCTGTCCCGGCGCCAGATGCGCCATGCGTTTTGAGCGGACAGGCCGCATAAAGGGCAGGTTAGCATCATCACCAGGGCGCAGATGCGGGCGGGGATGTAGTTCAACACATCGTCCAGCCGGGCGGCGCAGCGGCCAAACTGCTCATAGCGCTGGTTGCGGTAACCCACCATGGAGTCCATGGTGTTGACTGCCTTGTACACACAGCCCAGGGCAGCGCCACCCAGGGTGATATACAGCAAAGGCGCAGCAACGCCATCGGCTGTATTTTCGGCTACGGTTTCCACTGCTGCCCGCGCGATGCCCGCATCGTCTAAGGCTGCGGTATCCCTCCCCACAATCCAGGACAACGCTGCCCTTGCCTCTTTCACATTCTGATTTTTCAAGGCGTCATACACGGGCATGCTCTCGTCCCGCAGGCTTTTAGATGCCAGCAGCTGCCAGCACAGCAGGCTTTCAAGTGCCAGAAAAAGCCAGGGCGATATGCGCCAGGAAACAGCCAACATCAAGGCGGGAATGCCCCCGCATAGCAACAATACGGCTACCACCAGCAGCTTGCCTGACAGGCGCTTGTTGCTCATAGAATACAGCTTCTTTTCCAGATACGCAATCACCCTGCCAAACCATTTGATGAGGTGAGGCCAACCCTTAGGATCTCCCAAAATGGCATCCAGCACAACGCCCATGACCAAAGCCAGGGTTGAGAAAAACACCAGTTCATCCATGTTTTTCCTCACCTTCTGCTTTCCAGTTCGCCATCAAGCGCTGTGCATTGTCGCTTTCCATCAGGATGCCCTGAAAGAACGCATCCGAAGTAAAGCAAATAAAGCCAAGTTCCACCTCATCCGGCACCATTCTGTTCAAGGCACTCAGTATGCGGTGTTTCAATGCGTTCATGGTTTCGGTCAAGCATTTTGCCTTATGCAGCACATGGAGAGCGGCGTCTGTCGTAGCGCATTGAAGCAGCGCTTGCAAAACAGGCAGTGCAACCCCGGCTTCAATGCCGCAAGCGGCCAGGGCTTCCATGCGCCCATCGCCGAAGCTTGAGTGGGTATTCGACATCCCGATGCCCAATTTGACCAGCTTGCCAATGTGCCCCACCAGCAAGATCTGCCTGAAACCCTTTTCAACCGCCGCTTCCAAAGCTAAGCCGATAAAATTGCTGCATAGCACTAAGTGTTCGACATCCAACCCCAGCACCTCCCGGGAGAATGTTTCCCCATAGTTGCCCGGGGAGAGCAACACAGCCTTGGCGCCGGATGCCGCCAGCACATTAAGTTCAAGCCGGATGGTATCCGCCAAGGCATCGTTGCTCATGGGTTCGACAATGCCGGTGGTGCCGATGATGGAAAGCCCGCCTTCAATGCCTAAACGAGGGTTGAAGGTCTTTTTCGCCAATTCCTCTCCGCCGGGAATAGAAATCACCACCCGGAAACCGCCTTGATAGCCGTATTCTGCCGCCATGCCCTGACAGGCATCGCGAATCATCTGCCGTGGAACCGTGTTGATGGCGGCTTGTCCCACCGGTTGATTCAACCCCAGCTTCGTCACCCGGCCAATGCCCTCTCCCCCGTCAATCAGGATATCGCCTTCTCTCCTTGTCACCCTGGCATACACCAGCACGCCGTTGGTGATATCCGGGTCATCTCCGCTGTCTTTTCGGATGGCACAAACAGCGCTGTCCCCTTCAAGCGCCCAGTCTTCCACATCCAGGTTAAGCGGGATGCCTTTGGGCGTCATCAGCCCAACCGAAGCGGGCGCTTTACCCGTCAGCAGCAGCTGGGCAGCCGCTTTAGCTGCTCCCGCCGCGCAGGAGCCGGTGGTATACCCGCTGCGCAGTTTTTTTCTTCCTGTACTGCCCATTTGTTCTACTTCTGCCCTATTCCCTGTCTATCATGTACAGCAGGGCGTTCACAATGGCAGCCGCCACATTGCTGCCTCCTTTGCGCCCCATCGACAAAATGCAGGGCGCAGGGCTCTGCCGGATCAATTCCTTGGACTGGATAACATTTACAAAACCCACGGGCACACCGATGATAAACGCAGGACTTAAAGCACCTACTTCCATCATCTCATGCAGCGCTAAAAGGGCTGTGGGCGCATTGCCAATCACAAAGCCTAATGGACCGGGCAGCTTTGCCGCTTTCATCATAGCCTCCCGGGAGCGGGTGGTGCCATTGGCTTGGGCTGCCTGGGTGACCTCCTCATCGGCAATCAGGCATTGAACCTGTCCACCCATTTTAGCCAGCGTTCTTTTATTGATGCCCGCCATAGCCATGGTGGTGTCTGTGACCAGGGTGATGCCTTTACGCAGGGCATCCTGGGCATGAACGACTACGCCGGGTGAGAAATACAGGCTGTCTACATAATCAAAATCCGCTGTGGTGTGAATCACCCGCTTGATAATGGGCGCCAGCTCGGGATCCAGGGCGCGGTTTAGCTCCTGGGTGATGATTTCAAAGCTGCGCTTTTCGATTTCCTGGGGCGGGATATGCTCAATTTGTTGCGGCATCGCTTGCTTGCTCCTTTTTTGGTCGGGCATGCTGACAGGTAACGATCATCACCGGGTTCTGTGCTGTCATCAGGTGATAATCTCCTGTTTCACGGGCTTTGGATACCTGCAGCTGCACCATCTCCACCTGTTCAAAATCCTGGAGCTTCAAACACCGCAAAGTTTCTGCAACGGATTCCAGGGCGATCAAGGTGATGACGATGCGAACAGCGGGGTTTTTTTCTGTCAGCATGCGCAGAATGGCTTCTATTTGACCGCTGCTGCCGCCGACGAACGCGTGGGTGGGGGCAGGCAAGCCTGCGCAGGCATTGGGCGCCCAGCCTTCTATGACTTTCAGGTTGTAACAGGCATGCCGCATAGCATTTTTTCTGGTGAGTGTGCAGGCGTCTTCTCTGCCTTCAATGGCATACACTCTGCCTTCCGGGCAAGCCTTGGCCAGCTCTATGGACACCGATCCTGTACCGGCTCCCACGTCATATATGACGGCATCCAGAGGCAGTTGCAGTTTAGCAATGGAAACAGCCCTTACCTCGGCTTTGGTCATGGGGATGGTCTTGTCGCCCGTTTGCCTGAAAAACGCTTCGTCGGACAGATGGGGGCTGCCCGATATCCTGGCGTTTTGATTGTGCACCAGCACCGCGCTGAGGGCATCGAAATGATCGTCTTTCAATTCGTCAGCGCTGCCCGTGGTGATGCGCTCGTCAGGATAGCTGAGCCTTTCACCAACATGCAGCCGGGCATCCCCTAAGCCCGCCTCGCACAACCGCCGGCACAGCGCTTGTACACCGTCCTCACCGCCCACCAGCGCAAAAACTTTAGCATAAAGCGAAACAGCCATAGCAATGTCCGCGTCCCGGCCATGCAGGGAAACAACATTCGCATCGTCCCATGGAGTTTGCACTTTTGAGCACAGGGCTTGCAGGGAACTGATACCGGGGTGGAGAATCACTTGATATTTCTCAAGAAGGGGCAGCAGTTTCTTTGCACCGGAATAAAAGCCCACATCCCCTGAAAACAACACCGCCGGATGGAGATAACCAGGATGCGCTTCTAAAAAGGCATGAATTTCCGCCGGAACGATGCTGGTAAACCCGGGCTTTTGCATCTGTGCCGCTTCTATCAGGCGGGGTGCGCCGATGAGGCAATCCGCCTGTTGCAGGGCTGCCCGGGCCTGTCCTGTCAAGCCTTCCAAGCTGCCCATGCCCATACCGATGAGGTGAACAACAGGCTTTGGCTGTAGTTGAAAACGCTCTTGAATATGCTGGACGACTTCTTCCAGGCTTTTCCCCGGCACCTGGGGCGATCTGCCCACGAGCACCACTTGGACTCCTTCTGCCCGGGCGGCGTTTAACTTTTCCTGTAGGCCGCCGGCGTTGCCTGATTCCTTGGTCACCAGATGCTGGATTTGCAAATCCCTGATCATGGTCCGGTTCATCGCTTCGCTGAAAGGCCCCTGCATGGCAATAATATGTTGCGGTGCAATGCCCTGGGCAGCGCAGGCTGCCAAGGCTTCCTGTGTGGGCAGCACCCGCACAAAAACACGTTGCTGATATGCCGGTATGCTGGTGTAGGGCGCCAGCTCCTTGCTGCCAGTGGTAATCAGGATATTGCCCTGGCTGTTCTGCAAGCGCTGGGCAGCCTGGGCGATACAATCCACATAGGTGATGTCCTCCAGTGGTTGCATTGCCTCGCGCGACAGGCGCAAGCAAGGTGTATTTGTAGTCTGCGCTGCGCTGATGATGTTATCTGTCACCAACTGCGCATGGGGATGCGTGGCGTCCACCACCAGGGCAAATCGCTCTTTTTGAAACAAATCAGCCATGGCGGCTTCGTCCATACGGCCTGTTGAGATGCTTACGTTATCGCCCTTGGGCGAAAGGGCTTCCCCATACTCCGTAGCCACACAAACCAAGGTTTGAAGTTCGGTTGTGCTAAGATATTCTGTCAGCTTTCTGCCCTCGGTGGTGCCTGAGAACAAGCAAATATCATACATCCCGGTATCCCCTCTCCGTGACCATCCAGCCATTCAGAATTTGGGTATGGGCATTGCCAATGAACACCGTGGTAAACATATCAACCTCCATATCCTGAAGCTGAGCCAGGGTTGTTACTTGATGGTGCTGCCCTTCCCGGCTGATGTTGCGCACAATGCCGCAAACGGTTACCGAACTTTTATACTGCAGCAAAATTTGACAGGCGCGCTTCAAGTGATCCCTGCGTTTTTTGGAACCAGGGTTGTATAGCACCACGCACAGGTCGCCCAGTGCCGCCGCTTTCAGCCTGTTCTCAATGGCGTTCCAGGGCGTCAACAGATCGCTCAGGCTGATGACGGCAAAGTCATTGGTCAGCGGCGACCCCAACAAGGCGGCGCCAGTGGTGGCAGCGGTCAGGCCGGGGATCACCTCGATCTCGGGCGCAGCCTGTTCCCCCCGCAACTCAAAAGCAAGGCCAGCTAACCCATAGATGCCCGCATCCCCACTGCAGATGAGGGCGGTCAGGGTGCCGGCTTGCGCCCTTTCAAGGGCATGACGGCAGCGTTCCACTTCCCCGGTCATGGGGGTTTCGTAGTATTCTTTGTCCGGAAAATGCGGACGCACCAAGTCATTGTACACCTTATACCCCACGATGAGCGCGCACTTTTCCAGTATCTGAACAGCCCGGATGGTCATGTCCTCATACGCTCCGGGACCAATACCCACAACATACAATTTGCTCAAAACCGCACCTCCCATGCATCTTCTGCCACTGCTACAGTGACGCCGTCTGCAGCTGTCTTTGATACGATCAGCTTTCCGCCCTGCATCAGGGCAGCGCGTTCGCAGACGTTGTCAATGCCGACAGCGTGCCTGACGAATTCAGAGGCAGTAAACGCTCCGGGAAGCGCGCCCAATTGCTGGGCAGAATAAAATGCCAAAGGAATGTTCCAGATTTTGCAAAAGGCAATAAGCCCCGCTTCCTCTTGCTTGATGTCAATGGTAGCCGCTTGTTTGATACCCCGAATATCTAACCTGTGTTTGTCAAAAACCACTCGTACCGCATCTTCAATCTGGTTTGTTGAAATGCCTTTCCGGCAGCCGATGCCCAGCGTCAGAGCCTTGGGGATCAGGCGCAGCGTTCGCGGGTAGGGTTCGTGCGTGAAAACAGAAAAAGCAATGCCCACTTGCCCTTTATCCGATAAAATAAGCCCTGGCGGCAACGCGCCGACAACCTGGGCATCTGACTGCATCGGGACATCCCCTTCCAAAATCGCAGCCGAAACCTCCTTAGCTGCCTTCATACAGCTGATCACAAAGCCTTGTTGCTGCGCCCATTCATCCACCGCAAAGCGCTGGCTGATATCGGTGGCGGTGGTAATGACGGGCAAGGCATCGATGCCATGGGCAATTTGCCTGGCTAAACGGTTGCCTCCGCCAATGTGACCAGAGAGCAGGCTGATGGCAAATTGACCTGTCACATCCACACAGATCACCGCCGGATCGGCGGTTTTGTCCTTCACAAACGGCGCAATAGCGCGCACTGCCACCCCTGCTGCTGCAATGAAGATGAGGGCATCCGCCTGCTGCCACAGCGCCTCTAAGGTTTTTTCCAGGTTGGCGTTCAGGGGTTCCACGCCCTCCGCTAAAAACCGCTCCGGTGCAAGGATGTTGCAATGCCAATTTGGTGCGAGGCAATCTTTGATCCTTAAGCTGGTGTGCACTCCCTGGCGGGTATAGGTGAACAGATAGGCTTTCATAGCGTGTCCGCTTTCCGGCAGGCGGTGGAAAAGGAAGGGTCATACAGCCGGGATCGCTCATAGCTATCACCCAGAAAATCACCTACCAGAATCAAAGCTAAGTTGCTGATGCCCTGTTCTCTGGCTGTTTGTGCAAGGGTGGCTATGGTGCAGTGATGCACCTGTTCATCCGGCCAAGTCGCTTTATAGACGATGGCTGCCGGCGTATCGGGGGAGTAGCCGCCTTTGAGCAATTCCCGCTGGGTTTCCTCCAGCAACCCCGCTGATAAAAACAGCACCATGCTTGCCTGATGGCTTGCCAGAGATGCCAAGTTTTCCTTTTCCGGCACAAGGGTTCTGCCCGACATGCGTGAAATAATCACCGTTTGGGAAACGCCCGGCAGGGTATATTCTGTCTTGAGTGCCGCCGCTGCGCCGCAGAAAGAGCTCACCCCTGGGCAAACTTCATAAGGAATGCCCAGGGCATCCAGCGCATCAAATTGCTCCCGGACAGCGCCGTAGATGCTGCTGTCGCCTGTATGCAGGCGCACGGTTGTTAAATGATTCTCCTCCGCCTGCCGCATCACCTGGATGACCAGTTCCAGCGTCATTCTGGCGCTGTTATGCATCTGCGCATCGGGCTTTGCATATTCCAGCAGCTCCGGGTTGATCAAGGAGCCGGCATAGATAATGACATCGGCTTCGGAAAGCAATTTGGCGCCCCGTACGGTGATCAGATCCTTGGCTCCGCTGCCGGCACCTACAAAATGTACCATATGATCACTCCTTTTCCCGTTGATAGTTCAACGCTTGTTGGTAGAAATTCACAGCGAATTCAGGGTTTGCATACAGCGGAAGATGGGGAAAACCGGCATACAGCCTGTCCGTGCTGTGTACGCACTGCCAGGTTCGCCCTGAAGGTTTTTCTGCCACAAAGCCATTGCCATTGTCCGTGCAGTCGTAATAATGAAACGCATGCCCCCTGATGGATTGCCCCTGTTTGCACAGCAAATTGTCCTGTGTTGCGGTCAGGGTAACATAACCGAAGCGCTGCAATTTTCCGGCGTTGTAGCATTCCCCCGGCAAAAAGCCTACCATGGGATGATTATCAATGGATGCTGTCAGGTACATAAAGCCGCCACACTCAGCCATACAGGGCAGCCTGGCTTTCAGCGATTGTTTGATACTCTGACGCATGGACAGGTTATTCGACAGGGTTTCTGCATGCAGTTCCGGGTAACCGCCTCCCAGATACAAGGCATCGCACTCCGGTAGCTGCTGGTCGGTCAAAGGGCTAAAAGGAATGATCTCAGCCCCCATGCTGTTTAGTAAATCCAAGTTATCCTGATAGTAAAAGCAAAAGGCGCTATCCTGGGCAATGGCGATGCGTATAGGCGGCATGGCATGCAAGGGAGGTTTTTGGCCTTTGAGGGCTGGCGCTGTGATGGCCAACTGCAGCAGCCCTTCCAGATTGATGCTGCTTTCTGCCTGCCTGGCGAGACGCTGCAGCTTATGATGAATATCCTGGATGTCATCAGGCGTAACCAAGCCCAGGTGCCGGCTGTCAAAAGCCGCTTCAGGTATGTGGGGCAGGTAGCCTAAAACCTGTAACCTTTGGCTGAAATATTGCTCAATGGAAACCTTCAGCTGTTCATAGCTGCTCTTGGTTACCTGGTTGAGAATGACGCCCCTGATACAGCTGTCCGGCATGGCGTCAACATACCCCTTCAACAATGCAATCAGGGAGTATGCCATGCCCCGGGCGTTCGCCACCAACACGGCAGGCGTTTGGGTGAGCCGGGCGATGCTGTGGCTGCTTTTTTCAGCGCTGTCAAAGGACCAGCCGTCATAATAACCCATCACCCCTTCTAAGATGGTCAGGTCCGCCTGCTCCCCATGGCGGGTTAGCAATGAAAGCAGGGTATTGTCATCGTAGAAGAACAAATCCAAGTTGGATCCTTTAGTGCCAATGATGCGTTGATGAAACAGAGGGTCCACATAATCAGGCCCGCACTTAAATGCATGCAGCCTGAGTCCCCGGTTGACAAAGGCTTGCATGATCGCGCAGCTGACGGTGGTTTTACCACAACCGCTTTGCACACCAGCCAACAAAACACGGGGCAGGCTCATGCTCCCTTCCCCCTATCCTGGTTGCCGATCCTGTCAAGGAAGGATTCTCTTGAAAGCACAGGTTTTCCTCGGGACTGAGCATACGCTATCAGTTCCATGCACCTGCTGTTGTGCTCCCGGAGGGGCGTTCCCGCATGCACGAACACAGTCGCCTGATCGATGAATTGCTTGGCCTGGGCAATATGTGCATCGGTTATCAGGGAAAAGGCAGGTACCATCACCACCCGGCGGGATAAGACTGTTGCCACCTGGCTATCGACATCATTTTCAAAAAGAATACCGGTTGAGAAGGGAAGACCATGTTTTTGCAACAGCCGGTACAGCGGGATGCCCGTGCCATTTCCGGCCAGAATAAAGACATGGGGTTCTCCCTCCGGCTGCGCCAGCTCTACGCTGCCGAAGAGGGTGTTGTAGCTGCCTGTTTGCAAATTGTACAGCTCACTCATTCGCTCATCTGTAAACACTTCGTCCGGCGGCCCGGCCAGCTTGATGCGGTCTCCCTTCACACAGATTAGCCAGTCGGATATTTTAGCTGCCAAATCAATCTCGTGCAGGGAAAGCAGCACTGCCACCTGTTTGCGGGATGCCAGTGTGCGCAGAATATCCAACAGCTCTATTTTATGCCGGATGTCTAAGTAGGATGTGGGCTCATCCAGTACAAGGACTTCGGGCTGCTGGCACAGCGCCCGGGCCAGCATGATGCGCTGGCGCTGCCCATCGCTGATTTGGGTAAAAAGCCGGTCTGCCAATTCTTCGGCGCGCACCAGGCGCAGGTTGTCCATCACGATGGCCTCGTCCTTCGGGGTAAGCTTCCCAAAGGCATTGGTATAGGGATAGCGTCCCAGGGCAACCACCTCATGACAGGTCATCAACTCCGGAGCCACCCGTTCTGTCAGCATCACGGACATGCGACGGGCCAGTTCTTTGCTATTCCATTTCTCAATGCGGCGCTGATCCACCATCACCACGCCGGCAATTCTCTCCAAATGCCGGGTGATGGTTTTTAGAATGGTGGACTTGCCCGAGCCGTTGGGGCCGATGAGCGTAACAATCCTGCCCTTTTCAATCCCCAGGTCAATGCCGCTGATGAGGGGTTTTCCGCGGTAACCAACCGCCAGCCTTCTGGTTTCTACCTGCATGGCTATACCCTCTGCCGCTTGCGGCTGACCATCATGGCAATGACTACGGGCGCTCCAAAGATGGAAGTAACAGTGCCAATGGCAAGCTCTGTCGGTGCAAAGGCTGTGCGCGCAATCAAATCGCAAAACAAGCAAAACACCGCCCCGCATAAGAAACAAGCAGGGATGATCACCAGTGGTTTTCCTGATTTCATCAGCAGCTTTGCAATCTGAGGAACAGCAATGCCTACAAAGGAGATGGGGCCTGCAAAGGCAGTGACGCAGGCAGACAATACGCTTGAAATCACAATCAGCGCGGCACGGAACAGCTTGATGTTGATACCCATGCTTTTCGCATAGCCCTCGCCTAAGCGATAGGCGTCCATGGGTTTGGACAGCATGATAGAAAACACCAGGGATAAGCCAACGATGACGCAGATGATGCCTAAGTTGCCCCAAGCAGCCCCGGAAAAACTGCCCATGGACCAGGAGGTGAGGTTGGCAATATCGTTGTCCTTGGCAAAAGTGATGAAGAAGTTGGTGATGGCTGAGCAGATGTATCCCATCATGATGCCGATCACCAGCAGCATGGGCATGCTTTTTGTGTATCGGGAGAAAAGCAGCACAAAGCCCATGATGAGCATGGAACCGGCAAAGGCAGCCAACACCATGAGGGAAGGAGGGAGGGTGCCATAAGCCCCCACTACAAAGATGATGACAAACCCCACAGCCATCCTGGCGCCAGAGGAAATGCCCAACACAAAGGGGCCAGCAATGGGGTTGCGGAAAAAGGTTTGCAGCAAAAACCCGCTGACAGACAGGGCGCCGCCTAAGATGGCAGCTGTCAGCAGGCGAGGCAAACGGATTTTCCAGATGATATTGTGCTCCATGCTGCCGGCCTCTGCGCCGCTTAGAATGATGCTAAATACCTCTAAAGGCGAGATGTTGACAGTTCCCGTGTTTACATTCATCACAATGCCCAACGCGAACAAAGCCAGCAGCCCCAGGATAACCACCTGGTGCCTGATAGCAGCAGCAAGCTTAGCTTTGTTCATGTTCGCTCCTTTAGACCTGAAGGTTTCAATGAAGCTTAATTTAATCAGAGAGGCAATCGCTCTTCATCGTTCTGAACCTTCCTAATCAGCGATCTTTTGAAAAAAACCGTCAGGCAAATCGATTGGCTCCTGTGTGAACAGGCGATGCAACTCTTTCACTACATCTCCAAAGCGATGGGAGGATTGGTGCAATGCGCCTGATGCAGCATATACCTTGCCCTCTTTGACGGCTTTGAAATCACTGAACAGTTTGTTTTTGGCTAAAAGCTCCGTCAAATTTTCAGGAGCGGCATCAATGGCAGCGTTATAGATCAGATAGTCCGCCTCTTTTGCAAGCGCGTAGAAGGTCTCCATGTCCATGATAACCGAAGCGGTGTTGGCGGTTCTGCTGTCCGGCCCGATATATTGGCCGCCTGCCAAACCAATCAAGGCTGGGATATAATCCCCAGCAGCCCTCGACACCACTGCGCCATTGGAATGGACATAGAAAAAAGCTACGCTGACAGATTGGGCAGCATCAACAGCAAGGGCTTCAACGGCATCTTTTTGCGCTGTGAATACCTGTGCTGCCGCCTCTTCATTGCCCAGCAATGCGCCGTATGCTTTGACCCATTCGGTGCGTCCCAGCGGATGGCTTTCCAGTCCGGACATGTCGATGAACATGGGAATGCCCAGCTCCTTGAACTTCTCCTGCACCTCCGGCGCTTGCAATATCATGGTGGATTGTACAGCCAGGTCGCATCCTCCGGCAAGCAGCAGCTCGTAATCCGGCGCGCTGTATTTACCCGCATATAATAGAGCGCCTGTTTCCATGGCTGTCCTTGCTGCCGGAACATGCCATCCTTCCGCCTTGGTGCCGGTAAAACGCAGGCTGGGCAGTGCGCCGATAGCGTCCACCAGGCACATGGCCGCGGTGGCAACCAGATACACATCCTTCAGCGGCTGTTGCAGGACGATGAGACCATCAGGCAGGCTGTTTGGTGGGTTCTGCCCTTCCGGCACCAGCAGATAGTTTCTTCCATTGGCCGTCTGAATCAGGCGAAAGCCGCCCTCATACAGCCGAATGGCCATGCTGTGAGCGTATTCCAGCGGCATATCCCCAAGATAAACAAGCCCGGAGATATCCGGCTGCTGTATAGCAGGAGAAAGGGAAGCAGCCTTTTCCTGCTGGCTGCGCTCAGCTACAAATTGCGATGCATCCGTGCCATCGGTATACAGGTACAGGATATAATCCACCCAGTGGGGCGTACTCATGGCCACCGTTTCGGCACTGATGGGGGTTTGACCGTTAATGGTAAGCGGAAAGGTGAAGGTGGCGTCACCGGAGGGGTTTTCGTTGAGATAGATTTTACCATCCGCTTTCACCTGAGTATAGTTCACAGAACTAAACGAAATCGTGGTAAGCCCGGTTGTTTCATCCAGGGTTTTCAGGCTGATGGTGACGCGCCCCGAGCCGCCGGAAAAGGCAAAAGAAGGCTCCGCTTGTGTCTTCAGGGGTTTCAGGCTGGCGGCATCAAGCCGTATCGTCCGGTCATACCAAAGGCTCTTTTTGCTGGACCAGGTGGCCAGGGGCAACTCCTCATCCAGTGCAGGGATGGGAAGGACAGCGCTTGCTGATCCGTCATCATCAGGCAGAAGGAGAATGTGTGCGCTGGTATCTGCCTGCAACGCATCTTTGGCCAATCCGGGGAAGAGGAAACCATACTTGCTGTCCTGTATGGTTAGCTCTGCCTGCATCGTACCGTTCGCAACCGTCAGGACGCAGCTTTTCACCTTCAGCAAAGGAGAGTCCGTATGCACGGCCACCGTGTAGCATCCATCCGTTACCACGGGAACTGCGCTTTTTTCAGGAGCTTGTTCTTCGCTGCGTAAGCTACCCGAGAGAAAGGTCAGCTGTCGATCGTACCATTTTTCATACTTTTTAGACCAGGCTGCAACTTCTATTGGTTCGTCCAGCGCTGAAATGGGCACCCGGAACGTATAGACGGCTTGTGAGCTGTCCTCCGGCGGTATCCAGCTATCCCTTGGGATTGCATCTGCCTCTTCCGCCGTGCCCGGAAATAAAAAGCCATAGCTGCTGCTGGACAGCGTCAGGATAGCCGTCATTTTTCCTTGCTGCACCTGAAGCAGGCAGCCCGTGATGCGGAACATTTTGCTGGAAGAGCGAACACCAATGCTGTATAAGCCATCTTCCGGTACCGGGTTCATCGCAAAAGCTGGGACGCCAAGGGAAGATAACAGGCTCAGCATTGTGAGCAAGCTAATCATTCGTCTCATTTGATGATCCATCTTCTTTCGACAGGGGCGGTAGCACAGCTGCGCTGCCGCCTCCTATCATTCATGTCAGGGCGGTGTCCTACAACCCGGCTTCCTGAATGGTGGCATCCAGATGTGTCAAGATGATGTTGACAATGGATTCATTCTGGGCAAGGCCAACCAGACGGTTTTCCACTTCAAAACCAGCTTGGGTAAACAGGGTGGTCCAGGAATCTTCCTCATCGCCGGCCATGTCATTATTGGCGTGATCGCCTGCCACAATCATAAAGGGGTACTGTACCACTTTCTTCGCCCCATAAGCTGTTACATTGGCGATGACCTGCTCAATGGTGGGGAATCCCTCCACAGCGCCTACGAACACATTTTCATAGCCCTTGGCATGCAGCACATAGTCCAGGGCAGCATAAGTAGCATTAGCAAAGTGGTGAGAGCCATGTCCCATCAGAACCACGGCCGTATCCTCATCTGTAATCTCAGGGATATAGGACGCCAGTGCATCCACTACGGCATCATAGTCCTCGTTGTAGTAAATGAGCGGCTTGCCCAGCGCAAACTTCTCAAATTTTTCTGCGTAGGGTGTCACCTCGTTCACGACATCCTCGTATTCATAGCCAGGCATCACCAGGGTGGGCTGAACGATCAGCTCTTTGACGCCATCTGCCACCAGCCTGTCCATTGCTTCGGTGACATTGTCAATTTTTAACCCGTCGCGCTGTTCCAATATGTCAATGATGGTCTGTGCGGTATAGGCCCTGCGCACATCCCAGTCCGGGTAGCGTTTGGCGATGGTTTCCTCAACGGAATCCAGGGTGAGCGCCCTGTTTTCGTTGTAGCTGGTGCCAAAGCTGACCACCAGGATGGTCTTCTTAGGGGGTTCCTGGGCAAGGGCCAGGCCTGTGATGGAAACAAGTAGAGCAGTGACGATAAGGAGCGTAAGCATTTTGTTCATGTTGACATCCTTTCTTGGTTGTGTTGGAATTGGTGTAATCATCATCGCGACTTGATCCGCTCCGGCCGAAAGCGAACAAGCGCAAGGTTGAAACAAAAAAACGCCGGCTTTTCCGAAAAAAGCAGGCGCACACGTCGACACCGGTATCACAACACACGGCCATTTCGGGCAGAACGCTTTCTTCGGAAGCACTGCACCGGATGTTTCAGCAGGTTTCCTGGCTCTCGACTCATCGCTTTGCCGCGCCTTCTCACAGAACGCAATGGCTGCTGCGGCAAGCTCCTCGATGACAGTGACCGGATCGCTCGGGATTTGCACCCGATTCCCTTTTACCCTGGCTTTCGCCAGGCACTGAACACCCTGATTAGGTACCGGCACCATCATAGAGTACCTTGAACACTGTTGTCAAGCAGAATAACCAAACTTAATCCAGCCACTTGAACAAACCAGACCAATCATGGATAATGCTCTCAGGAGGTGGATGGCATGTTTGATGCAAACTTTGTCTCCTTGTGCAGGCAGCGGTGGAACAGAATTGCAAAGCCCCTGGGCAGCTTGGGCAAGTTGGAAGATATAGTGTGCTGTTTGGCCGGCATTCAGCATACCCTGGATGTACGCATTGACCGGCGGGTATGCCTGGTGATGTGCGCTGACAACGGCGTGATAGCTGAAGGCGTAACGCAAACGGACGCTTCCATCACCGCTATGCAAAGCGCCCGCATCGCCCAGGGACAGGGTAGCATCAATATCATGGCGCGGGTGGCCCGCTGCGATGTGATGGCCGTGGATGTGGGCATCAACACCGACCTGAACATCCCGGAAATCCTGACCCGAAAGGCTGGCTACGGAACGGGCAACATCGTAAAAGGCCCTGCCATGACGGAGGAACAGCTGCAGAAGACCCTACGCGTTGGCATGGATCTGGTTAGCGAGGCGAAGGTTAAAGGCTATCAGATCATCTGCACCGGGGAAATGGGCATTGGAAACACCACAACCACCAGCACTGTAGCCAGCGTGTTGTTGGGGATTGACCCAGAGCACACCACCAGCCGGGGTGCAGGCCTCTCGGATGCAGGGGTAGCCCGCAAGCTAAATGCCATCCGCCGTGCGATATCGGTCAACCAGCCTGACACAGGCGATGCCCGGGATGTGTTGCGCAAGCTGGGCGGGTTTGACATCGCGGCGTTGACAGGCATCTTTTTAGGCGGCTATCATCATCAGATGCCCATTGTCATGGACGGGGTGATTTCCTGCGTTGCAGCGTTGCTGGCTACCCGGATGGAGCCAGGCTGCCGTGACTATCTGTTGGCTTCCCACCAGAGCCGGGAACCCGCCGCCCATTTGATTCTGGCAGAGCTGAAGCGTGCTCCCCTGCTACACGCTGACATGGCGCTGGGCGAAGGAACCGGCGCCGTAGCCTTGCTGCCCCTGATTGATATGGCGCTGGCTGTTTATCATCAAGAGAGAACATTTGAGCAGTTGAACATGACACCCTATGTACCCTCGGAGTTGCAAACCCTATGATGATTGTGTTGACTGGGGGCAGCAAATGCGGTAAAAGCTCGCTGGCAGAAAAGCTGTTGTTGCGCCTGGGGCAGGAGGATGTGGAGGGGATGGTATACTTGGCCACGATGCAGGTGATAGATGGCGAGGACCAGCGTATTGTGCAACGCCATCAGCGCATCCGCGCAGGCAAAGGCTTTGCTGTTGTGGAGCAGTGCCGCAGCTTGGACACCCTTGATCTGCCGCCCGAAACAGCGCTCCTGCTGGAGGACGTGCCCAATGTGCTGGCTAATGAAATGTTTGGAGGTGGTGGTCCCACTTGTGCGCTGAAAGGCATCCTGCATCTTCACCAGCATTGCCGCCATCTGATCATCGTGACCAATGAGGTGGGCAGCGACGGCTTTTCCTATGCGCCCGAAACCACGCAATACATCGATGAGCTGGGTAAGTTGAACCAGGCGCTTGCCAAAGCTGCTGATTGTGTGGCCGAAGTGGTGCTGGGGATACCACAGCTGCTGAAAGGAAAGCTTCCGTGAGCCTGCTGCGTTCCCTCCTGATGACGCTCTCCACCTATACCCGACTCCCATTGCCCAAGGTTGATTTTCATGAGGAGGATCTGCGGTATGCCCTGTGCTTTGTACCTTTGGCCGGCGTTCTGGTGGGTCTTTTTTTCTGGGCATGGGCCATGCTGATGCAGGCTATGGGGATTGGCGGGTTGTTAAAAGCGGCTGGGTTTACGCTGATCCCCCTTTGGGTGACGGGAGGCTTTCACATGGATGGCTTTCTGGATACCTCCGACGCTTTGTCATCCTGGCAACCCCGGGAGAAGAAGCTGGAGATTATGAAAGATCCCCACATGGGCGCCTTCTCTGTAATCCAGTATGGCATGTATTTGCTGGCCATGCTGGCTCTCTACAGCGAGGTGAGCACTGCCAACCAGGTTGTTGCGGTGGGCTTGGGATTTGTTTTATCGCGTTGCCTGGCTATCTTGATGTGCATCATGCTGCCCAATGCCCGGGGCTCCGGCATGATACAGCGCTTCCAGCAAGCCCAGCCTAAGCAAGCAGTGTTGACCGCTGCCACTGTTTTCGCGTTCATCAGCTTGGTGGCTGGATGCGTATCGGCAGGCTATGTTATGCTGCTGGGTACAGTGGCGATGGGAATGATGACCCTGTGGTTTTATGCCATGGCCCGGCGCCAGTTTGGCGGTATCACCGGAGATTTGGCGGGCTATTTGGTTCAAATGAACGAATTGGCTTTTGCTGCCGGCGTGGTGTTGCTGAGTAAGTTGTTATGAAGATGACGATTGACAGAGCAACCGATAAAACAACAGCGCATAGACGATTGCGGCGACGATTGCCTCAGAAAACGTTGAATGTTTTGGATAGATCATAGATAATACCGCAGGAGGATGATGAGATGACCGATCGAAACATGGCTGCTTTGTGTCAGCAGCGCTGGAACAATATCGCCAAGCCCATTGGAAGCCTGGGGCAGCTGGAAAACGTGGTTTGCCGCTTGGCCGCTATTCAGGGCACACTGGAGGTCAACATCGACCGTCGCGTTTGTCTGGTCATGTGTGCCGACAACGGTGTACTGCAGGAAGGCGTTGCCCAGACGCCAGCCTTTGTAACAGCGTCGCAAAGCGTCAGCATTGCCAAGGGCAAGGCCAGCGTCAATGCCATGGCCAGGGCTGTCCATTGCGATGTGGTTGCGGTGGATGTGGGCATTAATACCGATGTGGACGCACCAGAGCTGATCAGGCGCAAGGCAGGCCATGGCACTGGGAACATCGCCAGGGGCCCTGCCATGACAGAAGCACAGTTAGAGCAAACCCTTCACACCGGTATGGAACTGGTGCAGGAGATGAAGGAAAGAGGCTATCAGATCATCTGCACCGGGGAGATGGGCATTGGAAACACCACCACCACCAGCGCTGTAACCAGCGTGCTGCTGGGCATTGACCCTTTGACGATCACTGGCCGGGGAGCCGGACTGTCAGATGAAGGCCTGGCGAGAAAACTGGATGCCATCAATCGGGCGATTGCAATCAACCAGCCGGACAGGGAGAACCCCATGGATGTTTTGCGCAAGGTTGGGGGCTTTGATATCGTTGCGTTGACGGGTATTTTCCTGGGCGGTCAGCGCTATCGGGTGCCCATTGTTGTGGATGGGGTCATCTCCGCTGTGTCTGCCCTGGCAGCCGTGCGCATTCAGCCGGCCTGTGCCGATTATCTGATCGCTTCTCATTTAAGCAGGGAGCCTTCCGCTGCACTGGTGCTGCAGGAATTGGGCTTAACGCCTTTGCTGCATGCGGACATGGCGCTGGGCGAGGGAACCGGCGCCGTGGCTCTGCTACCTTTGCTGGACGTTGCTTTAGCTGTTTACCGCCAGAACAGCACCTATGAACAGCTGGACTACTTGCCCCCTGAGATGCAAAAGCCATGACATATCTGTTCACTGTGGCAGCCGGATTGGTGTGCTGCTTGCATCAGGCGCTAAAGGGAACGCTGCCATGCAGTTGATGCGGTCGTTGCATCTTGCTTTGTCCACGTATACCCGCCTGCCCTTGCCCCGAGCGGATTTCAAGGAAGAGGACATGAAATATGCCATGTGCTTTTTCCCTTTGGCAGGGGTGGTGATCGGCTTATTTTTCCTGGGGTGGGGAGCGCTGTCGGAAGCACTCGGGCTTGGTACCCTGCTTCGGACGGCAGGCTTTGTGCTTGTGCCGTTGCTGGTTACAGGAGGCATCCATATGGATGGTTTCTTAGATGCCAGCGACGCGTTTGCTTCCTGGCAGCCCCGGGATAAAAAGCTAAAGATCATGAAAGATCCTCATATGGGTGCTTTTGCGGTCATTCGCGCCGGCATGTATCTTGTGGCTGGATTAGGCGTCTACAGCGAAATTGTTGATTTTTGTCATACCGTACTGGTAGCGTTGAACTTTGTGCTGTCCCGCTGCCTGGCCATCCTGCTGTATAACCTGTTGCCGAATGCCAGGGGATCGGGCATGATGCAGAATTTTCAGCAAACCCAGGGCAAGGCGGCGGTGCTTGCTGCCACCGGGATGTTTTCTCTTCTTGTGCTGGCGGCGGGAACTTGGCTGGCACCTGTGAACATGCTGCTGGGTGTTGCAGCCCAGGCTATAACAGCCTTGTGGTTTTATATCCTGGCTAAAAAACAATTTGGCGGGATAACCGGCGATTTGACAGGGTTTTTTATCCAGGTCAGCGAGTTGGCTTTTTCGGCTACCATATTGATATTGGGGAGGCTGTTATGATCCTGATGATTGGCGGCCGGGCATCCGGTAAAAAAACAGTGGCTCAGAAACGATTTGGCCTGGAGGCACAGATTGTCAGCCCCGAGGAAGCCTTGAACACCCCTTGTATTGACCGGTTCCACGACATCATCCGTCAGGTATTATTGCGCCAAGAAGACATCGATGCCTATGTGGAGAAGCTGATGAGGCAAAATCCGGAAGCCGTGATTTTATGCGATGAAGTTGGCATGGGCATTGTACCATTGTCCCGCGAAGAGCGAGCCTGGCGGGAAGCGGTGGGCAGAGCATGCTGCCAGATAGCCGCCCATGCCAGCCAAGTCATCCGGGTGGTATGCGGGCTGGAGCAGCAGCTGAAATGACACTGCATCTCATTCGCCACGGGCAAACCCTGGCCAATCAAAAGCGCTTATACTGCGGAAAGACCGACTTGCCCCTTACAGAAGATGGCCTGCAAGCCATCAAGACCCTGGCAGCCCAGGATATCTACCCTGACCTGGAAGGCTTAGCTGTTTACACTTCGGGCTTGTTGCGCACCCAGCAAACCCTGGAGGCCATCTATGGCCCGGTGCCTCATGATACCTTGCCCGGCTTTCAAGAGATGGACTTTGGCGCATTTGAAATGAAAAGTTATGAACAGCTGAAAAACAATCCGGATTATATTGCCTGGATTGAAGACCCATCAGGTCAGGTGCCGTGCCCCGGAGGCGACAGCGCAGAAAGCTTTACCCACAGGGTGTTCTCTGCCTTTGAAATCCTGAAAAAAAAGAACAGCTCTGCCCTGGTGATCTGTCACGGCGGTGTCATTGCCAAGCTGATGCAGCACCTCTTCCCCCAGGAACCGCGGCATTTCTATCAGTGGCAGCCTAAGCCGGGAGAAGGCTATACGCTATCTTTAGCAAAAGAGAATGTCAGCTGTTTTCTAAAGATTTCTCCTGATAAATAGAAAACAAAATGCACCTTATAGCAAATTCACTTATCATGCTCAATCAAGACAATTGCATCTGCAATACTTATGTCTCTTTCCTTTGCAATACGAGACAGATCGTCATATTCGTATTTTGAACGGGTTACTCCGTATCCGCCGGAATCTTTGCGCCGCACGGGACCATAGGAAGTATTCAAAACGGTCACTGTTCTATCCAGCACATAACGATGCATTTCGACCTGCCTGAGCCCGATGGTCGATGTGTATCTGAAAAGAGACTCAATGATTTTTTCTTTATCCTTTTCTTTGCATATGGTACAAAGCAACGTGCCTGGACGGGACTTTTTCATACCGATGGGAACAGTGTAAACTTCCGATGCACCATTTTCAAACAATCTCTCTGTGGCAAATCCGATTTGTTCTGCCGTCATGTCATCCACATTGCAGGAAAGCTCCAGTACCATATCGGTCCTGTCCTCTGCCTCACCCAGAAAAGCACGGACACAATTGGCCGCAGGAAAATCCTTCTTTCCCATTCCGTAGCCGATGGCTTTGGTCTTCATGACCGGCATTGCCCCAAAGCGATCGGCGTAGTATTTGAGCAAGGCTGCTCCGGTCGGCGTGCATAGCTCGCTCCTGATGCTTCCGCCGTAAATGGGAACATCTCTAAGAATGTGTGCAGTAGCGGGAGCCGGTACCGGCAGGATTCCATGGGCACACTTCACCTGGCCACTCCCCACATGGACAGGCGACACAACCACCTCATCCGGGGAAAGCACATCCATCAGCAAGCAAACCGCTGTGATATCCGCAACAGCATCCATTGTCCCCACTTCATGGAAATGAATATCGGACACAGGCACTCCATGGACGTGACTCTCCGCCTCGGCAATCAAACTGTAGACCGCCATCACATCATCCTTCACCCTGTCGGAAATGGGGAGATGATCGCGTACGATATGTTCGATATCGTAGAGTCCACGATGCGTATGACTGTGATCATGGTCGTGGTCGTGATGATGAGAGTGAGCATATTCATGTTCTGAATGATGGTCGTGATGTTTACGATCTTTACCATAGTCATGATCATGCTCATCGTCATAGTCGTGGCTCTCTTCTTCTATACCGTCTACTGTAACTGACACACGGGTTCCGGCAATGCCGCATTTTACAGAAGGAATCCGCTCTATGTGAACCCCCTGCAGCTTAAGCGCATTCATCTGTTCAATAAAGGCATCGGGGTTGGGTAAAAGTTCTAACAGAGCCGCTGAAAGCATATCCCCGGCAGCTCCCATCGCACAATCCAGATATAGTATTTTCATTGATTATTCCTCCTTTTTTGTTCCCATGTGGTTAATCATGCTTGCAAGATAGCCGGCCCCAAAACCATTGTCGATGTTCACCACCGATACGCCGCTGGCACAGGAATTGAGCATGGATAAAAGCGCTGAAAGCCCATGGAACGAAGCACCGTAACCCACGCTGGTGGGCACTGCAATGACAGGACAATCGACCAATCCTCCGATTACGCTTGCAAGTGCTCCCTCCATCCCGGCTACAGCGATAATAACGCTGGCGCTCATCATATCGTCCAGATGGGCAAGTGTCCGATGCAACCCAGCCACACCCACATCATATAGCCTGACAACCACATTGCCCAGTGCCTCAGCTGTGAGCGCAGCCTCCTCAGCGACCGGAATATCGCTGGTGCCGCCGGTAGCTACTACGATTCTGCCGAGGCCATCAGGCTGAGGAAGTTTGCCAAATATACCTACCTTGGCTTCCTGATGGTAGGTAAGGGGATATTCCTCGCTGATGATTGCAGATGCTTCCGGCGCTAAACGGGTAATGAGAATCGTCCCCTGACGATTCTTTTGCATGACTTTGATGATACCTATCATCTGTTCCGGGGTTTTTCCCGCGCCATAGATGACTTCGGCTGTCCCTTTGCGTATCTTTCGATGAAGGTCTACCTTGGCATAACCGATATCTTCAAATGGCTTTGTTTTGATTTTCAGCAAGGCATCATCCACTGAAAGAATTCCAGCCTGTACATCATTCAATATTCGCTTAATTTCATTGTTCATTCCGCACCTCAAAATCCAACAGCACTCCGCTGTAATACTTTCTAAGCTCAGTCAGAACAACATTTCGCCGATCCCATAGCATCGGCAACTGGTTTTCTGACATCTGCAGCCTTGCGCAGCCATCCATCAAACGTATGCGAAAATTGCTGAACCCCAGAGAAAGGAGAAAATCCTCTGCTTTCTCTGTTTTCTGAAGCTTCTCAAGCGTAATTTCTTCTCCCGTAGGGATACGAGTAGCAAGGCAAGCATAAGCAGGTTTGTCCCATGTGAATAATCCGGCTGCTCGGGAAAGACGCCGTATTTCCGCTTTGGAAAGCCCGCATTCCCTTAGCGGGGAACGAACAGACAACTCCTTAAGGACGCGCATTCCAAGTCTGTCCCCTGCATCATCCGAAGCGTTGGTGCCATCTATTAAAACAGGGAAGCCGTCAGCTCCCGCTGCCTGCAATATTGCAGAGAGTATCTTATGTTTGCAATGATAGCATCGGTTTTCGGGATTAGCGAGAATCTTCGGTTCAGCCAGAATATCAAGAGAGAGAATTTTTATGTCTGCTTTCAGCTCGTCTGCCAAGCGTACAGCATCATCTAACTCGAACTGAGGTTGAAAAACGGTTTTTACATAATAAGCTTGAACCTGTACACCATGTTTCATGGCTGCATAGAGCAAATAAGAAGAATCTACGCCACCGGAAAAAGCCAGAGAAATTTTAGGATTGTTTTCGAAAAAACCTTGTAACTTCAAAGCAATGACCTCTGCTGATTCTTTATCCATTTTCCATCATAGTGGAATCAGCACTTTCAGTCAAATTAGAACGAGTTAGTCTCCACAAAGCAGACAATAGCTGGACACAAAGATCGAGAAAAACCGACGAATAGTATAGAAAACCAGAAATGCTTAAGATTCTCCTAAAGTTAATGAGGCATAAAATGAAACCCCCGCAAGCCTTGATTATTCTTGACTTTCGGGGGTTTTAGTCTGGAGGCGCCATCCAGATTTGAACTGGAGAATAAAGGTTTTGCAGACCTTCGCCTTACCACTTGGCTATGGCGCCATGACCCGACCCGGATGCCGGGCTTTCATAATCGTACCCTCCTGCCGGCCTGACCAGATAGAAACAAAATGCCCTCAACCCCGAAGTGGAGCGGTAGACGAGGCTCGAACTCGCGACCTCAACCTTGGCAAGGTTGCGCTCTGCCAACTGAGCTACTACCGCTTGTGGTGCCTTGGGGCGGAATCGAACCACCGACACGCAGATTTTCAGTCTGCTGCTCTACCGACTGAGCTACCAAGGCAGGTTGGCGACCCGGAAGGGGCTCGAACCCTCGACCTCCAGCGTGACAGGCTGGCATTCTAACCAACTGAACTACCGGGCCACTTGATGGTGGGAACAACAGGGCTCGAACCTGTGACCCTCTGCTTGTAAGGCAGATGCTCTCCCAGCTGAGCTATGTTCCCCTCCGCTCGCAAAAGCGCTTGTTTATATTACATGGCAATATATGCTTTGTCAAGCATAAAAAAATCAGAAAAAATTAAGTGGGGCTGAACGCAGTTAGGTACAACATGGCTTTATAAAAAACTGAACAAATCAAGTTGATTGGTTTCGGACAAGCCCTTGAGTGCGCCCACCGCCCTGAGCGTGTCGATGCAAGTGGTATTCACCTTGGTGCGCGCCTTCAGATCCTCAATGGATAAAAAGGGCTCATGCCGGCTTTCTATGATGCTGATGGCAGCTTGCTCGCCAAATCCCTTCAGCGACCGGAAGGGAGCGCGGAGCGCGTTGCCTTCTATCAGAAAATCCGACACAGCGCTCTTATTCAGGTCCGGCGGCAGAAACGAATAACCACGTGCGCACATTTCGTTAACGATCTCCAGCGTGACGATGTCTTCCTTCTCTGCCATGGTCTGCTCCCTTGTATCCGCCTGATATAAAGTTTCAAGCATTTCCCGAATGTATGAAGCAGGCTTGATCATCGTCACGGCGTCAAACCTGTCGGCACGGATGGAAAAATACGCTGCGTAATAAGCCAGCGGGTGATAAACCTTATACCACCCAACCCTGAGCGCCATGATCACATAGGCAACGGCGTGACCCTTGGGAAACATGTAACCGATCTTGTTGCAGCTTTCTATAAACCAATCGGGAACCTGTGCTGCTACCATAGCAGCCTCCATCTCCTGTGTCAGCTTCCTGCCCTTGCGCACGTTTTCCATTGCATCAAATGACAGCTTTGTAGGAAGGCCGACAGAAATCAAATAGTTCATGATGTCTTCCCGGGTACAGATACACTCGCTCAGCGGAGCAATGCCGCTGCTGATGATATCCTTTGTGTTGCCAAGCCATACGCCTGTTCCGTGCGACAGGCCGGATACCCGGATCAGCTCCTCCATGGTGGTAGGCTTCGTATCCAGCAGCATCTGCCTGACAAACGGCGTCCCAAACTCAGGAATTCCCAGCGTGCCCGTCTGGCATCCGATGTCATCCGCGCTGATTCCAAGCGCATCAGGCGAGGTGAACAGCGACATCACCTGCGCGTCATCCAGCGGTATGTCACGGTAGTTGGTATCTGTCAGCTTCTCCAGCTTGTGCACCATGGTCGGGTCATCATGCCCAAGCACATCGAGTTTCACCAGAATATCGTGCATAGATCCAAAGTCAAAGTGGGTGGTTACTACATTCTTATCCTTATCGTCCGCCGGGTGCTGAACGGCTGTAAATTGCGCAATGTCATACTCCTTGGGTAGGATCACCATGCCGCCTGGGTGCTGGCCGGTTGTTCGCTTCACGCCTGTACAGCGGGATGCAAGACGCATCGCTTCTGCGCTTGATATCGCTTCACCGCGTTCTTCATAATACTTGTTGATCATGCTGATGGCAGTTTTTTCCTGAAGCGTGCCGATGGTGCCTGCCCGGTATACATAACCGCTGCCAAACAATTCCTCCACATACGCATGGGCGGTTGACTGGTACTCGCCTGAAAAATTCAAGTCGATATCGGGTACCTTGTCCCCCTTGAATCCTAAGAATACCTCAAATGGAATATCATACCCATCCTTGATCATCTGCTGGCCGCAATGGCTGCACATCCTGTCTGGCAAATCAATCCCCACCTTGTACTCCCTGGGAACGTCAAAATCAGATGTCCGACACCTGGCACAGCGATAGTGAGGGGGCAACGGGTTAACCTCTGTGATATTGCACATGCGGGCGACAAAGGATGAGCCGATCGACCCCCTGCTGCCAACCAGATAACCGTCTGCCTCAGACCTGGAGACCAGTTTGTTGGCAATGCTGTACAGCGTGGCGTACCCATAGCCAATGATCGCGCTCAGCTCCTTGTCGAGCCGGGCTTTGATCAGATCGGGCAGGTTATCGCCATATAATGCCTGCGCATTTTGCCTGGCCATGGTTTCTATTTCATCTTCAGCTTCTTCCCAAACCGGCGAAAAGGTCGTCTTGTTTTCAGGATGTTTGGGGTACAGCGATATTTCCTCTATCTGCGCGGCAATGGTATGAGGTACGGTGATAACAATTTCCTCCGCCTTCTCCTCCCCCAGGTAAGGCGTAAACTCCGCCAGCATTTCCTTGGTTGTTTTGAAATTCATCACCGGCAGCAGGTCATAGTCGCTGCTGTGCTGGCTATGGTGCAGAATTTTACGGACAATGGCGTCCTCTTCCTCCAGATAATGAGCGTCACCCGTGGCAGCCACCGGTATCCCCAGCTTGCTGCCAAGGCTGACAATCTTCTGGTTGATGTGAACCAATTCATCCCTATCTCTGACAATGCCCTTGCTGACCAGCAAGGCATGGTTGCCAACAGGTTGTACTTCAAGATAATCATAAAACGAAGCAATATCTTCAAGCACTGTGTCCGGCTCACCGCGCAGCACAGCCTGGAACAACTCGCCTTCGCTGCAGGCGGAGCCAACAAAAATGCCTTCGCGATACTGCTGAATAACATCGCGCGGAACTTTGGGTGTCACATGGAAATACTCTAAATGTGCTAAGGAGACAATGCGGTTGATATTTTCCAGCCCCTGCCTGTTTTTTACGAGCAGAACGGTGTGCATTGATTTGGTCTTTGTATAACCCTTGGTGTATACATCAATGTCCGCAATGGTTTCGGCGCCTTGTTCCATGATGTTCTTCAACATGATGTCCAGGCATTGTGCCGTAGCCGTCGCGTCATGGATGGCGCGGTGGGCATTTTTTAGCGAGACGCCCAGGTACTTGCATACATTGGACAGCCTGTAGCGGTTCAGCTGCGGGTACAGCTTCTGCGCAAAGGACAGCGTGTCGATCTCCGGTGCATCGAATGCAAGGTCTAGGCGTTTCAGCTCGTGCTTTAATATGGAGCTATCAAACTCAATGTTATGCGCCGCGATGGGGCTTGTTCCGATAAACGACAGCAGCTTGGGCAACACCTCAGCAGCGGACGGGGCATCCATCAGCTCCTGGTCGGTGATGCCGGTAATCTGCGTGATAACGGGCTTGAGCGGCACGCCCGGGTTAACATAGGACGTGAATGTATCGGTAATCTGTCCATTTTCAAGCCGGACGGCGCCGATCTCAATGATTCGTTCAACTTTTGTGTTCAAGCCGGTTGTTTCAAAGTCAATGACTGTGATGGGGGCTTGGATCGGCATATGAACCGCATGCCGCACGATGTTCTCGCTGTCGATCATGTAAGCTTCAAGCCCCGGAATCAAGCGGATTTTAGCGCGGGCAGCTGCCGAAAATGCCTCAGGGAACGCCTGTACAACGCCGTGATCTGTGATTGCTACGGCAACATGGCCCCACTGAGCCGCCCTGTTGATCAGCTCAGTGGGCGACATGACCCCGTCCAGCGCACTCATCTGGGTGTGCGCGTGCAGCTCCACACGCTTGACGGGTGCGTTGTCCATTCTGTCAGGCAGGTCCACATGCATGATGTCCCTGGCCATCAACACCAGCGCATTGTCGAACGTATCATGCTGGCAGGTGCCGCGTACCCGTATGCCCTTATCCTCCTGAATCTGACTGACAATATGTTCCAGCGCCTTGATCTCATCTTCCGTGATGGCGGTATCTTCCTCCTCGCCCTTAAAACGGGAAGCGCGGTATCTGAGAAACAGCTTGCATTTGATGCTGTCGGTATAATCTGTCACAATGAAGGACAGCAACACCATTTCCTTCCCGGGAATATCCTTCCTTTCAACGCTGACAATCTTGCCTTCGACCGTGACCCTGCCTGATGTTTCATTGAGCCCCTTGATCGGCACGGGTTTTTCAGCGATCGCGCGGCCCTTGATCTGAAGCCGTCGCCTCCTGACGTTTTCTTTCTTTTTCGGCTTCAGTTCACTGGCTTGTATTGCAGCATCCAGCTCTTCTTTTTCACGCTCACGGGTTTCTTTGATGCGTTGAAGGCGCTTATCAAAGTCATCCTTCACGCGAAAATCAATGGGGGGCTGGATGCGAAACACATCATGGATGGCGTTGGATAGGATGCGTTGCGCGTTTTCCTCCTTAAGGTAGTCGACGGCGAAAGCATCCGGCAACTCCAAGATAACTGCGCCCTGCTCACCTACCCATACAATGTCGTTTAACCAGGACACCGCCGAAGGAAAGGCACGCGTCAAAATGCCGTTGAGCACCCCGGCATATACGCCGGGGTCGCACAGGAAGGCCTCGGCAAGGCCGGGCGACGCAATCCGCAGCGAAAAATCAAGCAACGGCAGCGCATGCTGAAGCGCTTTCTTCAACGCGGTAAAATCCTCTCGTCCCACCACGGTTTCAGACAAAAAATAAATGACTGCCCTGTTTGTTTTTCTGCTGTACTCAACCCGGTCAATGGAAAGCTGGCCTTTCAGGGACGGCAAAGCCTGGTCTATCTTCTCCAGCAATTCTGTGTAATTCATACCTCATCTCCTGGCTTTCGCCGTATCCTTTATATAACAGGCTGATTCGGCTAAAAAAGCCTCAATAGCATGCAGGATGGCTTCTGTCGGATCGCCATCAACCTTGCGAACAAAAGCCCCGCCAACATACAAGGCGCCCGAACCTTTGCCGCCGCAATAAGCAATATCCGCTTCCCGGGCTTCACCGGGCCCATTGACAACGCAGCCCATCACGGCGACTTTTACAGGCGCAGTGATATGGCGCGTTTGTCTTTCCACATTGCCCGCAATCCTCTCCACATCAACCTGTGTTCGTCCGCAGGTGGGGCACGATATCAGCTGAACGCCGCCGCGCAGATTCAACGCGCGCAAAATACTGAGCGCAGCCGACACTTCGGGCAGGGGCGACCCCGTCAGGGACACTCGGATGGTATTTCCAATGCCGTCCAGCAGCAAGGCGCCGATGCCAATGGCCGATTTGACCGTGCCCTGGTCTGGCAGACCAGCTTCCGTCACGCCCAGATGCTGGGGATAAGCAAATACCCTGTGCGCAAGGCGGCAAGCCGCCACGGTCAGGCGCACATCGCTTGCCTTGAGCGACAGCACGATGTTGTCAAACCCAGCTTTTTCCAACAGTTGTATATGTTCCCCCGCCGCCTCCACCATGCCCTCAGCCGTAACACCACCATGTTTTTCCAAGATAAGCTTGGGCAGGGAACCGGCATTGACGCCTATCCTGATGGGAACGCCATGGCGCAATGCACAATCGGCCAACAGATGCACATGCGCTTCATTACCCATGTTACCAGGGTTAATGCGCAGCTTGGAAATGCCGTTTTCCATGGCCTTGATGGCTAACTTGTAATCAAAATGGATGTCGGCACACAGCGGGACGGGGCTCTGATCAGCAAGCTGACGTACAGCCTCAGCACAGGCATCGTTGTAAACGGAAATGCGCACCAAATCGCACCCCGCGTCAGCCAGCGCCTTGATCTGCTCCGATGTCGCAGCCACATCGGCGGTGTCCGTGTTGGTCATCGACTGAATGCTGACAGGCGCTGCGCCCCCTATCTCCAGAGCGCCGGCAAATACGGATTTTGTCATGCCCATCTCACCTGAACAGCCGGAGTATATCGCGCAAGTTGATCCATATCATCAGCGCGAACAGCAAGATCATCCCGACGGCATGGACATAGGCTTCCTTTTTGACGGGCCTACCACGAACCCCTTCATACGCTAAAAACAGCAGACGGCTGCCATCCAGCCCAGGCACAGGCAGCAGGTTGAACAGACCCAGGTTGATGGATACCAAGCTTACCAGGAAAAGGTATTCCTCCAGCTTTGTCTCCCTGGCCTCATCGACAATCATCTTGGTGAAGCCCACGATGCCAGACACTTCCCCCATGCCTTCCCCACGCAGCAGCAGGTTTTTCAATACATTGAGTATGGATACGCTCGCGTTTTTACACATGGTAAATGCGGCGGATACGACTTCACCGGCATGCCCCTGCCGCCACACAACGGGAACCGATTGCACTGTCGTGATACCCATCATGTAGCGCTTTTCATGCTGATCATACAGCGGTGTAACCGACAGGCTGATTTCCTTTATCTCTCCCTCTATTTCCCGCAGCACAACAACCTGCATTGGAAACGCCTGCTTCTGCGCAGCATCGCTGATCACGTCGCTGAGGTTCGACGTGATGCTGACGCCATTGGCGTGAAGGAATTGATCACCTGGCAGCAAACCTCCCGCTTCGCCCGGGCTATCCTGGTTGACCGACTGCACATGCGTTGTGTAATCGCCCTGGGCTTCGGGTATGCCCGACAGCGCATAAAATAATACCGCAATAACCAGTGCAAACAGTATGTTCATCGCTGAGCCTGATATGATGGTGAGAAACCGCCGCCAGACGCTGTGGTTCATCATGTTGCGGGGATCATCGGCTGCCGCGCCCTGCACATCGTCCTCCCCATAAAAAGCACAGTATCCGCCCATGGGGATCGATCGAATAAAGAAAAGCGTTTCGTATTTTCTACTTTTCCAGCTGTACAGCTTGGGCCCAAAGCCGATAGCGAATTCCCTGACGGGTATACCAGTCAGCCTGGCGGCTAAAAAGTGCCCCGCTTCGTGCACCGTGATCATAATGCCAAACATCAGGATGGCACCCATTGTATACAGTACAGTTGTCATATTTCCTCCGATTTATCTGTTGCACCGGCACCGTACGATGTCCTTAGCAGCAACTCGAGCTGCCTGATCCGCAGCCAGCACCATCTCAAGCGTATCAGCAGGCATACTACCCAGCCGCTGCATCGTTTCAGCGACAACATCGGAGATGTCGCCAAAGCGAATTCGCCTGTCGATAAACGCTTGCACAGCCACTTCGTTGGCGGCGTTGAGCACACACCCGGATGCACCGCCCGCACGCAGCGCTTCGTCCGCCATGTTCAGCGCAGGAAAGCGCGCTGTATCGGGCACTTCAAACTGCAGGCTGCCAATTGCTGCTAAGTCAAGCTGCGGAGCGCCGGTATTCAGCCTGTCAGGGTATGCCATCGCGTATAAAATGGGCACTCTCATATCAGGCTCACCCAGCTGCGCAAGCACAGCACCATCCTGAAACATGACCATGGAATGCACAATGCTCTGGGGGTGTATCACGGCTTCTATCTGTGCGGGCTGTGCGCCAAACAGCCACTTAGCCTCAATGATCTCCAGCGCCTTGTTGAACATGGTGGCAGAGTCAATCGATATTTTAGCGCCCATGCACCAGTTGGGATGCTTCAACGCTTCCTCTACCGTGGCATGCCGCATCTGTTCCAGAGGCCACCTGAGGAACGGACCGCCCGATGCCGTCAAAATCAATTTGGCATAGGCGTTTCCCTGTGCTGCCTGCAGGCATTGAAATATGGCGCTGTGTTCGCTGTCCACCGGCAGCAGTGCAGGCTGCGGCGCAGACGAAGCCGCGGCAGCCTGCATGACGATGCTGCCGCCGGCTACCAGCGCCTCCTTATTGGCCAATAGCAGGCGCTTCCCCGTGCCAAGGGCAGCCAGCGCGCTCTCCAAACCGACCATACCCACCACAGCAGCTAAGACATCGTCGGAGGGCACATTGGCAGTAACCCAAGCCAAGGCACTTGGTCCAAACGCCCATTCACAAAAACGCAGTTTATCGGGAACCGGGTGTTCGCCGGCCGTCAGCGCAGCTACCTTGGGACGGTGTTTGGCTACCTGTTCAAAAAGCAAATTTTCATTCTGATGGGCAGTCAGTGCTACGACGCTGAAGCGATCCGGGTGCATGTCAACCAGGCGCAGCGCCTGCCTGCCGATGGACCCGGTCGAACCAAGAATGGTCAATGATCTCATGGCGCCAACCATTAAAACATGAACATTTGGTAGATATATACCAGCACAGCCATGAACAGCACGCTGTCCAGCCGATCCATCATACCGCCGTGGCCTGGAAATATTTGACCAAAGTCTTTGACGCCACAATGCCTTTTGATCATCGAAGCGAACAAATCGCCTATTTGGCTGGCGATGCCGCCGAGGAATCCCAGCAACGGAAAATGCCAAAAAGGCGGTAAATCAGCAGAGAGCGCGCTCGCAAAAGCGTAAATCAAAACGCCTGCCGCTACGCTGCCGATCAGCCCGCCTGCCGCACCCTCCAAGGTCTTTTTGGGGCTAATCGGCGGGTTCAGTTTGATGCGCCCGTACGTTGAGCCAACCAAATACGCTGTCGAATCCCCCACGATGGGCACAAAGAAGGTCAATGACAGAAAAACCCGCTGGTGCAATATCGGCTCCATCCGGGTCATAGCCAGCATGCTCATGCCAGGCAATGCAACTGTAAACAGCGGCAAAATGGACATCAACAAGTCCTCAAGCCGCGGATTATCTCGGAACATCACGTTCAGACAGACAAGCAGGAAATTCAGGTAAACCACGGTGATTAGAATTGAGGCGCCGGTCTTGGATACCATCAGCAGAAAACAAGGAATGCTGACGATCAGCGACACCCAGGTCGGCCATGCGACCGGGCGGTGCCCCGCAGCCGATATCGCGCGGAACACCTCGTACATGGCGATGCATACGGCCGCAATCCACAGTATGGAAAACACCCAGCCGCCTAATATCAGCGCGATGATCAGGGCTGCCAGGAGTACCAGGCCTGTGATGATTCTGGTGATCATGTTAACCGCCCTCCAAACCTCCTGTTACGCTGCGCATAAGCGTCGATGCACTGCTTGTAGTCCTGCACTGTAAAATCAGGCCATAATGTTTCCGGGAACAGCATCTCTGCATAGGCACTCTGATACAGCAGGAAATTGCTGATGCGCAGCTCCCCGCTGGTCCGTATCAGCAAGTCGACATCGGGCTGGCTGGCCGTATATAGCTCGTCATTGAAAAGGGATTGATCGATATCTTCAGGCTTTAACATGCCCTGAGCTACCTTTTCGGCGAGGCTTCGCGCCGCGCGTACAATCTCGTCCCGACCGCCATAGTTCAGTGCGATATTGAGTTGCAAGCCTGTATTGCCCTGCGTTCTCACTTCGGCAGCCCCAACAACCATCCGCTGAGCATCCGGCAATTGGGCCTTGTTTCCTAAGATGGAGATGCGGACGCCCTTCTCATGCAGCTCATCGATTTCCCTGTTGAAAAACTCCAGCACCAGGGCCATCAGCGCATTGACCTCGGCAGCCGGACGTCGCCAGTTTTCAGTGGAAAAAGCAAAGATAGACAATACTTTGATGCCGGTATCGCTGCTGTATCGGATGATACTGCGGAGCGCTTCCACGCCCCGGCGATGCCCCAGTGATATAGATAACTTTTTCTGTTTTGCCCAACGGCCGTTGCCGTCCATGATGATGGCTACGTGCTTGGGCAAGCTGTTTTGATCCATCGTGCCTCAGAATCCGCTGTTAACAGTATCATGAAAATGAGCCACCAGCAATGTATCACCACGCACAGCAATCACCCTGGCCGTGCGTCTGCCGCGGTCGCCGTCATCGGGTATGCAGCCGGTTTGACAAATAGCCGGTACGATGCCCATGCTTTTCAGTATCCGCAAGGCATCCTGCAGAGGATACCCAACCAAATTGCGTGGAATCAAACTTCCATGATCTCTTTTTCTTTTTCTTCCGCCAGCTTGTCAATATCCTTCACGGCTTCATCAGTTACCTTTTGCAGCTCATTCTCAGCCCTGTGCTGCTCGTCTTCCGTGATGGTTGACTCCTTTTCAAGCTTTTTAATCTGATCCATCGCATCCCTGCGAATGGAACGGATCGCTACCTTGGATTCCTCGGCAGTTTTCCGCACCAGCTTGTTCAATTCCCTGCGCCGCTCTTCATTCAGCTCGGGAATGACCAGACGAATCAATTTTCCGTCGTTGGCAGGGTTCAGCCCAAGGTCGCTCTTCAATATGGCTTTTTCAACCAGTGGAATGGCCTTGGTGTCCCAGACTGAAATGGTCAACAGCCGCGGTTCTGGAGCCATGATGTTGGCCATCTGGTTCAACGGGGTCTGCGCGCCGTAGTAATCAACCATGACCCTGTCCAGCAACTGTGGGTTGGCTCGCCCCGCCCGCAACGTCTGCATTTCTCGTTTATATACATCCTTCGTTTTATTCATTTTTTCCTGTGCCTGTTCAATAACTGGCTTATACATACATTAACCCCTCCGTTCCAACTGCAATGTTCGTCTGTATTGTACCCGTTTTTACGCGCTAAGGCAACCGCTCGGCGTCATCGTGATGCTCCCGGTCGGGCAGGCGGCAACGCAATCGCCGCACAGAGTGCACGTGGCTGGATCGATCGCAGCGTGCATATTGTCGACGTGTATCGCACCATGTTGGCAAGCTTTTTCGCAGCGCTTACAGCCAATGCAGGCAACGCTGCATGCATCGCGCGCTTCCCTTGCCCTGTCGACGTTTCTGCACCGTACGATCACATCCGCCGCTTTGGGCAACACCCTGATTACATCATGCGGACAGGCAGTGACGCAGGTCCCACAAGCAGTGCATTTGTCATCGTCGATCACTGCCAAACCATTGACGATGTGTATCGCGTCGAATTGGCATGCCTGAACGCAGTCGCCAAGCCCTATGCAGGCGACGTTGCACTTCAACGCCCCGCCTGCCATGCTGGCAGCAAGCCGGCAGCTGGGAATACCGGTATACACATACCGGGTTTTTGCCATGCCGGCACTGCCCTGGCAGAGCACGCGGGCAATCATGGGTTCGCGCTGCTCGGCTGTCTCCCCCATGATGGCTGCAATTGCATTCAGCGCCTTCTGGCCGCCAGGTATGCATCCGTCGATGGGCGCCTTGCCTTCAAAAACCGCTTCTGCAAATGCATCGCAGCCAGGATATCCGCACACACCGCAGTTTGCACCGGTAATCGCCTCGCGAATTTTCAGCTGGCGCTCGTCCACTTCAACATGGAACTTTTTATCAGCATATGATAGAAGCACCCCGAACAGCATGCCTAAGCCACCTAACAATGCGACAGCGTATAGTATAGATAGCATTTCAACATCTCTCCTTACTTGACCAAGCCGGAAAATCCAAGAAAAGTAAGCGACATCATGCCGGCAATCACCAGGCATATTGGAAACCCTCTGAACGCCTTGGGGATGTTGGACATCTCAAGCCGTTCGCGAATACCTGCCATCAGCACGATAGCCAGCAGGAAGCCGAGAGCGCCAAAAACACCGCTGAGCACCGATTCAATCAGATTATATTCATTGTTCATGTTCACAAGGGTGACGCCTAAAACGGCGCAGTTGGTGGTGATAAGCGGCAGGTAGATGCCCAGCGCGCTGTACAGCGCAGGCAAGGACTTTTTCATGAACATCTCCACAAACTGCACGAGCGCCGCGATAATCAGTATGAACGTGATGGTGGACAGGTACGTCATGTCGAGAGGAATCAACACATAGGCATGCACCAAGTAGGCGAACAGCGAGGACAAACCCATGACAAATACCACGGCAATCCCCATGCCAGCCGCCGTTTCGAGCTTGTTGGAGACCCCTAAATACGGGCAGTTGCCTAAAAATCGGCTGAATATAAAGTTGTTTACCAGTGCGCAGTATACAAAAAACAGGAATACGCCGATTTCGCTCAACCTCATGCCTTCACACCTTCCTTCATGCGTTTGTTTTTTCTTTTGTCAGCAATGCCGTTGATGATACCCAGCGTCAAACCGAACACAATAAACCCGCCCGGTGGCAGAATCATCAGGATGACCGGCTCAAACCCTGCGCCCAACAATTGCATGCCTAATATCGTTCCATTACCCAACACCTCGCGCACCGCACCAATCAACAGCAGAGCCATTGTAAACCCAAGGCCCATACCCAGCCCGTCTACCGCTGAGGTTACGACATCATTTTTGCTGGCAAACGCTTCGGCACGGGCTAATATAATGCAGTTGACGACAATCAACGGCAGGAAAATGCCCAGTGCATTGTACAAGGACGGGATAAAGGCATGGAGCAACAGCTGAATGATGGTAACAAACGTGCAGATGACGACAATAAAAGAGGGAATGCGTACCTTGTTGGGGATAAAGTTACGCAGCAGGGATATGACAACATTGGAACCTATCAATACAAGCGTTGTCGCCAGGCCCATACCAATACCGTTGATAGCGCTGGTAGTTACCGCAATAGCGGGACAGGTGCCCAGCACCAGGCGATAAATTGGGTTTTCGGTCAGAATACCATTCATGAATATCGAACGAAGGCTTTTCTCTTTAGGCATGCTTCTTCACCACCCCATATACTCTTCTAACAGTGAAACGGTCAATCAGCGGCGTGACACAGTTCATCAACAGGATCGCAAACGTCACCCCTTCTGGATAGATGCCGAACTTTCTGATCACCACGACCATGACGCCGCACCCAACCGCATACAGACATTTACCCAATGGATACACCGGGCTGGAAGCATAATCGGTTGCCATGAACACAGCGCCGAACATCACGCCGCCCTGTAGAATCGACAGGATTGCCAGCATGAAATCACCGCTGATGAGCCAGGTCAGCAAAACCGTCGTACCCAGGAATATGACGGGGATGTGCCAAGTGGTGACACCGAGGAACAGCAGATACAGTAGCCCGATCAGGATGGCAATTTTACAAACTTCGCCGATGCTCCCGGGTATGTTGCCAACAATGAAGTCGGTCAGCTGCCAGTTGTCTGACGATGCCATTGGCGCCAGCGGGGTGGGAGAAGCGATGGCGTCCGGGCTGAACGACGCAGCAGACGATCCGAGCAGCCGCATCGGCAGGACGAACGACGTCATTCGCGCGGGCCAGGAGGCTAACAGGAAAGCGCGGGCAAACATCGCAGGATTCATAAAGTTGTGTCCGATGCCGCCAAACAGTTCTTTCACCAGGATGATGGCGATAACCCCGCCCACTGCCGGCAGCCATAAGGGCGCTGTAGATGGCAGATTCAACCCCAATATCAACCCCGTTACCATACAGGACAGATCACCCACCATGACCGGGCGCTTCATCAGCTTCTGCCATACAAACTCGCTGATGATGCAGGAGATGACGGATACACACAATATCCATGCGGCGTGCAGCCCAAACAGGTAGATGCCAGCTGCCGTAGTCGGCAACAAAGCGATCAGCACATCCAGCATGACGATCCGCGTGCTGTCCTTCGCCAGGTAATGCGGGCTTGGCGAAACATACAGGCTCATTGCTTTACCCTCCTTGCTGTCATAGCATCCTTTGCGGCTTTGATTGAAGCGCTCAGCTGACGTCTGGCCGGGCACACATAGGAGCAGGCGCCGCAAACGATGCAATCCATGACATGCTCCTTCTCCGCCTGCTCGAAATCTCCGGTGTCTGCCCAATGCTTCAGCCTGAAAGGATTCAAATAGATAGGACAGGCTCTGATGCAGCGTCCGCAGCGAATGCACTGCCTCTCATCCGGCAGCGCGGCCTCTTTTTGATCCAGCACGATGATGCCGTTGTTCGCCTTGGTTACAGACACCGTATCATCCGGCATACAAATGCCGGTCATGCTGCCGCCGAACACGATCTTGCCTGGCGGCGAGAGATACCCGCCGCATGCCTTGATGATATCGTGCACCGGCGTGCCAATCCTCACCCGCAAGTTGGATGGTTGCTTTACATTGCCAGCCACCGTGGTGATGCGGCTGATCAGGGGCATGCCATCAACAATGGCATCAGCGATCGCCGCAGCGGTTCCTACATTAAGCACCACGACATGGACGTCCATGGGCAAGCCGCCGGAAGGCACCTCTCTTTTTAACAGTGCGGTGATCAGGCTTTTCTCACCGCCCTGGGGATACTTGGTCTTCAGCACGGCGACGGTGACGCCCGTCCTGCCGGCAGTAGCGTTCTGAACCGCCTCGATCGCCTCGGGTTTGTTGTCCTCTATGGCGATGATGCATCGATCAACGCCCAGCGCCCGCATGGACAGACGTGCACCGTCCACAATGCGCTCAGGGTGTTCAAGCATCAACCTGTAATCCGCCGTCAGAAAAGTTTCACACTCAGCACCGTTGATGATCAGGGTGTCGACACGCTTGCCCTCCGGAATGGTCATCTTGGCATGCGTCGGGAAACAAGCGCCGCCCAACCCGCAGATGCCGGCATTGCGAATGGCTGGTATAATATCTTCGCGGGGGGTTGTTTCCACATCGCCAACTTTAACCAAGTCAACCCATTCGTCCTGCTTGTCGTTTTGTATGGTGACGCACAAGCTGGCGTGCTTGCCCACCATCTGCCGCATCCCCACATCGGTGACCGTGCCTGATACACTGGCATGCACGGGGATGCTGCGCGGGTTGGCGGCTTCGCCGATGACCTGCCCGAGTTTGACGACATCGCCTTTTTGGACACACGGTACGCTGGGAGCGCCGATATGGATGTCCATCGGGATGGTCACAGTATCCGGAATATACTCCCTGATCTTTTCACCGCGGGTTTCATTTTTTCCACCATGGCGTTCCTGCAGCGGATGAATGCCACCCCTGAAAGTATATTTTTTCAACATTCAATGCACCCTTTCACTAAATGAGATATCACAACAGGCGACAACTCAGCGTTTGCTGTCAAATGCCTCATTAACGGCATCCAACACGGCATTGGTGGTTACGGTAGCGTTTGTAATGGCATCAATGTCCTGAATGGTGAGTGGCGGTGTCTTTCCAATAAACTGAGCCTGGAACGCTTCTTCCAGCGCCTTGGCACCCAGGTTGGCTGTCTCGTTAAAGTCATCATCGCCGATTTTCATGGCGACGATCGCGCCATGATCGTCAAAGGCAACCTTTACCGTAACCGGGCCTGCGTAGCCCTGCTTCGACACAGTAATCGCGGAACTTCCAAGGGTATCATCATCCAGCTCTACCGGCACATCAGCACTGTCGTCTGGGATAGCTGGCGTTTCGGTAGCTTCTACAGGAGCAGAGGGTTCAGCGGCATCACTTGCAGGGCTCTCCGCGACCAGTTTCTCGGCATATGCCTTGTTGATGGCGTCCACCACAGCCTTGCTCGTTATGGTGGCATTGGTTATCGTGGTCACATCATCCATGGATACAGGCACGGTTTTTCCAATAAATTGATCGGTGAATTCTTTCTCTATTGCTTTGGCGCCAAGCCCTGCCGTCTCCTTAAACGCATTGTCGCCAACCGTTAGGTTTGTGATGGCACCGTCTTTGATGGTGACAAACACGGCAACAGGACCTCCATAGCCCTTTTCAGATGCTGTATAGGTTGTGCCGTCAAGGGGGCCAGCCGGTGCCGGAGGGTTCAAGTACAGGTCCACCTGGGAGGCGATCGTATTCACGCCTGCCGTTACCGCACTGGATGATATCGTGGCCGCCGTCACCGCCTCAACGGTAAATTCGTTTGCGGCTTCCCCACCTTTGATCACCTTCACAGGTGTCGGTTTGCCGATAAATTGATCGGTAAAGCCGGCTTCCTTTACCACTGCACCCAGCCCCGCCGTTTCGGCGAAATTGGCGCCCCCTACGCTGATGCCGGTGATATGCCCGTCCAGGGTGACGCCGGCGATGACTTCAATGGACCCGCCATATCCCTTGACGTCGATTTTACCAACGTATCCAACCGGTTCGCCCTCTTTCAACCCTTCGTGCAGCGAAATCAGCGGATAGTCGGTTTGAAAGGCTTTCTTGGGCAAACCGGTATCTTTGGCATTGAGCGGCGCTTTTCTGCCTGTCAGCGCATCAGCTAAGTTGATGTTGGAATCTTCACTATCCTTAACCATCACAGCCGGATCTGTAACCAGCGCTTTGACAACGCCTTGCCCGTCCAGCGTGACATCAATGGACAAGGGACCGGTGATGCTCTTCCAGTCATAATGAACAGATAGATCGCCCGCATCATCTGTGACTGCTGTGCCGAGCTGCTTATATGTTTCATTGACTGCATCCAACACCGCCAGGGGCAAGTTGATAAAGATCTCCTCAAACGTGACATCATCAGCGAGCACCGCCTGCCTGGCTTTTTCATCAGCTTGCCTGGCTTGCTCTGTAATCACATCCTTGGTGATGTTGTTGGTGAACGCGAGGCTTGCTCCCGCAATCACCGTGATGATCACCAGCGCAAGCCATGCCGGTATCTTTTTGTTCATCTACCCATCCTCCATCCTCTGGTTAGCATGATACGCGTTTCTTTTTGCCTGCCATGCGCAGCATGGCCAGGCTGCAGGGCCTTCCCAGCATCTCTTCAGCCAGGGCGATATCCCCCGCAGTCAACGCCTGGCGAATGGCTGTGCTGGATATGGCTCGGCCATCTGCTATCGTTACCTGCGGCACGATGGTCAGCCCAAGCCCGTAGCGCCGGCAGATGGCCTTTAGCTTATCCGCATCGGTGTCAGCATGATAGCCAAAGCGATGGTCATAGCCGGCGACGATGTGCTCAGCTGCCAGCTTGCTGATCAACACTTGATAAACAAAATCGCCGCCCGACATATGCATCATGGCATCGTCAAATCTACTTACCGCGACAAGCTGCGCACCAAAATGCTTTAAAAGCGCTGCTTTTTCATCAAGCGGGGTCAGCTCAGCCGTTTCTGCGCCGGGGCGGATGATGCTGCCCGGCGCTCTGTCATAGGTGTGAACGCAAAGCAGGCGCTGTCCATCCAGGGTGTGTTTGCCGGCACGCCTGATGATTTCCTGATGTCCCAGGTGAACACCATCAAAATAACCAAGGCAGACAACGGTGGGCTGGTGCACACCATGCCGAGAGTCCAACCATTCAATCAATTGCACACCCATCGCTTTCATGATTCCCGCGCGTCAATTTCATGAAAATAGTAGCACCCGCGCCTGTCAAAGTCAAGGCTTTTATAAAAGGATTGAACGGGATGACGCAATATGTTAGAATACGCTGCAAGGAGGGCAGTGGATACAAGGTGCTGAATGCGTTGCGTTTCTGTTTGCGCATGATCGCAGCACGTTGGTTGTAGCCGCCTTTCGCCGATTGCGCAGCCCGTCGCAGCGGTGCGCGTCCGCAGCTGGGTAGTTTTGTTCGTGCCTGCCTGCATGAAACGCCAGTGCTGGTTCGTTATGTATATGCAGGCAGAGAATGCACCACGTTATGTTTAAGGAAGGGATTGTATGAACGTTCGTAAAGCATGGAAAGCCCTTGTCCTGCTTTGTGCTTTGTTATCCTTGGTTTTGTTGTCCGGCTGTGTGGCAAAACCTGACAACGAAGGCAATGACAGCAGCGGAGGCGCAGGCACGACAGATTCGTTCCCCATCCTGCGGCCTCCCGAAGCTTCCGAGGAACCCACCACCGTACCGACGGCAGAGGTGTATACACCTGATCCTTCTCCGGAAGTTGAGGGCACAGCTGTACAGCCCTGGGGCGGTTCGTCGGCGCAGCCTGGTTTATATCCAACATCAACGGTGAGCATTGCAACACTCGTGCCCACCAGCGTCCCCACCGCCACCGTTGTGCCAACCCCTGTGCCCACTGCCCGCCCTGCCACCCCTGCACCTACCTCGTCGGCGCTGAAGTTAGGCAGCAAGGGAGCCGCTGTGCGCAGCCTGCAGCAGCGGCTGAAGACCCTGGGGTACCTAAAAGGCTCGGTGGACGGCGACTTTGGCAAGGACACTGAAACGGCATTGAAAGCATTTCAGCGGCGCAGCAGGCTGACGGTGGACGGTATCGCCGGCTCAGCCACAATGGCCAAGCTGAGCTCCCCCGATGCGCCAAAAGCGCAGCCAACCGCTTCTCCCACGCCACGCCCCACCGCGACGCCAAAGGTGAATGTCAACACCTTCCTGCAGCTGGGCAGCTCCGGTGCTGAAGTAAGAAAGATGCAGAACCGATTGATTGAGCTGGGATACCTTGATGGCAAAGCAACCGGCTACTTTAATGCAGCAACTGAAGCCGCAGTGATCGCTTTCCAAAAACGCAATGTCTCCTATTCCGACGGCATCGCAGGGCCGCTCACGCTGTCCACGCTGTATTCATCCAATGCGAAAAAGACGTCATCGTTTGCTGGTGTCATTGGGATATCGCTGAAGCGCGGCATGATGGATTCCGCGTCAGTCAAGTCCCTGCAGCAGCGCCTGAAGGGGCTGCGCTACTATTCAGGCAGCATCGACGGCGATTTTGGCGCATCAACCGAGCAGGCGGTCCGCGATTTTCAGGCGCAGCATAACATCAAGGTGGACGGTGTCGCAGGCGAAAGCACGCTAAACCTGCTGTTCAGCAAAAACGCACAGACTGCGGGCGCCAACAGGCAGACGCCGACACCCAAGCCACAGGTTAAAATTACGCCGATACCGCAGACGACGCCCATCACGGTGTTTGTCAACGTCACGCCTGACCCCAGCGGCAACTACGTTACCCTGCGGCCCGGCGATGGCGGCATCCTAGTTAAAAACCTCCAGTTAGCTTTGAGGGCGCAAGGGTATCTCCAAGACGAGGTAGACGGCAAATATGGCCTGGCGACCATTGAAGCGGTTAAGAAGTTCCAGGCAGCCAAAGGCCTGTCCCAGGACGGCATCGCAGGCCCAGCCACGCAGAGAATTCTATTCGAAGGCAATCACCCCATCGGCTCGTAAAATTTTCAAACAGACCAATGAAAAACCCTCCGCAAGGAGGGTTCTTTCCGGAAAAGAAGTCAGCCAAACAATGCATCCACAAACTGCCGGGCGTCAAACGCCTGCAGATCATCGATGCCTTCGCCAACACCTACATACCACACCGGCAAACCCAGCTCGCTTTGTATGGCCACCGCGATGCCGCCTTTGGCCGTTCCATCAAGCTTGGTGAGGATGATGCCATTGATTTCTGCCGCTTCCTGAAATACCTTGGCCTGCGCCAGCCCGTTCTGCCCTGTTGTGGCATCGATGATCAGCATCGAGCGCATGGCGGCTTCAGGGTATTCTCTGTTGATGACGCGCTTGATTTTGTTCAATTCATCCATCAGGTTTTTCTTGGTGTGCAACCTGCCTGCCGTATCGACGATTAACAGGTCGGTTTTTCTGGCTTTCGCTGCGTGGATGGCATCGTATACAACCGCCGCGGGGTCGCTTCCCTGGCTCTGGCTGATCATGGGCACATTAGCCCGCTTGGCCCATACGGCAAGCTGCTCATCTGCTGCCGCACGGAATGTATCGGCTGCTGCCAATATAACGCTTCTTCCTATTTCCTGAAAGCGCATGGCTAATTTACCTACCGTTGTTGTCTTGCCTGCGCCATTGACACCCACCACCAGCATGACCATCGGCCAAGTCAGCTTGGGGCGCGGCACATTCATCTTTTCATAGATAATTTCCTTGAACGCTTCCCGTGCTGCGGTTGTATCCTTGATTTTATTGTTCTGCACGCGCTCCCTGAGCGCCTGCACAATGTCCTCAGCAGCGCGCACACCGACATCAGCCAGCACCAGGATATCGGTCAGTTCCTCATAGAAGTCATCATTGATGACAGCCGATGACGCAACCAGCTCGTTGACCCGATCGGTCAGGGTATTCCTGGTCTTCATCAGGCCTTCTTTCAATCGCTTAAAAAAACCTTGTGCCATATGTCTCCTCCAATTCTGCTATACGGCGTATTCCTGCAAATTAACGGATATCATGCTGGATACACCTTTTTCCTCCATGGATACGCCGTACAGCGCATCGCAGCGCTCCATGGTACCCTTACGGTGCGTGATGACAATAAACTGGGTTGAGCGGGCATACTCGCTTAAGTAATCGGCAAAGTTCGTGATGTTCGCATCATCCAGCGCCGCTTCTATTTCGTCAAGAATACAGAAAGGCGTGGGCTTCAGCTTGAGCATCGCGAACAAGATGGCAATGGCAGTCAAGGCGCGCTCTCCACCCGACAACAGGCTCAGCAGCTGCAGCTTTTTTCCGGGAGGCTGCGCAGCAATTTCAATATCGCAGCTGATGGGTTGCGATGGGTCAGCCAGCCGCAGCTCGGCGTGGCCACCACCAAAAAGCCTGCTGAATGTTTCTCCGAAATACCGGTTGAGTTTTTCGAACTCCTCGCTGAATTGCTGTTCCATGCCGGACAGCAGCTGGGCAATCAAATCCGTCAGGTCCTGCTCGGCTTTCAGCGTGTCATCCCTTTGGAGACGCAGATCGTTAAACCGCTGCCTGGTCTGGGCATGCTCCTCAATGGCGCCTACATTGATGCTGCCCAGCAACCGGATCTGCTCCTTCAGCTGGCGGATTTCCCGCTCTGCGGACGCAATGTCGAACGCGCCGTCTGTCTGCTGCTGCGCTGCGGCTTCGTAGGTCAGCTCATAAGCATCCCATATATAGCTGCAGAGCGATTGCAGCTCATTTTCAAGCCGCGACAGCACCAGCTCGTTTTTGTGCAGCTTCTCTGTGCCGACGCGGTGCGCAGCATGCGCTTTCTCGGTGTCTCCGATATAGCCTTGCTGCGCCATGGCGATCGCCCGCCTGGCTTCGTCCAACAGCCGGACTTGGTTGTCTGCTTCAGCAACCGCAGCTTCGCCAAGGGCGCAGATGCCGGCCTGTTCTTCCAAAGCGTTCTCTGCCCGGAGCAACTGCTCAGCCAGATCATCCGCCTTTTTGCTGCTCTTTTCCAGTTCGTTAGCCAGGGCCGCTTTTTCTTTATCCCACCTCGCGCTATCCCTGGTCAGGATGCGAAGCCGGTGTTCAATCTCCGAGTATTCCACCAGCCTGGCTGCAGCCAAGCCGCGCTGCGCTTCCACTCTTTCCCGAGCCAGCACCAGGTCGCGCTGCAGGGCTTTGGTTTTCTCGTTCATCTCTTCTTGGTCAAAAGCCTGGCTGTCCGAAGCCAGCGCTGCCTGTGCCAGATCATCGCGCAGCTCATGGATTGCCTGCTCAAGCTGGTCAGCAGCTTCTCGGGTACGTCCTAACCGCATCAAATGAGCGTCCAATTCATCCCGGGCTCTGGAAAGGCGCTCGTTGTCCCGCGCCACAGCAATCCTGGCATCCTGCACGAGGCGGTCTGCCGCGTTGAACTTGTCTTCAGCCTGTTCAATAGCCGCCGCCAGGCTTTTGATCTCATCATTTAATGTGGCCAAACGGATGGCGCCTTGCGCCAGGGATGTGCGCAATTCCTCCGCTTCGCGTTCGCGCCCCAGCAGGCTGGTCGATTGGCCCTGTGCTGTTCCTCCTGTCATGGCGCCGCCTGCCCGCATGACATCGCCCTGCAGGGTGACAACGTTAAATGCCTGCTTCCCCGCGCGGGAGATGGCGATGGCTGTGCTCAACGAATCAGCGATCACCGTTCTTCCCAGGATATTCTCCATCACATTCCGAAACATGGCGTCGTACGCAACCAACTCACTGGCAACACCGAGGCAACCTGGCATGCTGAGCAGCTTGCGCTCCTCCACGCTGAGATTTCTGGGCCTGATGGCGCTCAGCGGCAAAAAAGTGGTACGCCCTAGCCTGTTTTCGCGCAGGTAGTCGATCATGCGCTTAGCTGCTTCCTCGCTGGCAGTAACGATATGCTGTAATGTACCGCCTAAGATCATGTTAATTGCTGTCTCGTATTCCCTGGGAACGCGGATCAGCTTAGCAACAACATCAAATACCTCAGGATCGTCTGCCGCAAAGCTCAGCGCCCTGCGAACCGCCTGGTGGTAGCCTTCATAGTCACGCGACATTTCCTCCAGCAGGGACAGCCTGTTCTCAGCCACGCGCTGCGCGCCGGCGATGCTCCGCATGTCCTCGTTGCGCTGCTGGTGATCCTGCCGGAGCAGCCTGAGCTCCTCGTCCATGCGGTCTCGTTGATCTGCAAGCGCCGCGGCATCAGCTTCGGTATGCTTCAGCGTTGTACCGGCATCCTGCAGCGCAGACTCCAGGCCCGCTGCATCCGCCTCCAGCGCACTCGCATTTTCCGACACTTCAACCAACTGTTTTTCCATCTGGGACAGCACCGCCTGCTGCCTGGCCTGCATGGTCTTCACATCGTTCAGGCGGTTCATTGCCGTCAGGATGTCGTCCTTATGCGCATCCAGCGTCTTTTCTGCTTCATCAGCTGCGCTGATCAGCGCGTCCAGCGCCGCCTGCTCTGCCTGTACATGCTGCTCAGCCTCATTCAGCAGGGTTTGCTGCACACCGCTCTCGCCGCACCCTTGCTGGTACAGCGCATCAAGCTCGTGGAGCTTGCGCTCCGCATCCTGTGTCGCTTCCCGATGCCGTGTCATTTCGGTCAACAGCGCCTCTTTTTTAGCTTTCTCCTGTTCTAAAACGCGCTGCGCATCAAACAGCTGTTTATTGGCATCCCCCTGAGCCATGCGCGCTTCCTGCAGCTTGATATCGATAGCGTTCAGCTCGCAGCTGCTTCTCTCCTGGCCTTGATAGAGCCTGTTGAGCTCCTCTTCCTGTTCTACCAGCGCTGCTTGGAGCGTGTCGGACAGCGCTTTTGTTGTCGCCATCCTCTCCCGCAACCGGTCATGGCGTATTAGGAAGACATTGATCTCGTGGCTGCGCAGCCGGTCGGACAAGGCTAAAAACTCCTGCGCTTTTTCGGCTTGCTCCTCCAGCGGCGCCAGGTGCAGGGCGATCTCCTCCAGTATATCGTCGATGCGCAGCAGATTTTCCCTGGCCTTTGCCAGCTTTTTCTCTGCCTCTTCCTTGCGGACACGATATGTGACGATGCCGGCAGCTTCTTCAAACACGAGGCGGCGCTCATCGCTCTTGCTGGAGAGTATTTCGTCGATTCTACCTTGACCTATCAGGGAATAACCATCCTTCCCGATGCCGGTATCTCGAAACAGATCGGTAATATCGCGCAGACGGCAAGGCGACTTGTTCAGATAATACTCGCTGTCGCCACTGCGGTATACGCGCCTGGTCACCATGACTTCGGAAAAAATGGAGTTCAGCGCATGGTCGGCATTGTCAAACAGCAGTGAAACCTCGCAGTAATGCATGGGCTTACGCCTTTGCGTGCCGCTGAATATGACATCTTCCATCCTGGTGCCGCGCAGGGTTTTGGCGCTCTGTTCGCCCAGCACCCACCGCACGGCATCGGATATGTTGCTTTTGCCCGATCCGTTTGGGCCGACAATGCCGGTGATGCCGTCGTTGAACACGATCTCGGTACGGTGTGGAAACGATTTGAAGCCGTAAATCTCAACCTTCTTCAGCTTCATCAAATTTCACCAGGGAGACGAATTTCTTCAGCACCAGCTTTGCCGCCTCCTGTTCCGCCCGTTTCTTGGAAGAGCCACTGCCGCGAGCCAGCTCACACCCCTCGGCATATACGGCTACCTGGTAGATGCGCTGATGCGGCGGGCCATCCTCGCTCAGCGTCTTGTAGGTGGGGGCTTCGCGGCCCATGGCCTGCAGCTTTTCCTGCAGCACGCTCTTGCTGTCGGATGTGTCGCTGGCCTGGCTCAGCTGATCTGCCCACAGCGTTGAGACAAGCGCAGACGCTTTCTCCATACCACCGTCCAAGTAAACAGCGGCGATCAGCGCCTCCATGGCATCGGATATGATACTGGACCTGTTGCGGCCGCCGTTTCGCTCGCACTCGGCGCTCATGCGAATATAGTTGCCCAGCGAAATAGACTGAGCTACCTCAAACAACGTTGCCTCCCGGATCAGAGAAGCGCGCATCCTGGTCATCATTCCTTCTGATAGCCGGGGCTTCATGCGGAATAAAACATCGCTCATCAAATACCCTAAAACCGCGTCGCCTAAAAACTCAAGACGCTGGTTATTTTTCTCCGAATAGGAAGGATGGGTTAGCGCGCGTTCCAGCAGCTTGATGTTGTCGAAAGAATACTGCATGGAAAGCATCAGCATGGATAAATCGTTCATACACCCCACATCAAAAAGCTGCCGCTGCGTTTTGCGGCAGCCAGTCAAACCCGCACCATTCATTTATTGCTGGCGCTGTTCAATGTATTCGACAACATCCCCCACGGTTTTCAGCGATGTGATGGCGTTGTCATCAACCTGCATGTTGTAATGGTCCTCTAAGTCCATGATCAACACCATGACGTTGGCGCTGTCGGCGCCCAAATCCTCAACAAGCCGTGCCTCACGGGTTACCTTTGCGGTGTCTACTTTTAACTGTTCTGCGATCATTTTCGATACATTTTCAAAAACCATGCTCTTATCCTCCATTCTGTTTATGTGTTATGATTTCCTCGATGGTGCCGGCAACCTTGCCTTTCACCATGTTGATAGCCTGTTGTATGGCGCTGGCGAACGAACGAGCGTTGCTGCTGCCGTGCGCCTTGACAACGGCGCCCTGGACGCCCAAAAGCGGCGCACCGCCTACCTCTTGGTAATCCATAGCACTCTTTACCCGTTGAAGCGCAGGTTTTGCCAGCATTGCGCCCACCTTGCTGCGCAGATCTGCCGACAGCTCCTGTTTGATCATCCCCATCAGCGTAGCGGCAACACCCTCCATGAACTTCAAAATCAGGTTGCCGCTGAACCCGTCGCAAACCAATACATCCGCGACGTCGGCGGTGATGTACCGCGCTTCAATGTTGCCCACAAAATGAAAAGCAGCCTGTTGCATCATATCATAGGCGGCTTTGTACAGCTGGCTGCCTTTTTCAGGCTCCTCACCAATGTTGACAAGCCCTACCCGGGGGGCTTTGACGCCACGCACATGCTTCATGTACACATCGCCCATCAAACCAAACTGCACGAGCCAGTCGGGCCGACAGTCGACGTTAGCGCCGCAGTCGATCAGCAGAAAATGGCCTTTTCCATTGGGCAACAACGGTGCCAGCGCGGGCCGGTCGATGCCAGGCACGCGGCCTAAGCGGAGCATGCCGCCCAACAGAACAGCCCCTGTCGACCCGGCTGACACAAACCCGTCCGCTTCGCCATTTCGAACAGCTAACATGCCCATGACAATGGAGGAGTTTTTCTTCTGACGGATAGCGATCGCCGGCGCGTCATGGTTGGTAATGGTGTCCGGTGCGTCAACTAAATTCAACCGGCCGGCAACATCATCCGCCTGGTTTAGCAGCGACTCAATGCGGTGCAGCTCACCAGCAAGCGTCAACTTGAGATTGGCTTCCGCCCGCAGTACCTGCAGTGCTCCTTCGATGATTGCCCCGGGCGCGTTGTCGCCACCCATGGCGTCTATAAAAAGATGCGTCAAACCATTGCCTTCCTTGTGGTCTGTCGTTGATAGAAGATACAGGCGCTCATCAAAGCTACCCGTGCGTTATTTTAGCATAGATGGTAAGGTGTGACAAGCGCACGCTGCATCAGAATGAATCGGTGTACAGTTCGCCGCCATAGGTGTTGTTATATTCCTCACGCGTCATCAAGGTCTTGCGGGGCTTGGTGCCTTCGTTGCCGCTGATGATACCGCGCTTGTCCATCTCATCGATCAGCCTTCCTGCCCGGCCATACCCCACGCGCAGCACACGCTGGATCATGCTGATGGATATCTGCCCAGCCTCCACCGCCATCTCGATGGCTTTGGGGAGCAGCTCATCAACTTCATCCCTGCCGTCGACATCTGGCTCATATCCTGGCTTGTTGGCATCGGCGCCGCCTTGTTCAATGTGCTCGATGATGTCGACATTATATTCCGCGCGGTTGCGGCTTTTGACGAATTCGACCACCCGGTTGACATCCTTGTCGCTGATGAAACAACCCTGTACGCGCAGTGGCGCAGCAAGGTTTCTCGGATGGTACAGCATGTCACCATGGCCCAGCAGCTTTTCGGCGCCAGGCATGTCAAGGATGGTTCTGCTGTCCACCAGCGAACTCACCTGGAAGGCGATGCGGCTGGGAATATTTGCCTTGATCACGCCGGTGATCACGTCCACTGATGGGCGCTGCGTAGCCAAGATCAGGCAGATACCTGCCGCCCTGGCCTTGGCTGTGATGCGCTTGATGTGGTCATCGATGATTTTGCCGGCTGTCGCCATCAAGTCAGCCATTTCATCGACGATAACAACCAGCCGGGGCATCTTCTCCTCGTCGCTGCCCACCTTTCTGTTGTATGCTTCAAGGTTTCTAACGTGAAAGGCTTCTAACTTCTTATAGCGCTCATCCATCTCCTGGCAGACCCACTCCAGTGCGCTGACAGCCTTTTTGGGGTCGGTAATCACCGGCAGCAGCAGGTGCGGCACATCGTTGTACGGCTGCAGCTCAACAAATTTGGGGTCAACCAGTATCAGCCGCACCGCAGTTGGGGACGCGTTATAAAGCAGGCTGGTAATGATGCTGTTGATACAGACGGATTTTCCGCTGCCTGTGGCGCCTGCAATTAGAAGATGCGGCATGTCCATCAGCTCGCACAAAACAGGCGCGCCGGTGATATCCTTGCCCAGCGCCACCGCAGTGGGCGACTTGCTCTCCTGCATTTTCTGCGAGCCGAGCACATCCCGCAGGTACACGGTGGTCGTCACCTCGTTGGACACCTCGATACCGATCAGCGGAGTGCCGGGAATGGGGATCTCTGCCCGGACAGGACTCTTGGCTAACAGCTCAACAGATAAGTTGTCCATCACATTGCGCAGCCTGTTTACGTTGACCCCTTCTGCCAGGCGGATGGCAAATCGGGTAATGGCAGGTCCGTGAACAATTTGCTGCAGCTGAGCTGAAATGTTAAAGCTGTTCAGCGTTTGAATCAGCTTATCGGCGCGCGCCAGATCCTCCTTGGTGGTATCGTTGCCGGCAGACTCAGGCGGCTCAGACAGCAGGCGTAGCGGCGGCTTTTCATAGCTGTCAAGCACCATGGACAGCTGCCTGTGCTTTTTGGAGCCAGGCATGATGGTGCCGTCCAGCCTTCGCTCGCCGTCTGTCAAGGTCTCCTTCTTTGCTGTAACGGCAACCCGCTCGCCCGTCAGCGGCACAGCAGGAGCCGTCGTAACCGGCTTGACCGGCTGCTTGGGCATCGTTTGCTTGGCAGGGATAGGTTGAGTAGATACAGGCACAGGTTCAGCATCGCGAACATCCGCCGTATCCGACGGGACATTCGCCACCATCTCTATTTGCTGCTTTTTCTCATCGACAGCATCAACAAAACTCCGCTGAACGGGCGCAGCATGCTTTGGTGGCGATACCTGCCGCGCCGGTTCCACAAAGCGGTCGTCATGCTCATAAAATTCCTTGCCGACTGAAATAAAGGCATTGTCATCACTGACCGCATGCGTCGTGCCAGTTTCTACAACAGGCTGATGATTAGCATACGTTGCCTGCGCAGGCTCTGCCTGTACCTCAGGACGCTGAAACACTGCGGCGTGCTGATCAAACGAAACAGGCTGCTGCACGGGATCCGGGTAATTGCCGGCTCCGGCCCAGGTGGCAGACTCCGGGTATGCAGGCTGCTGCTCCTGGGGTACATGCCATGTTTCCGTAACGTCCGTTTGAGCGACGGTTGGCTGTGCCAGCTGCTGGGCAGCCTGGTCCGTCTGCTCCCTGCTCCGCAACTTTTCCTGCCTTTTCATATCCATCCGATGTATCAGTGTTGCCGGGGTCATGCGGATCATGGCAAACAACAGGCTGACCATAGCGATGACAAGAAAAGCGACGCCCCCTACAATGCCCAGCAGCTTCCACAGCGGGAATGCCAGCAGCATGCCCAGCACGCCGCCACCAACAAGCGGCGTCAGCATATTGTCAAACCGCGTATAGGTCAGCGAAATGTAAGCATTCATGCTGCCCGGCTCAGGCATGTTCCTATAGTTTTGGTTGATGTTGCGGATATAGTCCATCAGCGACCCATAGCCCGCTACTGATGAAACCAGCGTCATGAAGGCCGTCAGGCACAGCATGAAAAGAAAAGACAGGATAAACGGGCGAAACGATACATACCGCCTGGCTGATACCGCCAATAGTACGCCCAGCCAAATGATCAACACCGGTATGGCAGGATAGGCTGCGCCGCCGAGGCCTGCTGATAAATTTTTAAGAAACTGCAACGAAAAAGAGGATGTTTGCATGATCATGCCCAGCAGACAACCAAGTCCCAGTGACAGGCACAGAATGCCCGCCGACAGGGTGACGATGCCTCCCCGGTCTGTTGACCGAATGGCTTGTTTGACTGGTTTACGCGCCGACGACATGCAGTCCTCCTGTTTGGTTGATCATGGCATGCTGAGCCAGACTGACGCCAGCACCTGTTGTTCATCGTGGTTCAACGCAAGCTGATGGCTGCCGACTATATACAAATCCAGTGTGCCGGGCGCAAACCCATACAGCGCCGCCGAAGCCTCGTCAAGCGGCAGCGCCGTGCCTTCTCCCAGCACAGCCAGACAGGCTTCGCGTGGTGTGATGCCTGTGATCAAGCCGAACAGATTGATACGGCAAGACACAATGCCCTCCACGCAGCCCGTGTCCTCATCGCCTGACGAAACCAACCACGTTTTTCTGAAAGCGGCATCCTCTAACTGATACTTGTTGGCGCCAGGGAAAGCTTCCGAATCGATGGGCATTTTGTACTGCTCTATCAGCGCAGCTAAATCATCCCCGAGTTTAGCCGGAACACCGGGCAGCACGCCTTCGGCACAGGCAGCTTTTATCAGGCCGGCGCTCTCCAGCGACGGCAGGAACGCCGCTTCCCCAATGCCCATCCGGCTGAGGAGGCTGCCAGGCGACAGGTCCAGCAAGTCTCTGATTTCATGGTAGTGGAACTGCACTGCTGCGGGCTTGCCCGACAGGAACAGGATGTCATCAACAGGGTAATAAAACGTCAGCCCGACGTCATCCGCCAGCACGCTGTCCAGTGGTACGGGCGTCAACATGGAAGCATCCAGGTAGTCGGAAAGCTCGTCGAGTATGTAGTCCTCTGAATAGCTGTCAATGGCGTCCTGCGCCAACGCCACATCAGCAAAGATATCTTCAGAGGCAATGAGTGCTCCATTCTCAAGATCGAACATCATGGGTGTAACCTGAACGCCGGGTCTGCCGGTGGGCATTTTGCCGCTTGCCTCCACCAGCACCGTCAGCACATCGGCGCCTTCCGGCGCCGCATACACCTTCGCTTTGGATGTCAGGGTCAAACCGCCCGGCTCGCCGCCTTCCAGGGTGGACAGCGTACCGATGTGTCCGTTGATCTGCGCCAACGATACGACAGCCTGGTTGACGGTATCCATCACCACCTGATCAGGGTGCCTGATCAGCCGGGGATAGGATATCGTCCCGCCGCTGTTCTCTAAAACGACATATTCAACCGAGACAAGCTGCTCACCAGCTAAGACAGGCTGTGAAAACACCCATGCCAACAGGCAGATGACAGCAACTGTTTTTTTTAGGTGCATGACTTCACCCCCTGTTCCGTATTGTACAGGATTGCAGAAAATGTTTCAAGTTGTGAAATAATTAGAAACAATTATGTCATAAATTTTGGGGACCATCGCTGCGGTAGCCGGGCTTGTTGCTGCCGCCCTGCTGCCTGGAAAAATTTTCTCTGTTCTTTTGCACATAGATGGCGTGCAGCTCGTCGGACGTCATCTCCAACTTGATGCACATGCTGACAAAAAAATGGAGGATGTCGACCAGTTCTTCCTTGGCGGCAGGCAGGTCAACCGGTTTCTTGTCCTTCCACCACTTGAAATTGACTTCGTCCAACAACTCAGCCATTTCGCTGAGCATGGCCAGCATATACTTCTGGATCCACTCGTCAGCCGTTATGCCTTCCAATTTCCTGCGTGCAATCAAATCGTCATTGAACGCCTTTTGCAAACGGAAAATATCATCCAATTTGTCCATATTCATACCCCCTGATCGTAGCTATCAGTTTTTCTGCGTCTTTTCCTACAAAAGCCATGCCAGCGCCGGACCCTAACACCTGCACGGCAATCCTGTGCACATCCTGCTTTGTCACGCGCTCAATGCCCGCCAGCACCTTCCTGGCGGGCTTTATTTCCCGCCCCAGCAGCGTGGCGCTGCCCAGCGCCGTCATCCGCTGGTAGGCGCTTTCCTGGGCAAGGACATAGCCGGTTTTCATCTGCTCCTTGGCCTGTCTGAGCTCGCGGTTGGAGACGCCATCCGCGAGAAAGCTCTCTGTTTCCTCGTCTACCAGCTGAAGCACCTTTTCGGCATTGGCGGGCGACACCGCCGCATAGATGACAAAGTCGCCACAGGTCGGGTAGAATGATGGCGCCGAGTAGATATTGTATACCAGGCCCTTCTGCTCACGGATACGCTGGAACAGCCGGGATGACACAGCGCCTCCGTATATGGTGTTCATCAGCAGCAAGCCATAGCTGTCTGGATGATCAGCCTGCAGCCCTTTGTACCCCAGGCATAGATAAACCTGTTCAACAGGCTTATCTGCGCCAAGTTGCACAATCGTCCGGTTGGTCGTAATAGCAGGGAATACCGCAGCAGGCTGTACATTTTGCCATGTGCCAAAACGCTCATTCAGCAGTGACAGCATCTCATCCCGCTTAAACTGTCCCGCCACCGAAATCACGGTATTAGCAGGGTGGTAGAACTTGTCCCTGAACCGGATGGCATCCTCTCTTGTATAGCCTGCAATGGCATTGCGCCGTCCCAATATGGGCTTAGCCAGCGGCTGTCCGCTATACAGGGCTTCGTTGATCAGATCATCCGCAGCATCCTCCGGATTATCCGCTGCCATGCTAATTTCTTCCAATACGACGTTCTTTTCCCTGTTCAGCTCCTCCTCAGCCATCAACGGCTGAAGAACGAGCTCTGCCAACAAGTCGGCCGCCTTTTTCAGGTTGCCCTCTGTCACCCTGGCATAGTAGGTGGTGTACAGCTTGCTCGTCGCGGCGTTAACTTGGCCGCCAATCATGTCCATCAGGCCAGCTAACTGCTGTACACTATAACGCTTTGTACCCTTGAAGGACATGTGCTCCATCAGGTGAGACAGGCCGGTTTCCCCGTCGTCCTCCAGCAAGGCGCCGGCTTTGACCCACACGCCGATAGCAGCTGAGCGGGTATGGTTGATGGGTTCAAACACAACGCGCAGCGCATTATCCAGTGTGATCACTTCGTGCATGCTGTCTCCTATCAAAAAGGGGAACCCGGTGCAGGCCCCCTTGTGTTGCAGGTCAGGGTGAATATCCGTCAGCGATTGCTCGAGCGCCCGTCGCGGCGTGGCGGGCGGCTCCGCTCACCCGTGGGGCGGGAAAACTGCCTCCGCTCATACACCATGTCGTTGCGCAGCAGGTTGACCCTGCCCTGGCTATCAATCTCGGACACCTTTACCTCAATTTCATCGCCGATATTGAGAACGTCCTCCACCTTCTCCACGCGCTCGTTGGCCAACTTGGAGATATGCAGCAAGCCGTCCTTGCCGGGCAGCAGTTCAATGAAGGCGCCCAGCGTACTCATGATGCGGACAACCTTGCCCTGGTACACCTCGCCGACCTCCACGTCCTTGGCAATTCCCTCAATGATGCGTCGTGCCTTGGCAGCCGCTTCCTCATCCGGTGTCGCGATGGAAACGCGTCCGTCATCCTCAATGTCGATCTTGACACCTGTTTCGGCGATAATCTTATTGATCATCTTGCCGCCCGGGCCGATCACTTCGCGAATCTTGTCCGGGTTGATGTTGAACATGATGATCTTGGGGGCATACTTGCTGAGCGATTCGCGCGGCATGGCCAGCGCGTCCAGCATGATCTTGAGAATGTGCAGCCTGCCGTCCAGCGCCTGCTGCAGCGCCTGCTCTAAGATGGGTTTGTCAATGCCCTTAATTTTGATGTCCATCTGGATCGCCGTAATGCCATTCATGGTGCCTGCCACCTTAAAGTCCATATCACCCAGGAAGTCCTCCAGCCCCTGGATGTCGGATAACACAGCCACCTTGCCTGTGGGAACGTCCTTGATCAACCCCATGGCGATGCCAGCAACCGGCGCCTTGATCTGGACACCGGCGTCCATCAGCGACAGCGTGCTGCCGCACACCGACGCCATGGAGGAAGACCCATTGCTGGACAACACCTCGCTGACAAGCCGCAGGGCATAGGGAAACTCCTCCTCTGTGGGGATCACAGGCTCCAGCGCACGCTCCGCCAGCGCGCCGTGTCCAATTTCGCGGCGCCCGGCTGAACGCATCCTGCCGGCTTCGCCGGTGGCGTACGGAGGCATGTTGTAATGGTGAATGTAGCGCTTGGAATCTTCATTTGACAGGCCGTCGAGCATCTGCACTTCACGCAGCGAGCCCAGCGTGGTCGCTGTCAGCACCTGGGTTTGTCCACGGGTAAACACCGCGCTGCCATGCGTACGCGGCAGGATGCCGGTTTCGCACCATATCGGCCGGATCTGCGTGGTGGACCTGCCATCAGGCCGTACACCGTCTTGAATGATCTTCGCGCGCATCACTTCTTTGTTCAGCTCGTACAGCGCATCGCTGACTTCGGATTCGCGGCCGGAAAATTCGTCGGCAAATCGTTCGGCGACTTCTTTCTTGACCTCTTCCTCGCGCTGGTGCCGCACCTCTCGGTCGACTGTATCAAAGGACCATACAACTTTGTCATAGGCATAATCCCTGACGGCGCTGGCAACATCATCCCCGGTAACCGCCAGCGGGAAATCACGCTTTGGTTTGCCGATTTCGCGGATGATGGTCTCCTGAAAAGCCGTCAGCTCCTTGATGGCTTCATGTGCAAACAGGATAGCCTCCAGCATCGCTTCCTCGGACACTTCCTTCGCATCGGCTTCCACCATCATGATGGCGTCCTTGGTGCCTGACACCACCAGGTGCAAGGTGCTTTCGGCGCGCTCGGCTTCGTTGGGGTTCAGAATCAGCTGTCCGCCCACCTTGCCCACCAGCACCGAGCCAGTCGGTCCATCCCACGGGATTTCACTGACACAGACCGCTGCGGACGCCCCGATCATCGCGGGGATATCGGGCGGATTGTTGGTATCGACCGACAGAACGGTGGCGACAATCTGCACGTCATTGCGCATGCCATGCGGAAACAGCGGGCGCATTGGCCGGTCAATCAGCCTGCTGGTTAACACAGCCTTTTCGGTGGGCCTGCCTTCTCGTTTGATGAACCCGCCGGGAATTTTACCCACTGAATACAGCTTTTCCTCAAAATCAACGCTCAGCGGGAAAAAATCAACGCCTTCGCGCTGCGTGTCGGATACCGTAGCGCTTACCAGCACCACCGTGTCCCCATAGCGGACCAGCACTGAGCCGGCGGCTTGCTGCGCATATCTGCCAAACTCCAGCGTCAACGGGCGCCCAGCAAAATCCATTGTATACGTTTTATACTCCATCTTCTCTCCTTCATCGGCGTACTTTGATGCGCGCCGCTCCTCATCATAAAAGAGCCGGAACCGGTATCCACCCATTCCGACCCTCGTTTTGCTATCTGCGCAGGTTCAATTCGACAAGTAGGGTCCGGTAGCGCTCGATGTCGGTGCGCCGGAGATAGTCCAGCAGACCGCGGCGGCGTCCCACCATCAACAGCAACCCACGGCGTGAATGATGATCCTTCTTGTTCAGCTTGAGGTGCTCGTTGAGGTGGTTGATGCGTTCCGTCAGGATGGCGATCTGCACCTCAGGTGAGCCGGTATCGCCCTCATGACGGGCATAGGTTTCGATGATCTGCGCTTTCTGTTCCTTGTTCATACGTCCTCCTTGGGGGTTATCCCCTGTTTAATCGCCGCAAACCCAGTCAGCCGCCGGAGAAGCGAGCCATCCGAGCAAGCGGTTCTTCCGCATACCTATATATCATATCACGGAAGCAGCGGGGTGTAAACCGCATTTGCAATTAAAAATACGACCTGTATAATGATGGCAGCCCGCATCCCAGGCATTTGCCGGGCCACCCATTAGAAAGGTTATTGGCTGTATGCTCCGACAAAAAGCTCGTAAATGGTGCATCAATGTGCTGGCAGCCGTGCCAGGCGATATCAAGCTGCTCTACCCTTTTTACCTGGCCAACCAGCTGACCGCGCTTCAGGAAATCTATGCTTCGCCGCGCCTGCCCCAGGCTTTCGACGGCTTGACCATTGCATACGCATCGGATATCCATTACGGGCCCTATCTATCCGAAGATCGGGCGAAAGACCTGGCCAGCCGCATCACCGCTTGGCAGCCTGATCTGGTGATACTGGGTGGCGATTATGGCATGGTTCCGGAATGGTCGACGGCTTTTTTCCATATTATGCCACGCCTGCATGCGCCCTGCGGCGTTGTTGCCGCCATTGGAAACCATGACCGCACCGGCTCTTCGGATAACCTATCTCAGTTGACGGAAGCTATGAACAACGTCGGCGTCATGCCGCTGGTAAACGATTGCATGCACCTGACCAGAGAAGGTAAACAACTCAGCATATGCAGCACCGATGACATCAAATCAGGCACGCCGGACCTGCGGGCGGTTGCCCGGAAAACCCAGAGCAGCAGCTTTGTCATCTTTGCGCCTCATTCGCCGGATATCATCCCGGCGCTCCATGCCATCGGCACCTTTCAGGCAGACCTTGCGCTGTGCGGACACACCCATGGCAGCCAGGTGGTGCTTTTTGGACGCAGTCTGCATTCTTCCAGCAAATATCGCGACCGGTACCGAACGGGCTGGATCAGGGAAAACGGACTGGACATCATGGTTTCAAACGGCGTCGGTACCTCGCTGATGCCGGTGCGCCTGGGCGCACCGGCTCAGGTACACCATATCACGCTGAAATCAGCGCCGGGCGGCAGCCCCTATATCATCCGTAGAGAAGGCTGAGCGTTCAGCTGCAAGCCGGCGACTGCGCCGGCCTTAAGAACATGATAGGCAGCCGCGCCGACCATGGCGGCATTGTCCCCGCAGAGCGCAAGTTCCGGCAGGTACAGCCTGTGCTGCTGCTCCATGCATGCCTGTTGCATCGCATGACGCAACAGCCTGTTAGCTGATACGCCACCAGCTACTGCAACGGCCTTTTCCCCTATGTCGGCTGCTGCCAGCATGGTTTTTTCCAGCAACTGATCCACCACTGCCCTACGAAAGGACGCAGCTAAATCGGCCTTGTTTATGGATTGTCCCTTCTGTTCCGCGGCATGCACCAGGTTGATGAAAGCGGTTTTGATCCCTGAGAAGCTGAAATCATACTTTCCTTCCACCCTGGCGCGCGGCAGCGGGTATGCGGCATCGCTGCCGGTTTCTGCCAAGACATCCAAGTTGGGGCCGCCGGGATAAGGCAAGCCCAGCACGCGCGCAGATTTGTCGAAGGCTTCTCCTGCGGCGTCATCCTGCGTACACCCCAGCAACCGGTACTGATCATAATCCTGCACATGGTACAGGTGGCTGTGCCCGCCGCTGGCTACCAGGCAAATAAACGGAGGCTCAAGGTCCGCATGCGTCAGGTAGTTGGCGCATATATGCGCTTCGATGTGATTGACGGCAACCAGCGGTTTGTCCAGCGCAAATGCCAGGCCTTTTGCGTACGACACGCCAGCCAGCAATGCGCCGACCAAACCGGGCCCCGCTGTTACGGCGACAGCATCCATGTCATCAAATGACTTTATGCCGGCCTCCAACAGGGTTTTTTCGATCACCTGGTCCAGCACCTCAACGTGCGCGCGGCTGGCGATTTCCGGCACCACGCCACCATACACCCTGTGTGCTTCTACCTGCGAATGGATGACGTTGGACAAGATGCTTCTGCCGTTTTGCACCACTGCGCCGGCTGTTTCGTCGCAGGACGTCTCAATCGCCAGGATACGAACATCCTTCTTTTCTGCCACGTCCGCAGCTTGGCGCCGCATCCGGTTTATATAGTCATGCATCGTATGGTTACAGCATTTTCAGGTAGGCAGTGGTGAAACCGTCTAAGTTGCCGTCCATGACATCGCCTATGTTGCCGGTTTCATATCCCGTGCGGTGATCCTTCACCATGGTATAGGGCTGAAACACGTAGGACCTGATCTGGCTGCCCCATTCGATCTTCTTCATCTCGCCCTTGATTTCAGCCATTTTCTCTTCTTTTTCGCGCTCCTGAAGCTCCAGCAGCTTGGCGCGCAGCATTTTCATACATGTCTCTCTGTTTTGAATCTGGCTGCGTTCGTTCTGACAGGACACGACGATACCGGTGGGTATATGCGTCATCCGGACAGCGGAGTCCGTTCTGTTGACGTGCTGGCCACCAGCGCCTGTGGACCGGAAGGTGTCCACCCGGACATCCTCCATGTTGATCTCAAGGTCACCCTCATCCTCCAACAAGGGCGCCACGTCCAGCGACACAAAGGAAGTATGTCGTCTGGCGTTGGAATCAAAAGGGCTGATCCGAACCAGCCGGTGAACGCCTTTTTCCCCGCGCAGGTAACCGTAGGCATTGTCGCCGTCTACCTCAAACGATACCGATTTGATGCCGGCTTCATCACCGGGCAGCAGGTCCAGCAAAGTCACCTTAAAACCCAGCCGCTCGCAGTACCTGGTGTACATGCGGTAGAGCATCTGCGTCCAGTCCTGCGCCTCAGTTCCCCCTGCCCCGGCATGCAGCGACAAAACGGTATTGCAGCCATCGTAATCGCCGCGCATCAACGTTTCCAGCGCAAGCGCGTCTACTTTGTCCTTCAACGCTTCCAGCGCTGCCGTTGTTTCCTGCGCCAGCGCTTCATCGACTTCCTCATCGGCAAGCAGGATCATCACTTCAACATCATCACAGGCCGCCAGCAGCTCTCGATAATGGTTGAGTTTTTTTTCAATGGCTGCAATCCGGCGGTTCACAACTGTGGACCGCTCCAGGTCATCCCAGAACCCCGGGGCGCTCATCTCCTCGTGCAGCTCAGCCAATTCCTGCTCAAGCATGCCGATGCGAAGGCCTTCGCCAATTTCAACCATGTCCGCTTGCAGGGCACTCAGTGTCGATCTTTGTTGTTCAAGGTCTACGAACATGTCATTCCCCTTTCAGGATGGTGCTGCTCAGGAAGCGCTGGCGCTTCTGCCGCAGCAGTGCTTGTACTTCTTACCGCTGCCGCAGGGGCAGGGCGCGTTTCGGCCCACCTTCTCGCCTGCCTTGAGCACCCTGGGGGTGGTCCGCCTGTTCTGCCCGGCATCGTCTCCCGCGCCCCGCATCTGCGTAGGTTGCGCAACCGGCCTTCTGTCGGGCGCTTTTTCAAACCGCAGCTGGTACAGTGCCCGCAGCGTGTCCTCCTGGATCAGGCGGGTCATCTCATCGAACATGTCGTAGCTTTCCAGCTTGTACTCGTTGACAGGATCGCGCTGGGCGTAAGCGCGAAGCCCGATGCCGTCACGGAGCTGGTCCATGGCGTCGATATGATCCATCCAGCGGGTATCCACAGCCCTTAGCAGCAGCGACCGCTCCAGTTCGCGCATGTCGATGCCGATCTGCGTGATCTGCTCTTCCCTGGCGGCATAAAAATCCTTCGCTGTTTTGCTCAGATAAGCCAGCAGCCCGGCCTTGTCAAAGCCCTGCATCGCGTCGGCATTGGCCTTGAAGGAACCCGGCGGAATGCAGATGCGCTCTAAGTAGTCGCCTAAGCCCTTGATGTCCCAATCAGGGTTTTCGCCGGCGCAAAACCTATCGACGGATTCTGCTAACAGCTTATCCAGCATGCCCATGATGGCAGCGTGCATATTCTCACCTTCCAGCACTTCCCGACGCTGGCTATAGATCAGCTCACGCTGCTGGTTCATGACATCGTCATAGCGGAGCACGTTTTTTCGGATTTCATAGTTGCGGCTTTCAATGCGCTTCTGTGCGTTTTCGATCTGCCTGGTCAACAAGCCTGCCTCCAGGGGTTCGCTGTCATCCATGCCCAGCTTCGCGATCAGCGGCTCAATGCGCTCACCGCCGAATAAACGCATCAGGTCATCCTCCAGCGAAATGAAAAACTGGGAGGAGCCAGGGTCTCCCTGCCGGCCGGACCGGCCGCGCAGCTGATTGTCAATGCGCCTGCTCTCATGCCGCTCGGTACCCAGAATGTGCAGCCCACCCAGCGCCACGACCTTGTCATGCTCGGCATCGGTGGTCATCTTATATTGCTCCTTGAGGGCTGTGTATTTCTCCCGGACTGCCCTGACCTCGTCGGATATGTCTTCGCTTTTCCCCGTGGCTTCCTCAATGAGCTCGTCAGGAATTTCTTCCTGCCGCAGCGCGCGGCGGGCCAAATAGTCCGGGTTGCCGCCCAGCAGGATGTCCGTGCCGCGGCCCGCCATGTTGGTCGCAATGGTCACCGCGCCGTAATGGCCCGCCTGGGCGACGATGGTGGCTTCCCGCGCGTGGTGCTTGGCGTTGAGCACCTCGTGTTCGATGCCCCGCATCTTCAGCATGCGGCTGAGCATCTCGCTGACCTCCACCGATATCGTACCAACCAGGATGGGCTGGCCGGTTTTATGACGGGCAGCGATTTCCTCAACAACGGCATCGAACTTACCCTTCTTGCTCCGGTAGACAACATCGTTGAGTTCCTTCCTGATCATGGGCTTGTTGGTGGGAATCTGGATGACATCCAGGTTGTATATGCCCTGAAACTCTGTTTCTTCGGTTTTGGCGGTGCCTGTCATGCCGGACAGCTTGCTGTACATCCGGAAGTAGTTCTGGAACGTAATGGTAGCCAGCGTCTTGCTCTCTCGCTCCACCTTGACACGTTCCTTGGCCTCGATTGCCTGGTGCAAACCATCGGAATAGCGGCGGCCGATCATCAGCCTGCCGGTAAACTCGTCGACGATGACCACCTCGCCGTTTTGCACAACGTAGTCGGTGTCCCGCTTCATGATAGCATTTGCTTTAAGCGCCTGGATCAAGTAGTGGTTGAGCTCGTTGTTTTCCACATCGGACAGGTTTTCGATGCCGAATGCCGCCTCGGCTTTCCGGGTCCCCTCCTCAGTAAATACAACGGCTTTATCCTTCTCCTCCACGGTATAGTCAACTTCGTTGCGCAGCCTGGCAACAAAGCGGTCAGCCTTTTCGTACATGTCGGTCGGCTTATCGCCCTGGCCCGATATAATGAGCGGCGTCCTGGCTTCATCAATTAAAATAGAGTCAACCTCGTCGACGATGGCATAGTGGTGCCCGCGCTGCACCATGTCCTTTCGGTAGATAACCATGTTGTCGCGCAGGTAGTCAAACCCCATTTCGTTGTTGGTGCCGTAGGTGATGTCGCTCGCGTATGCCTTTCTGCGCTGCTCGTTATCCAGGCCATGGGTGATGACCCCCACCGACATGCCTAAAAAACGGTACAGCTTGCCCATGTCCTCGCCCTGGAATTGCGCCAGATAGTCGTTGACCGTGACAATGTGTACGCCCTTGCCCTCCAGCGCATTGAGGTATGCGGGCAGGCAGGCGGTAAGCGTTTTGCCTTCACCTGTTTTCATCTCAGCGATGCGCCCCTGATGCAGCACGATACCGCCGATCAGCTGCACATAAAACGGCCTGAGCCCCAGCGTGCGCTTGGCCGCTTCCCGCACCGTGGCAAACGCCTCGGGCAGCAGGTCGTTGAGCGTTTCCCCTTTGGCCAATCGGCCTTTAAATTCATCTGTTTTACCGCGCAGCGCCTCATCCGACATGCTGACATACGCAGGCTCCAGCGCTTCGATGGCGTCGGCTGTCTTTTTAAGCGGCTTCAGCTTTGCTTCCTCGCCAAGGCCTAAAAGGTTCTTTATTTTCTCCAACATCACGCGTTTCTCCTTTGGCTATGCGCCATCAAATATTATACATGCACTTGTATGCAGCCGCAACCACGCAACGCGCAAATGCGCCGGGAGATGTTGCAGCGAATTGCCGGGTATGCTATACTGATCCTGCTTTTTTGATAGGCGAGCTTTCACAGTACGGGTCGGAGGTGGAAGGTTGATGTTGCCAACGCATCTGTTTCTGATTGGCATGACGGGGGGAGGAAAGTCGACGTTAGGCAAACGGCTGGCGTCTAACCTGAACCTTCGTTTTGTGGACACAGATCAGCGTGTCAGTGAAATGATGGGGTTGCCAGAATACGATATCATCAAACAGTTTGGCGAGGCTTTCTATCGCAATGCCGAATCGGGCGTCTTGATGGAGCTGATCGGCGAACCCCCCTGCATCGTCTCTACCGGCGGCGGGCTGCCGACCGCCAAGGAAAACGTACAATTAATGCAAAACCATGGTATCATCATATACATCGACCGGCCGCTGGATCAGCTGCTGGCTGATGCCCGCATGGATCAGCGAAGTGGCCCGGACGCGCTGTCGCATGATGAGATCGTCGCGCAGTATAATCAACGGGTCGGATACTACCGTGCCTGTGCGGACTATACGCTGGAAAATGCGCACGGGCTTGTCGTGGGCCTGGCCAATCTGACAGCGCTGGTGGAGAACATCCGCTGACAGAGGCTATCTGAAGGAGAACCTGACTTGACCATCGGCTGGTACCCCGGGCATATGTCCAAAGCAAGGCGGCTGCTTGAAGGGCAGTTAGCCAAGGTTGATATCATCGTAGAAGTCTGCGATGCCAGGCTGCCTGCTTCCAGCCGCAACCCACAGCTGGACAGCCTTGTTGCGCATAAAAATCATATCCTGCTTTTAAACAAGGCGGACTTAGCCAACCCCAGCGCCACCGCGCAGTGGCTGGCATGGTTTCGGAAAGACGGGTTGACGGCAGTCGATGTTGTGTCCAAAGGCCGGTCAAACAAGGTCATGAAGCTGATTGAAGCTGCTGCGAAGGACCAGATGGTGCGTTTTTCACAGCGCGGATATAAAAAGACGGTGCGATCCATGATCGTTGGCGTGCCCAATGTGGGCAAAAGCACCATCATCAACCGCCTTGCCGGAAAGAACATGCTCAAAGTGGAGGACAGGCCGGGCGTCACCAGGGCTAACCACTGGGTTAAAATCTCTCCCTTTTTGGAACTCATGGATACCCCGGGGTTGTTATGGCCCAAATTAGAAGACCAGCAGGCTGCCCAAAGGCTGGCGTACATCGCCGCAATCCGCGATGAGGTGCTCGACACATATAAGCTGTGCGTATCCCTTGTCAACGACTTGATGGACATTGCGCCTGACCAGCTGTGCGCCCGGTATCAAATCGACGACCGCTCGCTAAGGGGCGATCAGCTGATTGAGGCTGTCAGCAAGGCCAGGGGATTTTTGCTGAAAGGCGGCTTGTACGATATCGAGCGCGCTGTTTCGGTAATCCTGGACGAGTTCCGCGATGGCGTCATCGGTCGCATCACGCTGGAATACCCGCCAGCAGCTGATGCCACTTATGATAAGAAACCCCCGTATGAGTGCTGACCGCGCTGCAAAAGTCGCGGCGCTGCTTGCCGCAGAAACAGCCTACCGGAGCATCGGTGTGTGCGCCGGTATCGACGAGGCAGGCCGTGGTCCCCTTGCCGGCAACGTAACGGCAGCTTGTGTCATAATGCCGCCTGAGCCATTGATCGCCTGGGTGGATGACTCCAAAAAGCTCTCCGAGAAACGGAGAGAACGCGTATATGACGATATCGTGCGCACGGCGCTGCACATCGGCATTGGCACTGCCAGTGCTAAGGAGATCGACCGGATCAACATCTTAGAGGCGACGCGCCTGGCTATGCGCCGCGCAGCAGAGAAGGTGCCCGCTGATGTCTACCTTGTGGATGCCGTGCAACACCTGGGACTCAGTGGCAACGAAATAGCGATTGTACATGGCGACGCTGTATCCTACAGCATCGCGGCAGCCAGCATCGTCGCTAAAGTCACCAGAGACCGGGAGATGAAAAGGCTGCATGCCCTGTACCCGGCCTATGGCTTTGATCAGCACAAGGGATACGGCACTGCAAAACACATCGCTGCCCTGCGCCTGCATGGACCTTCGCCCATACACAGGCGGAGTTTTATCGGGCATCTGATTGACAATCCATGAGCGAACAATATAGCATAGGCCGTCGGGGTGAGGAGCAGGCCTGCGCATATCTGCAGGCACTGGGAATGCAGGTTGTGCATACCAGATATCGCAAAGCAGGCGGCGAAATCGACATCATTGCCCTCGACCACGGCACCGTCTGTTTTGTTGAGGTTAAATACAGGCCTGATGGCCGGATCGGCGATGGGATAGGCTCGGTCACGCCTGCTAAAATGCGCCGAATCCGCAGTGCAGCGTTTAGCTATCTGCAGACGCTGCCAAAAAAGCCCAAGCACCGCTTTGACATACTTGAGATTACCCGTGCCGGCATCCTGTATACCAGAAGCGTCAGCCTGCCGGGCCAGAGGAGCGTATGATTAGAAAAAGAGCACTGCCTGTCATCCTGGTATTATCCTTTATCCTGCTGGCCGCAGGCGTATACTTTTTTTATGGCAGCCCTAAAGTCAAAAACGTCGGCTTAGGCATCAATCAGCTGAAAAACAGCGATTTTTCCTCCATCGCAGCAGATGGCCTGCCTGATGGCTGGGCTACAGACTACTACTGGCAAATACCCGACATCACCGCTTTCAGCGTGGCTGACGGCCTGGAGGGCACAGCCGGACGCATCATCAACCGCGAACCCAACGATGCCCGTTTCAGCCAGACCCTGTCCGTTTTGCCGGACACGCTGTACTGCTTTCAGGGATGGATCAAGGCGGATGCATCCGGTGGCCGGGGTGCCAACCTGTCCATTGAGGGCATCAACGCATATTCCGACAGCGTGTATCAGCCGCAAGACGGGTGGCGGCAGGTCAGCCTGTATGGCAGAACCGGCGTTGAGCAAACCAGCATTACGGTGTATGCCAGGCTGGGCGGCTACAGCGGCGAGGCCATTGGCGAAGCGATGTTTGACAACCTGTCCTTCCATGCGGTGGCGTCGGTGCCTGCCGGTTACCCTGTCAGCGAATGGACAGCAAGTCCCGCCTTGGAACAGGATAGCGCTGTAGCAGCCCCAAGCCCCGCCTGGCCCTGGTTGCTGCTGATCGCCTTGCTGTACGGCATGCTGGCTGTATTTGGGGCACGCAGGGTGGAAGCCATTGAGGAAGTTGAAGAAACCTTACCGGAGCGACACCACCTACCTCAGACACTGCTGGCGATGCTGGTTTTAGCTGCCATAACCCGGTTTGTTGTCATGCTGATCATACCGGGGTATAGCGTGGACATCGGCTGCTTTACAGCATGGGCCAACCGGATGGCCGATGTGGGACCCGCTTCTTTCTATCTGACAGATCAGCACAGCGACTATCCCCCCGGCTATATGCTGGCGCTATGGCCCATTGGCCTTCTCGGCCGACTGATGGGTACAGGTGCCACGCCGTGGATGGTAAAGCTCCCCTCGGTTATTGCCGACCTTGCCTGCGTGTATGTGTTGTACAGGTATGCAACACGGCATATAAAGTATAAAAGCGCAGTGTTACTTGCTGCGATATACGCCTTCTGCCCGCTTGCCTATGCAACCGGCGCAGCCTGGGGGCAGGTGGATGCCATCCCGGCACTGCTGATGCTGCTGGTAGTGCTGTATGCCATGGACGGGAGATGGATCGCCGCCTTGCCGCTCTATACGCTAGCTGTCCTCACCAAACCGCAGGCGCTGATGTTTGGCCCCATGGGCCTGGCCGCTGCCATATGTGAGTTCATATGGCATGATGATAAGAAAACGCTGAAATCGTTCCTGTGGGGGCTGGGCATCTCGCTGGCTCTGGCCGCCGTGGTTGCGGTGCCCTTCATGATCCGGATGGAGCAGCCTATTCAGTGGCTGGTATCGCTGTACGCCGGAACCATGACGTTTTACAGCCATGCTACGGTCAATGCCGCCAACCTGTTTTTCCTCTTCGGCAAAAACTGGGTGTCTACCGGTGAGCCGGCGACATTTTCACTCCGTTTGACTGGCAGCTTGACAGTTGCCATTCCCGTGATCATCCACCTGCTGAAAAGGAAAACGGCATGGAAAAGCGGGCTTACTGTCAGCCAGCCTGATGCCGTACCTACGCTGCTGGCGCTATCCTGCCTGGCGCTGCCGATCATTTGCGCAATTGTGCCGATGTCAATGTCGTTGATGGGCACGCTGCTCATGGTATCGGTGTTTTTCATCACCATCGTCCAGTACTGGTTCGGACGGCAGATCAGCAATCTGCCCCTGTCAGGCGCCATCATGCTGATCGCCTTTTGTTCGCTGGGTGTCATGATGCATGAGCGGTATGCTTTCATGGCTGTGGCGCTGCTGGTCATGGCATACGCCCATCGCCGGGACAGGCGTATCTTCTTTTTGATGCTGCTGACAAGCATCAGCCTGTTTCTGAATGTCGGCATCGTGTTGGACCGGGCTATCCGAATTGGCGGCAGCGCAGGGCATCTAACTGCGCCCGCGTTTAACATCACCAGCGAATCGTCTGTGCTGGAGTACCTGTTATCGGCAGTCAATGTTCTGTTAGCAGGCTATGCGCTGCATATCGGCTTTGCGCTTGTCATGATGGGAGAGCCGCCTGTCTCCCTCACCCCCATTTATCCGGCATCAGCCCAAAGCAGGGCAGAAGACAATCAAAACGCCGCGAAGAGATGGCTTCTCCAGCCATATCAGGCGCCATCAGCCGACAAGAAGGATGCCATGATCATCGTCCTGATTTGCGCTATATATGCAGCCATTGCTTTGACCAACCTGGGCTCAATGAAGGCACCCCAGACCACCTGGACAGCAGTGGATGAAAACGACGTGTTAGTGCTGGAACTTGACAAGCCAATGGATTTCAACATCCTGTGGTATGCGGGCATCAACACCCGTGAACGCAACTTTACAGTGGAGACCAGCATGGATGGTGACACATGGACGTCGTCCCCTGCCCGCATCAACATGGGCGACTGCTTCGCCTGGAAATATCAGAACAAATCCTTTATGACGGATGCGGGGGAAACAAAGTATCATGCCGACCGCATCGTGCATACGGGCAAATTGATCCGCATTGTTCCTGATGCAGAGGGATTGTCCATCATGGAGCTGCAGATACGCAACACGGAGACCGGCGCCGTGATGCCCGTGCACCTGCTGTCGGGACAAGGCGAAGCATTGATAGACGAGCAATCCACCATGGCAGGTGAGCCCGACTGGTTCAACAGCACCTACTTTGATGAAATTTACCATGCCAGAACGGCATATGAGCATATGAATGCCATGCGCGGCACAGAGCCTAATGCTACGTATGAGATCAGCCATCCGCCGCTGGGCAAGGTACTGATGTCCTTCAGCGTTATGATCTTCGGCATGACCCCGTTTGGCTGGCGGTTTGCGGGCGCCATGGCCGGCGTGCTGATGTTGCCTGGTATGTACTTATTGGGACGGCTGATCACAAAGCGCCGCATCGGCGCAATCACCGCAGCACTGCTGATGGCTTTTGACTGCATGCACTTTACACAAACGCGCATCGCCACCATCGACAGCTTCGTCACGCTGTTTATCATATGGGCTTACTACTTTATGTTCCGATACGCCTTGATGGATTATTATCGCACTTCTTTCGTTAAGACCCTGCGTCCGCTCGCGTTGAGCGGCTTGTTCTTCGGCTTGTCGATCGCCAGCAAATGGACCGGCTTTTACGCAGGCGCTGGGCTGGCTGTGATCTTCTTCTGGATGCTGTCGCGCAGAATCCGCCAGGGGCTTGCCGCCCAAAAAGCAGAGGGCACGCTTGCTGACAGGGATGTTGTCCTGACGGCAGCGCAGGAATGGCCGTTCAGAACGATCATGACGCTGCTCAGCTGCGTTGTGTTCTTTGTCGTCATTCCGTCTGTTATTTACTACGTATCGTTTATCCCCTGGTTTATGCGTACAGAAGGCGGCATCTCGATAAAAAAAGTACTGGATGCCAGCTTCACCATGTACCGGTATCACGCCAAGCCCGGCTTCGGCATGGACCATCCCTATTATTCGCCTTGGTATGAATGGCCGCTGAGCATCAAGCCCATGTGGTATTTCGCGGGCGGAACCGTTGACGGCACCGCCAGCACCATCTTTTCTTTCGGCAACTTAGTGGTGTGGTGGGGCGGGCTCGCAGCGGTTTTCGCCACTATCTACACACTGTTGAAAAGCCACATTTCAAGCCCTCCGCGCCAGATCATCCGTCATCCCGAAAAAACGGACACGCGGCCAGCATTGCTGATCATTTCGTTCCTGGCTCAATATCTGCCCTGGGTGCCCGTGCCGCGGGGTACCTACATATATCACTACTTCACATCTTTGCCTTTTATCATTCAATGCATTTCACTGATGTTAGACTATCTGGCAGATCGCAGCGAAAAGAAAGCGCGCTATGCTTCTATCGCTATCATGGGACTGGCGTTTGCCTTTTTTATCGCCTTCTTCCCCTACATCAGCGGGCTTCGGGTATCTACCGCCTGGCTGGATGCCATGAAGTGGTTTCCCAGCTGGCTATACTACTAAGGCATCAGGAGGTGTCCGCATGATTGCCAGCACGATGTGCTTTGCCCTGTCCGGCATCCATGGCGAACCGGTAGCTGTCGAGGCGTATGTAACAGGCGGCAGCACATATCAGTTTGTTATGGTTGGATTGCCGGATACTGCGGTCAAGGAAAGCCGGGACCGTGTCACGGCAGCGCTGAAAAACAGCGGGTTCACCATGCCTTTCGGCCATACCACCATCAACCTCTCCCCTGCCGATCTGAAGAAGGAAGGCAGTGTATTCGACCTGCCCATCGCCATATCGATTATCCTAGCCAGCAGACAGATTAAGCCGGCTGAGGATATCAGCAATCTGTTGCTGATGGGTGAGCTGGCGCTGGACGGGCGGCTGACACCTGTTAACGGCGTGCTGTCCATGGTGATTGCCGCAAAGGAACGCGGTATCAACAAGGTGATCCTGCCCTGGCAAAACGCCAATGAAGTGATTGCAGTGGAAGGCATGCAGGTTTATCCCGCTAAATCCCTGTACGAAGCAGTACAGCATATTGCCGGCAAAATGCCCATCCTACCCCAGGTGCAGAAAAGCTATCAGGAGTGCATCGGCGCACAGCGTATCAGCGCCGATTTGGAGCAGGTGCGCGGGCAATCGTTTGCCCGGCGGGCGCTGGAAATCGCAGCCGCTGGAGGGCATAACTTGCTGATGGTCGGCGTGCCGGGCAGCGGCAAAACCATGCTTGCCCGCTGCCTGCCGGGCATCCTGCCGCAGATGACGCAGGCGGAGTCGTTTGAAACCACCAGGATATACAGTGTATCCGGCTTGCTGAAACCGGGCGAAGGCCTGATGACAGAACGTCCCTTCAGAACACCCCACCATTCCTCCTCCGTTGCTGCTTTAATAGGCGGCGGCGCCAACGCCATGCCCGGCGAAGTATCCCTGGCACACAACGGCGTACTTTTTCTGGATGAAATGCCGGAGTATCCCAGAAGCCTGCTGGAATCACTGCGGCAACCCTTAGAGGACGGCACGGTGACGGTGTCCCGCGTTCGGGCCAGGTCGGAATATCTATCCCGGTTTATGCTGGTAGCCAGCATGAACCCCTGCCCCTGCGGCTATTATGGCAGCCGCGTCAAGCCCTGTCGCTGCGGCAGCCATGAGATACGCAAATACCTGGACAGGATATCCGGCCCTCTGCTGGACAGAATCGACCTGCAGGTTGAGGTGGACAACGTGCCCATTGAGGACATCACAGCACCTACCCGGTCTGAAAACAGTCTAACTGTCAGGCAGCGGGTTTCCCAGGCCCGGGAAAAGCAGCACGCTCGCTTCCAAGGCACGTCAATCCGCTGCAACGCACAGATGGATACCAAGCAGATTGAGTCGCTTGCTCAGGTGACGCCAGAAGCGCTGAAGCTGCTGCAAAGCGCCATGCAGCGCTTTGGCTTCAGCATGCGCGCCTACGGCAGGCTGATCAAGGTGGCCCGCACCATCGCGGACCTGCGCCACGAGGAAAGAATCGATGCCGCTTCCATGGCAGAAGCTGTTCAGTTCAGAATGATCGACGCCAAATACTGGGGAACAACCCATGGATGACTTTGCCTTGGATTTTGACGACCTGTGCAGAATATGGCTTGCCTGCAGTGAAAGCCTGACCCATCGGATGCGGGACAGGCTGTTTGCACGCTATGGCTCTGCAAGTGCCATTTTTGAAAACCTCAGTCCGGATGCTGCACCTTTGATCAGCACAGCTGCATATGGGGAGCTGGTTGATCTGAAGCACGCGGGGCTTGACAAGATCATGCTGCGCCTAAAAGCACTGCAAATCAGCCTGGCACTGCGGAACAAGCCGGAATATCCGCCATTGCTGGATTGTATCCCTGATCCGCCCGATGTTCTTTTCTACCGTGGTCACATGCCGCTTATCTCAGGAAAGTCTGTTGCCATCGTTGGCTCGCGCCGGGAAACCAGGTATGGTCGAGAACAAGCATATCAAATCGCTGCGGAGCTGGCGCAAAACGGCATCGTCATTATCAGCGGATTAGCCCGTGGCATTGACACGGCAGCGCACAAAGGGGCATTGTCTGTCGGCGGGCGCACGATTGCCGTGCTGGGTTCGGGTCTTGAAAGGATGTACCCGCCCGAAAACGAACCCCTTTCACAGGAGATGATTCGTCTGGGCGGTGCCATCATGACCGAATTGCCGCCGCATACAGAGCCGCAGGCTTTCCGGTTTCCCATTCGAAACCGCATCATCAGCGGCATGGCTGATGCGCTGCTGCTGGTGGAAGCCAGAGAGAAGAGCGGCACCATGATCACCGTCGGCCATGCCCTTGTACAGGGGCGGGAGGTATTTGCGCTGCCCGGCCAGGTAGACGCCCCCGGCAGTGTAATGCCGCACCGCTTCATCAGAGAAGGTGCCAGGCTTTGCACCTGCGCCGGCGATCTGATGGACGACATGGGGTGGCAAACAATCCAGGCAGAACATCGCAATGAACAGCTACGCTTTACCGTAGCTGATTTGACAGATACACAAAAGAAGATATATGATGCGCTTTGCGATGAGGTGAGAAGCATGGAAGAGTTGGTTGCCGTTACAGATCTGGACATATCGGACCTGAGTACACAGCTGACGATGCTGGAGATAGACGGCTTCATCGAAAAGCTTCCCGGCAACTTATATAGGCTTACACCGGGAAGCAAGGCATGAACATGGAGGAAGCATCATGTCCACAAAAAAGAAACTGGTCATCGTGGAATCCCCCGCCAAGGCGAATACAATCGCCCGGATGCTGGGCAGAAACTACAAGGTGGAAGCTTCTCAGGGCCATGTGCGCGATCTGCCCAAATCACAGCTGGGTGTTGACGTGGACAACGACTTTGATATGAAATACATTACCATCAAAGGACGGGGGGATATCCTAGCCAAGCTTCGCAAGGAAGCTAAAACAGCGTCAGATGTGCTGCTGGCAACCGACCCGGACCGCGAGGGAGAAGCCATATCATGGCATTTGGCTCAAGCCCTGAAGCTCGATTTAGATAAACCGCTGCGCGTCGACTTTCATGAAATAACTAAAAAAGCCGTGGCCAGCGCCGTCAAACAGCCTCGTGCCATCGATATGAACCTGGTGGACGCCCAGCAAGCCAGGCGGGCATTGGACAGGCTGGTAGGCTATAAAATTAGTCCGCTGCTGTGGGCCAAGGTACGCAAAGGCTTGTCAGCCGGCCGTGTTCAAAGCGTCGCCGTACGCATCATCGCCGATCGCGAAGCCGAGATTGATGCTTTTATCCCCGAGGAGTACTGGGAAGCGTCGGCGACCGTGCACTGGAAAAGAGAAAATGGCACCAAAGCGCCTTTCACGCTGAAGCTGCAAGCCCTTGACGGTAGAAAAGCTGTTTTATCCAATGCTGACGAAGCCGACCAAGCCAAGCAGCGCATTGCAACAGCTGCCCTCGCTATAACCGGCATCAGGAACAGGGAACGAAAAAAATCTCCAGCGCCGCCGTTTACCACATCCACCCTACAACAGGAAGCATCCAGGAAACTGAACTTCACGCTATCCAAAACCATGCAGGTTGTTCAGACGTTATACGAGGGGGTCAACCTGAAAAAGGGCGGGATGCAGGGGTTGGTCACCTATATCCGCACCGATTCGGTCCGGGTCAGCGCTGACGCCATTCAGGCTGTGCGTGGCCATATTCTGTCCAACTATGGAGCTGATTACTTACCCGAGACAGAAAACGTTTATAAGGGCAGAGGCAGCGCGCAGGATGCCCATGAAGCCATCCGGCCAGTCGACATAGCCTTTACACCGGATGCGGTCAAGGAATCCCTGACAAGGGACCAGCACCTGCTATACAGGCTGATCTACCACCGCTTCGTTGCCAGCCAAATGAATCCGGCTTTGTATGACACCCGAACCATCGACATAACAGGCGATGGCGTGGAACTGCGCTATTACGGCGAAAGCAAGCGGTTTTCAGGATTTACAGCCGTATACGAAGAAGGGCAGGATGATGCTTCCGCACCAGCTGAAACAAAGCTGCCCGTGGTGCAGGAGGGCGATGCCGTCGTCATAGAAGAAGCCTTGGCAGAACAGTTTTTCACCCAGCCTCCGGTCCGTTACACTGAGGCCTCCCTGGTGCGCACGCTGGAAGAAAATGGGATTGGTCGTCCATCAACCTATGCGCCGACCATATCGACGATCATTGCCCGCGGCTACGTATCTCGCGAGAAGAAACGCCTGTACCCCACGGAGCTTGGCAAAACCGTCAACGCCCTGATGATCGAACACTTCTCCCCCATCGTAGACATCGACTTTACAGCCGGCTTGGAAGCCGGCCTGGATGCCGTTGAGGATGGAGAGAAGGACTGGAAAAGTCTGTTGGCGGAGTTCTATCCGCCTTTTGAAGATATGCTGCAGAAAGCCGATGAGGCGATTGAAAAAATCGTCATCGAAGATGAGGTCAGCGACATCCTCTGCGAAAAATGCGGCAGGATGATGGTATACAAAACAGGACGGTATGGCCGGTTTTTAGCTTGCCCGGGCTTTCCGGACTGTCGCAACACCATGCCCATCCTTACCTACATCGATGCACCCTGCCCCAAGTGCGGAGCCAGGCTGCTGGAAAAAACCAGCAGAAAGAATAGAAAGTTCTATGGCTGTGAGAAGTATCCGGACTGCGATTTCGTGTCCTGGGATATGCCTGTGGACAAAAGCTGCCCCAAATGCGGCTCCTATATGATCTTAAAGCGCCGAAAAGCAGGGAACCTGTTCCTCTGTGCCAACGAGACCTGCCGGCACAGCGAGCCTGCAGACGACCAACAGGGTGATGATGAACCATGATAAAGCCGCCTGTCAACATCATAGGCGCAGGATTGGCGGGCTGTGAAGCCGCCTGGCAATTGTTGCGCCGAGGCGTTCCTGTCAAGCTGTACGACATTAAGCCACATCGTACCACCCCGGCGCACTCTTCTCCCCTGTTCGCTGAGCTTGTGTGCAGCAATTCGTTTCGATCCGACTGCATACAGAACGCCTCAGGCTTATTGAAGGAAGAGATGCGCTGCTTCGACTCCCTCATCATCGATGCTGCTGACAGGACGCGCGTGCCGGCCGGCAGTGCGCTGGCAGTCGATCGGAAGCGGTTTGCGAATGATATCACGCAGTTGCTCATGAGCCATCCCCTCATGACCTTTATCAGCGATGAGGTAACCGACATACCGCAGGAGCCAGCCATCATCGCCACCGGTCCCCTAACAACCGACGCCATGAGCCGCGCTATCACAGCCTATACCAACAAAGCACAGCTGTCGTTTTATGACGCAGCGGCGCCCATTGTGTCTGCCGATTCAATTGATATGGGCATCGCTTTCCGCGCATCCCGGTACGGGCGGGGCAATGATTATATCAACTGCCCCATGACTGAGGAGCAATACGACCGCTTCTACCAGGCGCTGCTTCATGCAGAAACAGCGCCGGTTCACGCATTTGAGGAGGAAAAGATATTTGAAGCCTGTATGCCGGTGGAGTCTCTGGCAAAGCGCGGCAGAATGACGCTGGCTTATGGCCCCATGAAACCGGTGGGCCTGATGGACCCCAAGACCGGCCGCAGGCCGTTCGCAGTGGTTCAGCTGCGGCATGAGGATACGCCGTGCACTCTTTACAACCTGGTTGGCTTTCAAACCAGGCTGAAGTTCAGCGAACAGAAACGGGTTTTCTCGCTGATTCCAGGCTTGGAAAACGTGGAGTTCGTTCGGTATGGCGTCATGCACAGAAACACTTTTCTGAACAGCCCGGGTTTCCTGGACCGTCAGTTCCGTGTCATAGGAACGAAGGCGCTTTTTTTTGCCGGCCAAATCACAGGAGTAGAAGGCTATGTAGAAAGCGCAGCTAGCGGGATGATCTGCGGCCTGACATTGGCGGCTGTGCTGTTTGGCCGTAAAATACCTGACTTTCCCCCTACCACTTCGCTTGGCGCGCTGGGGCGCTACGTATCGGCACCCAACCATGACTTTCAGCCCATGAACATCAACTTTGGTATCATGGACACCGGCTCTGTGAAAGCCAGGTCCAGGGGCGAACGTTATCTCGAAGTAGCCAACAAGGCGCTGGCTGCGGTACGCATCATCAGGGATAGTTACGAAACTGAATGAAGGAGTGAAATACATGGACATTAAAGGAACAACCATATGCGCTGTACGCAGAAACGGCTGCGTAGCTGTGGCAGGCGACGGCCAGGTAACCTTAGGCCAGGCTACAATATTTAAAAGCTCAGCAAAGAAGGTGCGCCGAATATACAACGACCGGGTGGTGGTGGGCTTTGCAGGCGCGGTGGCTGATGCGTTTACACTGTCGGAGCGCTTTGAAGAAAAGCTGACCGAGACAAACGGCAACTTGGAACGAGCCGCAGTCAGCTTGGCCAGGGAATGGCGCAGCGACAAGGTATTGCGGAAGCTGGAAGCCCTGCTGGTTGTCACCGATGGGCACGATCTGCTGATCATCAGCGGCAGCGGCGAGGTGATCAACCCCGATGACGGCATATGCGCCATCGGCTCCGGCGGCAACTACGCATTGGCAGCCGCACGCGCCATGTTGCAAAATACCGACCTTTCTGCCCGTGATATCGCCGAGAAGTCACTGTACATCGCCGCGTCCATCTGCGTATATACCAACGACCAGATCACCGTGGAGGAGGTGTCTTCATGATGAGGGAATTGACGCCGCGCGAAATCGTACGCGAGCTGGACCGGTATATCATCGGTCAGGAAGAAGCCAAGCGGATGGTAGCCATCGCGTTGCGCAACCGGTACCGGCGCTCGCTGGTGTCCGAAGAAATGCGCGAGGAAATTTACCCCAAGAATATTCTGATGATGGGGCCAACAGGTGTGGGTAAAACCGAAATCGCCAGGCGCCTGGCGCGTTTAGTCAACGCGCCGTTTGTCAAGGTAGAGGCAACTAAATTTACTGAAGTGGGCTATGTCGGGCGTGATGTGGAAAGCATTGTGCGCGACCTGGTTGAAAACGCCATTCGCATGGTGCGAGATGAACATGCTGCGCGGGTCAAAGCGCGCGCCGAAGTATTAGCCGAGGACAGGCTGGTCACTTTGCTGACAACCCCTCTTAAAAAGCCCGTCGCCAACCCCATTGACATCCTGCTGGGTGCGAACAAAGCAAAGGAACCGGAACCCACCGATGAAGAAAGGGCCAGGTTGTCAGGGAAGCGTGCCGACATCAGGGAGCGGTTGGCAGCAGGCGAGTTGGAGGACACGGAGCTTGAAATTGAGGTGGAGGAAGCCGCGCCCAAGCTTGAAGTTGGCGGCAGCGCCATCAACATCGGCGACATGATGGGCGGCATGCTTCCTAAGAAAACGAAGCTCAGAAGAGTCAAGGTGCGGGAAGCCAGGCGGATCCTGCTGTCCGAGGAGTCCCAGAAGCTGATTGACGAAGACGCTGTCACCGAAGAAGCGCTGATGCGCGCTGAACAACACGGCATTGTGTTTATCGACGAGATCGATAAAATCGCCGGGCGAGCCGCTGCTGGCAGTGGCCCCGATGTATCAAGGGAAGGCGTTCAGCGCGATATCCTGCCCATTGTGGAAGGAAGCACAGTGACCACCAAATACGGCAGTGTACGCACAGATTTTATGCTGTTTATTGCCGCCGGCGCATTCCACGTCGCCAAGGTGAGCGACCTCATCCCCGAGCTGCAGGGTCGCTTCCCCGTGCATGTCATGCTAAAAAGCCTGGGCAAGGATGACTTTGTCAAAATCCTCACGCAGCCTGACAACGCCCTGACCAAGCAGTATACTGCCCTTCTGGAAACCGACAACGTACGCCTGACATTTGATGACGAGGCGCTGGATGCCATTGCCGAGGCAGCCTGTAACGCCAACGACGCCGGCGAAAACATCGGCGCCAGAAGGCTGCACGCCGTGTTTGAGGAACTCTTAGAGGACATCTCCTTCAACGCCGGCGGCGACAGCATGCCCGTGATCGACATCAACATCACCGCAAACTACGTCAGGGAACATGTCAGCACTGCTAAAAAGGATGACATGAAAAGGTTTATTCTATAGGAGGCTGGTGCTGCGCATAGGGCAGGATGGCAGCCCAGGCTGTCGCCAGGCGTTCCATTCCCCAAGCCGCGTTAGCTGGGCTGGTGGATGGCAGCGTAAAGGCGGGTAATCCCACAATTTCAGCGGCATGTTGCATGTACAACGATGCCGCTTTTTGTCCGTTGAGGAAAACAGCCTGCACCACGGTTTTCGCCACCAGGCTGCCGATTGGGTTGATTGCCGGGCTTTGGATGCTGCTGTCGCTCGACCCCGATACCCGACATGACGCCACCACATCCCACAGCGCGATGCCATGGTCCAACAAAAACTCCCGCTTTTCAGCGATGGCTTCGGGCAAATCTCGCTGAAAAAGACGTGCCATCAGCGGCCAGAAGCGGTTGTTTCTGTTGCCGTAGTAGAACATTGTTTCCCGCGACACAACGGAGGGAAAGCTACCCAATATCAGCAGCGAACTGCGCGCGTCATACACAGGCGGAAAAGGATGATGCACCAGCGTCATGGCGAAGCGATCTGCATGCCGCCGCGGCCGCCCTTGTTCAGCCTGTATGCGGCAATACCCAATTTACCTTTTTTGCCATGCAACTTCATGATATCCATGCACGCAACCTCCTTCCCATGTTGCCATGAGTATATCATTGCACACTTGCCGCTTCAAATGCTTCAAATGCATATGCACAGGCTTTTCAAAAATCGCGGTTGACAATCCGCCGCTTTGTTGCTATATTGAATCGGCATTTTGAAATGCATTTGCCATTTCAGGATGGAGAGATGGCCGAGCGGTTGAAGGCGCCAGTCTTGAAAACTGGTGATGTCGAAAGGCACCGGGGGTTCGAATCCCTCTCTCTCCGCCATCAGGCTTCATGGAGAAGTACCCAAGTGGCCGAAGGGGCTCCCCTGCTAAGGGAGTAGTACGTTAACGCGTAGCGAGAGTTCAAATCTCTCCTTCTCCGCCAAAACCCAGTAGTTTCAACGGCTGCTGGGTTTTATATATCAGTTACCATTCACAACTTGTATCAAATCGTTATACTTTTCACATATTTTTCACATTGATTTATAAATTTATGGTATAGTTGAAATTGGGATCGCAATTTGTGAAAACGGAGGTACGGAAATGGATTTCAACTACCTGCATCCTGCTGACCAGCTGGTCATGATCATGCAGCGCATCTATCAATACGGCATGACAACGACTTCGGGAGGCAACCTGTCCATCCGCGATGAAAGCGGCGACGTGTGGATCACCCCGTCCGGCATTGACAAAGGAGCACTGACCAGTGCTGACATGATCCGCATCAGACCGGACGGGCAAGCTATCGGTCCCCATAAGCCCTCGGTTGAGCTGCCGTTTCATCTGGATATATACCGCAAACGGCCTGATCTGTCAGCAATACTGCATGCGCATCCCCCTACCATGGTGGCGTTCAGCCTGGCGCGCAAAATACCCAACATCAGGCTGATCCCCGATGTGCTACAGCTGTGTGGCGAAGTGGTGATGGCACCCTATGCTGTACCCGGCAGTACAGAACTGGGCAGCAACATATCGTCAAAATTCGCCGAAGGCTATCACACCGTGATGTTGGAAAACCACGGGTGCGTCATCGGCGGGAAGGATCTGTTCTCCGCCTTCATGGCGTTTGAAACACTGGACTTTTCTGGTCGGCTGGAGATCGACGCCCAAAAACTCGGCACACCACGTTCCCTAACCACCGAGCAGATCGACATGCGCAAAAACAAGCCTACCCCGCTACTAGACGAGTTCATACCAAAGTCCGTATCCAGCGAGGAGCGTGCTGCGCGGCGCGACATGTGCAGGCTGATCCATCGTTCCTATGATCAGCGCCTGTTCACCTCGACACAGGGCACGTTTTCACAAAGATTGCAGGACGGTTCTTACATCATCACACCATATAACAAGGACCGGAAATACCTGCAGCCTGAAAACCTGGTGCTGATTCGACACGATATGTGCGAAGCTGGCAAACAGCCCAGCCGCTCAGTGCGCCTGCACCGCGCCATATACGATAGCCACCCGGATATCGGCTGCATCATCATTGCCCACGCACCGTCTATCATGGCTTTTGCGGTGACCGATGCCGTTTTCGATTCGCGCATCATCCCGGAAAGCTATATCAACCTGCGCGATGTGAAGGAACTGCCGTATTTTTCATCCACCAATGATATTCCCGGCACCGTCAGCGCTTTGTCCAGCAAAACGCCTGTGCTTGTCATCGAAAACGAATGCGTGCTGGTAACAGGCAAAAACCTGCTCAATGCCTTTGACCGCCTGGAGGTGCTGGAGTACAGCGCCAAAGCGCTTATCGCCGCCAGCGATATCGGCCCCACGGTCATGATATCGGATGATGAAGTCAGGGAAATCGAGAAAGCGTTCAATTTGAATTGATTGATCTGATTCTTAAAAAAGGAGCCCATCCAGCGGATAGGCTCCTTTTAAAGCTTATAAATTACTCCGTAGGCGTGGCGACGATGAACACCATGTCGTTCAGTTCTTCCTCTTCAAAGAAATCATAGAAAGTGAAGTTGTAATAGAACCGCTCAGCCGGATATACGCCGTAGCCGTCCTGGTTATGGTCGGTGGTGTCGTAGGAATCGGCGACAATGATGACGTCATCCTGTGCAGTTTCGGTGCCCATGGTGTCATACCCGATGATTACCTGCCAGTGTCCGCCCCAATCGTTCCAGCCGATGAGAATAGGCTTGCCTTCGGATAGCGTCTGCCTAATATAATCAAGCGTGAACACCTCATAGGGTTCACCTTCGATATCGAAGGTGGAAAACGTGTCAAACCCGCCAACGCCGTCGATTATCTGCAGCGCCTGGCGAAGGGAGGTGGCGCCGGGTTTGAGGCCCTGTTCACGCATCGCGCCCAGCGTTTCCTCGTTATGGTCGCCCAGCTTGCCGTACCAGTCGAGCATCATCATCACAGCGCTGACGCCACAGCTCCATTCAGAGGTTTGCTGCTGGGTTCTGAAATTGGTCAGTATCGTGAGGGTATCGGTGCTCTCCATATTATAAAAATCCAATGAACTGAAATAGGGGCTGCCAGGATGGTCGCCCATGCGTTCGACGCTGTCGGCACCGTCATCGGCACTCAAATCAACTGTATAGGGGATTTTCATTTCATCGGAGTAGTTGCCGCCAGTAGCTTCAACCATTTCTGGTGCAGCCTCGGCAAATGCTGCCAACGGCAGCATCATCGTAACGATTAATATCAATGACAAGATTCTTTTCATAATTTCTCCTTTCAAGAGTCGGTCAGAATTCCACGTTGCCCGTTGTTCTGGGGAACGGCAACACATCGCGGATGTTACTAATGCCGGTTAGGTACATGATCAGTCGCTCAAACCCAATCCCAAAACCGGCATGCTTGATGGTGCCAAAGCGCCTGAGATCAGTATACCAGCAATACTCCTCAGGATCAAGACCCATCTCCTCTATGCGCTGCATCAGCCGGTCATACCGTTCCTCGCGCTGGCTGCCACCAACCAATTCGCCAACGCCTGGCACCAGCAGGTCTACAGCTGCCACCGTTTTGTTGTCTTCATTCATACGCATATAGAAAGCCTTGATATCTTTGGGGTAGTTGTATACAAACACTGGGCACTTGAAATGCTCCTCACTCAAGTAACGCTCATGTTCGGTCTGCAGATCCATCCCCCATTTGACCGGGTATTCAAACAACCGATCTGCACCGGACAAGATATCGATTGCCTCGGTGTAGGTGCAGCGGGCGAAGGCGTTGTCGCGCACTTGCGACAGGCGATCGATCAGCCCTTTGTCCACATACTGGTTGAGAAAAGCCATCTCTTCCGGCGCTTGCTCCAGCAGCTCACCAATCATGGTGCGCAGCAGATTCTCTTCCAATGCCATGTTGTCCATCAGGTCGGCGAAGGCGATCTCAGGCTCAATCATCCAAAACTCAGCCGCATGGCGTGGAGTATTGCTGTTTTCAGCTCGGAATGTGGGCCCAAAGGTATAAACATTGCGGAATGCCATGCAAAATGCCTCAACATGCAGTTGGCCTGTCACCGTTAAGCGGGCATGCTTTCCGAAGAAATCCTTACTATAATCAACATTGCCTTGTGGGGTCAGCGGCAGATTATTCATATCCAGCGTGGTCGCTTGAAACATCTCCCCCGCGCCTTCGGCGTCGCTGGTGGTAAAGATAGGCGTGTGCACATACACAAAGCCATGCCGGTTAAAATAATCGTGGATCAGCTGCGCAACAAGCGACCGGATGCGGAACACCGCATAGAACACATTGGTGCGCGGGCGAAGATGCGCGATAGTGCGCAGATACTCAAAGGAATGCCGCTTCTTCTGCAGCGGAAAATCAGGCGCCGACAAGCCATCGATATCGATCTGTTTGGCTCTGATCTCAAAGGGCTGTTTCATTTCGGGCGTTAAAACAACTTCACCCCTGACGGTCAGCGCGCTGCCCAACGTGGCATGGGTCACCTCGGCGTAGTTGGCCAACGTATTGTCGCACACAACCTGAATGTTCCTGAAACAGCTTCCATCATTGAGCTCGATGAAGGCAAATGCCTTGCTGTCGCGCAGCGTGCGCACCCAGCCCGATATCTCCACATCCGTTCCGGCTTCAGGTGTATTCTGAAACAGCTCCTTGACCAGTGTCTTGCCCATGAATTGCGTGTCCTCCCTATAAATTGATTTTGCCAACCATCGCGGCGCCAATGATGCCGGCTTCGTTGCCCAGTTGCGCCAGCTCAATCGCGCCATATGGCAGCGCCTTGTACATCAGAAAGCCCGGCACTTTTTCGCGAACGGCGTTCAACAAAAACTCGCCCGCGTGACTGACGCCACCGCCCAGAACGATCATCTCCGGATCAAGGAACGAAATGATGATGTTGACTGCCAGCGCCAGGTACTCCGTATAGGTGTCGAATATTTGAAGCGACAGAGCGTCCCCTTCTTTTGCAGAATCGATGACGGTACGGGCACTGATGCACCCCTGATCGCCACCGACGCGCTTTAAAATATCACAATCCGGGTGTTCTTCGCAGGCTTCCTTTGCCATGCGGATCAGCGCAGTTGCAGAACAGTACCGTTCCACACAGCCATCCTTCCCGCAGGTGCAGGGGATGCCGCCCGCCACCATGGTAAGATGACCGATTTCGCTGGCGACGCCGTGGGCGCCTGTCCAAGGACGGCCGTCGATGATGATACCGGCTCCCACACCGGTGCCCAGCGTCAGAAAGACGCTGCTGGCACTGCCCTTGCTGACGCCTGCCACGCTTTCGGCAAAGCCTGCCACCGTCGCGTCGTTGTCGATATAGATGGGCAGGTCGATGTGCTTCTGAAGCTCATCCCGTAGCGGGATATCGGTCCAGCCCAGGTTGGTGCAGAAGATGACATATCCGGTGCTGTTGTCAGCAACGCCCGGAATACCAATGCCAATGGAACAAGCTTCAGTCAGCGACACGCCGGCATTGTCTGCAGCCTGCCGCACACAAACAGCCATATCCGCTATCACTTCCTGATAGGGCCGCTCCACCAGGGTAGGCGTCTCCGCCTTGGCAAGGATGCTGCCCGTATCATCTACAATGCCCGCTGCGATGTGTGTGCCCCCCAAATCAATACCGATGTAATACAAGAGACCACTTCCTTATTCTTTATTGCTCATCATCTCGTTCAGCCGCCTGTCCAGCTCCCTGGCGGCGGAATAGCCCATTTTCCTCAAACCGAAGTTGCGCGCCGCCACCTCGATGATGATAGCCAGGTTCCGGCCAGGCTTTACCGGCATCACCAGGTGAGGCACCTCCACGCCCATGATAGACGTCGTCTCCTCGTCCAGGCCGAGGCGATCATACTCCTTCTTTTCCTTCCAGGGCTCCAGGTGTACTTCCATGTCGATGGCAGTGTTCATCATCACCGAGCTAATGCCATACATGGCGCGGATATCGATGATGCCAATGCCGCGGATTTCCATAAAGTGACGCACGGTTTCAGGCGCTGTACCAATCAGTCTGTTGTCCGTCACCCGGCGGATTTCCACCACGTCGTCCGCCACCAGCTGATGGCCGCGCTTGATCAGCTCCAGCGCCGATTCACTCTTGCCCACGCCGCTTTCGCCGGTGATCAGGACACCTACGCCGAATACATTGACCAGCACGGCATGCATGGTTGTGATGGGAGCCAGCACCCGCGACAGGTACAGGATGGCGTTGACAATGAACTGCGTTGTGGATATCTGGCTTTGCAGCACAGCAGTGTTCCTGGCTTTCGCCAGGGTAAGCAAATCCTCCGATGGCATCAATCCTCGGCAGATGATCAGACAAGGAATCGGGTAAGAGAAGAACTTCTCCAGCCGCTTATACCGTTCTTTGCTTGAAAGCGAATCAAGAAAGGTCATCTCTCCTTTGCCGATTACCTGGAGCCTTTCATAGGCAAAATAATTGTAGTAACCAACAAATTCCAACCCCGGCCGGTTGAACTCAGCCTGGGATATATTCCATTCGGTCTGCGTCGAAGGCGACAAAACAGTCAGGTCCAGTGCTTTGGCAAAATCGGCGGCGTTGACCATAATACCTCCATACAACATTGCAAAATGCTTTGCTACAAATATATTATACATGAAACAAACCATGATGCCAATAGTTTTCCCTCTCACACAATTCTTGAAAAATGGCTGGGATTGCTTCATTCAGTTGAATATAGTATGATATTCACGCACGAAGTGCAATGCACGGTGCGAAGCATGAAAAGGAGATGAGGCGTTTATTGTCGGTCCCAATCAGCTCAATGGATGCGTGTCAGGCCTTTTTCGGTCTTTACGATCAGAACATTAAGGTGCTGGAACAGGAACTGGACGTCAGCATCAACTTGCATCACAATGAGATTACCGTACACGGAGACGCACAGAACCGCGCCCTCGCGGAAGATATTATCGCAAGGCTGCTGTTACAGCTGAGCCAGGGTGAAGCATTGGATATCGGCCGCGTTCGGTACCTGGCGCAGCTGGCACTCAAAGGAAAGCTAAACCAGGCTGACGAAATATTCCGGGACACCGTTGCTTACACATACCGTGGACGGCGCATCCGCTGCAAAACCGCCGGACAAAAGGATTATGTAGACGCCATTCGCAACAACGTGTTGACCATCGCCATCGGCCCTGCAGGCACAGGAAAAACATACCTGGCCATTGCCCTTGCCGTGTCGGCGCTTCGCAACAAGCAAGTAGAGCGGCTTGTGCTGTCCAGGCCAGCCGTTGAAGCGGGTGAAAAGTTAGGCTTCCTTCCCGGCGATATGGCGCAAAAGGTAGATCCCTACCTGCGCCCGCTGTATGACGCGCTTTATGAGTTGATCGGTACAGACGGTTTTCAAAGCATGTTGGACAAAGGCGTAGTCGAGATCGCCCCGCTGGCTTTCATGCGTGGGCGGACACTGAACGATGCTTTCATCATTCTTGACGAAGCGCAGAACACAACGCCGGAGCAAATGAAAATGTTTCTTACCCGCATGGGCCGAAACGCCCGCTGTGTGGTCACTGGCGACATGACTCAGATCGACCTGCCTCCCACCAAACGGTCGGGGCTATCCGTCGCCGCCGATGTCTTAAAAGGTATTGACGATATCCGCGTCGTATATCTTGACCAGACGGATGTGGTGCGCAACGATGTGGTACAGAGAATTGTTGCCGCTTATGAAGCGTATGAGAAAGAGGGGGAGAAACAGCATGGCTGACCGTTTTGCACTGCTACGCAGGCTGCTGGATAACCTGCCGGCAAAATTGAAGCGCTTTCTCCGTTCGCAGCGCTTTTACACGGCGCTGATTATATTCGCTGGTTCGCTTGCAGTGCTTCTCATCAGCCTGATTGCTGCTACACCAATCAGGTATCAGCTTGCTGTCGGCATGGTGCCTCCCTACACCATTTCTGCTACCAGGGATGTTGTCGATGAAATCACCACTGAACAACACCGGGCAGCAGCAGCAGCCGCTGTCACGCCCACTTATAAATTTCAGGAAGGCGTTACCGATGCTGTCATCAAGTCGCTGGAGGATATTCAAGCGGAGTTGTCGGCAGTCAGGCAGTATGCCATGACGCTGAGCGACTATTCACCAACAAAAAAATACACTGCGGAAGAACTGGACTATGCCAGCAGCATGATCACGCTGGTGGACATCCATGACTACAAGCTGATCACGCTGCTCAATACGACGCAGGAACAGTATGATGAAATGTTTACATCGCTTATATCTGCTGTCAGAAACACCATGCAGAGCAATGTAACCCAAGGGCAGGAAGCCACAGCCATCACCAGCATCATGCAGATCATTGGCTTTCGCACCAATGTCAGCCTGCTGCAGAATGTGGTGCAGCCGGTGCTCGCCGCTACGATTAAGCCCAACATGATCATCGACCAGGAAGCGACGGAAAAGGCACGTCAGGAAGCAAGGGAGCATACCGAGCCTGTTGTATACAAACAAGGACAGAACATCGTCGTGCGCGGTGAAGGGCGTGTAAAGGAAAATGACATCAGCATGCTGAATGCCCTGGGCTTGCTGAGCGACAACAGCATTGATGCCAAGATGTATCTGGGGTCGTTCATCCTGATTTACCTGGTGCTAACTGCCATGGCAGCTGCAGTTTATGCAGCATACCCAACCATGTACCATTCGAATGCCCTGCTTAGCCTGTATTATATCCTGTTCTTTCTGGCCACAGCGCTGTGTTACTTAGCCAAGGTTTTACAGCTGACCTATGCTGCACCGCTGATTTTGATGCCGATGCTGGTAACGGTATTGATCGGCTGTGTGCCGGCGCTCATTGGCAACCTGTTTTTTTCCATCATTGCAGCGCTGCTGCTTAACAGCTGGAGCGTAGGTTCGACGGATGCTTTTACTTTGCTGACCCTTTCGCTTGTATCGGGCACATTTTCCGCGCTTTTTTTAAAGAAGAAAACGCAGCGCTCGATGATCCTGATCGCAGGGGCTTCAACCAGCGTGCTGTCGTTTCTGATTGTGCTGGGCATTGGCTTGGCTTCCTCGGCTGAGAAAGCCATGATGCTCAACAAAGCGCTGTTGGCTGTGGCCGGCGGGCTGGTGTCCATGCTATTTTGCCTGGCGCTACAGCCATTGTGTGAGTCGCTCTTCAACCTGCCCACCGCCAACCGGCTGCTCGACCTGAGCAACCCCAACCGCCCGTTGTTGCGGCGGCTGATGCTGGAAGCGCCGGGAACCTATCACCATAGCATCATCCTGGCCAACCTGGCCGAAGCTTCTGCCGAAGCCATCCATGCCAACACGCTGTTGACCAGGGTCGGCGCATATTATCACGACATCGGCAAGTTGAAAAACCCTCGGTTCTTTAAGGAAAACCAAATCGGTTCCGTCAACGTTCACGACACCAAAACCCCCATGGAGTCAGCCGATATCATTCGCGCCCATGTTGATGACGGCATCGCGCTGGCAAAACAATACCGCCTGCCCGTCGCCATACAACGGATCATTGCCGAACATCATGGCAATTCTATGATCGCATATTTTTATGCCAAAGCGCTGAAGGAAACGACGCCAGATACCATTGTGGACGAGGCGTTATTCCGCTATGGCAACAGCACCCCGCAGACCGCCGAATCAGCTATCATTATGATATGTGATACGGTGGAAGCGGCTGTTCGTGCATCAGCCTCCCACAAGCCTGATGACATGCGCAAGCTGATCGACAGCTTGATTATGAATAAAATCGATGATAACCAGCTAACTGACAGCCCGCTAACCATGAAAAACCTGCAGGACATACGTGAAGCTTGCGTATCCGTACTCAGCGGCGTGTTTCACGAGCGGATCGCCTACCCGCAGGCTGCGATAAAATCAGCCGGCACCACCATTAAATCGCACCTGGCAAAGGCTTTTATACCACAACAACCGGATGACACGGTCGCACCCACACCTGAAATATGAGCGGACATCGGCTGCAGTGCACATTTGACAGCGCGGTTTCAGCCAGGGTTGCTCCTGACTTACTCAGCAGCATCACAACAGCCTGTCTGAACGCCGAAAGGCTCGGATTGCCATGCAGCATCAGCCTATTGATAACGGATGACACCGGCATCCGGACCATCAACCATCTCTACAGGGGCATGGACAAGGCTACCGATGTATTGAGTTTTCCCGCTATCAATTACCCTAAGGGTAAAACGGCAGCAGATTGTCCGGGCGCCATTCTGGCACAGATGGATGTCGACCAACGCGCTGCCATGCTGGGCGACATTATCATATCGATAGATCGCGCAGTCAGCCAGGCTATACAGTATGGCCATTCGCTGAACCGGGAAATGGGCTATCTGCTGGCGCATGGAGTATTTCACCTGCTTGGATATGACCACATTGATACGGAGGACAGAAAAAAAATGCGGAGCATGGAAGAAAAAGTGCTCGTCGCCGCGCAACCGGATGAAGCTGTTGCTATTGACACGCTGCTCCATATGGCGCGGGACGCCATGCAGGCCTCTTACTCGCCTTATTCACACTTCAAGGTGGGAGCTGCGTTGCTGGCTTCTGACGGGCGCATCTACACAGGCTGCAACATCGAAAACGCCTCCTATGGGCTGACCAACTGCGCGGAGCGCACGGCGCTGTTCAAGGCAATCAGCGAGGGTGTTCGTTCATTTGATGCCATTGCCGTTGCCGCCGAGAAATCGGCTCCCTGGCCCTGCGGCGCTTGCAGGCAGGCGTTGTCTGAGTTCTGCGCCGACCTGCCTGTATACGTCACCTGGGGTGAGGCGCAGCAGGCGGAGAGCACGTTGGCTGCCCTCCTCCCCCATAGCTTTTCCCCGGCATCGGGGATAAAGTCCGTGCTTGGAAAGGAATCGTATGCCTGAACTGCCGTTTCGCTCAGGGTTTATTACCGTTGTTGGCAAGCCCAATGTGGGCAAATCCACGCTGGTCAACCGCCTAGTTGGCGAGAAAATTGCCATCGTATCCCCTAAGCCACAGACAACCAGGAACAGCATCATCGGTGTAGTCACCAACCAGCAGGAGCGCTGGCAAATGGTGTTCGTCGATACGCCCGGCATCCATACCCCTCGCACCCGGCTGGGGGATAGCATGGAGAAATCCATATACGATGCGCTGCAGGGCATGGACATATTAATCATCATGCTGGATGCCACCAACGTCGGCAAACCGGACCGCGCCATTGTGGATACCATGAAAAACAGGAAACAGCCAAAGTTCCTGCTGATCAACAAGGTCGACCTGGTGCATCCGCAGCAGCTGCTGCCCATGATCGCCTCCTTCGCGGATGATGGCTTCGACAGCATCATCCCCATCAGCGCCAGAACAGGCGAGGGGCTGGACGCGTTAAAAACCGTGATCATAAGCCACTTGCCACAGGGACCCATGTATTACCCGGACGACATGTGGACCGATCAAACAGAAAGGCAGATCTGCGCTGAATTGATCCGGGAAAAAGCGCTGCTCAACCTCCGGGAGGAAATCCCCCATGGCGTGGGCGTCGAGGTGCTGGCCATTGAGAACGCCCGGGAGGGCCTGGTGGACATTCATGCCAACATCTACTGCGAGCGTGACAACCACAAGCCGATCATCATCGGTAAAGGCGGCGCCATGCTTTCCCGCATAGGCTCACAAGCCCGCAGCGAGATCGAGCTGCTGCTGGGCACGCAGGTAAACCTGCAGCTCTGGGTCAAAGTGCGCCCGGGCTGGCGCGACAACCTTAACGACCTGAGAACGCTTGGCTATACCACATGAAGCCAGCTTTCATAGCGGAGGACACATGAAAAGAAGACGCATCGGTTTGGCGCTGATCATCTGCCTGATGGTGGGGAGCATAACAGCATACTCGCTGAACCAGAAGACAGCTTATACCAAGTATAGCAGGTCTTTTTTTACGTTTGACACGGTGGTGCAGGTTATCGGATATGCGAAAAACCAATCGACTTTTGACAAAGCCGTCGATGAAGCCGAAGCCCTGTTTGCCAAATACCACGCCCTTTACGACAACTACCATGCTTATGATAGCCTGGTGAATATCTACACGCTCAACCATAACGCGGCAGATGGCCCTGTTGCAGTACCTCGCGAGCTGTTCGATCTGATTGCTTACTGCAAGCAAGAACAGCCAGACCTCAACAACACCGTCAACATTGCTCTGGGTGCAGTTTTAAAGCTATGGCACGATGCCCGCGAAGCCTTTGAGCAAGATCCAGCCCAAGCTAAGCTGCCGGATATACAGGCGTTGAGGGATGCTGCTGCTCATACCAACATGGATGATGTCATCCTGGATGCCGAACAATCAACCGTATACTATAACGATCCATTGCTGCAGCTGGATGTTGGCGCTGTAGCTAAGGGTTATGCGACAGAGCTCGTTGCGCAGCATCTGCTGCAAGGCAGCATGCCCTCCTTCATCATCAATGCAGGCGGCAATGTGCGCACAGGCCACCCGCCGCTGGACGGCAGGAAAAACTGGGGAGTCGCCATTCAGGACCCGGACAACAACGCCTTTTCCACAAACGACACAAACATCATCGAAACCCTGTTCCTGCACGATCTGTCTGTTGTAACCAGCGGCGATTATCAGCGTTACTTTATGCATAACGGTATCCGGTATCATCACATCATTTCCCCCAAAACCCTGATGCCATCAGCCAACATGCGCTCCGTCACCATCATCACAAAGGATTCGGGATATGCCGACCTGCTGTCCACAGCGGTTTTTCTGATGTCATATGAAGAAGGACGGGCTTTTGTAGATAACTTGGAAGGCGTAGAATGCGTCTGGGTCATGAACGACCGCTCCCTGCGCATGACAAAAGGCGCCGAACAGATGGCAAGGTCCTTCGGCGCTTCGGGTAATAAGTAGTACTTTGGAATCTGGCAGAAATCCTTACACATTTAACAAGGATTTTAGCATATAACATGTGTAGCATACCTAATTGCTTATCTTCAGATTGCGTTTGTAAAAAGGAGTTTTATCATGGAAAGCAAGCATCATATTCTGGAACCTATCGCATTCAATCAGGTGAAAATTCTTGGTGGCATGTGGAAAAATCGCATTGATACTGTTCGAAAGATAACCACCCGCCACTGTGTCTCTAAATGTGAGGAAACTGGTCGTGTGGATAATTTTCGTAAGGCGTCAGGCCGTATAAAAGGTGAATTCAAGGGTATCTTTTTTGACGATGCCGATGTTTATAAAACCATCGAAGCCATTGCTTACGTGTTAATGGATGAGTGGGATGACGAACTAAAAGCTATTGCAGATAACATGATTGACGAAATATGCGTTGCACAAACAGAGGATGGCTATCTGTTCACCTTCTTTATATTAGGTGATATTAATAGCCGCTGGACCGACATGGACCATCACGAAGCTTTCTGTGTAGGCCAGCTTGTAGAAGCTGGCATCGCTTACCGTCAAGCTACTGGCGATAGTCGCCTATACAATGCAGGTGTGCGCGCTATTGACCAGATGATGGAAACCTTGCTTTCCTATGAGGATGGCTGGATCAACGGCCATGAAGGCGTTGAAATGGCGCTTGTACACATGTACCGATACACTGGGGAGGATAAGTATCTTAAGTACGCTCAATGGTTCATCGAACAGCGAGGGCATGTTAAACTCCGCTTACCTATCTCATATTATAAAAAGTATTTTTTCACAGATGAATACTGCCAAAACAATGTACCCGTGCGCGAGATGCAAAAAGTAGTAGGTCACGCTGTACGTGCCATGTATCTTTACTCCGGCATCGCAGACATTGCATCCATTACCGGTGAAAAGGCATTGACTGATGCATTAGAACGTGTTTGGAGCAATCTTCTCATAGCCAACACTTACATCACTGGCGGCATTGGCCAATCCTCTTTCAACGAAGGCTTTACAGGCGATTTCTCGCTGCCTAATCTGCATGCCTACTGCGAAACCTGCGCATCTGTAGGCATGGCGTTCTGGAACCAGCGCATGAATCTGATAAACGGCGAAGCAAAGTATGCAGACGTGGTTGAAACTGAAATCATGAATGGTATTCTGTCGGGTCTATCACTAAAAGGTGACCATTTCTTTTATGAAAATCCATTATCTTCTACCGGTATACATCATCGCCGTGAATGGTTCACCGTACCCTGCTGTCCAACAAACCTGGTACGTTTTGTGCCATCCATTGGTAGCTATGTCTACGCCAAGGCTTCTGGTGAGCTATATGTGAACCAGTTTATTGCCTCGCGCGTTGATGCTGGTGATGGCATCGTCGTGCGCATGGAAACCGAGTATCCTTGGTGTAACCGTATCGACATCCATGTAGAAGACTGCGAGGGCAAGCTGAAGCTAAACGTACGCAAGCCTGGCTGGTGTGAAAAGTGGACACTGGCCATCAACGGTGTAGAAGCCAACACCATTGTAGAGGATGGCTACCTGCGACTGATAGTCAAGGCTGGCGATGTAATCATGTTTACACCTGATATGCCTGTACGCCGTGTTTATGCAGATCCTCGTGTACGCGAGAACATCAGCCGTGTAGCAGTTATGCGTGGTCCTGTGGTGTTCTGTGCCGAAGAAGTCGACAATCCCGGTATTCCCACAGAATACTTCCATGCTGATGCCTCATTAGCGAAAGATACCCCTTTGGACGAACATTTCGACGTCGAACTCTTCGGTGGTGTGAGCACCATTCAGGCTGGTAGCCTCAAACTGATTCCCTACTGCCTGTGGGATAATCGTACCGCCGGTGGTATGGCTGTGTGGCTCAGAGAAATCTAGTGTACAACAACTTTGTCATTGGATTAGGGAGCGCATAGCGCTCTTTTTCGCTTAGCATTTCGTGGATGAGGTGATAGCTATGCGCATTATCGTTGCAGACAACATACCGATGCAAGCCTGTGCAGTCGCGGAAGGTATTCACACCAAATGGCCCAAATGGGATATTCTAACTGCCTGCAACGGTCTAAAAATCGTCCGATATGTTAAGACAAGCCATGTCGATATCATTATATCGGATATTTGTATGCCAAAAATGGATGGATTTGAAATGCTTACCGTCGTGCGGCGAATCTCTCCAAATACGAAAATCATACTCATCACTGCTGATCCCAAGTTTGAATATGCTCAAAAAGCACTAAGGCTTGGTGCAGCTGATATTTTGCTCAAGCCTGTGGATTTACCGGCATTATATGATCTGTTGGCTCATTTGACCAATGAAAAGCTGAACGACAGTAACCTGCAACAGAAAATATTCCAATGGCTGGAGTACGATTGGAATACGCTTGCTCCAGATGTTCAAAATAATATCCGCGAACACTTTCCGCATGGTTGTATCTGTGCCATCAGTGCGCCGGCTAACGATTCATTTCCCCAACCTGGGCTCCTGGCTGAGAATATAGGTCTAACTCTTGATTGCATAGTTCAGGTTGTGAATATGTTATGCTTTTCTAAAGCAAAGCTGTACGCGCTGGTCTACGCCGAGGACAAAAGGTACTCCAGCCAGTTATATAAAGCCATTCAAGATGCAGCCATTCGACATGGCTTTCGAGCCGGCATATCAGCATGGTGTAACGATCTGCCAGCTCAAGGACATAAACTTTGGCTCTGTGCCCGTGAAGGCACGGAGCAAGCCTTCTATCGTTCAGCAGCCGTAATTCACTGCGACTCCCCATACATCTACCGTATACCTGAATTCCCAAGTACACATAAGCTATTATCATGGTTCGCTGCACCTGAAGGTTGGAAGAGAATTTTTGAACAACAAATCAAAGATATTGAGCATAGCAGCCCCGATTGTGTCGAATTGATACGCAACACCCAACATGTTCTGCAGAATTGCGGTAAGATACTGTTGAATAATAGTGATAAAGCTTCAGAACCACCCTTAGACTATGATTTTAATCATGTGACTTTTTTTAGTGAATACTGTTTATGTCTTGAAAACTCACTGGCTCAACTAGAAAAGCAGTATTGTCAAAATATCAACCATTCGAATCCTATAGGGACAGCCATAGACTATATTCGCAAACATTATATGGAACCTATCACGCTGGCTGACATGGCTTCGTTAACCCGGCTTTCGCCAAACTATTTTTCCACTTTGTTTCGAAAACAATCGTCCATATGCTTTACGGAATATGTGCTACAGGTGCGTTTGGAAAAAGCTTGCAGTATGTTGATAAATACGGATATGTTTGTATATGAAATTGCCAATGCCTGCGGATACGAAAATATCCGCTATTTCGTTCGAGTATTTAAGAACGCTTATGGTCTTTCTCCTACTAATTTTCGAAAGTGTTTCGGTAAAGGCAAGGCAAAGAGACTGCCCTCCAACTGCGTGTCGGAAAATCGCGAACTACTATGAAACAAACCAGTATCCAAGTCAGCTACCGCATGAGGCTAACATTCGACACTGAATATTAGTATCTAATGGTCTTAATAAAAAGACATTGCCACCATAGTAATTGTTTTTTATCGATTTGATCTGAATTCTATTACTGGAGCGTAATATATTGTACTTATCGTAAGATAGTTGAGTTGCAAGAAATAGTTCAATTGAATTATAATGAATTGAGTAGATTTAAGAAAGGAGAAACTATTAATGAAAAAACTTGTTTCTATGATGCTCGTTGTGACCATGGTGCTCATGTTTGGTTTGTCCGCTACTGCAGAAAGCAAAAAGTGGGAAGGCCACAGCATCGTCTTCGCTGGTTGGGGCGATGGCGCTGAGAAAGCCGCCACCGAGGCAGCTATCGCTGCTTTCGAAGAAGCAACTGGTTGCAAAGTGAATTACATCAATAATAACTCTGACTTTGATACCAAAATCACTGCCATGATTGCCGCAGGCGAACAGCTTGACTGTGCAATGCTTGAGTCGGGTACCATTGCATACCCCATGGCTGCTGAAGGCCGTCTAGAGCCTCTGGATGCTTACATGGAAGCCTCCAACATATCCATGGATGACTATGTCGCGGCTTCCTATTACTATGATGATGAGGGCAATATCATCTCCTGGTCCGGCTGCATTGAGTTGATGTGTTTGTTTTACAGTAAGGATGTCTTTGATGCTGCTGGTATTGATTATCCTCCGGTCAGTCCTGCAGATGCTTGGACGTGGGAAGAGTTTGTTGACATCGCCACTAAGCTGACTAAGGATGCCGCTGGCTTAACCCCAGCCGATGAAGGATTCGATCCTGATAACATCATGCAGTATGGTGTTGATATCAGCGCATGGTGGCCGACCTGGGGATCCTTCATCCTTTCCAATGGCGGTCAAGTTGTCGATGCTGAAGGCAACTTCGCTATGAATCAGCCCAAGGCTGTCGAGGCTCTGCAAGCATTCTGCGACCTGAAGAATGTTCATCACGTTGCCCCCACTGTCATCGCTTCTGAATCATTGCCCTCCTCCGATGTCGCGCTGCTGACTGGTCAGCTGGGTATGGTAATCGGTGGTCAATGGAGTGCTCTGACCTATGCAGAAGCCGGTATTAACCTCGGTATCGCACCTATCCCAAAGTTTGGAGATGAAGTCGTTTCTGTTTGCACTAACGGCATGTTCTGTATCTTCTCCGCTTCGCAGGAAAAGGACGCTGCCTGGGATCTGATCCGTTATTTAAACGATCCTGCTCTTGATCTCACTCTGTTTAAGAATGGCAACCGCATGCCCACTTCGCTGGCTTGGCTGACCGAGAAAGAGAAACTGGACCAATGGGTCGGCGAGAACAACCCTGCTCGTCCGGAGGGTTACGAAGGTGTTATCGACATGTTGATCAACAACTCAGTTGCACCTTTGACCGGCCAGATCATCGGTTTCCCGGATCTGATCAACCTGATCAACGCCGCGGTTAGTGAAATTCTTTATGGTAATATGACCGCTCAGGATGCCATGGATATGGTTGCTGAGCAAATCACTGAGTCTGGTTTGAAAATCGGCTTGCGTAGCTTCTGATTTAATTCCAATGGTCGGTTTCACTGACCATTCTTGACGGGGCACGGTTTTGGACCGTGCCCTGTCTCATAAGACCTTACATCTGACCAGGAGGATGTCCTATATGGCTGCGATACAGACAACGACTAAACAGATGATGAAGCATTCCCAATGGAAAAGGCGTGAACAGATAGCCGGATGGTTGTTCGCAGCGCCAGCGCTCATTGGCTTCTTGGCACTCACGCTGCTTCCCATGCTCTTTTCGCTTTACTGGAGTATGACGGATTTCAATGTTTTTAAGCAGCAAACCTCTTTCATTGGCCTTACAAATTATCAAAAGATGTTCAGTTCTAAAGATCTATACTTTTCCGATTCACTAAAAGCTACGGCATATTACGCACTTCTGAACGTACCCGCCTCTATCCTTTTCTCCTTTATTCTAGCACTGATGCTTTCTACAAATATCAAAGGCCGAGGCATCTTTCGTAGCTTATTTTATCTCCCCTCAATCATCCCCACTGTCGCCTCGTGCATGGTTTGGGTCTGGCTGTTAAACCAACAATACGGCTTGATCAACGTGGTTCTTAAAGCCATTGGTATCACCCCCCCGGGATGGATCTGGGACAAAAATACCGTTATTCCCACCCTGGTGATGATAAATCTCTGGAACACTGGTGGTACGATGGTCATTTTCCTTGCCGGTATCATGAATATCCCAAAGGTGTATTATGAAGCTATCACCGTGGACGGTGGCAATGCATTCCACAAAATAATCTACATTACAATTCCCATGGTCACCCCCACCATTTTCTTCAACACCATCATGGCTATCATCAATTCACTGCAGGTGTTTACTCAAGGCTATATCATGACCAGTGGTGGACCTGGTAATGCATCCCTGTTTTACTGCTTGTACCTGTACCGCGAAGCATTTCAGAACGCTGAGATGGGCTATGCCTGTGCGCTGGCATGGCTACTATTCATCATCGTGCTTGCGCTAACAATGTTGGTGATGAAAAGCCAGAACAAGTGGGTTTATTATGAGGATGGAGGTAACAACTGATGCATGATACTCATATACGGAGTGTATTCAGCAAAACGCTGATCTATGCGTTCCTGATTATCGTATGCACTCTGGCGCTCATGCCCTTTCTTTGGATGCTACGCAGTTCTTTCATGGGCCTCAAACAGATGTACAAGATTCCTACCGAGTGGATACCGAATCCGTGGACGATTGAAAACTATCAGCATGCTATCAAAGACACTGGTATGCTGGGCTACCTGGGTAACACCATATATATCGTTGTCATGAACGTCATTGGGACCACCCTGACATCCTCCATGGCTGCCTACGCCTTTGCAAGGCTTAAGTGGAAGGGGCGTGACTTTATATTCGTTCTGTTGCTAAGTTCCATGATGCTGCCTGGTGCAGTTACTATGATTCCTGTTTATGTCGGCTGGAGCCGTCTTGGTGCCATTGACACCTACTGGCCTTTAATTCTGCCCTCATTCCTTGGAGGTGGTGCATACAATATCTTTCTGTTGCGTCAGTTCATGAAAGGCGTCCCTGGAGAACTGGACGAAGCTGCCTCCATCGACGGTGCAAGCAAGATACGCATTTACTGGAATCTGGTTCTGCCACTGAGCAAGTCCGCTCTAGTGGTCGTTGCCATGTTCTGTTTCATGGGCGTTTGGAACGACTTCATGGGACCCCTGCTTTATCTGAACACTGAGTCTAAGTACACTGTTTCCATTAGTCTTCAGTCACTGCGGGGCTCCTACTCCTCCAAGTGGAACCTAATCATGGCAGCCTCAGCCATTGCTGTCTTGCCATGTGTGCTTGTATTTCTTTTCGGACAAAAGCACATCATCGGCGGTATTGCCATTTCAGGCATCAAGGGATAGTTCCGAAGTAAGCCAATTAAATAGCTCTGCTCGGAATATAATGGGTGGAGCTTTTTTCTTAATACTGATTTTTTCTATTGCGACGCAGCTGCCATGGCCTGCGTCAGCGCGCTCATCGCTTCGGTCAAAACCTGGGCATCGAAGGTTTGCGCCAGCAGGGTCTCCAGGTTGTTGATGGCTGCCAGCAACGTCGCGTGTGCCTGCGTATCGCCTGGCAGCGCTGCCAGCTGCAGCGAAGCCTGGGTCAGCAGCGTTTTAGCATCGTTCACAAGCGTCTGTTCAAACAGCCCGATACCGGATCCGCCCGGCGTCTGGTGCAGGGTGCAGGTAGCAGCAGATAGCAGCGCCGTGTTGACATTTTGGTCCGCTGTAAAATGAATGGGTGCATAGGGACCCAAATAGTCGCTGATGACAGACGCATACTGGGTGTTGAGCAGCTGCTGCAGAGGATGACCTGACGGCAGCACCACCAAGCCGCGCGTGGCACGCATTTCAGCCGGGCAGTATTCCCCTGCCAGCATGTTGGTGGCGGTGCAGATGGTCGCAGCGATGTGCAGCTGGCAGTTGTCCCTGGGGGCCGTTTCAGCAGGCCACCAGTCTGTCACGGTGCCGTATTGCATGGCATCGTTGCGGCAGGCATCGGTTGCCAGCTGGCCACTGACAGCGCAGGTGGTGACCCGGACCAAACCGCATTCCTCCGGAGAACTCTTGATGATGTCCTGGTTTGGCAAACCCTTGGCAGTATGAATAGCCTCCATGAACGCCTTCCACAGCTTGGCTGCGCTGTTGCCGCCCGTTGTCTTGCTAGATAGCGACTTGTAGTTGTCGTGGCCGATCCAGACGGCGCCAGCATACCAGCCGGTCAGCCCCGTGAAAAACACGCCCTTCTGGTCGCTGTTGGTGCCGGTCTTACCGGCAACAGTTTGCCCGCGAATGCCGGCGGCTTTGCCGGTGCCCTTGGACACAGCATCCTTCAACATATCGATGGTTAGCCAGGCAGTGGAACTCTTGAACACCTCCCGGCGCTGTTGTTGCTGGTGGCTGTCATAGATAACCTGGTTGTCGTCGTCAAGAATGGCCAGGAACGACAGCGGCGACTGGTATATTCCACCGTTACCCAGCACGCCGAAAGCCACCGCCATCTCTACGGCCGATATGCCGCTGGACCCCAGCGCCACGCCAAAAGGCGTCGCGTTGATGTGAGCTTTCGATACACCCAGCCGCAGCAGGAAATCCACTGACCGCTCCACGCCCACATAGTTCATCAGGGCTTGTGCAGCCGCCGTGTTGTCGCTTTTGACCAGAGCGGTTCGGAATGTTTCCGGGCCGCGGTAGTTGCTTCCCCCGTAGTTTTTTGGCCAGGAATCCTGCCCATCAGCGCCGCGCCAACCGGCAATGGGCACGGGCATGTTGTACACGATGGACCCGCCGCCGCCGCCCAGCTCGATAGCCGGGGCATATACGCTGATGGGCTTAATGGACGAGCCCACGGGCATGTTCATGTCGGTGGCGCGGTTCAGCGTTTTGCGCTGGGTGGGCGGCGTGCGGCTGCCTACAATAGCCTTCAGCTCGCCTGACCTGTAGTCCAGCACCACAGCACAAGCCTGTGGTTGCTCGATGTCCTGGTAGGTACCATCAGCATTGCGTGCGCGGTATACGCTGTCCCCCGGATCGCGGAGCTTGGGATAGTCTTTGTAATTGTAGAGGGTTTGCTCTACCTGTCTTTGTATGTCGGTATCCAGCGCCAGGTACACCTTGTAGCCGCCGGTGCGCAGCTCCCGCTCCATGGCGTTGCGGTTGTACGCCGTGTCCTCCAGCGAGCGCATGGACAAAAAGGTCTTCACCACGTCACGAACAGCATATTCCACATAGTGTACATAGGGATACAACTCCCTGCTTTCGGGCGACTCGCGCAACACGACCGCCGTCTCCAGGTTCAGGGCCTCGGTATATTCCGCGTGCGTGATGAACTGATTTTCGTACATCATGCGCAGCACGTAGTTGGTGCGGTTATTGGTGATAGCAGGATAATCCGTCGTATCGGACTGCCTCATATACAGGTTGCGCCGGCAGTTGTAATAATAGGGATTGGTCGTCATGCCGGCCAGCATCGCGCATTCGCGCAGCGTTAAATCATGCAGCTCCTTGCCAAAGTAGCCGGTCGCCGCCACCTTGACACCATAGTAGTTTTCGCCCAGATAAATCGTGTTGAGATAGCTTTCCAGAATTTCATCCTTGGTGTTGCGCCGCTCCAACTGCATGGCAAGGTAAGCTTCCTGGATTTTTCGCTTATAGCTTTTTTCACTGGAAAGCATGGTGTTTTTGATCAGCTGCTGGGTGATCGTGGACCCGCCCTGTTGGGAACCTGACACAAAGTTCTTGATAAAAGCACCCAGGATCCGCTTGACATCCACGCCGCTGTGGTTAAAGAAGCGCGCGTCCTCCACCGCTACAAAAGCATTGCGCAATTGCATCGGCATCGAAGCAATGCTGACCATGATGCGGTTTTCAGTACCTTTGTAATCGGTGATCAGGTTGCCATCCCTGTCGTAAAAGAAAGATGTCTGCGCCTGGCTATCGATCTTCTCCAGGTCGAGCATGGGTGCCGTCTCCACATAAGCCTTGGCGATGCCCACCACCACGCCGATGCCTGCTAACCCGAATATCAGCACCAGCGTCAGCATCATGCGAAACGCATTGATCAGCACTGCCAGCACAAAGCTGGGCTTTCTGGTGCGCTGTTTAAATAGCCGACTTTCCCGTTTTTTGGGCTGCTTCGTCTCAGCATAAGCATAAGGGTTTAGCTCATTGTCCTGCCAATAACTCAATGTTTTCCTGCCCAATCCGTTCTCCGGCGTCATTATCGCCGGAAGCCAATTATACCACAGAGCAGACACACGGAAAAGAGCGGCTAAATGACTTTAAACTCTGCTGTACTACCGCTCATCTGGATAGGATGCCGTGGTATTGACACCTGCACGAGAATACATTAGAATAAGCTGGTACAAGCTTCCAATATCCGTATCATGGCGCGGACAGCGCGTACGGAAGGGGGGAAATTGGGTATGAAAACAACCCATGCAATGAGGAAAGTATGCATGGTGGCGCTAATCACCCTGCTGGCATTAACAGCCATCACGGCATTGGCAGCTTACACGGCGCCAACGGGCATCGGATTTACAATATCGGTCGATCCGGCTTCACTGGCTGCGCCTGGCGATGTGATGGTCACCGTCCGTGTTGTCAACTCAGGTGACAATGATTTTACCACGCCATTGTCGCTGTTTGATCCCGAGGGAAAACCGGTCACCGACTTCTATGACGGCGGATCGCTGTATTCCCTGAAAGCGGGTGAGACAGTCACATGGCAAGGGAAATGGCACGTCGATCAGAAGCATCTGGATGCCGGTAAGGTGACCTTCACCCTGCGGTACAACATAGACAAGCAGGGCGAAAGCATGTCTATCACACAGCCTGCGACTGCCGACATTGCCATCATAGGTGATAAAGTCGATCTGTCCGTGCAGCGCAGCATCGATCCAGCCATCGTCCGCACCAACAGCGATGTCAAAGTCATCTACCAGCTGGTCAACACCGGCAACGTCAAGCTGACGAACATTGAACTGACGGAAAACAAGTTGATTTCCAGCACCAAACAAAAGGTGGGTACCCTGACACCCGGGCAGAATGCCACGGTAACCTTCACAAAAAAAGCTGGCAAAGACGATCTGGAAAGCTCTGCGCTGATTACCTACAAAGCGGAAGGTGATAAAGAGCAGCAGCGGCAAACCGTTGATGCGGTGAAGATTCCCATCGCCAAACCCGGGCTTACCTACACGCTGACTGCCGATCAGCAAAGCGTAAATGCCGGCGAAACCGTCGTGCTGACGCTGACAGTCAAAAACGCAGGCAACATATCATATACCAATGTATCCGTCACCGACGCCAAGCTTGGCGAGGTGTTCACGGGTTTGTCCATTCCTGCAGGTGAAACGGTCACACAAACCAAGGAAGTAACGCTGAACGAATCAGCTGCTTTCAAGTTTGTGCTGAACTTAGAGGACAACACGGGTGTCCGCCAGCAGGAAACAACCAACGAGGTTAAAATAAGCGCCTATGCCGAAGGGCAGAGAATGAAGCTAAACCTGCAGGCTACGCCGGACAGGACGTCGGTGCCGGTTTTGCCCGGCCGGGTTGCTTTTACGTTAGTCGTCACAAACGACAGCAACACCACAGCCAAGAACATCGATATCCTGCACGGCGACACCCAGGTATACAACATTGACGAGTTAGCTTCCGGCCAAAGCAGAACTGTCACCATCAACTTCCTGATATCCCAAGCGGGCAAGTTTCGCTTTACAGCCAAGGCTCGTGACATGTTAGAAAACACCGTCACCTTTGATTCAGCCGACATCCCCATCGCCTTTGTGCCACCCACACCGGCGCCCACTGAAGTGGCTGTGGTCACCATTGCGCCGCCCGTGACCATTGCGCCCCCCGAAAAAAACACTGATGACCCAACGCTGCGCGCCCTGTCTATTATAGCCATCGCAACCGGCGCGCTGTTCGCGCTGACCTTTGTACTGTTCGTTATCAGCTCCATCGCCCGTATCCGTGCGCGCCGTGCATCCAACGCTGCATATGATAACCTGGACATTTCTCCAAAACGAGACTATGCTGACCCTAGCACCTATACAGAGGATAGCACAGCGCCTGCCATCCACGAGCCGGAAGCAGAAGCACCGGCATCCATTCCGCGGGAAGAGCTGCCTCACCAAAAATATCTGAAGGACTCTGCGCCGGATAGTTTGCAACCTGAAGCCCCGGTAGGCAGCGAGCCCGCCAATCAGCCCCTGCGTCCCGATGATGGTGCGGGATATCAGCTGACACGCTCAGCAAATGAACAAAACGCAGGCGAGCCGGCTGATACACGCTCACGCCGTGCTGCCAAACACCATCAATTGCCCAGCGATGACGAAGGCTGATCTGCCGATAACATCCGCATTGGCATCATGCGCCGCTCCCCGGGGGGCGGCGTTTTAGTGCACACGCGTTGACATCACACAGATGCTGTCTATATAATAAAGCCATCACATAGAAAAGAGGAACCGCCTATGTTGCTCGCCGAACAATCCCTCGCCGCCCTGATCGCTGGCGAACATCCCTGCACCTGTGGTAAGACGCACAGCACCAGCTTGAAGTACCTGAAAGTCGGTGCCGGCGTTATTCGCCATTTGCCCGATGCGCTGAAAGCGCTCAATGCCCGCAAGCCGTTTATTATTTGCGATGTGAATACAAAGGCTGCTGCCTGGTCACCTGTCAAGGATGTGCTGGAAACCCACAGCATTCCCTGGGTGCTGTACATGCTGGAAAACCCACGTCCCGAGCCGGATGAACACACGGTTGGCGCCATCACCATGGCGTTTGACCCCACCTGCGATGTCATCATCGCGCTGGGGTCGGGTGTGATCAACGATTGCTGCAAGGTGCTGGCGCACACAGCCGGGCTGCGCAGCTTGTCCATTTGTACAGCGCCGTCCATGGACGGATATACGAGCAACTCCTCCTCCATGATCCGCGACCGCATCAAGGTCACCCTGTACAACGACTGCCCGGGCGCTGTGCTGGCTGACACCGACATCATGAAGGAAGCGCCGATGCATATGCTGCACGCCGGCCTGGGGGACATGTTGGCTAAATATATCTCAATCTGTGAATGGCGTCTGTCCCATGCGATTATCGATGAATACTACTGCGAAAACATCGCTGGACTGGTGCGCGCATCATTGGCGAAAGTGGTTAAGGCGGCTCCTGGGCTGGTGAAGCGCGATGCGACAGCTGTTGAAGCCGTGGCGGAGGGCCTGTTGCTGTCCGGGCTGGCAATGGACTTTGCGGAGGTATCGCGCCCGGCTTCCGGATTGGAGCATTATTTCAGCCACCTGTGGGAAATGATGGCGCTGGAACGCGGTACTGCGTCCGAGCTGCATGGCATCCAGGTGGGCGTAGGCACCATCTTAACACTGCGCTTGTTTGAAAAGATCAAAAAGATTGTGCCCGACCGCGCAAAGGCTGAACAGTTCATCGCCACCTTCACCAACAGCAAATGGGAAGAACAGACGCGGTCTATATTCGGCAGCGCAGCGGATACCGTTATCCGCCAAGAGCATGAGCAGTTTCACAAGAACGACCCGGCACAACATGCCGTACGTCTTACGCGCATCCTATCGATATGGCCCGATCTCCTGCGCATCATCGACGAAGAGCTACCCAGCTTAGCCGACATCGAGTCGCTAGCGAAATCAGTTGGCATGCCGACCGAGCCGGCAGACATCGGCATCAGCCGCGAAGACACCGTCCGCGCTTTTATAGCCTCACGGGATATCCGCGACAAATACCTGACCAGCTCCTTGTTGTGGGATCTGGGCTTGCTGTATGATATCAGCATATAGCCGGCAGACAGGCTGTTGCCGGAAAAGGAGCATGTGATGGAAAACCTGCTGGGTAAGCACAAGCGTGTGGTGCTGGGCACGCTGGGCGTTATCGTTGCCATCGCGCTGCTGTATTACGTCAGAGAAAGCCTGATATCGACACTGCAGCCTTTCTTCTATGGCGTGGTTTTTGCGTTCCTTGTCAACCCGACAGCCACAAAGCTGGACAACCTGGGCTGTAAGCGCTGGACCACGGCACTGGTCACAGCGCTGGCAATGCTGCTGATACTTGTGGTTTTCTTCCTGGTTTTTGTACCTTCCATCGTGCGGGATGCCCTGCAGCTGGTTCAACAACTCCCCCGGGGTATCAACTTTTTAGCTGCCAAGTATAAGGACGAGCTGGACAGCATCACCGGCTGGCTACAGAGCATAGGCCAGCCGCCCTCTGCCCAGATAGGCGATTTCAGCAAGCGCATAGCGGACCTATTGTCCGCCGCTTTAACAACCGCTGTGTCGTCGATCGGCAGCCTGCTGGATATCCTGCTGACGCCCATCATTACGTTTTATTTAGTCAAGGACAAGGAGATCATTCTGCGTGACCTGGGCGACCTGCTGCCGCCGGCACGGCTCAACACGCTGCGTGAGCTGTGGATCGATGTGCGCCGCGTACTCAATGGCTATGTAAAGGGGCGCCTATTGGTGTCGCTGCTTGTCGCCCTCATGACTGGCTTTGGATGTTTAGCATTGGGATTGTCCAACACGTTGACCATCGGCATCGCCGCCGGCTTGTTCGACCTGGTTCCCTACTTCGGCCCATGGCTGGGTGGCCTGCTACCCGTGCTGATCGCTTTAATGGGCCCCGATCCCCTCGTCAAGGCCATATCGGTCGTGCTGCTCATCATGGCTGTTCAAGCCATCGAGATCAACCTGATTTCACCGCGCATCATATCCGAGACCGTTGGGTTGCACCCGCTGCTGGTCATGTTCTCAGTGATCTTCTTCGGCAGTGTCATGGGCATTCCCGGCATGATCATCGGCGTGCCAATTACAGCGTCCGCCATCGCGTTGTTCAAGCATATTCGCCGCAAAAGCGAATCAAACAAAACTTCAGACAGTCAGCAGACATCTGCGCCGCCACCAACAACAGATATGCCTGAAGAAAAGGTCAACCCGCTGCCGCAAAACCCGCCTGGAGCCGACACCATACGCAAAAACGCATAGCTAAGCCGTGGCTATTGTTGACTTTCCTTGCAATCCCGCCAGCCTGCCGCTATAATGAAGCGGCATTAACGTTGAGAGGGCAGGATGATCAAAACGCAGGAAATTATCAGCCGTCTCAGCCGCAGTCAAAAGCGGTTGAGCAAAAGCCATAGAAAAATAGCACAGTTGATTGAAACGCACTACGACAAAGCGGTGTACATGACAGCGCAGAAAATGGGCGAAATTGCCGGCGTCAGCGAGAGCACGGTGGTCCGTTTTGCAGTAGCGTTGGGGTATGAAGGTTATCCGCAGATGCAGAAAGCGCTGCAGGAAATTGTCCGTCACCGGCTGACCACATCGCAGCGTTTTGCCATGGCTGCCGATATCAGCGAGGACGAGTTGCTGGACACCGTGCTGAAAACCGATATCGACAACATCAAAGCCACCATTGGTCAACTTAACCGCGACGTGTTCCGGCAGGTGGTGGATGAAATATCACGCGCAAAAACCATCTACGTGCTGGGACTGCGCTCGGCAGCGCCACTGGCCCAGTTTTTCGGCCATTATCTTCACTTTATATTCGATGATGTGCGCACCATCGGCAGCACGGGCAGCGATGTATTCGAATTCATTGCCCGCATCAAGCCGGAGGATACCATGGTAGCGATCAGCTTTCCCCGCTATTCCTCCCGCACCATTGAGTCCATGCGCTTTGCCCGTTCGCGCGGAGTGCGCGTGATCGGAATCACCGACGGCGCCCTCAGCCCGCTGCATGAAGCATCCGACCTGTGCCTGGACGCACAGACAGGCATGGTATCATTTGCCGATTCATTGGCGGCGCCGCTGTCGCTGCTCAACGCGCTGATCGCAACGCTGGGGGTGCGCAACCAGCAGACGTTGAGCGCCAACTTCCGCGATATGGAAGAAGTATGGGACACATACCGCATCTATGCTGGAAAAGAGTAATCCCCGCGTTGTTGTAGTTGGCGGGGGCGCAGGCGGCATGATGGCGGCGCTGTACGCACTGGAAGCTGGAGCCGATGTGACGCTGCTTGAAAAAAATGAGAAGTTAGGAAAGAAATTATATATCACCGGTAAAGGCCGTTGTAATGTAACCAACGCCTGCGACCGAGACGCCTTTTTACACCGGGTGCCCCGCAATCCCAGGTTTTTATACTCAGCGCTGGATTTCCTGCCGCCGGATAGGCTGATGGCGCTGCTGAACCGACTGGGCTGCCCCACCAAAGTAGAGCGTGGACAGCGCGTGTTCCCGGTCAGCGACAAGGCTTCCGATGTAACCAAGGCGCTGACAAAAGGTATCACCAGGGCAGCTATTCGCCTAAATACGCAGGTGGATCGCCTCGTTGTAACCGGCAGTCACGTCACAGGCGTGCGCCTGAAAGATGGCGTTGTCCTGCCTGCTGACCGGATCGTGCTGGCAACAGGCGGGCTCAGCTACCCGTCGACGGGATCAACAGGTGATGGGCATCGGATGGCTGAACAGCTTGGTCACAGCATGGTACCCACCGTCCCTTCCCTCGTTCCCTTTGAAAGCACCGATGAATGGCCTAGGCGGCTGCAAGGTTTGTCGCTAACCAATGTCCGATTAACAGCACAGCTTGGCAACAAGGAATTGTATACTGATATGGGCGAAATGTTATTCACCCATTTTGGTTTTTCAGGACCGCTCATGCTGACGCTATCGAGCCTGCTGTCTGGCACCGACCTCCGCCAAGTGGATGCTTTTATTGACCTGAAGCCTGCCGTCGACAGCGGACAGCTGTCAGCACGTCTGCAGAGGACGCTGGATGAAAACGGCAGAAAACAGCTGAGCACCATCCTGCCGCAGTTTATGCCGATGCGTCTGGCAGTGGAGTTCCTGGCATTGTGTGGCATGGATGGAGGCAAACAATGCAGTCAGCTGACCAGACAGGAGCGCGAAGCCCTTGTCAGCGGCATGAAACGCATCCCGCTCAGGCTGTCAGGCTTCAGACCCCTCAGCGAGGCTGTGGTCACCCGTGGCGGTGTCAACGTGAAGGATGTCAACCCTTCCACCATGGTATCCCGCCGGGTAGACGGCTTGTACTTTGCCGGTGAACTGTTGGATGTGGACGCGTTGACGGGCGGGTTTAACCTGCACATTGCATTCGCCACAGGCGCATTGGCCGGGCACAGCGCCGCACAACAATACATTTGTTAAGGAGATATTGTGCATTACATCGTCATGGACTTTGAATGGAACCAGCCGCTGTCCCGCAAGCAATCAGCCTACCTGAAGGTGGGCGGCAGATTGATGTTTGAAATGCTGCAGATAGGCGCTGTGAAGTTAGATGAAAAAAGGCGCCTGGTGGGCTCCTTCTGCCGATATATCGCGCCGCAGCATTACATAAAGCTGCACCCGCGCATCAGGCGCATCACGGGCATTAACCAAGATGACTTAACGGGCGCACCAGGGTTCCGGGAGGCGGTGGATACCTTTTTGGCCTGGTGCGGAGAGGATGCACTGCTGATGACCTGGGGTAACGACGATGTATCGGTATGGCAGCAAAACCTGAATTTTTTCGCGCCTGATATCGCCATGCCGCCGGTGTATGACCTGCAGCGGCTTTTTGTCGCACAGGAGGGCGGTGGAAACCTTGTCAAGCGCGGGCTGGCTGCATCGATGGCGCGCTATGGCATTCTCCCCACCAACGACCACCTGTTCCACAACGCCGTAGACGATGCTTACTATGCCGCGCTGGTGTTTCAAAGGATACCGGATATATCCAATATCCGCGAATACGCTGCAACACCGAAGGAACTTGGCAAAGCAAAGTCTACCGAGTCCTGCAAGCAGACAGCATATACCATCCGGAACGAAGCCGCCTATCTAGCCAGCAAGCGCGCCATGGAAGCAGCCTGCCCTGTGTGTGGGCAGAAGATCACAATCACCGAAGGCCATGTGCCGCAGCGCTCCGGCACCACTTGGCTGGCGCTCGCCGATTGCCCACTGCATGGGCTGGTACTGGTTGAAACCTCATTTTCCACCGATGAAAAGGGACGGCGCGTTGCGCTGCGCAACCAGACGCTATCCAACGAACAAAATCCTGCTTATGTGCGCACCAAACACCTGCAGTGGGCGCAAAAGGTACGTCAACTAAAGGAGAAACAGCGGATATGAAAGTCACCCTCAACGGCTATGCAGACGAATTTCCCCATCCCATGACCGTGCAAGAGCTGATCAGCCAGCTCGACACTGCCAGGCTTAATACAGCGCTTGGCGCGTCGTCAGGCGGCACGGTGCTGGAGCTGACCGATACGATATCACACGATATCGACATGCGCACAGTTGACTATGGCGACGAAGAAGGCCGACGCATATACGAGCGCTCGCTCCGGTTCGTGTTGCTCCTGGCTGCGGAACGATGCTTCTCTGATCTGTCTGTGCGTATTGAGCATTCCATCGGCCAGGGTGTATACTTCGAGCTCATCGGTCAGAGAATGATGCCTGACGACGCTGCAATGATCGAAGCTGAGATGCGAGCCATTGTCGAGCAGGATCTACCATTTGAAAAACAGCGCTGGTCGCGCACAAAAGCCATAGAGTATTTCGAAGCCAAAGGCAAGCACGACAAATCCCGCCTGCTGCAATACAGGCCATATGACCATTTTGACGTGTACACCGCCGGTGGCATGGCTGAATATTTCTACGGCGCCATGCTGCCTTCCACAGGATTTGTACCCGTGTTCGCGCTCCATTCGCGCCCGCCAGGCTGCGTACTGTTGCTGCCAGACCGAAACAATCCCCTGATACCCGCCAAATACACAAGCCTTCCCAAGCACATGGCAACTTTCGCCCAATCCACCTATTGGTGCAAGGTGCTCAACTGCGTTAATGCAGCCGATCTGAACGACCTGGTTGCCGACGGTGGCCTGCGGGACTTTATCCGCGTCAACGAGGCGCTGCATGATAAGTCCATCTCGGACATCGCTGACGACATCATCCGGGCTGATGCACGGGTGATATTCATTGCAGGGCCTTCGTCGAGCGGAAAAACCACCTTCGCCAACCGCCTGTCCATCCATCTGCGCGTCAACGGCCTGCGCCCTGAGATCATTTCCCTGGACGATTTTTATCGTGACAGGGATTCCCTGCCGCTGGAAGAAGACGGACAGCCCGACTTGGAAGCCCTTAGCGCGCTCGACCTGCCGCATTTCAAAACCTGCATCAAAAGCCTGTTGTCCGGCGCTGAAACCGCGATGCCGCGATTTGATTTTACGCTGAAAAAGCGCTCGTCCATCCCCCATATCCTACGCATATCCCCCAGCCAGCCGCTGATCATCGAAGGCATACACGGGCTGAATCCGCATTTGCATGAAAGCTTTGACCAGCGAATGCTGTACCGCATATACATCAGCGAACTGACCTGCCTGAACCTGGACGATCACAACCGCATCCGCACCACCGACGCCAGGCTGCTACGGCGCCTGGTTCGGGACCAACAGTTCAGGAACACACCCACCGAAAAAACCCTTGCCATGTGGGGCAGCGTACGCCGCGGCGAAGAAAAATGGGTGTTCCCTTTCCAGGAGCAGGCTGACACCGTATTCAATTCTGCGCTGCACTACGAACTGCCTGTACTGAAGCTAATATCCTTCGATATGCTGCGCAAAGTGCCCCGCAGCAGCCCGCAGTTCATCACCTGCGACAGGCTGCTGAAGATCCTCAACTACCTGTTGCCGGCGCCAGAATCCGTGCTAAACGAAATACCCCCGTTGTCTATCTTACGGGAGTTCATTGGCGGCAACACCCTGTACTTGCCAGCCGAAAACGTAAAATTCCTATAGATTTCTGGTGCGTACCAAGCTGATGTCCGGATAATCGGACAGGCTGATCACCACATCGGAAAACAACACGCTGCTGGGCAGGTGCAGCGTATAGATGTTGGTATACTCGTTCTGTTGATCAGGTCCGCCTTCGCCCAGTGATTCGGCACGGAAGTCGACATCCAGCACCTTGATGCCATTTTGTTTGAAATAACTGTCGACAAAAGCCAGCGTCTCATGGCGAGATACGAAACGTATTTCCAGGTACTTCAGGGCATTGACCTTGATCACCTTCTGCAAAAAAGCCAACACCGACAACACCGCAGCGCACAGCAGCAAACCAGTCCAATAAAACCCGAAGCCAATCAGCAAGCCCAGGCAGGCAACGTTCCACAGGCTGGCTGCCGTAGTCAAACCGGATATTTTCCGCTGCGCCACAAAGATGGTGCCGGCTCCCAGGAAGCCGATGCCGCTGATGACCTGTGCGCTCATCCTACCCAGGGTAAAGCTGATGCCGCTGCCATCCGGTAATGCCAGCACGCCCGAAGGCAGCAGGCATTCGGTCAGCGCCACTGCCGCCGCCCCCAGGCACACCAGCACGTGCGTGCGCAAGCCTGCCGGTCGATTTTTGGATTCGCGTTCGACACCAATCAAGCCACCGATCAGCATGGAGAAAAACATACGGAGCAACATTTCCAAACCGTCCAGTTCCCGGTACTGGATCAAAAAATCTAAGTTAATACCAATCACCCGCTTCATTTTCATGTGGTTGAGAATATTAATAACTCAGCTATATTATATGAAATTACCTGCTGAAAGTCAAATTTTCTTTGTCAACCAAGCGTCTGTAGCGCGGTCCTGCAGGAAACGCTGCCTGGGACTGATACGACGATCATCCAACAGCTGATAGCCTTCCTTCCGGCAGGCAGAACAGGCGCTGCGTGGAATGGTAATGCCCAGCAGACTAGCGCCGCGGTCATTCCGGGAGAGGATGTAGTCCACGCCAGTACAATCCGGGCAGATTTTAAAGCATTGCTCCTGGGTTTCCATGATGCCGATGGTATCATAATACACCTGGCGGCGGCGAACAGCTTCCGTAGGATGTTTGAACGCTTCCCGCGCCAAGGTTTCCCGGTTGCGCCATAGGGTGTACGCCGACTCCGCAGCGCGCTTGACCGCTTCCATCACCCGGCTGCTCTGCTGCATGTTAGCCGCCCGGTAATCGGGCTCCACCACACCGGTATAATCGAGCCCTGCCATGGCCAGGATGATGCCGGTGTTGACATAGGGCAGGGCACCCTGAATGGCATAGCCGCCTTCCAGAACAGCAATGTCAGGATTAAGAGTCTGGTTCAGCCGCGCATAGCCCTGGGCGGAAAAGCTCATGTTGGTAAGCGGATCGGTATAGTGATTGTCCTGGCCGGCGGAGTTGATGATCAGATCGGGCTTAAACTCAGCCAGGATGGGCATAACAGCCTGCTCCAGCACATATTGAAAGCCGGCATCACCGGTGCCCGGCGGCAGCGGTATGTTGATGGTATGCCCATACGCGGCGGGCCCTCCCAATTCTTCCATGAAGCCGGTGCCCGGGTACAGAGTGCGCCCATCCTGATGGAAGGAGATGAACAGGGTGTTCGGATCGTTCCAGTAGATGTCCTGCGTGCCGTCGCCATGGTGGCAGTCGGTGTCCACGATGGCGACGCGTTTCAAGCCATACCGCTGTCTGGCATACTCCAGGCCCACCGCCTCAATGTTGACAATGCAAAAGCCACGGTCGCCGTATACCACGCGCTGGGCATGGTGCCCGGGCGGGCGTACCAACGCAAAAGCCTTGTCCGTCTCCCCACCCAGCACAGCATCGAAAGCCCGCATCACGCCGCCCGCCGCAATGCGGTGGGACCGTGGCACCACAGATGCAGCATCCGGCCAGCAGAAGTGCACACGATTGATGTCAGCATCGACGGCAACGGCAGGGTTGAAAAAGTGGATGCCATCGACATCGGCGAGGCCTTCTTCCATGATCTGGTCCCGGGTATAGAGCAGGCGCTCCTCCCGCTCGGGGTGAGTAGGCGAAATAGCCCAGTCAAAGGCTGGGAACAGGATGAGACCTAAGCTGCTTTTTGCTTTCATACCAGCCTCCTGAGCAACCCAGGCTTGATCTGGGCACGGACGCGGATGTTCTTGCCCGCGCTATGGAAACCGTCTATCATGTTGAAGCTGCTGGCTTCGACAATCTCCACTTCAGCCTGATCCGGGGAAAATCCCAGGGTTTGTCCGGCCTGCATGGCCAAATTCAGCGCCTGTGCCTTGGCCTTGCTCAAGTCGAAATCCCTGCCGATTTTCTCGTATACCTCCATCTCGGGCACCATCAGCAACCCCCTGGCGGTGTCGGCGTGCAAGCTAACCTCTAAGGTGGGCCTGGCCAGCGCCGCGCCAATGGCGTTGGCAACCTCGAACCCCTCCGGATACGCCACAGGAAGGCCCAGTGTACGTTCAATATAAGGCGCGAACGCCCGGGCAGGTCCGCCAATCAGGGAGACTGCCCGGGGGCGAATGGCCCTGTCCGCCAGCAACTCCCGGATAGTATAGACAGGGCTGTTGTTCAGTTTTTTCAGGATGGCTTGCACAGCGTCCCGGATGATGCCGCAAGCCTGAGCAACAATATCCTCCGCCAACCGGTATGGCGCCATTCCCCTTTCCTCCGCCATGTTTTCCAGCGCCATGCGGCTTTCTACAACCTTCCGGCCTTTCATAGCGCCAAGATAAACCAAAGCATCCGTAGAGGTCAGGTGCTGTCCGCCAAAGGCAATGGCGCTGCCCAGGCGCCGGGGGCCGATTTTCAACGCATTGTTTTCAAAGCGCACATGGCTGTCTCCGCCCACGCCAATGGATCGGCTGAACACAGCGCGCACCAGGGTTTTGCGGCCATCGATTTCGATGCCTTCGGGTTCAAACACAGCATCTCCGCCCATCAGGAAAAAGATGTCCGTGGTGGTGCCGCCGATGTCCAGCAGCACGCGATCGGATTGATCCTGCGGGCACAGCGCAGCCATGCCCATGAAGCTGGCTGCAGGGCCCGACAGAATGGTTTCCACCGGCTTTTCCAACGCTCCGTCCAAACTGACCGTGCCACCATCGGCTTTCAGAACATGGACAGGCGTCGCAATGCCTTCCTGCGCAAGGGCTTGTTTGACGCTGCCGGCAAAGGCGGCAAAGGTGGCAGATACCGCGGCATTCAGATAAGCGGTTTGCACCCGCCGGGGGAAATTGAGCTTGCCCGACAGGCTGTGGCCCATGGTAATGTGTGGGCAAACCTCCACGAAAAAATCCCTGGCACGGCGTTCAAACCCGGGGTTTCTGGTTGAAAACTTGCCGACAACCGCCATGGCACCCACAGGATGCTGCCTTAAGGTGTCCCGGACACGGCGCAGCTCCTCCCGATCTTCTTCAGCAACCAGGATGCCACGGTGGTCCACGCTACCGGATACATGATGCACATGGTCCCCCATGCGGTCAAACAGCCATCTCATGCCTGGCCCGGCTTGCAGCACCACCGCTGTTTCAGCCGTGGTACCCTCTACAATGGCGTTGGTGCATACGGTGGTGGACAGGTGCACCCGGCTGATCAGGCGTTTGTCGACGCCCTCCAACAGCTCGAACAGGCAGCGCCAGGCACACTGTGCGCTGTCTGTCCGGTCCACCTGGTGCTTGACAGTTTTCAGCAGGGCGCCATCATGGATGAGCACACCATCGATGTTGGTGCCGCCCATGTCGATGCCGATGATCATCCCGCACCCCAACGCCGGTTGTTCCCAAGCGCCAACTTGTCCTTGCCGGCTGCATGGATTACTTTTTTCATCATGATCTCCTCAATGCCGCCATCATCCTGCGACTTGCGCCCCGCAACAATCACACAACGCAGTCACCAATTCTCAAACATCCCTCTCTATGATGATACCCGGCAGCGCCACCATCGTCAAGGCAGAATACATACACGGCACGGCTTACGCATGAATCCCTATCCCAAGCACATCGCTCCACATTTCCACACTTCATTCCTTACATGTTGCTAAGGACAGTTTCCAGATAACTATTGTCAAGGCAAGCCCGGAAACGTTTCCGGGGGCCGCTTGCTTTCTCAAATGTATTATCAGCACGGATGATGTTCAGCGCCATTCGTTTCAGAACTGCCAGGTTTTGAGCGCCATTGTCTTTGCGTACTGTGCGCTTGTCTTCATTCAATACCACATCCAGAGACCAATGCATGCTTTCCACTCCCCAGTGCGAACGAACTCCTGTAGCAAATTGCTGTACGTTGCTCTTCAAACTCGTGATATAGTACGCCATCTCCTCGGTTACTATATCGCCCTTGGTGATGCGACGCTTCACCACGCCGATCGCGCCAAGGTTTTTCCATTCCGCAGCCCAACTTGCCCAGCTAACTTCTGGAAATAGCCAATATTCCCTCACTTCGATTCGACCATGGCCCTTGTCCAGCGTCTTGTAATGCTCATGCTTGATATCATTGTAGTTGTTTTTACTTTCCTCCTGCGCAAGCGTTTCAATGTCCTCATACATGGTTAATTGATTTTTCTTGACGCTGAGGATATAGTCCGCTCCTCTCTCACAAATCTTTGTGGCGATATCTTTCTGAGTTCCCATGGCATCGATCGTTACGACCGCTCCTTTGACATCCAGAAGCTCCAGTAGAAGGGGAATCGCTGTGATCTCATTGCTTTTCTCTTCCGTCTTTACCTGACCCAGTACCATGTTGTTTTCACTCGTCCAGGCGCTGACAATGTGCAAAGGAGTTTTGTCCAATGCCCTGTCACGGCTCCCGCGCATCGTTTTCCCATTGATCGCTATGACACGAAATCCCTTTTCCTTACATATCTCGCGCATCCAAAGAATAAAGCAGCGTTCGAATTGCTTCCCATCGATCCACTTGAACACTCGTTCAAATGTGTCATGAGATGGGGCACCTCCTGGAAGTTCAATGTACTTGCGCAGCCATTCAAGTCTGGTCCTGGCAAAATCCGATACTTCTTCCCAGCAGCCTGCATTCGCGATCGTCGCTACCACTGCTATGAACAATAGGTCCCCCAGTTTGTGGATCACTTTCTTTGCCTGTCGTTTGTCCGTGACACTGTTCAAGTATCCATGCAAGTGGCTTAATGGTGGTCGGCTCATCGTCCATCACTCCATACACATTCTTGGCCGTTCCTTGGCCTATATATAGAGTTCGACGTATTTCCTAAAAATCCTTTTGGTATTTTGGCAAAATTTTAACCATTTTTTACATCATTATCTTCATGCGTAAGCCGTGCATACACGGTTGCACATCCGGTTTGTTTCAGCACCGGCCATGATCCCGCATCCGCTGCCGGGTGGCCTGGCGCAGTTGATGGTGCCTGAAGGTATATCCTATTGAAGCACCCGTCAGGCCGGCGGAAGACGGCGATGCGCTTCGCAAGCTATGACAGGAGCGAATTTCTGAAATGATCATGTTGTGTGTCTATTTTTATCACAATCCGGTTGCATTCTCCTGGCGCCACCTGTTATTTTCGCTCCAAATCCACAACAAAGTCTTCAGTGTGGCTTATTTCAGTGACACAGTAATAGCCGGTCTGATCAACATGCTTATGATAGCGTTTCCCCTGTATAGGGCTCAGAATGGGCTTGCTCTCCGGAATGCTCCGGTAGATCGACGCCAGCTGTGAAACAATCTCTCTTGCCTTGTCCCGTTCCCTGGTGTTGTTCAGCTGCTCCATAAGACGCCGGATATAAACTTCTCCGCCATACTTCCAGATTGCCTTCTCCTCACTGATGTCAAAGTAAACCGAGAGATGCGAGAACTTTTGCTGTTTCGTTGCCTCCGCCACAAATTGATCCTCCAACGGCGAGCCGCTGATCAGTTCCCGCAGCCGTCGGCACGCATCCCACCACAGTTTCTCGGAAAGATAAAGTTCCATCAGCCCCTCGCTATCCGTAATCCGGGGCAAGAGCAAACGACAAAGGCTAAGGTTGCTCGGAAGCAGTATACGAATCGCGCTGAGCATGGCTTCCTGGCTTTCCAGCCGTGTCACAGACATTTCCAGCAGCTCGTCACGCCGATCCGATGAGTATTGCAAAAGCCATTGGATGATCATCAAAAGCTCTCCATCGTCCGCGGAAGCGATGCGCAATCGTCTCCACTGCGCCCCGGCATATTGGCTCACGCTCATATCCTTCGCCTCTTGTTCAAGCCGGGGCATAACATCCAGCGTAAGACGCTTCATGGCGCCCCACGACACAGGTAAATATGATGCTGACGCCGCGATTCGAAAAAGCTGCTCGCCGTCCGTCACATACTCCAGCGCCCGCTCCAGGGCAGGCCTGATTTCGTTTTTACGAGTCTGAAGGATATATTCTGTTAGCACATCGGGCCGATCCCGGAGCTTATCTATAAGCCGGATAACCCAGTTCTGGTAGTCATGATCTTGACTAATATCGTAATCAACTTTTTTATTCAGCAAAAGATGGGCCAGCACCTCCTAGTCCGTGAGATTGTCCAGCGCCGCGTTGGCAACGCTGTTCCCTTTGATTTCTTTGTGGAATATTCCTTTTTCACAGATCGGGTAGTGAAACGCAAGTTTTTCAAACGCTTTCTGAGACACTTTATTTTCACGGATGGCTTTTTCAAGTGCAGACAGATCGAGGTTGACAACAAAACGTTCCATATACTTGGACGGATTGATCTCCACAAGACGCCGCGCGGCAGAAGTATCGTCTGCCTCTGCCAGCTGCAGCAGCACGTCCTCGTCTTCGGCAGAAAGATGCCTGACTGCCTGCATGACCGTTCCCTGATGATGCGCTTTTTCCGCAATCTCACGCCAGTCCTCGCGCGTGCCGGTAAACGCTTTAATCAGGCGATCTGCCTCAAGGCAATTGTCCTCCTCCTCAATGATCAGCTGACGAAGCGCATCGTGATGTGCAGCCGCCAGCGCCTTGGGAAGCTCGAATTTGTGCCAGTTCTTGTCCGCACCCGCACGATATGCAGCCAACGCTGTCTCCGCGCCGCGTACGGCAGCAAGCCATTCCTGCCAGCTGTAAGCTTTCGTCATCCCCTCATCAGAGAAAGCAGCGCAGATGTCCTGCGAAACGAACTCCGAAGCTACCGCACGATCCTCCAAACGGCAGGACGCCTCACAGCGCAATATGGGCGTCGCACCTTTTTGAGCAAGATAAAGAATCTGAGCCTGTGCGCCGAGTTTTTGCAAACGGCGTATAGCCGCCACCTGCACCGTGTCAAACTTGCTTTGCATGGCTATCTTTTTCAGCTTCACGGGCTTGTTCGTTTTCTCAACGGCAAGGAGTTCCTTATCCCTTTTCTTTTCAATACTTTTTTGTTCCCTTGTATTCTTCCATTTTTTCCATTGGCCTGCCATGCGCATACCTCCCCATGTGATTACGTGTTTTTATGAAGCTCAGGGCTTTACGCCCTGTATATCCTGGTGAATGAATGCTGCCATATGCGTAAAGAATTCCTTTCGCGCTGTGCAATCGAAATCGCCGCTGTCAGGATTGTGTTGATCCTCTGCCCAGGCCTTACAGATGCCACCGCAGAGATAGCGTACCTCACAGTTACGGCATTTTTCGTTGGTATCCACAGTATGCCCACAGTATTCATACAGCTGTCCGGTATCTAAAAGCTCTCCCAGGCTCATTTCAGCAAGATTTCCAAGTTTTTTATCCGGCTCGCACCAGGCATAGCAGGGATATGCATCTCCGTTCGGCTCCACATAGAGATTCTGCCCGAGGCCGCAGGAAAAGCGCGGACGGAAATTGTCACCAAAATCGATCTCCTCGGAGCAGAGATGCCAACTTTCCTGCTTTGCTCCTGCGCCTCGCCCCAGAGGCAAAACAGGACGGAACCGCAGCTTACGAATCCCCAGCCTCTCCGCCTGCGCTCGGACAGAATCGCCCGGAGCGCCTTCATTTTCCTTTTGGGATAGTGTACAGCAAAGTCCGAGCTTTTCCGAAAAGCCGAACCGAACCGCCTGTTCCAGGCTGGAAACTGTCAGATCGTATCTGCCCGAGCCACGGCGCGCGTCATGAGTACTTCTATCCCCATCCATGCTGACGATAATTTCATCAAAGAGGGTACATATCTGTTTCATGCGGCTCTCCGGAACGAGAAAGGCAAATGATGAGCGCAGGATCAGTTTGGTTCCCTTTTTATCTACCACTTCCAACAGGGACAGCAAATCGTCAAATCCAACATAGACAAGCGGTTCTCCGCCGGTCAAGACGACGCTGCGGAAGCACTGGTTCGCGGCTTCCTGTATCATATCTGCAAAATCGGCGGGAGAGAGCTCCTTCATCTTTCGCTGGCCGCCGTCAGCATAACAGTGTGCACAGTGCAGAGGGCAGTCAAAGGTCAGGTGCAGATACAGCTTGTTGAGATCATTTTCCGGATACGGATTGCGGAGAGAAGAAGCCTGACAACCTCCGGCGTCCGATTTGCCGTGCGCAATGGCGAACAGCATGGCCTTCCGGCTGATTTTCGCATCAAAGGGATGCGGCTTATCTCCGGCCATGGCCAATACGGGAGTATCAATATTCTCTTTCAGCATCAAGCCCCCCATTTCCAGCGCCATATCCACGCCGATGCGGTCAAAAACAGCCCGATATGCTTCACAGTAGGGATCCTTATCGCTTCCTGCTGTGAGGCTGTTATAAAGGCATCCGCCCATGCAGTACCCATAGTGAGCGCAACTACCGCAGGCAGCCTTTGTGCCATCCTGTTTTTTACGCAGGAACAGATAGGCTGGGCTTTTGAGAACCTGCTCCTCCGTCAGCTCCTCCATTACATTGCCGAGACAGAACTCCGGATAGCCACAGAAGCGCTGGCAGGAGTAAACACTTCCGTCCGGCGCAATGGCGGCATAATCGCCGAGACAGTCGGAAAAGGTGCAGGTATACCCCTTGCCTTCAAAACAGCCCCTTGCCATGATATCGATCGTGTTGATTCTGCAATGGGAGGGTTCCTGCTTATATGCCTCATAGCTGTCAAGCAGAAGCTGCTTCATGCCGTTTACGTCAACGGTTCCTTCGCCCGCGGGTGTTCCATAAGAAGGAACCGCGCCGTGAATGCTGTAAGGAAAAGCTGCCTGTAAGAAGACCGCTGCCGCCTTGTCTGTGTTTCCGGCAGCGAAGGTACAGATCTCACCCACGCCGATTCCGTTTTCATGAAGCGCTTTTTCGGCAGCCCTGGTTCTGTCAAAATACCCGGTTCCACGTTGGGCGTCGCACATCTCCCTGCAACCATCCATACTGGTGCCAACAGCGATGCGGTATTTCCGGATCAGGGCCATCATCTCTTCATCCAACGCCCAGAGGTTGGACTGTATGCCAAGGTGCGCCCGCAGACCGAAAGCCTTGCGCAAACGCGGAAGGATATACTTATAAAAGCTTTTTCCAGCAAGCAAAGGCTCGCCGCCATGGAAAGCAATGCGGATATCCTGCGCCTTCGGCGCAATCCGCTTTATGAAGCCGATTGTCTTGTCGATCACTGCCGCCGTCATGGTTTCGCCCGTCTTTTTTGCAAAGCAATAAGTGCAGGACGCCTGACACGCCATCGTGGGCAGGAGCGTGAAATGAATAGGACGATATGCTTTCATGGTGGACTTCCTCTCGGTTCCATGGCACTGCATAGGAACAAACTTTTATACTAAAATCCATGTTGCTTTAGGCGACATGGATTTTAGTATTAGTCGCAGAACAGCGTTCCGTAAATATCCTGCCAGCATGTTGAGCTTCTTACATCCCTGCGCATTGGGTAAGAAAACGCGCTGTTTGTTTCTGAACCTACCCGGCAGGCGTGATGCCGCTTACTGCGCCTGAAGGCGGGCCGTATTGAAATACATGACACCGACTCCCTGATAATCAATTGCGAATACCAGTGTGTTTTGATCGGGCAGCATCCATGCACTCCAAGGGGCGGTTTCCTGTTCGCTCAGGATTTCAGGCGAAACGCCGAACATGATTAAACATGAGGAAATCCGGCTGAAATCCGTCAGGTTTGCTTCTCCGTACATGCCGGACAGCGCAGCGCAGAGTTCATCAAAAGATTCCCCGCTGTTGCTTTCCAATGAAAAAGCTTGAATAATGCAAATCAATTCTTCGTTTCGGAAAGCGTATAGGATCGGCATCTCGCTCTGCTCCTGTTGAATGTACTTCATATTAGATAAGCCTGTAACATCCTCAGAAATCTCAATCTGTTCAACGTCTTCTCCTAACAGTGCAGCCACATCATCCCTGGTCGAATCCCAGGTGATGTTGCCTGGCCAGATAAATTGCTTGTCCGTTTCCGAGCATTTTCCCAACTGGACTTCTAAGCCGTCTGGAGCAACTGCTGCGCCGTCCTTGTTCACCCGCAGGCAGGGAATACTGTAACTAAATTGCCTCCCGTTCGCAAAAGTAGTAACCACGTCCAGCGTCAGCACCTCGTCTTCATACAGCCAGGCTCCCTCGCATGTCGTGATGGATAACGCGTTGTTTGCAGGGATATCTACAGCGAAGGTGTTATCGTCCACACTCAGGCGCACCGGGTAGCTTTCACGATAATCTGATTGTTCAAAGGTGTATTGGCCGCTGCCATCTTCGTTGACAATGAAGGTCAGGTGAATGTTGCCGCTTTGCCCCTCCCATTCGCCCACAAAGTCTTTCAGGACATTGCCGCCTGTCTCAAGGGCAAAAGCCAACGGCAGCGACAGGATCAGCAACAGGCTGATGAGGAAACAGGTTGTCTTTTTCATGGTATTTCTCCTTTTCTCTTGATTGATTCTTATCTCGCATATGTTCCAGTCACCGTTGCTTCAGCCAACGCCTTTTCTGTCAACAGCTCCTGCATTTCCGACAGCTTGAAGCCAACTTCAAGATCAAGCATTTCAGGCAGCGCATAGACCGTGATGACATAGTGATGCACGCCGGATGGCGGCGTTGGCCCGCCATATCCGACCGTGCCAAAATCATTAATGCCCTGTATGATTTCTTCCGGCCAGTCGATGCTTGCGTTTTCAGGGATTTCACAAGCTGTATCGTTTACAGGTATGTTGACAACAAGCCAATGCACCCAATCGCCCCCGTCTGGATCAATCATGGTGATGGCAAGGGCAGCGATGCCTTCCGGAATATTGCTGACCGTTAAGGGCAATGAAAGCGAGGGGATGCTTCTTTTGACGAATTGTTTCCCCTTTGCCCCATAAGCCAGCTCCATGGCACCGTCAACGATGGCGGCACTCGTCACAGTCATTTCCGATGTAAGCTCAGTCTCAGGAACAGTTGCGGATTCGGATAGCACAGTTACTTCTGCCATCATGACAAACAGGACAAGTAGAAACAGCATGATACGTTTCATTGGATGATGACCTCCTTCATTGTTTAAGTAATTAATCATCAAACAGCTGAGCTGCTTTGATCAGCTTCTTTGCAGTATCCGGAAAAGCCAGGGAAAAGCGCTGCAGCAACAGGTTGGACAGATTGCCGATATCCACCTTGTTTTCCAGATCATCAAGCAGCGACAGCACCGGCCAGTTTTGTGTATCCGGCAAGGCAGGCAGGGTGTTCGTTTCCTGAAGGGTGAGAGCAAAGGAAAGCGCTGGTTCCTTGCTGAAAACCGATAGCTGGGCTGTTATTTCCACTTGGTAAAGCTCGGTTGATTGCGCGTTATATCCTGCTGTGATTCCAAACAGAGGCATACCGGCGGAATATGCCCAAAGGGACAGGGCAAGCGGCTCGTCTTCCGGCACTGCATATTGCAGGGCAAGGTGGACGCTTTCTCCCATTGACTCCGCTGTCTGGCCGGGGCCTTCCATGGCCTGTTTGCGCACCTTTTCCCAGTCCACCCCATGGGGCGTGCCGGCCCCGTCAAGCCTGTAACCGTCGCCTGCTGTTAAAATCAAACCACCCTGCTTCTCGCCAGGCAGGACAGCTAAGAATAAAGCCACCTCCTTCTGCACCCTGGCAGTATCTATCACATAGCACAGGCTGTCCTGTCCTTCCCGGCCATAAGCGGAAAGCTCCAGCAGGTCTTCCGCTTCCTGGGACAGGGTTTGGGCAATGAAGTCCTTCAGGCTTCTGCCTATTTCGGCGTTAACAGAGCCTCGTGCCACAGGTTTATCCTGAAACAGCCTGGACATGTACATGATTTGGCTGATGGCTGTCTGCAGGGCAAAGTCGTTTTCAAAAGCAGCCAGCAGAGGCTTGAGCAGCTGGGCGACATCATGGGTGGTGATGGTCAGGCTGGCTTTGATATCAAAGCTACCCAGTTCTCCAATGGGGTAGTTCCCCATTTCCACAGCTTTTCCATGCAGCAGCTTGTCCACCTCATCCCTGAGCAGCATCAGATAGGGGCTGATCAGGCCGGGAATGTTCATAGGAAGGAGAAGATCTGCCTGGTCCAGTACAGGCTTCACTTTGTCCTGGGGCAGGAAGAACAGGTAGTCAAGCAAGTCGGTGGTAAAGCCGTTGCCCCCGGTTTTGGCATCCGCCCATAAGCTGGCTGAAGCCAGTTCCGCCCGATCGGTACCCAGGGATAATGAAAGAGACCAGGGTACAAAGGATCCGCCAAGGCGAAGATCAGCGATGCCGCCTGCAAGGGTTTTGACTGCCTCTGACGCGGCTTGTGTATCCTCTGAACGCAGCAACACCTCCGGAAGTTCATTGGACAGCGGCGTATCGTCCTGCAGCAGGGCTAACAACACGTCCGCGTCCGGAGTCAGGGTCAGCGCCCACTGGAGCCCGTGGCCGCGGGCAAAGACATCCTGTGGGCTGGCAGCACTGGCGGTACAGGCACTTAGCATGAGCAGGCTGCAAAGCAACAATGTCAAAATTCTTTTCATGATATTGATCCTCCTTTTATTTAAAGGGATTTTCACATACCAGCCGGTAGAGTTGCGTTTGATTTTCTGCACCTGGCACAAGCAACAGATCATCGGTAAGGAAGGTGATGCCGGGCTGATACCAGTCATTGCCTCGTCTACAGGAGGAACGGGGCGTCTCCATTTCCTCAGGCACCTGGATAGACACTGTTTCCCCTGTCTGAACATCCATCAGCCAATAGCTGGTGATCGCGTCTTTTTTATTAAGCCCTGTCATCAACAGATACCGGCTGCCGCTGGGCATCATCACCGCATATATTCCTGCCTCCGTCTTATCCCATTCCCATTCTTCTCTATTAGCTTCAATTTCCTTCATGGTTTCAAAGGGAGCTTTCAAACTGAACAGAATCGTCTGCTGCTTGTCATCCGGCTTCACTTCCAGCCGGTAGCGCCGCCCTCCTATGGACAGATTGAGAACCGGCTTTTGTCGAAGTGACATCATATCTATCAGGCTGCCTGAGCCGGACGCATGGAAGTGCATGAAATTGACAGAAAACGGCGAGGGCAGCGCCTCCTGGCGGAAACTCCATCCGGTTGAACCTTCCTTGAAGGTCGTCAGAAGCATGGTATTCTGCCACCCCATGAGAGAAACAATTTCTCCCTGTGCGTTCATCCCCAGGCCGGGAAAAGCCACCAGCCCCTGATGGGTGTCTATCAGCAGTTCATGGGTTGCACGAGCCAGGTCATACCGGCACAGCCTGACAGCCCAGCCCACCAGCTCCGTGTAGTACAGGTATTGGCTGTCCGGGCTGAACACGCCCTGCATCGCTGTAGCATGTTGATACCCGTCTCTCTGATACGCTCTGATAGAGAACATTTCGCCTTTCTCCGCATCAATCAGCATCAGCGGGATAGATCCCAAGCGAACGGACACCATGCCATTCAGAACGAAGAGATACTTTCCATCCGGCGACCAGCGGAAGCCTTCGCTGCCCACTATTTGAGTAGGCTGCTTGTTTGCATAAAAGATGGACTGCTGCATGCCTTCCCGTTGCGTGGCAACGCATCGTGACAGGTTTAACGCCACAGCGCGCAGGGTGTTGCCCATCAGCAGATACAATCTGCTTCCTTCACTGCACAGGAAGCGCTGCCCGTCCGGAGCGACCGACAGCACATGAAAGCCCTGTTCCAGCAGCGATTCGCCGCTGACGACGATTTGTTCCATATTCGCGCTGAGGCCAATATGATCGTCTTCATCACCCATCAGCGCCAGCATCAGGGGATCGGCGATGATGGGGGTCTTGTTGCTGATTATGGTATAGTCTGCATCCTTATCCAGCCACTCCACAGGCTCCAGCTTATACGGAGAAACGGACGGCTGAATCACTTCCGACCGGGCGCATGGCAGCAGGGAAAACAATGCAAGGAAAAATGGCAACAGGCGTCTGATCATGGTATTTCACCTCCTCTTATAAATTGCTCCTTTCATTTCTTCCTAAACATATCCTCGCTGGCGCCCCAGCTGCTCAGGTTTGCGTCTTCGGCTTTAACGCCTCCCAGAGTGAGGGTATGGTAGTATTTGGAGGATTTGATGTCGATGTCATCGGTTCTGGACAGGATGCTGTCCTCACCAAACAGCGCCTCCTCGCCATACCAGGTGGTGCCCATGGCGATCAGCAGATAGCACATCCCCTTAGGGGCGCGCACAGTCGCGGAGCCGCCGGGGCGGATGAACAAATCGACCAGCAGCCTGTCATCGTAAGCACCGCGGATTTGAATATAACGTGCATAGTTGTCCTTGGGCACCCTGATGATAATTTTGGTGCCGGAGGTGTTGCCGGAGATGCGTCCGTTTTTGGGATAGTCCAGCGCCGGGTAATCGGGCAGTTTCCGTACCGCGCTGACCAGCAGGTCAAACGTGTCTGTCAGCGTGAACGCCTGCAGAAAGGCGGCATAGTCCTGCCCTGCGTTGCCCAGCGCCAGATCATCCACATTCACGGAAAACACCAGTTTTTCCCTGGCGCTCTTGCGCAGGGTGCCGGCTGCCTTGAGCAGCCCCTGAAAATAATAGCTTTTCAGCTCATCGCTCTCCATGGCGTTAGCCATGGCGATCTTGGACAAATCGTTCATGGCTGCCTGTTCGCCATCGATTAAAACACGGGTTGGGACGGTTGCTTTCACGCTGAACTCCAGCGCGTGGGGACCTTTGTTGAGGTTGAGCTGCCGGCCGGTTTGGGCATAAAACAAGGCCATGTAAGCCTGCTCGTTGCCTTCCTCCATGCCCATCCAGCCCATCCATTGGTAAAAGGCGGGGCTGACAGATCCTTTTTTGAAGGCTGCGGCATCCTTGTAGGGCACGGGGAACAACAGATCAAGCAGCGCTGTTTTGACCGCCTTCTGGCCAAATGCCTGCTTGGCTTTGGCTGCTGCGTTTTTAACGGTGTTTCTCAGTTTGTTCACGCTGTTCTTGGTAAACTCGCCTTCCTTCAGCGTCAGGGAAGCCTCCAGGTTATATTCGCTAACATTGGCAAAGAAGCCGGTCAGCCAGCCCTGCAGATCTTCCTTCTGCTTAGGCAGGGATTTGACGTTGGGCGCAAAGCCCCGCAGGAAGAAGGTGAGCACATCGTCATTCAGGCTCAGGTTATCGACGCCCGCCTGGTAGATGGCTTTTTGCCAGGGGTCCTTGCTTCCCTCAGCAAGGGTCATCAGGTAGGTATTGAGCCGGTCTTCGTCCCAGGGGGGATCCTGTGCGAGAGCTCCTGTCAAGGGCAGAACAAGCAGCAGGATCAGCAGCAGGGCGATGGTTCTTTGGATACGCGTCATGGTGGTGTCCTCCTTTTCGATGCTTCAAGCAGATAATTTGGATCGTCAAGCCAGTCTTTTACTATAACGGACTAAAGAACACGGGGCAGGATGACAGCAAGCGCAATGATCATCAAAACTCCGGTCATCCACAGGTTCCACTTTTTTGCGCTGGCAAGCCGCAGCTGTGCAATGTCATCAAAGGGATGCCTGGTAGCGCGCAGGGTTTTGGTAAGCGGCACAATTCCCAGCAGATAACACCAAAAATTGCTGATGCTCCACAACACCAAACCGATGTTGACCGGGCGTACGCGTTTTTTGCCGGGCGGGATTTCGCGATAGTGTATGCTCGGGTTTTCCTTTAGCATGATGCCCTTACCGGTCTTTAGCAGCACGTCGATGCGCATGTTGCCGGAAGGAGACGCGTCAAACTCAATTTCCTTTTGGAGCACGCCGCTGCATACGGCTGTCAACCTGTTGTGCAAAAAGGTCAGTTTAGCGCGCACGATATCGCCATTGGCAAGCGCAGGCAGCTCCCGTCCGTTGAGGGTGAGCTGTATTTTATTGGCCGAGCCGATGATTCCCTGCCGGTGGACAATATACAGCGTGCGGGACGTGGTCAGCATTTCAGCGCTGGCTTCCATGCGGGCAATCTCCTGCTGCTGCTCCTCCAGCCGCTTTTTCTCCGCCTCTGCCTCCAGCGGTGCCTCCTTTGAGATTTTAATGAGGGTGCCGATTTCACTCAGAATAACCAGCACCATGATGCCGATGAAAACCATGGGCGGCAGTTCAATGCTGCCAAACAACACGATGGTACCGCCATCCTGCATGACGCTGACACTCCACAACAGAATACCAACCGACCATATGATATCATAAACGGCGCCGGCTTTCTTGGATTTTTTTCGTATAATGCTGCCCAGGATCAGCAGGGGGACGAACAAGGTCATGGGGGATATTCCTGTGCTTCTCATGATTTTTCCTCCTTCTTTCGCGGTTCACACTTTGAATGCCTCCATCATAAACTAGCTGCTTTCAAAAAAAGCGTGCAAATTGCACAGTCGAAAATATTTTTCAAAATATTTTTCAACTGTGCAATTTGCACGCGCATTTTTTCAATTCTCTGATATGATATACCCAACACAGGATGTACATCCGAAACCAAAAGGAGGAATCGTTATGAAATCCAGAAAGTCAACACTCTCTCTGCTCATGGCATTGGTCATGATGCTCATCAGCCTTGTATCGGCTGCGCAGGCCGCCGGCAGCGTTCATCCGGACGAACTCGCGGGCATGAGCCTTGATGACATCAATGTCCGTTCAGTCGAATTGTTCAACCAGGGGAACTATGAGACAGCCTTTGCTTATGCCCTGTATGCCGCCAACCAGGGAGATGCCATTGCCCAGAACAATGTAAGCTACCTGTATCAAATGGGTTACGGTGTGGAAGAAGACCCTGCGGAATGCGTCCGCTGGGCACGGCTTGCTGCAGAACAGGGATACGCCCAGGCGCAGAACAACCTGGGAATGCACTACTACAACGGATATGGCGTGCCACAGGACTACGACCAGGCCTTCTACTGGCATAAGCTGGCTGCCGACCAGGGCTTGGCCATCGCCCAGGCCAACCTGGGAAACAGCTATCAGCTGGGAGAAGGCGTGGAACAGGACATAGCGGAGGCATTGCGGCTGTACAAGCTGGCCGCTGCCCAGGGCGACAGCTCCGCCTTCTATTATATCGGTTCAATGTATGAAGAAGGTATCGGCTTTGATCCGGACGATCACAAGGCGCTGGAATGGTATTTGTTGGCTGCCGAGAAAGACAACAGCAGCGCCATGAACAGCATTGCCCTGCTGTATGAAAAAGAGCAGGGCATCGGGTTAGACTATGAAGAAGCCTTTCGCTGGTTCAAACAAGCTGCCGACTTAGAGCTTCCGGCTGCCCAATACAATGTTGGCTTGTACTACGAAAACGGGATAGGAGTGGAGCAGGATGAGGCAGAAGCCGCTAAATGGTATAACCTGGCAATGGAAAACGGCTTTGAAGCCGCTATCACCAAAATGGCCAGTTTGTATGAAGAGGGGCGTGGGGTGGAAAAGGACCTTTCAGAAGCGCTCAGGCTTTATCAGCAGGCTGCTGACCTGAAGCTTGAAGATGCGCAGGAAGGGCTGGAGAGAGTCAAGGCTGCAATGGGAGACCGCACGTTGCTCGACATGCTCGATGAGTTAAACCTGCCTGCCACAGAATCCCCTGCCACCGAGCCTCCAGCGTTAGACACAGCAGCGGGCAACACAGTTTCCCTCACAGTGGAAGACGAAGTCTATCAACTGACCTTGCTGAGCGTTGGGAAGGATGAGGAAGGGAAAACAATGGTGACCATCACAGGCATGGGCGGCACGCTGTTTATCCGCGACGGGAAAATGATCATGCCTGTCCAGATGCGCATTGTCTGCGGTGAAGAAATATACGAGTATGCCAACGCCTCAGTAGGCACGGAAAAAACCGAGTTCTCCTTTGAAACAGACCAACAGCCCGACCGCATCTATGTCTACGCCTACAACAATCCGGATGAGCAGGCGGAAATCCGCATTCCCGACAGCATATCCCTTGAGGAGCAGAATTCTACGCCCGGTGAACATGGAAGCACTGCGGATGGAACAGATGGTCAGGCCGAACAACCCGCCGCTGTCACTGCCACCCTCACGGCGGAAGACGGCAGCACGATGACGCTGACACCTGTGAATGTGAAGCAGTTCAAGCAGCAGGACGACAATGTGATTGTGCACACGCGCATTGGCGATACCGCCCACAACAGCGGCTCCATTTTCCGGGCAGGCAGCGGGCTAAGGCTCAGCAACATGCGCGATACCAAGCAATACGCCATGCCCATGGTTGCTTTTACATTTGAATCCTCGCTGGATTTTGACAAGACCGCGGATGCAATCGGCGCAATTGGAGAAAAAGCCGTGTTGACCCTGGAAGGGAATACGTATGCCGCACAGTTGGCATGGATGACCGAGGACATGGCCTGCTTTATTTTCAACTGCCCGGAGCTTCCGGAAAGCCCGATGCGCTTTTCCGTTCAGGATAATGTGCTGTTCATTGAGCCATAACGAGGGGCAACAGCATGCGGGGCAATCCATACCGCACGCCATCCTGACCAAGAAAGGAGGAGGGGATATCGTTTGTCCAAATCATCTGGCTTTCTGGACTACTATCATCAGACGCTCAGGGAGTGGGTGACCGGTGCGGACATCCCTCCGGACATCAAGGAACAGTATGTCTTTGACTGCCTTGTCAAGCAGCAGGCTGGGCGTGAGGTGTACTTTGTTACCCGCATATCGGACGGTCAGCGCGCTGTGCTGCGGGTAACCGAAGAAGGAAAAGCCGATGACATCCAGGCCGAAAAGGGCATCCTGCAAAGGCTCCACCACCCTGCCATCCCTAGGTTACTGGGCACCTGGGAACACCGGGGGCGCGGGTATCTGGCGCGCGAATGTTTTGAAGGCGAGGACTTGTACACATTCGTGCGCAAGCATGGCCCCATGAGCTTTGAAAGCCTGACCGATGTGGCGTTAGCCTTGTGCGATGTACTAACCTACCTGCATGGACAAAGCCCGGCAGTTATCCACCGGGACATCAAACCCGAAAACATCATCCGCACCATCGGGCAGGATATCCGGCTGATTGACTTCGGCATTGCCCGCACCTTCCGGGAGGATGCCGACACCGACACCCAGGTGATCGGCACCAAACCCTACATGGCGCCCGAACAGTTTGGCAGCGAGCAGAGCGACAACCGCGTGGATATCTACGCGCTGGGCATGGTGATGCTGTTCCTGGCTACAGGCAAGCCCGACAGGCTGTTGCTGAAAACAGCTTACCCTTACAGGGCGCTGGTGCCCATCATTGAAAAGTGCATCCGCAAGGACCGTGACCAGCGCTTCCGCACGGCTGCCCAGTTAAAACGTCGCATCCTGTGGGTGCGCCGGGGTATGACCCGTAAAACGCTGTGGGCGGGAGGTCTGGCGCTGCTGTTGGCAGGCACGCTCATCAGCGGGTTCACCCTGGGAAAGCGGCAAGGCTTCGAGCAGGGGGTGACCTCCATATTGGATACGCCTGCTCTTATCAACCGTCCTTTTACCCAGGAGGAATTATACGAACCTGTGTCCTTTGAAAGCGAATACCTGAACTTAGCGGTACGCAATATCCTGAACAAAGCGGGAGAGGGGCCCATTTACCGCTACGAAATCAACAGCCGCATTGACGACCTTCGCATCTACGGCACCTATATTCTGCACCCTGACGTTGTCGATGGGTTCATTAAAACCCATCTGGACAGGGACAACGTCCGCTACACCACCGGCTCCGGCATATGGATTGACGGGCGAGGGGACATCAGCACCCTAAAAGAAATACCCAACATGTACTACCTGCGCACGCTGGAGCTGACCAGCCAGTACATCGCCGACCTCTCCCCTCTTGCAGGCATGAAGCTGAGCAGGCTGAACCTTGCGAACAACTTTGTAGGCAACCTGCTGCCGCTGAAGGACATGGTGTCCCTGACGGCACTGGATATCTGCCAAAACCCTGTCCGCGACCTGTGGCCTATCAGCCGCCTCCTGTCCCTGCAGGCGCTTGATATCAGCCAGACCCAGGTGACCGACCTTTCGCCGCTGAAAGACCTGACCAGACTGGAAACCCTGTCCCTGGCTTACTGCGATGTGCAGGATATCGCTGTCCTATCCGGTCTGCCTAACTTGAAAGAGGTGGATGTCAGCCACACTAAGGTGACCGATTTAAGCCCACTGCTTCGGCAGGATCAGCCCATTACGGTGTATTGCGCGGGGCTTGAAGATGGCGTGATGAAATTAGTTAGGAATAACCCAGGCATCATCCTGACAGATGGCAACACACAGGTTTTAGAGCCTGAAACCAGTCACCCCTAACCATGTAAACAGGGTGGAAATTCATCGTGAAACTAAGAAAACGACGCGGAGGGCGAGGCCGTTCTGATGCGGTATCCGGGAAATGGCGAGGAGGTGACAGTGCCCGCCGAACTGGGCGGCTGTCCTGTGAAGCGGATCAGATCGCGTGCATTTGATGAGCGTAAAGGCATTCAGTCCATCGCCTTTCCAGCATGCATGTCGGAAATAGAGGCAGGTGCCATTTATGATTGTGATGGCCTCCGGCTGGTGTATATTCCCGGCGCTGAAACCGCATTGGCTTTTCTCCCCTACGATGCGGTGGTGCACGCCCTGGAAGGCTCTCTATCGCATCAATGGTGCCAGAAAAATAAACGGGACTGGGGGGCTTGGACGCCGGAACGCTAATCGGTATTACGAAAAGGAGGATTCCCCATGAAGAAACTCATTTCCATGCTACTCTGTGCGCAGCTCGCGCTCTGTCTGATGCCCGTGCCTATGTTGGCAAAAGAAGCCGCTGACGAATATGTCTTCACCTTCCGCAACGGCATCACATGGGATTTGACCCTCGAGGAAGCGATGGCAGTGGAAGGCGTACCCGAAGGAATCGCTTATATCGACGGCAACATATCAACATTCTATGTGAACGGCGCTTCGTTCGCCGGGTTGTCAGTTGATCTCTTCTATTGTTCTATGAATGGCGTGCTGATTTGCATCGGCTGTATCCCTGGCCGCGATTTGGGTAGCGCGAAGGCATTCGAAGATATCAAGGCTGCGTTGACAGGGATGTACGGCCAGCCCAATATGACAGAACTGAGTCGTGTGCGCAATATCGTGAATATAATAAACAGAAACGATGAAGAAACCGATTCGATTGAGGAATCGCCATGGGCGGGCTGGGTTCTGCCGGATGAGCGCACGTTGGTTTATACGTCGGACATTGACGGCAGCGTGGGCTTGCTCTTTCTCAACGAGGCACCGTTCGCGCCTAAGGAAACCGCCGCTGATGCGGAGGGTGCGGCATTGCGCATTGAAGAGGGCGATACGGTTGTGTTTGGCAGTTATGAGCAGGATGGTGACGAAAGCAACGGTAGAGAACCAGTTCAATGGCTGGTTCTGGACGTACAGGACGGCGTGACTTCGGCCGATGACCGCATCCTGCTGATTTCGCAATATGCGCTGACTTATCGCCCCTATCATGATGCGAAAGAACCTGTGACATGGGAGACAAGTGACCTGCGGGCATGGCTGAACGGCGAGTTTTGCTCCGCCGTCTTCACGCCGGAGCAACGCTCGCACATCGTGCGCACCAAAATATCCACACCCGGAAATTACGGCGTCTATTTTTTCTCGGACCAAAAGAAGCAGGTAAACGTTTCCGGTGGGAACGACACGCTGGACGATGTGTTTGTGCTCAGCCGCGAGGAAGCGGAGCGATATTTCTATTTTGGCTCGAACAGCGAATATACAGCCCTGGGATACCGCTTGACAGCCCCCACCTACGCTGCGCTCGGTGAGTCATACGAAATCCACGGCTACCCTCTGGAGAAACGGCTAACAAAAGCGGAATATGACACGCTTGTGAAAGCACTGCCCCAACTGCATTTTCGTGAAGAGAAATGGGCGATCGCGCTGCCATCGCTGGATGAATACGCTGCCTTCTGGAAAAACGAGCGCACGATGGTGAATAAAGCGACGGAGCTATGCTGGGTGCTTCGCACACCGGGCAATGAGGAAACCCGATGCTGCTTTGTCTATGTCTATGATAATGGTTCCATCAGCTATTCAGGCGAATATGTGTCATATGAACATCTCATACGCCCGGCGCTGTGGCTAAACGCCGCTGCCTTGTTGAACGCCGACATCGCGGTGAAGGCGATGCCCATGCAGCCCGACACGCAGGCAGATCCCGCGCTCACCGGCACATGGAAGAAAATCGTCAGCAATGAAAGGAGTACTTTTTACCAATTCGGCGAGGATGGCTATCATATGGTGGTGGGCGATTACATGCAGTCGGATCATGCCATCTTTGAGGCAGGCGGCGGGCGGCTTCGCTTGATGTGGATTGGTGAAGCGGGTGCTGAGACGGTATTGAACTACCAAGTGACGGCGGACGCGCTCACGCTGGAAGCAGATGGGCAAACACTTGACTTTATACGCGTAAGCAACGCTCCGCTGTCCATGCCGCCAAAGTCCCTGAACATCGATCCCGACAGCGCCGCGCCCACGCCGGCAGGCGAAGAAGCGCCGTAGCCCGGCGACCGCGTCACTGCGCGCGGCTTCGATACGGCGGAGGAATGCGCCAAGGCAGTCGCGGAAGCGCTGATCGCCGGGGATGTTCAGGCGTTTCTGGACTGTTATGCGATTCCCGAGATGACACGGAACTTCGACCATGCCGACCATCTTGAAGGATTTCGAATGATATACCTCGGCGAGACCTTGATGCAGCCGTCAGACGATCTTGCGATTGCTTACAATGAATCCTATTTTGTCAAAGATCTCCTGAAAAGGATGATCAGCTCAAATCTTGTGCTGAAAAGCAATGACAAAAGCGTTCAAGAATATGCCAGCGGTATGCCGATCAGGGTAACAAAGGAGGGGATTTCCATGAAAAACCGGTATTCTTTGCTGCTACTGGTCGTCCTCATGGCGTTTTGCACTGCCTGCTCTACCTATGCCAACGCACCCGCGTGGCTGAGCGTGGGCGGGAAGAACGAAAAAGTGCTTGCTGTCAGCACGGACGGCGCGCGCTTCCTGCTGGGGGCAGTGCAGCCCAGCCAGACCCTGCCGGAGCGCGAGCTGAAACTGCGCGTGCTGGACAAGGCTTCCGGGGCATCCTGCGCGCTGTACTTTGCGGAGGATCCCTATCTGGAACTGCTGGCGCACGGTGTGTTTCTAAGGACGGTACAGGACGAGGCCAAGCGCGCGGCGCTCATTGAGAAAAACGGCGGCGCAGCGTCGGTGGTGATGCGCGCCGGCTGGCGCACTTGGCCCCAACTGATGGGGACGGGCGGCGACTACATGCTGCTTTACTCCGCTGCGATGCCCGGCTATGCGCGCGTGGACACGCGCACGGGGGAAACGCTGTATATAGACGCTTCAGCCGCGTGCATGGGCCCGGATGGCAGCGTTCTTTACCGCAGCAGGGACACGAGCGCAACGTGGCTGCTCAAGCCCGAAACCATTCAGGGGGAAGCCTTTCCGCTTGAACCTGCAAAGGGGAGCATGATTGCCCCTTTCTCGATGTGCCTGCTTTCGGATGGCAGCGTGTGGCTGATCGAGCACGTTGTCCGCGCCGAGCAGCCGCAGGTCGAGGGGGAAAAGGCGCTTGTGCGCGATGCTTTCTTTGTGCATTATGGCGCGGACGGACGGGAGCTTGGGCGCGTTGGGGCAGGGGGCTTCAACATGGGCACGGGCATCCCCCAAATGCTGTTTTTCAGCGAACAGACAGGTGTGGGCGTGACATACAGCCCGCAATACGCGATGAATAGCGTAATGTGGACGTTTGCCGAAGGCGACGATACCGCGCAGGCGCTTTTGATTGAGAACCTTATGCCGCCCGCAATGTGCTGCGCCGAGCGCGATGCGGTTGTGGATGAGCTGGGCAAGCTGATTGCCGAAGCCCCAAACATACTTCCCCTCGGCGTATCCGCCGACGGAGCGCGGCTGCTGGTATACCACATGGATTCTGCCTATCTGCTCGCCCTTGACCTGCAAACGTTGAAAGCCGACATCCTGATGACTGATGAGCAGCTGACGGCGCTTTATGATGAAAATGATGTACACATGCGCTACCTTGGTCATATCGGGGAGGTCAACTGGAACGGCGGCGACCTGCTGTGCGGGATGTCCAACCCTGACGGCTACGCGCTGAGGATTCCTTATACGGAAATGTTCAACAAATAGCGATATGAAAGCGCTCTGACGGGCGCAAGGCTGGTGGTGCCAGGCGAGGCGCAGAACGAGCATATTCTTGTATCTTTAGACAATGTTCCCCGCGATGCCGTCACAAACGATCCGGGCGAGCAGGGAACATCAGGTACCCCCTCGTTCCTGCTGGGCGGTTTTCGTTATATGATTTCGGCTTTGGAGGATGAACCCAGATTCCAGCTTCCTAACCGCATGGACGGCAAGGAGGGGCATGTAGTAGCGTTTTCCTATCCTGGAAACGGCTCGGATGCCAAAGACACGAACAAGAAACTTTATACCAACGTAAAACATTAATGCATCCAAAGGGGCGAGGGATTTTGGCTTGCAGCGAGGAGCAGACGAGGGAAGCGTAGCAGCGCTACGCTGACCGAGCAGCCGACGAAGCTGCAAACCAAAAGACCCGGCACGACGATGCGTTAATGTTTGGAGTTGGTATAAGATTATAACAATTCCAAATCGTTTTCCGAAAGCAGCTGCTGGGTACCCTCGATGTCATAGCCATGGCTGATGGCGTATACCAGCGCGGCATCCCGTATCTTCAGCGGGTAGAGGATGCCTTTTTTCAAAAACTTGAGCAGGCTTTGGGTTTCGTCCAGGCTCAGCCGCATAGCCAGCGCCAGGCGGATATATAGATCACGGTTGCGGGCGGTACGGGTGCCGTTGAGCAGCTGAAAAATCAGATTCGCCTTGTCGCCGAGGCCCGCCAGGTCAATCACCTGGCGGCGCCCCAGACCACGCGCTTCCAACAGCCTGCCAAAGTAGGTGTTGACGCTTTCCCGGGTCGTGCTGTCATTCATTTCCTCGGTCAGCGTCTCGAAATCACGCACCTGTTTGAGCTTTTGCTCCATGTCCGCGGTTCGAAGAGGATTGTCCTCGCCCCGGGCAAAATCGGTCCAGGCATCCTCCGCGTCGCCCAGAGGGGTCAGGTCATGCTGGTCCAGCAGCAGCTGTGCGTCCATCAGCGAATACCCTTTCTCCAGGGCGTACATCACGGCAGCATCGCGCTTGCGCAAGGCATACAGCGGACCAATGCCCAGAAAACTCAGCATGCTTTGTGTCTCTTCCACCGTCAGGCCGATGCCGAAAGCCAGCTGGACATAATAATCCCGCCGACCCACTCGCTCCCCCTTAAGGATTTGGCGGCCAAAGTCCTTATCCAACTCGGCACGGCGTACAGCTTCTCCAGTCTGTATGCCATGGTTCTCCAACAAGCCTGAAAAGTATTCCCGCACCGAATCAGACAACAGCTTGTTGCGGATGGCATCCACACCCTGATCAAAGCCTGCACAGTCCAGCAGGATGGACTGCGCCTGCATGGTCAGAGAAGGGGCGGCAGAATCACGGGCAGGCTGATCAATGTCCTGCTTCGGTTTCACCGCTGCCTCACCCCCCTTTAATGCAAGAATGATAATGCAAGTATAGCAAAATGCCTCAAAATAGTAAATGCATCTACAATTTGTGTGTTCTTTTCACACGCCTCATTCGTTAATATGTTTAATATGATTGACAACTCTCGCTTTCTTCAGGCATAATTCATATCGTTATTTCGTCCGTATTGAATATTCATGCGGATGACGTGCCAAGTTGAAGGAGGACATCATGGAGAACAACTACGCGTTAGACACCCGGTGTCTACAGGCGGGGTACCAACCGGGCAACGGCGAACCCCGGCAGCTTCCCATCATCCAGAGCACAACGTTTAAATATGATACCAGCGAGGCCATGGGCAAGCTGTTCGACCTGGAAGCAAGCGGCTACTTTTATTCCCGCCTGGCCAACCCCACCAGCGACCACGTCGCCGCCAAAATCGCCAGCTTAGAGGGCGGCAGCGCCGCGATGCTGACAGCTTCGGGGCAGGCAGCCTCCTTTTACAGCATCTTCAACATCGCTTCCTGTGGGGACCATGTGGTCAGCTGCGCCACCATCTATGGGGGCACCTACAACCTGTTCGCAGTGACGATGAAGCGCATGGGCATTGAATTTACCTTTGTGCCGCCGGACTGCAGCGAGGAGGAGCTGCATGCCGCCTTCCGTCCCAATACCAAGGCAGTCTTTGGCGAAACCATCGCCAACCCCGCCCTGATTGTGTTTGATATCGAGCGCTTTGCCCGGGCCGCACACGCTCATGGCGTGCCGCTGATTGTGGACAACACCTTCGCAACCCCCATTCTCTGCCGGCCCTTTGAGCATGGCGCCGACATCGTTACCCATTCCACCACCAAGTACATGGACGGCCATGGCGCTGCCCTTGGCGGCTGCATTGTGGACAGCGGCCGTTTCGACTGGACGCGGTACCCCGAAAAATTCCCGGGCCTGTGCACCCCGGATGACAGCTACCATGGCATCACCTATACCCAGCGTTTTGGCCTGGAGGGCGCCTATATCACCAAAGCCGTCGCCCAGCTGATGCGGGATTTAGGCGCCGTCCAGGCCCCTCAAAACGCGTTTATCCTCAACTTGGGGCTGGAAAGCCTGCACCTGCGCATGCAGCGCCACAGCGAAACCGCACTGGCGGTTGCCGGGTTTTTATCCGGCCGGGAGGATGTGTCCTGGGTGAAATACCCCGGCCTTCCCGGCGACCCAAGCTATGCATTGGCACAGAAGTATCTGCCCAATGGCGCCTGCGGCGTGGTGAGCTTTGGTGTAAAAGGAGGCCGCAAGGCTGCCGAAGCCTTCATGAAGGGCTTGCGCCTGGCCAGCATTGCCACCCATGTAGCCGATGCTAAAACCTGCTGCCTGCACCCTGCCAGCAGCACCCACCGGCAAATGACCGATGAGGAACTCGACGCAGCCGGCGTCTCTTCCGATTTGGTGCGCCTGTCGCTGGGGCTGGAAGCCCAGGAGGACATCATCCAAGACATCCGGCAGGCGCTTGACAGCATCCGGATATGATCATGAAAGCAAGAGGATGAACCATGCCCATTAAAATTCCCGACAAACTACCCGCCACCGAGGTTTTGCAAAATGAAAACATCTTCGTCATGACGGAGCGCCGGGCACTAACCCAGGATATCCGCCCGCTGCGCATTTTGCTTTTAAACCTGATGCCCACCAAGATACAGACAGAAACCCAGCTGGCCCGCCTGCTGGGCAACACGCCCCTGCAGGTGGAGCTGGAGTTGATGCATACCAACACCCACAAGTCCAAAAACACCTCGCAGGAACACCTGCTGTCCTTCTACAAAACCTTTGACGAAGTGCGGCACGAGAAGTTCGACGGCCTCGTCATCACCGGCGCGCCGGTGGAACATATGCCCTTTGAGGAGGTGGAGTACTGGCAGGAGCTGTGCGACATCATGGAATGGAGCAAGACCCATGTGTTCAGCACCTTTCACATCTGCTGGGGCGCTCAGGCAGCGCTGTATTACCACTACGGCATCAACAAATACCCTCTCGATAAAAAGCTGTTCGGCGTATTTCCTCACCGGGTAGAATATAAAAACCCCATCCTGTTCCGTGGCTTTGACGACATCTTCATGGTGCCCCATTCCCGCCATACCACCATCCTCAGGGAAGATATTGAGAAGGTGCCTGAAATTAAAATCCTTGCCTCCTCTGAGGAGGCCGGCATCTATGCCCTCATGACCGAGCGGGGCCAGCAGGTGTTCATCACCGGGCACTCGGAATACGACCCGGACACCCTGAAAAACGAATACCTGCGCGATAAAAACGCCGGGCTGCCCATTGAGCTGCCGAAAAACTATTTTCCCCGGGACGACGATACCCTGCCGCCCCAGAACTCCTGGCGCGCTCATGCCAATCTATTGTATATGAACTGGCTGAACTACTTTGTCTACCAGATTACACCCTTTAACATCAGCGAGCTATAATTTTCGTTCTCCCTTACGAGATATAGTGCATATTCTGTCGAAGCCGTGCCCTGTGTGGTTCAGTCGCCCATGCAGGCGACCACTGCCCGCGTGTAGGCATCGGTACCCAGGGTACCACCTAAGTCAGCTGTCAGCTGTGTTCCCTCCAGAATTAGCGCGCTGACTGCGTTTTCGATCCGCGCTGCAGCCTCAACCTCGCCCAGGTGGTGGAGCATCATGGCAGCCGACAGAATCAGCGCGGTGGGGTTGGCAATGTTTTTGCCGGCGATCTGTGGAGCGCTGCCGTGGACAGCCTCGAAGATGGCGCCGCGCAGGCCAATGTTAGCGCTGGGGGCAAGGCCCAGCCCGCCTACGATGCCTGCGCACAGGTCGGACACAATGTCGCCGTACAGGTTGGGCAGCACCAATACGTCGTATGCCTCCGGCACCTGCACCAGGCGCATGCACAGGGCATCCACCAGGATGTCCTCAAAGGCAATGGACGGGTATTCTAAAGCGATCTGCCGGGCGATGTCCAGAAACATGCCGTCGGTACACTTCATGATGTTAGCCTTATGTACGGCGGTTACTTTCTCGCGCCCGTTTCGCACGGCATAGTCAAACGCATAGCGGATGATGCGTTCGCATCCTTTGCGCGTGAAGATCTTGATGCTTTCTGCTGCGTCCTTTCCCACCATGTGCTCGACGCCGCAGTACACATCTTCAGTATTTTCGCGCACGACAACCAGATCCACCCCCTCGTAGCGCGAGGGCACATTGGTGAAAGTCCTGGCGGGGCGAACGTTGGCATACAGATCCAGTGCGAGACGCAGCGCCACGTTAACGCTGCGGAACCCTGTGCCGATGGGTGTGGTGATGGGACCCTTCAGCGCAGTACCGTATTCCTCAATCGCCTCCAGTACGCCCGGCGGCAGCGGCACTCCATGCCGTTCAATCTGCGCGCCGCCGGCCTCCATCAAGTGCCATTGGATGGAAGCGCCCGAGGCATCCACCACGCTGCGGGCTGCCTGCGCCACTTCCGGGCCGATACCATCTCCCGGGATCAACACCACATCATGCATTATTCTTCCGCCCCTTTCCTGCTATTCATCTGGTTAAGCAAGCCGCCAGCCGCCAGGATCGCGGCATCCCGTTCCGAAAGGGAGGCGCGCATGGACACCGGCTTGCCATTGATATGAATGTTGATGAGGTGGCCCGCCGCCGCGGCCTTTACCTGCTGAGGCGCATCCGCCATCTCGATGGTGTCGTCGGGCATGATCGTTTCATAGTCGTCGGGGTTGACAAACTCCAGCGGCAGGATACCGTTGTTGACCAGGTTGGCGGCATGGATGCGTGCGAAAGATTTGGCCAGTACCCCCCTGATGCCCAGTTGCAGTGGGGCCAGTGCAGCATGCTCGCGGCTGGAACCCTGCCCGTAGTTGATGCCCCCAACAATGAAACCGCCCTGCTTTGCGCGCGCCCGCGCGGGAAAGTCCGGGTCACAGGGCGTCAGGCAGTATTCCGCCAAATATTCGATGTTGGAGCGGAAGGGCAGGAGCCGGGCATTGGAAGGCATGATATGATCGGTGGTGATGTTGTCGCCCAGCTTGATCAGCACCTCACCTGTTACCTGCTGCGGTAGGGCGTTGCCTTTGGGAAAGGGGCGGATGTTGGGCCCCAATACAACCTTAGCCTCATTGCCCACCGGACCGGGCTTAATCACCATACTGTCATCGGCATTAAAGGCGGCAGGGGCGGGTATGTCAGGCAATGCGCCCAGGCTCGTCGGATCGGTCAGTACGCCAGCAATGGCAGAGGCTGCAGCAGTTTCCGGGCTGACCAGGTAGACCGATGCTGAATGCGTACCGCTGCGTCCTTGAAAGTTACGATTAAACGTCCGCAGAGATACGCTGTCCGTAGCAGGCGCCTGCCCCATGCCGATGCAGGGGCCGCACGCTGATTCCAGTATCCGCGCACCGGCATCCACCATTGTTTTCAGGGCGCCGTTACCGGCCAACATCGACAGCACCTGCCGGGACCCCGGCGCGATGACCAGGCTGACGTGTCCAGGCACGCGCTTGCCCTTGAGGATGGCAGCTACCTTCATCATGTCGGCATAGGAGGAGTTGGTGCAGCTGCCGATAGCCACCTGGTCTACCCGAATGCCCACGATGTCGCGGACGGGCACCACTTTGTCCGGGCTGTGGGGCTGCGCGACCAGCGGCACCAGCTCCGACAGATCGATGACCAGCTCCTGGTTGTAGGAGGCGCCTGCGTCTGCCCGCTGCTCGCTCCAGTCGGCTTCCCGGCCTTGTGCCCGGAGGAATGCCCTGGTGACCTCATCGCTGGGGAACACCGATGTCGTAGCGCCAAGCTCCGCGCCCATGTTGGCAATGGTCGCCCGTTCGGGCACTGACAGCGTGGCTACGCCTGCGCCTGTGTACTCCATGATCATTCCGACGCCACCCTTCACGGTCAGCCGGCGCAGAACCTCAAGGATGACGTCCTTAGCTCCCACCATGGGAGGCAGCGCACCTACCAGATTCACCCGGCAAACCCGGGGCATCACCAGGTGGTAAGCCCCGCCGGCCATGGCTACAGCGACATCCAGCCCGCCCGCGCCGATGGCCAGCATACCGGCTGCCCCGCAGGTGGGGGTATGGCTGTCGCTGCCCAGCAGCGATTTGCCAGGAACGGAAAAACGTTCCAGATGCACCTGGTGGCAAATGCCATTGCCTGGACGGGAATACAGGGCTCCGTATTTATATGCGGCTGTTTGCAGATACCTATGGTCATCGGCGTTCTCTGAGCCAGCCTGCAGCATGTTGTGGTCCACATAGGCGACTGAGCGCTCGGTACGCACACGGTCTATCCCCATCGCTTCAAACTGGAGGTAAGCCATTGTTCCGGTGGAATCCTGGGTGAGCGTCTGATCAATGCGGATGGCGATCTCATGGCCGGCTGTCATTTCCCCAGCCACCAGGTGCGCTTGGATCAGCTTCTGGCTAAGATTCATGTCTGTCCTCCTGTTCCAACGTCTGATAGACCCGAGCCAGTTCGTCAGGGCTGATGGTTGTGACACGCCCGCTATCATACTGGGCGTCCACCCATTTTTTCAGCGCCACTACACGCGGATCGTTCTTTTCGATGACGCCCGGTTCTGATCCAAGGTAGCGGGTTAGCCACACAGCAATGCCGGCTAAGCCGGACTTGCTGGAGATTGCGACGGACGGCGGGCTCTTGAGCAGTTTGCCGGTATCAAAGATGTTGTAGATCTCTTCATCCTTGAGCAGCCCGTCAGCGTGGATGCCAGCCTGGGTCACATTAAAGTTTTTGCCTACAAAGGGTGTATTCTCCGGGATGTGGTAGTCCAGCTCCCGTTCGTAATAGTCAGCCAGGTCGCGGATTACAGTTGTGTCCATGCCGTCTAGCGTGCCGCGAAGCTGGGCATACTCGATCACCATCGCTTCAAGCGGCGTGTTGCCAGTACGCTCGCCCAAGCCAAACAGCGAGCAGTTGACACCTGATGCCCCGTACAGCCAGGCAGTAGAGGAGTTGGTGACAGCCTTGTAGAAGTCGTTATGCCCGTGCCACTCCAGCAACTCCGATGGGATGCCCCCGTACACACGCAAGCCGTAAATGATGCCCGGCACGCTGCGTGGCATGGATGCTCCCGGGAAGGATACGCCATAACCCATGGTATCGCATGCGCGCACCTTGATGGACATGCCGCTTTCCTGCATTAGGATCCCCAGCTGTGTGGCGAAGGGTACCACATAGCCATAGAAATCGGCACGAGTGATGTCCTCAAGGTGGCACCTGGGCAGGATACCGGCGCTCAGTGCGTCCTTGACGATGCCCAAGTATCCATCCATTGCCTGCCTGCGTGTCTTTTTCAGTTTCTTGAAAATATGGTAGTCTGAGCAGCTGACCAGAATGCCGCACTCCTTGAGCCCCATCTCCCGAGCCAGCTTGAAATCCTCCTTTGTGGCGCGTATCCAGCCGGTGATCTCCGGGTAGCAGAAGCCTAGCTCCTGGCATTTGCGCACCGCTTCCTTGTCGATGGCGCTGTACAGAAAAAACTCGCTCTGGCGGATCTTGCCCTGAGGGCCACCCAACTTGTTAAGCATTTTATAGATATCTACGATCTGCTTGGTAGTATAAGGCGCCCGACTCTGCTGCCCGTCACGGAAGGTGGTGTCTGTGATCCAATATTCATCCGGCGGGTTCAGCGGCGTCAACCGGTGGTTGAATGTGCACTTAGGTATTTCGTCATAGGGGAACATATCCCGGTTAAAGCTGGGTGTCTCGACATCCTGCAGGCTATATTTGTACTCGTATTCCATCAGAACGTTGCGCTTGCGGTCAAACTCAATCATACCCTAACCCCCTTGCCGATGTTGCCACGATTCTACAGCAAAAAAGGGAATATGTATATATATTAGTTTCATGCGCACATCCGGCAACGTCTGCCTGAAATTTTCCATAGAAGACAAGGCGCACAGCGCAGAAACGCCGTCCCGGATATCCATTTCGACTCACTCCGCGCCATGAAAACGATGTATTTTCTTTGTACTTGCTGCAAATTTGTCTTTGTACTCAGGATTTGATAGCCGTTTTTCAGGGTAAAATTTTTATTCATCATATCCAGGCGACACCTGCCTGCAGGTACGTCGCCAGTTTGCCGACATACCCTTGCATGATCATGAGGTGGCGATGTACTGCTATATTCTGCATTTCATCAAAGTGCAGAAGCAGTGTCAGCTTCCTTACGTTTTGTGCTCCGAGTACAAAATGGCTTCTGCCAGGCAAACACGGGACAGATAGCAACGGCTGTATGAAAAGAACAAGCCCCGTACCCCGTAGCACTTGTTAATGCCGAGAAAACTATGCTAAAATATCGTTGAACGTAATGTTAAACAAAGTGGCATTGTTACCTGAGTTACCCAAAGAACTGTTCCTGCCCCGCTTTATGGTGGATTTCCGCAATATCGTGAAAGAAGTGCTGGTTCAATTCGAGCCGTAAGGAAGGAAACATATGGACATCAGGCGCATCTACAGCACAGATAAACGGGCCATGGCAGAGGTGATCGCCCTGCTTGAACAGGAGGGCATCAGCCTGGACAAGAACCTGGACTACACCCTGGGCCTGTACGACGAGGACGACCATTTAGCAGCGACCGGGTCATTTTACCGCAACACCTTGCGATGCCTGGCGGTGGATAGCGCCCATCAGGGCGAGGGGCTGATGGCGGTGGTGGTGTCCCGATTGATGGAGGAGCTGTTTGCCCGGGGACAGCACCATCTGTTTGTGTATACCAAGCGCACGGCAGCGCAGAGCATCGCCGCCCTTGGCTTTTATGAGATTGCAGCGACCGATAAGGTAGCATTCCTGGAAAACCGCCGCACTGCCTTCCGGGACTATGTAAAGAGCCTTTCCAGGCCGGATCATACGCCTGAAAAGGTGGGCGCCATTGTGATGAACGCCAACCCTTTCTCGCTGGGGCATCTGTACCTGACGGAAACAGCAGCGGCTGCCTGCGATGCGCTGCACCTGTTCATGGTGTCGGAGGATGTGTCGGAGTTTCCATATCAGGTGCGCGAAAGGCTGATCTTAGAAGGCACGCAGCACATCCCCCATGTGTATCACCACTCCACGGGCCCATACCTAATATCGTCGGCAACGTTTCCCAGCTATTTTATACAGGAGTCCGAGGCGCTGACGCTGGCCCAGGCGCGGCTGGATGCCCAAGTATTCGGACGCATTGCCAGAGAACTGCACATTACTGACCGGTTTGTGGGGGAAGAACCCCTGTCCCCCGCCACTCACCTGTACAACCAGGCCATGGCACAGGAACTGCCCCGCGAGGGCATTGCACTGACCATACTTAAAAGGAAAACCGACAACGGCACCGACCCCATCAGCGCCACCAGGATACGCAGGCTGCTGAAAGAAGGCCAGCTGGAAGCGCTACGGCCTCTGGTGCCGGAAACAACGTATGCCTTCCTGATAAGCGAGGAAGGACTAAAAATTGCTGAAAAGATGCGGATGAAAAAAGAGTAAAGTCCTCGGGATTGTAACAAAAGCCTCTTTCAGGAATCCGGGGCACTTTTGAAAAAATGCCCCGGATTCCTCCCGGTTCTATTCGTTTCTCCCCCGTTCCCGGTCTCCGGCTATTTCTCATATCAACGTAAAATATTCATGCATCCAAAGGGCTGAGGGATTTTGGCTTGCAGCGAGGAGCAGATGAGGGAAGCGTAGCAGCGCTACGCTGACCGAGCAGCCGACGATGCTGCAAGACAAAAGACCCGGCACGACGATGCGTTAATGTTTGGAGTTGGTATCAGCAGCAAACGCCACCATCTGCTCGGCAACCTGCGCCCAGCTGTGAATGCCATCGTAGGCGATGAGGCTGTCGCTGAAGGGCTTGTTCTCGTTGCCGCGGTAGTAGTTGCAGTCGGCGCGGAGGGCGATGATGGCCAAGGAACCGGGAGCGGCCACGGGCTGACCAAAGGGCTGGGAAGTGGAGGTGAGGGCGGTGACGCTATCCAGACTGTTGAACAGCTGCCAAGCTAAGTTTTTAAGCCATGTGGGCTCTGAAAGCCTGTCCACCTGCACGGTTAGGGTGCCGCCCAATACGGTGATGGAGACCCAGCCAATGTGGTAATCTTCCTCAGCGATGAGAGGAAACCGGTAGGTGCCATCCACAGCCGGATCGAGCACAATAAGGCGCTGGGTAAAACCGGCAAGTGCGGGGCTCAATTGACCAGCCATGGGGCCGTAGGGCTGGGCGACGGTGTCATAGCGGAAGGCCTTGCTTTGTACATAGGTGCTGGTGCGGGCTACCTGACCGCATACGGTGCAGTAGGTTACCTGCTCGCCCTTGCGTCGGGTGGTGGCGCCGCGGATGGCCTTCCAGTTGCCATCACTCTTATGACCGGTTGCTTTGACGGTGCGGGTTTGCACAGTGCCGCACAGAGCGCAGGTGCGGTTCTCGCTGCCCTTGGTGGTGCAGGTGGGGGCAAGGGTGGTCGTCCAGGGGCCAAAGGCGTGGGCGAGGGCCTTAAGCTGCATCTGCTGTTTGGCGTGACAGATGCTGCACTCACGCTCGCTGAGGCCAGTGACGCCGCAGGCAGCAGCCTTGAGGGTGATGTAAGGGCCCCAGTTGTGCTTCAACGCTGGCAATACCCGGGTTTCTTTGACGCCGCAGCGGTTGCAGGCGCGTTCTTCAATGCCGGGCACTTCACAGGCGGGAACCTTTATGTTGCTCCATCCACCCCAGTCATGCCCCAGGGCTTTCAAAGCTCTATGCTCTACGCTGCTGCACGCCGGACACAGGCGCTCCTCATAGCCAGGCTGGGTACAGGTAGCAGCAAAGCCAACGCTCCAGGCGCCCCACGCGTGTCCGGTGGCAGCCACGTTGGCGCGCTCCACCCGGCCGCAGAGGCTGCAAGAGCGCTCGTCATAGCCGGGTTGGGTACAGGTAGGTTTAAGGACATGTGCCCAGGCACTCCAGCTATGGGACAGGGCGGGGATAACGGCGGTGGCCGTCTCAATTCCACAGCGCTTGCACACCTGATGGGAAACCCCCGCCATGTCACAGGCAGCGGCTAATTTCACCTGCCACGCCCCCGGGTCATGCCCCAGAGCAGCGATGGGCTTGCTGCCCAGCTCGATGCCGCAACGGTTGCAGATTTGGTGAGACTCGCCGCCAGCGGTGCAGGAGGGCTGCACTTTCACCTTCCATGCGCCGGGGTCATGTCCCAGGGCAGCGATGGGCTTGCTGCCCAGCTCGATGCCGCAGCGGTTGCAGGTTTGATGGGATACGCCTTCATCGGTGCAGGAGGGCTGTGTTTTCACCTTCCACGCGCCGGGGTCATGACCCAGGGCAGCCAGGATGCGGTTATCGGAGGCGCCGCACAAGGAACAGAGAAAAAGCTCGTGGCCGTTATCGGTACAGGTGGCAGCCACCTTGGTGTCGGTAGATACCCATTTGTGCACGCACGCCGCCAGCGCGGGCGAAACGGTCAGCAGCAGGGCCAGGATAAGTACAATGATACGCCGCGTTTGTTTCATGGTGTCCCTCCTTTAAGTTACAATGGCAGGTACGGTCAATCTCCAGCACAGCGGTGAAGTTGGTCTTTCTTCAGCTCATTGGCCGGGATACGCTGCTCCCAGCAGGGAGCATTGAGCAGGTCTTTATAGACAAAGTATCCATGCTCCCGAGCCAAAAATAGGCAGGGCGTGCGGAGTCATCAACAATCCTCAGTCCATCAGTGCGTTAACTCCTTCATTTGGTACATGCGTATCATATCATAGTTGGTGTTTTCGTGAAAGCTCTACGGCTCTTGATCATACGGCTTCAATATCTGACTTTCCAGCAATTCCGCGCACCAGCACATATATGCCGGCTACAAACTCAGTTTGTTGCGCAGCGCGACACCATCAAACCCGCGCAGTAACGGCGTCCTCGCCACTCAATGAATAACTGCTCAGGTTTATGGATGCGTAACTGTACCTGGTGAACTATCCCATGCGCAGAAAGCTCTCGCGCCTGCTGACAAACACTTTCCTGCTGGACACCTGCTTTGGGCAACGGGTATACGGGCAGTATGCTCCGCATCAAGCATTGATACAGTGGCTGGAGGATGCGCAAAAGGATGGACGGTTATGCGTGCCGTTTCCTGCGCTTACCGCACGTATGTTCTATGGTATGGGATGTCTCACCTGGCCGGCGCTGCTCAGCGACGGCGCCAGCCTGCAGCGGGCAGAAGGACTGCGGGAAGAAATCGTAGCGGTTTTTTTGAGGGCCTATGGTGGGGATGATGCGCCTGCTGCACAGGAAACCAATCGAAATGAAGCATTATAGCTAATCGTTAACGCATTCTGAGTGTGTTGACAATAAAAGCAACCGAACTGCAAACTCAAATCATGAGAGAACGGTTCGGTTGCTTTTCATTGGTGCCGGTGGTCGGACTTGAACCGACACGGTATCGCTACCAACGGATTTTGAGTCCGTCGCGTCTGCCATTCCACCACACCGGCATGTGAGACAGGGTAAGTATAAAAGAATGAGGGGGTGATGTCAATCGAAATATTCGGGATCACCTGCCGAATGAACCGTAGGAAATGAATAGATTTCTACATCATATCGATCATGCATGTACAAAGCCCCGCCGAAACGGGGCTTTGTAAAGCTGATATAGGCGTAAGCCACAAAGCGTTGAAACGTAGCCGTCAGCCGGTTTTCCTGGCGTACAGGCTGTCCGTATCAGAACCGCATCGTGTTCAGGCGAATGGACGGACCCATAGTTGAAGTAAGGTACAGCGAGCGCAGGTAGACGCCTTTGGCAGCGCTGGGCTTGGCGCGGACAATGGCGCCCATTAAGGCATTGAGGTTATCCAGCAGCTGCTCTTCGCCAAAGGATGCCTTGCCGATGGGACAGTGCGCGATGGACGTTCTGTCCACGCGGTATTCAACCTTACCGGCTTTGATGTCGCTGATGGCCTTTTCAACGTCGTTGGTGACGGTGCCGGCTTTGGGGTTGGGCATCAGCCCCTTGGGGCCCAGGATACGGCCGATGCGACCGACAAGGCCCATCATGTCCGGCGTGGCTACACAAACATCAAATTCAAACCAGTTTTCATTCCTGATTTTGTCGATGAGCTCAGCTTCGCCGACATAATCAGCGCCGGCTGCTTTGGCTTCCTCGGCCTTTTCACCCTTGGCAAATACCAGCACACGCTGGGTTTTTCCCGTGCCGTGCGGCAGCACCACCGTGCCGCGCACCTGCTGATCGGCATGGCGGGGGTCGACACCCAGGCGGGCATGCAGCTCGATGGTTTCATCGAACTTAGCTTTGCTGGTCTGCTTGACCAGGGCCACGGCTTCTTCCGGATCATAGAGCCGATTGGGCTCGATCAACTTTTTGGAATCCAGATATTTCTTTCCATGTTTCATATCAAGAACCTCCCTGTGGTATTAACGGCGCTGAGTCCTCCCACGTATCTTTTCATCATTCCTCGACGGTGACGCCCATGCTGCGGGCTGTGCCTGCGACCATGCGCATGGCGGATTCTATGCTGCCGGCATTGAGGTCAGGCATTTTTTCCTGTGCGATGGCCCGCACCTGGTCGGTGGTCAGCTTGGCAACCTTCTTTTTATTGGGGGTGTCGCTGCCGCTTTCGATGTTCAGCGCCTTTTTGATCAGCACAGGCACCGGCGGCGTCTTGGTAATGAAGGTGAAGGAACGGTCTGCATATACAGTAATAACAACAGGGATGATCAGCCCTGCCTGTTTGGCTGTGCGCTCGTTGAACTCCTTGCAGAAGCCGGGGATGTTCACGCCGTGCTGGCCAAGCGCCGGACCGATGGGCGGTGCAGGCGTTGCCTTCGCCGCCATCACCTGAAGCTTAATGATCGCGTTGATTTTTTTTGCCATTGATACTGGCACCTCCTACATATTGTGGTATTGGCGGCGCAGTGAACGCGCCTCCCACCAAGGGGCGCGGGACAACTATCCCGCTCAGGCTTTTTCTGCCTGGTCCAGGTCGATTTCAACCTGCATTTCACGGCCAAGGAACATCTTCACCTTCACCTGCATTTTGTTTCTTGCCAAATCAATGGCTTCAACTACACCGGTAAAGTTTTCCAACGGCCCGGACAGGATGCGGATTTCCTCGCCGACCACGATGCGGCAAGCATCCGCCTGAGGCTGGCTGTTGAGCATGTTTTCAACTTCCTCTTCCGTCAGGGGTACGGGCTTGCTTTCCGGGCCGACAAAGCCTGTCACGCCGCGCGTATTGCGTACAACATACCAACTTTCGCTGGTGATGATCATCTTCACCAACACATAGCCGGGGAAGGTTTTATGCATGGTGATGACACGCTTGCCGTTCTTGATCTCAGCGACCTCTTCCATCGGCACCTGGACCTCCTGAATGAGGTCCTGCATGTGATTGTTCTCGGCGGCTTTTTCAAGGTTGTCCTTCACCTTGTTTTCATAGCCGGAATATGTATGCACCACATACCACGCGGGTACTCTCGCACCGGACATGGTTTCCTGTTCGGACATTTGACCCTCCAATCTCAGCCGACCATCAGGGCGATGAGCTTAGAGGCACCCATATCCAGTAACCCGATGACGATGCCCATGAAGACCATGAAGCCCATCACGATCAGCGTATAGTTCAGCAGGCTCTTCCTGCTGGGCCATGTGACGTTCTTCAGCTCGCGCCACATGTTTTTAAATGGCTGGACGAGCTTGCCGGGCAAGCGGCGGAAGAAGTCCACGGTTTTTGTCAGGAAAGTCGCCTTTTTCTTCTCTGGTTTGCGCAGGGCTTTATCTTCCGACATAGCCCTTACCTCGTTTCACGGTGAGCTGTATGCTTTTTGCAAAAGCGGCAGTATTTGCTCAGCTCAATACGGTCTGGGGTGTTTTTCTTGTTTTTCTTGGTGTTGTAATTGCGTTGCTTGCAGTCGTTGCAAGCAAGCACAATGCTGGCTCTTGCGTCTTTAACTGCCATAATGACACCTCTTTTCTGTCAGGTTACTAAGTGGTCAGTCCTGGATGACCTGGACAACAGCGCCTGCGCCGACCGTATGCCCGCCCTCGCGAATCGCGAAGCGCAGACCCGGCTCAATGGCGATGGGGGTGATCAGCTGCACTTCCATCTGGATGTTATCGCCAGGCATGACCATCTCGACGCCTTCGGGCATTTTGATCGAACCCGTCACGTCCGTTGTGCGGAAGTAAAACTGCGGGCGATACCCGTTAAAGAACGGTGTATGACGACCGCCCTCTTCCTTGGTCAGCACGTAAACTTCGCCGAAAAAGTGCGTATGGGGCTTGATCGTGCCGGGCTTCGCAAGCACTTGCCCGCGCTCAATCTCGGTGCGCTGCACGCCGCGAAGAAGAACGCCGATGTTGTCGCCCGCCTGCGCCTGTTCCAGCAGCTTGCGGAACATTTCAACGCCCGTTACAACGACAGAACGCGGTTTTTCCATCAAGCCCACGATTTCTACCGTGTCGGATACCTTCACCATACCACGCTCGACACGGCCAGTTGCCACCGTGCCGCGACCCGTGATCGAGAACACGTCCTCAACCGGCATCAGGAAAGGACGATCCACCGCACGCTCAGGTGTGGGGATGTAGTTGTCCACAGCCTCCATCAGCTCGTAGATGCACGCGCAAGCAGGCGCATTCTTCGGGTCGCTCCCATCGGTCTGCATGTATTCCAGCGCCTTGAGCGCGGAGCCCTTGATGATGGGGATGTCATCGCCGGGGAAGTTGTAGCTGCTCAGCAGCTCGCGCACTTCCATTTCGACAAGCTCCAAAAGCTCCTCATCGTCCATCAGGTCGGTCTTGTTCATGAACACAACGATGTATGGCACGCCCACCTGACGCGCCAGCAGAATATGTTCACGCGTCTGGGGCATGGGGCCATCCGGCGCGGACACCAGCAGGATGGCGCCGTCCATCTGTGCAGCGCCCGTGATCATATTCTTCACGTAGTCAGCGTGACCGGGGCAATCCACATGCGCGTAATGACGGTTATCGGTTTCGTATTCCACATGCGATGTATTGATCGTTATGCCGCGCGCCTTCTCTTCCGGCGCTTTGTCGATTTCGTCATACCGCATCGCTGATGCGTGGCCGGCCTGCGCCAGCACCATGGTGATCGCTGCTGTCAGCGTTGTCTTGCCATGGTCTACGTGGCCGATGGTGCCGATGTTAACGTGCGGTTTTGTGCGCTCAAATTTCTGTTTTGCCATTTGTTAATAATCCTCCTTATTGCTACAGGGTTAATAATGCTTGCCTGTAATCTTGTCTGATACCGATTTGGGGGCTTCCTCGTAGTGATCAAACTCCATCGAGAAGATGCCGCGCCCCTGTGTCTTGCTGCGCAAATCTGTTGCATAGCCAAACATTTCACTCAGCGGCACAATAGCGTAGATCATATGGTCATTGCCATGGGACTCGAGCTTCTCGATACGGCCCCGGCGGGCGTTTAAATCACCAATGACATCGCCCATGTAGGTGTCAGGCACGGTAACCTCCACCTTCATGACAGGCTCCATCAGGCGGCAATCCGCCTTTTTGAGAGCTTCCTTGAAAGCTATGGAGCCGGCAATTTTAAACGCAATTTCGGACGAGTCGACCTCGTGATATGACCCGTCCAGCAATGAGACTTTGAAATCAACCACCTCATAGCCGCCAAGAATGCCGGCTTTGGACGCTTCCAAAATACCATCGTTGATGGGCTGAATGAACTCTCTGGGGATCACGCCACCCACAATTTTGCTTTCAAAAGCATAGCCCGAGCCCGGCTCTGCCGGTGTGATCTCGATAACACAGTGGCCATACTGCCCATGGCCACCCGTCTGCCGTACAAAGCGCCCTTCTGCCTGCGCAGCGCTGCGGATGGTTTCCTTGTAAGCCACCTGCGGCTTGCCTACCGTTGCCTCGACGCGGAACTCACGGATCATGCGTTCGACGATGATCTCCAGGTGGAGTTCACCCATGCCGGCAATGATGGTCTGTCCGGTTTCCTTGTCGGTATAGCTTTTAAAAGTCGGGTCTTCTTCAGCCAGCCTGATCAGTGCATTGCTCATCTTCTCCTGGCCTGCTTTGGTCTTTGGTTCAATGGCTACTTGGATGACAGGGGTAGGAAACTCCATGTTTTCCAGCAACACGGGGTTCTTCTCATCGCAGAGGGTATCACCTGTCGTTGTGTTGCGCAAGCCCACCGCCGCGGCAATATCGCCTGTAAACACGCCGTCCACGTCTTCCCGGTGGTTGGCGTGCATGCGAAGGATGCGGCTGAAGCGCTCCCTCTTGTCTTTTGTGCTGTTGTAGACATAGCTGTTGGATTCAATCATGCCGGAGTAGACGCGGAAAAACGCCAGCTTGCCCACAAAGGGATCGACGGCAATTTTGAATGCCAGTGCCGAAAACGGCTCACTGTCGGAAGGATGGCGCTCGATTTGCCTGGAAGCGTCCATCGGGTCAATGCCCATGATGGACGGAATGTCCAGCGGGGAGGGCATGTACTCGCAGATAGCGTCCAATAGCGGCTGCACACCCTTGTTGCGGTACGACGTTCCACACAGTACCGGGGTCATGCGGCATTGAATGGTCGCTGCACGGATGGCTTTGTTGATTTCCTCAATGGTAATCTCCTCACCGTTGAAGTATTTCTCCATCAGCGCATCATCCTGCTCAGCAACCGCTTCAATCAGCTTTCCCCTGTACTCCTCAGCCTGGGCCAGCAGGCTGTCCGGGATGTCCTCCTCACGGATGTCCAGGCCGTCATCGTCGTAGTATACTTCAGCCCTCATCCGCACCAGATCAACGATACCCTTATAGGCTGCTTCGTTGCCAATGGGCAGCTGAATGGGCACGGCATTGGCGTTGAGCCTGTCGTGCATCATGTGTAACACATGAAAGAAGTCCGCGCCGACAATGTCCATCTTGTTGATATAGGCAATGCGAGGCACATCGTATTTGTTTGCCTGGCGCCAGACGGTTTCACTCTGCGGTTCGACGCCGCCCTTAGCGCAGAACACTGCCACAGCGCCATCCAGTACGCGCAGAGAACGCTCCACTTCGACAGTAAAGTCGACGTGGCCCGGCGTGTCGATGATGTTGATGGTATGGTCCTTCCACATCGCGGTGGTGGCGGCGGATGTAATGGTGATACCGCGCTCACGCTCCTGGTCCATCCAGTCCATCGTGGCGGCGCCTTCATGCGTTTCTCCCATCCTGTGCAGCCGTCCTGTGTAATACAGGATGCGCTCGGTGGTCGTCGTCTTGCCGGCGTCTATATGTGCCATGATGCCGATGTTGCGCACCATATCCAGCGGGTTGGGTCTTTGCATGCGAGCAGTTTCTCCCTTAATGACCGGAATGTAGATTCATTCCCGTCTTACCAGCGGTAATGGGCAAAGGCCTTGTTGGCTTCCGCCATGCGGTGCATCTCTTCCTTACGTCCCACTGCCCTGCCTGTGTTGTTGGATGCATCCAGCAGCTCGCCGGCAAGGCGCTCTGCCATGGTTTTTTCGTCCCGATTTCTGCTGAAGTCGACCAACCAGCGCAGCCCCAACGTCTGCCGGCGTTCCGGGCGGATTTCTACCGGAACCTGATAGGTGGCGCCGCCCACACGGCGGGCTTTGACCTCCAGCTGCGGCATAACGTTGTTCAGCGCGTCCTGAAAAACATCATTCGGGTCCCTGCCGCTGCGTTCTTTGATCATGTCAAACGCGGAGTAGCAAACTCCCTGCGCAATGCCGCGCTTGCCATCTAACATAATCTGATTGATGAGCTTGGTGACGGCGACCGTCCCATATATGGGATCGGGCAGCACTTCACGTTTAGGAATAAAGCCACGACGGGGCATATTGTTTCCTCCTCATTGTTTTTTGGTATCAGTTCGTGCCACTTGCGCACCTGCCGGATTAACTTCTGACCGCGCCTGTTCCAAACGTTGTCAGCGTGCTGTCTGCTATCGGTGCATGGGCGATAATCACTTCTTAGGCTTTTTGGCGCCGTAGAGCGAGCGGCCCTGGTTGCGCTTGGCAACCCCTGCCGTATCCAGCGCGCCGCGGATGATATGATAGCGCACGCCGGGCAAATCGCGCACACGCCCTCCGCGGATCAACACAACACTATGCTCCTGCAGATTATGGCCGATACCGGGGATATAGCAGGTTCCCTCGTATTGATTGGTCAAACGGATTCTGGCGATTTTACGCAGCGCAGAGTTCGGCTTTTTAGGTGTTGTGGTTTTGACGCTCAGGCAAACACCGCGCTTTTGCGGATTCCCCTGCAGGATGGGCGCGTCAGATTTGTTGACCATCCTTTTTCTTCCTTTGCGGATCAACTGATTGATCGTCGGCATGGAAGCACCTCCTGATAATTGATCGGACACCTTTTCAGGGCATCCTCCTATAACATCCCCGCAACCCAAGGGAGATATATAGTCATACTTAATACTTGCCATCAAAGGCAAGCGAGTTATCATATCATGAAAAACAAGACGCTGTCAACGAATTTTCGACTTGAGTTTCCGTATTGTGATATAAGGAATGGTCCAGAAACGATGTGCGGGCATTTTATTTCCCCATGCCAAAGTGAAAAATACCGAAATTTGTCTAAATAAAGTCAAAAATAAGCAAATTTTCATGTAAAAATGAGGAACCTTTTTGGTTTTTATAGTAGAATTAATATGGACGTAAAAATCCGACTAAACAAAACCAAGGAGGCTCCTCATGCGACATATTACCACAGATACTTACCAAATGAAAAGGTCCATTTTGTCTTTTGCAGGACACATCAGCCGCGGGACGTCCAAGAGCTGGCGGAAATTCATCGCGGACGTCATCTACGGCATTCTGGCATCGGGCAGCTGTATTCTATCACGTTTTGCCGATGTGCTGCGTGAAGATATCCTGAAGGTGAACACCGTTGAGCGCATGGCCCGCAAGCTGGCCGAGGACATTCCTGAGCAGGCAATCGACAATTACCTGACCATGGTAAAGGACATGGTCAGGGCAGATGGTCCTGTGTATGTAGACGACACGGATGTTATCAAGCCATACGGGAAAGCATTTGAGGCGTTGGGAACGGTGCGGGATGGGTCCTCAATCAAGAAGACCAATGAGAAAGGGTATCTGGTCACCGAGATCACTGCGTTGACCCAACAAACATGCCAACCCATTAGCGTGCATTCCCATCTTTATTAATCTGCCTTTCTGCGAAAGGCACCGACGAGGTTATGAAACCGTGTCGCGCCCAACGCGTTTTTGTTGTAAGGTGGTTCTGTAGGGTCGGCACACTACAGAACCCGTAGAGGTGATTGGCGGTGCTGTATAGCGGCAACCCCGCATCTTTATTTGGTGTCGGTCATCCGTTCAGGTATCAACGAATGGCGCAAACCGTAGCCCGTAAACTTATCTCTTACAAATCGACTCGATTTTGCCGGATGACCAGTCCCTGCCGACCCTGCAATTTTTTCGGAGGTGAGTTATGTTCAAAATTCTCCGTAAAAACTGCTGTGGACTGGACGTTCACAAAACCTGGATCTTCGCCTGCATTGGCATCACAGACCCGCACGGCATCACCCATTACAAGCAGGCGCGTTTCTCTTCCTTCACCAAGGGACTTCGGGAACTCGTCGACTGGCTTGCACTTTACTCCTGCAAAGAGGTCTGCATGGAGTCAGCCGGTAAATACTGGATTCCCGTCTTCAACATCCTGGAGAAATCCTGTCTGGTGACGCTTGCTCACCCCAAGTACACCAAACCGCAAAAGGGCAACAAGACAGACCGCAAGGATGCCAAGTGGATTTGCGACCTGTTCATGTGTGACATGATCAAACCCAGCTTTATCCCTCCTCCTGACATTCGACATCTGCGCGATCTCGCACGCTACCGTGTCAAACTTTGGCGCCTTATAGGCATCATGACTGAAATCTGAACAAAATAGTCACTGCACGGGCGTGTTTGAAGGATAAACACAAGCAGGAGCGTGTAAAATACAGAAACTCAAGCGTAGTTGACATTTGCACTTACTTATGTTAATCTATTCCTAGATACACATATGGACAACAGACGGCTCAGACAATGTGTTCATATGTTGTTCGCGATGGAGGTGTGATTATATTTGAAAAAGCGTTTCTGTCTCGGCATCGTTGTATTGTTTTTTAGTGTTGCGCTGTATGGCCATGCCGAAGCGCCGCTACCGGATGCCCAGCGTTTTTGCAAGGAATATGAAATTATGAACGGGCAGATGAATTGGGATGGATCCCATGCCTATCAGATATTGGAATTGCCCGAGGACAACCCCATCGTTTATGCCAAAGCTGAAGAACTTGAAGCACTGCTATCCAACGGCACCAGCATTTTATACCTTGGCTTTCCGGAGTGTCCGTGGTGTCGTACGCTGGTGCCGATATTGTTTGAAGCTGCTGATGTAAGCACATATTCTGGAAACATCTACTATTATGACGCGCTGCATGACCGCGACGTCCTATACCTTGGGGACAACGACGAAGTCTTGACAAAAAAAGAAGGCACCAACTTGTATCGCATGCTCGTTTCAAAGCTGGAAAATTACCTTGGTCCCTATGCAGGCTTGAATGATCCTACCATCAAGCGCATTTATTTTCCCACCACTGTTTTCATCAAAGGTGGCGATATCATTGATGTTCACATCAGCACGATAGAAGGGCAAAACGATGCTTACGAGCCGCTGAGCAATGAACAGCACAGCGCATTGCTTGCGCTGTTTGTCGAACGCATGAACACCATGAATGAGTGATCAATCTGTACAAGATGACGATGGCTTTTTGATGTAGAAAGTTGTTAGACTACTATGTCATGATTGCGGACAGTGCCGTATTGGTGCACTTAGCAGAAAGGCGGAACAAAACATGATCCACATGATCGGGAATGCCCACATCGACCCTGTTTGGCTTTGGCAATGGAGAGACGGCTATCAGGAAATTAAGGCATCATTTCAATCAGCGCTCGACCGAATGAATGAAACTGAGGAGTTTATCTTCACTTCAGCATGTGCAGATTACTACCGTTGGATTGAAGAGAATGCACCCTCGATGTTCGCCGAGATACGCGACCGCGTCGCCGAAGGTCGCTGGCATATTGTCGGCGGCATGTGGGTTCAGTCCGATTGCAACCTCCCCTCGGGCGAATCCTTTGCGCGCCATTTTCTGTATAGTCAACGCTATTTTAAAGAGAAATTCGGCGTCATTGCCCGTACAGGGTACAATGTCGATTCCTTTGGCCACAACCTGATGCTACCTGCCTTGCTCAGCCATGCAGGCATCACGAACTATGTGTTCATGCGGCCTGATCAACGCGAAAATCCCGACGTGCCCTATCCGCTTTTCAAATGGGTATCGCCAGACGGCTCCAGCGTCAACGCATTTCGGATTTTCGATGGATATGGCAGTTCATACGGAACAGTTGAAAAGGATATACAGCGCGCTTTGGAAATGAAAGCCAATAGGGGCTATCCTGTCATGTCGTTCTATGGCGTTGGCAACCACGGCGGCGGCCCGACAATTAAAAACCTGGCTTCCATTAAGGAATTCCAGAAAAACAATGCCCAGGGCCATGAAGTTGTTTTCTCTGCCCCCGATACATATTTTGACGAAATAAAGAAACTCAACATCAACATCCCCGAATGGCACAACGAGTTGCAGCACCACGCCAGCGGTTGCTATTCAGCTACCTCATTGATCAAACGCCTGAACCGGCACACTGAGAATGCCTTGATCCGCTGTGAAATCCTATCTGCACTTTCACAGCAGCTGACTGGCCATGAGCACAAGCCGTTGACACAGGGCTGGTACAACCTGCTGTTTAATCAGTTCCATGATATCCTGTGCGGTTGTTCCATCCGCGAGGCATATGAAGATGCCAAAGTCCAGCTCAACGAAGCTGCTTCCATTGCCTCCCGGGAAGAAAATGCCGCCCTGCAGAAGATCTCCTGGCGTGTAGACACGGTCCGGGGCATCCCCGGACGCCTTCGCAGCAAAGAAAGCCACTTCCGCCTCTGGGAGTTAGACGGACTCGGTACGCCCATCGTGGTTTTTAACCCGCATCCTTTTGAGACTAAAGGACCTGTTCAGGTATACGGCAGCGTAAAGTATGCAACGGACGAAAACGACAACAACATTCCTGTGCAGGTCGTGCGTGCCAGCCGCACCAACGGCCCGGATAAGTGGGACTGCCTGTTCACCGCCAAAGTGCCTCCGCTTGGTTATCGGCTGTATTGGATCTATTTGGATGAGAAAGGGAAGGAGAGCCACGGGAACGACCGCCCCATCCTGACCATTGAGGACAACTGCCCCGAAGCTATCGCTGCTTCTGGTTTAAAAATCTCCGAAACCTCCATAGAAAACAACCGGCTTGCTGCCCGTTTCGACTGCAACACAGGCGCTCTCATCAGCCTGGTGCTTAAGGAAAGCCAGCAAGAGGTGCTCAAAGCCCCGGCGCTGCCCTATCTTGTTGATATCGAACATGTCGACATCTGGGCGCATGCAGTGTTCACCTTCGACAAACTTCGTGAAAACTTTCAAAACGCCCGCTTCCAGATCCTTGAGAGCGGTCCGGTTCGTGCAAAGCTGCGCGTAACAACCATCGCCGGCTCCTCCACCCTCGTACAGGACTATGTTCTTTATGTTGATTCCGATCAGCTGGAGGTGGAGGTACAGCTTGATATGCAGGAAAGCTTCCGCATGCTTAAGCTGTGTTTCCCCATCAACGCCGCATCGCCCAAGGCACGCGCGGAAATTCCCTATGGCTTCATCGAACGCGAAATGGATGGCTGCGAAGAAACCGGTCACCGCTGGATGCAGGTCGGCGACGACAACGGCGGTCTGGCCATTCTCAACGACAGCAAGTACAGTTTCTCAGCCATCAATAATGAGCTGCGCCTCACCGTAGCCAACACTTCCATCTATGCCGATCACTACGGGCAGCAGCACCGCGATGATCTTTGCATCCACGCCGATATCGGCAAGCAGGAATTCCGCTATGCGCTGGTCCCCCATGCGGGATGCTGGAAGAAAGCGAATCTCTCACATCACGGCGAGCTTTTCAATCGTAAGCTTCCCTATGTCGTGGAAACCTATCATGAAGGCGATTTGCCCGCAATCTATCAGGGCTTGTCCATCAGCAGCCGGAACATCTCTGTCGGCGCATTGAAACGCGCAGAGGAAAATAACGGCTACATTCTGCGCGTCCACGAAACCATCGGCGCCGCGACCAAAGCCATTATTGACGCACCGATGTTCAACCGCTATATGAATTTGAACTTCTCCCCCATGGAGATTAAAACCATCCTGATACCTGATGACCAGGCCATGCCGGTGCGCGAAGTGCTGTTTACAGAATGGTGATAGATGATATCATGGAAATTCAGGCATGGATTGATGAGACATACGAACAGCAAGATGCCCTCTCCTCCGAGGATATCTTGTAAACAGGCGATCAATTTAACGATACTATTTTTCTATCAACTCACCAGCCAGCGCAATTTGCTCGCTGACCAGACCGCAGATGGTTTCATACCCGGTAACGCGCATGCCTTGCAGAGCGATGTCGCGCGTGCGCCAACCGGCAGCCAGCACATTAGCAACAGCTGCGCCCAAACACCGTGCCTCGCGCTCTAACTGCAGCGTTTCACGCAGCAGATCCTGTGCCGCGTACAGCACACCAAATGGATTCATGTCGGCTGGAAGCCCCTGCTCCGGCATAAAAACGGACTGTATCACGCGATCTGTTGACACATATCGGTCAAAAAACACGCCGGACACACCGCTGATGGCGCTGGCGGCAGCTATTAGCAATGATGCAGCGCCGGGCTTAGCCAATACAACGCCCAGCTGGTCAGGTTCAGCAAGCAACCGAACCAAAGCATCTTCCGTTGTATGTATCTGCCGCTCAACAGCGGCGTGCTGCGCAGCGGCGTTTTTTGTTGCCCCTACCCAAGCTTCCTTTAAATTCCCTTCAAAAGGGATTTCGCATACCGGGGTCTGTGTTTTGCCCGCGCATTTATAGGCGTAGATGGCTGCATCCCCCATGGCATCCGCCTCGTCTGATAACGGGTAAACGACGAGCCCGCTTGGCATGGCGCCAGATTTCAGCGCTGAATGGGCTGCCCAGCTTTGATCCAGCGCGAAAGGACGGCATGCCAGGCTACATCCTGTACCCCATGCAAGAGACAGCATACCTTCACCATCCTGAGTGACGACAAGCACTGCATCAGAAGCTGCGCAGGCTTCCACGGTTTCCACGGTCATGGGGGTGCCGTAGGCATCCAGAGAAGCCTGGCCCATTTTCTCATCCTTCATAAGGAAAGAATGGCCAAAAGCCAACGCAACATCGGTCAGCAACTGCTGAACAGCCTGAACCAGCAGCCTGGACCGGGCGCTGTCCGACAACATGGTCAACCTTGCTCGCATGGCGCCTCCTGGACTTTATTCCCAATCGACCGGGTAGGTTGCAACCGGATTCTCAAGGTACTTGCCGTTTTTGTGCAGCGTATTGATAATGCTGTCGATATAGCGCTGCTCGGTATGCGGCGTTGGCGTAAAGTCATTATAATCAGTTTTTGAGGAGATGCGGATGGGGATAATGCGGAAAGCGGAGGACATGACCTCGCCTTCCTTGATATTGTACTTGATCTGAAAGATGAAGGAGCTCATATCGTCGGGCTTGTTGTTGCCGGAAAAGCTGAAGTTAGCCAGCGAATAGACGATATACTTGCCCTTGTACTCCTCTATGGGGTTGATGCGGTGGCTGTGGTGGCCCAGCACCAGGTCGGCGCCGGCATCGATGGTCATCTTCGCCATGATCTGCTGGTTTTTATTGGGATAATAATCCAGTTCTTTGCCCCAATGAAAGCTGACAATTACGAAATCATATGCTTTCTTGGCTGCGGACACTGCTGCGGGCACGGTATCAAACAGCTCCGGATAGCGATCAAAAGTTTGGTAAGCCAGGTGCGCTACGCGAATTCCCTTGATGTCGATCACGCCAATATGCTCCGCCGTACTCCAGATGATGCCAGCTTCTTCCAGCGTTTCAATGGTGTCGCGATGTCCATCAGCGCCGTGATCCATGGCATGGTTGTTCTCAAAAGTTACTGCCTCGATACTTCCATCCAGCAGGATGTCCACATACTCCCTGGGAGCAGAAAAAACAAACTGATTATTGGTTTTATACACCGGAGCGGTCGTCAAGGTGGTTTCCAGGTTGCCAATCGTAATATCATCTGCTGACAGGATATCACGGACATTGCGCATTACAAAACTCCTGTCCCCGCCATGCCTGGCCAATTCCCTCTCAAAGATTGAGGATCGCTTGCGGACATCACCGCCAAAGGTAATATCGCCCACAGCCGATATGATCAGTTCCACACTGCCGTCGGGCAACAGCATAACCGCCTCTCCCCCATCCTCACCGGTGGGCTCCGGCGTTGGCTCCGCGGCATCGGCGGGTGAGGTCGCTTCAGGCGGCTGCTCGGTTAAAAAATGATAGATGGATACCTCGTCATCTGCCTGTGCAAACGGCAGCCCCTGCAACAACACCATGGCAATCAACAACAAAGCGAGAAATTTTTCCATCATATCTCCCTATGCGTTCAGAAAAACGCGGATGCGTCGGAACGCTTCGGTCAGCTTGTCAATATCCGTTGCATAGCAGCACCGGATATGGCCGTCGCCGCATGCACCAAACGCGTCGCCGGGGATGCAGACAACGGATTGTTCCTTCAGCAACCGCTCGCAGAACGTCCCGCTGTCCATGCCTGTATTCTTGACAGAAGGAAAGGCATAGAAAGCGCCCCTGGGTTCAAAGCACGTCAGCCCCATGTCGGTGAACGCATTGTACATCAGGCGCCGGCGCCTGTCATAGCTGGTGCGCATCATCTCGATATCCTGGCACCCATCCTCCCTGGCACGCCGGAGAGCCTGAAGGGCTGCCACCTGAGAAGGTCTGCTCGCACACATGATGGTGTACTGATGCACTTTGGCCGGGTTTTTCAGCAGCCAGGTCGGCGCGCAGATATAACCCAGCCTGAAGCCCGTCATTGCAAAGGCTTTGCTGAACCCATTGATGGTGACCGTGCGCTCACGCATGTCGGGCAGGGAGGCGATAGCATGCTGCTTGAAACCGCCGTATACCAGCTCGGCATAGATTTCGTCGCTGATGACAATCAGGTTATGCCGCAGCACGACCTCGGCAACTTCCTCCAGCTGCTCAAGGGGCATCACGGCACCGGTGGGGTTGGCAGGATAGGCTAGCAACAGAGCCTTGGTTTTGCTCGTGATAGCCTTTTCCAGAGCCTCGGCTGTCAGCTGAAATTCGTTATCTGCCGATGTCGCAACCGGAACAGGCTTTCCGCCGGCAAACTGCACGCAGGGTGCATAGCTGACATAGCCAGGGTCCGGCACCACCACCTCATCGCCCGGCGCTAACAACCCACGCATGACGATGTCGATGGCTTCACTTGCCCCCACAGTGACTAAGATTTCACTATCCGGCGCATACGTTACATTAAAGCGCGCCTGCATATAGTAGGCAATTTCTTCCCGCAGCTCCAGCAAGCCATAGTTGCCGGTATACTGGGTTTCGCCATCCAGCAGGCTGTTGATAACAGCATCGCGGATATGATAGGGGGTGACAAAATCCGGCTCACCGATACCCAAGGAAATGACATCCTTGATAGTGGATGCAATATCGAAAAATCGCCGGATGCCGCTTGGTGGCACGGCTGTCACAACCGGGTTCAGCTCATGCTCGTTCAAGGTGATACCACCAACCTCTTGTCTTCAGAAACAACACCGAACATCACGCCGTCCTGTTTGTAGCGCTTTAATACAAAGCTGGTGGATGTAGCGGTCACGGTGTCCAGGGTACTCAGTTTCTCGCTGACAAAATAGGCAAGCTCGCGCAACGTTGGCGCCTCCACCAGTACCAGCAAGTCGTAGGCGCCGCTCATCAGATAGACGCTCATCACCTCGTCATAACCGCTGATACGTTTAGCCACGGCATCAAACCCCTTGTCGCGCTGCGGGGTCACCTTGACCTCAATCATGGCCTCGACGCGCGTTTTCTCGGTCCTGTCCCAGTCGATGATGGGGCTGTACTTGAGAATAATCTTATCCTTCTCCATTTCATCGATCGCTTCCGCCACCTCTTCAACAGACACGCCCAGCATGGCGGCAATCTGCTCAAGGGAAACGCGGCAGTCCTCGCCTAAAATATCGATGACCTGATGCTTAATATCGCTCATACACACCTCTCAAAATAGTCCTGTAATATGGCCCTGCCGGTCTACGTCGATGCCCAGGGCGGCAGGCGACTTGGGCAAACCGGGCATGGCAATGATATCCCCTGAAAAAACAACGACAAACCCGGCGCCGGCAGATAGCCTGACATCGCGCACCGTGAATTCAAAGGCATCCGGCACATTCAACAGCTTGGCATCGTCACTAAAGGAATATTGGGTTTTGGCAATGCAAACGGGATAATGCCCATATCCTTCTTTCGTCAGCTGCTGCAGCGCGGCCTTCGCCTTGCCGGTCCAGGCAACTTCAGCAGCACCGTATACCTTTTTGGCAACAGCTTCCACCTTGTCAGCCAGGGGCATGTCCAGCGGATAGGTGTAGACAGGCTCGGGTTTGGCAGCGTTGTCAACAATGTCCGTGACACATTGCGCCAGGTCCCTCGCCCCCTCTCCTCCATGCGCCCAGCCGTCGCTAAACCGGCAGGGAATGCCTGCGGCATCCATCTCCTGCTGCAGAGCGTCGATCTCGCTGGTGTTATCGGATGCAAAACGGTTGATAGCAACGACCACAGGCAGCTTCCATAAATCGCGCACATTGCGCACATGGCGCATGAGGTTACCGCAGCCCTTCATCATCGCCGGGACATTTTCAACGTTCAGTTCAGCCTTGGACACGCCGCCATGGTGTTTCAGCGCGCGGATGGTAGCCACCAGCACCACGCAATCGGGCCATATGCCGTTGGCACGGCACTTGATATCCAGGAATTTCTCTGCACCCAGGTCCGCCCCAAAGCCGGCTTCGGTTACAACGTAATCCGATAGTTTCAGAGCCAGCTTGGTAGCAATGGCGCTGTTGCATCCATGCGCAATGTTGGCAAACGGACCGCCATGAATCAGACAAGGCGTATGTTCGATGGTTTGCACCAGGTTGGGCATCAGCGCGTCCCTCAGCAGCGCAGCCATGGCGCCCGCGGCGCCGATCTGTGCGCAAGTGACGGGCTGATGATCATATGTACGGGCTACGACGATGTCGGCAAGGCGCCGCTTCAAATCGCCCGCATCCCCCGCCATGCAAAAAACCGCCATGACTTCGCTGGCTGCTGTGATGTCAAAGCCGCCCTCACGCGGGACGCCGTTTTTATCCCCGCCCAGGCCGCCGACGATGCTTCGCAGCTGCCGGTCGTTCATGTCCATACAGCGGCGAAATGAAATTCTACGCGGGTCGATGCCCAGGCTGTTGCCCTGATGGATGTGGTTGTCTATCATGGCAGCCAACAGGTTGTTGGCGGCGGTGATGGCATGTAAATCACCCGTAAAATGGAGGTTGATGCTCTCCATGGGCAACACCTGGGAATAGCCGCCGCCCGTCGCACCGCCCTTCATGCCAAAAACAGGCCCCTGGGATGGTTCCCGCAACGCCAGCATAGCCTTCTTGCCGTTTTTGCGCATGCCGTCTGCCAGCGATATGCTGACCGTCGTCTTGCCCTCGCCAGCCGGGGTCGGCGTCATGGCTGTCACCAGGATCAGCTTGGCTTGCTCCGTCAAATGGCTGAATCGCGCTGGATCCACCTTGGCGATATAGCGGCCGTATGCAATCAGGCTGTCCCCATCGATGCGCTCTGCCGCAGCAACGTCAGCAATTGGCCACAGCTGCGCAGCCTGCGCAATGCTGATGTCATTCAAAGCACTCACCTGTCTTTCCCCTGTTGCGCAGCCAGGGTAGATTGCCGCTGCGCCAGCATGTTCAAGCAGGTAGCTTTACTGTCGGCAAGGTGATGGCTCATCAGGCTGGCCAGCTCCTGCCCATTCCTATCCACCAGCAGTCCGAGCATTTCATGATGCTCCTGGTGCGCGGTAGTCCTGGTGACAATGCTGGCAATCGCCATGGCAGAAAACATTTTAATATATTCCTCCTGGCTGTCTATGACGCGGAGGATGCGCTTTTTGTCTGAGATCTGCTCCATCCTACGATGGAATATACGGTTTTGGACGGCAAGCTTATCTGCATCTCCCTCTGCCTGGCTGATATCCATGGTGTTCAGGATTTTTTTAAGATCTTCAATATCTTGATCATTAACCCGCTCGATGATGGACGGGATGATCAGCATCATCAGGGCGTTGCGGATGGTATAGATCTCCTCCACATCGTCCACGGTAAATGCGCGCACAATAACACCGCGACGTACCTCGTAGTTAACCAAGCCTTCCTGCTCCAGCCTCCGGAACGCTTCGCGCAGCGGCGTACGGCTGATGTGCAGCTTTTCCGCGTACACGGTTTCGATGATACGCTCACCGGCGGGCAACTCGCCTGTCAGAATGGCATGCTTGATTTTTTCATAAGCGACGTCGCGTATCGGCTTGTTTTTTGTTGGCATCTCCTGCGGTGTAATCGACATAGCCTCCCTTTCACGTTGTGGAAGTACACCGATATACTAACGGCTATTCGATAGCCTGTCAAGAATTCTGTACACAGCCTTTATAGGTAAGGTATAAGGGAAGACAGTCTCTCCACCGTGATGTCTGGCTGTATGTCCGATGCCTCCAGCATGGGTATGGTGGTTTCGCCTGTCAACACCAGGATGCTGAGCATGCCAAAGTTGACACCGGTGGCGATGTCAGTATACAGCCTATCGCCCACCATCGCCAGCTCGTGCTCCTGAAACTCCGTATGCCGCAGCACATCGCTGACAATACCTGTGTACGGCTTGCCGATAATCATATCAGCCTTCCTGCCGGTGCTGGCTTCGATAAAAGCCATGATGGCACCGATGTCGGGGATGAAGCCGTGCTCGGTGGGGCAGTTAAAGTCGGGATGCGTTGCGATATAGGGCACGCCCTTTCTCACCAGCGTACAGACCTTCTCCATCTTGGCGTAGTCAAGCTCGGTATCAAAGGCAACAATGACATAGTCCGGCTTCTCCGCGTCCAGCAGCACGCCCATCTGCAGCATCTCGCTCGCCAGGCTGCGGTTGCCCAGCAGGTAAGCTCTTTTATTGGGAAACTCGTCCAGCACATAGCGCGCCGTTGCCTGACCGCTGGTGATAACGCGCAAAAATGGCTCATCCACGCCCATTCTCTTCAACCTATCCACATAAAACGCACCGGATTTAGACGAGTTGTTAGTCAGAAAAATCGCCTGTTTTCCTTTTTCCTCCAATGCGTCAAGAAAAGACAACGACCCTTCCAGCACCCTCTCTCCCAGATAGAACGTACCGTCCATATCCAGCAAAAAGCATGATGTGTTCCTGATCCTCTCGATCATGGCATCTGTCATGATACTCTCCTCCATTAAGCCAAATATGTTCTCACCCTGAAATAGCCGTCTGCAAACGCACTGATGCAGACCAGCGTCTGACTGCAATACATCCTGTACAGCCTGCCTTCCGCCGGCTCATCCGACAGATCCACGGCACCAGGCGGCAAGGCGCCGCCGTTTCGGCACAGCTTTTCGTAGGAATCTTTTACCCGAGCGGGCAGTATATGCCCCAACACCTGCCCCATATCCATCATCCAGCTGTCCGGGCTGACACGCTGTTCAGCCAGCGACTGGACCTCTTCCAGCGTCATCGCCTCATCCACCCGGAACACGCCGGTCCTCTCGCGCAGCAGAAAACTCATGTGGGCCGGGCAACACAGCGCCCGCCCGATGTCGTGACACAGCGTGCGGATGTATGTACCCTTGCCGCACACCACCCGGATCAGGTGCCGGGAATCAGACAACCCGGCAACATAGTCGATGCTGTCGATGCGTATGGGTCTGGCTTCTATCGCAGGCCAGGTGCCGCCGCGAGCCAGGTCATAGGCGCGCTTGCCGCCGATTTTAATGGCTGAGTAAGCAGGCGGCGTCTGCAGCACGTCCCCGATAAAAGCTGTCATGGCTTGCCGGATGTCCGCCTCACCCGGTCGGCAGTTGCCGACAGCCACCACGTTGCCCTGCGCATCCTGGGTGTCCGTCGCAGCGCCAAAGCACAGCTCTGCCAGATACTGCTTGTCCTGATCGGCAATGTAATCAAAAAGCCTGGTCGCCCTCCCCACCATGATGGGCAGAACGCCGCAGGCTTCGGGGTCCAGTGTGCCGGCATGGCCTGCCTTTTCCCCCATCATCCTCCGCACCGCCGACACCGCCTGCCTGGACGACATGCCGGGCGGCTTCAACAGATTAACGATACCGTTGGTCATGCAACACCGATGCCATGGCCTGCTTCATTTTTTCTACCGCAGCATCCATGGGTTCCCTGATGGTGCAGCCGGCGGCATACATATGGCCGCCGCCGCCAAAGCGCGCCGCAACTTGTGATACATCGTAGGGCGCCAGGCTGCGCAGGCTGAATTTGATGCCGTCCGCCACCTGCGTGGCAAGAAACGTGAGCTGGACGCCTGCGATGTTCAAGCCGTGGTTGACAATCCGCTCCACATGCTCGGTTGTAGCGCCGCAGGCCTCAAAATCCTCCCGTGTCAGCCGCATGCAGGTGAGGCGACCATCCTCCAGGAAAGTCAGCGAATACAGCGCCCTACCCAGCAACATCGTCTGTTCGCGCGTCGTAAGCAGGTGCAGGTTGTAAGCAGTGCGCACAATGGGCAAGCCGGCCCGCATCAGCGCAGCCATCTGGTCAAACAGCTCCGCCGTGATGTTGCCGTAGCAAAAATTGCCCGTATCGGTGCTGATGGCAGTGTACAGGTTGATAGCGGCATTCTGGGAGAAGGACATGCCAGCCGCTTCGTACAGCCTGCAGATGATCGTCCCGGATGATGAAGCGACGGTGTCCACCAGGTTGATACCGGCAAACATCGTGTTGGTCTGGTGATGGTCGATCTGCACGGTGCGGTTAGCGACGGAAAACAGCTTCCCTGCATCGCCCAGCCGGTCGGCATCCGATGCGTCCACCGACAAAGCCAAGTCGTACCCGCCGGGTGCCGCATCGCGCGCCAGCCGGATATTTTCAACGCCTGGCAGAAACTGCAGGTTAGCCGGCGGCAGATCATGGCAAACCATCAGGGTTTGTTTTCCATTGTTATGCAGATATTCGTTCAATGCCAGCATGGAGCCGATCGCATCGCCGTCCGGCTGCAGGTGCGTGCATAGAAGCACGGTGCCTGCCTCGGCGAGGGCATCGATCACCTGACGGTACAAGCCGTTGGTCATGCGTCGTCCGTCTTTTCCTGAGGGCTGTTGATGTTGCGTAACAGCTCGGCCATGTGGATGCCATACTCAATGTTGTGATCAGCATAGAACAGCAGCTCGGGCGTGTACCTCAGGCGCATGCTCTTTCCCAGTTCCCGGCGAATAAAGCCGGCGGCACTTTTAAGTGCCTGCATGACTTCTTCCTGCTTTTCCGCCTCCAGCACACTGATATATATCCTGGCATAGCGCAGGTCGCGGGTTACCTCTGCCCTTGTAACAGAGAACGTGCCGGACATCCGCGGATCCTTGATGGATTCGCGGATAATCCGGTCAATCTCCTTTTTAACTTCGCCGGATATCCTGTCCGTTCTGAACTTTGGCATGACACGCCCTCCTTATTCCACTTCATCCATGGTGAAGCACTCGATGACATCCCGTTCCTTGATGTCGTTGAAGCCGTCGATGCCAATACCGCACTCATAGCCTTCGGCAACTTCCCTGACATCGTCCTTGAAGCGCCGCAAAGAGGACAGCTTGCCCTCGTAAATTACTACGTTGTCGCGCAACAGACGCACCTGGTAGTTCCGGTGCATCTTGCCTTCGATTACATAGCAGCCTGCAATGGTGCCGGAGCCCGATATCTTAAACACATTGCGCACTTCGGCACGGCCGGACAACACTTCTTTATACACCGGCTCCAGAAGGCCTTTCATGGCCTTCTCAATGTCCTCAATCGCCTGGTAGATGACCCGATACAGCCTGATATCGATTTCGTCGACATCTGCCGCCGAACGGGCGTTAACATCGGGCCTGATGTTAAAGCCTATGATGATGGCGTTGAACGCTGACGCTAAGTTGACATCATCCTGGGTGATGGCGCCAACACCGCTGTGCAACACCCTGATCTTCACCTGGTCGGTGGACAGCTTTTCAAGCGCCTGGGTCACGGCTTCCACCGATCCCTGTACGTCGGCTTTGATGATCAAATTGAGCGTTTCCACCTTGCCTTCGCTGATGTTGGCAAACAGGTTGTCCAGCGTAACACGGGAAGTGGATGCGGCACGAAGTTCCTTCTCCTTTTCCCTGCGCTCGGCAGCAACCTGGCGGGACAGCTTGTCGTCTGCCACCACCATCATCTCATCGCCTGCCTGGGGCACCTCGTTAAAGCCGGATATTTCAACCGGCATGGAGGGGCCGGCGCTCTTCACGCGCTCACCCCGGTCGTTGACCAAGGCGCGCACGCGCCCGGAGGCAACCCCGGCGATAATGTTATCACCCACGTTCAGCGTGCCGTTTTGCAGCAGCACCGTGGCAAGCGGACCCTGGCTTCTGTCGAGCTTGGCCTCAATGATGATGCCGCGAGCCTGCCTGTCCGGGTTAGCCCGCAGCTGAAGCAGCTCGGCTTGCAGCAGGATCATCTCCAGCAGCGTATCGACGCCCTCCCCCGTGAGGGCACTGACAGGCACCATGATGGTGTCGCCGCCCCACTCCTCGGAAACCAGGTCGTGGGCGGTCAGGTCCTGCTTGATCCGCTCGGGGTTGGCGTTTTGCTTGTCCATCTTGTTGATGGCAACGATGATGGGCACGTTGGCCGCCTTGGCGTGGTTGATCGCCTCCACCGTTTGCGGCATGACGCCGTCATCGGCTGCCACCACCAACACCGCGATATCAGTTGCCTGAGCACCTCTGGCGCGCATCGCGGTAAAAGCCTCGTGGCCCGGCGTGTCCAGGAAGGTGATCCTGTCCTTGCCAACCTTGACCGAATAGGCGCCGATATGCTGGGTGATGCCGCCGGCCTCTGTCGTGGTGACATGTGTTTTGCGGATATAGTCCAGCAGCGAAGTCTTGCCGTGGTCGACGTGGCCCATGATCGTAATAACGGGCGGGCGCGGTTCCAGATCGTGCTCCTCATCCTCAACGTCCTGCTCGAACAGCACCTCCTCGGCTGTCTGGGCGATTTTAAGCTCCAGTTCAACGCCGAATTCGCTGCTGACCAGCGAGGCGGTGTCGAAGTCCAGCTCGCTGTTGATGTTGGCGACAACGCCCAGCATCAGCAGCTTTTTGAGGATTTCACCTGCCGGCTTGCCGATGCGCTCGGTCAGGTCCTTGACGGTGATCATCTCAGCCGTCATGAAGGCCTTTTCGATTTTGATGGGCGCCATCAACTGCTGCGCTGAAGGCTTTTTGCTTTTAGAGCGCCTGCTGCCGCGAACCACATCGTCATCGTAGCCTCTGTAACCGCCACGGGCTGCCTGGCGCCGGCTTTTGGAAACACGCTCGGGGTCCTGCTGGCGGGTATAGCTCTTTTTGTTGGGGTCATAGTTACTGACCCGCTCCTTTTCAACCGGGAACGTCATCTCATCCTTGCGCACACGCCCCTGCGCACCGGAGCGGCCTGCCGCAGGCGGCCTGCCCTGCTGGGCGCCCTGAGGCGCCGGCCTGCCGTAGCGCTGCTGCGTGTCCTGGGCAGCTGGGCGCTGCCTGGGTGCCTGCCCTTGCGGTGCAGGCCTGCCATAATGCGACTGCCCCAGCGTCGTTTGCTGCCTGGCGTCGGGTGCAGGGCGCTGTGCCGGCGGCCTTTGCGCCGGTCTTGCAGGTGTCGGCTGTGCTGACTGCTGGGCAACAGCAGGACGCCGACGTGCAGGAGCAGGCTTCTCCGGCGCTGCAGCAGGCTGCTCGGAGGCAGGCTCCGCCGTTGTGGCAACGGGAGCCGGCTGGGGGGCTGCAGGCTGCTGTTCCGGCGCTGCGGGCTTGGTTTCCTCCGCCACAGGCACGGCAGGCGCTTCAACGGTGGCAGCCGGCGGTTCCTCAACGGTCTTTTCCGTCTCCGCTGCCTGCTGCGGCGCCTCGGCCGGCTGGGCAGGCGCCGTTTCTTCCTCGTGGGGCAAATCATCGTCAGGCATTGTCCAGGCTTTCACCTGCTGCTGCATCAATTCCTGCTGGCGCTCATACTTCCGGCGCTGGCGTTCCTCTTCCTCCATGCGCAGAAACTGCCCTTCCTGCTGCTTGAGCATTTCCAGGATCACCTCTGCGTTGCGCTTGATGCGCTCAGCTTCATTGAGAATGACGCCTGTTTTCTGGTTTAATTCCTTTGAAACTTCTTTCAGCCTTACCTTTGCCATTCGATGCCTGTCCTCCACGATTGATACTGTGTCATTTACTTTGGTCGATGTTGTCTGCGCACGCCTGGGCAATACGCCTGGTGAGTTCTCCCGGCAACAGCGCCGCTGCATACACGCCGACCCGCCCAATGGCCGGCCCTAACGTGCCCGCTTGCAGGATACAGCAGGGGGTGCCGTTGCTACGGCAACAGGCAACGAGCTTCTTGGTGGTGTTTTCCGCTGCCAGGGCGTCAATGACGACCAAACCGGCTTTCCCCCGGGTAACCGCTTCCGCGGCTTTTCCGGCTCCCACAAAAACGCTGCCGCTGCGCATAGCCAAGCCCAGATAACCTGCTGTCCTGTCCGTCATTTGGTTTCCGCTCTCGCTGCAAGCGCAATGCATTCCTTCAGGCTGCTGACAATTTCCTCACCTATCGGTGTCTCCAGCGCTCTGTCCAGCTGCTTTTGTTTGACGGCGCGCAGCAAACAGCTTTCCTGCGCACAGATATACGCGCCCCTGCCGGATTTTTTACCTGTCAGGTCGATGGTGATGTCCCCTTCCGGCGGGCGGACGACGCGCAGCAGCTCCTTCTTGGGGCGCATTTGCCTGCATCCAACGCACATCCTCATGGGGATTTTCCTGGCCATTGCCGTCCAACTCCTCCTTCAGGCGTCAGTAGCCCAAACCGCCCTGGTCCCAGGGCTGGCTGTCAAAACCGTCATCCATAGCCGGCAGCGGAGCGTCCACAGGAATATCCTCCGGCGAAATCCCCTGCTCACGCATCAGCTCGGCAACCTGGGACTCGGACTTGATGTCGATCTTCCAGCCTGTCAGCTTGGCGGCCAGGCGCGCGTTCTGGCCCTCCTTTCCGATAGCCAGCGACAGCTGCATATCCGGCACGACTACACGACAGATCTTTTCGCTTTCGGATATGAACACGCTGACGACATGAGCCGGATTCAGCGCATTGGCCACAAACTCCGCAGGGTCAGGCGACCATTTGATAATGTCGATTTTTTCGTTTTTCAGCTCGTTGACCACCTTTTCCACCCTGCTGCCCCTGGGACCGACGCAGGCTCCCACCGGGTCAATCATGGGCTCCACCGAGTGGACAGCCATCTTGGTCCGGCTGCCGGCTTCCCGTGCGATGGATTTGATCTGCACAATGCCCGTAGCAATCTCAGGCACCTCGATTTCAAACAGACGCTTGACCAGGCCCGGGTGAATCCGGCTGACATATACCTGCGGGTGGCGGCTGGTTTCATACATGCTGCGGATGACCCTGAGCACATAGACTTTGATGTGATCATCGTCCCTGTATTCCTCGCCGGGCATAAACTCACTGCTCTCCATGATACCCTCTGTACGGCCCAGCTCAACATAGACAGCCTTGGGCTCCACACGCTGAACAATGGCAGTGAGGATTTCGTTTTCTTTCTCAATATATTCCTCATAGATTTTGCCGCGCTCGGCAGCACGAATGCGCTGCACCAGCATCTGCTTGGCGGTCTGCGCAGCTACACGACCAAAGTCCGACGGCGTGACATCGATTTCCACGATGTCGCCAACGTGGTAGTCCGGGTGGATCGCCAGCGCCTCTTCCAGGCTGATCTGGGTATCCGGATCGGTTACTTCGTCGGCAATGGTCTTACGCGCGTAAACCTTGGCGCCGTCCTGCTTGGTCAGGTGCACCGTCAGATTTTGCTGGCTGGCGCTTGTCTGCTTGTTGTTTCTGCGGTATGCCGCCTTCAGCGCCTCCTCGATGGTATCAATCAGGATGCCTTCGTCCATATCCTTCTCGCGCGCAAGCGTTGCGATCGCGTCCATCAAATCTAATTTTTGATTACTCATTGTCAACCTCCAGTTCCTCGGCTTCCATTGCTATTGCTTCACTCAGATCGATCACGCGCCTGGCCACCGCCACATCCCTGGCGGGAAACACCATGTTCATGCCCCTGTGCCGCAGGTGGTACCCTGCGCTGTCCAAACCTTCAAAGGTACCCAGATAGATTTTTATGCCGTTCAAAGGCTTGTACAGCTTGATCTCCACCTCCTGGCCGAGCGCCTTGCGCGCGTCGTACGCGCTTCTGATCGGCCTGTCCACCCCGGGCGAGGACACTTCAAGGAAATCATAGTTCACATCCTCAAGCTGCGGCTGGATCAGCCGGTGATACCGCTCGCAATCGTCCAGGCAGACTCCCTGCTCAGTATCGATGTAGACGCGCAGATATAAACCCGTCTGCTCCTTTTCGAACGCGACATCCACCAATTCGCAGCCTGTATCCTTTGCTGCGGCGAGACACACCTTGTTAACCCTGTTAAGCGCTGCGTTTTTCTTCATGTTGTTGCAATAAAAAAGAGAGACCAAACTGCGCCAGCGGAATAGCAAAAAAGCATACAACCAACTTGCAAGCCTTCATTCCGCTCCCCGCAGCCGTCACTCTTCGCTAAAACCTTCTTTCTCCGTCATTCGTTACCGGGACAAGCTGATTATAGCACAGAGCATCGTTGCATACAAGTAAAATAATACCGAAAACATAGCTCGCTGTGCTTAACTCTCCGTGCTTAACTTTGCATGAAGCACATGAGGCACTGCGGGAGATGCACTCTGCTTTAAAAAGCTTTGGTAAGAAGATTGGATCAGGAGATCACTTAAAAATCACCATTTGCCCAAGGCGCCTCGCCTCGTTTCAAAATAATTGCGCAATTCACTTTCAGATTTCTGTTGTCTTTCTGACAGCCATTTGGTACAGTATGGATAACCGCATCGGAGGAGGAGCATCATGAGCACATACACCAATCCCCATCTTATCCCCAAGGTTAGGTTGCACACCAGTGAGGAGGTACCCTGCATCGGGCTGGGTACATTTGGGTCCGACCATGTATCGCCCGCTCAGGTGGCAAACGCTGTAGCCGGCGCCATCCGCTGCGGCTACCGAATGCTGGACTGCGCCAGCGTTTACGGCAACGAGGACCTGATCGGCGTTGAAATCAGCCGCGCCATCCGGGAAGGGGTGGTCAGGCGGGATGAGCTGTTTGTCATATCCAAGCTGTGGAACGACATGCATGGCAGCGGCGACGTCCTGGTGTCCTGCGCGAAATCGCTGCGCGACCTGAAGTTAGAGCAGTTAGACGCCTATTTTGTGCACTGGCCTTTCCCCAACTACCACGCACCCGGCGCGCATGGGGACAGCCGCAATCCCGACTCCGTTCCCTTTTCAACAGACGGCTACATGGCTGTCTGGCGCCAGATGGAAAGGCTGCACGACATGGGGCTTGTGCGCAACTTAGGGATGTCGAACATGACCATACCAAAGCTAAAAGCCGTCCTGCCCCAGTGCCGAATTAAACCAACGCTCATCGAAATGGAGCTGCACCCCTCCTTTCAGCAGCGGAAACTGTTCGACTATGTGTTGCAGCACGGCATCGCCCCCATCGGCTACAGCCCCCTCGGTTCGCCTAACAGGCCTGCCCGGGACAAGACATCCGATGACATCGTGGACATGGAGATGCCGGCCATCCAGGCCGCTGCAAAAAACCATGGCATCCACCCCGCAGCAGTCTGCCTCAAGTGGGGCGTGCAGAACGGGCAGATCGTCATCCCCTTCTCTATAAACAACTATGCCACCAACCTGCGCTGCATCACCACCGCGCCTTTGACAGACAGCGAAATGGCTGCCATCAACGAGTCGGACGCCAACTGCCGCCTGATCAAGGGGCAGGTGTTCCTCTGGCCGGGCGCCAAAGGCTGGGAAGACCTGTGGGACATCGACGGCGTCATCACCACCTGATGACGCCGGATAGGGGGAAATAACATGCCGCTTGTTTCATCCAAAGACATGCTGCTGAAAGCCGCGCGGGAGGGCTATGCCGTCGGCGCTTTCAATATAGAGAACATGGAAATCGCGCAGGCTGTGATCGAGGGCGCCGTTGAAATGAACGCGCCTGTGATGATCCAGACAACGTCCGGTACGCTGCAGTATGCGCCGCCCGAGGTGTTTTACGGCATGGTCAAAGCGCTGGCCGACCGGGTTTCTGTACCCATCGCACTCCATCTGGACCATGGCAGCGGCCTGGAGCTTGTGCAGCGCTGCCGCGACGCAGGATATACATCGCTGATGATCGACGGGTCCAAGCTGCCCTTTGAAGACAACGTGGACATCACCCGCAAAGCGGTAACCATGGCAGGAGACATCCCTGTGGAAGCAGAGCTTGGCACCGTCGGCGGCAAGGAGGACGGCATGGAAGGCGGCATCCAGTATACCGACCCCGCCAAGGCGGCGGAATTTGTGCAGCGCACGGGCTTGTCCTCATTAGCCGTTGCCATCGGCACCGCACACGGCGTGTACAAAGGCGAACCCAGGCTGAACATCGACCTGCTGGCCAGCATCCACGCCGCCACCCCGGTGCCGCTGGTGCTGCACGGCAGCTCTGGCGTCCCGGACGCGCAGATCGGCGCCTGCATCGCCAACGGGATCAGCAAGGTCAACTACGCAACGGACCTGCGCATCGCCTATACCGACGCCGTGCGCGCGTGGTTAGCCGGCAACAGCGGCTTTGACCCCAAGGGCTACGGAAAAGCCGCCAGGGAGGCTGTGCGCGCCGTGGTCCGCGACAGGATCGCGCTGACCGGTTCCAAAGGAAAGGCATAGCATGCTCAAATACCTGATCGGCATCGATGTCGGCACTTCGGCGCTGAAAACCGCTTTGTTCACCCTGAACGGACGGGCGGTGGCGCAGGCCGACGCGCCGTATCCGGTGCACTACCCCCATCCCGGCTGGGCAGAGCAGCACCCGGATGACTGGTGGCGCGCTTTATGCACCGCCATGAAGCAGATGCTCGGCGAAGCCGGTGTGAACCCCCGGGATGTCGCCGCCATCGGCGTCGCGGGGCAGAGCTGGTCTGCCGTGCTGATCGACAGCCAGGGACAGGCGCTGAACAGGACGCCGATATGGATGGACACGCGCAGCAGGGCATGCTGCCAGGATGCTGTCCATACAATCGGCGAAGACGCTATTTTTTCTATCAGCGGCAACCCGCTGCAGCCCACCTACACGCTGCCCAAGCTGCTATGGTATCAAAAGCATCACCCCGGGCTGATGCGCTGCGCAGACAAGGTGCTCCAGTCCAACGGCTACATCGTGTACAGGCTGACGGGCAGCGTCACCCAGGATAAGTCGCAAGGCTATGGCTTCGCTTTTTTCGACATGCAGCACGGTACCTGGAACCTAAGCCTGGCGCGCGCCTTTGGCATTTCCCCCTCCCTGCTGCCCGACATCGGCGACTGCCATCAAATGGCGGGGCATGTCACGGCGGAAGCGGCCCGGCAGACAGGGCTTTGCGAAGGCATTCCCGTTGTGCTGGGCGGGCTTGACGCCGCCTGCGGCACGCTGGGCGCCGGCGTGTATCAAAACGGCCAAACCCAGGAGCAGGGCGGCCAGGCCGGCGGCATGAGCATCTGCATGGACCATATGATCGCCGATAGAAGGCTGATTCTCAGCCGGCACGTGGTGCCGGATCTGTGGCTGCTGCAGGGCGGGGCCGTCGGCGGCGGGGGGTTGCTGCGCTGGATCAGGCAGGAATTCTGCCTGCACGAGGAAAACTTAGCCAGGACCAGCGGCGCCTCCGCCTATGCGGAAATGGACCGCGCCGCCGCAGCCATCCCGCCGGGCAGCGAAGGGCTGGTGTTCCTGCCCTACATGGCCGGCGAGCGCTCCCCTATCTGGGACCCGGACGCCAAAGGCGTGTTGTTCGGGCTGGACTATGCCAAAACCCGCGCACACGTCATCCGCGCCGGCATGGAAGGCGCGACGTTTGCGCTGCGGCACAACTGCGAAACAGCTGCTAATGCCGGCGCCACCATCAGCAGCCTGCACGCCATGGGCGGCGCTGCCAACAGCGAAATCTGGACACAGATCAAAGCCGACATCACCGGGTATACCATTCACGTCCCCTCCTCCGACACCGCGACAGCCCTGGGCGCCGCGCTGCTGGCGGGCGTGGGCGTGGGCGCATACGCGGGGTTTGAGGAGGCAGTGCGGCAAACAGTGTCCATCCGCCGCACCCATGTGCCAAACCCTGCCGTCAAAAGCCTGTACGACAAGGCTTACCGTACCTATAGACAGCTGTACGACAACACAAAGAACCTGATGAAGGAGGCTGCGCATGAAAGCGGCGGTATTACATAAAGGCGGTATCATCCGCTATGAGGACTGGCCCGATCCCCGGTTAAAAAGCGGCGAGGTGCTGGTCAGGGTCCGGGCGGCAGGCATCTGTGGATCGGACCTGCCCAGGGTGTTGAGCGGCAAGGCGCACTACTATCCCATTGTACTGGGGCACGAGTTTTCCGGCGACGTCGTCGACGTAAACGGCGGCACCGGGCGGATCACGCCCGGCATGCGCGTGTCCGGGGTGCCGCTGGTGCCCTGCATGGCCTGCAGCGACTGCGCCCGGGGCGATTACGCGCTATGCCGGCATTATACCTTCATCGGCTCGCGCGTCCAGGGCAGCTTTGCCGAGTATGTGGCGCTGCCCGAAACCAACGTGGTGCCGTTTGACAGCGCCGTGTCCTACGAGCAGGGGGCGCTGTTTGAACCGTCCGCGGTGGCGCTGCACGGCTTGCTGCAGAGCGACTGGAAGCCCGGCGAGGAAACCGCCGTCTTAGGCGGCGGCACAATCGGCCAGTTTACGGCGCAGTGGGCGCGCATCATGGGCGCCAAGGACGTGACAGTGTTCGACTTGGAGGACAGCCGGCTGGAATTGGCAACCCGGCTGGGCGCGGCAGCCGGCATCAACACCCGGATAGACGGCTTTATGGACGAAGCTTTAGCCCGCACCGACGGCAAGGGCTTCGGCATGGTGTTTGAAACGGCAGGTTCAGTCGCCACCATGCGCATGGCGTTTGAGCTGGCAGCCAACAAAGCGGGCGTCTGCTTCATCGGCACGCCCCATGAGGACCTGTCGTATACCCCCGCGCTCTGGGAGCAGATGAACCGCAAGGAGTTCAAGCTGACCGGCTCCTGGATGAGCTATTCGGCGCCTTTCCCGGGCATGGAATGGACGCTGACCGCCCATGCCTTCAAAAAGGGCACCCTCCGCTACGACGAAGACATGATCTACCGCACCTTCCCGCTGCACCAGGCGCAGGAAGCGTTCGACCTGTACCGCACGCCCGGAACGGTGCAGGGCAAGGTGTTGTTTTTATTGGATTAAAGCAAATAAATTAAATCAATTTCACGTGCACCTGCTGCAGCAGCTCGTGCACGTTTTTCATATCCACGCGCCCGGTTTCCAGTTCCAGGGCATTGGCGGCTGCCGCTGCGGTAGCAAAGCACAGCGTCTTCTCCAGCGGCCAGCCGCGCACCAGGCCGACGGCAAAGCCTGCCGTCATGCTGTCGCCGCTGCCTGTAGCGCTCACAGCCTGGATGCTGGGCGGTGCCGCATGGTAAACCCCTTCCCTGCCTGCCGCCACCGCGCCCCGGCTGCCCATGGACACCACCACCAGCGCGATGCCGCTGTCATGCAGCCTGCGCGCGGCCGCCACAACCGCGTCCGGCGTTTGCCCCGCATCCCTGCCCAGCAGCTGGCTCAGCTCCTCCAAGTTGGGCTTGATCATGTCGGGCTTCGCCGCAACACCAGCCTGAAGCAACCTGCCGCTGGTGTCCAGGATCACCGGCTTGCCGGCTTTTTTGCATACACCGATCAGCCCGGCATAGAAATCCTCAGGCAGCCCCTGGGGCAGGCTGCCCGATATGGTCACAGCGCGGGCTGAGGCAACCAACCCCTTGAAACGGCGCATGAAGCTTTCGGCGATTTCAGAGCTGACGACCAGGCCGGGCTCCAAAAATTCTGTCTGCCTGCCCGAGGGTTCGACGATGTTGATGCAGGTGCGCGATTCGCCGGACGCCGGCTCAAAGTCGCACGGTACGCCCTTAAGCTCTAAATTTTCCCTGATCCAGCTGCCGGCATGCCCGCCGATGATGCCGGTGGCCAGCACCGGCTCGCCCAGCGCCTGCACCGCTTTGGCGACATTCAGCCCCTTGCCGCCCGGCGTCGCGCTGCACGCCGACACGCGCAGCACGCTGCCCGGCGTATGCTCGCCGGTGAGTACATAGGTTTTGTCAATAGCCACGTTCATGGTCACTGTGAGTATCATACCATTTCGCCTTTCAGATGTTGCAAGACGGCAGCCAGCGCCGCCTCAATGCCCCGCGCCATGTCCCCCACGCTCATGCTGGGCAGCGGGCTGTCCCTGCCGGCAGCCTGGCGCGTGGTCAGCGGCACGTGCATAAAGCCAGCCTTTATGGGAAGGGCGGATTTAGCCGCCGCGTTCAGCACGCCGTACATCAGGTGGTTGCATACAAACGTGCCCGCGGAGTTGCTCAGCGCGGCGGGCAGCCCGGCCTGCCGGATGGCCGCCACCATGGCCTTGACAGGCAGGGTGGCAAAATATGCCGGTGGGCCGTAGACATCGATGGGCTGGTCAACCGGCCGGTGGCCCTCGTTGTCAGGAATCGCGGCGTCGTCCAGGTTGACCGCCAGGCGCTCCAGCGCCAGGCTGGCTCGGCCTGCCGCCTGGCCGACGCACAGCACGGCATCCGGCCGATGCATCTCTACCGCTTCAAGTACTTTGCGGACGGACAGCCCGAACACCGTAGGCACGGTCAGCTTGACAACGACAGCGCCGGCCACCCGATCAGGCACCAGCGCTACGGCTTCCAGGGCGGGGTTGACGTCCTCACCGCCAAATGGGTCAAAAGCAGTCAATAAGATCTTCATCATACGCCCCCCTCCACAGATTGACTAACACCACGGTATACGCCGCCAAAAGTATAGCATCGGATGCTATTGGAAACAAGATTTGTCATTCCTTTTAGTAAAAGCCACCCGGCGCTTTGGGCGCCGGGTGGCTGTGCTCAGGGTGTTCAGATGCCAAGGCCTGCTTTGTACTCGGCCATCACGGTGTCGATGCCGTAATCCTTCAGCTGCTGGCAATATGCATCCCAGTCGGTATCCAGGCTCATATCGCCGGTGATGAATTTGTTGCGGCACTCGGTGTAGTAAGTGCTGATCAGATCCTGCATGTCGGTTGCTTCGGCTGAAAGACCAGGCCTTGAGAAGTTGCTGCCGTTATAAATGCGATTGAGCGACATGGACAACGCGTAAGCATCAATCACAAACTCATCAGCACGGCCTTTGAACAAATCCATATTCATACCCGCAGGAGTGGGGAAAAGGTACAGTCCTTTTTTACTGCCCTCTTCGGGTGAAACGGCGTTGATGATGACAGCGTACTTTCCATCCTCGGAAAACTCCCAGTCAACCCCTTCAACCCCCACGTCCATTTCACTTCTTACTTTGATTGCAGCCTTGTCCTCTTCGGTGCCATCATACATCACAATACGTTTGTTGACCATCTGCAGCACGCGGATCACCGTTTCATCCGGACAGTCGTAGCCGAAATAGATAGAAGCCTGCCCTTTGATATCGCCGAAATTCGAGTTGATAGTGGGCGGGGTGTCGCCGTTCTGCAGACCGCCGAAAATGGAGAAGCCGGTAGCAAGATCAACGGATGAATCCGTGTCGCAAAGCATCTGCAGCGGGCCGTTGGCGCCACGCTCAAGCTCGAACCACCAGGGGTTGTCGCAATAGAGGCCAAATTTCCCGCTGGCAAACTTGCTGCGGGCAGCCGCACGGTCACCTTGGTCGGTGATGAACTCCGGGTCGATGTATCCGGCGGCGTACCATTCGTGGACTTTTCTCAGGAAATTGCGATACTCCTCAGTATCGGCATTGGTGTAGATATCCGTGCCGTCTTCCGTCGTCCAGTAGGACAGCGCGCTTGTCGTTCCAAATGAGGCTGGTACATTAAACAGGCTGTATTGCAGGGAGTTTGCGCCGTACGTGTCGTTGACGCCGTTGCCATCCGGATCGTCCTCGGTAAACGCGCGGAGGACCTCGGTCAGCTCATCGATGGTGGTCGGAACGCTCAGGCCGACTTTCTCCAGCCAGTCGTTGCGGACTGCGGAAACCCAGGAGATGTTGTTCGTCATGGCAAAGTAGGGGGAACACCAGATTTCTCCTCTGTAAGTCAGGTTTTTGATGATCTCTTCCTCGGAACCATATACGCCAAGCAGCAACGTAATCATACGGGGCGCGTGCTCCTTGAGCATGTCAAAGCTGATGGGACGGCAGAGATCATTATCCACAATGGCTCTCGCAGGACCAAGGCTATATGGCAGAATAATATCGGCATAGCCGTCGGATGCCCAGAAGATGTTCCAGCTTTCCTCAGTAGCCGAGTCGACGGGCTGAATGTCCAGATCGAGGCCGAAGTTGTCGAGAATGTACTGTGTGCCGTAAGTGTCGTTCTGGGGAGTGAAACCGGGAGACGTGAACGGAATCGCCGAGGCTTTGATGATGTCCTGCTCAGCCACCGCAGTCAGGCACAGGCCCAGCGCGAGGCAAGCCGCCAGAAGCATGGATAGGAACCGTTTCATTGTTGTTTTACCTTCCTTTCGGATTTTATTTGTTCAACGGCGCGACGCCGTTAAAACGGACAGAATAGGCGCGGAGAGGGGGATCATCATCCGCAGCATGACAATCAGTGAGATGTACAGGAGCAAAATGCGAAACAATCTTTCACCATCATAGAATACCAGTTGCCGTAATCCCAGAAAACATCAAAACAGTGATAACCATCACTTGTCCTTCTATGTTTGAGCTATCGTTGATCTTGCGGATAATATTCATCGTTCACTTTTCCCCAATGTACACTGCCAAGGCATATGTGACTGATTTAATTATATCATACAACAATATCGTGTCAAGTAGATGTGTCCAATTCAGGGGATCGCTTACGATCGCTTACGGAAAGCATTTTGATACTGCCACACGATCAATCCAGCCTTCAGGCCCAGGATGTGTACGAGCTGGTCAGCGGCTCGACGGGAATCACCGGCGTGTGCGTTAATTGACCCCCACCCACCCGCACCCACCCCCACCCTGTAGGCGGGGCCTAACAAAACGGGCATGCTCACGGCAGATTCACATTCTTGTGCCCCGTGCGAATGAAACACCTACCTCTTAGGCCGAAGGCACAGCGAAAACCACAACCCGGTGCGAAACACGTTTCGCACCGGGTGCGATCGCTTATAGACCCCCCTGGTCTATCAGTCATTTATGTTGAAACAACATGCAAAACTCACAATGCATATGCATCGTTCGCTGTGCCGGTTATCGGTTGTCGGTTTCCTCGTACGGCACCTTGTATGCCAGCAGCCTCGTATCCCTTGTACGGTGATCAATTTCCGGTTGGTTTGCGCGTATGCGCAGGTAATCGGATACCGACAACAAGGAGCCAACCTCAGATGTATTCATTACGAAGCCTTCGCAGTAACTGGTGCCCTTGAAGAAACCAAACACGCCGTTCCAGCTTTCAACGGATTTTCGGGCATATTGTCCGGCATATTGCTGGCTTTTCATCTGATCAAGCGCACGCACTTTCAGATCAACTACGTCGGTTACATCGACAAAGTAGTTGGGCACTGCCTGGGAATGCCCGGAAAGCGCATCAAACGCCATGCAGTCAGAAGGGTTCACCATGAACGCAAACTGCGGCACCCGCCAGGAAGGATTGGGATCGTCAAAATCAACCACGCCTGAAAGCGCGGCGCCATCCAACGCGATCTTGGCGGCGTTGCCATGATGATTGGTCACATTGCCGCAGGTTTGCGGATAGTGCGTGATGATCAGATCGGGCCGCACATCCCGAATCACCTTGGCAGTCGCATCGATCATCGGCATGGTGACCTGCAGCATCTTGTCATCGTAGCTCAGGAACCGCACATCCGTGATACCAAATATCGCACAGGCGTCCCGGACTTCCTGGTACTTGACCTCCTCCCGTTCCTTGCAGATGCGCTCAATGTCCTCTTGCGAATACCCTTCGGTGCTGAAGCGGAAAATCTCTGAAACAACTATATCATGAATGCGCAAGCCCTGTGTCAACGCAAGGCAGGTAACGCTGTCCCCGTTTTTTACGTGGTGCGCAAGCGTGCCGCCGCAGTGGTCGAATACATCGGCGGGATGACCGCCAATGACAAGAATCCGAAGTTTTTCATCGAGCTGCTGTTTTTTCATCGTCATTCCTCCACATGAATGGTGCGCACCATGATCGATTTGCGCTGCACGCCCTGATTGTCCGGTACATAGAAGTCAGAATACGCCAACAGTGCCGTGCGGTCATCCAGCGCAAGCATGCTGGTATAATAGCAGCTTTCGGCTCTGAAAGGCTTCGGTTCACGCGGCATGAGTTCATACGGCTCTTCCCATTGCATACCGGCAGGGTCGGAAGAAGCGCGCACCAACAGGCCGATGCGGCCATAGCTGGCGAGGGTTACACCGCAATCCATGCGCAACAGCTGCGGCAGCACGCCGCAACGATCAAACTGAACCGGGCGCGACCATGTCTGCATGTTGTCTGTGGAGCGGGCAATATAACTGGGCTCATAGCTGCCGGTGCGCATCAGCGTGATGACGCTGCCATCCGGCATGAAGCAGATATCGGGCTCACAGAACCCCTCGGCGACAAAGGCATCCGGAAACTCATAGGTGTCCGGGCGGTAATGGATCCAGCTCTGCAGCTGAAAGCTCTTTCCGCCGTCGGTTGAACGCAAATAGTAGCAGGCATAATAGCTGGTCCAGCCGAGATTGTCTGGATTTCTTCCGGTTGCATAGTGAGCGATCCAGATGCTGCCGTCTGGCGCCACGCGGATGGGCCCAAACGCAAAGGGCACGACCATGGCGCCCGTTGTCAGGAAGGCGGTCATGCCGGGAAAATCAAGGCTCGCCATGTACTCCGTTTCCTCTTTGGTATCGGGGTCGGATACGGCAAACCGCCACTTGTATTTTTCAATAATGCCGTCGGGGATTTCCTCTATTCCAAGGCAGCCTTTGCGCCGTCCGTACTTTTGTTTAAGCGCGGCATGGAGCTCTTCGCTGATGGGCACCGGCTTGGGAACGACGGCGCGCAGACGCTTTCCATCGGGCAGCCTGGTGCCGGCGCACGCCTTGATGCGCGGCAATTCCTCCGCGCTGACTTCACTCCAGGACGATCCGTCATCGGATGAAACCGCCCAGTTCCGCTCAAGCCCGTATGCCTCCGTTGTGTCGGGTACAACATGATAACTCAGCACCACGCGTCCGTCATCCATGCGGCTGATAGACGGAAACTGATAAGTCCCCCATCCCGCTTCCTCATAGGTGGGGCCCTGGGCTACAATACGCGGCTTGCCAAATGATAACTTGATGGCCATGCGTTCATTCTCCTTTCGGTATATTCCATTTGGACCAGAGGATGCTGGTATTTTGTTTTCCGGGCAGCGCCTGATAATATACGGTGTAGATGCTGCCGTCCCCGAGTTCAATCGAGCAGGGATACCCCAAGTCCGTTGTTTCGCCATCATCGCGGAGGATGATGGGATCAGACCAGGTTTTTCCTTCGTCCCAGCTGACGCGTGCGCGCTGGCCGTATTTTTTCTCACGGTAGCCGTAGGTCAGCACAATCGCGCCGGACGAATGCCGCAGCAGATGCGGAGGATAGCCCATGATATGCATGCGCTCCGGCGCTGTCCATGTCATGCCGCCATCCCGGGAGAACGTCAGACAGGTATCCAGCCCGCCGCTTTCTTCTTTTGTCTTGTGGTAGCGAATGGTTCCGATCAGCGATCCGTCCATCAACTCAATGACATGGGGCTCATGGTATTGGCTGATGTTTTCCTCCGGGATGGGCACCGTGCCGCGCAGCTGCCAGGTGTAGCCCCCGTCGCGGCTTACATGGTACTCCACGTTGCCCACGGGGCCATAGATTGCCTCGTGATATCGTTTGCCTAAATATCCCAATTCACCGTTTTTCATCACAGAAAAGCCATGGGGCGCGCTGACGGGTACGCGGATGGGACGTGTCCAGGTTTGCCCGCCGTCCTCCGTGATTTTCATCCAGCTGCCCATCAGGGCGCGAACCGTATCATCCTGCCATGAAGCCATGTATGCCGCGGCTTTTTCGCGCAAATCGGGCGGCAGGATTTTGTCTACCTGGTAGGTGCGTATATCCAGAGAAAACCACGTGACGGCGAATTTCTGTCCGCCAAGAGCGATGACGCCTAAATCACGGTTGTCGATCAGATCGTTGTGAACAACCTGCACCGCCCCATAGGTTGCGCCGTTGTCGCTGCTGTAACAGAGCACGGATTTGCCCCAGGGGCATACATGCGCAGCGCGCAGGCCGGATGAGCCGGCGACGATGGTGCCGTCCGCCAATTGGGCGACGGATGGCCAGCCGAAATAGTTCTCGATGCCTTCATCGACGGAACAGACAACCCCGTGCGTTGCCTGAACAAGAGTACTCATTTGTCATTTCCTTTCATTTAAAAGCTGCCCGGCTTTTGGGCGCCGGGTGGCTGTGTTCAGGGTGTTCAGATGCCAAGGCCAGCTTTGTACTCGGCTATCACGGTGTCGAGCCGTAATCTTTCAATTGCTGGCAGTACGCATCCCGGTCGGTATCCAGGCTCATATCGCCGGTGATGAATTTATTGCGGCACTCACACTATAGAACCCGTAGAGGTGATTGGCGGAGCTGTATAGCGGCAACCCCGCATCTTTATTTGGTGTCGGTCATCCGTTCAGGCATCAACGAATGGCGCAAACCGTAGCCCGTAAACTTATCTCTTACAAATCGACTCGATTTTGCCGGATGACCAGTCCCTGCCGACCCTGCAATTCTTTCGGAGGTGAGTTATGTTCAAAATTCTCCGTAAAAACTGCTGTGGACTGGACGTTCACAAAACCTGGATCTTTGCTTGTATTGGTATCACAGACCCGCACGGCATCACCCATTACAAGCAGGCGCGTTTCTCTTCCTTCACCAAGGGACTTCGGGAACTCGTCGACTGGCTTGCACTTTACTCCTGCAAAGAGGTCTGCATGGAGTCAGCCGGTAAATACTGGATTCCCGTCTTCAACATCCTGGAGAAATCCTGTCTGGTGACGCTTGCTCACCCCAAGTACACCAAACCGCAAAAGGGCAACAAGACAGACCGCAAGGATGCCAGGTGGATTTGTGACCTGTTCATGTGTGACATGATCAAACCCAGCTTTATCCCTCCTCCTGACATTCGACATCTGCGCGATCTCGCACGCTACCGGGTCAAACCTATCCGTTCCAGGAAGCATCCCGAATTCGCTCAACGTTACCGCAGAATCAAGGCCCGGCGTGGTCACAAGAAAGCCATCATTGCCATTTTCCGCATGCTCCTGACCGCTATCTGGAACATGCTCTCCAAGTTACTTCCCTATTCAAGCAACGGTTATCTTGAGCCGATACATCCAAACCCCAATAAAACACTCACCGTTTCTCAGGCGCTTCATCTCCTAAGTTCAAAAGGTTTCTGCATTCAGGACGATGCTCCTGCGTTGACTTCAGGCTGATTGCTCATTCCCCCCTCCCTTTGGCTGTCTACCGACAGTCTGTTTCTCTTGCTTCCCTTTTCAGATAACCGCTGCTTTGTTTGTTTCAAACTTAACCTAATACCCACCAGTTCAAAGTATCGGTTCCCTTCTCTGTGACAATCCCTTCCCAGTCATGCGCAATTTTCAGCGAGTCCCATTTGCCCACAGGCAATTTGTTTTTAACCAATCATATCGCCCTTTGCAAATACACCATATCCATCAGTTGAACGCCGCATTCATAGATCGGGTGATCGTAATGATCGGTATAGAAATTTTTTATCCGATGTGAATAGGCAAACCCACATTTTTCGTAAAACGGGATTGTCAGCGGACTGTCCCCGGTGCCGGCTTGCAAAAGGGCGTATTGCCCTTTATATTCCCGGACAAGGAAATCAATCAGGGCTTTTCCGTACCCCTTTCCCTGATGTTCAGGAAGCGTCGCGATGTTTTTAATCTCAAGAATTTCATTGCCCGCGGCGGCGACAACGCATGCACTTTTCACCCCATCATCGTCCAGCACATACATCGTGCCTTCATCAAGATAGCGGTCAATCATATCCTCCTGCTCATCTGCCAAAAGCAGGAGGGAAAGATACTGCTTTTTATTTTCTTTAACCTCTTTAATTTCCATTCGTTCTTCTCCATCAACCTTATTGAAAGTTCCTTTTCTGTCTTTTATGATATCATGAAGCAAGTCGGAATAGTCCACGCTGTCCAGTTTGTGCATCGTTACCCTCACTTTGCCAGGGCGCTGACTCCACACAGAGCCATAATACAATCAAATCAACATGTCTGTTGATTATTCAACGGAAGGGGAGGGATGAAACTTTTTCTCATATATTCCATCCAACCGTTTCCCGAATGTCTGCCCATATCATCATTGCAGTTTGGATAGAAGGCAAGTAGCTGTCCATTCTTGCATTCAACCAAAGTCTGCCCCAAATGTACACTTCGATTCTCTGCGGAGTGATCTACAAAACAATAACCATTATTAGGGATGGGGCTTGGTTCAACACTATATCCCCAATCTGAATTTCTATTCACAATTTTCTTCTAACAAATACGGGGCAAATCCATAAAGAATTGCCCCGTATATAGTTTATTTTTTGGGGATAATCATGTTCATTGATTCTGTTACCAAATCATCTTCATTACTTTTCCAAGTGTCGATCATTTTGTAAAACTCCGTGTCAAATTCAATATCAGGATTATTGATGATATAGGTATTGCAAGTAAGTTTGTTGTACCCAAGATCAAACAAGCTTTCCTAGGTATAGCTTTCACATATATGCAAGTTCCTCTACCTCATTTCATCTCAGGAGCACATCATAAGCTTCTTTTAAGGTGCTCAGAGTCCAAGACCGGCTTTGTATTCGGCTATCACGGTGTCGATACCGTAATCTTTCAACTGCTGGCAGTACGCATCCCAGTCATTATCTAGGCTCATATCGCCATTGATGAATTTGTTGCGGCACTCGGTGTAGTAAGTGCTGATCATATCCTGCATGTCGGTTGCTTCGGCTGAAAGACCAGGCTTTGAGAAGTTGCTGCCGTTGTAAATGCGATCGAGCGACATGGACATCTTGTAGACATCAATCACAAACTCATCAGGCTCGCCTACGAATACATCAAAGTCTATAGTCGAGGCAACAGGGAAACTCCACGTACCTCTTTTAATGCCCTCTTCGGCTGACAAAGGAGGACGGATGAGTTTAGCCTTACCGTTCTCGTCCCATTCCCAGTCAACGCCTTCAACGCCCATGTCCATTTCTGCTCTTACCCGACGTGAAATCTTGTCCTCTTCAGAACCATCTTCCAGAATGACGCGGCGGTTTTGCATCTGTATCACGCGGATGACCGTTTCATCCGGGCAGTTGTAGCCGAAATAGACGGAAGCCTGCCCTGTGATATTGTTGTAGAGCGAGTTGATGGTGGGCGGGGTGTCGCCGTTCTGCAGACCACCGAAAAAGGAGAAGCCGGTAGAATAATCAACGGAAGGATCGGTGTCGCAGAGCATACGCAGCGGGCCAATTTCGCCACGCAAATCCTCGAACCACCAGGGGTTGTCGCAATAGAGGCCAAATTTTCCGCTGGCAAACTTGCTGCGGGCAGCCGCACGGTCACCTTCGTCGGTGATGAACTCCGGGTCGATGTATCCGGCGGCATACCATTCGTGGACTTTTCTCAGGAAATTGCGATACTCCTCGGTATCGGCATTGGTGTAGATATCCGTGCCGTCTTCCGTCGTCCAGTAGGACAGCACGCTTGTCGTGCCGTATGCGGCCGGCACATTCCACAAGCTGTAGCGCAGGGAGTTTGCGCCGTACGTGTCGTTGACGCCGTTGCCATCCGGATCGTCCTCGGTAAATGCGCGGAGGACCTCGGTCAGCTCATCGATGGTGGTCGGAACGCTCAGGCCGACTTTCTCCAGCCAGTCGTTGCGGACCGAGGAAATCCATGATATGCCGTTTGTTACAGCAAAGTAGGGGAAACACCAGATTTCGCCTCGGTAGGACAGGTTTTTGATGATCTCCTCCTCGGAACCGTATACGCTGAGCAGCAACGTAATCAAACGGGGCGCGTGCTCCTTGAGCATGTCAAAGCTGATGGGGCGGCAGAGATCATTATCCACAATGGCTCTCGCTGCACCAAGGTGATATGGAAGAATGATATCGGCATAGCCGTCGGATGCCCAGAAGATGTTCCAGCTTTCTTCGGTACCCGAGTCGACGGGCTGAATGTCCAGATCGAGGCCAAAGTGTTCGAGAATGTACTGTGCGCAGTCAGAGTTGTTCTGGGGCGTGAAGCCGATGCTTGTGAACACAATCGCCGAGGCTTTGATGATGTCCTGCTCAGCCACCGCAGTCAGGCACAGGCCCAGCGCGAGGCAAGCCGCCAGAAGCATGGATAGGAACCGTTTCATTGTTGTTTTACCTTCCTTTCGGATTTTATTTGTTCAACGGCTCAACACCGTTTTAACCACTAGCCTTTCACTGCATCCAGCATGACGGCCCTTGATGAAGGGGTCATTCATTCTCCTTTTGGTATGTTCCATTTGGTCCACAGGATGCTGGTGTTTTGTTTTCCGGGCAGCGCCTGATAGTATACAGTATAGATGCTGCTGTCCCCGAGTTCAATCGAGCAGGGATACCCCAAATCCGTTGTTTCGCCATCATCGCGGAGGATGATGGGATCGGACCAGGTTTTTCCTTCGTCCCAGCTGACGCGTGCGCGCTGGCCGTATTTTTTCTCGCGGTAGCCGTAGGTCAGCACAATCGCGCCGGACGAATGCCGCAGCAGATGCGGAGGAGAGCCCATGATATGCATGCGCTCCGGCGCTGTCCACGTCATGCCGTCATCCCGGGAGAACGTCAGGCAGGTATCCAGCCCGCCGCCTTCTTCTTTTGTCTTGTGGTAGCGGATGGTTCCGATCAGCGATCCGTCCATCAACTCAATGACATGGGGCTCATGGTATTGGCTGATGTTTTCCTCCGGGATGGGCACTGTGCCGCGCAGCTGCCAGGTGTAGCCCCCGTCGCGGCTTACATGGTACTCCACGTTGCCCACGGGGCCGTAGATTGCCTCGTGATATCGTTTGCCTAAATATCCCAATTCACCGTTTTTCATCACAGAAAAGCCATGGGGCGCACTGACGGGTACGCGGATGGGACGTGTCCAGGTTTGCCCGCCGTCCTCGGTGATTTTCATCCAGCTGCCCATTAGGGCGCGGACCGTATCATCCTGCCATGAAGCCATGTATGCCGCGGCTTTTTCGCGCAAATCGGGCGGCAGGATTTTGTCTACCTGGTAGGTGCGTATATCCAGAGAAAACCATGTGACGGCGAATTTCTGTCCGCCAAGAGCGATGACGCCTAAATCACGGTTGTCGATCAGATCGTTGTGAACAACCTGCACTGCCCCATAGGTTGCGCCGTTGTCGCTGCTGTAACAGAGCACGGATTTGCCCCAGGGGCATACATGCGCGGCGCGCAGGCCGGATGAGCCGGCGACGATGGTGCCGTCCGCCAATTGGGCGACGGATGGCCAGCCGAAATAGTTCTCGATGCCTTCATCGACGGAACAGACAACCCCGTGCGTTACCTGAACAAGAGTACTCATTTGTCATTTCCTTTCAGCAAAAGCCGCCCGGCGCTTGGGGCGCCGGGTGGCTGTGTCAGGGTGTTCAGATGCCAAGGCCTGCTTTGTACTCGGCTATCACGGTGTCAATGCCGTAATCCTTCAGCTGCTGGCAGTACGCATCCCAGTCGGTATCCAGGCTCATATCGCCGGTGATGAATTTGTTGCGGCACTCGATGTAATAGTTGCTGATCATATCCTGCATGTCGGTTGCTTCGGCTGAAAGGTCAGGCCTTGAGAAGTTGCTACCATTGAAAATGCGATTGAGTGACATAGCCATCTTGTAGGCATCAATCACGAACTCATCATCTTGGCCTTTGAACACATCCATGTCTTTAGATAGGGGGCCAGGGAAAATGTACAGTCCTCTTTTATTTTGATCTTCGGGTGAGGGGGCATTAATGACAACAATCGACTTACCGTCCTCAGAAAACTCCCAGTCAACGCCTTCAATGCCGTAGTCCATCTCACTTTTTACCTTCATTGCAGCCTTGTCTTCCTCAGTGCCATCATGCAGAACGATGCGGCTGTTGACTACCTGAAGCGCACGAATGATTGTTTCGTCCGGGCAGTTGTAACCGAAATAAATGGCACCCTGCCCTGTGATATTTCCAAAGTTCGAGTTGACAGTAGGTGGAGTATCACCGTTTTGCAACCCAGCGAAAATGGAGAAGCCAGTAGCAAAATCAACAGAAGAATCCGTGTCGCAAAGCATCTGCAGCGGGCCATTTTCGCCGCGCTCAAGCTCGAACCACCAGGGGTTATCGCAATAGAGGCCGAATTTCCCGCTGGCAAACTTACTGCGGGCAGCCGCACGGTCACCTTGGTCGGTGATAAACTCCGGATCGATATATCCGGCAGCGTACCATTCGTGGACTTTTCTCAGGAAATTGCGATACTCCTCGGTATCGGCATTGGTGTAGATATCCGTGCCGTCTTCCGTCGTCCAGTAGGATAGCGCGAATGAAGTGCCGAACGCAGCCGGCACATTCCACAGACTGTAATTCAAGGAGTTTGCGCCGTATGTATCATTGACACCATTGCCATCCGGATCGTCCTCGGTAAACGCGCGGAGGACCTCGGTCAGCTCATCGATGGTGGTCGGAACGCTCAGGCCGACTTTCTCCAGCCAATCATTCCGGATGGCGGAAACCCAGGAAATGAAGTTTGTCATGGAGAAGATTGGAGAACACCAGATTTCCCCTTTGTAGGTCAGTTGTTTGATGATCTCTTCCTCGGAACCATATACATCGAGCAGCAAAGTAATCGCACGAGGCGCGTATTCCTTGAGCATATCAAAGCTGATGGGGCGGCAGAGATCCTGATCCACAATGGCTCTCGCGGGACCTAGGCTATAGGGAATAATAATATCGCAATAGCCGTCGGATGCCCAGAAGATGTTCCAGCTTTCATTTGTAGCCGAGTCGACGGGCAGTACGTCCAGATCAAGGCCGAAGTTGTCGAGAATGTACTGTGTGCCGTAAGTGTTGTTCTGGGGAGTAAAGCCGGGGGCTGTGTACAAAATCGCCGAGGCTTTGATAATGTCCTGCTCAGCCACCGCAGTCAGGCACAGACCCAGCGCGAGGCAAGCCGCCAGAAGCATGGATAGGAACCGTTTCATTGTTGTTTTACCTTCCTTTCGGATTTTATTTGTTCAACGGCGCGATGCCGTTAAAACGACTACCCTTTCACCGCACCCAGCATGACGCCCTTGGTGAAGTGTTTCTGAACGAAGGGATATGCGCACATGATGGGCACGAGCGCGACCACCACGCTGGCCATTTTGATGGTTTCGGTGGTGGATTCCGCAACGGTGATGTTGGTCATTTGCAGCGCATCCGGCGGGTCAATCAGCATGCGGCGCAGCACCAGCTGCAGCACCATCATGCTGTCGCCGGGGGTATAGATCATGGCATCAAACCACGCGTTCCAATGCCCGACCGCAGACCAGAGGCCCAGCACCGCCAGGATGGGCGCGGAGAGGGGGATCATGATCTGCAGCATGACGCGCACGGCATGCGCACCGTCAATTTCCGCGGCTTCTTCCAATTCATGCGGCAGCCCGGCCACAAAGTTTTTGGCGATCAGCAAGTTGTAGGTGGATATCAAGCCGGGCAGAATCCAAACCCAGCGGTTTCCAACCAGGCCGAGCGACTTCATGTTCAGGTAAGCCGGGATTAACCCGCCGCTGAAAAACATCGGAATTAAAAAGTAAACGATGAAAAACTTGCGCAGCGGAAGGTTTTCCCGCGCCATGGAATAGGATGCCAAATACGTCACCGCCAGCGTCAGGGGCACCCCAAGGAGAACACGGAAAAGGGTGTTGCCATCAGGGCAATCGCTTATTGCGAAATTATTAAGAGATATTAAGTTTTTATGACCAAAAGGAATTTTCAATCCTGTCGCGAATATATGATACGGAGGTGATGGGGATGAGAAAGCTCAACAAGTCGGAAAGTCAGATATTTCTGGCGCTGTTATCAGAAATACCGGACTATCGAAAAGGAAACGCAGTCAAACATAAGCTGGAAGAGATCATAGCCATCGGGATTCTGGCGATCCTATGCGGAGCGGATACTTTTGTCGGTATGATGATGTTTGGTCAGACGCATTACGAGGAGCTCAAGGTATATATGGAACTGCCTAAGGGGATTCCTTCCCATGATGTATTTGGTGATGTATTCAGCCGGATAGACCGTGAGGCAGTGACAAAATGCTTTGAGAAATGGCTTGTAAACCTGAAAAAGAAGCTATGGGGAAAAGATGAACATCATATGATCGCCATTGATGGGAAAACCATACGTCGCAGCCAGCATGAAACCCATAAGGCGCATCATGTGATTACAGCGTATTGCAGCGATCTTCAGTTGGTGTTAGGGCAATGCTGTACAGAGGAGAAAAGCAACGAGATCACCGCGATCCCTGAATTACTTGATGATCTTGATATCAAAGGCAGCACGGTGACGATTGATGCGATAGGAACGCAAAAGACCATTGTTTCCAAGATACAGGCCAAAGAGGGTGACTATATCCTTGCATTGAAGGGAAATCAAGGCGGTATGTTTGAAGAAATCAGAGAGAACAGTCTGCTGTTGATGAAGGAGAAGAGTAAAAAAGAACTCAAAGCCTTGGGACTATTTCATGAGACAATGGACAAAGATCATGGTCGGATAGAAAAGCGCTCCTGTTGGTTGTTTCCGGATTTGTCCTGGTATGAGAACAGTCAGGATTGGCCGGGATTGCATGGGGCAGCGCTCATCCGTTCGGAACGAACCGAGACGGGCAAACCCACCACTTCCAGCGACCGGTGGTTCATCTATAGCCGCGAAGGCCTGACGGCTGAAGAATTCCTGCAGATGCAGCGCAGTCACTGGGCAATAGAAAACAATCTGCATTGGACACTGGATGTTCTTTTCAAGGAGGATGATGCGCACATTCGCATAGGACATGCGGCGGTTATTCTAAACATGTTCAGAAAGCTTGCGCTTCAGATGCTGAAGCACGATACCACAGTCCAAGGCAGCATGACGTCCAAACGGCTGCGCTGTGCGTGGGACTTCAAGTATGCCCTACAGGTGGTGATGGGGGCAAAATGATAAGGATGAGGTAAAATGCTGAACCCAGATGGGGCAATTCCGTAAGCGATTGCCCTGGTGTTGCCATAGCCAGTCAGTATGGCCGGATCGTACAGCACCTTCTTATAACTCGCCAGCGAAAAAAACTCGCCAAAGGGAAACATGCGGAAGCCCAGCTGATTGGAGTAAGCCACGTTGCCGAAGGAGAGCGCCACGCAATGCCAAAATGGATAGAGGAATAAAAAGGCAAGGAATACCATCAGCGCTACGTTGAACACATCGAATATTCTTTCGCCCCTGGTCCTGAGATTTACCATATTTTGTACTCTCCTTTCGTCATCCTTTTAATGGTCAGGTTGGATAAAATGACCAAAACAATGCCGATGGCATTTTTGAACAACCCAATGGCTGCTGAATAGGAGTAATCGAATTTAATCAGGCCGACGCGATACACATAGGTATCCAAAATATCCGCGACAGAGTATACCTGCTCGGTATACAGGTTGAATATCTGATCAAAACCGGCGTTCAATATGCCGCCCAAATTCAAAACCAGCAAGGTGACCACGGTCGGCATGATGCCGGGAATTGTGATATAGCGCGCGCGCTGAAACCTGCTTGCGCCATCGATCACGGCAGACTCGTACTGCTCCTGATCGATGGAAGAGATGGCCGCCAGGTAGATGATGGTTCCCCAGCCGACCGACTGCCAGAGATAGGTGATAATCAACAGAAATACAAAATAATGTGGGTCGGCAAGAAAGTAGATGGGCTTGCCTCCAAAAAACTTGATGATCTCATTGACCACGCCGCGCGTAGGGGAAAACAACTCGCGGATAATGCCGCCCAGGATGACCCAGGATACAAAATGCGGCAGATAGGATAGGGACTGCACGGCGCGCTTGAATTTCATGTTGCGCAGCTCGTTGAACAAAAGAGCTAAAAGCAGGGTAGAGAACATGCCAAAGATCAATTTCAGCACGCTGATATACAGCGTATTGTACATCAGCTGAGAAAAGTTTGCGTAGTTGAGCATGCGCCTGAAGGCTGCAAGCCCGACCCATTCACTGCCCATGATGCCCCTGCGCGGCTTGTAATCCTTGAATGCGATGATAATGCCGTACATCGGCTTATAGCAGAACGTGAATATAACCACCACGGCGGGAATCAGGAAGATATAGAACCATCTGTTCTTCCATATCCTGCGCATGTACATGGTAACCCAACTATGCTTTCCGGATGCAACTGTCATTGTACCACGGCTCCTTTCGCTTGCTGTTGAACTCTACGCGCGATGCAAATTCGTAAGCATACGCAGGCAGACGGTGTGACGAAATGACATGGACGATCTGTTCCGGGTACTGCGAGTTTCAAGAATGACAAACAAATTACACGTAACCCAGCTGATCTTTTTCAATCGTATCACAGCGCAGTCGATGCTGTCAACACTTATTTCAAATTTGTTTGCTTTTTTGTCTTCCCGCTTTTGTTTACATTGCGGCATCGCAGATGTAGACCAATTAGGGAAGCAAACAAAAAGAAAAAAGAAGAAAATCAGAAGAACGCATTGAATTTCCAAGCGTTGCGCAGCAATACAATGCGAAGCTGAGGGCATTGAAAAAGTGGCGACCGGCCCATTCATTCAAACGCTTCCTTCTTTGCTGCCTGAATCGTTTGATTTTCCATGGTCTTACCCCTTTCTTCCTCCTAAGTAACGATACAAAAACAAGCAAAGCGACTTGCTGTAATCCAAAAATTCGTCCAATTCCACAAACTCATCGGGCTGGTGCGCGCCGCCTTCCAGAGCAAAATCACGCAGAATGCCGAAGCTCATGCTGTCGGGGCTGCCATATCGTTGAAAAATGGACAGGTCAGACAGGCACGCGCCCTTGCGCTCCGCTCCCCTGCCTCTTGCATCTTGAATGCTTTGCTCTAAGCTTAACAGCAGGGGGGAGTTTGGATCGATGCTGCCGTATTCAAAGAACCGCGAGGCGTTTTCAGGTTCCGACAGCACAAAGCCGTCATCCGCCAGCCGTTTCCTCACCGGCCCTAAAACAGCCTCCAGGCCGGCGCGCAGACCGGCTTCATTATCCTTTGTATAGACAACAAAGCCAAGCGAGGCCTGGTTCAGGCCCATTGCGGAGTCGCCTATCCTCATGCTGGTGATCCGCAAGGCAGAGCGGTGCATATCGCTTCCGACATACAGCGGGTCAGCAGCTAACTTCTCCTGAAGCACTGTCTTCCAGACCTGCAGGGCGTCATGTACCTGAACAAGCGCTGGAAAAACAGTGGACGCCGTATCTGTTGTATGCGGGTATTTGATGTCCATCCGGAAAACGCCCCCGCCTATGGCAGAAAGCCATAGTTCAAAATTGCCGCCGTCCAGGTTCAAATAGGACGCCGCCGGGTAGGCCAAACAGGCCGCCAGGGCGCCGCCACCCCCACCATATTCCTCGTCCACATAGGCTGTAAAGGACAACGATCCGGAAAGGCGGATGCCCAACGCCTTCATGGCCTTGAAGGCCATCATGCCTGCAGCCAGACCGGCCTTGTTGTCCCCCACGCCCAGCCCGTACAGGCGGCCTCCCTCAATCACGCCGCCAAAGGGCGGGTGACGCCACGCCTCCGGATCGCCCACCGGCATGGTATCCGTGTGGGCGGCGATCATCAGCGCCTGTTTTTCTTCTGTCCGATCGTCATAAAAAGCCGTGATGTTCTCGCGATGGTCCGTACCGCGGCCGGGATGATAGGCAGGATGATCGGTGAACCCGGGCAGGGAATCCGGCGCATAGCGTGCCGTTTTGAAACCCCGGGTTGAAAACCACTGCTGAATGTAGTCCTGCCCTTCCGCCTCCCGGCCATGGCTGATAAAGTTCTGTGTATCGATCTGCACCAGCTTCTGCAACAGAGCGATCAGCTCATCCCGTTGCGCATCATAATAGTTAAGCAGCTGCTGTTCATCCCTTGTTAATGCACACATATGCAACCTTCTACCTCACTTCCGTTCACATCGTTTTTTCCGGATCATGGCCAACTTCCCTGATGCAATCCTGTCTTTCCTGTTCCTTCTTTACAGCCTGCATCCTGAGCCATGTCCATAGAAATCCCCTGTACCCTGTGCTCTCCGCTGGTGGCAGTATATCGGCTGTATGAGTCCTTTGTCAAGGTGTTTCGTTCATCTTTTTTATTTCTTAATTTGCGCTTGACAAGATATAATAAATGAAATATCATAACAATTGAACCATCAGGGCGCTTAGGCGTTCAAATTAAGTCCGTCTGCGCCCGCTCCGATTGTTTTATGTTAATTATTTTGTTTATCCACCGGTTAGGATAATATAAAATTCAAAGGGGAATAAGCAAGATGGAAAACAGCAACGTAAAATTCAAGGGCGTGATGCCGGCGCTCGTATCCTGTATTGACGAAAACGAGCATGTCAAAGAGGACGCGATGCGCCGCCTGATGGCATGGCACATCAAAGAAGGCGTCACCGGCTTTTACCTGACGGGCGGCACGGGCGAAGGCCCGGTCCTTCAAAAGGAAACAAGAAAACAGATCGCAGAAATCGCCAAGGATATGGCTGGCGGCCGGGTCAGGTTGATCGCACACGTTGGGGCGATTGATCTGAAGACCGCGAGGGAGCTGGCCCGCCACGCCGGCGAAATCGGGTTGGACGCCATTTCCTCTGTTCCGCCATTTTTCTACCATTATGGAGAAAAAGAGATCGCTGATTATTATCATGCGCTGTCAGACGCCTCCGGTCTTCCGGTGCTCATGTACGCGTCGCCGCTTTCCGGCGTCAGCATCACATGGGACATGGTGGACCGGCTGATGAACATCCCGAACATGATCGGCCTAAAATGGACAAGCTATGATTATTTTACCATGCACCGCATCAAGAGCCTCAGGGACGGCAATATCAATGTCATCAACGGACCGGATGAGTGCCTGCTATGCGGGCTTGTGATGGGTGCTGATGGCGGCATCGGGGCAACCTATAATGTCATGCCGAAGCTGTTTGTGGAAATATATCGCAGTTTTTATGCGGGAGATATGGCGTCAGCCCAGGCAGCGCAGTTCAAAGCCAACAAACTGATCGAAATCTTGATCAAATTCGGCGTTGTCTGCAGCTTGAAGGAGGTATTAGCCATGCTTGGCTATGACTGCGGCAATCAGGTCTATCCGCAGAAGCGCTTTACGGATGAGGAACGCGCCGGGCTGCATGAAGCGCTGCGGGAAATCCGGTTTGAGGAAGAGTATTTATAACGATCATATTGATAATTAAGAAAGGAAAACGGGAATGGATTATAAAAAGCTGATGGACATGACCGGAAAGGTCTGCATTGTAACAGGCGGCACCGGGTATCTCGGAAGCGAAAATGTCAAAATACTGAAGGACTTTGGGGCGACGGTTGTCATCGCGGACATCCGCATGGCGGAGGAGCGCTGGGCGAATGCAGCGCAGCCGGCGGGCGATCTGTTTGTGGAATGCGATGTGTCGAAATCCGAATCGATCCGCGCCTGCTTTCAGAAGGTTTTCGACAAGTATGGGCGCATTGACGTCCTGGTGAACTGCGCCAGCTATGGCGCGGGGTATGGCAAGGACAGCCAGTTGGAGTTTATGGATGATGATACCTTCATGATCGGGGTGAACGGCTCCCTGGGCGTTGTGTTCCGCGGCATGCGGGAAGTCGTCCCCTTCATGAAGAAAAACGGCGGCGGCTCCATCATCAACTATGGCTCGATGTATGGAGAGGTTTCGCCGGATCTGCGCATCTACGGCGACAACCCGCAGAAGCAGCCCCCCAACTATGGGGCGGGCAAGGCCGGCGTTCGGCAGGTGACCCGCTATGCGGCCGGGGCGCTGGCGGAATACGGCATCCGCGTCAATTGCGTGACGCCGGGGCCGTTTCCCAACCCCAAAAATCAGGGCGATGAAGCGTTTAATCAGCAGTTGGCCAACAAAACGATGCTGGGGCGCTTTGGGCAGAGCTATGAGATTGCGGGAGCCGTCCTGCTGCTGGCATCGGATGCTTCCTCGTTCATGACCGGCTCCAACATTACGGTGGACGGCGGCTGGACAGCCTGGTAAGGGAGAGGAGACGGCAATACGATGAGAACAGTAACTGCCTCAGGCCGTGCGTTTTCCGTTTTGTCTTTGGGCACGGCGCAGCTTGGTCTGAGCTATGGCATCAACAACACGGACGGCAAGCCGGATGAGAAAAAAGCTTTCGAAATCCTTGATTGCGCGCTGGAGAACGGCATCAACACGCTTGATACAGCAGCAGCCTACGGGGAATCCGAGCAGGTCATCGGGCGCTGGCTTAAAACCAAAGCGCCTTCCCGGCGCCCGTTTGTCGTAACCAAAGCTGTCAGCCTGGATCACAGCTCCGGCTCTGCCCTGCGCAAAAGCCTGCGCGCCAGTGTGGAGCAGTCTAAAGAGCGGTTGGGCATGCCGCAGCTCGATCTGCTGATGCTGCATCATTTTGACGAATACCTTCGTCAACCGGATGAAGTCCGGGCTGCCATGCAGGAGCTGAAGGACAATGGCGATGTGCGCTTCATCGGCTTATCAGCATATTCTTTTCATGATTATGGCGAAATCGCAGCCTCCGGATTTGATGCAACGCAGATTCCGGTCAACCTCTTTGATTGGAGGCAGATAGATAACGGCGGCTTCGATCAATTAAGAAAATCCGGGATGATGATCTTTGTGAGGAGTGTCTATCTGCAGGGGCTGATCTTCATGGATGCTGAAAAGTTAGAGCCTGCCATGCAGTTTGCAAAGCCCACGCTACAGAAGTTTCGCGCGTTGTGTGAAGCATACCGTCTTTCACCGGCAGCGCTTGCATTAAGCTTCGCGCTGTCTCTGCCTGGCGTAACCAGCCTTGTACTGGGCAGCGAGAATCCGGAACAGGTGCGCCAGAACGTGCAGCTGTTGGAAAGCGCGCACATGCTCACAGCCGCGCAAATGTCAGAAATCCGTGAGCAATTTCACGACACCCCTGCCAATGTGCTCGATCCATCGGCATGGCCCAAGGCAACATCATGAACCGCTGTCAAGCGCATGGAAGGCATGCGTCAAGAAGCTAACCGCAATCATCCATTCTTTAGGAATGGTTGAATATTAAGAAGAAAGGCTGGTATCACAATGAGCAACAAGGAGTTTCAGTTCAAGCCCGCCCCTTGGTTACCCAAATACGACCCTGAGGTTTTGGAGCGCGCTCGTACTATTCCGCGCGAAGAGATGGAGTACACGAACGAAAACGGTTACAGCGTGCGTATCGTGCATAACCCCGTCCTGATCATGGTGCAGGATGTATTCCACCGCATCTATCTCAGCGATGTCAACGATACCCCCCTGACGATGATCTTCCCCAATCAATGGCCCGACGCTTACCAGGCCATCGCCGAAATGCTAAACCGCTATCGCGTCAGCTGCCGCAATGTCCACGCCTTTGCCATGGACGAATGGGCGGATGAGGACGGCAACGTGGCTCCTCTGACATACGGCGCCGGCCTTGGCTACTCGTTCCGCAAGCACTTCTATGGCAAAATCGATCCTGATTTACGCCCCGACGTAGAGCATTGGCACGTGTTCACCAACGAAAACAAAGGCGACAATGTGTACTCCTCCCTGATTGAAGAAGTTGGCGGAGGCGGCGCGGACGTGGTCTATTCCGCAACCGGCTGGCCCGGCCACACCGCGTTTATCGATCCTGGCGCGCCGGAGTTTTATGCAGATAGTTTGGAGGAGTTTTGCAAGCTTGGCTCCCGCCTCACGACTCAAACACCGCTTACAGTTGCTGAGAACTCATTGTTTGCGCCGATGGGCGCATCCGGCGACGTTTGGGCCGTTCCGCCAAGGGCTGTCACCATTGGTCCGCGTGATATCGTCAATGCGCGTGAGCGTTTTGAAATGCACAGCATTACCACCAGCCCCTGCGGCGACACCTGGCAGCGCATGATCTCCCGCCTCGAATTATACGGCCCCATCAGCATGGAGTGCCCTGCCTCTATCATGCGTCTGGGCAAAGGCGTTTGTTATGTCAGCGAAGTCATCGCCCGGCCTTTCTCCGTCTGGACCGCTGAGTAGAAAGCTTGACAGCTATCATCTGACAAGACAGAGAAAATGTAAGAAAAAGGGCTGTTGCAGCAACCGGCAAGCGAGACATATAGCCGCCCGGCGCTTTGGGTGCCGGGCGGCTGCGCTCAATGTGTTCAGGACCTAAAGCCCGATTTGTATCCGGCTATCACGGTGTCGACGCCGTCATCCTTTAGAGCAAATTACGCAATCGTGGCGCGCAAAGCAGCGCAGGATTTTTATCTCTGGCAAGGAGCGTGAACGCAGGCGTAGCAGCGCTACGTCAAGTGAACAGCGACACAGTTAGAGGCAAAAAGACAAGTCTGCGACTGCGACATGATAAGTGAATTTGCTCTAACTGCCGGCAATATGCATCCCGGTCACGATCCAGGCTTATATCGCCGGTAATGCATCTGTTGCGGCACTCGGTATAATAGAGAACCATCTACATGAAGCAGCAAAACAATCATAGGGGAGAAAACAATATGATGACGCACCGCGAACGTATTCTCGCTGTATACAATGGGCAAAAGCCGGACCGGGTACCTTTCATGCTGGACTTGAGCCACTATTATTATCACCGGTTTCAGAAGGACTGGGACCTTTGCTATGGATACCATGTGCCGGAGCACGATTTGATTGATTTCAACAGAAAGATGGGTGCGGCGTTTTATATGCCGAACCAGGCAGTGTTTTTCAAAGTGGAATACGCCAACGGCGTTAAATCAACCGCTGAACGCCGGATGGTTGGCGGCGTGCCGGAAATTGTCTGGCGATTCGATACACCGCTGGGGTCTATTGAGCGCATCCGGGTCTGGGAAACCGATTCCTACTCCTGGGCCATCAAAAAATGGGGCGTGAAGGATGAAAAGGATCTGGCTGTGCTGGGATACGCGATGGCGGCCCGACGATACACGCCGCTGACGAGCAATTACAAGGCTTGGGCGGACTATGTGGGCGATGACGGCGTTGTGTACCTCAGCCCCGGCTACAGCGCCATCGGCTATCTGATGAACTACTGGATGGGAGTGGAAAATACCATCTATGCTTCTTACGATATGGAGGATGCGCTGCAGGATGCGGTAGAAAAGATCAACACAAACGCGCTGGAACTCGTGGAGATGCTGGCATCGGAGTATGATGCGCCGGTCATTGTTTTAGGGGACAATTTTTCCTCTGATATCCAGCCACCTGCTTTTTTCGCGCGCTGGTCAAAGGACTTTTACTCCAAAGCCTGCAGGATTGCCCACGACCGCGGGAAAAAGGTGGCGGTGCATGTCGACGGAAAGCTTAAGGGTGCCATTTCCATGGTTCGGGATGCCGGTGCTGATGCCATTGACGCCGTAACCCCCGGCTCGGTAGGCGGATATACACCGGAGGAGTGCCGCATGGAAGCCGGCAGCAAGCTCATTCTCTCAGGGGGTATCCCCAACGAACTCTGGTACCCTTTTGCAGATATAGCCCTGTTCGAACAAGCGGTGAAAGACTGGCTGGCTCTCAAGGAGATCAGCCCTGCGCTCATTTCCGCAGCCGGTGATCAGGTGCCGCCCGGGGCAGAGGAAGCACGTATCCGGCGGATGGGCGAACTGGTGGAGAAATACGGTAATTACTGATATGCATGCGATTTTGGCCGGGCACGATAAAAGCTTCACTAAGAAAGAGAGGCATTTATCTCCCTTGACATCCCACCGCCATCCTGCAATAATGAAACAAATCAAGCATGCATTAGGAGAGAGACGCCTTGAAAACCATTGTCATCATTGGAGCCGGCATGATGGGGTCTGCCATGAGCATACCGGCCTGCGACAGGGGGCACACCGTCCGCATTGTCGGCACGCACCTGGACCGGGAAATCATCCAGGCTGCGCGCGAGCGGCCATATCACATCACCATGAAGCGCAGCCTGCCGGAAAAAGCATCCTTTTACCAGTTAGAGCAGCTGGACGAGGCGCTTCAGGGCGCCGATATCGTCATCTGCGGCGTCAGCAGCTTTGGCGTCGACTGGTTTGCAAGTGTCGCCGTGCCGCACATCCCGGACGGCGTGCCGGTGCTGTCGGTCACAAAAGGGCTGCACGAGCACGAGGACGGCACGCTGGAAACCTTCCCGGACTATTTAAAGCGCATCACGGGCCGGCAGCTTAGCTTCAACGCCATCGGCGGCCCCTGCACCAGCTATGAGCTGGCCGACCGCAGGCATTCAGCCGTGGCCTTTTGCGGCAGCGATATGGAGACGCTTGCCATGCTGAAGCGCACCCTTGAAACGGACTACTACCACATCAGCCTAACCCGTGACATCGTCGGCCTGGAATCCGCCGTGGCGCTGAAAAACGCCTATGCGCTGGCGGTATCCATGGCCATCGGTATGGTGGAAAAATCAGACGGAGAGGGGTGCCAGGAGGCTTATAACCCGCAGGCCGCCCTGTTTGCGCAGAGCTTGCGGGAAATGATTGCCCTGCTGAAGCTGCTGGGCGGGGGCGCTGACAACATCGTGCACGGCGCCGGCGACCTGTATGTCACCATATTCGGCGGGCGCACCCGCAGGCTGGGCACGCTGTTAGGGCGGGGCCTGACCATCCGCGAGGCGCTGGAAGTATTGGAAGGCGTGACGCTGGAATCCGTCGTCATCGCCAAGCGCATGGTCAGCTCGCTGAAGAAAAAGGGCGACATCGACCGGTTCCCCCTGCTGCAGTATATCGGTAAACTGCTCAACGGCGAGCCCGACACCGGGATGCCCTGGAAATCATTTTGCACCATAGGCTGATCGCCTAAAAATAGGAGGAGGTACTACAACATGCCCAAGAAGTTTACGTTCATCGGCGCGGGCAGCTTCGGCTTTACGCGCAGCCTGGTTCGGGATATCCTGTCCTTCCCGGCGTTCGCGGACGCTGAGCTGATGCTGATGGATATCAACGCCGAGCGCCTGGCTGTGATCAAAAAGGCTGTCGAGCGCATTGTCAAGGACGGCGGCTACGCCGCCAGGGTGTCCGCCACGATGGACCGCGCGGAAGCGCTCAAAGGCGCCGATGGCGTGCTGACCACCATTCTGCACGGCGATGTCGATGTATGGCAGCACGACATACTGATCCCCAAAAAATACGGCGTGGACACCAACGTCGGCGATACGCGCGGGCCCAGCGGCATCTTCCGCTACCTGCGCACCATCAACCCCTTCTTAGACATCGCAGCCGATGTCGACCGCTACTGCCCGGACGCTGTATTTTTGAACTATACCAACCCCATGGCAATGCTGTGCCGCACGGTGCAGGGCAAATACCCGGACATGAAGATCACCGGCCTCTGCCACAGCGTGCAGGGCACGGCATCCATGCTGGCGCGGTGGATCGGCGCCAGGGACGAGGACATCGCCTATACCTGCGCGGGCATCAACCACCAGGCTTTTTATACCGAGTTTCTGTGGAAAGGCAAGGATGCCTATCCCCTGATCCACAAGGCCATCACGGAAAACGACAGCATCTACCGGGAAGAAATTGTCCGCAACGAGATGTACCTGGCGCTGGGCTACTATGTCACCGAGTCATCGGGCCACAACAGCGAATACAATGCCTGGTTCCGCAAGCGCCAGGACCTGATCGAAAAATACTGCCTGCCCGGCACGGGCTGGAACCCCGGCGAGTACGCCTACATCCTCAACGAGTACCGCAACCGCGAATACACCTGGCGATCTGAAATTGACGAATGGTTCAAAAAGCCCACTGATTTGAAGCGCGGCCAGGAATACGCCGCCTATATTTTCAACGCCTGCTTTGGCGACGGCACGCTGTACAAGTTCAACGGCAACGTGCGCAACTTCAACCTGATCGACAACCTGCCCTACGGCTGCTGCGTCGAGGTGCCCGTGCTGGCCAGCCCCCGCGGCCTGGAACCAATCCACGTGGGCGCCATGCCGCCCCAGCTGGCCATCCTCAGCGGCCTGTCCGCCCAAATTGAGGAAATGGCAGTGCAGGGCAGCCTGACCGGCGACCGCGAGACGATCTACCGCGCCATCTGCTACGACCCGCTCACCTCAGCCGTATTGGGGCTGCGCGAAATCCGCGACATGGTGGACGAGATGTTCAAGCAGAACGAGGACTGGCTGCCGCAGTTTAGCAAGTAATCAGCCACAGTATATCGGCCTGGCAGGCATTTATATACCTGCCAGGCTTTTCACTAAGAACCTATGGAAAGCGAGCCATGCGATGAAATACCGCAGCGTGTTTGACATCATCGGCCCTGTGATGATCGGGCCCTCCAGCTCCCATACCGCCGGTGCCGTACGCATCGGGCAGCTGGCCCGAAAGCTGTTTGGGCAGGCGCCCGAAACAGCTGATATCCACCTGTACGGCTCCTTTGCCAGAACATACCGGGGGCATGCCACCGACGTAGCGCTGCTGGCGGGCATCCTGGGGCTGGAAGCCAGCGACCTGCGCATTCCAAACGCGTTCAGGCTGGCGCGCGACGAAGGCGTCGCCTTCACCTTCCATACCGAGGACGCCGTTCCCCCGCATCCCAACAGCGTGATGATCCGCCTGAAAGCCGGCGCGGCCTCCCTTGAGGTGCACGGCATCTCCATCGGCGGCGGCATGGTGCAGATCACCAGCGTGGACAGGTTCCAGCTCAGGCTGTCAGGAGACAGCCCGGCGCTGCTGATTTTTCACAAGGATGCCTACGGCGCCATCGCCTCCGTGACGCAGATATTAGGCGACGCCCGGGTTAATGTCAGCCACATGGAGGTATCGCGCACCGAAAAGGGCAGGGATGCGCTGATGGTGATCGAAACCGACCAGCAGGTTACCCCGGATATCATCCACCGCATGGCACGGCAGCCCAACATCCATAAAATCATCACGCTGGACGCATAGGAGCGCATGATATGTTCAGGAACATCAGGGAGTTGGTCGAAGCCGCGCAGAGCCAGGGCGTGCGGATGGGCGACATCATGCTGGCACAGGAAATCGAGGAAACCGGACGCAGCAGAGAGGAAGTAGTCGGCGCCATGGCCAGGCAGTTTGCTGTCATGCGCAGCGCCGCGGAAAAAGGCATCGGCGGCGTGATCTCACACTCCGGCATGACAGGCGGCGATGCCAAAAAGTTAGCCGAATATGCCACGCAGGGCCAGCCGTTGACCGATACCACGCTGCTGAAGGCGCTGACTTATGCGGTGGCCGTCAACGAGGTCAACGCCTCCATGGGGCTGGTGTGCGCGACGCCGACGGCAGGCGCCTGCGGCGTGCTGCCGGGCGTGCTGCTGTCGGTTCAGGAAAAGCTGCGCAAAAGAGACGAGGAGGTCGTCATGGCGTTGTTCACGGCAGGCGCTGTAGGCTTTGTCATCGCCAACAACGCCTTTGTATCAGGCGCTGCCGGCGGGTGCCAGGCGGAGATCGGCACCGCCAGCGCCATGGCTGCCGCTGCCGCCACCGAACTGGCCGGCGGATCGCCCGTTGTAGCAGCCCACGCCATGGCCATGGCGCTCAAGAACATGCTGGGCCTTGCCTGCGACCCCTTGGCGGGGTTGGTGGAGGTGCCCTGCATCAAGCGCAACGCCGCCGGCGCCGCCAACGCCCTGGCCGCGGCGGAGATGGCGCTGGCCGGCATTGAAAGCAGGGTGCCCTGGGACGAGGTCATCCAGGCCATGTACCAGATCGGCCTGTCCATCCCCCAAAGCCTCCGGGAAACCGCGATGGGCGGTCTGGCAGCCACCGAAACAGGCAGGCGCTGGAAAAAGCTGCTGTGGCATCCGGATATACCGGAAACCCATCCTGTTGAAAACATGATATAATGGGCTGACCACACGTTAGGAGGGCATCATGAAAAAAGCAGAGCAACAAGCAAACCATATCACCATTGACATCAACAACCTCATGGCGGAAGCGCTGGGCGACCGTTACGGCCTGTGCGCGGAGCAGATCGATGCCTACGCAGCTGCCGCAGCCCGGGCATTTGAGGCGGTGCAGAGCCACCGCGGCCAGGGCTTTATGGGCTGGACGGAGCTGCCCTACAACCAGGATGACATCGTCGCCGATATCCTGGCGACAGCCGCCGACATCCGGGCCTCGTTCGACGCCTTTGTCGTGCTGGGTATCGGCGGCAGCGCGCTGGGGCCCATTGCGGTGCAGCAGGCGCTGAACCATCTGCGCTATAACGAGCTGCCGGATGACCGGCGCGGAGGCCCCCGTTTTTATGTGGAGGACAACATCGACCCCGAGCGGATGGCGGCGCTGTTAGACGTCATCGATATCAAAAAAACCTGTTTCAACGTCATCACCAAATCAGGCGCGACAGCTGAAACCATGAGCCAATACCTGATCATATCCGATCTGCTAAAAAAAGCCGTCGGAGACGGCTGGCAAAAGCATATCATTGCCACGACGGACAGCGAGAAAGGCAACCTGATCAAGTTAGCCAGGCAGGAAGGTTTCAAGCGGTTTGTCATCCCCGCATCGGTGGGCGGCAGGTTCAGCGAGCTAAGCCCGGTCGGCCTGCTGCCGGCAGCGATATGCGGCATCGACATCCAGGCCATGCTGGATGGAGCCAAGGCCATGGATGCCCGCTGTACCTCCGGCGATGTGTGGACCAACCCGGCTTTGAACCAAGCCGTCATCCAGCACCTGCTGATGGAGGACATGGGCGTCAACATCCACGTGATGATGCCCTACGCCGACAGCCTTAAATATATGGCGGACTGGTTTTGCCAGCTCTGGGCTGAAAGCCTGGGCAAGAACGTCACCAGAAAGGGCATGGCGGTCAACTGCGGGCAAACCCCTGTCAAATCGCTCGGCGTAACAGACCAGCACAGCCAGCTGCAGCTGTATACCGAAGGGCCGTACGACAAGGTGATCACCTTCCTGACAGTAGGTGATTTCAGAACCGAAACGCCGATACCGCATGGCTGCGAGGCGTTTCCCGACGTCGCGTTTCTGGGCGGCAAAACGCTGAACAAGCTGCTGCAAGCCGAGTATCAGGGCACAGCCTACGCGCTGCTGCGCGCCGGCCGCATGAACCAGACCATTGCGCTGCCCCAGGTCAATGCGCACACCATCGGCCAGCTGCTGTACTTCTTTGAGCTAGTCACCGCCTACACAGGCGAATTATTAGACATCGACGCATTCAACCAGCCCGGCGTCGAAGAAAGCAAAATCGCCTCCTATGCGGTGCTGGGCAACACTGCCGAAAAATATCAGAAAAAACAGCAGGAGATGGCACGCGCACCCGGGCGCCTGCCGCGCTACATCCTGTGAGCATCCGTATCATCACCTTCAACCTGCGCTGCGACAGCGCCCGGCAGGACGGCGACAACCATTTCACAAAGCGCCTGCCGCTGATCGTCGAAGCCATGGCGTCCGGTCAGCCGGATGTTATGTGCCTGCAGGAAGTAACGCCCACCATGCTGGCTGCCCTCACCCAGGCGCTGCCGGACCATGCCTTTTACGGGCACAGCAGGGGCGGCGACTACCTGCAGGACGAAGCCAACCCCATCGCCATCCGCGCAGACAGACTCAACCTGCACGCGCTGGACACATGCTGGCTGTCCCCCGCGCCGCGGCAGCCAGCCAGCCGGCACGCGCAACAGAGTTCCTGTCCGCGCATCCTGACATGGGTACGCCTGCTCGACAAGCCGTCCGGCATGGTATTCACAGTGGTCAACACCCACCTGGACCATGTTTCACACCAGGCAAAGGCAGCAGGCCTCGCCCAGGCCCTGCAATGCGCCGCGGACCATCGCGCTGAGCACGGGTGCCCCGTGTTCCTCGCAGGGGATTTTAACTTCCCGCCGGACAACCCGCTGGCGGCGATGTGGGCAGCATCCGCCTGTCCGATGGTGGATTTGACGGCGGGCTCCGGCGCCACCTATCATGGGTTTGGGCAAGCCAAATCCCCGGTAAAAATCGACTATGTCCTGGCAGATGCCGACACCGCCCAGGCGCATGAGTTCACGCTAACCACATGGCAGAAAAGCCGCGACGGCCGGTACCTGTCTGACCACATCGCGCTGTGTATTGATTGGGAGTTTAAATGAACAGCATCAAATGACATTCCAAATTTTGCTTTCTACGATGTTATGACGCAGAAGCTCCGGGGTACATTGAGATATTGCGTCAACTTTTACTTTTTCCCACTTATCATAGATATAGTCAGCACACTCGCTGGACAAATTGCTTTGGCACTTAATTTGACATGATGCACTTCATGGAGGAGGATAGCAGCAAATGACTTTACAAAACTATCAGAAGAAGGACATGGCGATCCGCGTGGCTTTTGAGCAACTCAAAAAGGACTATCCTGAACAACTAAAGAAACGTTTGAAGTTTTCATGGAGCAACTGGGGCTTCGGTTTGGAAAGTTTTGCAACTTCTTGTAAGCGTCTGGAAAAGGCAGGCATTCACTATATCGAACTTCACGGCAACCATTACGGCGCGGATTTAGGCTATAATGCTAAGGAGATCGGCAAGATCATGTCTGATCACGGTGTTGCTTGTGGCGGTGTGTGTGGCATGTTCAGTGCCGACAATGATTTGTCCTCCAACCGTCACATTAATCGTCAAGCTGCCATTGACTACATCAAGCGAGAGGCTGCCTTTACTGCTGAAATGGGCGGTAAGTACATGTTGGTTTGCCCTGCTGCTGTGGGCCGTGCCAACAAGTATGATGGCAGCGAAATAGAACGCTCTATTGACGCGCTTTCCCGTGTGGCTGATGTGTTTTTGGAGCATGGAATACGCGCAGCCATTGAGCCCATCCGTGCTGCTGAGACATCCATTGTTCATACCTTTGCTGAAGCGAAGGACTATATCAGCCGTCTGAACCACCCTGGCGTGCAGCACATCAATGGCGATGTGTATCATATGCTGGTGAGCGAGAGTCATATTGGACAGACCTTATGGGATGCAGGCAGCATGCTTACCAATCTGCATATGGCTGATACCAACCGCTGTGCTTTGGGTTACGGTTCGTTGGATCTTGATACCATTATCATGGCTTTGTACCTCATCGGATACAACAATGACGAAAGCTGTTTTGTTACCCCTGAACCCCTTGGCCCTGGCGGAGATCCATATCCTGCCCAGAATGCCAAAACTGAGCCTGCAATCCTCGACAAGTTGGTATTTGACAGTGTAGACTATTTCAGAACCCGTGAAGAAGAGCTTCTCGGTTGATGAGCGGAGGCTATTCCCATGAAGACTATGAATAAGTATGTGAACGTCAACAAGCGCGACCTGCGCCTTGCCCTCAAAGAAGCGTTGCGCCCTATGATGACATTTTTTGACCCCGACCACGGCAATATCCCGTACTTTGGCAATTGCATGACTGGTGAAAACTGGGGCAACTCCTTTTGTACCACCTTAAGCATGGCCCATATCCCAGGCCGCTGGCTCAACGGACTGCTGAATGCGGAGGATGTGCTGGGTAAAGGGAACGCTGCTCTGGATGAAGAAGCGGTTCGGACGCTAGGCTGCTGGGCGCGGTATTCCATCTCCGCCTCGAAGCTGGGCTTCCCGCCCTGCATTGACGAGGACACAACCAAGCCCATCCTCAAGACCGATCTACACAACTTGCGCGAGGTGATGCATGCGCTAACCGCGCTGGTGCAATTCCGTGGGGACGAGGAGGCAAGAATCTGTGGCATGAAGCTCATTGATGCGGTGGACAGGTATTTTGACTATGCGTCCGGTCAATTCCGTGAGGAACTGTGGCAGCAGGAAACCGGAGGAAGCCTCAATACATATAAGATCACATTCCCCGTGACGTTTGGCCGTTATATTGGCCCACTGGTCAAGTTTTACAAGGCTACCGGCGAGGTGAGGGCGCTGCAACAAGCCATCAGCCTGAAGGACGTGTGTTTCCGCGACGTGCTCAATAAAAAGGGCGATTACGATGTGCGCATATACGGCAGCCACACCCACTCTACTACGTCGATGATCAGTTCCCTGGCGATCCTGGGCGATGTGCTGCGCGACCGCACCATTCTTGACCGCTGCAGGGCGTTTGTTGAGAATGGCCTCAACCAGATCGCGGTGGATTTTGGCTGGTGCATCGAGAACTATGCGCGTCAGGATGACGTGGGAGAGATCAACAACACCGCCGACATCCTTGAAACCTGCCTCATCCTCGGCAAGTGGGGCTATCCAGGCTATTATGCCCGCGCTGAGCGCATCCTTCGCGCGCATCTGTTGCCATCGCAGCTTTTGGATACGCACTTCATCGAGGACCCGGACGACGAGAACTGTCCCGCCCGTTACCGCATGGCCAGCCGCAGCAAGGGTGCGTTCGGCTTTCCCTGCCCCTACGGGCATGAGGATCACGAGGGTGCGCGTGTTTCCTTCAACTGGGACATTGTTGGCGGCGGCTCCGAAGGCTTATGCGAGGCTATCCGCGAGCAGTGCACATTGAATGGTGTGCTGTACAGCGTGAACCTGCTGTTTGATACGGACAATGCCGCTTTCACCTTCCGCAACCCTTACGATGGAAACGGCGTGGCTGAAATCAACATGCATCAGCCGGTGAAAGCTCTGCGCATCCGCATGCCGGGCAACTGCAAAGGTGTGACGGTGGAAAACGCAGAAAGCTATATCAATGGCGAATGGCTGTACCTGTGCGGCATGGAGGCGGGCGGAACGGTGCGGATCTTCTATGACTTCGAGGACAGGGTTGTCGCCACGCCCTTTCGAGGCAAGTTCTACACCCTGCGCTGGCACGGCGAGGAAGTGACCGGCGCTGTGAGCAGGGGAAAGAGGCTTTGTTATTTTCCGGAAATCGAAGCGTGTAATTTGAGGCTGTAAAGTCTTGAAAATACAACAAAAATATGTTATAGTAACTTAACAATAAGTAGCACATGTGATATGTTTTAATCAGTGGACACTAAGTTAAGGGGCGTGCGAAAAAAACGGGTTACGCGGCGGAACAAGACAGGGAAGATATCCGTCTACAGCGCAAACAATGGAAAGATCACCAGGCGACCCTTGATCCTCATCGCCTGGTGTTCTTAGATGAGAGTGGTATCAATACCGGCATGACCCGTATCTATGGACGTTCATCCAGTCACCAACGTGTAAGGGAAGCAATGCCTGATACGCGATTTGAGCGGACATCGATCATATCATCCGTTCGCATGGATGGGACCATGGTTCCTTTGGTGTTTGAAGGCGCCCTCAACGGGGACTTGTTCAAGGCTTATGTTGAACGCATGCTTGCACCTTCACTTAAGCCAGGAGACATCGTCATCATGGACAACTTGAGTTCGCATAAGGTCAAAGGGATTGTTGGAGCCATTGAGGCGGCAGGTGCTTCCGTCATGTATCTGCCGCCTTATAGTCCTGACCTGAACCCAATTGAGCTATTGTAGTCGAAGGTCAAAGCCATCCCGAGAAAACTCAAGATAAGAACAAAAGATTTGATGGATCATGCTATTTCACAAGCTCTGGATGCTATATCTCTTGATGATATCGCTGCTTGGTTCAGACACGACGGTTATGCGCTTTGTTAAGTTAAATTGCTATATCACCACCATTTTTCAGCTATCCACCGTGTCAAAAACTGAATTTCGGTGCATTTGAATGATACGAAAAAAAGGATAAAGAGTCAAGCAAACAGCGACACAGCCAGAAGCAAAAAGACAAGTCTGCGACTGCGCCATGATAAGTGAATTTGCTCCAATATTTCCGCGAATTGCCCGGGTATCGTACTACTCAAAACCATGCCGCAGCACGGGCTTCCTGGCCGCGGTAACTTCATCCGGGCGGCCGATGGGCGCGGTGACGGGACACTGGTGCAGCGTATCCGGGTCGCGCTCAATCTGCTCGCGAATGGCCCGAAAGGCTTCCGCCGCCCGGTCCAGCGTTTCCCGGCTTTCGGTTTCGGTGGGCTCCAGCATCAGCGCTTCCTGCACAATCAGCGGGAAGTACATCGTGGGCGGGTGGATGCCGTGGTCGATCAGGCATTTGGCGACATCCAGCGCCGTGACGCCATACTGCTTTTTGATGCTCTCGAGGGTCAGCACAAACTCATGCATGCACACATGGTCGTACGCCACAGGAAAATAGGGCTTGATCCTGTGCATGAGGTAGTTGGCGTTGAGCACGGCGGTGGCGGCAGCCTCCGGAATGCCCTCGGCGCCCAGCGTCAGGATATACGTCAACGCCTTGACCACAACGCCAAAGTTGCCGTAGAACGCCCTGACCTGGCCGATGCTTTCCGGCCGCTCCTCCTCGCCCAGGGCTGAGTAAGGCAGGCAGCCCGACAGAAACGCCTTGCATCCTACCGGGCCGCTGCCCGGCCCCCCTCCCCCATGGGGCGTAGAAAACGTTTTGTGCAGGTTCAGGTGGATGACGTCAAAGCCCATGTCCCCCGGGCGCACCAGGCCCATGATGGCGTTGAGGTTGGCTCCGTCATAATAGCACAGGCCGCCGGCGTCATGAACCAGGCGCGTGATATCCAGGATGTTGGGGTCAAACAGGCCGATGGTGTTGGGGTTGGTCAGCATGAGGCCGGCGATGTCATCGCCCAGGGCGTCCCGGAATGCGTCCATGTCGATGTAACCCCGGGCATCGGAGGGTACGTTGACCACATCAAACCCGGCCATGGCCGCGGTAGCGGGGTTGGTGCCGTGCGCGGAGTCGGGGATGATCACCTTGGTGCGGCGGCTGTCCCCCCGCAGCTGGTGGTACTTTTTGATCATCAGCATACCGGCATATTCGCCATGCGCGCCAGCGGCAGGCTGAAACGTCATCGCATCCATGCCGAGGATTTCGCACAGCAGCTTTTCAGCTTCTTCCAGCGCCACGGCGCAGCCTTCTGTTGTGTACCTTGGCTGCAAGGGGTGGATCGCCGTAAAGCCCGGCATAGCAGCCACACGTTCGTTGACAGCGGGATTATACTTCATCGTGCACGAACCCAGGGGGTAAAACCCGCTGTTGACGCCAAACGCCTGCCGGGACAGCGCGGTATAGTGCCTGGAGATTTCCCCCTCACTTACCTGCGGCAACCGTGGCGCCTGCGCCCTTTCAAACCCGTCCGGAAAAGCGGTTTTCGGAACATCGCATGCGGGCAGGCAGGACACCCCCCTGCCCGGCACGCTGCGTTCAAATATCAACTTCATGGCCTGCACACCTCCCTGATCAGCTGCAGCGTATCGTCCAGCACGGCACGCGACAGCTTTTCCGTTACACACCAGAGCATGCCGCCCTGGTAAGGCAAGCCACTGAGCACGCCATGCTCAGCCAACGCCTGCTCCAACCTGTCCGGCGCCATGGGCGTTGTTGTCAGGAACTCGTGGAAAAAGGCGCCCTCATGAACCAGGGCAAACCCCGGTATCTCGCACAGCTTTTGGGCAAAATAGTGAGCCTTGTGATAGCAAAGCTCCGCCGCCTGCCTGAGACCTTCCGGCCCCATGGCCACCATGTACACAGCCGACCGCATGGCGCACAGCGCCTGGTTGGTACACACATTGCTGCCGGCTTTTTCCCGGCGGATATGCTGCTCGCGCGCCTGCAGCGTCAGCACATAGGCACGGCGGCCCTTAGCGTCCTGCGTTTCGCCGACGATGCGGCCGGGCAGCAGCCTGGTCATCGCCTTTCGGGTTGCCATGAACCCCAGATAAGGCCCGCCGAACGACAATGGCATCCCCAGGGGCTGGCCTTCTCCCACGGCGATGTCGGCGCCGCATTCCCCGGGGGTTTTCATCAGGCCCAGCGCTATGGGGTTTGCCCCCATGACAGCCTTGGCGCCTGCGGCGTGCGTCAGGGAGACAATGTCCTCCGCCCGCTCGATCAAGCCGTAAAAATTGGGCTGCTGAAAATAAAAGCAGGCTGTGTCATCCGCGGGCAGCGCCTTCAGCGCCTCCAAGTCGACCAGCCCATCCCGCTGCGGGATGATGTGAAAGGGAATGTCCCGCCCCCAGCAGTAGGTTTTCAGCGTGGCGAGCACGTCGGGGTGCGCGGTGTCAGCCGCGTACACGTGGGTTCTCTTCCTGTCGATACACATCATGGCTGCTTCTCCGGCAGCCGATGCCCCGTCATACAGCGAGGCGTTGCTGACATCCATGCCGGTCAGCTCGCAGATCATGGTCTGATACTCAAAGATCGACTGCAGCACCCCTTGGCTGATCTCAGCCTGGTAAGGGGTGTACGCAGTCAAAAACTCTTCCTTGGAGGTCACCGTCTGTACAATGGAGGGGATGAAGTGGTCGTACGCGCCGGCGCCGCGCAGGATGACGGAAAACACGGTGTTTCGCCCCGCCATTGCCTGGAGCTTCTCCAGCACCTCCATTTCAGACAAGCCGTCGGGTATGGCAACTTTTTCTTTCAACAGCACGCTGTCGGGGACATCCCGGAACAGCGCCATGCTGTCCGACAAGCCAATTTCCCGCAGCATGGCTGCACGCTCCGCCGGCGTGGATGGTATGTAGCTCCCCATGGTCAAGCCCTCTCGGATTCGATCAGCTTCGCGTAAGCCTCAGCTGTCAACAGTTCGTCTACCGCTGTGACATCGGCAACCCTGGCAATCCAGGCATCGTAAGGGGCTTCGTTGATTAGCTCGGGGGCGTCCAACAGGTGCTCGTTCACAGCGACGATGACGCCGGTGACAGGGCTTAAGATGTCGCTGACAGCCTTGACCGACTCCACCTCGGCCAGCACGCCACCCGTTTCGATATCGTCGCCGACGTTGGGCAGGTTAATGAACACGATGTCGCTCAGCTCGCTCTGGGCAAAATCCGTGATGCCGATGACATACTGCCCGTCTTCCTCTTTCACCCATTCGTGTGAACTGAGGTATTTCAGATCGTTGGGAATGCTCATGTGATGTCCTCCTTATCCCATGCGTTGCCGCAAGGTGTTTATTGTGCAGAGCGCTTGTAGAACGGCAGCGGGACAACCTTGGCCTTCAGCCGCCTGCCGCGCACCTCGACGGTGAGTTCGGTGCCGGGGACGGCATGCTGCCGGTCCACCAGCGCCATGGCCAGCGCCTTCTGCATGAACGGGCAATGCGTGCCGCTGGTTGTGCGGCCCACCAAGTCACCGCCTGCATATACAGGGCAGTCCTCCCGGGCGATGCCGCGGTCCATCATTTCCAGGCCAATCCGGGTCACAGCAGGCGTGCCCTTGTCTAACAGCGCCTGTTTGCCGATAAAGTTCGGCTTGTCCATTTTTACAAACATATCCAGGCCTGTTTCCAGTGGGGTGATGTCGTCGTTCATCTCGTGCCCGTACAGCGGCATCCCTGCCTCCAGACGCAGCGTGTCCCGCGCGCCCAGCCCGCAGGGGATCAGGCCCAAAGGCTGGCCAGCCTGGAGCAGATGCTCTAAGATGGGCAGCACATCGCCGGGCGCGCAATAGATTTCGTACCCGTGCTCCCCCGTATAGCCGGTGCGCGATACCAGGCATCGCCTGCCTGCCACCGGAACCTCATCAACAAATGTATAGTTTCTGACAGGCAGCAGCGCGGCATCGGACACTTTGGCCATGATGTCCGCAGCCCTGGGCCCTTGCAGCGCCAGCAGCGCCGTGTTGTCGGATATGTCCCGCACGTCGACATCTCCCGACACATGTTGCATGAACCACGCGGCATCCTTGTCCCTGTTGGCGGCATTGACCACCAGCATGTATTTGTCATCGGAGAACTTGAACACAATCAAATCGTCCACAATACCGCCCCGCTCGTTGCAGACAGGGCTGTACCGCACGCGCCCCGGCTGCATGCCATCCAGGCTGTTGGTGATCATCCGCTGAAGGTAGGCATGGGCATCCGGGCCTTGAACCATCAATTCCCCCATATGGGACACATCGAACACACCGCAGGCTGTCCGCACCGCCATATGTTCCTTGATGACGCCGGAAGCGTATTGAACCGGCAACAGATAGCCCGCGTACGGCACCATTCTGCCGCCGGCGGCCACATGATAGTCATACAAAGGCGTTTTTCGTTCCATCTCTTACCCCCAAAAACAAAAGCATGCCTTAAAAGCGCATGCCTTTGCTCTCTTTACATGGTTATTATTTTCTGCTGCCCCTGCGCAGATACGCAGGAACGCCCAAGTCGTCCTTTTCGTTGGCGGGCGATTGTTGGTTAGCCGGCTGTTGATATGGAACAGGCGGCGCGTTTTGCTGCTGTGTCGGCATGTATTGCTGCTGGTATGCACCGGGCACAAAAGGCTGAGGAATGGCAGGTTGGGGTGCCTGTGTTATCCCCGGCCGGCCTGTAGGCGGGAAATACGGGACAGCATCCTGCTCGTACAGGGAAGCGACCGGCGGCGCGTCAAACTGCGGCGCCTCGCCCTCCGCCTGGCCCCTGTTTTCGTAGGGATTGTAAGCCGCTGTCGCAGCACCGTAGGGCACAGACGTCCTGGTTGTCGCCTTTTTCCTGGACTCCCTGGTAGGGAAGGCAGTCTTTTCAAAGCCTGTCGCAATCACCGTGATGCGTACCTCATCCTTGAGGCTGTCATCCACGCCGGCGCCAAAGATGATGTTAGCCTCGCTGTCGGCAGCCTCCTGGATCAGCCGCGCGGCTTCGTTGATGTCCAGGATCCCCATGTCCGCATTGCCGGTGATGTTGATCAGCACGGCGCGGGCGCCATCGATCTTGGTTTCAAGCAGCGGGCTGGCCACAGCGTTCTTGGCCGCTTCGATCATTTTGTTCTCGCCCTTGCCGGTGCCAATGCCGATGTGTGCCATACCGCCTGATTCCATGACAGTTTTGACATCGGCAAAGTCCAGGTTGATGGTAGCGGGCAGCGCAATCAGGTCGGATATGCCCTGGATGCCCTGGCGCAGCACGTCATCGGCCACGCGGAACGCTTCCAGCATGGAAGTGCCCTTGCTGACCACCTGCAGCAAGCGGTCATTGGGGATGACGACCAGGGTATCGACAAACTGCTTGAGCTCATTGATGCCGGATTCGGCATTCTTCATGCGCTGTTTGCCTTCAAATTGAAAGGGTTTGGTGACGACGGCGATCGTCAGGCAGTTAAGCTCCCTGGCAATGTCAGCGACAACCGGCGCTGCGCCTGTGCCGGTGCCGCCGCCCATGCCCGCTGTCACGAACACTAAGTCGGCGCCTTTCAGCAACTGGGCAATTTCCTCCCGGCTTTCTTCCGCGGCGCGCTTGCCGATTTCCGGCACCGCCCCGGCGCCGAGCCCTTTGGTCAGCTTCTCGCCGATTTGCAGCTTGGTGTCGGCTTTGGATGAAGAAAGCGCCTGCTTATCTGTATTAACAGCGATAAAATCCACACCTTTTAAGCCGGCATCCACCATGCGATTGACCGCATTGGCGCCGCCCCCGCCACAGCCAACAACCTTGATGGACGCAAACGACTGCTGCTGCTCCTGTTCAACATGCAACTCAAGCATACTTTTCCTCCTCGTTTTCCTGGGATTGGTCATCTGTGTGCTTAGCCCCTGAACAGACCCTGGAAAAAAGACCTGATGACGCTCTGCGATTTGCTGGCTGATGCCTTGGTGTCAATGACAAGGTCAAGCAACCCGAGCGCACTGGCATAGATGGGGCTGGACAGCTTGACAGCCTTGCGCGGCAGTTCGCGCACAGGGCGCTCAAGCTTTTCACTGATAAATTCACGGCCGCCCCGGTTGATCGCCAAACCGCCGCCGGTCAGATAAATAGACGACCAATTACCCAACCGGACGCCGCTCTCCTTGACGCGTTCGACAATGGCTTCGGCAATTTCCTCTGCCCTGGGTTCCACAATGGACGATACCTTGTCGTAGGTGAACGAACTGGTTACGCCGTCGGTGCCCGATATGGTGAAGTCGGTTTGGGACAGCGGAGCGCCAAATGTGTAGCTGCGCTTGATCTGCTCAGCAGAGTCCAGCGGGATCTCCAGCCCGTATGCCAAATCAGCCGCGATGTGGCCGCCCCCCAGCGGGATTACACGATGGAAGATGATCGTGTCGCCCTCCACCGCCATGACATCGGTATTGAGGTAGCCGATGTCGATCAGAAGAGCCGTTCTGTCACGCTCCTCACTGGAGATGTACAGCATCGCCTGCCCCATGGGGGTGGAGAAAAAGCCGCTGATGTTCTTGCCGACGGCGCGCAGCCGCTCGCTGATGTCGTCGATGAAAAACTGATCGGCAATGACATAGGAGATCATGGCGCGCAGCTCAATGCCATGCAGATTGAGCGGCTCCAGCGTCTTTTTGCCGTCATCCACCACAAACCAGGCCGGGCTGCGGTGGATGGGCAAGCCGCGCACATCGCGCATCTCCTCGTCAGCCAGCGCGAAAAGCGCCTCGATGTCCTTGCCGGCAACGCGGGGGTCAGCCCCCTGCAGGCTGACCTTGACCTCCACGGAATACACCCTGGAGAACTGGCCGGGCACGCCGGCGTATATGTCCCTCACCGACGTCCTGGCTTGCTCCTCAGCCGAACGAATGGCAGACGCAATGGCTTCGTTGACGCCATCGGGATCGTTCCACCTGGCATCAGAAAAACCATGGTATGCTGTAATGCCAGCACCCACGATATCGCAGCGCTGCCTGCCGGATGCTTCGGCAATCAGCGAAACAACCTTGCTCGTACCGAAATCAATGACAGCAACTGTACCTTTCATCGTTTCCAACCCCATTTCCCGGGTATTGTCGTATCCACATACCAACCACATGATAACAGAGCCATGTAAAAGTGGATCGGATACCCTATTGTAGCCGTTTCACACGAAATTAGCAAGCATTTGTTGGACAAACAACAAAACAACCGATATTTCCACTCGCCTACATGCTTTCGGGGCGAAATGTCGCCTCGCCGGGCACCGTGGCTTCGATCAATCCTCCAGCAAAGCCGCGGCGCTTCAGGTCATCGATCACGCCGCGCACGGTGCCGATCTTGGCACGCAGGCTGGTGTCATCACCCAGGTGGACGGTGTAGCCATCCCTTGTGGTCAGGTGGATGCTCTGCGGCTCAGCCAGGTTGATGTTCGACACCATACCGGCATATCCCTGCATCATCAGCTCCTCCATCAGCTTCAGGTAGGCAGGGAACTGCTGTGCCCTGGTACAAACCGGTATCGCACCCACCCGGATATCGCGTACCTGCAGGCCGGACACCGTCATGTAGGGCTCGGCTTCGGCGAGGTTTCGCGTGCGCTCCAGGATCATACCATCGGCTGCCATCAGGTAAGCGACGCCGATGTAATGGACACAGGCAACAGGCTGCCGTTCCCGCACATGCAGAATCAGGGTGCTGGGGAACACCTTCTCAAGCCCCACATACGCCAGATAGCGGTTGGCATTGATGCCATCGCGGATGCGCGCTTCATCCAGGCTGAAATACGGCACAGGGCCATTGAGGCCGGCGGACAGAGCCACCTGCTGCCAGGACACCCGGCTGATGCCTGTCACCTTCAGGTTTCTGATGGTCAGAAATTGGTTGCGGATCAGAAACGCCAAGCTGACAAAGATCAGCAGGATGCTAACGGCAATCAGAAGCTTTCGCTCCGTGGACCGCCCGCTGCGCTCCTGCGCTTCGGGCTCGTGACCATCCCGGGGCGCCGGGTCGCGCCGGAGCTGCTCCGGCGGCAAGTCGGGCGGTTCCAGGCAATACCGTTCGTCAAGGTCGCTCATCGCCGACGCCTCCTGTTCACTGTAGCCCACGGACCAGTGTTTTAAACTGCGTACCGCGGTCCTCATAGCTGTCAAACATGTCAAATGACGCGCAGGCTGGCGACAGCAGCACATTGTACCCAGGCTCTGCCAGCGCCCGCGCCGCGTACAGCGCGTCGCCAAGGGAATCTGCCAGGGTGATGCGCTCAAAACCCACAGCCCGCAGGCATGCTGCCAGCTTGCCAGCCGTTTGGCCAATCAGCACCGCGTGGCGCACCATGCCTGAGCAAATAACCTCCTCCGCCAGCGATTCGAAGGAACCGTGTTTGTCAAACCCGCCCGCGATCAGCACCGTCGGCCGCTGCATGGCTTCCACTGCCTTGATCGTGGACTCGGGGTTGGTCCCCTTGCTGTCGTTGATGTAGTGGACACCCTCCAATTCGCGGACGTACTCGATGCGATGCTCAACACCGGCAAACGTCCTCAGGGCATGGCGGATCACCTGGGGCGGCACATTTAGCAGCGAAGCCGCCGTAACCGCCGCAAGCGCATTGGCCAGGTTATGTTTGCCGGGTATCCGGACATCCTTCACCGCACAGATCAGGCTGGTCTTGCCGTCACGGCGGAACGCGATGGCGCCATCCTGTATGAAAGCGCCGGCGTCCACGTTTTGCTTGAGGGAAAACCAGGAAACATCCGCTGCTATCCCTTCCGCTGCCTGAACGGACAAAGGGTCATCAAAATTCAACACAGCATGATCCAGCGGCCGCTGGCACGCAAACAAGCGCTTTTTCAGCCCGATATACCTGTCCATGGCTCCATGGCGATCGAGGTGGTCAGGCGTGATGTTCAGCAACACCGCCACCAAGGGACGGAAGGTGTCCACGCTTTCCAGCTGGAAGCTGGACACCTCTACGACATGCACATCCTCATCCCGGGACTGCATGGCGCTTAGCGAAAACGGGTAGCCGACGTTGCCCGACACCTGCGCCGATCGGCCTGCTTTGGTCAGCATGTCGCCGAGCAGGGAAACCGTGGTTGTTTTGCCGTTGGTGCCCGTCACGGCGCATACGGTGCCCTTGGCATGCCGGAAAGCTAATTCGATTTCGGCAATGACCGGGATACCCTTAGCTTTAGCGCGCTGCACAAGCGGTGCATCGATGGGAACGCCGGGGCTGATGACAACGCAGGAAACGCGGTCCACCAGCGGCAACGGATCGACGCCAAACTGTTTCTCGCACCCCAGCGGTTCATGCTTGCTGATCTGGTCCTGCATCTCCACTTCTGTTTTAGCGTCATATGCAATGGGCATCGCACCAATGGACTGTAGCAGTGCGACCGCCGCAAAACCGCTTCTTGCCATGCCAGCCACCAACACCGGCTTTCCCTGTAGATTCAACATGCCAAGAAAATCCCAGTGGTTAGCGCCAGCACGAGCACTGCCAGCGCAGCCAGCACGCATGTCACCAGGCTGTACATGCACACCACCTGGTTTTCAGTCATCCCCCCCAATTCAAAATGATGGTGCAGCGGCGACATCCGGAAGATGCGCTTCCCGCCTGTTGCCTTGAAATATATCCTTTGCATGATGACGGACACTGAGGACATGATCATGGTAAAGCACAGCAGGAGCAGCCAGAACTGCACGCGCAGCAGCATAGCGGCGCCCGCAAACAAGCCACCGATGAACATGGAGCCGGTGTCTCCCATGAATATCCTGGCAGGATGCCTGTTAAACACTAAAAAACCTGCGCAGGCGCCCACCAGCGCGAACATGCCGACAGATACTGCGCCGTTGGCCTCAGCCTGAAGGATCATCGCCATGATGCCCAGTGCCGCCGCGCCAATGGCAGCAACCGACGACAGCAGCCCATCGACGCCGTCCTGCAGGTTAGCGCTGTTGGTAATGAACATGATCATCAGCACCATCAATGGCACATAAAAAACACCCAGGTCCCACAGCCGGCCGGTAAAGGGTACCAGCACGGCGGTGCCCAGCGCTTTGGCGCAGTATATGGAAAACACAATGCCAACTACAAACTGGCTGAGGATTTTATGGCGCGGCTTCAAGCCTTCGTGGTGCTTTCTGACGTCCTTGACAAAGTCATCAATAAACCCAATCAGAAGCGACCCCAGAGACACCGACAACAGCGCTGCCAGCCTATCAGCACCTCCAAAGCATAATACGGCAGCAACTGACCCCACCACCACAGCCAGCGCAATCGCCAGTCCGCCCATGTTGGGCGTGCCTTGCTTGGCCTGATGCGACTGAGGCCCCAGCTGATAGATGGTCTGCCCAAATTTTAAACGCTTAAGAAACGGTATCAGCCGGGGCATGATGAGCAGCATCAGCCCGAAGGATAGAATCGCTGCGCCTGCTTCACGCATCATGCCCCCCTGCCTCCGCGGCTTCATTGAGAAAATCATGCACAATCTGCTTTTCGTCAAACAGCCGCTTCATCCCATTGATTTCCTGGTAGGTTTCATGGCCTTTTCCGGCTAAAATCACGACATCACCCGACTGCGCCCTGGAAAGCGCCGTTCGGATGGCTTCCCGGCGGTTTTCTATGATGCAATAGGCACCCTGCGTGCCCTTGATGCCTCGCTCAATGTCGGCGAGGATGTCCATCGGATTCTCCGTACGCGGGTTATCGCTTGTCAGAATGGAATAATCAGCATACCAGCCAGCGATTTCGCCCATGCGCGGTCGTTTGCCATGGTCTCGGTCGCCACCGCAACCAAACACCAGAATGATATGGTTTTTAACAAACCCTTTCACTGTCTTCAGGATGTTTTCCAAAGCATCCGGTGAATGAGAGTAGTCGATCACCACCTTGTAAGGCGTATGGGTTTCAATGATCTCAGCCCGCCCCGGCACAGACCGGACGCTTGCCAGCGCCTCACAGATCACGACAGGATCAACGCCCATGATCAGCCCGGTTGCCACAGCAGCCAAGGCGTTGTACACATTGAACATGCCCATCATCTGCAGCCGCGCAGGATAGACCTGCTCGTTCCACAGGAACAGCTCAAATTGCACGCCATCCTCGCTGATTTCGATGTTCCGGGCGAAGATATCGGCGTTGGTGCAGATGCCATAGGTGCTGTGCGGGATAGCGATGTCGTCCATGATCAGGTGTGCCATGTCGTCATCCACATTCAACGCGGCATTCCTGACAGCTCCTGACGTGAAGAAGGATTTCTTGGCGTCAAAGTAAGCTTCCATGGTTTTGAAATAGTCCAGGTGATCCTGGGACAGGTTGGTAAAACATCCTGCCTCAAACGATACACCCTCCAGCCGGTGCATTGTGATGGCATGGGCTGAAACCTCCATGCTGACTGTTTGCACGCCTGCATCCACCATGTCGCGCAGCGTACGCTGCAACTCGATGGGATCAGGTGTGGTCAGCGCGCCCTTCGACCAGCGGTTGCCGATCATGTAGCCTGTTGTACCGATCAAACCGCAGGAATAGCCCGCTTTCTCCATGATGGCCTTAACAAAATAGCTGACCGTTGTTTTACCCTTGGTGCCGGTAACGCCGATCATCCTCAGCCGCCTGGACGGATGCCCATAAAAGGCGCTTGCCATCAGCGACATGGCGGCGCGCACATCACTCACCACAACGCAGGGGACTGTCAGCCCCTGTATGGGGCGGGATGTGACAACGGCGATGGCTCCATTCTCAATTGCCTGGGGAATATAGTCGTGCGCGTCGTGCTTCAAGCCGGAAATGCAAAAAAACAGGCTGTTATTCGCCTTAACCCGGCTATCCTGACTCAACTCGCCAATCAGGCAGTCACCTGTAATCGATCGCGTATATGGCTTTGCCTCTTCGGCGAGGTACGATAGTTTCATGTTCATCACCTCAGAAAAACATGGCTTACCGCCTTGCAGATACTCCTACCGGCGATAACGCATCCGCTTTGACAGCCGGCCTGGTCAATGGAGCCTGGATGTGAATGGTTTCGCTGTTGACAGCGAGTTTCATCCCCAATTCCCTGGCGGCATAGTAACAAATTCTGGCCTCATCGCTAGCCTCAAGGATTTTCTCTTCCAACGCCATGGACTCCTGCTGAACTTCTGCAATGCACACCCTCATGTCTTCGTACTCAGCACGCAGCCTATCAGCTTCGCTGAGCTTCTGCGCTGAAAAAAATATTATAACAGCTACGGTCATCAGAAGCAACAGCAGCGCCTGGCTTAAAGGCAGCCCCCTGCGCCGCACCTCACCAGCAGCACGATAACTGATGCGTTCATCCTCATCGACACCGGCATCAGGGACATCCACACAGCTGGAAACCTTGATCAGCCGGAAAGGCTGCATCTGTGTGCCCGCAAGGGTATATCCTTGTTTTCCTGTTTTCTTTGTATTGAATGTCATGCCGCTGTCTCCTTTCTCCCCGGCAACCGCTTATACATCGTTGATGTGGGCTTGCCTGACCCTGGCCTGAATGGCGCTGATGGCTCGCAGCACATCGCCGTGTTCGGTGTAGAAGGTATCGGCGTCACGCTGCGCCTGCTCGCTGGATACCACTTTGATGTACTCCCTGGCACCTGACACCTGCACGCCCTGCGCGTCTTTCAGGAACATCTCCCGTAACGCGCTGGGCAACAGCACCCTGCCCTGCGTGTCAAAACTGCAATTATCAAACGACAGCATGGAAAACCTTTCTAAAAACACCTCTGCGCTGACATCCTGTTCAGCCAGGCTGGTGAGCAGATCCAACTTCTTCTCCCATACATCGTAGGGATAGATCGCGATGCTGTTTTGGGCAAAGTTGACACCGACAATGATATCAGTGCCCAGTTTCTCCCGAAAAGGCTGCGGTACAATCATTCGCCCCTTGGCATCGACGCTGTGGTTATACGCACCGAAAAATCCATAGCGCTTCCTGCTGGCAGGCGGTGGCGGTTTTTGGGCTGCGGGATCCGGTGTTTGCGTGCCATGTTGTTCGGTTGGCATTACGCCTTCGCCCCGTTCATCCGACACCTGATCACCACCTAACACCACTTTCTTGCCTTTTCAGACACAATTTACCACGCACGCTGAAAAGCGTCAACCAATATCCAATAGCAAGCCCCGGACTTTGGCCGCAAAAACACCCTGATTTCAATCTGTCTATTCAAAAAAACGAGAAAATCCGTTCCCATTCAACCAAAAGAATAAGAACAGACTTTCCGATTCCGCAGCAAAACCCCGTTACATTTTATGCAGTTTTTCTATATATTCAGGCATAACCTAAGCGTTTTAACGAATTTGTATCAAACAACACCTTGATCGTTCTTTGGGAAACGAGGCTATACCGTGCCTGGTGCCACAAAGTGGGATCAGCGTATCACTCCAGGCGCCATCGCGTCCCAAAAGACGCTTCGCACAACGCCGATACGGTCTGCGCCACCCTATCCCGCCACCCTGCCCCACCGAGGCTGTCTACAACTGGTACAGCTGAAAGCCGATGCCATCGCAGGACACGGGGTGATAGCGCACGCTACCCAGCACACCCGAAAAGGCATGGATAAAAGCCTGCCCATGCAAATGCCCATAAACAACGTCATCCACGCTGTACTTCTCCATCAGTTCAGTCACCGGTGTTGAACTACCCGTTTCTCCCGTTGGCGGAAAGTGGGTCAGCACCGTCAGGCGCGCGCCGGCATCGATCCGCCGGGCAGACCGCAGCGACATCTCCAGACGAATCAACTCCCGCGCGTATATTTTGGCGTCGTCATCTTCTTCCGCCATCGCCGGCATCAACCACCCGCGGGACCCGGCAAACAGCAGCCCATCGATAAAAACGGCATCGTTCTGAATGGCGTACATGCCCGGCGGCAGCATCTGCCTGACCCTGGTGATGGAACTCCACCAGAAGTCGTGGTTTCCCTTGATCAACACCTTCCGCCCCGGCAGCGCTGCCATGCGCATGATGTCGTCCTTCGCCTCTTCCAAACGCATCGCCCAGCTGATATCGCCCGGTATCAGGACAATATCGTCCGTCCCAACACGCCGCACCCAATCAGCGCTGATTTTTATAAAATGATCTGTCCAATGTTCACCAAACACGTCCATGGTTTTGTCATGGCTGCCGGGCAGGTGCAGGTCGCTGACAGCAAATAGACGAGGTTCAGCCATCCTCTTCGTCTTCCGGGCTGTCCGCTTCTCTTTCCTCCAACTCTTCCAAGGACAGGTCGTCGAACGTCCCTTCCTCCATTTCATCCTCGATGTCCTGTGATATGTCGTCCATGGCATTCACCGAATTGAGCTCCTCATCGTCCGCTTCGTCGTCTTCGGCGTCGTCTTCCATGTCATCACCCTGGTGCTCATTCATTTCCTTGTGGCAGAACAGGCAGACATCCCGACCCGGCATAGCTGGCGCTTCGTTGCAGATGCTGCACAACTCCTGTTCGTCGGGCATGTCGCGCCCATACACCTCACGGTAACAGATTTTGCAGTACTTGTCGGTGCTGTCCATATAGTTTAACTCGCACCGGGGACATTTGATCAACGGCATTCGTAAACCCCCATTAACACAGCTAATCACGGCTGCCTGATAAAGCAAAGGGATTATACTATGCACATATGCATATGACAAGTGTTCAGTGCGAAACTTGTTTTGCACCGGGTTGTTTCTGACTATCCTTCCGCTGTGTTGACATAGATTTTTTTCTTTCTGCGCCGGTGGCGTGCGGGTTTGGCAACCGTCATGGGCATGGCATAGCTTGTCATTGCGGTGGAGCGGTTTTTTGTTACGTTGAGCACCAATGAAATGCCGGTCACATTGGTCACCAGGTTGGAACCGCCATAGCTGATAAAAGGCAGCGGTATGCCGGTGATGGGCATCAAGCCGATGGTCATCGCAACGTTTTGGATCACATGCACGAATATCATGCTTAGCACACCTAAAATAATCATTCTGCCGAACTTGTCGTAGGTGAAGCGCGCCAGATATAGCATCCGCAGCATCAGCGTCAGGTAAAGTGCTAAGATGACCAGACAGCCGACGAACCCAACGGCTTCGCCAATGGTGGCGAATATAAAGTCCGTCCAGTCTTCGGGGACATAGTTCAGCTGGCTCATGGAGCCCGGCACAAACAGCCCAATGCCGCTCATGCCGCCTGAGCCAATCGCCTGCTGCGCGTTAAGAATCTGGTAACCATGGCTATTGTAAAACCGTTGTGGATCTAAAAACGATACCAACCGCAATAGCTTATAGTTCTCGGTTTCCCCGATGAGGCTGTAGGCAAACAGCGCCGTGACGCCGGCTGCCGCCAACAGGAATAAGCCCACCAGCCATTTCCAATCAGCACCGCCAAAAAACAACATCAGATAGAAAATCACGCCCATGACGAGCACGGTGCCGGTTTCCCCCTGCAGGAAGGTAAAGCCGGCAGGCAGCAAAAACAGGTAAAACATCCTGAGAACGTTCTTGAAGGTGCCCATAGGCTTGGGCGTGTTGGCGATCGTCCGCGCCAGCATGAGGATCATGGTGATCTTGGCAAACTCACTGGGTTGGAACATCCGCCCCAGCGACAGCTGAAACCATGCGCTGACGCTCCGGATAGAGGACATGCCCAGAACCAGGACCAGCAGCGCCATGATGCCATAATAATACAGCCGAGCATAATTCCTGAAATGCTCGTAGGGGATGGAGACGACAAACCACACCACCGCGATGGAAGCAACCGAAAAGATCGCCTGCCACCTGCCGGAGTTGGAATTGATGATCCGGTTCAGCAGCGGCACATCCAGGCTGACATCGGGGTCGAATGTAGCCACCGATATAGCCAGCACGCCGATAATAATCAGCGCGTACATATTTAACAGCAACAGGATATCGAAGAACGGCTTGGTTCTTCTATCCTCAGACATCATCATGCGATTGATCCCTCCAGATACGATCGAACACGGTCATCAGCCGGCTCTGCCGATAGATGGGCTGAGCAATGTTCTCGCCCAGCATCCGGCCAGCCACCCGCAACACAGCCCGCTCCACCTCCGGATCGCCACAGCGGTCCATCGTCCGCTTTTCTATCATCGCTCGGTACACCCTGGCGCTCTCGGGAATCACTCCCAGCGGCTGCAGGTCAAGTAATTGCGCGATATCCGCAGGTGGCGGCATGATGCCGCGCAACACCAGTCGCTTGTCTACGCGGTTAAGCAGCAGCCAGGGCCGTGCGCCCGAAGCCGCCGTAATCATGGCAGCCGTTTTCTCCACATCGCGCAGGGAGACGTCATCCGGGGTGGCAATCAGCACATGGCTATCGGCGATATTGATCATGTTTTTCACACCCCGACCGATGCCAGCCGGACTGTCAATCAGTATAATATCAAACCGGGCGCGCAAAAGGTTCATGATCTTCTTTAATTCACGCGGTGCAAAATCCCTTGGCTTGGCATCCTGCCCTGCGGACATCAGGTGCAGCAGCGGCATCCTGGGATGGATGATCATGGCGTCATCCAGCGAGCACTTTTTCTCCAGGCAGTCGGACAGCTCGTACAGCACCCGATCCTGCAGGCCCAGCATCAGGTCAAGGCTGCGCAAGCCCACATCAGCATCCAGCACCAGCACACGCAGGTGGCTGGACACAAAGGCACTGGCTAATGCCGCAGAAATGCTGGACTTGCCAACACCGCCCTTGCCCGAAGCAATCATCCAAACCTTGCCCATATCACCCTCCCGCCTATGGCATCAGTTCGTTGCCCGGAACAACCGGGGTATCATCGGACCGTTCAATCTGATTATCCATCCACCAACCGATGAATTCGCGGGCGGCAATGGTTGTCAATCCGCCGGACAACCCGTTGGGGATCAGCGTGATCACGGCGATTTCTGTTGGCCCCTCAAAGGGCGCCAGCGCTACAAACCAGCCATTGTTTTCCAGGTCCAGCTTGATTCTGCCGATCGTCACCTGGGATGTACCCGTTTTGGCCCATATGTTCTCCTTATATTTCCATCTACGGAAATAAGGCTCCGCGGTGCCCGTCTCGTCAACAACCCGGCGCATGCCTTCCTTGATATACGGCAAGTATTGCTCCGCACCCTCCAGCATGCCGAACACGCTGGGCTGGTATTGGTTGAGGATCTCGCCTTCGGGCGACACAACCGAATCGACAATGGACAGGTTATATACAACGCCTCCGTTGGCCAGGCTGGCCACATAGCGGGATACTGCCGCAGGCGTCAGGAAGGTGATGGACTGCCCGATGCCCATCTGTACTTCCAGGCTGCCACCCCACTTGATGTCGTTCAGATAAACCCATATGTCACCAATCACAGCCTGCGACCACACCATATCACGCGTCATATTCAACTCGGCCATCAGGATGGGACGCATGGCGTTTGCCCAGTCGTCCGAATGCGTATTCACCGCCATGTCCATCAGCCGCTTGATACACTTGTCCAGGCGAACCTCGTCATAGGTGATGCCATAGCTGGAACCAATGCTCTGCAGGTGTTTTTTAATTGATGCTGCAACCAGCAGCGGCTGTGAGGTTTCCTGCTCGCTGATACTGACCGTCGGGTCGTACAACGAGGTCTGGCAACCCACGATGCTGCGCAGCTCGCCCGGCAGCTGGATACCGGTCTTGGTGGTCAGGCCCATCTGTGCGGCGTATTTGTACAGCAGGTTCGAACCTGTTTCACCGTACAGCCGGTGCGCCAGCTCGTAGAAAAAGTAGTTGCAGGAATTGGACAGGCCCTGGATGATCGTCTGATTGGCGTGTTTCCAGCGCTGCCCCTTGGCAATCCAGCAGGTGGGCGCCTCGTTGACATTTTTTGTGTATTTGGTGAACGGGCTTTCGTCGCTGATGGTTTCGGTGACAGATAGCTTGTTATTGGTGAGCGCAGCCAGTGCCGGCACCATTTTGAATATAGAGCCGGGTTCAGCCCGGGACTGGATGGCGTAGTTCATCAGCACCCTGCGCTCATCCTGCATGATGTCCATCGCTTCCTTGCCGCTGGCCACCATGGCATTGAGGTCGTAGGTTGGATATTGTGCCATGGCCAATACATTGCCCGAGTTGACGTCCAGCACCACCATGACCCCGCTGTCCGCCAGCTGCAGGGGAAACTCGTTGAAATCGCGCAACTCAAGCTTTTCCTTGTTTTTCTCCAGCCACCGATCGTCAAACATCTTCTTCTCCTGCTCGCGGCGCGTGTTCTCCACATTGAGCGCGATGGCGCGCTCGGCCTCCTGCTGGTAGGCGGCAATCAGCGTCAGCTTGACGTTGTTGCCGTCCACCGGCGCAGTGTAGCCCAACTGCCTGGTCAGCCGGCCGGCGCTGTCCTTTTCCATCACCCGGCTGCCCTGACGGCTGGAGATGTTGGCCGTCAGCCAGTTCTCCATGCTGTATTCGATGCCATCCTTGCCGATGGTATCGTTCAGGGCATAGCCCAGGGGCTTCAGGTCGGTAGCGTAGTTGTTTGCCTTGCTGATGGGACCGACATAACCGATCACCTGCGAAGCCAGCGTGCCTCGGGGATACACGCGCTTTTCGCCAATCTCAATGCCCATGCCCTTCAAAATCATGCTGCGGCCCGATATCTCACTGACAGCTGCAAAAGGTACGTCCGTGCATATCACGACCGGCACAGAGTTGTACATGTTCATCTGCATTTCGGAGTAGACCGCCATCACCTGCAACACCGTCTCTTCATCCAGCTCTCGCCCCTTCAGCTGATACTTTTCATACAGCCGGTCAAAGCATTGCTGGGCGGTGGCATATTTGGCCATGTTGGTCAGGTAATGGTTGCCGCGCCACTGCGCTTCACGAATTTCCCTTGCGCGCTCTGTTACGCCCTGACCAAAGGTAAACGCCCATTCGTTGGTATCCGGATCGCGCTCCATCACAAAGGACACAGTCAGCTCTCGGTTATACTTTTTAAGGATATCAATGGTTTCCAGAATGGAGTCGGTGAAGGTGGCATAGTCGTCCTTTGTATTCTGCGTGGCATCCATTTGAAAGGTAACGTTGTATATTTCATCGCTTCTAGCCAGTACCACCGAATCGGCGTCAGTGATCATGCCGCGCTTGCCAGTTAGGCGGATGGTGCGCACGCGGTCATTGCCGGCGGACGTCTGGTACCTGTCCTGTTGAACAATCTGCAAATTGTACAGCCCCGCGGCAAGGATCGCAAAAAGGATTAGAGTCAGCAGCGCAAAGAGAATATATCGCCAACTGATCCGCTTCTCAATGTTCATGCTCCTCTCCTTCCGCCGGTTTATCTGTCATATCCGAATCTACGTCGGACGGCTGTTTTCTACCGCCGTCCAGCCCGCTCTCCGGCTGGCTGTCCGCCCCGTCTGTTCCTTCTTCATCCTCCTTCACCATTATACCACGTTTCCCGTCCGCAACATGGGTGAGCGCCGCATCATCAGGTACATTGGGCACAATGGCAATTTTCCGGAGCTCCTCTTCAGACAGATCCACCACCTCGTGAACCACTTTGTCGATAATCACCGAATCCTTTTTCTTTCTGTACATGCCTAAAAACCACCTGGCCGGGAACATCAGCAGCACGCAGGCAAAAAAGGTATAGGCAAGGGTGACGATGATCCGCAGGATATGCGTCCCGCCCACCGCCACGCCATCCAGTGCAATGTATATCAGCATGATTCCTTCGTATAGAACGACCAGCGTCAGCGCGTTGAGCACAATCCGGACATGGGGATTCAGGTCGTCCGGCGAGGTACGCCGCAACCGGCGAAACAGCTTCTTGCGCTTGTAGGGGTTCAAGATGGCATTGCCGCTTTCAGCCTGCTGCTGTGCGATGCGGATGCGCAGCATTTCCCTCTTGATATCGCTCATGTCAGCAAAAGCCTGGGCGCATAGCAGCGACAGCGTTGGGTATACCAGCACGTAAAACAACGTCAGGTTGGGCGACATCGACTCCAGCACAATGCCGATGGACGCGCCGGCAACAAACGCATATTTCCGTCCGCAGGACACCGTCAACACGGCAATGATGACCATCAGCAGGTTGGGCATCACGCCCATCACCTTCAGATGGGGCACCACGCAGCTTTGCAGCAGATAAAACAACAGGATCAGAAATGCTGACCTGAGCATTCTGCGAACCGAAGATGCACGCCTTCTGTCCCTGAACACCAGCGTGGTCATGGGTCTTCCTCCAGGGTCATTTCCTCAATGGCAAACGTTGCCGTGGGCTCCGGCGATGGGGTGGGCTCCGGCGTCGGATCAGGCATGGGCGTCTGGTTCGGCTGTTGGGCATCGATATAGACAAATCCGTCCTCTCCCTCAGGCGCCGGCGTGATGCTGTCGGCCTGATCAGGATCAGGCGGCTGCGTGGTTTGATCTACAACGTTGTCAACAGGCAGCTCGTCCGGCTCCGCCGTTTCTGTACCCGGCGGAGGCGGCGTTTCTTCCGGCACCGCCTGGCCAAAAAACGTAGGCACAGGCTGGATAGACGGCAGCGGCACGAAAGTTGTCTCAGCGCCGGCATCCCGCTCAGGTGCTGATTCGGCAACCTCGGGGCGATATCTGTATACCAGGACGTACTCGATGTGATTGAAGTCAGCAATGGGCTCGATGACAATATACTGCTTGTTGTTTTCCAGCCCGCGGGTGCTTTCGCGAACGTAACCGATGGGGATGCCCTTGGGGATGTTCATGCCCACACCGGATGTCACCACCCTGTCGCCCGGTCGGGGCAGCGTGGTATATGACAGGTAATACATCCGGCAGGCATATGTGCCATCGATAGCCAGCGTGCCGCGTACCGTTCCCTTGTCGCGGCTGGACTCAATCAGCGCTGCTACATTGCAGCCTGAATCGACAATGGCCAATACGTTGCACCGGTCCTCGGTGGTATTGTAGGTCAACCCGATCAGCGCACCGGGAACACCGACTGCCATGTTGTCAGCCACGCCGTGCCGTTTGCCTACATTGAGCTGCATGGTATAGGTGTAGTTGCTGGGATCCCAGCCGATCACATTGGCTTTGATGCCGTCTAAGCGCATGTTGCGCGTCCGCTCATCATCCAGGTCCGCGTAGTGTTGCAGCTTGCGCTCGGTTTCCTCCAGCAACATCGTCCTGTCAACCAACTCGTCGTATTTGCTGAGCAGCTGTTCATACTCATACTCGATGTTGCTGCGCAGCTTCAGCTTGCCCAGATACCTTACCACGCCGTCGGTGGCGGCAGCAAATGCCTTTTGCAGCGGCGCCACCACGCGCGCTACCAGACGCCTGGGAATTGCTAACTGCTTCACATTCGGATAGAACTGAGATGCCACCATCATGACAATGATCAGCAGGAAAATGGCGATCAAACCCCAGCCGCCGATCTTGATCAGGGCTTGCCTGTCCAGGCGTCCTCTGCGCCTGGGCTGCTTCTGACCCCCCATTTTTTTGCGCTGGTCGCCTGGTTTCTTCTTCATTCGATATCGTCACGCATGAATGCCGACCTGCCGATTCTGGGCAGCAGGCTTGCATTCTCTGCCAGGTTACCCACGCCGATAGCAGCGCATAGCATAGGGTCCTTGGCAATGGTCACAGGTAAACCCAACTCAGTCGCTAAAAACACGTCCAGGCCGTACAGCTGCGCACCACCACCCATCAGGTAAATACCTTTTCGCAGGATGTCGCCCGCCAATTCAGGCGGCGCCTTGTCCAGCACATCCCGTATGGCTTTGAGGATCTGCCGGCAAGGTGCCTGCAGCGCCTCATAGATGCGTGTCGTGGTAATCTCCGCCGTCTGCGGCAAGCCGGTGATGATATCGCGGCCGCGGATCAATACCTTGCGCTCCTCCTTGAAAGGAAGGGCGGACCCCCAGTCGATCTTTACATCCTCTGCCATCTGATCGCCGATCAGCATGTTATAGTCGTGTTTAATGTATTCGACAATGGCCTCATCCATCCGAATGCCGCCTGTGCTGATGGATTTTGATCCCACGACGCCACCAATGGATATCAGCGCTACCTCCGTCGTGCCGCCGCCAATGTCCACCACCATGTTGCCTTCGGGCTCAAATACATTCAACCCTGAGCCATAGGCCGATGCAAACGGTTTTTCAATCAGATGCACGGCGTTGCGGCGGATGCCTGCGGCAATCGACGCCTCGCGAATGACTCGCTTTTCTACCGCCGATATCCGGCAGGGGATGGTAATGAAAGCGCGCGGCTTGACCAGGTGGGACACGCCTATCGCCTTTCTGATGAAATAACGGAGGATGGACTCCGTCATGTCGTACTCCTTGATGGTACCGTCCTGCAGCGGGCGCACGGCAACATCGCCACCCGTTGTCCGGCCAACCAGCACCCGCGCGTCCTGGCCGATCGCCTTGATGGTACGCCTGGCGCCACCTGAAACAACCAGCAGCGTGGGTTCATTAATCAGGATACCCTTTTTACGCACAAATACCAAGGTATTGGACGTGCCCAAGTCGATGCCAAGGTCAGGCGCAATGATTGCCATAGCAGTCCCTATTCCTGTTAAAGTAATGCATAACCAGCGTTCAGCAACATGCGCCGCACGTTAGCCGTGGGCAAGCCGATGACGTTGGCATGATTGCCCCGCACGCAGTCGATATACATGCCGGCAATGCCCTGAATGCCATAGGCACCGGCTTTATCAAAGGGCTCTCCGGTGCGGATGTAGGCGTTGATCTCGTCATCAGTTAATGGTTGAAAATGAACCTCTGTTACCTCATAGTCCTGCTGGATGCCGTCGTTTCTCGTGTCCAGCAGGCACAACCCCGTGTACACCTGATGCCACCCACCCACCAGCGCCGACAGCATGCGGAAAGCGTCCACCTCATCGCACGGCTTGCCAAACACCTTCCCGCCAACATACACCAGGGTATCAGCACCCAGCACGAGCGCCCCCGGATGAGCCTGCGCGGCCTGCCGCGCTTTTCGTTCTGCCAGCGTGATCACAATGTCAGCAGGCTTGCCCGTCACCGCTTCATCCACATCCACCGCTTCGCAACGAAACGAAAGGCGCATGCTTGCCAGCAGCTCGCGCCTTCTTGGAGATGATGAGGCAAGAATCAGGGGCGGGTTCAATCGGCTCCTCCTCGGGTTTGTGGTACGCTTTCCATTATAGCATAAAAACAACACACAAGCACAATAATTTGTTCATGTAATTTAAACAAATAGAAATAAATGACTGTTCCTACGCGTCAATGCCAAATACGCGCAGGGCGTTGCGGTGTGTGATATCGGCCATGACGTTGCTATCGATGCCCCGCACCTGAGCCAGTGCATCGCACACCAGGCGCACATAGCGGGGTTCATTGCGCTTGCCACGAAACGGCACAGGCGTCAGGTAGGGGCTGTCGGTTTCAATCAACAGCCGGTCTAAAGGCACAGAGGCAGCTACCGCCCGCAGCTTCATGGCGTTGGCAAACGTCACGGGACCGGCAAACGATATATAGTAGCCCAGCGACACATACTCCTCGGCGCTCTCAACGCTGCCCGAAAAACAGTGGATGATGCCGCCAGTACAACATCCCTTCCGTGCCCTGAGGACAGACAGCATGTCGCCATGCGCTTCGCGGACATGTATAATCGCAGGCCTGTTCAGCGCATAGGCCAGATCTAACTGCTCGTTTAACACCTGCATCTGCCGGTCGCGCGGGGAATGATTATAATGGTAATCCAGCCCGATTTCCCCCACGGCGACGACACCGGGCTGCGCCAGCAGCTGGCGAACCTCGTCTAAATAACCTGCCGGCGCCTGGGCAGCAACGTGCGGATGAATGCCTGCCGACGCATACACATGAGGAAACTGCGCCGCCAGCCTGCTGCACAGCTGAGAGGACGCCAAGTCGCTGCCCGCCGTCAAACATCGAACAACACCGTTAGGCAGCAGTCCGTCAATCACTGCTTCGCGGTCATGATCAAATCTGCTGTCATCCAGGTGGCAATGGGTATCAAACAACCCCAGCAAGTCGTCCATCAGCCGATTTCTGCCCCCTCAGCCGCGTCGTCATCCGCGCTGAGCAGCCGCAGCGTCCCATCCTGCGGGTCCTCGCTGGATAACAACATGCCCTCCGACAGGACGCCCCTGATCTTGCGCGGCGCCAGGTTGCACAGCAGCACGAGCTTTCTGCCAATCAGCTGTTCCGGATTGTAAAAAGCTGAGATGCCCGACACCACCGTTCTGGTTTGGTCACCCAGCGACAGGGTAAACTGCAGCAGCTTGTCGCTGCCAGGCACCGCCTGACAGTCGACCACCCGGGCCACCCTGAGGTCGAGCTTGGTAAAATCATCAAAGGGGATGGTGGGTTTTGACGCGACAAGCGGTTCCTCCCCAGGTACCTCATCCCCGGCGTCCGGCTGGCTCAGCGCCATCAAGTCGGCCTTGATGTCGATGCGCGGGAACAGAGCATCGCCTTTTTTCACTACCGATCCCGGTTTCAATGCGCCAAACGCCGCCAACGATGCCCATTCTTTCTGCGCGCTGTCCGTAACGCCCAGCTGTTGGAAAATAAGCTCCGGCGTTCTGGGCATGACAGGCGATATCAGGATAGCGACAAAACGGATGGACTCCGCCAACACGTACAGCACCGTGCCCAGGCGATCCTTCTGCGCTTCATCACGTCCTAATATCCAGGGTTGCGTCACGTCGATGTAGCGATTGCACTCCCCGATGACCCGCCAGATCTCCTGCAGCGCCTGCGAAAACTGCAGGGTATCCATCTCCTGTGCATAGCGATCGGGCAGCGCCAGCACCTTGTCGATCAACTCGTTATCCACATCGGTGTAAGCCGCAGGCGCCGGCAGGACACCACCGAAATACTTTTCTATCATCGCTGCCGTGCGGCTGACCAGGTTGCCCAGATCATTGGCCAGGTCGGCATTGATGCGGTTGAGCAGCGCTTCATTGGTATAGTTACCGTCCATTCCAAAAGGCATTTCACGCATCAGATAATAGCGCAGCGCATCGGAACCATAGCGTTTGACAATGGGCTTGGGGTAGACAATGTTACCCTTGGATTTGGACATCTTGTCACTGCCGAACAGCAGCCAGCCATGGGCGAACACCTGTTTGGGCAGCGGTAAGCCCAGCGCCTTAAGCATAATGGGCCAATAGATGGTATGGAAGCGCACAATGTCCTTGCCAACCAGGTGCACATCAGCCGGCCAATATTTCTGCATCAGGCTGTCATCATCGCTGCCATAGCCCAACGCCGTGATGTAGTTGGACAGCGCGTCAATCCATACATAGACGACATGACCGGGGTCAAAGCTGACCGGCACGCCCCAGGTGAAGGTGGTCCTGCTGACGCAAAGATCCTGCAAACCTGGGCGCAGGAAATTCTGCAGCATCTCGTTGGCACGGCTTGGCGGCTGGATGAACTCCGGATGTTGCTCAATGTATTCAATCAGCCAGTCCTGGTACTTGCTCATCCGGAAAAAATAGCTGTCTTCCCGGACAAATTCCATCGGACGGCCGCAGTCCGGGCAGAGCGTATCTTCCTGCAGCTGCTTGGGCGTCCAGAACGCCTCGCACTGGGCACAATACTGGCCCTCATACTTGCTGAGGTAGATGTCGTCCTGGTCGTAAAGCTGCTTGAATATTTTCTGCACGACATCCATGTGGCGCTTGTCCGTCGTGCGGATAAAGTCATCATACGCCACGTCCATCAGCTCCCACAAAGCCTTGGTGTCACGCACGATGGCATCCACAAACTCCTGAGGAGGCAAGCCGGCTTCAGCCGCGCGGCGCTCAATCTTCTGCCCGTGTTCATCGGTGCCGGTGAGGAAAAAAACGTCATAGCCCACCAGCTTCTTGAACCGCGCCATCACATCAGCCGCCACGGATGTGTAGGTGTTGCCGATATGCATCTGCCCACTGGGATAATAAATGGGTGTCGTAATGTAATATGTCTTCTGTTTGTTCATCGCGCATCCTCCCCTCCGGATTTTTTCACATTATACGGACTATCCCCGGCAGGGTCAAGGGCACGAATATTTTGGACCTAAAACCTACACCCAAAGCCACACAAAAAGCCTCATGCAATTCCACCTGATAGGGCGACTGATGGCGTGGGTGGTCATCGGCAACACAGCTATGATATACTTGGCTTACCGGCAAAACCCCCGAAACACTGTCGTGTGAGTCAGCGGGGTGCGTGGTGCCGATGGGCAGCGTGACGCAGGTTATTGACGCGTTTTCAGCGTTTTTTAGGATAACAGATGTTTGAAGAAATATAAAAAATGGTTGGAGGTAGTTATGCAACGCAAAATGGATTTGGGCGGACAGTGGCAGATGTATCGGGTAGGGAAAGAGGAGCGCATCCCTGCCACCGTACCGGGCAGCGTTTATACCACGCTGCTGAATGCCGGACGCATGGAAGACCCCTTCTGGCGCGACAATGAGCAGGACGCGCTTGCACTGATGGCGCACGACTATGTGTTTGAGCGCACCTTTGACGCGCCACCGGAATTACTCGCCGGCGATGCGCTGATGCTGACCTGTCTGGGGTTGGACACGCTGTGCGAGGTGCGCATCAACGATCAGGTGGTACTCACCGCCAACAACATGCACCGCACCTGGGAGGTGGACGTAAAGGAACATGTACGCGCGGGCCATAATCACCTGGCTGTTGCGTTCTTTTCCCCTACCCAGTTTGTAACCCAAGCCTTTGAAGACAGCTTCATCGATGGCTCCACTGATGCGATGCGCGGCTTCCCGCACCTGCGCAAAGCGCACTGCATGTTCGGGTGGGATTGGGGCCCGCGCCTGCCTGACGCCGGCATCTGGCGCGATATCTTCCTCACCCGCATAGACAGGGCGCGCATGCCCGGCGTCATGATCCGCCAGCAGCATCAGCCGGGACGTGTTACGCTGTCATTTGCGCCGGAGGTGGAGGTGTTGACTGGCGCGCCGGCACTGCGCACCCGCATCACCATGACGGCACCGGACGGCACTCCCCACACCAGCGATGGCAGCGACATCATCATCAACAACCCACAGCTGTGGTGGCCCAATGGCCTGGGCGATCAGCCTTTATATGAAGTGCAGGTGGATTTGCTGGCTGATGGCGACGTTGTGGACACCTGGCAGGGTCGCATCGGCCTGCGCACGCTGACCATAAAGCGCGAACAGGACGCATGGGGCGAATCGTTCGAAATGTGTGTTAACGGTGTATCCTTCTTTGCGATGGGGGCTGACTATATCCCCGAGGATAACCTGCTGCCGCGTGTAACACCGCAGCGTACGCGCGACCTGCTGCTGCAGTGTACAAAAGCGAATATGAATGTCATCCGCGTATGGGGCGGCGGACATTACCCCAGCGATGCCTTCTATGACGCCTGCGACGAACTGGGCCTGGTGGTGTGGCAGGATTTCATGTTTGCCTGTGCCATGTATGAACTGACCGATGCTTTTGAAAAAAACATCGTAGCCGAAATCACAGACAACGTGCGCCGCCTGCGCCACCATGCCAGCTTAGGCCTTTGGTGCGGCAACAACGAGATGGAGTGGCAGGTGGACGAAAATGTATACACCATGACCCACAAGCAAAAGGCGGACTACATCCGCATGTACGAATACATCATCCCCAAAGCCTTGAAAAAGGTGGATGATGCAACGTTCTACTGGCCGGCGTCGCCATCCTCGGGCGGCGGCTTTGACAACCCCAACGACCCTACCCGCGGCGATGTGCACTACTGGGAGGTATGGCACGGCAACAAGCCCTTCACCACCTATCGAGAGCTGTTTTTCCGCTATGCCAGTGAGTTTGGCTTCCAAAGCTTCCCCAGCCTGAAAACAGTGGAAGCGTTCACGCTGCCCGAAGACCGCAACATCTTCTCCTATGTGATGGAAAAGCACCAGCGCAACCATTCCGCCAACGGCAAAATCATGAACTACCTGGCCCAGACCTTCCTTTATCCCAACGATTTTGAAACGCTGCTATACGCCTCCCAGCTGCTGCAAGCCGAAGCCATCCGCTACGGCGTGGAACACTGGCGCCGCAACCGCGGACGCTGCATGGGCGCGGTGTATTGGCAGCTCAACGACTGCTGGCCAGTGGCGTCCTGGTCGTCCATCGACTACTTTGGCCGCTGGAAGGCGCTGCACTATGCTGCACGCAGGTTTTTTGCACCGGTGTTGCTGTCCTGCAACGAGGAAGGCACGCTGACCCAAAACACCAACGTCAACGCTCAGCCCTTTCCGTTAGAAAAGAGTTTTGCATTGAATGTATCCAACGAAACACAGAGCCAGGTTGCGTGCACGGTGCGCTGGGCGCTACGCAAGCCTGATGGCTCGGTAATCACGCAGGGCAAGGACGAGGTGTTGGTGCCCGCGCTATCCGCTGTATGGTTGGATCAGCACTCCTTCCCCAACGCGCCGCTGCACGAAAGCTATGTATCCTACGACCTGTACAGCGACGGAAAGTGGGTGTCGGGCGGCACCGTATTGTTCTGCGCACCCAAGCACTTCCGCTTTGTTGATCCGCAGCTGCGGTTGTCGGTCAACGGCAATGCCATCACAGTAACAGCCCAGGCCTATGCTCGCAGCATCGAAATCATATGCGATGACGGCGATGTGGTGCTCAGCGACAACTTCTTCGACCTGAACGCCGACAGCCGCACCGTGTGCATCGAATCCGGTCATGGCACCCAATTCCGCGTGCGCAGCGTGTATGATATTCGGTAAAGGGGTACAATCAGCAAGGAGCAGACGAGGGAAGCGTAGCAACGCTACGCTGACCGAGCAGCCGACGATGCTGCAAGACAAAAGACCCGGCACGACGATGCGTTAGAGCAAATTACGCCATCGTGGCGCACAAAGCAGCGCAGGATTTTTGTCTCTGGCAAGGAGCGTAAACGCAGGCGTAGCAGCGCTACGTCAAGTGAACAGCGACACAGCCAGAGGCAAAAAGACAAGTCTGCGACTGCGCCATGATAAGTTAATTTGCTCTAATGTTTGGAGTTAGTATCAGTCGCGCTCCCGGTTAAACCATGCGCGCTGCGCAAAAGGCTTGAATGCCGGAGCCTGAACATCCTCAGCCGGCACGCCGATGGGCAGGAAAGCGGCAAACACATAGCCTTCCGGGATGCGCAGCACCTTCAGCATCTGTTCGCCAATGTTTCCACGCACATAGCCTTCTACCCAACAGCTTGCATAGCCCAGAGCATGAGCAGCCAGCAGCATGTTCTCAATAGCGGCAGAATAGTCCTGCACGTGAAAAGACACGCCAGCCGGGCTGATTTCCGGCTTTGTCAGCACACAGATCGCAGCTGGTGCACCAGCCATGTTGGGTTTCTTAAGCAACGTGTTCAATTCCCTAAGCACCTCCGGGTCATCCACGCCCACCAACGAGGTGGTCTGCAGATTGCAGCCGCTGGGCGCAGCTAACCCCGCCTCCATGATGCGCTGGAGATCCTCGCGCGGCACCGGGGTGTCGGTATAGGTGCCGCGGTAGCTGCGGCGGGTTGTCAAAGCTTGAATGGCGTTCATGATACATCCTTTCTGCGGCAGGTGCCGCGGTATGTCGTAGATACTTTACTAAATCGCTATGCTTTCAACATATTGTATGTCACGATCCGCACAGAGATGCAAACTTCGTCGCTTTCGTACCGGGCTGCAGGGCACCATGTTGCAGTTTTTCCGCACCCTTATGGCCATCGGATCGTGCCGGAAAGCAGTCAGCCCTCCAAGTCAGGTAGCAGCAACAGGCTCGGCCTGGCTGGTGAGCGCAGCGTCGGCTACCTTTTCAAAGTCCACTTCATCGGCACGGACAAATGCGCGCACGGTATCGCCTTTTTTCAGCTTGCCGGATATGATGGCCTCGCTGAGCGCATCTTCCACGCGCTTCTGGATGACCCGACGCAACGGTCGCGCACCGTACTGCGGATCATAGCCCGCCTGCGCCATCAGGTTGACAACATCCTCTTCGTAGGTCATGAATATCTCGCTGTCACGCAGGCGCTGTACCACGGTGCGCAACATCATGTCGGCAATTTGCCGGATATGCCCGGTGTCCAACGGGTGGAACACAATGGTTTCATCGACGCGGTTGATAAACTCCGGCCTGAAAATGCGCTTCATTTCGTCTGTGACGCGGCTCTTCAGGTCGTCGTAGGTTAGCACTGCGCTGTCTTCACTGCCAAAGCCCAACACCCTGCCGCCGGCGATGTTCTGCGCCCCGGCATTGCTGGTCATTACAATGATGCAGTTCTTGAAGCTGGTTACCCGGCCGACGTTGTCGGTCAGCCGCCCGTCTTCCAATATCTGCAACAGGATGTTGAACACATCCGGATGCGCCTTTTCGATTTCATCGAATAGCAGCACGCTGTATGGCTTGCGGCGAACTGCCTCGGTCAGCTGACCGCCTTCGTCATACCCCACGTACCCGGGCGGCGAACCGATCATGCGCGATACCGAATGCTTCTCCATGTACTCGCTCATGTCCAGCCGGATCAGCGCATCATCGCTGCCAAAGAGCGCTTCGCCCAGCGCCCTGCACAGCTCGGTTTTGCCCACGCCGGTGGGACCAAGAAAAATGAAGGAACCCAGCGGACGCTTGGGGTCCTGCAAACCGGCACGCGCGCGCCTGATGGACCTGGCAACCGCTGAAACAGCCGCATCCTGGCCGATGACCCGTTTGTGCAGCGTTTCTTCTAACTTCATCAGGCGCTCGCTCTCCCGCGCTGTCATCCGCTGCACAGGAATGCCTGTCCAGCTGGCCACAACGTGGGCAATGTCATCAGCCGTTACCTCCTGTTTATCCAGCACACGCTGCTTGTTCCATATGCCGCGCTTCTCGTCGATGTTGCGGCGCAGCGCACGCTCGCTGTCCCGCAGGCTGACAGCTTTCTCATAATCCTGAGCGTCGATGGCCTCGCGTTTTTCACGCAGCAGGTCGGCTAACTTTTTCTCCAGCTCCTTCAGATCGGCAGGCATGGTGAACGATTTGATGCGCACGCGCGAAGCAGCCTCATCCATCAGATCGACCGCCTTGTCGGGCAGGAAACGCTCGTTGATATAGCGGTCCGACAGCTGAACGGCAGCCAGCAGTGCTTCATCCGTGATTTTAACGCGGTGGTGCGCTTCATACTTGTCACGCAAGCCCAGCAGCATGGCATAGCTCTCCTCCAGGCTGGGCTCACCCACCAACACCGGCTGGAAACGCCGCGACAGCGCGGCATCCTTCTCAATGTGCTTGCGGTATTCGGTGAGCGTGGTGGCGCCAACGCACTGCAATTCACCCCGTGCCAGAGCCGGCTTCAGGATGCCCGCAGCATCCATGCTGCCCTCCGCCTTGCCCGCCCCCACAATGTTCTGCAATTCGTCAATGAACAGGATGATGTTGCCATCGCTGCGGATTTCCTCAATGACGTTCTTCATCCTTTCCTCAAACTCACCGCGGTACTTGGTGCCCGCCACCAGGCTGCCCACATCCAAGGATATCAGGCGCTTGTTCTGCAGGGTTTCGGGGATATCGCCCTCAGCTATGCGCTGCGCCAATCCATCAGCTACCGCACTTTTCCCCACGCCGGGGTCGCCAATCAATACAGGGTTGTTTTTGGTCCTGCGGGAGAGGATCTGTACAATGCGCTCGATTTCATTGACGCGTCCGATGACCGGGTCGGTCTCTCCCTTCCTGGCCATTTCGGTCAGGTCGCGGCCGTATTTTGCCAGGTGGGAAGCGTTTTCCCCCTGCTCGTCCTCGCTCTGGTTCATGGCGTTGAGCGCGCTTTCCCTCAGCTGGTCGGCATCGCAGCCCAGCGTGTTGAGAATGCGCATGGCGACACTGTCCGGCTCATTCAGCAGAGCGATCCATATATGGCTGGAAGTAACATACTCCATGTCCAGCCTGCGGGATTCCTCCACGCTTCTTTCCATCAGTTTCTTCAGGCGCGGCGTCAGCTCCAGCGATCTGGGGATTTCTCTGCCCGGCGTCGTCAGCTGGGCAACTGTATCCCGAACCGTCTTCAGCGTCACATGGCCGGGCAATGCCGGCACATCGTCTCGGGCTACCGTCATCAAGCCCAGCAGAACGTGCTCTGTTCCCATATAAAAATGCTTCATGGATACCGCCGCTTGCTGGGACGCATCCAGCACGCGGCGCGCCCTCTCATTGAATTGACCGAATATCGGCATAATGATCATAACCCTCCACTTAAATGCTTTCTGATTGTATCGGCGCGCAGGTAGCTGATAGCGTGCGAATCCGGCTGATCGCCGCGCTCCGCCTGCAAGTGGCTGTCCTGTGCTTGTGTATAAAGCCTGTCCACCAAACCTTTGTCCAGATCGATCAAGCCGACTTGCACCCCCAGCCTGACCTTGGACCAAAGGCTCAGAAACTCCTTGTAGTTCATGCGTCTGGCATACCGGAGGATGCCCAGCGCTCGGAATATCTGGTCGCCATACGCCGAACGGCTGTTGCACAGAAAGAAATCCCTGAGCGACCCCTCCTTCTGCCCGACGCGCTGCAGCGCGGCGTCGATGCGCTCGGTGATATTGTCAGCGCTGTCCAGCCCTCCGGCATTGTACAACAGGTACATATCGCCCGGATTCTTGTCCTTCAAATCGTTGAATGGCTCCAGCACCACACGGTTTTCCTTGAGAAGCGTCCGGCTGAGCGCCTTCAACTCCTGCATCACCGACAGCATCGGCAAGTGCAGCACACAACAAGCTTGGGCGCCCGAACCGGCATGAAAGGGCCTGGCAGTCAGGTAACCAAACTGGTTGTCGTACGCATACGTACCGCCCGGGAACAGATCTGCCGCAAGGCTTTCCAGCGCATGGATGCCCTCGCTCAACCCGTCGGCATCAGCCAGCGTAAACAGAAGATGGTCCGCCCCGTTTATCTGAATGCTGAGCCTGTCATCGTTTCTGATCATCAGCGCGGCGCCTGCGTTATCGCGAAACCGGCGGGACAGCAGCCCTTTGTCATGGAGCCTGGAAAACTTCTGCGCGTCGATGTCGGACGGCTGGTACAGGTAATAGGTATCGTCCAGCGCATCTACAGCTGCCACCGTTCTGGATACGCAGGCATGACGCTGTTCCTCGGTCATCTTGTTTTCAAAGGCGTACTCCGAAAAATTCCTCCGAAGCACCACCCGCTTTGACAGCATGGTATCAACCATCGGCTTCGTCCTCCTGCGTGTTCGCATGCCCGCAGAGCGCTTTAAGCCTGTCGCGCAGCTCCGCAGCTTTCTCATAATCCTCAGATACCACGGCATGCTCTAACTGCAGCATAATCTGCTGTTCTTCGCCCAATGAAGAAGCGTTATGATCCGACTCCGGCTGTTCAGGCTTGTCAGTCTGAAAAAACCTGGCAGCAATTTGGCTTCGGAATGCTTCATAGCAAGCCGGGCATCCCAGGGCCGTGGCGTCTTCAAGCTCAGACAGCAGCATGCCGCAGGCGCGGCATATGGCCATGGGCGCTTCGCTTTTTTCCTTGGCTGCCGCTGCAGCTTGGCGCTGAAGCCCCTGGAAGTGAATGCCGATGTTCATAAACGCCCTGGCGAGATCTGAACGCGCCTTTTTGGCGCACTCCGCGCACATCGACCGCGTGATGATCTGCCCGTTGGTCAGCGTCTGCATGACAACATTGGCTTCGCGTTGTTTGCATACATCGCATAACATGGTCTATCCCTCGCTTTCGAGACGGTTGTTGTTTTTAGCTACCGTCGTCAGCATGCTGCGCATCATCTTGGCGCGCAGTGCGTCCTTCAACGGTTCGGGGATGGGAACGGACAACGCCTTGGGCGACAGCGCTGCGCACATCAACCTCGCCGTCCCTTCGCTGACAGCGCCCTGCTCCGCTAACTGCATGCACAGAATCTGCGCAGATTTAGTTGTAATGGAATCGCCGATCCGCTCGTCCAACAGGTATTGGAGGTATTGCCCTTGCTCCCGTTCAAGTCGGATGATGCGGATACATCCGCCACCCCCCCGCCTTGACTCGGTCACATAGCCGTGATCCGGTGTAAACCGCGTGGAGAGAACGTAGTTGATTTGGCTTGGAGCGCAACGAAAATATTCGGCGAGTTCATTGCGCTTCAGTTCAATCTCCAGCTCCTCCTGGCTCAGCATGGTTTTGATAAATTCTTCGATTGCATCGCTCAATCGCATGGCTTTCACTCCTTATCAAAGAAATCTGACCATCTTTGACTATTAAAGTATAGCACAGTTTTCCGCATATCACAAGCGTAAAAGCACAAACTAAAGTAAAATCAAAGGAATTCCTCACTTTTACACTTCTTAATTTCAATCCAGCTCAAAATACCTATATATTACAAGGCGTCCGAGCCTATTTTTTTGTCAAGTTTTAAGAATTTGCCTATTTACCGTTCCTTACCGTTATGATATAATCATGACGTCATCTCTACCTGTAAGGAGGAGCGTCATGTACCTGAAGAAGATCCCCAACAAGAAGTCCGGCAAGACCTTTTTGTCCATCGTCAAACCTTACTATCACAAGGAATCAGGCAATGTCAGAACGAAAACCATCCTGTCCATTGGCTATCTGGAAGATATTACGGACATGGAGGATCCCATCGCGCACTATACACAGCTGGCTGAGCAGATGACCCTGGAAGAAAAGGATCTGGAACGCACGGCAACCATTGCATACAAGCCTGCCGAGCGTTTACAGCCCGACACCTGCAACCGCAAGAACCTGGGGTACCTGGCCTTGAGCAAGCTGTATCATGAGCTGGGCATCCGCAGGTTCTGGGTCAGCCGTCAACGGACGGTGAAGAGCGACTACCAGCTGGATCAAATCTTCCGTATGTTGGTGTTTCAGCGAATCCTCGATCCAGGCTCCAAGAAGTATAGCTTTGACCATCGGGAGGATTATTTTGAGCACTACACCTTTGAACTGCAGCATGTATACCGGTCGCTATCCACCTTCTCCCGATACAGGAAGGACCTGCTGTTCGCGCTGCACCAGGCAGTCAGTACTCGCTACCATCGGGATACCTCACACGTATACTACGACGTAACCAACTATTATTTTGAGACGGACATACCCGAAGGGCTTAAACAGAAAGGCGTCTCCAAGGAACATCGTCCCAATCCCATTATTCAGATGGGCCTGCTCATGGACAGCCAGGGCTTACCTATTGCCTATGAGTTGTTCAGCGGCAACACCAACGATTGTCTAACCCTGCGTCCTGTCATCCGGGACATCAGGAAACGGTATGAGATTGAGCGGATGGTGGTGGTAGCGGACAAGGGAATGAATACATCAAACAACATCGCCACTCTGGTGTTGCGCGGTGACGGATACATCTATGCCCAGTCAGTGCGCAAAGCCACCAAGGAGCTGCAGGACTATGTACTGGACGAGACAGGATACAGTGCCGTGGGCGAGGATTTCAAGATGAAGTCACGCCTGGAGCCCCGGGAGATTCAAATACAGGATGTCCACGGCAAGAAGAAGTCCTTTACTGTGGATCAAAAGCAAGTGGTTTTCTATAGCCGGAACTATGACCTGAGGGCCAAGGCGGAGCGCTCGCAGGCCGTTACCAAGGCACAGGACATCATCGCCCACCCTGGGCGCAGAGCGCTGGTTGAGGACCTGGGCTGTACCCGGTACATCCGTAACTTGAACATCGACCAGAAGACAGGGGAGATTCTGCCAAACGGCAAAAAGACGCCAGTGTTGGATTGGGAACGCATTGCCCAGGAAGAACGTTTTGACGGTTATTATGCCCTGGTGACCAGCGAAATGGAGATGAGCGACACGGAGGTCATCAACACTTACCGGGGGCTGTGGCAGATTGAGGAAAGCTTCAAAATTACCAAAGGAGATCTTCAGGCCCGGCCGGTCTATGTCAGCGTTCAGGAACATATTGAAGCGCACTTCCTGATTTGTTTTGTAGCCTTGCTGCTGCTGCGCTGCCTGCAACTGCGCACCAACCAACGTTTCAGCGTAGGCCAATTGGTTGAGAGCCTTTCCAGGGCTTCGGGTTCCCTGATTGAAGAAAATCTGTATGTGTTTGATTACTACAATGATGTGCTTGAGGAGGTTGGCAAGGCGGTAGGGGTTGACTTCGCGATGAAATACCGTCATGCAAAGGACATCCGTCAATTGGTCGCGCAGGTGAAAAAATAGCATCCTCTTTGCGCTAACGGTAAAAACCAGCGTGCAGACTGAAAACGCCCACTTCCCTTGATTTATAAGGGAATTCTGGGCGCTTTTGTCTCTCAAAGTGTAAAAGTCAGGTTAAAGTATAGCACAGTTTTCCGCATATCACAAGCGTAAAAGCACAAACTAAAGTAAAATCAAAGGAATTGTTCATCAAGTTCGTTGACCGGACAAGCCGTCCCTGCTATAATCCAGCATAAATCATGAGAGACAGGTGCCGCACGCTATGATTCGGGACAAAGACTTCTACAGATCAATCTTTCGCCTCGCGTTGCCAACCGCATTCCAATCCCTCATCTCGCTGTTAGTCGTCATGGCCGACAACCTGATGGTCACCAGGATCGATCCGGATGGCCTTTCCTTCGCGGCGGTTGCACAATCCAACAGCATCACCAACTTTGTCAACGCCGCTATGACAGGCCTGGCTGGCGGATCGGTGGTGCTGATCGCCCAGTATTGGGGCAAAAAGGATACCGATGCAATTCGCTCGGTGTGCTCGGTGGTGCTGAGCCTGTGCGTAGGGTTTGCCGTCGCTGTGGCAGGGTTGATCCGGCTGTTCCCCGGGTTGGCGCTGAGCATGGTGATCAGCGCCAAGGAAACCCAGGTGCTGGACCTGGGCATGCAGTACTTGCCCATCGTCTGCCTGGCATACATCCCGTTTGCCGTTTCAGCGTCCATGATCGGCATGCTCAAGGGTGTGGAGGTGGTGCGCATCACGCTGTACACCACCGTTGTATCGCTTGTTTCCAATATATTATTCAACTATATTCTGATATTCGGTAAATTAGGCTTTCCCGCTATGGGCGTGCGCGGTGCCGCCATCGCCACGGTGCTGGCGCGGCTGATAGAAGCCACGCTTGTCAGCTTTTATTTTTTCAAGGTGCAGCGATCCATTCCTATCAAAGCGCGGGACTTTCTCCAGCATAAGCGGTGGGTCTGGACGGATTATGCACGCTTTGGCCTGCCCGTCGCGATTACCGATGCGCAATGGGCGCTGGTGGGCATGCTGAAAATGGTGATCATCGGCCAGATGGGCAAGCGGATGATCAACGCCGCAGCTGTCACCGACATGATGATGAACCTGGGCATGCTGTTCACATCGGCGCTGGCCGGCGGCGCCGCCGTCATGGTGGGCAAAGCTGTTGGGCAGAAGGACTATTCACTGGTACGCAGCTATTCGCGCACCATTCAAATCATGTTCTTCTTTTTCGGGCTGATCATGTCATCGCTGGTGTTCCTGCTGCGGGTACCTTACATCAGCCTGTATAATCTGGACGCCGATGTGGCGTCGCTGGCCGCCACCATGATCGGCATCAGCGCTGTGACGCTGATTGGCACCACCTACCACGCTTCCTGTTTTGTCGGCATCAACCGGGGCGCCGGCGACAACCGGTTTGTGATGCTGGTGGACATGATCTGCGGCTGGCTGATTGTGCTGCCGGTATCAGCGCTCGCAGCCTTTGTGTTCCACTGGCCGCTGCACATCGTGTACTTCTGCACCCGCATCGACCAGACATTCAAATGGATCATTGCTTTTTTTCGCCTGCGCGGCAACAAATGGATCCATAACGTCACCCGGGAAGCCGGCGCGTGACAGAGGGCACCACGCCGCAGAGCGACGGCTTGATATGCCAGGAGGCGGACGGCATGCCGGTGCGCCACGATTGCGTAATTTGCTCTACATCGTGATCATACCGTCCTTCACCTTGAGGATACAGGAAGGATGCAAGCCGCCAACCTCACTTTCATCGGTGCTGGTCAGCAGCGTTTGAACGCCCCGAAGCCGCATCAACAATCGTGCACGCCGCTGCGCGTCCAGTTCGCTGAGCACATCATCTAACAGCAGCAGCGGGGCGTCGTTATGGGCGGCTGTGAGGATATCGATCTCTGCCAGACGCATGGACAGCACAGCCGTCCTGATCTGCCCCTGCGAAGCAAACGCCCGCATGTCACTGCCCGACATCGTGATATCCAGGTCGTCGCGGTGAGGGCCAACACTCGTTGCCTGGCGCCGGAGATCATCTTCCCGGGCGACACGCAACGCGTCTATGATGCTCTCCGCGGTATCCGGAGCGCCGGGCAGCGCGCTGCGGTAAGCAACCTGTAGCGTTTCCTTCTCCCGATCCGATATCCAGGCATAATGGCCCCCTGCCAGCGTGCCAAGCCGTTCAGCTGCCTGCCTGCGCGCGCGAATGACAGGCACTGCCGCGGCAGCCAACTGTTCGTCCCAAACACTTAGCTGGCTGTGATCACCTCCCGATTTGACCAACGTTTTAAGCAGCGCGTTGCGCTGCTTCAACACGGTATTGTAGCGTTGCAGGCTGTAAAAATAGGCGCTCTGGCACTGAGACAGCAACATATCAATAAAGCGTCTGCGGTAAGCCGGCGGCCCCTTAACAATGTCCAGGTCCTCCGGCGAAAACATCACGCAAACCATGTGCCCCATCAGTTCGCCAATGCGCGGCGCTGTTTTTCCATTGACATAGATCAGCTTTTTGTTCTTTTGCTGGGTATATAGCCGCACACCAACCTCGGCGCTGCCCGTTTTCTTTTCCACACGGGCATGCACCGCACAGGTGTCGCAGCCGGTGCGGATCATGTCTCTGTCTGCGTTGGTACGGTGGCTACGCCCCAGGCAACACAGGTGAACAGCCTCCAGCAGGTTGGTTTTGCCAGCGCCGTTTTCGCCGACAAACACCGTGATGCCCTCCGGTGGTGTCAGCGACAGCTGTTTGTAACTCCTGAAATCGTGGAGCCGCAGCTGAATCAGCCGCATTACTTATGATACCTCTCGTTAGCGATGATCTTGTACGCCCGGTACAGCTGTTCCAGCAGCACCACGCGGGCAAGCTGGTGGGGAAAAGTCAGGCTGGACAGCGAAAGCGTTTCATTGGCGCGCTGGTATACAGCCTGCCCAAGCCCCAGCGACCCGCCGATGACAAACACCATGTGCTGCGACCGGTCGCGCAGCGCCCTGATTTTTTCACTGAAAGCCAGGCTGTCACATTGCTGGGCTTCAATGCACATCGCAACGACATAATCATCCGGCCTGATCCGGGCCAGAATGCTTTCTCCTTCACGGTTCCTGACGATATCAAGCTGAGCCGCACTTGCCCCGGCAGGCTCCTGTACATCGGGGACCTCCACCAGCGTCAGCTTATCGAAACGGGTAATCCGTCTGGCATATTCCCGCACAGCGGGCAGAAAAAGGGCACGGTCAGGCTTGCCTACCGATATAATGGTTACCGGCATGCCGATGCTCCAACATGCGCCGGCAGCTGCGACAAGTCTTCCAATACCAAGTCACAATAAGGGCGCAGCGCATCGGAGAAAGGCACCAGGTCCGGTATCATGCAGGTTATCATGCCAGCAGCCCTCGCTGACCGCAACCCATTGGGCGAATCCTCCACCGCCAGGCAATTAGCAGGCATAACGCCCAGCTTGCGCGCGGTATTTAAAAACATATCGGGCGCCGGCTTGGACGGCACCGAGGGATCGCCTGCTGTGATCACGCTGAACATCCCCTGCATGCCAGCATACTCCAGGTACAGTGCAATCATATCAAGCTCGTTGGAGGAGCAGATAGCCCTGGGCACGTTCATATCTGCCAGTTGCCTGACCGTCTCCATCGCATGGGGTTTTAATGGTGTGCCAAAGCGAACGACATGCTGCTTCAGATACGCCATATAGTCTGCCCAGAACTTTGCTGTGTCAAGCGCTGGATGAACCGCCAGGTATACGTCGTCAGTCCCCTCGGTTGTCAGCCCCAGGGTATTCATGATCAATGCCTTATCCAACAGGATCTCCTGCTGCGCGGCAGCCTGCTGGCTGGCGACAACGCCCAGCGATTCCGTATCAAACAGCACCCCATCCATATCAAAAATGATCGCCTTCACGCTTCAAGCCGCCTTTCTCCTCATCATGCAGCAAGTATACAGGAGCATTCGACGCTTGGCAAGAAATGAGACAGGGGCTTATCCACACACTTATGCCATCAAAACAAATGACGCAATTGTATGTTTATGCATTTTCTGGTTTATTTTTCGTCGTATACAGACATTTTTCGCCTTTCTCCTGCGCAGGCCGACGATTTATACAGCATCCCGCGTGTATGTTATTCATTGCGTGTAAAAACGTTAACTATCCACATTGTCCACAGACTTGTCCACAGTTCTTCCCCTCTTTTACCCCCTAATCGCTTGACAATATCAAGCTTCTGTAAAATCTGTGTAAAAATTTCCAGATTATCCACAGGCTGTTTTATGGCCTTATCCCCAAAAGTTGTCCTCACGAACACCTTTTCGCACGCGAGTACGTCGCTTTCATAATATCAAAATATGCAACCCAATATGCAACACCGCCGCTAAGAGCGGCGGTGTTATGAGAATTGACAAGCTATAAAGGTTAACGGTTGAGGAGGGTCACCTCGGTCTCCTTGTCGAAGAAGTGGAGGCGTGCAGTATCCATCATGACCACCGTATCATCGCCGATATGGGTTTTTGTGCGCGGATCAACACGGGCGATGACGTTCTCTTCCTTGCCGGCAACAGTGAAGTAGAGGTAGGTTTCGGAACCCATCTGCTCTGTTACCTCAATGCGAACCTTCATCAGGGCATCGGGGTTGGCAGCAACGTCTTCGGGCGCGTCGGAGATGTTCTCAGGACGAATGCCCATGGTGACTTCCTTGCCGATATAGCTTTCATCCACAAAGCGCTTAACGATGGCGTCGGGCACGAGGATCTTGCTGTCACCAAAGGTAGCATACACCTTGCCGTTCTCAGGAATCAACGTGACATCAAAGAAGTTCATCTGCGGGCTGCCGATGAAGCCGGCGACGAACTTGTTAGTGGGATAGTCGTAGTTGTTCTGCGGCGTATCGACCTGCTGGATAAAGCCATCCTTCATGATGACAATGCGCGAACCCATCGTCATGGCCTCGGTCTGGTCATGGGTGACGTAAATGAAGGTGGTTTGCAGACGCAGGTGCAGCTTGGTGATTTCGGTACGCATGGCAACACGCAGCTTGGCGTCAAGGTTGGAAAGCGGCTCGTCCATCAGGAAGACCTTGGGCTCACGGACGATGGCACGCCCCAGCGCAACACGCTGACGCTGACCGCCGGACAGGGCCTTGGGCTTGCGATTGAGCAGGTACTCGATGTCCAGAATATGGGCTGCTGCTTCAACCCGGCGCTTAATTTCATCCTTGGGGGTTTTGCGCAGCTTCAGGCCGAAAGCCATGTTGTCATACACGGTCATGTGCGGGTACAGCGCGTAGTTCTGGAACACCATGGCGATGTCGCGGTCCTTGGGCGCGACGTCGTTGACGAGCTTTTCACCGATATAGAGCTCGCCGTCAGTGATTTCCTCCAAACCTGCCACCATGCGGAGCGTGGTGGACTTACCGCAGCCGGAGGGACCGACCAGTACGATAAACTCCTTGTCCTCGATATCAAGGGTGAAGTCGCTGACCGCCGTGACATTGCCGGGGAACACTTTGTAAATATTCTTCAGAGATACACTGGCCATAAAGCAGCCTCCTTACAAATAGTTGCACCAAAGGGTCGTGGTGCTTTCGACTGCTCTTATTATATAAGCTGAAAGCCGGTTTGAATAGTGCCGAAATTCAACAAAGATTTTACCGTTTATTTGTGCAATTGTTTGGTGCGCCGGGGAATGAGCGATGATTATTCGCGAAAAGAATCCCACAGCGCCTGCGCTTCCTCGCTGTTGAGCAGTCGCAGGATGACCCTGTTAGGCAAGCAGATGATCTCATTGCTCAGAATGCGCCGATCCCGGTTTTCTAGCGTGACGGTACCCTGTTCCACGCAGTTTTGATTGTGACAGGTGGACATATGCATGGAGATAGCGCCCGGTGCGACCCGGACGATATTAAGCTTGCCATCGGGCTGCTGGATGCGGATATCACGCGCTTCCAACAGAGGGATCGGATCATACAGGATGTTGTCCACCTGTACAACAAGGTAAGTATCCGCAGGCGCCAGCGTGGCAGCGGGCGTTTGATCGCCCTCCTCCGGCAACTGTCCGCCTGATGTCCCGGTCCCTCCCCCGCCATCACCCAACAGCGCGGACAACCCAAACACCATGCCAGCCAGCACCAGCGCCCCCAACATCACCCAGAAATCCCTGCGTTTCACCCGTTCTCCTCCGCCTGCAGCCAATGCGTTTCATTACCCATACGTTAGCTTTACCGTAAAGGGATGACCCCATATATAGTAGGTAACGTACAGGGTGCGTACGGCATGGTTCCCCGCGCGGGTGAGCAGGATGCACTTCAGTTGCGTCGTGTCGCGCGCAGGCACCGTCACCGGCTTGTTGACGCTTTGCCCAAGCGATGCCGCTTCCGAGTAGCTGAGCACATCGCCGTCAGCAGGGGCAACCTGCAACTCCAGCATGTCGGCATCGATTAAGCCGTTATTATAGACATTGATAGTATATACATAGAAGCTGTAGTCCTCTGCACTGCCTGAAATTTCTTCGTCAAATACCGTGCCCTGCACAGCATGCTGTTCCAGCGCCGTGCGCCAGCGGGCAAATTCACCCGGCAACTCGGAAGCCGGCACCGCGTTGCAATGCTGCACCTGGACCGACAGCGTGGTGTTAACCGCTGCATACACCATCACGCCGCCCAGCACCAATACCAGCACCATCAGGAAAATGGCTGCAATCTTCAGGGTGCGCCACCCCCTGTCAATATCTCGTTCATACGCTGGATCATCTCGGTATCCTTCAGGCGGAACTTGATCTCCACGCGCCGGGAAGCATCCATGTCCTCAACGCCGTCGACATAAATGAGGTTGGAAAAGCTGCGGCCTTTAGCCGTGAGAATGCTCTTGAGCAGCTGCCGCTGCGCATGATCCAGATTGGGCAAGTCAAGGCAGAACTTGGCGACCGACAGGGCGCGGTTTTGCGACAGCTCCAAGTTGGGCACATACTCACCCCTGCTGTCGGTGTGGCCTTCTATGATGATTTCAGCAACAAAATCCCGGTATTCCGGCTGCATCAAAACACGCAGGTATACCGGCATCAGCCGCCTCAGCTGTGCTTTGCCGGACTCCGATATATCTGCCTTGGCTAAATCAAACATCAGCTGGCTATCCAGGATGATGTCGCCGGTGGTTTTGTCTACCTTGGCGCCAACTTCCGCCGCCGACAGCGCGCGCGACAAGTCGCGAATGATGGCTGTGCGAACACCCAGCAAATCGTCTATCTGTTTTTGCTGGCTGGACAGCGCCTCCTGCATGGCGCCCAGCCTGATCTCCTGGCTGGCCAGCGCTGTCGCCTGCTCGCTGAGCTGCAGCTGTAACAGCGCCTGCTCTTCCTCCTTGGTGAGCAAGGCAGACTGCGCCGCCTTCAGGTCGCTCTGCTGCTGGTCCAGCTGGATCTGGATAGCAGCCAGCTCCTCCTCCTTGCCCATCAGCGTAATCCGCGCGGTTTCCAGGTCGGCCTCGCGCTCCGCCAGCACCACCTGGGTTTGGTCCAGTTCGGCTTTCTGCGCCTCCAGCTCACGGGTTTTTACTTCCAGCAAGCTGTAATACTGGTAGATGCTGAACGTAACCGCCAGGATAAACACCAGCAGCAGGGAGGACAGCATGTCCGAGAAGGAGATCCAGTAAGACCCTATGTCCGCCCTGGCAATCCGCCTGCGCTTCTTTCTCGCGCCGGTCAGCATTTACGCACCCTCCGCCAACTTCTCGACGGCAATGACCGCCCTGTTGAGCGCCACCGTCATATCAGCCATAGCCTGCTGCATCTTGGATATGGCAGTCAATTCGACAACCTGCCCGCCCTTTGTGCTGCCCTCAGGCTGCGCCATACTGGAAAGCTGCTTGAATAGCTTATCCATCATGTCGTGCATGTTTTCCTCAAACATGCCCATGGTGCGCGCCAAACCTGTGGAAATATTCTCCACAAAGCCTGTGTAGCTGTCTGCCAGCTTCTGGGAACTGGCTGTCATCTCGTTAGCCACCAAGTGCGTGCGATCCGCTGCAGCGTCGCTTTGCTTTTCAACAGCCTCCAGCACGCGGCCACTCCAGGAGGCGTACTGCTGCATCTGCTGCTCAATATCAGCCTGGCCTGCCTGCAGCCGGGCGTACTGGTCGCTATGCTGTTGCAGTGCGGCGTGCATACTGACCAGCATGGTGGACATTTCCTCAACAAGCCCGGTGTTCCCGGTCTGTGCCTGCGCCAGGCTGTTCACATAGCTGTCAAAGCGCTCAATGACCGCCTGGGTGACAGCATGGGTGCGCTGGATGCTTTCCATGATGGCATCCGCCGCCGTTATGGTGTGGTTGATGGTTTCAAAGCTGACGGCCTGGGCCTGGTTGATGCCAGACAGCGTTTTCGCCAGCTGGACAAACTGCCCGCCCATGGCGTTGTTCATCTGCGATATGAAATGCCCAACGATGCGGCTCAGCCCCTCCATCTGCCCCTGGGTTTCTGCTAAAATAAAACTGTTGATCGATTGACTGATGGGCGTAAACGCGCGGTCGATCGCCACCTCGATGCCGCTAGCGAGCCTATTATTCAGGTCTGTCGCGGTGCGGCTCAGGAACGCCGCCTGGTCTTCCATATGGCAGATGCTGTGCACGTTTTCATCCATCGGCCGGTGCATGACCAGCTCGCGGAAAGTTTCGACAAAATCGTCCATAGCCCCCAGCGCGCTGCCCTGCGATATGCGCAGCAGGATGCTGAACACCAGCGAGCAGACAAGGCCCGCGATCGACGTGCCGTAAGCAAATGATATGCCGCCAATCATCACGGAGATGCTCTCCATGGTGTTGGTTGCACTGGTAACGTCTAAGTTGCCGATGCCACGCATCAAGCCGATGAAAGTGCCTAAAATACCCAAGGAGGTTAAAAAGCCGGGCACCACCTCAGCCAGCTGAAGGCGCGCATAGTCGGTGAACACATCGTCGTCATTGATATATTGCTCCACGTCGCAGCTCAGCCCGCGGGCATCAAGCTGCTCTGCATTCATCAGAAAGCACTTCCACTGCTGCTGCATGGGCTTGCCAAGAAACTGCACATCCTGCCAGACGGGCCTTGTCCCCTCCTGCGCTGTCATGAGCTCCAGAGAGCGAACCGCCCTGCGAAACAACCGCGCGCCGTTACGAAGCGGTACGATGCACTTGAATACGGCGATCAGCATGACGAGGGCGATAGCGCCGTATATGACAAAGTCGACAAGCTGCACGGGGATCCCTGCCAGAAACTCCTTCATACGCTCACCGCCTTTTGATTGGTAAGCACTATTGTAACCATTTTTTATTATTAATGCAACATTTTTGTCAAAACTATGTCCCAAGTCCTCAAGCATCATTGTATGATGGGCAGGCGCATGCTACAATCTACCTGTTTCTTTCACCCCGTACCCGGAAAGGAGTGCTCATGCCTTCACTTGTCAGCGCGTTTGTGCGCTCGCAGATCGGGTTGATTAACCCTCTGTTGAAGTCTTTAAACCTGGAACAATACCGCAAGCTGCAGGACTCAATCGCTACTGTCGGCAAACGGCCCTTGTCATTCTTCGTACACTATAAGCCTGTGTCGTTCCCCTGTTTTGATGCGGCATGGGCTATCCCGCTCAAGGGCAGGGTCAACCGCGCGGCGCTCTACCTGCATGGCGGCGCCTACACAGCGGGCACGCTGCCTTACGCAAAGCGGTATGGCGGTGAAATTGCCAAGCTGACAGGCAGGGCGACACTATGTGTTGGTTACAGGCTGGCACCGGAGCATCCCTTTCCCGCGGCGCTGGACGATGCATTGGCTGCTTATGAGCACATGCTTCAGCGGTACAGCCCCGAACAGGTGGCATTTGTCGGCGAATCCGCCGGCGGCGGCCTATGCTATGCGCTGTCGCTGCTGCTCAAGCAAAAGGAATTGCCCCAGCCTGAAAAAATCGTCGCTATATCGCCCTGGACCGACCTGACCATGACCTGGGAGGACCCGGACACCCAGGCGCGTGACAAGCTGCTGGACAAGGACGCCCTGTTGGAAAGCGCCAGAATGTATGCCAGTAACGCCAGCTTGACCGAACCATTGATATCACCTTTATACGGCGATTTGGCGGGGCTTCCTCCGTCACTGATGTTCGCGGGCTCCGATGAAATTTTGCGCGATGACGCCGTGCGGATGGATGAAAAGCTGCGCGCCGCCGGCTGTGCCAGCGAGCTCCACATTGAACAGGGCATGTGGCATGTTTACGTGTTGTACGGCGTGCCGGAGGCAAAAGAAGCCCTCCGGCAGATTCAAGCCTATCTTGACTGCGATATGGAGTGGACGGATGGCCCGGAAGAATAGGCGCACCACAGCCCCTGAATGGCTGAAGTTGGACAACGCTGCCAAGATTTACCCTGCCGTCATGTCGCGGAAGTGGATGGCATTGTACCGAATATCGGTCACGCTGAAGGATGATATTGATGAAGCCTTGCTGGCCAAAGCGCTGGCGTCCACGCTGAAGCGAATACCGTTTTTTGCCTACCGCCTCAGACGCGGTTTCTTCTGGTATTACTTAGACAGGCAGCAAACCGCGCCCGCCATCGAGGAGGACGTAGCCAACCCCTGCGTGCGCATGGTCATCAACAGCGACAACCCACACCTGTTTCGCGTCAGATGCTGGCGCAGGCGGATTGCCATCGAGGTGTTTCATGCGCTGACAGACGGCACAGGCGGCATGACCTTTCTGATGACCATGACGGCAGAGTATATGCGCCTCAAGTACGGCATAGCGCCTGCAGCTGCACCCTATGTGCTGGATATCCGGCAGAACGCCAGCCAAGCCGAATTTGAGGACAGCTTTTTGAAATACGCGCGCAAAGCGGTTCGTGCCCGAACGGAAGAAAAAGCCTACCCACTGCAGGGCACGCCGGGTGACTCCGACTACCTGCACGTGATCACCGGCATTGTCCCCACCATGCAGCTGTATGAGCTGGCTAAGCGGTATGGTGCCACCATCAACACGTTTATGGCAGCGCTGATGCTGCAATCGCTGTGTGACATCGTTAGGCGCGACCCGTCCAAACGACGACGAAAGCTGCCTGTGAAGGTATCCATGCCCGTCAACCTGCGTGCGTTTTACCCGTCCGCCACGCTGAGGAACTTCTCTTCCTATATCAATGCCGGCATCCACCTCAGCTACGGCAGCTACACGTTGGAAGAGATCATCAACCAGGTAAAGCACTTCGCCGGCATGGAGATGACCGAACAGATGCTCAACGCCCGCTTTTCCGCCAACGTCGCTGCTGAACAAAACAAGGTGCTGCGCATGGCGCCGCTGTTTGTCAAAACAGCCGTGCTGCGCTTCATGTACTGGTTGACGGGAGAGCGCTATTTTACCACCACGCTGTCCAACTTAGGCCAATTGAAGCTGCCCGACAGCATGGCGCAGCACATCGACCGCGCCGATCTGATCCTGGGCCCCGCTAAGAATAACGCCTGTTCGTGCGGGTGCCTGAGCATTAATGGCTACACTTATATCAGTTTTTCCAGCAAAATCAGGGAGACGGATTTTGAACGCGGCTTTTTCACCGCGCTGGTCAAGTTAGGCGTACCGGTAAAGATTGAAAGCAATAGGAGGAATCTCGCATGCCATATTGCGTCCACTGCGGAGTAGAGCTGGAACACAGCCAACGGGCGTGCCCTTTGTGCACAACGCCTGTCATTGACCCCAACAACCCTTGGACAGAAACAGCCGATCCCGCACACCCCGAGCGCGTAGACACCGCCATCGACCGGATTGACCGACGCTATGCACGGAGGCTTTCCAAGCTGCTGATGCTGGTGCCCATGCTCACGGTGACGCTGCTGGACCTGCTGGGCAGCTTGCAATTGACATGGTCTCCCTATGTAACGGGTGCCCTGATATGTCTGTACTGCTGGATCCTGGTTCCTATATTCTACAAATTCGACAAGCCTTACACCTATGTCATCATCGATATACTGGCGCTGTGCCTGTACCTGCTGCTGATTGCGCTGATGACGGATGGCATGGGCTGGTATCTAAGCATGGCACTGCCAATGCTGCTGCTGATCGGCCTATTTGTGCTGGCGGCTTTATCGATCTACCGCCGCATCCAACTCAGCATCCTATACCGTAACGCGCTTTTTCTATTGCTGATGGGATCGTTTTTGATTGCGCTGGAGGTGTTGATCGACCTGGCCGCAGACGCTTCGGTGGCACTCAACTGGTCGGTGTATGCCGCAATCCCGCTGGGCGTGATTGCGCTGATGTGCGTGTATATCGAGCGCCATGTCGCGCTGAAAAACGAAATACGCAAGCGGCTGTTTCTATGACACGCTGTGCTATGTGATGCGGTGCGGGAAATGGTGCACCAGCGCCCAGGCCAGTGGCTCCAGCGCCTTGCTGAAGGGGTGCCGCAGATAAGCCGGATCGAGCGCATTCAGGCGGACGCGGTCCAACCCGTCGGCATCCTTGAGAAGCCGCGTCAACCGCCAGGCAGCAGGCTCCCCGTCCAGTCCGTAGCGTGCCAATACCCGCGCCATCTGCTCATCCGGACGCGAATGCGCTTCCACCACAGCCTTCAGCACGCGCAGGTCCATGCCTTTGCAGCCCGTCAGCCTTTCCATGCAGGCAGCTGAGCGTAAGCCATGCTCATCGTCAACAGAATCGTCCGCCCGGCCGACATCATGGTAGGAGCAGGCCAACAGCAACAGCCTGGTTTCATGCCCGCTGAGCATCGCCTGCTGTGCCAGCACCGCGCCCAGCAGCATCACGCGCTCAATATGCCCCCGGCCATGCAACCCGCTGTCAAACAGCGCGTTCAAATCAAGCGCCACTAACGAATCGTCAAAAGCCGCTTCATATGCCGAGCCGACAAATCCCGGCGGCAGCGGCAGGTTACGATAGCTTACAGATTGCTGTTTCATAGGGCATGCCTTTGCGCTATCATCAGCCCTCCGCTTGCTGCTTTGACGCCTGAAGGGCTGCGCGGCGGGTGGACAATCTGACAAATACGATCAGCAGCACCGGATAAACCACCGCCGCAACAAAGCCATGGCTGAGGTTGCCCCCTGCCTTAGCCGACACAAAGCCCACCAGCGCAGGCCCCGCAGAGCATCCCAGATCGCCCGCTAAGGCAAGCAGCGCGTACATAGCGGTACCGCCCGTTGGCAGATCAATTGCCGCCAAACTGAACGTCCCTGGCCAGAACAGCCCGACAGAAAACCCGCACAAGCCCACTGCAGCCAGCGCCACCAGGGGAATGGGCACCAGCGCTGCCACCAGGTAAGCCACAATGCACAGCGCCGAGCAGGCGATCAGGGCTGCCTGCAGCGGCAGCTTTTCGTCGTATTTGGCGTGCAGCGCGCGCGCAATGCCCATCATCAGCGCGAAAAATGTCGGCCCCAGGATATCGCCAACCGTTTTGTTCACCCGCAAACCTCCTTCGGCAAATGCCGAAGCCCATTGCGCCATGCCCTGTTCGGACGCACCGGCGCACACCATGATGATGAACAGCATCCAGAACACGGGGTTTTTCAGCAACCGGGCATAGCTGCCGGGGCTTTGATCGGCATGGGGCAGCGTGTTGATGGGCACCTTGGTAAACAGGAACGTATTCACCAACGGCACCAGCGCCCACAGGATCGCCATAACGCGCCATGAAGCAATGCCAAACGCCAGAAAGAACAGCGTGGTTAATATGACGACACCCATATGTCCCCAGCAGTAAAACGAGTGGAGCAGGCTCATGGCTGCCGTTTTGTTTTCAGTGGGGCAGGCTTCGACGATGGGGCTGATGAGCACCTCAATGATGCCACCGCCAATCGCATAGATGCATACGGCAAGCAGCAAGCCAGCAAACGGCGGCATCAAGCCCGGCAGCATCGCCAAACTGACCAGGCCCAACGCCGCAAACACATGTGCGGCTATTATCGCCCGACGATAGCCAATGCGGTCGATGGTCGCTGAAGCGATCAGATCCACCACTAACTGCACGGCAAAATTGAAACCAACCAGCAGCGCCAGCTGGTCCAGGGTGACGTTCATGTCCTGATGGAACATGATCAGCAGCAGCGGCATGAAGTTGTTGATGATGGCCTGGACGATATACCCTAAATAGGACGCAAACAGCGTGTGCCGGAATCCCCATGCGATCCTCGTCATGTCGGCTCTCCCGTCAGACATCGCGGACAATCGCCGTCCCCGCCAGCCCGGCCAGCGCCCGGGCGGCATCTTCCAGCGAGGCGATGATGGCCTTGCGGCCTTGCTGGCTCGCCGCAAAACGCACAGCTGCCTGCACCTTGGGCAGCATCGATCCGCTGGCAAACTGTCCCTCCCCCATATAGCGCGCAGCATCGGCGAGGGACAACACCGATAAGCCGGTTTGACCCAGCTTGCCGTAGTTCAGATAAACCCGGTCCACCGCCGTAAGAATCAGCAGGGTATCGGCATCGATGTCTTCCGCCAGCAATGCAGCGGCTAAGTCCTTGTCGATGACGGCGGCAACCCCGCTGAGGGAGCCGTCTCCGTTCCTGACAACGGGGATGCCGCCCCCGCCTGCCGCGATGGGAATAAACCCCTGCGCCAGCAGGGCGCGCACGGCATTAATCTCGACAATTTCCACAGGCAACGGGGAAGCCACCACGCGCCGCCACCCCCTGCCTGCATCTTCCTTCATGACATAGCCTTTTTCAGCGGCGATTTCTGCTGCACGGGCTTCGTCATAAAATGGGCCGATGGGTTTGGTGGGGTTGCTGAACATGGGATCGTCCGCATCCACAACGACCTGCGTGACCAGCGTAACAACATGGCCGGGCAAACCCCGCGCACGCAGCGCCTCCTGCAGGCTGAGCTGGATATGGTAACCGATCATGCCCTGACTCATCGCGCCGCAGACATCAAAGGGCATGGCGGGCGTCACCGCACCGGCATGCTCATTTTGCAACACAATACGCCCCACCTGTGGTCCATTGCCGTGCGCCACCGCCACACGCCAGCCACTACCGGCGATATCAGCGATATAACCTGCCGTTTTCCGCGCCATGGTGAGCTGATTTTCCGCGGTTGCAGCCGCCCCCGCTTCCTGAAGCGCATTACCACCCAGTGCAATGACAACTGTCCCCATGAGATACCTTCCTTACTGGGCGCCATCGATTTGCCTTGATTGACAGGCGGCGCACAGCGGTAAGAATACGCTGTCTGCCGGAAAATGACAAGCGTTTTTTACCAAGCGATGATGCTTGAAGTTGATATTATGCTCTTCCAATGGTTGCGACCATGACCGCCTTGATCGTGTGCAGGCGGTTTTCAGCCTGGTCAAACACCTTGCTCATGGGCGATCGGAACACCTCGTCGGCCACCTCCATCTCCCTGATGCCGTATCGGTTGAATATATCCATGCCGATCCCGGTGTTCAAGTCGTGAAACGCCGGCAGGCAGTGCAGGAAAATCACGTTGGGGTTGCCGGTTTTCCTGACAACATCCATCGTGACCCGGTACTGTTCAAGCAGCCGAATGCGCTCATCGGCCAACCCTTCCTCCCCCATGGACATCCACACATCGGTATACAAGGCATCGGCGCCATGAACAGCATCTAAATCGTCAGTAAAAACGATGTCTGCCCCCGTTTGCCTGGCTGTTTCGCTCATATCGCTTTGCAGGACTTCAGAAGGAAAGAGTTCCCTGGCCGATATGGCCGTATACGACATGCCCAGCTTGGCGGCGATAACCAGAAGGGAATTGGCAACATTGCTGCGCGCGTCGCCCAGGTAAACCAGCTTGCATCTGTTCAGGGGCTTGCCGGCGTGTTCAGACAGCGTCATAACATCAGCAAGCGCCTGGGTAGGGTGAAAGCGGTCGGTCAGGCCATTCCAAACCGGTATGCCGGCAAAGCGCGCCAACCCCTCGACCGTTTCCTGGGCAGCACCGCGGAAGGCGATGCCGTCATAATACCGGCCCAGCACGCGCGCCGTATCCTCCAGGGACTCCTTCATGCCCATTTGGCTGTTGGACAGGTAGGTGGCACAGCCGCCCTCGTCGAAACAGGCGGCTTCAAAGGCACAGCGCGTGCGGGTGGATGTTTTTTCAAACAGCAGCACGATGTTGCGCCCGCGCAGCAGGTTTCCCGGCATATCCGCCTTCTTCTTCTGCCTCAGCTCATGCGACAAGCGCAGCAGATAGGTAATTTCCTCCTGGGTATAATCCCGCAGTGTCAACAGAGAACGGCCCTTCAAATTGATCGACACACCATCATCCCCCTATAATATATTGAAAAGAGCCGGCCCCCGCCATATCAGGCTGTTAGGAGCCGGCATCCACAGGGCTTCCTGCTATTTAATGATTTCCCCGTATACTTCGCCCGCAGCGTTGGCGGCGTTGCTTTCATCCGTATCGATGTGCATGGCAAACGCGTAGCTGTCGCTGACGCGACATATCACATCGTCAAATACCAGCGCCCGCTCCGGCGTGGCAACCTTTACGGACACGACATCGCCGTTTTTCAAACCAAGTTGTTCGGCCTCCTTGGTGGTGGCGTGGATATGCCTTTTGGCAACGATCACGCCTTCTGACAGCGTCACTTCGCCTGCCGGCCCGATCAGCGTGCAGCCAGCACTGCCAGCCGCGTCGCCCGATTCGCGCACCGGCGGCTTCAAGCCCAGCGCCCGCGCATCCGTCATCGACACCTCCACCTGCGTGCTCTTGCGCACAGGGCCCAAGATGCTCATTGACAATTCGCCGCGGGGACCAACCACCCTGACCTTTTCCTCGGCAGCAAACTGCCCGGGCTGGGACAGTTCCTTTTTGCTGTTCAGCTGGTGGTCCTTGCCAAAAAGCGTCTCCAGATGCTGCTGCGACACGTGCAGATGCCGCGCAGATGTTTCAACTAAAACCTTCATCTCTCTGCTCTCCTTCAAAGATTCAATAGATTCAGTATACCCCCTTTACCGCCGCTTGGCAAGGACCGATCCCGGCTGTCCATTGCTCAACCATTAGCTTGCTGATATCCCCAGCGGTGCTCTAAGTCAAGCAGCGCCCGCTTTCTGTGCAGACCGCCGCCATAGCCCACCAGGCCGCCATCCGCGCCCACCACCCGGTGGCAGGGGATGATGATAGATATCCTGTTTCGATTATTTGCCAAGCCAACAGCCCGGTAAGCCTTCGGGCTACCCACCAGCGCCGCAACCTGGGCATAGGTACGGGTCTCGCCATAAGGGATGCTGCACAGCGCCTGCCACACCTTTTTTTGAAACGCTGTACCACGGATGGATAGCGGCAGATCAAACACCGTCAGCTTGCCTTCAAAATAGCGCAACAGCTGTTCCCGGGCACAGGTTAACAGCGGAGCATCTGTTTGCATACAGCCCTCAGGCAGGCTATCCCGGAAGTACAGTCCACATATACCTTCTGCCCGCGCCATAACCGCCAGCCAGCCGATAGGGCTGTTCAGCAGCATGCCCTGCACGCTGTCCTCCATGTCATGCCTGCTCATGGAATCGGATACCCATAGCAGCGCGGGCCAGGTCCATCATGCGCATCGACGCCAGGGAACAGGCGCGGTATCTCTCCGCACTAATGCGCCCATTTACCATGTCGATGAAAGCGCTTGTCTCGTGCCGCAGGTCGTTCAGGCTGCTTTCCGTGAACAGCGTCTCTTCGCTGCCGTCCCGGTACAGGATGCAGGCGCTCCGCAGGTGTGCAATATGGTCGATCAGCAGCACCGCGTTCTCACCCTGTATCTCAGATGGCGTTTTGCCGTCGGTGATCTTGGAATAGTGAAGCACCGACTGCATGTCGCTGTAGGACAAGACCACTGTCCCCAAAGCGTCCCACCCGTGCTTGAGGGCATGGTTCACCCCGGTGACCCGGCTGGTTTCGCCAAAAAGGTAAGCCGCTGCCTCCATGCAGTATATGCCCAGGTCCATCAGCCCGCCTGTCGCCAGTGACGGGTCAAAAGCATTGGTCATGACGCCCCGTTTGAAGCGATCATACCTGGAGGAATACTGGCAGTAATGGAACTGCGCGAAGCGTATGGGCCCCAGCTTGGGCAGCGCCTTATACAGGATGTCCATGGCAGGGTTCAGCACGTTGCGTGTCGCTTCCAGCAACAGACAGCCGCTGCTGTCCGCTGCGCGGAACATGTCCGCCGCCTCGCCGGCATCCACGCACATGGGCTTTTCCACCAGCACATGCTTGCCGGCCTCCAGCATCTGGATGGCCTGGCGTGCGTGAAAGAGGTTGGGTGAGGCGATATAGACCGCATCGACGCCGGGATCGTCAGCCAACCGGTCGAGACTGTCCATATACCTTGCTGCGCCGTGTTTCAGAGCAAAAGCGCGCGCCGCATCCAGGCTGCGGGAATAGACAGCAGCCAACTCAAACCCCGGCAGCGTGCGCACAGCGTCCAGCCACTTCTCCACAATCATGCCGCGACCAATGACAGCAAACCTCATCGCACCATACCTCCCGAGGCTATCGATGACAAAACCGCTAAAAACAGCGCATCAGCGACTATGACAAATAAAAGCGCCATACCGAGCCCCCTTTCTATACCAAGCTTTGGTATTATCATTATAAAACGATTGCGTGTGATGCGTCAACACGCATGTTTTTAGAACAAAACCACCCTTTCCGTTGGTGAAAAAACCGGAAAAACTTATGCTCATCACTTGACGCTGCCCGTCATCCCGTTTATATATGATGGGGTAGATTTGGGCATGACCAGCGCAGGCTGCGATGAGAACAAGCGCCAGACCATGCTGCGGTCCTCCAACTGCCAGCCTGCTGCGACGGCTCGTTTCTACTCTCGCCATCCGGCTGCATTTTATAACGAAAGGGTTCACAGACACCATGCGACAAAGCGGTATCCTGCTGCACATCACCTCCCTTCCTTCGCCGGGCGGCATCGGCACGCTGGGCAAGGAAGCCTATGCCTTCGTCGATTTTCTACATGACGCAGGCATGCGCATATGGCAGGTGCTGCCCGTATCGCCCACCGGGTTTGGCGATTCACCATATCAAAGCGTCTCCACCTATGCAGGCAACCCCCTGATGATCGATCTGCCCATGTTAGAGAAGGAGGCTATCCTGCCCAACGGTATTGCGCCCCTGGCGTCCAAAACGGAGGACGCGGTGGACTATGGCATGGTATATGCGTATAAAATGAATGTGTTGCGCAAGGCTTTCGCACATGCCCATAGCAAGCTGTCCAGCGCCCTGGCACGTTTTCAGGCCGAACATTCCTGGGTGGAAGACTACGCGCTGTTCAGCGCCATCAAGGAGCATTTCGGCATGCTGTCATGGATGGCATGGCCGGATGAAGCCATCCGCATGCGTAAAAAGGAAGCCATGGCGGCATATAAGGAGCAGCTTGCTGACCTGACCGCATTTTATGTGTTTATCCAGTACCTGTTCTTCCGCCAATGGATGCGGCTGAAAAACTACGCCAATAGGAAAGGCGTTCTGATTTTTGGCGACATGCCCATCTACGTTGCAGAGGACTCCGCAGACGTATGGACAAACCCAGAGGTGTTCCTGCTGGATGAAACACGTCGCCCCATCAGCGTCGCCGGCGTGCCGCCTGATTTTTTCTCCCGGGACGGCCAGCGCTGGGGCAACCCCCTCTACAACTGGGCTTACCTGGCCCAAACCCGGTATGCTTGGTGGATTGACCGGCTTTCTGCAGCAGGCATGCTCTATGACATCGTCCGGATCGATCACTTCATAGGTTTTGCCAACTATTATGCCATCCCGGCAAGCGAAACAACAGCCCGCAACGGCGTGTGGAAGAGGGGGCCGGGAAAGCCATTCCTGCGCGCGGTAAAAAAACAACTGCCCGAGCTGCGTATTGTTGCCGAAGATCTGGGTGCTGTCAACAAACGCGTCCTTGACTTGATGCGATATGCCGGCTATCCCGGCATGAAGATTCTGACATTTGCCTTTGGCGGCAACCCCGGCAGCACACACCTGCCACAAAACTACGAAGCCAACAGCGTTGTCTATACCGGCACGCACGACAACAGCACCGCCCGCGGCTGGTATGAAGCCACGTCGGAAGCAGAGCGCGCATTCGCCAGGAAAATGCTGCACCTGAAGCCTGAGGATGACCTGCCCAAAGCGCTGGTGCGCGCTGCCCTCATCAGCGTTGCCAATACCGCCGTGATCCCCATGCAGGATGTCCTGGGGCTGCCCGACACAGCCAGGATGAACATTCCGGGCACGGTGGGCGGAAACTGGCTGTGGCGCATGCGCAGCGGCCTGCTCACCGACGAATTATCCGGCAAGCTTCGTTCGCTGAACATCCTGTCAGGGCGTGCTACATCATAATCATTAGAGCAAATTACGCAATCGTGGCGCACAAAGCAACGCAGGATTTTTGTCTCTGGAAAGGAGCGTGAACGCAAGCGTAGCAGCGCTACGACAAGTGAACAGCGACACAGCCAGAGGCAAAAAGACAAGTCTGCGACTGCGACATGATAAGTAAATTTGGTTAGGGTGTCAAAAGTAATTCATTAACTGCTCATCGCCTCGGCGGCACTGCTATCAAAATCCTGCAAGGGAATCCTATAAGGAGCTTGAAAAACGTTGAAATTTCAACATTTTCTCCCTTAATATGATATAATAGATATATATTAAAGGAGGCGTTTTCATGGCTTTTGTAACGAATTCCAATCAACAATTTAATTTCAATGATCCTCTTTACGGCTTAACAGAAAGAGAAAAGAAGTATTTGGAGAAATCCTGGGCAGTAGGCTTCTACAAATTGATTTTCTCATCCATAAATGAAGAAAGATTTAAAGATCTCTACAGCAGTACCCCTGCAAGCCGTCCCAATACACCGGTGAATGTGATTTTCGGTGCTTTGATTCTGAAAGAACTCTTTGCTTTAACCGATGATGAGTTGATTGAACGGATGATGTTTGACATGCTTTTTCAACATGCTCTTGGTACCGGTAGTTTTGAAGAACAACCTGTTAGTGATCGAACCTTTAGCCGTTTTAGAGAAAGACTCTACAACTATGAGATAGAAACCGGTCGAGATCTTGTCCAAGAAGAAATGGAGGCTTTAGCGGATTCCTTTGCTTCTTTTAGTGGAGTGAATCGTTCTATCCGAAGGATGGATAGCCTTATGGTCGCATCCAACTGTAAAAAAATGTCACGATTGGAAATCATGTACACTTGTGTTGCGAATATGGTGAAGCGCATGAAGAAACAAGACGAACTCATATCGGATCAATACAAGCACTATTTAGAAGAGGATGATGTCAATAAAATTATTTATCACCGCAGGAGCGATGGTTTAGAAGAGCGTCTTCAAGAAGTCATCCATGACGGTGTAAATTTAAGCAAGCAAGTTCCGGATTCTCTTTATGATAGTTCGGAGTTTCGTCTTCTCCAAAGAGTTTTAAGAGAGCAAACGGAATCAACACCGAACGGTCCAAAACCTAAAGATAAAGCTCAAATCAAAACTGATAGTTTGCAAAATCCATCGGATCCGGATGCGACTTACCGTAAAAAGGCCGGAAAAGATCACAAAGGTTACACTGCAAATATTGTTGAGTTGAGTCCGAATGAAGGACCCAACTACATAACGCATTACGATTTAAAGCCGAATACCTATTCCGATCAATCCTTTGCGGAAGACATCATAGAAAACCTAGGACAGCAAGAAGATGAGCTGATCCTTATTGCAGATGGCGCCTTTGGAAGTGAAGATATAAAATCCGCGGCCAAAGACAATAACATTCAACTATTGACAACAGCCTTAATAGGAAAAACACCGGAACCGATTCTGAGTGAATTTCAAATAGACGAAGAACAAGGGAAAGTCTTAAGCTGCCCGGGAGGTAAAGAGCCGATCAAGACCACCTACTACCCTAAAACAGGCATGTATCGAGCCGTATTTCAAAAGACAGACTGTGCAAATTGCCCATATCGTACGAACTGCTCTATGAAAGAACAGAAGAAAAGCAACGTTGTTTCAATCACAAGCAAAACAATTGCGAGAGCCAAGCAAGTGATTCATATGGGGAGTCAAGCATACAAAGAATTTGCAAAGAAACGGAACGGTATAGAAGGAATTCCCTCCCTACTTCGCAGACGCTATGATATAGATCATGTGCCTGTGAGGGGGTTAGTACGCCTAAAAACCTGGTTGGGATTTAAGATTGGGGCGATTAATAGCAAAAGGCTATTGAAAAGCGTGCAAGAACCCATAAAATGCAGTTAATATAGAGATCTATATCGACGGATTCCTTTATTTTATTTAAATCCAACTAGATACTGAACACCATACACTAAAGGGTGCTTTTAAGGTGGGTTCTAAACCTATGCTTTTGACACCCTAACCAAATTTACTCTAAAAAACCGGGCACATGCACAGCTGTCAGCGCCCGGTTCCTTTTGAGTTGATGTTTATGTATCCTGATGCCTGTCGGTGCGCCTGCGGCGTGCCGGCCGGGCAGGATCATCGCCTGGCGGCTTCGGAGCGGCTGCGCTTCCCTGCTCTGTGCCCTGCGCCGGATAGCGCCTGGTGCCATGGTCTACCGGTTGGCCGGGAGCAGCCGGTTGACCGGGAATAGACGGTTTCGCTTCAGGCATCTGCTGTGGTTGAACCGGGCGGAAATAAGGCGTCTGGACAGAGCCTTGCAGTCCTCTGGTTGCGTTGGGCGGTACGAGCTGGGTATGAGGCGCAGTTCCCGTCTTCGGCGCGCCTGGCTGCGGCGGCCCCATAACAGAGCCTGGCTGCTGTGGCGGACGATACGGACCTGTTGCAGGCGGTGGCGTCCCCGGGCCTTGCGCAGGCGGCCTGGGCTGGGGTGGCATATAGGGTGATGTGTAGCCCGGCTGCCGGGCGGCTGGCCGAGTAGACGGCTGGCCTGCCTGCCTGCCTGCTTGTTGTGCCTGCTGCCTCTGCTGCGCTGCCCGCTGAGCGGCGCGCTTTTGGTTATCCCTGTACATGTAGTACGCGTAGTAACCGCCGCCGCCCAGCACGGCAACGATGCCCACCGCCAATAGCCCAACCGGAAACGAAGAAGATTTGGCTCTGTCCGGCATTTCGCTGGCTGTCGGCACGAACGATGGCAAGGGATATTCGGTAGGTTCTCCGGATGCTGCGGGGGTTTCGATGGCTTCAATGAGAGGCGTCGACGTACCCGGTGGGACAAACGGCTCGTAAGACGCCTGAGCCAGCGCGGGGTTTTTCCATACGCCGGTGTTGAAATCCTCCACGGATGTAATCTGAGCCGGGGCGCTGCCCGGTAGCGCCGCAGCCGATGTGTTGGCGCCCAGGTAATCGGAGCTTTTCAGATAGCTTGTCAGCTGGTTAAGCGGCAGGACGGTGAAGTAGCTCTCCAACACATAGCCTTCCGTACCGCTCTGGTTGATATGGTACCATATCCCGTCCGGCTGCCTGACACTGCCCAACACCAGAGCAAAGGCATTCTTGTTCATCATTTTATTGACTGGCGAATCCGTCGAAGGCTCTTTTCTCAACCGGACATTGTCAGCGTTGACATAGCCATAGCTGGATGGGCTGTCCTGGCTGACGGGCGGGAAGGTCACAGGCGGCATGGTGGGCAGCGGCGTTTTCAGGGATTCCAGATAGCCGGCTGTCTCCGCCTCGTTGAGCATGCGCAGCTGGTCGGCACGGATGAACCCGTACCGTTCGCCATATTGCACCAAGTGCCATGTCATATCCTGCGTGTACTCCTGCCCTAAGACCGATACGATGATGCTGCCGTCCAGCAGCGAGTCGATCTCAGCATAGGTGTCATAGTGCCTGCGCAGCGGCACGTTGTCGCCCAGGGTGATGGCATAGCCGGTCTCAACCTGAGGCGGCGGGCTCGGTTCAGGAGAAGCAGTCTGTACCGGCTGGAACAGGGACCGGTGGTATTCCGCCTCCTCACCGGAAATGCGGCGCAGCGCGCTATCCGGCACAAAGCCGCTGCGCGCAATAGCCAGCGCCTCCACCGAATTCCACACCACATCACCGACCTGGGTCTGTCCCCACAGGTACAGCAGCGTTTCCGCCGGCAGCGTCTCGAGGATTGTATCGTCCTCCTCGCTACTGCCCGAGCGCAGGGCAACCTGCTGTGTCGTCAGAGCATATCCCTGATACGGCAACAGTGTATCGGCAGGCATAGCAACTTCTGTGGCTTCAGGTTCCTGCGTCGGGGCATCGGTTGCCTCCGGCGTTGCTTCAGGCACCGTTGTTGCCGGAGGTTCCTGAGTGGGCATTGGCGTAGCCAGCTGTAACTGGTACTTCTCGCTCTCTTCCAGCAAATACAGGCGCACCAGTTCCGCCATGACATAGCCGTCCTTGTTGTTCGCTTTGGCATGGTACCAAGGCTCGCCGTCCTCCGTTTTTTGCGTGTACACCCAGACCTTGTCGCCTTTGTTCAACGTGAGAACGATGTTGCCTCTGGCTTTAGCGGGGGCTGACCGAAAGCGGACGCTGCCCTTAAGCACCTCACCCCACAGGTCTATCGGCTCGCCGTCCGGGATTGCAGTAGGCTGCGCCGTTGGCTCCGGCTCAGGTGACGGGGTATAGCCCATCAGTGCGGCAACTTCATGCTCGGTGAGGATGCGTACAACCGACTCCTTGATAAAGCCTTTCGTGCCGTTGATGTCGGCATAATACCACAGTTCATCCTGCTCGTTGACCAGCGAGCCGGTGATATGAGCTAAGTCATTCCGGCTGACAACAGACAACACATTATCCCCAGTGATAAATGGAGAAGAACGGAAATTGATGGCATCGCTTCTTGGGTAGGCATATGCATCCATGGGGTCCAGGCTGTAAGTTATCTCAGCTGGTGTAGGCGAGGCAGTCACCACGGTTTCAGTCCGCTGGTATATGAAGATGACCTCCGCCGGCGACAGCGAGCCGTCCTGGGCCATCGTCACCTTCTGCGGCTGCGCCATGACCAGGGTATAGCCGTTTGGCAAAGCGTCCGGCCTGGCGTAAACATCGTTGACGCCCAGCACAACGGCTTCTTCCTTTGAGGGCGCCAGCGTTTCACCTTCAGCCGTTCTGAAATGAACCTTGACTTTTGTTTCGAGGTTTACCCATGTATCGGCAAAGCGGAAGATGACCTCCGCAGGGTTCGCATTGCCTGCGTTGTCGACCAGGACAGATTTCTGCGGTACATCGTTCAGGGTGTATCGTCCGTCCTTATTGCCGGGTACTTTGGACGGGTCGGCAAAGATGATGTTGTTTTCATTTTGGTAGCAGGACACGCTTTCGGTAAACAGGGTGTTATCCGACTGGTCGCGGTAATAAACATACACGATTTTTACCTTGGGCGCCGGCGCCGGCACCTCGGTGGCCTTGGCAACAGCCCGGGTGTAGACAAAGGTGATGCTCTGCACATCCGCCACGTTATTCTTCACAATGACATACTGGATGGGATCACCTGTAAGGGTATAACCTTCCTTCAGACCAATCGGTTTTGCCTCAACGCTGTTGGTGCCATCGACACACTGCACCACTTGGCGCTGCGCCACCTCGTGGCCAGCTTCATCCACATACAGCACGGTAATATCGATCGGGCTGCTGATAACAGGTGTTTCCATCGGCTCCTGCGTTGGTTCAATGGTGGGCTCCGTTGTCGGCTCGGTCGTCGGTTCAGCTGTTGGTTCAGTGGTCGGTTCAAGAGTTGGCTTGGCCGTTGGTTCAGTGGTTGGTTCAAGAGTCGGCTTGGCCGTTGGTTCAGTGGTTGGTTCAAGAGTCGGCTTGGCCGTTGGTTCAGTGGTTGGTTCAAGAATTGGCTCTGTGGTGGGCTCCGGAATTTCAGTTTCAACAGGCAGCACCGTGGGCGCAGGTGACGCCAGTGTAGCGTTATATGCTGCGCTTTCCTCTTCGTCTAGCAGACGGACAAATTCTGCCATCACATAGCCGTCACGCCCTTTGGCAATTGCCTTATACCAGGGGCCATCGGAATGCGTCTCCTGATAATGGATAAACAGCATGTCGTCCCTTAGCAGTTTTACCAGGATATCGGTGTTCTTTGACGACCCCTCTCTAAAGTTCACGCTGGATGCCGTTACCACCGCCCATCGGTTGATGGGGTCGTTGTCAATAATGGGGATAGGCTGTGCAACGGGTGCATCTGGTTCACCCGGTACATCAGGCACATCGCTAGCCTCTGTATCATCCTGGTCCTGCAAGCCCAACAACAACTGATCTGCCTGCGGAACCGATGCTTTCCGATACATGAAGGTCACCTGCTCTGCAGAGAGAATGCCATCGGCACTGACGGTGACCGTTACCTCATGCGGCATGCCATCAACCAGCGTGTACCCGTCTATCTCACGCGCAGACACGATCTCGGAAGCCCCGGGCGATACCGTCACGGTATATTGATGATCGCCAATCAATTGGTTGAACTCGTCATAACAATACACAGGTATTATCACAGCCTCTACAACCTTCCGATACATGAAGGTCACCTGCTCTGCAGAGGGAATGCCATCAGCATCGACGGTGATCGTTACCTCATGCGGCATGCCATCAGCCAGCGTGTACCCGTCTATCTCACGCGCAGACACAATCTCGGAAACCCCAGGCGACACCGTCACGGTATATTGATGATCGCCAATCAATTGGTTGAACTCGTCATAACAGTACACAGGTATTGTCACAGCCTCTACAACCTTCCGATACATGAAGGTCACCTGCTCTGCAGAGGGAATGCCATCAGCATCGACGGTGACCGTTACCTCATGCGGCATGCCATCAGCCAGCGTGTACCCGTCTATCTCACGCGCAGACACGATCTCGGAAGCCCCGGGCGACACCGTCACGGTATATTGATGATCGCCAATCAACTGATTGAACTCGTCATAACAGTACACGGGTATTGTCACAGCCTGCACAGCTTTCTGATAGGTGAAAACAACCTCTTGATGAGAGGGCACGCCATCGGCATCAACAGTGACGTTCTGCGCCATGTCGCCAACCAGCGTATACTCACCAATGGTCATCGGCGCAGTCACTGGTGTGACGGCATTGGGCTGGCAAGATGCCCATGTCTGTTCTGCAACAGGCTGGCCTGAGATGTCCAGGTACAGCACTGGCACATCAACCACCCCCACAGCAGGCGGCTCCTCAGCCTGTGGCGGCTCCGGTTCAATAGCCGAGATGGAAAAATACAAGCGATATTCTGCCAGCGTCTCGCCCTGTACGCCCAGCGCCAGAATGGTCAGGTACATGTCGCCCAGGGCGTTGCCGGCATCTTGATAAGGCAATGCTGACAGTGGCGTTCCGCTTTCCAGTGAGCTGGCTTCAAGTAGAGCAAAGCCGCCAGGATATTGGCCCAACAGGTCAATGAGGTTTAGAGCAGCATCTGCTCCCAAGGCTTCCTCATCGATATACAGCCAGTAACTGTTCTCAAAGCCAGGATACGCAACAGGTTCGGCAACTGCCTCGCGCTGGCTGCCGTCGCTGCGCAGCCAGTTTAATGAAAAACTTACAGGTGCCTGCACCTCTGCCGCATAAATCGGTGCCAAAACTCCTAAGATAATGAATAGGCAGAGTCCCCATGCAGTCAGTTTCCGAATAACCATAGAATGATCGGCATGTTTCATGACCATTCCTCCTTAAAAAACATTCGACAAAATCGTTACAATTCTATGACGAAATGTCGCCCGTGTCAAATCCTGTCAGTCGAGTAAAGCGATGGATACAGATACAGATCACCCTGTGTTCATTGAGCACCCTGATACCAACCGAACACCATCAGCCATTCCCGTTCCCACAACCAACACGCCCAACGCACTACGTCCACTATGTGTGTAGCCGCATCATCAGCCCTCACTCACCATACCAGCCCCGGAAACATCGGCCTATCCATCAAACGAATGGGCACTCCAGTTTCGTGCAAAACGATAAGATATATCGGTCACAAAGGTATCGTTTTGATGTACTGCTGTTATATCTCTGCAATTGCTCATCTGGACAAGCGAGTGACTATGATGCTATAGTTCATTTCAGAGCTTGATTTGATTGGAGGAAACCATCATGGCAAAAATCACCTTTATTGGCGCCGGTTCCATCGGCTTCACCAGGGGCTTGCTGAAGGACATCCTGTCTGTTCCCGAACTGCAGAAATTTGAAGTCGCTTTCATGGATATCAGCGAACACAACCTGGACATGGTCTATCAACTGTGTCAGCGTGATATCAATGCAAACAACCTTGACATCAAGATTCACGCAACAACCAATCGCCGTGAAGCGCTGAAAGATGCCAAATATATCATCACCTGCATGCGTATCGGCGGCCTTGAAGCTTTTAAGACCGACATTGAAATCCCGCTGAAATATGGCGTTGACCAGTGCGTTGGTGATACGCTTAGCGCCGGCGGCATTATGTATGGGCAGCGCGACATCGCTGTGCTAAAAGGTTTATGCGAAGATATTCGGGAAGTCGCTGCTCCTGACTGCCTGATGCTCAACTACTGCAATCCCAACGCCATGGTGACCTGGTACTGCAATCATTACGGCAAAGTCAATACTGTCGGCCTATGCCACGGCGTTCAGGGCGGACATGAGTTAATCGCGGGGGCTTTGGGCTACAAGAAAGATGAGATTGACATCATCTGTGCCGGCATCAATCACATGACTTGGTATACATCCATTCAACACAAGGGCATCGAACTCAACGACAAGCTATTGGCTGCTCTGGAAGCAGACCCGGAAATCGCTCAGACTGAAAAGTGCCGTATCGACATGATGAAGCGCTTTGGCTATTTCTCCACCGAGTCTAACGGCCACCTGTCCGAATACGTGCCATGGTATCGCAAGCGTCCTGACGAAATCAAGAATTGGATCGACCTCGGTGTTTGGATCAATGGTGAGACAGGCGGCTACCTGCGCGTTTGTACAGAAAGCCGCAACTGGTTCGAGGTTGACTTTCCAAACTGGATGAAAGAAGAACCCAAGAAATACGAATATGGTCAACGCAGTCATGAACATGGCTCGTGGATCATCGAGTCCATGGAAACAGGCCGTGTATACCGCGGTCACTTCAACCGCATCAATAACGGCACCATCAAAAACCTGCCCGATGATTGCGTTATTGAAGCGCCCGGCTTTGTCGATACATTCGGCATCAACATGCCTTCCATTGGCGACCTGCCCCTGGGCTGTGCTGCGGTCTGCTTGTCCAACATCACGGTTCAGCGCCTGGCTGTTGAAGCCGGCGCGCACGGAGACATCAGCCTGCTCCGTCAGGCAATGATGATGGATCCGCTGGTCGGCGCTGTCTGCGATCCCAACGAAATCTGGCAGATGACCGACGAAATGCTGATCGCCCAGGAGAAATGGCTGCCCCAGTATGCCGATGAAATCGCCAAAGCAAAGGAACGTTGGGCAAAGGCAGAAGCGGAGGGCACGTTGATTGCCCCAATTGTTACCGAAGGCGCCGCACGGCTACACACTAAAACGGTAGAAGAAATGGCTGCGAATCAGGAAGCGGCTCGCAAAATGGCTGCTGAAGCCGACAAAGCCAAGGAGCGCCCTGCAGCTAAATAAAAGCAACTTAAAAACATTTTGAAAATCTGAATGCACACGGGGCTGTTGCGATTCTTCTTTTCTGCTACAGCCCCGTTACAGTTTCCCAGCGACATGCTGTTATTCCACAGTTACATGAGACAGTATCTTTCCCGAACGACCTGGTCAAGTCCCTTTGCATCGGCTGCTTTTTCTCATCTGTTGTTTGAATTGGTCCCTTTTCCCATCAGCTTTCCCCGCTAATGTTAGGAAAAATCTGCAATTGATTTGAAAATGAAGATGTGTTATTATATGAGCAAATGTTAGATGATGGTTTATTTGATGGTCGGGATAAAACTCCGCTCACGTAAAATGGTTATCTGATGGTGCAAGTGCTGAAAAGAATCCGACAGGAAAAGGAGGGTGACTGAATCGTGGATGCTCTGAAAAGCATCAGAGCCCCGAAGGGAAACGGCATTCTGCGGGATATTCGAAAAAGATATCTGCTGCATATGTTTGTATGGATGGGATTGATACATCTATTCTTGTTCAGCGTTCTGCCTATTACCGGTGTGCAGATGGCATTCCGCGATTTCAAGCTGAGAGAGGGCATGGCAGGCATCTGGACCGGTAAATGGGTTGGTCTGAAATATCTTGAAGAATTTCTGACCAACCGTAAGTTTGGCAATCTGATGCAGAATACGCTGATGATCAGTGTATTGAAACTCATCCTGAACTTCCCGATGGCGATCGCCTTTGCGGTTATGCTCACGGAGATGCCGTGGCCCAGATTCAAACGCGTGGTACAGACGGTCAGCTATCTGCCGCATTTTATTTCATGGGTTGTTGTATCGGGCATCATGTTTGCATTCTTCTCGACCAGTCAGGGGCTTTTGACGGACATCTGTTCAAAAATTGGCATTGAGATGCCGCCAATTCTGATAAAACCGGAGTATTATTATGGACTGGCCGTATTCAGCGAACTATGGAAAGAGATGGGCTGGAACGCAATCATTTACCTGGCTGCCATTTCCAGCATCGATCCAACACTGTATGAAAGCGCACAAATCGATGGCGCTGGTCGTATTCGCCGCATTTTCAGCATTACGATTCCTTCTATCAAGGGTACCATCGCGGTTCTTTTGATTATGGGTGTTGGCGGATTGATGGGCGGCGCAAACATGGAACAGTCCATGTTGCTGGGTAACGCTACTAATATTGCTTCCAGCGAGATCATTGAGCTTTATGTGTACAATCAGGGGCTCGGTTCCGGTCGCTACTCTTACGCAGCAGCAGCAGGTCTTTTCCAATCTGTAGTATCGCTGGTGCTTGTCGTCTTTGCGAACAGGTTCTCCCGCCGTTTCCTTGATTCGTCACTATTCTGATAGGGAGGGGATTGCAGATGTCTAAAACAAACTTTCCTGATATCAAGATGCATTCAAAGAATCGAATCGCGTTGACGCGTGAAGACAAGGTGCTGAATGCATTGATTATGGTAATCATGATGCTTGTGTTTATCTTTACAGTCTACCCCTTCTATTACGTACTTGTCATGTCGTTTAATGATGGCTATGATGCGATGGCTGGCGGCATCTATCTATGGCCACGCAAGTTTTCTTTTGAAAATTACAGTGAATTCCTAACAGATCAAAAATGGATCACCGCGATTTTTATATCAGTTAGCCGTACGCTGGTAGGAACGATTCTTGGCGTATTCTTTACCTGTCTGGTTGCTTACGCAATGTCGTTTGAAGATCTGAAGCTGCGAAAATTCTATTATGGCATCATGATTGTGTGCATGTACTTTAGCGGCGGATTGATTCCTTACTATCTGGTAATCAGAGAACTGGGGCTGCTCAACTCGTTCTGGGTGTATGTTATACCGAGAATGTTCAGCATATATAACATGATACTGGCGATATCCTTCTTCCAGTCCATGCCCAAGACACTATATGAATCGGCGTATCTGGATGGCGCGAACGACTTGTTGATCTATGTGAAGATCGTATTGCCGCTGTCCAAACCGCTAATAGCGACGCTGGCGTTGTTTGTAGCTGTAGGACAATGGAATGCCTGGATGGACACAGCATTCTACTGCACGGGACAAAATAACCTTCGAACACTGGCATTCCTGCTGCGTGATGTAATCGTCTCCAACGAAACAGGCGCGATGCGCATGGGTGCCATGACTTCGGTCGCGGCGGGTAAAATGAAACCTACAACATCGCGATCCATTCAGATGGCTGCAATGATTGTTTCCGTGCTACCAATTCTATGCGTATATCCGTTCCTTCAGAAATACTTCGTCAGCGGTATCATGCTTGGCGCAGTGAAAGGCTGAGCTCATTGGGTTTAAGAGGTGGTAAGCCTCTGAATTAATAATCTTCGAGATTAAAGAAGGGAGAATGAATCATGAAAAAGTTCCTTACGACCCTGTTGGCAGCTTTGATGCTGCTGACCTTACTGATGTCCCCCATACTGGCTGAAGGCCGAGTAGACTGGGGTGAAGCACCCGAAGCTAAGACGCTGACCCTTTTTGCCGACTGTACCTGGCTGCCCTATGATACCCTTGACGGTATCATCCCTCAGTGGATTACAGAGGAAACCGGCATTACCGTTAACCTGATCAAGGCGACTGACTCTAATCAGATTGTTATGCTGGTTGCTTCCGGCGATCTACCCGACATGATCATGACCGACAATGCCAACATGTTCCGTGAGCTTTCCAATGAGGATATGTGTTATTCTTTCAATGAGCTTATCGAGCAGTATGTCCCCAACTGGGAAGTTCCTGAAGTAGAGCAGAATATGAATGCATACTATTCTGAGGACGGCAAGTTCTACATGCTGAAAAACTATTTCAATACCATCGAAGAGATCAAGGCTGCCGGTGGACTGGCTGTCAACAACCACCAATTCTACATGCGTACTGATATCTTCAAAGCAATGGGCGAAACTGAATATCCCTCCAATACCGAAGAATTGATGGCTCTGCTGGGCCGCGTTAAAGAGCAATATCCTAACATGATCCCCATGGTATTCCAGCACCGCAATTATAGCGCTTTCTCTTCGCTGGTTGGTCTGGATCGCTCTATGCCCAAAGATGCTGAAGGCAACCCTGTTCACGAGATGTCCGTTCCTCAGTTCAAGGATTTCCTGAGCGTCATTAATCAGATGTACCGGAAAGGCTATATCCTCGAAGAGAACTTCTCCTTCAACTCTGACGAACAGATGATCCAGTATATGTCCAATGGACAGGGATTTATGTTTTCCAGCTATGGTCTGGATGATGCTACCTATACGGGCTATGTCCGCAATGCCGATCCCGAAGCTTCTTTGGATCAGTTGCCTCTTATGGACAATTATGCAAGAACCTTCTCTGTCTCCGGTTGGGCAGGAACCTTCATTACCAAGGATTGTTCGGATCCCGAAGCAGCCATCAAGCTGATCTCCTGGATTAAAGATGGCGACAATAAGTATGGGTCTTGGTGCGGCGTGAAGGGCATTGACTGGGATTTTGACGAGAATGGCGATTTCATCGCCCTCGAGCGCTATGTTGAGGCTAAGGCAAATGGTGCTGTTGACCCAACCTACACCGGTGTTGGTTTCCTGCTCAGCGCAACCGACTATATCTGCGAAGGCGTTGTAGGCTATGCAACTTATGATGAGCGTGTCCGTGCCATTCTGGATGACAGCTGTGCCCGCGCCAACTTCTCCAATGTATGGGGTCTGGTTTCTCCTCTGGCAGATTCCAAGGAAGGTGTCATCAAGAGCGAACTATACGATCTCATGACCGAGTACTTTCCCATCGTCTGCATGAGCAAGACTGATGAAGAGTTTGAAGCAAACTATGCTAAGATGATGAGTGAGGCAGAAGCAATCGGTATCGCAGCTTACAATGCATGGCTTAGCGAGACCTATGATGCCTTGTGCGAGCGGTTTGGTACTATCTGATTTCGGGGGTATCCCGTCGGTTCGCCTTTTAGGCGAACCGATTTTTAAAATAAGGAAGTAAAATGAGATGAAAACGCCGTCTTATTACTGCACCTGGGCTGCACAGAATTACTTATATGGGTGGAATGATCCGAATTTGGATGCAGCGGTTCTTGAAGGCGACTCTGGTTCTGAAATTGCATGCAGCTATATGAGAGAAGATATGATGCTTGTTCAGGATGGTCCGGCAGGATTTTATCCAGCCGCCCGAAAGAATATGTTTTTTTTGCTGGACTACGGTTGGGATGTTGCACTGAAGGAAACAAAGATCTGGGCAGGCAGCTGTCTTGCGAATCCAGATCGATTTCCGGGGTGTCCAGAGCAGCCATGGGAAAGACTGAAGTACTTAAATGACAGAGCAATGGAACTAGGCTGGGGCGGTATCGCAATCTGGCTTGCTGCGCAGGTTGCGCCGGTGCTCAGCAAAGGGAGGGGACTCTCAGAAGACGAGCAGGAACGCTATTGGCGCGAACGTATGGAATGGTCCGAATGGGCAGGTGTGCGTTATTGGAAGATTGACTGGGGCAAGCGTCAAGCAGATATTGAATTTCGCATCAATATGACCCGATGGGCGCGTGATTCTGCGCCGAACCTATTGATTGAACATGCATACTGTCAAAGCTGCGTAAACGACTCGGATGATGGATGGCGAAATGCTCCGCTGATAATTCGTGATGGACGTGTGAATGCACAGCTGATTGAAAAACAGGCGAAGCTGCTGGAGCATGTGGATATTCTGCGTACCTATGATGTTTTTGGACAGCTGTCAGTGTCAGAAACGATCGAGCGCATTGGTGCGCTGCTCAAAACGATGGAAGGCAGAAAGCCCACAGGGCTTGCGCTGCTCAATTGTGAGGATGAATGTTACATCGGGGCATCGTTGGGGCTTTGTGTGGGTGTAATGCGTCATCCCATGACAGGAAAAAGGCTCGCAGGAGACCCTGATGTGATGTTTCCGCGTAATGACCGTCAGTTTAAGCGACGGATGGATGAAGTTACGCGCACTGTTGTATGGCAACAAATCATGCCGGCTTTCGGAGTATGTGATGAAGAAGTATATGTTTCAGAGGATATCTTGATCGACAGTTGGACATTCAGCAAAGGCGAAACATGGCTCAATGCTGCGATCGGTCAAACAATTCCGCAGAGTGCACCGGCTATCATTAGTCGAGGAATGCCTCTGCCAGAAGTAAAGGTTCAAGGAGAACATCCATTCGTAACCGCTGCAAGACACGGCGCAAATGCGGCCGTTGCTGCGCACGGGCGTGTAAAGCCTTCTGCCAGTTGGTATGAACCGCTGGCGGATGTAACGATCACGTTGGATGATGGTGTGACAGATATTGGTGTATTTGGACACTATCGCAGTCTGACTATTTGCGGTATGCGTCTGAAGGGAATGAAGATTGCAGTGCGTGATCTGTGCGACGAGGAATGGCAGGAGCTTGTTTGCGATACAGATGAACTGGTGCTCAGAGACGCATTGATTGAGCAAATCGGTTTGATGAACGCAACTCCAGGTGATCTGTCCGCTCCAGGAATGCATCTTAAAATTGGATAATAAGGGTCTACTGAGCAACCCATGTTTCCAGAACAGGGTCATCCATTGATCATCATCCCATGCTGCTGTATCCGCACAATCGTCATCATGGGCCCCATGGACCACCAGAAAAAGAAGCGCAAAAAGAAACTCCTTCAGGCGTCTCCACAGATTCATCGTCAAAACGCAGATATGGATGGCTATTTCACTGGTTTCTTTCAGACGTTCCTTGACCAATCCCATTCCATACCGACGTTTGCCTACTCCAAACCCGCCCTCCACAGCATTGCGTTCGCCTGACTCACGGCGTTCTTCGTCTTTCTGCGCTCGATATAATGCCTTGTCCTTCGGTGGACGGCCCAGTTTGGGGCCCGACATGCGGATCCCGTGGGCTTTGCAGTATTGAAAATTCTCCCGTGTACGATATGCTTTGTCTGCTAAGATACGCTCCGGATACTTACCCGTGTCGGCATGATAGCGCTCTACCGATTCCTTCAGCGTTTTACCCTCATGGTACGCATCCCAGGACAATTGTTCTACGCGCATATAACCATCCACAACGGATACGGCCAGCTTCGCGCCAAACTCTGCCGGCGCTTTCGACTTGCCGCGAACGATGGGACGCACCCAGGGTTCGTGCAGGCTGACGATCCTGTCATCTACGCGACTGGTTCGTTTGTCATACATTTCCTTCTGCTGCGCATATAATTGCTCAATCACACCAAGCCGTTCCCGGTCTTTCTCGCTCAGATGATCCTTCATATCGGATAGATAGCCCAGATCGCGGCGAACGTAGTTCAGTTGTTTCCGAAGGCCGGTGCGCAGTTGTTTCCGGGTGGGTTTCCTGTTCCTGACATACCTCAGATAGTCTCTGCGAGCAACGCGGCGGTAGGTTCGGGGTTTCTCTCCCGTGGGATATACGCTGTCAATCATTGCTTCCAGCGCCTCCCGCGCCTCGTTGAGCAAACCAAGATCGGTCGGATAGCGGATATCCTGTGGGACGCAGGTGGCATCCAGGATCAGTGTACCGCTATTGACCGGCTCCTCACTTTCTTCTTCTGATTCCTTCTCTTTATCGCCTTCGTCCGTTGAATCAGAAGGCGGAACACCTTCCTCCTCGCCTTTCTTCTCTGCGTATGGGTCCCTGCGACCGGAGATATAATCATTCAGCTCCGACGTCACCTCTACAGGGATCCGCTTGCGAAACAACGTCATGGTGCTCGCGTCAAACGGCGCTTCATGTTGGAATACTGGCAGACCCAGGAAAAACTGGAGATAAGGATTCATCCGGATCTCCTCCACTGTATCCTCATCTGAAAAACCATAGCGCTCCTTGATGACGAGCGCTCCTATTGCCATCCTGGCGGATTTGCCTACATTGCCCACTTCGCTTGTAAAGGTCTGCGCATAACGGTGCTCCAGCTCAGCCCATGGGATCATCTTAGCCAGCTTGACCCAATCATTGGTAGAATCCAGTCCTTGGAATTGAAACACCTTTTCATCCTCAAATATATTGACTTGTTCGCTTTGCGGCCGATACAATGCTTTTACCTCCGAAATAAGTGCAAGGGTTTTTCGCCTTTTTGGTGCTTTCCCTTGCACTTATTGTATCACAAATTCGACTTAAAGGCTTGTATTATAATGCGTTGTTGGGTTAATCAGTGGACACTAATAAGGTAATGCCATCCATGATGCACATGCTATAAACAGCATTACCTTACTAGAGGGTAATTTCTTCGCCAGAGAAAAACGTCAGTGTGATTGTTTTATCATCCTTGCGCACGCCGCTGAGATCAACATGCAGTGTAATCTCTATATCATGCAAATTGGGTATGGTGAATTGTGTACCATCCAACATGTAGGCGATACCAATGCCTTCAAGCAGAATTTTTGTACTGGCAGGAATCAGCGGTTGAAGTTTTATATCCGCTTCGAGACAAGGATGTATGCCCATGCAGCCGTTGCTTTGCTTTCATTTTCCATTGTGATATAATCTGACTTTTACACTTTGAGAGACAAAAGCGCCCAGAATTCCCTTATAAATCAAAGGAAGTGGGCGTTTTCAGTCTGCACGCTGGTTTTTACCGTTAGCGCAAAGAGGATGCTATTTTTTCACCTGCGCGACCAATTGACGGATGTCCTTTGCATGACGGTATTTCATCGCGAAGTCAACCCCTACCGCCTTGCCAACCTCCTCAAGCACATCATTGTAGTAATCAAACACATACAGATTTTCTTCAATCAGGGAGCCCGAAGCCCTGGAAAGGCTCTCAACCAATTTGCCTACGCTGAAACGTTGGTTGGTGCGCAGTTGCAGGCAGCGCAGCAGCAGCAAGGCTACAAAACAAATCAGGAAGTGCGCTTCAATATGTTCCTGAACGCTGACATAGACCGGCCGGGCCTGAAGATCTCCTTTGGTTATTTTGAAGCTTTCCTCAATCTGCCACAACCCTCGGTAAGTGTTGATGACCTCCGTGTCGTTCATCTCCATTTCGCTGGTCACCAGGGCATAATAACCGTCAAAACGTTCTTCCTGGGCAATGCGTTCCCGATCCAACACCGGCGTCTTTTTGCCGTTTGGCAGAATCTCCCCTGTCTTCTGGTCGATGTTCAAGTTACGAATGTACCGGGTACAGCCCAGGTCCTCAACCAGCGCTCTGCGCCCAGGGTGGGCGATGATGTCCTGTGCCTTGGTAACGGCCTGCGAGCGCTCCGCCTTGGCCCTCAGGTCATAGTTCCGGCTATAGAAAACCACTTGCTTTTGATCCACAGTAAAGGACTTCTTCTTGCCGTGGACATCGTGTATTTGAATCTCCCGGGGCTCCAGGCGTGACTTCATCTTGAAGTCCTCGCCCATGGCACTGTATCCTGTCTCGTCCAGTACATAGTCCTGCAGCTCCTTGGTGGCTTTGCGCACTGACTGGGCATAGATGTATCCGTCACCGCGCAACACCAGAGTGGCGATGTTGTTTGATGTATTCATTCCCTTGTCCGCTACCACCACCATCCGCTCAATCTCATACCGTTTCCTGATGTCCCGGATGACAGGACGCAGGGTTAGACAATCGTTGGTGTTGCCGCTGAACAATTCATAGGCAATAGGTAAGCCCTGGCTGTCCATGAGCAGGCCCATCTGAATAATGGGATTGGGACGATGTTCCTTGGAGACGCCTTTCTGTTTAAGCCCTTCGGGTACGTCCGTCTCAAAATAATAGTTGGTTACGTCGTAGTATACGTGTGAGGTATCCCGATGGTAGCGAGTACTAACTGCCTGGTGCAGCGCGAACAGCAGGTCCTTCCTGTATCGGGAGAAGGTGGATAGCGACCGGTATACATGCTGCAATTCAAAGGTATAGTGCTCAAAATAATCCTCCCGATGGTCAAAGCTATACTTCTTGGAGCCTGGATCGAGGATTCGCTGAAACACCAGCATACGGAAGATTTGATCCAGCTGGTAGTCGCTCTTCACCGTCCGTTGACGGCTGACCCAGAACCTGCGGATGCCCAGCTCATGATACAGCTTGCTCAAGGCCAGGTACCCCAGGTTCTTGCGGTTGCAGGTGTCGGGCTGTAAACGCTCGGCAGGCTTGTATGCAATGGTTGCCGTGCGTTCCAGGTCCTTTTCTTCCAGGGTCATCTGCTCAGCCAGCTGTGTATAGTGCGCGATGGGATCCTCCATGTCCGTAATATCTTCCAGATAGCCAATGGACAGGATGGTTTTCGTTCTGACATTGCCTGATTCCTTGTGATAGTAAGGTTTGACGATGGACAAAAAGGTCTTGCCGGACTTCTTGTTGGGGATCTTCTTCAGGTACATGACGCTCCTCCTTACAGGTAGAAATGACGTCATGATTATATCACAACGGTAAGGAACGGTAAATATACAAATCCTTTAAACTTGACAAAAAAATAGGCTCGGACGCCTTATAATATATAGGAATTTTGAGCTGGATTGAAATTAAGAAGTGTAAAAGTGGGGAGAAAAACGTCAGTGTGATTGTTTTATCATCCTTGCGCACGCCGCTGAGATCAACATGCAGTGTAATCTCTATATCATGCAAATTGGGTATGGTGAATTGTGTACCATCCAACATGTAGGCGATACCAATGCCTTCAAGCAGAATTTTTGTACTGGCAGGAATCAGCGGTTGAAGTTTTATATCCGCTTCGAGACAAGGATGTATGCCCATGCAGCCGTTGCTTTGATTTCATTTTCCATTGTGATATAATCGGCAGTGCAAAGACATGATGGCGAAAGGGGCACTGGATGGTCGAAGCGTTGGCGGATAAACTGCAGGAGGTGTTTGCATCCCTGCAGACAACCGTGTATCTACTGGACGATGAAGGCAGAAGCCTTTTGCCGCCTGGTCCTGCGTTATTTTACCTGCCCGATCAATTGCCGCAGGGACAGATTGTATCATTAAATGGCTATAGTTTTGTGCGCTTGAATGCAGACGAGCGGTTCATCCTGTGTGCCATGCAGTCTCAGTCGGTTGCGGATGTGCTGCTGTTGGCCGTAGCGTATGCCGATAAGGTTATTCTGGCTGAGGATGCAAACGACGACCTGCTCAGCGTTTACAGGCGCCTGATGACAGACGACCTGTCCGGTGTCGAAATGGACGCGCTGACAGTGGAGCATCACCTCCCGGCCGATCTGCCCTGCTGCACCCTTCTGATGCACATGGTGCAGGTGCACGCATCCAGCGCATATGGCATTTTAAACAATTTGATCCCGCTGGCGTCGCATGATGTGCTGGTTCCACTGGATCGGCATACCGCAACGCTGGTTAAATTTCCGGAAGATGGCGAAACCATGGATGACCTGATGGAATTTGCACTCGCCGTGCAGGAAACCCTGTTGAGCGAGAGCGCGCTGAAGGTAACGGTCGGCATCGGCGAACTGGTCGATACCGTGCGGAGCCTCAGCATCAGCTACGACCAGGCACGCCGCGCGCTGGATATCGGCCAGGCGTTTTCCGATAACCGCAGCGTACATGTTTACAGCGCCATGATGCTGGAACGCTTCATTGCGGACATCCCTGCGGAAACAGCGGCATACTACCATAGCCTGCTGTTCAACAGGAAAACCGCGCATCTGTTCACCGACGAAATGCTGGAGACCATCAACATGTTCCTCGAGAAGGACCTGAACCTTTCTGATACCGCCCGGCAGCTGTACATCCACCGGAACACCCTGGTATACCGCCTGGACAAGGTACAGCGCATGATCGGCCTGGACATCCGGCATTTCAACGACGCAGTCACCTATAAAATACTCTACAGCATGAAGAAGCGTGCCGGCAGCAGGCGCGACCCCCTGCATGACTGAACAACGAAAGGCATCCATTATGAAACGAGCCCTGATCATCTTTCTGTTAACCGCATTAACAGCCTCCGCGCTCTGGACACCCGGCTTCACGCAAGCCCCGATCACCGTCGCCCAGGCCCAGGAAACAGTCACCATCACGCGCAGCGAATATGAGCGCCTGAAGCAGTACGAGCTGCTGGACGAAGTCAAAAACTACATTGAAGCCCATTATTACAAAGAGCCGGACCAGCAAGCCATGATGGACGGCGCCATCAACGGCTTGTTGTCAGGCCTGGGCGATGGCTATACTTTTTATTATCCCAAGGAAGCCTGGGAAAACCTCTGGAAAGATGACTTGGGCAAATACGCCGGCATCGGCATCCAGATGCTGGGCGATTACCGTGATGGCAGCGTCACCATCACCCGGGTGTTCAAGGACACGCCCGCCGAACAGGCCGGCATGAAGAAAGGCGATGTACTCTACAAGGTGGAGGACCTGGAGGTAACAACCGCCACCCTGCAGGATGCCGTCAGCATGATGCGGGGCATCCCCGGCGAAGAGGTGCATGTGGAGATGATCCGCAATGGCGAAGTTGTCGCCTTTGACCTCATCAAAGCAGAGATTATTGTCAACAGGCTGGAGTCCATGGTGCTTGAGGACAACGTGGGCTATATCATGCTGTACGACTTCGCGGGCGACTGTGCCCCGGAATTTGAAAAAGCCCTGCAGGACCTGCTCAATCAGGACATCCAATCCCTGATCATCGACCTGCGGGACAACCCTGGCGGCTGGGTTGCCGACGGCATTGCCATCGCAGATTTATTCTTTGACAGTGAACTGTTATTCTACACGGAGGATCGTTCAGGCCAGCAGAATAAAACCTACATGACAAAAGGAAAAACCGATATTCCTCTGGTCGTATTGGTGAACGAGCACTCCGCCTCCACATCGGAAATATTCACCGCCGCCATGAAGGATCATGGCCGTGCCACCGTTGTCGGTACCAAGACATTCGGCAAAGGCGTCACACAGTATGTGGTCAGCCTGAGCAACGGCGAATCAGGCTTCCAGTTTACCAACGCCCAATACTTCTCCCCCAAAGGCAACCAGGTACACGAAGTGGGCGTTACCCCCGACGTTGAAGTAACGATGTCAGACAGCGAAGCCAACAACTACTATGAGTTCGGCGACCTCGGCGACCCCCAGTTAGCTGCTGCATATGATGAAGCGCTGAACTTACAAAACTAACAGTTCTTAACATATTTTAACAATGCGCACAGCCTTGTGCGCATTGTGCAATTTGCTCTAAAACTCCTGCGCCCGTATCCAGGCAGCGATGTCGCGGTCCTCAGAAAAACCGCTTTCCGACAGCCTGTCAGACAGACTTTGCGGTGAGAATACACATCCTTCCAATGCAGCCGTCAGGCGGTCTGTCAGGTCTGCGTCCATGGCATCCGAGAAGCACTGCACACCATGCACGCGCCCCTGGCGCAGGGACAGCATCAGCTCTACCTCGCCCCAGAGAAACCGATGCGTCAGCAGGATGTCAAACCGCGGTGTGCGGCCATAGGTCCAATCCCAGGAAGCATACTTTTCCCTGAGCTGCTCCACGGTGCCGGTATCTAGGTTCTCCTGCCAGTCAACAGGCATACCGCCACCATATTCGGCTTTAAAAGCTTCATAGAGCACCTGCTTCAGCTGGGCGATGGTCATGCCGGGCGCGTGGTTCACCAAGTTGTCCACCCTGGCACGCACGCTGCCCACGCCTTTAGCCTGCATTTTTTGCTTTGACGGCGCCAGGTAGCGCCCCAGCCGATCCATATCCACTGCGTACAGCAGCGTGCCATGATGCAGCGCCGTGTCGCCCGTCACCCTGAAGGCATTGCCGGAGAACTTGCCGCCTGTGGCGGTGATGACAATATCATTTCTGCCCGAACGCTCGGTGTGGATGCCGAAAGCAGCAACGGCACGGCGAATGACGTCCAGTTGCCGGGGCACATCGTACAGGTGCTTCGGCATAACGAATGAAAAGTTCAGGTTGCCCATGTCGTGGTATACTGCCCCACCGCCGGTGGAGCGTCGCACCAGTGTGCCGCCTTCCTCAGTAAGCAACGCTGTGCGGCATTCTTTCCAGGCGTTCTGCCCGCGGCCAATCACCACGGTGTGGCTGTTTTGCCATAAGTACAGGGAGGGGTTTGGCACCCCTCCCAGCAAAAGCGATTCTTCAACAGCTAAGTTCAGCGCAGGATCATACGCCGCGCTTTCCAACAGCCATCCATCCGTCATACGCCGTATTTGTTCTCCCTGATCTGCTCAACCTCGGTGAAATTATGTATGGTGACATGGCCTTCCAGCGGCAACAGCCGTTCGTGCACGGCATCAACAATCCAGCTTGGTTGCGGGAAAAATGCCGTTTCCATTTCATGCGCGGGGGTGATCCAGTTCTTCGCCCCCACCACCACGGGCGGTGCATCCAGGTAATCGAAAGCCAGCTCCGTGATGACAGAAGCCATCTGTCGCATGACGCTGTTGCGTTCGCAGGCATCGCCTGTGATGATGATCCGCCCGGTCTTTTTTACCGATTCGATAACCGGCGCGTAGTTGAACGGCACGATGCTGCGCGCGTCAATCACCTCGGTAGAGAGGTTATATTTTTCTTTGAGCGTCTGGACAGCCGGCAGTACACGGTAAAGAGTGGCGCCGATGGACAGAATGGTCAGGTCGCTGCCAGCCACCTTGACATCCGGCTCGCCAATGGCTATCTCATACTCCTCCTGCGGCACACCGCCGGCATGGAATTGCTCGCCCACATCGTATATGCGCTGGCTTTCCAGGAACAACACCGGGTCAGTGCCGTTCAGAGCCGCCTGCATCAGCCCCTTGGCGTCATAGGGCGTCGCCGGGAACACGATTTTCAGCCCCGGAATATGCGCTGCCAGCGCCGACCAGTCCTGGGAGTGCTGAGCGCCATATTTGCTGCCCACGCTCATGCGCAGCACAACAGGCATCTTCAGCATGCCCGCGCTCATAGACTGCCACTTGCTCAACTGGTTGAACACCTCGTCGCCGCAGCGGCCCAGGAAGTCCATATACATCAGCTCGGCGATGGCGCGGCCACCTGACATCGCATAGCCCACCGCGGCGCCCACGATGCCCGCTTCCGATATCGGTGTGTTAAACAGCCGATGGTAGGGAATGGCTTCCGTCATGCCGCGATACACAGCGAACGCGCCGCCCCAGTCGCGGACATCTTCGCCAAAGGATACCAAGGTCGGATCCTCGTAAAACTTGTTGATGATGGGCTCAGCGATGGCGTCACGCAGCTGATACAGCCGGTTCTTCGACACAGGCTTGCCTTCCGCATCCAAATGGAAGCGTTCCTTCCTGGCAATCTGCTGCATGCGCGGGCATTCCTCAATGGGCAGCAGCACATCGGGCGTCCGTCCTTCGTCAAAGGCACGCACGTGGCCGTTTGAGAACATCAGGTCAGAGATATAGTTGGGGTTGCTCCCCAGCACCGGCGCATGCGGCGAAATGGTATCGTCGATCGCCAGCTTCAAGTTTCTAGTGATGTCATCGCGGACTTTGGCCACAACGGCATCCAACTCCTCCCTGGTGGCGACACCGGCTTCCATCATCTCCCGGGCAAAGTGCTCAATGCTGTCCTCCTGCTCCCAGGCTTCGATTTCTTCTCTGGTGCGGTAACTGCTGGAGTCGGACGGCGAATGGCCGCTGAACCTGTAGGTGATGACATCCAAGAAAACCGGGCCTTCCTTCTTGGCGACCGGCAGCTTGCGCCTGTACGCGTCGATCACAGCCAGGGGATTATAACCGTCCACACGCTCGGCATGCAGCGCGTTGGGCGCCACACCCGCTGCAATGCGCGCGATCACACCCATGCCCATGGTTTCACCAGCCGTTTGGCCGCCCATGCCGTAGAAGTTGTTGTTGATGTTGTATATCAGCGGCACACCGCCTGCATGCTGACCTTCCCACAGCGTCTTGACCTGATCCATCGTGGACATCATCAAGCCTTCCCAAACCGGACCACAAGCCATGGAACCGTCGCCAATGTTGCAAATAACCACGCCGGGCTTGTCGTTGCACAGCTTATACAGCGCCGCGCCAGGGGCGATGGAACCGCTGCCGCCAACGATGGCGTTGTTGGGGTATATGCCAAACGGCGTGAAAAACGCATGCATCGAACCGCCCAGGCCTTTATTGAACCCGTTCTCCCGGGCGAATGTCTCGCACATCATGCCATAGAGCAGGAAATTGATGCCGTTTTGCTTGACATCCTGCTTGTCATCTTTGGCGACGCGGTATGTTTTTCCATCAAAAAAATTTTCCATGATGTCCAGCAGCTTGCTATCTTCCAGAATTTCAATGCTGCGCAAGCCCTTCGCCAGGATTTCGCCGTGGCTGCGGTGCGATCCAAAGGTATAGTCATCCAGCGTCAGCAGGTAAGCAGCGCCAACATAGGCAGCTTCCTGGCCGATGCCCAAGTGTGCAGGACCGGGATGCGTGTAAGGCACGCCGTTGTACTCGCTTTTGGTCTTGATGCTGTTGAGCATGGTTTCGAACTCGCGGATATACAGCATGTCGCGGTATATCGTCATAAACTCATGCTTTGTGTAGTTCTCCAGCTCATCCTTGACGGTTTTTTGGTACACGTTGACGGGGATGTCCGGAAAGGTCACCTTGCCCTTTGCGCGGACAGTCTTGGGATCAATCGGCAGCTGTTTGCTCATAAAATATCACTCCTTTTACTGCTCGTACTGAAACACCGCTTCGCGAATGATTTCGCTGACGGTGGGATGAGGGAACACGATTTTCTTGATTTCTTCCAGCGTAACGCCCAGCTCCATATAGGATACAGCGGCTATGATAAACTCCGACGCATAGTTGCCAATGACGTGCATGCCCAATACCCGGTTGGTATGCTGGTGTACCAGCAGCTTCATGATGCCGCGGCCGCCCTCGTTTTCAGCCTGATAGCGGCCGGAATACTGCATGGGCAGCCTGACGGTTTTAAAAGGATAACCCTTGGCTGTGGCAGAGGCTTCAGTTTCGCCAACGGAGGCGATCTCCGGGTTGGTGTACAGTACCGACGGAATGGCATCATACCGCATGATGTCATGCTGGCCCAGCATGTTGTTGACAGCAACCTCGGCTTCTCGGTATGCCTTATGCGCCAGCATCAGCTTGCCATTGACATCGCCTGCTGCGTACACATCGGGAATGTTGGTGCGCATCCTGCTGTCGGTAACCACCGCGCCGCGCTCGGTATACACCCCCAGCGCTTCCAGCCCGATATCGGCTGTGTTGGCGCGCCTGCCAATGGACAGCAGCACCTTGTCTGCCTTCACCACGGTTTCCTTGCCTTCCCGCTGGAAGCGAACACCATCGGCATCGACAGCTGTCACCCTGGCGTTCAGTTCAAAAGTCACGCCGCGCTTGGCATAGTCCGCCATCAGCACCTGCACCAGGTCCTGGTCCGTATCGCCGGCGATATGGTCGAGCATCTCCACCACCGTTACCTTGGCGCCGATGGAGGTAAAATAGCTGGCAAATTCCAGGCCGATCACACCGCCGCCTATTATGCACAGCGTCTCAGGTTTTTCAGTCAGATCGAGGATTTCGCGGTTTGTCAATACAAAGCCGCTTTCCAGCCCTTCCCTGACACCGGGAATGGGTGGAATAGCCGGCGATGACCCGGTGGCAATCAACAGTTTCTTTCCAATAATCGTATCCTTACCTGCTTCTACAACGAAGCCTTCTTCCGTTCTACCCCGGATGACACCCCGTTCGCTGAAGACAGTCACCTTGCTGGCTCTCATCTGGGCTTTAACGCCTGCAACAAGGCTTTTGACCACCTTGTCCTTGCGGCGCACCACAGCGGCATGGTCGATGGACAAGTTCTCCGCTGTCACGCCGTACTTTTCACCATGGGCAACGCCGTCATACAGCTTAGCGCTGTACAGCAGCGTCTTGGTGGGGATGCAACCTTCGTTCAGGCATACCCCGCCCAGGGAACGCATCTCTACCAACGCGGTATTCAACCCCGCCTTGCCGGCGCGCTCAGCTGCCAGATAGCCGGCAGGGCCGCCGCCAAGTATTAATATATCGTATATCATGTATGTCTCCTTAGTTCGCCAGCAGGACCTGGATGTTTTCAAGCGCTATAATCAAATCCTTCAGGAAGCGCGATGCCGGCGCACCATCTACCGCCCTGTGGTCGTAGGTAAGGGAGAGGCCAACGGCAGGATACACTGTGATCTGCCCATCCACTGTGCGCACGCGCTCCACCATGTTGCCCACGCCCAAGATGGCAACCTGCGGCGGATTGATGATGGGCGTGAAAAACTCCGTGCCCAGCGTGCCCAGGTTGGTCACCGTAATGGTGCCGCCAGTCAGCAGGTCGGGGTTGATGCTGCCCTTCAGCGCGGCGTCGATGATGGTAGCCGACGCCTCGGCAATGGCGCTCAAAGATTTGGTGTCGGCATCAAACAGCGTCGGCACCAGCAGTCCCCGCGGCGTATCCACCGCCACGCCGATGTGCGCATGGTGGAACTGGCGGATATGGTCATCCAGGTAGTGGGCGTTCATATCCGGATGCCGCCCCAGCACACGGGACAGCGCGAACAAGATCAGGTCGGTTACCGTGATGCGGGGCAGGTTCAACTCCTTCGGAGCAGCTTTCAGCCTGGCACGCAGCTGATTCACCTGTGTGGCATCAAAGGTAGCGTGGTGTGTCAGCTGCGCAGCCTGCGCCAGGCTTTGGTGCATGGCCTTGCCAATCAGGCGCCGCACGTTGGACAGCTTGATGTCGGTATAGGCATCAGCTGCAGGCGCTGTCATTGCAGATGCCGGCGCAACAGCAGGCGCAGCTGCCTCTGCCGCCGGCGCCGGCTGTACCGCCCTGGCTGCCAGCACATCGCGTTCGATGATGCGGCCTTTGGGTCCGGAAGGCTGGGCAAGCGACAAATCAACACCCAAACGATGCGCCGCCGCACGCGCCCGCGGCGATACGCCGGTTACCACCGTGGCGGCAGAAACAGTCTTTTCCGGCGCAGCTGCGACGATTTTTTCCTCGGTCGCCGCCGGTGCTGCGGGCGCCTTCCCGGCTGCAGCAGGGCTGAAAGACGATATATCTTCGCCCGGCTTGCCGATGACGCCCACCGTGGTCAGCACGGGCACGTCATCATCTGCCTGGAAGAACACAGCCAGCAGCGTGCCGTCCTCCTTAGCCGTTTCATCAAAAGTTGCCTTGTCGGTTTCGTAGGTAAACAGGACATCGCCTGCTTTTACCTCATCGCCGACAGCCTTTTTCCATTCCGTAATAATGCAGCTTTCCACTGACTGACCCTGGCGGGGCAGTACGATAGGGCTTGCCATACAGTCGCCTCCTTCGTTATCCGATCTTAGCAATATAAGTATTGTTCAAGGCTTATGGAGCCTTATCCGATGGGTTTGCCCATCTTGAGCAGCAGTTTTTCAGCCTCGCCGTTCCAAAGACCATTGTGCTTTTTAACCAGCAGGTCCAGCTCACGGAACATGGGGTCGGTCTTGCCCAGTTCCTCAAAATCGTCAATGGCTGTCAGCGGCAGGCTCAGGTGCGTATAGATCAGCTTTTTGCCGCCCGGCAGCTCAGGCAATTTTAAGGTGGTTTCCGCAGCACAATCCAGCCCGCCGATGTGCGTCACCATGGCAGCGGGGTTCAGCCTGCCTTCGCCCATCATTTTAATGGCTTCACGCATATCATCGGTGTTGCCATGCGACGTGGCTGTCACATGCGTGCGCTTGTAATGCACGTTGAAGAAATTCATGGACGCAGAAAACTTCTGGTCGGAGGGGCCTGCAAAGAAGTTCAGGCAGCCATCCACGCCTAAGATGGCGTCAGCCTGTTCGACCAACGAGCGTACGGGTGCAAAACAAATCACATCGTCGTAGCCTTTGCCGCCCGTCAGCTCGCGCAGCGTTGCCGCCGGATCTTCCAGGTCTTTGGTGTTGACGTAATGCAGCTCAATCCCCTGCTCCCTGGCATGCTCCACCGTATAGATGGAAGCCGCCCGCTGCAACCGCGCTTCGTCGATGTCCGTGACAACCAGCAACCCCGGCTTTCTGTCGCAGTGCAGCGCATAGTCCAGCGCCGCCAGCCCCATGGGACCAACCGACGCCAGCAGCGCCAGGTTGCCGCCTTCCACAATGCCCATATCATGCACATATTCGCCGTCCCTGGTGTGGTACATGGCATGGAAAGTACCGATCACGCAGCTGAGGGGCTCTGTCAGCGAACCCAGGAAGTAGACGTCAGAATCGTAGGGAATCAGGCAATCCATCTCTAAGATTTCCCAGGGGATGCTCACATAGGTGGCGTTGCCTCCGCACTCCCTGTAGGAATAACCAGGCGCCTGGATGGAGCCCTGGTAGGAATGCGCAGGCTGGATGACAAATCCATCCCCCACCTTGAACTTATGCTGCCAGTTCTTGCCCACGTGCACAATGCGCCCACAGAACTCATGGCCGGCTATCACAGGATTTTCCGCCACGTCATCGGGCACACGAACATGGCTGGCGCCCTGGATGGCAGCTTTATAGGTGCTCATGCACAAGCTGTCGTTAATGACTTCACAAATCACGCTGTCGTCGTTAAACGGCGCCAGCTCAAACTCCTCCAGGCGCAGGTCATTCTTGCCGTACAGGCGTACTGCTTTTGTTTTCATGGTTTTCATGGCAACATTCCTCCATTTTCATGTTTAATCAAGTTCCAGGTGCTGTCTATCAGGTTGGAAAACTTTTCGTCCTTCATCTTTTCGATCACAAAGCTCTGCCGGGGTGAATTGATGTCCTCCCCGCTGATCTGCATCATGCCGTAGCGGTCACACAAAGCCCGGACGCGGTCCAGCTGCTCAGGCGTGTTTCTGGTAGGCATATAGGTGATAGCCTTAATCCCGGCATCCCTCAGCATATCAAACAGCTCGTCCAGGTAAGCGTCCTCAAAGGTCTGCGTCCGTTTATCGCCGGTAACTGACTTGGTAACGTCGCCAAGGTAAGGGTATGCCAGGATGCCGCCAACTTCTTGACAGAACGCAATATATTCAGTCAATTTCGGGCACTCGTCCGTCGCGTCGATGTACACCTTAGGGATAAAATCCTTCTTCAGGGCGCCAATTCTGTCGTATTCCTCCAGCATGGGAAGTCCGGGATGCTGTTTGCGCACCAGCGCCTGCATCAGATGACGCTCGGTTACGCTGCCGCCATCATGCGCCATGGACAATGGCAGCACATCAGCGTCAAAATCGAGCCCGGCGTCCGTCAGTCGATTGATAGCATCTACCATGGCGCGGTTGCGCACGTTCCGATGCGCACGCAGCGGCGCAAAATAAGCCTGCACGCGATCAACGTTTTTATGCGGTACTGCGTGCAACACCATGTAGCTGACCCCATCCTGGTCAGGGTTGTTGGTGCGCCTGCCTTCAAACGGCGTGCCCGCCATGGATACGCGGGTTTCGATGCCAATGGTCACCGGCATGCCGATTGCCTTGCCGGCAGCCACAAACTCCATCGCGCCGCCAATGCTGTCATGATCGACAATGCCGGCAGTACACAAACCTTCGCTACGGGCGGCAAACACCGCTGCCGTCGGCGAATAGGGCGAAAACGAATAGGTTGTGTGAATATGGTTGTTGATATAGCGCGGGTTTTCTTGCGGAAACTGCGCGTCTTTCAACGCTTCCGACAACGCAGCCAGCCTGTCCGCGCGCTTGGGCGCGTTCAGCCGCGCCAACAGATCGAGATCGATCATCGCATCATCACCTGCCCTCCCGTCACCGGGATTGCCTGGCCTGTTTCATAGGTTTGCTCCACTGCATAGAACACAGCCTTGGCGACATCCTCGGGCAGGCAACCGCGCGGAATCAATGTTTTGGACAGGTAAGACTGCCTGACATCCTCCACAGTTTTGGCGCCCGGTACCTTCCCAGCCTTCAGGTACTGCACAAACAAGCCCTTCTCCGGGTCCGACCACAGCGGACCATCGTAGTAGTTGCCCGGGCAGATGGCGTTCACTTTGATGCCAAAGGGCATCAGCTCCATCGCAAAACTCTGCACCAGGCCAATGCCGCCGAATTTGCTGCCGGCATAGGCAAAGTTTTTATTGCTGCCCTCCAGGCCGCTCTTGCTGTTGATTTCGATGATGTCGCCCATCCAGGCAGGGTCAGCCTGGTGCTGGGCTTTCATGATACGGCTGGCATATCGCGTGCATGTAAAGAAAGCCGTGTAGTTCACGCTGGTGACAAATTCAAAGTCCTTCTTCTCCATTTCATCCAGCCCGCCTGCCCGGAGCACGCCGGCATTGGATACAAACAGATCCAAACCGCCAAACGTATCCACGGTGAAGGCGATCATATCGGCAACGCTCTGCTCGTCCGCTACATTCACACGAACCGCTGCCGCGCGCGGTCCCAGCGCTGCCGCCACCTCTTTGGCTAACGGCTCATTCAAGTCGGCGATCACCACCCGGGCGCCTTCCCGATGCAACGCTTCGGCAATGCCCTTGCCAAACCCCTGCGCGCTGCCCGTCACCACGCTGATTTTCCCGGACAGCCTGCCTGGCGCATCCTGAAGCCGCCTGATTACATTTTCAGCGGCGATTGCTTCCCACTTGCTCATATCAATCACTGCACGCTACCTCCCGCTTTTGCCAATATCATATCGTTACGTCGCCTTCTCAGCGAGTGACTTCCTGTACTTTTCACTCTCCCAGCCATCTATGAAACGCCGCGCCGCATCGCCCATCACGGACAGGCGGTAGCCTTTGCGCGCAATGGTTTCCATGATAAAGACCACTGCACACAGCGTCTCTTCCAGTGTCAGTGAGGTTTTCTCCGGCAGGTTATACAGCACCTGCCCGGTTTGGCGGTTGATCACCGCTTTTTCACCCAGATTACCCTGGAAGAACACCATCTGATCCGGATAGAGCGGCGACTGCAACAGCAGCTCATCCGGATAGTCGTCGCCCTTCAGCCGGGGCGCAAGCCATGGCGTATCCGACATAAACGCGCCCTCCCCCGCCGCCTTAACCCGGGGCTCGGGGAATTCTTCAGCTGATATATCGAAATGCGCCGCAATGCGCAGGTTGGCGTCCTCGTGAATACGCAGGCATTCGTCCATGTCATCATCATGGGCGACGATACCGTGGTTTTGAAGCAAGAGCAGCTTGGGCCTGCTGCCCGTGCGCCGCTCAGCTTCACGCAGCGCATCGCGTATAGCAAATGTCAGCCTGGCGCCCGGATCGACATAGGGAATCAGCGCATAGCCATAACCGGCACCGGAAAGCGCACTCTTGAGAATCGCATCAGCCTCCTGACTGCAAGCCGCCAGGTTACCGTACACGCTGTGCGTATGTGCGACAAACCCGTCCAGAATGGAATGAAAGCCTGCCTCCACCGAGGGGCGCAGCGTTTCCACCCCTGCCACTTCACGAACAGCTGCCTTGGCAGCCGATGATCCTGCAGCCTCCACATCGTCCAGGGTTTCCGGGTCGGTATCCAGATAAAACACCCGCAGCGCATCGCTGTTCAGCACGGCGTATGCCTTGTCCGGCTTGATGTCGCTAAGGCAGAAACCCGATGCTTTGATCGCCATCAGCCCGCCGGCCAGCTTGACCGACGTATTTCCGCCACCGCCCTGGACATAATCAGCCCTGGCGCCGAGCTTGCCTGAAAAATCCGCAAACGACGCCAGCCGGTCACGGTGTTCTGTTAAAAAATCCATATTTCCTCCATTGCCCGCCATCACCTGCGCGGCATTATTCGTCCGCCTGTTCGCCCGGATGGTAAAACACCTGTTTCAACTGCACCGATGTGCCGGTCTCGGGATCAAACTCCATGACCATGACATCCTTCATATACTCGTTCCAGCGGTCGACAATGGAGCTGCCCGCCTGCTTGGCAGCCGCCTCGGCGATGCTGTCGCATTCATAGTAGCCAAACAGCGTTTCGCCGTCGGTCCATATCGTATAGTTGCGAACACCTGCTTCGTTCAGAAGCTGTGTCATCTCGGGCCAAATCTCGTCATGCCGCTTGATATACTCCGGCAGCTTGCCGGGCAACACCCGCGCCTTCCATGTAAACCGTTCCATGTGTACCTCCATCTTGTTTGATCGCAGGGCAACGCCCAGCCATCAAAGATTATTCATATATCGATAGTATCACAAACAGGCATCCTTCGCAACGCATTGCATGAAAAAGCCCGGGGTGCCCGGGCTTTTCATTGCAGGAATTATACAGGCATTACGCCAGTTTTTTCGTCAAACAGCGTCGGATCAGCCTTTAACTCCTTCGCCTGTCGGGTTTGGAAGAATTTCAGCGCCACCTGCGGGAACAGCGCGTAGCTGAGGACGTCTTCATCCTGCTGGATATACTCGCTGATCTCGCTGCGGTAGGTTTCCAGCTCCGGCTTCAGGTCATCGGCAGGGCGATGCTCAATGATAGGGGTATCGCCTAAAATCTGCTTGCGCACCTTCTCGTTGACGGGCGCGGGCAGCTTGCCGTATTCGCCGCGCAGCAACGCCTTGCTCTCGTTGGGCACCATTTTGTACCGCTCGCCGCTGATGACGTTCATGACGGCCTGGGTGCCAACGATCTGGCTGGTAGGCGTCACCAGGGGCGGATAGCCAAAGTCCTCTCGGACGTAGGGGATTTCTGCCAGCACCTGGTAGTACTTGTCCATCTGGTTTGCCTGGCGCAGCTGACCGATCAGGTTGGACAGCATGCCGCCGGGTACCTGGTAACGCAGCGTGTTGGCGTCTACAGCCATCACGCCGGGGTTGCGCCATCCTTCCTCAGTCAAACGCCTTGCCACAGGGCGGAACATCTCGGCTGCCTGGCTCAACAGCTCCAGATCCAGCCCGGTGTCGTACTCGGTGCCCTTTAGCGTAGCCACCAGCGATTCGGTAGCCGGCTGCGACGTGCCGCTGCCCAGGGGTGACAATGCGGTATCCACGATATCGACACCCGCCTCAATGGCTTTCAGCAGCGTCATGTCGCCGGTACCCGTGGTATTATGCGTATGCAGCACGATGGGCACCTTGACCGACTCCTTGAGCTTTTTCACCAGCGAGTAAGCCGGATAGGGCAGCAGAAGGTTCGCCATGTCCTTGATGCAAACCAGGTCAGCACCCATATCTTCAATCCGCTTGGCGAGGCCGACGAAGTATTCCTCAGTATGCACAGGGGAAATGGTATAGCTCATCGACACCTCGGCAGTGCCGTTGTATTGCTTGGTCGCCTTGACAGCGGTTTCCATGTTGCGCAGGTCGTTGAGCGCGTCGAATGTGCGGATGATGTCGATGCCGTTGTCGATGGACTTTTTTACAAAGTAGTCGACCACGTCATCGGCGTAGTGCTTGTAGCCCAGGATGTTCTGGCCACGCAGCAACATCTGCAGCTTGGTATTGGGCAGCGCCTTGCGCAGCTGGCGCAGGCGGTCCCACGGGTCCTCATTCAGAAAGCGCAGGCAGGAATCGAACGTCGCTCCGCCCCACATCTCCAGGGAAAAATAGCCGATTTTATCCAGGATTTCGCAAGCCGGCAGCATTTCATCCAGCCGCATGCGCGTCGCCGCCTGGGACTGGTGCGCATCGCGCAGGATGGTATCAGTAATCAGGACTTTCGCCATATGGCAACCTCCTTTTATCGTACGGTCATATCAGTATCAGCCAAACATGCTCAACAGCATGCCGGCAGCAATCGCAGAGCCGATAACACCGGCTACATTGGGCCCCATAGCATGCATCAACAGGAAGTTGCCCGGATTTTCCTTCTGACCGACAACCTGAGAAACACGCGCAGCCATGGGCACCGCCGAAACACCGGCAGAACCAATCAGCGGGTTGATCTTGCCGCCGGACAGCTTGCACATCACCTTGCCCAGCAGCACGCCGCCTGCCGTGCCCATGCTGAAGGCTACAACGCCCATGACCATGATTTTGATGGTCTGCGGGCTCAGGAAGGTTTCGGCAGAAGCTGTGGCACCCACAGTAACACCGAGGAAGATGGTAACGATGTTCATCAGCTCGTTCTGAGCAGTCTTGCTAAGCCGGTCCACCACTAAAGCTTCCCGGAACAGGTTGCCCAGCATCAGCATACCCACCAGCGGCGTAGCTGATGGCAACAGCAGCGAAACTACCAGTGTGACGGCGATGGGGAACATAATCTTCTCGCGCTTGGACACCGGGCGCAGCTGCTCCATGACGATCATCCGCTCCTTCTTGGTGGTCAGCGCTTTCATGATGGGCGGCTGAATCACCGGCACCAGCGCCATGTAGCTGTAAGCAGCCACGGCGATGGGCCCCAGCAGGTGGGGAGCTAACTTGGAGGTCAGATACAGTGCGGTGGGGCCATCCGCGCCGCCGATGATGCCAATGGATGACGCTTCCTGCGGTGTGAAACCCAGCAGCCTGGCGCCGATGAACGTCGCAAATATGCCCAGCTGCGCGGCAGCGCCCAGCAGCAGGGATTTGGGGTTGGCGATCAGGGGCCCAAAGTCCGTCATCGCGCCGACACCCATGAAAATCAGCGGCGGGTAGATGCCCAGCTTGACACCCTGGTACAGGTAGTACAGCAGGCCGCCAGCCTCGGTATACTGGTACACCGTCATCCCTTCCTGCAGGGCAGCACCGGCAAACTCGGGGTTGGCTCGCAGCGTGTTGAGCAACTCAGCCGACAGGATCATTGGTGTGCCCACCCGCCCATTGTGGGTGGCATCCAGGTAGAAGGACAGGGTCGGCCCGTCCATCAGACCGGCGAAGGGAATGTTGGCTATCAACATGCCAAAGGCGATCGGCAACAGCAGCAACGGCTCGTATTCCTTGACAATCGCCAGGTAAATCAGCGTACACGCGATCACATACATGATCAGCGTTTGGGGTGACTGTATCAGGCCGGATATGGCAGAATCTTCGGCCAGTCCCTGTAGGGCTTTTGCTATATCCATTCCAAATCCTTTCGATGTTTATTTGATAACCGCCAGCAAATCGCCGGAGTTGACCGACGCACCGCGCTGAACCGCGATCTGGGCAACCACGCCATCCGCGGGCGAGAGAATTTCGTTTTCCATTTTCATAGCTTCCAGGATCATCAGGATATCGCCCTTTTTGACAGATGCCCCCTGGGCGACAGGGATATCCAGAATGGTGCCCGGCATGGGGCATTTGATCTGCTGGCCGCCTGCTACCGGGGCTGCGGGTGTCGCAGGAGCCGGAGCCGGAGCTGGAGCCGGCGCAGCCGCCTGTACGGGCGTCGCCTGAGGCGCGGGTGTGGCTGCCACTTGCGGCACCGCCTGAGGAGCCGGTGCTGCAAAGGCACCAACCTCTTCGATTTCGACCTGGTATGTTGCTCCGTTAACCGTTATGTTGAATTTGCGCATGAGAGTTCCCCTTTCGTTGCTAAATAATTATGATGGTTCCAAGCCGCTAAACGCGGCGGATCCTGCGGACAATAAAGCCCTGCGGCTCCTGCCATACCATGGCGATCGCAGCCATAATGGCAATCACCAGCGAGGTATCCTGCACGCCATCCACAGCCGTCTGGGCTGCAGGGGCAGGCGGTGGGACCACCGCCGGCGAAATCTGCACGGGTTCTGCAATTTCCGGCTCTTTTTTATTGGTACCGGTTTTGAGCAAGTTGACCACAAAAATCAGCAAGATCAGCCCCGCAAACACGACGATCATGCCGACAAGCGTTACAGCCAACCCTTCAATTAATACATCCATGTGTTCATTTCCTCCTGCTGCTCAGCCGTCATTCCGCCGCCAGCATTTCCATCGCCGCGATCAGATACTTGCGCGTCTGCGCAGGGGCGATCACCTCGTCAACGATGCCGGCACGGGCTGCATTCATACCGTCAGCTTTGTCGCTGTATTCCTTTTCCAGCGTATCGCGGTCCCTGGTTTTGAGCTGACCGGCTTCGAATGTCTGCACGGCAGCTTCTTTTGTAAGCGGCGATATCAGGCTGCCGGGCCATGCATAGCAAACGTCAGCCACCGCGCTGCCTGCAAATGCAACAAAGGCAGTGCCCACAGCATTGCCGGTGATAACAGCTAACTTCGGGCAGTCGGCATCGGCATAGGTGTACAGCATGTCGCTGGACGCGCGCATCAGCCAGCCCTGCTTGTCCGCAGGCGGCACAGCCAAGCCCTCGGAATCAATCAGCGTGATGACAGGGAGATCAAAGCAGTCACAAAAGCGCACAAAGCGCGCAATTTTATCACAGGCTTTGGCGTCCAGCCGTCCGCCGTCCACCGTAAACTCTGTGCTAACGATGCCGCAAGGCCTGCCGCCCACCCGCGCCAGCGCCGTATGACAGCCGGCAGCATAGGCTTGATACAGCCACACAACCGAACCGGCATCGGCCACGGCTTCCAATAGCAGCGCGCCGCTGGCCGCCTGAGCATCGGTGAGCAAACGGTTCAGATCGTCGCCTTCCTGGAATGGGGCGTTGCAGCCCGAAGAGGACGGCAGCAGGCCGACCAACGCCTGAACGATCTTCAAAGCTGCCGCGGTATCCGGAGCAGTCAGCGAAACAGCGCCCTGCTGTGCAGCCTGTGCGGCGCCACCCAGAGTTTTCCCATCCTTGCTGACGCCCTGTACGGCGCTGAGCACGCTGGCAGGCGCTGACAGCAACTCCGCCGAGCTTTCCACTGCGATGACGATATCGGACAGGGAAGCAAAATGCGCTGCTGCGCCGACACAGGGGCCGTCCACCACAGCGATCAGCGGGCAGATGCCCGACAACCTGGCCATGCGGGTAAACACATCGGCATATGCTAAAAGAACCTGCGGCCCTTCCAGCACCTTAGCACCCTGGCTATTGAGCAGGAATACTACAGGCACGCCTGCGTTGCTGGCTTTATCCAACGCTTTGATCATTTTCTGCGCCTGAGCAGCCGACATGGCACCACCTGACAGGTCAGGATCCTGTGCAATCAGGTAAGCAGGCCTGCCATCAACCAAGCCATAGCCTGCAACAGCGTTGCCCTCGTCCACCATCGCATTCAATTCGATGAAAGACCCTGCATCAAACAGGGCACCGCCAATGCGCGCTGTTCCTTCCCCTGCCAATGAAGTCTTGCCCTCGTACAGGGCATTCTTTTTTTGTGTGAGCAAGCGTGTTTGCTCCTTGAAGTCCATAGCGTACCCTCCTGTCCTTACTGCCTGGCAGCTGGCTGACATAATTAAAAACAATTTCTGCCATCTATACTTTCGACGTCAAAATGCTTCCTCCTGCCTCAAAACAAAAATTTCCCAAACTTTTTAATTATCACCACCATCCTGCCGCAGCATAGCCCGGACGCGCAAGCCTGCTGCATAAACAGCGTTGCGTTTTTGTCCAGCCTGCACCAGCGCTTCCTGAGCAAGGCGCAGCGGCATGCCCTGCAGCAGCAGGTCAAACAGCTGCGCCTCAAGGCTGACCGCAGGCTCTTCTTCCGCAGCGGCAAGCACGCCGCTAAGGTCCATTACTGCGCAATACTCACCCTTGCCCGCATAGGCATCCTCATCCATCATGGCGATGATTTCCTCCACACTGCCACGCAGCGTTTTTTCGAACTTTTTGGTCAGCTCGCTGCTAACGCTGACAGGCAAGCCGGGAAACACCTCAGCCACCGTCTGCAGCAAGAGCGATATCCTGTGCGGCGACTCGTAAACAACTGCCGTCTGCACAGTACCTGCCATGGATCGGAGTTTGTCAGTCAGCTCCTTCTTCCCCCGCGGCAGGAAGCCAAAGAAAGTGAACTCCCCATTTTCAAAACCCGAAACCGACAGCGCAGCTGCCGCTGCCATGGGGCCGGGTACTGCCACCACCTCAATGCCCGCCTCGCTTGCTTCCCTGACAAGCCTGGCACCCGGATCGGATATAGCGGGCGTACCGGCGTCTGTAACCAGGGCGATATCGATTCCTTCATCCTGCATCCTCTGCACAAGCTGGCTGCTGCGCGTCCACTCATTGTGCTCATGACAGCTGATCAGCGGCGTCGTGATGCCAAAATAATTGGTCAACCGGCGCGTCACGCGCGTATCCTCCGCAGCAATCAGCGCCACGGCTTTCAGCACCTCCACTGCGCGAGGCGACATGTCGCCCAGGTTGCCAATGGGGGTAGCAACGACATACAGCACTCAGCCCCCCTCCTTTCGGACAGCACGCAGTATGGCGCTGCGCGCACGCGGATTGCGCGCCACTTCCCCGGCAGATGGTTTGATTGCCCCCCCTGGCAGCGCCACCGCCATCCGCTTGCGACCACAGGTGCACAAGGGCAACTTGGGTGGACAAATGCAGGGGTTCTGCATTTCCCGGAACGCCAGTTTAACCACCCTGTCCTCGATGGAATGAAAAGTAATCACGCAAAGCCTCCCACCAGGCTTTAGACAATCGAGCCAATCGAACAGCGCCTGCCGGAGGGGGCCAATCTCGTCATTCACAGCAATGCGTACCGCCTGAAAGGTCCGGCGGGCGGGGTGGCCTTCATCCCTCAGGCGCACCTTCTTTGGAATCGCGCGGTCAACGATGTCCACCAGGTCGTGCGTTGTACGAAGCGGCTTGATAGCCCGCCTCTCCAGCAGCACATCGGCGATGCGCGCAGCCCATTTTTCATCGGCATAGTCATACAGCGCCCGGGTGAACGTCTGCACATCGACGCTGTTTAGCCACGCCGCTGCCGTCATGCCCTGTGACCGGTCCATGCGCATATCCAGCGGCGCATCGTCATGGTAGGAAAACCCCCGTTCCTCGCTATCCAGCTGGTGCGACGATACGCCCAGGTCCAGCAGCCCGCCATCCAGCTTGATGTCCTCACCAAGCAGCGATTTGATGTCATGAAAGTTGCCGTGCAGCAGCGTAAAGCCGGGATATGACACCAGCCGCTGCGACGCAGCCTCTATAGCATCCCGATCCCTGTCGATGCCATATAACCGGCCTTCCGGGCCAATTCGCTTCAGGATTTCTTCGCTGTGTCCACCACCTCCCAGCGTGCCGTCTGCAAACAAGCCACCGGGCTGCGGGTCCAGCGCCTGCATCGCTTCTTCCAGCATGACGGGCAGGTGGAAATACACCATGTTAATCGGCAAGCCCAGCCAGGCGCTCGTCCAGTTTGACGAGCATCCGCTCCAGCTCCTCTAACTTGGCCCTTTCTGCTTCCACCAGCGCAGCAGGCGCTTTGTTCAAAAAGCCCTGGTTCGCCAGCTTGCCCTGCGCCCGCGCGATTTCGGAAGCGGTGTTGTCCCGCTCCTTTATCAGGCGGGCACGCTCCTTGTCCAGGTCAACCAGGTCACCCAGCGGAATCATCACTTCGGCCGCCGGGCAGACTGCAGTCACTAATTTGGGCGGCAGATCATCCGTATCATATACGATGGTCAGCGAAGACGCGCCGGCTAAGCGCAGGAAAAACGGTTCGGCTTCCCGAAGCACTTCTTCCCAGCCCGCCTCCGGCCGCAGCATCAGCCGCGCCTTATGTCCGGGCTGTACCTTTAATTCAGCCCTGAGGTTTCTGACAGCGCGGATCACCTCCATGATGCCCTGCATCTGCGCTTCGCCCTTTTCATGCACCAGGGTTTTGTCAAAAGCAGGCCATGCCGACAGCATGCAGGATTTCCCTTCGTTCCCCGGCAGGTTTTCGTACAGCGCCTCGGTGATAAACGGCATAAAGGGGTGCAGCATTTTAAGCAGCGCGCTGAGTACATACCGCAGCACGGCCTGCGCCGTCCTCTTTCTGTCGGGCGTGCCGTCAAACAGATCGCTCTTGGCCAGCTCGATGTACCAGTCGCAGAACTCGCTCCAGGCAAAGTCATACAGCTTCTGGGCAGCCAGCCCCAGATCGCACTTGTGAAAATGCTCCGTGATATCCTGCACGGCGTGCATGCAGCGTGTCAGAATCCACTGGTCGGACAGCTGTAGAGACAAGCCGTCCAACGACGCCCCATCCTCCGACAGGTTCATCAGCACAAAGCGGGCGGCGTTCCATATTTTATTGGCAAAGTTGCGCGCAGATTCCGCCTTTTCACTGGAAAAACGCATGTCGCCGCCGGGGCTCACCCCCATGCACAGCGAAAAGCGCAGGGCGTCCGCACCAAACTCATCGACAATATCCAGCGGGTCGATGCCATTGTTCAGCGACTTGGACATCTTGCGTCCCTGCGCATCCCGCACCAAGCCGTGGATCAATACATGCTTGAATGGCGTTTCCCCCATCACCTCAATGCCGCTGAAGATCATGCGCGCCACCCAGAAGAAGATGATGTCATAGCCTGTGACCAACGTGGTGGTCGGATAGAAATAGCGCAGGTCCTCCGTATCGTCAGGCCATCCCAGCGTGGAAAAAGGCCACAGAGCGGACGAAAACCAGGTGTCCAGCACATCCTCATCCTGCCTGATGCGGCTGCTTCCGCAGGAGCTGCAGGCATCGGGGTCCACCCTGAACACCGTGATTTCATCACAGTCATCGCAGTGCCAGGCGGGGATTCTGTGTCCCCACCACAGCTGTCGGCTGATGCACCAGTCCCGGATGTTCTCCATCCAGTTAAAATACGTCCGGACAAACCTTTCGGGAATAAAGACGGTGTCCCCGTTTCGTACGGCTTCAATCGCCGGCTTCGCCAGCGGTGCCATGCTGACAAACCACTGCCGGCTGATCAGGGGCTCCACCGTTGTGCTGCACCGGTAGCATACGCCCACGTTATGGTCGTAGGGCTCTGCCTTAACCAGCAGCCCCTGGGCAGTCAGGTCTTCCACGACCAGCTGCCGGCAAGCTGCCGAAGACAAGCCCTGATACCTTTCCCCTGCATGCTCGTTCATGCTGCCGTCGTCATTGGTAACCCGCAGGATGGGGAGGTTATGGCGCTTAGCCACCTCAAAGTCGTTGGGGTCATGGGCCGGGGTAATCTTGACAGCGCCGGTGCCAAACTCCATGTCGACATAGTCGTCCGCCACGACGGGTATCTCAATATTCTTAAGCGGCAGCACCACGTTTTTTCCAACGAGGGCAGCATACCGCTGGTCGCCGGGGTTTACGGCAACCGCCGTGTCGCCCAGCATGGTCTCAGGCCGGGTAGTGGCCACCACCACGCCGGGTCCTCCGTCCGCTGCCGGATAGCGGATGTGCCACAGGTGCGCATGCTGTTCCTCATACTCTACCTCGGCATCGGACAGCGCAGTGGCGCATACCGGGCACCAGTTGATGACCCGGTCGCCGCGATAAATCAACCCCTTCTCATACAGCCGCACGAACATCTCGCGTACAGCTCTGGAGCAGCCCTCGTCCATGGTGAAGCGTTCACGGCGCCAGTCGCAGCTGGCGCCCAGCCGGCGCAGCTGCCTGGTGATCCTGCCGCCGTATTCTTCCTTCCAGGCCCAGGCATGGCGCAAAAACTCCTCCCGCCCTACATCCTGCTTGCTCAGCCCTTCGGCTTCGAGCTTTTCAACAATCTTCACCTCGGTGGCAATGGACGCGTGGTCGGTGCCCGGCAGCCACAGCGTTGGATCACCCAGCATGCGGTGAAAGCGGGTCAGCGCATCCTGCAGCACGCAGTCCAGCGCGTGGCCCATGTGCAGCTGCCCTGTGATGTTGGGCGGCGGCATAACGATGGTGAACGGCTTTTTTCCTGCCACACGCTGCGCCGTGAAAGCGCCGCTGTTCTCCCAGGCTTCGTATATGTCCTTCTCGATTGCCTGGGGGCTGTATGTCTTTTCCATCCGGCTCTGGTTCATCTTATCCTCCATAAAACAAAAATGCCCGTCCGTGAAAGGACGGGGCTGCCCGTGGTACCACCTTGCTTCGCGGCGTATACGCCGCCTCATGGCGCGCTAACGGGCGTACCCGGGCGGGCTTTCCCCCGCCGCCCTGAGAAGCGACCTTCCGCGGTGATGGCCCGGTGTTCTTCCAGCCAGGGAACACCTCTCTGAAGGGTTTTTGCGCGTACTCCTCTTCCGTCGCCGGGCTATAAGAGATAGAATACCTGAGGTGCGAAAAAGGGCATCAGGCCCGTTTTCTGTCCTCGTCGATGGTGATCACCTGCACGCCGTTGTAATAACCACAGTGCTTACAAACGTGGTGCGACAACTTCATCTGCTTGCACTGCGGGCATGCAGAGATCGTGGGCAGGTTCAGCTTCCAGTGTGTCCGCCTTTTGCGGCCTCTCGCGCGCGATACTTTATATTTTGGCACTGCCATGGGTCATTCACTCCTTCTCTTTCTTGATCAACAGTTGGCTCAGCACTGCAAACGGGTGATCCGGGTCTACCTGGCTGTCCTCGTTGCCGGTTTGTATATCCAGCAAGCCCCGGCAATCCTTTCTGCAAAGGAAGCGAATGGGCAGATCCAGCAGCAGGTAGGTCAGCGTCAGGTGCTCTAAGTCGGCTGTGCTACCCGCGTACTCGAACCGATCGTCCCGGTCAACCTGGTCCGGCAACTGCTCCGCATCGCTGGTTTTGATCAGCACCTCGTCAAACACCAGCATCTGCCGATAGCATACAGGAGACAGGCAGTTTGCGCAATGGGCATTTGCTGTGGCTTTCATCATACCTGTCAGCCTGATCTTCCCTTCTGACGCCTGCATGATACCCGTCAGCTCGATGGGATCGGGATAGGTGACCGTTTCTCCCAGGATTTCCTGCGGGGGGATGCGCTCCAGATGCGTGAAAGGCATCTCCTCGCCCGGGTTCTTCAGCGCGCTTGACAAATCAAGCAGCAAGGTACTCCTCCATTTCCGAACCTTCGGCATTATATCGAACGCACCGAAGGTTGTCAACGCTTTTCAGCAAGGTTTTTAACTCAGTTTCAACTCAGGATTCAGACGAGGATTCAGTCGCATCCTCGTCGGTTTTCGGCGCCGCCTGCTTCACAGCGCCCTTGTTGACGGTGATCACCACATGGCGGTTGGGTTCCTCCCCTTCCGAATGGGTGGTCACATCCTCGCGAGCCTGCAGCGCGCTGTGAATGATGCGGCGCTCGTAAGGGTTCATGGGCTCCAGCGTGGTGCGGCGGCCTGTTTTCTGCGCGCGGTTAGCCATCCGGTTAGCCAAACGCACCAGCACATCTTCCCGCCTGGCGCGGTAGCCTTCGCTGTCCAGCGTGAAGCGGGTATAGCCCTCCTTGCCCTTGTTAATGAGCAGGCTGGTCAAATACTGGATAGCATCGAGCGTTTCGCCCCGCCTGCCTATCAGGATACCCTGCGTGTCGCCCTCCATGTTGGCGCGCACGTTGCCTTCCTCATCGGTGATGACATGGATGCTGACTTCAACGCCCATGAGTCGGGTCAGCTCCAGCAAAAATGCCTGCGCCTCACCGGCTGCTGTGCCCGGCTCAGCAGCAGGAGCCGGCACAACGGGTTTTACAAGCGGTTTCTCCTTTGCTTGAGCCTTGGGTTTTCTCTTGCGTGACTGTCTGGCAGGCTTTTCCTTCTTAACTTCGGGCGCTGCATCTGCTGCCTGTCTCTGCGGTTGATCGGGCTGTTTTGAGGGAGGTGTGGTTTTTGCCGTTTTTTCAGGTGTTTTCTGTTGCTTTGCTTTGGGTGGCTGAGCCGGTTTTCTGTCGGCTGGCGCCGCGAGGGAATCGGCAAATATATCATGCATGGCGCGCGGCTCTTCCTGTTCCTTGGCGGTCAGCCGAACAACAGCCTGCCGGCTACCGAACAACCCGAACAGGCCCTTGCTGCCTTCCTCCAAGATATCGACCGTTACCTCGCCAATGCTCAAGCCCATCTTATCGAGCCCTGCCGATATGGCTTCTTCTACATTTCGTCCGCTTGATTCATATGATTTCATTGAATGGACACCGCTCCTTTATTTTCCGCTGCCAGCTTGTCTATCCTGTCGTAATACCGCGTGATGCCAAGGCTTGAAAGCGATGCGACAATGTTGGAGACAACCCAGTACAAGGCAAATCCCGCATTGCTTGTCAAACAAATGAAGACGGAGAACAGCGGAAAAAAGTATTTCATAAATCCCGTCATGCTCGATGTCTGGCTACCCGATTGATTTTCAGCCTGCTGGGATGTCTGCGGGTTGAGCTTGGTGTTGAGCACTTGGGTAAGGCCTGCCAGTACCGGCAGAATCAGATAGCCATTATAATGGATATACAGCGTGATCGATGTGATGAAAAAATTCAGGTTCGCCCAGCCCGGTACAGGTTTTAGCATCTCGACATATTCGGGCATGCTCCCCAGCACGCTGATGATGTGCGGCAGCATGGAACGGAGCGCATCGGCCGAGGAAAAGTCCAGCGTACCGGCAAGCTCGGGTGCCTTCGCCGCTAAGTTTTGCATGATCAGCTCCACCTTTTCAGGGGACAGGCTGCTGAACACCTGCTGCCAGACATCGTGGGAGATCATCTGAAGCGCGTTTGTACTGGGCACAATGGTAGCAAAAAGCGAATCGGGCGACCAGATGTTCCGCACCCACAGCCATCCTTCATACACCGGCGCCGTACCCGACAAGTATTCAAACACCTGTACCACAGTCTGCTCATTGGCGATAGCACGCATGGCGCCAAACATAGCAAACAGGATCGGCATTTGGATCAGCATGGGCAGGCAGCCCGACAGCGGGTTATAGCGCTCCTTGCGCATCAGCTCAGACTGTTTCTGCTGCAGCTTCTGTTTGTCGTTGGCATACTTCTTTTGCAGCGCGTTGAGTTCGGGCTGGATGCGCTGCATTTTACGCATGCCCTGTCTGCTCTTGATGTCCAGCGGCAGCAGCGCTGCTTTCATGAGCACGGTGAAGATTACGATGGACCAGCCGTAGTTGGATATAATCGTGTATATCCAGTCGAGCACGGCTTTGAGCGTGTTGGTAATCGCTTGCACTTTTGTTCAATCCCTCCTAATAGCTGACTCCGGCGGTTCCGGAACGGGATCATATCCCCCCTGATGAAACGGATGGCACCTGAGGATGCGCTTCAGCGCCATCCAACTGCCCCGGGCAGCACCGAACCGTTCAACAGCCTCCTGCGCATACGCTGAGCACGAGGGCGTATACCGGCAGGAAGGCGGCAGATGCGGCGATACCGCACGCCGATAGAAACCAATCAGCGCCAGCATCAGCTTTTTCATTGCCCGCTGGCGGTGAGGCCCGCCCGTTTCAACAACCTATCCATATCCCGGGCCAAGTCATGGTAGTCCGCGGCAGCGGCTTGAGGACGCGCAGAAAAGACATAGCTCCCCTTCCTGACGCCGCCCATTGACAGCCTGAAATGCTCCCGCATCCTGCGCTTGACGCGGTTGCGGGTTACGGCATTCCCCACCTTTTTGCTGACGGAAAACCCTGCCTGCAGCCTGTTCGACTTAATGTATACCATCACCATGTATTTCCCCGCTGTGCTTTTTCCCCTGCGGTATACATAGCGGAACTGGCTGTTTTTCCTGATCCGATATTGGCGCTGCATCAGGTGCCGCCCATAAAACGCGCAAGGAAAAACCCGCCCGCTGATCGATGCACTTTGGCAGGCAGCGGCGCGGGCCAAACCAGCAGAAGCGAATCGGTCACACAGTCAGTGATTTCCGTCCGCGGCGGCGACGGGCGGCAAGCACCCTGCGGCCGCTCCTCGTCGACATGCGGGCACGAAACCCGTGCACTTTGTTGCGCTGGCGTTTCTTAGGTTGGTAGGTACGAAACACGGCTTTACACTCCTTCATTAGAAGCTCAGGCATCCAAACGCATCCTGCATTCAGAACGCCACAAGGAAACCATGATAGTATATCCAATGTCTTTGGAAGTGTCAACACCTTCGCGCACGGGTTATCCCGCAGGGACCCACCAATTCGCGCGCAAATTGACAGCCCGGTTCTTGTTCCTGTATGATGAGGGCGCCATGAAACAGGCTGCGCAGCCTGGCAAAAGCCGGGCTTGTCATTCCACAACGGGCACCCGCTCCTTGGCACAGCACCGGTCGGTGTTCAAGTAGGTGATCAGCTCCAGCCCGGTGCGCTCCAGGTCGTTCAAGCCAAAGTCAGCCACCTCAACGTTGCCCTTTTCCCGCTCGCTGAGCGCGATACCGGCTTGTTGCAGGATATCCAGCGCCCGCTGGCTGGCTGTCTAATATAATTCACGTTTCACATTGGTCACCTCACGCTTCATTATCATAATGCTTGTAGGGTATTGTAAGGAAGCGGCAAATATCTGTCAAGCAAGGCAAGTGAACAAGCCACGTTAATAAAAAATAGGGAGGCATTCATGAAGAAAATAGCGGTCATCGGCAGCATGAACATCGACCTGGTGTCCCGGGTTCCGGCTTTTTTAAAGCCGGGCGAATCGATCCGCGGGCTGGATTATCAGGTTTTCCACGGTGGCAAAGGCGGCAATCAAGCCATAGCGGCTGCCCGGCTGGGTGCCAATGTGATGATGCTGGCCAAGGTGGGCCCTGATGCAGGCGGCGCCGCTTATACCGCTTCCATGCAAGATGCAGGCATCGATGTATCCTGCGTGGAGCAGACGGACAGCACCAATACCGGCACCGCCATCATCGAAGTGGATGCAGGCAGCGGCGACAACCGCATCGTGTACCATCCAGGCGCAAACCTTTTGGTGGATACCGAGCAGATTGACAGCCACTGGCAGCAGCTGATGGCCTATGACATCTTTCTGTTGCAGCTTGAGATTCCGCTGAACACTGTGCAGTATGTCATGGAGAAGCTGAATAACGCAGGCAAAATTGTGATCCTTGACCCTGCGCCGGCTGCGCCTCTGAACCGGGCGATGCTATCCAGCGCCAGCTACCTGACGCCCAACGAAACCGAGCTGGCGATCCTGACCGGCATGCCGTCGGATACACCGGAGCGCATTGGGCAGGCAGGCCGCGCGCTGTTGAAATCAGGCGCTGGCGCCATCATCGTCAAGGCTGGAAAGCAGGGCGCTTTCTACATTGACCATGATGGCGTTAAGCACGCCCAAGGGTTCCAAGTTGATCCGGTTGATACCACCGCCGCAGGCGACAGCTTCAATGCGGGCTTTGCAGCAGCGTTAAGCCGTTCGATGCCGCTTGATGAAGCGCTGCGCTATGCCAATGCTGTAGGTGCGCTATCCACGCTGGGCGCCGGTGCGCAAAGCGCCATGCCCACCGCCCAGGCTGTGGCGCAGTTTATCGCCGAACGCAGTACGGCTGAAAAATGAGGAGGCTGCGAGTCATGGGAAAGAAAATATCCGCCTCATTGATGTGTGCCGACCTGTTAAACCTGCGTGCCGCCATCGATGAATTGAAGCATTGCGGCGTTGACATGCTGCACTGCGATGTCATGGACGGGCATTTTGTATCCAATTGGATGCTGTTTCCAGATTTGATCAACGCCATCGGGCAGGAAACCGACCTGCCGCTGGACATCCACCTGATGGTGGACCAGCCCGAGCGTCTGGTACCACGGCTGCAGCTAAAGAAAGGGGACATCGTTTCCATCAACTACGAGAGCACACCGCACATTCAGCGAGCGCTTGCTGCCGTCGCGGACGCCGGGGCGCAACCGGCACTGGCGCTAAACCCCGGCACCCCGCTGGTGATGGCGGAAGACTTGCTGCCCGACATCGATATGCTGCTGATCATGACCGTCAACCCGGGATATGCAGGCCAGCCAGCCATTCCCCAAGCCATCGAGAAGATTGGAAAAGCCAGAAACATGCTGGACAGCCAGGGCTATTCCCACATCGCCATTGAAGTTGACGGCAACTGCAGTTTTGCCAACATCCCGCGCATGGTAGCGCTGGGCGCCGATGTCATCGTCGCAGGATCCAGCAGCCTGTTTCATAAGGATTATTCCCTGAAAGAAGCTGCTGCCAAGTTACGGAAAGACATGGCATAAAAAACACGAACACTTTTCGCGCAAAATAAAATAATGTTCCCTTTTTAGCTTGACACCGCAGGGCAAGCCCTCTATACTTGCGTGGTAAAAAGACAGGAACGGAGGGACTTATATGTTCAAGCTCAAGGAGCACAACACCAAGGTTTCAACTGAGATTTTAGCCGGGGTTACTACCTTTTTCGCGATGGCCTACATCATCGCGGTCAACCCCAGCATCCTCGCACTTTCAGGCATGGAGTGGGGCGCCGTCTTCCTGGCTACCATCATATCCGCCGTCATCGGCACGCTGGTGATGGGCTTGTTCGCCAATGTGCCCTACGCCCAGGCGCCCGGCATGGGCTTGAACGCATTTTTCGTTTTCACGGTTGTTAAGTCGCTTGGATTCACCTGGCAGCAGGCGCTGTCCATGGTGTTCCTCTGCGGCATCATCAACATCCTGATCACGGTGACCAAAGTGCGCAAGCATATTATCAAATCCATCCCCCGCAGCCTGCAAAACGCCATTGGCGGCGGCATCGGCATATTCATCGCCTACATCGGCTTGCTCAACGTCAAGATGATCGACCTGTCAGGCGAAGTGCCCAGCATCGCCCTCCTCAATCAACCCGGCTTATGGGTGTTCCTGATCGGCTTAGCCTTCACGCTGGTACTGCTGCTACTCAAAGTCCGCGGCGCTATCCTGATCGGCATCATCGCCTCTACCCTCATTGGCATTCCGCTGAGCGTCACCAAGTTAGGCGATACCGTCAGCTTTAGCGAAGCAGTAACCTCGCTTTCCACCACCTTCGGCGTCATCTTCACAGCGAACGGCATCCCATCCCTGTTCAATGACCTGACCAAGCTGCCGCTGGTGCTGATTACAATTTTCTCCTTCAGCCTGACCGACACCTTTGACACCATCGGCACCTTCATCGGCACGGGGCGCCGCACCGGCATATTCAGCGCCGAGGATGAAGCCGCCATGGAAACAGGCTCAGGCTTCAGCTCCAAGATGGATAAGGCGCTGTTTGCAGACGCCATCGCCACATCCGTCGGCGCGGTGTTTGGCACCTCAAACACCACGACTTTTGTAGAAAGCGCAGCCGGCATCGGCGCAGGCGGGCGCACAGGCCTGACCAGCGTGGTTGTTGCCATATGCTTTATCCTCAGTGCCTTCCTGGCGCAGTTTGTCAGCGCCATTCCCTCTGCTGCCACAGCGCCGGCGCTGGTCATCGTGGGTATCATGATGCTGGCCGCGTTTGCCGACATCAAGTGGGATGATTTTTCTGAAGCCATCCCTGCCTTCTTTGCCGGCATCTTCATGGCGCTGTGCTACAGCATTTCCTACGGCATCGCAGCCGGGTTCATCTTCTATTGCCTGACCAAGATCGTCAAAAAGCAGGCTGAGGACGTATCTATCATTCTTTGGGTATCCTCTGGGCTATTCATTCTGAATTTCGTGTTGCTGACAATCATCCCGCATTAGAGCGAATTACGCAATCGTGGCGCACAAAGCAGCGCAGGATTTTTGTCGCTGGCAAGGAGCGTGAACGCAGGCGTAGCAACGCTACGACAAGTGAACAGCGACGCAGCCAGAGGCAAAAAGACAAGTCTGCGACTGCGCCATGATAAGTAAATTTGCTCTAAGAAGCGAACGCTATAAAACAATGGGACCCCCGCGCCTGGTACCACAGCGCGGGGGTGTTTGTTTGCATCACGATATCGCTACTCCGCCATACCGCCGGCAAAGCCCTGGTATTCATCCAGAAACCATTCGGCGGTTTTGCTCATGTGCACGCCAACCTCCAGCCCTTTGAACGCAAAAGTCGCCGTCATGCTGCCAAAGTAATCGTCCGCCACGTATACGCGCAGCACCAGTTTGTTGGCTTCAGGCACGCGCGCGGCAGCCATACAGCGATAAGGCCTGCCTGCAGGCTTGCCGATGGTGTCCCCAAAGTAATGCGTTTCGGGAAAAACGCCGATATGGTATTGATCAAAACCGAAAACAATGCGCTTGACACCATCAGCTTTTTCATATTCGAACACTCCATGGTCAGCTTCCTTTAACAGCTTAAAAGACCGAATGCCCATGGGATTGCAGTTTAAACGATAAGTGGTGCCCCAGCACCGTGGCGACAGCTGCGCGCCGCCGGGAGCCGGTGCCGGCTTGCAAGCCAGGGCGCCAAGCCGCGCCTGCAGGCGGCGGTTTGCTTCCCTATCCACAGGCGGCACATCCTGCCCGATTTTATCGACCACCTCACGGTACAGCGCGCCGTATAACCCGGCGTAGTCGGATTTCATGCCCTGCAGGTCAGCTGTGGACACAAACAGCAGGTGATGCTGTGGGAGGCAAATCGCGAGCTGGCCGCCCATGCCGCAAAATGCATAGCCGCCGCCCTTCAGCAGCCATATCTGGTAGCCATAGCCGTTGCCGGAGATGAGGTCATACCCGCCGTCGGTACGGTTATCAATTTGAAACGACGTCGCCTCGCGAACATAATCCTCAGACAGCAGCCGTTTCCCGTTAAAAACGCCCCCGTTTAAGTATATCTGCCCCAACAGCGCCAGATCGCGCGGGGTACACATCACACCTGAGCCACCCCAGGAATAGCCTTCCGGCGCCTTGACACACCACGCGTCTTCAGAAAAGCCCAGCGCCGCAAGCCCTTTCGCCTTCATATAGTCTAAAAAAGGCTTACCCGTAACGCGCTCAACAATGACATTCAGCACATAGGTGCCAGCTGTATCATAGTTGAATACTGTCCCCGGCGGGTGACCGGGCTGGGTATCGAAAAAAGTGCGCACCCAGTCGGTCCAGTTCTCCATGTAGCTGGCGCGGTTATGGGGCGTTGCCATGCGCAACAGGTCGCGGATGGTGGCATCCGCCAGCCAGGGATGAACATGCGGCGGCAGCAGGTCAGGAAAGTAGGCAACAACCTTGTCCTCCAAACTGATGCGCCCCTCGTCCTGCAGCATGCCGATGGCGGTGGCTACGAATGTTTTGCTGACGGAATACATGCGGTGCTTATCCTCACGCCGAAAAGGCGCATAATATCCCTCCATCACCAGCTTGCCATGGCGCAGCAGCATCACACTGTGCACCATCAGCCCCTGGCGCTCAATGCTGTCCAGAAAACTTTCCAGCCACAGCGGGCTGATGCCTGCTTGTTCGGGGGCAACCGTTTCAAAATGAACCATGTGTACCTTCCTTTCTTGTTTGCATTAATTTCTTACAGGATTTCCGGGCTTTCATCCGTCCAAAGCTTGAAATAGTCCCTGCTACGCCACTTGCCGTCCAGGAAGCTGCGCAAAGTGGATTCCCTGGAGAACCATTCCTCCATGCGGGTCAGCCGGTGCGCCCGCCAGTCAGCAATAAACGCATTGATTGCCTCAATATCTACGCTCCCTTTCAGGCAGATGTCGCGCCTGATGCGCACATACCTGGGCGACAGCATGGCCTTATCCACCCGCATCATGCGCACGGCATCGCCCGCCACCGCTTCCTTGGCTTTTTTCAGCTCGCACATCAGCGCGTCCAGCACTTCGTCGGAAAACAGGTCGCTGTCAGGATTATCGTTGAAGCCAACATGATGGTTGTGCTGCTCCGCCTGGTCGCAAAGAATGTCAATATAGCGGCGGATGTGCGAGCCCGCAGCGCCATAGTAATGATCGGTGAACTCCCTGATATGCCGGTCCACATCGGTATCGGCGTCCCAGAGCAGCTTGGCCAACACATAGGCGCGCAGCTCGTTCAGGTCGCTGCCGCCGCCTTTGGCGCCGTTGGCCTGTTCAAACACGCCTTTCACGCCATTGCTGATAAAAGCGCGCATGTTGGGCTGCAGGCAGCGCCAGTTGGGGTGCGGCGACGGGTAGTGCGCAAAGGAGGTGGTATAATCCCAGATGTAGTTGCGGCTTGACACCTTGCCCCAGGCGCGCAGGTCGCTGATGAACGACGACGTTGTGCCATCCGGCCGTTTGACATGGCGGCTGTGGTCATCGCAGGTTTCAAAGGGATGTGAAAAGCAGCACTCGATGGAGCACAGCTGCACGCTGACGTTGGCGCGCGGCCTGGTCAGCCTGGGGGCAGGCCTGGTATAGTTGTAGGCGAGGGTGGAGAACACAACGCCCGGAAATTCAGGCTCCAGGGCTTCCGCCACAGCGTTGACAAACCGCAGCATCGTACCAGCCGGCGAGCCCTTCGCCTCGTCGGACGCCAGGCAGTCCGGACACTGGCAGTTGTGACCATTCCAGTCGTTCTGGGACAGCGATATCATCGTCGCCTTCGGGTTGTTCAACAGCGCTTCCCGGACATGGCGTATTGCCGCCGCCTGGGTGCCGGGGTTGGTCAGGCACAGCTGGCCCGTATGCCGCTGGGTTTGCCGCTTGCCTTCCCACAGCGCATAATATTCCGGATGTGCCTGGGCATAGAGGTCTTGCGGCACCATTTGGTCCACTGTATGGACAAACCAGGCATAAGATATATGGCCCCCCATGGATTCGGGTATGCTGTGGGACTGACCGTTGAGCCGGCTCTTGACCGCAAACCGCGCGTGCTGCGTCAGATCGGCGTAGTTATGCTCGCGGTATTCCAAGACGGGCACCTGGGTAAGGTCCATGTCCGGTACCGCCAGGTATTCCCGCACAGGCACCAACTCGCAGTCGACAGCGAAAAAGCGGCAGCCCAGCCGCTCTAACAGTTCGTAAGCAGCATAGATGATGCCGCGCTTGCCGCCATACAGCCGCACACCGGCACCATCGGAAGCAATCCGAAACCCATCGCTGCCCAGTTCAGGTTCGGGTGGCATCAGCAGAATACAGGGAACATCGCCCGCCATATCGCCAACATCAAACGCGCCGCCTGTCATCAACCCCAGATAATACCGCAGCTGGCCCGCGGCATACTTCGCCTGTGGTACGGCATCAGCGTGCAGCCGGATGCCTGCCTGGGGGACTTTGTTAAATAACAACATCGCTATCTCTCCTTTTCGTGTGTTATGCCCAGATTCCCGCCATGGGCATGTGTTCAAGGCTTGCCCGGGGACAATCCATGTTGCCGTTCCATTCATTATACCATGTTGACGGCGATGCACAAATCCATATTTTCAAGGCAATCTATCAGCGATTCCTGACGCTGGCGCACCAGCCATTGACATTACCCATATGTTCGGATAGACTATCAATACAGCCTGACCACGCAAGGGCGCGCTTCGTTTTATTGAAGGAGGTTTCAATACCGCATGGACGATGTTGGCTGGTGGTTATACGCACTGCTTGTTATGTTTATCGGTTTGGGCAGTTATTTTGCCGCCAGTGAGATTTCCCTCGCATCCGTCAATCAAGCCAGAATTCGTATCAGAGCCGATAAAGGCGACAAAAAAGCTCAGAAGACGCTCTATATATTAGAGCATTTTGACGATGCCCTCACCACGATTTTAATTGGCAACAACATCACGCACATTTTTGCCGCGTCCATTGCCACACTGTTAGCCACCAAGCTATGGGGCAGCGGGGCGGTTTTGTATACTACCATCGTCATGACGTTGGTGATTTTTTTAGTCAGCGAGATGCTGCCCAAGACACTGGCCAAAGCGTACTGCGAGCGCGTGTCGGTGGCCATATCCCCCAGCCTCTACCGGCTGATGTTCCTGTTCCGGCCCCTATCGTTCGGGTTAACTGCCGTTGGCCAGTTCTTCACCCGGGTGTTGCTGGGCGAGCAGCAGCAAACCGTCACCGAGGAAGAGTTCTATGAGATTATCGAGTCCCTCAAGGATGAAGACGCCATGGAGGATGAAAAAGGCGCCTGGGTGCAAACGGCGCTCAACTTCGGCGATAAAACCGTGGAAGGCATCCTGACCGTCAGGACCGATATGGTAGCCATCGACATCGCAGACAGTCTGGACGACATATTCGAAACCGTTAAAAGCAGCAAGCATTCCCGTCTGCCCGTATACCACGACACCGTAGACAACATCATCGGCGTATTGCAGATCAGGAAATATTTGCGCGCCTGCTACCAACAGCAGCAACGGATCGCCATCGATGACTTCATCGATCCCCCGTTTTTTGTTCACGAAGGCGCCTATATCGACGAGTTGCTGTCGGAGATGAGCCGTAAAAAGGTCAATTTAGCCATTGCTACCAACAACTTCGGCGGTGTTGTCGGTATCGTGACGGTGGAGGATATCCTGGAAGAGTTGGTTGGCGAAATATGGGATGAGGATGATGTCGCCGTTGAATATTACAAACCTGCCGGCGACATGGCCTTTGAAGTGGACGCCTCCATGTTAGTGGAGGATGTGTTCGAGCTGCTCGAATACGATGATTATGACATGGACGACATCGCGCACATGAAGATGAGCGCCTGGGCATATGAGGAGCTGGGCAAGATCCCCAGCGAAGGCGATGCTTTCGATTACAAAGAACTGCACGTATCGGTGCGTACCATGGACAACCGGCGTATTCGCACGCTGCTGGTTGTCCGCAACATACCCGCTGCCGAAACCACAGAGTCGGAGGAGGCAGACACACCATGATCTACGTCTTAGGCATCATCATCCTGCTGTTGTTTTCTGCTTTTTTTTCGGCATCCGAAATCGCCTATTCCTCCATCAACAAAGTCCGCCTTGAAAGCATGATCAAGTCCGGCAGCAAGCGCGCGGAAGTAGCCTATGACATATACAACAACTTTGACAAGGCACTGTCGGCTATCTTGATCGGCAACAACCTGGTGAACATCGCTGCCTCCTCGCTGGCAACCTACTTGGCCATTACCCTGATCGGCGAGCAGGCTACATCGCTGGCTGCGCTGCTGATGACCGTGCTGGTGCTGGTGTTTGGCGAGATATCGCCTAAGATATTCGCCTCGCGCAACTCGCTGAATTTTGCGCTGATGGCAGCCTACCCGCTGAAGCTGATCATTCACGCATTTTCACCGCTGATCGCGCTGGTTAAGCCGATTATCAGCCTGGTGAAAAGCCGCTTCAAGGGCGAAACCGTCGACAAGGCAATCCATGCCGAAGCTGTGGAGGAAGAACTGGTCACCTTGCTGGACACCGTGGAAAGCGAAGGATTGATCGATGAAAACCGCAGGAATATCCTGTCATCCGCGCTGGACTTTACCGAGCGGTCTGTCAGTGATGTGCTGACTGCCCGCGTAGACATGTATGCCATTGACCTGGATGACGACCGGGAGGACATCCTGAAAAAAATCCAGGTATCCCCATACTCCCGCATTCCATTTTATGAAGACAGCATCGACAACATCGTCGGCATCCTGTACCTGAACCACTTCTACCGCCGCATCCTGGATGACCCCGATCTGGACATCCGCAGCTTGTTGATGCCGCCTGTATTCCTGTACAAAACCGCCAAGCTGCCCAATGCCCTGGAAGAGCTGCGCAAGTCGCAAACCCATCTGGGCATTGTAACCGACGATTATGGCGGCAGCATGGGCTTGATTACCATTGAAGACATCATGGAAACGCTGGTGGGCGAAATATGGGATGAAAACGACGAAGTCTATGAGGAAATCCTCCAGCAGGATGAGCATACCTACATTATTGACGGCGATGTCAGCATCCACGAGCTGATCAGCCTGCTGGACTGGGATGAAGATCAATTTGAGTACGAGTCCGACACCGTGGGCGGCTGGTGCATCGAGATGATTGAAGGCTACCCGCAACCCGGCGACCATTTTGCCTACGAAAACATCCTGGTAACCGTCCTGGCCATGGACAATCTCCGTGTGGACAGAATTCGCGTACAGATAGTCAAAGGCGAGGACGAACAGGAAGACAGCAACGCATAAAAGCCAAGGAAAAACTGCTGGCAAAGAAAAACCCCCTGATTTTTCAAGGGGTTTTGCCTGGTGGGATTAACTGGGCTCGAACCAGTGACCCCCACGATGTCAACGTGGTACTCTAGCCAACTGAGCTATAATCCCAAGCTGCGATTCATCATACCATGCCGCCCACACAAAATCAAGCGCTTTTTTGCTTGCATTTATATTCCTGTTGCTGTATAATTCATCATCACCACTTAGGAGGTAGTTGCCATGAGCAAAAAGCGGATTTTACTGGCATACAGCGGCGGGCTGGATACATCGGTCATCATTCCGTGGCTGAAAGAAAACTATGATTGTGATGTGGTCTGTATGGCGGCGGATGTCGGGCAAGGCGAGGAATTAGAACCGCTGCACGAGAAGGCTTTAAAAACTGGCGCCGAGAAATTATACATCATGGACCTGAAAGAGGAATTTGTCACTGATTTTATATGGCCCACGCTCAAGTGCGGTGCGGTCTATGAGGACAAGTACCTGCTGGGTACATCGTTCGCGCGGCCCATTATCGCCAAGTATCTGGTGGAAGTTGCCCACAAAGAAAACTGCACAGCCATCTGCCACGGATGCACCGGCAAGGGCAACGACCAGGTGCGGTTTGAAGTGGCAATCAAAGCCTTTGACCCACATATGGAAATCATCGCCCCCTGGCGCGTTTGGAATTTGAAAAGCCGTGAAGACGAAATTGCGTACGCCGAGGCGCGCGGTATCCCCATCAATATCAGCAAGAAAAAACCATACAGCATGGACCGAAACCTATGGCATCTGTCGCACGAGGGTTCCGACCTGGAGTTTCCGGAAAATGCTCCGCCTGACGATCTGCTGCAGATCAGCGTCAGCCCCGAGAATGCCCCCGATACACCGGAATATGTCACCATCGATTTTGTCAAAGGCATCCCCACCGCCATCAACAGCCAGGTGCTCGGCCCCGTTGCTCTGCTGGAAACCATCAACAAAATCGGTGCCCGCAATGGCATTGGCACCATCGACATGGTGGAAAACAGATTGGTGGGCATGAAAAGCCGCGGCGTTTACGAGACGCCGGGCGGCACCATCCTGTATGCTGCCCACCGCAACCTGGAAGAAATCACGATGGATAAGGACACCAAGCACTTTAAACAGCACGTCGCCATCAAATTTGCCGAATTGGTGTACAATGGCCTGTGGTTCACGCCGCTGCGCGAAGCATTGAGCGCCTTTGTGGACAGCACGCAGCAAACCGTCACCGGCACCGTCAAATTGAAGCTGTACAAAGGCAACATCATCGACGCAGGCATCAGCAGCCCATATTCGCTGTATATGGAGAGCATCTCCACCTTTGGCGACAGCAAGGACTTGTATTCCCATATGGACAGCCAGGGGTTTATTAATTTGTTCGGGCTGCCATCCAAGGTAGGAGCGTTGATGCGCGAATCGCTTCAGAAAAAAGACCTCGCGCTGGACAGCGACAGCGTGGGGGACTGACATGAAGCTATGGGATGGCCGATTTGAAAAGGATACCGATCCGTCGGCCGATGTGTTTCAAGCGTCCATTGGGTTCGACCGGCGCCTTTATCGGGAAGACATCCAAGGCAGCCTTGCCCATGCCGCCATGCTGGTCAAACAGGGCATCCTGTCCCCTACGGATGGCGAAGCCATCGCCACCGGCTTGACCGATATCCTGGCGGACTTTGAAAGCGGCAACATCACCATTCCCCCAGGCTGTGAGGACATTCACATGCTGGTCGAACAGGAATTGACGCGCCGCATTGGCGACGCCGGCAAGCGCCTGCACACAGCGCGCAGCCGCAACGATCAGGTAGCGCTGGACATGCGCCTGTACACAATGCGCGCCTGCGAGGAAACGCAGGCAGCAATTCATGATTTGTGTGTCACCCTGCTGGACTTAGCCGAAAAGCATACCAGCGACATCATGCCGGGTTATACGCACATGCAGCGCGCACAACCCATTACCTTGGGGCATTGGTTGATGGCTTACTTCGAAATGTTCCTGCGGGATATCGGCAGAGTGCAAGCCGCCAAAGCCGCTGCAGACAGCATGCCGCTGGGCTCGGGTGCGCTGGCGGGCACAGTATTTGCCATCGACCGGAGCAGCGGTGATGGAAACACTGGGGTTCTCAAACCTGTCGCGCAACAGCCTGGATGCTGTAAGCGACCGGGACTTTGTGCTGGACTACCTGTATGCGGCAGCAGCCGGCATGTCGCACCTGTCGCGCCTATGCGGTGAGCTGGTCATGTGGAATACGGCTGAGTTTGCCTTTGTCACCATGGATGACGCCTATGCCACCGGTTCGAGCATGATGCCGCAAAAGAAAAACCCCGACCTGGCCGAGCTGGTGCGCGGCAAAACCGGGCGCGCCTACGGCAGCCTGATAACATTGCTGACAGTCATGAAAGGTCTGCCGCTGGCATACAACAAGGACATGCAGGAGGACAAGGAAGCCTTCTTCGACGCACAGGACACCTATATCGGATGCCTGACGATGACAGAAGCCATGCTGCGTACGCTGACCTTTCACACCGATGTAATGCATAACGGCGCGCTGGACGGCTTCACCAACGCAACCGACTGCGCTGATTACCTGGTGCGAAAAGGCGTGCCCTTCCGCAGCGCGCATGAAATAACGGGCAAAATCGTCGCCTACTGCATGGGCAAGGGATGTGCTATTGGCAGCCTAAGCCAGGAGGAATTTGCCCAGTTTTCAGCGGCTTTTTCCGCAGACATATACGAAGCCATTTCGCTGGATACCTGTGTCAAAGCCCGCCAATCCACAGGCGGCACAGCGCCGGACAATGTGCTGGCAGAAGTGCAGCTGGGGCGTGAACGGCTGGCTGCAGCCATCGGCGCTTAACTGACAGCCATGGACAATGCAAACAGTACAGTGCCTTTAAGAATCATCGCGCACATCCACACGCCGTTTGAGGATAAGTTCGGTCTCCCACGGCAGAGCTGCCTGATCCCTCAGGTCAAGTCGGAGATTGTCTTTGAAAAAGCGTTCCGCGATACAGCCGCTGTGCGGGGGCTGGACAGGTATTCGCATATCTGGCTGCTGTGGTATTTTTCCCGGAACGAGGGTCGTTCCTGGTCGCCTATGGTACGACCGCCCAGGCTGGGCGGCAACCGAAAGGTTGGTGTCTTCGCATCGCGTTCACCTTTCCGCCCCAGCCCAATCGGGTTGTCTGCGGTCAGGCTGAACGGCGTGGAGCATACAGCGGACAGGGGCGCCGTGCTCCACGTATCAGGCGCCGACCTGATGGATGGCACCCCCATTTTGGACATCAAACCCTACCTGCCCTTTGCTGATGCCATTCCTGACGCGCAGGGCAGCCTGCGGGATGACGACGATGAAACGCTACTGACCGTTGTCTTCCCTGATATCCTGGAAAATCTGGTGCCGCCGGTACATCGCGCTGCACTAAAACAAGCATTGGGTGGCGACCCACGGCCTTCCTATCATGACGATCCGGAGCGGGTATACGGTTTTCCTTTCGCCGGCCTGGAGGTGCGCTTCCAGGTGAAACACGGTGTGCTGACCGTGGTTGAAGTGACTGATCAGCCTGTTTGATGTCGCGTGTACATTGACACGCACTACATTCAAAAGCGCCCGGGTTATCGGACGCTTTTAGAGCAAATTACGCCATCGTAGCGCACAAAGCAGCGCAGGATTTTTGTCTCTGGCAAGGAGCGTGAACGCAGGCGTAGCAGCGCTACGTCAAGTGAACAGCGACACAGCCAGAGGCAAAAAGACGAGTCTGCGATTGCGCCATGATAAGTAAATTTGCTCTAACTGATCAGGCACGATAGCCTGTTTCCAGGTCCACCTCGGCGATAAAAGGACCGCCAGGCAGCGCTTGGATGTTGTGGCAGGCAATATCGATGATGTTGTCCAGCGTTTTCTTTAAGTGATAACCGCCTGAAATATGCGGCGTAATCAGTATATCCTCCTCCTGCCACAAGGGGTTGTCCGCAGGCAGGGGTTCGGGGGTGGTGACATCCAGCCCGGCACCGGCGACAACGCCTTTGCGCACAGCATTCAACAAGGCGTCCTGGTCTATCGCTGAGCCGCGGCCTACGTTCAAAAAATAGCTGCCTTTCTTCATCAGCCCGAAACGGCGCGCGTCCATCAGCTGCCTGGTATCGGGGGTGTCGGGCAGGGACAGCGCCACCACATCAGCCCAAGGCAGCAGCCCGTCCAGCGACTGCTGGGTATAGACCGCTTCCACGCCTTTAGGCGGCGCGCTCATGCGCCGCTTCACACCTCGTACTGTGGCGCCCATCGCAGTGCAAAGCATCGCAAAGTGCAAGCCGATATCCCCCATGCCGACCACCAGCACCCTGGCTTCCGCCAGCGAGCGCACCTGCCCCCGGTCGACCCATCGCGCATGACGCTGGTCGTCCCGATAGGTATGCAGGCGCTTCATCAGGCTCAGCAGCATGGCCAGCATATGTTCGGATATAGCCAAGCCATACGCGCCGCTGGCACTGCATAACACAGTATCCACTAGGCGCTGTTTCAGCTTGAGGTAGCTTTCAGGCACGCCGGAGGAGTTCAACTGCAGCAGTTTGGGCGCCTTCAGGTGCGCCATTTGATCCGTGCTGAGATTGCCCACAACCACATCTGCGCCCGCCAAATCCTCCGCGGTGGGCGGTTGATGAGCCATTAAGCGGATAGCCGCACCCGGAGCAGCGTCCTTCAGCTGCTCCAGGTGCGCATCATCAGCCGGCACCAACACCAACACATTCTTTACATCGCTTGCCATAGCCATTTCTCCTGCGCTGTGTAATCATTCGGGTTCAAATTCTAATGGTCATCCATTTACCGCTTTCAAACCGACGGTAGTACAGGAACATGCGAATGCCCATTTCTGACAAACTCAGCAGCCAGGTCATTGCCAGCCCCATCTTGAACACGTACACCGCTAAAAAAGCCATCAGCGGCCGGATTACACTGACGCATATCGCCATGCAGGAGGCGACATACAAATTATCCCCCGCGCCGCGCAGGCAGCCGGACAGCACAACGGAGTTCATCTGAAACGGCTGCATCAACGCCACAACCAGCATGGTCTGCTCAGCACTATCCAGCACCAGACGGGCGTTATGGGAAGCAGGGTCGATAAACAGCGCGGTCAACGGGTCGCGGAATAAGACGGTCAGCGATGCAATGGCCAGCGACACCACAAGCGCCAGCCGCTGGCCTATTTTTCCGTACAGCAACGCCAGATCCGGACGCTTTGCTCCTAAGTTTTGCCCCACCAGCGATGTGCTCGCAATGCCCAAGCCATCGGAAAAGCTGAATGTGATGCCTAAAAACTGCATGCAGATATTATGCGCAGCAAACAGCGTGACGCCCAAGCCGTACATGATGCGGGAATACATAAAGAACCCGAACCGCATGCTGAGCTGCTCCACCATGGCGTTGCCACCCACGCGGAATATGCCCCGCATGGTCTCCTTGTCGATTCGCCACTTATCGTGGCGGCTCAGGTGCAGGTAGCTGTCAGAGCTTCCGCGCAACACAGTTAAAATGGACAGCATGGCACCGGCTGTCATGCCGATCACGCTGGCAATCGCCGCACCGGGCACTTCAAGCTTGGGGAAGCCCAAATTACCCCCGATCAACAGATAGTTGAATACGACGTTGACGAGGTTGCTGATGGTGTTCACCTGCATGGTCAATTTGGTGTTGCCTACGCCGCGCAGCGCGGCATTGATGCACATGGACACCGCGTTGATGGGCAGCGCATATGCCATGATGGTAAAATAGGATATGGCGTTATCCAGCACGTCAGCATCATCTGGCGTATTGGTATTGCCGCCCGCCAGGCGAATCAGCGGCTCTGCCAGCGAAACAACAGTCAACATCACTACAATGGACAAGGCAAACACCAGCATCAGCGCATTGCGCAGCGTCAGGTTGGCAGCGTCGCGGCGATCCTCCCCTTTTCGGCGGGCTACAATGGTGGTGACACCAACATTGAGCGCAAAAAACATCGATAACATGATCATCCGCGGCTGGCCGGGCAGCGACACAGCTGCCAGTGCGTTCTTGCCCAACTGCCCCACCATGATGGTATCCACGCTGCCAATCATGCTCATTAACACCATCTCGGCGATGGATGGAAGCGCAATGCGAAGAAAATCGGCATACGCAGTGTTCCGGTCAGGTATGCTGCCCAGGCGCCTGTCCTGCTGCACCATGGTGTCCGGGTGAAAATAACGCTTGATGCTGTTTAACAAGTGTTGCCTCCATTTGTGCCGGCCTAATAGCCTGTGGAATCATATCTTATCAGATCAGGTATATTCATGCAAACAGCTATGAGAAAAAGGATTCCCGGCGGGAACCCTTCGTGTAGCATCCTACTAACGGTGCGTTGTTTCTGTCAGGCAGAAACAGGTGCGCCTGTGGGGCATACATCTGCGCAGGCGCCACAGTCAATGCATTCATCCGCGTTGATGACATAGGTGGTATCGCCCTGGGAAATCGCGCTGACCGGGCATTCCTCTTCGCATGCGCCGCAGCTGATGCAGGCATCTGTAATGGTGTAAGCCATGATACAACCCTCCTTTATCGTACCGCTAAAGCGGTCGGCTTTGATTATATGCCAGCACGGCAGCCGGCGCAACCCTTCCCCACAATTTTAAATGTTTTATCTGCATTTTCAATAATAGCGCACAATGCTTCGGCAGAATGCGCGACATAGTCCGGCAGCATGGCGCGAAGGTCAGCCTCAGGTTGAAAGCCCCAGGTGACAGCAATGCTGCGCATGCCGGCATTTTTCGCACAGCGCATGTCGGTAACAGTATCGCCACAATACCATACGGCTTCAGGCGGACAGCCCAGCGTCCGCGCCATGCCCAGCACAGCAGTGGGATCGGGTTTTAGCGGCAGCCCATCCTGCCTGCCCTGCACCGCCGCAAACGCAATGTCCGGAAAGAAATAGCTGACAACGTTCTGTGTGTCGGCATCATCCTTATTGCTGTATACACATACAGCGTACCCGCCATCCGACAGGCGCTTAAGCGCATCTGCCATGCCTTCAAAGGGGCGGGTATCCACCCGGCTGTTCTGGGCATAATCGGCCGCGTAGGCTGCCAGCACCTTATCCAGCATATCCTGCCGGTTGCCGAGGGCGCGCTGCGCCAGCACACGGGCACCATCGCCTGTGAAACGCTTGTAAGCGTCCACCGGATGTATAGGCAGCCTGTTGGCAGCCAGCACGCGGTTCATGCTGCCGGCGATATCAGGCAGGGAATTAATCAAGGTGCCGTCCAGGTCAAAAATAACTACTTTCTTCATACAGAACCTCCGATGTTCTTTCCCGTCGATTGTATCATCGCATCCCTTGACGTGCAAATGCATCTTTCTTCCATAATGAAATAAGAAAACATCTGTGATATAATGGACGCAGTTCACCCTGCCGGCTGCATCCGCACTGTTTATGCAGTGCATCCCCGCACCGGTATAATCGTGTGAAAGGAGCACCGGCCTGCTGCCGGTAAAGCATGAGAATGCAGCTACGCAATGCCTGTGTTCAGATCGATCTGAGCGCCTACAGCCGCAACATCCGCACGCTGCGGGCATTCATCGGTCACGACGTGCAGCTAATAGCAGTTGTCAAGGGCAATGCATATGGCCATGGGTTGATACCAGCTGCCCGGGCTGCTGTTTGTTCAGGTGCGGATTGGCTGGGCGTGGCGCTGGCTGAGGAAGGCTTAGCGCTTCGGGAAGCCGGCATCAAGCAGCCCATCTTGATCCACAGCGGTATCAACCAAGCCGGATTTTACGCAGCCGCGGTGCATGGGCTGACAGCCACTGTATTCGACGAGAACAGCGCCATCGCCGCCAACGCAGCGGGGATATCGGCGGGACGCATGGTGGACATACACGTAAAGATCGACACCGGCATGGGCAGAATTGGTGTGCGCAGCCAGGAAGCGCTCAACAAGCTGCTGAGGCGCATCGCCCATTCGCCCGGTGTGCGGCTAACAGGTGCTTATTCTCACTTTGCAGATGCCGACAATCCGGACCCAGCCTACACCGATGCACAGTTGGCGCGATTTCTCAGTGCGACAAAAGAGCTGCCCGAAGGCTTGCTGGTGCACGCTGCAGCCAGCGCAGCGGCGCTGTCCCGCAGAGACACACACCTGGATATGGTTCGAATTGGCCTCGCATCCTACGGCTATCCCCCTGTGCCAACCACCCTGCCGCTGGAGAAATGCCTGCGCCTGTCCACGGAGGTAACCCAGGTAAAAGACATTGAACCGGGATGCTATGTCGGCTACGGTCGTACTTATCGGGCAGACCGAAATCTGCGCATAGCAACGTTAGCCATTGGCTATGGAGATGGCTATACCAGAGCCCTTTCATCCCGGGGCAAAGTGTTGATCCGAGGTGTTCCCTGCCCAGTATTGGGCCGGATATGCATGGATCAAACCATGGTGGATGTTAGCCATGTGCCGGATGTCCGCACCGGTGACATCGCCGTTCTGTTAGGCCGACAGGACGGACAGGAAATTGACGCCAACGACATCGCCGCCTGGCGCGGCACCATTGCTTACGAAGTGCTGCTGTCGCCTACACCCAGGCTGCCAGTCATCTACATGGAGGAACAATAAATGCAGAAAAATGCCGCGAAAAGGAAGAAACCCCTGTTGATTTATAAGCCCTATCTGGAAGGAAACTGGCGCAGCGCTTTAGCTGCCAAGCGCGGACTAAAGCTGCTGGGATACCAGGCTGCGTTTATATTTTTCTATTTATTTGTTGGACAGGCGATGATGTTCGACAACTTCGTGTTACGCCTGGTCATCAACCTCCTTCTGCTGTTAGCCTTCGCATCGCTGCTGTACATGGACGGCATTAAAACCGGTGAAGATGACGTAGCTTTTGCCGAAATTGCCCTTTCCCGAAAAGAAGCTGGCCAAACCATATCACAAGGCGACCTGGACCGCTGCTTTCATCCACTAAAAGGGTTGCTGGCGGTATTGGCGGGCATGCTGCCCATTGTATTGATCTGCCTGGTGTTCGCTTTGATCGCCGAGGTGCAGGTATACCGCCTGGGTGCCTTGCCCAGTTGGCTTGAAGCCTATCGAAACAGCAGGCCCGATATATCGCTCGCGCTGTCTTATTACAGCGAAGCTGTGCCTTTTCAACTTCAGGATATCCTGCGCATCATCGTCCGGCTGCTGATATTCCCCTATGTCAACATTGTCGGCACCGGAGACGCCATCAGCCTGCTGTGGCTTGAGCGGCTCAGCCCGCTGTTGGTGATGACTGTACCCATGGCATATGCCATCGGCTACCGACAGGGCAAAATGTCGCGCGCACGGGTGCACGGCGGCATTGCCAGCAACCAGGTTAAGCGCGTCCGCCGAGAGCGCAGGGAGCGCAAAAAACGGCGTGAAAAAGCGCCCAACCAGTTGATTTAACCAACTATGCGCATCATTGGCGGAACGTTGGGTTCCCGCAGGCTGTTTGTCCCCCCAGGTACCACGACCCGGCCCACGCTGGACCATGTGAGGGAATCCCTGTTCAACATCCTGGGAACATGCCCTGAAGGCGCAGTCGTGCTCGATCTGTTTGCCGGTAGCGGCGCGCTGGGGTTTGAAGCGCTCAGCAGGGGGGCTGAAAAAGCTGTTTTTAACGACAGCAGCAAGGCAGCCTGCACCGCTATCCGGCGCAACGCGCAAACCCTTGGCCTGATGGACAGTACGGTTATCCTCAGCATGCCCTGGCAGCGCGCGCTAAAGGCGATGGAGAACAGCAGCAGCCCGTTCAACATTATTTTTCTCGATCCGCCCTACGGTATGGATGCCGTTCCCGTACTGGATGACATCGTGCAAAAGAAACTGCTGGCGCAGGGCGGCCTTCTCCTGCTGGAGCGGGATTCGCGCCAGGCATCCGTTGTGGCAGCGCCGTTGACGCTGCTGCGCAGCAAAGTCTATGGCGACACAGCTGTTGACTTCATCGGTTTATAAAGGAGTAACATGAAAACAGCCCTCTACCCCGGCACATTTGACCCGGTGACAAACGGCCACGCCGACATCATCAAGCGGGCTGCCGCCCTGTGCGACAGGCTGATCGTGGCTGTGATGATTAACCCTGATAAAAACACCGCCTTCACTGTTCAGGAACGCGTGGATATGCTAAAATGCATCTGTTCAGGCATGCCCGGCGTGGAGGTCGTCCAAAGCGAAGGGTTGCTGGTCGACCTGGCCAGGGCATGCACCGCCGACTTTGTCGTACGTGGCGTGCGCGGAGCAGCCGACCTTGAGCTGGAAACCGCCATGGCCGCCGCCAACAGGCGCCTGATGCCGACGCTGGACACCATTTTACTGCCCGCATCCCCGGACCATCTTGGCGTCAGTTCCAGCCTGGTGCGCCAGCTGTCCCACTTTGGTGCGGACATCGACTCTTTTGTACCCCCGTGTACAGCACAAGCCATACGCAGGGTATACCACAAACAATACAAAAACGGAGGAAACGAAAATGGCCAGAAATGAAGTATTCGCCCTGATCGACGAGCTGATCCTCAGCATGCAAAATGCAAAGAAGCTTCCCTTTTCCGATCTGATCATGATCAACCACAAGCAAAGCGAGGACATGCTCAAGCGCATTGTAGCCAACTATGACCCGTCGCTGGACCAGGCGGAGAAGATTATCGCCAACGAAGAAAGCATCATCAACGACGCTATGAAAACGGCACAACAAACCGAGGCCACCGCGCAGTCACAGGCCCAGGGCATGGTCAACGAAGCCAATAACTACGCCCAAACCACCAAGGCAGATGCAGATAACTACGCCGCCGACATCAAGAAAAGCGCGGAGGACCAAGCCAACGCCATGTTAGCCGATGCGCAGACCAGGGCAGCCAACATGCTGGAAGACGCCAAAGCCCAGGCTGACGAACTGGTCAGTCAGACAGCAGTGCTGGCGCGGGCAGAAGCCCAGGCGCAGGAGCTATTGGACAACGCCAACCACCACGCCGCGGCGCTTCGCCAGCAAACCCAGAAGGACCTGACCAACATGTTAGAGCATGTTGATGCCTCGGTATCCACCCAGCTGAATGAAATCCGTATCATGAAGCAAAGCCTCGCCTCCATCCAAACCTATGATGACGCTTCGGAAACCGACCCGCACTATAATCAATCATAGTCACCCCATTGTCGCCCTTTTATTTCGGAGCAAGACATGCGTTTTGCTCCGTTTGAATGATGCCCTGCAACGCGGGTGCCTCCGCAAAGCACAATATGCATTACAAGCAAAATCTAAATTGCTGCCTAAGTTTTGCTAATTGGTTCAACAACATTGTTTGATATGATATAATTGCGGCAAATGAAATGGAGGAATTGCCATGAACATAAAACAACGCCCGAATATTGTATACATACTTGCTGATGATATGGGATATGGCGATTTATCTTGCCTCAACCCGGGTTCTGCGTTTAAAACGCCTCATTTTGACGCGCTGGCAGCGTCAGGCATGGCGTTTACAGATGCCCATGCCGCCTCTGCTGTCTGCACGCCTTCTCGCTACGCAATCCTCACCGGCAGATACCCGTGGCGGAGCGAGCTGAAAGCCGGCGTATTACGAGGCTACAGCAGGCCGCTGATTGAAAAAGGCCGGCTTACAGTTGCCAGCATGTTGAAGGACCAAGGGTATCAAACAGCCATTGTCGGCAAATGGCACCTGGGCATGGGCATGCCTTTCCATGACGCGGATGGTAGCTATGCCGTATCAGGACATGAATGGGACAAACATCCCGATGTGGACTACAGCCAGCCCATATCGCCTTCGCCGAATGACTATGGGTTTGACCAGTCGTTCTGCATCGCCGCTTCGCTGGACATGCCGCCTTATGTCTATATAGAAAACGGACGGTTTACCCAAATTCCCAACCGCATGACGGTAAACACTGGCAAGCGCTACTGGCGTGAAGGACCTACCGCGCCGGATTTCCACCACGAGGATGTGCTGCCAACCTTTACGCAGAAAGCCCTCGACGTGATTGATGGCTTTGGACAAGCTCCCTTCTTTCTGTATTTCCCTCTGCCCGCCCCGCATACCCCGATCCTGCCCAGCGCTCGTTTTCAAGGTAAGTCCGGAACCAATGCCTACGGTGACTTTGTGCTGATGTGCGATGATGTCGTTGGACAGATCAGAGCCAAACTCTCAGATAACGGCATACTGGACAACACCATCGTAATCTTCACATCCGACAACGGTTGTTCGCCCATGGCTGACTTTGATGAACTGATGGCTGCAGGGCACAACCCCAACTATATATTCCGCGGCCATAAAGCTGATATTTACGAGGGTGGGCATCGCATTCCTCTGCTGGTGAGCTGGCCCGCGGTGATACCGCCGCTCGCCGTGTGTAACAGGCTGGTCAGCCTGACGGACTTCTACGCGACCATGGCTGAGGTGCTGAGCGTGCCGGTGCCCATGAATGCTGCGGAAGACAGCGTCAGCAACCTGTCATTATGGCAATCTCCTGACGCAGATGGCGTGCGCGACAGCGCCATTCAGGAGAGCATCGACGGCTCGCTGACCATCAGGCAAGGCAAATGGAAGCTTGCCATGTGCCCCGGATCGGGCGGCTGGTCCTACCCGCGCCCCGGCGAGGACAACACGGATGGCCTTCCGTCGTTTCAGCTATTCAATCTGGAGAAAGACATAGGCGAACGCACAAACGTCATCCAGGCTGAGTCGGAAATTGCATCCGCAATGCGCATAGAGCTGACGCGGCAGATTCTGCGGGGACGCAGTACCCCAGGGAGCGACCAACCCAACAACGGCGCGCCTGTATGGGAAGCTGTGAACTGGCTGGAAGATGCGGATGGCGTTCAGCTCTGAAGATATGCTTCAAGGCACGGCTGATTGGCGTAGGTGCGCTGCAGCAACAAGGTAGATGAAACTAAAAACTCGTACGAACGGGACACCATGAGTTATCCGTTTCGTACGAGTCTATTCAATTTCCTCTATGTCGGACATCCGTATATCGAACAGTACATATGGTGCGATGTGAATACTGGATGAGCCATCCTCTTTGATTGGGCTTATTCTCAGCGTTATTTGATCATCGCGTCATAAGCTGCCTGCTGGATAGCTAAGTAATCCTCTAGACCAATAGCTTTCAGCTCGTTCAGATACCAAGCCCAGTCATTATCATTGGTCACATCATAGGTGCCCATCACGAAATAGGTGAATGCCTCGTCCATGAAGTTGCCCAGGTCTGTCTCATACTGAGTGGCAATAACAGATTCATCGGTCGTCAGCCAAAGCATGGTGGGCATATAATTCTTATAGGGAACTGCATACGGCTCGTAGCGCGTTGTTGCCTGATACAGCTCGTATGCCTGTGCTCCGGGAGCCGATGCCTGCGAGGAGTGGTCGTATATGTTGTTGAAAGAAGTCGAGCCCCAAGCATGGTTGACAGCGCCGGTTGTGGCAAAGCTTGTTAGGCGTTTCCACACAGCGGGTTCCCCGTTAATTCCGATTTCCCCTTCTTTGCACATCACCCAGTTGACATCTTCAACACCTTCTGCACAAGCCAGCGGCACACGAACATCTTCGAAGAAATAATCATACCACCTGAGCGCGAGCTCCGGATATTTGCAGGCACTCGTGATGAGGAATGCATTGGCATCGTATAATTCATGGTTCCACCGGCAATACTGCACACCTTCCGGACCTTTCAGCGGCGTCAGAACATTTGTGAATCCCTCGAACACCTCACTGTCTGCTGTTGAGATGCCCGTCATGGCGTTTGACATGGATACACCGACAACGTTGCCGGACGATGCCATCGTCAATTCCTTGACGCCGGCATCGTTGACTGTAAAGGTGGTCGTATCCAGCAAACCTTCTGCATACAACTTGCGGATAAAGGTAACCGCCTCGCGGTATGCATCGGAGGTATAGCTGCTTTCTACAACACCGTCATCCGTTACCCACAGATGCGTAGCTGTGCCGCTGTCATAGCAAAATGCGTTGACAAGGAATGTGCGAAGATTACGGAAATTAGCAATCAATGGGATTTCATCCGCTTTGCCATTTCCATTGGGATCCTTGGTTTTGAAGGCAACCAGCAGGTCGTAGAATTCGTCAATCGTAGTCGGGTTGCTCATGCCCAATGCCTCCAACCAGGGTTTATAAATAAAGCATTTGTAGTTTGCTACATGGTTGTGATATGCTTGAGAGTAACCTACATAGGGGCTGTAAATATTGCCGTCCGTGCAGGTCATCTGGGCAATGGCGTTCTCGTATGTGGTGTATTTGTTCAAGTATTCGGTGTATGCGGGCATGGTGTTCTCAATATAATAGTTCAGTGGCAAGAAGATGCCCTCAGCGCCATAACGTACAATATCTGAATTGGTATAACCGGAGTTGATGATAATGTCCGGATAATCACCGGATGAAATCATCAGGTTCCGTACGTCATTGAAAGAATCGCCGGCAGCAACTTCTTCAAAAGACAGCTTAACGCCAGTGGTTTCTTCCATCATCTTGGTAAAGCTGTTTGTTTTTATATCGGTTACATAACCGGAATTCAGCGGCATCAGCACCCTCAGCGTAATTTCTTTTTCAGTAATGGGCGTATACATGCCTAACTCATTGTAGGAAGCTGAATCTTCCTGCACCGGCCTTTCAGAGGCAATCGCCAGAACCAGCAGCATCAGAGACAGCATTGCGATCATTACCAGCTGGACTTTGTTTTTCATGTTCGTTTTTCCCTCCCGTGTTTTCATCAGTATAAGTATAACGGTTGTTTCTCCTATCCCTTAAGCGATCCCACCATCACACCTTTCACAAAGTATTTCTGTACAAACGGATAAATGATCAGCATTGGCGCAGTTGCCAGCACAATGATAGAATATTTCAGGGAATTTTTCAATGCTTCCATCTTGGCGGCGACTTCTGGGTCGTATGCGTCGATCAGTTCCGCGTCAGCAGTGTTCAGCAGCAGAATGTTTCTCAGCACCACTTGAAGGGGCTGTAAGTTAGCGGTGCGGATGTATATCATTGCGTTGAAGTAGGCGCCCCAGTGGCCGGTGCCGTAAAACAGCGCCATGACAGCGATGATAGCGCCGGACAGCGGCAGAGCCACCCTTATAAAGATGCGAAAATGTGAACATCCGTCAATCTCGGCGGCTTCGCGCAGCTCCTGGGGCACGGATGATTCCAGAAAAGTACGCGTTACGATGACATTGTATACCGATACCCCGCCAGGAATGATTAACACCCAGATCGTATCAATAAACCCTAACTGCCTCATCAGCAGGTATGTGGGGATCAGGCCGCCATTGAACAGCATGGTAAATGTCAGCAGTCCCATGAAAAGGCGCTTGAAGGGAAAAACCTTTTCGGATAACGGATAGGCCATCAGCAGCGTCAACACAAGGTTTAAAGCAGTACCCGCGATGGTATAGAAAATACTGTTGCGGTATCCTGTCCACAGCTGAGAGTAATTTACAACGGCGCTGTAGTTTTCAAGCGTCGGACCAACCGGCAGCAGAAACACTTTCCCCTCAGTGATTGCGATGGGATCACTGAAGGATGCGCTGAGCACATAGATAATGGGGTAGGCAACCGCAAGCCCGATCAGCCCAAGTATCACATAGTTAATTACCATGAATATCCTGTCTCCACGTGTTTCCCTGACAACTGCCATCATGCCACCTCCTCACCACAGGGTTGTATCGCCAAGCCGGCGCGCCAGCTGATTGACCGATACGATCAATACCAGATTGATAATAGAATTGAACAGGTTGACTGCCGTAGAAAAGCTATATTGTGTTTGCTGGATACCCAGCTTATATACATACGTAGAAATTACTTCGGAGTAGTTTGCGTTGATAGTGTTTTGCATCAGATAGATTTTCTCATAACCGATATTCATGATTTGCCCCATGCGCAGGATGAGCATGATGATGATGGTTGGCATGATGCCGGGAATGTTGATGTGCCAGATTTTGTGCAGCCGGTTTGCCCCGTCGATAACCGCTGCCTCCTCCAAGGCAGGGTCAATGGCGGAAAGCGCCGCCACATAGATGATGGAGTTGAAGCCTATATTTTGCCATACATTTGAGAGAACATATATGTGGCGGAACAACTCAGCCTCTCCCAGGAAATAGACGGGCTGTCCACCAAACGCTATGATCAGTGCGTTGGCCACGCCATTGTGATAATCGAGCATTTTGATGATAATCGCCACAATAACCACAGTTGTGATAAAGTGTGGCGCATAGCTGACCATTTGCACAACCTTAGCATACCGACGATTGCGACATTCGTTGATCAACAGCGCGAACAATATCGGCATTGGAAAGCCTACCAACAGCTGGTAAATGGAGATGGCTAACGTGTTGGTGACAACGCGGTTAAACATGTAGGAGCTGATAAACCTGTTCAAATGCTTGAAACCAACCCAGTTGCTGCCTGTGATGCCCTTGGTGACGGTAAAATCGCGGAAAGCAATCTGTACACCATACATCGGTACATAGGAAAATACGATGACCCAGAGAAATGGTATAAAAAACATTACATACAGCTGCCATTTTCTGCTGACCATGCGCAGGGTATATTGATACTGCTGCTTTCGTATGAGCCGGGTAGGGAAGTTCGACTTTGGTTTTTGCATTCACAGCCCCCCTTTGAACGCTGTCTATCACGAATAAGAATTATCGGCATCTTAGCACAACAATTTCAAGCTGTCAAATGCGCGGCTCAGGGCGATCCGTAAGCGATTGTCCTGAGCGATTGTCCTGAAAAGGCACGCCGCGCTGCTGTTGCAAACATGCAAAGAATACGTTATGATGGAGAAGCCGTATGCGGCATCGGGTCCTGTGCGATTTCATGGTGTGAACCCTGTCAGGTCCGGAAGGAAGCAGCAGTAAGCGCAAGTTGAGATGTGCTGCAGGCGCGCCTGATGACGCATGCGGTATTTTGTATGGAGGAGATTGTGAGCATGTGGGAGATACCTAAAGCGTTGAACGACGACATCGAGGTGCGGCGCGCCATAGCGGACGAATGCATCCGCCAGGAGGAGCATATCGAACTGATTGCCAGCGAAAATTTCGTCAGCAAAGCAGTGCTGGCTGCGCTGGGCAGCCCGCTGACCAACAAATACGCCGAAGGATATCCCGGCAAGCGCTACTATGGCGGCTGCGAATTTATCGATGTGGTGGAAAACCTGGCGCGTAGCCGCGCACAACAGCTATACAAGGCTGATCATGTCAATGTGCAGCCGCATTCCGGCGCCCAAGCAAACCTGGCTGTATACTACGCCCTGCTAAACCCAGGCGACAGGGTACTGGGCATGAGCCTGAGCCATGGCGGCCACCTAACGCATGGCAGCCCGTTCAACATGAGTGGCAAGTATTTCCAGTTCGCTTCTTACGGTCTGGACCCCGCAACAGAAACCATTGACTACGACGATGTGCTGAAACAAGCCAGAGCATTCCAACCCCGGCTGATTGTTGCCGGCGCCTCAGCCTACCCCAGAATCATCGATTTTGAAAGGTTCCGCGCCATCTGCGACGAGGTTGGCGCGCTGCTGATGGTAGACATGGCTCACATCGCTGGCCTGGTAGCCACAGGCTGCCACCCTTCCCCCATTCCCCACGCCGACGTAGTGACCACCACCACCCATAAGACGCTGCGTGGCCCACGGGGCGGCATGATCCTCTGCAGGGAGAAGTACGCCAAAACCATTGACAAAGCCATATTCCCCGGCACCCAGGGCGGACCGCTCATGCATGTGATCGCCGCCAAAGCCGTCTGCTTTTATGAAGCCCTGCAGCCAGGCTTTGCCACCTACCAGCAGCAGGTAGTCAAAAACGCCAAGGTGCTGGAAAACAGGCTGCGGGAGCAAGGTATCCGGATGGTATCGGACGGAACGGACAACCACCTGCTGCTGCTGGACTTTGCCGATGAGAACATCACAGGCAGGGAGCTGGAATACCTGCTGGGCCTCGCCAACATCACGGTCAACAAAAACATGGTGCCGCGGGACAAGCGCACCTCCACAGTGACCAGCGGCATCCGCATTGGCACGCCCGCGGTAACAACCCGCGGCATGACCGAAGACGACATGTGCGTCATTGCCGATGGCATTGCCAAAATTGTGCGTGAAGGCGAAGCCGCCATCAAGGACGTGAAGGACGCCGTCCGCACGCTGACCAACGCACATCCTTTGTACTGATACAGCAATCGCCCTGGAAGGAGGAGAGACAGTGCGCGAAACCTGCCTGATCGTGGACGGACACAGCCTGATGCACAGGGCGTTTCATGCCCTGCCGTTGATGGATGCGGACGGTGTGTACACAAACGCTGTCCATGGCTTCCTGTCCATGCTGCTCAAAGCCTTTGAGGACCATACGCCCCAGTACTGTATCGTTGCATTCGACGAAAGCGGACCGACGTTCCGCCATACCGACTATCCGGAGTATAAAGCAGGCCGCCCACCCATGCGTGAGGAGCTGCGGCCACAGTTTCCCGTCATCAGGGAAATCCTGTCTGCCATGGGCATCGGTGTGCTGTCGTTAGCCGGGTATGAAGCGGACGACCTGCTGGGCACAGCAGCCCGGCAATGCACAGAACACGATGTGGACAGCATGCTGCTCACCGGCGACAAGGACGCGCTGCAGCTGGTGGATAGCCATGTATCGCTGCTGTTCCCCCGCAGGGGTATCTCAGAAACCACGCTATACACAATGCAATCCGTTAAGGAAGCCTTCGGTGTCACCCCAAGTCAGGTGACGGATTGGAAAGGCCTGATGGGCGATACCAGCGACAACATCCCCGGCATTCCTGGCGTGGGCGAAAAAACCGCGGTTAGGCTGTTGGACGAGTATGGCACGCTGGACGCTGTGTTAGCCCACGCAGATGACATCAAGGGTAAGCTGGGCGAGCGCATCCGCAACAACAAAGATCAGGCGCTGCTATCCCGGCAGTTAGCTCTTATCAACCGCTATGCGCCTGTTGAGGTGTCGCTGGCCGATTGGCGCCTGACGCGCTTGGAAGACGGCCTGCCAGCATTGAAAAAATACCAGCTAAACACCATCAGCGAAAGGCTGAAAAAAATGCTTGCCGCCAGCGAACCCGCAGCATCCTCCACCGACAACGGCTTAGCCTGGCAGGCGTGGAGAATGCTGGACACGCCGGAAGCGCTGCAGGCTTTCATGCAGCATGACGATGGAAAACTGACTTCGGTCTGCCTGTCCAGCAACGAGTTCACCGTCGCCATGGCAAGCGGCAGAAGGGGCCGGGCAGTGTTTGAAGCGGCACAGCAGAGCATGTTTTCCGAATCCCATGGCATGACGCCGGACGAGACGCTACAAGCCATTGCGCCAGTACTTGCCACAGCCGGCATCAGAACACACGATGCCAAACAGCTGCTGCACCGGGCCGCCAAAGCTGGCTGTGCGCCATGCCCCATACGCTGGGACACCATGGTGGCAGCCTATCTGCACAACCCTCAGGAAAAAAGCTACGCGCTGCAGCATTTTGCGGCGCCGGATGCATCGGGTATTTTTGACCTGATCGCCGCTCAGCAGCGACAGCTTAGCGAAACCGGCATGGAGGCGCTGTATACCGATATCGAGCTGCCATTGGTGCGCGTGCTGTACGACATGGAGGTGGCAGGATTCCAGGTGGACAGGGACGTGCTGGAGGACTTGGGCAAAGGCTTCTCCACGCGCACACAGGAACTTCAGGACGCCATCTACCAAAGCAGCGGCGTGTCCGGCTTCAACCTCAACAGCCCCCAGCAGCTGGGTAAAGTGTTGTTTGATGACTTGGGGCTGCCCGCCAGAAGAAAGACAAAGCTGGGTTACAGTACGGACGCAGCCACCCTGGAAGCCATTGCCGACCTGCATCCTGTGGTACCCCTGGTGATGGAATACCGGGTAATCGCCAAGCTCAACGGCACCTACATCGACCCGATGCTGCGCAAAGTGGACAGCTCCGGACGCATCCACACCACCTTTGACCAGACCGGCACTGCCACCGGGCGGATATCCTCCAACGAGCCCAACCTTCAGAATATTCCTGTCAGAACAGAAATGGGCCGCGATATCCGGCGCGCCTTCACCGCCAGGCCCGGCTTCCTGCTGGTGGATGCAGACTATTCCCAGATCGAACTGCGCATCCTGGCGCATATGAGCCAGGATGAAGCCATGTGCGATGCCTTCTCGAAAGGCCAGGATATCCACACCAGAACAGCTGCCGAGGTGAATGGCGTGCACATGGACCAGGTCACCAGCCAGATGCGCTCAGCAGCCAAAGCCATTAACTTTGGCATTGTATACGGCATCAGCGATTTTGGCTTAGCCCGGAACATCGGCATCACGCGCCGGGAAGCGGCGAATTTCATCACCCGGTATTTCGAGCGGTATCCGGGCGTACACGCCTGGATGGATGACGCCGTCAAAAAGGGCTATGCCAACGGATACGCAGCCACGCTGTACCACCGGCGCCGTTACCTGGACGAACTAAAATCATCCAATGCCAACACCCGCAGCTTCGGCGAACGAGCCGCCATGAACACACCCATCCAGGGCACGGCAGCCGATATTATCAAAGCAGCCATGGTGCAGGTGCACAACCGGCTGCGGCAAAGCCGTACCAAGGCGCAGCTGATCCTTCAGGTACATGACGAGCTGCTTGTGGAAGCGCCTGAAGATGAGGCGCCCGCCATCGCCGCCATGATGAAAGAGAGCATGGAGGGCATTATACAGCTGAACGTCCCCCTGGTGTGCGATGTCAACATCGGAAAAAGCTGGTATGACACAAAATAAGCTGTATGTTGTTGGGCTGACCGGTGGCATCGCGTGCGGCAAATCGCACCTGACTCAGGCGCTGGTAGAGCACGGCGCTCCAATTGTGGATGCCGACCTAGTTTCGCGCAGCATAACAGCGCCCGGCATGCCGGCGCTTGACCAGCTCCGCCAGGTTTTTGGTGACAGCATTTTTACGAATGGTTCGTTGAACAGGCGGGCGCTGGCCAGCATTGTGTTTGCCGACAAAGTCCGCCTGGAAACCTTGAACAGCATTCTGCACCCGCTGATCCTCGCAGCGATGGACCGGCAGATTGCGGAAATGCATGATCAGCTTTGTGTCGTTGCGGTTGTACCGCTGCTGTATGAAACAGGTTATAACAGCCGTTGCGATGAAATCTGGTGTGCCTATGTGCCGCAGAAGGAGCAGGTACGCCGGCTGATAACACGGGATGGGCTTACAACGCGCGAAGCGCTGCGCCGCATCAGAAGCCAGATGCCGGCGCTTCACAAGGCCAGGCTATCCGATCGTGTGATCCGGACGGATGGTTCACCCAGCGAGAGCGCCGCCAAGGTTGTCACGCTGTGGCAGGACGTATTGAGGAGGCAGGCTCTTGTCTGATTCGTGGTTCAAACAACCGCCAGCCAGAGCAAAGCCGGATGACCAGTCCCGCAACCGACGCACCTGGCGGTCAAACAGCCGGCGTGCACCCGAGCCACGCGCCAGGCGCAAAGCCGGCTTGCTGCTGCTTGGGTTGTTAATTGTCGCGCTGCTGATCGTCACGGCGCTGTTGATCAGCGAGAACAGCAAATTGAATCAGCTGCGCGAAAAACGCGCTCAGGAAGCAGCCGATCATGAGCGCGCCGTTGGCTATTACGCCAGCATGCGCCGCCAATCGGGCACAGCTGATATCATCGACAAATATGCGCGGGAATACAATGTGAACCCTTCTTTTATATCCGCCGTCATCTCCAGAGAAAGCCACTATGATGAAAAGGCCGAAAGCTCCGTCGGTGCCCGCGGGCTGATGCAGATTATGGAAGGCACCGGCCAGTGGATTGCCGGTAAGCTGGGTTGCCAGGATTACTCCTACGACCGCCTGTACGAACCTGACCTGAACATTCAGTTCGGCACATGGTATTTGTCCTACCTGAGCGAAAACCTGGCAGGCGACCCGGTGATGATCGCATCAGCATACCACGCGGGACTGAGAAGCGCAAAGCTATGGGCGCTTCATCACGCTGATAACCAGCAGTTTCTCCGCGTAGACGAGATTCCCAAAGAGGATACGCGGGATTATGTCGGAAAGGTCATGAACGCCTATGCGCTGTATTACGAATATGACAACCGTTAAGAAAACCCTGACAGGTTTGCTTGCCTGCCTGATTTTGCTGTTCCCATGCAGCGGGTTATCCACAGCTTCGCCGGAGGATTCGCTATTGCTGGGCATTGTGTCCGTCACCACCCAGCGGCTGAACCCATTAGCGCAAACCGAGCGGGAGTTTGGCTCCCTGGCTAGCCTGATGTACGAAGGACTGGTGCAGCTTGATGACAATTACATGCCAAAGCCCTGTCTGGCAGAGAAATGGGAAATGGGGCCTGGCGGCACCACCTGGTATTTCACGCTGCGCGATGGTGTAACCTTTCACGACGGCACACCCATGACCGCCCAGGACGTCGTCGCCTCCGCACAGGAAATCATCCGCATGGCCAACGATGAAACCCTGCCCAACAAAGGAACCTACGCATCGCTGAAGTTCTTCATCCGCGACATCAAAGCCAACGACAACCTGACGGTTGTCATCACCACAGCCCGGAACAACCACAGCTTTTTATATGCCATGACCTTTCCTGTGCTGCCTGCCGCTCAGGTAACAGCCGACAATCCGCCCGGTACAGGCCCCTACGCCATGGAGGCGTTTGTACCTAAAGACTATATGCTGCTGTCCGGATATGCCGGATGGTGGAACGGCACGCCCAGTGTCAGCGAAATCATGACGATTTTCCATGTCACCAACCGCGAACTGATATCCAGCTACGAATATAACCGTGTAGACGCCATCCTGACGCGTTCGCTGACCGCAGCGCAGTACCGCTCCGGCCTGAACAGCTTCAACCTCAGCTACCGCACCAAGCAGCTGGAGACGCTGCTGATGAACAACCGGTCTGTCGAGCTGCAGGACCTCCACGTCCGCAAAGCCATCCGCCACGCCATCAATCTCAATGCCATCATATCGACCACCTATATGGACATGGCTTCGCGCGCCGACACCCTGATGCCTGTCGGCTCATGGATGTACAGCGACAGTGCAGGCAGGCAGGAATACAACGTAGCCAAAGCCAATGCGCTGCTCGATGAAGCCGGGTGGATCGACTCGGATGACGAAGATAACATCCGTGAAACCGTCATCGACGGCAAGCCCAGAAACCTGGTGCTCCGGTTTCTGGTTTATGAAGAACAGGACAACAGCGTCCGCATCAGCACAGCCCACCAGATTGCCGCCATGCTGGCAGAAGTCGGCATCCACGCCAATGTCACGACGCTGAGTTTCGCAGAAACCAGGGAGCGGCTCAAAGCCGGCAGTTTTGACCTGTGCCTGGCAGCATTCAACATGGACACCGCGCCTGATCCCGGCTTTCTGCTGATGACCGGCAACACAGGCAACTACTGCAGATACCAGTCGCAGGCGATGGACAAGCTGTTTGAAAACCTGCGTTCCGCCCAGACCAGGGAAACGTACCAAGATGTACTTTGGCAAATCCAGGCACAGTTTTTTGAGGACTGCCCCTTTATCAGCCTGTACTACAGAAAAGGAGCTGCACTGACGCGCAAAATGTTCACCAATGCCCGCGATATGCGCGAGCCGGAGGTGCTTCGTGGCATCGCCGAGGTTTACAGGGATCAAAACGAGTAGGAGTGAATTACCACAGCCGCACAAGGAACATTTGTTCTCTTTTGGCCATCGAAATACTTGTTATCGCCATGTGCGCATGATATAATGAAGCTGGCTTCACAGCTGCAACGATCTTCCATGAGGTATGCATGAAAGTTGGCGTCATTTCGCTTGGCTGCGCAAAAAACCGTGTCGATACCGAACAGATGCTCTTTCTGCTGCAACAGGGAGGGTATGCGTTGACCGATCACCCGGAGCATGCCGACGTTCTCATTGTGAACACCTGTGGCTTTATTGAGTCCGCCAAGCAGGAGTCTATCGACACCATCTTCGAACTGGCAAGCTATAAAAAAACCGGTGTATGTCAGCTGCTGTGTGTCACCGGCTGCCTTGCACAGCGTTATGGCGATGCGCTGGCCAGTGACATCCCCGAAGTAGACGTCATCACCGGCGTTTCCCGGTATGCCACACTCCCTGATGTAATCCGGCAGGCCATACAAGGACGGCGCGTAGTGGACACGTCCAGAAGCCGGCTGCTGGTTGGCTGCAGCCGTGTGCTGACAACGCCACCCTACACCGCCTATGTCCGTATCGCGGAGGGATGTGACAACTGCTGCGCTTACTGTGCCATCCCGCTGATCCGGGGTGGTTTCGTCTCCTTCCCTATGGATAGCATCCTGCGCGAAATTGCCTCCCTTGCATCAGGTGGCGTCAGAGAGCATATCCTGATTGCCCAGGACACCTCCCGCTATGGACACGACACCAAATCGGGTTCGCTCGCCTCCCTGGTTCGCGAGGCAGCTGCCATCCCCGGCGTTGAGTGGCTGCGCGTGCTGTATTGTTATCCCGACGAAACAGACGCAGCTCTGATCGACGAAATGGCTGCCCACCCGAATGTATGCCAGTACCTGGACCTGCCACTGCAGCATGCATCGCCTGGCATTCTGCGCCGTATGAATCGCCGGGGCGATATCGACAGCGCAGCGCGCCTGCTGCGCTATGCCAGGGCAAAAGGTTTCACGCTGCGTACAACGTTTATCGTCGGCTTTCCAGGGGAAACGGAGGCAGATTTTGATGCACTGATGGCTTTCGCATCCGACATCAAGTTTGATCGGATGGGTGCCTTTTCCTTTTCGCCCGAGGAAGGAACACCTGCCTATACCATGGCAGGCCAGGTGCCAGACAAGGTGAAAAAGGCGCGGCTTGACAAGCTCATGACCCTTCAGGCGGGCATCAGCCTGGAGCGCAACCGGCTACGCATCGGCCAAACCGAAAAGGTGCTGATCACCGGGGTACAGGGCAAGAGGTACTTAGCCAGGTCCTCTGCCGAAGCCCCTGATGTCGATGGCACCATCAGCCTGTCAGGGCCACCAGGCCTTCAGCCCGGCATCTTTGTCAGCGCTCGTATCACAGGCGCCGACACCTACGACCTAAGCGGAGAGATACTGCCATGAAACGCGCTCATTCTCTGAACCTGCCCAACAAGCTGACGCTGCTGCGCATCCTGATGATCCCCTTGTGTGTGCTCTTTCTGCTGACGCATCAATATATCATCGCCGCTGTACTGTTCATAACCGCCTGCATCACAGACTTTTTAGACGGATATATCGCACGCAGGCAGGGCATTGTCACCAACTTCGGTATATTTGCCGACCCTGTTGCCGATAAAATACTGGTGTTGTCGATGATGATCACACTGTTGTACATGGACATGTTCCCCTGGTGGGCTGTGCTCATCGTGTCTGCACGTGAGTTAGCTGTCGACGGCCTGCGCCTGGTTGCCGCTGAACGCGGGGTTGTCATCCCGGCCGGATCCCTGGGCAAGCTGAAAACCAACGCGCAGTATGCAAGCGTCCTCTCCTGGACCTTGTCCGCCCCTGCCCTGCTGTCCATGGCGCTTGCCATACTCATGAGCGCGCTGACAGCAATATCGGGCATTCAATATTTCTATCAGGCACGCCACCTATTGTCGGACGGGGCAGAATAGCCTGTTTCAAACCGGCACGACGAATAAGCATCGAAAGGAATATCTATCATGATGTCAGTAAAAGAAACAAAAGCCTCCACCGCCTCCCGCACCACCGATGAGCGCAGCCAGGCGCTTGAGCGTGCACTGTCGGCGTTAGACAAGCAGTTTGGCCGCGGCACCGTGATGAAACTTGGCGAACAGAGCAAGATGCAGGTGGATGTGATTCCCACCGGTTGCCTTGAGCTGGACCTGGCGCTGGGCATCGGCGGCATTCCCCGCGGCCGCATCATCGAAATATTTGGCCCGGAATCGTCTGGCAAAACCACTGTTGCGCTGCACATGATCGCAGAAGCCCAAAAGCGCGATGGCATCGCCGCCTTCATAGACGCCGAGCACGCGCTGGATCCATCCTATGCCCAGCGGCTGGGCGTCAACATCGATGACCTGTACGTCAGCCAGCCGGCATCCGGAGAAGATGCGCTGGAGATCGCCGAGGCGCTTGTCCGCTCGGGCGCCATCGACATCGTCGTCGTTGACAGCGTTGCAGCGCTGGTGCCCCGCGCCGAAATCGACGGTGAAATGGGCGATACCTTCGTCGGGCTGCAGGCGCGCATGATGAGCCAGGCCATGCGCAAATTAGCCGGTGTGGTATCCAAAACCAACTCCATCGTGGTGTTCATCAACCAGCTGCGCGAAAAGGTCGGCGTGATGTATGGCAACCCGGAGACGACGCCTGGCGGGCGGGCGCTAAAGTTCTATGCATCGGTGCGCCTGGACGTCCGGCGCGGGGAACAGTTGAAAAACGGCAGCGAAGTGGTTGGCAACCGCACAAAGGTCAAGATCGTCAAAAACAAGGTGGCTCCGCCTTTCCGCGTATGCGAGTTTGACCTGCTGTACGGCTACGGCATCAGCAGAGAAGGCACGCTGCTGGACATGGGTGTCGCCCACGACCTGATCAACAAAAGCGGCGCCTGGTTCTCATATAAGGACATCCGCATCGGACAAGGCCGCGACAACGCCAGAAAATACCTGCAGGACAACCCCGACATCGCGCAGGAAATCGAAGCAGCAATCCGGGCGGAGATGATGCCGTCCGAGCTGCGCACCGAGGGCGAAGACGAACAAACCGTCGATAGCAACGCATGATCACCGGCGCGGTTGTGCCGTGCCGTAGCCTGTCAAAGGACCTCGTTTTGTTAAGTTTTAGAACGAGGTTCTTTCTCATAGCGCAAATTACACCATCGTGGTGCACAAAATCATTGGAGCCAGGACAATGAATTTCTGCACTGCTTATATCCCCTTACCCAACTTTCTTAATGCAGCTTCAATAATCGAAGCCCACTTTTTCGCTACAGAAAGTGCCGATTTGTTTTCCGAGTCAAACAAGCGCAGCCATGCGGCAAGCATTAAATCTCCATATATTTTGGAATCGTGCTTCTTTTCGTGAAACACGGTGGGTTCCGGGTTAGCAAGATTTGTTTCCATATAACGCATTGCACGGCACATCGGTCCGTCGTCTTTCGTGAAACCGAGAATACAAAGCCGCCTGAGAGCCTGTTCGGTCGTCATCGGTTGCGCTTTGGTCGGACTGCTGAGCGTGTGAAAATGCCCCCAACTGCCATCGTCATGCTGGAGAGCAAGTATTTGTGATGCCCATTTCGAGTTTTTATAGTCCATCAATATTTAACACTATAATGCCTTTTAACAATTCATCAACCGTTTTTGTCCCATCCACCCATAGCAGCAGGCAAAAAACCTGCTTGAACCATTCCTTATGCAATATACGACTCCTCTGCTCAGTTCCGGCTGTATCATCATAAGCTTCCCATCTTTTTGTATCACATATTGAGTCGTGTTGTCATCGGTAATGATCCGCTGCCACAGTGCGGGCCTTCTCTCGTTTAGTTTTTGGATATACCACTCCGGGACAATGTCCTTTTATGCCACTTCCCATGAACGCATATGAATCTCTGCCATATCCAGCGCGTCTGACAGAACGGCAAGACATATGGTGATACCGTTATCCATTATCATATGCCTTCTCTTTGTTGAAGAAATCTTCCGCAAGGATGGCGTAACAAGCGGCATCACAGAAACCACCTTGATTGTTGATGTCGCTCTGCCGCAGCGTGCCTTCGTATTTCAGGCCGCATTTCAACATCACTTTCCCCGAATTGGGATTGCGTGGATCGTGTTTTGATTCTATGCGGTTAACGCCGACATCTTCAAAGAAAAATCTAATCAGTACTGCCAATGCTTCCGAAGTATAACCCTGTCGCCACCATTTTCTGCCAATGCAATACCCGATGTGAACCATCTTGATATCGTCACACTGATCGACCACGGCTATACTCCCAATCGGCTCGCCCATCTCTTTTAGGACAATCGCCCAGATGTAATGGTTTGCGTTTGCATATAAGGGCAACCAACTGCCAATAACAGCTCTTGAAACAGACACGTCCGAATGTGTCAGCCAAGTTAAAAACTTTGTAACCTCAGCATCGCTCGCCCAGTTGTTGAACATGGCATCGGCATCCGATAATTCAAAGCGACGCAAAATCAATCGTTCGGTTTCAAGCGTGACTGTACCTTTATGTATCATTACGTCAACCTCCTCATTCCTTTCAAATACAGCATATTCACAATCGCACCGTTGCCTTTCCACCAATTCTTGCTGACAGCCCATTCTTCCTGATAATCCGACCAGCCCCACGGGATAAGCCACGAGCCGTCCGGGAGCTGTGTTTTGATGATGAACTCACATTCATAATCAGCTGTTTCTTTATTGTCGGCATAGAAAATACTATCACAGTCATTGAAAAACTGTGATGGTCTACAGATATAGCCGGTTTCCCATTCGGTGGTGTTCTGCGTGATGCTGTGCTTCACTTGCTTACATAGTTTCTCTTTCAAGGTTGCAACATCAATAATGTCGCTCGCTCCGGCTTCCTCGCAGTATTGCATCAAACGGACAAAACATGCCGCCGTATGCATATCACCCAATAAATCCTGAGCCATATATGATTCAAATGCTTCTTTCGCGATACGGCAACCAAAGCGATATAAATCGTTGTTTATATCAGCAAAACGGATGATAAACCCGGCGAGACAGGCAGTGGGGTTATAGTTATGATGGCAGGTGCTGTCACTTTCGGTATGCCACCATGGCGCATGAGGGTAATCGTTGTTGCTTTGTACGGTATTGCACCATAAATTGCTCCTAAAGTCATTGCCGCTTGCCAAATAACGCAGTATTCCCTGAATAACCGGGTGAGTGTTGTCGGTAAAACCAATTTCACGTAATATTTCCGTTGCTGTCCATGTCTGAATTGGAGCGGAGTTAGGGTTCCATGCGTCTGGCTCTAATGCGTGACCGAAACCGCCGTCCCCGTTCTGATAAGCGGCAAGGGCTGTCAGCACAGTTTCCTTGCTGCCATTTTCAAAATGATACTGCCACCGGGCAATATCTAAAGGCCGGGCATTGCGGTATATAAAGGTACGGGCTTTTTGAAATGTGTTCACTTCTATAACTCCTTTCGCATAACCGCTGTTCTGTTCTTTTCCGAAACATTTGTAAATCCGATTTCCTTGTAAAGCCGAACCAGCCCTCGATAACCCCATTTGTACCGTTTTGTTCACACAATGGGGAATCTGACTATACTAACCTGACATTCATCCACCTGCCACGCTTGACGCGGGCAGCCAGCAGGGCATTGCGCAACACGGCGTCGGCAAAAAAGGCCAGCCATGCGCCTGTTGCCTCTAACTGCAGGTGGGGAAACACTGCATGCAGCTGATACGACAACAAATAAGTCAGCAAGGGGCGCAGCACCCCTACCCCAAGCAACGATGTGGCAGCCACAAACCGCACATCGCCTGCTCCCCGCAGGCATCCTGCATATACAACCCGGCCATTTTGAGGCACAACAGACGGGAGTACAACCAGAAAAGCCAGCGAAGCTGTCCTGATCACCTCCTGATCGCTGGTGAACAGCGATGCCAGGTCTCTTCGCAGCAAAAAGATAAATGCCATCAGCGCAATGGACACAAGCAACGACATCCGGCGCACCACCGCCACATACTGCATGGCTCGGTCCTTCCTGCCAGCACCCAGGCTTTGCGCCACCATGGAAACTCCGGCTGTCGCGATGCCATCCCCCAGGGTAAAAGAAAGCCCTGTAACCTGGCTCACAATCTGGTATGCTGCGAAAGCTGCCGTGCCAATACCCGCTATCAACCGTTGCGTGATGAAAAAGCCGATGCGCAGAAAAACCGACTCAGTCATTGATGAAGAGCCAATCATCGTGAGACCACTCACTGTATCACGATCAAACCGAATCTTCTTCATCGGCTGATAGGCAAAGTAGCTGTCCTGCCGTGAAGCAAAATAAATCGAAAGGGCACCAGCTGTCAGCGTACCAATGAACGTAGCATAGGCGGCGCCGGCTACACCCAGCGCAGGAAAACCTGCATGGCCGCCAATCAGCAGATAGTTCAGTATCACGTTGATGACATTGGCTGTGATGTTGGTCACCATGGTGACCTTTGTTCTCCCAATGGCTCTGAACGATGCGTTGATGCACAGTTGCCAGCAGTTGGGCAGAAACCCCAGCGATATGATTTGAAAGTATTCCCGGGAAAGCGGCAGGGTGTCCTCGTTGGCGCCTGCTAACCGCATGAACGGACCGGCAGCCAGGTACCCTATCAGGGTGATGATGACGCCTATAACTGTAACAAACACCATCGACTGCTGAAGGCAGCTGCGCGCGCCGATATCATTGCCGGCGCCTTTACGCCGGGCAACCAACGCTGTGGTACCAACACACAATGCCTGTGGTATCACCAAGAGCAGCATGCGCGCCTGCCCCGTCAGCCCGACAGAGGCGATGGCAACAGGCCCCAACACGCCCACCATCATCATGTCCGCAGAGCTGATCAGGCTGAGCAGCAACCCCTCAATGGTTGCCGGCCAGGCAATTTGAAGGCACCGGCGATACAGCTTGCCCGCCTCATCCCGGCAAATCCCTTTCACTTGCAGCAGGCGCTTGAGTATTCTGTTCACATGCTCTCCTATCTATTGTTGTCCGGACGCCCTTGTTCCGCCGCTTCCTTTGCCAGCAGGTTGACCATCGCCTGGTCATAAGGCTGCCCATTGGCAAGGGTCTTCTTGAATTTTCGTATAAAATAGATAAACGTTGCCCCATAGTGCCTATTTTTCGTGCTGCCTACACCGGACACCGTTAAAAACTGCTCCTCGGTATCTGGCTGTTTCGCCGCCATATCGCGCAGCATGGCGTCTGTAAATACGATATAAGCCGGTATCCTCATCTGCTTAGCCAAGTAATTGCGCAAGGCCCGCAGCGCAGCAAACATGCGGTCTGCTTCCTGGTCCGGAACAGCTTCCGCCAGCTGGGCTGCCACCCGCTGTCTTGCCGGCGCGTCCGACAACCCGTTGCAAACGGAACAGTTGCCGCATCGTTTGTCGGCAGCCTCGCCAAAGTAGCTGAGGATATATCGGCGCAGACATGAACGCCCGGTGGCATAAAAGGTCATAGCCTTCAGGCGGTCCTGCTGCTTTTCCAGCAGCTGGCTTCGCTCAGCCAATGTCAGCTTCGGGTTGACATCGCTATGCTCGATCATCCAACGCCCCAGCATCACATCTTGCCGGGCATACAGCAGGATGCACTCCGCCTTTTCGCCATCCCTGCCCGCCCTGCCGGCCTCCTGGTAGTAGCTTTCCAGGTTTTTAGGCATGTTGTAGTGAAAGACATAGCTGACGTTGGACTTGTCAATGCCCATTCCGAAAGCGTTGGTAGCGACCATGACATGCGCTCTGTCAAACTGAAAATCATCCTGCGCTATTCGGCGCTCCGCTTCGTCAAGGCCAGCATGGTACCTGACTACTGCATGGCCATCAGCTCTGAGCAGGTTACACAGCTTGTCTACATTCTTTCTGGTGGCGCAATAAATGATGCCGCTTTTGCCACGGCGTGCATTCACCAGGCGCAGCAGCTCATCTTCCCTGTCCTTAGGTTTTCGAACCTCAAAGTACAGGTTTGGCCGGTCAAACCCGGTGGTGCAAATCAATGGCCGCCTGAGCTGTAACAGGCTAACAATGTCCGACTTTACATCGCTGGTAGCCGTTGCTGTGAACGCAGCCACCACAGGACGCCGGGGCAGCCGGTTAACAAACGCCGGTATCTGCAGATACTCCGGCCTGAAATCCTGCCCCCATTGTGAAACGCAATGCGCTTCATCCACGGCAACCAGCGATAGGTCAGCCTGCATGGTAAACCACAGAAACGCACTCGTGTTCAGCCGCTCAGGCGCTATGTAGATAATCTTGTAACGATTTTCAGCTGCCCTCCTGAGTGCCACCCGCACCTGCGCGGCAGTGAGAGAGCTGTTGATATAAGCCGCTGCAACCCCTGCCTGGATCAGTGCAGCGACCTGATCCTGCATCAATGATATCAGCGGCGACACCACCAACGTAATGCCGGCCATCATCAGAGCCGGCAATTGGTAGCAGACGGACTTGCCACCACCAGTGGGCATGATGCTCAACGCGTCCCTGCCGCCCAACAACGCATCAATGACCTCTTCCTGGCCCTGTCGAAACCCGCTATGCCCAAAATACTGCTTAAGCGCATCATGCTTGTTCATTGAATGGATATCCGCCGGTTCAGGCTATAGGATGCCGTTATGCGTGTTCTCGCACCGCGTCCTGTCATAGCTACTTGATAATGCCGAATTTGTTGAAAGGATACACAAGCAGCTTTGCATGTCCTACAATCATATCACGCGAAATGGGTCCAACATCGGCTGAGGTACTGTCATGGCTGCCTGCGCGGTTGTCACCCATCACCATGTACTGGTCTTCGCCCAGCACCCGCTTGGGATAATCCCGCTTGGAAGGAAAGTCTACATAAGGCTCGTCTATCGGCTTATCGTTGACATACAGTATACCATCCAGCACAGCTACTGCATCACCGGGCATCGCCACCAGGCGCTTGACAAACAGCGTATGGGTGACAAAGTTCACATCCAACGGGGCACCAATTGACAGCGACAGCTCTTTATTCCGGTTGGGAAAACGGCAGATCACCACATCGCCGCGGTTCAGGTTTCCCAGCAGCAGCGACGGCTTGGTCACGATAACAATATCGCCGTCTTCCAGCGTATTGAGCATGCTGGAGCCATCCACCCGAATGGGCTCGAACACAAATGCCTTGATGGCGCCAGCTATGAGAACTGCTGCTAATAATGTCAATACCCAGCTCATGATCTCCTGCCCAACCGTCTTCTTTTTCTTAGCTTTCTTCTTTTTACTCCCGGCGTCTTCTTCATCCGCTTCTGGCAAAACATCATGGTTGCTTACCTCTTCAGATGACTCTGGCACAGAGGCATGTGGTTCTTCCGCCTCGTTCTTCTGGGCAGTTTGTAGCAAATTCATTTCATTGCTTGCATCATCAGTTGTCATCGTCCTGTACCTTTCTGTAACTCTTTGTATAGAATTCACCCAGGGTGATCTCCGGCGCGTCCGATCCTTGACGAATGAGCTTTTTACGCCGCCGTAAAAACTCCGCGCGGTCCAGCATGACAACACGGCCGCATACGGAGCATTTCATCTTGATATCGGCACCAATGCGAACAACAGTCCACTCATATGACCCGCAGGGATGCTTCTTGCGCATCTCAACCACATCATGCATCCGAATCTCTTCCGACAATTCAAACCTCCTAAGCTTGTCTGTAAGCCATTATAAGCTTTTTGAATGCTGAAAACAACCGCCGCCGCCACACCACATACCATTAGCTTTCTGTCACTATCAAATAATATGAAAACACCCAACCGGCTTTATGCGATCGGGTGTTTTGGAATCCGGCGGCGACCTGCTCTTCCGGGCCGTTTCCAGCCAAGTACCATCGGCGCTGAAGGGCTTAACTTCTGTGTTCGGGATGGATACAGGTGATCCCCTTCGCCTTTGCCACCGAAATCTACTGAAAGTACTTCGCACTCACGCTCGCTTAAGGGCATGTCCTTCTGCGCTTGCACGCATGGTTAGCTCTCAATGCTCGCCGTGCTTCCGCACCCTCACAGCTGCATAACTTCTGAAACAAGATAGCCTTTTCCTTTAATGGTCTCTCTTTAATCAAGCCCTCGGCCTATTAGTACCGACAAGCTCAACGCATTGCTGCGATTACACCGTCGGCCTATCACCCGGTCGTCTCCCGGGGGCCTTACTTCTTCTTAAGAATGGGAACCTTCTTCTCGAGGGGGGCTTCACGCTTAGATGCCTTCAGCGTTTATCCCTGCCGTACTTCGCTTCCCTGCTGTGCCGTTGGCACGACAACAGTTGCACCAGTGGTACGTCCATTCCGGTCCTCTCGTACTAGGAACAGCTCCTCTCATGGTTCCTGCGCCCACGATGGATAGGGACCGAACTGTCTCACGACGTTCTGAACCCAGCTCGCGTGCCGCTTTAATTGGCGAACAGCCAAACCCTTGGGACCTGCTTCGGCCCCAGGATGCGACGAGCCGACATCGAGGTGCCAAACCTCCCCGTCGATGTGAACTCTTGGGGGAGATCAGCCTGTTATCCCCGAGGTAGCTTTTATCCGTTAAGCGACGGCTCTTCCACTCAATGCCGCCGGATCACTAAGCCCGACTTTCGTCTCTGCTCGATTTGTCAATCTCGCAGTCAGGCACCCTTCTGCCTTTACACTCTGCGAATGGTTTCCATCCATTCTGAGGGTACCTTTGGGCGCCTCCGTTACCCTTTCGGAGGCGACCGCCCCAGTCAAACTGTCCGCCTGACAATGTCCATACGCCGGATCACGGCCGTGTGTTAGAACCCCAGCAACAGAAGAGTGGTATCCCAACGGTGGCTCCACATAAGCCGAAACTCATGCTTCCCAGCCTCCCACCTATCCTGTGCATCTATTACCGGAATCCAATATCAGGGTACAGTAAAGCTCTACGGGGTCTTTCCGTCCAGTCGCGGGTAATGGGCATCTTCACCCATACTTCAATTTCACCGGGTCCCTTGTTGAGACAGCGCCCAAATCGTTACACCATTCGTGCGGGTCGGAACTTACCCGACAAGGAATTTCGCTACCTTAGGACCGTTATAGTTACGGCCGCCGTTTACTGGGGCTTCGGTTCAATGCTTCGCTTGCGCTAACATGTCCCCTTAACCTTCCAGCACCGGGCAGGTGTCAGCACCTATACGTCAGCTCGCGCTTTCGCAGATACCTGTGTTTTTGTTAAACAGTCGCTTGGGCCTTTTCTCTGCGGCCACATCTCTGTGGCTCCCCTTCTCCCGAAGTTACGGGGTCATTTTGCCGAGTTCCTTAACAAGGGTTCTCCCGTTCGTCTCAGGATTCTCTCCCCGCCCACCTGCGTCGGTTTACGGTACGGGTACCTTCAGATTCACTAGCAGCTTTTCTTGTCAGCGTGAAATCACTCGCTTCCCTACTTCTTTTCGGTCCTCTCGTGCCTCATGCTTTCCGGAATGCGTTCTTCACTACATCCCACACTTGACACTTTCACGCAGTTGACCATCACCGCGCCCGAGCTATCCTTCTGCGTCACTGCTTCATTCCTTCGGTAGTGCAGGAATTTCCACCTGCTGTCCATCGCCTACGGCTGCTGCCCTCGGCTTAGGCCCCGACTTACCCTGGGAGGATGAACCTTCCCCAGGAAACCTTGGGCTTTCGACCGCCATGTTTCTCACATGGCTCTCGCTACTCATACCGGCATTCTCTCTACTGTGCAGTCCAGCAGTCCTCTCGGTCTGCCTTCTCCCCGCACACTATGCTCCTCTACCATCCCCTGCGATGATTTCTATTATTATTATGCTCTTGCTTTGGCTTGAAGTTGCCATTCATACCTTAATAATAGAAATCATCGCAGGAAATCCGCCGCTTCGGTGTCATGTTTTAGCCCCGGACATCTTCGGCGCATCATCACTCGACCAGTGAGCTGTTACGCACTCTTTAAATGTATGGCTGCTTCTAAGCCAACATCCTGGTTGTCTCTGCAATGACACATCCTTCTCCACTTAACATGTACTTCGGGACCTTAGCGGACGGTCTGGGTTGTTTCCCTTTCGCCCGTGAAACTTATCTCTCACGGACTGACTCCCGTACCTGCATTAGCCGGCATTCGTAGTTTGATAGTGTTTGGTAAGCTTTGTCACTCCCGCCCACAGTCAGTGCTCTACCTCCGGTAATGGCGTACGAGGCTAGCCCTAAAGCTATTTCGAGGAGAACCAGCTATCTCCGGGTTCGATTGGAATTTCTCCCCTATCCACAGCTCATCCCCGCCTTTTTCAACAGACGTCTGGTTCGGTCCTCCATGGTGTTTTACCACCACTTCAACCTGGCCATGGATAGGTCACCCGGTTTCGGGTCTGCCCCATGCAACTATTTCGCCCTCTTCAGACTCGCTTTCGCTTCGGCTCCGGACCTCTTAGTCCTTAACCTCGCTGCACAGGCGCAACTCGCCGGTCCGTTCTACAAAAAGTACAAGGTCGCGCTTCTATCGCGCTCCCTCTGCTTGTAAACATAGGGTTTCAGGTTCTCTTTCACTCCCCTCCCGGGGTCCTTTTCACCTTTCCCTCACGGTACTATGCGCTATCGGTCACCAAGTCGTATTTAGCCTTGGGAGGTGGGCCTCCCGACTTCCCGCCGGATTCCCCGTGTCCTGCGGTACTCTGGAAACGGCTCGCTCTCTCCGCTTTTCGAATACGGGGCTCTTACCCTCTATGGCTGGACTTTCCAGTCCTATTCCTCTAAGCTTCCTGAATGCTCTCTTGCCGTCCCGTAACCCCACGGAGCGTACTCCGTGGTTTGGGCTCTTCCCCGTTCGCTCGCCGCTACTTGGGAAATCGATCTTTCTTTCTCTTCCTCCGGGTACTTAGATGTTTCAGTTCCCCGGGTTCCCCCGTCCAGGACTATGCGTTCATCCTGGCGTGACGGACCTACTGTCCGCCGTGTTTCCACATTCGGATACCTACGGGTCTTTGCCTGCTTGCGGCTCTCCGTAGCTTTTCGCAGCTTGCCACGTCCTTCTTCGGCGCTTGGTGCCTGGGCATCCGCCCTATGCTCTTCTTCGCTTGATTATATCCTGAGACCATGTCTTTCTTCCAGCATCTCCATGCTGGATCGCGTACCCCTCGGTACGCTGCAACTGGCCTTCTTAACCTCTCTTACTAATCCTTTTTACTAATCCTTGAATTAGTATTAGTTAATCTCTCGTTTCTTCCGTTATGCAGCTGTCAAGGTGCGCACCAGACTGCGTCCGGCCGGAGCGGGATGTTACCCTCTCCACAATGTGCAGGGGACGTTTCCTGCGGCGCTCGCGCGCCCCGGGCTCTCCCTTGCTCATTGTTCTTACGCCTCGCTTCTTCCGCCACTGGCGGCGCTCGGCTCCGAACCCTGATAACGATACAGTGGAAGCGGACAGTCATCCTTCGGACTTACGTCCTGCCTTATGGCATTTTACTTGCTCAGACGCTTTCGCGTCCGATCGACCTGGGTCGAATCTATCCTTTCAGATAAACTCGCTCCCTAGAAAGGAGGTGATCCAGCCGCACCTTCCGATACGGCTACCTTGTTACGACTTCACCCCAGTCATCAATCTCACCTTCGTCAGATGGCCCCTCACGGTTACCTCTCTGCCTTCGGGTGCTATCAACTCCCATGGTGTGACGGGCGGTGTGTACAAGGCCCGGGAACGTATTCACCGCGACATGATGATTCGCGATTACTAGCAACTCCTCCTTCATGTGGGCGGGTTGCAGCCCACAATCTGAACTGAGAACGCTTTTTTGAGATTCGCTCCGCCTTGCGGCTTCGCTGCCCTCTGTAGCGCCCATTGTAGCACGTGTGTAGCCCAGGTCATAAGGGGCATGATGATTTGACGTCGTCCCCACCTTCCTCCGAGTTGTCCCCGGCGGTCTCGATAAAGTCCTCAACTTCACTTGTTAGTAACTATCGACAAGGGTTGCGCTCGTTGCGGGACTTAACCCAACATCTCACGACACGAGCTGACGACAACCATGCACCACCTGTCTCAGTACCCCCGAAGGGATTCCGTATCTCTACAGCCTTTACTGGATGTCAAGACCTGGTAAGGTTCTTCGCGTTGCTTCGAATTAAACCACATGCTCCGCTGCTTGTGCGGGCCCCCGTCAATTCCTTTGAGTTTTAATCTTGCGACCGTACTCCCCAGGCGGAATGCTTACTGTGTTTACTGCGGCACAGAAGGGGTCGATACCTCCTACACCTAGCATTCATCGTTTACAGTGTGGACTACCAGGGTATCTAATCCTGTTTGCTCCCCACACTTTCGCGCCTCAGCGTCAGTTGCAGTCCAGTTACCCGCCTTCGCCACTGGTGTTCCTCCCGATCTCTACGCATTTCACCGCTACACCGGGAATTCCGATAACCTCTCCTGCACTCCAGCCGCGCAGTTTCCAAAGCAATTCCACCCTTGAAAAATGGACTTCCACTTCAGACTTGCACGGCCGCCTACGCGCCCTTTACGCCCAATCATTCCGGACAACGCTTGCCCCCTACGTATTACCGCGGCTGCTGGCACGTAGTTAGCCGGGGCTTCCTCCTTGGCTACCGTCTTCTTCTCTTCACCAAGGACAGAGGTTTACAATCCGAAAACCTTCTTCCCTCACGCGGCGTCGCTGGGTCAGGGTTCCCCCCATTGCCCAATATTCCCCACTGCTGCCTCCCGTAGGAGTTTGGACCGTTCTCAGTTCCAATGTGGCCGATCACCCTCTCAGGTCGGCTACCGATCGTTGGCTTGGTGAGCCCTTACCTCACCAACTACCTAATCGGACGCGAGCCCCTCTCTTACCGGATCTAATCCTTTAACCTCTCTGCCATGCGGCTGAGGGGTCTCATGCGGTATTAGTGAAGGTTTCCCTCCGTTATCCCCCTGTAAAAGGCAGGTCGCTCACGCGTTACTCACCCGTCCGCCGCTAAAATAATCGCCGATTACTCAACCATTATCTCCGCTCGACTTGCATGTGTTAGGCACGCCGCCAGCGTTTGTCCTGAGCCAGGATCAAACTCTTGTGTTTAATCCTTAACATATCGTACTCCTAAGTACAATACGTTCATTCTCTCTCAGAATTTACTGTCGTTCTTCGCTTCCTTCGCTGTATCGTTGTCAAGGTTCGGGCACACCCAAATTTTGGGGTGCCTGAATAGATTAACATTTTTATAATTGACTGTCAAGAGCTTTTGCAAATTTATTTTTAGTCCCTGCCTCCAACATTCTCGCTCTTTTCCCCAAGCCATCGCCTATGGTATAGTAACCTGACTTTTACACTTTGAGAGACAAAAACGCCCAGAATTCCCTTATAAATCAAGGGAAGTGGGCGTTTTCAGTCTGCACGCTGGTTTTTACCGTTAGCGCAAAGAGGATACTATTTTTTCACCTGCGCGACCAATTGTCGGATGTCCTTTGCATGACGGTATTTCATCGCGAAGTCAACCCCTACCGCCTTGCCAACCTCCTCAAGCACATCATTGTAGTAATCAAACACATACAGATTTTCTTCAATCAGGGAGCCCGAAGCCCTGGAAAGGCTCTCAACCAATTTGCCTACGCTGAAACGTTGGTTGGTGCGCAGTTGCAGGCAGCGCAGCAGCAGCAAGGCTACAAAACAAATCAGGAAGTGCGCTTCAATATGTTCCTGAACGCTGACATAGACCGGCCGGGCCTGAAGATCTCCTTTGGTTATTTTGAAGCTTTCCTCAATCTGCCACAACCCTCGGTAAGTGTTGATGACCTCCGTGTCGTTCATCTCCATTTCGCTGGTCACCAGGGCATAATAACCGTCAAAACGTTCTTCCTGGGCAATGCGTTCCCGATCCAACACCGGCGTCTTTTTGCCGTTTGGCAGAATCTCCCCTGTCTTCTGGTCGATGTTCAAGTTACGAATGTACCGGGTACAGCCCAGGTCCTCAACCAGCGCTCTGCGCCCAGGGTGGGCGATGATGTCCTGTGCCTTGGTAACGGCCTGCGAGCGCTCCGCCTTGGCCCTCAGGTCATAGTTCCGGCTATAGAAAACCACTTGCTTTTGATCCACAGTAAAGGACTTCTTCTTGCCGTGGACATCCTGTATTTGAATCTCCCGGGGCTCCAGGCGTGACTTCATCTTGAAGTCCTCGCCCATGGCACTGTATCCTGTCTCGTCCAGTACATAGTCCTGCAGCTCCTTGGTGGCTTTGCGCACTGACTGGGCATAGATGTATCCGTCACCGCGCAACACCAGAGTGGCGATGTTGTTTGATGTATTCATTCCCTTGTCCGCTACCACCACCATCCGCTCAATCTCATACCGTTTCCTGATGTCCCGGATGACAGGACGCAGGGTTAGACAATCGTTGGTGTTGCCGCTGAACAATTCATAGGCAATAGGTAAGCCCTGGCTGTCCATGAGCAGGCCCATCTGAATAATGGGATTGGGACGATGTTCCTTGGAGACGCCTTTCTGTTTAAGCCCTTCGGGTACGTCCGTCTCAAAATAATAGTTGGTTACGTCGTAGTATACGTGTGAGGTATCCCGATGGTAGCGAGTACTGACTGCCTGGTGCAGCGCGAACAGCAGGTCCTTCCTGTATCGGGAGAAGGTGGATAGCGACCGGTATACATGCTGCAATTCAAAGGTATAGTGCTCAAAATAATCCTCCCGATGGTCAAAGCTATACTTCTTGGAGCCTGGATCGAGGATTCGCTGAAACACCAGCATACGGAAGATTTGATCCAGCTGGTAGTCGCTCTTCACCGTCCGTTGACGGCTGACCCAGAACCTGCGGATGCCCAGCTCATGATACAGCTTGCTCAAGGCCAGGTACCCCAGGTTCTTGCGGTTGCAGGTGTCGGGCTGTAAACGCTCGGCAGGCTTGTATGCAATGGTTGCCGTGCGTTCCAGATCCTTTTCTTCCAGGGTCATCTGCTCAGCCAGCTGTGTATAGTGCGCGATGGGATCCTCCATGTCCGTAATGTCTTCCAGATAGCCAATGGACAGGATGGTTTTCGTTCTGACGTTTCCTGATTCCTTGTGATAGTAAGGTTGGTTAGGGTGTCAAAAGCATAGGTTTAGAACCCACCTTAAAAGCACCCTTTAGTGTATGGTGTTCAGTATCTAGTTGGATTTAAATAAAATAAAGGAATCCGTCGATATAGATCTCTATATTAACTGCATTTTATGGGTTCTTGCACGCTTTTCAATAGCCTTTTGCTATTAATCGCCCCAATCTTAAATCCCAACCAGGTTTTTAGGCGTACTAACCCCCTCACAGGCACATGATCTATATCATAGCGTCTGCGAAGTAGGGAGGGAATTCCTTCTATACCGTTCCGTTTCTTTGCAAATTCTTTGTATGCTTGACTCCCCATATGAATCACTTGTTTGGCTCTCGCAATTGTTTTGCTTGTGATTGAAACAACGTTGCTTTTCTTCTGTTCTTTCATAGAGCAGTTCGTACGATATGGGCAATTTGCACAGTCTGTCTTTTGAAATACGGCTCGATACATGCCTGTTTTAGGGTAGTAGGTGGTCTTGATCGGCTCTTTACCTCCCGGGCAGCTTAAGACTTTCCCTTGTTCTTCGTCTATTTGAAATTCACTCAGAATCGGTTCCGGTGTTTTTCCTATTAAGGCTGTTGTCAATAGTTGAATGTTATTGTCTTTGGCCGCGGATTTTATATCTTCACTTCCAAAGGCGCCATCTACAATAAGGATCAGCTCATCTTCTTGCTGTCCTAGGTTTTCTATGATGTCTTCCGCAAAGGATTGATCGGAATAGGTATTCGGCTTTAAATCGTAATGCGTTATGTAGTTGGGTCCTTCATTCGGACTCAACTCAACAATATTTGCAGTGTAACCTTTGTGATCTTTTCCGGCCTTTTTACGGTAAGTCGCATCCGGATCCGATGGATTTTGCAAACTATCAGTTTTGATTTGAGCTTTATCTTTAGGTTTTGGACCGTTCGGTGTTGATTCCGTTTGCTCTCTTAAAACTCTTTGGAGAAGACGAAACTCCGAACTATCATAAAGAGAATCCGGAACTTGCTTGCTTAAATTTACACCGTCATGGATGACTTCTTGAAGACGCTCTTCTAAACCATCGCTCCTGCGGTGATAAATAATTTTATTGACATCATCCTCTTCTAAATAGTGCTTGTATTGATCCGATATGAGTTCGTCTTGTTTCTTCATGCGCTTCACCATATTCGCAACACAAGTGTACATGATTTCCAATCGTGACATTTTTTTACAGTTGGATGCGACCATAAGGCTATCCATCCTTCGGATAGAACGATTCACTCCACTAAAAGAAGCAAAGGAATCCGCTAAAGCCTCCATTTCTTCTTGGACAAGATCTCGACCGGTTTCTATCTCATAGTTGTAGAGTCTTTCTCTAAAACGGCTAAAGGTTCGATCACTAACAGGTTGTTCTTCAAAACTACCGGTACCAAGAGCATGTTGAAAAAGCATGTCAAACATCATCCGTTCAATCAACTCATCATCGGTTAAAGCAAAGAGTTCTTTCAGAATCAAAGCACCGAAAATCACATTCACCGGTGTATTGGGACGGCTTGCAGGGGTACTGCTGTAGAGATCTTTAAATCTTTCTTCATTTATGGATGAGAAAATCAATTTGTAGAAGCCTACTGCCCAGGATTTCTCCAAATACTTCTTTTCTCTTTCTGTTAAGCCGTAAAGAGGATCATTGAAATTAAATTGTTGATTGGAATTCGTTACAAAAGCCATGAAAACGCCTCCTTTAATATATATCTATTATATCATATTAAGGGAGAAAATGTTGAAATTTCAACGTTTTTCAAGCTCCTTATAGGATTCCCTTGCAGGATTTTGATAGCAGTGCCGCCGAGGCGATGAGCAGTTAATGAATTACTTTTGACACCCTAACCAACCTTAGAATAATTGAAAAGTCGATTTTTTTGAATATCCGTTTTTCGGTAAAAAGTCTATAAATTCGATACATGGTTGGTCACGCAGATGATACGTGCTTCCTATTGTTGCGGCTTGTTGAGCAATTTGACTACTGTACCGGTTGTAACCTTGCCATCGGTGATTTCGTGGTCAATGAGTATTTCATCCTGTGTTAACATGAAGTAACTGCTCCATTCCGGGCTACCAGACAAACCCTTCTCGTCACTCCAGGTAATATCTATATAGAAGGCTTCCAGAATATATGGGTCAACAAACACATAGGATCCTTTTCAGCCGCGGCATGAGACGATATCATATTTGGTTCCTGCATAGATGAAGATGGCGATACACTGGCTGTAGCTGCAGATTCCGTTGGTATTTCACTTGCTTTTGCTGAAGGTATAAAGAAGAAATCACAACCAATTATTGCGTAATTGATATTGATGTGATAGATTATCGTCATGAAACTGACAGCAGCTCAATTTAAGAATATTTCTCCGTATTTGTCTCGACAGCGCGGAAATATAAGCATGAACAATGGCCAACTATTCCTTGTTTTCAGTGGCTTGTTCTACTTCGCCATGGTTGTCGATGCGGTGTTGGTGTGAACAAATTTAGCAAATACAGCAACAGAGGTGGAATACATTGAAACTACATTTTCTCGGAACCGGCGCTGCGGACTGGCAAGGTCCCAATGAGATCGGTGAATACCGCCGTTGGACCAGCACGTTGGTGGGCGGAAAAATGTTGATCGATATGACAATGAAAATACTGGATCAGATTGCCGATCCTGGAGCAATCACAGATGTATTCTTTACCCATAGTCACGACGATCATTTCGATCTTGATACACTGCGAAAACTTGCACCGTGCCGTGTATATGCCCACAAGAGCTGGGCAGGTACAATTGCCGGCGATGGACTTGAGGTTGTTGCGCTTCAGATTGGCATACCGGTGAAAACCGTTTGCGGCTACGCTGTCATTCCCATGCCGTCCAATCATTCCACGGGAAATGAGGAGGAAACAACGCTTCATTACCTGATTGAGGGCGAGGGCAAACGCATTCTCTATGCCACCGATGGCGCATGGCTTCTGAATCAGGAACACCATATCATCGGCAAAAAGGTGCTGGACGCTGCGATTTTCGATGCCACTATCGGCGATGGATTCGACGGAGATTATCGCGTCTTTGAACACAATTCCATCGATATGGTACGCTTAATGGTCAAAACTTTTCAGAAAACAGGACGCCTTCGTGAAGGTGCGCCTGTCTATCTGACTCACATGGCACGCACACTGCACGCCAGTCAAAAAGAAGTTGAAGCCAGACTTGAGAAACCGTTCATTGCCTGTTATGACGGGTTGATCGCGGAGGTTTAATCATACGAGGAAACGTTATAAAAACAGTCGGTTTTAATTGAGAATCTTTCGTTCTTTGGACAATCCCTGTATGCCCTAAATACTATGCTGTGAACATGACAAATCAACTGTATCGAAGCCGCAGAAAGCGAATATAAGAATGAAATTCCTCATCAAGATAGCCCTATATTATACTTGCTGAAGCAAACTGTAATACAAGGTGTTTTTTGTTGTCGATATGCATAAGGTGCCAAAACAAGGGAAAATTGACCAATTTCCAAAACCACAATGTAACATTTAGAATACCATAATCCCTTATGGCGTCTAACAAAACAGGGAAGCCATGTAAATTATAGCCTCCCAGATTGGTGGAGGTGAGGGGAATCGAACCCCTGTCCGAAGACATGCTCATATGGTTTTCTCCGAGCACAGCCTGTTATTTAACATTCCCTTTTCCGGACGCCAGCAGGCAGGCTTCCGGGGTTGGTAGCTTCATGATACCGGTACCGCCGCAAAGCTTAGGCAGACCTGTTCCTCACATCAATGACGCCGGTTGCTCAAGCCGTGAGCGCTTCAGGCCGACGACGCGGCATTAAGCCGCGAAAGCTAATTGCTGATTGTTGTCAGTTGTTTTATTTCCCCGTTGTTGCGCGGTTCAGGGGCCGCGGCTCGCTTACCATACGCTCATCCATCCCCGTCGAAACCAGTGCACCCCCTTGTCATGGCGCGATTTTCGCGCCCAATAGATTGTAACATAAACGACACCGCGACACAAACGACAACGCCAATTTGCAAGCAAGTGGTCAGTAGTCAGTGGACAGTGATCAGCATATGAAGTGTTGCAGAAAAAAGATCAGGAAACAGGCTGTCCTGTCAGCCTGCACGCGAGCGCATTGCCCGCTCGATGTCACGCTGAGCGTCCCGTTCAGCCAGGTCGCTGCGCTTATCGTGCAGTTGTTTGCCGACGCACACACCCAATTCCAGCTTCATCAAGCCATTCTTTAGATATACCTGCAACGGGATCAGGGTGTAGCCCTTGCGCTGTACAAGGCCTGCCAGCTTGCGGATTTCACTTTTGTTGAGCAGCAGCTTTTTAGGGCGCATGGGGTCGGTGTTGAAGATACTGCCCTGCTCGTAGGGGCTGATATGCATGCTTTGTACAAACACCTCGCCGTTTCGCACCTGGGCATAGCTTTCGCGGAGGTTGACGCGGCCAAGGCGCATAGATTTCACCTCGGTACCCTTCAGCTCTATGCCGCACTCGAACGCTTCCTCAACGAAATAATCGTGACGCGCGCGCCTGTTCTGCGCAATGGGCTTGATGCCCTTGGCTTTGGCCATGTCCTCCCCCTTTCCTCCTTGTTGCTTATCTATTATATCATTCGCATCACAGAGCGGCAAGGAGCACTTGCAAAACCTGCTGCTGCTGTGGTACGGGAGTTTGACACTTGATAAAGCATGAGAGCGCCACAAAGCCTTGTGTAGCAATAAAAGATTTGTCAATTTTTCTGTATTTGTATGTTGTATGTGTTGTATTTTTGGTATAATGGAAAAGGGTGGTGATTTTATGAAGCTGTATTACGATAAGAGACTGAGTGATCCGACGTATTATGTTCACCAGGGAATCAGAAACGGAAAAAAGACAACCACCAGGATCGTAAAGAAAATCGGTAAGCATTCAGAATTGTTAAAGATAACGGGTGATCCGCTGGCCTATGCCAAAGCAGAAATCGAAAAAATGAATGAAGAATTCCGGGTCGGCAGAGTGCAGTTCGAAATGAAGTGTGATTTTAATGAACGTGTGCGCAAAACTGATCGGGATGTTTCGGCTTCGACTCAGCAAAATGTTGGGTATTTCTTTTTACAGTATATTCTGAATCGCTTGAATCTAAAGCAGTTCTTCTCCGAGATCACCGCGGACAGGAAAATGACCTATGATTGCTATGATATCAATCGTTTTCTTACTTATGCCCGTATTCTGGATCCGCAGTCCAAATACAGTACATGGGATCGTCTTGATTCCTATTATGAGAAACCGGATATCGCTTACCAGCACATGATCCGTTTTATGGATGTACTGGAAGAGCACTATGACGATTACCTAAAATGGCTCTTCACACAAAGCAGCCATATTGTCCCCCGCAGCACGGCCGTCATGTATTACGATTGCACCAATTTTTATTTTGAAACCGAACAGGAAGACGATGATTACATTGATCCTGTAACCGGGGAAATCATGAAAGGCCTGCGTCAATATGGTGTCAGCAAAGAGCACCGGCCCAATCCTGTTGTTGAGATGGGACTGTTCATAGACCAAAGAGGGATTCCCATTAGTATGAGCCTTCACCCTGGGAATACCAGCGAACAACTGACAGCCGTTCCTTTGGAACGGGAGATTGTCCATATGCTGAATGGAGCAAAGCTTATCTATTGCGCCGATGCAGGTCTGGGTTCTTACAATATCCGCAAGTTTAACAGTATGGGTGGAAGAGCGTTTATTGTGACCCAGTCCATTAAAAAGCTCAGTCATATACTCAAAGAAGCTATCTTTGAGGGTGGCGATTACAAGCTGCTTTCAAATGACCGGCCTGTCACACTTGATTATATGAAGAGCTTTGACCGACAGGACGAAGCAAACCTGAGTTTGTACAATGATTTTGCGTATAAAGTACTCAATGCAGACCGGGCCGTCGATCTGGGTCTCTACGAAGAAGTAAAAACCGCGAGTGGGAAAACCAAAAGGGTCAAGTCAACCGGACAACTAAAACAGCGTGTTATTGTGACCTTTTCCCGTAAGATGAAAGAGTACCAGCAGTATATCCGGGACCGGCAGTTGGAGAGGGCGCGTGCGCTTGTACGCTCAAAAGACCCGGAAGAGATTCGGAAAGGGCCTCATGATGTAAAACGCTTCATGAAACGCGTTGTGACGACATCGACCGGTGAAAAAGCGGATATCTCTTATGTTATTGACGAAGAAAAAGTCGCTGAAGAGGCTAAGTATGACGGCTTCTATGCTGTTGCTACCAACCTTGAAGACAAGGCTGCCGATATCCTGGCTGTTTCCAAAGAAAGATACAGGATTGAAGACTGCTTCCGTATTATGAAGACTAACTTTTCCGGACGTCCTGTCAATCACCGTAATCCGGAGCGCATCAAGGCTCATTTCCTGATCTGCTATACAGCTCTGTTGGTATATCGTCTGCTTGAATGCCAGCTTGATGACAATGGGACCCATGTTACCACTGACCATCTGATTGCTACACTCAAGAATATGAACGTTGTCAACATCCATGATGTTCAGTATATGGCATTGTACGAAGGGAGCAAAACACTTGACGCGCTGACAGCCCTCACCGGTTTAGTTCTTGACCGTATGCATTACAGGCCTAAGGAACTGAATCAGCTGATAAGAAAATTTCTGAAATGATGATCCCATACAACACTTTTTTTATGAAGCGAACCCCAAAAAGCCTTGCTGTACAACGCCTTTCAGGATTTCTTTTCGCTCCAACTGTCAAACTCGGGATTATATCATTCGCATCACAGAGCGGCAAGGAGCACTTGCAAAACCTGCTGCTGCTGTGGTATGATCAACTTTGTGACAACGGGCGGTCCTCTGCACGGACAGCGATGCACGAACGCCTATGAGGGAAGGAGGAAAACGATTATGAGCGAATTGATTCGATCCATCGAACAGGCCCAGATGCGCGATGACCGGCCGGATTTCGGCATCGGCGATACTGTGCGCGTGTTCGTAAAGGTCGTTGAGGGCGCGCGCGAGCGTCTGCAGGCGTTTGAGGGCACCGTTATTGCCAGGCGCAATGGCGGCAACCGCGAAACCTTTACCGTGCGCCGCATGTCCTACGGCATTGGGGTTGAGCGTACTTTCCCGCTGCATTCCCCGCGGGTTGACCGCATCGAGATCGTCCGCAAGGGCAAGGTGCGCCGGGCCAAGCTGTACTATCTGCGCGAACGTCAAGGCAAAGCTGCCAAAATTAAGGATGGTTCCACCTACAAAACATAATACGATCTGTCTGAGCCCGGCTTGCCGGGCTTTTTTTGTCAATTTTGACAGTTCGCTCCGATATGGTAGGATAAAGCCAGGCTTTGGCCGATGATGCACAGAGGAGGGCAAATCGCCGTACTATGAAGATTGTCATTGCCGCCCTCAATTCACAATACATCCATTCGTCCCTCGCGCCCTGGTGTCTTTTGGCGGGGCTGCGGGCATACGTAGACATGCCCCTTGAAGTGTATGTGGTGGAAGGCACTGTCAACGAGCCAATAGAAAAGGTCGCTGAGCGCGTGAACGCTCGGCAACCGGATGTGTTGGGCATTTGCTGCTATATATGGAATATTGAAGCTTCCGTCAGGCTGGCTGCGCAGGTCAAAACTGCTCTACCTGGGTGCCTGGTGGTGCTGGGCGGGCCTGAAGTGGGGCCTCGCCCGGACAGCGCGCTCAGCATGTACGCGGATGCCGACTATGTCATCTCCGGGGAAGGTGAATACCCTTTCGCGATGCTGATCAAATCGCTGATGACGGGAAGCCACATCGGCGAGGTGCCCGGGCTCAGCCGCCGGGACAACGGCAACATCATCACTTCGCCGCCTTATGTACACGATGCCCTGCCGCCTTCCCCTTACTCCCCCGCGTACTTTAAATCCCTGAACGGCCGAATCGCCTACCTGGAAACAAGCCGGGGCTGCCCTTTTTCCTGCGCGTTTTGCCTGTCAGGCGGGGACCCAACCGTCCGGTATACGCCGCTGGACCGCGTATATCAGGAGCTCCTCCAACTGGCAGCATCCGGCGCAACCACCATCAAGCTGGTGGACAGGACGTTCAACGCCCACAAATCGCGGTCCAAAAGCATCCTGCGTTTCCTGCTGGAAGCGGAAGCAAGCGGGCAATTGGGGCAGGTATGCTTTCACTTTGAGATTGCAGGTGATCTGTTAGACGACGAAACCATGGCACTGGTCGAGCAGGCGCCACCCGGCCTGTTTCAATTTGAAATCGGCTTACAGTCCTTCAACGAGCAGACGCTGGCGGCTGTCAACCGCAAATCCGACACAGGCCTGATCGAACGGCATGTCCGCCGGCTGATTGCATCCGGTCGCGTCCATGTTCACCTGGACCTGATCGCCGGCCTGCCCCACGAAGGGCTGGCTTCCTTCCGGCACAGCTTTGACCGCGCGTTCAGCCTGAAGCCGCATGCACTACAGCTGGGGTTTCTGAAGCTGATTCACGGGTCTGCCATGCGGGAAAACCGGGCAGCCTATCCGCTGTGCTTCCAGGCTGAGCCGCCATACACCGTCCTTGAAACGCCGTGGCTGTCCCGGACTGATTTTCAGACGCTGTACGATGCGGAGCGTGGCTTGGACCGGCTGTACAACAGCCGCCGCTTCCTCGGCACGCTGGACCATATCATCAATGCCTGCAATCAGTCTGCGTTCGATGTGTTCCAAGCCGCCGGACAAACCATTCGGTCGAAGGAGGCCGACAACGCCATGTCGCTGGACCAGCTGACGGAATGCTTCTTCCGACATCTGTCTGATCAGTATCCGCAGCACATGCCCGTCATCCGCGACCTGATGCTGCTGGACCGCATGGCCTCCACACCGACAACCGTTCTACCGGCTTGCCTGAAGCGAAAGGACGCGCGGTTCTTTGCAGTAAAGCGCGCACTGAAGCAAAAGGATCCGCCTACCGAAGGCGTTTCGCGCGCCATCAGCTTCCTGTACGCCGGGGACATGGACAGGGTTGTCTATGTCGACTATCATAAGAAAAACCCTGTTACCGGGCTATACCCATTGAAACAGGCATCGCTCCCGGACCTCGGGCTATGAATATTAATATGGAGGAACAACATGAAACTGACACTGAAAGGCATTGCTGACAGAAAAGCTTGGGAAGAAGCCGGCATCGCGCTGCCGCGCTTTGACATCGCCAAGGTGGTGCAGAACACCAAAAAGCGCCCCGCTGGATCCACTTCGGCACCGGCAACCTGTTCCGGGCGTTTCACGCGGTGATCATGCAAAAGCTGCTGGATGAAGGGCTGGCAGATACGGGCATCGTCGCCTGCAAAACCTTTGACGGCGATATGATCGATACGATATTCACCGCGCACGACAACCTGAACATCGTATCCATCCTCAGCGAAGACGGCCAGGCGCACCACAGGGTGATCGGCTCGGTCGCCGAAGCGCTGCGGCTGGATGGAGAACGCCCGGAAGACCTGGCCACGCTATTTCAGCGATTTGAGGCGCCTTCGCTGCAGATGGTCAGCTTCACGATCACGGAAAAGGGCCATGAGGTAAAAGATGCAGACGGGCAGCCGCTGCCCCTCATTCAGAAGGGGCTTGCGGGCGGCCCGGAAAAGCCAGTCAGCACGCTGGGCATCGCCACGGCAGGGTTGTACCACCGCTACCTGAAAGGTCAGATGCCTGTCGCCATGGTCAGCACCGACAACGCCTCCATGAACGGCGACAAGCTGCATGCCGCCATTCGCTATATCGCGGAACATTGGGTGCAGCAGCATGGCTTGCCGCAGGCATTCCTCTCCTCGCCTACATCGACAAGAAAAAGCTGGTCAGCTTTCCGCTGACCATGATTGATAAAATCACCCCACGTCCAGACCCTGCGGTGGAGAAGATGCTGACCGATCTCGGAGTCAAGGACATGGCGCCTACCACACGGCTTACGCATGAATCCCTATCCCAAGCACATCGCTCCACATTTCCACACTTCATTCCTTACATGTTGCTAAGGACAGTTTCCAGATAACTATTGTCAAGGCAAGCCCGGAAACGTTTCCGGGGGCCGCTGGCTTTCTCAAAGGTATCGTCGGCACGGATGATGTTCAATGCCATTCGTTTCAGAACTGCCAGGTTTTGAGCGCCATTGTCTTTGCGTACTGTGCGCTTGTCTTCATTCAATACCACATCCAGAGACCAATGCATGCTTTCCACTCCCCAGTGCGAACGAACTCCTGTAGCAAATTGCTGTACGTTGCTCTTCAAACTCGTGATATAGTACGCCATCTCCTCGGTTACTATATCGCCCTTGGTGATGCGACGCTTCACCACGCCGATCGCGCCAAGGTTTTTCCATTCCGCAGCCCAACTTGCCCAGCTAACTTCTGGAAATAGCCAATATTCCCTCACCTCGATTCGACCATGGCCCTTGTCCAGCGTCTTGTAATGCTCATGCTTGATATCATTGTAGTTGTTTTTACTTTCCTCCTGCGCAAGCGTTTCAATGTCCTCATACATGGTTAATTGATTTTTCTTGACGCTGAGGATATAGTCCGCTCCTCTCTCACAAATCTTTGTGGCGATATCTTTCTGAGTTCCCATGGCATCGATCGTTACGACCGCTCCTTTGACATCCAGAAGCTCCAGTAGAAGGGGAATCGCTGTGATCTCATTGCTTTTCTCTTCCGTCTTTACCTGACCCAGTACCATGTTGTTTTCACTCGTCCAGGCGCTGACAATGTGCAAAGGAGTTTTGTCCAATGCCCTGTCACGGCTCCCGCGCATCGTTTTCCCATCGATCGCTATGACACGAAATCCCTTTTCCTTACATATCTCCCGCATCCAAAGAATAAAGCAGCGTTCGAATTGCTTCCCATCGATCCACTTGAACACTCGTTCAAATGTGTCATGAGATGGGGCACCTCCTGGAAGTTCAATGTACTTGCGCAGCCATTCAAGTCTGGTCCTGGCAAAATCCGACACTTCTTCCCAGCAGCCTGCATTCGCGATCGTCGCTACCACTGCTATGAACAATAGGTCCCCCAGTTTGTGGATCACTTTCTTTGCCTGTCGTTTGTCCGTGACACTGTTCAAGTATCCATGCAAGTGGCTTAATGGTGGTCTGCTCATCGTCCATCACTCCATACACATTCTTGGCCATTCCTTGGCCTATATATAGAGTTCGACGTATTTCCTAAAAATCCTTTTGGTATTTTGGCAAAATTTTAACCATTTTTTACATCATTATCTTCATGCGTAAGCCGTGCGCCTACCAAGACAGACAAGGGCTCGTTCATTGCTCCGTTTATCAACGCCGAAACGACGGAGTACCTGGTCATCGAGGACGACTTTCCAGCCGGGCGCCCACCGCTGGATAAAGCCGGCGTCTACCTGACGGACCGGGAAACCGTCAACCGCGTCAAGCGCATGAGGTGTCCACCTGCCTGAACCCCCTGCATACGGCGCTGGCGATATTCGGCTGTTTGTTGGGATATGATCGCATCTACGAAGAAATGCGCGATGAGAACCTGGTGAAGCTGGTCAACGTGATCGCCTATGACGAGGGCATGCCGGTCGTGACCGACCCGGGCATCATATCGCCGCAAGCCTTTGCACAGGAAGTGATCACCAAGCGCTTTCCCAACCCCTTCATCCCGGATGCGCCACAGCGCATCGCAACCGACACCTCCAACAAGTTATGCGTGCGCTTTGGCGAAACCATCAAGGCTTATATGATCAGCGACACGCTGGACCCCGCCGGCCTAAAAGCCATCCCCTTTGTATTAGCCGGCTGGCTCCGGTATCTCAAGGGTATGGATGACGATTTGAACGCCATCCAGCTGTCCGCCGACCCACGGCTGGACGAGATGCAAGCCATCATAAGTGAATTCGATTTCGGTGGTGCTGCCGACGCGCAGCAGCTGAAGCCCATCCTGTCGCGTACGGATATATTCCACGCCGACCTGTATGAAGGAACAGCGACACGGCCAGAGGCAAAAAGACAAGTCTGCGCCTGCGATATAATAAGTAAATTTGCTCTAATAGAGCGCCTCGTGCATGGCAGCCAGCAGCGTATGGGTGGCATCGCTGCTGTGCTCCCAGTACATGATGCCTCTTAGCTTTTCATTCTTAAGATACTGGCATTTAAGCCGAAGAGAAGCGGGGTCGTCGTAGCTGATGAGCCCGCTTCCGTTAAACAGAAACGGCGCCATTGCGTCCTGATCCCAATACCTGACCCAGCCATTTTTGTCGATATAATCGGCAAGCAGCGCGCTGTAGCCCGGGCCGTATTGTCCAACGGTTTCAGCCTGCTGCAGCAAGCCGCGATTGACATTGGGCACGCCATCCCAGCGCCTGGAATAAAACGCCGCCCCGATGACGATTTTTTCAGCCGGTACGCCCGCGTTTCGGAACAGCTCCACGGCGCGCACCACCGTCATCCCCTCATCGTCGCCTTTGGACGCGTACAGCGCGGTATGATGCCCCGCCTGGGTGCTGAAGCCGCTGCGCATGTCGTATGTCATCAGCTGAACATAGTCGCAGATATCCGCCACCTTGTCCATCTCAGTGCCTTCGATGAAATAGGCGCCGGCACCGGCTGCAATGGACACGATGCGATCCCCCGCGACAACGCGCAGCGCGTGGAGCAGGTGGGTAAAGTTCTCCCTATCCTGGGCGGCATGGTCGATCTCCGCCGCACCGGAGCATGGGTATTCCCAGTCGATGTCGATGCCGTCCAAGCCATACCGATCCATCGCCTGCTGCACGGATGCGGCAAAAGCCCGGCGGCCTTCGTCTGTCATCGCCATGTCTGAAAAGCCGCCTGCGCCCCAGCCACCCACAGACAGCACGATTTTCAGCTCCGGGTTTTTTACGCGCAGGGTATCCAGCCGGTCCAGCATGGTCAGCTTTTCCAGGCTCAGCAGGCCATCCCGGATGATGCCGAACGCCAGGTTGACGTGGGTCAGCCGCCTGGCATCCTCCGGGGTGATCATGTCAAAGCCCTTGTTTACCGCATATGCGATCAGATAGTGGTTCATGATATCCTCCTGTATTTAATTTCCCCACGCCTTGCGCGGAATACTGCCCATTTTAGCCTTCAAGCCTCGCTTGGGGTTGACAGCCACTGGATTGCCGGCCAACTGCATAAAGTCGCTGTCAGCGGCGGAATCGCCATACGCAAATGAGGTCGCCCAATCCGCACGCAACCCCTGTTCATCCAGCCAGGCGTTGATTCTGCGCACCTTCTCCTCCCCTTTGCAGTTGGGCCCTACGCTGCCATCCCTGCCCACCGGTGTCGCCAGCACGGCGTCAACGGGCAGTTCTGCTGCAAGGTGCCGCATATACAGGTCGGGCGAAGCGGAGACGACTAAGATTTTCCTTCCCTGTTCCCGGTGCCGCATCATGCTGTTCAACGCTTTAGGATAAATCGCCGGCAGCAGCACATCCCTGGCAAACCCCGAAAACAGCGCATCCTGTTCACCGGGCGTCATGCGCCGTATAAAACCCAGGGACTTTTCCTTGGCTTCTCGCTCTTCCAGCACGCCCAATAGGTACAGCAGCGCTATCAGCAATACCTTCAACAGCTCCTGCCCTGTGAGCCTTTTTTTCTTGTATACATAGCGCACCAGCGACGCGATGCTGTCGCCGGCGATCATGGTGCCGTCAAAATCGTAGACCGCTAACGATACGGTATTTGGCATGGTTTCCTCCAAACAAACTTGGATGCGGCCCAGCCGCCCCTGCACCTACTTTATTATCATTATACCAATTTATCACGCGCCTGCCAAATTAAAACGCCCGTTTACACGGGCGTCAAATGCAGATTGTTATATATTACTTCATCATCTGCAGGATGGTTTCTTTGGGACGGGCGCCGACCACTGTCTGCACGGCTTTTCCATCCTTAAACACCATCAGCGTAGGAATGGACATCACGCCATAACGCTGGGCCAGAGCCTGCTGCTCATCGACGTTGACCTTGCCTACCTTGTAGGTTGTCGTCTCCGCAGCAATCTCGTCGACAATGGGGCCGACCATGCGGCAGGGGCCGCACCAGCTTGCCCAGAAGTCCACCAGCACAGGCTTATCAGATTTCAACACTTCTTTTTCAAAGTTTTCGCTTGTTAATGTAATCGTTGCCATACTTCATCCACCCTTTCAAATGACGTCTTGTTGACGTTACATTATGATTATACCCAGGATCCGGCTGTATAAACACAAGCATCGTTTACTTCACCACCAGGTTCAGCAGCCTGCCCGGTACAAAAACAACCTTGACAACCTGCCTGCCGTTCAGCAGCGCTTGCACATCCTCATGAGCGGGAAGCTGCTCTTCCCCTTCCTCGCGCCCCAAATCGGACGACACCATCATCCTGCCGCGCACTTTGCCGTTGATTTGCACGGCAATTTCCACCTGGGGATGCACAAGGTGGTTTTCATCGTAAACAGGCCACTGCTGTGTGTAGACAGGAGTACCAAAGCCCTGCTGTTCCCATATTTCCTCACAGATATGCGGAGACACGGGGCTCAGCAACAGCAACAGGGTTTTCATTTCGCCTTTGGTCACACTGCCCTTTTGAGTTAACTCGTTCACCAACGTCATCAGGGCGGCAATGGCGGTGTTGTACTTCATTTTCTCGTAGTCATCCGACACCTTTTTGATGGTACTGTGCATATGCACCAGCATATCGCTGCTGTAGCCGTCCGCCTTGCTGTCCAGCATATCCTGCAGGCGCCACACCCGATCCAGAAATCGGCGGCATCCGCGGGCACCGCTGGCACTCCAGGGGATGGTTTGATCAAAGGCACCCATGAACATCTCATACATGCGGAACGCGTCGGCGCCAATTTCGTCGATGACGTCATCGGGGTTGATGACATTGCCGCGGGACTTGCTCATCTTTTCGCCGTTTTCCCCCAGCACCATGCCATGGCTGGTGCGCTTCCGGTAGGGCTCCGGCGCTTTGACATAGCCGATGTCGTGCAGGAACAGATGCCAGAAGCGGCTGTACAGCAGGTGAAGCGTGGTATGCTCCATGCCGCCGTTGTACCAATCCACCGGCATCCAATAGTTCAGCGCCTCCTGAGAAGCAAAAGCCTCGTCATTGTGGGGATCACAGTAACGCAGGAAATACCAGCTTGATCCCGCCCACTGCGGCATGGTATCGGTTTCGCGCTTAGCCGGCTTGCCGCAAGCCGGGCAGGACACGTTGATCCAGTCCTCCATAGCAGCCAGGGGGCTTTCACCGGAATCGGTCGGCACGTAGCGGGACACATCGGGCAGGATGAGCGGCAACTCGCTCACCGGCAGTGGTATAATGCCGCAGGCTGGGCAGTGCACAATGGGGATGGGCTCACCCCAATAGCGCTGGCGGCTGAACACCCAGTCCCTCAGCTTATAGTTGACTTTCTTCTCGCCGATGCCCTTTTCGGTCAGGTAAGCAATCATGGCAGCGATGGCTTCCTTGACGCGCATGCCGGTGATGAAGCCGGAGTTGACCATTACCCCATCGTCAATGTCGGTAAACGCCTCCTGACTGATATCGCCACCTTGAACAACCTCCACAATGGGCAAGTCGAATGCCCTGGCAAACTCCCAGTCCCGCTCGTCGTGACCGGGCACCGCCATGATGGCGCCAGTGCCATAGCTCATCAGCACATAATCCGATATCCAGATGGGAATTTCCAAGCCGGTCGCCGGGTTCAGAGCCATCAGGCCTTTGACCTCCACGCCGGTCTTCTCCTTAGCCATTTCGGTGCGCTCAAAATCGCTTTTGCGGGCAGCTTGATCGCGGTAGGCGTACAGCTCCTCCAGGTTGGTGATGCGGTCAGCCAGAGCGTTAAGCAAAGGATGTTCGGGCGAAAGCACCATATAGGTCGCGCCAAACAGCGTGTCGGGCCGAGTCGTGTATACGCGGAGCTTGTAGTCGGTACCGGGCACGGCAAAGTTCACCTCAGCGCCTTCGCTGCGGCCGATCCAGTTGCGCTGCTGGGTTTTAACGCGGTCGATAAAGTCCACCGTGTCGAGGCCGTCAAGCAGCTTCTGGGCGTATTTCGTGATGCGTAGCATCCATTGGTTCTTGATGCGGCGCACCACCGCCGCGCCGCAGCGCTCGCACAGCCCGTCCACCACTTCCTCGTTGGCCAGGCCGCATTTGCAGCTAGTGCACCAGTTGATGGGCATCTCGGCTTTGTATGCCAGGCCATGCTCGTACAGCTTGAGGAAAATCCACTGCGTCCACTTGTAATAGGCAGGGTCGGTGGTGTTGACCTCACGCGAATAGTCAAAGCTGAAGCCGATCTTCTTCAGCTGGCGGCGGAACTGGGCAATGTTGTCCCGGGTCACCTTAGCGGGGTGAATGCCGGTTTTGATGGCATAGTTTTCGGTCGGCAAGCCGAACGCATCCCAGCCGATGGGATACAACACGTTATAGCCTTCCATGCGCCGCTTGCGGGCGATGATATCCAGCGCCGTGTTGCTGCGCGGATGGCCGACATGCAGCCCCGCGCCGGAAGGATACGGAAACTCGATCAGGCAGTAATACTTGGGTTTGTCGTACCGGTCCGACGCTTTGAACGCGCCGGCGTCCTCCCAGGCTTTCTGCCATTTTTTCTCAACAGCTTTTGGTGAATACTGTGCTGACATCATGCACGTCCTCCTTACAAATACAGCGCAAGTATAATCAAACAGCCCGCTTTTGTAAAGAACAGCCTTTGACAGAAGAAGCGCCATGCAGTATACTGACGTTGAGTTTACAGCAAGGGAGAGGACCATGACCACGAGAGTTAAAAAATCCAGCGCACAGAAGCGAAAATGGGTCATCAGGGTGATCAGCATTTTCCTTGCGCTGCTCATCGTCGGAAGCACGCTCGCCGCGCTTTTCTATCTTTGACATCAATACAGGAGGGTATTTATGGAACTGAAGGGATCTCAAACAGAAAAAAACCTGTGGACCGCGTTTGCCGGCGAAAGCCAGGCGCGCAACAAGTACGACTTTTACGCCAGCGCCGCAAAAAAGGAAGGCTATGAGCAGATTGCCGCCTTTTTTACCGAAACCGCACTGAACGAAAAAGAGCACGCGAAGCTTTGGTTCAAGGCGCTGGGCGAATTAGCCAACGGCACAACCTCCGGCGACACGGTTAAAAACCTGATCGCCGCTGCCGAAGGCGAGAACTACGAGTGGACCGAAATGTACAAAGGCTTTGCTGAGACTGCACGCGAGGAAGGCTTCGCGGACCTGGCGCTAAAGTTTGAAAACGTCGCCAAGGTGGAGCGGGAACACGAAATCCGCTACCTGAAGCTCAAGCAGAACATCGAAGAAAGCAAGGTGTTCAGCGACAGCGAAAAGACCCGCTGGCACTGCCGAAACTGCGGTTATATAGCCGACAGCAACGAAGCGCCGAAGAAATGCCCTGCCTGCGACCATGCGCAGTCCTACTTTGAGAGGATGCCCCTGAACTACTGATACGCCTAACTAAAAACCGGAACGGCGGCGCCATGCCGCCGTTTTTTCACGGCTATACATATCTGCCGTCTTCCATCCGCACGGAGGCTTCGCCGGACATCAGGGTTACCCAGCCGTCCGGTGTGTCGATGAGCAGCTCACCCTGATCGCCAATGGCGGCTGCTATCCCCTGCCGAACCGCTCCTGCCTGTTCAAAACGCACCTGCGCACCCAGTGTCAAGCAATTGGCACGGTATGCTGCCATATGCCCCGGCATGGCGTCGATACCGGACAGCAAACCATTGACCACCGCAGCCGCCAGCCGTTCCTTGACACCAGGCGCCGCAGCCCCCAACAGCAGCGAGCCTGCTTTGCCCGCTATCTCATCAGGGAAGTCTGTCCTGTCCACGTTGATGCCGATGCCAACAACAGCAGCCTGGATGGTATTATCCCAAACGATGCTCTCTGTAAGGATGCCGCATACTTTTTTACCGTCCAGCAGCAGGTCATTGACCCATTTGATGTGTAGTCCCTTCTGCAGCACAGCCTGCACAGCTTGCAACACAGCAACAGCAGCCAGCGTGGTCAGACTGCCGGGGCTTGCGATGCCATAGCGCACCAACACGCTGAGATACAGCCCGCCCGGAGGCGAGTAAAACGCACGCCCTAATCGCCCGCGTCCAGCCGACTGGCGTAGCGCTATCACTGCCGCGCCATGCGGCGCGCCCTGCGCAGCCCATGCCCGAACAACACGGTTGGTAGAGTCTACCTCATCATATACCTGGAGTGGAGCAGCCCCTTTCAACAGGCTGCGCAGCAGCGTTTCATCCATAACAACCCTTCATTGACTTTGTCGGCAGGCATCCCTACAATACCCATGCGATGCCACATTCACGGCAGGCAGGAGGCAGCATGAAAACAGCGATTATAACAGGCGGATCGCGCGGCATAGGCGCTGCCATTGTGCGGCAGCTGAGCAGGCAGGGCTGGCGCGTTGCTGTTAACTATGCCCGCAGTGCAAAACAAGCGCACGCGCTGGCGGCTGAAACCGGCGCCCTGCCCTATCAGGCTGACCTGGCGGACGAAGAAACGGTGCGCGCCTTCCTCCAGGACGCCGCCCGTCAGCTGGGCCATGTAGACGCGCTGGTGCTCAACGCTGGTATTCCCTGGTACGGCCTGGTAACGGACATGGACACCGGCGCCTGGGACAGGCTGTTTCAAGTCAACCTGCGCGGCGCTTTCCTGTGCGTGCGGGATGTCGTGCCGCTGATGCGGGCGAGAGAATCGGGCAGCATTGTGATGATCTCCTCCATTTGGGGCAGGATGGGTGCATCCTGCGAAGCCGCTTACGCGGCAACCAAAGCCGGCATGATTGGGTTCGCCAAGTCGCTCGCCCGAGAATACGGACCCTGCGGCATCCGGGTCAACTGCCTGGCACCCGGCGTGATCCAAACCGACATGCTTGGCGGCTTAGACAACAGTGCAATGGAAGCCCTGCGGCAGATGACGCCATTGAACCGTCTGGGCACGCCGGAGGATGTAGCGAAGGCGGCAGCCTTCCTGTGTTCGGACGACGCCGCCTTTATCACTGGGCAGGTGATTGGCGTGGACGGAGGGCTTGGTGTTTAAGGCGCTGCCTCTTCTGGCACGATGTAGTAGAAGCCATCGTCAGGCACAGCCCCGCCCACGGCATTGGGGTTGGCCTGGTACAGGATGTCCATCAGAGGCGCGATGCTGTCCTTCATGGCTTCGCCGGTGATGTAGACGATGTTGCACATGGGGATCGCCTGCTCGGCAATTTTTTCATTGGGAAGAATGCCCGCGGCGGCGATGTCAACAGCGGCCTTGGCAGGCTTGTCATTCACATAGGCGATCGCTTCGGCATATTCATCCAGAAATGCCGCCAGCCGATCGGGGTGCGCATCGGCGAACTCCTTGCGCACTACCATGCAGCCCATGGACAGCACGGTGTCCTGCTGCCCCTTCAGCGCAGCGGCGGCTGAAAACTCCGCCGTCAGGTCCAGCGCCACGCGGACGCGGAACGAATCGTCCTTCATCATCAGCGCGGTCACCATGGGCTGGGGCAGCATCACGAGATCAGCCAGCCCGGATGCTGCCAGCGCGGATACCTCGTTGTGTTCGGATTTGTATACAACATCAGCCTGGATGCCGTTAGCCTCCAGGATATAGTTCAGCGCATATTCCGGCACAGCGCCCTGACCAGCTGTGGTGATGGTTTTCCCCTGCAGGTCGCCCACGGTTTGAACCGAATCTCCCTTTTCCAGGATGTACAGGACACCCAGCGTATTGACCGCCAGCATGCGCACAGCGCCCTTGGTTTTATTATACAGCACTGCCGCCAGGTTGGTGGGCACGGCGGCAATGTCGAAACGGCCGGCTACAATGTCCCCCACCAGCTCCTCCGGAGCGGCAGCCAGGGTGAAAGCGTATGCTGCGTCGTTCTTGGCTATCATGGGCGCCAGGCTCATGCCGGTGGGGCCAATCAAGCCGGCTACACGCACAGGCGCGTCCTCCTGCGCCAGCGCGGGCAGAGAAGCAGTCATCAACAGAATAACGGTTAACAGGACTGCGTACAATTTTCTCATGATCTTACCTCCTTGTGCATATAAGCACACAATCAGTATACCCCGTTCCATGCACTTTGAACATCAGCACAGGAAACTATATAATGATTGCACACGGCTTGACAGGCTGTGCAAGGAGGATTATGCGTTATAAGCTGTTGGCTTGCAAAGCGCTGCAGCGCGAAACCGCAAGCATCATTTTCAATTGTCCCCATGCTATCGATGTCAGCATGGTGCGCCAGCGCTTGCATGAGACGCCGGCGCTGCTGCGCCAAGCCTTGCAGCAGGAAATCGACCGCATCGATGGCGGAGGCGACGTCCACACAGACGATGACTCCGGCGGCAGCATCAGCGCTATTCTGTTAGGGTACGGGCTTTGCTCCAACGGCATCATGGGACTGGGCAGCGCAAAATACCCCTTGGTAGCACCACGGGCACACGACTGCATCACGCTGCTGATGGGCAGCCGAGAGCGCTTTGATGATGATTTTCTGACCCACAGCGGCACCTATTACTATACGCGCGGCTGGTACGACCTGGGCGCGCTGTTTTTATCCGATGACAAACTGCGCCGCAAGCGACAGGAATATATGGACCGGTATGAGGACGAGGACACCGTCAACTACCTGATGGACATTGAACGGGACATGATGAAAAACTACAATCGCCTGGCACATATCTCCTGGCAGGGGATCCCGGATGATCCCAGCGTGCTGCAGGCACAAAAAACCGCCATCGAGAAAGGCTGGCGGTTTGATATATGCGACGGGAGCGACAGGTTGATCAGGAAGCTGTTATGGGGCGAGTGGGATGAGGACGAGTTTCTGATCGTGCCGCCGGGCTGGCAAATTGCCCCCAGCTATGACGACCGGGTGATCAAAGCGGTAGCGCGGGAAAGCTGACCATCGGCATTCCTTTGCACCACATCCAAGGCACGCTGAAATGGCCGTATCAGTACGCTTTGGCGAAATACATCACCTTGTCCGCCGGTTCGCCGCAGCACACGCAGGTGCCGGCGAAGGGCGTCTGGTCAAAGGGCATGTTGCGGCTGCTGCCGCCGGTTTCTTCCCTGATGCGGTCCTCGCAGGCACGGCTGCCGCACCACATGGCGCGGGCATAGCCTCCGGACACCTGCTGCGCCATTTCCTCCATGTTGTGAACATCGGCGGTGCGGGCTTTCTTGAAAGCCTCTGCCTGTTGAAGCATGGTTTCCTGTATGCTGCACAACAGCTCGGCCACGGTGTCTGCCAGCTGGTCCAGCGGTATCGTGCCTTTTTCCAGCGTGTCGCGGCGCATATAGGTTGCCACGCCCTGCTCGACATCCCGCGGGCCGATCTCCAGGCGCAGAGGCACACCTTTCAGCTCCCATTCGTTAAATTTCCAGCCGGGCGAAACATGATCCCGCTCGTCAAGGCGCACGCGGATACCTGCTTTCACAAGGCTGTCATGCGCAGCATGACAGATGTCCGTCACACCGCCCTTGTGCGCCGCAATGGGCAGGATCACAACCTGGTAAGGCGCGATCCGCGGCGGCAGCCGCAGGCCCCTTTCATCGCCATGGGTCATGATGACGGCGCCTATCAGCCGTGTGGACACGCCCCAGCTGGTTTCATGGCAGTATTTAAGCGTTCCGTCCTTGTCAAGATAGCGAATTTCAAAGGGCTCGGAGAAATTGGTGCCAAAATGGTGCGACGTACCTGCCTGCAGCGCCTTGCCGTCCTGCATCATGGCTTCGACGGAATAAGTCGCCCTGGCGCCGGCAAACTTCTCCTTTTCGCTTTTCTGCCCTGCAAACACGGGAATGGCCAGCACATCCTCGCACAGCTCACGGTATATGTCCAGCATCAGGAGCGTTTCCTCCTGCGCCTCCTCGTCGGTGGCGTGCACTGTATGCCCTTCCTGCCACCAGAATTCCGCTGTTCTGAGAAAGGGCCTGGTGGTTTTCTCCCAGCGCATTACCGAGCACCACTGGTTGTACTTCAGCGGCAGATCGCGCCAGGACTGCACCCATTTGGCAAACATGGTGCAGAAAATGGTTTCGCTGGTGGGGCGCACAGCCAGCCGCTCCTGCAGCACCTCGCTGCCGCCCTGCGTCACCCAGGCAACCTCCGGCGCAAAGCCCTCCACATGCTCGGCTTCTTTCAGCAGCAGCGACTCGGGGATCAGCATGGGCATGGAGACATTTTCGTGCCCTGTTTCGCGGAAGCGCTTGTCCAGCGCATCGCGGATCAATTCCCATATCCGGTTGCCATAGGGCTTCAGCGCCATGCAGCCCCGCACCGGCGTATAGTCCATCAGGTCAGTCTGCGTGACGACATCGGTATACCACTGGGAAAAGTCCTCATCCCTGGGGGTGATGTGCTGCACAAACTCCTGCTTCGATTGCTTCGCCATAACCAACCTCCTACAAAAACAAACGTATTATAGGCCAAACGCCGCCTGGTGGCAAGGGGGGGCAGGCTTGAAGAGAATGACGGAACGAGGCGTCTCATAGGCGCTGATTAGTTTGGTGTTCACTAAACTAAAATATGTGTCTCCCTTGTATTTCATAACGAATCATGATAAAATGAATAAGGTTTCATCTTAAGTAATGGAGGTATGTTTTATGAAAAAGATGCTTACACTGTTGCTTGCTCTAAGCCTGCTGTTGACTGCGATATCTGTGTTTGCTGAAGAAGCTACCCAACCTTATGAGTACACAGAGAGCGATCTAATGATCGAAGCAGGCGACCATCAGATTCCCGCGACTGTAACCTTGCCTGTCGGTGTCGAGGGTGAAACTTTCCCTGCTGTTGTGATGCTGCATGGCAATGGCTCCACTCGTCACGAAGCTGGCAATGCGTATGATTTCACTGCTCCTGCCATGGCAGCAGCCGGTATCGCAACCATCCGATTTGACTACATTGGCAATGGCGACTCCACTGGCGACTACATCGACTTTACCTATGACAAGGGCGTGGCTGATGCCATCACCTGCTATGAGCACCTTGAGACCCTGGGTACCGTTGACATGAACCGCGTGGGTGTGATGGGATGGAGCCAGGGTGGCCGCCTAACCATCCTAACTGCTGCACGCAGCGATGCTTTCAAGTCTGCTCTCACTTGGGCTGGTGCCTATGGCCAGAAAGATAACGAGGAAGAACAGTACGCGATCGCCAAGGAGAACGGTTATTATGAGGTGACCTATGATTGGCGTGAGCCCCTAAAGCAATCTCCCGCCTACTATGAGTGCTCCATGAACATCGACTACGCTGCTGAAGCTGCCAACATCAATATCCCCTTTCTGGCTGTACAGGGAACAGAGGATACTGCTGTTGTGCCCGAAACTGCGCAGAAGATCGTTGATGCCCTTGTGAATAGCCCCAACGCTGATATCTATATGGTAGAAGGTGCTGGCCATACCTTCGGTGTGTTCAGCAACCAGCCTGAGCAGTTGGAGGAGATTACTGAAGTGACCATCGATTGGTTTCTGAAGACCTTATGATCTCTCCTGTAATTCTCTCAGCCCCGTTTGTGCAAACAGACGGGGTTTTCAGGTGTGCACGCATGGCGAGTCATAGAGCAAATTAACTTATCATGTCGCAGTCGCAGACTTGTCTTTTTGCCTCTGGCTGTGTCGCTGTTCACTTGTCGTAGCACTGCTACGCCTGCATTCACGCTCCTTGCCAGAAACAAAAATTCTGCGCTGTTTTGTGCGCCACGATTGCGTAATTTGCTCTAAAGGCAGGGGCTCTGCTGGTTCTTCACTAACCATACCCTCGCTGATGACACGGCTGGCTGTACCTTCTTCCTGCTTGCTGCCATACAGAGATGCTGGGCGTAGAAACTGAAGGAAAAACACCAGGTGGTCAAAAAGACTGCAGCCTGCCGCCTTGACAAAAGCGTCTTCAATCATGTTGCGAATGAGTGCCAAGGTCATCCGCATGGCCTTGGTTGTGCAGCGGGGATCAGAGGTAAACGTCAAACCCACTCAGATTGTCATAGCTTATTTCATATTCGTCAAACTTCGCCTGACTCACAGCGTTCTTCGTTTTGTTGTGCTCGATATAATGCCTTATCCTTCGGCAGACGGCCTGGAACAATAGGACGCACCCAGGGTTCGTGCAGGCTGATGATCCTGTCCTCTACGCGACTGGTCCGCTTGTCATACATATCTACTGAAGTTTTTTGTAATAATTGATTAACTTTCCTGATTATAATCCTGTGTCAGCGATCCGGGACCTGATAGCCCCAAACCTTTCTATACATTTCCTATAACTTGAACCTGCGTAACCTTAATGCGTTGCTTAAAACAGACACGCTGCTAAAAGACATGGCTGCCGCTGCAATCATAGGGCTTAATAATGGGCCGCCGAACAGATGAAGCAAGCCTGCCGCAATGGGTATCCCCAAGGCATTGTAGCCAAAAGCCCAAAACAGGTTTTGCTTGATCGTGCGGATGGTACGGCGGCTTAGGGCAATGGCGGCAGGCACATCCATCAAGTCGGAGTGCATCAGCACAATATCGGCTGATTCCATGGCCACATCCGCACCGGAGCCAATGGCAATGCCAACGTCAGCTTGTGCCAGCGCCGGTGAATCGTTGATACCATCCCCCACCATCGCAACGGTTTTTCCTTCCTGCTGCAGGGTTTTGACAGCCTGGGCCTTATCCCCGGGCAGCACATCCGCCAACACCCTTATAATGCCAGCCTCTTTTGCAATTGCCTCCGCAGTGCGGGCATTATCCCCGGTGATCATGATGACTTCAATTCCCATGTTTTTTAAGGTTTGTACTGCCTTGGTGCTGCTGGGCTTGATTACATCCGCTACAGCAATGATCCCCAGAAGTTCCTTTTCCCTAGCGAAAAACATAGGCGTTTTGCCTTGGATTGCCAGGGCAAGGGCTTGCGGGAGAAAGCTGTCGATGGAAATATTGTGTTCCTCCATCAACTGGCGATTGCCGGCAAGAATGGTTTTCCCCTCTACTTGGGCAGAAAACCCCCGGCCTGAGATGGCATTGAAAGCAGTAGCCGTTTGGAAGGGGAGTCCCTTCTCACGGACGTAGTTTACAATAGCCTGGCCAAGGGGATGCTCACTCGCAGCTTCAGCAGCGGCAGCAAGACAAAGAAAATCCTCCTGGCTGATACTTGTGCTGGGCAAAACATCAGTAACCCGGGGTTGTCCCTGGGTCAGGGTGCCGGTTTTGTCCAAAACCACTGTGTCTACCTGGTGGGCAATTTCAAGCGCCTGACCGGACTTAATGAGGATGCCGTGCTCAGCGCCTTTTCCTGTGCCCACCATAATGGCGGTAGGGGTTGCCAAACCCAGAGCGCAAGGGCAGGCAATCACCAGAACAGAGACAAAAATAGTCAACGCAAAGGACATGTCCCGGGTAGTTGCATACCAAGCAATAGCTGCTGCCAAGGCAATAAAGCTAACTACCGGCACAAAGACGCCGGACACCCGGTCTGCCAGCTGAGCAATGGGTGCTTTGCTGCCCTGGGCTTTCTCCACCAGGCGGATAATTTGGGCTAAGGCAGTGTTATTTCCTACTTTTTGTGCTTGCAGCCGGAAGGCGCCGCTGGTGTTGATCGTAGCAGCATACACTCTATCCCCGGGCTGCTTGTCAATGGGCATGCTTTCCCCGGTGAGCATGGATTCGTCAATGGCGCTGTGGCCGTTTGTGATGACGCCATCCACAGGTACACGCTCGCCGGGACGTACCAGCAGGGTATCCCCTGGCTCCACCTCATAAATGGAAATTTTCCGTTCCTCTCCGTTCGCCAAAAGCGTGGCTGTTTGGGGGGACAGATCCATGAGTTTGCGCACAGCCTCACCGGTACGGCCCTTGGACACATTTTCCAAGGTTTTACCCAACATGATCAAGGTGAGGATGACCCCGGCAGATTCAAAATACAGGGCGTGGACACCCTGCTGGTCGCCAGTGCAAATACGCCAGATGCCATACAGGCTGTATAGCATGGCAGCGCCTGTACCAATGGCAATGAGGGAGTCCATATTCGGCCCTCCAGCAACAAGCGCTTTTATGCCAGAAGAGTAAAACCTGCGGCCAATGAAAACAATGGGCAGCGTTAGTGCCAATTGCGTCAAAGCAAAGGACAGAGGATGCAGGGATGGGTCTACAACGCCTGGAACCGGAAGCCCCACCATGGGCCCCATGGCCAAGTAAAGAAGCGGAACAGCAAAAACAACAGCTATGATAAAGCGTCTCCACATGGCGCTGATTTCTTTTTGTTTTTGCTCTCTGGTTTTTTCTATAGCAGAGGCCTGGTGTTTTTCCAGGGGTACATAGCCCAAATCCCGGATTTTTTGCCGGATGTCCCGCAAACGGACAGCACCAGGACAATAGGTAATTGAAGCGGTTTCTGTCGCCAGGTTGACAGTCGCCGAAGCAACTCCCGGCATGCCGGAAAGCGCTTTTTCTACCCTGCTGGAGCAGGCAGCGCAGGTCATTCCTGCAATGGGGATAGAAGCCCGTTGGTATTCTGGCTCAAAAGCCAACTGAAAGCCTGCCTTTTCTACCGCCTGTCGGATGGTTTCCTCCGTAGCAGAGTTGCTGTTATATTGTACCGTTAGTTTCTCTGTGGCCAGGTTTACGCTGGCGCTTTCTACACCATGCAAGTGGGAAATCACTCTTTCCAGCCGAGCGGCGCAGGCAGCACAAGCCAGACCGATTACTTGAAAAGTTTGTTGCTTCATGGAGCCCTCCTACATGATATGGTTAAAAATTTAGTAATACTCTGTAAGTTGATAAGCGACTTTTTTGACTGCTGCTCGTAAACGAATAGTCCTGTGGTAAATCCTATAACATGACAATACCAGAATAATTTCCCCATCAAACAATACCCCTTTGCACGGAAAATATTTTACAGAAAATCATTCTTTTCGGCATACAAACCAAGCAATGGCCTTGACATGGTTTAGCTTCACCTGGCTGTACATGCTGTTAAGCCGTGTATGCAGGCTGTCCATGGTTTCATAGGGCGGGGAAAAGAACTTCAGTGGCTGATAAAGACGGCGGATAAACCAATCCGTCCGCTTACAGCGGCCTGTCACATAAAAGCAGCCGCAAAACACGCCGCCGTTTTTCAGCACCCGAAAGGTCTCTTGATATGCCGCGCCTTTGTTCGGGAAAGCATGAAAGCCATTAAGCGACAGAACAACATCAAAACTGCTATCATCAAAAGGCAGGGCACCCACATCTCCCTGTTGGAAAGTGACATTTTCAAGCCCCATCCTCTCCGCTTTTTCCTGCGCCTGCGCCATCATATCCGGCGAGTAGTCCAGGCAGGTAATCCGGGCATAAGGCATGGTTTGGTAGACAGGAATTGTCAGTATTCCTGTTCCAACGGGAACTTCCAGCAAACTTCCCGAAAAACCCTCAGGGATACCGGAAAGGGCATGTGCCTGGTATTCTGCGCTGTCCTTAGCATTCATGTCCCAAACCAGCCTGGAAACTGCCTTGCCCAGCAATGTGGAGCATGTGACCATGCCGTCATAAAAGCTGTTGCTGCCGGTAAGCCGGTATGCGCTGCGAATTCTCTCTTTTCGTTCCATGTTTCCCTCCGAATAAAAACTGGTGCATTGAAATTTTTACGCATTCCAAAATCTCAAAACCTCTTGATGAAAGCGTTCCGGAAACATCATCACAAGCTCCGCGTGCTGCAATCCCTTAAATTCTTTTGGAATGATCTGTGGAAATGCTTTCTTTGCGTAGGCAATGTTGTTTTTCCTTGCGGTTTTTTCCTCTTCCCCATACCAATATTCTATTTCTGCGTCTGATGTGGGCACAGGGTCAGGCATGGGATAATTATTAGCCGACCAGAAAACATTGTAGATCGTTTTGCCGGAATAATGATGTTTCCCAAATTCGAATAAATTCTGATAATGCTCTTGCGAGTCTTCCCCTTTAGGTGTCCAGCGTTCCGGAGGCATCAGCATTTTCATCAGCCTTAATGATTTGAAAGCGATTCTGAGCAACAAGTAATCCTTTACGGCAATCATTCGGCACACATATTTCGGATAGGGATACGGCGTGATACCGGCATCGACGATGGCTTTCTTTACCGGCATTGCTTGGTGTGCCAGCATATACATGACACTTGCCCCGCCCATAGAAACACCATATGCCATATCCAGATAACGAATGCCTTTCCCATGCAGATAGGAGACGGCCTGTTCGACATTCTTTTCTATCGAAACAAAATCCGTTCCCATCTCATCATGTCCATCGGAGATAAAAAGGAAAACATGAAAGTCTTTCGATATTGCTTCTGCTGAATGTTTGAATACCCACCAAGGCTCCGCGGTACACTGAAACATCAGCAAGTTTTTTTTGTTGTCTTCACCGAATTCGTATACCTTCACAATGATGCTTCCTTTGCATGTTTCAATTTGCTTTTTCTGCATTCCCAAAAAGCGATAGCATCGTCAAGAGATGCAAAGCGTTCACTTTATTTTTCCTTCAGTTCCCACATAACAGGCAATTGTCCATAAGCCTTTTTTGCGATGCAGCCTTTACAACCGACACAACAGGCTTTACCTTGACAATCCTGCTCAGGGCTTAGTAGCACCTGTGAAAGCATACCATTTTCAGAAAGATAGTTCATAAAGCCTTTTAGCGTTTCAGTCGATACCCCCAACTCCCACGCCAGTTCACTTTGAGAATAGGTTTTACCGCTACTTAAGAGGCAAATTAATTCTTCAAACATCTTAGCCTCTAAAAGAATAGACCAGAGATGTGATAAACCAAAAAGGCCAATATCATGGAGGTAGCAAAGTAATAGCCCAAAATGCGTAGCGTCCATTTCATGGAACGGGTTTCCTGATAGGTGGAAGTAATAGCCATAAGGCAAGGCGCATTGAACGTAACCGCAAAAATGAACGCCAAAGCAGCAGATGGCGTGAGCGATGTGAGCAGTGCGCTGCCTAAACCAGCGGCCACCGTCCCTCCGGAACCAACCGTCGCCGAAAACAGGGTGCCGGCACCCAGATATAAAGAGCCCAAAACGCCCAAAGCAGCCTCTTTACTAAGCATAGAGGCAAGGTAGGCAAGAAAGGTTTGCCATGTAAAGCCAAATATCATGGATACCGGTTCAATAGCCCTACCAAAACGATAAAGTGCCGTTTGCTCTGGATCGCCCGATGCGCTGTAAGTTATCAGCCAGAAAACCAAAGATACAATAAAAATAATTTTTAACGCCCTTGACAAAATATCCCATGTCCGAACAAAAATCGAGCGTAGCAAAGCCTGCCAGCGGGGTTTGTGATAGGGTGGAAGCTCCATGATCAGCCCTGCACGGTCTTCTTCGCGAATTAATCTCCTTCCAAATACTTTCGCCGTAATGAGCATGTGCAGACCAGCAATAACGAAAATTGCTACAATAATCAGCGGTGCCCATGCTCCAAAGAACAGGGATGAAATCACGGGTACAATGGCCCAAGTAGCCGCACAGGGTACCACCCACGCGAGAGCAATGGTCAGTACCTTTTGCCCCCAAGAGTCAATCACACGGGTGCCCGCTGCACCGCCGATGGTGCATCCAAAGCTGACAACAAGTGGCATCACAGCCTTGCCTTGCAATCCAAGCTTTGCCATCGTACTGTCAAAGACATAAGAAACCCTGGCCATGTACCCTATCTCTTCCAAAAAGCCAAAAACAAGATTAACGCCAAAAACAAAACCTATCATAGCCACCGCAAAGTACAAGGTATTGAGCACAACCTGATTGATGAGGTCAATCAGCATCTGCGGCGCACTAATAGCACTGAGGGCTTTGCTAATTGGCTCGCCAAGTTTGGGTATCATGCTACCGGCAGCCATGATTGGCGCAGCAGGAATAAAGGAAGCGATCAGCCCTATAAGAATAATTAGGATGGCAAGAGGTTTTCCCCATCTTTGGTGAGTCGCCAACCTATCAAACTTGGAAAGAACCTTTTTTCCTTCCTTCTGCACGACAGCGCCCCGAAGCAATTCATCAATCCATTGAAACTTGCATCCAGCCGTTTCCAAGGCGCCGTTTTGTACATTTGATATAATATCCTGTGCTTTTTGATATGCATCCCGCGATAAAACCTTCTGAACCTTGGACAGAATGGCCGAATCGCCTTCCAGCAACTTGGCACAAAGCCAAGGGCTAGAAAAATTATCAACCCCTTCCTTGGGCATCAAGTCCAACAGCTTTTCATAGTCGCCGCCTTGTAGGCTGCGATACTTTTCAACCAAGGAATTGTCATTTATCAGCTTTTTTTCTTTAAAAGCCTTGTCGATGGCAGGAAAAAAGGCATCGTATTGTTTGGGGTCTGCCGCCACAAAGGGAACAACAGGGATACCCAATCGTTCTTCAAGCTTAGCTGCATCTATCGATTTGCCCTGGGATTTTGCAACATCCATAAGGTTGAGCAAAAGCACCGTCGGACATTCAATACCGGCATAGTCAGCCAGCATAAACAGGCTTCTTGCCAGCTGAGAAGAGTCTGCTAAGATGCAGACGACATCAGCTTGGCCGGATGCAATATAGTCTCGGGTGATGATTTCTTCTTCCGAGTTAGCAGAAAGGCTGTAGGTACCGGGCAAGTCAGTCACTTGGTAACGGATGCTGTCTCTATCAAAATATCCTTCCTTTTTTTCCACGGTTTTGCCCGGCCAGTTACCTACCCGCTGGCGTGCACCAGTCAGACCATTAAACAGGGTGGACTTTCCTGAATTGGGTTGACCCAAAAGGGCGATACTAATGTGACGATCAGCTGTTGCCATCACGCAATCACCTCCACAAAAACGTTATTACTTTCCTGCCGATTGAGGGCGATTACAGTATCTCGACCGTAAAAAAGCAACGGAAGCTTGGGTTTGTTGTGGAGCATCTTAATCTCACACCCCAAGCTTAACCCAATGGACGTGATGCGGCTGAGAAAGCGAGTGTCACCTTGAATCTGTGCAACAACCGCCATTTGCTCAGCCTTTAGTTCATGAAGTTTTAGCATTTTTACCTCCCTTGGCGAAACCATCATAGATCCGAAACAATACACCTCAGTTAGCAAAAACTAACCGTGGTTAGTTAATTCTAACACTGTGTTCCTCTATTTGCAAGACATGATTTTATACCAACGTAAAACATTAATGCATCCAAAGGGCTGAGGGATTTTGGCTTGCAGCGAGGAGCAGACGAGGGAAGCGTAGCAGCGCTACGCTGACCGAGCAGCCAACGATGCTGCAAGGTAAAAGACCCAGCACAACGATGCGTTCATGTTTGGAGTTGGTATTATAAGTCAAGAGTATCAGTATTACTTTCGATTTCTTTATTATTGTATCCACGTTCTATTCAAAATCCATTCGATTAATGGACATTTTCATTACTTTGTCACCAACGCTCGCAAGCAAACGATGCAAGAAATGAATACCCGGACTTTTCATATCGTAATAGCCTAACATATATCCTTTTGAGGTGACCTTAATTTTGTCTGACCAGTTCAAGTCTTTCGGTGGATTATTTACATAAAAATATCCATCCACATCGCTAATGTCCATATTTTTCAAAGTCTTTGACATCATCAACTTTAAACCAAGCTTTCCTACACTGTCAAAAACTAAACATCCTCCAGGGTATCTTGTTGAAAGTTCCAACACGAGGGACTTTACTTCTTCTTTCTTAAAATAATGAAACACACCTGCAGCAAAGAAAATAACGCCGTTGGAACCATCCACTTGATCCATCCACGAATAATCCCTTAAGTCGCAAGAGATATTCGTTTCCCTCTCATGCTTATCTATCAATTGCTCACGAACAGAAATAACATCCGGAAAATCAACATTGACCATGGTGCACAAACCGTTATCGCAAGCCTTTCCTGTTTCATCCAAGCCACAGCCGAGATTCACAGTGGTTGCTTTAGGATATTTCCCCAAATAGTCTTTAATTTCCCACATCATATCCAATTGGCGCATAGCCGCCTCAAGAGCACCGAATTCATACAAAAAAGAGTTTTTCTTTTTCTCTAATTCAGAAAAATCATAGTCCAATCTCTCGCATAATCGCTCTGCAAAAACATCCTTATAGAGTTCAGGAAATTTTTCGGAACACATTTTTCTTCCATACAAAGGAATGAGCAGCGTTTCCTGTACAGTGTTTTGTTCGATTTTTACCTTTTTCATATCAATACACACCTTCTCCGTAATTTTTAATATTTAGCTTCACCAGCCAGATAGAGATTTCCCCCAATTTTCTTTGGCCCTACCCAGCATCAACAAATGCCCCCCTAATGTCCAAATGTTCCCCAAGGTTAAGGCGCCGACCATGATGGCATTGACCATTGCGTGGTTGCCAAAAACGCTAACAAGGCTGAAAAGCAAACCTCCCACCGGTATGGAAAACACCCAGCACCAACGCGGATAAGGGCTGAAAGCTCCGGCGATGGCCCTTATATGAGCGTACGTCTGTATCAGCCAGAATACAAAAAAAGCGATATAGAGGGGCAAAGAAAAGTAACATACAAATTTTATGGAAACGGCCAGGGCAGTCTCGGGATTGGCCGCTGTGATATATTTATAAAAAAAGGCAGAAGCCAAGGAGGACATGTGAACGCCAGGGCCGCCCAAAACTAATAGGCCAAGCATCCCCACGCCAAACCACTTGGCATACTGCCGGGAATAAGGCTTGATCAGTTTATAGATGCCCAGATGGCCAACGACAGAAACAGGCGCGCCAACCAATCCCAACATAGCCGACCAAAATATCCTGCTGTCAGGCATTGTAAGGTACTGAGAAACCAGCCCTTCTATTCCAGCCAGACTTGTATCCCGAACACCCCAGCCTGCAAGCAGATCACCTGCAAGGTTCATAAAAGCTCCGATAATGCCTATCTTTAGGAAGAAACTTATCCTGTCCCAGGTGATGTCCTCCCTTAATCTGATTTTTTCTTTCATAATCTCCTCCCCGCCTTTTTTCATGTTCACAAAAAGTCCTGGCAAATGTCGGGTTCATTGTGTTTTACCATCTTTCTGTCTGATGCAGCTATTGCTCGCCTAATTGTAAAGTTCTGAGCTTGCGATATAGGCTGTTTGGATTCTGCTTTAACTCATCAGGCGCCCCGGCTTCCACGACCCTGCCGTCTGTCAGGCCGACAAGATGATCGGCTTCTTCTACCGTGCGCATACGGTGCGCAATCATCAAAACTGTTTTGCCACGAATGAGCGCGCTGAGACCGGCCTGGATTTTGCTTTCATTCTCCACATCTAAAGAAGCAGTCGCTTCGTCTAAAAGCAATATCGGTGCGTTTTTCAGCAAAGCTCGGGCGATGGAAATTCTTTGCCGTTCACCACCTGATAAGCGCGCGCCGTTTTCCCCGATCATGGTCTGATACCCAGACGGCAGCAACCGGATAAATTCATCGCAGTGCGCCAAGCGCGCCGCTTCCATGACCTCTTCTTCTGTCGCATCCTGCCTTCCAAGTTTAATGTTTTCATACACAGTATTATCAAACAAAATGACGTCCTGAAACACCATAGATACATGCGTCATAATCGTTTCAGGTTCAATTTCCTTGATATCTTTTCCGCCGATTCTAACACTGCCTTCCGTCGGGTCGTAGAACCTTGCGGCAAGTTTGGCGGCCGTACTTTTTCCGCAGCCCGAAGGGCCGATTAAAGCGGTAATTTCACCTTGTTTGGCGGTAAAGCTAACATCGTGTAAAACAGGGGTATCTTCTAAATACTCAAAGCTCACATGATCAAACTCAATATCAAAGTGGTCAAACTGAACATCGGTTCGCCCGGTCATTTCACGGTTGTTTTCCATCTCCCGGGTTCTTTCCAAAGGTGCAGAACCATAGTAAAGATAAGATAAATTGTATACCACAGAACCAATCGGATCATACATTCGAGCTGCCACAACCAAGTACATCAAATATTTTAATAGGGATAGAGAACCTTGCTCAAATAGCAGCGTGCCAACAATCACGGTGGTAGCAAAACCCAGCTTTAAAAAGATTTGCCCGCCATTGACAAAAATAGACATCGCTATTTCAGAAACCCTGTGCATACTCTCTTCTTCTTTTAATAGCGCATTATACTCTTCCATGTACCTCTCTGTCTGGTTATTGGCGTGAATATCGGCCATATGCTCAATGTTTTCTTGGGTTTGATCAGATACCTTCCGTTTTGTTTCAAAATGCGCTTGGACATGTTTTTTCTGAAAACGGGAACTTAGTAAAGTAATGATCAATACAACTGGGATTATCCAGCAGACGGCAAGCCCCAGCCGCCAGTCCCATATCATAATGCCAACAGCAGTAATCAAGCTGGAAATTGTCGCCCCAACCAACTGGGGAACGGCATGCGACTGTAAACTCTCCAGGGTATTGATATCTTCCATCATGGTGTTTGTAATATCGCTCAAGTCTTTGTTTCCAAAAAAAGACAGGGGTAATTTGCGTAATTTTTCAGCCAAACGTATCCTGCGTTCTTCGCTTTCTTCGTAGGTGGAAACAAAAACCGCCGTGTACTGCTTATAGTAAAAGAATCCCGACAACAATAAAGAAACAACGGTGATAAAAGCATAGACTGCATAGCGGAAAGCGACCTCCTGCCCGGTGTTGATATGCGGCAATACATCCACTAAAAAATGATAGACCAGCGACATCGGCAGCATCAGCGAAATATAAAACAGCGCGTTATAGATAGCGCCTTTAGCTAAACCTTCGGCGGACTTTTTGCCCATCGCGAGATTTTTTTGTAAAAATTTAATCATGATACTATCCTTTCTTATCCTTTTTCTCTATTAAATGCGCCACGTTGCCGCGGTATTGAAATCTTCCCACATACGCGCATAGGTGCCGCCTTTTTCAAGCAAAGCTTCATGCGTACCCGATTCAACAATTTTGCCCGCTTCCATGACCATAATGCAATCAGCATCAACCACGGAACTTAATCTGTGGGCAATCATCATGGTGGTTTTATCTGCCATCAAACCGCGAAAAGCAGCTTGAATGAGCCTTTCATTTTCCGGATCAGCAAAAGCGGTCGCTTCATCCAAAACTAAAATCGGCGCGTCTTTCAGAAATGCCCTGGCTAACAAAAGCCGCTGCTCTTCTCCGCCGGATAAAAAGACCCCTTTGCCTCCCACAACCGTGTGCAGGCCATTCGGCAATCTTTCGACTACATCCAAGCATTGAGCCTTTTTACAGGCTTCCAGCACTTCTTCTTCGGTTGCGTCCGGTTTTGGTTTTCGGATGTTTTCAAAGACCGATTCCTTGAAAAGAGATTGGTTTTGAAAAACAAACGAAATCTGATTCATCAACGCCTCCCTGCGAAAATCCTGTACAGGAATCCCGCCAATACGAATGCTGCCTTCCTGCGGGTCATAAAAACGCGGCAGCAAGGAAGCCAAGCTGCTTTTTCCCCCGCCGGATTCCCCCACCAAGGCAACGAACTTACCTTGCGGAATTTCAAACGATACATTTGAAACCACGTTTCGCTCCGTATTGGGGTAATGAAAAGAAACATTTTCATAGCGTACCGTATGTTCTTGCGCTTCTCCGTGATTACCGTAAGATATCTGCTCATGTACAAAAAGGCTTTCTATTCTTTCCACCACTTCGGTCGCTTGCATGGTTCCCTGGCCAATGGTCATGATTTTGATGATTTGTGTCGCGCAGTAACCGATAAATAAAACATAAAAAACCAAATTGCTGATAATCATAATCGGGCTTGAGCTGCGGTTGATCATAATAATCGCGAAAGGAATTAGAAAGTAGACCGCTGCCCTGACCATGGTGTTGGAAAGGAGCATCCATTTCCTTGCCATGTAGGTATATTCCAAAGAAAAGGACGAGTAGTTTTTGATGGCATCCCGAAACGCCTTAAAAGAGAGAATGGTTTGTTGAAACACTTTAACAACAGGAATCCCGCGTACATATTCAACTGCCGAAGCGTTCATCTGTTCCTGAGCGGTCATGTAATTATGAACACAATCCCTGTTTTTCCCTGAATACATAGGAAAAATTAAAAGAATGGCTGAAATAATGGTAAACAGGGAAATGAGCCCCATTCGCCAATCATAGGAAAAGAAAACAAGCAGCATCACAACCGGAAAAACTGCAACCGCCGCCAGGTCGGGGGTGTTATGCGCCACCATGGCATGGGTTAAACCGGCGTTGTCGTCAATGGTCTTTCTTAATTTTCCAGAGGCTTGATTCTTAAAAAAGCCCAAAGGCATGTTCATAAAGCGCTGCATCGAACTGCTGCGAATGCCGCTTTCAATACGGAAAGCCACCAAGTGCGAAAAAGACAGCGACATGAAATAAAACAAAATGCTGATGATGTAAAACAATACAACCAACCAAGCGTGACGGATGATGCAGTCGATGTTGGGGTTTGGCTGCAAAATATCGCGGATAATCCGATGGATATAGGCATAGGGAACAACGCCAGTAACCGTGCTTAAAGCCGCCGTTATGATGGAAACCCAGATAAGCCAGCGCCAGCGGCCCGCATAACCCAGCAATATGTTCCAGGTTTCTTTGGAAGTTCTGCTTTGCTCTTTTTGAGGAGCAGTTGATGTTTTTGTTTCAGACATTTTTAATTCTCCTTCTTAATCGTTAATGAATATATTTCCACAGTCATGATGGAGCACGTTCATATGAGGAAACGAAGCTTCAATTGGTTTTACGCAATGAACCTATCATCCTTTCCGCGCATGAAAGATTTCATAATTTTAGTGAACAAATCAGTATCTAAAAGCTCCTCAATAATTGTCTGTTGCGGGAAGTCGATGGGCTTGGCTCCCCTTTCTTCATAGAAGGTTATTTTCCCATTTTCCCCAAAGGGTTCACGGCCTGGAATGCTGCCGGTTTGCATGAAAGCAATCCAGTCGTTTTGCATGATTTCCATTTGCAACAGGTTTTTCTCCGTTGGTTTCTTGCAAATATCCTGAATGGTACCAAAAATGAGGGGTAGCTCCGCGCAGTGATAGGCTCCCCTTAAACCATTCCAAATATTGGGAACAAAATTCATGCGGTAACCGTAGCATGTGGTGAGCTTAGAATAAAGCTTCATGTCCCGCAAAGCTGTAACATGAAAAGGTGTTTCCATCATCCTAAACTGCATCTCTATCAGGCTTGGATACTGCTTTTGCAATTCATTAGCAAAGTGTAAGCCTTCTTCTCCATAAAGCTGCAGACACTTCTCCCGGAAGACTTCCTCCTTGGTTACAATCCCCAATCCCTTGTACCAGGATTTGTTGTTAACCATTGCCAGTTCATCCCCTGTTGTTCCTATCATGACGGGTTTTGCAGAAAATTCACCCCTGTATTTTAAATGTCCGACGTCATCTTTCAAAAAGGTACCGTCCACAATGGGCGTTGATAACAGTTCAAGCGGCATCTTTAATCGGATGAGTTTTTTGGAAGAGAGTCCGAGCAGTTCCTCAGAACCGGACAAGCGGTTGATTTTCAAAAAGTTTCCGGCATATTTTTTCGCCTGTTCCATCGTCATGCATTCACCGATGCCGGAAGAGCAGATAATCAGTTTATCAAAGTATTGAGAACTTTCTTCATTCATCATCTGCATGGATACTGATAACCCGCCAGCAGACTGGCCCATGAGAGTAATGTTATCCTCGTCCCCGCCAAAGGCGGCAATGTTTTTTCGCACCCACTTGAGGGCGCACTGCTGATCGAAAAAGGCGCGGTTGCACGACAGCTTGCCGTTAATCATCACGGGGATAAAGCCGGGAACAGATAAGCGGTAATTAATCGTTACAACGACGATGCCCTTGGCAGCCAGAAACCTGCCGTTATACAGCGGCGTTGTGCCAGAACCGTAGGTAAAGCCGCCGCCGTGGATGAAAACAAGCACAGGTTTTTTACCCTTGGCAGCGCTGGTCCAAATATTTAAAACAAAAGCATCTTCGCTTGTTTCATCCGTTTCCGTTAATATTTCCTTTCGCATCATGGGGTTTTTTAGAAACAGGTTGATAAGCGGCGGTACTTTGTTTTGAGGGAAGCGCATCCCCACCCCTGAATTTACCGGCTGCGTTTGATAGCTTTCTATCATCTTTGGCATACCAAATCGATCGGCTTTAGCGTAAGGTATGCCAAGATAAGCCTGCACATTCGCGCTATTTACTTTCTCATTCTGGCAGATAAAAGCACCTGAATTTAGTTGTTTTTTCTCTTTCATACAATGACCACTTTCTTAAAGGCCATTAATAAGGCCTACATATTCGTCATAGGTTCTTTTGGATGCTCTGTTTATCCTGACAGCCCCATAGCAGTGGGGCATGCCCGGTTCTATATGAATCTTGTAATCAGCCTCCGCTTTTTCCAGAGATTGCTGGTAGATGGGGGCTGCATAAACCAGGCTTTCTTTCTCACCAAAGTACAGAAAAATCTTTCCGGCGTTCCGGAAATCTCCATGAGCAGTATGAATAAGCCATTCCTCCAGGTCTTGCCCGCCTCGGTTGATTTGCCCATAAGCTTCTATCATATCCACAGGAATGAAAGGGTCTATGCCCCGATGCGCTTCAAGGCTTTCCTTTTCGACCTTGTTTATCGGCACATGGCCGGGGGATAGGCCGATGGTCAGAGCCGGCATGGGAAGTTTTTCTTTATAATAATTGTTCCAGGAAATCATGGTCATGGCAGCCGTGCCACCGAAAGATAAGCCTATCACGGCAACTTTTTCATGTCCGTAATCATGTAGCATGGCGCGATAGGTTTCAAAGATCATGCGGAATGTTTCATTGACGGGATGTTGGGTGGTAGGGGGATAGAATGGATAATAAATCTCAGCGTCTATCCGCTTTAAGAGTTTCCTTGCAAGAATAAGCTGGGACTGGTAATAATTATAGACCCCTCCTCCACCGCCAATGTAAAGAATCGCTCTCTTGGGAAGTTGTCCCTTCTTTTTCATCCGCAAGCAATAGTATGACCCGATCTTCGTATCGATTTTCAGGTCTTTATAGACGATGCCCCTCCTGTTTCTTGGCAACTTAAATACTTGGCGCTCATTATGCTTTCGGGCATGGGCCTGGATCTCATCCACCTTCACAGCCAGTGGATATAAATAATGAGCCAGCCACAAAGCCCCCATAATGATTTTATTGCTAAGTTTCATGGGCGGCATCACTTTCTTCCATAAAGGATTGCCGAGTGACGTAAGCTGTACATGGCAGCTTCTTTTTTTGTCATAAACTTTCCGTCTGTCGTATCAATCATCTGAACCTTTTCATATCCCATGCCTTTCAATTTTTTGATAAAAGATGGCATATCGCCGTATTTTCCTTTCGAAAAAATATCATGAAGAGCAAAGCTCCCGCCTTTTTTAAGCACCCGAAGCGTTTCCAACAGAACTTGCTGCCTATCTACTCCAGTAATATTGTGGTAAACGTAGTTACTTACCACAGCGTCAAAGCTTTCATCCGGAAAGTCAAGTTGAACAGCGTCTCCTTCTCTGAATTCAACACGATTAACACCTTCCGCTTTCGCATTTTTCTCACACAGACTTTTATTATAGGAAGCGTATTCTTTGCCCCAGCGATCAACACCGATGACCAAAGCTGATGGGTTCCTTTTGGCTACAGCAATGGTTAAAGCGCCGCTGCCACAGCCAACATCCAACGCCAATCCATATTTGGGCACTTTAACATAGCTGGCGATTCCTTCAACAATGTCTTTGGATAGCTTGCGCTTGCCATCATAGGAAAAAGCGCGGTACATTCTTGCCATCCAAAGAAAAGCTGCTGTCAACAAAATGGCTGCAACCAGCAAAACAGAACTTAATATCGCTTTTTTTGTCCCATCATGCAGCGTCCATTGAAAAATCATTGTTGCCAAACAACATAGAATGACAAAGAGACCCAACAGATAAAGTATGTATTTGGGCACCCAATTTCTATAATCCGGCTTCATTTGATTCCTTTCTTGTTTCAGCAAAACCTTTATATAAGTAGTTAGTATCCTTCCTTATACGCTGTTGTTCTCCTTCTTTTGCAGAAATCGTCTTCACTCCGAAGCAGAAATAGGCCATGTGGAACAGCCAGACAAGGCTCAGAACAAGACAGCCAACCATGATGCCCTTAGAGCCCATCATGACAAAACCAATGCTCATCAACAATGTAACTGTAATCATGATTCGAATCTTGGTTTTCCATGTCATGCCATAACCTGCAACATAGTCTTCCAGATTATTTTTGTAGAGTTTAGTATCTTTGAACCAGCGTTCCAGCTTTTCAGAGCTTCTGGCAAATGAAAATGCCGCCAGCATTAAAAACGGAAAAGAAGGAAGCATGGGAACAACCGCTCCCACTGCGCCTAAACCCACACCAATGCAGCCAAGAATGATGTACAGAATTTTCTTAATATTCATGAGTTCTCCTCCAGTCGTTTCCTTTCTTTCTTTGATACGATGACATGACGGATGGCCATGATGGGATGGTGAAATATCATCCTGGGCCCTGAAAAGCGCATGACTGCTCGAATTTTTTCGCGCATGTCGGATTTGTAGCAATGAACCTTGCAATTAGAGCAGAAGGTCTTGGTTTCCATAAAGGGACACGTATCACTGCGCTGACGGGCATACGCATCTAATGCAGTACAATCAGAACAAAGTGTCGTGCAGCCATGTTTTTTCTTGCAGTAGAGAGCAATCATCAGGGATACTGTTTTCTTTTCCCGCTCCCGCTTGGATTGTATGTCCATCAGCTGACTCGCCCGTGTTCTACCGAGTATGTTTTATCTGCGATGCCCATGGTAGATTTCCGATGGGACACCAGAACGACTGTCTTGCCAGAGCGTTCCTCATGAAGAGATTTTAGAATGACCGCCTCATTCAGGCTGTCCAAATTGGAAGTTGGTTCATCCAGCAGCATAAACGGTGCGTCGTGAATGAATGCCCTTGCCAATCCCAAGCGCTGGCGTTCACCGCCGGAAAGGGTATCACCAAGCTCGCCGACTGGTGTATCGTAGCCGCGGGATAAGCTCATAATAAAGTCATGGACGGATGCCTTTTTACAAGCGGTGATGATTTCGTCTTCAGTAGCATCCAGTTTGGCAATGCGCAAATTGTTGTGAATGCTGTCATGGAACAGGTGAGTTTCCTGTGTCACAAAGCTTTCCATATCACGAAGGTTGGTGGTATTGATTTCATTCACAGACCGCTCTGAAATCTTGACTGAGCCTTGCTGAACCTCCCAGAAACGCATAAATAATTTGAGTAGCGTAGATTTCCCGGAACCACTGCGTCCCGTAATGCCGATGATTTGATTCTTGGGTATCTTCACAGAAAAATCGTCCAGAATTGTTTCTTTTTCATAGGCAAAGGTAACGTTTTCGGCGGCGGCCCCGAGGAAAGTAACTTCTGTTCTGCCCGTCACTTCCGTTACCAGCGGCGTTTCATCCAGGATATCCAGCACACGATTACCAGCGGCAAAGGTGTTCTGCAAGGTGGAACCAAGAGCGGATAGAGCCACGCAAGGGCCGAAAGAACTCATCAGCGCCAGCGTACAAATCAGCGTACCAGAGAAGTCACACAGAAAGGCCGACAGGAACAACATAGACAGATCAAATACCAGAATAACGGTGTTCGTAATCGCTGTATTGCGGCCTGCGATGCACTTCATGCGTTCTTCAGCTTTGGAAAGTTCCTCCGTCTTTTTGTTCATCTGCGACATGCGCTGTTCACCCTGACGATATTGCAGCGTTTCAGAAAGACCGCGCAGTGAATCAAGAACAAAACTGGCGAGCTCGCCGGATTTGGTACGGAATTTCATGCCATCCTCACCGCTGAGTTTAGAAGTCAACAGAGGGATGATGCCCCCCACAGTGATATAAGCTGCCAACGCCAGTACGCCAAGGGCGATATGGTAACTTCCGATAAATATCACCATAACAGTGCAGAACAAAGCCGCGATGCAGATAGGCGAAATCGTATGGGCGTAGAACACCTCCAACAATTCAATATCCGAGGTGATGATGCTAATTAGATTACCTTTATCTTTACCTCCCAGTTTAGCGGGACACAGGCGGCGCAGGGCGCCAAAAACCTTGTCACGAATCAGTGCCAATAATTTGAAAGCGATAAAGTGGTTGCATGCCTGCTCCGCATAACGAAGGAAGCCGCGTACCGCAGCGAATATTAGAACTGCGCTGAAAACCACACTGAGATTCATGTGCCATTCCGGATAGAGTATATGCAATACAGCATAGCCGCCGAACACCGTAATAAAGGCAGCGCATAAATGACCAATTAGTCCCATGATAATGGCAAGAATCATATAGCCGGTAAGCGGTTTTACCAGCCCTACCAAACGGGCCATCACTTGAAATCCACTGCGTTTCACTGTGCAGCACCTCGCTTCGTGTAGCGTTCCAGTTCTTGCTGAGCATTCCAAAGTTGGGCGTAAGTTGTGTTCCTTTCTAAGAGTTCGTTGTGCGTGCCGCTCTCTGCGATGATGCCCTTATCCAGAACATAAATGTTATCCGCACTTATCACATTGGCAAGTCGGTGAGAAATCAAAATGACGGTTTTGGAATGGGCAAGTATATGGATTTGCGCCATAATATCATTCTCGCTCTCTACATCTATGTTAGAGGTAGCTTCATCAAAAATGTAGACTGGACTATCATGAAGCAATGCTCTTGCAAGGGCGAGGCGCTGGCACTGGCCGCCGGAAAGATTAGATGCCTTTTCATTGAGTGCTGTATCCAATCCGCCTTCACTACGGAGGAAATCTGCCAGATTGACTTGCTCCAGCGTTGCCCATAGAACATCGTCCGTGGCGTTGGGGTTTGCCATTAACAAATTGTCCCGAACAGTCCCTTTGAACAAATAACTCTGATGGCTGACATAGGTGAAATTCTCCATTAAACTTGATTCGCTGATCTTTGCAAGGGACATCCCACCCACAGTCAATTGCCCGCTGTAGCCCTTGTTGCGCCCCATCAAAAGAGCTGCAATGGTAGACTTTCCGCAGCCGCTTTCACCAACAATGGCAGTAAAACTCCCTTTCGGAAATATCATATCTACACCATGAAGAATCTCCCGCTCTGGCTCGTAGGAAAAACGGAGGTCTTTTACTTGAATGGTGCAATCCTGCGGTACGAGGCCATCCTGTTGCTCTTCCTCGGGTAAATCCAGCAGTGTGAAAATCTTATCAGAAGCAGCCACGCCGTTCATAGCGATATGGAAGAAACTGCCCAGTAAGCGCATGGGAAGAAAAAAGTCGGCAGCCAAAAGGATAATCATCAAACAACCTGCCAGGTTTACATAACCGGCGCGAAACTGGCTGGTTGCCAGAATGACCCCCAATGCAGCACCACCATAGGCGATAAGATCCATAATGGTAATAGAGTTAAGCTGCATGGTCAGCACCTTCATGGTAATCTTGCGGAAGCGTTCGCTTTGTTCGTTCATTTCCTGATGTTTGAACCCATCAGACTGATAAATTTTTGTTGTAGTCAACCCCTGCAGATTTTCAAGGAAGGTATCTCCCAATGCAGTATATTGACCCCAATACTTGCTGAGCAGTTTCTTTGCCCAACGCTGAACCGCAACGATCGTCACCGGAATGATCGGGACACAAATCAACAACACGATTGCAGAGGGAAAATTTACAAAACTAAGAACACCGAAAAGCGTCAGTGGAGCAAACATTGCATAGAAAAACTGCGGCAGATAAGCACCGAAATACGATTCCAGTTGATCCACGCCTTCCACTGCCACCTGTACAACCTCAGAGGTTTGTACCTTTTCTTTGTAGGAAGTACCCAAGCAGAGCAGTTTACGATATATCAGCTCACGAAGGGTCTTTTTGACCGCCTTGGAGCTAAGGTAGCTCAGGCGGCTGGTTAATACAGCGCAGAAAAAACGAATGACCACAGCGACCAACGCAACTGCTGCTATCATGCCGAACTGCCATCTATCGGCAGTTCCTTCATAAATCCTTTGCAACAGATGGGCAACAGCACCCATCATTGCAATATTCGCTGCCAGGGATACCCATTGACATGCTATATTTCCAGCAATGTATTTTTTACTTTCATTGACCATACCAATCAGCCGTTTGTTAATCATCCTCTTTTGCCTCGTCTTTTTCTGCTGGTGCAGGCAGAGTGCTGTTAGAGTCACCTAACACGCTAAGGTTAGATTATTCTAACTTGATGTGATTTGTCAAGGGTCTTTCTTGTTATTTCACACATAGCCATTTATCTCACTTATTTATCATTCACGGAGACTATAGTGTATCAAGCCGAACTTTAAAACTAAAAAACCAGCCTATTATTATGCTTTTTGGCATTGCTACATAGCTCACCCACTTTTTAAGCTAGTAGATATAGCTATTAGATATATATGGTTAGGGTGTCAAAAGCATAGGTTTAGAACCCACCTTAAAAGCACCCTTTAGTGTATGGTGTTCAGTATCTAGTTGGATTTAAATAAAATAAAGGAATCCGTCGATATAGATCTCTATATTAGTGTCCACTGATTAATCCAACAACGTATTATAATACAAGCCTTTAAGTCGAATTTATGGTACAATAAGTGCAAGGGAAAGCACCGAAAAGGCAAAAAACCCTTGCACTTATTTCGGAGGTAAAAACAGTGTATCGGCCGCAAAGCGAACAAGTCAGTATCTTTGAGGATGAAAAGGTGTTTCAATTCCAAGGACTGGATTCTACCAACGATTGGGTCAAGCTGGCCAAGATGATCCCATGGGCTGAGTTGGAACGCCGTTACGCGCAGACCTTTACAAGCGAAGTGGGCAATGTAGGCAAATCCGCCAGGATGGCAATAGGAGCGCTCGTCATCAAGGAACGCTATGGTTTTTCAGATGAGGATACGGTGGAGGAGATCCGGATGAATCCTTATCTCCAGTTTTTCCTGGGTCTGCCAGCCTTTCAACATGAAGCGCCGTTTGACGCGAGCACCATGACGTTGTTTCGCAAGCGGATTCCTGTAGAGTTGACGGCGGAGCTGAATGATTATATCTCCGGCCGCAGGAACCCATACGCAGAGAAGAAAGACGAGGAGGAAAATGATGATGCTTCGCCTTCTGAATCAACGGACGAAGGCGATAAAGAGGAGGAATCGGAAGAGGCTGAAGAGCCTGTCAATAGCGGTACACTGATCCTGGATGCCACCTGCGTCCCTCAGGATATCCGCTATCCAACCGACCTTGGTTTGCTCAACGAGGCGCGGGAGGCGCTGGAAGCAATGATCGACAGTGTATATCCCACGGGAGAGAAACCCCGAACCTACCGCCGCGTTGCTCGCAGAGACTATCTGAGGTATGTCAGGAACAGGAAACCCACCCGGAAACAACTGCGCACCAGCCTTCGGAAACAACTGAACTATGTTCGCCGCGATCTGGGCTATCTATCCGATATGAAGGATCATCTGAGCGAGAAAGACCGGGAACGACTTGGTGTGATTGAGCAGCTGTATGCGCAGCAGAAGGAAATGTATGACAATCGGACCAGTCGCGTAGATGACAGGATCGTCAGCCTGCATGAGCCCTGGGTGCGTCCCATCGTTCGCGGCAAGTCGAAAGCGCCGGCAGAGTTTGGTGCAAAGCTGGCTGTATCCGTTGTGGATGGTTATATGCGCGTAGAACATTTGTCCTGGGATGCGTACCATGAGGGTAAAACGCTGAAGGAATCGGTAGAACGCTATCATGCCGACACGGGTAAGTATCCGGAGCGTGTCTTAGCAGACAAAGCATATCGTACACGGGAGAATCTTCAATACTGCAAAGCCCACGGCATTCGCATGTCGGGCCCCAAACTGGGCCGTCCACCGAAGGATAAGGCATTATATCGAGCACAACAAGATGAAGAACGCCGTGAATCAGGCGAACGCAATGCTGTGGAGGGCGGGTTTGGAGTAGGCAAACGTCGTTATGGGATGGGATTGGTCAAGGAACGTCTGAAAGAAACCAGTGAAATAGCCATCCATATCTGCATCCTGACGATGAATTTGTGGAGACGCCTGAAGGAGTTTCTTTTTGCGCTTCTTTTGCTGGTGGTCCATGGGGCTCATGATGACAATTGTGCGGATACAGCAGCATGGGATGGCAATCAGTGGAGATGGTTGTCCTGGAAACATGGGGTTGCTCAGTAGACCCTATATTAACTGCATTTTATAGGTTCTTGCACGCTTTTCAATAGCCTTTTGCTATTAATCGCCCCAATCTTAAATCCCAACCAGGTTTTTAGGCGTACTAACCCCCTCACAGGCACATGATCTATATCATAGCGTCTGCGAAGTAGGGAGGGAATTCCTTCTATACCGTTCCGTTTCTTTGCAAATTCTTTGTATGCTTGACTCCCCATATGAATCACTTGCTTGGCTCTCGCAATTGTTTTGCTTGTGATTGAAACAACGTTGCTTTTCTTCTGTTCTTTCATAGAGCAGTTCGTACGATATGGGCAATTTGCACAGTCTGTCTTTTGAAATACGGCTCGATACATGCCTGTTTTAGGGTAGTAGGTGGTCTTGATCGGCTCTTTACCTCCCGGGCAGCTTAAGACTTTCCCTTGTTCTTCGTCTATTTGAAATTCACTCAGAATCGGTTCCGGTGTTTTTCCTATTAAGGCTGTTGTCAATAGTTGAATGTTATTGTCTTTGGCCGCGGATTTTATATCTTCACTTCCAAAGGCGCCATCTGCAATAAGGATCAGCTCATCTTCTTGCTGTCCTAGGTTTTCTATGATGTCTTCCGCAAAGGATTGATCGGAATAGGTATTCGGCTTTAAATCGTAATGCGTTATGTAGTTGGGTCCTTCATTCGGACTCAACTCAACAATATTTGCAGTGTAACCTTTGTGATCTTTTCCGGCCTTTTTACGGTAAGTCGCATCCGGATCCGATGGATTTTGCAAACTATCAGTTTTGATTTGAGCTTTATCTTTAGGTTTTGGACCGTTCGGTGTTGATTCCGTTTGCTCTCTTAAAACTCTTTGGAGAAGACGAAACTCCGAACTATCATAAAGAGAATCCGGAACTTGCTTGCTTAAATTTACACCGTCATGGATGACTTCTTGAAGACGCTCTTCTAAACCATCGCTCCTGCGGTGATAAATAATTTTATTGACATCATCCTCTTCTAAATAGTGCTTGTATTGATCCGATATGAGTTCGTCTTGTTTCTTCATGCGCTTCACCATATTCGCAACACAAGTGTACATGATTTCCAATCGTGACATTTTTTTACAGTTGGATGCGACCATAAGGCTATCCATCCTTCGGATAGAACGATTCACTCCACTAAAAGAAGCAAAGGAATCCGCTAAAGCCTCCATTTCTTCTTGGACAAGATCTCGACCGGTTTCTATCTCATAGTTGTAGAGTCTTTCTCTAAAACGGCTAAAGGTTCGATCACTAACAGGTTGTTCTTCAAAACTACCGGTACCAAGAGCATGTTGAAAAAGCATGTCAAACATCATCCGTTCAATCAACTCATCATCGGTTAAAGCAAAGAGTTCTTTCAGAATCAAAGCACCGAAAATCACATTCACCGGTGTATTGGGACGGCTTGCAGGGGTACTGCTGTAGAGATCTTTAAATCTTTCTTCATTTATGGATGAGAAAATCAATTTGTAGAAGCCTACTGCCCAGGATTTCTCCAAATACTTCTTTTCTCTTTCTGTTAAGCCGTAAAGAGGATCATTGAAATTAAATTGTTGATTGGAATTCGTTACAAAAGCCATGAAAACGCCTCCTTTAATATATATCTATTATATCATATTAAGGGAGAAAATGTTGAAATTTCAACGTTTTTCAAGCTCCTTATAGGATTCCCTTGCAGGATTTTGATAGCAGTGCCGCCGAGGCGATGAGCAGTTAATGAATTACTTTTGACACCCTAACCATATATAGCAATTTTAAATTTGAAAAATTCCACGAAGAAGTAGCAGTAAAGAACAAAAAAGCCGCCCCAATTGGGACAGCCTTTTTGTTGAAGCGCTTATTCTGCTGTGTACTTCACCGTGAGATCGGGATAGCCATACGATACCACCGTAATTTCGTAGGTCTTGCCCTTTTCAAAGATTGGGGTTTCTGTCCGATCCTTTTTGTTGTACAGCGTAGCGTCCGGGTTCAGTTCTCCATTTTCCGTCAGCAGATTGAAGCGCTCATTTACCGTTCCGTGATGGCCGACCGGTTCCTGCTCAATGGGCTTTTCAGCACCTTCAGCCAGAACGAGCACATGCTGAAGGTTTTTCAGGTAATTGGCCAGATCTCCATTTTCCAGAACAATCTGTCTGCCTTCCATCCGGATGTTCCCTGCCTGAAGGCCGCTATCCACCACAAAGCGGGGGGCCTGCGCCTCATCCTCTTCGCCATGTCCGCTTTCAAAATTGGGCGCGCGGAAAGTACGGGAAGTATCAATCACATTGACAAAGTACTTGCCGGGGGCAAGGTCATTTTCAAAATGCAGCGAGAGCAGGCCATCCTTTATTTCCACCTGATAGGATTGGGCATCCAGTACGTCCATGTTTTTAACGCCGTGGCGCACATCGACAACTTCCGCCTGGAAGCCCTCAGGTAATTTGCTTTCCAGCACCACATTGCGGCCGCTGATTTCTTTGACCGGCATCACGCTGCCTTTTCCTGGCAGGAAAGTCAGCCCCTTTTTGCCATCCAGCGCGTTCAATACCGCCTCCTTCGCGGCAACACCAACCATGGTTGCGCCGGTAACCGCGTCGGCTTCCCCTGTGTTTACCGCCATTTCAGCGACTTCGTCCCTTGTCTTGCCTACAAATTTTTCAAGTAGGCCGGATTTCAGCATCATGTCGAAGAAGGGCTTGTTCTTGGTTACCCAGAATTCTTCCATGTCCTTGCTCTCTACGGAGCCTTCCAGTCCAGTCCCGTTGTCCTGAACTGCGGTGATTTTTCCGCTGTCGTCCGTTTCCACCGTCAAGCGGATGTTGTAAAACGGCGGGTGAATGAACGGCATCACGTCCGGGTAGGTGCGCCCGTCTACATTGGCGTCGCCGTACAGTGTGGCGGCCGCCGCGCTCAGCGATAGACTCAATACCATCACCAGCGCAAGAATCATAGAAACAGATTTTCGATGCATATGCTCCTCCTAAAAGTATTGTGGTTAGATACATCTAACCAGCACAAATTTTATCACGCCTTATGTTTTCTTGTCAACCATAAATTATGTGCATGTTTTATGGGCTTGAATCATCAAGTCATATATAGTAATATTCAGTTAGAAAACACTAACCGTTTTGGTGGAGGTGAACGTTTGGAAGGGTTATACTGCCAGAAAACCATTGAAACTTACAACCAGCATGCACACAACAAGATGGAAGACGAAGAAGAAGGTTGGCACGGGAAGTATGGTACCTTGATGGCCTCTATGATAGAAGAAACCATGCACATGGTACTCTCCACCGTTCCCAGCCTTCGGGTTATTAAGGTCCATCGCACGCCTTGCAAACACCAGCCACAGAAACAATGGATTCACTTCGTTCTGGAGAAAAGCATTTATGTCGAAAAACACACGTAATGTCTGGGATGTTTTTGCCCCGGTATACCAGTTGGCCATGCGATCTAACCGCTCTCTCTATGCTGCCATATGCCAGAGGATCATCCCGAAGGTAAAAGACAAAACGGTATTGGAGTTGGGCGCAGGGCCTGGAATCATTGCCCTGGAGGTAGCGAGCGCTACCCGCGGGATGATTGCCACCGATTCTTCCCGGCAGATGATTGCCGAAGCTAAAAAGAAAAAAAACCCTGACAACCTGCGCTTTCAGGTTGTGGACGCCCGGACATTGCCCTATACCGACGGGCAGTTTGATGTGGTTATCATTGCCAACACCCTTCATATAATGCCGGATGCGCACTTGGCTCTGGCGGAAATTGCCCGGATATTAAAACAAGATGGGTTGTTGATCGCCCCTAACTTCGTCCGGGAAAACCTGAGGTTCCTGGCAAAGCTGCGCTACAGGCTCTGCCAGCTTTTGGGCATTGGCTTTCAGCATGTTTGGACGGCGCAGGAATACGGGAATTTCCTGCAAGAACACGGGTTTTGTGTTCAGACGCAGGAGCTTTTACCTTCTGCTGTTCCCGTTTTGTATGTGGAAGCAAACGTGAAACATCCAAATACAACATAATAATACCAACTCCAAACATTAACGTATCGTTGTGCCGGGTCTTTTGGTTTGCAGCTTCGTCGGCTGCTCGGTCAGCGTAGCGCTGCTACGCTTCCCTCGTCTGCTCCTTGCTGCAAGCCAAAATCCCTCGACCCTTTGGATGCATTCATGTTTTACGTTGGTATAAAAATAACGCTTGACAAACCCCTGGCGTTAGTCTATTCTAACTCCAGGAGTTAGTTTTCTCTAACCCTGAAATTTCACTGTGTTTCGGAGCGTGCTATGGAAGAATCCTTTGAAAAAATCCTTGTATACCATACCTCTGCAACCTTAAAAGGCTATAAAGCCGGCAGCCTTTTTTCTTACCGTCCCTGCTGTGAAAAAGCGTTTCAAAATGCGCTAAAAGCACTGGACGAGGCGCTGAGCAAAAAAGGCGTACGAGTTTGTATGATTGATAGAAACAACAGTTCCAAACAAATTTTAGTATATCGGCCTGAGATGATAGAAGCGATGCTGTCCGAACCTAAGCTTCGATGTTTCCTGTACCAATTGGGTTACCCGGTCGATAAAGGGCATGAAGTTAATATAGGTCATTTGCTGATGAAAATGACAAAATCCCAAGATTTTCCTCACGAGATCGGCCTGTTTTTAGGTTATCCCTTAGAGGATGTGCTGGGTTTTATTGCCAACAAGGGCAAGGGGTATACCTTTTGCGGGCTTTGGAAGGTATATGCGCAACCTGAAAAAACTAAGGAGCGTTTTGACCTGTTTCAAAAATGTCGTGAGCATTGCTTGGAATGCTTGCGTCAGGGGCAAAGTGTTTTGCAGCTCATTCACGCTGCTTGACATATGCATTATCTATAAGGAGGGATCATCAATGTCCAAAATAGCTGTGGTTTACTGGAGTGGAACCGGCAATACGGAAATCATGGCCGAAGAGATTGCCAACGCCTGCAATGCAGACCTGTACCAGGCAAGCGACTTTAACGTAAAGTTAATGTCCAACTATCAGGCGGTGGCCTTCGGCTGCCCTTCCATGGGAGCCGAGGAATTAGAGGAGGGCGAGTTCGCCCCCATGTTTGATGGAGTTAAAGGCAGCCTGTCCGGCAAAAAGATCGCGCTGTTCGGCTCATACGATTGGGGGGATGGAGAATGGATGCGAATCTGGCAAGCGGAATGTGAAAGTTTTGGTGCCCAGATGGTGGCAGATGGTTTGATTGTACATCTGACGCCGGATGATGAAGGGCTTGCTTCCTGCCGTCAACTGGGAGAACAATTAGCCGCACAATAAATTACTTTCCTGCGCCTTAAGAATAAGGCGCAGGTTTGTTTTATTTGAATGGAGTAGAAAAAAACATGGCTCAAAAAGCAAAAAGAAACACCCACAAGGCCAAGAAGACCCCTCTACTGAAACGCTTTAAGCCTTTTATGGAGGAAAAACAATCCTTTTTATCCCTGTCCCTTATCTTATCTTCGCTCCATGCTTTGCTGGGTATGCTGCCCTTCCTGATGGTATGGCTGCTGGTGCGCCAGCTGCTGCAAACACCTGGGCAGGTGCAGATAGAGGGACTGGCTAAATACGCCTGGCTGGCCTTCGCGGCTCAAGTGCTTGCCATCCTTTGCTATTTCGCAGCGCTGGTTCTCTCCCATCTGGCAGGCTTCCGGGTAGAAGTAGCCTTGCAGAAAAAAGGCATGGAACAGATTATCAACAAACCCCTGGGGTTCTTTGATGTGAATCTATCCGGCCGCATGCGCAAAATCATCAACGATTCGGCAGGCTCCACCCACTCCTTTTTAGCCCATCAATTACCGGATATGGCAGCAACGGTGGTAACCCCCTTGTCGGTGCTGTTGTTGATCGCCCTGGTGGATTGGCGGCTGGGCATTGCGCTGCTCATTCCCATTCTCATGGGCTTTATCACCATGGGCGGTATGATGACCACCGCCGGCAAAGCATTTCAGGACCAATACCTGAATGCACTGGAGGCCATGAGCAGCGAATCAGTGGAGTATGTGCGCGGCATCCCGGTAGTTAAAACTTTCGGGCAAAGTGTGTTCTCCTTTAAGCGTTTTTACAACCTGATCCTGAACTATAAAGACATGGTGTACGCTTATACGATTACCTGGCGACACCCGATGAGTATCTACACCATGATCATGCAGGCGGGCGGACTGTTCCTGGTCGTGGCTTCCCTGCTTACCTGGCAAGGGAACGGCAGCGTGGGCATTCTGTTGAGCAACTTCATTTTGTTTCTAATGCTGGCGCCGCTGTTTTCTGCTACCATGATGAAATCCATGTATCTGCAGCAGAACAAAATGATTGCCGGTCAGGTGCTGGACCACATGGAAGGATTGCTTGATTATCCCGATATGCCCCCGGGCAAGCAAACTGAAATCGCTGACACCTCCCTCGCCTTCCAGTACGTTACCTTCACATATCCCGGCAGCGATACCCCGGCAGTAAACAGCGTTTCCTTCCACATCAACCCCGGCGAAACCATGGCTCTGGTGGGCGCTTCCGGCAGCGGCAAGACGACTCTGGCTCGTCTTGCCGCCCGGTTCTGGGATGTGGACAGCGGCCAAGTGTTGGTTGGTGATACCAATGTCAAAAATATCGCAAAAGAAACGTTGATGGAACACGTTTCCTTTGTGTTCCAAACCACCCGCCTCTTGAAGATGAGCCTGCGGGACAACATCACCTTTGGCGCAAAAAACGTTACCGAGGAAGCCATTCAGCGCGCGGTGGATTTGTCCCAGTCCCGGGAGATTATTGACAGCCTGCCCCAGGGCCTTGATACCATCATCGGCAGCCGCGGCACGTATTTATCCGGCGGGGAACAGCAGCGCATTGCGCTGGCCCGTTCCATCCTGAAGGATGCCCCCATTGTGCTGCTGGATGAAGCCACTGCCTTTGCCGACCCGGAAAACGAACACCTCATCCGAAAGGCATTGAAGGCCCTAAGCCACGGCAAAACCACCCTGATGATTGCCCATCGCCTGAATTCCGTGGTGGATGCCGACCGCATTTTGGTCATGGACAAAGGCCGCATTGTGGAAAAGGGCAGCCACGAAGAATTGCTTCAAAAGCAAGGGATATACGCCGCCATGTGGGCAGAATACCAAACCACCATTGATTGGAAAATTTCTTCTACCAAAAAGGAGGTATCCGTGTGAACCGCTTTTTAAAAAACCGCTACGCCATGACGCCGGAAGGCGCCCGGGATTTGAACAAATCCATCTGGTGGACGGTGCTGCAATTCCTTAGCTTTATGCTGCCCATCATGGTGTGTACCTTCTTTACACGGGATATGCTCCGGGTGTTTGCCGGGGAAGCCCAGGAGTTGTCCTGGAGCACCTGGGCATATGTAGGTATCAGCTTGGCAATTTTGGCTTTCATCTATGTAATCAACTACTTCCAGTATGGCAGTACCTATACCCGCATATACGATGAAAGTGCCAAAACCCGCATCAGGCTGGCCGAAACGCTGCGCCAGCTGCCCCTCTCCTTCTTTGGGCAAAAGGATATCGCCGACCTCTCCAGCACCATCATGGAGGATACCAACCAGATTGAAAACCTGTTTTCCCACAATGTGCCCCACGTCTATGCCAGCATCATCAGCATCCTGCTGATGGCGGCAATGATGTTTGCGTTTGACTGGCGTTTAGCGCTGGCGCTGTTCTGGGTGGTGCCGGTGGCGGCTCTTGTGTTTCTCAGCAGCAGCCGGTATCAGAAAAAAGTGCACGCTGATATTTATCACATCAAGCGGGATGTGGCGGACTTTATTCAGGAAGGGCTGGACAATGCTCAGGTCATCCAATCCTGCAATGAGGAGAAAAACTATACCGACAAGCTCAACGCCAAGCTGGACGCCTATGAAAACTACCTGATCCGGACAGAATTGCTCATTGGCGCCGTTTTAAACCTCGCCAACGCGCTGCTCTATTTGGGCCTGCCTACCGTGCTCATCTGCGGGGGCACCCTTCTGGCCCAAGGGCAGGTAGATCTGTTTACCTTCCTGGTGTTCCTGCTGGTATCCTCCCGCATCTATTCTCCCATTTTCGAAGCGCTGTCCAATTTTGCGGCATTGAAATACCTGTGGGTGCGCATTGAACGCATGCGGGAATTGAACAACATGCCCCGGCAAACGGGCAAAGAAACCATGCAGCCCAAGGGCTACGACATCGTGTTCGAGGATGTGGATTTCTCTTATCAGGATGATATGCAAACCCTGCAACGGGTATCCCTGACGGCCCGCCAGGGCGAAGTCACTGCTCTGGTGGGCCCCTCCGGCGGCGGCAAAAGCACCATTGCCAAACTGGCCGCCCGTTTCTGGGATATTAACAGAGGGCGCATCACCCTGGGCGGCGAGGACATCTCCCAAATCGATCCGGAAACATTGCTTCAGAACTTTGCCATTGTGTTTCAGGATGTCACCCTGTTTGACATGAGCGTGATGGATAACATCCGCATCGGTAAAAAAGACGCCGCCGATGAAGAGGTGCTGCATGCCGCCAAGCTGGCCCAGTGCGATGCCTTTGTAAAGCGCTTGCCTCAAGGGTATCAAACGCCTATAGGCGAAAATGGCGAACGCTTATCAGGTGGTGAACGCCAGCGCATTTCCATCGCCAGAGCCTTGCTGAAGGACGCCCCGGTGATTCTGCTGGACGAGGCTACGGCCTCCGTTGATACCCAGAACGAAAGCAAAATCCAACAAGCCATCAGCGAGCTGATTAAAAACAAGACGGTTCTGATTATCGCTCACCGTATGCGCACTGTGTTAGGGGCAGATAAAATCATTGTGGTAGCAGACGGAAAAATTGTCGAAAGCGGTACGCCAGAGGAACTGCTCGCTCAACAAGGCCGCTTTGCCGCCATGGTAGAAGCCCAGTCTGCCTCCGCCTGAATGAAAAGGCAAATCATATAACAACCATATTCTGATTCTTATTTGTAATCAGCAGGAAGGGCTAATCCGCTCCTTTGAACGCGGCAGCCTTACCCGCCAATGAAACCATACCATCAGGGTGCAGTCCGCCAAGGACGGACAAACTCAGTACAAGGACATCCTGGAAATTGAAGAGGCCTGGGGTATGACCCGGCTCATTACCGCTTTCGCTTATAATTTCATTGTTCGCAGCGAATTTAGCACCGCTAAAATCATCACGCCTACATCCGCAAAAATTGCATACTGCATGTTGGCAAATCCAAGCGCTGAAATCACCAAGACAAAAACCTTAACCCCAATCGAGAAAAAAATGTTTTGGTTGACAATCCTCATTGTTTTTCTGGCGTTTTTAATGGTAAGCGGAATTTTGGACGGTTGGTCGTCCATTAAAATCAAGTCTGCGTAGTCAATGGCTGCTTGTGAGCCCGATATGCCCATTGCAATCCCGATATCCGCCCCCGCAATCACAGGCGCATCATTTAAGCCGTCGCCAGCAAATATAACCGGCGAGTTGCTTGTAGACCTGATTTCTTCATAGATTCTCACTTTATCTTCCGGCATCAGTTCAGCATAAAAACCGGTCAGTCCCAGTTCGCTTGAAATGCTTGCGCCGACCCTCTCACTATCCCCCGTCAACATGATCATGCTATTGAACCCCAGGGATTTCAGAGATGCAACTGTAGCCGGTGAATCTTCTTTTATTTCATCCGCTATGATGATATGCCCCATGTAGGTATTTTCTATTGCAATGTGAACGATTGTGCCCGTCAAATGACACTCTCTATATGTAATATGATTGTCAGTCATCAATTTATCATTGCCCACAAGGACGTTTTTACCGAATACTTTTCCAGACAGTCCCTTGCCCGCAAATTCCTGAAAATCCTCCACCGCATTTGTATCTATTTCGCCCTTATATTCTTCCATGATGGAGCGTGCTATCTGATGATTTGAAAAGGATTCGATATGAGCGGCAAATGTAAGCAATTCTTTTTCGTCATATTTGTGTGCATGAATGGCCACCACTTTGAAAGTTCCTCGTGTTAGAGTGCCGGTTTTGTCAAAGATCATGTCTTTTGCTTTCGCTAACAGCTCCACAACCACGCTTCCCTTGACCAGGACGCCTTTCTTGCTCATCGACCCAATCATGCCGAAAAAACCCAGGGGAACTGCCACCAACAACGCACACGGGCATGAAACCACCAGGAATATCAGCGCCCGTCTCAACCATTCGGGAAAAGATGCTGAAAATGTAAGCGGCGGAATGATTGCAAGCAGCATGGCGGAAGTCACCACAATCGGTGTGTAAACCCTTGCAAAACGAGTGATGAACCTTTCCATGGTTGACTTCTTTTCGCTCGTATTCTCTATTAGCTCCAATATTTTCATGATGGCTGAGTCGTCGAAATCTTTTGTGGTTTGAATTCTTAAAAGTCCGGTTAAATTGATCGTCCCGCTGAAGATATCATCGCCAACAGAAACCCGTCTTGGAACAGATTCACCCGTCAAGTTTGCGGTATTGATCAAGGATTCGCCTTCTATCACGATACCATCAATCGGAATCTTCTCACCGATTTTTACGACAATGATGTCTCCTGTTTCTACATCGTCCGGCTCAACCTGCACCAGTTGACCATCTTTTTCTATGTTTGCATACTCAGGCGCGGATTCCACCAGCTCTTCCAGAGACTTTCTGGATATATCCACCGCATAATCCTGAAACAGTTCACCCACCTGGAAAAGCAGCATCACTTCCGTTGCCTCAAAATATTCCCCTAAAACAATTGCGCCGATTGTCGCCACCGTCATCAGGAAGAATTCATCCAGAAAGTTTCTGTTCAGGATGTTTTTTATCGCTTTCACAACAATGTCATGTCCTGCGATAATGTAACCGGATAGGCTTAGGGCAATTCGTGCTGTTTCGTTTTTCATCAAGTGGGATACAATCAAAATCACCACAACCATAACAAGCCTGAGGGCCTGTTGTTTCTGCTTTTGTGTCATAAGCTATCTATTCAACGATCTTGCAGTCCGGCTCAATTTTTGAAACAATCTTCTGGGCTTCGTCCATAATTCTTTCGAAGTCTTTTTCATCGGCAACAATTGTCATCCGCTGTGCGATGAAACTTATGTGACACTTTTCAACACCGTGAATCCTTGAGATTCCCTCGCTCATTTTCTCGGCACAATGCGCACAGCCTAAGTTTTCCAACTTGAATTTCTTTTTCACTTTTTGCTTCTCCTTTACACAGCAATCCATTCTTTTTTGTAGCTCCCGGATAAATGACTAATCCCATCCTTCAAAACCAAACATCTGTCACACGCTTTTTTTATCACCTCATCATCATGTGTTACCAGCAGCATGGAGGTTTGACCTTTTAGACTGATGAGGAGTTCACAAATCTCGTCTTTCGTCTTCTTATCCAAGCTGGATGTAACCTCATCAAACAGCAGAACTTCAGCCCCTCCAAGCAACGCCCTGGCAACGGCAAGTCTTTGCAATTGCCCGCCAGAAAATTGATCCGGAAACCGCCCTTTTATTTCTCGCAAGGAAAGCCCTACTTTTTCCAAAACAGCATCGATATTTAACCCTGCTTTATTCGACCTTTTTAAAGCCTTATCAATCCTTATCGCAGGATTAAATGAGGTTGCCGGGTCTTGTGGAACCCAGGCGATTGTACGGATGTTTTCATCAGAGCGAAATTTGTAATCTTCTTCCAGCTTGGTGGATTTTAAATATATCTCGCCTTTTATGGCCGGCCATAAGCCGAGGATTGTTCTAACGATCGTGGTTTTGCCGGAGCCTGATGAGCCCGTCAGCCCCAGCACCTCTCCTTTATGCAGTTGAAACGAAAAGTTTTCTACTGTCGGATAGTCAAGCGAGGGCGCTTTGGCCACTAAATCCTTTGCTTCCAATACGATTTCATCCTTGTTCATGTTAAAAGAATGCTTCGCTGATATCTTTTCTCTTCCCGCGCTGAGTTCAACAGGATTCAGCTTCCCATTGGATAGGCTATAGTGTCTATAGGACAGAACCTTGGCAACATGCATATCATGCGTGATGGTGATAACCGTTGCATTTGATTCTCTTATCAGTATGTTTAATAGTTCCAGCACCTGATTTCTTGTTCTCTCATCCAGGCCTGAGGTGGGCTCATCCAAAATAAGAATCTTGGGTTTTCTAAGCAGTATTCTTGCCAGAGCGACACGCCGTTTTTGCCCGCCGGACAGTTCGCCGGGATGCTTGTTTAAAAATGCTTCGTCCGTAGGCAGGTTAAATTTCTTTAGAATACTTGCGCACTCAGTTTTGTAATTTTTCTTGTCAAAAGCCAACTCTTTTAGCAGGCTTTTCATTTTCATCGTCGGCGTCAAGCTTGCCGCCGGGTCCTGATCCAAATGGCCAATATCTTTGCGGATACGCTGAATGTCCTTATATTTTAAAAGCATTCCTTTGTTTATTACATATTGCCCATCCACTTTGATTGTGCCGCCTTCCAGCGTCAAGCCCTCGTTTATACCGCCCAACATCGCAAAAGACAAGGTGGACTTGCCTTCTCCCGACTGCCCTAAAATGCTGACCCTGTCCCCCGCGCCAACCTCAAGACGCAGGTTCTTCAGTATCTTTTTGTGTTTGTTGGAAATGGTCAATCCCTTGATTTGTATCATGTTCTATCTATCTCCATGGAGTCCACAAAAAAGCTAAGCGGGGCGGATAATAACACAATAGCGATTAAGGGAGCTAAAGACGCCCACGGGTTCAATGAAAAGCCGGATAAGTTTTCAGACACCATCTTCGGCCACAAAAAGGAACTGCTATCTGTCTGCGAGCTGATAAAAGTAACGGAAGATATCATATAGATGGCGCCGATAAAAGAAGAAGACATATCCGTTAAAATGTTTTTGGATAAAACCGGGATAATCTCTTGCCATATCACCTTGATTTCCGAGCGCTCCCTAAGTATGGCAAACTCACAAAACGGCTGGGAGAGCAAAGGCCTGACAATACTTTCATAATAGCGAGACGTGAACGGCAGAGACAATACCGTTGAAATCGGTATCACAGCGTACACGGAGCCGGAAAACGCGTTATAAGTGGCTAAAGACACAACCGTTGCCGGAACCATTAAAAACACATCCAGGAGAAACCGTAAAAACTTGCTGTATTTCTTTCTTCCCGCAGTGTAGATGCCTACAATCATGCCCAAAACCCTGGTGCAAACGGCTGTCAGCAGCGCCGAAAGGAGCAAGTCTCTGCCGCCCTGCATAAGCTGCGGTAAAATAGGACGGCCGATGTAATCGTAACCTAAGCCAAGCGGGCCGCCGCTTGCGAAGGCCATGCTTTGGCTCGTAAAAGGCCGCTCAAAAAACCTGATAAAATAAGGGCTTATTAGCGCAAGAATCGCTATAAGAATAAAAAAGCAAAGCCAAAGCCTTGATTTTCCCTTCACAATATTCCACCTTCACCATTGATTCTTCTTCCCAAGAAATCCGCTAAAAAATAAAATGTAATCGTTGTCGCGATTAAGAAGCTTCCAATCGCCATCACGATAGGCGTTTCCCTGGATTGAACAGCTTGAATGAGTGTATATCCCATACCGGGGTAAGCGGTTAGGGTTTCTACAACCATGCTGCCTGCCAGTAAATACGGGATGGTTGATGCCATAATCTGCGCAATGCCCGGCAAAGCGGATGGCAGCAAATGCACAAACAAAACCTTGCGTTTACTTAAACCCGCTAAAAACGCTTCTCTTACATAGGAGGCTTTGGCATGGTTCTCTATCATCACCCTTAAATATCTGAACATGGCGGCGGTACATATCAGCCAAAGGCATAGCGAAGGCATCACCATAGATACAGGATTTTGCCAAACGGTTTTTCCGGGGCCGGGAATGGAAAGCACGGGCAGGAGCCTGAATTTTAAACATAAAATCATAGTGACTAAAATCGTTAATACGAATTCCGGCATCGATGATAAAAGAACAGCAACCCTTGAAATGAGTCGGGAAAAGCCGTTTTGATAATAAGCGCAGTAAATCGATAGCGGAATGGATATAAAAACCAAGCCTAAAAACACAATGCCCGCAAGGCTTAGGGACGAAATCAGCGGCGTTTTGATGATTTGGCCTACGTTCTTTTTTGTCATTAAGGTGTTTCCAAGGTCACCAAAAAAATAGTTTTTTAGCCAAGTAAAAAACCTCACCGTAAAAGGCTTATCAAGCCCCATCTCTTTTTGCAATGCCGCCACGGCTTCCGGGCCTTGTTTACCTACCTTGTTGCTTGCCACATCGCCTGGCAAGACCTCCATCAATAGGCTCAAAATGAAAACAGCCAACAACCAAATCACGAACATTTTGAATATCGTTAGAGCAAGCTTCCCGAAGGAAGCCTGCCCTAACTTTTTGAGCCTTATACTGTTCATCTTTTATTGTTCAGGTACAAAGGTAGCGGTCGCAAGCCACGGCACGGATTGGTTGAGTTCCGTTTTAAGCCCCTTGCGGTGTGCCGTAATATCTTTCTGGTAGCCCCAGATGAGTTCGCCGCCGTTGTCGTGGATATCCTTGGAAATGGCATGCACGTACTTTGCCTGTTCGGCTTTATCGCTTGTATTGATGGCTTTTTTAAAGTTTTCTTCGATAATATCGGAAGTATAACCCGATACATTATAGAAGGAAGCCCTTAACACCTGGCTTCTGAACTCCGCCATAGGCGCGCGGTTCATCCAATAGAAGGTAAAGGCGGATTTTTGGAAAAGATCGCCCATCTGAGCAAAGAAAGTCTGCGGGTCCAGTTCTTCAATCACGACAGTGACCCCAACCTCCGCAAATTCTTGTGCCATCATCTTCGCGGCATTCACCATGCCCGGTACAATATCAGAGGCGACGATGGTAAAGTCCGTCACACCCTTTTCCTCAAAGATTCGTCTCGCTTCTTCCTTGTTGGCTTTCGTCTGCTCAATATCTTCAGGATAGGTGGCAAAGCCTTTGCCAAGCATGTCATTGGCCACTTCGCCATAGTTGCCTAAAAGGACAGCGACCATCTTTTCCCGGTCAACGGTCATTTTCGCCGCCCGGCGTACCTCCGGGTCATTAAAAGGCTCAACTCTTGTATTCAACACCAATTCCATTGATACCGCACCGTCCAAAGAACCGGCAGGCAGCTCAATATCTTCATTTTTCAAAAGCGTCTGAACCGCTGAGGCATCCAGCCCCCAAGCGTAGTCAATTTCACTCGTCTGCAAAGCGCTTGCCTTTGAATGAGAATCCGGAATGTTAAGAATGGTCACCTCAGGAATGGAGGGTTTTCCGGCGTAATATTTTTCATTGGCCACTAAAACATAGCCCGTCTGCGGGTCTCCTTTTTCATACACGAAACCGCCAGCTCCGATGCCTTTAAATTCGCCCCCAGGCGCTACCGGCGACCACATGGCGAGAACGGATTCAACAAAGTCTGAAGTAGGTTCTTTTAAAGCAAGTGTCGCTTTGTTTCCTTCCGCTGTTGATTTTTCAAAATCAATGTTTCCATACAGGGACTGATAGTTTGGGGACGTAGAAACATAGCGCAAAGAATCAATGATATCCTGCCCTGTCGCTTCTGTTCCGTCAGAATACACCAAGCCTTCTTTTAAGGTGATGGTATAGGCATCCAAGGTATCGTTTGCTTCGATGGACTCCGCCATTCTAAGAATCGCCCCGTCAGGGTGCATCGTCACTAGAGAGTCGTACAGGCTCATCATTAAAAACATGCCGCCCGGCGATGTTACCGTAATAGGGTCTAAGGTATCGTCTGGGCTGAAAAGTGCCCCAATCCTTACGGACGAGGATTCTGCAATTCCCTCCGCTCCTCCGGAAACACATAACAAAAGCATAAGAACTAACAACAGACTGATTATTGATTTTTTCATTTTCAACGTCCTCCTTTTTTCTGTTTCTTTCTAAGCCAATCTCATTGAAAGCACCCATTTTTCCATTGCACTGCTTTTCTGCATACATCATCTTTTCAGTCATACAATCACGTTTTCTGGTTTCTCTGTCCCGCCTTTTTAGTGAATTCTGTGTCACATCCTTCCAATAATCATACGAGTTAGCGCATCCTAACAGCGCGTAGTTAGATTACCCTAACTACCTGCGAATTGTCAAGCGTCTGCTGCTTGTTTTACAGGGCATCATCTTGTGCGTTCTCCTTAAAAACTTATCTGCTTCGAGTTTGCTTAAGTCAAACTAATTGCCAGTTTGAAGCGCTCACCCTATAATCCCAGAATTTTTTATATGCGCCTTCTTTTTCGGTTAGTTCATCGTGTTTGCCAATCTGCTCCACCCGCCCATCTTTGGACAGCACAACAACCTTGTCCGCCGTTTGGATGGTCTCTAATTTGTGGGCAATGACAATAAGGGTAGCATTCTTCCTTAATTCTTCCATCGCCTGAACGATATGGGCTTCATTTTCGGCATCCAAGGCGCTGGTTGCTTCGTCTAAAAGCACAATCGGGGATTTTTTAATCAACGCCCTTGCAATTGAAACGCGCTGTCTTTCTCCGCCTGAAAGGGAAGATCCCCCCTCGCCCACACGGCTTTCCCAGCCGTCAGGCAAGCGATTTGCAATTTCCGTTACACCTGCCAAATCACAGGCTTTTTTGATTTCTTCGTCGCTGGCGCCTGGATTGCCCATTCTTATGTTGTCCAAAAGGCTTTCATTAAAAAGGTATACATCCTGGAAAACCATAGACAGCTGGCTCATAAGGTCACGAGTTGTTAAATCTCTGACATTCACCCCGCTTACCTTGATGCTTCCCCTATCCACATCGTAAAATCTCGCAATCAGGTGTTCGATGGTGGTTTTGCCGGAACCGGACGGGCCGACCAAGGCGCACATTTCCCTTGGTTTAACAGAAAAACTAACGTTGTTTAAAACGATATTTTCTTTGTCGTAGGAAAAGCTGACATTTTCAAGTTCAACAGAGCCTATGTCTTTCAATTCTTTGGATTCCTGCGCTTCCTTTAATTCTTCCGTATCCATTAGCGCATCGATGCGCTCCATTTGCTGGCGCCTTTCTTCCGTGCCCGATACATTGCCGGCAACATCTTCCAGCATTTTGGAAAAGCTCATGACCATGCCGATGCAAGCGATGGCTACAAATACATCCATCGAGCCTTTTAGAGCAAGGCTGACAATGAGGAGAATAGAAACAGTCACAAGCATCTGCTTTGCCATCCCTCCTAAAAACATGCCGAGGGACTGCCAGGCAAGCGCTTTTCTTCCAATAGTATCAGCTTGTTTTAACGCGGAAGACAGGGCTTCATAATCGGAGGTCGCATGGCAAGCCCTTAAAGCGCCCTGGCACTTTGCAAATTCAACCATGCGGGCGGCGACTTTTTCTTCACAAGGTTCGCTCATGATTTTTCCTTTGTTAATCAAAGATTTGGACAGGCTAAGAAGCAATAAATAAGCGGGTACGCCCAATGTCAGCAGCAATCCCAAGCGGTAGTCCCACATCCAAGAAAGCAGGGCGACAATTACTAAAGAAGCTATGATATTGAAATTTTTATAAAGATAGTTCGCGACACTGGAAGATAAATTCATCATTTCCGCAGTAACCATGCGGGACAATTTACCAGCGGTATCGGCTCTAAAAGTTCCCAGTGGCAGTTTTGAAATCTTATCGCCCACCTTTTGGTGCACATCGTTCATAAAGCCCAAACCGCCTATATAGGAATACCTTTGACCAATAAAATCAAGCACAATGGACAATACGCCTACAATAAGCAAAATGAGCATCCAGTTCCAAAAAGATAGTCCAAAGACAGGACCGCCTTCCGCCAACGATACGATGGCAGGCAGCAGAATCATTAATGATAAGCCGTTCAGCACGCCCGACACGAAGCCCGAAGAGTAGCCGATTTGCACCATTCGCCAATTTTTCTTGGCCATATATCTTTTAAATCTGAAAAGTAACGCTTGTCTTTTCATGCGATCCCCTCCTTCGTATCCATGGACTGCCTCAGCAATATTTTGTAATGCTCATTATCCAGTAATTCCTCATGGCGGCCCTGGGCGCTAATCCGGCCGTTTTCCATGACGATTAGCTTATCCGCTCCTTTGATGGCGCCCGGCCGATGGGCAATCACCAACACCGTTCTGTCTTTAATAAGGTAAGACAGCGCCTTTTGAATTTCCGCTTCCGATTCCGGGTCGGTAAAGGCCGTTGCTTCATCCAAAAGCAAGATGGGGGCATCAATCAGAATGGCTCTCGCGATGGCAAGACGCTGCTCCTGACCGCCGGAAAACTTTGTGTCGGTTCCAAGAACCGTCTGGTAGCCTTTGGGTAGGGTCGTGATATAATCATGAATTTGCGCGGCTTTCGCGGCTTTTACAACCTCTTCATGGTTTGCATTTGGCTTACCGAGCCGGATATTTTCTTCAAGAGATATATTCAAAAGCTGGGCGTCCTGCAAAACAAAGGCAACTTGGTTATACAAGGTTTCTTCGCTCATGTCTTTAATATCAACGCCGCCGATTTGAACCGAGCCGATATCAGGGTCATTAAACCTTGCAATGAGCGTAGCAAGCGTTGTTTTTCCGGAGCCGGACGGGCCCAATCAAGGCGCTGACTGTACCTCGCGGAAGTTCTAAATCAACATCTTTTAAAGCCTCCATTTCGCCATAAGAAAAAGAAACCTTATCAAACTTGATGGAAGAATCGGCAGGTTGCTTGTTAAGGTTGGTTTTTGGCAGGGTCTCCAAATCTAAAACATCGCAAAGCCTGGTGCCTGCCGAACCCGCCAATTGATAAGACCATATGATGGTCGCGATTTGGATTAAGGCTTGCGGCAAAATTAAAGCAATCAGCGTTGTAGTCAGCACTTGGGCGATATTGACATGGCCCGCGTTGACCAGCAGCGCGCCTCCCCCTAAATTAACAAGCAAAAGCGCCGGTATTGTTACCCAAGACAGGGCTAAGCAGCACCTGGATACCAGCGGTAACGCCCAGTTTCGGTAGCTTAAAGCTGCCTCCTCCGCGGCATCCAAATAATTACGATGCGCTTTGCCCGCTTGCCCAAACGCTTTAACAACCGCTATCCCTGAAACAAACTCCACCATTGTTGAAGACACTTTGGCTACCTTTGTATCCAAGGCCGCTGTCTTTTCGTCCATACCTACCATGGTAGAGCCATAGAGGACAAAATATATGGGAATTGTAGCAATGGATAAAAGTCCCAATCGCCAGTCCACATAAAAAGCATACAGCAGCAGGGAGAGCGGCGTAATGACAGCGTTGAGCTGCTCTATCGGCCCGTGGGCAATAATTGTATGCACCGTTTGCGTATCGTCCTGTACGGCCTTGCGAATTAAGCCGGAGTTGGATTCGCTAAACCACGCCAAAGGCGCTTTGGACATTCTTTCAATAATGCTTGTTCTTAAGATATTGCGCAGTTTTAAATCCGCAAAGTGCGTAACCAAAAGGGCGGCAAAATACAAAAGAGATTTAAGCGAAAACGACATGATCAATATCCTACAAGCGTTCCATATCTCCGTGCTTTGCATGACCCCAAGCCGGTAGGACTCAATTAAAAGCCTGCCAATTTCCGTTAGGGCAACAAACGGGGCGATGCTTAATACACCGGATAGCGCGGTTAATACTTGCGCAAAGAGTATCCTCCCTCTGATGGGCTTTCCAAGCCGACTGAGCGCATTCTTCCCGGCCATGGCTTTTTGTTTGTTGTCAAGCTCCTTGTTTGTTTTTTCTTTTTGTTTTTCGGCCATATCGTACACCCTCCTTTTAAATAGTTAGCTTTAACTAACATTTGTGTAAAAAAATTACTTGATTTCGCCTCGATTATAGTAATCGAAATAGAGCTTCACCACATCAACAAACAATTTTCTGTTTTTCACAAAATTATCCCTCGCGTCTAAAATTTCACACCCAAGCATAATGGTATTCATGAAAAATATAATAAAATCCGTAGTATAGTACTTAAAATCCCCAAGTCTTACGCCTTTTATATCACCACCATACGCGGAGTAAAGCGTTTCATCCACTAAAACATTAAATAATTCTTTTAATTCCGGATTATTCTTCATGGCCTGTAAATAAACAACATATACGCTCATTAGTTCGCTTTCGTCGAGCATCTTATCTACCAGCATTTCAGCTAATGCCTGTTTGTCCATTGTAGCAGAGTAGTTGTTCATAAACTCATTCATCTTAGCGATACGATAAGCCATGCCTTCCCGCATTAAGTCGTGCAAAATATCGATAGTACTTTTGTAGTAATAATAAAAGCCGCCTTTGGACAAAGAAGTTTCGGCGATGATATCCTCCATCGTTGTACTGTCAAAGCCCTGGCGGATGAAGACTTTCTTAGCAGCATCCAATATTTCTTTCTGCCTGGTTTCTCTGATGGACGTTGCCAACGAATTGTGCTCCTTGCCGCAAATTTTCGACGATTCCGTCGAATCGCCTCCAATGTTAGCACTGGCTAACTATTTTGTCAACAGTAAAAATTGAGGAAAAAGAAATATCACGCCTCCTTTTTCAAACTGCTTTGCATATAGGATTGGTTAATCAGTCTGTATGCTCCCCTTGAAAACAATGTGCAGTTTTCCATCATCCATTGTAAACAATTTCGTTTTTACCCGGAACACCTCTTCCAGCAGCTTTTGTGTGCATACATCCCGGGGCTTGCCCTGGGCAACAATTTTGCCGTGGTTGAGGACAAACAACTCGTCACAAAAGGAGCAGGCTAAGTTCAGATCGTGAAAAACAGCGATGATCGTTTTGCCCAGCCCCTTCACGATGTCCATCAAAAGCCATTGGTAATGCACATCTAAGTGATTGGTTGGCTCATCCAGAACGAGGATGTCGGCCTCCTGCGCCAAAGAGCGGGCGATGAGCACCCGCTGTTTTTCTCCGCCGGACAATGTGAAAAAGGAGCGATGCGCCAGCTTTTCCATCCCCATAAAGGCCAGGGCATGAAGGGCGATGCGTTTATCCTCCGCCGTATCGCGCTGATAGAGTTTCCGGTAGGGGGCGCGCCCCATCAGCACCATATCCAGCAAAGAATAATCAAAATCCGTGCTGTTTTCCTGCCGCATCACCGTCACCTGCTGCGCAACGCTGCGGTAGGACATGGATTCCACTTCCTTCCCGTTGATGTATACGCATTTGTCCGGGGGCACGATGGCCCGGTACATATGCCGCAGCAAGGTTGATTTGCCCGAACCGTTTGGGCCGATCACCCCCACAAAGCTACCTTTTTTAACGTGCATGCTGACATCCTGAAGAATGGTAGCGGCCTGTATTTTGTAGGTGAGGTTGTGCACTTCCACGCTGTTTTCTGCTTTTTCAGCAGCTGCAAACGATAAACTATCCTGCGCCATATGATTACCTCATATCCTGCCATATTTGTTTTGACGGTATAACAGGTAGACAAAGAAGGGGCCGCCGAAAAACGCGGTGAAAATGCCCACCGACAGCTCCCGGGGCGCCATGAGGGTTCGAGCCAGAACATCCATCCAAAGCAGAAACACGCTGCCCAATAAAAACGAAAGCGGAAACACCCTGCGGTGGTCCGCCCCCGCCAGCATGCGGATGATGTGCGGGATGACAAAGCCCACAAAACCGATGATGCCCCCTGTCGCTACGATAACGCCCGTGATAAAGGCAACCACCAAAATGGTCAGCCGCTTAATGACCGCCACGTTAATCCCAAGGCTGATGGCGGTTTCGTCCCCCTGGCTCATCAGGTTATAAGCCCTTGCGGTGAACATGAAAAAGCAACTACCCAGCAATGATCCAAAGAACGGAAAGGCAATATTGCCCCAGCGGGCACTGGCCAAAGAGCCCATTGTCCATGCGATGATGCTGCGCACGGTGCTGGCATCTGGCGAAATAGAAACAAAAAACTGTGTCATCGCGTTTAGAATTACACCCACCGCAATACCGGAAAGCACCAGCCGGGAGGTTGCGCCGGGGTTGCCCACCCGGCCAATGGTGTAAACCAATATCAGGGCCACCATCGCCCCGGCAAAAGCAAAGGCGGAAACCACCGCTGACGAAGCATAAAACGCGCTGCCCAAAAAATAGCAAAACGCAACTGCCGAGGATGCGCCCCCAGACGCCCCTAAGATATAAGGATCCGCCAGCACGTTTTGGGTCACCGCCTGCATGGCTGCCCCCGCAACGGCCAGGCTGCCGCCTGCGGCAATAGCCAAGAGCACCCGCGGCAGGCGAAGCTCCCAAATGATGCTGATTTCGGATCGCTTTAACGCTTCCTGCTCTATCCCGAAAAACTTTAGTTTGATAACAGCCAGCACCTTGTCCGCGCTTAGGTCGGCGGCGCCTAAGATAATGCCCATCATGATGCTGAAAAGAAGGACCAGAATCGATAGGATTACCATCAGCACAAAGCTCTTTTTCCCAATGAATGCTCTCATCTTTGTTCCTCTTGATAGTGTTCACCAATCAATTGCCTGAAATATGGGCAATCCCGCATTAACGCCGCATAACCGCCCTGCGCCAGTACCCGGCCATTTTGCAGCACCACAATGCGGTCTGCACTGCGGATGGTGGAGATGCGGTGCGCAATCACCAGGGTGGCCCGTCCTTTTTTCAGGTGGTTAATGGCCTGGTTAATCAGGCTTTCGTTTTCAGCATCAAGATTGGCGCTGGCTTCGTCCAAGACCAGCACAGGGGCATCCTTCAGCACCGCCTGGGCGATGGACAGCCGTTGCTTCTCACCCCCGGACAGACGCATGCCCCGTTCGCCCAGCACGGTATCATACCCCTGGGGCAGGTTGCGGATGAACCCGTCTGCCTGCGCCTGTTGGCACGCCAGGACAATTTCTTCCTTTGCCGCATCAGCCTTAGCCAGGCGCAGGTTGTCCTCCACGCTGATGTTAAACAGATAGACTTCCTGCGGCACCACCGTCACGGCTGTGCGCAGCGCGGATAAGGAAAGCTCCCGGATGTCCAGGCCGTTGATGGTTATGCAGCCGCCCTGCACATCCCAAAACCGTTGGATCAGGCGCGCGATGGTGGTCTTCCCGCTGCCGGAGGCGCCCACCAGGGCCACGGTCTCGCCCGTGGCAAAGTAAAAGGAGGTCCTGTCAAGCACGGGAGGGTTCACTGCCCCGTCCTCACCGGCAGGATATGTAAAGGAAACGCCATCAAATTGAACCACTGTTTTCTCAGCAGGCGGCAACGCATCCATCTGTCCCTCGTCCCTCACCTCGGGCTTTGCCCGCAGCAAGCCCAGCACACGCTGGGCCGCGCCTAAAATCAGCCCATAGTTGGTGCGCATGGAAAGCGCTTCCATAATGGGCACAAACACACCCGAAAAAAGAATCAGCAGCGGCACAAACCATGTGGCGGAAACAGTGCCCTGTTTGACCAGCAAAATGGCAACCAGCGTTGCCACAAGGCTGGCGATGCCCGTTATCAGCGTAAGCAGACGGCTTTCGTTTGAACGCCTGACGGCATAGGCAAGGGACGCATCGCTGTAGCGCTTGTTAGCTGCAAAAAACCGCTTGAAATATACCCGCTGCCAGCCAAAGGAAATAATATCCTTGATGCCCTGCACCCCGTCCACGGCGATGGCGCTCAGCACCCCCGCCTCTTTTTTGACCGCTGCCCCCTGCTTGTCGGCCAGCTTGCTGTGCCGGTTGGGCAGCCACAGCATCAACACAATGAAGCACAGCATCACCACAGGCAGCACCCAGGAAAACAATCCCATGAAAATCAGCGCCGCCCCGGGAATGAGTACCGCAACGATGATTTGGCCAATGGTGTGGGCATAAAACCACTCTAACTGTTCCACATCGTTCAGCACGATGTTGATCATCTCTCCGCTGCGTTTGCCCTGCATGGCGGCCGGCGCCAGCACACTTAGCTGCGCATAGCAGGCGTTGCGCAGCTTTGCCAGGATGCGGTAGGCAATATCATGGCCGACAGACACATCCAAATAGGAAAACAGCGCCGTCAGCACCACCAGCACGGCGGATACCACCAGCAGTGTTCTGGTTTGTCCCGCCTGGCCAAACAGCACGCTGCCCACCATGTAGCTGGCAACCAGGCTGGAAAACAGGGGCAGCAGTTTAAAGATCAGGTTGCACAGGATGGCGACGGCTAAATATAGGCGAAACCCTTTAATATGCTTTGATAAATCCACCAAAGCACGCAGTCTCTCATTATTCCGCAGCATTGTGCCCTCCAATCAGCTGGCCGCCCATGAGCTTCTGATACAATGGTGAGGACGCCAGCAATGCTTCGTGGGTGCCCTGCGCTACAATCCGCCCTTTGTCCAGAAGGATGATCTGGTCGGCGCTTTGGATGGTCGCCAGACGGTGGGCAATCATCAGCACGGTCTTGCCTTGCCGAAGCTCCTGCAAGCTGTGCTGTATCAGCCCTTCGTTTTCCCTGTCTAAGGAGGAGGTGGCCTCATCCAGTATGAGGATGGGCGCATCCCGCAGAAATGCCCGCGCCATCACTAAGCGCTGCCGCTCCCCGCCGGACAGGCGCATCCCGCGCTCTCCCACCATGGTTTGATAGCCTTCCGGCAGGGCATCAATAAAATCGTGAATGCCCGCTTTCGTGGCGGCTTGATGTATGTCTTTCATGCTGGCCTGTGACCGGCCCATGCGGATGTTCTCTTCCACGGTGCCATAAAACAGGTGGCTGTCCTGCCACACAGCGGCGATACATCCCTGGATGGCCTGAAGGCTGTTTTCATCAAGGAGCATGTCGCCCACGCGGATGCTGCCCTGGCTGAGCGGATAAAAACCGGCCAGCAGCTGCGCCGCGGTGGATTTTCCGGCGCCGGAAGGTCCCACCAGCGCCAGGGAAGTGCCTTCCGGGATTTCAAAGGAAATATCCTGTAAAACCGGCCCTTCCTCCGCCTGGTATGCAAATGTAACATGAGAAAAGGCAACGCCGTATTGCTTAGGCAGTGTTTTTGCCCCTGTTTGCTCAGCGGACGCCGCAGGCAGGGCGAAGCGCACCGGCTCCTTCAGCAGCTGCGCAATGCTTGTTGAGGCAGTAATGCCCTGATAGCCCAGATGCCAGGCATTCAGCAAGGTAGTCATCGGCGAAAAGCAAGCGCCTATCAAAAAAATGGCATAGGCAAGCTGCCCCGGCAGCATGTTACCGACATACGTCTGCTGCGCTGCAATGACGACGGAGAATGATGCGCCCAAGGCGATAAAAAAATGCGACACCACATTTTCCAACATGGTGATGCGCAGCTGCGCCATGATGCCTTTGCGCAGCGCTTCACCGCTTTGCGCGATCACCTGCCGCTGCCGTCCATCTGCATTAAAGGCCTTCAGCGTGGTCATGCCCTGGAGGCTGTCCAAGCAATCGCTGTAATACTTCCCATGCAGCGCCATTTCCTTCTCTCCGCGCTTGCGCATGATGGGATAAAACAGCATTGGACAACCCAAAATGCCCACGCATGCCAGCGTACACAGCGCCGCGGTCAGGGTGTTAAAAGCGCCGATGATGATCAGAATGGCAACTGCATTGCATATGGCAGACATCGCACTGGGCAGATACGTCGTATAATAGGCTGTCAAAAATTCCACACGGCTATACAGCATGGAGGTGGTGTTGCCTGTGCGCTGCGCCATGGTATAGGCCGGCCCCAGCCTGAACAGCTTGTCCAGCAGCTGCTCTCTCAGGTTTGCTTTGATGGCAATGCCGCTTTTTTCTGCCAGCACAGCCTTTTTATGCAGCAAAACATGGCGCATAATCAGGAATGTGGCAATGGCCAGCAGCACCTGCCACAACGAGGAAAAAAACAGGATGCTCTCTTCCCCCTGAATAAAGCGCACGCACAGGGCAGAGCCAAGAGCAATCAGCGTGCTGAAAAAGGTAATAAGCAGCTGCATCAGGCAGCTTATCACTACCTTTCCGCTGTTTCCTTTGATAAAGGACAGCAGTTGTCGGTTGATGAACATATGGGTCCTTTCAATAAAATGGCCAGGGGCAGACGGGCAGTCAGCCCCTGGCTGTTATGTCGGATATTATTACTTACTCAAATAACTCCGGATGCAGCCCCTTGGCAATGGTTTTAATCGCTTCAATGTTCTGAATGCTGGGGAATACCGAATAGCAGGACACCGAAGGGAAACGGTCATTTTGGACGGCGCTGACGTCGGCCATTTCAGCAAGCCCTTTCAGGTATGCAATCTTTTCGTCCACCTCGGCGGTGATATTATAGTCCCACACCAAGATCACGTCGGGGTTGGCATCCACAACGCTTTCTATAGAGGCGGTAAAATAATGCTTCTCCTCGCTTTCAAACACATTTTTACCACCGGCAATGGAAATCAGTTCGTTTTCAAGGCCGCCACCGCCAACAGTGTATAGGGTTCCTTCCCCGCTGTCGTAGGCAAAAACAGATACAGGCTCTACATCTTTCATCAGTTCACGAATTGTCTCTTCTTCGGCTCGCATTTCTGCCACCAAAGCTTCCGCTCGCTCCTCAACTCGGAATATTTTCCCAAGGTTGAGAATGTCTTCATATGTATCGTTCAAACTTGCATTTGCCACGCATGTACCTTGCGTAGCATAGATTTTGATGCCGAACTTGTCGTAATCTTCAGGCGCTCCGGCATTTTTCGGCATAAAATTATAGGAATCGCCAAAAGCAAAATCGGGGTCCGTATCCAAGACCACTTCGATGCTGTTTGGAGAACCATAGACAAGCCCTTCAGTGATCAAAGGCATTTTCTCGATCGCCTCACGATATTTGGGCAGCACATCATCGATGGTATACATGCCGGGCACAAGGGCTATCACCTTGTCCTCCAACCCCAAAGCGGCAAAAAACTCCGCCATGCTGTAGGAGAACAGGTAAACCCGCTCCGGCACCTGCTCATACACCGTGGTTCTGCCCATGTTTTCGATGGTTACAGGCTGACTTTCCGCAACGCCAATTAGGTTGAAGCCCATCGTCAGCACCATGAACAACACAAGATATTTCCGCATCGTTTTAACCTCCTTTTGTTAGATGCTCCTAACTCATGGCCAGCATAACAATTCCAACGTATATTTTAAATGCACATTTGTTGAATCTGCATTGTATCTTTGTGTTTCATGATGCCGGGATGGAAAAATGAAGCTAACAGCCAGGCGGTTTGCACATTGTCGATGCCGGGAAAGACTTTCTTTAGCCCAATCGTATGGATGCGCCCGTTTTTCACCGCATCTGTATGGCGCAACTGGGGCACATCCCGAATCAGTGCAAGGTGTTGTTCATCCGTTTTGTCCGAATAGCGGTGCACCAAAATTACCTCCGGGTTTTTCCGGGCTACAGTTTCCCATTCCACTGCGCAATACTGCTGCCTGTAATGGTTGAAAATGTTCTTTCCTCCCGCCAGCTCAATCAAATGGTTTTCCAGTGATTGAGCACAGGAGAGGGGCTTTCCCTTAAATGCCCCCGTATAGGAAAACACACGAACCGGCCTTGATATATTGGCAAGATGATTTTGAAGGTTTTCGGCATGATGCTGCATGTGCCGGATGAGGGTTTTGCCGCGCTCCTCTACGCAAAAGATTTGCGCAAGGTTCCAAATATCCTGATGCGTGTCCTCCAGGGTGCTTCCCAGTTTGCAGGTAGCCGTCATGGCATAGATATGGATGCCCCGGCGCTCGAAGGCGACAGCCTCCGCCACCCCGGACACCGCCTCAAAACTGTAGGATGTGCCGATGACTAAGTCCGGCCGGCAGGCAAGAACATCCGCCAGGCTGGGAACGTTGCAAGCTCCAGACCGGGCAAATAAAAAGGGGATGTTTTTAATATCCTCCTGGTAATCCGGACGGCAATCGCTTACCATTTTATCAGCATCTGCCACCCCTACCAGGGCATCGCGCGCGCCCAATGCCAGGCACATTTCAGCGGATGAATAATCAAGGCACACCACCCGCTTAGGCGGGCTGCTGAACATATGCAGGCGGCCAAAGTTTTCAATGGTCAGTTTTATGCCTTGCTGGCGCGGAGCCTCCGGTAACAAAACAAAACCGCTGCCCGTTGTCTGCTTGTGCATGCTGCGGTAAGCGCCGGGCGGCATTTGATAATAGCGCTTGAACACCCGGCCTAAATACCCTTTATCCCCAAGCCCACAATTGGCGGCGATCTGATCCATGGATTGATTGCTCTGAAGCAGCTGTGTGGCGGCCAGCCTGAGGCGCAAGCGCATCAAATACTCCTGGGGGCTTTGGCCCACCGTATCTTTAAACTGCTTGTACAAATGCGAGCGGCTTACGCCCAGCGACTCCGCCAAAGCCTGGATGGAAACCGGCCCGCGAAAATGCTGTTCCAGATATTGGCGCGCCTGTTCAAAGAGGTCTAGCTGGGCAGGCGGCGCAAAGCTGATCTCCTTAAAAAAACGCTCTGCCACCGCATACAAGCAGCCTTTGATCGTCAGCGTGCTATAGGCGGAAGGCATGCTGTATGTGTCCTGCATCAGACGAAACTGATGCTCAAAAAACGCCGTTTGCTTGGGGATGATATGCAGGGTGGTATCCAGCGGCCCGCCCATCATCAACAAGTTATTGAAGGCAATCCCTGCACTTTGAGGCAGCTGCACCTGATAGGAAGCCTGGTAAACCTCCACCTCCTGTGCGGCAGCGGGGACGTGCAGCATTTGCCCCCGCCCCACATGAAACAGCGCGCTGCCATTCACGTGGAGAGCCAGCAGCCCAAGCTGCACGGTGCAGGACTTGCCGCGCAAAAAGATAAAACTGGGGTTTTCGCTTGCCATTTGTGCGCCTTCCTGTATCAGCAAATGGTGCTGCATATCGCTCAACTGGATATGGGCGCTGTTCCAAAGCCTCAATAGCGCTTCATGTTTGGCGGTGTTTGATGTTTCTGTGCACATATCTTTCTTAACAAGGTTCGCCAATGGTCATCTTGTATCCAACTTCTGGCATGTTTTGTATGCAACGAAAACAAATCGTGCCAACGCTGGACATTAGGAAACTATATTGTCAGGAATCTTTGCACCGTACCTGTCTCTCCTGATTTTTGCCAACAACGCAGACAGCAGAAGGGTTACCGTTGCAAGCAATATGATTGCTCCGCCTGGTTTTATTTCAAAATACCAGGACATTGTCAAACCAGCCATCATAAAAATCAGACCTAAACTGACAGCCATCCAATACATCTGCTTGTATGAACGAACCAGAAAAAGGGCGCATGCAACAGGGATGACCAGCAAGGAAGACACCAGCAAAACCCCGACTGTTTTGGCGCTTAGAGCAACCGTAACCGCTGTAAGCAGGGTAAATATGCTGTTTATTCCCACCACGGAAATCCCGTCCAAACGCGCTAAATTAGCATCCATGGAAATAGTTAGCAGCGGACTATACAGAAAAACCGTTGTTAAGCTTACCACAGCAAACAAAGCCAGGGCCGCAATCACATCACCCGGCGATGAGGCTGAAATGCTGCCGAATAAATAGGATTCCAAGGTGTTGCCGCCCGGTGTAAAATCAGACAGAATGGACGCAAACCCCAAGCCAATGCTCATAATCACAGCTGTCGCCATGTCCCCATATTGAGGAAAGCGATGGCGCATGGTTTCAATAGAAAAGGCAGAGATGATACAGATAAAAACCGCCCCTAAACTTGGGTTAATGCCCAAGATTAGCCCCAAGGCAACGCCCGCTAATGCGGTATGGCTAAGCGCATCCCCCATCATGGACGTTTTGCGGTTGACCATGATGATCCCAATCAGGGGGATGGTTATCCCCAAAAACAAGCCTACCAACAAGGTGCGCCGCATAAATGCAAACTCAAACACGTTCTAACCTCCCCTGTTTTAGTTCAAAAGTCTGGTCGAGTTCCAATATTTTTTCCACCAATTCTCGCTCGTGGGTAACGATAATATAGGCCAGCTCTCCCGTTATTTTCAGTTCATTCAAAATATGCAGAAAATCCTTGTTGCTTTCTTCATCTACGCCTGCGGTAGGTTCATCCAATATCAGCAATTCAGGCTTTTCCACCATTGCCCTGGCTATCATGACCCGTTGCTGCAAACCGCCGGACAGTTCTTTAAAAGGCACCTTTGCATATACTGAAAGATTGAAGTCTTCCAGCACTTCATTTGCCTTTTTAAAATGCTTTTTCCCAGCCATTTTAATCAGACCCATTTGCCGGTACTGGCTGCTGGCCAGAATTTCCTCACAAGTTACAGGGAAAGCAATGTTTTTTGATATATTGGACTGGGGTACATAGCCCACATTCGACCAATTCTTTTTCTTTGTCACGTCCTCATCGCCTATATAGACGCTGTTTTTCTTCGCCTTCAGCTCTCCCAGGATCAGGCGCAGCAGGGTGGATTTTCCCGAACCGTTGTTGCCGTATATCGCCATGCTTTCCTTCTCTATCAATTCAAAATTTACATCCGTCAAAACAGGCTCTTTTGTATATGAATAGGCCAGATTTTTAACACGTATCACTGTTTTCTTCATCTCTCACCTCATTGATTGTTCCAACAAATCAAGGTTTTCCCGCATAATCGTCATGTAATCCGTATCGTCCTTGGCGCGAACATACTCCATTGACGTTAAAGGTTTTGCCTGGGCGTCAATTTCCCACGCAATTGTTTGGGCATCCTTTTTGATGCCGCTTTTCTCATAGAAAATTGTTTGAATTTGATTTTTCATACAGAAGCCGATCGCTCGTCTAAGCGTGTGCAAGCTCACCGAGCCCATGCTGGTCAAACCTTGCAAGGGGTATTGATCCAGGCCGAAATCCCGGGCCAGATAGGCATACGCATAGTGTGTAACGACAAATACCTTGTTTTCCTTTTTTTCAAACTTCTTTTTATACTCATGCTCTAAAAAAGAAAGCTCGGTAACCGCTTTCACTTTATTTTTGTTAAAGGTTCTCTCATATTGTGGGTATGCCTCGGCCAACGCCTGATTGATGCTGTTTAAATAGCTCATGGCATTTGTTGTACTCATCCAGGAATGGGGATCATAGGTAAGCTTATCTAAATTGGAGGTAGAGCCAGCCAGCAAAACCTCCCAGGGCATGTCCTCTTCCCCGTCAGGCTCAAGAAAGCGATAACTAAGCAGGGTTTCTGACAACCTGTCTGAAACAAAATAATAAGCTGCGCTTTCCTTCACTCTTATGTAGGCGCCCCCGGATGTATGGCCCATGCGTATTTTATAAACCTTAGCATCTTCTGCATCGATCGTTTCATACTGCGATATCAACTCGCCATCATCCAGCATGACTACTTTGGCGTATTCTACAATGTTTCTTTCATTCAGATCATTCTTTTCCTTGATTAAACTTAGACGCATAAATTCTTCATGGGTGTGGCCAAACTGTATAGGATAAACAACCCCCGCTTCCAGTTCAACTTTGGATAAAAACTGAAACTCTCCCAACGCTGCCGCGCCTGTATAGGTAATCAGATCAACACCTTCAGATAAGTTGACAACTTTCAGGTCCGGCAAGCTCTCTTTCACGGAGGCTAACCAGCGTTCTTCCATGTTTGCGCCGTTGATAAATAACATATCGGCACAGCTTAGTTTTTCGATGTCTCTTGGGGTAGGCTCCCACATATGAGGATCTTGCTCTACCGGCATCAGAACTTTTAGCTGGATATCCGCATCACCTAACACTGTCCTTGTAAGATCATACACCGGGAAAAAAGAAGTATATACCAATGGGCTTTCACTGTATTCTTCCTTCGGCTTATTCGCACCGAACAGTAAGAAAAGAAAGCAAACGACAAGAACAATGACAAACAAGCTTTTGACCCTTTTTACGGGGTCAAAAGCCTGTTTTTTCATATTAGATGATGTTTTTTTGTTAACATTCATCATAAGGAACATCTACTTTAGGCCTTCCTCATCATCACCTTAATGGTCGTGATCATGCTGATCATGAGAATGATGGTGGTGTTCCAGGGCTTCAGCAATCATTGTGGCGGGCATATTCTCACCAACAAAGGTAGGATACCAATCTTCCTGTGCCAATAGGCTTTCTGCATCCTTGCCGGCCCTTAAGTGGAAGTGCGCCATGTTTTCTTCACCATGGATTTCCATCAACAGGATAACAGGGGTTTCGGTGTCGCTTTTCGTTGTAAACTCATGCCAGAACATGGAAGATCCGCCGTGGGCAAACTCATGGGACTTCACGAACTCGAAAACATATGTCTCGGTATTTTCTTCGGTAACAAAGCTGATCGTGCTATTTTCGCCATCAACAATCATTTGATCGAAGGCTACTGATTCCTCTTTTTCGTGTGTAATAAAATCTTCAACACTCATTTTGTGTTCTTCGGCCAAATGTTCAACGATTGCCTTCAAGTCGTCATGGTCATAGAAACTTACCATGTTAATCCAAGTGCCGTCCCAGTCTTCAAGGCTTACAGCTGCATCCTGTGCCCTTGCGGTTGCGCCAAGCCCGCCTGTCAGTACGATGAGCAGCGCCATGGCTACAGAAAAGAGTTTTGTTAGGTTCTTCATGGGGTCCTCCTAAATTTTTATTAGTTAGTCGTTTCTAACTTTAGTTAGTTGCATCTAACCTCATAGAGCATACTAAGATTCTGTTCGTCTGTCAAGGCAGAAAACCTTTGCAAATATGAATTCAAGATGTCTGAGATGTTTTTATAATGTTTTTATCTTGTTTTTTGAATTTGCATTTTTGCCATTGCCAAGTTACAGGAAAAATAAATTTGCACAGACGCAGCATGATGATAGGCCTTGGTTAGCGCAAAAAGGCGGCAATGATTTCCTGCTCCGCCGCTTCATAGTTCAACCCCAGAGACATCAGCTTGGTAATCTGCTCCCCGGCAATCTTGCCGATGGCCGCTTCGTGAATCAGCTCCGCGTCCACGTGTTTGGCCGTAACGTCGGGCACCGCTTTCACTATGGCGCGGTCCATAATGATGGCATCACAGGCTGAATGGCCCTTGCATTGGTTGTTGCCGTTGATGATGGAATAGAAGACCTGTTTAGAATCGCCCTTGGCAACCGAGCGGGACACAATGCTGACGCTGGACTTTTTGCCATCCAGCTCAATACGGAAATCTGTGGCAGCAGACTGAGTACCAGTGGTTAATATTACTTCCTTGGCAATAAGTGAGGCGTTATCCCCGATGGTTGCTTTCGTAATGCGCTTGGTATTGTCCACCCCTTCAATCTGCACGCTGTCCATCTCCAGCTGGCTGTCCTCTGCTAAGTAGATGATGGTTTCGGGGTTTAGCACCTTGTCCCCGCTTCCCTCGCCTTGTCCATAGTGCTTTTCATCATATTTTACGCGAGCGCCCCGGCCTACATGGAAAACATGGATGCCGCTATGCTGTGTCATGTGTTGGCTATCATTGTGCATACCGCATCCTGCAAGGATATGCACCTCACTACCTTCACCAATATAGAAATCATTGTACACCCGATCGGAAAGGCCACCCTGATTGATTAATACAGGAATATGCACCACCTCACCCCGGACACTGGAGCGCACAATGATATCCATTCCGGGCTTATCCTTCTTGGCAATAATCCGGGTGTTCTCACTGCTGGCATAATGGACGCTCTGTCCATTCACTCGGAAGTTGTATGCACCTTGAGGGATGTCCAGCAGCCCGGAAACTTTTTGCAAAATGCGTTTAAGCACAGCGTTCAAGAAACCACACTCCTTCCGTAAAACGGACAAGCATCAATCTCCAGCATGAGATGCGGCAGGACCTCCTGCCGACTGCCATCCCGGGTGATGCGTCCCTCTTCCATTACAATGATGCGGTCAGCAATTTTTAGAATGCGCTCCTGATGTGAAATGATAATAATAGCACCCTGGGTTTCCTCCCGCAGTTTTTCAAACGCTTGGATGAGGTTGCTAAAACTCCATAAATCAATACCTGCTTCGGGCTCATCAAACAGGGAGAGGCGTACTTTTCTGGCCATCAGCATGGCAATTTCTATCCGCTTCATTTCACCGCCCGACAAGCTGCTGTTCATTTCCCGAAATATATAGTCCCTTGCACACAAGCCCACCTGGGATAGGTAATCGCACGCATCGTCGATGCTCAACTTATGCCCTACCGACAGGCGAAGCAAATCCCGTACCTGCATGCCTTTGAATCGTACAGGCTGTTGGAAAGCAAAGCCAATGCCTGCCTGCGCACGCTGGTGGATATCCATCCCGGTGATATCTTTTCCGTCAAAGAAAATGCGCCCCTGGTTAGGCTGTTCAATCCCCATAATGACCCTTGCCAGGCTGGATTTGCCACTGCCGTTGGGACCGGTAATGGCAACAAAACTACCGGGAAAAACCCTGAGATGAATGTCCGTCAGAATATTTAATGGCTGTCCGGCTTCGTCCATTACCCTGAAGGCCAAATTTTGTATTTCAAGCATGCTATTCTCCTTCTGCCCTGATGGCACAGCAGCACTGAAGACAGTCAAAGGGGCTAATATCCAGCGAGGCAGCCTGATCTAAAAATAACATAATGGCTTCCAACTGCGCCGGCTCAAGCCCGCTTAGGAATCTGCACATCTGAGCGTTTGCCGCCTGGTGTTCCTCGTCCTTTTCTCCTTTAATTTCCCTGCCCGATTGGGTAAGCTGGATGCGCTTTTCCTTGCGGTTTCCACGCACAGGCAGACGTTCTACAATGCCCATCTCCTCCAATCGATTGATCCATTGAGTTACAGCGCCCCTTGAAACGCCCAAAATGTCAGCCAGCGATGCTGCCTTTTGCCCTGGGTTTGAGGCAACTGCGTCAATAAATTGCATATCTGCCCGGTTCAACGAAGCAACGCCCTCCAAAACCTTGGGCTTCCTCTGCCTGCGGTTGATGGTGTTCATGGTATGGTACAGGCTGCCGATAACTTCACACTGCATAAACGCACCTCCTTCAATAAATACAGAATAATAGCTATCGGGCTTTCTGTCAATATTGTTTAGTAACTAAACTATAATTTCAGTTCCCATATTTTCCTCTTCTGCTTCTTTATTAAAAACCTATTATGAGGTCTGAATGACAATTTTGGGGTAAACATAGAGACTCCAACATCAAAAGACCGGATTTCATTGACAATTGATGAAATCCAGTCATCAATTAACTATATTATCTTGAGAACTGCTGCTTATGCTTCAACCCAGTATTTCCGGGACGCCTGGTTTGCCCTTCGGCAAAGCCACATGGGCAGCTCACTTACCAGCAATATCAATAAAATCATCACCAGCGCATACGCATAAATATCTTGATATTCGTTAAAATAGCTGCTGCTATGCACTGCTTTTCCCAAAGAGTTTCGGGTCTGCACCAAATACTCTGTCGATACCGTCAGCTTAATTCCCATGCCCACGGCATTGACATAAGCCTGTTTCAGGTATCCTGCCATCAGGGGCAGGTACACATGAAACAATACACTGAAGTTAAAATTGCTGTTCAAACGGTATGCGTCAACCAGTTCCGGCTCAATCCGCTGGAAACCTTCGCTGGTGGCTTCGCTGATAATGGGAATCAGCACCAAAGACGGCGCAATCACAGGCACCCACTTGTATTTGGCCATGACCATGATAACAACAATCAAAACAATCATGGGCAGAGAACGCAGCATGATAATGAGCGGCTTAAACAGGTTGCGAACAAAACTGCTCATTCCCTGCGCCAACCCCATGAGAATGCCAATGACGGTGGATACCGCCATTGACACCAGCAAATGCCTGAGCGTTGTCCAAATCAGCAGGTACGTGCGCCCTGTGACGAGCAACCGCAGAAAGGCCTTCACAATCTCCCATACATTGGGGAACACAATGGCATCGCCTTTGATGTACCCAGCAGCTTGCAGCAGACAAGCAATCAGGATGATACCAAGGGAAAAAGCCAGAACCTCTTTTCCCTTACTTCGCGCCATAGTAGAAGTCATCTGCAGGGACAGCGCCGCCAAACTGTTCCAGGTCGATGTTGGCAGTAATCTCAACCTGCTCACGGGCATCCAAAGCTCTCATGTAGCGGATGGTGCAATTGTGGATAGCGTTCATGCCCACCTTCTTGTTTGGCAGAATTTCCATGGCAGCAGCAGCCTCCGCCACAGCGGCCACATCACTAACGCACTTGCCACAGGATTCTTCAACCAGCTTCAGATAGTTTTCAACCACCTCTGGATGGTTTTGGGCGGTTTCTGCTTTAACAAACAGCCCCGCTTGGGTAAAACCATCATAACCAGTGGCATTCTTATACAGTTCGTTAACAGAATAGGAAGTGATTCTGTCGTTCTTGGTCCGGGCGGCCGTAAGCGCAGGCTCGGCTGTTAGCACGATGGCTTCCGCATCGGACAACAATAGTTTTTGGGTGTTGGCAGCCCCGGCAAGATATTCAATATTGGCAGGGATGATGCCATTTTCTGCCAGTACAAACCGAGTGATGGAGGAATTGATGGTCTTTTCTCCAAACATGGTGATTTCCGCGCCGTTAATGTCTTCCAGGGTGAAGTTTTCCCTTTGGGAGGCAATGAATAGATTGCCCCAGGAAACCACAGCCGCTAATTTGTAAGACGACTTGCCGGCTTTGTACAGCTTGGCACCGGCGTTCAGGGGAGCAATGATAAAATCGGCGGTTTCGTTGGCAAATTCGGCAGTGATGGTTTCGGCTGTCAGATACGTATAGTTTTCCGGCGTCTGTACAGCCAGCGTTGCCAGCGCAAGCCCCGGAGCGCCGCAGGGAGAAGATATCTTCACCGCATATTCATCGGCACAGGCTACGGTAGACAAGCTCAGCATCATGAGAATAGCCAGAATCAGAGAAGAGAATCTTTTCATGGTTTTAGCTCCTTGTTGATATTTGCAACGGTTAGTCGCATCTAATATTGTAGAGAGATGACATTATTTTGTCAACTCCGCGGGGTGCAGGCCACGGCTTACGCATGAATCCCTATTCCAAGCACATCGCTCCACATTTCCACACTTCATTCCTTACATGTTGCTAAGGACAGTTTCCAGATAACTATTGTCAAGGCAAGCCCGGAAGCGTTTACGAGGTCCACTTGCTTTCTCAAAGGTATTGTCAGCACGGATGATGTTCAACGCCATTCGTTTCAGAACTGCCAGGTTTTGAGCGCCATTGTCTTTGCGTACTGTGCGCTTGTCTTCATTCAATACCACATCCAGAGACCAGTGCATACTTTCCAATCCCCAGTGAGAACGAACTCCTGTAGCAAATTGCTGCACGTTGCTCTTCAAACTCGTGATATAGTACGCCATCTCCTCGGTTACTATATCACCCTTGGTGATGCGACGCTTCACCACGCCGATAGCGCCAAGGTTTTTCCACTCTGAAGCCCAACTTGCCCAGCTAACTTCTGGAAATAGCCAATATTCCCTCACTTCGATTCGACCATGGCCCTTGTCCAGCGTCTTGTAATGCTCATGCTTGATATCACTGTAGTTGGTTTTACTTTCCTCCTGTACAAGCGTTTCAATGTCCTCATATATAGTTAATTGATTTTTCTTGACGCTGAGGATATAGTCCGCTCCTCTCTCACAAATCTTTAAGGCGATATCTTTCTGAGTTCCCATGGCATCGATCGTTACGACCGCTCCTTTGACATCCAGGAGTTCCAGTAGAAGGGGTATCGCTGTGATCTCATTGCTTTTCTCTTCCGTCTTTACCTGACCCAGTACCATGTTGTTTTCACTCGTCCAGGCGCTGACAATGTGCAAAGGAGTTTTGTCCAACGCCCTGTCACGGCTCCCGCGCATCGTTTTCCCGTCGATCGCTATGACACGAAATCCCTTTTCCTTACATATCTCGCGCATCCAAAGAATAAAGCAGCGTTCGAATTGCTTCCCATCGATCCACTTGAACACTCGTTCAAATGTGTCATGAGATGGGGCGCCTCCCGGAAGTTCAATGTACTTGCGCAGCCATTCAAGCCTGGTCCTGGCAAAATCCGACACTTCTTCCCAGCAGCCTGCATTCGCGATCGTCGCTACCACTGCTATGAACAATAGGTCCCCCAGTTTGTGGATCACTTTCTTTGCCTGTCGTTTGTCCGTGACACTGTTCAAGTATCCATGCAAGTGGCTTAATGGTGGTCTGCTCATCGTCCATCACTCCATACACATTCTTGGCCATTCCTTGGCCTATATATAGAGTTCGACGTATTTCCTAAAAATCCTTTTGGTATTTTGGCAAAATTTTAACCATTTTTTACATCATTTTGTTCATGCGTAAGCTGTGTTCCCATATCATCTTAAGCACAATAAGCACAATTTCCCTGCACGCACGCACGCATTGACATTGTCTTTCACGCAATGTATACTCAAAACAGATCTGGCGCTCATTTGCCCGTGTCCTTGCGCGGCAAGCCTGTGCCACGGCTGCCTGCTGACGCTGGTGGCTACCGGCACCGAGGGCAGCAACAGCGCCGTCATTACGCACACCGATGGTATGGTCAAGCGCAGCGTGAACATGGACTTTAACCGCCCGACGTTCTCCATCCTCAACCCGGAGCTGACTTTTACCCTCGCCCCCCTATCAGATGGCCTGCGGCATTGTGGACATGATGGCGCACATCATGGAACGGTACTTTACCAACACCAAGGATGTTGACATAACCGACCGTCCGTGCGTGCCCTCAAGGCTATCATCGCCACCGCGCCCAAGAGATGAAGATTGATGCTGCAAATATGGATAGTTCCGCGATAAATAATGAACCGAACAAAAGGAGTGTAGGTGATATGATAAATACTAACAATCGCTTCCCAAAACAAAGAGTTCTGCGAAACCTCCTGGCGGCAACGATGATATTGTTCCTGATGTCCAACTTAGCGTGCGCTGCTAACTATGAGCCGCTTTCCGATGCTAATCTTCATGCAGCGATTAAGAAGGGTGGAATAACATTACGCCCCTATAACCAGCCGCTTCTTTTCTATTATAATGACCTTAGCAGAGAACGGGATCTTTTTATTGAGGCAACCCAAAGATATATTGATTTTACAGAAGAACTTTCTATTGATAATCTGTTTGATGACGGTCAGTTTGCTGCGGTACTGCCCATAGCAGAATTTCTTTCTACGTTGACATATCATACAATTTCACCAAGTGGCGAATTGCTTTTTGGTGTTGCAGGCCTTTCTGTGCCTTTTTTGTATAATTTCACGACAGGGCAAACTCGATTCATTAAACCTCACGTATCCATGAGTTCTGACTATTATGAAAATGAGTATTGTTTTAGGCTTTACAAAAACCGTTCAGATAGTAAGGTGAATCCTTTTATTGACGATGATTGCGTTATATGGTCCGATGACGGGCAAAGGTTTCTGATTACCTTTCCCAGACTTATTCTCAGCCATTTTACTTATTCCAGGAATATTTTGCTGGTCGATTGTGCAGATGCAACAATTCGACCAATTGATTGCCATTTAGAGTCTGGTTTGTCGTTTAAGGATATTGGTGGGTCTTCCAGCAAATATCCGGAAGGTGTACTTTCGCGTGCGGGTTTTGATAAGGGTAATGGAGATTTTTATGTTGAAAGGGTAGGAGCGTATGATGAGGATATAGCAAATCATGGTAGAATATGGCGCATGAACTCACACAACGAATCTGACAGTGAATTATTGTTTGTCACAGAACCGCGGGTGTCGCACGACATGCAGTTGTGGATAGATAAACAGCGAATGGTGTCTTCGCTTTATGACTTTCCAGATATTGGCATTTCGATTCAGGACGCAAACGGCGTGAGGTGGATTTCCAAAAGAATCGATTCTGAATTGAAGATAGCCCTGACTCCGAAACTGATTGACTTGAAAGGCTCCAACGCTATATTCCTGTTAATTACAGAAGATAAAAACACATTTGTGTATTATATTGCCATTCCATTTTCAGTTGATAAAGTGGACGCCGACAGTTTATTCCAATTTCCGGTGATTGATGCAACGACAGCATCTGACCCCCGATTATTCTTTGTTGATCTAAGTAAAGAGCAGGGGAAAGTCTTGAAAAAATTGGAATCAGCAAAACTCTATAATGATAAAGCATACCTGGTGCCTTCAAATGCTGTACTGTCACCTGATGGCCAGTACGTACTCATGATGGTTAACCAATATTTTGAGAACCATATGTTCCTGTATGGTTTGGAAAGCGGGGAATTAGTAGAGGTGACATTACCCGCAGAAGTAAAAGAGGGGCGCAACTATGGCCATCACGGTGCAGTGTGGAGAAATAGGGGAGCGAAAGGCTTGTTCTGGGCGAGTGATGGAAAAATTGTGATAAGTACGCCCAATGATGGGAACCTATTGTATGAGTTGGTATGGACGCCATAACTGATAAAAGCTCGCTGACCTTTGCCGACATCGGTGCAAGGAAGAGGACATCCCGCTGCTGGTCCAAAGTGTGCTGCGACAGCGAAGGCTTGCTGGGCGGCTTCGTGCGGCTGACCAAAAAGGACATTGAGCAGATTTACAGGAGATGCATGCTGTGTCGCTGTTCACTTAGCATAGCGCTGCTACGCCTGCGTTCACGAGACGCAATTCGCCATAGTCGATTTCTACGCTCGCGTGGCTCACTTGAAATTTCCGTGGCTCATTGGGCTGACGGTTAGCTTTATCCCGCACAGCGGGCGTTCGCCTCTGCCCCTTGCCAGAGACAAAAATCCTGCGCTGCTTTGTGCGCCACGATGGCGTAATTTGCTCTAATAGAATAGGGCTGCTACTTGACTGTAGCAACCCTATCAACATGGTGGAGTGTAGGAGATTCGAACTCCTGGCCTCTACAATGCGAATGTAGCGCGATACCAACTTCGCCAACACCCCGTGTGACAGTGCTTAATATACCATCAAGAATTGTTCAAGTCAATATTTGTTTTTTAGGCGTTTTAGGATATATATCATGGGGTATCCATTCATACAGGATGCCGTGATCACAGACGGACACATTTATGGCGTTCCAATATCCGTTTCCATCACTGGCTTGGGTTATCATGAAAAAAATTGTGAAGCCGTTGGAATAACCAAGGATAAGCTGCCTCGGGACTATATGGAATGGTTTGATATCATTGATTGGTGGATAGCGCAAGGCTGTGATGAATATCCGGATTTTGTGTTGTTTGAGGAAATCGCTGACGGAAGAACTTTTTTAGTTGGTACAGTGATTAGCGCATATATTGATTATTGTCAATACACAAACACGCCGTTGAGATTTGACACACCTGTTTTCCGATCGCTGGCTGACCGGGTAGATGCGATTGATGCAGACGCGCTCAACGCTCAAATCAAACGAGATGATTATGGTATGGAATACAATCCGGTCTCCCTGTTCAGGGGCAATCAGGCGTACCATGATCTGGAATGTATGGGATATTACCCGGATGAAAAACCATTGTTGTTAAGCGTAGTACAAGGAGGAGAACCTCATGTCGCTGCGGACGTGCGGCTTTTCATTGTCAATCCGGCTTCTTCACGCTCAGAAGCAGCCGTCCGGTATATCGCGTGCTTCCTGCAGGGGTTACCACAGGAAATAGACATTCTGCTTTTTAGTGGTAACCACGATCCTGTAATCAACGAAAATTTTGCGCAAGAGAAAAGTGAGTTTGAAGAAATATACAATGAAACAAAAGAATCGCTTAAAACGTGCTCCCCTGATGAGCGTTTGGATTTGACTGAGCGCTTGCAGCTGGTGGAGGGAGAACTGGCAAATATGGATCAGTACCAATGGCATATCAGCCCGGAAACAATTAGCGCGTATCAACAATTAACCGAAGCACTGTTCGTCCGTGACCAGAATATTTTAGAAAGAAATTCCAGCGACGGAACGTTAGAAATCAAATCACTTGTGCAGCGCTATATCAACCGAGAGATGACGCTGGATATGTTTATACGATCTGCAGACGAGATGATTCTTTTCATCGAAGCGGAAGACGGAGAGACGTAAAACCAAATCACGGAACACATCTGCCTGATGCGATGGCAAAGGCAGTTGATTCACCATCCAACGAAGCGCTAACAATGATTGCTCTCCTCAGCAAACAGCTCCGGGTGGTTTGACAAGCGATCTTCCTCCGTGATGGCGCGGATGGCCCTGCACGGGTTGCCAAACGCCAGCGAATGCGGCGGAATGGTCCTGGTCACGATGGCGCCCGCGCCGATCACACTCCCTTCTCCTATCGTCACGCCGGGCAGAATCGTTACGCTTCCGCCAATCCAGCAGTTGTCCTCGATGGTGACGGGCGCGCTGTATTCAATGTTGACGTTTGTGCCGGACTCTTCATCGTAGAAGATGTTCCGATCCTCATGGCACAGGGGATGTATGGGCGTCATGATGGTGCAGTTGGGGCCTATGAAGACATTGTCGCCGATGGTGACCCGGTTTTCATCTAAAACACAGAAGTTAAAATTGGCATAGGAACGCCTGCCCATTTTGATGTGCGTGCCAAAATCAAATTGAATGGGCCCCTGAATGTACACCTCTTCGCCGCGGTCGGGCATAAGCTCCTGCAGAATGGCTTCACGGGCTTGCGTGTCCGACTCCGGAATTTGATTGTATTGCTGGCACAATTCGTGGGCTCTGCGCCGCGCTTCCGGCATGCCCTCGCAAAAAGGGTTGTAGATTTTCCCCGCAAACATTTTTTCTGTTTCGCTCATTACACTTTCTCCCCTCCATGCTCAACTAAAACCGGTGACAGGCTGCTGGCAGAACAGCCTTATCGCAAAACAGCCGTTAATACATATACTGCATCAACAGCTGCCCCTGAATGGTAGCGGCGGTGGGACTTGAACCTACGACACTCCGGGTATGAACCGAATGCTCTAGCCGCTGAGCTACGCCGCCAAAAAAATGGTAGCGGGGGAGGGACTTGAACCCTCGACCTCCGGGTTATGAGCCCGACGAGCTACCGAACTGCTCTACCCCGCGACATATGCCTTGCGGCACGATCAATATAATAGCAGATAAAGTAGACGATGTCAATCACCTTTTTTCGGAAACACCTTTCTCCCCTGCCCCAGCACACGTCCAAATGGTAAACATTCCTTATGGAACCCCGGGAAATCGTTCGTGATTGCCATGGCAATGCGGGCGTCTCTATGGTATAATGCCTTTTAACTTCGTGAAACGGATGGTGTGCGAACGGATGGACAGGGTCAAGCGAAACGAGCGGATTGCCGCGATGATGCACGCGCTTCTTTCGTCGCCCAACAAGGTGATCGGCTACTCGGTGTTCTGCGACCGGTTTGGCGCGGCTAAATCCACCATCAGCGAGGATGTGTCCCTGCTGCAGGAAGCGCTGCACAAAAACGGCCTGGGGCAGTTAGACACCGTCGCCGGCGCCGCCGGCGGCGTGCGCTTCCGGCCCATGATCCCCCGGGACGAGGCGTATGCCTACCTTCAGGATATTGCCCGCACGCTGTCCGTACCCGACCGGGTGCTGCCGGGCGGGTACCTGTACCTGTCCGACATGCTGTCCAACCCCAACATCGTGCGAAAGATGGGCGTTATCATCGCCGGCGAATACTACGATGCGGCGGTGGACTTTGTGCTGACCATGGAAACCAAGGGCATCCCGGTTGCCCTGATGGTGGCGGATGCGCTAAACGTGCCGCTGATCATCGCCCGGCGCGCAAACCGGGTGTATGAGGGCAGCGCCGTCAACATGATATTCCCCACCGACAATGGCGGCGTGGAAACCATGTCGCTGCCGCGCAGGGCTGTTCAGGAAGGGCAGCGCACGCTGATTGTGGACGACTTTATCCGAAAAGGCGGCACCGCGCGGGGCATGGCCGCCATGATGCGGGAGCTGCACATCGACGTCGCCGGGATGGCTTTCGTGCTGGCGCAGGAGGATCCGGAGAAGCGCTTCATATCGGACGCAAAAGCGTTGATGACTTTTTCCGGCGATGGCGAAGCCCGTCCCCTGGTGGTGCGCCCCGCCGCCTGGCTGCAGCCCAAATGAAAGGACAAACCGCATGATCGCCATTGCAGGGCTTGGCAACCCGGGGCTACGCTACGCAAGGACACGCCACAACGCCGGCTTTGAAACGGTCGATCTGCTCAGCGCCATGCTGCGTATCCCGGTCAGCCGTTCCCGTTTTCACGCGCTGGTCGGAGAAGGCAGCTACCAGGGCGTGCGCCTGGTGCTATTGAAGCCGCAGACCTATATGAACCTGAGCGGGCAGAGTATCGCCGAAGCGATGCGCTGGTACAAAATAGAACCCCAGCATATGCTGATCATCTCCGACGACATCGACCTACCGCCCGGCGTCATCCGCCTGCGCAGTAAGGGCGGCGCCGGCACGCACAACGGCTGGAAGAGCATTCTCCAGGAAACTGGAACCGACCTGTTCCCCCGCATCCGCATCGGCACCGGCGCCCCGCCACCCCAATGGGACCTGGCGGACTGGGTGCTGACCGGGTACAGCGAGGAGAACCGGCAGGTGATGGAAAACGCCTTCGCGCTGGCTGCAGAAGCCGCGCTGTGTTTTGCCGAACATGGCATCGACCTGGCTATGAACCGTTATAATAAGAGAAACCATGAAGAATCGACTGTTTAACGCCCTGAACGCGTCGCCGGCCTGGCGGCAGGCGCTCGACGCCATCCGCCTTGGACACACCGCCGCGATATACGACACCACCGAATCCCAGCGCACCTTCCTTGCTGCCGCCTTAGCTACAGAAACAGGCAGGCAGGTGCTGTATGTTGCCCCCAGTGAGCAGGCTGCCATGCGCGCCGCGGAAGACTGCGCGAGCCTGCTGGGTGGCCGAGCCGGGCTGATGCCTGCCCAGGAAATGGTGTTTCTGCGCGCTGTAAAGAGCCGTGAGAGCGCCTGGGAACGCCTGACCGCGCTGGACAAGGTGATCACCGGTGAATACCGCGTGCTGTGCGTATCCGCCGATGTGCTGCTGACGCGGCTGATGCCGCCCGATGTGTATGCAGCTGCCGCGGTGACGCTGCAGCTGGGCGACGATATGGAGCCGCACGCGCTGGCCGCGCGCTTAGCCGCATCGGGGTATGAGCGCGTCGACATGGTGGAAGGCAAGGGCCAGTTCGCCATCCGGGGCGATATCCTGGACGTCTTTCCGCCTTGTGAAGCCGACGCGATGCGCATCGGCTATTTTGATACGCAAATCGACGCGATCCGCACATTTGACATCCTGACGCAAAGAAGCAAGGGCACCCTGTCGCAAGCGCGGCTGACGCCGGCTGTCGAATACTTTGTACTGCCGGCACTCCGCGCCCATGCAGCGGAAAGCATGCGCAGCGCCCTCCAGACAATGCAGGACGTCATGGCGTCAGGCACTCTGATCCCACACGCCACCGATGAGGATAACCTCCCCGAGGAGGAGGCGACAGGCGCGCTCAGACGGCTGCTGCAGGACGCTGACGCCCTGGAAGACGAAGGATTTTTCAGCGGCATACACATGTGGGCCAATGTCGTGCTGCCCGACAGCGCCCCGCTGTATCGATGGATGGACAACCCGATCCTGCTGATCGACACGCCCGACCGGGTGCGCGCCCGGATGGATGACCGCGCGCTGGGCTTTGCGGCTGATCTGGAGCTGGCGCTGACCAGGCAGGAGGCAACCCCCGCGCAAGCCGGGCTATACTACAACGCCGATGACCTGCTCGGGGACGCAGGCGCTTCCTGCGCCGTGATCACCCTGCAGGACCTGCTACGCGGGCAGGCAGGCTTTGCGCCGGACAACGCGCTGCAGCTGACAGGCACCGGGTTGTCGCAGTACAAGTCCCGCTTTAAGGAGCTTGCCGATGACATCCGGTCGTGGCTGGCGGATGGGTGGCAGGTGGCGCTGCTGGCCAGCGGCGCCGCGCGCGCCGACCGCATCCGCCACGCGCTGGGCGAATTTGGCTGCATCATTCCGGATAAAAATCAGGAGAACCTGAATCATCCGCTGCTGATGACGGCGCCTTTCTCAGCCGGCTTTATCGCCGGAGACGCCAAGTTGGCTGTGATCACCGACGGCGACATATTTGGCGTCAGCCATAGAAAAACGCGCGCCAGACACCATGCTGGCGAGCGGATCGAGGCATTCACGGACCTGAACACGGGCGATTATGTTGTCCACGAGCACCACGGCATCGGCATCTATCACGGCGTTGTCCGCCTGCAGTCCGAGGGCACTTTCCGGGATTATCTGTACATCCAGTACCGCGGGAACGACAAGTTGTACGTACCGGTGGACCAGTTTGACCGCGTGCAGAAATACATCGGATCGGGCGGGGATGCGCCGCCGCTGAACGACTTAGGCGGCAACGAGTGGTCGCGGCAGAAGAAAAAAGTCAAGGCAGGCTTAAAGAAGCTGGCGATCGATCTGGTGGCGCTGTATGCCGCCAGGCAGGAGGCGCCGGGCTTTGCCTACATCCCCTATCCGCCCTGGGAAAACCAGTTTGCCGAAAGCTTTGAGTACGAGCTGACGCCCGATCAGGAGCAGGCCGTGCAGGACGTGTTAAGCGACATGGCCAAGCCCATCGCCATGGACCGCCTGCTGTGCGGTGATGTAGGCTACGGAAAAACCGAGGTAGCCATGCGGGCGGCGCTGCGCGCGACGCTCAACTCCCGGCAGGTGGCGTTGTTGGCGCCGACGACCATCCTGGTGCAACAGCACTATCACACGCTGAGCAAACGGTTTGCGCAGTTTCCCATCCGCGTTGATTTTGTCAGCCGTTTCCGCACCGCCGCGCAAAACAGGGAAACCCTTGCCAAAGTACAAGCAGGCGAGGTGGATATTCTGATCGGCACGCACCGGCTGCTGTCGAACGACGTGAAGTTCAAAAACCTGGGCCTGCTGATTGTCGACGAGGAGCAGCGCTTCGGCGTGGCACATAAGGAAAAGATCAAAAGCCTCAAGCACACCATCGACGTGCTGACACTGTCAGCGACCCCCATCCCCAGAACGCTGCATATGAGCATGCTGGGCGTCCGGGACATGAGCCTGCTGGAAACGCCGCCTGAGGAACGCTTTCCCGTGAAGACCTATGTGGTGGACTACCACGACGCGATGATCCGCGACGCCATCATGCGCGAGCTGGGCCGCGGCGGCCAGGTGTTTTTCCTGTATAACCGGGTGGCTGACATCGACCGGTTCGCCACGCGCCTGCGGCTGATTGTGCCGGAAGCCCGCATCGCGGTGGCGCATGGCCAGATGCGGGAAACGGCGCTGGAGGACATCATGATGGACTTCTACGCCGGGGAATATAATGTGCTGCTGTGCACCACCATCATTGAAAACGGCATCGATGTGCCCAGCGCCAACACGCTGATCGTATATGACGCTGACCGCTTCGGCCTGGCGCAGCTGTACCAGCTGCGGGGCCGCGTGGGCCGCTCCAACCGCGTGGCTTACGCCTATTTCACCGTGCGCCCTGACAAGCTGCTGACCGAAACCGCCGAAAAGCGTCTGGCAGCAATCCGGGAGTTTACCGAGTTTGGCGCCGGCTTCCGCATCGCGATGCGCGATTTGGAAATCAGGGGCGCCGGCAACATCTTCGGGCCCGAACAGTCCGGACAGGTCAGCGCGGTGGGCTACGACATGTACTGCAAGCTGATCGAGGAAGCCGTCCGGGAGGCTAAGGGCGATTTTTCCCATCAAAAGGAAAGGGAACTGGAAACCCGCGTGGAGCTGGCAGTCAGCGCATTCCTGCCGGACAGCTATGTCCGCGGCGAAGCCCAGCGGATGGAAATCTACAAGCGCATCGCTATGATCGCCAGCGAGGCGGACCGGGTGGCCTTGACCGACGACCTGGTGGATCGCTTTGGTGAGCCGCCCGAGCCCGTCGTCAACCTGATGAATGTGGCGCAGCTGCGTTCGTTAGCCCGCGGCATCGGCGCCGACTTTGTAGCCGCTTCGGACGGGTTTTTGAAGTTCCGCCTGAATGGCGATTATGTGGATGACCCTGCGCTGCTGGTATCAGCCCTGGCGCAGGCGGACAGCAAGCTGTCGCTGGCAACAGGCCGCAACACCACCGTGATGCTGCGCCTGCCCAGGATGGCAGACCAGGACATGATCGCAGAAGGCATCCGGGCGCTGACCAGTGTCGCCGGGCTGATGCAGGGCGCGGGCAACCTCCCCTTGTCCTCCTGATAAAAAGATGCCGTCAGGGCGCGGATGTGGTATGATGCTTGAGTACGCTTGACCGCAGCGGATGAGACTGCTTGAAAGGTGTTGCCATGTTTGGATACATTGTTGCCAACTTTGACGCCTTATCCCCCGAGGAAAAGGCGCATTACCGCGCCTGCTACTGCGGGCTGTGCAAAGCGCTGGGCGAGCAGCACAGCATGTCGTGCCGGGCAACGCTGACCTATGACATGACCTTCCTGGTGCTCCTGCTGTCGGCCATGACGGATGAGCAGCCTGTTACAGAGCAGTTCACCTGCCCGGCACATCCCCTGAAAAAACAAGCCAGCTGGCAGAGCGTCCATACCTCCTATGCCGCCGACCTGAACGTCGTGTTGAGCTACATGCAGCTGATGGACGACTGGCAGGACGACCGCAACGCCCTGGCGCGGATGAAAGCCAAGGTCATCGGCAGGCATGTAGGCGCCGTGCGGGAAAGGCTGCCCAGGCAATGCGCAGCCATGGATGAAGGGCTGAAGCAGCTGAGCCGGTATGAGCGCGACGGAGAAGTCAACCCGGACCTGCCCGCCAATGCCTTTGGCTACGCCCTCAGCGAAGCCTTCGTGCCCGACGGCATCCCGCAGCCTGACACCCTGCGGGACTTTGGCTGGGCGCTGGGCCGGTTCATCTACCTGATGGACGCGGCAGTAGACCTGAAGGACGACATCCGCAAGGAGCGGTACAACCCGCTGACCACCGTGCCCTCCGACCGGCACGAAAGCCTTCTGCAAGCCCAGATGTCGGTGTGCACGGCGCTGTTTGAGCAGTTAGCTATCAAAAGAGACAAAGCTTTGATCGAAAACATCCTGTATTCCGGCGTTTGGACGCGCTACAGGATGAAAACCAAAGGGAGCGGCGCACATGAGAGATCCGTATGAGGTGCTGGGCGTACCGCGGAACGCCTCGCAGAAAGAGGTGACCGCTGCGTACCGCAAGCTGGCCAAGAAATACCACCCTGACTTAAACCCGGGCGATGCCAATGCACAAAAACGCATGGCTGAGATCAACGTTGCCTACGAGGAAATCAAAAGCGGCCGCGCAGACTATACCGACTACTCGCGTCCGCAGGGCAGGCCTTCCTCCTACAGCGGGCAAGGCCAATGGAACCCCTTCGGCGGTTTCAATCCCTTTGGGCCCTTCTACGGCGGGTATCAGCAACAACAGTGGCAGGAATCACGGCAGAACGACCCGTTCAACCCAGTTCGCCAGTATGTCAACGCCATGCGCTACCAGGAAGCCCTGTACGCGCTGAGCCAGATTCAAAACAGAACCGCCGAATGGTACTACCTCAGCGCCATCGCCAACTACGGCGTCGGCAACGTCGTCACGGCATCGCAGCATATCGACACCGCCATTGAAAAGGATCCCGGCAACTACCGCTACCAGAATATACGGCAGCAAATCCAGGCTGGCACCCGCGCCTACACCGCCCGCAGCCAGATGTTCGGCATGCCCAACATCAGCATGAACACCCTGTGCCTGGGGCTGTGCGCGATGAGGTTTCTATGCATGTGCTGCCGCTGTTAAAGAAAACGCTAAGGAGGATACACAATGAACCGGCTGAAATACAAAATTGCCGCCTGGATGCAGGGCCGCTATGGCGTCGACGCGCTGTATAAGACGCTGGTTGCACTTTATTTTATATTATTCGCGCTGAGCCTGTTCCTGTTCAGGCCGCTGTACTATGTTTCACTGGCGGTACTGGGCTATTCTCTCTACCGCGTGCTGTCAAAAAACCTGTCGGCACGCGCGGAGGAGAACAGGCGATACCTGGCGATTTCAGGCAACATCAAGAAAAAGACGCTGCTTTTCATCAACCGGTTCAAATTCCATAAAACCCATCGCTACAGAACCTGCCCCAACTGCAAAACAGCGCTGCGGCTGCCCAAAAAGATCGGCACCATGACCGTCAACTGCCCTGTGTGCCATCATACATTTCAGGCTACGATCAAGCGGTAATCAGGTTTTAGAAGCCAGGCGCCGGAACGCATCGCTGATGCTGTCCGGCGTTTCGTTGTCGCGCAATGCGCGCAGCGCCACAATCAGCCGCTCATGACCTTCCCGCCCGTGGCAGGTGATCAGGGTCAGCAATCGATCGTCCGGCATCAGATCGACCGGCAGCGCCAGGCTGGACAACTCCCTCAGCCTGTTGACATAAGCGTATAGCGCGTCTGTATCGGTAAAGTGCGGTACGCAAGCTGTGAAATAATGCGGCTTGGTCGGATCCGTCGAAATAACAGCCACCGCATAGGGCACATAGGCACCCAGCTGATAGAGCGTATCAAACTGTATGACAGGGTGTTCGACAATGAAGTTCAGCTGCTGGTAATGGAACAGCTTGCCGAACATCGTGCCGTTTTTCATGTTGTGCGCGTGGATGATCAGGTTGTCATCCAGCGGCCTGATGGCGTTGGCTTCATCTAAAAAAGCGCTGCCGGCCGGGTTCTGCCGGCCGGTAAAATCGTGGTTCATGTAATATACATTGTCGCGCTGGAGTACGGGAAAATCCATCTCCCGTATGCCCTCCGCCTTCAGCCAGCCCACTAAGTCGTTGTTCCTGGCGTATAGGGGCACAAACGCCGCGTTCATCCCGGAAGCCTGTGCCTGCAGCCCAGGTTCAGCAAGGGGAGCAATTTCGGTTGGTTCAGCTGTCTCCGGCGCTTCGGCTACATCAGGCGGCTGCTCCAGGTCGCCGCCGGAAGATAAAACAGGCGCGGTAGACTGATCCGAAGGCCGGCCGGCATACACTGCACGCAGGCTTTCCTGCTGGTGGATGGTCTGCTGCGTTTTGATGAGGTACCAGCCTGCCAGCACCGCAGCAGCCGCCAACAGCGCGCCCGACAGCGCCAGCAGCACGCGCTCCGGCTGCTTCCACCTGTTTATCTGCCTCCTGTTTTTGCGGAGCCTCATGCGCTCCCCGTCCCCTGCCGGACGTGTCGGCTTCACGACAGAAGAACAGCCCTGGCACGGTCAGGATAGTCGGTGATCAGCATGTCTGCGCCGGCTTCCAGCACCATCCTCATGCTGCGCTCGTTATTGACCGTCCACGTGTTGACTTTCAAGCCCAAAGCATGCGCCTGCTGGCAGAGATCGCGGTTGAACACCAATTCGCCATGGTGAGGATGCAGGGCATCCGCACCCAGCTGGCTGCCATACGCCCAGGGGCGCACCATCACGCAGCTGTACAACAGCCCGCACACCGCCCGGTGGTTCAGGCTTTTCATCCGCACCATGCTCGGGTGGTTGAAAGACGAATAGACCACCCGGTCTTCCATGGCGCATTTGGCCGCCAGTTCAAGGCATTTCTCCTCCAAACCGGGGTAGGGGTTGCCGGTGTTCTTCAATTCAATGTTGATGTATAAGCCGGTGGGCTTCAGCAGATCAAACACCTCGCGGAGCGTGGGCGCTTTGGCGCCCTCATACTCCGGATGCGTCTTGTTGAATGTATGCTGCCTGATGTCGCGCAGCGTCATGTCGGCAACAAAGCCCATCCCATCGGACACGCGGTCGATCCGCTCGTCGTGGATGACCAGCAACTCATGATCGCGCGTAAGCTGGACATCCAGCTCCACGCCGTCGGCTTGAAGATCGACCGCCAATTGAAACGCTTCCAGCGTATTCTCCGGCGCATAGCCTGAGGCGCCGCGATGGGCGCAGATGGTAGCCGCCATGATCAATCCTCCTGATCCAGCGCCTGGGCTGCCCGGAAACCGGCGTGCCTGGGACACTCGGCTTCCAGGTTGACGGGCATCAGCACAAAGTCGAACGACGCCGGCTCCTTCAGGTACAGGCGCGTCTCCTCAAGAGGTTCCGGGCCGCAGGAATTGCTGCCCAGCGGGCCCATCACGCCGTCAAAGAGCACCTGGGTCAGGTCCTCCTCCTCTAACTCATAGGTATGCTGCGCTGCGGTCAGCGCCTCGGGCGTATAGTGGTGCGCACTGAAGGCAAACGCCCTGCCCGCCAGCGCCAGGCCCTGGCCTTCCTGGTTGGTCAGCGTAAAGAAGCGGGTGTCCTCGTGGGAGCCGTTCTCCTGCGGGTAGATATACGGCTCATGCGTGTCGGCCACGGTGGATTCATACCAGCCGATCAGGGCGCCGGTCTTTTTATCCGGGTAGCTTTCGTGCGGGCCGCGGCCATGCCAGCGCAGATAGTCAAACCCGCCCGGCATGGCAAACCGCATGCCCAGGCGCGGCAGATAGGTGTCGATGTCCTGTAGCGGCGTATACAGCATGTTGAGCAGCACGCGGCCATCGTTAAGCACGCAGAACGTCTGCTTCAGGTTGACAACGGGCGTGTACACCTTGGGCGCGTATACGCTTTCAATGGTAACGACCACTTCGTCCGGACGCTCCTCCGCGTCAAAGCGCACCACGCGCTGCTGCAGCTTGTCCAGCCCTAACTTCTCCCATTTTTCAGCCGCCTTGCCCCAGCCCTTGTCGTTGTCGGTGGGGGCGCGCCACATGTTCAGCTGCAGCGGCGCAGACAGCAGATGGGTGCCACCCTGGCTGATGCCGCTGAGCGCCATTTGGGAGCGGGAAAACTCATACGCCGCATCCCCACAGCGCACAACAAACCCGTCCAGCGTGCGGTCCAGCTGCAGGCGACGGCTGATAGTCGGCCATTGATACGCCTTGCTGCCCAGCGCCAGCGGCAGCTGCTCCCGGCATACCTCAAAGCCGGCCGGCGCCCAAGCAGCCGCCTTCTTCAACGTAAAGCGCAGGTTCAGGAAGCTGTCCTCAGGGTATGCGCCCAGCGGCAGCGCGACATCAGCCTGCGCACCGGCTGACGCCTGTACCATCATGCTGCCGTCAGCCAGCACCTTGCCGCAGTGCACCACCTGCCAGTACATATCCAGCGTGTTCAGGTCTGTAAACGCGTACAGGTTGGTCAGGGTTACCCTGCCTGCTTTTTCGTCGCTGAGTACAGCGCGCACCGGGCGCAGCACATGCTTGTATTCCGTCATGCCGGTATGGGGCGTGCGGTCCGGATACAGCAGCGCGTCAACACAGAAGTTGCCATCGTGCGGATACTCGCCAAAGTCGCCGCCGTAAGCATAATACATCTCGCCATCTTCGGTATAGGCAGTGAGCCCATGGTCCACCAGCTCCCATACACAGCCGCCGATCAACCGAGGATATTTGTAAATCGCCTGCCAGTAATCCTCCAAGTTGCCGGGCCCCTGCCCCATGGCGTGGGCATACTCGCACAGGAAAAAGGGCTTGTCGCTCTGCTCCTGGCCGTATTCGATAACTTTGGGCACCGGGGTGTACATCTGGGACACCATGTCGGATGTGGCGGCCAGCTCGTCGCGCTCATAGTGGATGGGACGCGTAGGGTCCAGCGCGCGGATGGCTTTGTCCATCGCCACGTGGTTGTGCCCGTAGCCGGACTCGTTGCCCAGCGACCAGAAGATGATGGACGGGTGATTCCTGTCCCGCTCCACCATGCGGACGCCGCGGTCAACAAACTGCTTTTCCCATTTGGGATCCCGGGCAATCAGATCATAATCCGCGACGCAGACGACGCCATGGGTTTCGATATCGGCCTCGTCAATCACATACAGGCCGTATTCGTCGCACAATGATAGAAAGCGCGGATCGGGCGGGTAGTGGGCGGTGCGCACGGTGTTGATGTTGTGGCGCTTCATGACCAGCACGTCCTCGAGCATGCTGTCCACCGGCGTGTACGAGCCCATCGTGGTGTGGGTGTCATGGCGGTTCGCACCCTTGAGCTTGACCGCTACGCCGTTGATATACAGCACGCCGCCCGTGATTTCCACCAGGCGGAACCCGATTTTTTGCGCCTCAGCCTGGTTGCCGATAGAGGCTGTCAGCGTGTACAGCGCCGGCGTTTCCGCAGTCCACCGCTGCACATCGGGCAATCTGGCTTTTAGCACAGCCTGGCCATCGTGAACCGGCACGGTTTGGTCGAGCACGGCGCCGTCCGCCCCATGCAGCCGAAAGCGCACCTGTCTGGCGCCGGCAACGCCGGCGCGGGCGGTAAGCAGACCGGTTTGATAGTCCTTATCCAGGAGGGCATCGATGACGAGGTCGTGGATGGCTTCTTTGCCGAAGCTGAGCAGCATGACGTCCCTGAATATGCCGTTCAGGCGCCACTTGTCCTGGTCCTCCAGATAGGTGCCGTCGGACCATTGGAAACAGAGCACGTGCAGCATATTGCTGCCATCCCTGAGCAAGTCGGTCAAATCGAACTCGGCAGGCATGTGCGGGCACTTGGAAAAGCCGGCTAAAACGCCGTTGAGGTAAACGTAAAAACAGGAGTCCACACCCTCAAACCGGATGCGCGTTCGGCGGCCTTCAAAGGCCTCGGGCAGCTCAAAAAAACGGCGGTATACGCCTACCGGCGTGTCGTCCGGCACGTGGGGCGGGTCATAAGGGATGGGGTATTTGACATTGGTGTATTGGGGAGCGCCATACCCCTGCATCTGCCAGCAGCCCGGCACGGTGATATGCTCTTCCAGGGCGATGGAGGTGATATCATCCGCGATGTCGCGCGGGCTGTCCAGCAGCTTAAAATCCCAGGTGCCATTCAACAGCAGGTAATAGGGAGATGACGCCCGGGAAAAGGTGCGGGCACTGTCCTCATCCGGATAAGGCACAATGGTGGTGCGGCCTTTTAGGCGCGCGATGTGCAGGCTGTCCAGGTCCTGATATTCTTTAAAACGCATGGCAATGCCTCCTTGTTTATTCGCTGCGCTTATCATATCATTAGAGGCAGTGTTTTTCAAGGAAGGGAACAGTCAATCGCTTGGTGAAAACGAAAGGTGCACACCGCAGAGGAAACACAGATGATCGACATCGACCGCTTCACGCACACACTGGATGAGCTGACCGGCGCCCTGCCTGCCGAGGTGTTCAAGGGGCTGAACCTTGGCGTGGGGGTGGTGGACAGAGCAAAGCGCGGACACGATACGCCGGGCGGCGCGCCGGTATACATTTTGGGTGAATACCATGTGCACCCCGTAATGGGCAGGGGAGTCGTGCTGTACTACGGCTCGTTTCTGCGCGTGTTCCCCCATCTGGACGGCGAAGCGTCGTGGCGGCGCGAGATCGACCGCGTGCTGAAGCACGAGCTGACCCACCACCTGGAATCGCAAGCTGGCGACAGGGACCTGGCGATCGCCGACGCCATGCAAATGATGAAAAACCGGAGGGATGAACCTTGATATATCTAAGAGAGTTGGCGCGCAGGACAAGCCAGGCGGGCACAGGCTATCCCTTCACTGCGCCCGTGCTGTCCCATTTAGATGCGCTTGCTTTCACGCAGCCGGTCACCATCTTGACCGGCGAAAACGGCAGCGGCAAAACCACGCTGCTGGAACTGGCGGCGGCAGGCGTGCGGGCCGATACCATCGGCACGGGCAGCAACCGCGCGCGCAAAACGCGTACCTTTGTCAAAGCCGCGCAAAAATACCGCTTTACCTTCAACCAACGCCCCGTGCGCAGCTTTTTCTTTACCGCGGAAGACTTTACCCGGTATTTAGACGACCGAAGAGCCATGCAGGAGGAGGCGCGGGAAGCGCTGCGGGAAATCGACGAAACCTATGACAGCCGCTCCGCCATGGCCAAAAGCCTGGCACAGATGCCCCACATGAGCACGCTGAGCGATCTGGACGGACAATACGAACGGGAGCTGCTGGAGGCATCCCACGGAGAGGGCTTCTTAAGCTTTTTCGCAGGCCGGCTGATATCAAACGGCCTGTACCTGCTGGACGAGCCGGAAGGCGCGCTGTCCTTTGCCAACCAGTTGGGATTGCTGGCGCTGATCGACCAGGCCGAAGGCATGAACTGCCAGGTCATCCTGGCCACCCACTCCCCCGTGCTCTGCGCATACCCCGGCGCACAGCTGATCGACATCGACGACGGCGCACTGCAGGTAGCATCCTACGACACGCTGGCAGGCATCCGGTTTATCAAATACTTCTTAGCCAACCGCGCCGGCGTGCTGCGCCAGGCGGGCATTGAAGGCCTGCCGGGCAAGCTGTAAGTCTAACCGTCACGTAGGTTTCTCCTCGCCAGGCGCCTGATCGTCGGCTTCTGCTTCGGATGTGGCAGCATGCATCGCCGCGCGCAGCGCTTTCCGGCCTTTGAGGCCGTGCGCGCTGTCCGCCACCACAGCGGCGAAACCGGCGATGATGGACAGGTAATAGGTGATAAAGCGCCAAACAAACATCGCGGCAAACACACTGTCGGAGGGAAAAAACTTGCCAAAAAACAGGTAAAACCCGCCCTCCTGCGCGCCGGATGCCCCCGGCAGCGGCGTAAAAGAAGCGGCGATAAACAGCATCAGCTGCACGGTGACCAGATGAGCGTACGGCGCAGCATTCAGGCCAAAGCCACGGTACACAAAATACACCGCACTCATCAGCGCCGTGACCTGCACCAGCGACATAGCGAACAGCACCAGAAACTGGAACGGGTGGCGGGTGAGGATGTCGACGCTGGCATGAAAATCCAGCAGCGCCGCGTCCCAGCGGGACGAGGTGCGGGCACGGTCCTTCACGATGCGTAGCTTATAAGCCAGGTTGACGCAAAACACGATGATGGCGCGCACCGCATTGCGGCTGATGGCCAGCAGGATCACGCCGACCACCGCCGCGCTGTTGGCAATGAAGCCCACCGTCAAAAACCAGACGCCCTTGTCTAGCGTTTCCGATACCAGGCCAGGGTGAACGATCCACGCCGCCGCCCCCAACAGCAGCAGGGCGCACTGCCAGCAGAAAAACTTCACCGCCAGCGCCGACGACGCCACGCCGGGCGGCACGCCGCGCTTTTTCAGCGAAAACACCTGCATGGGCTGCCCGCCCGTCGCTGCCGGCGTAATAGCCGAATAATACATGCCGATCAAGCCCACGATTAGGTTGCTGCGCAGGTTGACGGGCACCTTTTGGAACTTGAAAAACACATAGAGCGACGCGCCTTCGATAAAGGCATGCACGGCGAAGCACAACACGCCGCCCAGCAGCCAGGTTGGGTTGATGGAGCGCAGCGCCTGAATGATTTGCGATATATCGCCCGACCGAAGGGCGAAATACATAACCAGCACAAATGTGCCAACAATGAAAAGCGCATTAATCAGCCCGCGCCGGGACTGGCGGCTTAATTTCTTCATGTACCTTCCTTTTGGGGGATATCCGGCATCCCCGCGCCGGAAGTATAGCATATCGGCTATGGGATGTCACGGAGCGGGTTTCGCGCCGGTTACATCCAATTATTATCTTCAATCACCTGTCAGCGAGCGGAAGTTCGAGCGGCAACAGCACATATACGCTGGTTCCTTTTCCAACGAAGCCATGGTGTTTGCCATGGAGAACGATGGCAGGCTGCCGCCGTTCATCGTGCTGGAGATGCGTGTGCCGGAGGGCGAAATTGTGGTAGACTATGCCGAGGCGCACGTGATGCCGGCCGGATAACGGCGATGCGGCTGGACGTGTAGCACCGCCTGTTCAGGAGATACGATTGATGAAACGGTTGGTCAGGCACGTCCTGTCCCGCATCAGCCCGGAGAGGGTGCAGCAGGACAACATCTGGAAGTCGGCACGTACCGGGATGCTCACCACGGCCAATGCTACCCTGGTATCGGTGCCCATTCTGCAGGTGTTTGCCATACACATGGGCGCTGACGAGAGCCAGCTGGGCGTTGTGCGTTTCTTCGCCCAGCTGGCCGTCACGGCAGGGTTCGTGCTGTTCTCCGCACGGGCAGCGCGGTGCCCCGCCAAAAAACTGGTGCCTACATACACCAAGCTGAACCTGTTCCATGCCGTGCTGCCCGCAGCCATGCTTTTAGCTTCCCTTCTGCTGTTGCCGGGCTATATTGGAACAACAGCAGGCCTGTGGATCATCACAGCGGGGTGGATGCTGTCCAATTTCATCTCCGCGTACTATGTGATGGTGATGACGCGGATAGAGGCGTGCCTGTACTCCGAGAGCATCTACGGGGCCGTATATGGCTTCTGCGGCATTCTTTTCTACCTGGTGAGCGCGCTGCTGGGCGCAGCAGTAGGGCCATTGTTAGGCAGCCATGCCGCCGCATGGGGGTTCCCGGTTGTGTTTGCCCTGTCGCTTACCCTGGGCGTGGGGGCATTCTATTCCGCCCGTGGATATGTGCTGGTGCGGACGCCCCAAAGCGCCGCCCCTGCGGAAGCAAAGCCCCGCAAGCCGTCCGCCGCGGGGCAGGCGTTGCCCATCGGCGTCATGCATGTGCTGCGCGGAGCCATTTCGGGCATTTATTATTTCATCATGCTGATCGGCATGCGCTTCTTTGGATTAACCGCCTCAGACGCGGGCCTGCTGACGGTACTGGGTACCTTCGCCAGCATGATCGCTTACTTTTTCATCCTGTTTGTAGCCGACCGGCTGGGCGTCGTGCGGTCCTCCCTGCTGTCCGTTGTAATCAACGTGCTGGCGCTGGGCTTGCTGGTGATGGTTCGCAGCCGGAGCGTATTCATGGCTTCGTACTTTTTATACGGCATCGGCATCGCCGTGTTGAACCAGATGATGCCCATCGGCGTACTGCGCACGGTGGATCAGGCTCATTTAGCCACAGTTACCGCCGTGCGGTTTGTGGCGCTTCAGCTGAGCGACGCCCTGACCAGCCTGAGCATCGGGCCGGTGGTGCTGGCTGTGTATCCATGGTTTTTGCTGCTCGCTTGCGCATTGCAGATGACAAACATGGTTTTGATACGGCATTGCTTTGGAAAACCCAGGGCAAGCTCCGATGGATAGTTCGTTCAACGTGCCTGCCATACCAAGCCAACAATTACCGCATCGCAGCCTGCATTTCTTACACATCAGCAGCATGCTGTCAGACAAGCGTGCCCTTGACGCCTTCGGCGGTTGCCTCTATACTTCCCATGAGGAATCCGCATGGATAGCCGAAAGGAGACCGTATGTCACGCATTGTCATTCCGGAAAACTACCGCTCCTACCTGTCCCTCTACGAGACGCAGGAGGCCATTTCTCTCATCAAAAAAACCTTTGAGGAGTTTTTAGCCAAAGCGCTGAACCTCAAGCGGGTGTCCGCGCCGCTGTTTGTAGAAGCCGGCTCGGGCCTGAACGACAACCTCAGCGGCATCGAGCGCCCCGTGTCCTTTGACCTGAAGGAAACCGGCACCAGCGTCCAGGTCGTGCAGTCGTTGGCCAAGTGGAAGCGCATGGCGCTGCATCAGTACGGCTTCCCGGTAGGCGAAGGGCTGTATACCGATATGAACGCCATCCGCCGCGATGAAACGCTGGACAACCTGCATTCGGCCTATGTCGACCAGTGGGACTGGGAGAAGGTGATCACGCCGGAGATGCGCACGATGGCAACGCTGAAGGACGCCATGCAGCGCATTGTGACCGCCATTACGCTCACGCAGGACCTGCTGCGCTGGAAATACGCCTCGCTGCCCGTCAACTTAGAACGGGAAATCACCTTCATCACCACCCAGGAGTTAGAGGACGAGTATCCTTCCCTTACACCCAAGCAGCGGGAGGACGCCATCCTCAAGCGCTATCGGACGGTGGGCATCCTGCAGATCGGCGGCAAGCTCCGTTCAGGTCAGAAACACGACGACCGTGCCCCGGACTATGACGACTGGTCGCTCAACGGCGACATCCTGTTCTGGGACGACCTGTTAGGCTGCGCGATGGAGCTGTCCTCCATGGGCATCCGCGTAACGCCGGAAAGCCTGGACACACAGCTGACATTGGCCGGATGCGATGACCGCCGGGAATTGCCCTTCCACCAAGCGCTGCTGCAAGGCACACTCCCCTGCACCATGGGCGGCGGCATCGGGCAGAGCCGCATGTGCATGCTGCTGTTAGGCAAAGCGCATATCGGCGAGGTGCAGTCCTCCTACTGGGATGACGATACTGTAAGCGCCTGCAAAAAGGCCGGCATCGTCCTGCTGTAACAGGAAGGAACGCGATGATGAGCAAAAACCCCCAGAAAATATTCGGCAGCCTGGTTTTTAACGACAGCACCATGCGGCAGCGCCTACCCAAGGACACCTACGAGGCGCTGCAGCGCACCATGCAATCCAACCGGCGCCTGCCGCCGGAGGTAGCCAGCGTTATTGCCAACTCCATGAAGGACTGGGCGATCGAGAACGGCTGCACCCACTTTACACACTGGTTTCAGCCGCTGACCGGCGTCACGGCGGAAAAGCATGACAGCTTCATCCGTCCCATAGAGGGAGGCAGCGTCATTATGGAGTTTGGCGCCAAGGAGCTGGTGCGCGGCGAGCCGGATGCCTCGTCGCTGCCCTCCGGCGGGCTGCGCGCCACCTTTGAAGCCCGCGGCTATACCGCCTGGGATCCCACCAGCTGCGCCTTCATCAAGGACAGAACGCTCTACATCCCCACGGCTTTCTGCAGCTACAGCGGGCAGGCGCTGGACAAGAAGACGCCGCTGCTGCGGTCCATGGACGCGCTGAACAGGCAGGCAATGCGCATACTGCGCCTGTTCAACAACCGCGACGCCATGTGTGTGATGGCCAACGCCGGCGCCGAGCAGGAGTATTTTTTAGTTGACCGCAAGCTGTTTGAGCAGCGTAGCGATTTAAAGCACACAGGCCGCACGCTGTTCGGCGCCCGCCCGCCCAAGGGCCAGGAGCTGTCGGACCACTATTACGGCAGCCTTTCCCCCCGGGTATCCTGTTTCATGCGCGACCTGGACGAGGAGCTGTGGAGGTTGGGCGTGCCAGCAAAAACAGAGCATAACGAAACAGCGCCCGCCCAGCACGAGCTGGCGCCCGTTTATGAAACCGTCAACATTGCAGCCGACCACAACCAGCTGACGATGGAACTGCTGAAGAAAGTTGCCGTGCGGCATGACATGGTTTGCCTGCTGCACGAAAAACCCTTTGAAGGCATCAACGGCTCCGGCAAGCACAACAACTGGAGCCTGTCCACCGACACCGGGCTGAACCTGCTGGAACCCGGCGAGACACCAGCCGAGAACGCGCAGTTTCTGCTGTTTTTATGCGCTGTTCTCAAGGCAGTGGACCTGCACAGCGACTTGCTGCGCATATCGGTTGCCAGCGCCGGCAACGACCGGCGCCTTGGCTCCTGGGAAGCGCCGACAGCCATCATATCGATCTCCCTGGGCGATGAGCTGGCAGCCATACTCGACGCGCTGGAAAACCACCATACCTATGTCCGCGAAACCAACGCCGACATGAGCATCGGTGTGCACGTGCTGCCCAAGATCCCCATCGATACCAGCGACCGCAACAGAACCTCGCCTTTCGCCTTCACCGGCAACAAGTTCGAGTTCAGAAGCCTGGGGTCGGCCATGTCGATCTCCGAGCCCAACACCATGCTGAACACCGCCGTCGCCGATGTGCTGGAGGGGTTTGCCGACATCTTGGAAGCAGCGGACGACTTTCACACCGCCTGCGAAAAGCTGATCATCGACACCATCAAAAACCACAAGCGCATTGTGTTCAACGGCAACAACTACTCACAGGAATGGCTGGAGGAAGCCCGGCGCCGCGGGCTGCCCATCCTGCCGCTGGTACCCGATTGCCTGCCCCGCATGACATGCCCTGAGAACATCGCGCTGTTTGAACGCCAGGGCGTGATGAGCCACGCTGAGATCCAAAGCCGGTGCGAAGTGCTCAGCGAAAGCTACTGCAAAACCATCCGCATCGAGGCGCAGACCATGCTGGAGATGGTCAGCCGGGAAATCGTACCCGCTATCATTGCCTGCACATCAGAGGTTGCCCTGTGCGCGCAGCGCAAGCAGGCGCTGCTGCCGCAATCCCAGGCGCCTGAAATCGGCCTGTTGGAACAGTTAGACAAGGCGCTGGCCGACATCATGGCTTCAGCGGTCAGTCTGGCGGAGGCGCTGGCTGCCATCAATCCTTCCGACAGCTGGATCAGCCAGGCCAGGGTTTATGCCGATATCGTCATCCCCTCGATGGACAGCCTGCGGCATGCTGCCGACGGCGCAGAACTGATCACGGCAAAAAAGCATTGGCCTTTCCCCACATACGGCGACCTGCTGTATTCGGTGGGGTGACGGACCCATATCAAAAAAGGCGCAACCGCGCCTTTTTTGATGCTTCTCTCTATCGATACAAGCCGAACTGGTAAATGGTCTTGGTGCGGTAGACATCGCCCGCTTTCAGCGTCGTGCTGGGGAAGGCAGGCTGGTTGACGCTGTCGGGATAGTGCTGGGTCTCCAGCGCCAGGCCCGCGTAAGCGCCGTAGTGGACGCCACCCTTGCCCTGGCAATCCAGCCCCTGCCCGGAGTAAAACTGCAGCCCGGGCTGGTCGGTATACACCGTCAGCTCGCGCCCGCTGACCGGCTCCCGCACCCAGGCGCAAGCCCGCATGCCATTGCCATTCAACACATAGCACGAATCAAACCCATCGGCGGCTGAAAACATCGGGTGTTCTTGCTTGCGCGCAATGACATCGCCGATGCGCTGCACATCGCGCAGGTCGTACAACGTGCCGCCTACCGGCATCAGGACGCCCGTTGGGATTAAATCATCCTCTGTTTCCACAACGCTGTCGGCATCGATTTTGATCAGATGCCCCAGCACATCGCCCTTGCAGGCCAGGTTAAAATAGGCGTGGTTGGTGAGGTTAACCACGGTGTCTAGGTCGCTTTCGGCGGTGTAGGCGATGGTCAGCCGCGCGGCATCGTCTAACTGGAAGGTAACCTGCACCCGCAGCGTGCCCGGGAACCCTTCCTCGCCATCGCGGGATATATAGGACATCGTCACCCGGTCGAAAGACGGCATCTTTTCGGCCTGGTGGGTCCAGAGTTTTTTATCGAACCCTTCCTTGCCGCCGTGCAACGTGTTTTCGCCGTCGTTGGCAAACAGGCGGTATTCCTTTTGATTGAGGGTGAAAGCCGCCCCGCCGATGCGGTTGGCGTACCGGCCCACCGTAGCCCCAATGTAGCTGTGGCCATGGGTGGCATAGCCGGTCAAGTTGTCAAACCCCAGGCAAACATCGCCCAACTTTCCCGTCCTGTCCGGGCAAATAACGGAAGCCAGGTGCGCGCCAAAGTCGACCAGCGATACGCTGATCTGCTGCCGCGTCATCGTAATTTTATGAACGGGCATGCCGGACGGGCTGCGTCCGAACGGAGACACTACAATACTCATTTCATTCCGCCTCTCATCAATGCGATCCAGTCGTCATAACGGGCGACAAAGTCCGCATTGTCCTTTGTTTTTTCCATCATGGAAAGCACCAGGGATATCCCTTCTTGTTCCGACGCGCCGGAGATCATGGCGCGCACCTTGGCCGCCACATCGGCCTCCTGGGTGGTGAGCAGCAGCTCCTCATGGCGCGTGCCGCTGCGGGCGATGCTGATAGCAGGGAAAACCCGCATTTCGGACAGCTGCCTGTCCAGCACCAGTTCCATGTTGCCGGTGCCTTTGAACTCCTCAAAGATCACCTCGTCCATGCGGCTGCCCGTCTCCACCAGCGCGGTGGCGATCACGGTCAGGCTGCCGCCTTCCCGGAGATTCCGCGCGGCGCCGAAAAACTTCTTGGGCTTGTTCAGCACGCCGGCTGCCAGGCCGCCGGACATCACCCGAACGCCGGAAGGCGCCAATGTGTTGTATGCACGGGACAGACGGGTCAGGCTGTCCATCAGCACCACCACGTCCTTACCCTGCTCCACCAGGCGCATGGCGCGCTCGAGCACCAGCTCGCTGACGCGCACATGGCTTTCCGCCGGCTCATCGAAGGTGGAGTGGAAGACGTCGCCGCCCACCGTCTCCTTCAGGTCTGTCACTTCCTCGGGACGCTCGTCCACCAGCAGCATCATCAGGTGGATATCCTCATGCTGCTTGCGGATGGCCAGCGCGATCTTTTTGAGGATGGTGGTCTTGCCTGCCTTGGGCGCAGCCACGATCATCGCCCGCTGACCAAAGCCCACCGGCGAAAACAGATCGATTAATCGAAGTACCATGTCGTTTTCGTCGACTGAGGACAGGTTGATCCGCTTGTCGGGATATACCGGCGTCAGCTCGTCAAAGTCCTTGTGGTCGCGCACCTCTTCGGCTTCGACACCATTGATTCTGGTGATGTAAAGCATCGCGGCATACCGATCGGTTTCCCTTTGGGGGCGCGTTTTCCCTTCGATATAATCGCCGTTGCGCAGGTGGAACCGGCGGATCTGCGCGTTGGACACGTAGACGTCGTTCTTGCCCGGCAGAAAGTTGCCTGCCCTGAGAAATCCATAGCCATCGGCATGTATTTCCAGCACGCCGGCACCGTCGCCGCAGTCGCCCGTGGCCAGCATCTCAGGTACCGCCGGGTTGACGCCCTCCATGTCCCTGGCCGGAAAAGGCTCGCGGACGCGCTGCTGAACTGGTGCTGCGCCCCTGGTCTCCTGCTGATAGCTCTGCCCAAAGTCACCGGGCGCCCGTCTGAGCGGCGAGCCCTGGTAAGGAGCAGGCTGCGCCTGCTCAGCCCCCCCGGGTTGATAAACAGGCTGGCGCAGAGGCTGCCGATAATTGGTGCGCGCAGGCGCCGGATACCGCCGGAGGGGCTGCGACGCCGGGGCAGCGCGGTACACCTGCGGCTTATCAGCCCTGGATTGATCCTCCTGAGCAGCCGGCGCCGCGACAGGGCCAAACCTGCTGACATGCGCCGCCGGCTGCCTGGGCTGTGCAGGCATATTTTGCCCGTCGCTACCCCCGGCCTGGCCCAGGGGATACGTGGTGATGGGCTGGCCTGTTTGGGGCGCATACCTGGACCCCTGGGGCTGCATGGGGGTAAAAGGCTGCGGATTATGCCAGGCCCTGGCCCCCTGTAGCGTAAACGTGGGTTTGTTGCCCTTGGGCTGCTGGGACGGGGCAGGCCTCTGCACAGATGTCCCGGTGCGGGCGGGCGGCATTTCCGGGCGCTGCCTGGCAGGCGGTGGCGCCGGCATGTCGTCCGAGCTGTCCGCAATGATCACAGCGCGGCGCACAGGCGCCTTCTGCTGAGGAGCTTCCTGGGCTGCGGACTTTTCATTCTCCTTCAAACCGTCCAAAATGCGGTTGATGATGTCCTTTTTCAGGGTAATGGTGCCGATGATCACGGAGTTTTCCTTCGCAAACTTTCTGAGCTCCGCAACCGTCATGGCTTGTAGTTCTTCGGTACTGATCATCGATATCTCCTTTATCTTTCAACAGGGCGCAGCCACCGGCAAGGCGCAAAAAACCGGAAATCACACACAATTGCACAGTGCTGCCAACGGTCAACATTGCGATGAAACAGATGCCAATGCCTTATGCTTGGAGGTTAAGGATAAAGTTGGTCGAAATGCTATGGTTCATGTCTCCTTCGTCTGTGTGTGTTTACACCGTATTATATCATACAAGATCGGGTTAAGCAAAGGTTTTTTGCTGTGTTTACAAATATTAAAGAAATCTCACACGATTTTACACGGGCAACGCCTGGACGCCAATGCCGATGAGGCCGGGCCCGGTATGCACCACCAGCGCAGGGCTGACATCGCTTTCCAATATGTCGCCGCAGTCGGGCAGCAGCCGCCTGAGCTCTGCGATGACCTGGCGAGCTTCTGCCTTGGCATTGCCATGGGCAACAGCAATGGAATACTTCACATGCTTTTTCGCCTCGGCAACCGCCAGCGCAATGGTCTCGGCGATGGACTGGACGCGGCCGCGCACCTTGGACGCGACGACATAGGCGCCTTCCGGGTTGCAGGTGATGATGGGCTTGATGTTCAGCAGCGAGCCGATGGCAGCCGCCACCTTGCCGATGCGCCCCCCCTTGGCCAGGTACTCCAGCGTAGACAGGCAGAAGAACACCCGGGATTCCCTGACGCTGCGCTCAACTTTTGAGACGATGGCGCTGATGGTATCCCCTGCGTCGATCAGCCGGGCAGCCAGAATGGCTTGAACCCCGGCTGCAATTCCAATGTTAAGGGTGTCGATGATATAAAAATTCACCTGGGGATAATCCCGGGCAACCAGCCGGATCAGGTTGTTTGTGCCCGACAGCGCGCTGGATATCGTGATGGCCAACACCGTTTTGCAGCCATCCGCGATGGCCTGCTGAAACGCCGCATGCACTGAAGCAATCTCGGGCAGCGACGTACGCGGTATCTCTTCCTCCAGGCGATCGTATACATCCTGAGGCGTGATATCGACGCGGTCGGTATACTCGCGATCGCGGTAGATAATTTTGACCGGAACCAAGTACATGCCAAACCGGTCGATCAAGTCCTTGGGAACATCCATACAGGAATCAACGATGAGGGCAATATGCTTCAGATTCATCTAAAACCTCCTTACAAACTCGGCTTATTGTATACATTTTGTTCACTACTGTCAATCATAAAAAACGCTACTCACTGTCCTGTGTCATGTGTCATGTAAACATCCAGAAAGGACTTTTCTGGCGCATCTACATGCTCCCGCCAGCTGAGCAATGTGGACAGGTTGACCGACTTGGTGCTTTTATAAATGTTATAGGCGACATTGGGGTTGTTTTTCTCCAGCGCAGCAAGCAGACCCTTGATCTCCCGGCGTTTGCCTCCGTCCTCCCGCTGCGTCACCTGACAGGAACAGCTCATCACAGGGATGTCCAGTGCCTGCTGCCAGGCGGCGATGTAGCGCTCGCGCACCAAATAGAGCGGGCGGATCAGCTCCATGCCGGGAAAATTCTCGCTTTTCAACCTGGGCATCATGGTTTTGAACGCCGCGCCGTACAGCATGCTGAGCAGCACGGTTTCAATCACGTCATCGAAATGGTGCCCGAGCGCAATTTTGTTGCACCCCCGCTCCATGGCAGCGCGGTAAAGGTGCCCCCGGCGCATGGCTGCGCACACATGGCAGGGCGAGCGTTTCGCTGCGTTCACAGCCTGGAAGATATCGGTTTGGAACACGTCCGGTTCGATACCCAGCCGCGCCGCATGCCGCAAAAACACCGCCAACCTGTTCTGGTCGTACCCCGGGTCCATCATCAAAAAATGTGGTTCAAAGGGGATATCGGTATAGCGAGCCATCATGCGCATGCAGACAGCTAACAATAGCGAGTCCTTCCCGCCGGAAATGCACACGGCGATGCGATCCCCCGGCGCAGTCATGCGGTATTGCTTCATGGCGGAAATCAAATGCTTCCATATGGTTTTCCGAAACCTTGTCGTGATAGCGCGCTCCGCGGCAGCCGACAGGTCATGTGCGTTCTCCTCCATAGCTCCTCCCCTCATGGCGTACGCAGCCTATTATATCACGGTCTGCCAAATCCCTCGCCAAATCCCTCCATTAAGAGGAAACCAATTGAGCTCTGGACTTTGCTTGTGTTTGCTGTATAATGTAAACGAACTAACATGCCCATGGCGCTGAGGAGGAACCTGTATGCTGCTTACGCTTGCTATGTCTGCCGATACTGCCAGAACCACCAAGTCCGACCTGATTGTCAGCGATTGGTGGGCACAGCAGTTTGTCAATTTTACACCGCAGAACATCGCGCTGGTGCTGATGTTTTCGCTGATCGCCGGCGTCATCATATCATTGGTATATAAGCGCACTTACCGTGGGGTGCTGTACAACCCGTCCTTCAGCACGACATTGATTCTGCTGACACTGGTAACAGCGCCCGTTGTCATGACCATCGGCTCCAACGTAGCGTTGTCCATGGGCATGGTGGGCGCGCTGTCCATCGTCCGTTTCCGCACCGCCGTTAAGAACCCCATCGACACCGCCTACATGTTCTGGGCGATCACCATGGGCATCCTGATCGGCTCCGGCTCGTACATCATCTCGCTGGTGGTGGTAGCCGGCATATCGGTGATCATGCTGGCGCTGTCGTTTGTACGGCTGCGCTCAAGCGAAAACTACCTGCTGGTACTGCACTACGACCCTGTCGCCGAACAGGAAATCGATGCCGAGCTGCACAGAAGCGTGCGCACATACCGTGTCCGCTCCAAAACCGTCACGCGGGCTGGCGCCGAGATGACCGTCGACCTGCGCCTATACCATCGCACCGACATCGTCGGGCACATGTTAGACATTGCCGGCGTTCATGACGCGACGCTGGTATCCTGCCAGAACGAAGCCTCAGTATAACCTGCCACAAAGGAGCTGCCCGTGCCCATCCAGGTTCGCCACGAACTGAAATACTACATCAGCCAGAGCCAGTACCAGGTGCTGTCCCGGGTAATCGGTAGCGTGCTGCATCCCGATCCCAACGCCGACGAAAACAACGAATACCACATCCGCTCGCTGTATTTTGACACGGTATTTGACGATGCGCTGCACGACAAAGTGGACGGCAACAACAAGCGCAGCAAATACCGCATCCGCATCTATGATTTCTCTGACAAAAAAATCAACTTCGAATGCAAAAGCAAGTATGAAAGCTATATCGCCAAGCGCTCGGTGCGCATATCCCGCGACCTGTGCGAGCAGCTGATCACCTCCGACCCCTCGGGGCTTGAAAACACGTCGTCGGGGCTGTTGCGCGACATATACCGGGAAATGCGCCTGAATCTGCTGCGCCCGGTGGTCATTGTCGATTATGTCAGAGAAGCTTATACGCATCCGGCAGAAAACATCCGCATCACCTTTGACAAGCAGCTGCGCTCCGGCATGGCCAGAACCGATATGTTCAACCCGCAGCTGCCTACCTTTCCGCCGATCCCGGCCAATCAGATCATCTTAGAGGTAAAGTTCGATAAGGTACTGCCTGCGTACATCTCCGCCCTGCTGTCATCGGCAGCCGGTTGGGCTTCCCGCAGCGCCATCTCCAAATACTGTCTCTGCCGCGGCTACGAAGGAAAAGAATATTAACGGCTGATTGCCATTTTTGGAAGGACGCAATAACTAAGCTTGCAGAAAAACGATGTTATCCGCGTTGACGTAGACGGATTCGGCGCCGATGCCGAGGGGGTGTGCCGGCACGGCGGCCGGGTTGTGTTCGTACCGGGTGCGCTGCCCGGCGAAACGATTGACGCCCTGATCGTCAAGGTCATGAAGGGGTATGCCTACGGCAGGCTGTTAGCCGTTCATGAGGAAAGCCGGGACCGAACCGCGCCCCCCTGCCCCTACTATCCCAGATGCGGCGGCTGCTCCTGCCAGCACATGACCTATGAAGCTTCGCTGGCATTCAAGCGCAGGCAAACAGCGGACTGCCTGGAGAGAATCGGGGGCATCAGGATAGATGTGCCGGCAGTAGCCGGCATGGACCATCCCTGGCGGTACAGGAATAAAACCGTTATGCCCCTGGCCAGCGTAAACGGCAGTGCTGCTGCAGGGTTCTATATGAAGCGCAGCCATCGGTTGGTGCCTGTGGATGACTGCCTGATATCAAAAGAAGCCAGCAGCGCGGCTGTCCAGGCTGTGCTGCGCTGGATGGACGCCGAACAGGTAACGCCCTATGATGAAACAAGCCATACCGGCACCGTGCGCCATGTCATGACCCGGGTCAACCACCGGGATGAAGTGATGGCGCTGCTCACCGTCAATACAGCCGGCGTGCCTGCACCCTGCAGCCTGATCAGCAGCCTGAGAGAAGCCGTCCCCGGGCTTGTGTCGATATGCGCCGCGGTGAACAGACAGCGCAACAACGTCATCCTGCCTAATCGCTATGACACGCTATGGGGCGCACCCCGGCTGGAGGATACGCTGTGCGAGCTGCGATACCTGTTATCACCCTTGTCCTTTTTCCAGATAAACAGAGAGATGGCGCAAGTGTTGTACAGCCACATTCTGGACCTGGCAGCACCAGGCCCGAACGACCGGGTGTTTGACCTGTACAGCGGCGCCGGCACCATATCACTGCTGTTGGCACAGCGCTCGGCGTACGTATACGGAGTAGAATCTTCCCCGCAGGCAACAGAGGACGCGCGGCATAACGCCCAGCTCAACGGCCTTGACAACGCCGCCTTCATCGCTGACACCACGGAAAACGCGCTGCCCCGCCTGATCCGCGAAGGGGTGAAGCCCGACATCATCGTGCTGGATCCACCCCGAAAAGGCGCCGGCGTCACCGTGATCGACGCCATCGCCGCAGCGCTGCCGGGGCGCGTGGTCTACGTCAGCTGTAACCCGGCCACGCAAGCCCGGGATGCGGCAAGGCTTGTCAGCCACGGCTACCGGGTGACCGCCTGCCAGGGCACGGACATGTTTTGCCAAACAGCTGATATCGAGAACGTCCTGCTGTTCGAGCGCTGACAGCGCAGCAGCTTGCTGCAAGATCAAATATAGATTTTGTTCAGGTCATGGATGTTGGTCTGCGTGATATCGACGCCCACCAGCCCCACCAGCAAATAGGTGTCGTTCAGCGTATCATACTGGATATCCGGGAGCACATGGAAGTTGGTAATCTCCCCGGTGGAAGCTACATGCATACGCGGACCTGTACAGGGGTGCAGGTCCTCCCCAATGCGGATATGCTGCTCGTCGACAAAGCTGACCGGCACATCGCGCCGGATGGCGTCCGCAACAAAAGCCTCCAATTCCTTCGTGTCGATGTCCGGCTTTTCCCTGAAGCGCAACAGGAAGCCATGCCGCACGTCGCCGTGCGTATAGTCGCGGATGTCCTTGCTGCGCAGGTATCGCTCGGTGATGTCCTCGGCTGTGTGCGTCATTCGCCTGAACCGGTTGGATGCAAATACAATCTTGGCAATTTCATCCGGTTCCGGCCCGAAAAAAGTAGGCCTGCATACGATCAGCTGCTCGCCGACACCCACCAACAGCGCAGCGTTGATGCCGAGGTTGGGGTATATTAAATCAAAATGCTCCACAATGACGCGCTTGCCCTTGTCCAACGCCGTGCGGATGGCTGCCGACAGCACATGAATCTGTGTAAATGCCATCTCAAAGCGCACGTCTAAGTGGTAGGTGTGCGCCTGATAAAAGCCTTCGTCGTGGATGTCCAGCAGCGGCAGCGGGCGCACGTTGACGCCGTCATCATCGTTGGTCAGCTCCAGCCCTGGAAACATGCCCTTGATCAGCAGGCTTTTCCCCGACCCTGCCTCACCGATGATGCCGATGAGCTTATCAAACGCGGTCAGGTGGTTTTGTGCGATCTGCATGCCCATCTGCAGCATCCTGACATATCCCCTGGGCGCAAAATAGACGCTGTACAATGGGTTCAAGCCAATTTGCATCTTAAGCCGCCTTTTCTCCCCGTTTAGCCGGGGCTAAAATACCTGCTGGAAGCATGGCTCCGGCCGGCATTCTATATATATTCTGTTATGCCACGCCGATGCCGGCGCGCCGAAGCGCTAAAATGCGCTGCATTTCATTGTATACGATCATATACCCTTCATCGACGCCCATGCCCGGCTTGGCCAGGATCTGGTCGGGGCTGGTTGCCATGGCACAGTTGACGCATACCTGAGCCGACCGGTCCGTTTCGTTGCAAGTGCCGCCCTGGTAGGCACCAATGCCCGCCTTCCGGCAGTACAGCACGGCTTCCACTGTGTTGTGGATGCTGCCCAAATCCGGCGTTTTGATCTGGATCATATGCCCGGCTTTGTTATCGGCAAAGTACTTGACATCATCCAGTGTATTGCACCACTCGTCGGCGACAAGCTCCACCGGGATATGCAGCCGGTCCACCTCCTTGCGCAAGCTTTTCAGGTCGCGCATGGTTGCCTCCCGGCTGTCGGAATCCATGGGGCCTTCGATGCGCAATTGGAAGGGCGCCGCCGCCTCAGCCAGCGTCTTCAGGTAAGCCGCCATGGCGCTGTAATCGCTGTTGCCGAACACCTGGCCGATGGTGCCGTACACATCGATGTGGAAGATGGGCGCATACCCCTCATAGGGCATATGGTCCAGCACCCGCTGGCGCAGCCACTGCACGTATGCCCGCAGCTTTTCGCCGTCTTTACCGATTTTCTCCACGCTGTTGAACAATCCGTGGGGCAGCACATCGGCTCCCTTCATGATCATCTTATCGGCGTTGTCCATGCGCTCGTCGCCGGACTGGGTGAATATGTGCAGCGGCTCCGTGCGCACGGTGACGCCGTATTCCCGGGCGATGACATCGGCCATGTTCAGTCCCTGTGCCTTGGCCACCGTGTCCAGGATCGCCTGGGATACGCCATAGCGAATGGCGGTGTGCAGTCTGACGCCGTCTACCTGCATGGTGTCGATTTCTGCTGCCAGCCGGCGGAAGCTGTCGGCCTTTTGCCCCACCAGGTGGTTTGCTACCTCCCCTTCGATCAATGGAATAAAGGTGTCGGCCAGAAACAGGGGATCGCGCCCGCCTGCACCCGAATACTGCACCGCGGCGCAATCGCCATGCCCAATCATGCCGTTGTCCAGCACGATCTGCACCGATATGGACTCGCCCGCCTGGCGGATTTTGCTGAACCCCTTAGTCATCGGCTCCCCGATGTAGAGCGTGCCGTCGGTTTGCGCGCCGGCCTTGATCGCCTTCTGGTCATCAAAATAGAACCCTGTCAGCCCCTTCGAACAAATCACCTTTGTTATCTTCATTGGTAAAAGCCTCCTCTATTGTTTGGGCCTGCCCACAAGCCGGCCCTTGCTGATGGCGTATATGTCGTCGATGACCATCTGGAACGATACATCCCGCTGTTCGTGACGCCCGCGGGCAGCGATCTTCTCCTGGTGGAAACGCTTCAATGCATCCGTCAGCGGCAGCCTGCCCACATCCAGCAGCCGCACAGCGCCCTCGTTGTCGCGCGCGGGCAGGATTTTGCCGGCATTAAACCTGCTGGGCGCAAAGGGTACGTCGATGACGCCCGCCTCAAAGGCGCGTACGGTACCCACAGCCAGGTCGCCGTCGCCCAGTTCCAGCGTTTTATCGACCAGGCAACGCGTTTCCTCGCAGATGATGTCCACCTCTTCATCCAGCGCCGCGACATTCACCAGCTGCTGGTCCGCCAACATGGAGATGACCTGTTTGGTGGCGCGCAGCCCGGCTGCGTTGGCCTCTTTGGTGGGCACGCCCACCGCCTCGTGGGGAGATTTGACAATGACCTTGGTGGCTTTCGACATAGCCGCCACCGCGCTTCCCCAGCAAATCACACCGAACGCCTTGGCTTCGTCCTCCGGAAAGCCGCCCATCCACTGGTGCAGCACCGTGCTGACCTCGCACCCCTCATACCCAAAGCGCTTCAAGTACTCCTGCGTCTGCTTCTCCAGCGCCCTAATGGCAGCGACATCCTGCACGAGGTTGCCTAACTGGCCATAGCCCACGGTGATGTTCCGCACGCCCTGCTCGGCCGCTAACAGCGCCTCGATGATGGCGACAGCGTTGGAGATACACGGCGGCACCAGCGTGCCCGTCAGCGGACCGAAGGGCTCGCGGTTGATGGATACGCCCCTGTCCTCATAGTAGCCGGTCAGCCGGTCGCAATACTGCCAAGTTTTGATCGTGTGCTCAATGGAGACATTCTTGGCGTAGGGGATATTGTAGGAGATGCCGCCACCTTCAAAGCTGGTAAATCCGCCCGCCAGCGACACCTCGCACAGCAGCCTGGCATCGGGGGTGCCATGGCGTATCTGCACGGGCGCTGTTACTGCGGAGGTGACCTCACGGCATCCCGCCACCCCGTGGTTGACAGCCGGAAAGCCGTTCAGCATGGCCTTGCCGCTGGCTTGCGATTCCTTGATGCCATGCTCGGCGTCCTGGTACCTGTTCTGCCTGGTGTAGCTGTCGATCGTAGTCGGCAGCAGGTCGGCGCCGCCCTCTGTTTCCAAATGCTCCAGCAGCGCGATGTGCTCGGGGATCAGCGGCACGCCGGCGCGCGGTTGAATCAGCGTCACTTTCTGCTTCACTGCATTGCCGAGCTTTGTAACAAACCGCTTCTTCTCCGGGATGCTCTTCTGGTAGGCAATCGCTTCCTCTAAGTCGACCCCTGCGCCGGTAGGCCAGCTTGCCAGCACCTCTTTTCTCAGGCTGAGGAATTCGTCCTCGCTCCACTTTTTATTGGCAAGTTCCATCATCGTCATCCTTTCCAAACGTTTGATTTAATATACGAAAGGCCGCCTCTTTGTCATAGCCGGCCAACAAGCCCATTGATGCCAAAATATACTGCGTGTCCTTTTTGATGGTTGGGTTCCTTGGAATCAGCTTCCAGGGATCGTTGATATCAATCGCAGCGCGGACAACCTCCTCGCTGCGGTTTCCGTGGATCAGCGCGCCGCCGGTCAGAATCATCAGGTTGATGCCGGTCAGGTCCTTCCCCGTCTGTTGATATACCGCTCCCATAGGCGTGTAGACCTCACGCAGCGTGCCAGCATGGCGAACCATGCCGGTTCTAACAGCAAGTGCTGCCAGGGCAAAGTCCATCGCGTGCTCCCGGTCGGTTTCGGGCAATAGCGACGGATCGTCTTCCAGACAGCGCAACAGCGCCTCGGCTTCATCGGAAGTCAAGCCACTGAGCTCCTCCAGCGCGTCCATACCAGCTGCCGCTACGATGCCGCGGGCGCCATAACGCATGCCGATATCGCCTTCTACTGTGCGCTTGATATAGGGCTCCCTGAGTCCCGACAGCAGCGTAGCCTGCAAAACCGGTGTGCCCTTGGCGATGGAGTAGATGTCAGTGGTGGCGCCCCCGAGGTCAACAGCCATCAGTTCGCCCAAGCCAGGATATTGCTTCGTTCCTTCCGCCAGCAGCGTAAGCGCCGCAAGAACAGCTGCGGGGGTGGGCATCATGATGCCGTCCGTCAATTCCTGAACCTCGGATAAACCTTTGCTGAGGATGATCCGCTCTAAAAACACCTCGCGGATGATCTGCTGCGCCGGCTGCACGTTGAGCTCGTTCAGCGATGGCATCACGTTGTCAGCAAGGTACACAGGGTGCCCCGATTGACGCAGGATGGCTGCACACGCAGCCTGCGCGTTCCGGTTGCCGGCGATGATGACAGGAAAGGCAGCGTCAATGCCGGCGATAACATTGGCGTTATATTCGATGACCTCCCGGTTGCCTCCATCCGTGCCGCCGGTCAGCAGCAGGATGTCGGGATTACACCGGGCGATCTCCGCCGCATCTTCCTCAGTCAGCTCATAGGCATAGGTTCCGATCACCTTGGCACCGGCGCCATAAGCCGCGAAACGGGCTGCCTTGGCCGTCAGCGACGGCACTAAGCCGCAGGCGATCATCGCCAGGCCGCCTGCCGCGCTGGAGCAGGCAAGCTTTGCCTCATACGAAAGCGATCCCGTCTGCGCGTGCAGCTTGTGCAGCGCCTTCTCCAGCCCTAAGGACACGTCAGTGGCAGCGGTGGTAAAATCCTCCGCGGTAGCCAGCACCACGCCTTCCCCCACGTCGATGGCCGCGGCTTTGGTGTAGGTTGACCCGAAATCAATCGTCAGGACACAATGCATCAGCTTTCACCGAGCAAATCTTCCCGCAGTGCCTGAATGGTCACCTCAGGCGATGTGCCGGGGCCGAACACCCGGTTGAACCCCATGCGGTGAAAGCGCTTCTCCACCTCGGAGAACGGCTGCTTGCCCACCACAATGTTGCCGCCCACATAGAGCAAAATGCCCTTCAGCCCGGCTTCGTCGCATTTTTCCCTGAACCCTTGGCAGTCCAGCTCGCCATGCCCATACAGGGATGACACCAAAATGGCATCGGCAGCCGATTCAATGGCCGCCTCGATGTATTCTTCCTGCGACACCATCACGCCCAGGTTGATGACATTGAAACCGGCTTCCCTGAAGGCATGGTTCAATATCTGATTGCCAACAGCGTGCACATCAGCACCTATAACTCCAATGACCAGTGTTTTGCCATTTCCCATATGTAAATCCTCCTATGAGATTTGCTTCATGATACCCCTTGGGGCATCGCTTGTCAATTGCTCATAGGAGGATTCGCCAAGATTCGTGTTTAAAGCATCAGGTCAAGCAAGAAATCCATCGATGGCAGACAACAGCTGGTCCCTTCCTTCGCCCGTCTGTGATGAATAGGCAATCAACTCCCACGGCTGAACCGCCAGCGTGCGATAGATGGGCATCAGGCTGCGCTGGCGGGCAGCGCGGGATACTTTGTCCGCTTTGGTCGCCACCGTAATAAAGGGAATGCCGCGCTGCCTGAGGTACGTGTTCATGGTGACGTCATCGCGGGTAGGCTCATGACGGATGTCCACCAAGTGGATCACCGCGCGCAGCGTGTCCGCCCCTTCAAAATAGCCGGACGTCATGTCCGCCCAACGGTGGATTTCTGCCTTGCCCACCTTGGCATAGCCATACCCCGGCAGGTCGATCAGGTGGTAAGCGTCATTGATCAGAAACACATTGATCAGCCTTGTTTTGCCGGGCGTGCCGCTGGTCTTAGCCAGTCCCTTTATACGGCAGAGGCTGTTGATCAGCGTGCTTTTGCCCACGTTGCTCCGCCCGACGACAGCAATCTGCGGCAGCCCGATGCCGGGGAAGGAGCCATACTCGGGAAGACTGATAATAAACCGTGCAGTATCAATGGGCATGTCCGTCTCCCGTCAGCGCCAGCTCGATGACCCGGTCGACGCCTGCTGCATACTCAATGTTGAAATGATCCTGGATGTACTGCGGGATTTCTTCAACATCCTTGGCATTGTCCCGGGGCAGTATCAGCGTCTTGATGTCAGCACGGTAGGCAGCCAGCATCTTCTCCTTTACGCCGCCAATGGGCAGCACCCGGCCGCCCAGGGTCACCTCGCCTGTCATCGCGACGTCCTGCCTGACAGGTCTGCCTGTCAGCGCGGATACCAGCGCGGTTGTCATCGTAACACCAGCCGATGGGCCATCCTTGGGAATCGCACCTTCAGGCACGTGGATGTGAATGTCCAACTTCTGATGAAAATCCTCTGCGATGTTCAGCTCCTGCCTGTGTGCGCGCACCCAGCTGAGCGCCGCCTGGCCGCTCTCCTTCATCACATCGCCCAGGTGGCCTGTCAGCGTCAGCTTGCCTGTGCCCGTCATCACCACGCACTCGACAGCCAGCATCTCGCCGCCCACTTCGGTATACGCCAAGCCGTTGACGATGCCCACCAGCGGCTTCTTCTGCAGCTGGTCGCGCAGATAGCGCTCGGCGCCCAGGTACCTTCTGGCGGTAGCAAGATCAACCGTGATGCTTTTCTGCCCCTTGTCCAGCATGTCGACGGCGGCTTTCCGCACCACCTTGGCCAGCGTTCGCGACAGCGTCCTGACGCCGGCTTCCCTTGTATAGCCCTCGATGATGAACTTCAGCGCGTCGTCCTTGATGCGGACGCTCCGGCGCGGCAAGCCGTTCTCCTCAATCTGCTTTCTGATCAGGTGCAGCTTGGCAATGTGCAGCTTCTCCTCCTCGGTATAGCTGGGCACCTCGATGATCTCCATCCGGTCGCGCAGCGGCGGCGGGATCTGCTCGATGGTGTTGGCGGTTGTCACAAACATTACGCGGGACAGGTCAAAGGGCAGCTCCAGGTAATGGTCCCGGAACGTAGCATTCTGCTCGCTGTCCAGCACCTCCAGCATGGCGCTGGCGGGATCTCCCCGGAAGTCGTTGCCCATCTTGTCCACTTCGTCGAACAGGAAAACAGGGTTCATGGAGCCGGCGCGCTTGATGCCCGATATGATGCGCCCGGGGATGGCGCCGATATACGTCCTGCGGTGCCCGAATATCTCCGCTTCGTCGCGGACGCCGCCCAGGGACATCTGGATGAACTTCCTGCCCATGGCGCGCGCCACCGCCTTGACGATGGACGTCTTACCCACGCCGGGCGGTCCCACAAAGCAGAGGATAGGCCCGCGCATCGAAGCGGCAGGGTCTTCCTTCAGGCGCATACCGAACACGGCTAAGTGCTCAATGATCCGCTCCTTGACGTTCTTCATGCCATAATGGTCCTCGTCGAGGATTTTCCTGGCGCGGTCGAGGGACGTCTGGTCCTTGGTGTACTTACCCCAGGGCAGGTCCAAGATCCAGTCCAGGTAGGTTTCGGTCACGTTGATCTCAGGCGTACCCGGCACCATGCGCGACAGCCGGTCGATTTCCTTCTCGGCTTTTTCGCGGGCTTCCTCGTTCAGAGGTGTCTTTTCAAGCCGGGCGCGGTATGACTCGATGTCGTCCAAGTCATCCTCGCCCAACTCCTCCTGGATGGCCTTCATCTGCTCGCGCAGGTAATAGTCCTTCTGATTTTTATCGATCTGCGACTTGATGCGCATCTGCACGACTTTTTCCACGCCGGCAAACTTAATCTCCCGGGCCAGGCATACACAGAGCGCTTCAAGGCGCTCCTTGTCCCCAATGGTCTCCAGGATGACCTTCCTGTCTTCGGTCTGGTTGAGGGCATTGGCCGCGATCATGTCAGCCAGCTCGTCTGGCCTGGTTACCGCCTTCACAGAACGGAGCAGCTCACCTGATACCCGCCCGCTGACCTCAGCGTATTTTTCGAAATAATCCAGCGTGATGCGGACCAGCGCCGTCAATTCAGGCGTGATCATGTCAGGCGTCAACGGAGGAATCGGCGCAACCTCCGCCATCCAAGCCTCCTGATCCTGGTCCATGCGCAGGAGTTTCGCCCTGCTTTCCCCTTCCGCCAGCACGCGCAGGTTGTTGCCCGGCAGGTGCAGCACCTGGCGCAGCCTGGCGATGGTGCCCACTTGATAGAGGTCCTCCTGCCCGGGATCTTCGACCTCTATGTCATGCTGGGTGACAATAAATACCTTCTGGTCCTCCTGCATCGCCTTTTCCATCGATGCGACGGATTTACCACGGCCCACATCAAAGTGCAGCACGGTATGCGGAAACACAATCATGCCGCGCAGCGGCAGCATGGGCAACTGCAGCGTTTCGGTTATTTGCTTCATGGTAGAATCCTCCTGTAGAAAATGCCTCTCCTCGCCCATGATGGCGGGAAGAGGTCATGTCGAGCAGCATAGAGTGGATACTGTATACTAAATGCCAAAGATAAACGAGCTTGGTATTACGAAGCATCCTCGGCGGCAGACCGTTGCGTGCTTTTCCTGGGTTTAGCCTGAGGTGATGCCGGCTGTTTTCTGACCATGTCAGGCGCTACGTCCCCGGTAATCACCTCTGCTGTTACAATGCATTGGTCGACATCCTTCAGGTCGGGCAGTTCAAACATGGTATCGATCAGCGCTGCCTCGATGATGGCACGCAAGCCCCGTGCGCCTGTTTTGCGCAGGATGGCTTCGTCGGCGATGGCATTCAATGCCTCCTCAGTAAACGCCAGCGCAACGTCATCCAACTCGAACAGGCGCTGGTATTGCTTGACCAGCGCGTTCTTAGGCTCGGTCAGGATACGGATCAGGGCACTGCGATCGAGCGAATCCAGCGTCAGCACAACGGGCAGCCTGCCCACCAGCTCCGGAATCAATCCATACTTGACCAGGTCCTCGGGGCGGACATGCTTTAAGGTTTCGCTGACGGGCGTGTTCTCCCTGTCCTCCAGCTTGGCGCCAAAACCCAGGACGCGGCTGCCCAACCGCGTGGACACAATGGACTCCAGCCCATCGAACGCACCCCCGCAGATAAACAGGATGTTGGTGGTGTCGATCTGCAGGCATTCCTGCTGGGGGTGTTTGCGGCCGCCCTGTGGCGGTACGTTTGCCACCGTGCCCTCGAGTATTTTCAGCAGCGCCTGCTGAACGCCCTCACCGCTGACATCGCGGGTGATGGACGGATTCTCGCTTTTGCGGGATATCTTGTCGATCTCATCGATGTATATGATGCCCTGCTCGGCTGCGGCAATATCGCCGTCCGCTGCTTGGATCAACCGAAGCAGGATATTTTCTACGTCCTCGCCCACATAGCCGGCCTCGGTCAGCGAGGTGGCATCAGCGATGGCAAACGGCACGTTGAGGATCTTGGCCAGTGTCTGCGCCAGGTATGTTTTACCTGTGCCCGTTGAGCCCAGCACCAGAATGTTGGACTTTTGCAGCTCCACATCGTCGGTGCGGCGTTTGGAACGAATGCGCTTGTAGTGATTATATACCGCCACGCACATCGCGCGTTTTGCACGCTCCTGCCCGATGACATATTCATCCAGCGTCACCTTGATCTCGCTGGGCGTCATGGTCTTGCCGCCCGACGGCTTTTTAACGCGACCAGCCGGGACCTCATCGATGATGTCTGCGCAAAGCGCCACGCACTCATCGCAGATATAGGCGTTGGGGCCGGCAATCAGCCGATCGACCTCAGATTGTGACTTGCCGCAAAAACTGCATCGGTGCACCTTGCGCGGCTCGTAGGGTTCCTTAGGCATCTTTCACCTCAATGGCCCTGGGCTGGTAAATTTCGTCGATGATGCCATACTCCAGCGCTTCGGTTGCGGACATGAAATAGTCGCGCTCCACGTCCCTGGCAACGCGCTCGATGTCCTGCCCGGTCATCTCGGCGATCATCCGCGTCATTTTTTCCTTGGTTTTCAGCAGCCATTCGGCACGGATTGTTACATCCGTTGCTTGGCCTTCGGCGCTGCCGGAGGGCTGGTGGATCATCACTTCGCTGTTGGGCAGCGCCATGCGCTTGCCTTTATCGCCCGCCATCAGCAAAAAGGCACCCATAGAGGCAGCCATGCCGATGCAGACGGTGCGGACGGGTGATTTGATGTAGCGCATGGTGTCGAAGATCGCCATGCCGGCCGTGACCGACCCGCCCGGGCTGTTGATATACAGCGAAATGTCAGCATTGGCGTTTTCCATTTCAAGGAAAAGCAGCTGTGCGACGATGGTGTTAGCCATGGTGTCGTGAATGGGGCCTGCTAAAAACACAATGCGGTCCTTCAGCAGCCTGGAATATATGTCATAGGACCTTTCGCCTATGCCGGTTCTTTCTACAACGTAGGGGATCATGTTGTCCTCCCTCCCGGCTTCTCCGGGTTATTCCTCTGCAGCAGGCTCCTTCTTCTTGGTAGTTTTCCTGCTTGTTTTTGGTTTGGGAGCAGGCTGTGCCTCCTCCTTATCATCGGTTGCTTCGTCCTGGTTGTCAAGCGCTTCGTCCAGTGTTTCTTCCGCCGCTTCGCCCACCGCCTCAACAGCCTCCAGCACATCGGAAGCGGACAGCGTTTCATCAGACAGCTCCCTGTCGGTGATGTCTGCGTTTTCGAGCAGCAGGTCGATTACCTTCCTGTTTTCTGCCATGTTCCGGAAGTACGGACGCCGGTCATCGGCGATGGTTTTCAGGAAAGCCTCAGGTTCCTGCCCAATCTGCCCGGCATATTTCCTGATCTCGGCGTCGATGTCCTCCTCGCCCGCGGCAATGCCCTCTGCTTTTTTGATGGCATCAATCACCAGCTCAGCCTTGATGTTGGCGGTGGCTTCGCTTCTGTACATATCGCGCACATCGTCCTCGGACATGCCGGTATATTTCAAATAGTCATCATATTTGATGCCCTGGTAAGCCATGCGCATCTGCATGTTGCGGACCATGGACGATATCTCGTTATCTACCATGACGTCTGGGATATCGCAGTCCGCCGCGTCGGTCGCCTGCTGAAGCAGGTCATTCTCCAGCCGGTCGTCAGCCGTTCGGTCCCGCGCATCGGTCAACTCCTGCACAATGGCGTCCCGATAAGCCTCAAATGTGGTATGTTCAGAAACATCAGCCGCAAAATCGTCGTTCAACTCGGGCTTCAAGTCAGATGTGAGCCCGTGCAGCTTAACATGGAACACAGCTTCCTTGCCTGCCAGGTCATCCGCGTGGTATTCCTCCGGAAAAGTGACCGTGATATCCTTTTCCTCGCCCGGCATCATGCCGACCACCTGCTCCTCAAAGCCCGGGATGAAGCTGCCGCTGCCAAGAACGAGCTTATGGTGCTCTGCCTGGCCGCCATCAAACGCCACACCATCTACGGTGCCCAGATAATCGATGTCGGCGGTGTCGCCCTGCTCAGCCGCCCTGTCGGCAACATCCTGCTGGATGGTTGCCTTTCTGACATCGCGCTCTATGCGCGCGTCAATGGCCTCATCCGTCACAGCAGGCAGCAGCCGCTCTGCCTTCAAACCCTTGTATTCGCCCAGCGTCACATCCGGACGGACATAAACCTCAGCCGTAAACTTCAACTCCTGCCCTGAGCCGATTTGCTCCAGATCGATCTCAGGCTGTCCAACCGGGTGCATGTCTTCCTTTTCGACAGCTTCTCTGTAGGCATCAGGGAATATCGCGTCAAAGGCATCCTCATAAAAGGTCGCTTCGCCGTACATCCTCTCAATCAACTTCCGGGGAGCTTTCCCTTTCCTGAAGCCGGGCACGCTGATGCGCTTGCGAAGCTTCAGGTATGCCTGCTGCATCGCTCCCTCAAACGCCTCAGCCGACACACGAAAGGTGAGCTTCGTTCTGTTGCTGGATATCTTTTCTGCCGTGTAATTCATGGAACAACCTCCAACGCTTTGCGCAATCCGTGATTTTTATGCCTGAAGCGAAAAATCACCTTAGTATAGTAACATCCGCCTCGGGTCATTGCAAGCGTTTTTCCGGGAATAGAGCACTTCGCACCACTTAAACAACTATTTTTCGCCGGATGCTGGCAGTATTCAAAACCACTGCCCCTGCTGCACAGGCAAGGATATGCCGCCCTTGCATATAATACCAACTTCAAACATGAACGCATCGTCGTTCCGGGTCTTTTGGATGCATTCATGTTTTACGTTGGTATAAGCCCTTTATGACGCTGATCTTCTGCAACTGTGCACCGCATTTGTTTGCATTTGCTTGCATTTGCTTACACCGCATTTGTTGCTTTTTCTGAGGTCACGCCTATGAAAACAGCCGGCACTATGATACAATGAAGGTGTGTTTGCGCGGCAAACGCGATGTCACAACGGGCATGCCCGTAAGAAAAGGAGTTTATCATTGAGCACGGCACGATTTGCACTGTTTATCGACCTGGAAAACTGCGGAGCCAAGGTCGAAACGCTGAACAATATCCTGGAAAAGGTCAAAATACGGGGCGATATCTTAGTGGGCAAAGTATACGGCTATACGGAGCGCTTCAGCGCACTGAAGGAAATTCTCCTGTCCAACACATTCAACGTCGTCCCCTCGCTGCGGCACGGCGTCGCACAGAAAAACAACGCCGACATCCTGCTGGTGCTTGACGCGATGGAAGTCGCCTACACCAACCCCCTCATCGACAGCTTTTGTATTGTATCCGGCGACAGCGACTATACGCCGCTGGTGGGCAAACTGAAGAACATGGGCAAATTTGTGCTTGGCATCTCCCGCAGCGAAGTGGCAAGCAAGATTTTTATCAATGCCTGCAATGAATTTCAATTTTTAGAATCCGTCGCCGTTCGCCGCACACCAACTTCATCCAAATCCAAAAAGAATGACGATGTGGTTGGCGATGACACCGCGCTGCTGAAGCTGATTGTCAGCATCCTGGATGAACAGGCGGACGATGACGAGATGTTCGCCAGCGAGCTCAAGGGCGTGTTGCTGAGGCTGCGGCCTGACTTCAACGAAAAATCGTATGGCTGTAACACATTTGGCAAATTGTTGACCAAGCTGTCGGCTGAATACGGCATGATACAGGTGCGCAACGACAACTACAACGTGATGGTGTCGCTGTCGGCAGAGCCTGCTGACAGCGGCAAAACCAGACCGCAGCTAACGCGGGAAAATTGGCAGGGTATCTTTCAGGAGCAGCTCAAGCGCTATCAGGACGACGGCTTTGAGCGCATCAACCCGAGCATACTCAAAGCCGATATCCAAAGCCTTTATCCCGATTTTACCGAAAAATCCATCGGCTTCAAGCGCTTCAGCGACTTATTGAAGGCGCTGGATAAGGAAAATATCCTGGCGCTGGAGATGGACGGGCAAAACAACATGCTGATCAAGATGTTATAGGAGAAAGTATGGACAAAACCCTGTATTCGGTCGTTATCCCTTGTTACAACGAGGAGGAGGTGCTTCCCGAAACGCACAGGCGGCTAACACAGGTCATGAGCACGATGGACGGCTCCTACGAGCTGGTCTATGTCAACGACGGCTCCAGGGACAACACAGCCGCTATCCTCAACAGCCTTGCAGAGGCAGACCCGCATGTGCGCGTGGTTCACTTCGCCAGAAACGGCGGGCACCAGGTCGCGGTCAGCGCCGGGCTGGATTATGCCAGCGGCGACGCCATCGTCATCATCGACGCCGACCTGCAGGACCCGCCCGAAATCATCCCGCAAATGGCAGAGAAGTGGCGCGGCGGCGCCCAGGTTGTGTACGGCAAGCGGCGGTCCCGCGCCGGGGAATCGGCATTTAAAAAGCTGACAGCCAAGTATTATTATAAGCTGATGCGCAGCCTGGCAGGCGATGCCTTCCCGGAGGATACAGGGGATTTCCGGTTGGTCGACAAGCAAGTAGCGGACGTCATCCGCGCCATGCCGGAGCACAACCGATACCTGCGCGGCATGTTCGCCTGGGCCGGCTTCCGGCAGGAGCCGGTGCTGTTTGACCGCGACAAGCGCTTTGCAGGGCAAACTGAGTACACCCTCAAGCGCATGCTACGGCTCGCAGCCGACGGCGTCATCGGCTTTTCCAACAAACCGCTGACATTCATCCTGTGGACAGGCCTGTTCTGGCTGGCTGCCGGCCTGGGCTTAGGCCTGCTGCTTGCCGTGCTGGCGCTTTTCGGCATCTGTGACGGGCTATGGTGGCTTGCCGCGTTGCTGTGTGTGCTGACAGGGTCCACCGGGCTATCGCTGGGCATATTGGGCAGCTATGTTGCGCGCATCTATGATGAAGCCAAAGGCAGACCGCTCTATGTCGTGGCTGCCACCCGCGGCTTCGGTAAAGAAAAAACACCCCCTTTACATTCTTCTGCCAAAGCACTATGATGATACTGAAAACTAAACCGGGAGGATCAATACATGGCCATTACAAAGGAAAACACCATCGCCGAGGTGCTGCGGACCGATCGCAGCACAGCCCCTATTTTTACCAGCTTTGGCATGCACTGCCTGGGCTGTCCGCACGCCACGTCCGAAACGCTGGCTCGGGCCTGCGCAACGCATGGTGTTAATGCCGACGAGCTGGTTAAACAGCTGAACCAGCATGTAAACAAGGCACAGTAGCATGCCTAAATCATACGACGCCAGCCGGGCGCTGAGCCTTGCCATCGCCATGGAGCGGCGCGCTATACAGATGTACGAGCGCGCGCTCAATCTGTTTGACGATGATGCGTTAAACAGCGTCATTCGCTTTCTCCTCGGCGAGGAGAAGTGCCACCTTCAGCGTTTTCAGGACATGCTGGCGCCCTTTCAACAGGATGTCAGCCAATCGCCCCTAATCGCCTCCCAGGCAGCAGATATGCTGTTTCCCGGCGGACTGATCGGCGCTGCGCGTAACGACGCCTTTGCCAGTGCTCTGCATCTGGTTCAATATGCCGCTGAGCAGGAAGAAGACGCTGTAAAAAAATACCGCGCTTTTGCAGGGCAATGCGATGGTAACGCCCAGACAGCGTTTCTGTCCATCGCAGAAGAAGAGCAGAACCATCTGCGCCAGCTGCAGGACCTGGCTGCACACCTTGAGAGGGACGCGGCGTTTTGAAACGCATCGTGCTGACAGGCGGCGGGACAGCAGGGCATGTTACGCCGCATTTAGCGCTGTTGCCGCACCTGCAAGCCGCGGGGTATGATATTCACTACATCGGCACGGCAACCGGCATCGAGCGGTCCATGATGACCTTGCCCGGCATCACCTACCACCCGGTGCAGGGCGGCAAGCTGCGCCGCTACTTTGATTGGAAGAACTTCACCGACCCTTTCCGCATCGCTGCCGGCGCCCTGGTGTCGGCGCATTTGATGAGAAAACTCAAGCCCGACGTCTGCTTCAGCAAGGGCGGGTTTGTTTCTGTTCCGGTTGTTTTTGGCGCCTGGCTGCACCGCATCCCGGTGCTGTGCCATGAAAGCGACATCACGCCGGGCCTTGCCAACCGCATCTGCGCCAAATTCGCGACCAGCATTGCCACCACCTTCCCTGAATGCGCCAAACTGCTGGGGCAAAAAGCCGTGCTGACAGGCACGCCGCTGCGGCCGCAGCTGTTTATGGGAGACCGTCAAAAGGGCCTGGCGCTATCAGGTTTTACCGGCAACAAGCCTGTGCTGCTGATGATGGGAGGGAGCCTGGGCGCGCAAAGCGTCAACAAGGTGCTGCGCGACGCGCTGGATTTGCTGACACCCGATATGGACATCATCCACCTGTGCGGCAAAGGCAACCTATCGCCGGACCATGCGGATATACCCGGATATTACCAGGTGGAATTTATGACCGATGACCTGCCGCATGCGCTGGCGGCTGCCGATATGGTGCTGTCCCGGGCAGGCGCTAATGCACTGTGCGAGTTTCAGGCGCTGAAGCTGCCCATGCTGCTGATCCCCCTCCCCAAAAGTGCCAGCCGTGGCGATCAGCTGCTGAACGCGGAAAGCTACCGCGCCAGAGGGCTGGCCCACGTGCTACAACAAGAAGATCTGACACCGGTATCGCTGGCCACGGCGCTGGCTTCCCTGCGCGAGCACCGGGACAGCCTTCGCCATGCGCTGGAAAAAGCCCCTGCCGCAGACGGGACAGAGGCTGTGCTGAAGCTGATCGAGCAGATCGCGCTCAATAAGTAACCGACACGATCATCCCGTTCATGTTGTCAGTAGAAATCACATACTCGACGGCATTGGGCGGGATGTTGATTTCAGTGTCCTGATAGCCGCCCTGTTGCCTGTATATTTCATACTTGAGCTCGCCATCTTCGTATACACCGATATGGGGATGCTCAATCAGGTAGTCGATATATTCCTCCAGGCAGAACCCCATCGCCTGCATGGCTGCGGCATGCGGCTTGCCCACATAGCGGTATGCGTCCATCTTCAGGCTGATGCCCGTGATATGGGTCTTGTCCGGCGCTTCCGGCACAGGGTATCCGCCAACAGGAAAGCGGAAGACAATGCCGTATTTCCAGCAGTTTTCATACAGGTAAGTTGACTGTTCGGTTTCAAAGAAACGGGTTCTGTTGAGCGCGGCGTCGTTTTTGTTGTATACCGCCATCCTGAAAGACATGCCGGACTGATAGTCGCTGGTGCCCGGGTAAGAAACCTGTCGGCGCGTAATTTCCATCAGCGCGTCATCGGTATACTTACCGGCATGCTTCTGTTCCTCATTGCGCCAGCTGATGGTCTGTTCTTCCATGGTGCGGTAACCTTCGCGAACGATGTAATGCTCGTAACCCGCCTCCTTGGCGTCGGCGATAAACGCGTCCAGCGCTGCAACAGCCGGCTGGAAGAGCACAACCTTATTATCATGAACCGGCACGCGGAAGTTGGTCTCCGACATGACGCTCTTGAGGTTTTCCTCCACGTTGATAAAGTCGCCGGGCAACGCGTGCCACCTGTTCAGCAGCAACAGCCCGCCCATCAGCATGTCGTTGCGTGTCACGGTAACGTCAGTGCCCAATTCAACCGGAAAATCGCTCAGGTCGAGCACTTCAAGCCCTTGCGCCTGGGGCACGGGGCGCTCCAGCGCCGCACCACCCGGCTGCTGCGCGCTGCGCTTCTGTTCAGCCACCGCTAAGTTGTACTCCTCGATTATCGCCTTGTTCTTTTCTTCGACTTGCTGTGCGCGTTCATCGTAGCTGGCTTTCTGGTATTTGTCCAGCCAAAAAAACGCTGTCGCGAACGCAACGAAGAGCACCAAGAGGATCAACATGACCCGCAGCAGCTTGTGATACGGATCTGCTTTCTTCGCTTTCGCCATATTCCTCATCCTTTCCATGCGTATTCCGCAGGATGCCGGTATTCTTAAGCGGCATTTGCCTATTTGTATATATCAGAAATCCGGGAGTCTGTCAAACCAATGCCACAAACGAATGCAATGGAAGGCATCACTCCGCCTCAGCCACTTCCTCCTGCGCAAAGAAGCGGAGAATCGCTTCAACGGCTTCGGCCTCGTCGGGACCATCGGCTACCAGGGTCAGGTCCCTTTTAGACAGCTTGCTGATAGCCAGGATGCCTAACAGGGACTTCGCATTGACGGTGAAGTTGTCAGACTCCAAATAAATGCCGCAGGTAAATGTGCTGGTCAAGTTGATGAGCTGAACCGCGCGCTCACGCGACATCGGCAGGGTACCTGGGATATGAACTTTTTGTTGAAGCATAGAAACCCCTCCAGTTACGGATGTGTGGCATCATCCGGTAGTTTTTGACAGTTGATCGGCGCGCTGCATCATGCGGCGCATGCGGTGCTGAACGCCCGATTTGCTCAGCGGCGGGTCCATCATCAGCCCGAGCTGCTCCAGAGAAGCATCCCGGTTAGCCAGCCTGAGCCGCGCCAGCGCGGACAGGTCGTCGGGCAAGGAAGCCAGGCCCACAGCCAGTGAGATCGCCGTGATGGCTTCCGCCTGCTTTTCAGCGGCGCGCAGCTGCTTATGCAGGTTGGCATGGTCGCAATTGGTCGCGCGGTTGATGCCGGCCCTGAGGCTGGCAGCAGCACGGATATTCTCCACATGGAGAACAGCTCTTGCCGCGCCGATCAGGCCCAGCAGCACCACCACGGCATCGCCCTGACTGATGTACAGCACATCGCTGCTCCGCCTGCGCACGTGACCCGCCCGGATGCCCAGGCGATCCAGCAGCCTGAGCAGAAAGGACGCACGCCCAGCATCATCCAGCACAAACTCCGCCCGGTACCCCTTTAAAGGGTTCCCCACCGACCCGCACCCTAAGAACATGCCGCGCAGGTAAGCCCGCTGGCAGCATATCCTCCGTGGCATCCTCATGGCGCTCCCGCGGTAGACCCCCTGCACGTCCGTCAGCCCCAGCACCCGAAGCAGCATGGCCGAATCGGCTGCGCTGAGCTGCAACACATAATCCCGCCCGCCGCCAAAGCGGGCATGGCGCGCAAAGTGCGGTGAAGCCGTTATGCCGTATCTGCTGCGCAGCAGCGTCAATATCCGCTTGGCGCAGCCGGCATTCTCTGTCACATATCGGACAGACGGCTTACCTTGCCCCGGGTTGGCAAACAGGGCACAGCACTGCGTCAGCGCCGACAGCTCCGTTGTCATACAGCACATCTTACCGGCATCAACGGCGGCGGTTTCCTGCTTGACTTCCAGGGAAAAGCTCATGGTATATCGTAGCCGACGATGCGAACTTCCGGCTCTAACCTGATGGAAAACGCAGCGTACACCTTGTCCTGCACCAGGCGCATGAGATTGATAAAATCCGCCGATGTGGCGTCCCCCATGTTGACCAGAAAACCGGCGTGCAGCATGCTTACAGCGGCGCCACCTACCTGCATCCCCTTGAGACCGGCTTGTTCGATGAGCGCACCGGCATAGTGCCCCTCCGGCCGCTTGAAGAACGAACCCGCGCTGGGCAGGTTCAGCGGTTGTCGTTCCCTACGGACAGCCTGGCAGGCGTCGATCCTGCTTTTGATGTCCTTCCGGTTGCCAGGCGCAAGCCGCAGCCTGGCGGACAGCACCGTCATGCTTTCCCGAAGCATGCGGCTGGTACGGTATCCGTAGCCAAGGTCAGCCCCGCAGAGGGTTTCGATATGACCTGTCTTCGTTAGGCAGGTAACCGACTGAACGCAGCCGGACATATCGCTGTCAAAAGCGCCGGCGTTCATAACCAGCGCGCCGCCCAATGACCCGGGGATGCCCACAGCAAACTCCAACCCGCCGAGGCCCTTTTCAGCCACCATCTTCGATACCGCCGACAGCAGCGCGCCTGCGTGCGCTTCCACGATGCAACCGTCTACAGACACATCTGAAAACCCGCTGCCAAAGTGGATGACCAGGCCATCAAACCCCTCGTCCGACACCAGCATGTTGGAGCCATTCCCAATGACCAACACCGGTATGCCCAGCGCGCATGCCGCTTTCTGAGCGCGCGCAACGCCGCACCCGCTGCGCGCCTCCAGTAAAAGCCGTGCAAGCCCGCCCGTCCTGATGGTCAGGTAGGAGGACAACGGCACATGCGCCTGCACCGGTTCATCCAACAACTTAACAAGCCTTCCGGCGTCATCGTCCCGCATATGAACCCCCCGTCTGATATTGACTAAAGTATATCATGCCTTTTGCATAAGCGCAAGGGATGCTGTAACCAAATAAACGTGGTATCATGGGGATGCGCCCTGCCGTGGCGCCAACCAACGGACCCTGAACTGGAGGAAACATGAAACGAATCATCCTGATGCTGTCTATCCTGCTGCTCGCCATGCCCCTGATGCCCGCTCAGGCTGCCGGCAAAAGGGAACCCAAATTGGTGCTGCTCACCATGCAACCAGGTGACAGCCAAGCCATCGATGGAGACGGTGCCTGGGAAAGCCAACACCCCGACATCGCCACCGTATCGCCCGAAGGCATGATCACAGCCATGGCAGAAGGGTATACGCTGGTGCTGTGCAAGAACAAAAAAAACAATATCATCGTCCGCTGTGAGGTGCAGGTGGGCAGCAAGGAAACGCCTGCCGAAATACAGCAAGCCATCGACCTGGCCATTGCCGACTGGGAAAAAGCCGGCGGTACCGCCTTCCCCAAGTACAACATCTACACGCAGTGGTACAACCCGGCGGCGAAAAACGGATTTGGTTGGTGCGGCGCCTTCGTGGGCTATCATTTTGATGCCGCGGGCGTTGAAATGAACAAGGAGTTCCGGGCAAAAAACGCCCCGCCGCTGACTGACGGAACGCCCTTCGCGGTGCGCCAGGCTTCCCAGACCAAGCTGTTTGAGGGCTTCCAAAGCCGCAACCGCCTGACCAACATCCCCCAGCCCGGGTATTACATCATATACGGCCGAAAAGGCAGCACGCCCTACACGCACGTCGGGCTGATTACTGCCGTTCAGCCCATGGATAACGGTGTCTATATGCTGGACACCGTGGAAGGCAACCTCAACAACCGCATCAAGCGGTACCGGTACCTCTACGACAGCCTGGCAGATAAAAAAACACGGAACATCAGCGCCATCCCACCCGAGCTGCAAACCGAACCCGATCATTTTAACTACAGCTATGTCGATATTTTCTACATCAACGTGTTCGGGCAGACATGGTACTAATCATCGCTTGACAGCATGCACAGCTTGTGCTAAGTTATGAGCGGCTTGAAGAAGCCTGTGCCCAAGACAGCAGGTACGCGAATGCGTGTAAAGGTTCGTCCGCCCGCCGAGGTATAAGCAGCATGTTTATTATGCCCTTGTGCCTGAAAGCACAGGGGTTTTCTGAATGTTAGAGCCGGAAAGGAGGGTATACCGTCATTGAGCAAAAACTTGGAGCTGAAAAAAGAGAAGGTCGCTGAAATCACCCAAAAGCTGCGGAACGCCAAATGCGTTGTCTTGGTCAGCTATTCGGGCATCACAGTGGAAGAAATCACTAGCCTGCGCGCAAAATGTCGCGACGCCGGGGTGGATTATGTGGTATATAAAAACAACCTCATGATCCGCGCGCTGGACAGCCTGGACATCCATGATTTTGACCACCTGCTGGTTGGTCCCTGTGCTTATGCCTTCAGCGATAACGACCCTGTGGCACCCGCCAAGGTGCTAACCGACTACATCACCCAGTCCCGATCCAACAAGATCAGCATCAAAGCAGGCCTTGTCGAAGGCCAGTTCATGGACGTCGCAGGTGTGGATGCGCTTGCCAAGCTGCCCAGCAAGGATGTGCTGGTCGCCAGGCTGATGGGCAGCCTGAACGCACCCATCACCAACCTGGTCGGCGTGCTCAGCGCCACACTGCGCTCGCTTGTGTATGCCATTGAAGCAGTCCGCAAGCAAAAAGCAGGCGAATCATCGCCCGCAGACTAATAAAAAACTGGAGGAAAAATCAGAATGAACCGCGAAGAACTGTTAGCCGCCATCGAGTCGATGACCGTGCTGGAGCTCGCTGAGCTCGTCAAGGAACTGGAAAATAAGTTTGGCGTATCCGCCGCTGCCCCTGTTGCCGTTGCCGCTGCGCCTGCAGCCGGTGCTGCCGCCCCTGAAGCTGCTGAAGAGAAGACCGAGTTTGACGTCATCCTGACCAACGCCGGCAGCGAGAAGATCAAGGTCATCAAGGTTGTCCGCGAACTGGTGACTGGCATCGGCCTGAAGGAAGCCAAGGATTTCGTGGAAAGTGCGCCCAAGACCGTCAAGGAAGGCCTGCCCAAGGCTGAAGCCGAAAAAATCAAGAAGCAGTTTGAAGAAGTCGGCGCCGTTGTCGAAATCAAATAAAACCAGCTTCGTTCAAACGACGACAAGCCCGGCGGACTTTTCCGCCGGGTTTTTGCTATGATGGGTTTTCTGTGCGCATCATATCCAGCAGTTCCTGCTCGGTGATGACGGGGATGCCCAGCGACCGGGCTTTGGTCGCTTTGCTGCCGGCGTCCTCCCCCGCCACCACGAAGGCGGTTTTCCGGCTGACAGCGGATGCCGCAATACCACCGTGAGCGCGGATCAGGTCCTCCGCCTGCTGGCGCAGCAAGGTGGGCAGCTTGCCGGTGACCACGACGGTTTTTCCGCTCAGCGCCGCGCCTTCGGAGGCTGCGTCCGGTTGGTGCGGGTTGACGCCGGCTGTCAACAGGTTGTCGATTATGGCGGCTGTACGCGGGTCCTCAAAGAACTCGCGAATGCCGGCAGCCACAATGTCGCCGATGGCATCGATATCGCGCAGCGTTTCAACCGATGCGTTCCTGACGCCGTCCAGCGTACCCAGGCGCAGCGCCAGATCCCGCGCCGTTACCCGGCCGATGTTGGGGATGCCCACCGCCAGCAGAAACGCGTCCAGCGTACAGGCTTTGCTGGCATTCAGGGCGTTGATGAGGTTCGCTGCCTTTTTCTGCTTGAAACCGGGCAGCGTCAGCAGCTGTTCCATCGTCACGCCATACAGCTGCGCCGGCTCGCGCACATCGAGTAAATCATAGAAAAGCTCAGCAGTTTTATCAGAAAAATCCGCAATGTCCATCGCCTCTCTGGAAGCGAAGTGCTTCAGCCTGGCGACAACCTGCGGCTTACAGCTATCTCGGTTGGGACAGAACAGATGGGCACCTGTTTCCACAAGCCCGGTGCCGCAGGCAGGGCAAGTTTCCGGTTTGACGATGTCCGTGCCCTGCCGGCCGTCATCGACACAGCCAATGATCTCCGGTATGACATCGTTGGAACGCCTGATCCACACCATGCACCCTAACTTCAGGCCTTTTCGCCGAATATCGCCCCAGTTGTTCAAAGTGGCCCGGCGCACTGTGGCGCCAGCAAACTCGACAGGCGTAACGTGCCCCAACGGCGTCAGCTTGCCGGTGCGCCCCACTTCCCACGTGACATCTTCCAGCACGGTCGTGCTTTCCTCCGCCGCGAACTTAAAGGCAACCGCCCACCTGGGAAACTTGTCGGTATAGCCCATCAGCGCCCGCGTTTTTTTGTCAGCCACCTTGATGACAACGCCGTCTGTCAAATAGTCCAGCGTATGGCGCTTGTCTTCAATGTCAGCAACGGCTTGGATGATCTCATCGTGGCAGTCGCTCTCCAGCAGCAGCGGAGACACGGAGAAGCCATTGCTGCGGATAAAGCTCAGCATGCCGCGCTGATCATCATAGGGGGGATCGTCAATGGTGCCCACTTCGTAGAAGAACGTAGACAGCCTACGCAATGCCGTCACCCTGGGGTCAAGGTTGCGCAGCGCGCCCGCAGCGCCATTGCGCGCGTTCTTCAGCGGCTCAGCCGCCGTCTTATTATATGCGTGAAACACGCTCAGACGCATGATGCACTCGCCGTGTATTTCCATTAAGCCCGTATATGGGATGCGCAATGGAATGTCGCGCACGGTAAGCGCTTGAGGCAGGATGGCTTCTCCGATTTCGCCATTTCCCCGCGTGGCAGCCTCCACCAAATCGCCGTCGCGGTAGGTCAGGTTGATGGTCAATCCGTCGAACTTATATTCCAGACAGTAGGACAGTGGGGGCACGCCTTCCAACCTGGCATGCAGCCCTTCCACCCTGGCAAACCACTGCCTGAGCTCCTCCGGAGACTGGGCCTTGTCCATGCTCCACAACCTGGATATGTGCCGATGCTGCTTGAACGCAGGCAAAGGCTCACCGCCCACACGCCTTGTGGGGGAATCGGGGAGGCGGATGCCCGTATCGCGCTCCATAGCTTCCAGGCGGCCGTACAGCGCGTCCCATTCGGCATCCGATATGACGGGATCGTCATCAACGTAGTATTTTTTTGCGGTTTCATTGAGACGATCGACCAATGCGCGCATGGCGCGCTCGCTGCTTTCCATTTTGCTATCCAGCTATTCTAACTTGACGATGGGGGCTACATTCACAGAAAACTGCTTTTCGCCGTATGCTGTAAACGATATGGTGATCCTGGCTTCGTGGGCGGCGCCGGTCACTTCCCGCACGGTACCCTCGCCAAACTTTTTGTGCAGCACACGGTCACCTTTGCTGAACTCGTTGGCTTTGCTCTTTGCAGGGTGCGCGACGGATTTAATTAACCCCTTGCGCACGCCGGGGATGGCTGAAATATCCTGCCCCATGCCGGGGATGCCAAACGCAGCTTTGGGCGGTTTGGGCTGTGCGCGACGGGTGGTAAAATCGTTATCTTTGCGGTCACCAAAGTGCTTGCGCATTGTCTTGCCCCATTCGTCGGATATCAGCCGCTTGGGTATATCGCTGATATAGGGGCTGGGCGGGTTGCGGGAAATCTGGTTGAACAGCGAACGCCTCCGGGCCCAGGACAGGCACAGATACTTTTTAGCACGCGTCATGCCCACATAGCATAGCCGCCGCTCCTCCTCCATGCGCTTTTCATCCTGCTTGGACCGGTAGCTGGGGAACAGGCCGTCCTCCATGCCGGCAATGAACACAGCCTCATACTCAAGGCCTTTGGCCGAGTGCAGCGTCATCAGCGTGATATGCTGCGGCGCGTCTTCCTGCCTGTCCAACTCGGTTACCAACGCAATGTGCTCTAAAAAGGCTTCCAGGGTGATGTCTTCAGCCTGATCCTGAAACTCCTGCACGGCGCCGACAAACTCGAGAATGTTCTCCCTTCTGGTAATGAGCTCCTCGTCATTGGTGTCCTCATATTGGGCGAGAAGGCCTGTTTCTTTCAGCAGCATCTGCAGAAAATCAACCAATGGCATGCTCTCGCGGCTGGCAACCAGCTTGTTCATCAGCTCGACAAAATCGGTGACACATTTGCGCGGCCGGCTGGACAGCGCGGGCGGCAGGTCGGTCAGCGTGCTGTACAGCGGGATGTCCGCCTCCACGGCATGGGCTTCCAGCGCCGCCACCGTGGCTTCGCCAATGCTGCGCTTGGGCACGTTGATGATACGCTTGAGCGCCACCTCGTCCAGCGGGTTGACAATCAGGCGCAAATAAGCTATGACATCGCGGATTTCCTTTCGGTCGTAGAAGCGCGTGCCGCCGTACACCCGGTAGGGGATGCCGGCGCGCATCATCATCTCCTCCAGCACGCGGCTCTGCGCGTGCGTGCGGTACAGTACGGCGATGTCGGCGTATTTGGTGCCGCGCTGGTGCAGGCGCTTGACCCTTTCGCAGATCCAGGCGCCTTCCTCATGCTCGTTATCAGCGCTACACAGCTTGATCTTCTCCCCTTTCCCATGCTCCGTCCACAGCGCCTTCTCCATGCGCCCCTCGTTGTGGGCGATCACTTCGTTGGCTGCGTCAAGAATGGTTGAGGTGGAGCGGTAATTCTGCTCTAACTTGATGACCTGTGCGTCGGGAAAATCCTTCTGGAACTCTAAGATGTTTCGGATATCGGCGCCGCGCCAGCCGTATATGGACTGGTCATCATCGCCAACGACGCAGAGGTTCCGGCTTTTCTCGGTCAGCAGCCGCACCAGGGAGTACTGGGCAAAGTTGGTGTCCTGATATTCGTCTACGTGCACGTATTCAAAGCGGTCCCTGTAATACGCCAGCACAGGCGGATGATCTAAAAAGAGCTGCAGCGTGCAGGAGATCAGGTCGTCAAAATCAAGCGCTTCGGATTTTTTCAGCCGGTCGGTATAGGCGGCGAATATGCTGTGGATGGTTTGGCTGCGGAAGCCACGGTCCGACTCGTTGAACCATTCGTCTGCCGTCAGCAGGCGGTTTTTGGCGTCGGATATGATAAACCTGATTTCCCTGGGCGGGTAGCTTTTTTCATCGATGTCCAGGGTTTTATAGATGTCGCTGATAACACGCTGCTGGTCGTCATCGTCGTATATGACAAAGGAGCGCTTATAGCCGATTTTTTCGATGTCGCGGCGCAGGATGCGCACGCAGATAGCATGAAAGGTACCGATCCAGGCGTCGTTCGCCGATTGACCAATCAGCTTGTCCACACGCTGCTTCATTTCTTTAGCAGCTTTGTTGGTAAAGGTAAGCGCCATGATGGCCCGCGGCGCCACACCATGTTCAATCAGGTTGGCGATGCGATGGGTCATCGTGCGCGTTTTGCCGCTTCCGGCGCCGGCTATGATTAGCAACGGGCCCTCAAAAGTTTCCGCCGCCTGTTTCTGCATTGGGTTCAACTGCTGCAAGTTCATTTTTTCCCTCATCTGTCGTTGGTATTACACGGCGGTAAGCCGCATGGGGTGTTCTATGATATTATACCATATTTCGCGCTATAAATGAAGGGCAACGGTTTACGGTTTCTGCCCCCTCATGCTATACTTTCCCTGTACCGGCTATCTTTTTAGGAAACAGGGTGAACGTTTGTATGAGATTTCTACATATTGCCGACCTTCACATCGGGAAAAGGCTGGGCAGCTTTTCCCTGCACGAGGAGCAGGAAGCCCTGCTGGGACAGATCGTCGCCATGGCGGAAGCGCATGCTGACGCCGTGCTGATTGCAGGCGACTTGTACGACAAAGCGCAGCCTTCCGGCGCCGCCGTCCGCATGGTCGGCGACTTTTTAACCGGCCTTGCTCAGCTTGACAAGCCTTTGTTTCTGATCAGCGGCAACCACGACAACCCGGAGCAGATCAGCTATTGCGCCGACCTGCTCCGCGACCTCAACATCCACACCGCCGGCGCGTTTGATGGTGTCCTTGCCAAGCATGTGATGAAAGATGCCCATGGGGAGATCACGGTATGGATGCTGCCGTTTATCAAGCCTTTCCATGTGCGCTCCTTCTTCCCCGACAGGCAGATCGAGACAAGCGAAGATGCCGTGCGCACAGTGCTTGAAAGCGCAGCGGTTGACACGTCGCAGCGGAACATCCTGCTAATGCATCAGTTTGTATTAGGCGGCATCGAGAGTGATTCGGAAACGGCAAGCCTGGGCGGGCTGGACCGCATCAGCGCCGACCTGATGGCGCAGTTCGACTATGCTGCGCTAGGCCATCTCCACCGCCCCCAGCGCTTTCTCGACGGCAAAGTCTGCTACTGTGGGTCGATGTACAAATATTCACAGTCCGAGGAAAACCATCAAAAGGCAGCGCTGCTGGTCACCATAGAGGAGAAGGGGAGCCTGGTGATAGAAACGCTGCCCTACGCGCTGCCCCGCGATGTGCGCAGCCTGCGCGGCCCCCTTGCCGCGCTGACCCGGCTTCCGCCCAGCGACGACTACCTGTACATCACGCTCACCGACGAGGTTGTGCCGCTGGACCCCATCGGCGCGCTGTCCATCGCCTTCCCCCGCATCGCCGGCTTTCGCGTGGAAAACAGCAAAACAGGCAGCCAGGCGCAGTTTGAGGAGCTGAACGCAGCCGAGGACAAAAGCCCCATCGACCACTTCATCGACTTCTACACCGCGCAAAACGGCGGCACGCCGCCCAAGGAGGCGCACCTGAAGGTCATGAACAGCATCATCCGAAACGCCTGGGAGAAAAGCCATGAAACCAATTAGGTTGACCATCAGCGCCTTTGGGCCGTATGCCGGCACCGAAACCGTCGATTTTACCCGGTTGTCCAGCGCGCTGTACCTGATCACCGGCGAAACCGGCGCCGGCAAGACCACGGTGTTTGACGCCATCTGCTTCGCCCTGTACGGCGAAGCCTCCGGCATGCCGGGCCGCCGCTCCAGCCGTTCCTTCCGCAGCGACTTCGCATCTCCCTTGCAGGACACCTATGTGTCGTTGACGTTTGAACATGGCGGCTGTACATATGCGATTCGCCGGGTTCCTGTATACGACCGGCCCGCCAAGCGCGGCGACGGCATCGTCACCCAGCAGGCCGAAGCCGAGATGACCAACCTGGACACACAAGAAACCTGGGTAAACAGCGAAGCCGTCACCCGCGCCGTGATCAGCCTGCTGGGCATGGACGCGCGCCAGTACGCGCAGACAGCCATGATCGCCCAGGGAGAGTTTTTACAGATCCTGCTGGCAAAAAGCCAGGAAAGAACTGAAATATTCCGCCGGATTTTCGGCACCGACCTGTACGCGATCATCGCCGATGATGTTAAAGAGCACAGGCGGCTTGCAGAGGCGGAGAAAGCCGCCGCCATCCAGGCGTATGCCGCCGCTGCCAACCGTGCCGTATTTGTGAACGAAGACGCCGCGGCACACGCGGTACAGCTTGCCGCGGCGCCGGACAGAGCAGACGAGCTGATCGACCTGGTCGCCAGACAGCACGCCGCCGATACCGCTGAGGCTGCGCGGCTGGAAAACAGCCTGGCAGCGCTAAACGGCAGGTTGCTGTCGCTGACAGAGCAGATGGCGCTGGCTGAAGCGCTAAACAGGCAATTGACCGAACTGGCTAACGCCACCAAGCGGCTGACGCAGCTGAAGGAGCAGGATGACGCCATAGCATCCCTGAAGCAGCAGGCAGACGCTGCGCGCAGTGCGAAAGAGATCAGCCCGTTCGACACCGCACTGGAAACCGAAAACCTGCGCCTGGCGCAATGCCTGAAGGAGACGAAGCATAGCGCCAAGCTGTTAGACGAGGCGGTCAAGGCGCAAACGTCATCCCTGGTATCCTATGACCAGGCCAGGTGCGCGCTGGAAGAAAAAACCATATTGGACGCCGACATAGCCAAGCTGGACAGCGTGCTCCCGCTATTTAGCCAGGCGCAGGAAGCCGACGCATCCCGCCGGCAGACAAAGGCGGAAGCCGAGCAGGCACTGGACGCCAAACGCGCCGCCGACACCCGCTATGCCGACATATCATCGGCATATTTAAGGGACCAGGCCGGCATCTTAGCCGAAGCGCTGCTGCCCGGCATGCCCTGCCCGGTATGCGGCGCCACCGAACACCCCCGCAAAGCGCTCCATATCGACGGTGCGCCCGACCAGCGCACCCTGAAACAGGCGGAAAAGAACAGAGCCAAGGCGCAGAAAGCCGCCGAAACAGCAGCAGCGAATGCCCAAACAGCTGCGGCTGCCGCGGATGATCTGCTAAGCCGCATCGAAGAGGCGCTGGGCACCGTCATCCACTGGGACGAGCTGCCCGCCATGAAACAGCAGGCAGAAATGCAGCTGACCCAATGGGCGGAGGAATCAACGCGCATTGGCCAGGCGTATGAACAGGCACAGGCAGCACAGCAACATGCCATGGCGCAACAGGCCGCAGCCGAGGCGCGGTTAGCCTCCGCCACCAATGCCCAGGCGGAGCAGGAACGGGCACAGGCACAGGCTGCCTCGCGCTTCTCAGACATGTTGGCGCAAAAAGGCTTTTCTGATGTCAGCACCTATCGCGCTGCGCGGATGGATGATAAAGCGCTGCAAAAAGCGGAGCAGGACATCCAGGCTTACGAGCGCGACATAGACAGGCTGATACAATTCATCGACAGGCTGGAAACCGAGTGCATAGGCCGGGAACCTGCAAACCTGGCGGAGTTGCAACTGGAAGTCGATACCCTCAGACAGCGCGAAGCGCAGGAACGCGAAGCGGAGCGCCGGGCATTTGCCGCGTATGAAACCAACCGCGATGTTCTTTTTCAGCTGCAACGCAACAACAAACGCCTGAAACAAGCTGCCGTGGACGCATCTATCGCGGACGACCTATGGCGCACAGTCACAGGCCAGGTGCAGGGTGCGCTGAAAATTTCGTTTGAAAACTATATCCTGCAGTTCTACTTCAGGCGCGTCATCGCTGCTGCTAACCTACGCCTGAACATCATGTCGGATGGCCGATTCAGGCTGGCTTGGCGTGAAGAAAGCGACAAATCGCGCAAAACAGGGCTGGACCTGGACGTGCTGGACGCGAATACGGGCAAGTCGCGCAGCGTCAACACGCTGTCAGGCGGTGAATCGTTCATCGCATCGCTATCGCTGGCGCTGGGTTTTGCCGACATCGTGCAGTCCGGCAGGGGCACCGCAGCCCTGGGCACGCTGTTCATTGATGAGGGGTTTGGCACGCTGGATGAGGATACGCTGCAGCGTGCGCTGCACACGCTGTCCCGCCTGGCATCCGCCAACCGCCAGGTGGCGGTGATATCCCATGTAACCGCCTTGAAAGAAACGATTGACAGCGGTTTGACCATCGAAAAAACCCGGACCGGCAGCCATATCCGGGTAGTTCCCTCCATGTAGCAAGCTAAGCTTTCTTGCTGTTTTTGTTATCCGGTATATCCACCGGCAAATCGGTTTCCGAGAACGGATCGTCGCCGATATAGGCGCTGAGCTCAACAAACTGCGAGCCGGCGCCGCGGCTGCGCGCAAAGATCCCCCGTTCCGTCGCAGCGCTGCGCACGGCGGGCGGGGTCACCGAAAAATCAATCAGCGCGGTTTCCCGCGGCTGCGTCAGCGCAAACACGGTGGTCTGCCGGAAACGCATCCTCCGCGCATAGTCCAACGCGATTTCAGCGCGGTTAGCCCAATGCATCGGAAAAAAAACGGACGGCTTGAACGTCATGATGAAGTGATTGGCCCCGGCATCATAAAACCCGCCCAGGTTGGGGTCAACCGGAAACATGCAAATATCAAGCTGGTCCTTGGGAATATCTGCCACCGTCCGGTAGAACAGCTCCTCTGCCTGCGTAATTTCGCGCAGCGTGTTCTCCTCGCGCCAATGCCACAGATTCAGATCGCCCGCATGGAAGACATTCAGCCCCATCGCACGGACCATAAAGGACACGCCTTCATCAGACGAGCCGTGCACCGCGACACGCACGCCCGCCACCGAAAGCACATCGCCCTGCTTGACCAGGCGCACATTGGAGGTCTTCGGCGCAGCATGCGCCGCGTCAGAGCATACAACATAGGTAATGGGAAACGATTTTTTCCACGAATAGATGACAGGGTCATGGTGTTCCTTTGAGTCGCGGGGCACGAACACCACGATGTTGTTAAAGCCCTGAAAGTCCCGCTCGGTCAGGTAATAATCGTCAGGCAAAGCGGGCTGGTCAGTCTGCCAATAGCTGAACACCAACAGCGTCTTTTCGATGGCGACCGTGAAAGACGATTGGTAGAAAAAGGTTACTGCTGCCTGTTTTGCCATGTCATCGGATACTTTCTGTTGATTTTAATGCACACCGGCAAAGGCTTCCGACAGCACCCTGCCCTGTGCATCCCGCAGGTAGAGCCCTGCTGCCTTTGCCAGCGTCGGCGCAATGTCCACAACCTCTGCAGCCTCTAACCGAACCCCTTCCCTGAATGGAGGGCCAGCCAGCCACATCAGCACCTTTGCCGCTGGCCTGTCCAGACCGAAGCCGTGCGTTGCACAGCTGGGCCGCTGGTCCAGCGTGTCGACGATTTCAACGCCATGTTCGGCTTCAACAGCTAAGTCAACGCCGTCCCCCAGGCGCAGGTCGCGCAGTTCCCGGCGGCTGTACACATGCCGCAGCTTCAAATCGGCCTTGTGCTCATTCAGCAGCGTTTCGATATGGCTGCGGCGGCTGCGTTCACATAGGATATAGGCACCAAAGCCCAGGGTCTGTGCGCGGGCAGGGATGCCCTGCACTACCAGCCACTCGTCCAGCGCAAGGATGCCCCGTACGTCCTCATGGCCATGATCGCTGACAACCGCCACAATGGTCTGGTCCAGCGCACGGACGTTTTCCAGCGCCGCCAGCAAGCGGCCCACCGCTTCATCCAGCCTGATCAGCGCCGCGCCGGCTTCGGGGCTGTCAGTGCCATGCGCGTGTCGCGCGGCATCGCAATCCACCAGGTGAATGGTCATCATATCCGGCATGTGTTGGCGTTTACGCCGGGCTGAGGGCTCGACATCGCCGGCTGCGCCGACTTTCATACCGGGGTAGTAGTGTTTGCCGATCAGCTTTTCCAACAGCAGCGTGGCATACCGGTCGAGGTGGGGTTGTTTTATTGAGGGCCTGGTACGCCCATAGAGGATTTCATTCTTCAATATCCAGGCCGCGCTGCCCTGACGCAGCATCTTCAGCACCTGGCTTTCACCGGGCAGCGCCAGGGCTTCAGGGAAATTATACCGGATGCCCCTGTGCTTGCCCGTGGTCGGCCACAGGATGGACGCCACCTCGCGCCCGGCACGGGCTGCCGCCTGGTGCAGGGTGTCCGCCTGTATATGCCTGGCTTCCCAGTACCAGGGCCGCCTGCCCGGCGGCCGCCGCGGCATGAACAGCTCGTTGTGGAGGATGCCGTGCCGCTCGGGGTAGCAGCCGGTGATGATGCTCGCGTGAATGGGATAGGTAAGCGTCGGATAGATGGTGCGCACCTGATCGCAGAATACACCGCGCCTGGCCAAATCACCCAGGTGCGGCAACGACAACAGCGTCGCCGCGTCGGCGGCGCAGACGGCATCCAGGCTGATCAGCAACAGGCGCATCGCTTACTTCCTGAACCCAAATATCTTCGTAAAGCCAAACAAGCCGATGATCCACCCCAATGGGCCGCATCCGCGCCTAGCGCCCCGTTTCCCCTTTTTCCTGCCAAACAAAAAGTATAATACCAGGCCGGTAAATATCACCTTGCCAGCGTTCCATCCGGTATCGCCCTCGACGCTTCGGCGCACAGCGTTATCCGAACCGGGGAACCGTTCGCTATCCAGACCAATTTCGCCGATGATGTCATGCAGCCAGTCTGCGCCGAACAAGGGCCTGGACGCCGGTATTTGGGTGGCGGGCTGTTCCAGGGCGCCGAACAAGCCATCGGCGCTAAGGCGTTCGCCTGCGCCGTTTGCTATCACGCGCGCTGCGGTAAGCAGGAAGGAAGCCGCCGCTTCGTCATAATCGCGCGCCATAAAAGGCGTCCGAAACTGTGTGGACAGCAGGGAGTCCAGCGTACTCTGCTCCAAGTAAGGCTGTACCTGGCTGCCGGCAACCGCGGCGTATCTCTCCTCGCCGATCACCATCAGCAGCAGGATGGTGTTGTCGCTGTCCTCTGACTGAGCCAGCGCCTGCCCGGCATACTGCGCAACCGCCGCACCATCTAAAAAATGGCGCGTCATCACCGCTGCTTTGATGCCTGCCGCCTTGTCCAGCCGCCGGCTCAGCTCCGCGATATCGCGGGCTGTTTCCTCGCTGAGCACCAGCGCCGAATCCTGTACGGAAGGCTGCGCTGCATAGGCGCCCGCCGCCATTGTCAACAACAAGAACGCAGCCAACAGCGAAATGAAACGGGTTGTCATACGCCATCCCCCGTCACAAACAGGTCAAGCTGGCCGATGCCCAGCAGCGCAGCCACCCGCCCGCTGAAGGTGCCCTGCAGGCGCCTGTTGAAGCCTGCGGCAGCTTTATTATATGTCTCATCCTCTGCCCACGCTGCGCATGTGTCCAGCGCATGAGGCAGCATCTGCGCAGCATACATCATGTCCCTGTTGTCCTTCTGAACCGAGGGCAGATCGGTTAGCGCAGACAGCACCGCTCTGGCACTGACATCAAAATCGTCATTCGCCGCTGCCAGTTGCTCCAGCTTGTTGTCGGTACTGAGCAGCGCCACGTCACGCTTCAGCATAACAATCCGGGGATCATCCTCCGGCAGGTGCCGCCCGGCCACCGTCAGGATGTTGTGCCCTACCCCTGCCTTGGCCTGCAGCACCTCGGACAGCGAAGCGCTGATATCTAGGATGTCATCGCGCTCGGCACGCCAGCCCTTGTATGCGCCCCAACCTACCGCCACCGCCATCATGCATACCATGAGCACAAAGGCTGTAACGATAGCAGTTTTCCCTTTCATCAAGCTGTTTTCCCCTGTATCAACCGTTGATCAGGCGGTTTTTCAGCTCATTTTCCATCGTTGCAAGCGTTTTTTCCGCTTCAGCGCGCTTCTGGCGCCCTTCCGACTGTATACGAACGACCTCGTTCATGGTGTCGATCAACGACTGGTTGGTTTTTACCAGCGTTTCGATATCGATGATGCCGCGCTCGGCTTCCTTGGCCGTTTCCACCGTACCCATCTTAAGGGTTTCGGCGTTCTTGGTCAGCAGCTCGTTGGTCATGTCGGTGACGGCGCGCTGGGCTTTCATAGCCTGCCTGGAATGCTCCATGCCGATAGCCAGCACCATCTGATTCTTCCACAGCGGCAGCGTGTTGACCAGCGTCGACTGGATGCGCTCGATCAATAGCGCGTTGTTGTTTTGCAGCAGGCGGATCTGCGGCGCCATCTGCAGGGAAATCTGCCTGGTCAACTTCAGGTCATGCAGCTTTTTCTCAAACCGATCGGCAGCCGAAGCTAAGTCGCCGGCTTTCTGCGCGTCCATGGTGTCCCTGGTCTGCTCGGCCTTGGCGCGGGCTGTCGCCAGCTCGCCTTCACGGAACTCCTTCAGACGCAGCTCGCCAGCGGCAATGTACATTGTCAACTCCCTGAAATACTGCAGGTTCATGTCATAGAGGTGGTTGAGCATTGACACGTCCTTCAGCAGCTGTACCTGATGCGTTTCCAAAGCGCCGGCGATGTTTTCAACATTTTTCGAGACATGATCGAACCGCGAGCGAACCTGGGCAATGTACTTTTCTGCGCTGGTGAACAGCGCGCGCAAACCCTTGGGCTTTTCCGTCGAGCTTTCGAAGGTTTCGAGCTCGCCGATCAGCTTTGTCAGCATGTCGCCGATGTCGCCGGCATCTTTGTTCTGGATTTCTTCCAGGATGCTATCGGCAAAATCGGATACCTTTTTCTGCGCGTCAGCGCCGTATAGCATCGCATGCTGCGGGTCGGCAATGTCGATCTGTTTGGAAAACTCCTCGACAACCGTCTTTTCCTCCTGGCTGAGCGTGGAATCAAGCTGCGCCGCAATCGCCGCCTGCGCATCGGGCGCCCCAGGCGCCTGCTGCTGCGCGGTTTCGAAGCTGTTGACAACCTCTTCCACCCTGAACTTGTCCGCCGCTTCCGGCGAAAGCGTCAGCACGGGGACGGGTGTGCTGTGTGCTGGCGTTGCGGCAGCGGTATCGGTATGCCCGGTGTTTTGTTGATGTTCCGACATGAGTCAGCCCTCCTTTTTAGCCTGCGCCTGATCGGTCTGTCTGGTGGAGCGCATGGTGACGCCCTGTCCGATGAGGCTGTCCTGTTTCAGCATGGTTTCCAATACGTCGATATCGGTGGATATATCCAGCATGTTGTCATGATACAGGGTATCCAGCTGCTTTTTAAATGCGCCGAGCACAACATCCATCGCGTCCTCGATCTTCCTGCGGGTGACGTCGGCGTTTTCCCCTTTGACGCCACGCTCATCCATCTGCCGGTAGCCGGTCAGCATCTTCAGCGTGGTGGGCAGGTAATAATCCATAAAACGCCTGATCTGAGGCGCTTTCTGTGGCTGCTCGATGACCGTTCGGAAAATCTGCCCGGACACGGCTTCCAGCTGATTGATCTTCGCGGACAGCACGGGGTCGGGGATGCGGTCGTTTTCCTGCCGGATAGCCTGCAGGAGTTCCTGACCGCGCTGTATCATCCTGTCGACAGTTTCATCGCCGGTGGCGGGCAGATCATCCATAGCGGGCGCTTTTCGGCTGGTATCCAGGCCGGACCCCATGATGTAAGCAACCCTGCCGCCCAGCAGCGCCAGGGCGGAAACGATGACATAGTCCCACAGCCTGTGCAGCGGGAAGATGGACGCATAGCCCAGCGCAATCACGCCGGCAGTCAAAAAGCCTGCAACCCAACCTTTTGCAGGCGATGTAGACTGGTTCGGTTTCTTTTTCATCAGCGCCCCTCCCGGCTAAAAGGACGGTGACTTCCTGTTATTTCACCGCTTCATGCCGCAAAAAAGTATACCATATATAGGCGCGCACAGCAAATGAGCAAAATGATCATCCATGTTCATGAATGGTGAAATGTATGTAAAATTTGGTATTCCAGCAGGGTTCCTGAAAACTTTGTCGAAATGCTCCGGTACAATTCACTCAAGGAGGAACAACCTATGAAAATCGGCGTACAATCAGCCCCACTGTTTGATGAACTGCCCATGGACGAGGCCTTTAGCCTGCTGAAAGAAACAGGCTTTGACGCCATCGATTTTAACATCGACCACGAGCTGCCGGGCAACGACATTGTCAGCGGCAGGAGAAGCGGCATCTTTTACCGCTCCGAGCGCGAGGTGACAGCTTTCTATGCGCCGCTGCGCGAAGCAGCCGACAGGCACGGCATCATGATCAACCAGGTGCATACGCCGTTTCCCACCTATGTGCAGGACGAATCAGCTTTTGAAAGCGTCATGCAGGCGCTGGGCATGAGCATCTGCGCCGCCGCCACGCTGGGTGCGCGCCATGCCATCGTGCACCCCGCCACCCCGCAATACCCCCAGGACGCGCGCCTCGAGGAAGAGTGGGACCTGAACATCAGGCTGTATACCTCGCTGATTCCCGCGCTGAAGAAATACAAAGTGATCTGCTGCCTGGAAAACATGTTTACCAGCCACCGGAACCTGATGATCGGCGCTGCCTGTGCCGACCCGCACGAAGCCTGCCGCTACATCGATGCGCTCAATGACATCGCGGGAGAGCGGCTGTTTGCTTTCTGCCTGGATGTCGGCCACGCGCTGTTGACAGGCTATGACATCCGGAAAATCATCCACATACTGGGCGACCGCATCGAAACGCTGCACGTGCATGACAACGACGGGTTGTCGGATATCCACATGCACCCCTACATGGGTAAGCAGGACTGGAACCGGTTTTGCAGTGCCCTGGGCGAAGCGAATTATCAGGGTGTACTCAGCTTTGAAACCTTCAACACCCTGGCCGTGTTTCCCCGCGCCCTCTGGCCGGAATGTCTGCGGCTGCTATCGGCAACGGGCAGGCTGTTTGTCGAAAAAATCAACAGCGCGAGGCCGCCAAAGTAATACGTTAACCGGATAATGCCAGCCTGATTTCGCGCTCAATCCGCTGTGCCATCCGATAGAACCCCAGGTCGTTGGGATGCACGCCATCCACCGTGCAGGCGTCGCGACCTTCGGTACCAAACAGTTCCCTGCCGTCGATGTAGTATGCATGGCGGTCGCCACGAGCAACGGCATTTTCATAGGTCGTTCGGATGATATCGCGGCGTTCTGCGGATTCGGGCAACACATCGCTTGGCATGGTGACCATGACCATGGGCAGCTCGGGTTGTGCCTCACGCAGGCGCAGGAAAAAAGGCTCATGCGTTGCGCGTAGATGGGCCGCCGTGGGCGCGTTGTGATCATAATCATAAACAAACGCGCACATGCTCAGCTGCTTAATATAGTCGCAAACGGATTCCTCACCCCGGGCGGAGCCGGAAAAACCCAGGTTGATATGGTCCAAATCCATCCGCTGGGAGATGATCGCCGGGTAGCTGTTGCCGGGGCGGGACGCACACCCACCCTGCGTGATGGACGAACCGTAATAGACAACCGGCTCATTAAGGGCATAAGGCTGAGGCGGCAATACCTGCGCGCCTTCCTGCAGCCCAACATACAGCGCGCGCATCCCATTGTACAGCGGGAAGTTGATGCACACTTCGCGCATGCCGTCATCGAGGAACCGATATATTGCACAATACCCCTGCCGCATGTGCGGTGGAGGGATGAAGGTGTTGTTGTACATTCCATTCACGTACATGTCGAATCCGGCGCTGCCGCACAGCGTCATATGCGGCATCCAGCTTACTTCATCCATCTCCGCATGCAGGGCAACATAGGCGGAATCGGTTGCAAACCGCAGGCGACCGCCAGCTGTATTGAAATTGAGCTGCGCAACACCCATGTTTGCAGCTTGGGCTGCCTTCGGGTCCATGCGCATAAAAAGCTCCTGTTCGCGCGGTTGGTACAAACCGTGCAGCGAAAAAACAGTGTCCCTGGCATTGCGCCACAGGATGTCGCTTTCGTCCACCCCGGCAGCTACACGCAGATTTTTATCGATTTCCTCAATGTTCATGCGCAGCCTCTCAGTATGTATTCACTGTTATGACAACGAAGTAATTCCCAGATTCAATCCTACTTCAGGAACCCCTGGATGATGCGGCTTACCGCCTCCTCCTCTGTCATGCCCAGGGTTTGCAGCTTGAGGATCTGTTCGCCGGCTATTTTTCCGATGGCAGCCTCGTGAATCAGCGAAGCGTCCTGGCTGTTGGCGTCGATGATAGGCGCAGCGGTAACCACAGCCTTGTCCGCCAGGATTGCGTCGCACTCGGAATGCCCGCTGCAGCGGGCATTGCCGATCATTCTGGACATAAAGCGCTGCCTGGAGCGACCTTTAGCCACCGAGCGGGACACCAAATCAGCGCCTGCGTCCTCGCCATCAAGGGAGACGGTGAAATTGGTTTCGGCGGTTTCATCATGGTCGGTCAACAATCGCTCGCGCACCACCAGCCTGGCACGCGCTTTTAACGCCGCGGTAGTATGGCGCACCGTGCTGTTGACGCCGCCCAGCTGGATGGTGTCGATGGTGAACGACGCGCCTTCTTCCAGCGTTGCCTCAGTGATCGGGTCGATGCGTTTCGCGCCTTTGCCGCTGCCTGTGCCAACATGTTTTTCCTCGTATGTGACGCGCGCGTCACGCCCAATCATGAAGCGATGGATGCCGTGGTGAAACGATTCCTCCTCGTCATCGGAGTGGATGCCGCAGCCGGCTACGATGACAATATCGGCGCCTTCGCCGATGTAAAAGTCGTTATAGGTCAAATCGTGTATGCTGCCTTTGGTAACACAGGCAGGAATGTATACCCTTTCCCCCTTTGTGCCGGGCGCAACATGCACTTCGATACCGGGCTTTCCTTCGCTGTGCGGCACGATTTTGATGTTTTCTGTTGAAGCGCGGCCGGCGCAACCTCCGTCCACGCGGATGTTGTAGGCACCTGTGAACTTGCCCTGATAGTCGGTGACGAGGCTGAGCAGGTCTTCCGTGATGCGGTTCATGCGGGCTCCTTTCTGCCCACGGGGCAGTAGCCCGCAACGTCGCTTTCCAGCAGCAGGGGTTGCACCTCATCCCGGGGTCCGTACAGCCGGATGCTGCCCTCAGCCATCACCATGATGTCATCGGCAATATCGATGATGCGCTCCTGGTGCGATATAATGATCATGGCATGCCGGCTTTCCTTGAGGGCTTCAAACGCGCTGATCAAGCCGTTGAAACTCCACAGGTCGATGCCGGCTTCCGGCTCGTCGAATATGGACAGCCGGGTGCCCCTGGCCAGCACACTGGCGATTTCGACGCGTTTGATTTCCCCGCCCGACAGGCTGCCATCCACCTCGCGGTCGACATAGTCCACCGTACACAGGCCGACTTTGCCCAGCAGGCTGCACAGCTCGTCCATGGTCAGTGTCCGGTTGGCGGACATCTCCATCAGATCGCGAACCGTGATGCCCTTGAAGCGAACAGGCTGTTGAAAGCCATAGCTGATGCCCGCCTTGGCGCGCCGGGTGACGTCCATGTCCGATATGTCGCGGCCATCCAGACAGATGGTTCCTTCATTTTGCCGGATGAGACCGGCGATGATCTTGGCCAGGGTGGTTTTGCCACTGCCGTTAGGGCCTGTGATCACAATCAACTTGCCGTCGGGGATATCGACAGATATATCGTTGACAATCTCCCTGCCTTCGGGCAGGGACCATGTGATGTGTTGCAATGACAGCATGGGTTATCTCCTTTTTGAAAAATGCGGGCGTCTGCCTACGTCCTACCTGCATTCTACCACATTTTTGCCATCGGGCATATCGCCATAGAAAAATTGAGTACAAACCGCCCAGCATCCACACTTTGTGGTATACTCTTCTTTGCAGAGCCGGTACACAGGAATATGCCGGCACAACGCTGCGCTGAAAGAAGGGTGATCTTTATATCTCTCCTGCCGTTCAAAGCCATCGACATCACCGACCGCGCCTGGATCACAAGCTGTCTGACACAATCCCGCCGTGCTTCCCTTGAGTACAACTTTACATCCATCTTCATATGGCAACACGCGTTCAAGCTGAGAGCCGTTGAAAGCTGCGGCAGGCTGATCGTGCTCTCCGACCCTGACAACCCCTCCTACCTGTTTCCGGATAGCCCCGGACCCATTGAGCCGGTGGTGGAGACGCTGTACCGCGATGCGGCAGCCCGTGGTGTGCCGCTACGGTTCAACGTTGTCTTGGAGGAAGATAAGGCGCGGCTGGAACAGGCATACCCCAACCAGTTTGAGTTTACTGCCAACCGCGATGAGTATGATTATGTGTATGCTTCAGAAAACCTGATTACCCTCAAGGGCCGCAAGCTCAGCAGCAAAAGAAACCACCTGAACCATTTCATGGTCACCTACCGCGACTGGGCATACGAACCCATCACGCCCCAAAACATCGGCGAGGCGCGCGGCATGGAGCCTGCCTGGCAGGAGGAGAACGCCATCTATATCAACGAAAGCCTCGAAATGGAAGCCATTGCCGTAGACCTGGCACTGAACCATTTCTTTGAACTAGGCCTGACAGGCGGCTTGCTGCGCGTGGGAGGAAAAGCCGTTGCCTTCACCATGGGCGAGCCGCTGAACGACACCACCTACCTGGTGCACATTGAAAAAGCGCTGGCGGAGTACGCCGGCGCCTACCAAATGATTAACCGTGAATTCGCCGAAACCAACTGCGCCTCCTATCCCTACATCAACCGCGAAGACGATGCCGGGGACGAGGGCTTGCGGCGCGCCAAACTAAGCTACGACCCAGCATTTCTGGTAACAAAATACAAGGCGCAGCTCATAGGAGATCGTCTGCAGCCGTAGCGCTGTCAGCCAATCCTGCTGAAGTACTGTATAAATGCTTCACCGGCAATGTCTCGGACGGCGTCCTGCCCAAACCCGCGCTGCCTGAGGCGTTCAATCAATGCAGGAAAATCCGCTGGATTATCCAGCCCTTCAGGTTTGCTATCGATGCCGTCAAAGTCCGATCCAAAGCCGACTTTGCCTTCACCGCCCAGCCCGTACATGTGGTCGATGTGGTCGATCACCGTGTCGACGGTGCAGGGGCCTTTCTCAATCAGAAACGTGGGAAAGAAGTTGATGCCGACAAACCCACCGGCACCGAACAGGTCCTTCAGCTGCCTGTCGGTCAGGTTGCGGGTATGGTCGCACAAGGCGCGCGCACAGGAGTGCGACGCCATCGGCGGCTGATGTGTTTTGTTCAGAATGTCATAGAAGCCGGCTTCATTCAAATGGGATATGTCAACGGCAATGCCCAGGCGCTGCATTTCTTTGACGGCGTCCAGGCCGTATGCCGTCAGCCCCGTAGTGGCGTCATGGCAATGGGGCGTACCCAGGGCGTTGACATGGTTCCAGGTTACCGCAGCCATCCGGACGCCCTTGCGGCGGTATTCCTCAATCGTGCCCAGGCCCCTGGCAAACACCTCGCAGCCTTCAATGGACAGCATCACTGCCGGTTCGCCCGCCTTGGCCAGGGCGGGGTCGTCAAGTTGATGCCAGCCCTCTTCTTTGAGACGCTCTAATATCTGCAGCATGCCGTCGAAACGCCGGCCGATGGTGTCGATGTCCGCCGCGGCGCCCACGTACATGGCCATGGTCTGCACGCTGACGCCGCCTGCTTTCAGGCGCTCCAGCGTCACGTCGTTGGAGCGGTCCGGGCTGGTCAGCAGGCTGAACAGCGTGTCACAGTGCGCATCACATACCCGCACCGGGGCTTCCGTGCTGCCGCTCACAGCACAAAAGGCTCAAGGTCTTTGAGCAAGTCATCGCATTCATCCGCGTATACTTCCAGAGATACGGGCTTGCTCAGGTCCAGCGAGAAGATGCCCAGGATAGACTTGGCATCCACCACGTGGCGCCCCGCCCTCAGGTCCATATCGTACTTGTAGCGATTGACAACATTGACAAATGTCTTGACCTCTTCCGCAAAACTCAGCTTAATGGGAATGGATTTCATATGATTACCTCCGTTCATTGTTCAGTCTGTAACAATTATACCGAATTATCCTTGATAACTCAAGGCTGTTGGCAAAACTATATTGTAAGTTTTCCTTGACCCGCCTGCCGATACATGCTATGATGCCACTTGCCGGCGCGGTAAAAGCCTGACCGTAACAGCAGCCCGACCCATTAGCTCAGTCGGCAGAGCACTTGACTTTTAATCAAGGTGTCCCGCGTTCGAGTCGCGGATGGGTCACCACAAAACCCAGGATTCCTATACAGGACATGGGTTTTTTGCTTTATTCGGGCCTAAAAAATAATCTAAAATTTCCCCTTGACAAACTGGATTTGCCTCCCTACAATGGACAAGTAACGTTTTTCGTGCCCGGGCATGAAACGTCGGCAGATGAAGCCGGCCGATGCAGAAACGCCTGAACGGTTGCAGCAGAAGCCGTGCGGACGTGGCGGAACGGCAGACGCGCCAGACTTAGGATCTGGTGCCTAACGGCGTAAGAGTTCAAGTCTCTTCGTCCGCACCACCCGGTGATGCGGTAGTAGCTCAGTTGGTAGAGCGCAACCTTGCCAAGGTTGAGGTCGCGAGTCCGAGTCTCGTCTACCGCTCCACAAGGCGGATTGTCCCGCGCATGGTCTCCGGTACGCGAGCGTGCCGGAGATCCAATCGGACCCTGCGGGTGTAGCTCAATGGCAGAGCTCCAGCCTTCCAAGCTGGCTACGTGGGTTCGATTCCCATCACCCGCTCCACGCGCGCCTTTAGCTCAGTTGGTAGAGCACCTGACTCTTAATCAGGGTGTCCCGGGTTCGAGTCCCTGAAGGCGCACCACGTGAAAAGCCCTTGAAAAATAGAACTTTCAAGGGATTTTTATTCTCTTATTGTCGAAAGTTTCAACGTTTACATGGCTCATATCCGTCATATTGCTCACATTTTAGCTGTCAATAAACACTGCTAAACATTGTAAATTACAGTATCTTGACGATGTTTTATGTGCTTGAAGTGCATAACTCAGGAAAAAGATAGAAGCCCGGCTTGCTATAAAAGCATCTGCAATTTAGAGCAAATTACGCCATCATGGCGCACAAAGCAGCGCAGGATTTTTGTCGCTGGCAAGGAGCGTGAACGCAGGCGTAGCAGCGCTACGTCAAGTGAACAGCGACACAGCCAGAGGCAAAAAGACAAGTCTGCAACTGCGACATGATAAGTGAATTTGCTCTAAAATTATCCTTTGACTGAAATACGTATGATGTGGTAATGTGAGTTCTACCGTGTCTCAGTTGGAGAGCAGCTGATTCTAATCAGCAGGCCGGCGGTTCGAGTCAGCCGGATAATTCCTACATGACACGTAGCTGGTAATGTGTTGGACTTGTACATTTACGGTTTTCATGCCGGCATAAATGCGCAGTGCACTCAGACCGGTTTGGTCATTTTGTATTTATTTGCCAAGGACTTAAAATTTCTATAACCATAGAAAATATGTTATTGACCGCTGGAAATTGACCTCTTTTTTGATCTAATTAGCCTTGATAATGAGGAGATGATGGAATTGCAGGACAACTTTGAAAAAACAGAAGATGAAAAAGGCAATGCTGTGCAAACAACATTCCGTTTACTCAAAAGAACGCTTCGACAAATCTATTATAAGGAGCTTCCGCTGGATCACCTTGTGTTTTTATACACTGCCGGCGCTGGTGTTTTTATGTCCATATTCGGACTCGGTTATAATATGTTAAAGGGACTTGGCATGTTTACGTTGCCGGTGTTCGTGTCGTACCTCATGTTAACCCTTTCATGCGTTTTATATAGCGTAATCAAAAAGCGTTGGTACGGAGCTGCCGTGATTGTCATAGGCTCCTCCGTGTTTTTGTTGATTCCTTTTCTATGGTTTACAATCGGTGGTGCTACCGGCTCCACTGTCCCTCTTATGCTCACGGGCGGTCTGTGCATAGCTCTCGTTTTCAAAGGAGCAGTGCGCACCTGTATGCTAACCATGGAAGCAATTATGTTGGTTGCCTTTATCGCGCTAGAATACCATTTCCCTGATATCATCATACCTTATTCTACCCGTACAGAACACTATTCAGATTTGGCGTTTGGTGTGACCATGAGCCTCTTAGTCAATTCCATTCTTGCTTATACGGTGATGGAACATTATGCGAGGGTGCGGGATGAAAAAACGCGCTTGGTGCGTCGCCTGGAGTACCTCTCGCTGACCGATGACCTGACCGGTTTATATAATCGCCGTTTCCTATCAGCAAGCATCGACGAGGAAATGCGCCGGGCATACGAGACAGGTTCGCGACTGACGCTTTGCATCCTGGACATTGACCATTTTAAGGAAATAAACGATACCTACGGGCATGAGTATGGTGATGAAGTACTATTCAATATTGCACAGATCATGAAGGCCAGTCTGACAGAAGAAGAGCTTTTCGGCCGTTATGGCGGAGAAGAGTTTTTGGTGCTGTTTCCAGGAAAAACCCCGAGGGAAGCACTGCCCATCGTGCAGGCGCTTGGCGATCATGTAAGAACACATGCGTGGAGCCATGGTAAGCCGGTCACACTTTCCGGTGGACTCAGCAATTATGTTAAGGGGATCTCTTATTCAAATTTTATAGAAGCCGCTGACAAAAACCTCTATCGTGCCAAACGACAAGGACGGGACAGGATGATCTATCGTTAGCTATCTTGATGAAAAACAGGATGCCCGGGCGCTGTGCCTGCTGGCAAAAATGGAAAACCACCGGGCCAAAACCCATCGCCGGCAAGCGGCGCTCTATGCCCGCCAGGCACTGGCAAGCCGCTGAAACACAACCAAAAACTAACTGCCTTCCGGCTGCGCGCGGTGATATCATCGCAACGGCAGCAAGCCGAAGGGCAGTTATCTGTTATCAAATCAGAAATTGAAGTATTTCACCGCGTTTTCATAGCATATGCCGCGGATAATGGCATCCAGGGTTTCCCGGTCGTCGGGGTATTTGCCGTTTTCCACCCAGCCGCCTATCAAGTCGCAGACAATGCGGCGGAAGTAATCATGCCGGGGATAGCTGATCATTGAACGGGAGTCCGTCAGCATACCGATGAAGTTGCTGATCAGTCCGACGGATGCCAACGTCCTCATCTGATCACGCATGCCGTCCAGCTGGTCTAAGAACCACCAGGCGCTGCCAAACTGCACCTTGCCGGGTGTGCCGCCCTGGAAGCAGCCTGCCGCCGTATCCAGGATGTAATTAGCTGCCGGGTTCAGGCTGTACAGGATGGTTTTGGGTAGATGCCCCGCAGCATCCTGCGCGTCCATCAGGGCCAGCAGCTTTTCTGCCACTGGGATGTCGGTGATGCTATCCACGCCGGTATCGGAGCCGAAGGCCTTGAACAGGCGGGTGTTGTTGTTGCGGATGGCATTCATATGGTATTGCTGTGCCCAGCCGCGGTCATGATACAATTTGCCCAGCGCTACCAGCACTGCCGTCTGGTAGTGCTCCAGGTGCAGAGGATCGACGCTTTTGCCAGCCATGCCGTCCTGCAGCGCCTTATCGGCAAGCGTTCTATCGGGTTCTACAAAAGGCACCATGTCCAGGCCATGGTCGGATACGCGCGCGCCATTGTCGTGGAAGTATTGAATGCGCTTGTCCAGCGCTTTGATTACATCAGCAGTCGATTGAATGGCAGCCGATATAGTCGCCAAAGCCCTGCTGACCGGCTTTCAGCGCCTTGTCTGGCCGGAAAGCGGGCAGCACGCGGAAGCCCAGGTTTTGGTCCTTCGCCAGCTGCTGGTGGTGCCGCAGGTCATCAATGGGATCGTCGGTGGTGCAGATCACCTCCACGTTGAAGCGGCGGATCAGGTTTTTCGCGCTGTATTCGTCAGTAGCCAGCAGGGCAGACGTTCTGTCCCATACGGCTTGGGCGGTTTTTTCGCTCAATATGTCCGTGATGCCGAATACGCGCTTCAGCTCCAGGTGGGTCCAGTGGTGCAGAGGGTTGCCGATCATCATCGGCATGGCTTTGGCATAGGCCAAAAAGCGCTCATAGTCATCCGAGGTTCGGATAAACTCGTTGTCAAAGCCATAGGCCGCCATGGCGCGCCACTTATAATGGTCGCCGCCTAAAAACAGGTGGCCGATGTTGCGGAATTTGATGTCATTGGCGATATCTGCCGGCGGCGGGAGGCAATGATAGTCGATGATGGGCACGCCCTCGGTCACCTCGTGATACAAGCGACGAGCAGTCGGCGTGCTGAGCAGAAAATCCTCTGACATGAACGTTTTCACTGCGGGTATCCTCCATATCATTATCGCTGAAACAATGCGTTGCATCGCTATCATGTCACGTTTGCCACCGGTTATCCACTGCCATGCACAAAATCAATGTTTGCGCAATGCCCCATCCTGGTGTAGGATGGTGATGAAAGCGAGGACGCCATGACTGAACGCCTGTATTATGACGATGCCTACCTGACCGCCTTTGACGCCATTGTGCTGCGCTGCCAGGCGCAGGATGGGCAGCACCGTGTGCTGCTGAACCGAACTGCCTTTTACCCCACCTCCGGTGGCCAGCCCCACGATACGGGGGTGCTGATAGCCGGTGCCAACCGCCATGCCGTCACCGATGTGGCGGCGGACGCCGACGGCAACGTCTGGCATACCATCGGCATGCCGTTGCCGGAAGGCAGCGCAGTCCACGGCGAAATCGACTGGCCGCGCCGCTTCGACCACATGCAGCAGCACCTTGGCGAGCATGTCTTAGCAGGCGCCATCCACGAGCTGCTGGGCGGGTATACCATTGGGCTGCATATGGGCGCCAGCACCTCCACCATCGATGTGACGATGCCGGATAAACGCCTGCGCCTAACTGAAGCCGAAGTGTTGACCCTGGAAGAAACCGTGAACGGGCGCCTGCAGCAGAACTTAGCAGTAAAATGCTGGTTTCCGGATGCCCAGGAGCTGCAGCGCCTGCCACTGCGCAAACCGCCGCCTGCAGTGAATAACGTACGCATCGTCGATGTCGGTGGCATTGAAATGGTTGCCTGCGGCGGTACGCACCCCGCCACCACCGGGCAAGCCGGCCAGCTGAAGGTGCTGGATACGCAGCCAGCCAGGGGCAAAATGCGCGTCAGCTTTGTCTGCGGCATGCGCACAGTGCGGTACTTTCATGCTTTGTATAACACGGCGGTGCAGGCGGGCAGGCTGCTGTCCAGCTCCCCGGAAGCCCTCGCAGACGCAACGTCAAAAATGGTAGCCAACATGGCGAACCTGCGGGCCGAGCTTGCGCAAATGAAGAAAGCCTCCGTGCTGGCGCAGGCAGACCGATGCCTGTTAAGTGCGCAGCCGCTGCCCCGGGGCTGGAAATTGGCGGCAGCCGAGCTTAACGACGCCGACATGGACTCCCTGGGCAGCGCAGCAGCACACCTGACAGCCAGTCCGGGCGTGATCGCCCTGCTGGCAGCCGCGGCAGAAACAGGCTATACGGTGGTTTTCGCGCGTTCAGCCGATGTTGACCTGGATATGCGGAAAGTCATCCAACAAGCCGGCGTCAGAGGCGGCGGGCGAAACGACTTCGCGCGCGGAGCGGCCGAAAGCCCGGCATCGCTTGCAAAAGCCGAACAATTCGTCATTCACGAAGCGGGTTCAGCCCGCTCCGAAAACACGCAAAATAGTGAGCAATATTAATAAATCAGGAGGAAAATAACGTTAATGGTCTTTTTAAGCCATTTCTGACCAAATTCGTCTTTTTAGCAGTTTGACTATCTTTGACCTTCATGTTATGATGTATATGCCGGGTGACACCGGCACAGCAAAACAAAGAAGCTAAGCATCAACAAAGGAGGAAATACCATGTTTACAATGATACCTTACAGAAGAAACCGCAACTTATCCCCTGCCAGACAGATGAGCAACTTCCTCAACGACAGCTTTTTCCGCTCTTTCTTCGACATGAGCGATATGGTGGGCAACGCCGGATTCCGGGTTGACATCAAGGAGCTGGACAACCAGTACGTCATCGAAGCCGAACTGCCCGGCGTCAAGGAAGACCAGATCAACCTGACGGTGAACGACGATGTATTGAAAATCAGCGCCACCATGAACCAGGAAGCGGACGAACAGCAGGGCGCCTATTGCTACAGGGAGCGCCGCTGCGGCCACATGGAACGCAGCTTCACCCTGGAAGGCATCTGCCAGGATGACATCAAGGCCGAGTACAGCAACGGCGTGCTGACGGTGAACCTGCCCAAGCTGCAGCAGGAGCCGCAGAAAGCCGAGCGCCGCATCGCAATAGCGGGCATCCCCGCCACCGAGGAAACAAAGGCAAACGAATAACCCAATTAGAATCCCCCACACTTTCATCGCAACAGTGTGGGGGATTCATCCTATTTAAGGAATTAATGCATCAAAACGATCAAAGTACTGTGCACCATTCTATACCTTCGACACGGTCACACTTAATATCAACCTTCTTAACCTGTCCGGGAACCAGATCGAAATAATTGTCGGACATCGGATAGTTGCCCTTAAGATGCACACCATGGATATAGGCATCGGCAGTCAGGATAACCGTCATGCCACCCTCGTACTTCTCAACGCCGAGAACCTTAGGCTTCGCGCCGGCATACCGGAGACAGCGGGTATCGTGCACACGCAAAACACCGGGTACACATACATCGTTCTCAGGGATCACCATGAAGGTACCGGTGGTATAATCGCCTTCAGGCAGGTCGAAGTCACCCAGATAGACGCGGCTCTGAGCCTTCAGAACAAACTCGTGCTTTTCGGTGCGGTCTCCAGAGCCATCGAAGGCAACATAACCAACTTTTGCATTCAGCACGATATCCTCCGAAGTGTCGTTGCAGCCTTGTACACGAACCTTGCCTCCCACCATGCGCAGACTCAGCTTTACGGGTGCAAAAGCGCGCTTTACGCCATAGAAGGAAATTTTACGGCGCAGATAGTAGTCGATGATGGTCCAGCCAACCTCACACCAGGTATCGTTGTACATCCAGAACAAACCACCGCCGCAGAAATTCTTGAAACGGATGGCTTCCAGAGAATACTCCAGCATCATGGATTGTACCATGCCAGCATACAGGATGTAATCATCCAGATTCAGATCGGCAGCTTGATCGAGATAATGCTTTTCGATACCAGCCAACACAGTATCCTTCTCGAAGGTGTTGTTATGAAGCCTCCAGATCTTGCTGTTGCGGTCAATTTCGTTACCATCAAAGAATTCAGCAATAGATTCCTTACAGCAGGGGCCAACATATCCATATTCGGTGACAAAGCGGGAAAGCACCTTATCATATTCTTTAGGCTCAATGCGCTTCGCCATGTTGGGATTCATAGTACACTGCCCCCAATGGTGCGTATCGCCACAGGTTTCGTCGTTGGGAAGTTCACCGCCGTAGGGCGAAGAATTCCAGTACGGAATCTCGCTGCAGTTTTCGCGCACAGCTACCTTTGCCGCTTCATTCGCAGTACGCAGACCATACTGGTATTCATAGCTGTGTTCCAAACCCCAGTGCGGATTATTAACCTTGTTAAAAATCCAGTGATTTTCATTGTTGCCGCACCACAATGCCATACATGCGTGATTCCTGAGTCGACGCGTCTGATAGCGCATTTCACGTTTAACCTCATTCATGAACCAATCCAGATGATCCGGATAAGAGGCACAGCCAAACATGAAATCATGCCAAATGAGCAACCCCTGACGATCACAGTGTCTGTAAAACACATCCCGCTCATAGATGCCGCCGCCCCAGATGCGCAGCGTGTTGAATCCAGCTTCCTTTGCCTCATCAATCAGCGTTATATACTTTTGATCGGTCACACGGGCATAAATGGAATCTGAGGGAATCCAGTTGCCACCTTTGCAGAATACGCGCACACCGTTGATTACCAGGAAGAAATTACGGCTTTTTTCATCCACACGGCTGGTGTCCAGTTCCACCGTACGAAGACCCAGCTCAAATTCAGGATATTCTGTTACGATACCTTCGCAGTCGACCGACACCTTGACGTTATACAGTGGTTGATCGCCGTATCCGGCAGGCCACCAGAGCTTGGCATCGGGCAGCACGATATCCATATCCAGATAATTGAGGCCGGAAGTGAGCAGAACATCCTTCTTTTCAAACGTCCACTCCTGGTCCTCAAGGCTCATGGTGAGCTTGAAATCACAATCGCGGGTGGAAATAACGTTCAGCTGATCCAGCTCGGCGGTCAGATGCACATTGACCGCATTTTCCATGATCTCGGTAGTATACATATGTACCGCACGAATGGCAACCTTATTGTAGCAGCGGATGTATGCATTCTTCACAATGCCGCAGGTAATTGCCTTAGGACCCCAGTCCCAGCCAACCACATACTGAGGCTTGCGCATGCAGCCGCGCCGTTTGTCACTACGATCCGTGCAGTTGTTGTTTTCCTCGGTACAGACAGCCCAATTGATTTCGGACATCAAGTCATCGCTTACAGATTCCATACCCGTGGTCATGCGCACCGTCAGCTGGTTCTTGCCAACACGCAGATGATTCTTGATTCCACGGAAGAAGGGATAATGCGCGCTGATATGGCTGCCGATCCATACTCCGTTGAAAAAAATATCCGCATAGCCATCCAGCGACTCCAGCGTTAGCTCAATCACGTCGGAAGCAACATCTTCCTCAGTTGCCTCAAAGTCATTGACAAACCACCAGGAGCGATGCTCTGTCCATTCCGCTTCATAACAGTAATCCGCTTTCGTAACATCGCGGATAATGCCAGCCTCCTCGAGAGGCATATGGATATCGCAGGGCAGTTCGCATGGCATCCAGCCCTCCTTGGAATCCAATACACGATTCAAAGCATCCTTTCTCCATGCCATCGGCGCTTCGTGTAAGCGCCAATTCCGATTCAGACAAAGAGTCTTCATAATAATCCTCCTTTTAGACTTCTTATGTTTTTTATTCGATCCGTTTAACCCTTCACTGCACCAGCAACCATACCCTGGATGATCTTGCCGGAAAAGCTGAAATACAGAACCATTGCCGGCAGCATTGCCATAAACATGCCAGTCATCATCTTGGGATACTCAGTTTGGTAGGCTCCCTTGAACATCGTAAGACCGACAGGAATGGTCTTCAAACTGTCGTCACTAATCAGAATCAGAGCAAAGGAAAACTCGTTCCAGCAGGCAAAGAACTGAATGATACCGATCGTGACCAGAACTGGCTTTGCAATGGGCATCACGATTCTGAACATCGTGTGATGGAAGCTTGCACCGTCGATGGCAGCAGCCTCTTCCAGTTCAATGGGCACGCTATGCATGGCGCTCTCCACCAGGAATACACCAATGGTCAAGCCGAAGCTGACATAGGGAATAACCAGCGAAAACCACTGGTTATCCAGCTTCAACGAGTGAAACTGGATATACATGGGGATCATCAGGGCATGCATAGGCATCAAAACGCCCAGCATATAAAAACCATACATGAGGTTGCGCCCCTTGAAGCTGAATCTCGACAGGAAGTAACCTACGATGAAGCTGAGCAGAATGATCAGCACCAGGGAAATAGCCGTTGTACGCACGGTATTGATCATCCACTTGTACATCTCGGTTTCAAACAGCACAGTATGATAGTGGAGGAAGCTGGGAGAAGCAGGAAATGCCAGCGGATTGGTGGAGAATTCAGCCTGGGTCTTCAGAGAGGAATAAAACAGCCAGATGATCGGGTAAATACAGGTAGCAGAAAAAATAGCCAGAATTCCGTTTCCCAGTACTGAGGAAGTCGTGAGACGGAATCGCTGGGCAACACTCAAAGACTGATAGGACTCACGCTTGATTTTGCGTCGGTTTTTGCGCATGATCAGATCACCTCCTTCGAAGTGAATCTGGAAACGATAAACCTACTGCCAACAATCAGAATCATGGACAGAATCAGAATCATGATGGACATGGCGTTGCCATAGCCCATTTTGTAGCGGATAAAGGACGAATTATAGGCATAGTAAGCCACAACGTTACTCGCTGTACCGGGACCGCCAGCAGTTAGGGTATAGATGTGATCAAATGCCTTCATGTTGCCGGAGATACACAGCGTAACACACACCAGCAATGTATTTTTAAGCAGCGGAATCGTAATATGAATCGCTTTTCTCCATCCACTTGCGCCGTCAATTTCCGCCATTTCGAAAATCTGAGTGTCGATTGCAGCAATTGCAGACAGCAAGATAATCATATAATAGCCGATATACTGCCAAATTAGTGGAATTGTTGCATAGAGCATAACGTTTCTCGCATCATTCAACCAAGCCCGCATCAAATGCTCCTGTCCAGCCAAACACAGGAGATTGTTCAGCAAGCCATAATTATAATCATAAATCATACTCCATACAAAACCAACTACGACAGCAGAGATTGTAACGGGAAAGTAGCTGACAGTGCGGTGGATTCCTTTGAATTTTACAAAGCGGGAATTCAGAAGGATTGCAAAAAGCAGGGCGAGGCCGATCTGTCCGATCAGACAGGCTACAACCAAGTAGATGTTGTTCTGGAAAGCATTCCAGAAACCGGCATCGTTAAAAAGCATTTGATAGTTCTTCAAACCGATGAAGGTCATCTTTTTGCCGCCCTTCCAGTTGAAGAAACCATAGTAAACAGCAAATGCAATGGGCAGGAACGTAGTAAAAGCGTACAGAAAAGTTGGAGGGGTCAGATAAAAAAAGAATGTCCGTTTGGACGGGCGGATGGCGCTTCGCATGTAAGGAAACCTCCTTCCCGGATGGAATGTTTTGATTTAGAACAGGTTCCAGCCAACGGAAGCTGAACCGGAACCTGTCCAATGATTAAATATCAGCGGATATCCTCACAGAAGCGCTGACGATCTTTTCTTACAGCATATCCTGCTCGAATTGGATTTCAGCAGCTAAGTCCTCAGGGGTCTTGGTGCCGTTGAGCAGCTCCTGCAAGCCTGCGTTCATGACGTCAATGACGGAGCCCTCCATCAGGATGTCATAGATGGGAGTGAAGACAACACCGTCCAGGCAAGCCAGAGCTTTGACAGTCAGCGGTGGCAGGGTGGAAGTGTCGGCAACTTCTACCACCATGGGGGCTAAATCGCCGTAGTTGCCGGACAGATCCTCGGAGTAGCCAATGCCATAGACATAGAACAGGAAATCCAGAGCCGCATCCTTCTTGGCGCCTTCCAGACCGCTGGACAGACCCATGTACCAGCCAGCGCCGCCGGAAGTTGAATTAGTGTTGGTGCCGTCAATGGTGGGCATCAGGGCAACTTCAATGTTCTCCATGACCGCGGGATCACCTTCTGCATTGAAGGAAGCAACTGCCCAGAAACCTTCAAAGGTACAGGCAGCCTTGCCGTTATAAACATAAGCCTGAGCTTGCCCGTTGGTGATAGTGTTGTAATCAGCATTTAGTAAGCCTTCGGTAGACATTCTCTGCAGCAGAGCCAGGGCGTCAATAAAAGCCTGATCGGTGAACTTGGCTTCGCCGTCCTTAGCGATGATGGAGTTGGTCCAATCCAAGCCGGTGAATCTGTGACCCAGAGCGCTCAGGATGCAGCTTTCTGCAGGCCACTTGTCCTTGTTGCCCAGTGCAACCATGTCAATGCCTTTTTCTTCGAACTTGGCAGCGGCATCAAAGAACTCGTCCCAGGTGATGGGAAAATGATCGTAGCCGATCTCCTCGAACATCTTGGCGTTGTAATACACCAAAGAGGTGGTGGCGAACTGGTTCGGAATGCCATAAATCACGCCATCACGGATACCTGCATCGAAGATACCCGAACGCCATGCATCCTTGTGCTCGTAGGCTTCGATTATCTCAGACAAGGGTAGCAACAGCTCATTCTCAACAAAGGTGGTGAACCAGGAACCCTTGACGAAGATCATGTCGGCAATCTTTCCTGCAGCTGCCATGGCCTGGCACTTCACATGGTAGTCAGCCTGGTCCATGGTGCTCTCTTTGATGGTGACTTCGGGATGTGCTTCCTTCCATTCATCCACGCGCTTCCAGAAAGTATCGCATTCGGAGCTGGATCCACGATTCTCACGGGTGTGGAACACAAACAGATCCAGTTCGACAGGTTCTTCCGCCATGGCAGGAACGGCGATGGCTATGAACATCATCAGAGCCATCAGAAGGGTCAGGGCTTTCTTCATTAGTGTTGTCCTCCTTAAATAATTTGGTTTACACTTAATGCCACTTGTGTGACATCATTATATTTATATTAGCATCCATTCTGCACTGTGTCAAATACTAATCATTAAACATTTAACTCTTTCCAAATTTGTAATTTTAATACACCCTTGGTACACAGACATTGTACCGTCCATATTTCTCAGCTGCCTCAACCATGGCAAAGATGTTTTCATGGGGAGTATCTCTGCCGCACTGGTCGCCAGTAGAAAGGATAAACCTTCCACCCTCCGCCGCATCTTCAATAGCCCTGCGGCTTGCTTCCATAACCTGCTCGGGCGTGCCTCGAAGCATGATTTCCGTGGTGTGCAGATTGCCTTTGAGTACATAGCGGCTGCCGAAACGCTTCTTTAAATCCTTCAGATTGCAATCGCCCATGGGGGGCACTTCAAGCGGATCGATAATAGTAAGATCAGTATCTTCGCACATCTCCAGCAACTTTGTTTCGGGACCGCAACTATGAATATGGGTGGGAAATCCATATTCCTTTGCCTTCTTTGTGATAGCCTTGACAATAGGATAGCCTAGATTCATGAAAATTGCCGGCGTCTGGAAAACCAGCGTTCCGGAGCCGCCGGTACAAATAAAATCCGGTCGGGCATCAGGGGCAAGGCTCGCAAGCCGGTCCAGTTTGCGCAGGAAGTATTCAAGCATTCGGTCCCGCTTCTCTTCAAAAGGCGCCGGATCATCATGGTAGTTGAAGATATCCTCTGCATTATGAAGTAGAATGCTTGTTCCGGAGAAAACGCCCACCAAGCCGGCATCGCCCATCACCCCCTTAACTATCTTGAGCAAAGCCTCGCCCTGAGGCTGTTCGCATACACCCGTAAGCAGCTCCCAACGGTCCGGGGTCTTTGGAAGCCGTATGCTTTCCGGAAGCAAGCCTTCCGTTGGCGGATTGTCAATATAATACACATCCACCTTTTCATCCCATTCCATTCTGCCGTCCAAGTGCTTCAGGTATCTTTGCGTGACAATACGTTCATCGGAACGATACACAATCGCACGCTTGCGCTCATCGGGCTTATCCAAATAGATATCATCAAACTCTACAGGACAATAGCCGTCCATCAACGAATCAATGCCGAAGTGCTTCGCCGCATCAATGTACGCCTTCCAGATCGGAATTTTCTCATACAAATACAAGTCCCAATAAGGCAATCCTGTCAGTTTAGCAGGAATCATATTGGAAAAATCCGGCGCAACCGGCACTCTGTCCGGCAATTCGCCTGCAATTACACGCAATAGTCTCTCGCGATGCGTCATAGCTTCCCCTCATGTTTCTTGCGTTCCGTTAGAACTTTTTCCTTTCATTTATATCATATCCAAAAGTCCCAGGAAGTATTCCTCTGTCTTGATGTATTTATTATACTACATTGATATGTTTGCGTTTCCTTTACGGCGTTCTGTGTAAAAACTCTTTGAGTTTCCATATCCTTAGTGCAAAACTGTAAAACAGGCTTGTATCACCTAGTTTTGCAGGATTGATATACTAAAGTTCATGTCGCATAGAATGGCACAAATAGGGATGAAAGCACATTTTCACGCTACGCTAAACTCACACCAATTCCATACGGAAACTATACGAAAACTCAAAAGAAACTTGCGTTGAAATAATACTTTTGATACTATCCTCATAGAACAAGGCTCAGAGCTTGGGAGCTCCGCCCTCACGCAGAATCTGCTTCCGGAGGCATTCAAGTGATTGTCCATTCTTCTAACAAACATATCACCAGCCCGTCCGGCATTTTCAGCAATCTGATTTCCAGCAATCAGATATGGGAAATGCATTTGCACGACGGATTCTACGAAATTATGGTGATTCTTAATGGAAGCCTCATACACGACGCCGAAGGATCGAGCCGCCAAATGACTGCGGGCGATATAGTTTTCATGCCTCAGGGCACAGCACACGCGCTGTACAACGCTTCCAGTAATCTGCTGTTTCTGAATCTGGCCGTGCTCCCCCTAATCATCACGCAGGCAATGGGATATCTGGGGCTTCGTAACCTTCCCAACAGGATTGTTTTTTCTCAGGCCCCCGCAGAAATTCTCAATTTTCTGAACTGGAACTATACTTTTTTCAAAAGCAGCGTCGATTCGATTTTGATGATCAGTGCAGAACGAAACGCGCTAACCTTGCTGCTTCCACATTGTTGCCACACTGAAGATACATCCGACTGGTTCGATACCCTGATTACTCAAATGAAAAAGCGCGAAAACTTTCAGACAGGGGTTTCGAGAATGCAAAAGCTGGCCTTCTGTTCTCCTTCTCATTTATCCAGAACCTGTAGGGACCGTCTTGGCATAACCCCCACACAGTTTGTTGAAAAAACTCGAATCGAGTACGCCGTACAGCTACTGCGTTACACGAATGGTAGCATTCGCGACATCGGCATTGAATGCGGTTTTGCTAACCACGGATACTTCTATAAGTGCTTCAAACGCATCATGGGTGTTTCACCAGGACAGTATCGCAATCAAAGATTTAAATCGAATGAAGGCAGACCCTTCGGTTGGACTGGAGATTAACCGTGTCTACTGCATGCTACCCCGATAGGCATGAGGTACATTTTCCGCCTTTTTTACCTCCGGCTGTGTCGTTGTTCACTTTGCGTAGCAGCGTTGTTGCACCTGCGTTTACGAGACTCAATTCGCCATAGTCGATTTCTACGTTCGCGTGGCTCGCTTGAAATTTCCGTGGCTCATTGGGCTGACGGCTCGCCTCATCCCGCACAGCGGGCGTTCGCCTTTACCCCTTGCCAGAGACAAAAATCCTGCACATCTTTGTGCATCACGCTTGCGCCATTTACTGTAAAGTGTGAAAACAAGAAGCAATGTGCTTGGGATAGTGATTCATGCATAAACCGTGGGTACCGTCAGGCTTAGGCGTAGGCGTAGGCGTTGACAAAATTTTACACGGTCGGTATCATGATGCTATCAAACTGTTTTTTGGAGGAAATGACATGACCGACACATTCCACCCGACCTTTACGATCATCATGGAAAGCGGGCAGCGCATGTCCGGCGAATTATATCCCGAAATCGCGCCACAGACGGTGGCGAATTTTATTGAATTGGCAGAAAAAGGGTTCTACAACGGGCTGGTGTTTCACCGCATTATCCCGGGCTTTATGATCCAGGGCGGCTGTCCTTCCGGCACCGGCATCGGCGGCCCGGGTTACTGCATCAAGGGCGAGTTTACACAAAATGGGTTCAGCAACGACCTCAAGCACACCTACGGCGTGCTCAGCATGGCCAGGAGTACGCGCAACGATTCCGCCGGATCCCAGTTTTTTATCATGACCAGCGATGCCCCGCACCTTGACGGCGCTTACGCGGCCTTTGGCAAGGTGACACAAGGCATGGACACAGCCGACCAGATCGTCGCCTCCCCCAAGGATAGAAACGACAAACCGCTTCATGCCATCCGCATCCAATCGATCACCGTGGACACCCAGGGGCACCAGTACACGTTTCAAAAGCTGTAAATTCGGAGGTACCATGGAAAAAAACACTGTCACCTTTCAGGTGGCAGGCAAAACCTATACCATTTCATCGTCGGATACCGTCGAGTACCTGCACCGCGTCATCACGCTGATCAACCGGCGCATCGCGGACCTGTCCGTTTCCATGCCGACAGCAGGCCGTGAGGACATGGCTGTTGCTGCCATGCTGTCGTTTGCCGATGAATTGATCAAGGCGCAGGATGACAACAGGCGGCTCAGGCAGTCGCTGGCGCAGGCCCCCCGCGCGCCCATTGACGCACCGGTTGCAGCGCCATGAATGAAAAGTCGCTCCGCCTGCTGGAGTTTACCAAAATCAGGGAGCAGCTTGCCCAGGCAGCTGTGACCGACCTGGGGCGCGCGCTGTGCCTCAACCTCGTGCCCGTCAGCCAGCCCGAAGCCGTGGCACGCCTCCAGGATGAAACTCAGGAAGCCTTTGTGGTGTTGATGCACCGGGGCGACAGCCCCATCATCCCCTTTCGCGATGTGCGCCAGGCGCTGACCATGGCGGAGAAGGGTGCGACGCTGTCGATGCGAACGCTGCTGGACATCGCAGAAACGCTGCGCGCCGCTTCAGCTGCCCGACACGCCCTGGTGACGGATCGGGAGAACACGCCGATGATCCGCAGCATGGCAAGCATATTAGCCCCCAACACACCATTGCTCCGAAGGATCGTGGACGCCATCCTATCCGAGGACGAGATGTCGGACAACGCCAGTTCAGCGCTGGCTGATATCAGGCGCCATATCCGCCAGTGCAACGACCGGGTGCGCGACAGGCTGCAGGGCATGATCAGCAGCCCCGCCTATGCCAAATACCTGCAGGATGCCATCGTCACCGTCAGAAACGGCCGGTATGTGATCCCCATCAGGCAGGAATACCGGCAAAACATCCCCGGCCTGGTGCACGACCAGTCATCCAGCGGCGCGACGCTGTTTATCGAGCCGCTGTCCGTCGTGGAACTGGGAAACGAATTGAAGCAATGGCAGGCGATGGAGCATCAGGAAATCGAGCGCGTGCTGCTGGCTTTGTCGGGAGAAGCCGCCGAGGCCGCGGACGATATCCACACCAACATCGGCATCTTAGCGCAGCTGGACTTTGTATTCGCCAAAGGCCAGCTGGCACGAAGCATGAACGCGATCCCCCCCAAGATCAACACGCAGGGCAGAATCCGCCTGGTACGCGTACGCCACCCCCTGCTGGACCCGGCAACTGTCGTGCCCTGCGATTTATGGATGGGCGAGGATTTTACAACGCTGGTGATCACCGGACCCAATACCGGCGGCAAAACCGTCACGCTGAAAACCGTTGGGCTGGTCTCCCTGATGGGGCAGGCTGGGCTCCACATCCCGGGCAATTTAGGCACTGAGATCGCCGTATTTGGCGAAGTCTATGCCGACATCGGCGACGAGCAAAGCATTGAGCAGTCGCTGTCCACGTTCTCCTCCCATATGACTAACATTGTGGAAATCCTGTCCCGGGTAGAACCAAACGACCTGGTGCTGTTTGACGAGTTAGGCGCCGGCACCGACCCCACCGAGGGCGCAGCGCTGGCGCAGGCCATCTTGGCCAGGCTGTTGAAGCATGCCATCCGCACGGTTGCCACCACGCACTACAGCGAGCTGAAAGCCTACGCGCTGTCCACCCCGGGGGTGGAAAACGCTAGCGTGGAGTTCGACGTGTCCACGCTGCGCCCCACCTTCCGGCTATCCATCGGGGTGCCGGGCAAATCAAACGCCTTTGAGATATCCAAGCGCCTGGGGCTGCCGGATGCGCTCATCCATGACGCCAGGCAACTGATGAGCCAGGAGAGCATCCGGTTTGAGGATGTCATCAGCAACGCCGAATACCACCGCCAGGTAGCGGAAAAGGAGCGGCAAATCGCCGAGGAAGCCCGCGCTGAAACAGTCCGCCTGCGCGATGAAGCCGAATCGCTCTACCGTAGCCTCGCTGAAAACCGCGAGAAAGCCGAGCGAAAAGCCCGGGAGGAAGCACGGCGCGTGCTGGAAAAAACCAGGCGCGAAGCTGCCGCCATCTTAGACGAGTTGAAAACCATCAAAAAAGAAGGTCAGGGCGCCGCGCCGGCCGATTTAACCAGGCGTCTGCGGGACCTTGAGAACAGCCTGGCTGACCCTGCAAGCCCCAGCCTCTCGCTTCAAAGCCTGTCGCCTCAGGACGTCAACATCGGCGACATCGTCGAAATCATGCAGACCAACACCAAAGCCACCGTGCTGTCCAAACCCGATGCCAAAGGCGAGGTGCAGGTGCAAGCCGGCATCATCAAGATGAAGGTACACCTGTCCAAGCTGCGCCCCTCAGTTGACGAGGAAGCTAATAGAAAAACCGTTGTCAGGGCAAAAACCGGCGCAGCCGAACGAACTGTGCCCATGGAATGCGATGTGCGCGGCATGCCGTTGGACACCGCCATCGCCGAAACCGAACGCTATATCGATATGGCGGTGATGGCCGGCCTGCACGAGGTGTCGATCATCCACGGCAAGGGAACAGGCACGCTGCGCGCAGGCATACAGAAGCACCTGAAAACCTACCCGCATGTCAAAAGCGCGCGCCTGGGCCAGTTTGGCGAAGGCGAAAGCGGCGTGACCATTGTCACGCTGAAATAGGAGGAAACGACATGGACACAAAGCCCGTCATCATGGTGGTTGATGACGACCAGAACATCGGCGAGCTGATCCGCCTGTACCTGGACAAGGAAGGCTTTCAGGTGGTGTCCTTCACCAGAGGTGACGAAGCGCTTGCCGCGTTCAGAACAAACCCGCCCGCGCTGATGCTGCTGGACATCATGCTGCCGGGCATGGACGGGTGGCAGGTATGCCGCGCCGTGCGTCAGATCAGCAAGATTCCTATCATCATGATATCGGCGAAGGACGAAACCTTTGACAAGGTGCTGGGGCTGGAGCTCGGAGCGGACGACTACATCACCAAGCCCTTTGACCCCAAGGAGCTGATCGCCCGCGTCAAGGCGGTGCTCCGCCGCAGCGCTGCCTCCGTGCAGGATTATCACACCATCTCCTTCCCGGGGCTAACCATCAACTTGGACAACTACGAGGTGCATTTCGAGGGACGGCAGATAGAGATGCCGCCCAAGGAGCTGGAGCTTCTGTATTTTCTGGCGGCGCATCAAAACCGCGTGTTCACGCGGGAGCAGCTGCTTGAAAAGGTATGGGGCTTCGACTACTTTGGCGACAGCCGGACGGTTGACGTGCACATCAAGCGCATCCGGGAAAAGCTACCCAACTCCGAGCAATACGGGTGGTTCATTAAAACGGTGTGGAGCGTCGGGTATAAGTTCGAGGTTAAATAACCGATGCGCCAGAGCACGTTTGCCCGGCTGATGTCGGTGTTCACTGCGGTGATCCTGCTGTGCCTGCTCATGATGACAGGCATCTTCTATCTGTCCGCACGCGACGCACAGATTCAAAACATGGTGGCCAACCTGAAGTCGCAGGCGTATGACATCGGTTACCTGGCGGGCAGCCTGCAGCGGAGTACCCTCAACCTGACGCTGGGGTTCAACACGGCGCCTGTCAAGGACATGCTGTCGCGCAAGCTGCAGGATGTGTACGAGCGATACTCTGCTTACTGCATGATTGTCGACCGCAGCGGCGAGTTCTCAGCTTACTTTCTGTCCTTGCTCAAAGAACACAAAGACCTGGCCGCATCGTTTGACCCCAAGGGCATCATCGATACCCTGCAAACCGTGCTGACAGGCAAAGAAGTGGTCATTCAGCTCAACAGCGCCAATGGCCCCATGTTCACCGTGGCCGTGCCCTGGACCTACCGCGGCCGCGTATCAGGCGCCGTCTACATCCAAACCGCCGCGCAGACTGTACGGGCCTCCTATGAGGGGCTTGCGCAGAAAACAGCCGGCGCTGCGCTGATTGCGCTGCTGATCGCGGCAGTGTTTGTGTTTTTTTATGCGCGGCGGTTTGTTCAGCCACTGGTCAGCCTGGCTGAGGCATCCTCCAAGGTGTCCAGGGGCGATTTTTCGCAGGTGGTGGCACCTGTGAGTACCAGGGAAATGCAGGACCTGGCGACAGCCTTTAATACGATGTCAGCCAGGCTGCAGGGCATCGAACAGAACAGGAGGGATTTTATCGCCAACCTGTCGCATGAGCTGCGCTCCCCCATGACCAGCATCCACGGGTTTCTGCAGGGGCTGCTGGACGGCACCATCCCCCGGGAAAGCCAGGACCATTACCTGAACATCGTGCTGGATGAAACCAGGCGGTTGGTCAAGCTGGTATCCAGCCTGCTGGACCTGTCTAAAATTAACGACGAGGGCTTTCAGCCCGCCTACAGCCATTTTGACATCAACGAGCTGATCAGGATCGTCGTCATTACCAAGCTGCCCCAAATCGAGGACAAGCAAATCGATGTGGCGCTGAACTTCGCCTTAGACAGCTGCTACGCCCATGCCGACCGCGACCAGATCGAACAGGTGCTGATCAACCTGCTGGACAATGCGGTGAAGTTTACGCCTGAAAAGGGCAACGTTACCATCAGCACGCAGGCGCATGAAGGCGTTGTCACCGTCAGCGTCAAGGACAGCGGCAGGGGCATAGCGCCCGACGATATGCCCCGCGTGTTCGACCGCTTTTACAAGGCGGATAAAGCGCACACGCCGGGCAAAGGCACCGGTCTGGGCCTTGCCATCAGCAAGATGATCATGGACAAGCACGGCCAGCAACTCCGGGTCGTGCCACAGGCTTTCGGCGCCTGTTTTGAGTTCACATTGGAGCAGGGGCAGCCACCCCACAATGAGACAAACAACCATGCAGATCAAGGCATACGCTAAAATCAACTGGTACCTGGACATCACCGGGAAAAGGCCGGACGGCTACCACGAGCTTGACATGATCAACCAGCAGGTGGACCTCCATGACGACCTGTTCCTGACCGCCTCCGATACGCTCAGCTTGTCGGTGGAGGGCCATGTGCCCGGCGTGCCGTCCTCCGGCGACAACCTCGTGCTGCGCGCTGCCCAGGCGCTTCGTCAGGCAGGCGGCGTCCAGGCCGGTGCTGCCCTCCGCCTGTATAAGAGGATCCCAATTGGCGCCGGGTTGGGCGGCGGCAGCGCCGACGCCGCCGCTGCCTTGATGGGGCTGAACAGGCTGTGGAGCCTGGGCTACAGCCTGCCCGCTCTGCAAACCATTGGGCTAAGGTTGGGCGCTGACATTCCCTATTGCCTGGCCGGTGGACTGGCGCGAGTGACAGGGATTGGCGAAATCATTCAGCCGCTGCCCGCCCCATCCACCTGCCGCAGGCTGCTGATCATCAAGCCGCCCGGGGTGTTGCGTACAAAGGATGTGTTTGCACAGTACAGACCGGAGGACCGTGGCGAGCCCAACAGCTCGGACAAAGCATATGAAGCGCTGGTCGCCGGCGATGACGCCGCCCTGCGCCGCCATGCCAAAAACAGCCTTCAGCCAGCTGCCATCCGCCTGGTGTCCGGTATACAGGATGCCATCCGGCTGCTGTATGAAAACGGCGCATCGCTTGCCCGGATGACAGGCGCCGGGTCAGCCATATATGGCATATTCAACAGCGAAAGCTGCCTCTCGGCAGCCTGCGAACGCCTAGCCCCGCTGTATTCATGCTGTATTGAAACGCGTACGTTGACGACTAGAGCAAATTACGCCATCGTGGCGCACAAGGCAGCGCAGGATTTTTGTCGCTGGCAAGGAGCGTGAACGCAGGCGTAGCAGCGCTACGTCAAGTGAACAGCGACACAGCCAGAGGCAAAAAGACAAGTCTGCGACTGCGACATGATAAGTAGATTTGCTCTATTGAACAGAGGTTCTGATCTGCTCCTGCAGGGCAGTCAGGTGGGTCAGCAGCTGGGTGCGGATATCCAGGGTGGATGAGGTAGCGGTCTGTATCAGCCGCTCGTAGGTTTCGATGTCGAGGTACAGCGCTTCAATGGCTTCTGCGGGCACAAGCCGCCCCTTTTCGCCCTGGATGGCGATGCTGATGTCGTTGATCTGGTCGATGCCGTATACATATTGCCGCACCAGGGCTAGCCTGGTGGATGAGTTGGATTGCACGCCGCCCGTCAGCCTGTTGACCTGTTCGATGGCATCGATGAGCGAGCTGTTCAGCCGCTTGCGGAATTGCTGTTCGGCAGCGGATCGGTATCCGGCGCTGCGCGCGTGAAGGATGCTCATCGTTATCAGCGAAATCAAAAGCAATATAATCGCCGCCCAAGCGATGCGCTTCTGCGCCCTGGTGGCATAGCTGACGCTTCTTGCGTCCCTGGTGTACTTGTTGTATCCGTTCACAAAATCCCTCCGCAGCATGGGCATCACTTCGCATCACGCTGCGGCATCAGCATAGCATAATCAGTGCCATGAGTAAACCAGCCGACAGTTTTCCTCCATCACTGCCGTCTGATAACTTTTTACAGTTTATTCATCTGGCGGTAAAATACACATGCTATAATGTTTGGTAAGGAGGGACGGGCTGTACGATGATCAGCATGGTCAATGCAACAAAAAAATACGGGCATACCGTAGCTGTGCGCAACGTATCCATCCACGTGCCCGAAGGCCAGATACTGGGCTTGCTGGGGCAGAACGGCGCCGGCAAAACCACCATCCTTAACATGCTGGCCGGCTATATCCCGCCCACCAGCGGCTGCATCAGCATCGGCGGCGCCGATATGTTGGATGACCCGGAACACGCTAGGATGCAGCTTGGCTATATGCCGGAAATCGTGCCTTTATACCCCGAAATGACGGTGGGGGAGTTTTTGGCGTTTTGCTGCGCGCTAAAAAGGGTGGTTAAGAAGGACATCCCGGCGCACGTGGAGGACGTGATGAAAACCTGCAGCCTCGGCCATATGCGCCATCACCTGATTGCTACGCTTAGCAAAGGCTACCGGCAGCGCGTGGGCTTTGCCCAGGCGCTGTGCGGCGCCCCCGGCGTACTGCTGTTGGATGAGCCCACCGCCGGATTTGACCCGGCGCAAGCCACCGAATTCAGGCAGCTGATCGGCACGCTGGCAGGACAGCATACGATCATCTTCTCCTCGCATATCCTGTCGGAAATCGAAGCCGTCTGCGACAGGGTCATCATCCTGCGCGCCGGCGAAATCGCCTTTGATCAACTCATGAAAACCATCCAAAGCGATGAAGGCGACAGTTTCCGGCTGCGGATCGGCAAACCGGCAGCCTTCATGCTGCCCAAGCTGAACTCCCTGCCCTCCATCCAAAAGGTGCATACAAACGATACCGTCAGCCCCGGCATCACCGATGCCGTCGTCGAGGTATCCGATCCAGTCCGTTTCAGCCGGGAGCTGATCACGCTGTTGTCGGCTGCCGATGCGCCGCTGATGTGCTATGTGCCAAACAAACAGTCCTTAGAAGAGATATTTTTGCACGCCGTCAACCCGCTGGGAGTCCTGCCCGGCGCCAGGGATCAGCATGAGAGCCATCTGGAAGCGTGAGCTGCAAAGCTATTTTCATACGCCGCTGGGTTACCTGTATGTCGGCATCTTCCTGCTGACAGGCAGCTTTGTGTTCTACACCGGCAACCTTTACCCCCGGTCGTCAGACATGTCCGGTTTCTTTGCGATGATGAGCTATGTATGGATGCTGCTGTCCCCCATCCTGGTGATGCGGCAGATCGCAGGCGAGCGACGGCAGATGACCGACCAGCTGCTGATGACCTCCCCTGTCAGCATCCCGCGCATCGTGCTGGGCAAGTTCTCAGCTGCTGTCAGTGTGCTGATGATCAGCGCTCTGCTGTCCCTCCCCCTGGCTGCCATTACAGCGATATGGGGCCGGCTGTTTCCGGCGGAGTTTATCACCATGTTCCTGGGCTTTGTCCTGCAGGGCATCGCGCTGACGGCGCTGGACTTTTTTGTAGCAAGCCTGTTGAAAAATGCCGCCACCGCTTTCTTAGCCGCCTTCGCTGTCAACCTGTTCACCTGGCTGGCCGACTTGGTCATGAGGGCGGCGCAAAACCCGCTGTTAGCGGCAATCGCCCGGTTTTTCAGCCTGTACGATCGGTTTGTTCCGTTTTTAAGCGGTCAGCTCAGCTTTGCCAACATCGCGTTCTATGTCCTGTTCAGCGCCCTGATGGTTTTCTTAACCATCAGAGCGCTCGACGCCAGGCGCTGGAGTGAGCTATCATGAGCAATCGACGGCGTTATATCAAAAACAAGCGGCACAGGACGGGGCTGGCATCTATACTGGTCACCATCGCCGTCAGCCTGTCGGTGCTGCTGCTAATGGCGGCTGCCGACCGTGCCGAAGCCCGGTATGGATTGAAAAAGGATGTATCCTTCAACCAGGTAGCCACCATCAGCTTGCAAACCGACGAGGTGCTGTCAGCCCTCCAACACCCGGTGCACCTCTATGCGTTGTTCAGCCCGGGGCAGGAGGATGCGTCACTGATCAGCCTGTTGAAACGCTATGCCGCCGCCTCGCCCATGGTGTCATTTTCGCAGGAAAACCTGCTACAAAACCCCCTACTGGTCAGCAAGGTGTCCAGCCAGTTTGACGACCATGCTGTCACCACCGACAGCCTGATCGTGGAGTGCGCCGACACCGGGCGCATCCGGGTGCTGGATGGCACCAACTACCTCCAGCAGAGCTATGACCCGGCCAGCGGCGTCTACTATGTATCCGGCTTGACCTATGAAAAAAGCCTGACCGAAGCCATCCTCTACGTCACAGCTGACCGGCTGCCGGTGGTCCAGGTGCTGACAGGGCATGACGAGTTAGACGCCCAGGAAACAGCTGCGCTGCGAAAGCTGCTGACCGACGCCAACTATGAATGCCGCACCGTCAGCTTAGCCAGCCGGGATACCTTGGACGCCAACCACGCGCTGATGATCCTCTCGCCCAGGAAAGACCTGCCCGACAGCGAGCTCAGGCAGATCGCGGCGTTCACAGCACAGGGCGGTTCGCTCTTTATCACCACGGACTTTGACGACCCGGACGCGCTGCCCAACTTTGACGCGCTGCTGGCATCCGTCGGGTTTGCGCGGAAAGCAGGCCTCGTGGTAGCCGACCAGGATGCGCCGGGCACCTACTTCGAATCCCCCGCCTATTTGATGCCAACCATGCAGGAAACCGGTGTCACAGCCGAGCTGATCGCAACGGGCAAGGACACCGTGGTGCTGCCGGGCGCCAAGGCGCTGCGCCCTGCCACAGACAGCGCAGGCACACTGACTGTCGAAACGGTGCTCAAAAGCGGGCCTGCCTATATCAGGCAGCTTGCCAATGGGCAGACGTCTCTGGAAAAGCAGCCTGACGACGAAACCGGCGTGTTCGATCTGGCGCTGCTGTCCTCCAAGACGCATCAGGATGGCACACGTTCCAAGGCCTTCATCATTGGCAATTCGTCCGTCTTTACCGACGCCTGGCTGCACAGCAACACCTACAGCGTGGAGCTGCTGAGCCACATCATCCATCATTTAGATGGCAAAAACCTGATCAACCTGCCCATCGCCCCCAGGGAGGCTGTGCGGCCCCCGCTTGTCACCGGCGCCTCCATCCTGCCCTCTCTGATCCTTGCGGCGCTACCCCTGTCCACTGCCATCGCAGCAGTTATTGTGCTGATGCGCAGAAAAGGCAGGCAGCATTGAACGATATCACCAGACACCCCCTGAAAACCCGGAACCGCCGGCTGCGGCGGCGGCTGCCCGCTTTGATCGCAGTGGTGGCAGCCGTTACGGCGGGCGTTGTGCTATGGACGGATCAGCCTGATGTGCCGCCTCCGCCCACGGACAACGCGCCCCGGCAGTCGGTTCTTTTCAGCGCCGAGCGCGACAGCCTGTTGTCGTTCACAATCAATCCTTCTGCAGGCGAGGCGTATACGGTGTGCCTCACTGAAAACGGCTTCGCCGTGGCTGATCATCCAGCCTACCCGCTGGTAGAGAGTGATGTGGAGCAGATGATCGAGGGCGTGCTGCTGGTGGAAGCAGTGGAAACCGTTGGGCATGCCGACAAGGTGGAAGGCGGACTGGCCATGATCGGCCTGCAGCCACCCGAAATGTCGCTGATCGCCGAGTTTGCCGGTGGCACAACCCTCATCCTGCTGTTCGGCAGCAGAGCGCCTTCGGACATCCCCACCGATTACCTGATGATGGGCGGCAGCAACATGGTGTATACCGTGCCCTCCAGCCTGCGCACCCAGTTAGACCGCGGGCTGAACACCCTCCACCCCGTGCCCGATATCGCAGTGCCGCCAGATACGCTGCTGTCCGTATCCTTTGCGGGGGTAGCGCCCTATGCGTTCACGCTGGGTAAAAACGGCGAGGACACCTTAGCCATCACAGCGCCACATCCATACCCTATCAGCAAGGACAGCGCCTCAGCCTTTCTGCGCAGTGCAGGCGCAATGCGGCTGGCACAGTTTGTCCGCTATGCCAACCGCTACGACGGGCTGGACGAATACGGGCTAAACAGCGCGGCTCCTTCGGTTACATTCGTATACGCAGATGCGCACATGCCGGGCGGCACCAACACCCTGCAGTTATTGCTGGGCAGCAATATCAGCCAGATCGGCTTTTACTGCCTGTATGACGGTGCTGTGTATAAAGCCAGCCACCTGTCCATGGGCTTCCTGTACAACAAAAAAGCCGCGGATTTTGCCGGTAAGCTGCTTGATATCCCTGTGGACAGCTTGAGCCGGGTGGCTTTTACCAGCCCCTCCGGCAGCACAGAATACGCCCTCAGCCATACCGAACGTATCCTGCCCAACAACGAGGTGGCGCTTGACGAAGCCGGGATGCCGGTATTTGATTTGTCCGTCACCAAAGACGGCAGCCCGTATGACAACGAGCTGTTTTTAGTATTTTATAATAAGCTGCTGGCCTTGTCGCCTGCCGGCGCCTATCCGGAACCCCGGCTGCCCACAGGGCAACCCTTGATCAGGCTGGAGATCACGGCCGGCGACATCGATCGGAACATCGCCTTTTATGCCGACGGACCGCTGCATGCAGCTGCCGCTGTGGACGGCACGGCGCTGGTGTATGTGGCGCTGCTCGACTTAGCCGCCCTCTTCCCTGATATCGCGTTGATCTGATCAGCCGTTACGCCCGCCGGGCGCTGCGGATGATCCCGCCGCCCAGGCAGACGTCGCCGTTGTAAAACACAGCGCTCTGGCCGGGGGTTATTGCCCGCTGAGGCGCATCAAAGCATACGCTGAGCATGCCGCCGCCTAAGTTGGTCATCGTGACCTGCTGGTCAGGCTGCCTGTATCTGAACCGGGCATGGAGCAGCGCGCTCTCCCCTTCGAGGCAGGGCGGCTCGTCCATCCAGGTCGCCTGCTCGATATCGGCGCCGGATGAAAACAGCAGCGGGTGATCTTCGCCCTGCGCGACAATGAGGGCATTATCCTCCAGGCGCTTGTCCACCACAAAAAAACTGCGCCCATCGCCGCGGCCCCCGATCCCCAAGCCCCGGCGCTGGCCGAGGGTATAGTACATCAGCCCGTCATGGGTGCCGACGGTTTCGCCGTCGACAGTCAACATGGGGCCGGGCTGCGCCGGCAGATAATCCGCTAAGAAGCGCTTGAAGTTTCTCTCGCCAATAAAGCAGATACCGGTCGAGTCCTTCCGCTCGGCCACGGGCAGCCCGGCATCCCGGGCAATGGCCCGCACCTGCCCTTTGGTCAGGTCGCCCACCGGAAATAATGCACCAGCTACCTGTCGCTTTTTAAGCATATAGAGAAAATAGCTCTGGTCCTTGTTGCTGTCGGTCCCTTTCAGGAGCCGGTCTGCCCCATCCTTGCGTACAAAATGCCCGGTAGCCATATGCACAGCCCCCAGCTGCAGCGTAAAGTCGAAAAACGCCTTGAACTTGATTTCCCTGTTGCACAGCACGTCCGGGTTGGGCGTACGCCCTGCCTGCAGCTCCTGCAGGAAAAGAGTAAAAACCCGCTCGCGGTATTCCGCGGCAAAGTTGACAGCATAATAGGGAATGCCGATGACCTCGCAGGTTCTCTGCACGTCCTCCCAGTCCTGCTGGGCGGCGCAGACGCCCTGTTCATCCTGTTCATCCCAGTTTTTCATAAACACGCCGACCACATCACGGCCCTGGCGCTTCAACAGCAGCGCCGCTACGGCGGAATCCACACCGCCCGACATGCCCACTACAACGCGCATCAGGCGACGCCTGCCTGCTCCAGCCGCGCCATCACGGCGCTGAGCACATCCTTGAACACCTGACCCACATCGCGCGACGCGTCGATCGCGCAAAAGCGGCCTTTTTCCTCTTTCACCAGCAGGCGGAAAGCAGCCTCCACGCGCTTGTGGAAAGCGGCATCCTGCATTTCGATGCGATCGGATTGGGAAACGCCGGTGCGCCTTCCCATAGCTAACTGCTGGTCGATGTCCAGGTAAACCGTCATGTCCGGCCACAGGTTGTCCATGGCGGGCTGGTTGATGGCGCGCACCAGGTCCATCCCCAGCTCGCGGCCGGCACCCTGGTACGCGATGCTGGAATCCACATACCGGTCGCTGAGCACAATCTTGCCCTGTCTTAGCGCCGGCATCACGACCTCGCGGACATGCTGGGCTCTGGCCGCGGCGTATAACAACGCCTCGGTCATGCTGCACATGCCGCTGTTGTCCCTGTCCAAGAGGATCTGTCTGATTTTTTCCGAAACGGCGCACCCGCCGGGCTCCCTGGTCAATAGCACGCTGTAGCCGCTGGCTACGAGCCGATCGTACAGCATCCTGGCCTGCGTCGATTTTCCCGACCCGTCATTGCCTTCAAACGAAATAAAGAACGGCTTTGCCTCCGGCTGCGCAACACCCAGCAGACGGTAAAAGTCAGCTACCGACGCCACCAGGTGTGTAGGCGAGGCTGCCTCAAGCTCCTTCCGCGGGCCATAGCCGTACAGCACGGCGATGCTATCCATACCCAGCTGGTGCGCAGCGATGATGTCGCTGCCGCGGTCGCCAACCATGACGGCGCCTTGCGTATTATCCAGCGCCCTGATGATCAGGTCGCGCTTATCGGCGTTATATTCCTGCGGGCCAGGGCCAATGATGCGGTCAAAATAATGATCGAGGTTGAAATGGCGCAGGATGTCGATGCTGACTTTCTGCAGTTTACCTGTTGCCACTGCCAGGCGGACACCCTGAGACCGCAAGCCTTGAAGCAGCCCGCGCACGCCCGGATATACCCGGTTTTCCTGCCAACCGATGGTGTTGTACCGCTCCCGGTACAGCCGGGTAGCCTCGATGGCTTCCTCCTGCGTCATACCGGCATATTGCACAAAGGATCCCACCAGCGGAGGGCCCAAAAACCTGTGCAGCTCCTCCTCCGGCAGCGGCGACCGGTCCATGCGCTGCAGTGCATGGGTGACGCAGGCTGTGATACCGGGTGCCGAATCGGTCAGCGTGCCGTCCAGATCGAATACGACCGCCCGGTATGTCATGAAGGGGGCTCCTGCTGCGTGAGAAAGTCCGGCGGGTCGCCGCGGGTTTCCTGCACCAGGGCGTTGAGGAAGGGAATCACATTGGCGTCGTTGCCGTTGTTGACCGTCACGCTCAGGTACATGTCGCGGTTGTCGATCATCAGGTCGTTCATGAAGCCGAACAGCGATGCGGCGGGGATGCCATACAGGTGCCGCTCAGGCTGATAATCTGCCGGCAGCTCGTCCATCTCGGACACAGCCAGGGTAACATAGCCTGCGGAAGTATCGATGCCCTCTAAGTTCAGCTCGCCCGAGGCAGCCAGATCCTCCAGTTCAAGAAAGGCACCCTGAGAAGCGAAACGCTTGAAGTCGTCGGAGCACAGCATGTAGATATCGCCTTCCTGGGCAGCGATGTAGGTGGTCAGCTGCATGATGGCGTATACATCTTCCTGCGAGGACATCTGCAGCTGTACGGCATCGACCAGCTCCATGTCCGGTACAGCCTCCTGCCACAGCTTGGTCAGAAAGGGCTCCAGCAGCTCGTCGCTTGTTGTGGCGCTTTGGATATACAGGTCGATGCGTTTGTCCTGCGGCGGCCTGTAAGCCGTGGATGTATAGATCAGGTTCCAGCCGAACAGGGACAGGACAACCAGCAGCGCATACTTCCATAGGCTATACGCAAAATGGTGCCGTACAGCCTGGGCTGTCAACTTTGTCTTCAACATCACAGCATCTCCTCGATCGGTTCATCCTGGTTTCCCCTGCGGGGTAAGCCGATGGGCTTCATCGTTGGAAACAGCAGCACATCGCGGATGGACGCGCTGTCGGTAAACAACATGATTGCCCTGTCCACACCGATGCCCATGCCACCGGTGGGCGGCATACCGTATTCCAGCGCATTGACAAAATCGTCATCCACCCTGGCAGTCAGCGCCCCCTGCGCATGCCGCTCCTGCACCTGGCGGACAAAGCGCTCCCGCTGATCCACCGGGTCGTTCAGCTCGCTGAAGGCGTTGCCGAATTCGCTGGCGCAAATGAACGCCTCAAAGCGCTCAGTCAGATCAGGGTTGTCCTTCTTGCGCTTAGCCAGCGGCGAAATGTCCACCGGGTAATCGATGATGAAGGTGGGTTGAATCAGGTGTTTTTCTACATACTCATCAAACAGCGCCGCCAGGCAATCGCCGCGCGTCGCCCCAGGCTCATGGTGCACGCCCAGCGCCTTCAGGGTTGCCTGGGCGTCCTCCGGCGTTTTCCAGGCAAAGTAGTCGACCCCGCTGTACTGCTTAACCGCGTCAGCCATGGACATACGCTTCCAGGGCGCCTTCAGGCAGATTTCCTGCCCCTGGTAGGTGATCGTCTCACCACCCGTCAGCTCCCGGGCAATATAGCAAAACATGTCCTCAATGATGCGCATCATCTCATGATAATCTACATAGGCCTGGTACAGCTCCACCATGGTAAACTCGGGGTTGTGGGTGGCATCCATGCCCTCGTTGCGGAATATCCTGCCGATTTCGTACACCTTGTCAAAACCGCCCACGATCAGCCGCTTCAGGTATAACTCCAGCTCGATGCGCAGGTACATGTCGATGCTCAGCGCGTTGATGTGTGTAATAAACGGACGGGCTGCCGCGCCGCTCTCCGATGTGTGCAGGATGGGGGTATCCACCTCCAAAAACCCGCGTTCGTTTAAAAAAGTGCGGATCGCCGCGATGATTTTGGTCCGCTTGATGAATACATCGCGCACTTCCGGGTTGACCACCATGTCCACATACCGCTGCCGGTAGCGAAGGTCCGGATCGGTCAGCCCATGGTACTTCTCCGGCAGCGGCTTGAGGCATTTGCTCAGCAGCAGCAGGCTGTCCGCATGCACGGACACCTCGCCGGTTCTTGTTTTAAACACTTTGCCGGCAAAACCGATGATGTCCCCGATGTCCATGCCCCTGAACGCTTCGTAAACATCTTCCCCTACCTCCTCCCGCTTGATGTACACCTGGATTTCACCCTGATGGTCAAGGATATGAGCAAAGCTGGCCTTGCCCATGATGCGCCTGGTCATCATGCGGCCTGCGATGGATACATGGGCGCCTTCCATATCATCAAAGCGGTTGATGATATCCCGGCTGGCATGGGAGACGGGGTAGGATGTAATATCGTACGGCGACAGACCCTGCTCGGCCAAAGCCTGCAGTTTCTTCCGCCTGATCAGCTCCTGCTCGGAATAGTTGGGCTGGCTGACAGCGGCAGTTGGTTCCATGGGCTTCTCCTTATACATATTACTTGTGTATATCCAATACTTCAACGGCCACCAGCCCACCCGGGGTGACAACCTCAACGATCTCCCCACGCTTCTTGCCCAGCAGCGCCGCTCCCATGGGGCTTTCGTTGGAGATCTTGTTGTTCATCGGGTCGCTCTCGCTGGCGCCAACAATGGCGTACTCAATTTCCTCGTTCAGCTCCTTGTCCAGCACCCTGACCACCGTGCCGATGTTGACGCTGTCGGTGGAAACGTTTTTGTCCTCGATGACGATCGCTGTGCGGATGGTATTTTCCAGCTCAATGATCATGGCTTCCAGCCGGGATTGCTCGTTCTTCGCCTCGTCATACTCGGCATTTTCAGTCAGGTCGCCAAAACCCCGGGCGACTGCAATCATCTCAGCCACCTCTGCCCGCCTGGTCGTTGCCAAATACTGCAGTTGTTCCTCCAGTTTCTTCATGCCTTCCACAGAAACAACCGTTTTGTTGCTGTGCTCATGCTCAGCCATTTTTATGCACCACCTATACATTGCTCCATGATTGCTCCGCCCAGAACCATGCACTCAGCCAACTATGGGCAGATCAGCGCGCCGGCAACCACCGTATAAAAGAAGTCCCGAACACTGCACCCAGTTCCTGCATGCAGCCTTTCGGACATCAAGCGCGCTGATAAATCAACCAACTCGTCAGCAGAGCGGCGTTGATGCGGCACATTCTGCTGACGGTGAAGGTATTATACGATATTACCCTGTCAAATGCAATCGCATGTCAGGCGTACGACAGCTCCAGGACGGTATAGCCCGGCATGTGCTGCAGCACCACGCCGGATTCGTCGATCGGCAGCACCTCCCCTTCAGGCACAACGCGCGCGGCCTGCACGCCTCGCGGTAGGTTCAGCGTCAACGTGAGGTTGTGCAGCGGTGTAGCCTCCTCGATGATATCGATGGTGGCGGACTTGCGCACGGGAATGTAGTGCAGCAGGTGGACAGCATAGCGCTTGTGCTCGGGCTGGTCCAGCACGGTCACCACCAGGGTGTCCGGGCCATCGTGGCTGACCAGGGGCCTCTCCAGCAGCGCCAGGACAGCGTTACGGATCAGGGTTTTGCACCAGCGTGGCGCATTGTCCCGATACTGCAAAAATAGCGGGTGCCCAAACAGGATGACGCTGCCGTTACGTACTGCTGCTGGATAGGCGTCGCCCGGTGCCGCGGGCGTATAGCGGTGAGAGCAGAACGTAAAGCCTTCACGCGGGAAGTAGGGCGCTATAGCGCTGAGGATGGCCTCTCCACCCGCGGGCTCGATAGCCTCCCCTTGCAGATAGATGACGTATTTCGCATCTGCTTCCAAGCCTTTCGCTAACAACCCCTTTGGCTCAATAAAATCCGGATACTTGTGGCGGGGGCCCAGGTGCCGCGCGCCGAAGGAGGCGGGATACGCACCTGTTGCAGCGTTGAAACCGCCCTTTGCGCAGGCGATCACCGCGCCACCCTGTGCCACGTAAGCATCGATGCGGCGCTGAAAAGCCTCGTCCACGGTCAGATCGTCGGGGAGGATCAGCAGCCGATAGCCGTCAAACGTCATGTCCGGATCGATGATGTCAAACTGCAGCGCCAACTCGTCCAACATCTGCACAGCGCCCAGGATGCTGTCCGGGATCATGTGCTCAGCCAGCGGCGTCTCGGGGGTCACCAGCGCTGCCTCTACTACGGGGGTTGCCGGGCGCGCCCAGGGCTCGCAGGCTTCGATGCGACGGTACACATCGCCAATCAGCCGGTAGGTAGCCGGGTTCAGCGTGCCGCGCGGCTCCAGCTGGTCCCCCACCGATATCGCCATGCCGTAGCTGAGCATACGGAAACACTCAAACTCCAGCGCGGCGGAGTTTTTCAGCGAATGGAAATCGCCCCAGGAGGTGTGGAACTTGCCCGTCATGCCCATGACGTCCAGCCCTAACTTCCTGGCATACTTGGCCGCAACCGGAAAGTGCAGATAGCCCCAGCCGCCTGACGGCAGGCTTTCGATTTCGAAGTGAGAGTAAGCGCCCGTGCTGGCCTTGGTGCAGGGGCCAACGTGGCCGGCATTATAAAAAATGGTAGCTTTCGGGTTGATCGCCCGGACATGGGCGGACAGATCGGCTTTGAAGCCATTGATGGTTTCGACAGCAAAGGCGCGCACCTTGTCCGGGTCGTTCAGGTCGATGCCGCGGTCGGCCATCAGCCGGCGGCAGGCGGCGCACAGGCAGGGCCTGATGCCCACGATATCAAAGAAGAACCCATCCAGCTCGCTGCCCAGCAGCTCGCCGATTTCGCTGACAATGTCCTTCACATACTGGCGATAGGAGGTGTTGACGCACAGCGACTGATAAAACCCGGGTTGGTGGAACGGATCGCCCTCGTGGGCGCCATCCGCCTTGCGGATCAGCCACTCGGGGCAGGTGTCCGCCTGGTGGCGCGCCCACTGCACCGTCACATACACCGGCGCGCGGATGCCCGCCTCGTGCAGCGCTCGCACCTGCTGAACCAGCAGGTCCGGCACCTTCAGGTGCGGATGCACATAGTGGGGGTAGCCCTTGCTGGGGTAATATAGCCAGCCGTGATGGCAGGCGCCAAACACCGTGACGGAGTTGATGTGGGCCTCTCGGCACGTTGTGGCAAACGCTACGGGATCAAAGTCGGCGCCGATGCCGTTGATATGCTCCGATGTATGGAAGTCCAGGTGAACCTGGCGGGAAGGGATATAGCGCATTGCATGCTCCATTTCTGCCGGCTTGCCCTCCGGCGAACGGCGGCGCAGCCAGCTTGGTTTATTTTATGCTTCAATCATAGCAATAATACCGACAGGCGTCAACAAACAAACAACCGGACTTGACAAACCCTGTTATACCAACGTAAAACATTAATGCATCCAAAGGGGCGAGGGATTTTGGCTTGCAGCGCGGGAGTTTGACACTTGATAAAGCATGAAAGCGCCATAACGCCTTGTGTAGCAATAAAAGATTTGTCAATTTTTCTGTATTTATATGTTGTATGTGTTGTATTTTTGGTATAATGGAAAAGGGTGATTTTATGAAGCTGTATTACGATAAGAGACTGAGTGATCCGACGTATTATGTTCACCAGGGAATCAGAAACGGAAAAAAGACAACCACCAGGATCGTAAAGAAAATCGGTAAGCATTCAGAATTGTTAAAGATAACGGGTGACCCGCTGGCCTATGCCAAAGCAGAAATCGAAAAAATGAATGAAGAATTCCGGGTCGGCAGAGTGCAGTTCGAAATGAAGTGTGATTTTAATGAACGTGTGCGCAAAACTGATCGGGATGTTTCGGCTTCGACTCAGCAAAATGTTGGGTATTTCTTTTTACAGTATATTCTGAATCGCTTGAATCTAAAGCAGTTCTTCTCCGAGATCACCGCGGACAGGAAAATGACCTATGATTGCTATGATATCAATCGTTTTCTTACTTATGCCCGTATTCTGGATCCGCAGTCCAAATACGGTACATGGGATCGTCTTGATTCCTATTATGAGAAACCGGATATCGCTTACCAGCACATGATCCGTTTTATGGACATACTGGAAGAGCACTATGACGATTACCTAAAATGGCTCTTCACACAAAGCAGCCATATTGTCCCCCGCAGCACGGCCGTCATGTATTACGATTGCACCAATTTTTATTTTGAAACCGAACAGGAAGACGATGATTACGTTGATCCTGTAACCGGGGAAATCATGAAAGGCCTGCGTCAATATGGTGTCAGCAAAGAGCACCGGCCCAATCCTGTTGTTGAGATGGGACTGTTCATAGACCAAAGAGGGATTCCCATTAGTATGAGCCTTCACCCTGGGAATACCAGCGAACAACTGACAGCCGTTCCTTTGGAACGGGAGATTGTCCATATGCTGAATGGAGCAAAGCTTATCTATTGCGCCGATGCAGGTCTGGGTTCTTACAATATCCGCAAGTTTAACAGTATGGGTGGAAGAGCGTTTATTGTGACCCAGTCCATTAAAAAGCTCAGTCATATACTCAAAGAAGCTATCTTTGAGGGCGGCGATTACAAGCTGCTTTCAAATGACCGGCCTGTCACACTTGATTATATGAAGAGCTTTGACCGACAGGACGAAGCAAACCTGAGTTTGTACAATGATTTTGCGTATAAAGTACTCAATGCAGACCGGGCCGTCGATCTGGGTCTCTACGAAGAAGTAAAAACCGCGAGTGGGAAAACCAAAAGGGTCAAGGCTGCCGGACAACTAAAACAGCGTGTTATTGTGACCTTTTCCCGTAAGATGAAAGAGTACCAGCAGTATATCCGGGACCGGCAGTTGGAGAGGGCACGCACGCTTGTACGCTCAAAAGACCCGGAAGAGATTCGGAAAGGGCCCCATGATGTAAGACGTTTCATGAAACGCGTTGTGACGACATCGACCGGTGAAAAAGCGGATATCTCTTATGTTATTGACGAAGAAAAAGTCGCTGAAGAGGCTAAGTATGACGGCTTCTATGCTGTTGCTACCAACCTTGAAGACAAGGCTGCCGATATCCTGGCTGTTTCCAAAGAAAGATACAGGATTGAAGACTGCTTCCGTATTATGAAGACTAACTTTTCCGGACGTCCTGTCAATCACCGTAATCCGGAGCGCATCAAGGCTCATTTCCTGATCTGCTATACAGCTCTGTTGGTATATCGTCTGCTTGAATGCCAGCTTGATGACAATGGGACCCATGTTACCACTGACCATCTGATTGCTACACTCAAGAATATGAACGTTGTCAACATCCATGATGTTCAGTATATGGCATTGTACGAAGGGAGTAAAACACTTGACGCGCTAACAGCCCTCACCGGTTTAGTTCTTGACCGCATGCATTACAGGCCTAAGGAACTGAATCAGCTGATAAGAAAATTTCTGAAATGATGATCCCATACAACACTTTTTTTATGAAGCGAACCCCAAAAAGCCTTGCTGTACAACGCTTTTCAGGGTTTTTCTTTTCTCCAACTGTCAAACTCGGGATCATAGCAATAATACCGACAGGCGTCAACAAACAAACAACCGGACTTGACAAACCCTGTTATACCAACGTAAAACATTAATGCATCCAAAGGGGCGAGGGATTTTGGCTTGCAGCGAGGAGCAGACGAGGGAAGCGTAGCAGCGCTACGCTGACCGAGCAGCCGACGAAGCTGCAAACCAAAAGACCCGGCACGACGATGCGTTCATGTTTGGAGTTGGTATTAGTTAGATTAATCTAATTACCGGTTTGCTGTACTCCCTTTTTGTCTGAAAGCGAGTTATAGAGAAGGTACGCTATGTCATAAAACATGAGGTAAACAGAATGAAAAGAGTCCGCTGTCTGCAATTGAGAAAGACGCTCCCCGCAAGCCCTGAACGGGTATGGGCATTGGTTGTCAAGCTGGAAACGTTACAATATATCGCCCGTCCCTTGCTTTCATTCAAACCATTGGACTCCTTTCCGGGCGGGGTTTACCAGGCGGGTGTAAGCTGCCGTTTTTCCCTTCGGTTCTTAGGTTTTTTCCCATTAGGGAGCCATCACATACGAATTCTCAACTGCGATCAGCAGGAAGGGGTGATCCGCTCCTTTGAGCATGGCAGCCTAACCCGCCAATGGAACCATACCATCAGGATACAGCCTGCTCAGGACGGACAAACGCTGTATACAGACCTCTTGGAGCTTGAGGGAGTCTGGGGCATGACCTGGCTGATCATCGCTTTTGCCCGGCTGTTTTATCGTCACCGCCAGCGGCGGTGGGTAAGGTTGTTGCGTAAAGGAGAGCATGCAGATTTGCTCTAATACCCAAACACCTCCGCCGCCTGGCGCATTTTCTCGATGATGGGCACGTCGAAGGGGCAGTTTTCCTCACACTGGCCGCAGGCGATGCACTCCCCGGCGTGGTGGTCCAGCAGGCGATAATGATCCCGCACGGAGGCCGGCACAGTTTCCTGCGTGCGCGTCAGGTCATGGAATTTATTGACCATAGCGATGTTGATGCCCACGCTGCAGGGCGCGCAGTGGCCGCAGTAGATGCACTTCCCCTTGTAGCTGTGCGGCACGTTAGCCAGGAAGGGGGCATAGTCGCGCTGCTCGTCGCTGAAATCTGAATAGCGGGCGGAAACCAGCACCTCCTCAGCGCTTCGGAACCCGCCTACCACGCAACCAGCTGCCGGCCGCGTCAGGGCATAGTGCAGGCAGTGCTCAGGCTGCATGGCGACGCCAAACGGCGACCACTGGGCGTCCAGCAGATCGCCGCCGCCGAAAGCCTTCATCACCACCATGCCCACTCCCTGGGCTTCACAGGTGCGGTACAGCTCCTCGCGCACAGGGTCCCAGGTCAGCGCGGTCTGATAGTTTTCCGGCTTCCATACCTCGTCGAAGTCCTCCCGGGGCGGCTGCAGATCGTAACAGGGGTTGACGCTGAACAGCAGCACGTCAAGCAACCCGGTTTTCACCGCGCGCAGCGCCGTGACCGGGTTGTGGGAGCTGAGGCCAGTGTAGCGGATGCGCCCGCTTTTTTTAAGCGCCAGCACATAATCGATAAACCAGCCGTTGAACACAGCATCAAAGTCCGGGTCGTTGTCCACGTAATGGATCATGCCGACATCCAGGTAGTCGGTGCCCAGACGGATCAACAAATCCTCAAAAGCGGGCTTGACATGCTGCGCTTCGCGGGAGCGCAGATATTGCCCGTCATGCCAGCAAGCGCCGATGTGCCCCTGGATGTACATATCCTGCCTGCGTCCCTTCAGCGATATGCCCAGGTTGTCACGGACATCAGGCTCAGCACAGAAGTTGTCCAGGAAGTTCATGCCGCTGTCCAGCGCCGTCTTCACCAGCGCATCCACCAGTTGGGGCGTTGCGCCGATCATCCCTTCGCAGCCCAGTGCCACCTCGCTGACCTGCATGTCGGTGCAGCCCAATTGCCTGTATTTCATACCATTCCTCATTTCTGCCTGTTAGCTGTCAGGCTGTGCAAAGATCAATGCCCGCTCGATATTGGCTACCCGGGAGACCGTTTCGTACACCGAGCAATATTTGGCAGCCAGTTCCGCTGCGCGGGCAAAGCCCTTGCTGTCCTCCGCGCCATACAGCGTCATGCGAAGCATCACGTCCTTTAACGTTGTTGGTACTTCCTCGCGCTTGACGCCGCGAACTTCTATGTCGGCGCATTCATAGTCCAACCGCATCTTCCGAACAATATCAAGAAAGGTGGCATAGTAGCACGTGCCCAGCGCACCCAGCAGCAGGTCGTAGGGCAGCAGCGCCCCTTCCTCCCTGCCCACAGGCACCTTGGCATGCGTTGCTTCCAGCACGCCTGAAAACCCTTCGCCAAACCGTATCGCAACCCTGGTCTCAGACATATTGCTCCATCCTCCTTGGTCTATTCATCATTCGCAGCGCCTCCCGGCATCCACAGCCGGACTTCCCCTGCAGCCAGGGTGCCCGGCATATCGATCAGGCGCTGGTTGCAGCTGCCGCGAAAAGCAATGTCCAGCGAGCGCTGCGCCTGAACATACCTGCCGTCCACCAGCACGTCGACCAGCGCTAACAGCGCGTCGGTGTCCGGATCGCGCCGCTGCGCCAGCTCGTCGTATGTGTAGCCGGTATACGCCCATACGCTGAGCCTGCGCGCCTTCGCCGACGCAGCCAGCGCAGCGCAGGCAGCAAGCTGCTCAAAAGGCTCGCCGCCTGTCAGCGTCAGGCCGTCCAGCAGCGGGTTTTTGTCGATCATGGCCACGATGCTTCCGATGTCAACCTGCCTGCCGCCCAGAGGATCGTGGGTGTGCGGGTTGTGACATCCGGGGCAGCCGTGCGGGCAGCCCTGGGTGAACACCGCCAGGCGCAGACCCGGGCCGTCCACAATGCTGTCGTTGGCTATGCCGGCAATGCGGATCAGCATGGCTGTCCCTGCACGGCGTGCTTGATCCGGTCCTTCTCCTCGGCGCGCTTGGCATTGTTGAAGCGGTCTATCGTGCCCACCAGGTAGCCGGTGATGCGGCGGATGCGCTCAAACTTTTGCCCTTCCTCGCTGCGGCCGCACCGGGGGCAATGATCCCCGATGATGCCATTGTACCCGCACACGGGGTCCCGGTCGACAGGGTGGTTGATAGAACCGTACCCCACGCCGGTGTCATGCATGTAGCGGATGATTTTTTCAAAAGCCTCTAAGTTTTTCAGCGGGTCGCCGTCCATCTCGACATAGGTGATGTGGCCGGCGTTGGTCAGCGCGTGGTAGGGCGCCTCCAGGCCGATCTTCTCAAAGGCGCTGATGGGAAAGTATACGGGGATGTGGAAGGAGTTGGTGTAGTAGTCGCGGTCGGTAACGCCGGGGATCACGCCATAGCGCTCCCGGTCAATGCGGACAAAGCGCCCGGACAGTCCCTCAGCCGGTGTAGCGATCAACGTGTAGTTCATATGGTTCTCTTCGGTTTTTTTGTCCATGTAGGCACGCATGAAGCTGACGATCTCCAGCCCCAGGTTCTGGCTCTCCACGCTCTCGCCATGGTGTTTGCCGCGCAGCGCCACCAGCGCCTCCGCGAGACCAATAAACCCCACGGTGAGCGTGCCATGCTTCAGCACCTCGCGCACCTCGTCATCCCACGCCAGGTTTTCCGACCCCATCCAAACGTGCTGCCCCATCAGGAACGGAAAATTGTACACTTTTTTTCGGGCAATGACTTCAAACCGCTCGTTAAGCTGCTCATACACCAGGTCCAGCATGCGCTCAAGCTCCTCAAAAAACCAGCGGACGCTGCCATGGGCTTCAATGGCGATGCGCGGCAGGTTGATCGACGTAAACGACAGGTTGCCGCGGCGGGGCGATACCTCCCTGCCCGGGTCATAGGCATTGCCCATCACCCGGGTGCGGCAGCCCATGTAGCTGACCTCGGTTTCAGGCTTGCCTGGCCTGTAATACTGCAGGTTAAACGGCGCGTCGATGAATGAAAAATTGGGGAACAACCGCTTGGCGCTGGTGCGCATGGCCAGGCGGAACAGGTCGTAGTTGGGGTCACCGGGGTTGTAGTTGACGCCTTCTTTGACGCGGAATATCTGGATGGGAAAGATGGGCGTCTCGCCCTGACCCAAGCCGGCCTCCGTGGCCAGCAGCAGCTGCTCGATCACCAGGCGCCCTTCAGGCGATGTGTCGGTGCCGTAGTTAATGCTGGAAAAGGGCACCTGGGCACCGGCGCGGCTGTTCATGGTGTTGAGGTTATGAATCAGCGCTTCCATTGCCTGGAAGGTGGCCCTGATGATCTCCTTATCGGTGAAGCGGCGTGCCGTGCGCATGAGCACGTCCGCCTCCTCCGCCGTCATGTAAACCGTCAGCTGCGCACGCAGCGCGTCATTAAACACCACGTCTTCTTCCATTTTTGGTACAAGGCCAAGTTCTTCCGCCACTTCGTCGAGCATTTTTGCCGCAATTTCGTCACTGTTCTCCACTCCATGGCTGGCATCCAGCAGGCGCGCCACATTGTCGCGGTAGCGCTTGATATAGGTTTTCCTAACGCCGGGCGCCATGCCATAGTCGAAGCTGACGATGCTCTGCCCGCCGTGCTGGTCATTTTGGTTGGCTTGAATGGCAATGCAAGCCAGCGCGGAATAGCTGTATATATCGTTGGGCTCGCGCAGCACGCCATGGCCGGTGGAAAAGCCGTTTTTGAACAGGTCGATCAAATCGATCTGGCAGCAGGTGGTGGTCAGCGTGAGAAAATCCAGGTCGTGGATGTGGATGTTGCCCTCCCGGTGCGCCTGGGCATGCCTGGGGTTGAGCACATAGATGTCATAGAACTGCTTGGCGCCTTCCGAACCAAATTTCAGCATGGCGCCCATGGCGCTGTCGCCGTTGATGTTGGCGTTTTCACGCTTGACATCGGAATCGACAGCGTCCTTGAAAGCAATGTCCTCGTAGGTTTTCATCAGGCGCGTGTTCATCTCGCGCACGCGGCTGCGCTCGGCGCGGTAGAGGATATAGGCCTTGGCAGTGCGCACAAAACCCTTTTCAATCAACACGCGCTCCACCTCGTCCTGCACCTCTTCCACGGTGGGGGTGGGCACCCCGGCGTTTGCTTCTAGGTTTTTGACGACCTGGTCGGCAACGTCCCGCGCAGCTTCCTCACCCCCGGGGTTCTGTGAAGCAGAGAATGCCTTCATCACAGCTTGCTCTATTTTGTCCTGGTCGAAAGGGACAAGGCGTCCGTCCCGCTTCATAATGGTGGCAATCATGACCGTTCCTCCAGATGATAAACTTTCCGGAATTATTATAGCACGAACAGCCGGCGTGTCAAGCCGGCTGCCACCATTTGTTGTACTTATTTAATTACTATACCACTACATATTGTATACAAGCGTTGCTGACCGGGCGCAGGTCACAGTTCGATCCGAGGCGTTTTATCGTTGCGGCGGTACAGCACAAAACGGCTACCAATGGTCTGTACAGGGGAGGCGCCCAAGCGCGCGCACAGCATGCCGCTGGCTTCAGAGGGGTCCAATGGGGCATTGGCCTGCACAGCACACTTGATCAGCTCCCGCGCCTGCAGCAGGTCGTAAGCCTCTTTGATGGTGGCGTCGGTGACGCCATCCTTGCCGATATACAGCACGACGGGCAGCGTATTGGCCATACCGCGCAGCTTAGCGCGCTGTTTTGAATTGATATCCATGAACTTCCTTTCCAGGCAATGCCTCGGATTACTCGATAAACTCGAACTCCATGTCGCCGATGCGGATGGTGTCGCCTTCCTGGGCGCCGGCTTCGCGCAGACGATCAATGACGCCCGTTCTCTCCAGGATGCGGTGGAACCACTGCAGGCTGTCATAGCTGTCAAAATTGACGGCGTCCATCAATCGTTCCATCGATGGCCCCTCCAGCACCAGGACTTCCCCGTCACGCGTCACGTCAAAACCCGTCTCAGGCGCTTGCGGCGCCATCTCCTCCTCGGCAAACCGCACAGGCGGCGGCAGGTCGGCCAGCATTCGGAGCACGGCGTTCAACAAGCTGTCAAAACCCCTATTCTGCGCCGCACTGACCGGAAACACCGGCACGCTATCAGCTGCCTCCACCAGGCGCGGCAGGTTTTCCTCTGCCCCCGGCAGGTCCATCTTGTTGGCAGCCACCACCTGTGGCCGCTTGTCCAGCCCACCGTACCTGGCAAGCTCCCGGTTGATGCGGTAAAAATCCTCCACCGGGTCGCGTCCCTCGCTGCCCGATGCATCAACCACGTGCACCAACAGCCTTGTGCGCTCCACATGCCGCAGGAACGAGAACCCCAGCCCCGCCCCCTCGCTGGCCTTTTCGATCAGGCCGGGAATATCAGCCATGACAAAGCTCTGCCCATGGTGGCCGACAATGCCCAGGTTGGGCGTCAGGGTGGTGAAATGATAGTTGGCGATCTTGGGTCGCGCCGCCGACACCACGGCTAATATGGAGCTTTTGCCCACATTGGGATAACCCACCAGCCCGACATCGGCGATGGTTTTCAGCTCCAGCACAAACTCATGCCACTCGGTTTTGATGCCGGGCTTGGCAAAATTGGGCGCCTGCCTGGTGGGCGTCGCAAAGCGCGCATTGCCGTGGCCGCCCCGCCCGCCGCGCAGCAGCACCCGCCGCTCGCCGGCTTCAAACATATCGGCTACTACGGCGTCTGTGTCCCTATCGCGCACCACCGTACCCACGGGCAGCCTGATCTCCAGCGCTGCGCCCGATTTACCCGTCCTGCGCCGGCTGCTGCCCGGTGCGCCGTCCTCCGCCATGTACTTGGACCGATAGCGAAAGTCCAGCAGCGTATGCATATTGTGGTCGGCAACCAGGACGATGTCGCCACCCACGCCGCCATCGCCGCCGTCAGGCCCGCCAGCCTGCACAAATTTTTCCCGGTGAAACGACACCGCGCCGTCGCCGCCATTGCCTGCTTTGACGCGCAGCGGCGCGCGGTCTACAAAAGATGCCATATATTCTCCCGCGCTATGCACGTTCCTTCGCGACGGACTCGTCCTCATCCAGCACGCGGTACATGCCAGCAGCCTGCTCCTTGCGGACATTGTCCTGCACCGACACCACCTCGTACCGCCCCAGCCTGGCGCCGAAGCGAATTTCCATGATGTCGCCCTCCTTGACCTCGGCGCCAGCCTTGGCAACACGCCCGTTGAGCGTGACCCGCCCGCCGTCGCAGGCCTCCTTGGCAACCGTCCGCCGCTTGATGATGCGTGATACTTTCAGGTATTTATCCAGCCGCATGGCTCCTCCGTATTCTCCGGCACATGATGAAAACAGGGCGGTTACGCCCGCCCTGCCAAAGTGGTTCGCCGGTTCGCAATCAGTTCAGGGAATCCTTGAACGCCTTGCTCGCCTTGAAAGCGGGCGCCCTGGAAGCTGCGACCTTGATCTCCTCGCCGGTGCGCGGGTTGCGGGCGATGCGGGCAGGGCGCTTCCTGGCTTCAAACGTGCCAAAGCCAATCAGCTGCACCTTTTCGTCCTTCTTCAGCGCTTCCTGAATGGTTTCGATGGTGGCGTTGACAGCCTTTTCGGCGTCGGCCTTTTTCATTTCTGTCGCTTTGGCGACGGCTGCGATGAGTTCGGTTTTATTCATTGTAAACCCTCCTGCATAGTTGATAAAGCAATACGATATTTAAGCCTCGTGTTTGCTTCGGTTCCAGTATACATCCATTTGGAATGAAGTCAAGTCTTTCCAGGCTTTTTTGTCAAAAATAATGGCAGAATCCATCCAGGACACCCTTCTGATGAACTTTTTAGTCGCCTCCTCGAGCGATTCATCGGGGTCCAGGCCCATCAGCCGGGCGACATTGATGCAGGCAAACAGCAGATCACCCAGTTCATCCCGGGACATGCGGCCTTTTTTCAACTCCTCGCCCAGTTCGTCCGCCTCCTCGTGCACCTTCAGCAGCGCGCCCTCGGGGCCGTCCCAGTCGAACCCTGCCGACGCAGCCCTTTCCTGTGCCTTGAACGCGCGCAGCACGGGCGGCAACCCTGCCGTAATGCCCGCCAGCCTGTCGGCCAGCGTCTTTTCACCGCGTTCGCCGGCTTTGATGCGCTCCCAGCTTTCAAGCACCTCGCCTGCTGTATCCAGCGACGCGCCGCCGAATATGTGCTGATGACGGGAAACCATCTTTGCGCACACCTTGCTGGTGATGTCGGCAAGGTCCAGCGTGCCGTACTGGGCGCCGACATCGGCGTGGAACACCACCTGCAGCAGCACGTCGCCCAGCTCGTCGGCAACAGCGTCCCAATCCTCCTGGGCGATGGCCGATGTGGTTTCGTAGGCTTCTTCAATGAGGTATTTGGCCAGGGACTGATGCGTCTGCTCCCTGTCCCAGGGGCAGCCGTTTTCACCGCGCAGCGCCCTGAGCAGGTTGATCAAATCCTGCACGTCGCGGCGGCGCTTTTTAATAAAAGGCTTGGGCAGCACGAGCGCCGCGGCGGTATGGTCATAGGCGGGCTGCCTGTCCAGGTCCTCCAGTGCGATCCGGACGGCATGCCGGGCGTCCGCGCCAGGCGAAAAAAACAGCACCGGGGTATCCTCGTCATAAAAAGCCAACAGCTGCAGCTTGCACTCCCCCGCCAGCGCCTTGCCGTCGATCTCCGTGATGCAGACGGCGCGCTGCGAATCCGTCACATCGAGCGCGGCGGCGCTGGACACAACAACCGGCGCGTTGACAGGGGCATGCGCCAGGGGCACCGCCGCCAGCGGCACGCCGGGCAGCACATGCACCTTCCCTCCCGCGCACTCCTTCAGCAAGCGCACGGTTTCATCCTGAGCGGGGTCGGGTACGGCGTAGCACACAGGAACTTCCTCGGCCAATGCCATCAGGTGCTCCACCGCGCGCAGGCACAGGTCGTCAAAGCTGCCGCTGCGGGCGTACAGGCTGTCCAGCGTATCAAACACAACACCGCTTTCCCTCAGATAAGCCGCGGCATCGTGCCGACCTGTACGTAGCACCACCATCTGGGCATGCCGGATGCTCTCCACAGCGCCCAGCGTCAGCAGGTCACGCCGGCCGGGGCCCAGCGCCGTTACTGTGATGTCATACATGGCGTCCTCTTTCCTTCCTGAAAATCCCGGGCAGTTCTTCCCGGCGCACCGCCCCCAGCCCGACCGCTGCCAGCACATACACTGCGCCGGCCAGCACCACCGCACCCATCAGCCACAGCCAGGAGGTAGCCAACTTGCCGCCCCCCAGCGCCATGATACCAGCCAGCGCCAACGCCATGGCTCCTGTCGACAACGCCGGGCGCAGCACGATGTCGCGCCAGTTCAGCCGCATGTCCGCATATTTGGCCACTGCGTACAGGTTGGGCGCCAGGCTCACCGCATAGCACAGCAGCGAGGCATACGGCGCGCCGGATATCCCGACCGCCGGGATCCGCACCAGCGTATAGTTGACCAGCACCTTCAGCGCCACGCCAAAGGCCAGCGTGTACATGGGGATCCGCTGCCTGTGCAGCCCCTGCAGAATGCCGCTGGACGCCTGCACCTGGGTAAACAGCAGGATGGTCAGGCTGCTGATGCGCAGCAGATCGGCCCCCATCAGCAGCTGCTCCCTGGTATACTGCCCCCTGCCGCCAAAAAGCAGCAGCAGGATCGGCTCTGCCAGCATGCTCAGCCCCACTGAAGCCGGAAAGCCGATAACCGATGCGATGCGCAGCCCGGCACCCGCTTCGTGCCGCATGCGGTCGCCGTCCTGTCGCGCGTACGCGGCGCCAATGGAGGGCACCAGGTTAACCGCCGTTGCCATCGCCAGCGCCGTGGGCACGTTGATCAGCGTGATAACCAGCCCTGTATACACCCCATAGCGGATCAATGCATCAGCCTTGGGCATATAGGCGCTCATCAGATTGACCAGCATGAACGAGTCCGCCGTTCCCGCCAGCGGCACAATGCATGCCCCCAGCGTGATGGGGATGGAAATCAGCGTCAGCTCCCTGGCCAGCACTCTACTGGCGGGCCGGTCCCCAGCAGCCAGGGGCAGGGCGTCAAAAGCCGGCTGCGCACGCCTTTTGTCGATCATCATGTAAACCAACGCCACCAGCTCAGCCATGGAAGTACCCAGCAAGGCACCGGCGGCGCCCATGGCGTACCCACCCCTCTGCATGCCCAGCACCGCCAGCGGCAGCGCCACCAGCACCTTGCCCACCTGTTCGATCAGCTGGCTGACTGCCGTGGGCACCATGCGCCTGCGCCCCTGCATAAAGCCGCGGTAGGCGCTCATCGCGCAGACCAGCAGCAGGCTGGGTGCAATCATCAGAAAGCCGCCGGCAGCCTCAGCACTACCCGCAGCCTTCGCTAACTGCGGGCTGAGCGCCATCATCAGCGCCGTGCCGGCAGCACCCAGCGTCAGGAGCATAGCCCGCGCAATGCAGAACACCCGGTGCGCACTGAGGCGATCTCCGCGCGCCAAAAAACCTGCCACCATGCGCGATATCGCCACCGGGATGCCGGCGGACGATATGGTCAGCAGCAGGTTGTATGTGGGAAACACCTGATGGTATACGCCCATGCCTTCGGGCCCGATGCGGGCAGCCAGCGGCACTTTATACAGCACACCGACCACCTTGCAGATTAAGCCGGCAATGCCCAGAATGGAGATGCCCCTGATGAGGGACTGCTGCTTTCCCATTACACGCATCCTGCTGCCAGACTATGACTATATATCACTGTCCCCGTCCGCGCCGTCATGGTTCACTTCTTCATCATCCGAAGAACCGTCTTCCTTGCCCGGATAATCCAGACTGACGATGTCGTCAGCGTCCTCCTCATCGTCCTCGAGGTAAGAAATATCCAGCTCGCTGTCGTCATCTTCGTGGGCAGCGATGTCCACGTCCACAATGCGGCTATCATCCGCTACGCGCATCAGGCGCACCCCCTGGGTGACCCTGCCCGTTTCACGGATGTCCTCCACCGGCGTTCTGATGATGGTGCCGTCGTCGGTGATGATCATGATTTCGTCATCGGGGCGTACCATCAGCATAGCAGCCAAACAACCCGTCTTCTCCGTCAGCCTCATGACGTTGATGCCCTTGCCGGCGCGCCCCTGTTCACGGTATTCGGATATGTCGGTGCGCTTGCCATAGCCATTCTCGGTGATCACCAGCACCTGCCTGTCATCGCTGACGGTACACATGGACACCACGTGGTCATCATCTGCCAGCTGCATGCTGCGCACACCCATGGAAGCGCGGCCCGTGGAGCGGATAGACTCCTCCGAAAATCGGATGGACTTGCCCTGTGCCGTCGCCAGCATGATCTCATAGCCGCCGTCCGTCAGCTCGACGCCGATGAGCTCGTCCCCCTCCCTCAGGTTGATGGCGATCAGGCCGGTGCGGCGCATGTTGATAAAGTCGATCAGCGGCGTTTTCTTGATCATGCCGTAGCGCGTCGCCATCATCAAATAGTCGTCGCTCTCCCTGTCGGGCACGGGCAGCATCATCGTCACCTTTTCGCCGCCCGCCAGCTGCAGCAGGTTGACCACCGCCGTACCGCGCGCTGTACGCCCGGCTTCGGGTATTTCGTAGCACTTCATGCCGTAAGCCCGGCCCTGGTCGGTAAAGAACAGCATGTCGGAATGGGAGTTGACGATGTACATCTGCTCGACAAAGTCTTCCTCCCGGGTGGTCAGCGCCGCCACGCCCTTGCCGCCACGGTTTTGCAAGCGGTAGGTGGATTGGCTGAGGCGCTTGACATAGCCAAAGTGCGTCATGGTCACCACCATGCTGTCCTTGGGGATCAGGTCCTCGATGTCGATCTCACCCAGCACCGGGGATATGACGGTGCGCCTTTCGTCGGCAAAGCGGTTTCTGATGTCGGTCATTTCGGTACGGATAACCTCCATGAGCTGGTCATGGTTGTTGAGGATACCCTGCAGCACAGCGATGGTTTTCTGCAGCTCATCATATTCGGCTTGCAGCTTGTCAGCCTCCAGGTTGGTCAGCCGTGCCAGGCGCATGTCTAAAATAGCCTGAGCCTGCCGGTCCGAGAAATCAAAGCGGTCGATCAGATTCTGCCTGGCGGTGGGGGTGTCAGGCGACGAACGGATGATGTGCACCACCTCGTCGATGTTATCCAGCGCCTTCAACAACCCCTCCAACACATGGGCGCGCGCCAGCGACCGCTCCAGGTCGTAGCGGGTGCGCCTGGTGACAACATCCTCCTGGTGCTTCAGGTAGTGGTGGATCATCTCCCGCAGGGACAGGATGTTGGGCTGGCCATCCACCAGCGCCAGCATGATTACGCCAAAGGTGTCCTGCAGCTGCGTGTGCTTGTACAGGTAGTTCAGCACCACCTGCGCCTGAGCATCGCGCTTTAAATCGATAACGATGCGCATGCCCTCCCGGTCGGACTCGTCGCGGATATCGGCAATGCCATCCAGGCGTTTTTCGTGCACCAGGTCGGCGATTTTGGTGATCAGCCGCGCCTTGTTCACCTGGTAAGGGATTTCGTTGATGATGATGCGGTCGCGGCCGTTGGCCAGCGACTCCACCTCGCACTTGGCGCGGACAACTACCCTGCCCCTGCCCGTGTAGTACGCCTCCCGGATGCCGCTGGTGCCTAAGATGACGCCACCGGTGGGAAAATCCGGCCCCTTGATGTGCGCCATCAAGCCGTCCAGGTCGATGTCAGGGTTGTCGATCATGGCCAGCACGGCGTCGATAACCTCGCCCAAATTATGCGGCGGTATGTTGGTCGCCATGCCCACAGCAATGCCGCTGGAGCCGTTGACCAACAGGTTTGGAAACCTGCTGGGCAGCACGGAGGGCTGCGTCAGCGTGGCGTCAAAGTTGGGGTAAAAATCCACCGTGTCCTTGTCGATCTCCCCCAGCAGGTGCATCGCCAGCCTGCTCAGGCGCGCCTCGGTATACCGCATAGCAGCCGCGCTGTCGCCGTCAACCGAGCCAAAGTTGCCCTGCCCCTCCACCAGCATGTAGCGGATGTTAAAATCCTGTGCCAGGCGCACCATGGCGTCGTAGACGCTGCTGTCGCCGTGGGGGTGGTATTTGCCCAGCACGTCGCCCACGATGCGGGCGCTCTTTCTATATGGCTTATCCGGCGTCATGCCCAGCTCGTTCATCGCATAGAGGATGCGCCGGTGCACGGGCTTTAAGCCATCGCGCACATCGGGCAGCGCGCGGCCCACAATGACCGCCATGGCGTAGGACATGAAGGATTTTTTGACTTCGCTCTCCAGCTCGGTCGGCAACAGCCGGTCCCTGATATTGCTCATAGCATTCCTTTCGGGGTCGATGGGTTACAGATCAAGGTCGGTGATCAGATCGTAGTTCTCCCGGATGTATTCGCGCCGCGGCTCCACCTGGTCGCCCATGAGCAGCGTCAGGGTTTCGTCGGCGGCAACGGCATCCTCGGAGGTGACGCGTAACATGGTGCGCGTTTCAGGGTTCATGGTCGTCATCCAGAGCTGCTCGGCTGACATCTCGCCCAGCCCCTTGTAGCGCTGCAGCTCGGGCATGGGGTCACGGCCGATTTCGTCCAGCAGCACCTCCAGCTCGGCATCGTCATACACATAGTATTCCTTTTTGTTTTTCGTCACCTTGTAAAGCGGCGGCATGGCAATGTATATGAAGCCGTTGTCCACCAGCGGGCGCATATAGCTGTAGAAAAACGTCAGCAGCAGGATGCGGATGTGCGCGCCGTCCACGTCGGCGTCGGTCATGCATACGATGCGGTGATAGCGCAGCTTGGACAGGTCAAAGTCATCGCCGATGCCGCAGCCAAATGCCGTGATCATGTTCTTGATCTCAGCATTCATTAGCGCCTTGTCCAGGCGCGTCTTTTCCACGTTGAGGATTTTGCCGCGCAGCGGCATGATGGCCTGGTAATGCCTGTCGCGCCCGCTTTTGGCGCTGCCGCCGGCGCTGTCGCCCTCGACGATGAAGATCTCGCACTTGGCGGGGTCGGTTTCGGAGCAGTCGGCCAGCTTGCCGGGCAGCGACGCGCTTTCCAGCACGGTTTTCCGCCGCGTCAGATCGCGCGCCTTGCGCGCGGCTTCCCGCGCCCTGGCTGCCGCCAGGCACCGGTCGAGTATGGCACGGGCAACGGCGGGATTTTCCTCCAAAAAGCTGCCCAGCTCCGCGCTGACCAGGCTGTCCACAATGCCGCGCACGTCGCTGTTGCCCAACTTGGCCTTGGTCTGCCCCTCAAACTGCGGCTCATGCAGCTTGACGGACACGACCGCCGCCAGGCTCTCGCGTACGTCCTCGCCTTTTAGGTTGGCGTCGGCATCGCGGAGAATTTTGAAGCGGCGCCCGTAGTCGTTGATGGTGCGCGTCAGCGCCGCGTAAAAGCCCGCCAGGTGCGTGCCGCCCTCGGATGTGCGGACGTTGTTGGCAAAGCTGAAGGTGTTCTCGGTGTAGGTGTCGTTGTATTGCATCGCCACCTCGACGACAACCTCGTCCTTCATCCCCTCGATATAGATGGGCTCCGGAAACAGCGTCTGCTTGTTGCGGTTGATGTATTCCACAAACTCGCTGATGCCACCTTCGAAATGGTATTCCCGGGTGTCGGGCGGGTCCAGCCGCTCGTCGGTGATCTGGATGCGGATGCCCTTGTTGAGGAACGCCATCTCGCGCATCCGGGCACGCAGCGTATCGAAGCGGAAAGCGATGCCCTCGTCGAACACGCCGCCCGGATTGTCCGCCGACTTGATGTCGGGCCAGAAGCGGATCGTGGTGCCGGTGCGGTCGGTTTCGCCGATGACCCGCAGGTCGTATTCGACCTTGCCGCGGCTATATTCCTGCTGGTGGATTTTGCCATCCTGGTACACCGTAACGCACAGGCGCCGGGACAGCGCATTGACAACCGAGGCGCCCACGCCGTGCAGGCCGCCGGACACCTTGTAGCCTTCGCCGCCAAATTTGCCGCCGGCGTGCAGCATGGTCAAACATACCTCCACCGCCGGGCGGCCAATGGTGGGGTGGATGCCCACCGGAAACCCGCGCCCATCGTCCTGCACTGTGACCGACCCGTCGGCATGCAGCGTAACCTGGATGCAGGTGCAGTAGCCTGCCAGCGCCTCATCGATGGCATTGTCCACAATTTCATATACAAGGTGCTCAAGGCCCGTAACATTGGTAGAGCCGATGTACATCCCCGGCCGCTTCCTGACGGCTTCCAGGCCTTCCAGCACCTGAATCTGGTTTTCATCGTATTGGTTGGCTTCCACATGCGTGACCAGTGCCCCGGCATGCTGGTATATACCCGCATGGTTCGCGTTATAATGATCGGTCATAGTCCCTTCCTTCGTGTGCAGTCGTGCAGTAACATTGCCGCCTTTTCAGGCACATGACTACCCGGAAAACCCAATGTTTTCAAGCAGTCAAGCATCACTTTATTATACCATATTTGGGGCTGTTTGAAAAGAATGATTCCGGCAATTCGGCCGCAATTCGCTGCAATTCGCTGCACCCGTCTTCAGGCCTGGTTTCAAAAAAGCCCAGGCTCATCCACCTGCACGCTTGCATACCATGTACTGTTTTACTTTTCTCCATCGCTGCGGTAGAATAAAGCAAAACCATGGGGAGGCATATATGCAAAATTTACTCCACGTTTATACCGGGGATGGCAAGGGAAAAACCACCGCCGCCATGGGGCTTGCCATGCGTGTGCTGGGCCACGGGCAAACCGTGCTGGTTGCCCAGTTCATGAAGCGGCCCAATTCCGGCGAGCTGGTGTCGCTGGGCAAGCTGCCCGGCGCCACCGTATACCCCATGCCGCCGATGCTGCTGTTTTCCTTTCAGATGACCAGCGAACAGTTAGAGGAAGTGCGGCGATCGCAGACGGCGGAAGCGGAGAATATCATAAAAATAGCTGCCGAGCTGCAGCCTGCCCTGACCGTGCTGGACGAGCTGGCCGTCGCCATGGACCAGCGCCTGGTGCCCGAAGAAGTCGCCATGCGGCTGATTGACGAGGCGCTGAAATGGGGCGATGTCGTGGTCACCGGGCGCGGCGCTTCCGATGCCCTGATTGCCCGGGCGGACTATGTCAGCCGTATCGAAGCCGTTAAGCACCCCTTCCACAGCGGCATCCCCGCCCGCAAGGGCATTGAGTGGTAACGATCTGCCCAACTCAATGGGCTCGCTGAGCGCGGTCAGCCGCGTGCCGCCAACAGACGCCGTCACCTCCGCCCGGTAAAAACCGGGTTTAGCCAGGCTGCCGTCCTGCGTCAGGCCGTTCCAGTAAAACAGGCTGCCGTTGCCCGGCAAGCGCTGGGGGCGGGACGGTTGATCATAGAACAACACCGACACGGTATCGCCGGCAGCATCCTTGATGCGCACGGTCAGGCTGACAGGAAAGCTGTGCCGCACGCGGATCGCGGTTTCAGCGGGGCCATGCGCTGACGGTACAGGCGCCAGCGACACCGCTAACTCCGGGTCGCCGGCGACGGGCTGCACGCTCAGCAGCGTGCCCCGCTGCGGCGTCTGCCCGTTTTCGCTGGCGGTGGTGATATACAGCAGCACATAGCCCGACGTGCTGTTGTCAAACTCCGCCAGCGTCAGCGTGCGCTCCTTCCTGCCGGGCGATGTCAAGCCGTCGGGGCATTCATTGTCCGGGATGATCTGCGCATTTGAAAACTGCCACGCGCCCTCCTTGTCGTATACCAGATGGTAGGTCACCCGGGCCTTCCGATGCAGGGTATAGGAGAAGGTGAAGTCCTTCTCATTGCCCACCAGCACCGGCGTGTCATACACCAGGTCGGTCAGCAGCCTGTCCCCCCGGTCGGGCATGTTGCTCCGGCAGCTGAAAAAGAGAAAGTCATCGTTCTGCGGGTAGATGTGCGGCGTGGAGGCGCCGTAGGCCCGCAGCAGGTAGTGGTATATTTCGCTGAGCGTGATGGCGCTGTCCCGGTTTTCGTCAGCGGCGTGCCGTCCGGCGGCGCCGATGCCGCCGATCAGGGCGTCGATGAAGTAGCTGCCCCCCTCTACCGAGCCGCCAGGCGGCGACCACATGAAGCTGGGCTCGCTGCCGCCGGCGCTGGTCAACACATAAAAATCACCGCCGGTAAAATGGTTGGACAGGTCGCTCACGTCCAGGCCCTTGCCAATCAGCGCGCCGGAGTTGCAGGTATCGATCACCAGCACCTTGGCGCCGGGTATGACGCTCAGCGCCTGGTACAGGTCCAGCGAGGTCAGCTGGTATTCCGATTGGCCGTCGCTGAGCAGCATCCGGAACGTGGCGGCAGGCGCCCCCTCCTCGTAGACGCCGTGCGTAGCGATATAAAAGAAGGAGATATCCCACTCACTGGCGCCCGCAAAGGCAGCGGCGGCACGCCGGGCAAACTCTCGCCCGTCCATGACGACATTGTAAGCTGTGGACACCGACACAAACCCCCGCGCATCCTCCGTGAGGGCGCCTGCCAGCTTTCTGATGTTGTTGTTGGCGCAGCTGCCCGTATCGGGGTAGGTGACAAACCGGTCGCAGCCCACCAGCCAGGCGCGCAGCGTCTGCGTCCGGGCTTTAGCCGGCGCAGGCAGCAGGCATAAAAAATAAAGAAGGAGGAATATGCCGGCCACAAGGCGGTTTGCCTTACGCACGCGCCGATCCTCCTTCTATCATCGTTGGGCAATCCGGTTTGATCGTATCATGGCATATATGCCGCGTCAACGCCGGGAATGTAAAAGTTTTGTCAAAATATGTCCATTAGCTCCCGCAGCGACGGCACGCGCCTGCCCCGATAGCCCGTCACCGCCTCGGCGTGCCAGAGGGAGCTGAGCACCGATTCCTCCACGCATTCAGTGGCTGCCCGGAACATCGTATCCATGTGGGCGTCGGTCAGCTCCTTGTGCGAACGGAATGCCGCCCCGTCCTGATGGCGAACGCCGCCATGGGTAGAGAACGCAAAAGCGATTTCGCCGGAACCGTGCCCCATGTAGGCGCCCGTGCGGGCCAGCCCGATCACAGCGCGCCGGCATATCCTGCGCAGCTTCAGATGTGTCAGCGGCACATCGGTGGCGATGATCACGATCACGCTGCCCGTATCCACCTGCTTAGCCTCTCCCCCATCAGCCAATCCACGTCCAAGAGGATTGCCGTTGATGGCCAGATCGCGCAGCAAGCCGTGGTTGGTCAGCACCAACACGCCCATGGTGAATCGCCACCCGTCTATATCGATCATACGCGACGCCGAGCCAATGCCGCCCGACAGCCCGTGGCAGACCATACCGCGCCCGGCGCCCACCGCGCCTTCGACAAAATCCGCCGCAGCGCTGTCCAGCGCCTGCCATACGTCGGCTTCCGTCAGGTGAAAGCCCCGGATATCGTTCAGAGTGCCATCATTGCACTCAAACACCAGCGGGTTGACGGAAGTGAGCCCCGGGTTGTCGGATGCCAGCCGCCTGCACAGCGCCTGCCAGCAGGTGCCCACCGACAGCGTGCCGCACAGCGCCACCGGGCTTTCCATCAAGCCCAGCTCGTCCACCTGCACCAACCCTGCCGACTTGCCATAGCCATTGAACACCTGCGCCGCAGCATGCAGCTTGCGCTCAAAGATGCGGCTGCCCGGCGGCAGCAGCGCGGTGACGCCCGTCTGCACGCCGCCGTTCGACAGCGTCACATGCCCCACCCGGATGCCCGCCACATCGGTGATCAGGTTGCGGGGGCCGGGTTCAAACCTGCGCAGCGGGTCAATCGGCGTGCCTGCCAATCCCATACCGATCCCCTCCCTTCTTGAATTTATTATACCATGTCTTGACGCTGCGGTGCGGCAACCCTATAATGGGCATGACATTGATTCGATTTTTTGCCGGCATGCATGAATACGCGCGTTGCATTCGTTTGATGTATGAGGCGGAAAGGAAATGCAGGCACGATGGCATCCGAGGATTATTCCGCCAAGGTATCGGAGCTGTACGAAAAGTACGCAACCGACGTGCTGCGAGTCAGTTATTTTTACTTAGGCGACCGCCAGCAAGCCGAGGATGTCACCCATGACGTGTACATCCGGCTGATGGAAAACCAGCCCGACCTGAAGGAAGGCAGCGAAAAATCCTGGCTGCTGAAGGTGGCGCTGAACCGGTGCCGTGACCTGTGGCGCAGTGCCTGGGTGAAGCGTGTGCTGCTGGGCACCAAGGTGCTGGAAATCATTCCGTCCGACAACGACATTGAGGACCGCCTTGAGAAAGAGGCGCTGATGCAGGCGGTGCACGCCTTGCCGCCCGACACAAGGGATGTATTCCTGTTGTTTTACTACCAGGGCTATGGCATCGCGGACATCGCGCAGATATTGGAAGTGCCGGAGGGTACGGTGTCCAGCCGCCTGTCCCGGGGCAGAAAACGCCTGAAGGAGCTATTGGAGAACGATGATACAGAAGGAGGCCGTGCGCAGTGAAATCGCTTGACCAGCTGCGGCAAATCGCCGATGAAACGCTATCAGGCCTTGAAGCGGGGCCGGACATGTATGCGCGCATCATGAACAGCGCCGGCAAAAAGAAGCGCTTTACCTTTTCCCGCAGGAGGGTATTGGCGCTGTCCCTGTCGCTGTCCATCGCCGCAGCTGTCGGCTTTGTTCTGCTGCCCGCGCTGCGGGATATGAACGATGGCATGCAGCAAATCAACACCCAGGCAGCGGGCGCGCTGCCCGACACCGCCAGGATGGCGGCGCTGGACGTGCCGCGCGGCAGCATCAAGCTGGTGGACACGGGCAAAACCCCCGGCTACATGGGCGTATGGGCCAAATCACAGGGCGCCAACTTTCCCATGATCCGCGTGGACGGCCGCTATTACCGCCTGCTGACCAACCCGACCAACGCCGGCGACACGCTGCTGGGCGGTTCCCTGGGGCAGGTCGGCGAGAAAACAGACGAGCCGGCACTCAGCAGCGCCGCCATCGTCAGCAACGTGGCCGATCAGGGCAGCACGGTACATGAAGTCGCCTCCATGCGCGGCGCCGCGGTGATCGCCCCTGTTGAAGGGGTGATGCGCGTGTTTCAGCGCGTGTCCTTCAGCGGCAACGCGCTGATCGGCTCCGAAAGCCTGGCATCCACCTTGGGCAGCGGCGCGGTCACGGCGCTGCAGCTGTCCGGCGCAGGCACGGTGACCGACAGCGCCAAATTACAGGAGTTGATGGGCATCCTCCATGCCCGCGCCGCCTACCAGGGCAGCAACAGCCGCACCACCGACCAGGCCCTGCTGATTCAATACAACAATGGCCTCGTGCTGCAGATGGCCGTCAAGGGCGACAACCTGATCGCCTGCGGCACCTGGGCTTGCCCCGAGTTTTTCGAGGCGTATGCTGCAGCGGTGCCATAATACTGACTCCAGATTATTTTGCAAAATAGGCACCCGCTTCATACACCCATTGGGTTCCGTCTGACGCTGTCAGGTGAGCAACATGGTTCAGGTAGGTGGTGCGCAAGCAGCCCTGGGCATCGTCTTCAAACAGGCTGATCGAAGCATTTAAGCTGGGCACGCTTTGAAAATGCTCAAGGCTCCGCCTTTCTATACAGTTAGCGATAACCAGCGCGGGAAAAAAGTGGGTGACGATCACCGTTGACCTGCCCCGTTCCCGCGACAGGATGCTCATCAGCGCATCGGACACCCGCCGATACATGTCATGGAAGCTTTCGCCGTTGGGAGGACAAAACCTCGTGCAGTCGTTCTGCATGTTGTGGAACTGCTCGGGATAAGCCTTTCTGTTTTCCTCCGCAGTGTTGCCCTCAAAATCACCGGCGTATATCTCATGAAATGCCGGCACAGGCTGCACAGCGATGCCGTGTTGCTCAGCAATTCTTTCCGCCGTCTGCAGCGCCCGCAACAAGGGGCTGCTATACACGCTGTGGATGGGTATGTTGGAAAAATGCCGGCCCAGCAAACCCGCCTGGGCTTCGCCCAGTTGATTTAACGGCTCATCCTGTGAGCCTTGAAAAATCCCCTCCAAGTTGTGCTGTGTAACGGCATGCCGAACCAGAAAAACACGGGTCATTGCAGCTTCGCTCCCATACATCAAGTAAACTTCATTTGTTTAGCAACGCTAACCAAATGACTGCCTTCCTTTTCAATTTACCTTTCAGGTACTTCCAGTAATTGCGGATTTTAGCGTAATCACCCTCTTTCCGCAATACGCCCACGATGTCCAGGGCCTATACTTATTGTATCATATTCTTAGACAATCAGTTGTCCTGGTCCAAAGTACAGATATGCAGCGAATGGATTTTACATAAACCAACAGCTACATTTTACAAAGGTTGTGTACACTACTCACGGTTCACCGTCCCAAGGGTACTAACAAGAAAGGAAGGGAAGCATGAAAACCTCTCTGCGCTGTTGCTGGCTGTGCTGATATTGTTCAGTTTGGATACTGCGCTTGTGGACAATATTCCCTGTGCCAAGCACACGTCCTTCTTTACCTGAAAGATACGGGCATACCACAGCCCATAGCGATCCGGTGGACTTTTGACAACCTTAACAACACCAAATTAGTAAGCTGAAAGTTGAGAAATGATGATCACAACAAGTGAAGGGAAATGTCTATGAACCAGGTTTTTACATCCCCCTTAAAGGCTACACGCCATGCAACAATGAAAGTATTGAAAAACAAATGGCAGCTGTATCTTTTACTGATCCCGGCGCTGACATATGTCATTATTTTTAATTACATCCCAATATATGGTCTACAGATTGCATTCAAGGATTATCGAACGGGATTGGGCATATGGGGGAGTAAATGGGTTGGTCTAAAGCATTTTGAACGGTTTATCACTTATCCAAACTTTTGGATGATCATCCGCAACACGCTGACACTCAGCCTTTACAGCCTTGCGACCTTTCCATGCGCAGTAATATTTGCATTGTTATTGAATGAGATTCAAAGCGTACGCTATAAGAAAACAGTTCAAATGCTAAGCTATATGCCCCACTTTTTCTCTACGGTTGTTGTCTGTGGTATTATTGTTCTGTTTTTCGACAGGGGAACCGGCATTGTTAACAAACTTCTGGATAGCATTGGGTTGAAACGAGTGGCATTTTTGTCTGAGCCAAAGCTTTTTCCCAGCATCTATGTCTGGTCTGGCGTATGGCAGAACATCGGCTGGAACAGCATCATCTATATTGCAGCACTTTCAGGCGTGTCACCAGAATTGATTGAAGCGTCCATCATAGACGGCGCTAATCGATATCATGTCATATGGTACATCAATATACCAACGATTATGCCCACAGTGATCACACTTCTGATCCTTTCCTGTGGGAGTTTGCTTTCGGTTGGTTTCGAAAAAGTCTATCTCCTTCAAAATGCACTGAATCTTGAAGCGTCCGAAATTATCTCTACATATACTTACCAAATCGGTCTTGTAGGAGGGCAGTTTAGTTATTCATCAGCCATCGGGCTGTTTAATAACATCGTAAACGTCACTTTGCTGTCCATTGTGAATGCTGTCAGCAAAAAGCTGAGCGGGACAAGCATCTGGTGAACAGAATTCCTTCTTGTATTATGATAGAAAGGTAACATCCTGATGAGAAAAACAAAGGCTGATCAAATCTTCGATTTGCTGAACAATCTGATAATGGCTTTGGTGTTGTTCATAATGGTTTATCCCCTTTACTTCACCATCATTGCTTCGATATCGGAGCCTCATGAGGTTGCCTTGGGAAACATTGCGCTGTTGCCACGCGGATTAACTTTTGAAGCATACACAAATGTTTTCAAAAGTGAGCAGATTTGGACAGGATACCGCAACAGCATCATATACACGCTTTTCGGCACAATCTTTAACCTCTTTTTAACCATTCCTGCCGCCTATGTCCTTAGCAAGCGTGATTTGCCAGGACGCACTGCCATATCAGGGATTTTCCTGTTTACAATGTATTTTGGCGGAGGTCTCGTCCCCAGCTACTTGTTAGTCAAGGATTTAGGCCTGCTCGATAAACCATATACGCTGATTATTTTGAGTGGCATCAGCATATACAATCTCGTCGTCACCAGGGTATTCTACCAATCCAGCATCCCTGACTCGCTATATGAAGCAGCATCCATCGATGGAAGCAGCGAACTCAATGCTTTCTTCATGATTGCAATTCCATTGTCCGCACCAATTATTGCAGTCATTGCCTTGTACTATGCAGTGAGTCGATGGAACGACTACTTTACAGCGTTGGTTTATACCTCATCCCGTGAGTATCAGCCATTACAGCTGGTGCTGCGACAGATTCTAATTCTGAACCAACAGATGTTATCAAAGATCGACTTTAGCAGCGACGATGGCTCTGCTGCGGAGGTGGCACAACGAATGGCCTATATGGCGCAAGCCATGAAGTACTCCGTGATACTCATAGCATCAGCGCCCATGCTGATCATGTATCCTTTTGTTCAGAAACACTTCGTAAAAGGGGTCATGATCGGTTCACTAAAAGGCTGAATGTGTTCTTGTTGATTTGATCTGTTAAAATCACGCAGTCGCGAATGCGTTGCTTTTAGCAGAGAGAATAATTACACCAAAGATAGGAGACGGAAAAAGTGAAACGAAAATCGATGCTCTGCCTGTTCCTTGTGTTGTCAATGATTCTTGGTATCATACCTGCAGCACAAATGTCCAACGAAAGCAATTACCCCGACTACCTCAATCTTGAATCGTACTATCCGCTTGTCAAGGAAGGAGAGGATATCACCATCCGGGTTGCCACGCTGCAAGCAGATGGATATGGCACCAGCGACCCCTTTGACTACTGGTTTTTCGCATGGCTCCAGAAAAACATGAACATTATGCTTGATATAGAAATGATCCCGGAATCTGCCTGGGCAGAGCGCAAAGCCCTGATGTTCGCAAGCGGAGACCTGCCCGATCTCATGCTTTGTATGGGATTGACTACAAATGATTTGGTTACCTATGGCGAAGTAAACAAACAGCTGTTGGACTGGACGCCCTATATCAATGAAGTGCTGACCCCTGAACTTGTAGCATGGTTTGATTATTATCCTACACTTCAAGCTGCTGTCAGCTGTGCCAATGGCGGTATGTATTCGCTGCCCAATAGCGCTCGTAATACAGATATAGGCGGAACTGCCGCAAGGTATTTTATCAACAGCGCTTGGCTGGCAGAAGCGGGCATCGACGCTCCGAGCACTTTGGATGAGTTTGCCAATATGCTCCGCGCCTTTAAGAAGCTTTATCCGGAAAGCATTCCCATGGGTGGCGGCTATGGAAGTGATGTTGTAGCATCTGTTGTTTCCGCTCCCAATCCTTGTTATGCCATCCTGAATGCGCTTGGCTACATCACCGGCGATCCTTATGGGCTATCTCCGGCTATCCGCGAAGGAAAAGTTGTGATTCCCGCAGCCGATGAACATTATTATACGTTCTTGGAGGTTATGAAGACGCTTTATGACGAAGAACTCATCTCCAAGGATTTCTTCACGATGGATCTCACCCAGTTTAATGCGCTTGCTTTAGAAAATAAATTCGGCGCCATGGGATATGTTCCTTACCTATGTCTTCCTGAGACATTTGGCGAATGGGAGTCCTTAAGCCCTCTGACAAGCAACATCAACAGCGTTAAGCAATGGTACAATAGAGACTTCTTTAATACGGGAAATTATGCGATCTCAGCAGATACCAAGTATCCGGAACTGTTGGTGCGTTTGGGTAGCTGGTTGTTTACCGATGATGGGAACGTTGTAGCCTGGGGCGGACCGCAGACCGGTACCGAAGATACGCTTGGTCTGTGCGGAGGCTGGTTTATTGACGATGAAAAGATATTCCGGCAGCAGGATGTTTTGGACGGAAAATATCCCAACAACTGGGAGTATTACTTAAATGAATGCTATCCCAATGGCGGCTTTGCTGCCCTGGGCAATTCATCCAATTTTTCACTGGAGAATCAGGAGACAGGTTACAACATTAGATGGGAACGTTGTGGTTATCCCAATTACCGAAGGCCATTGATAGCAGATATTGGTGACAATTGGTTCCGTATTTCCCAGTTGGAAAAGCTCAGCGACTATATAACGGAGGGGTATCCCACTAAGGTTTTCTTTTCAGATGAAATCAACATCCGTATTACTGACTTGGGTGCAGTGATCAACTCGTATGTACGCAACGAAACCGCTAAATTTATAACTGGCGCCCGTCCGCTTGAAGAATTTGATCACTACATGGACGAGCTGAAAAAACTTGGGCTCGAGGAATACCTTGGGTACTATATCGATTATTACGAAGCATATAAAGCAAACCTTACTAAATGATTGTATCCGAAATAAGCATTGCGGTAGCCGTAGCTCATGTACTTCACTGGTGAAAAACAGCAAACACATCTGAGGAATACATCAAGGTAATCGTTCATAGGTTGCCCCCGGTGCGAAACCAGTGTTTCGCGCCGGGGGGCAGCTTTCAATCAGATCCCCTACATCGCTTCAGAATCAGTTTGTTCTATTGATTCCACCATTAGAGCAAATTACGCAATCGTTGCGTACAGAACTGCGCTGAGGTATTTCTCGAGTAAGAAGCAAATCCATAACGAGATATATGCCCAGCAAAGGCTGGGTGGACAACGCATAGCAGAAGGAGTAGTATGAATACAATATCAATTAATACCTATAATGCTTCCTCTATAGGCTATAAGCCTTATGACTACTTCAAACAAGCCGGTTGGGAGAACTTGTCAATCGCTTATCAGGTGGAGGAATTCTCTGCACTTGCTTCCGACGATTGGATGGATTATGTTCTCGCCATAAAAAAAGAAATGGACAGCCGTATGATGCGCTGCGTGCAGACTCATCTTCCTTACTATGACCTGCTGCGTGACAGCTCTGACAGCGATGAGACAACAGACCTGGTCATCGAACGGGGTATCAGGCTCTGTGCCATGCTTGGTGCAAAATGGGGCGTATACCATTGTCGTACTTCGTTCAAATATGGCGACAGCCAGAAAGGTAATGAACAATCGTTCTATGACAATCTTAAACTATTGCAGCGCTTGCTGAAAGTAGCTCGTGAGGTTGATGTTGGGATCGCAGTAGAGAACCTGCCCGATTTTTATCCTGGAGTTCCAGTTCATCTGTTTGCTACCAACTATCATGATGTCATACACCTGGTAGACGAGTTGGATGACCCGGAGCATGTTGGAATTTGCTGGGATTTTGGGCACGCACATATGAATCATGACGATCAGGCAACTGCATTGCGGGAAATAGGCCCTCGTTTAAAAGCAACGCATATTCACAGCAACTACGGTTTCAACGATGACCATTTGCCTATTGCCCTTGGCACAATCAATTGGGATGAAATGATGCGTGTTCTTGCCGAAATCGGATACAATGAGTCTCTTTCCATCGAAGCGCTTTGGCCCGGCGATAAAGTAAGCGGATGTACATACGAAATGCCCGGATATGCAAAGAGTCTGGAACAATTTGCTGTCAGTTATTTCAGACACAATTTCGAAATTGTCAAAATCTTGCAAGAAAATTTGAGTTCGTTTAAAAAACAGATGATGGCATGATGACCCTCATATTCAGTGATGGTTTCTGTGTAGTTGCTGTTATATCAGCCCTGATCTCCCGGCGTTACAGCATAATGCTCCGCTATATGTGCTCGAAAAACGCCTCGCCGTCCGCTGTCCGCAGGATGCCCTGGCTGTCAAACTGCAGCCGGATGGGCTTTGTCTTCACATATTGGAGGATTTCGTCCATGCGCACGGTGTCCTGATAGGTCAACATGGTAAACGACACGCCGTGGCGCCTGGCGCGGCCGGTGCGGCCAATCCGGTGCAGGTAGTATTCGTTTTCGTTGGGCAGATCGTAGTTGATGACAGCCTCCACATCAAACACGTCGATGCCACGGGCAGCCACATCGGTAGCCACCAGGATGGGGAACTTGCCCCGTTTGAAGCCGTTCATGATGGCTGTGCGCTGGGACTGGCGGATGTCGCCGTGCAGCGCCTCGGCATGGTAGCCCACCTTCTTCAGGCGGTCGCACACGCGCTGGGTCATGCTCTTGGTGTTGGTGAACACCATCACGCGGTTGTATTCGTCGGAATCCAGCAGGTACACCAGCCGCTCCATCTTTTCGTTGTGGTTGACGATAAACGTGTACTGGGTGATGGGCGGCAGGTCGTCCTGCACGGCCTGAACGACGATTTCCTTGGGCTCGTGCTGGTATTTCCAGGAGATGGTCATGACGTCCGGGTTGGTGGTGGCGGAGAACATCACCAGCTGCTTTTCGGGCGGCGCCGCCTCGATGATGCGGCTGACATCCTTGACAAAGCCCATTTTGAGCAGCTCGTCGGCTTCATCGATCACCATGGTGTGGACGGCGTCCAGCCGCAGGTGCCCGCGGTTCATCATATCGATCATACGGCCGGGCGTGGCGACGACGATCTGCGGCTTGCGCCGCAGCTGGGTCAGCTGGCGCGATATGGGCTGCCCGCCATACAGCGACGCGATGGACACATTGGGAATAAACCGCGCCAGCGATCTGATTTCGTCGGTGATCTGCATGGCCAATTCGCGCGTGGGGGCGATCACGACCTCCTGCACGCGCTTGTCGGTGAGGCTGATATATTCCAGCATGGGCACGGCAAAAGCCAGGGTCTTCCCCGTGCCCGTAGGCGCGATGGCAATCAGGTCGGCGCCGGCCATCATCAGGGGGATGGTTTCCTTCTGCACGGTGGTGGCCTCCGATATGCCCATGGCGTCGATGGCCCTGAGCACATCCCCGGAGATATCAAAGGCGGTAAAATCTGATGTGTCTGACAATCCATTTCCTCTTTCAGGGTTGATCCGTGAAAAACACGGTCTTTTCATTATACGTGGACCGGGAGGCATTTACAACAACCGGTGTGTTTACAACGCCCTCAATCTCATGTAAACTAAGCATATCAACACTTGGAGGCGAACCAATGTACACCGAAGACAACCTTGAATCCATCAAAGAGCAGTTAAAAAAAAGCATATTGACCTGGCTGGTACCGGAGGTACTGTTGCTGGGCGGCGTTATTTATTCGCTTGTTGTGCGTAAAGAATGGCTGACCAACGTGTTTTTCATTGCGCTGGGTGTGCTATTGATATTTTCGTGGGGGTTGTTCATATCGCCTGTGAACGCCTACCGAAAGCATGTCAACAGCATGCTGCACGGCCGCACAAAAGAAACCACCGGGTTCTTCAAGCAGTTTGGCGGTGAAATTGTGGACCGCGACAAAGTGCGCTATTACCCGCTGCTGATCAGCGTGGGGAACCTATCCGACGAAAAGGACGACCGGCTGTTCTACTATGACGCCAACTTAGACCTGCCGGACTGGCAGGTGGGCGAGACGCTGGTGATCACCTCTCATGACAACGCCATCGCCCGGTGGGAAAGGGTTCAGGAGCAGCCCGTTACGACAGCATAAACCGATACTGCGCCTCGCACAGCGACCGGTAGTGGCCGCCGGGCAAGCTGATCAGCTCCTCATGGTTGCCTTTTTCGATGATTTGCCCATCCTTGATGACCATGATGACGTCAGCTGAGCGGATCGTCGAAAGCCGGTGCGCAATGACAAAGCTGGTGCGCCCTTTCAGGAGCACTTCCAGCGCCTTTTGTATGAGCTGCTCTGTCTGCGTGTCGATGGAGGAGGTTGCCTCGTCTAATATCAAGATCTTCGGGTCGTTGAGCAGCGCGCGGGCGAAGGATATCAGCTGCTTCTGCCCCACCGACAGCGAAGAACCCCGCTCGTTGACCTCGGTGGCGTAGCCCTTCTCCATTCCCATGATAAAATCGTGCGCATAGACTGCCTTGGCGGCGGCGATCACCTCGTCATCGGTGGCATCCAGGCGCCCATAGCGGATATTATCCATGATGGTGCCGGAAAACACAAAGCTCTCCTGCTGCATCACGCTCATCTGCTGACGCAGCGAACGCTCCTGCACGGTGCGAATGTCGTGCCCATCTACCAGCACAGCGCCATCCGTGACGTCGTAAAAGCGGCTGATCAGGTTGACGATGGTGGATTTGCCCGCCCCCGTCGGCCCCACCAGGGCGACCGTGGTGCCCGGCGGCACGGTGAAGGACACGTCGTTCAGCACGATCTTTTCACGGCCATAGCCAAACGTCACATGGTCAAACCGCACCTCGCCCTGAATGGGCGGCAGCGGCAGGGCACCCTCCTGATCGAATACGGCAGGCGGCGTGTCTATGATTTCGAATATGCGCTCCATGGAGGCCGACGCAGTCAGCAGGCCACTGTAGAAGTTGGACAGGTTGTTCAGCGGCTGCCAAAAGCGGCCAAGGTACCAGATGATCAGCAGCATGTTGGCCAGCGATATGCCATGGCCTGATATCATGGTGACCCCGAAATAGTACACCAGCACCGTGCCCAGCGTGCCCGTCACATCCAGCGCCGGCCAGAACAGGGCGTTCATCTTGACGGCGCGCATCCAGTGGTGGCGGATGTCGTCATTGACAAAGGCAAAGGTGTCGGCGTTCTCATCCTCGCGGACAAATGCCTTGGTGACGCGCATACCCGCCAGCGATTCGTGCAGGTAGCCGTTCATGTTGCTGCGCTTGTTGCGCACCACCTGCCACCGCTTCCGCATCGTCCTTTTCAACCCGAACATCAGCGCCAGCAGGAAGGGCAGGATGGACAAGCCGATCAGCGTCAGCCTGATATCGACCAGCAGCATGATGGCCAGCAGCAGCACCAGCGTCAGGCAGTCGATCAATACGTTGACGATGCCGTTGGTAAACAAGTCGTTCAGCGCATTGACATCGTTGATGATGCGCACGAGGATTTTGCCCGCGCTCCTGGTATCGAAGAAAGAGAAGGACATCGTCTGCACGTGATGAAATAAGTCCTCCCTGAGGGTAGCCAGCGCCCGCCTGCCGGCGGTATCCATCAGACGGATGCGGCTGCGCGTGCACAGCGCGCCAACAGCGCCCAACGCCACCATGCCCGCCACCAGCCAGGTCAGGCTGCTGCCCTGGGCGAGGTTGTCGATGGCGCGGCTCATCAGGTAGGGTGAGCCCAGCGATGCCAGCGCCGCGACCACCATCAGCAGCAGCGAGATCAGCACGGTTTTTTTATAGGGCGCCATGTACCGCAGCAGGCGGATCAGCTGGTTTTTGTTAAACGGACGCTCAATCGCCTCGTCGTCTAACTGACGGAGCACCTTAGCCATGCTGTTCACCTCCCGGCCCTACAGCGGAGGTCATCTGGTCCATAACCATGCCGTAATAGATCCCTTTTTTTGCCATCAGCTCGGCATGGTTGCCGCGCTCGGCAATGACGCCATCCTTCAGCAGCAAGATCAGGTCGGCGTTTTTCACCGACGATATCCGGTGCGCGATGATGAAGGTGGTGCGGTTTTCCATCACGCTGTCCAGCCCGCGCTGTATTTCGTATTCGGTTTCCATGTCCACCGCGCTGGTGGCGTCATCTAAGATCAGGATGGTCGGGTCGATCAGCACGGCGCGCGCGATGGCGGTACGCTGCTTCTGCCCGCCCGACAGACCAACGCCGCGCTCACCCACCACGGTTTCATACCCCTGGGACATACGCTCGATGAACTCGTCCGCCTGGCCAACGCGCGCCGCCTCGCGCACCCGATCCAGCGGGGCGTCGGGGCGGCCGAAGCGGATGTTTTCAAACAGGCTGTCCGAAAACAGGAAGGTTTCCTGCGGCACATAGCCGATCTGGCTGCGCAGGGGTTTTATCTTATGCTTTTTAACATCAATGCCGTCGATAATGATGCTGCCCTTCTGGATGTCGTAAAAGCGACCCAACAGCGTCACCAGCGTGCTTTTGCCGGTGCCGGTGGCCCCCATCACCGCCACCGTCTGCCCGGGCAGCGCCTCAAAGGATATGTCGTCCAGCACCAGCTTGGAGCCATAGCTGAAGGACACATGGTCAAACACCACATGCCCTTTGAAGCTTGGCGGCGACTGAGCCTCGCTGTCCTCCCGGATGCTGGAGCCCAGGTCCATATAGTAGAACAGCTTCTCTCCGCTGGTAACCGTGCGGGACAGCATGTTGATGATGTTGGACAGCATGCGCATGGGGTTGGTCAGCATCCAGATATATCCGGTTACGCCCACCAGCGTGCCCACATCCATCAGGCCTTGCGCCGTCAAAAACGAGCCTACCAGCAGCACGATGGGCGTGCACAGGTCGCTGACTATCTGCATCAGCGGCACATAGTCGCTCCAGGTGTAGCTGGCTTTTAAGTTCTCCTCCAGCAACGTGGTGTTTTCCTTCCGGAACAGCTGCTCCTCATGCTCCTCGCGCACATAGGCTTTGACGACATGGATGCCGGCGATGTTCTCCTGCGTTCTGGTGTTCAGCACGGCATCCTGCTCGCGAATGGCGCGGAATATGGGGCGAATCACAGCATTAAACCTGAATGCGATGTACGACAGCAGCGGCAGCACCAGCAGGATCGCCAGCGTTGCCTGCCAGGACATGAACAGCATGAAGATGAGCGAGCCGAAGAAACAGAGAAAGTTGTCGTACACAGTGATAATGCCGTTGGACAAAAAATCGCGCATGCCCTCCAAATCGCCCGTCATGCGCGACATGATCTCGCCGATGCGGTTTTTGTCGTAAAACTCAAAGGGCATGCGCTGCAGGTGGTTGTACAGACCCGTTCTCAGGTCGTACGCCACGTCCTGAGACATCCTTTCCATGATGACGTTCCGGATGTAGCTGGTCGATGCCCGAATGACCACCAGCAGCAGAATCATCAGGCTGAGCATGGCGATCAGGTTCACCTGCCCGCCGATGATCACGTCATTGACAACGGACTTGGTCAGGTAAGGCATGAGCAGACGGGTCACGATGGTGATAAGATGCAGCAACAACGACAACAACACCTGAAACTTGTATGGCATGGTCAGTTTCAAGAGGCGTTTTATGATGTCCATGAGCGGCTCCTTCTTTTTGATAAGCTTATTCTATGCCTCTCATGCGGTTTCGTCAACCGAAAACATACCGAAATATCTGAAAATATGATGCTATGCTCGCTTTTCAATTATTCGCAGGCATGCTATGATCAAGCCGCCGGAGGGATGTACATGATACAAGCATTGCTGGTAACCAACGCGTTCCTGCGAACGTCTTCGTTTGACAACCTGCACCGGGCGCTGCTGGCCGAAGCCGACCGCCAGGGGTTGCGGCTGATTCACCACACCAACGAGGAGCTGCTGGGCATGGCCGGATGGAGCCATTTGCCCACCACCGTGCTGTTTTGGGACAAGGACGTCCGCCTGGCTGCGCTGATGGCGCAGGAGGGCATGCGGCTGTTCAACACCGCCCGCGCCATCGCGCTGTGCGATGACAAGACGCTGGCCTATATCAAGCTGAAGGAACACGGCATCCCCATGCCCGACACCCTCCTCTGCCCGATGACCTTTCCCGGTGCAGGTTACGGAGACATGGCCTTCGCCGATATCGCAGCTGAAAAATTAGGGCTTCCTTTTATTATCAAGGAAGGCTGCGGTTCGTTCGGCCAGCAGGTGTACCTGGCGCATACAATCGATGAAGGCAGGGACATCATCCGCCGCATCGGCGCCAGGCCGATGCTGTTTCAACGGTTGATACAGGAAAGCGCCGGGCGGGACATCAGGGTATACGTCGTGAACGGGCAAGCCGTCGCCGCCATCGTGCGCACAGGCCCGGCAGGCGATTTTCGCTCCAACATCGCCGGGGGCGGCAGCGCCGCCGCACACGCGCTGACCCATGCGGAAGAAGGCCTGGCGCTGAGCGCCTGCCGTGCGCTGGGGCTTCACTTCGGCGGTGTGGACCTGCTGATGGCCAGGAACGGTCCGCTGGTGTGCGAGGTGAACTCCAACGCGCACTTCGCGGGGCTGCACCGGGCGACAGGCATCAACCCGGCGGAACACATCATCGCCCTGATCAGGGAGGCAGCGTCATGACAGGCTGGCTGATCTATCACGAAGACAACGTAGCCCGCAACCAGTTTTTTATCGACCGGTGGCTGGCGGCAGGCGCCGGACAGGGCGCCGCCATCGAGCTGGTGCTGGCGGAGGACCTATGCTTTGGCATACGGAACAACAAGCCCTTCCTGCTGCACCGGCTGAAGGAGGGCAGGCCGGACTTTGCCGTGATGCGCACGCAGCACCAGGCGCTGTCGCGCCATTTAGAAAGCATGGGCATCCCCGTGTTCAACAGCGCGCGCACGGCTGAGCTGTGCAACGACAAGCGTAAAACCCATGCCCTGTTAGCCAGCCAGGTGCCCATGATGGACACGGCCTTTGCCAACGCCGGCACCAGGGCCTGCCCCTTCCCCTACCCCGTGGTCGTCAAAGCTGCCCACAGCTGCGGCGGGCGGGCGGTGTACCGGGCGGATGATGAGGCTGCGTTTTGTCGCGCCCTGCATGCCGTTGCGCCGGACAGCGCCGTCGTGCAGCCCATGTGCGACACGCCGGGCAGGGACGTGCGGGTGTACATGCTGGGCGACAAGGTCATCGCCTCGATGCTGCGGTTTTCCGACACCGATTTTCGCAGCAATGTGGGCCAGGGCGGCAGCTCACAGCCCTACGCCATGACGGCGGAGCTGAAAGCCATGGTCGACATCATCGCCCCGCATTTCGACATCGGCCTGGTGGGCATCGACTTTATTTTCCACCAGGGACAGCTATTGTTCAACGAGGTGGAGGACGCCGTGGGCACCCGGATGCTGTACATGCACACCGACCTCGATATCGTGGATGCCTACCTTGAGCACATCCTGGCAAAAATCAGATGACAGCGACACGGTCGCCAGAAACACACTGAGGACCACTAACTACCGTACTTGCCCCCATGCTCTCTATCCCTTATAATATGCCTACGGCGCATGCGCCGGAGCACACTGAAAGCAGGATATCATGGACATCGACCTGCATGGCAAAAACCTGTATCAAGCGCGCATCGCCGTCGATAGCGCGCTCAAGCGCGCGACCGCAGCCGACTACCGGCTGCGCATCATCCACGGCTATATCAACGGAACCGCCATCCGCGACATGCTGCTCAGCGAATATGCCAGGCACCCCAGGGTGTTGCGCATCGAGCGAGGAGGCAACCCCGGGCAGACAGTTTTCGTCCTGCGCGAATATTGAGCGCCCGGCAAGGAGATCATCATGCAACCATCCAGGCGGAGAGCACGCCGCGTCAAAAGAAAGAACCGGGGGCTGGGCCTCCTGGTTTTGTGCGCAGCGCTGGTCATCCTGCTGATCATCATATCCCCCAAGGAGCCCACCCGAAAAGCCCTGAACGTGGACGCCAGCGGGCGGCGCATATCCCTGCACGATGGCCTGGTGGTCAGCGAGGTGATGAGCGCCAACGCCTCGTCGATGCCCGATGAAAACGGCTACTTCACCGACTGGCTCGAATTGTGGAACAGTACCGACGCCGAAATGCAGCTTGAAGGCATCACCTTGTCCAACCGGCCGGACAAGGCTAAGTTCATCTTCCCCAACCATGTCTTAGAGCCCGACGGCAGGGTCGTCATCCACTGCGACAACACCAATGCCAATACGCCCGGGCAGCCTTACCATGCCAAATTCAAGCTGTCTTCTATTAAATGCAGCGTGTACGTGTTTGATACCGCCGGCTTTGTGTTGCACAGCGTGGAGGTGCCCACCCTCAACAGCGATGAAGTATACCGGCTGAACGATGCCGGCGAATACGAAATCAGCAGCGAGTATTCTCCCGGCTACCCCAACACCACTGAAGGCCACCAGGCCTATGTTGCCCAGTATGTCATCGAGCCCGACACGCTGATGATCAACGAAATCATGGCAGCCGCGCGCTCGGGCCTGCGCGACGAGGATGGCGACCTGTCCGACTGGATCGAGCTGTACAACAAGGGCGATCAAATGATGTCCCTGGCCAACATCGCCATCAGCGACGACGAGCAGCGGCCTACCAAGTGGATCTTCCCCGAGGATGCCTACATCGCCCCGGGCGGGTACTACCTCGTGTTCTGCTCGGGCAAAGACAGGCGTCCCGCCAGCGGCTACCCGCACACCAACTTCTCCATCGCCGCCCAGGGCGAAACCATCGTGCTGAGCACCATTCAGGGGCAGATCATCGACCGGATATCGTTCTCCACCCTCCCGGCGGACTGCACCTACGGCCGAAACCATGCCACCGGCGAGTGGGAGGTGTTCACGGTGGCCACGCCCGGCGCACCCAACAACCACGAGGGCGCAGCCATGGCTGAGCGGTACCTCCGCTCGCTGAACGAAACCGGTGTCTATATCACCGAATTGATCAGCAGCAACGATCAGGTGCCCGGCATTACCGGGCAGGCTGCCACCGACTGGGTGGAGCTGTACAACAGCTCCTCCGAGGTGCGGGACCTGTCGCTGTATGGGCTGAGCGACAACATCAACTGGCCCAGCAAATGGCGGTTTCCCGTCGGCACCGCGATATGGCCGGGCGAATACAAAGTTATCCTGCTGGACAAAAGCAAAGACCCCGGCAGCAACGCCGCCGAGCTGCACGCTTCCTTTGCCTTGAAGCGCGCCGGCGGCGAGGTGATGACCTTTTCCGACCCCGACGGCCGGGTGCTGGACCGGATCATCCTGCCTGAAATCCCCACCAACATATCCTATGGACGCGCAGCCGAGGGGGAGGGCTTTTTTTATTTTGATGCTCCAACGCCGGGCGGCGTCAACAGCATCGGGTTCTTAGGCTTTGCCGCGCGCCCGCAGTTAGAGCCCGCAGGCGGCCTGTACAGCGACAACACGAGGGTTACCATCACGGCGGAGAGCGACACGCAGATCCGCTACACGCTGGACGGGTCGATCCCCACCTTAGAGAACAGCATCCTGTACACCGACCCCATCGACATCACCGCCACCAGCGTGCTCAGGGCCCGCTGCTTCACGGCAGGCCTGCAGCCCTCCGACATCGTCACGGCAACCTATGTGCTGAAAACCTACTACACCCTGCCCGTGGTTTGCCTGACAACCGACCCGGACGAGCTGTGGAACCCCGAGCGCGGCATGTACGCCACGGGGCCCGGCATCGACCTGAAGCAGTACCCGCATATCCCCTTCTCCCGGCCTACCCCCACCTACCGCGCCTTTGGCAAGATCCAGCGCCCCGGCTATGCCGAGATGTTCGATCAGGACACCGGCGCCACCGTGTTCAGCCAGGGCGTCACCTTCGGGCTGATCGGCCAATACTCGCTGGATATGCCGCAAAAATCGTTCAAGGTAACCGCCCGGGCGAAGTACGGCAGCCGCTATTTCAACGCCAGGCTGTTTGAAGACAGGCCCTTTGAGGAATACAAATCCTTTGTGCTGCGCGTCAGCGGCAACGACTGCGTCTGGACGCGCATGGTGGACGGCGTGCAGTCGCGCCTGGTTGACCAGATCACCGACACAACGGTCATCCACCAGGCCTGGAAGCCCGTCATCGTCTACCTGAACGGGCAGTATTGGGGCCACTACAACCTGCGCGAGCGCGTCAGCCGCTACTTTGTAGCCCAGCACGAGGGCCTTCCGCTGGATCAAGCCGACACCATCACGATCTTAGAGGCCAACAGCAAGCCCTACTACGGCTCCAGCTCAGAGTATAAAGCCCTGCTCAGCAAGGCCAAGACCCTCTCCCCCGGCACCAACCAGGAGGACTTGCAATACCTGTTGGACAACATCGATGTGGACAATTACTTCGACTATATGATATTTGAGGCCTTCTTCGCCAACACCGACACCGGCAACATCCGCTACTACAAGGTGCCGGGCGGCAAGTGGCGCTGGATCCTGTTCGATTTAGACTATGGCCTGTTCGACTCCAAGGCCAACGGCATCAAGGTGATCCTGAACCCCAAGGGCACGGGCGTTAACCATGCCATCGACAACACGCTGATCCGTAAAATCCTCGAAAACAAGGACATGCAGGATAAATTCCTGCGCCGGTTTGGCGAGATCTTCCAGCAGCTGACCACCGAGGTCATGCTGCGGCAGATCGACACATGCTACGCGCTGCTCGAACCGGAGATGATGATGCACTTTGACCGCTGGGCTGCGCTGAACCTGAAAAGCATCTCCTCCGACCAGCCGCAAACCGTGGACGGCTGCCTGCGCTACTGGAACACACGCGTGGACAGGCTGAGAAACGTCGTTAAAAAACGCCCCACCTTCTGCTGGGATCAGGTGAAGGAGTGGTTTAAGCTGACGGACGCCCAGATGATCGACTATTTCGGCCCGCGCCCCGACATCCCGGCGGACGCCATCTAATCATCATAGGGGCTACGGAGCAACACCTGGTTTACAGGACAGAATTATCCATAGATCATCATCCCATGCTGCTGTAACATGCCGCGTCATTTCTTTGTTTGCAGGAATACTTCATTAACAATATTGGCTACATCGCGCCCGGCTTCCAATGCGATGAGATTCTCAACAATGACTGGAACGATCATGCTGCCCAAATCACAGACACAGCCACCGATATGCGGCGTAATCAACACATTCGGCGTTTTTCCAAGCTCATAGGTGGTGGCGCTTTCCTCGTTTTCCACGCAGTCCAAACCAGCTCCTCCAAGGTGACCGCTTTTCAGGGCGTCCAACAGTGCCTCGTCATCCACCAAACCGCCCCTTGCTGCGTTGATCAAGAGGGCGCCTTTCTTCATTCGCGCCAGCTGTTCCACATTAATCGTATGCCGCGTACTGTCTAATAACGGCAAATGAAGGCTGATGATGTCGCTGGTTGCAATCAGCGTGTCAAAATCCACATAGGTCATGCCGTAAGTTTCTTCTGTCTCAGGCTTGAGCCGACACACGTCAAAATACTGAACCTGTACACCAAAAACCTGTGCTTTTTGCGCCACTTGACGACCGATATTGCCTCCGCCGATCAATCCAACTTTTTTTTGATTCAGCGATTGGCTATTAGAGAATGCATTTCTATCCCAGTTCGCATTCTGTGTATTCTGGAAATATCCAAACACATGGCGGCTCAGATTTATCATGAACGCAATGACCAACTCAGCGACAGCAAAGGCGTTAATTCCCGGCGTATTCGAAACGATGATACCACGACGTCCTGCTTCTTCAATATCAACACTATCATACCCGGTACCCCAGCGCATCACCATTTTTAGATTGGTAAACCGTGTGAAAGCTTCGCATGGCATCTTTAAGATTCTTAAAATTACAGCGTCAGCATCCGTTACTTCGTCAAACTGTGCCTGCGTAACAGCTTCAATCATCTCAAAGCGGTCCGCCGACAGCGCTTGTCTAATTTCCTGAAAGGTCCCGGCCGGATAGGATCCTGCCAAACACACCCTAAACATGCAATACCCTCACTATCATACTTTCATCTGCGCGGCAACCGCACGAATTAGTTGTTCATCCGGATTCTTTTGGTTTTGTTTAGAAACCTTCACGATCAGCTGATAAAGAGAAACACCCGTTTCAGTGGCTACAGCGCGGAAAATATTACTAAAGCTTGAGTGTGTGCCACTGACGCCCAATATCAGGTCAAAGGGTGGAATCGAATTATGATAATCATAGCGCGTCTTCATCTCTATACTAAGCTTATCAACACATTCCAGTAGCTTATAAAAATCGATGTCCAACATTTCACCACTCCGCTGCATCATTGCGACACACACTTCGGTGGATAGATTACCAGCACTGCGCGCCATGCCCATCAACCCACAATCAAGGATAGCCGCGCCGCTTTTCCAGGCAGCCAACGCATTTGCCGCAGACAACGCCAGATTATTGTGACCATGGAAGGCAATGGGAATCTGCACGGTGCGCGTCAGCGCCTCCACATACCTGGAAACATCATCCGGCATCATGGTTCCGGCAGAATCCATGATGGTGAACTGATTCAAGCCAATGTCCTCCAGCTGTTTTGCTTCCACCGCAAGAGCGTCAGGAGGCAGCAAATAAGCCTTCATTGCAGAATAATAAGCCTTCATCCCTCGGGCTTTGATCGCCTTGATGGACTCGAAAGCCACCTTACAGTCACCGGCGTCAGCGCCACATCGCAGGAAACTCAAACCGCCTTCTTTTGCCATGTCAATGTATGCTTCACGATATCGCTTAGCATTGAGGAACATACCGATTTCCGCTTTCCCAAGGTATGGCTTAACCAGTCTCAAATACTCCTCATCTGTCTCGGCTTGCGTAAAACCCGCCACTTCATAAGCACCAATACCACCTGCATTACCAAATTCGATGATCGGCACCTTCGATGCCACAAGCCCTTCGAGCATCATCAATGTCAAATCGGCTGGGAATCCCTTACCCACCACATTCGCGCCATCGCGAAGCGTACAATCCATTAATTGCATCATAACTTTCGTATTTCCTCGTTCCTTGTTTTAGCGACCAGCGCCACATATGATGCATAGAGCTGTATTATGTTTTCGCGCCGCGTTGCTTTCTTCTTAATGTACCCAACAATGGACCAACGATTGAAAGAACGATCAGCACCATTAAACCAATGCAGATTGGACGGCTAAAATAATAGCCGATCACATCTCCTTTAGCCATTACTAATGAGAGCATCAGTCCGCGCTCGGCGCCCGCACCGAGGATCAAGCCCAAAACCATTGCGGCGGACGACAGATCATACTTGTTCATCCAGTAGCCAAGAAACCCAAAGAAAATGGCGATATAAACATCGAACATCGATGCATTGATCGCATACGAACCGATAAGGGCCAGCGAGACAACCACGGGCATCAGGATCGAATTGGGAACCTTGGTCACATTCACTACATACTTGGCAATGGCAAGACCGACAAATACCATCAAGATATTAGACAGCGCAAATCCGAACAAAATGGAATATGTTGTTGTCGCCTGGGTCGTAAACAGGCGGGCACCTGGCACCAAGCCCTGAATTAAAAGCCCACCCAGGATGATGGCAGCGTTGGGACTGCCAGGGATAGACAGCGTAATCAGCGGAATCATAGAACCGCCTGTTACAGCGTTGTTGCCAGTCTCGCAGGCAACAAGGCCCTCCATCGAACCCTTTCCGAATTCTTCTTTATTCTTCGAGCGCTTCTTTGCCTGGTCGTAGGCAAGCCAGGAGCCAATGTTTCCACCAGCACCCGGCAAAATGCCAACCACGATGCCAATCACCGAGGAAATAAGCCAGTTTCCAATATACTGTGGAACTTCCTTGAGCGTGGGAAGCATTTTTTTACCCATGGGCACATTAAATTTCTCAAGCAGCGATTTATTGGCATTTTGATAGTCCTCGCAGGTTTCCAAAACCTGGGCGATTGTAAACAATCCGATTAGCGTCGGAACCATCGAAATGCCGTTCATCAAACGGTCAATGCCAAATGTATAGCGCAGTGCGCCAGTAACGCCGTCTAAACCCACAGTAGCAAACACCAGTCCCACAAGTCCCATCAACAGTCCCTTGAGCATGGACTTCCCTGCTAAACTGCCAATGATGGTTAACCCAAACACAGCAATCAGAAAACTTTCCGGCGCACTGAACATCAGGCTGACCCGAGCCAGCGGCGGTGCAATGACGAGCAGCGCGATTGCGCTGAGAAGGCCGCCAATGCCCGAGGACAGAATAGCCATGCCCACCGCTTCAAGACCTCTGCCCTGTTTGGTCAAAGGATAGCCATCTATTGCCGTCGCCGCGTTAGCCGGCGTTCCCGGCGTATGCAGCAGAATAGCCGAAATAGAACCGCCGGTCATAGCAGATGTGTAGATAGCCATCAACATCACCAGCGCCGCAACCGGACTCATAGAATAGGTAACGGGGAGCAACAGCGCAATAGCCATGCCACCAGTCAACCCCGGCATAGCGCCAATGACCATTCCACCAACAACACCGACAAAAAGCCCAATCCAGACCTCAAGGGATAGGAAATTTGCCAAAATGTCCAGCAACATATCGCTTCACCTCTGCTTTCTTTTCGTATTCAGTTATGGCATCCGCAGTTTCAGCTGCACAACAAACAATACATAGATGAAGAGTTCCAGTCCCGCTGTTACTCCCAGGAGGATCTTCCAATCTCTTTGGCCTAATGCAAACATAGCAATCGGAAGAAAAATCGCCGTCGAAAAGAAATATCCGGTATAGTTCATCAAAACAGCGTATGCCAAAATGAGAATAACGGCGGACATGGGCCCTTTGAGACGATGTAGCGACGGCATCTCCGGATCTGCTTTTTTGAGTGTCAGGCGTACACCCTGAAGGAAAAGCATCACTGACAAAAACGCGGTAATAATTAAAATCAATCTGGGCCAGGTCGCAGCCTCAGGATTGATAAAATTGCCTGCCATAAGATAGAACACGATGGAAAATACGATAAGAAACATCCCCAGCCATACATTGGCATGGATTCTTTTTAGAAAGCGCATCCTCAACATCCTTTCTAAAACGCTTTGATATGGTGCTTTTCCGCCCCTGCAACGCCTCGCTCAGTCAACAAAACCAACACCACACTGCATTACGCCCTTCATCTGGCTTAGCAGAACCGGATAACTCCTCATCGGTGCGTTTGCTCATTCATTTGATACAAATGAGATTATCAAGTGTTTTCAAGTACCCCCCCTGCCACAGTTTTCGTTGGCAGGGGGGTGTGATACAACAGCTTACTTACTCCATCCCAAAATGTCGGAGAACATTGCCATTGCAGCTTCCTGTTCCTTGGCATACTGTGCATATGCCTCGCCGCCAATGAAATTCACAGCCTGGCCCATTTCGGTCATTTTTCCGATAAACTCTTCATTATTAATACACTTATCCATAGCGTCCACCCAGCGATCGTATATTTCCTGTGATACGCCAGCAGGCAGTGCGAAGCCGCGATCTGAAGGAGAAAGCACGTTATAGCCTTCCATTAGCTCGTTGAAGGTCGGCACGTCCGGTAAAAGGGTAGACCGCTCAGTCGCAAACACACACAGAATACTGACTTCGCCATCACGATAGCCTTGAAGAGTCTCGCCGATAGAACCCCAGCCTACGTCCACGTGACCGCCCAGGATTGCCGCATAGGTATCGCTCCAGCCCGCCATATGGACATTGGCTAATTGTAGTTCGGGAATAGCGTTGGACAGTGAAACCGCCAGAAGATGCTTGTTTGTACCTACGCCGTTATCGCCAGCCAGCACAACATTCTCCTTAGCATATTCGATAAAACTCGCAACATCCGGAAAACGCTCATCGCCAGCCTTGACTACCATGCAGCCCCAGTCGCTAATCTCATTGGCTACAAATGCAAAGCTATCCAAATTCTCCTTGCGATTCTGCTGAGGATCCATATAGCCAGAATACACGGTAGGGATGTTCATTTGCGCTATCGTATAACCGTCCGGCTCAGATTTTACCAACTCATTCCAGGCGATCCATCCGTTAGCGCCGGTAGAATTCACTACCGTGATGGTTGTACCAAGCTCTTTTTCCAGGTAGGGAACCAGCGTACGTACAGCGAGGTCAGATCCGCCACCTGCGCTCCAGGGAACGAGCATGGTGACCGCGCGCGTAGGCTTCCAAGCCTCTGTGCCCGCAGAAACCACAACGCCTGTCATCAGGGAAAGAACCAGTGCGAGCATTGTAACGAGAGTCATTGTCTTCTTCATGTTTGTTTTCCACCTTTCTTTTTTTCTCCCATTAATACACAAAGCATCAGTTTGTCAGCAAAACGATGCTTTTGCATCCAAACCCCATGTTAACTCTTCTTTTCTAACCCCTGAACGGAACAATTGAAAACAAAAAGATCAATTGTGCGAACAAAAGAAGACTCCGCCGTCTGGTAGGCCTTTTCTCCCTCGAAGGAATGCGTTGCAATGAGATGCACAATCTCCGTGGGCAGACCAGCCTGTTTTGCAATGAGTGCACCAGAAAGCGGGTGTCGCATCAGCTTGTAATTCATGCCATGTACAGCACTTCCGTTCGAAAATACATATTCCGTCAGCTTGCCAATATCATGTAACAGCGCACCACATATCACCGTATCGCGATTAAATGGCACATGATGACGATTATAGTACTTGGATAGCGCGTCAAATTGCATAATACAAAGCTGCGTTACGTCCGTCACGTGTTCCACCCACGTGACATCACATTCAAGCCAATTCATCGTCACCGGGCATACATTAATATTATCAAAGTTCCATCCACCTTGTTCCATCGCCAGCAACATTGCGGTTGCGGCGCGCGTACGCAACTCATCGTCCTGGATTTCCCGAAAAGCAGGAAACAATTCAATTAACTGCCCGTTTTTCATAAAAGACAACCGCCCCATTCCTAACGATATTGTTATTAAAACAAGGGTACGTTAAATACCAGTATTATATTATCACGATTTCCAGATCATGTGAATCTATTTTTTCTTTGGGTGAATGACAGCTAAAAGGCTGTTGATACGTATAACCCGGCCAATCGATGATTGCATTTTGCTGCGTTTAGACATTGCGACCCGGCATCGTTCATCAGCTATGTTTGTACAAAACAGCATGGAACATTTTTCTTCCTGCCCTATACCTCGGACCTCGGCATCCTTGAAATGATTAGGAACGAGGTGCAGGACATAGGCTCCATAATGAGACAATTATAAAGTTGGATCTGGCTGGTCAAATTCTGACGGCAAATTTCCCAGTTCTCTCATACGGGACTGAGTATCGTTAAAAACCTGATGACATACGGCAATAAATTCCTGTAAGTAACGCAGTTGGGGCGAATTCTTTGGATACGCAATCATAGATGATACCTTCACATCTATCAGTGGAAAAGCATACAAATGTGGCAGCTTATATTTGATCAGTTCAACAGGCAGTAAAAATCCACTTTCAGGTAGAAAGGCGCCACCGTTACCGGCGATGCTCATGTTGCAGAGCAGTTCGCTATCATTGCTCTCAAAAATCGCACGCGGAATAACATCGAACGCTTCATATGACTGATTGATGATCTTGCGGATGTAATTGGATTGCGGTTGCAAAAGTAACGGTATTTGTAACAAATCAGAGCAACGAACACCCTTGTAAAACTGCCTGGCTTTTTCCTCAGCCGCTTCACCAAGTTGCTTTTTAAACAAATCACGATTGATGACTAAATAAACCTGTTCCGTAATCAAAGGCTCAAATGTGATTTCCAATAGATCCGATACGTTCATACCAATGCAAATGTCCAGTTTGTGTGCCAAAAGCTCTGACATCAGAAAGTCGGAATTTCCTTCCAGCATACGAATCTCAATATTAGGATACTTCTGGCGATAGACACTCCAAATCTTCGGTAAATAGTATTTACCACGCATGCGTGAGCAGCCAACAAACAACACACCACTGGTGTTTTGTGACAAATCTGCAAATTCGGCATTCATTGCCCGTTCTAATCGCAAGATCCGCGTGGCGTAACGAACCATACACTCACCGGAGGGGGTCAGCCTTAGCCGCGGGTAACGATTGAATAACTGCACATCGTATTGTTCTTCCAGACGTTTAATATGGTTGCTTAATGTCTGCTGCGTAACATACAGTTTTCCAGCGGCTTTCGTAAAATTCAACTCTTCTGCCGCAACCAGAAAATAAGTTAATGCCCTTATGCTCATGCTACCTCCTTGACCACATCTTTTTGGCTGTTGCAAACCATGAACATTTACAATTATTCTTTGAACCATGGATATACTATTATATTAATTCAGAAGCGTCAAGCACAGCATGCATATCTGAACAGGGCAATCGCTTATTGAGAAAACATGAAGAGATATTTTGTCGGTATGATGAGACGTTCGGTCTGACACATTACGAGGAACTGAGAGTGTATATGGAACTGCCCAAGGGCATCCCCTCCCATGATGTGTTTGGTGATGTGTTCAGCCGAATTGACTGTGAGGCGGTACTAAAATGCTTTGTAAAATGGCTTTCAAACCTAAAAAAGAGCCTATAGTGAAAAAATGAGCAGCATACGATCGCAACCAATAGAAAAACCATACATCGCAGCCGGCATGAAACCCATAAGGCGCATCGTGTGATGGTTACAAAAACTTTGATTTGTCCAGGCATTATTATACCTCGACTTTTTCAGCCAGATTTTTCTTGAATACGCCGCGCACGGCAAACCCGGCGCCGAACATCAGCGTGCCGGTGATGATCATCAGCAGCTGTTTTTCGCCAAAGGGCACACCCAGAAAGGTGAACCGCAGCCCCTCTAAGCTGGTGACAAATGTACGCGCCAGGAAAGCCCCCACCAGGGCGCCGAGGTAAGCCATCGTGGAATAAAACCCAATGTACAGCGTCTGGTTATCCTGGGGGATGTTGATGTAGGCGACGCTGGTAAAAGCTAAGTTGATGCCCGTCAGGCAGATGAACGCCCATATCGTGGCGATGGGGTACAGCACCATCAGGTTGGGCGACACAAAGGCCAGCATGAAGTAATATGGCGCCAGCATCAGAATGCCCCAGGACAGCGGCTTCAGCCAGGATTTTCTGTTAAAGAACCTGCGCCATACCGGCGTCAGGAGGATCAGGATCACCACGTTGAACATGGAGATCAGCGTGATATAGGAATAGCTGACGTTCAGCTCGCTCAGCAGGTAGACCGTATAGTAGGAACCGGGCATGTTGGCTGTTGCATTCCACAGCACAACGACCAGCACCGTGCGCAGATAGACCCTTTCTTTCCATGGTTTGGTGAGCAGGTCACGGAAGTTGATTTTGCTGACAGGCTTGGACCGGGGCAGCTCGCGCAGGCGGCAGAGCAGCAGGATGTCGTACACCGCGATCAGCAGCGCTACAATCCTCAGCACTTCAAGACCCAGCAGCTCGTTGCCCGACGCCTTGAACGCGTCAACCACGCGGGACGCCACCAAGTTGCATACAGCGACGAAGATGCCGTTGAGCATGGACAACAGCGAGAAAAACGACACACGTACCCGGGGCGGGATGTGCGCGATGTGCCATACGCTGTAGCCAGGCCCCATCAGGGCGTTCAAGCCGTTCACAAGAAACACCGACAGCGCCACCATCGCCAGCCGCGCCTGGTTGTCGGCAGGAATCAGCGGAATCAGGCCGATAAGCACGATGTTGATGGCGTGCAGCATGACGCGTAAGCTGATCAGCAGCTTCTTCCTGCGCTCAAAGCGTTCCAGTACAAACGGTGCGAACAGCTGCAGCAGGTTGACCGAAAAGGTGATGATGGTCATCAAGCCGAAGAACCCGTTGTCAGCGTTGAGCAGCAGCAGCAAGCCCGTAAAGAAGTTGCCGCCGATCAGGTTGGCGATGACGTTGGCGGTAACGTTATATTTTAGGATATGCAGCCGGTCGGCGCTGCTGTCGTCACCGGGGATGCGCCAGAAAGCCTCCAGCTTATGCTGAAGCCGGAGGGTTATTTGCCGGGGGGTGAGGCGTTCGTTTCGATGTTCAGCGGACATAGACACTCTCCGTCTCATCGCCGCCATCAGGCGGGTTTATAGAAAAACCAGGAGCATCCTATCACAGCCGCAGGGGTTTATCAATGCATGCCTGCGAAACAACAATCTTGCCCTCTTTCCGCAGCCAGGCAGTCGTATCGATGAAGGTATCGCGCAGCGGGCGCGGGCTGAAGCCCAGCTCCTCCCTGGCACGGGCGGACGAAAACAAGCCGTTGCTAGCCAAGGTGGTCAGCGAATAGCTTGTAAACACGGGCTTTTGTTTTTTCTGCCGGTAATACAGAGAAAACAGCGGCAAGCCCAGCTTCGCCACCCACAGCGGGACGTACAGCCTGGTCCTTTTCATGCCGCAATCCTCGTGCAGGATGCTGAACATCTCGCGGATGGTGGCGTAATGGCCGGCCAGGATATACCCCTACCCATCCGCGCCCTTCTCGGCGCAGGTGGCAATGGCATCAGCGACATCGCGCACATCGACAAAGCTGTAGCCGCCTTTTACGCCGGCCGGGATGCGGCCTGCGGCATAGTCGATGAACATCTGCGTCAGGAAGCCGCCCGCTATGTCCCCCGGCCCGCAGATGCCGCTGGGAAACACAACGGAAGCCCGCAACCCCTGCTGATGCACGGCATCCATCACCAACGCCGTAGCTTCAGCCTTGGTTTTGGCATAGCCGCCCACCATCCTGTCCGGATCAAAGAAATCGGGCTCGGTCATGACCTGCCCATGGGGCTTTTCCTCAATGGCGTGCACGGTGCTGACATAGACCAGACGCTTGACCCCTGCCTTCAGGCACCAGTCCACAACATGATGAGTGCCGGTGACATTGACGCGGCGCACCATGTCCTCCACCTGCCAGCTCATGGATATGATGCCCACGCAGTGGATGACGGTGATGTCCGTTCCCTGCGGCACATCAAACAACGGCGCCATGCTGTCCGGCTGCAATACATCGCCCGCCACCACCTCGACGCCCTCGGGCAGCCGGCTGGCGGCAGGATCGCCCGGCAGCACCAGAGCACGCACCTGCTTGCCCCGGCTGAGCAGGGCGTTGATGACATTGCTGCCAACAAACCCCGTTGCCCCGGTTACCAGGCAGATTTCCCCCATCCCAAACTCCTCATTCTTCCTGCTATTCACCGATGTACACCACGTCGGTGATGCTGCGCCCGCCCTTGTACGGGTCTGTGATGATGGCGCCCCTGAAGTACATCATCGCGGACTGGCCGCCGTCTAAATTGTAAGCCGCCTGGCAACCCAGCTCCGCCATCAGCCTGGACAGCGGCACCATCGCCAGCCCCTTGCTGGCGTTGCTGCGGCCGTCCACCAGCACAAAGCAGTAATGCCCCGGGCTGTAGTAGCCGATCACGCTGCGCGGGTTGGCGACGCCTACTTTGGAATCGAATTTATCAAACGGCTGCCCGTTCTCATCCAGCAGCATGGGCCCAAACAGGAAGGAATGCCACACCGGCTGCTGCAGCGCTTCCTTGGCGTCCAGCGTTTTCCTGGCGTAGGTCACCATGCGTCCGTCGGGGTAGATCAGGCAGTTGTCGCGCTTGTTGTTGTTCGACTGACGGTACACCTCGCCGTTGCCGACGACCAGGCCGGCATCCAGCATGGAGGCATAATCCCCCGATATGGCAATGACGGCGTTGGCGCTGAGCGCCATGTCCCGCACGCGCTCCGCCTTGCCCTTCCAGGTGCCGTTGCTGAAAGCGCGGCGCAGATGCCTGACGCTGGAAACGTAGATATCGGCGATGGTGACATCAGCGTCGTCGACGCGCCGGCGGGTGATGGTAACGGATATGTTCTCGCTTTTATAGCTGTCCATGTCGGCAATGGGCGCTTCTCCCGGCGCCAGGAAGGTGCCTTCAGGCGCCAGGTGCCGCAGGTCCTCAAATACAAACTCTTCCACAGACTGTGCGGCAACAGATACCATGGGCAGCAGACAAACAGCCGCCACCAGCATACAGAGCAGTTTCTTTTTCATAAATAAATCCTTTCACGGCGCATAGTTGAGCGCCGCAAAGCCATTTTATCAGCATTGGCCTGCGCCTGCAAACCGTTTCCGTTATATATTTGTAACAATTGTCATGTTCAGCGGCGTATCAGCAGCACGGACAGGTCGTTGACGTTGGTGCCGGTTGGCCCGGTGACGATCAACCCGCCCACCGATGCCAGCGCCGGGTAGGCGTCGTTTCGGTCCAGCACGTCGGCGATGCTGATGCCCTGCCGCCGCAAGGCTTCCTGTGTATCGCCGTCCGCATACCCGCCGGCGGCATCGGTTGGCCCGTCGGTTCCATCCGAACCGAACGAGAACACGGCCGTTTGCCGGCAGCCGGAGATACCGGCTGCGGCGCTGAGCGCGATCTCCTGGTTGCGGCCTCCCCTGCCGCTGCCCCTGAGGTGTACAACGGTTTCACCGCCGGCGATGAAGGCCAGCGATGCCTGCGCATCCTGATGGCGCCTGGCGATGGCAGCCAGAAAACTGCCCGCCTCCCGGGCCACACAATCTAAGCTGTCGGTGAGCACGATGGGCTTGTAGCCCATGGCCAGGCAGGTCGCCTCAGCCGATGCACACAGCTGGCTCACGCTGCCGTTGACGATGGTATCGACGTTATCCAGCGCCTTGGGCGTTTCCATGCGCAGCAGCTGTTCCGCCTGCGGCAACAGCGTTAGGCCATAGCGGCGGACAACCTGCACCGCCTCCTCCGAGGTGGAGGCATCCGGGTAGGCGGGGCCGGAGGCAATCATGTCCAGCGGGTCGCCGATGATGTCGGACAGCACGATGGACCATACATGCGCCGGCGCGCAGATCTGCGCAAAGCGCCCGCCCTTCACCGCCGACAGCCGTTTTCTGACCATGTTCATCTCGGTGATATCAGCCCCGCTAGCCAGCAGCTGGCGGGTGATGTCCGCCAGCTCCTCGTACGGTATCAGCGGTTTTTCAAACAGCGATGACCCGCCGCCGGATACCAAAAACAGCACGGTGTCCTCCGCCGTCAAGCCCTGCACCATGGCAAGCGCCTCGTCCGTGGCCTGCCAGGTGCCGGCGTCGGGCACCGGGTGGCCCGCTTCGCGAATGGCAATGCCCGGTATGGCCCCTCCAGCATGCCCATGCTTGGTGATCACCATACCCCGGTCCACCCGCCCCGGCAGCGCCGCCACGGCAGCCAACGCCATCTTCCAGGCTGCCTTGCCAATGGCCAGCAGCACCACCTTGCCGCCGCGCAGCCGCACACGCCCCAGCGCATCCCGCACTGCAGCGTCCGGCTGCGCCGCCGCAATGGCTTCCCGCACAATGCGGTCTGCATCATTTCTCAAGCCCATGCTTGTCCTCCGTGTACCTGATTGTTGCTAACGTTCGGGTTTTATAGTTGGCGTGGCACACTACATAAGGTGCTGTGTACCAAAGTCTATACCACGATAACATTTGCTCCAGTATTACCATCATCTCCGTGATCCTCAACATCAGGACGACATCATTGGCTTCTCAGAGAGTGCACATCCTTGCTACAACCTTATCCGGCGCTTCGCGTGACGGATGAGGTCGTTCCTGATATAAGTAAATGATGTCGCCTTGTCGTCAACCTTTGATAGATCCCAGCAAAACACCTTTGGTAAAATACTTCTGCAAGAAGGGATATACGATCAGAATCGGCAGCGTTGAGACGAGGATACAGGCGTTCTTGACACCGCTCTCAGGAATGACGATGGCTGTTTCGCCGCGCGTCGCTTCACTATCGCCAATGCCTGCCGCTTGAGTTACGATCTGGCGCAACAAAATCTGCACGTTCCACTTCCTGTGATCGTTGATATAGAGCAGATAATTGAAATACTGATTCCAGTGACCCACAGCATAAAACAAGCTGAATGTAGCAAGAACGGGCAATGACAAGGGCAGTATGATTCGCCACAAAATATACAACTCATTCGCGCCATCTATTCTGGCAGCTTCCTTCAGCTCTTCCGGAATCTGTTGCATAAAGTTCTTGACGATTATCAGGTTATAGGTGCTGATAGCCCCTGGCAAAATAATAGCCCACAATGAGTCCATCAATCCCAACTGCTTGATGTTCAAAAACGTAGGAATCATGCCCGCGTTAAAAAGCATGGTGAATACGATCAGGTTCATGAGCACGCTTCTTCCCACCAGGCTCTTATGCGATAGCGGATACGCCATGATGAATGTCATGATAATGCAAAGCAGTGTTCCAACAACTGTGACATGCGCCGATATGCCCATGCTGCGAATGAACGTACCTGTTGAGAAAATATACTTGTAGGATACAACGGTGGGCTTGTATGGAAACAACATGAACGGTCGTTCCAGCAGTTCAAGCGACGTTGAGAAGGAGGCGGCAATGACATTGATAAACGGAAAAGTGGTAACACATGCCAATAGAATTAACAGAACAACATTTACTATATTAAATACTTTTCGTCCTTTTGTTTCGCCAATCATACCACGTTCCCCCCCTACAGAATTCCTTCTTCGCCGACATGCTTTGCAATTCTGTCCGATACGGTTACAAGCACCAGCCCAATAATAGATTTAAACAATCCAACAGCTGTGGAATAGGAGAATTGTCCGCCACCAATTCCCAAACGATAGACATACGTGTCAAATACTTCCGCAACGTCGCGATTCATGGAGTTAGTCATCAGGTAAATCTGTTCAAATCCCGTGTTCATGAAATTGCCCATTCTCAGAATCAGCAGGGTGATGATCGTTCCTCGTATGCCCGGCAGCGTAATATGCCACAATTGCTGGCGATGGTTTGCGCCATCGACAATAGCAGCTTCATACAACGACACATCGACACCGGACAAAGCCGCGAGAAATATAATGGTCCCCCATCCAACTTCTTTCCAAATAATCTGAATCAGAATAACAGGCCTGAACCAGTTTGTCGACTGTAGGAACGGTACGGTTTCGAACCCAATCTTGTTGAGGAGGATGTTCACTGTTCCGTTCTCGACAGTCAACAACTGCTGAAACATACTGACAATAACCACCCACGAAAGAAAGTGTGGAAGGTAAGTCAGAGACTGAATCATCCTTTTGAATCGTTGATGCCGTAGCTCATTCAACAATAAAGCTAAAATGATGGGAGCGGGAAAATAGAAAATCAGGTTTAGCACAGCCAAAACAACCGTATTCCTGAATAGCGTACCAAACCACATGCTGGTGACAAAGCGTTCAAAGTGCTTCAAACCGACCCATTCGCTTCCCCAAATGCCTCGAGTGATAGAGAAATTTTGGAAGGCGATGAGTATGCTCCACATTGGCTTATAGACAAAAAGCACATAATATATAATCCCCGGAACGAGCAGTATATAGAGCCACTTTTCTTTTCTCATCCTCCTTAAGGCATTCAAGAAGACATTGTCTCTCCGCTGTCCTAAATCCTGTTTTGGAATCATGGTGCTGCTCCTTTTGTAAAAAAGATGCTAATTGCAGCTGAAATCTCTGTGCGGTGGATTGTTAATCCAGCCCACAATTCCTTGACACAACTGCTCCTAACGTAGCTAATTGCGCTGCCTTTGGGGGTGAACCAGCGGATTATCCCGTTGATGTAATGCTTTTATTGCTTCCCCGCTCCCATAAGCCTTTGCTGTCCCTCTTCACGCTACAACTCGTTCTTGTGCAAAATAATTACATGGAACAGCTAAGCACCGCGTTAATGTGATTATATCCTGTTCCCATCAAGTGCTGGTTGAATTGATGGAAAGGCGTGCTGTGGCGGTCTTTGTACACATCGCTTTCAACTGTATCAGGACATCCCCAAACGCGTACAACACCTTCCTCACCATAGAACTGCATCATCTGATCACCCGGTATGTCGTTGAAGATCTTGCCGGACCTCACCTGCTCTCCGCCGACGAAGCTCAACTTGTTGCCAAAACGGTCAATCACCCAGCCAGGATAGACGGGTTTGGAACCCCCTGCCAATTCGTCGGATTTGCAGAAGAACTCATGATAGCCATCGCCGTCAAAGTCTAACGGCATATAGTCGGCGCCCTTCCCGGGCAAGGTCCATTCCACCGGCTCGCCTGTGAGCGCATCAAAGTAGAAGCTGTCTGGCGTGGCCTCACGCATGTAACCATCGATAACAACGCGATTGAGCCGCATAGCCATTGCGATTTTTCCGTAATCCTCCCTCATATTCGCGACCCATCCAAAATGCATATGACCCGAGTCCACGGCATGCCACACCGGCTCGCCATACTCATCATACAGCCACACACGCTGCTGGCCAGACACTTCGCCTCCCTCGCGGCAGGTATAGATATAAAGCTTCCCATCTGCTCGGCTCTTGAAAGGAATGATGATGTCTGAATGACCGCGGAACCTTTCTCTGTCGCAACAGAACACCTCATGCCCGTCGTCTAGGCTCAACAAACGTTCACCCCAGAATATCTCGTCAATCCCATCATTGTTGAAGTCAATCACAGGGCACACATGGCTCGACCGTGCACCGGGCTCATCCTCGGCGATTTTAATCTCCCAGCGCTTTTCCATGCCCGTGTTGTAGGCTTGCAGATACATGTCGCCATAGGTACCCTGGCAGGTGAGCAGAACAGGGGTTCCGTGCACATAGCCGCCTGCAATAAAAAACCTGTACATGTGCGACATGGTCTCGCGCGCTGTAGTTTTAGGCCACGGCCACTGTCCGGTAGTTTCGCCCGTTAGCGGATCAAAACGCTCCAGAACGCGTCCATTCAGGCTGAAAGGCGCCTCGTCATTTTTGTTGTTGACAAACCAAATTTCATCGATGCCGTCACAATCCAGGTCAAACGACAAAAACGGAGTGTACCATATGCCAGGAATAACGGCGACACCCAGATCGCGGACCCATAGACACTCCCCATCACGCGTGAACATGGCAAATTTCAAAGTGTCGGTTGGAAAATTGAACGCCTCTTCCCATGGGTCAAGATTCGGATGTGCGGAGTAGGCGAATAGCACACCTTCCCCCTTTTTGCCTAGCGAAACCGGCACCGAACGCACTTGCCCCAGTTTTTGCCCAAGGTTATACTCTTGAATACATTTAATCTCCATGACATTACCCTCCACAAAAAGAAACACATATAAGGTTGTCAGACATGGCTTTTGAACCATGTCTGACAGTATTGGAGCCTGTTGCCGTCATTTCTCGATCTGGGCACGGAATTCTTCAATCACATCGGCTCCGCCATAATCAAGCCAGCGCTGTTGCTGCGCCTTGTATTCGTCGGTGGTGATCTGGCCCATGATGTACTTGTTGATCGCGTCATACATGATGGGATTCAAATCGGTTTCGCCAATCAGTGTCCAGGTTTCAGAGACGAAGGGAGTTGTGGGATTCATGATCGTCGTGTCGACATAAAGCAGCCTTTCGGCATTCAAAGCCTCAATCGCTGGGATGAACTTAGGGGTGATGGAAGGCATAAGGACACCTTGGTAGCAGTTCACCTGGCCATACTGAGCAGAATACGCGGCGTGCCAGTCAGTCTGCTCCTGCGTTGACTGAACAGCAAACCCGTCGACGATATCATAGCTGTACCCCTCAACACCGCTTCCAATCACCGTCTGCCAATCAGGGCTGCCCAGCCTGTCGATGAAGGTTAATATGTGGCCAAGCATTTCTTCATTGGGAACCGCGGTTTTGCTCATGACCATAGCGCCATTGAAGCCAGCGGTGCCAAACGTGCGGCCGTTGAGTTCAAGACCATACCATAGCTCTGCACTGGGGTTCTTCACATACAGATCAGCAAAACGGTTCCCTATATCGTCGGTGAAGATGAACAGAAAACCAGTTTCTTCGGTGTTGATGAACTTCTTCGCGTCTTCAGCATTGACCTCGATGAAATTCTTGTTCAGCATACCATCCGCATACCAGGTCGCGAACATTTCGACAGCTTCCTGGAACTCGTCGGTCAGCCACATATGCGTGAAATTGCCCTTCGAATCATACCCATACCCGTTCGGCGCGCCATTGTAGATGGCCAGATACTGCACGCCTTCCGGATAACCTGCACCAGCGCCGATCGTCAGACCAAAGGAAGTCTCTTCGCGGGCTGCGAAAGTGCGGATCATGTTGTCCACTTCTTCAATCGTGGTAGGACGATCCAATCCCGCTTCATCAGCCCAGTCCTTGCGATAGATGAAGCCCTGCCGCACCAAGTCGCGGCCGCGTGGAATGCCCATGATGTTGCCATCCAACCGAACGTTGTTGAAACGCGCCTCGCCAATTCGGGAGATATTCTCGTAATCCCCGATATCATCGTTGAGCGTCCAGAACAATCCATCCCTCACCGCATTCAGATAAGAAGAGGACTTCAGATCAGTAACGACCGTAATCATGGTCATCGAATCCGAAGCCAGCATTGTATTGATTTTATCGCCGTAGCCCATCGTCGGAACCCAGTTGATCTCAGTATCATAGCCTGTGATGTCCTTCAGCATGTCGTCAACGATGTCATTCTGTGGTACTTCAGCAGAGTAATAAATAGCCGTGATCGTGATAGTCGGAAGGTCTTCGGTTGAATCTGCCTGCACTGTGAACGAAACAAGGGCAAGCAACAACGCCAGGATCAGTACGAGTAACCTCTTCATTAAGATACGCCTCCTTAATATGGTTTTATTGGTAAGATATGAAAGCTTATTCTTACCCCCTATATTCAATAATATAATCTCCGCAAAATCTTGTCAAGCGAATATTCGTGAAATTTGTCAAAATTAACCAAATCCAAAGCCTTGGCTATGTATCCTGCATGGAAGCAGTCGTTGGCGGTAACAATGACAACATCCGGTTGATGATCAAAAAACACCTGTTCGAAATCAGTATGGGCTGGTATTTTCCTGTCTGTGTATCTGGAAACCAGACGCGCACGCTTAAATTACATCGCTGTTCATTTTTCGCAAAAAGACTGGACCAATAAGGCCACCCCCTAAAACCTCCCGCTCAAACACCAATTGCTTCTCATGGTATGGTCCAATGGCTCGTTCGGGCCAGAATGATCGAAAATCCGCGCTGACGCACTGGTTGGCAGCAGTGTTCGCCACTTTGATCTCAATGACTGAATGACGAGCCAACTGGTCGTTTGTCAAAAGAATTTTATAGGGAGATAGTGCTGCTATACCTACAGGATAGCCGTTGATGGTGACATCCGCAGTATACTCTACTGTCCCCAAATCTAATTCATAACGATCACCTGGTTTCGGATCCTCAAGAAGATCTACCGTGCATCTGTATATTGCTTCGCCAGAAAACTCCCAACCATAGTGCTCAGCCCAACCAACACCTAATCTGATAGGCTTCGCTTCCTCCTGGATCGTTCGTGCGGAAATGCCTTCCGGAGTAATCAAAAACTGCTTTACTCGTGATAATGTGAAGGTTTCGAGAGAAAGCTCCCAGGCTTTTTCACTTAACTGCACATTGGTTTCTACAGGCTTATCTGTTAACAGGTAAACTGCTGTTTCACCTGACTCCAACGAGATTCTTTGGCGATCGCCAGGCGCAGCATATATATTGCCATCAGTCAAACTAAGGAGGTAAGCAGGCCGCGGGTCCAACAGGTCAATCATATCTTCAACCGGCTTATCGTCCTCATTAAAGATCATACAGATAACAGAGCCGTCTGGAAGCACGCGTTTCTGTCCGCGCAGAAGAGGTTGGGAGCAATGAAACACAGCTACATCATCCCCTATAAGAAAAGGCATGATCTTTTTTTTCACATCATCAGGAATACGCGCTCCTTCAGGAATATAGATGCGCGAATAGGCGGCAATACCTACTCGCAGACAACCATTTTCTAAAACAGCACGTCTTAAGATGGCATCATCAACAATGTCAAAATCAATATGCAATGCTTCCAGTTCATTTCCCAATTGATGATAGGAATCTGCTGACTCACCAACCAGGAGATCATTTACAGGCAAGTAGAGTGCCGCATGGGTATCGGTAGGCCCCAGTTGACCCAAATAACTGAGCCGAGCCAGATACCTATTCAGCTCACGCAGATGAGCAAAGCCCGGTTTACAAGATTTAAATACCGGCCGTTCGACAAGACCATAAACTCCTTCATCACCATAAGCCATGTTCATCAGGTTGAACAGATTGATACCGCGTACCGCTTGAAAGCCTATCACATAGCGGATCATGTCAGGTGTTGAACCATCACCATATACAGCCATACTTTCAGTCAACGCTAAATCATTGCCCATTTGTCGTGCCGCTGAAGAAGCGAGGCGTGGAAAGAATGGAACGCATGGGTCAGATGAATTGTTACCCGGGCGAATTTGCCCCCAAATGGCATCAACGCCAGGAATGTGATAAGACCGCAGTATTTCCAGGGGGTTACCGTAGGTATGGATATCATAAATAAGAAAATCCGCCATATGTTCACCATTAAGATGTCCAGCTGACGAAAGGTTGTTTTTTTCACACCAGCAGCGGATGGGCAGGAAAAAATTCTTAAGAAGTAATTCGCAAATCAGCATGCGATAGTCAATGATTGCTTGTCGCTGCGCATCGGTCTTCCACTTGAGCTGCCTGGTAATCCATGGCAGATAATCACACATATCGTAGCCATATTTTTCCATAAACAACTGATCCAGGCCAGGTGTCCACGGGTTGGGGTTCAGCCCGGGTTCATCGTTAAACATAACAGGAATGAGCAATCCGAATTGATCGCTTAGTGTGGCACGGTATTTTTCATGGGTCATTTCTATAAATAGCCTTCCAGTATCTGGATCAGCGATATCAGTATTGTAAGTCAATTCAGCACTCTGACTCACCAAAGCTTTCGTCCTGAATTCGGTGACCATAAAAGGCTTTGCCCCTGTATATGAGTCGGTAACCCGCACAGGTTCTTCATTATTTATTTGGATGAAAGCAGCAAGGAAGTCCGCATGTTTATCAGATGGATGATAGCAAACCCCTGCGCTTAGTCGGAAACTACTGCTCAATATAACTTTTCGAGCAAGATCCGGACGACGCTGGTTAATTTGGGTACAGACACTTCCAGAAGGCCAGCCCCCTTCATCGTACAGCCACAGTGACATACCTAACTTCTCCGCAGTATCAGATACCACCCGCATTAAATGCATGAAATCTTCCGACATATATTCAGGTGACATGGTGGTTGTCATTGTGGACGGTCGGAAATCCTTGGGTTCAGGAATGATATATAATGCCCGAATACCGTTATCATACATTTCATACATTCGGTTGCGAACACCAGTTTCGTCAGCAGGGGCATCCCAAATCCATGAATATATGGGTTCACAGTTTATACTCGGTCTGCGAAAAGCATCTGCATGAAAAGACATTGATTTCTACCTCCTTCGAACTAACTAAGGTCTGCTGAACAACATATGGTTTTCAGGACAGCAACTTCCATTGATTGTCATCCCATGCTGCTGTGCCTACAGAACCATCATCATAGCCCCATAGAGCATCAGCTAAAGAAGCACAAATAGAAACTGCTTGAAGCGTTTTCACAGGTTCATTTTCAGAATATAAATATGGATAGACACCTCACTGGTTTCTTTCAGGTATTCTTTGACCAAACCCGTTTTATACCGTCGTTTACCTACACCAAACCGGCTCTCCACAGCGTTGCGTTCGCCTGATTCATGCCATTCTTCTTCCCAGCTGTGACCGATACAATACACTTATCCTTGATAAAACCAGCTCATTTTGAACCAAGATGACTTCTCACAACAAAGTTGCTAACTTCACTGACTTAAAACCTCACCTTTTCCAGCCGGACGCTCCGGTCGTACTCGTCGCGCAGCATGACGGGCAGCTCGGGCTGCGGCGGCGGGCCGTCGGGCAGGCGGCCAGGCGGCGCGTGCAGCGTAAAAGGGGTGCGGTTTCGAATGGCGGCAATATAGTCGTGGATGCTGTTCCACGGCTTGTTAAACGCTACGCCCATCATATGCTCCGGAACGACCTGGCTGACGGCGTGGATGTCGGAACCTGCCGTCATGGTCAGGTTGTGCCTGCGGGCAAAGTGGTATGCCTGCTGGTCCTGCTCGGGGGTATTGCCGGCGTTGAACACCTCAAACGCGTCGCACAGCTTGGGGGACAGGTGGATCGTGCTGATGTAGTCACGGTCGCGGAAGGGATGAGCCTGCACCACGCAGCCGCCCCAGCGGTGCACCTGCTCGTACTGGTCGCGGCGGGTCCAGGTTTTTGCTTCGGGGTGTTCCATCAGCCAGGCTTTGTCCAGCCCGTACACCAAGTAGTCGTCACCGTCGAAGGTCTCCTCCCAGCCGAAGAACACCTGGAAGCCGTGCTTGTCGCCCTCCTCCCGGGCATCCTCATAGCCCGCGCAGAAGCGATGGACAAATTCCGTCCAGGGCAGGCCGGTGTCCACCCGGCAGTTGCCGCGGACAAAGTGGTCGGTGATGATGACGCCGGTATAGCCCAAATCCTGATAGTAGCGGATATACTCGTGGCCGAAGGAATTGCCGCACATGCTGGCCTGGCAGGTGTGCAGGTGTGTTTCGTACAGATACATGGGTGCTCCAACGCCGGGAAGGCGGTTACTTGTCTAAGTGAGGCAGGTAGGTTTTCACGTCGGCGCGGGCGCGCAGCATGGCGCGCGCCTCCTGCAGGGAAGAAATCGTGCCCAGGGCGATCATCTGCGCGATCAGGTTGCCCAGCGCCGTGCCCTCGGCAGGGCCAGCATAGACGGGCAGGCCCAGGGCATCGGCCGTCATCTGGTTGAGCACGACGTTCTGGCTGCCGCCGCCGACGATGTTGATGGAGGTAAAGCGCTTGCCCGTGATGTGCTCTAAGTCGCGGATGGCTGTTCGGTAACCCTCCGCCAGGCTCATGTGCACGGCGTAGAGCAGCTCGTCTAAGTCGGCGGGCGGCGCAAAGCCGGCATCAGCCAGGGCGCTCTTCACCTCGTCCAACATGCTGTCCGGCGCCAATAAACGGTTGTCCGCAACGTTAAAGCGGCCGGGGTAAGGGGCCGGTCTTTCGCTCACAGCCTGTGCCCTGTCGGCCATGTCGTCATAGCTGTGCACCTTGCCGGTTTCAGCGCGGATGCGCTGCAAGATCCACATGCCCATGATGTTCTTTAAAAAGCGGATTTTGCCCTGGTAGCCGCCTTCGTTGGTGAACTCCGCCCTGATGGCATCCGGGGTGACGATGGGTTCGTCCAACTCGACGCCCAGCAGGCTCCAGGTGCCGCTGGACAGGTACACGGCGTTTTCGTCGCGGGCGGGGATGGCGATGAACGCGCTGCCGGTATCGTGGGAAGCCGGCAGGATCACCTCGCAGTCGAACCCTACCTGCTTTTGCACGGCATCGGTCAGCCTGCCGATGCGCGTGCCCGGCATATCGGGCTTCCGGGGGAACAGGCGCCGCGGGATACCGGCAGCCTGGAACACCTCGTCGTCCCAATCCCTGGTGCGGGCGTTCAGCAGCGCCGCCGTGGAGGCAATAGTGTATTCGCCGCGCATCTGCCCGCACAGGCGGTAGGCAAAGTATTCAGGCAGGAACAGGCAGCGGTCGGCCTTTTCCAGCAGGGCAGGGTCCTCCGCCATCAGCTGGTACAGCGTGTTGAACGGCTGCTTGGCGATGCCTGTGAGCGCGTACAGCGCCTCGAAGCTGAGCGTTTTCTCTAACTTCACATCCATGCCCTCGGTGCGGCTGTCGCGGTAGGCGACGGTATCGCCCACCACATGGCCCTGGGCATCCAGCAGCGCATAGTCCACGCCCCAGGTGTCGATCGCCACCGATACGGGAGCCTGCCCGGCCTCATGGCAGGCTTTCATGCCGGCGATGATCTCGCGGACCAGCAGCTCAGCGTCCCACAGCAGCCTGCCCTCCTTTTCCACCATGCCGTTTTCAAAGCGGTACACTTCTTCCGTAACGATCTGCCCGTCCACCACGCGGCCCAGCATATGCCGGCCGCCGGACGCGCCGATATCGATTGCCAGATAGGTTTTCATGACAGTTTCTCCTTCCTATATGTCGCCGGGATGTCCGGTGAAAGCCCATCGTCGACGGGCAGCTTTTTGCGCCACCTGCCATACTTGTAAGCCAAATAGTTGATGCAGGCGCCAATCAGCCATGTCAGCAGCAGCGAGACGTGGATCATCTCAGGCCGGCCATCCGGGTATTCGGGCGATTTGGACAGATGAACCAGCAGGTACGCCAGCGTCACCCGGATAAACACCGATGTGCCGATGGAGATGAGCATGGGCGTCACGGTGTCGCCGGCGCCGCGCATAACGCCGGACATGGTCTGCAGCACCGCCATGGCGATGTAGCCCAACGCCAGGATGTACATCAGCCGCATGCTCATATCAATAACGGACTTTGTTTCGGTGAATATATGCATGATGTCGCGCCCGAAAATAAGGATCAGCCCCGTCAGCACCGTCGCCGTGCCCACCGCCAGCAGCATCCCCTGCCGGGCTCCCGTATGCAGCCTGTCATACCGCCGCGCGCCAACGTTTTGCCCGATATAGGTGGTCATGGCCATGCCAAAGGTAAAGTTGGGCATCATGGCGTATCCGTCCACGCGCTTGACAATGCTGGTGCTGGCGACAAACGCCACGCCAAAGCTGTTCTCCAGCCGCATCACCATCAGCATGGCCAGCGAGAACGTCATCTGCGTGATGCCGGACGGCAAGCCCAGGCGCACAACGTCGGTGACCACTTCTTTTTTCAGCTTCAGGGTGCTGCGGTTGATGTCGAAAGTGTCCTTCATGCGGGACAGCTTCAGGTAGCACAGCGCCGCCGAGATGCCCTGCGCCAGGATGGTGGCCAGCGCCACGCCCGCCACGCCCATGGGCTTCACAAGCAGCAGGTCCAGCACCACGTTCAGCGTCGCGCTGAGCAGCAAAAACAGCAGCGCCGACAGCGAATCCCCCATGCCGCGCAGGATGCCGGCAAAGATATTGTAGTACATGAAGCCGGATATGCCCAGGAAATAGATCTGCAGATAATCCGCCGTCCAGCCGATGATTTCGAGCGGCGACTTTAAAAGATGCAGCAACGGGTAGGCAAGCGCCGTGCCCAGCACCATGGTCACGATTGAAATAAGGGCCGTCAGCGTGATGCAGTTGCCGATGACAAAGGACAGGTTCTCCCGGTCGCGCGCGCCGAAATACTGGGACACGCGGATGCCGGCGCCTGTCGATATGCCGGTGAACAGCACGATCAGCATGAATACCACGGGCATGGCGCCGTTCACCGCCGCCAGCGCCCCATCGCCAATGTAGTGGCCGACCACCGCCGAGTCCACCGTGTTGTACAGCTGCTGGACAAAGTTGCCCACCAGCATGGGAACCGCAAACGTCGCGATCCGCTTCCAGGGCACCCCCTGGGTCATGTCGCGTGGGGCAAACAGCTTTTTTATCTTTTGCACAATGTTGCACCTTTCCTGATTGATCAGAGAAGAGTATAGCAGATGCCCCGGCTGCTGGCAAACGGTTTCTGCGGGCGATCAGAGTGATCGCTTATGGATCGCCCTCGGCAATTTTCGCTGTGCCTTCGACACGGCTGCGAAAATTAAGAGGCAGGCATTCCAAGTTTTACACAAACCTTACACTTCCTGTTGGTTTTATTTTACATTCCCCTGTTATGGTATTCCTGAGCCGATGAAACTCAAGGAAGGTGAACGATACCGGGCTGATTTCCCCGCTCCCGGTCCTGTTTGTGCTCAGCGGTGTTCTCTGTCAGAGGACGATCAGGAGATCGCCGGGAACAGCTGATGAAAGGGCAGCGTGAAAGAGCGATATCGGGCGGTTCAATTGCCCTGGGACACTAAAGGCACACTGCCACGCCGGCGCTTTTTCGTGTATAATGTGGCATGGATGATCTGAAGGAGGTGCGCATGGACAGAAAATGGCTGCCGGCGCTCTGCGCCGTCATATTGCTGCTGGCCATCTGCCCTACGCGGGCAGAAGGCGGAGCCTTTGCTGCGGTGTACGAATCCGTACAGCCGGGCGTATACCGCGTCGACCCCGAAGGCTTGCAGGTCAATTCCGTGATGTTTTCCGGCATCACGGGCAACACCCTAACCGTGATTCAGTCGCCGGACGAGCAAAACACCTCCTTCTCCCTGTCGCAGGTTGACCTGCAGACAGGCAGCGTCACGGCGTCCCGGGCGCTGTACACCGGCGAAGCCTTCCCCTTTTTAGCCGGCCTGCTGCCCGACGGCAGGCTCTATACCTTCACCGGGGAAAGGCCTGATCTGACCGTGTACAACAGCGACCTGAGGGTCGCCGTCTACCACGCCGGCTCCGGCGGCAATTCCTGGCACACCCCCCTCATCAGCCTGGAGGGCGACGCGCTGTGGTGGGCTGACCAGGGGGCGGCAGGTCTGACGCGGATCGCGCTGGCGGACGGCAGCCGGACAGCTTTTCAGCCGTTCATGGGCCCGCCCTGGAAGTTTGCCTATTATATCCAAGCAGACCGGAACCGCCTGGTATACGCCATGCAGGACGGCGAGGAGCGCACGCTGCTGGTCGAGCTGGACCCGGCATCCGGCAAGCAGCGCGCCGCGGCCGTGCCGCAGGGCTTTGACATGGTGGAAGGCGGCCTGTGGGCCAACGTCCTTTCAGACAAGGCGCTGGTCACCATGCCGCTGGCAGGGCCGCAGATGCACAGGATCGGCGCCTGGCGTCCGGGGGAGCATGCCTGGCAGTACCTGGACGGGCTGCTGATGACAGATATCTGGGAGGAAACAGACAACAGCCCGCGCATATACGATATAAACCGGGGCGTGATCATCGGGCAGCTGTCCTTTGATGAGCCGGACAGATACGAAGTGAACGAGCCGATGCTGGCGCCGGACGGCTTTGCCCTGGTCATCTGCTATGACCGCGCAACCGAGCGCGACGTGTTCCTGCTGTGGGACTATGCCGCCATGCCGCTGAACTTAGACGCCCAGATCACGCCCACCAGCGCCGAAGCGCTGTGGAACGCCTGCCTGGAGCTGGCGGGCAGCATGGCGGAGCGCCACGGCATCGGCATATACTTTGAGGGCGAGGGCATCGGTTTTGACGACATGGTGTACACCGCGCGCCCCACGTGGGACTGGCTGCTGACGCTGACCGCCCTGGAGGAAGCGGACAGGGTGCTGTCCGCGCTTCCGCCCGGCATGATCGCCGAGGCGTCCCTGCCGCAGGCTGGGCGCATCAGCCTGTACCTGTCCGGGCAGATCATCCAAACCGGCACGGACGGCATCGAAATGCCGCTGGGGTTTTCCACGGCAACAGACGTTGGGCGGATCATCGTGCTGGATATCAACAACCACTGGGAGCTGGCCGGCACGCTGGCGCATGAGTTGATGCACGTCTTTGAGGACCGCATCGTTCAAGCCGATGATGCCATGGACTACGCCATGGCCAATGCCTGGCTGCGCCTGGCCGTGCCCCCGGATGAAGAGGGCGGCTACCTGTACACCTACAACCCGCCGGACGGCCTGGACGCGGCTTGCGCCTACACCGGCGACTGTCAGGAGGCGCTGAACACCCCCGGCCAGGTATACTATGCGGACGCCTATGCCCGGACCTTCCCAATGGAAGACAGGGCGCGGATATTCGAGCACCTGTTCGCATCAGAGGACGCGCTGCCCGCATGCTATGACAGCCCGCCGCTGATGATGAAGGCGGAGTTTCTCTGCGCGATGATCAGAAAGAGCTTTCCCAGCGCGGCCAACAGCCCGGACCCGCTGCGCTGGGAGCGGTTTGTGCAGCCGCTGCCCGACAGCGCGTTTGAAGCGCTGCTGGGCTGGTAAAAGCAGCGGACTCTCAAGGAGGACTACATGAGCGCGATCAAAGCCGGCAGCCCGGCAGCCAGCAGGATGGGCGCGCAGACGCTGCGCGCGAAAGCCAAGCCCTACCTGTTCCTTGCGCCAATGCTGCTGTTTGCCGCCGCGTTCATCTATTACCCATTTTTCAAGACCTTTTTGTTCAGCTTTACGACCGTCAACTTCATGGGCGAGATCACGGGCTGGGCGGGGCTGGACAACTTCCGCTACCTGTTCTCGCGCCGCGATTTTTCCACAGCGCTCACCAACTCGCTGAAGCTGACGGCGATGAACGTGCCGCTGACGCTGATCATCACGATCACGCTGGCGCTGCTGGCCACCAGGCGCAGAAAGCTGAGCCCGGTGTATGAAACCATGTTCGCGCTGCCCATGGCGGTATCGATGTCGGCAGCGGCGATGATCTTCAAGGCGCTGCTGAGCCCCGCGACAGGCTACCTCAACGCACTGCTGGGCCTCCGGATGGGCTGGCTGGAAAGCAAGGCTCACGCGCTGTACGGCATCCTGATGCTGACGGTGTGGATGGGCATCGGGTTTGATTACCTGCTGTTTTTATCGGCGTTCCGGGCCATCCCGACCGACCTCACCGAAGCCGCCATCATCGACGGCGCCGGCTTCATGACGTCGCTGGTCAGGGTGCGGCTGCCCCTGGTGTCGCCGACGCTGCTGTATGTCGGCTGCACGAACATGGTGCTCGCCATGATGACCTCCGGCCCCATCATCATCCTGACCCAGGGCGGCCCGGCGCGGTCAACGACCACGCTGATGTACATGATGTACACATCGGGCTACGGCTCCAGCAACTACAGCCTGTCGGCGTGCCTGAGCATCGTCACCTTCGCGCTGACCTTTGCGCTGACCCTGGCAGCCTTCCTGTTGGAGCGCAGGGGGGTGCACTACGAATGAAGCACAAGCCGTGGCGCATGGCGCTGACCGACCTCGCGGTGACCCTGATATCGCTGGCGCTGGGGCTGGTGCTGGTGTTCCCGATTGTGTACGGCGTGCTGGGCGCCTTTAAAACCTCGGCGGAGTTTTTGGCCGTGCCGCCCCGGCTGCTGCCCGTGAGCTTCCTGAACTTCAGCAATTTTGAAGCCGCGCTTGATATCGCGCCCTTCCCCCGGTTTGCGCTCAACTCGCTGGCAGTGTCGCTGATGGGCACGGCAGTGCGCCTGCTGTTTGCGGTGCTGGCCGCGTACGCCTTTGCCTTCTACGACTTCAAGGGCAAAAACGCCCTGTTTTTCCTGCTCTTGGCTACGCTGATGCTGCCGGCGGACACGCTGCTGGTCACCAACTACCTGACGGTCAGCCGGATGAAGCTGCTGGACACCTACCTGGGCATGGCTATCACCAGCTTTGTCAGCGCGTCGCAGATGTTCATGCTGCGGCAAAGCTTCCGCACGGTGCCCCGGGCGCTGCGCGAAGCCGCGGCGCTGGACGGCTGCGGCGACGTTCGGTTTCTGTCCACGATCCTGCTGCCCGTCTCCACGCCCATCCTGATCACGCTGTCGGCGCAGAGCTTTGTGACGCTGTGGAACGCCTACCTGTGGCCGCTGCTGGTCACCAACAAAGCCGACATGCGCACCATCCAGGTGGGCATCACCATGCTCACCTCCCCGGACAGCAGCAACCACCCCCTGGTGCTGGCAGGCGTCACGCTATCGCTGATCCCGTCGTTCATCATGTTCGCGGTGCTGCAGCGCAGCGTCAAAATCAGCATGCTATCCGGCTCCCTGGTGGGATAACATTGGCTCACAGGAAGCAATTCCTGCAGCATAGATTGATCGACCTAAATGGAGGTGCACCATGACAAAAAAACTGCTGTCCCTGATGCTGGCCATGCTGATGCTGGCCGCCCCTATGGCCACCCTGGCGGAAGGCAACGAGCCTGTCGCCATCACCTTCTGGCATTCCATGTCGGAGAACGCCGGCGTTATCACGGAAAAAGCCGTGCAAGACTTCAACGAAACCATCGGCAAGGAGAAAAACATCGTAGTGACGCCCGTATACCAGGGCAAGTATTCCGACTCCGTCACCAAGATGAACAGCGTGCTGTCGGCCAAAAGCTACGACGAGCTGCCCGACGTCATGAACCTGGACGCGACGGGCAAGGTGGTCTACCACGCATCCGGCGTCGCCTACACCGTGGACGACGCGCTCAAGGACGACCCGGACTACAACTTAGACGACATCTTGGAAGTAGCGCGCGACAACTGGAACTTCTCGGGCGTACAGTTAGGCCTGCCGTTTGCCGCTTCCACCACCGTGATGTTCTACAACAAAACGCTGCTGGACGAAGCCGGCGCCCAGCCGCCTGAGACGCTGGCAGACATCGCAGCGCTCAAACCCCTGCTGCCCGAACAAACCGCCGACGGCACGCCGCTGATGGTATACGCGGTGCTGCCCAATTCCCCCACGCTGACCAACTGGCTGGGCCAGTTAGGCAGCTACCTGGTCGACCAAAAGAACGGCTCCGAGGCTGTCGCCACCCGGCTGGACTGCCTTGAAAATGGCGCCCTGAAAACCTTCCTGACCGAATGGCAGGCCCTGTATGCCTCAGGCGCCCTCACCAACGCCGCGGGCTCCTCCGACGCGTTTGTCACGGGGCAGCTGGCCATCTATACCACCTCATCCTCCAACGTCACCTCGCTGTTGGAGAAGATCGACGGCGCGTTTGAAATGGGCGTGGGCTACTACCCCAAGGTCAACGCCGACGCCTCATTCGGCGCCACGGTATCGGGCAGCTGCCTGGTGATGTTTGACAAACAGGATGACGCCCGCAAGGCCGCCGCGTGGGAGCTGGTCAAATACCTGACCTCCGCCGACGTGCAGGCAGCGTTTGCCACCGCCACAGGCTACACCCCCGTCAACAAGGGCGCGTCCCTCGTGCCGGCCTACCAGGACCTGCTGGCGCAGCACCCGCAGTACGGCGTGTCGCTTCAGCAAATGCTGGAGACGCCCCGCGACATGAAGAGCGTCACCGTAGGCCCCTCGCAGGACTTTTACTACGCCATCCAGGACAACATCTCCACCATGTTAGACGAAGGCTGGGATGTCGACGAGGCTGTCGATATCCTGGCAGAGGAGCTGAACGGGCTGCTCACGCAATATCTCCAGGCCAACCAATGACACAGGGCGCGGGCGGCTTCAGCCGCCCGCGCTTCCCGGGGAGGTCGTTCCTTGCTGCTGTCCACATCCACCAACATCTGCGCCTTTCTGCCGGACGGGCGGCGCAATCCGCTGGAAACCTGCATCGACATGTGCGCCCGGCGGGGCTATCGGCTGCTCGACATCAACTTCTGCGAGGGCATGAACCCCGGCTCGCTGATGCGCACCGACGCATGGGAAACCTTCGTCGCGCGGCTCAAGAAAGCGGGTGACGCGGCGGGCGTAAGGTTCAACCAGTCGCACCTGCCCTATTACGATGTGTTTGCCAGCCAGGACCCGGACTACCGTGCGACGATGGAAAAGCTGATCCGCCGCAGCATCATCGCTTCGGGCATGCTGGGCGTGCCCTGGGCGGTGACGCACCCCTGCACGGTGTATGAAGCGGGGCCCGACATGTCGGTTTCCCTGCAGCGAAACTTGGACTATTACGGGCCGCATGTCGCGCTGGCGCGGCAGCACGGCCTGGGCATCGCGCTGGAGAACGAATTTGAATACAAAACCAGGCCTTGGCAGCGCATCTTCGGCTCAGCCCCGGCTGAGCTGGCGGCGCTGATCGACGCCTTTGGCGACCCTGCCCACGTCGGCGCCTGCTACGACTTTGGCCACGGCAACCTGACCGGCGGCCATCACCGGCAGAACCTTGCCGTGCTCGGCAGCCGGCTGCGCGCCACGCACGTCAACGACAACCGCGGCACGGCGGACGAGCACCTGATGCCGTTCTTCGGCACCACGGACTGGCGGGACGCCATGCACAGCCTGCGCGACATCGGGTATGCAGGCGAATTGACCTATGAGATCCAGGAGTTCGGGCGCTACCTGCCCAACGACCTAAAGCATCTGGTGATCGACCAGTCGCTGGCGATCGGCCGGGTGCTGACCGGCTATTTTGAAGAAGCAACGGCGCCTCCGCCGGAAGATGTCAGGGAGGAAAACGCATGAAACGAAGAATGCATCACCTGTTTGCCCCGGACGGCAACGCGTTCGTGCTGGCCATGGACCATGCCAGCACGATGCCTTCGCCCGAGCTGGACGATGCCGGCCGCATCATCCGGCTGGCTGTGGCGGCAGGCATTGATGCCTTTTTAGTGCCGCTGGGCACGCTGAAGCGCCACGCGAAGGATATCGGGCGCGCCGGCGCCATCCTGCGCGCCGACGGCGGGGTCACCACGCTCAGGCTGCAGCCTGGACCGCTTCGGCAGCTGTTCAGCGCCGAGGACGCGATATTTGCCGGCGCCGACGCCCTGCTGGGCATGGGATTCCCCGGCTCCGAACAGAACGAGCATACGCTGGCTGCCATGGCGCGCCTGGGCGCAGACTGCGACCGGGTGGGCCTGCCCTGGGGGCTGGAAATGCTGCCCTACGGCTATGAGCAGCACGAGGACATCGACACCCGCAGCGCCGAAAGCGTGGCCTTTGCCTGCCGGCTGGGCACCGAGCTGGGCGCGGACTTCATTAAGACAGCCTTCACCGGCAGGCAGAGCTTTGCCAAAGTCACCGCCAACTGCCCCGTGCCGGTGCTGATCCTGGGCGGAGGGCGCAGCCAGACAGACGAAGCCGTGCTGCAGTCTGTCGAGGACGCCATGGCCTGCGGCGCAAAGGGCGTCATCATGGGGCGCAGCATCTTCCGTCATCCGGACATCGGCGCGATGTGCCAAGCCGTTGCGTCCATCATCCATGGCGGCGCCACAGCCACGGACGCGCTGCGCGCGCTGAAGTCTTAGCGATAGGAGAAGCTTATGGCAATCGATGTCCGCGTAGCCGCCGTGACAGGCCTGCGGCAGGTAAGTATATTGGATGCGCGCACGCCGGCGCTGATGCCCGGCGAAGCGCTGGTCAGGGTGCGCGCCGCAGCGCTGTGCACGCTGGAGCAGCGCGTGTACACCGGCACCCTCAAACCGCCGCTGCCCTTCATCGGCGGGCACGAGGTGGCGGGCGAGGTGGCGGCGCTGCACGAAAGCGAAGCAAAAGGCCCCTGGTGTATCGGCAGCCGCGTGGCCGTGCGGCTGCTGTACAGCTGCGGCGCCTGCCATTACTGCCGCACCGGGCGCACCAACCAGTGCGTCCACGCGCAGAAAAAGCCCGTCCGGGAGGGCCTGCTGCCGGGCCCGGGCGGGCTGTGCGACCTGTTGGTTGTAAATACCGATATGCTGTTTGCGATCCCTGACAGCCTGACCTATGAAGAGGCCAGCCTGACCGAGCCCTTGGCCTGCTGCGTGCACAGCGTCACCGCCGCCGACATCGGCCTGGCGGAGGATGTGGTGGTCATCGGCGGCGGCGTCATGGGCCAGCTGCACATCCTGCTGGCCAAGCTGCGTGGCGCGCGCGTGGTGTTAAGCGAGCCGGATGCCGCGCGCAGGGCGATGGCGCTGCGTTCGGGCGCCGACACAGCCGTCGATCCCAACGGGGAGGACCTGATTGCCCTGGTGAAAGCTCTCACCGGCGGGCGCGGCGCCGACGTGGTGTTCAACACCACCGCCGTGCCTGGTGTGTTCGCCCAGGCGGTGGCGCTGGCGGGCAAGGGCGGCCGGGTGGTGCAGTACAGCTCGGTCCACCCCGACACGCCCGCCCCGGTCAGCCCGCAAAGGCTGCACCACGATGAGACCATCCTGACCGGCGCCATCAGCCCGACGCTGCGCGATTTCTACGTCGCCAACCGGCTGTTGACCAGCGGCCTGGTCGACATGAAGCCGCTGATATCAGCCCGGTTCCCCTTTGACAGCGTGGGCGAAGCCTTTGAAGCCGCCATCACGCCGGGCAATTATCGGGTGGTGGTGACGAACTGGGATTAGAGCAAATTTACTTATCATGGCGCAGTCGCAGACTTGTCTTTTTGCCTCTGGCTGTGTCGCTGTTCACTTGGCGTAGCGCTGCTACGCCTGCGTTCACGCTCCTTGCCAGAAACAAAAATCCTGCGCTGCTTTGTGCGCCACGATGGCGTAATTTGCTCTAAACCCACGCCTCCGGCACGTGCCCGGTCACTGTCGGGGGATGCTGGGACGGCGCCGCCCAGCGCACGGCGTTGGTGATGACCTGCTGAATGGCCTTGTCGTGGTAGACGGGGAAGGTTTCATGGCCGGGCTTGAAATAGAAGATGCGGCCCAGCCCGCGGTAGTAGCAGCAGCCGCTGCGGAACACCTCGCCGCCTGAAAACCAGCTGATGAACACCAGCTCGTCGGGCGTCGGGATGCCAAAGGGCTCGCCGTAGGTTTCTTCTTCCTCCAAGACGATCTTCTCATCCGCAAGCCCGGCGGCGATGGGATGGGAAGGCATCACGCACCAGAGGATCTCCTTGTCGCTGCTTTCACGCCATTTCAATTCCACTGTGTCGGTGCCCATCAGGCGGTGCATGATCTTGGACGCGTGGCCCGAGTGCAGCACAATCAGCCCCATGCCCTGCTGAACGCGGCGGTACACCCGCTCCACCGTGGCGTCATCCACCTCACCGTGCGCGATGTGTCCCCACCAGACCAGCACGTCGGTGGCGTCCAGCACATCCTGGGGCAAGCCGTTGTCCGCCTGCCGGAGCGTGGCGGTGCGCGTTTCCATGCCGGCAGCCTGTAAAAAGCCCGCGATACAGCCATGGATGCCCTCCGGATAGATGGCGGCGATTTCCTCGCTCTGCAGTTCGTGCAGGTATTCGTTCCATACGGTGACTTTGATCTTTTTCATGGTAAACCCCTTTCTGCCTGCCGCAGTATTCTATGTGTTGTTGCAGTGCCAACACCATCATGAGCAAAATGAGGGCAGATGTCAAGTGAATCTGCTATAATAAAGTCACAACACCATGGTTCGCAAGGAGGATCGTCTAAATGCCTGAATTGCTGGGGCCCTACACCGGGGTGCCGCTAAACCGTATGACAAAGCTGTCGTATATGGATAAGGAGGGTGTGCCGGCCGACGCCATCAGGCTGGCGCTGGAGCTGCAGGCCGCGGTCTATGCCGATGACCTTTCCTTCCTAAGCGATGCCGGCTGGGTTGATATCCAGTCGTTCTACAGAAATCAGGACAAAAACGCGCCGCGCGTCGCGCCAAGGCAGGCAGGGCGGCCACCGGAAAACGCCTCTGCAGCCGGCATTGAAAAAGCGCTGTTGCTGGCGCACCCCGGGCCGGACAGCCGGTGCCTGATCGCCATCGTATTCCGCGGCACAGCAGACACCGCGGAGGACTGGGCCTTCAACTTCGACCTGGGCCCCGACGACGGCTTTCACCGCGGCTTTTTGGCGTTGGCGGACGATTTTTCCGCCTGCGCGGACGTGATGGCGTTTCCCGAAGCCAGCCGCACGCTGGGGCTGCCGGGCCTTACGCTGGGCGATGTGCACAGCGCGCTGCGCGGCAGGGACAGCCGCTTCAAGCTGTTCCTGACGGGGTACAGCCAGGGCGGCGCGGTGATGCAGCTGTATGTCCATCGCCTCATCGGCCTGGGGGCGGACCGGTCCAACATCTTAGGCTGCGCCTTTGCCCCGCCGTCGGTTTCGTTCGACCGGCCCACGCTGCCCAGAGAGTATTATCCCCTCTGCCACATCATCAACAGCGATGACGTCACGCCGCGCGTGGGCGCCCGGCACCACCTGGGGCAAAAGTTTGTCTATCAGGCGACAGCAGCCATGCGCGAGGCATGCTACGAGGGCTGGCAGGCAGACGACGAGCTGCGCCGGTTTATCCTCGGCTTTCAGAACATCACCGACACACAGGCGGCAGCCTGCTTTTCCATCGGCATGGTGCGGGCGGCGCTGGGGCTGCCCCGCGACGACCAGGAGGTGTTCTCCCATCACTTCTTCGGCAGCACAATCATGAGCTCGCGCCTGCAGAGCGTGCTGATGCGCCCGGCTTTCGCGCTGCGCCTGATGCTGCGCAACCTGCTGCGCGATTACCGCAATGTATATGGGGAACCGCCGAAAACAGGCAGCGAGGAGCTGGACATCCTGTCAGACATCCTGAAGGTCGGCCCCGGCCGGTACCCGCAGCTGCTCTGGCAGGCGCTGGGCGCGCCCCACATGCTGGTTCAAAAAAACGGCAGCCTGCCCGGCGCCTATCAGCACATCGTTGTCAACGGGCTGGACGGGCTGCACAGGACGGCATAAACCGGGGCGATCCGTAAGCCCTCGCCGGCTGTCTGCGTGCGCATGGCATACACATGAACATGATGATGTAAGAAATCCGGTGGTGCAGGAAGCGGAGCAGACCTTTATGAAGAGAATAGAGCGCGAAGGTAATCCTGTTTTTGATGGAGAATGCGAACAACCACAACTTCTTCATCGTTCTCCAGATAAAAAATGCAGTAATTCTCACAGAGAAGATAACGGTATTCCGTATGAACAGAAATCATCGCATCCAAAGATTTACCCCGGCGTGGAAAGGATTGCAGCCCTTCGACAGCACGGCGAAGCTCATGAAGGATACGGTCGGCGGCTGCAGGGTTTAAAAGCTCGTTTCGAATATACATCCGAATGGCAATCAAATCCTTGCGGGCCTCTCTGGAAACAATGACTTTTGCCATCTTACCCCTTCAGTCCTGCGAATGCCTCCTCAATACTCAAGCCGCCTTCTGACCGTACAGACTCAACGCCCTTGGAGAGCTCAGCCAACAGTTGAACGGTTGCTTTCATCTTTTCGTATTCTTCCATACTTTGCACAACATACTTTCCTCTGCCGTTTTTGGTGAGATATACCACAGAGCCTGTATCGCAGCGACTGAGTACTTCAGAGTAATTCTTGAGATCGGAAATCGGAACGATATTTGTCATAACATGCACTCCTTCCGCTCAAAGTATACCAAAATATACCGGTAAATTCAACGGTAAATTTAACCCAAAGAAGGTGATTTTCGATGGCTGATACTGAACGAATGAATCAATGCACTGATGGGGTGAGGATTTTTGATGGCTGCGCTAAGCCGAAAGAACGAGGCGTAGCCGTAGCCTACGCCGAATGAAAGAGGCAACGCGCAGTCGCAAAAAGACCGACTCATCGAAGCATTTATGATTGAGTTCAGTATGAGACCCTGTGCGAGTTGGCAGTCGCGCTGTAGCTGGACTCCAGCATTTTTTCGCGCAATATGCGCACCATCAATCAGCAGATCAAGGAAGCCGAATCCGCCTTCCGTATGGCCGGTGCCGGTGTGGACAACTTTAAAAAGACCATCGCCGGGACTGAATCCAGGCTGTCCATGCTCAGAAGAATCAGCATCGCACATAGCTGCGGGATCAGCCTTTCCATTTTTACCAGGTGGTTCTGGAGCTCGACAAAATCATCGTTGATACCCGGCATGTGTTCTATGACCTACTGCCTAACCGGCATCACGCTGCCCGAAGGCTTGCAGAGCATCAAAGGCGACGCGTTCACCTGGTGTTTCGGCCTGCGCCGCCGTGCATCAAAAACATATCGCCGCGCAGCCCGAAAGCCGTGCGGCGATTGCGAATCTGTCGGCAAATGCTATTTCGCTGCCATCTCGATGGCGACGGCCACTGCCACGGTGGCGCCGACCATGGGGTTGTTGCCCATGCCGATCAGGCCCATCATCTCCACGTGAGCCGGCACGGATGAGGAGCCTGCAAACTGCGCGTCGGAGTGCATGCGGCCCATGGTGTCGGTCATGCCGTAGCTGGCAGGGCCGGCAGCCATGTTGTCCGGGTGCAGCGTGCGGCCCGTGCCGCCGCCGGAGGCGACGGAGAAGTACTTCTTGCCATGGTCCAGCGCCCATTTCTTGTAGGTGCCTGCCACCGGGTGCTGAAAGCGCGTGGGGTTGGTGGAGTTGCCGGTGATGGACACGTCCACCTTCTCATGGCGCATGACGGCGACGCCTTCGCTGACGTCGTCGCAGCCATAGCAGCGCACCTTGGCGCGCTCGCCCTTTGAAAACGGCTTTTCGCGCACGACAGCCAGCTCGCCGGTGGCGTAATCGTATTTGGTTTCCACGTAGGTGAAGCCGTTGATGCGGCTGATGATATAGGCGGCGTCCTTGCCCAGGCCGTTGAGGATGACGCGCAGCGGGGTTTTGCGCACCTTGTTGGCGGTGTTGGCGATGCCGATGGCGCCCTCCGCCGCCGCGAAGGACTCATGCCCCGCCAGGAAGGCGAAGCAGTCGGTGTTTTCGTTGAGCAGCATGGCGCCCAGGTTGCCGTGCCCGTGCCCCACGTCGCGCTGGTCGGCCACCGAGCCGGGGATGCAGAACGCCTGCAGGCCGTCGCCGATGGCTTCGGCCGCTGCTTCAGCCGTGGTCAGCCCGCGCTTAACTGCCAGGCCGGCGCCCAGGGTGTACGCCCACACGGCGTTTTCAAAGGCGATGGGCTGGATGCCGCGCACAATTTTTTCCACATCGATGCCCTTTTCCAGCAGCAGGTCGCGCACCTCCTCCAGCGAGGAGAACCCGTTTGCCCGGAGCACCTTGTCGATTTGCGCCATTCGGCGCTCGGAACCTTCGAATTTTGGCATGGTGTCAGCCCTCCTTACTGATGGCGCGGGTCGATATACCTGGCCGCGTTGTCAAACCGGCCGTATGTGCCCACGTTCTTCTCGTATGCCTGTTGGGCGTCAACGCCCTTTTTGATGTCTTCCATCATCCTGCCCAGGTGGCAGAATTGATAGCCGCAGATTTCGTCGTTTTCATCCAGCGCCAGCTTCATCACATAGCCCTCGGCTACTTCCAGATAGCGCGGCCCCTTGGCGACGGTGCCGTACGTAGTGCCGATCTGGCTGCGCAGGCCCTTGCCCAGGTCCTCCAGGCCGGCGCCTACCAGCAGGCCGCCCTCGGAAAATGCGCTCTGCGTGCGGCCGTAGGCAATCTGCAGGAACAGCTCGCGCATGGCGGTGTTGATGGCGTCGCACACCAGGTCGGTGTTCAGGGCTTCCAGCACGGTTTTTCCGGGCAGGATTTCCGCCGCCATCGCCGCCGAATGCGTCATGCCCGAGCAGCCCAGCGTTTCAATGAGCGCCTCCTCGATAATGCCGTTTTTTACGTTAAGCGTCAGCTTGCAGGTGCCCTGCTGCGGCGCGCACCAGCCCACGCCATGCGTTAAGCCCGAGATGTCCCCCACCTCGCGCGACTTCACCCACTTGCCCTCCTGGGGAATGGGCGCCGCGCCGTGGTTGCACCCCTGGCGTACGCAGACCATCTCTTCCACTTCTCTGGAATATTGCATGTTTTACCATCCTCCTAAAGGAAATTTAATGACAACCTGGTGTATTGTACCATATTCGCATGGTTTGAGAAAGGGGGCGTTCTGCCCGTACCTTGCCATCAGCCGGGCAACGGGGTATACTGAAGCCGGAAAGCGGGAGGGATGGCATGAAGCTGATCAGCTGGAACGTCAACGGGTTCCGGGCCGCGCTGCAAAAGGGGTTCGGCGATTTTTTTCTGTCCGCCGGCGCGGATTTTTTTTGCCTGCAGGAAACCAAGATGAAAGAGGGACAGGCGGACTTTGCCCCGGAAGGCTACGGCGTGGTCTACCACAGCGCCGAAAAGGCCGGCTACGCCGGCACGGCGGTGTTCTACAGGCAGCAGCCTGAAGCCGTCACAACCGGCCTTGCCGGCGAGCACACCGGCGAGGGACGCGTGCTGACGCTGCGCTATCCCGGGTTTTACCTGGTCAACTGCTATACGCCCAACGCCCAGCCCGAGCTGAAGCGCCTGCCCTACCGCATGGCGTTTGAAGACGACATGCGCGCCTACCTGCTGCAGCTGTCCGCGGACAGGCCCGTCATCTACTGCGGCGACCTGAACGTCGCCCACCGGGAGATCGACCTGAAAAACCCCCAATCCAACACGGGCAACCCCGGCTTTTCCCCGCAGGAGCGCGACAAAATGACGGAGCTGCTGGCGGCAGGCTTCACCGACACGTTCCGCTGGCTGTACCCGGACAAAACAGACGCGTACACCTGGTGGAGCTACCGCTTCAACGCCCGGCGCAACAACATCGGGTGGCGCATTGACTACTTCATCGTGTCCGACTGCCTGAGGCCCCGGGTGAAGGACGCCCTGATCTATGCCGACGTGCTGGGCAGCGATCACTGCCCCATCGGGCTGGAGATCGATCTGTAACCAGTGCCGCGCGCGGGCTGACCCGCAGGAAGGAACCATATGCAAGACCATGAGCTGAGGGAAATATACCTGGATGGCGAAACGCTGTATGACGGCGCTGTCGTCCGGCTGGAAAAATGGCGCGTGACGCTGCCCGATGGCCGGCTGGCCGACCGGGAGGTGGTGCTGCACAAGGGGGCCGCGGCCATTGTGCCTGTGGATGCGCGGGGCTATGTAACGCTGGTGCGCCAGCACCGCGTGGCCATCAACGACTTCACCTGGGAAATTCCCGCCGGCAAGCTGGACTATACGGGGGAAGACCCCCTTTCCGCCGCCAAGCGCGAGTTGGAGGAAGAAACCGGGCTGCGCGCCGGCCAGTGGCGCAAGCTGCTGAACGCGGCGACAACGCCGGGCTATTGCACGGAGCATATCGCGATGTACCTGGCCACCGACCTGTCGCGCCACCAGCGGCACACCGACCAGGACGAATTCCTCCGCGCGGCGTCCATCCCGCTGGAGGAAGCGGTGCGCCGCGTGCTCAGCGGCGAGTTTACGGACATGAAAACCTGCCTGGGCCTGTTGATGGCGCACCGGATACTGTTTGACGAACGGCGGCTGCCCGCGCAGGATTATGCGGCAACCGGGCGGTGCAGCGCCATCCACCCCTGGGCCGATGCGGCGGGTAACGGCTTATGAAACGCACGGATAAACCGCCCAGAAACCCCATATACCTGGCGTGGATGCTGTTTTTGCTGTTTCTGCTGGTGACGGGCGCGCTGATCATGGTATTCGGCGCGCTGACGTATGAGCCGCCGCTGCCCCGGCTGCCGGATGCTGTGCAGGCGGCGCTGCCGGGCATAGGCCCCTCCTTTGTGGCATGGTGCGCTCCGTGATGAAACGCCTGGATGACATGGCGGCCATGGATGCGGACACCGCTGCCCGGCAGGGCTGGGAAGCCCTGTTCCGCGACATGCCGCGGCTGGAAACGCCGCGGCTTACGCTGCGCGCCCCGAAGATGGAGGACGCGCAGGATATGTACGCCTACTCCCGCGACCCGGAGGTGGCGCGGTATGTCCTGTGGGATGCGCACCGGGGGCTGTGGGATACCAGGGCTTACCTGCGCGCCGTGATACGGCGCAACAGGCAGGGCGGCCCGGGCACGTTTGCCATTGCAGAGAAGGCGTCCGGCCGCATGATCGGCACGATCGGGTTCATGTGGATCGACGCCGATCACCGCAGCGCCGAGGTGGGGTACTCCCTCGCCAGGGATTGCTGGAACCGCGGCTATGCCACCGAGGCGCTGCGGGAAACGCTGCGGTTTGCGTTTGAGCAGTTGGGGCTGAACCGCGTGGAAGGGCAGTGCGACGTGCGCAACCCGGCGTCAGCCCGGGTCATGGCGCATGCCGGCATGCGCTATGAAGGCCGGCTGCGCGAGCGCATCTTCCTGAAGGGCGAGTATGCCGACGTCAGGCTGTATGCCCTGCTGCGCCGCGACTGGCTGGCGCTGACGGGCTCAGAATGAGGGGCGATTCCTGAGCAAAATGAAAAGATTTTTTCCTATCCTATGCTTTTGAGGTACAAGCGCATGAAAAGAATGCGTCTGATTTTTCTGGCGGTATCTGTGCTTTTGTACAGCTTCTCATCCAGGGCCGAGGTTCCTGCAGAAAAGGAGATTCACTACCGTTTTCAGCCTCACGTTATCACGCAAGAGCTGAATGAATACTATGGCGAGGGGTTTGCTGATCTCTTTTTCGGTTTTTGCGATGCGCTGCTCAACGGAGAGGACACATATCCGTGCCCGGATACGCATACTGAGTTTGTGCTTTGGGAAACAGCCCGCGGCTGTTTCCCGATTGCGGACGGAATCGCTACGGCGGATTTTCCGGTGGGGACGCCGCGAAAACATCCCTCCGGAAAAGCGAAGATCATTTACCGCTATGATCGGGACACCTGTCAAAGCCTGATCGCGGACTTTCAAACGCGCGTGGAAGACATATTATACCAACGTAAAACATGAATGCATCCAAAGGGTCGAGGGATTTTGGCTTGCAGCGAGGAGCAGACGAGGGAAGCGTAGCAGCGCTACGCTGACCGAGCAGCCGACGATGCTGCAAGGCAAAAGACCCGGCACGACGATGCGTTCATGTTTGGAGTTGGTATTACATGCGCATCTGCCCGTTGCCTACGGCGATGCGGAAAAAGCCCTGCGGCTGTATCGCCTGTTCGCCCGGGAATATGCCTATGACCACGAAATATTCGCCGATACGAAACGTCTGATTGAGGAAGGCGGAGCATACCGCACGCTCATGACCGGGCAAGGCATCTGTCAGGAAATCGCCCCGGCTTACAACTACCTTTTGCTCCAAGCCGGGGTAGACGCCGGCATTTGCAGCGGCATGCGTGAAAACGGGGAAAGCCATGAGTGGAGCATTGTGAAACTGGACGGGACATACTACTATGTTGACCCGACGTACGCCATTTCATCGCCCGATACGCTGCGGTACTTCGGCATGACAGAGGCGGAGCGCATCAAACAGGGCGATTTTCAGCCTGATACCCTGTGGGCCTTTGTGATTGGAGAAATCAAGGCGCAAACGCTGGATGTAACCGACGAAACGTTCAAGCCGCTATGGTCTTGCTGCGATTATGACATCGGTCATCATGAACTGCTTTATCGGGACAGTTCAGGGCAGCAACATACGATGAAACTGGAATAGCCGGCGTAAACGGATATCGTCATGATTTAGAGCAAATTACGCCATCGTGGCGCACAAAGCAACGCAGGATTTTTGTTGCTGGTTATGGCTCATTGAACAGACTATTCCCGGATTTCCGTGGGGCCGATGCCGGTGAAAGCATCTTGCGGCGCAAAAAGCACCTGCTGTTCATTGATTTCCACCAGCCACCGCCCGTCCGGCGCCTGCCCTATGAGCCAGATGTCATTGTCATATTCATCCAGAGGAACCTTTAACGCTGGCAGAGCCCTGGCCAGATATTCGTTTTCATTTTCAATGCCGGCATAGGAAGGAAAGCTGCATACAACGTTTTCGATTTCCTTGCCGAACACAAGATCATCAAGGCGGAACCATGCCGTCAGGCCATGCTCAGCGTCCCCGATCGCCATGCAAACCCAATCCCCCCGCACTTCTTTCACCTGGCCGACAACACGGGCAAAACAGGCGGCAAGCTTCCTGCCTTCAAACGCATCATACAGTTCTGCATGATCGAACTTTGTACAGGCATACCCTTCGGCATCAAGGGCTTGCAGTGCTTTTTTGATAGAACCCGGGATTTCAGCGATGCTGAGCTTTTCGAGCGTTACGGGAAAGAGCGGTTTTCCGTAATGCCGGGTACTGTTGTTTTGGGGAAGCCCTCCATAGGTGATATCGGCCAGTCCATGGTCCTGAATAGAAAATATTTCCTCACCGTTGTTGATGATCCCAAGCCGCCACACCCCGGCAGCGTCACAGTATAAGGAAAACTCAAAAGCCTCGGTATCAACCTCAAGAAAATCGTTGTAGGAGTGAACACCATTGATTTCGAAATACGCCTGCTGGGCGGGCGAAAAGGTGGTTTGTTTGTACGCCGAACCATCCCAATGAGCGATGCGCAGGTTATGAAAATCCTGGGAGTCGGCCGCAATGCCTACCAGGTAATCCGGATAAGCAGCAAGCCATTCCCATGCCATGTCTTGTTCGAGCAGGAAGGCGGCGGCTCCATCTAAAACTGCACCGGGAAAGATGAATCCCGGGCTGTAATCAGGTATTTCGGACGGAGGCAAGTTATTGATGCAATTGGCCGCTTCTTCGTTCAGAGGAACCCTGACCCAATCAGACGCTTCCCACGGGATGGGATCGCCTTTTTTCAGGGGATTTAACAGGGTGCATAGTTTCTTTAGCTCCAGCTGATTGTCCGCCACGCGCAGCAAGCCGATTTCGCAATGTTGGGCTATCTCATCGCCCCATTGCCCCGCGCCGTATTTGTTGATTCGCCAGATCTGCCAATCGGGGTATTCCTGTTGTACGGCAAGCTGCAGATCGTCATCCGAAAGACGATCTGCTGATGCTGCTCCGAGGAACAGGAAACAGAGGACGAACAAAGCCGATAATAAACGTTTCATGGTTCTTTCTCCTTTCATTAGGTAGCCCCTGGGCTTTCCATACATGATTCCCGTTGATATATTATCACCCCGATCATCTTTTTGTAAAACAAATCGTATAAGGCGGCGTTTTTTGTTATAATGAATGCCTACCAATTATAAAGGAGGAGGCGCATGATGACGGATATTTTAGGGTTGGGAGAGCTGCTGGTGGATTTTACCCCCGACGGCGTCAACGACCAGGGCATGGCCCGCTACGCCCGCAACCCGGGCGGAAGCATCCCGAATATGCTGGCTATGTACGCTAAGATGGGGGGCAGCGCCGCTTTTGTGGGCAAAGTGGGCCGGGACGCCTTCGGCGATTTTTTGATCAGCCAGCTGGAAAAGGCCGGCGTGTACGCTTCCGGGGTGCTGCGTGATGACAGGGTGCCCACGACCCTGGCCATTGTCAACCTGCTGGAGAATGGGGACCGATCCTTTCACTTCTACCGAAAGCCGGGCGCCGACATCCTCCTGAGGGAGGCCGAGCTGCCCCTTGCCCGCATCCGGGCTGCGCGCCGCTTTCACTTTGCCGGCGTCAGCCTGACGGATGAGCCGGCGAGAAGCGCCACGTTTGCGGCGGTCAGGCTGGCCAGGGACAGCGGCGCTTTCATCAGCTTTGACTGCAACCACCGCGCCAGCCTTTGGGATGATCAGCAGGAAGCCAGATCGATCCTGCTCAGCGCCCTGCCGCTGGCCGACATCGTCAAGCTGTCCGAGGAGGAGCTGTTCCTCCTGCAGGATTGCGGGGATTTGACATCGGGCGCGCGGGCTGTCCTGGACATGGGGCCCCAGGCTGTGCTGATTTCCCGGGGCGAAAAGGGAGCCTGTGTCTTTACCCCGCAGTGTTTCTGTGAAAGGCCGGCCTATGCGGTGCAGGTGGTGGATACAACCGGCTGCGGGGATGCTTTTTTAGGGGCTTTGCTGTATGAATTGTACCGCCTGGACAAGCCGCTGGACAGCCTGGGGGAGGATGCGTGGGGAAGGTTGCTGGCCTATGGCAATGCCGCGGGCAGCCTGACCGCCACCCGCCGCGGGGGCATCCCCGCCCTGCCGGAACGGGAAGCCGTTGAGCGCTTAGCGTCCGGCAGATAGATCGCCCTGCCATTGCACCCCTTCCGGCAGCATGATATAATCACGCATATCAACGGATGGGGCGGAGGGTATGGGCAGAAGGCGGGGGCAGCAGCTGTTTACCCCGGTAAAAAAAAGGCATACGGGCTTGTGGGTATCGCTGGCGCTGGTGTTTTTCGTGGTGGCGGCTGTTTTTATGCTGAACAACGCGCTCAACGCCCGCCCGGCGCTGCTGTCGCAGCGGGTGTCGGTGCCCGGTATCGACAAACGGCTGGAGAACTTCAGCATCCTGCATATATCGGACCTGCACGGCGCGTGCTTTGGCCGGGAGCAGGAGAACCTTGCCCGGCTGATCGCCAGGGAAGAATATCAGGCCGTGTGCCTGACGGGCGACTTAGTGGGCAAAGGCGGCGACATGCAGCCGTTTTTAGAGCTGGTGCGGCTGTTCCAGGGCAAGGCGCCGGTGTACTTTATTGCGGGCGATGACGACCCGGAGCCTATCCTCACCACGCCGCACGGCGGCATCGAGGTCAAGGCGCCCTATGTGCGGGCAGCGGAAAGCCTTGGCGCCGTGTATGTGGACGTGCCAGTGCGGCAGGAGGTGCAGGGGCTGTCGGTATGGTTTTGCCCGGAGGTGCTGTTTGGCGTGGACATCGACCAGGCGATGTTTTCAGCGGCGGAAAACAGGGACGCCATCCTGAACTCGGACAACCCCTATTCGCCGGAAAGCGGCGCGCTGCTGCGCGCAGCGGAGTACAGGCTGGAGGCCATCGCGCTGGCCAAGCAGGCGCAGACCGACATGAAGGCGGACGACCTGTGCGTGCTGCTCACCCACGCGCCGCCCGGCCGGGATGACGTGCAGCGCATGAAGGCGGAGCGGGAAGGCGCGCAGCACGGCCGGTACTACCCCGGCAGGCTGGCGCTAATCCTGGCCGGGCACATCAACAACGGCCAGTTCAGGCTGCCGTGGCTGGGGGCGGTATACCTGCCCCGCCTGATAGACCAGGAAGCCGGGTTCAGGCCGGGCGCCAAGGCATCGGGGCTGTTCAGCGTGCTGGGCGTGCCGGTGTACATCAGCCCGGGCTTGGGTGTGTCAGGCGCTTACGCGCTGCCGCTGCGCATGTTCAACCGGCCGGCGGTGACGCGGGTCACGCTGACGGCGCAGATTATATAGGTGTAGGTATGAGAGACGAAAGAAAATTTATCAACAGGGAGCTGAGCTGGATCCGCTTCAACAACCGGGTGCTGGGGGAAGCTGTCCGGCAGGACACCCCGCTGCTGGAGCGCGCGAAGTTCCTGTCCATCGTGTCCAGCAACCTGGACGAGTTTTTCATGGTGCGGGTCGGCAAGTTGGAGCGGAAGATCGACCTGGGGCGCAACATGCCCGATGTGGCGGGCCTGACGCCCGAGCGGCAGCTGGTCGAAATCCGGGCGGCGATCCGCCGCCAGGTGAAAAACCAATACACCGTGCTGACCACCCGCCTGCTGCCTGCCCTGCGGCGGGAAGGCCTGGTGCTGATGGACCCCAGGGCGCTGAGCGAGGAGCAGCGGTATTGGCTGTCCCGGTATTTTGACGCGCAGATCATGCCGGTGCTGACGCCCAGGATGATATCAGCAGCGCACCCGTTTCCTCTGTTGGCGGCGCGCCGGCTGTACATCGCGGTGCTGCTGCAAAGCCTGAGGGGCGGGCAGCCGCAGCTGAGCCTGGTGCCGGTGCCCGGGGCGATCGACCGGCTGGTGATGCTGCCGATGGGCGAGGGCAAAGCCCGGGGCGTGCTGCTGGAAGACGTCATCGGCCTGTTCCTGGGCAGGCTGTTTCCGCACATGAGCGTGCTGGCGTCCACGCCGTTTCGCATCACGCGCAACACGGACTTTCTCATCGACCCGGACAGCCCGGACGGGCTGCTGGAGGAGATGCGTAAAAACATCAAGCGCCGCTCCTACGGCAAAATCGTGCGGGTCGAGCTGCCCAGAAAATGCGAAAAAAAGCTGGCTGCGCAGCTGATGAAATCGCTGGAAGCCGACAGGACGATCCGCCAGCGCGTGGACGGCCCGCTGGACCTGACCTTTCTGCTGAAGCAGGTGTATGGCCTGCCCGGGTTTGACCACCTGAAATACACGCCCTATGAGGCGCGGACGGACGAGCGGCTGGCGGCGAAGGAATCGATCTTCCGCACCATCCGCGGCGGCGACCTGTTTTTTTACCACCCCTACGACAGCTTTGACCCGATCGTCCGCTTTGTCCGGGAGGCGGCGGATGACGAGAATGTGCTGGCCATCAAGCAAACGCTGTACCGCATTTCAAGAAAAAGCCCGCTGATCCCGGCCCTGGCGCGGGCAGCGCAGAAGGGCAAGCAGGTGACGGTGCTGATCGAGGTGCGAGCGCGGTTTGACGAGGAGAACAACATCGCCTGGTGCGCCACGCTGGAAAAAGCCGGCTGCCATGTGATCTACGGCGTGCCCGAGTGGAAGACGCACTCCAAGATCACGCTGGTGGTGCGCAGGGAGCCGAACGGGCTGCGCAACTACCTGCACTTAGGCACAGGCAATTACAACGACTCCACGGCGCGCATGTACACCGACATGGGCATCCTGACCTGCGACCGGCAGTTAGGCGAGGATGCGGTTGCCTTTTTCAACATCGTCACGGGCAACCAGTACGCCTTTCCCATGCAGGAGCTGATCGCTTCCCCCTACGCCATGCGGCGGGAGCTGATCCTCCGCGTCCGCCGGGAGGCGTCCAACGCCAGAAGCGGCCTGCCGGCGGCGGTGGTGGTGAAATCCAACTCGCTGTCCGACCCCGAGATGATCCGCGAGCTGTACCAGGCGGCGGAGGCGGGCGTGAAGGTGTCGCTGTTGATCCGCGGCATCTGCTGCGCCCGGCTGCCGCACAACGACAACATGCGCGTCATGAGCATCGTGGGCAGGTTTTTGGAGCACGCGCGGGTGTTCATCTTCGAAAACAGCTGCAACAGGGAGGTGTTCATCTCCTCCGCGGACTGGATGCCCCGCAACCTGAACAAGCGCATCGAGCTGATGGTGCCCGTGAAGGACCTGGGCATCGCCGAAAAAATCGTGCGCATCATCGCGCTTGAGCTGTCCGACAACAAGCAGAGCTGGCGGCTGACGCGCAGCGACGGCTATATCCGCGGCGCGCAGGCAGGGGCGCCGCCGGTCAGCGCGCAGGAGGTGCTGATGTCGGGCAAGCTGCCCGAAAACCTTGACATCAACAGGGTTTTCCGCTTAACATACGATCAGGCAGACAGCAGGGCGTACGCCCGCTGATTGTTGGCGATGATTCTCAGGAGGTATTATGAAAGTTTACAACAGCATGACGCGCCGGAAGGAAGAGCTGGTGCCCCTGAAAGAGGGCAAAATCGGCATCTACGCCTGCGGGCCTACAGTGTACGACTACTTCCACATCGGCAACGCGCGCATGTTCATCATGTTCGATATGCTCAGGCGGTATCTGGAATACCGGGGGTATGAGGTGACCTATGTGCAGAACTTCACCGACATCGACGACAAAATGATCGCAAGGGCCAGCCTGGAAGGCGTCACCGTCAAGGAACTCAGCGAGCGGTTCATCAGGGAATACTACCAGGACGCGGAGGCGCTGGGCATCCGCCAGGCCAGCGTGCATCCCCGGGCGACGGACCATATCCCGCAGATCATCGATCTGATCAAAAGCCTGGAAGAAAAGGGATTGGCGTATGTGCTGGACGGCGATGTGTATTTTGACACGGCGGCATGGCCGGAATACGGCAAGCTGTCCGGGCAAAGCCTGGACGACTTAGACGCCGGGTCCCGGGTGGATGTGGACGAGGAAAAGCGCAGCCCGGCGGACTTTGCGCTGTGGAAAAAGCAAAAGCCCGGGGAGCCGGCGTGGGATTCGCCCTGGGGCATGGGCCGGCCGGGCTGGCACATCGAATGCAGCGCGATGAGCATGGCTTACTTAGGCGAAACCTTCGACATTCACTGCGGCGGGATGGACCTGATGTTCCCGCACCACGAGAACGAAATCGCGCAGAGCGAAGGGGGCACCGGCAAGCCGTTCGCGCGGTATTGGATGCACAACGGTTTTCTGAACATCGACAACAGGAAGATGAGCAAATCCCTGGGCAACTTCTTCACCGTCAGGGATATCCTAAAGGAATATGACGCCGAGGACATCCGGATGTTCATGCTGTCGGCGCACTACCGAAGCCCGCTGAACTTCAGCAGGGAGATGATGGAGCAGGCGCGCGCCTCGCTGCTGCGGCTGTACGCCGCACGGGACAAGCTAAGCTTTCTGCTGCAGCATGCGCATGACAACGCGCCCAGTGAACAGGAAAAAGCCTTCATCGAAAAGGCAGAGGGCACGGTGCCCAGCTGGTGCGAAGCCATGGACGACGACCTGAACACGGCCGAAGCCATGGGCGTGCTGTTCGACTTAGTGTACGACATCAACACGGAGCTGCAGGGCTCGGTGGCGCGGGAAGCCGTGCTGGCGGCCAGGCAAGCCATGGATACCATCACCGGCGTATTCGGCCTGCTGACCAAGAAAACAGGCGAGCTGCCGGAGGACGTGCAGGCTTTGGCGCAGGAGCGGGAGCATGCCCGGAAGAACAGGGATTGGGCCAGGTCCGACGCGCTGCGCGACAAGCTGACCGCCATGGGCTACACGGTGGAGGACACCAAGTTGGGGCAAAAGGTCGTCAAGACGGTATGACCCGGCGGGCGGTATGGACACTGGCGGCGGCATGCGCCGTGCTGGCGTGCGTGGCGCTGTACGGCGCTGTAAGCAGCCTGTCCGCAGGGCGGGTCACAAAGCTGGTGGCGCTGCAGCCGCCCGGGCAAATGGCACCGACAGCCAAGCCGCTAACCGGCGGCATCAACGTCAACACAGCGTCAGTTCAGGAGCTGATGACGCTGCCGGGCATCGGCCCGGTCACGGCGAAACACATCGTGGAAGCACGCGAGGTATCGCCGTTTTATTATCCGGAAGATCTGAAGGCGGTGCGGGGCATCGGCGACAAGCGTCTGGAACAGATCAGGCCGTTTATTTCGGTGCCATAGCGCATGAACGTTTAGCATTAGTATGATCGCTTGAGCAGCGCGGACAGCTCCCCTCCCCTGAACACCGTGCACGCACCGCCCATGACGCCCTGCTGCGCCGCGATTTTCTGTACATAATCAGGGGAGATCATCTCGATAATCTTCGAGCTGGAGCAGATTAGCGCGGCCTGCGCGTTGCCATGGCCATCCAGCGCCGCAAACACAATATCCGTTTGGTAGCAGAGCACAACAAACGCGCACGACCCATCCGCGACAGGGTCCAATTGGGCTGTCTGCGCCGTTTTCGCCGCAGCCCTGGCATAAGGCAGGCTGAACTGCGTGTTGACGATGTACGCAAAGCTGGCGGCCACATTGCCCGGGTTGCCCATCAGCACCGTCAGTTCGTCGAACTGCTGTTGGGTCACGCGCAGCACAGCGGCAGCGTTAGGGGCGGACATGTTATAGTCCGGGATTCGGCCCAGCCAGGCATATTCCTTCCGGTCGCAGGTCTGCCAGAATGAAGCGATGCTTTCCTGCACCTGCCCAGCCAGCGCGACCGCATCGGACACGGAGTGGGCATCGGGATCGACCCCCTCGCCCCAGGGTTCAAACGCCAGCGGCTCATCGGTCGTTTCGGTCACATAGCGCTGCGCGGCGCTGCCCTCCGGGGCGTGGATGGTGACTGTGGTTTCGTTACCTCCATACCGTCTGACCGATCCTTCCTCAAAAGCCGTTTCCGGGCTGGAAACATACAGATGGAACGGACTGACCTTCCTATTGTTGCTCCCGCCATGGGCACAGATCGCGCCAAACCGCACCGTGCGGACGCTCTGCGGAAGCGTGACGCTCTCCACATGGCTCAGGTCATCGATAGCATGCGGCAGGACGCACGTCACGGGAACCCCGCCCGCATTCTCTGGCACCACGACGTTGGCGCCGCTCCCCAGATACGCGGACAGCGCCACCTCGCCCCGGAATGTGCGGAACTCAAAATCGCCCTCTATGAAGTATTCAACGGGCGGCATAGCGTCCGGGCCAGGGCACACGACGCACTCGTAGCCGTTTTCTTTCGCCCAGGTCAGCGCACGGCTTCCCTCCGGCGCGTAGATCACGGCGCTCTTCGTCAGCTCCGCATCAAAAAGCCCTGATGTCAGGCTGGCGGGGAAATAAATGCACGCGATATTATCGCTGTACATCAACGCTCTCTCAGACACGCCCGTGATTCCCTCGCCCACGACCACACGCGCCAGCGTATCGCAGTAAGCGAGAAGGTGTCTTCGGATCTCCCCTATGGAACCGGGCAGCATCATGCGCCTGATGGAAGGATTATCCATCAGGGCAGCTCGTCCAAGCGTGCGCAGGGAGGCGGGCAGCTCGATCTGCCGGAGACTGGAACAAGCACGAAAAGCTTCCTCCCCAATGATCTCCAGCGTATCGGGCAGCGTGACGCTTTCCAGCGCTGTACAGTTGTAGAACGCCAAATCCGATATGCGCTTCAGCCCTTCGGAAAGCACAACGGAGCGGAGCGTCTGATGGCTCATCAGGCATTTCTTCGCAATCTCCGTCACCGTATACCCCTCAACCTCGCCGGGGATCACCAGCTCCGTCACTCCCTCTGCCAGCTCGGCGCGCTTGAGGTAGCAGTTTTCACCTGTGACGCCAAACACCAGCATGGAGCCGTCAGCCAGCTCATGCCGGAGCTCGCCGTAAACATAGGCGCGCAGGATCGTCCAAAGCTCCTGCTGAGAGAACAGGTCGCCGTCCAGCGCGTTTATTTTTCCGGAGCCTTTTGCGCCGTTGCGCTGCGCCCAAAAGCGCACGCTTTCGCCCGTTTTCAGATCGACAGCATAGGCCTCGTAATCCCGGTGATAGCTTGTCGTGGAAATGATGTACTTGATGCCCGACTCGACCTTATGCCAGCGCACGATCAGCGCGTACTCCGCTTCCGCCAGCGACGCCGCCCGCATCTCCGCTGGCATGCGAGCCAGCAGATCGCCGGCAAATTCAGGCACAGAATTTCCGGCGCAGTACAGCGCGATAAATTTGCGCCCGCGCATGGCGTCCGGCAGGCTGTCCGTTTCCGTAAACGTCAGCTTGTCCCAATCCTCCGGGATCAGATGCCCGGGAAGGCCGGGCGCGGCTGTGACTGTATAGCTGTTTTCCCAGCCGCCGCTTTCCAGTTCGGCAGCGTTTTCCGCGGCGGTTTTGTTCAGCACAGCAAGCTGCGCATCAAAGGTCCCCGCCTGGCGCAGCGCCTGTATATCGTCCTGCAACATATCCGCCAGCGTCGCGCTGCAAAGCACCAGCAGGCAGACAAGCATGGTCAGTATCAGCAACCGGGTTTTCATCATGTTCTTTTTCTCCTTTCGCTGTGTTTTATCCCATTGCTATCTGCTGAACGTCCCGGTATAAGGGATTTTCAGCACATAGCCATCAGGGTTGGACATCCCGCACAGCAGGTCGCCGCCGTTCCAGTTGACCTCCCCGATATGACCAAGGTAGCGCATGTGTACATCATTTTCATCATAAAGCGCCGTCAGCTGCTCATCAGTCATCAGGATGTCGGCTTTCAACGTTTGCAGGTCAAGGGCGAGCAGATAGGCAGAATCCATGTGGTATACCAGCAGCCGCGCTCCGTCGGCGGATACGCCGAGGGGAAGTATGTTTGGGGCTTCGGCAATCAGCTTGCCCAGCTCATCCACAACCGCATCGCGCTCGGCGCGGCACATTGCGGGCGGCATAAGGTTCTCAATCAAAAGCGCCTGCGCGGTATCGTCGCCTTCGGCAAACGTCCACATTACGCTATTCATCGCGTATTGCGGGCTGTATGTCACGCCCACGCCTGTCTGTTCGCTGAAAAACAGCATTTGGGGGATGCCCGTGCCCATGTTGAAGCCCCCTGCCCCAACGCGCCCAAGCTCCCGTCCGTCCGCGCCATAATGCACAAAGAAAGCATCGCGCACAAGCGCCTTTTCCCCCTCGACCTGCGGCTGCTCGGCGCGGACAACGTGCTCGATCAGCCACACGCTGCCATCCGAAAGCAGGCACATCGAGAAAGGGGCAATCATGCTCCCCTTTGCAGGTTCAAGCGGAAAGGCTTCCCCCTGAATGGTTTCGGGCTTGAGCAGCCACGTTGCGCTCGTGTCCCTGCTGCGGTAAAGAACGCTGCCATCCGGGCCCATGCACGCGGCTGAAGCGTCTATATACAGCGTTTCCCCCGTGCGCGTGTCCACGCGCGCATAGCCGGGCATCGCAGCGGAGTAAAGCAGCATGTAGTCGCCGCCCGTCCCCATCAGTTGGGGCCAAGTGCGCCAGCCGGCGCGCATCACCACCGACGCCGCGCCGCCGTTTTTCTCAATGAGCGCCGCGCGCTTGGCCTCGTCCTGTACCGTCCTTAGAAACACACCGTGCGCCAGCAGTTCCAGATAGGGATCCTCCGCAAAGTACAGCGCGCAGGATGCCCCGGAAGCCTTGTCCAGCACGCGCAGTTTCAGCTCGCGCTCCGGCAGGGTCTGGCTGGGCTGCACTGCCCCCAGCAGGAAGCGCGCGCCGTCCGTGCTGACAGCAAGCACTTTTTCGTTCTTCCCGCCCACGCTCAGCCACGCGGGTGCGTTGGCATAGGTAGAGCAGGCAGTGCAAAACGCCATGAGGACGACCAGTAGCAGCAAAGAATACCGGTTTTTCATGGAAATACCCTCCTTCTTATTTTTCCAGCATGTCGGTAGGCATCATCAGCGTATAGGCAGGCATTCCATGTAGATAGCCGATGGCGCTTACGATAGGCGCCGCCAGCCAGCCGCCATCGTATTGAACAAGCGTAAGGGGAAAATAGACGGCGCGGCTGTCAAGCTCCAGCTCAACGACGATCTCCGTGATATCCGTCATACCATAAATCGCTTGATGCCGTGCCCTCTGTTTTTTCAAGTTGTTCAAAAGCTGTTCATTCGTAATGTCCGGCGTCATCGTTCCCTGGAAGACAAGCCTTGACAGCGCATTGCCTGGATTCGCTATCTCAAGCAGCTCATTTGGAGGTTGCTCCTTTGTTACCCTGATTATCATACCGCTGGCATATTCTTGAACGCTTTTGTCATTGCTTTTCAGCACAAGATTTGTGCTGATCATCCTTTTCAGGAGGTCATTGACAAAATAGGATTCATTGTAAGCAATCGCAAGATCGTCTGACGGCTGCGCCAAGGTCCAGCCGAGTTGTGTCACTCTATACGCCTCAATATGAGCGGCATGGTCGAAGTTCCGCGCCATCTCGGGAATCGCATAACAGTCCAGAAACGCCTGAACATCCCCGGCGATCAACGCTTCCGCGACTGCCTTGGCGCATTCCTCCGCCGTATTGAAACCGCGCGCAGTGATGCGGTCGGCGGGCTGCGGCGCTTCTTCGCTTGCCGGCGCGGGCGCGGCGCTGTCGGGATCGATGGTCAGGGATTTTTGCGGCATGGACACCAGGTCGTTGCTCACGCGCATAAAGTCGAGTGTTTCCCCATCTGCTTCCAGCGTGAGCGTGTCCGCCGTCACCTGATAGCGCATCACATACTCATCGCCTTGTTCACCAGTCTGCATCAAGCGAAGCCGCCCGCCGTTCGCCTCGAAGATGGCATGATCCGCCTGCGCGTAATCATTCACCGCCACCATATGATAGCCATCCTCGCTGAATTGGCAATAAACACTCCTCTCATTGCTGGCGATTCCCTTCCATGTGCCGGTGAGCGCGGGATCTACCTGTGTGTCGGGCTGCATGGACACCGCCTTCGACGCGACGTCGGCGTTCAACAGCGCAGCGGCGTTCAGCCACAGCGCCGGGCGTACGAGATGCTCATCAAGCATAAATCCGCCTGAATGGCTGACGGAACCATCTTCACAGACATAGCAGCAGTGCGTTTCCTCATGGCCCGGTGTGCGAAGCGCCCAGTATAACGCCGGCGCGTTATTTCCCAGCGTGCGCTCGGCCTTCCAGAAGGCCGCGTAGTCATCCAGCGATGGCAGCGCGATCGCCCATTTCCCTTCACGCACATGCAGTTGGGGCAGCGCTTTCACAAGCGTGTCATATTCCGCTTTTGTAAGCCGCTCCTCCAGAGGGTAGCCGTGGATTTCGTATGACTCCCTGAGCGCAGCGTAGGTGGGGGCTGTCAGGCGGTATCCCATGGCTGTATATTCGCTGTTCGAACCAAAATAGAAATATCGCTCCGCTTCCTCGTAGCTGAGCACAAACACATCGTCCATCGTGTCGCTTCCACCGGGAACGTTCGCCTGCAGATTTTTTCCCGATAAGTAATAGTCGTCGTCATTCCCGGGTGTGGATATTTTTGTGCGCACGATGTGCGAGCGTTGCGCCGGCGTAAAGGCGGCGGAGCAGAACGCACCGTTCAGCCAGGCTCGCAGGTCACTTGTTTCCCATGTCACAGGTTCTTTCGCATCATGATAGGGGCGATAGGCCAGCGCATACTGCGAAATCAGCAGGATGCGGTCGTCGACCGAAGCCACGCCGTCCTGTACGTCCAGAACCAGCCATTGCATTGGTTCTCTACCGTTGCTTTCGTCGCAGTCCTGCTCATAGCTTCCAAACACAACCGTATCGCCCTCCTCAATGCGCAATGCCGCGCCCTCCGCATCAGCGGCGGTTTCCTTAGGCGCGAACGGCGCCTCGTTGAGAAAGAGCAAGCCCACGCTGCCGTTAATGTCCGACGTAAAAACCAGCGTGCGCTCGTCCGGCAGAACCCAGCCCGCCCACGGCGATGCCTCGATCGAATCGGTTTCTTCATCAATGTCGCCGATCATCTTCACGATATTGAGCACGCGGCTCAGTTCCGTCATGTTGGGCTGGCCGTACATCCCGGTCAGCGCGGCCTTGATATCCCCGAGCGCCTTCTCGTTGTCCGTATCGCGCTCAGGGGTACAGCCGATGCAGATCAGCATGCCGTTCATAGATAAATAGAAGAAATCAACTGACAGCCCGGCGAATGAAGCATCATCTACGTTGAACATCGATATGTCGCCGTCGGTATAAGCGTCTCCTTCGGGCACGCCCTCCGCCGCCATCGCTTCCTCGAGGGTCGAATCCCATGTGATGCCGTTGCGGAAGGTGAAGACATATTCATCGGTAGTTCCCTGCGCCAACCCGGGCGCGGGCATCAGACAAAGCGCGAGTTGCGCGCAGAGCAGCATGGAAATGAGTTTCTTCATGGGGAATCCTCCTTTTCGTAATACCGATTAGCGTTCCGGCGTCCAAGCCACCCAGTCCCGTTTATTTTTCTGGCACCATTGATGCGCTAGAGAGCCTTCAGGGGCGTGCACCACAGCATCGTAGGGGAGAAAAGCCAATGCGGTTTCAGCGCCGGGAATATACACCAGCCGGAGGCCATCACAATCATAAATGGCATCTGCCTCTATTTCCGACAGGCATGCCGGAAAGGCGATGGACTGAATGCCTTTACGCTCATCAAATGCATGCGATCTGATCCGCTTCACAGGACAGCCGCCCAGTTCGACGGGCACTGTCACCTCCCCGTCGTTGCCCAGATACCGCATCAGAATGGCCTCGCCCTCCAGCACAACGTATTCAAAATCGCCTTCTGTCACGAAAGCAGGCTTGGGCATGGCCTCCGGACCGGGGCAAGGCGTATAGCTGTAGCCCCTGATCCTCGCCAGCTTGGCGGCGGGGCTGCCCTCCGGCGTGTAGATGCGTACCCTGTGATCGTCCAGCAGATAGAGGCCAAGGTCAGTGACTGTCTGCGGAAAATAGACGCACAGCATACGGTGCGCGCACATCAGGAATTCGTCCTCCAACCGCTCCGCCCCTTCCGGGAGAATCAGATAGGGGATATCTGCGCCTTTTTGCAGGAACCCGCGGCTGTAGGTCTTCAGCGTAGAGGGCAGTGTGACAGCGCGCAGAGCCTCCCCGCCGGGGAAAGCCTTCTCTCCGATGGTTTCCAGCCCTTCGTTCAGAGCGAGCTCCTCCAGCGGGACTTTGTCAAACGCCTCATCGCCAATGGTGCGCAGCGTGGAAGGAAAATTGACGGTGCGCAGCTGATTGCAGTAGGCAAAGGCTTTCCCGCCAATCGATACAAGGCCCTCGGGCAGATGTACTTCCTGCAGCGAAGGGCAGGCTCCTGCAAGGCCGCTGAGCGTAAGGCTGGTCACCGGATAGCCTTCCACCACAGCGGGAATATCCAGCACCTCACGGTCGCCTGCCACCTTGTACAGGCTGCAGCCGCGCCCGGTCACGCCGAAATACAACGGGCCTTCCACGGTTTCCATGGTCAGGATCCGGCTCAGAAACAGCGGCTGTATTCTGACCCACAGCAGGCTGGAGTCAATGATTTCCCCTTTCAGCGTGCCGTAGCCCGAAAACGGCGGCCTTGTCATCGTATGGTACAGGAGGCTGAGGGTATCCGAATCAAACAGCCGGGCGTACAGCGCGTAATGGCGGTTGTAAGCCAGGCTGGTATAATCGTCTCTTTTGATCAGGTAGTGTCGCAGAATCAGCACGCCCTCCGCTTCCTCTGTACTGCGCGCGCGCAGGGGTTCGGGCAGCCGGACATACAGATCGCCCGCCAGACGAACCTTTTTGTCATCGTCATCGTTATCGTCATACAGCGCGATCAGCCTTTTGTTTTTGAACTGCTCCGGCAGGCTGTCGGCGTTCTCCGCGGCGCTATATGCCTCCTCAGCCGGTATCCATTCCTGCCCGCCCGCGGCTTCCACGTTGAGTTCGACCTGCCAGCCGCCCGTTTCAAACGCTTCCGCATGGGCGACAGAAGCTTCATAGAGCAGGGCTAGCTGCTCGTCCAGGCTGGCCATGCCGGACAAGGCGTCCGGCAAGCCGTTCAGCCCGTCCGCCGCCTGCCCGGGCACGCTGCCCATCACGCACAGCACGCAAAGAAACAGAAGCATAAGGCGTTTGAATAAAAGAAAGCGTTGATGCGGTTTCATGATGGATTTCCCCCTTTTTCCATGCTGTACGGGCGTTTCTGTACCGTTGTAAAATCCCCACGCTGTCGGCCGCCGGGCAATCACCAGAACAATTCATGCACAATGTAGCAAAACATCTTTCATTGAATTGTTTGTCATTGCCGTTTTTACTGTAACAGATTAAAGTCCAAAACAGCTGGGCTGGCTGCCCAGTTTTGGTAGAACAATGAATGTTGTGGTTGACCTCCATATGCCATGGATGCTGCTTGATGCATAAAAAAGCACCCCGTCACGAGATGCTGTGATTGACTGGATGATTCAAGGCGGTTGTTGATCCTATCACCCTATTCTTCCACGTGGATGTCTATTTCGCTGTCCGCAAGCAAATCCGACAGCGCCGCCTTCAGCACATCGTCCGTGCTGATGGTTTTGAGAGAGGGCACGCGCCGAAGCGCCTGCCAGTCGGGGGACGTTGTCCTGACAAGGTCCAGCCTGTTCAGGCGCGAAAACCGCTCGAGGCCCGCCAGCGTATTCAGCCGTAAGTAATTGAGCGACAGCTGCTCCACTGTGCGGCAGCCGCCGATGTTCATAGGCGTTGTCACCAGGGAAGAGCCCAGCTGCAGAAGGCGCAGGCGCGGGCAGGTATCCATCACGGTGGCATCCGACACATTCGTTTCATACACATTGACGCTGTCTAAAAACTGCATGTTGGCCAATGGAGAAAGGTCAGACAGATGCGTGTGCCTGAAATCCACCATGACAAGGTGCTTTAAGACCGAAATGCCTGAAATTTCCTCCAGCTCCTGATAGGCCAGGACAACTTCTTCCAGATTGGGCATGAGCGCCAGGTCGTTCAGGGAATGGACGGAACCGCGTTTGCCCCGCTCTGTATAGGATAGCTGATTCAGCGCTTCCATGCTTTTGTACGCGTGCTCGCCAAACAGATAGAGCCTGCGGACTTCTTTCAGCTCATCCTCCGATATCGTCTCTCCTTCCTTCCTGTCCAACTGCGCGCGCACCGCGCTTTCAATCAGCGGCTCCTCAAACGTCACACCGGCCGGGGCAGGCGTCAGCAGCGGGGTATACTTTCCCAATACAAACCCCGCGCACAGAAACAACAGCGCCGTTGCCATCAGCGTCACACGATGCGCCCTGCGCTGCCGCTTGTTTTCGGCGACGGCAAGCAGCGCTTTTCGAACAGCCCTTGCGCTGCTGAACCGTTCTTTGGGAGAAAAGGCGGTGCATTTGGCAATGATCCTTTGAACGGACGCGGGCACAGCGCGATCTCCTGATTCCTGTGTGCTGCCCGTCCACAAAAAGCGAAGCAGCATGCCCAGCGCGTAGATGTCCGCACGGCAATCCGTTTGGGTAAAGCCGTACTGCTCCGGGGGCGCGTAGGCGCGCGTGCCGAAGAACTGCGTATCGGTTGCTACGTCGGATTTGAAAAACCGCGCCGTATCGAAATCGATTAAAACGGGCGCGCCGCTCTCCCGAATGATGATGTTCTGCGGCTTGATATCGCGGTGGATCACGGGCGGCGCCTGTTCATGCAAATAAGCCAGCGTGTCGCAAAGGCTGGCACACAAGCGGATGATCTGTTCCTGTGTCAGCGGGTGCTCTTTCACATACTGATCCAGCGGCACCCCTTCGATATATTCGCGGATGACGCAGACGATGTTTCCGTTTTGAAACTCGTCGACAAAAACAGGCAGTCCCTCACAGCGGAGCGATTGCAGGATGCCCGAGCCATACACCCCCGTATAGACAGAGCGGTCAAAGCATTTTGCGACATAGAGACGGCTGCTGCTTTTTTCCAGCACGAGGAAGGTTTCCATCCCCTGACGGCTGGCAAGGCACTCCATCTGATCGTACTTTTCCAGGAAGGAGAGGGGATACGGCGTGGCGGCGAACTGCTTCTCAATGCTGCGGATCGCCTCATCAACAGCACTCATGTACGGCTCTCTCCCAGCAGCGGCAGGCCAAGGTCATACAGAACCTCCTGCACGTTTAAAAAGCTGAGATGATTGTAAAGGCAGTACAGGATGGCGGCATCGCGCTTGATCCTCGGATAGAGCTGGCTGCGCCGGGCGTATTTCAGGAGAGTCTGCGCCAGCTCAACATCGGCTTCAAACCCGAAAGCAAGCTGAATCACCGTATCGCGCGACGGCTTTCTTCTTCCGCTGAACAGTTGATGGCCAAAGGAGTTCTCGATGCCCCCGCGCTTGATGACCCGTTCGGGCACTTCGCCTCTTGTTTTACACAGTTCGGTAATAAAAAAATGAAACTGCGGTATCTGCAGCTCGCCTGTATTGGTTTGGATGAATTGATCTAAGCTGTCGGCTTTGAATAGGTTTTCGTAGAGCGCGGTGGTGTCAACCGCGGCTTTTTTCTCCTTTTCATCGTGCATATACCTGTACACCCATCCATTGTTCTCTTGATGCCCTCCGGCTTCAGGAGGGGGACTATTGCTCACGGTGTTTTCGCCATAAACCTCATGATAAAATACAGCGTCAGCGCCATTATATCTGCTGATGAAAAGAAAAGCAATGATTGAGCAAGACAACTGTCGCAGGGCAACGGTCTTTTCCTGGCGCAGGATCATTCAACATGCGCGTTGATGCATTTTGACAAGGGAATCAATCATATCTGCGGTTTTTACGCAGCAAGCGCGCGCAAAACAGGTTGTATTCATCCTGCTTTCATGTTATACCAACGTAAAACATTAATGCATCCAAAGGGTCGAGGGATTTTGGCTTGCAGCGAGGAGCAGACGAGGGAAGCGTAGCAGCGCTACGCTGACCGAGCAGCCGACGATGCTGCAAGGCAAAAGACCCGGCACGACGATGCGTTAGTGTTTGGAGTTGGTATTAGACCTTTTTCTGTTGCTCCGTGCGTATCAAAAGCCAAACTAAGAATGCTCAACGCTCATGACCCCATCGTGCAGTTGACCGTCACCATGCGCGCCGGAACCTCTCTGCTGCATAGCGGAGCGCGCAGCTTTTTCTCCCTGGTTGCACGAATGCGCATTTGACCCACACCCATCCCCACCCTGCCTGGTCGTCGCCAAGCTCCCCGGCAGCATGGCGGCACGTACCTGAAGCATAGTATTCCCTTATATTTCAACGTTTTTCCCTGCAATGACATGGGTTGCGGGTCGCCCTTCAGAGAAAAAACCCGCGCGGTTTTTGCGCCATGGACCGCAACAACGCGCGTTTGACCCCCACCCCTGTGTTTGACCCCCACCCACCCCCACCCTGGGCAGTTGACCCCCACCCCGGGAGGCCGGTAAACCATGTTTCTCCCATCATATAACGGCTTTTAATTAATAATAATATATAATAATATATATTAGATTGTAATATCCTATTGTTTCAGCACCATAGGTTGATATTTGTATGGTTTTTGCCTTGTACACTCCGCCTGTCGGTGTGTGCGGGAATGATTACGACATCATTTTGCCGCGAGCCTGCCTATTTTGTCAGGCCCTGCCTGCAGGGTGGGGGTGGGTGCGGGTGGGTGGGGGTCAATTGCATGTACGGAATCTGCCGCAAGCATGCCCGTTTTGCCAGGCTCCGCCTACAAGGTGGGGGTGGGTGCGGGTGGGTGGGGGTCAATTGCATGTAGGGTTGCTGACCAAGAAAAAGCAAAAGCTGAAAACCATCAAAAATACAGAAAAGACAACTTCATCATCAGCGCACGTGGTGTCGGTGGTGTCGGTCAACTTGCAGGATGGGGGCAATGACGATGCTCAATGCGCCTTTGCACGCTACCCAGCAGCAGCGCAAGGCCGCAAACCTGTTGATAATACAGCAAATTGTACTTTATCCATTATTTTTCCGGTTCATGGCGATATACTCCACGATCCGGTTGATATCTTCCTCAAACAGGTCAAGGTAACGCAGAGGATAGCGCTTAGTTTTCTGACACGGGCAAAAGCCTTCTCATGCGTGTACCGCGCAGGGGTCGTTTCTGCGGCCTCGTCGGCTCCGTCCAGTTTCATTTCACCCGGCGAAGGCGTCCTGCCGCCATAAAGCAACCTTTCGCTCCGCCATCTCGTCCACGCGCTCGATATAGCCGGACACGTCCTTGACGTTGGCGGCGCGGACAATCAACGCGCGGTCGGGCCACACGCGCTTGCTGATGCCGCCAGCGCCCAGCGCCAGCACGCTGACATGGTCCTCCATGGTGTCGACATTGTACAGGCATTCGCTGCCCGGCAGCGCGTAGCCCACGTTTTCCAGGTTGCCGGCCATGTGCTTCTGCCGGTACAGGTAGTAGGGGCGCATACCCATCCCCCGGGCGGCGTCGAAGCCCAGGTCCGCCATGTGGGACACGGCGGCGCCATCGGGCAGCGCGTCCTGCCAGCGGTGCATGTCGCTGCTGCGCTTGACGCACAGCGTGTGCACGGTGAGGTTGTCGGGGCGCATGCCGCGCACCCAGGCCAGGGTGTCCGAAAACATGGTGGCGTCTTCGCCGGGCAGGCCGGCGATCAGGTCCATGTTGATGCCGTGAAAGCCGGCGGCGCGCGCCAACGCCATGGCTTCCTCGGCGTCCCGCCCGGTGTGGGCGCGGCCGATCAGCGCCAGCGTGGCGTCGTGCATGGTCTGCGGGTTCACCGAGATGCGCCCGACGCCGGCGGCGCGGATGATGCGCAGCTTTTCAGCGTCGATGGTGTCGGGCCGGCCGGCTTCCACGGTGGCCTCCCGGGTGCGGGCAATCAGACCCCTGGCAGCCGACAGTACCTCATGCAGCAGCGGCGCCGTCAGCGCCGTCGGCGTGCCGCCGCCCATATAAAAGGCGCGCACCGACAGGCCATGTTCTGCGATCAGCCGCTCCACGGCGGCGATTTCACGCGCCAGCGCGGCGACATAGGGCGCCAGCGCCGCGCCGTCGCCCACCTCGGCGCTGATGAAGCTGCAGTACCGGCACCGCGACACGCAGAAGGGGATGCCGATGTAGATATCCACATCCCGGGGCGCGGGGGCCGGCAGGGCGGCCTGCGCGCGCACAACTTCCTCCAACAGCCGCGTCTTTTCGGCACTGAGGTCGAACAGCCGGCGCGTTTCCAGGCATGCCGCCTCCAGGGATAGCCCGCGCGCCATGGCCTCATACACCAGCCGCGTGGGGCGGATGCCCGTCAGCGCGCCCCAGGGCGGCGCAATGCCCGTCGCCTGTTTCAGCGCGTAGTACAGCGTCAGCTTGACCTGGCGCTTGTGCAGGCGCTTTTGCTCCAGCGCGCCGGCGCCGACCTCGCCCCTGGTGGTATGGGCGCCGGCCACGCAGCCCGACAGCACAACGCCGCAGACGCGCGCCCCGCCCTCCAGCCGCTCCGTGAAGCGGGCGGTGAGGTCGCTATCGTCCTCCGTCAGGTTGACCCGACCGAAAAACAAAGACGCCACGTCCACCAGCTCCTTGTGGTGGGCGGGCGTATCGGACAGGATGCGCAGGTTCATCAGATGATCATGTTGCTGTCATGGCCCGGGTAGGCGTGGTGGCCTGTGAACGCCATCAGCCGCCGGATAGACTCGCGCATATCCCGCTCGCTGCCGCCGGGCAGGTCGGTGCGGCCATAGTCGCCGTCAAACAGGGTGTCGCCCGTGAAAATATCGGTGCCCACGGAAAAGCAGACGCTGCCCCGAGTGTGGCCGGGCGTGTGCAGCACCTGCAGCACGATGCCTGCCAGCTTCAGCACCTGGCCTTCCGCCAGCGGCAGCGTGGCGACGTCGCGCTTCGTGCGGTCGCCCGCGTAGGCCGCCATGCTCAGCTGGGGGTTGGTCAGCATGGGCGCGTCGTGGGGGTGGATGTATACCGGCACGCCGGGAAAGGCGCCGAGCGCGCCGGTATGGTCGTAGTGCCCGTGCGTCAGCAGCACGGCAGCCGCCTTTTTGCCGCCCAGGCGCGCTAAAATCCTTTCAGGCTCGGCGCCCGGGTCGATGACGACGGCGTCGTCCCGCTCCGGTAGAGACAAAATGTAGCAGTTGGTTTGAAGCGCCCCCACGGGCACGATGTCAATGTTCATCATCATTCCTCTTCTAAAATGTTTTTCGGCTGTCCAGCAGGATGGTGACGGGGCCGTCGTTGACCAGCCTGACCTGCATGTGCGCGCGGAAGATGCCCCGGGCCACGTACAGCCCGTTCATCTCCAGCCCGGCGCAGCAGGCCTCATAGAGCGCGTTGGCGCGCTCGGGCTCCTCGGCGCGGGTGAAGCCGGGGCGGTTCTGCCCGCGGGCGTCGCCCAACAGCGTAAACTGGCTGACCGCCAGCACCGAGCCCGCCACGTCGATGACCGAGCGGTTCATCTTGCCCTGGTCATCCTCGAAGATGCGCAGCTTGGCGATTTTGTCGGCCATGTACCGCGCGTCCTTCTCGGTATCGCCCTGTTCGACGCCGATTAAAGCGACAAGCCCATGGGCAATGGTGCCGACGGTTTGACCACTTGAGGACACCTCGGCTTTTAGCACGCGCTGCACGACACATCTCATAAAATGATCCTTTCTCAGCTGACGCTGCGGTACGCCTCCAGCACGTCGGAGCGCTTCTGGAGGTTGGCGACGGTTTTGCGCAGCTGGTCCTTGCTGTTGACCTGGATCACCATGTGGATGCTGCAGGTGCCGTTTCGGTTCACCTTGCCGGACACCGCCGTCACCGGCGTGCCCATGTCGGTGACAAACACCGTGATTTCGCCCAGCAGGCCGGGACGGTCGTATGCTACGACGCGGATGCTGGCATTGAAGGCGCCGGCTTCTTCCTGTGCCCAGCTGACGCCCACCAGGCGCTCTTTTTCGGCGTTGACAGCATTGAGACAGTCGGATTTGTGCACCGTGACGCCTCGCCCGCGCGTGATGAAGCCAACGATTTCGTCGCCGGGCACCGGGTTGCAGCAGTGGCCGAAGCGCACCAGCATGCCCGCGTCGCCGTCCACATAGATGCCCTTGGTGGGCTTGCCCTGGCGCAGGATGGTTTGGGGTTCGGGCAGCGTCGGCGCCTTTTGCTGCACAGCGCTTTTTTCGGTCCTGTTGTGCTCCTCCAACAGCTTGCTGATCACATAGGCCGAGGTCAGCCCGCCGTAGCCCACGGCGCCATATATGGCTTCCAAATCCGGGAAGGTGTAACGCTTTAAGATGGTCTCGATATACTCGGGCTTGGTCAGGTCGCCCAGCTTGACGCCGCGGCGCTTGGCCTCGTTTTCCAGAATGTCGCGGCCTTTCTGCACGTTCTCGCCGTGCAGCTCCCGCCTGAAGAACTGGCGGATCTTGGCCCTGGCCTGCTGGGTTTTGACGACGTTCAGCCAGTCCATGCTGGGGCCCTTGGAGGACGACGAAGTCATGATCTCCACCCGGTCGCCGGTGACCAATTCGGTGTCCAGCGGCACGAGCTTGCCGTTCACCTTGGCGCCGATGCAGGCGTTGCCCACCTGGGAGTGGATGCGGTAGGCAAAGTCCAGCGGCGTGGCGCCGCGCTGCATGTTGATGATGTCCCCCTTGGGGGTGAAGATGAACACTTCCTCGCTGAACAGGTCGGTTTTCAGGCCGTCCATGAACTCCTTGCTGTCCCGCGTTTCAGACTGCCAGTCGAGGATCTGCCGCAGCCAGTAGAGCTTCTTGTCCAGCTCGCCGCTGTTGCCGCCTTCCTTGTATTTCCAGTGCGCGGCGATGCCGTATTCGGCCACGCGGTGCATCTCATACGTTCTGATCTGCACTTCAAACGGGGTGGGAATGGAGCGGCCACCGATCAGCGTGGTGTGGATGGACTGGTACATGTTGTTCTTGGGCATGGAGATATAGTCCTTAAAGCGGCCGGGCACCTGGTTCCACAGGGTATGCACGGCGCCCAGCACAGTGTAGCATTCGGGCACGGAGTCCACCAGCACGCGGACGGCGATGAGGTCGTAGATCTCCTCAAAATGGATGTTCTGGATCACCATTTTGCGGTAGATGCTGTACAGGTGTTTGGGCCGGCCCTCGATGCTGAAGTTTTTGACGCCCATCTCCTCCAGCTTGCCGGATAGGGTGCCGATGACGGTGGCGATCTGCGCCTCCCGCTCCACGCGCTTCATACCCACCTTGCGGGCAATCTCGTGGTAGATCTCCGGGTCGATATAGCGCAGCGCCAGGTCCTCGATTTCCTGCTTGATGGTGTATACGCCCAGCCTGTGGGCGATGGGGGCGTAGATATCAAGCGTTTCGCGGGCAATGGCCACCTGCCGGTCCCGCGGCTTGAAGGACAGCGTGCGCATGTTGTGCAGCCGGTCGGCTAACTTAATCAGCACGACGCGGATGTCCTTGCCCATGGCCAGGATCATCTTGCGCAGCGACTCGGCCTGCTGCTCCTCCCGGTCGGAGAAGTCCAGCCGGCCTAACTTGGTCACGCCGTCCACCATCTGCGCGATGTCGTCGCCAAACTCCCTGTTGATCACTTCGATGGTGATGCCCTCGCCGTCCTCGACGGTGTCATGCAGCAGCCCGGCGGCGATGGTGCGCGCGTCCAGCATCAGCTCGGTCAGGATGCTGGCGACGTGCGCCGGGTGCGAAAAATAGGGCTCGCCGCTGCTGCGCACCTGCCCCTCATGAACTTCCCGGGCAAAATGGTACGCTTTTTCCACCAGATGGGCATCGTCCGCCGGGTGGTATTTGGCCAGGCGGGCGACCATCTCCTCCAGTTCAAGGCATTCAAAAGCTGTTTGTGGCATAATCCCTCTGTCAGCGGTTCAGCAGGCGGAACAGCCTGCTCTCCAAGGGGTCGCATTTGCGCAGGTCCATCAGCCGGGCGGTGTACGGGTCGTCGTCTGTGAGTTGAATCAGCCGCAGTTCCTCTAACACCCAGGCGGCTGCCAGCGCCTTGGCCCACCCCCACCCCAGCGAAAAGAGGCCGCCGGGCTGGCTTCGGATGGCGACGTAGGCCGCGCGCAGCTCGTCCGTGGTGAGGCAAATGCCGGCATGGAGCGCTTGCAGCGCCGCGGTTTGCAGCCGGGCACATACGCGCGCCCCGGGGAACAGGCCGGCGGCCAGCGCCAGCTCGGCCTCGTGGAGAACGCCGTCGCAGAACACCACCGTGGTGTACGGCCCCGAGACATGCTGTAAAGGCGCGCGGTACAGCACGGCGCTGTGGGCCTTGCGGTCGCGCAGGCGGGCGGTTTGCTTGTGCAGGGCGGGGTAGGCTTCGTGCAGGCGCTGCGCGGTATCGTGCGCCCGGCACAACAGCAGCACGCCCTGGGGCGCCGGCGGCGCAGGCTCGTCCATGCTGCGTTCGGACAGCCCGCCTGCTGTCCTATACGACGCGCAGGCTTTCAAATCCTGCAACAGGGCCAGGGCTTCCCCCTGGGCATCGGCGCGGAACGCCAGGCGGCCCGCGCCCACCGCCCGGACGACGCACTGGGCCGTCACCTCGCCGCGAAACGCGTTGACTTGGGGCTGAAACACCATCCGGATTTCGGGCGGCAGCGCCTCGGCCAGCGAGCCTTCGCCGAAGAAGATGGCGTCGCGCTCCGATTCCCCCGCGGCGACGCGCATTTTCAAATGCCTGCCTTCGCCCACCGCCCGGGCGCTGCGCACATCGACCTGCTCCGCCAAAAACTGCGGGGCTGGGTTGCCCACCCCGAAGGGCGCCAGCCGCTCAAGCTGCTCGGCCATGGGCACCGTGACGTCATCCAGCCCGATCACATCGTCGTAGTACACGCGGCCGGTCAGCGGCCCGTCCCCAGCCTGTTGACGAACAGCCTCGTCAAACAGCCGGCTGAACGCCGGCACATCGGCGGTTTTCAGTGTCAGCCCGGCCGCCTGCCGGTGCCCGCCGAACCGGACCAGCACCTCCGCGCAGCTTTCCAGCGCCCGGTACAGGTCGATGCCGTCAACGGACCGCGCGCTGCCCACGCACAGGTCGCCTTCCTCCGCCAGCACCACGGCAGGGTAGGCGTATGCCTCCGCTAGCTTGCCCGCCACCAGGCCCACGATGCCGCTGTTCCACCCCTGCCCCTTCAGCACGATGACGCGGCGGTGCAGCAAATCCTCCTCATCTAACAGGCGTTCGGCTTCCCGGAGCAGCGCGTCCTGCTGGCAGCGCCGCTCGCTGTTCAGGGCGTTGAGCCTTTCAGCCAGGTCGCGCGCCTCGTGGGGGTTGTCGGTTTCCAGCAGCCGCAATGCGTCCCGGGCGGTGTCCACCCGCCCGCCGGCATTCAACCTGGGCGCCAGGCCGAACGCCACCCGGTCGCCGGATACGGGGGCGCCCGGTTCCATGCCCACCACCGCCATCAGCGCCTTCAGCCCCGGCCGCCCGGTTTGAGCCAGCGCCTTGAGGCCATGCGCCGCCAGGACGCGGTTTTCCCCCGTTAGGGGCACCATGTCGGCGATGGTAGCCAGGGCTGCCAGGTCCAGGTATTTGCCGGCGTGCCCGGCGCCCTTGAGGGCCTGGCACAGCTTCCACGCCACGCCCGCGCCGCACAGGTGCGGGAAGGGATAGCCGCCCAGCAGGGGGTTGACCACGGCGTCGGCTGGGGGCAGCGCGTCCGGCGGCGTGTGGTGGTCGGTGACGATGACGCGCATGCCCAGCGCCTTAGCAGCCTTCACCTCGTCAACGCTGGTGATCCCGCAGTCCACCGTGACCATCAGGTCAGCCTGAGGCGCCAGCGCACGGACCGCCTCCATGTTGAGCCCGTAGCCCTCGCTGTGCCGGTCGGGGATGTACACGATGGTTTTGATGCCCAGGGAGCGCAGCGTTTCGCTGACCATGACCGACGCACACAGGCCGTCCACGTCATAGTCGCCATACACCACAGCCCGCCCCGACGCACCGGCGACATCTAAAATCAGCGACTTGGCGGCTTCCATGCCGGACAGCAGCATCGGGTCGTGCAGATCGTCCAGGCTGGGCGACAGAAACGCCGCGGCTGCCTCCGGCGTGGTGACGCCCCGCGTCCACAGCAGCGAGGCCAGCCAGGGGGGATACCCCGAGATGGCACGATCCTCACCCCGCCGAACGAACTGCTGCATGCTACGCTCGGTGCGAAACTTGTGTTTCGCACCGGGTTGCAGTTTTCGCTGTGCCTTCGGCACGGCCGCGAAAACTAAGAGGTAGGCATTCCATTCGCACGGGGGACGGAATGCCACTGCCGCCTGTGGCGGATGAAAGTGGCATGGAAGTCCAATGAGCCACAGAGATTTCAAGCAAGCCGTGCGAGCGCTGAAATCGACCATGGCGAATTGAGGGTGAGACAAGTGCCGTTCCCGCCGTACATGCCGCCGGGAACGATTGCAGTCGGAAAGGTGTTCCCCTCCGAACCTCCCCCTCGTGTCCTATCGCATTTTCCACTTCGTAAACGATTGTTCTGCCTCCTTTATAATACGGCGCTCTCCACAGGAAGAGCGCCGTTGCATCTGTTACCTTCTGCTTTTGCCGGTTCGCTGCCAGGGCGCCACAGCCGCCCAGACATAGGGCGTGATGCGGCGGGAGGAATACAGCGACGCGCCCAGCCCCGCCAGCAGCGGGACCAGGCCGGCGATCAGGCGCAGGTTGCCGCTGACAGCCGCCGCGAGGAGGATCACCAGCGCCGCGGCAACCGCCATCAGCATGGGATTCGTCTGCTGCGCCACGGCATTGGTGGCGGCCAGATCGTAGTCCCTGTCCCGGATGGGGGTGGAGCGCATGGTTTTACGCGCCATGCGCAGCACGGGCAGGGTCTGACAGTATGTGAAGGCGATGGTCATCATCGCGGCCAGGGGCAATGTGGCAGGCTGAGGCAGCAGCATGGCCACCAGCGCCGTGACAGCCAGCGCAGCCAGGTAGTCGTGCGCCGTGGCCACCATCAGCGCGATGCCCACGGGCACGCTGTAGCGGACCATGCCGAACACCAGCGAAAAGATCACCGCAGCCAACATGCACAGCGCCATCTGAACAAAGTCAATGCCAGCCCCGTCGCTGGCCCGGAAGCGCATGCCGATGCCGGCAGCCCATGCCGCCAAACCCACCAGCACCACCGCCAGGGAGAGGATCAGGGCGCTCTGCGCCGATTTTTTCAGTTTCATCATCAATTCGTCTCCTTCCCGCCCGCCCGGTAATAAAGGGATGTTTTCTCGCCCAACAGCGTGATCACGCAGGACAACAGCCCCTTCAGCGCGATGTGGATCAGCGCCAGGTTGATCAGCAAGCCGACGGCCAGCAGGCGCATGAACAGGCCGATGGCACCGGTGTCCATGATCATCACGATGATCGTGACCAGCAGCAGGCTGACCAGCACATCCAGCGACACATGCCCCGCGTCGGCATAGGATTCACGCAACGCCTGCCGGATGGACCGGCCGCGCGCCAGGTCGCCCCGCATGCCCCTGAAGATGAACATCACGCTGTACAGCGCCAGCAGGAACGACGCGTAGATGCCCATCAGCGTGGGCGCCGTGAACCTGGCGCCCATCAGCGCGGCAGTGAAGTAGCCGGCCGCCAGCTGGACGCCCAGCACCCACGCCGCCACCAGGCCGCTGAGGCGGTTTTCATACACCAGGTAGAGGAAGATGATCAGCACCGCGGCTGCCAGGGCGATGATCAATGTGCGCTGCACGTTGTTGCCGAAGGCGGGCGGCCCATCCTGCGCAGCCTCTTCGGTCAGCGCGGCCGGCAGCGGGCCTGATTTGATGATGGCGGCTAAGTTCCTGGCCTCCACCTCGGAGAAGCCGGGGATGGACGCCATGCCCTCGGTCAACGCCTCGGTGATGCGCGGGCTTTTCACAACCTGGCCGTCCACCATGATGCTGATGCTTTGGTTGATGAGGGCGGCCGACTGCTCAGCGAAGATATCCCTGCCCTCGTTGTCCAGCCGGAAGGACAGCGCGTACACGCCTTTGTCCACGGTTTCCCTGTAATCGGTTTCGACGATATGGTCGCCCGTGAGGAACGGTTCGTTCGAGGGGTCGGCAAACGCCACCTCGCCCCGGGCGCTGAACAAGGCTGCCGTCTGCGCGCCGGCCTCGGCCAGCGGCACGGTGACTTTGAGCTTGCCCTCCTCCGCCACCACCGAGGCGCCGTACCACCCCATGGCGCTCATGCGCAGAGAGAGGATTCTGGTGATTTCATCGATATCGACCGCCGCGTCATTGTCCGCAGTATTGTCCGCCGCGTCCTTGGCTTCGGTATCGTCCGCCGCGTTATTTTCCACAGTATCGACCGCCGCGTCATTGTCCGCAGTATTGTCCGCAGCGTCCTTGGCGTCCTCCGGCTGAATGGCGAAGGTGTATTCCCTGGTCGCCCCCAAGTCGGCACCGGGTTTCAGCGCCTGGCGCCACAGCGTCGTTTCGCCGGGGACGGGCAGCCAGGGCAGCAGCTTGTACAAGCCGTCCGCGTCCATGTTGCGGCCCGTAAAGCCCAGCACGATGAACACGGCTGTGAGGATCAGCGCGACAGCTAGCGTGACAGCCCCAACGGCTTTGTCGCTAACCTTGAATTTTTTAGCATTTGATGGTCTGGCCATTCAATGATCTCCCTTTAACATATATTCATACCCGAACCGCACCGAAGGGCCGCTACCCTGCGGTGTCAGACAGGGAAAACGCACCGTACGCGGCCAGGCGGTAGGGCCGGCTGCCCAGCGGGATGCCGTTGGCGTCAGCCTGGACGGGCCGGGGTGCCGGCAATTTAACAGCCGGCGCAGGCGCCCGGCGCGCCGGCAGCGGGGCCGTTGGCCCGGGCCGGCTCTGCAGCGCCGCCTGCGGCGCCGGCATCAGCGCATCACAGCGCGTTTCGACGACAGGCAGCGGTTCCACGCCGCCCGTCACCATCAGGCTCATCACCCAGCACAGCGCGAGCGCAAGCAGCGACAGAAAAAACAACCGCCTGAGCATCACGCACACCTCCCCTACTCAATGTATCGATTATACCGGAAGGCTGACAGGTTGTAAATGATTAACGATCCCTCGCCGCCACGACCCAGCGTCCTGTAATTCTGCCGCCCTCAGCTATTAGAACATACGGGTACAGCGCTGTCGTCGGGCAGATGTGGGTGGGGATCACGTACAGCACGCTGCCCACCGCGGGCGGCGCGGCATCCTGCCCTTGGGGCATCTTCCAAACCCAGTGCTCCTCGCTTTGAAACAGCGGCTCCGCCTCCGGCAGGTCCAGCAGCAGGCCCCGCGCGCCCTTGGGGTCGACCGAGATGGCCTTATAGCCTAAGTCCAGCGTGAACCGATCCGGCGCCGGGCGGCTGATGACCCGGGCGAGGATGGCGGCGCCCGGCACAAAGGGCAGGTCGGGGCATTTGTTCAGGTAGCCCCAGTCCCATACGAACACGGTGCCGGGCGACAGGTAGACGTCCTCCTCCCCCGCGTGGCAGGGAAAGGACGGCGAGCCGCCCAGGATGATGATAGGCGCCTCGATGCCGTCCGCCGACAGCGCTGCCCGGATGCCCCGCACAGCCTGGGCAGCCGGCGCCGCCGCGGCGCGGCGCTCCGCCAGGTCGCGCTGACCGATGTGCCCGTCGTAGCAGTGCAAGCCCTGAAACCGGAGCCATGCGCTTCCCCGGCGGGCGCGGCAGAACGCCGCCACCTCGTCCAGCGGCAGGCCGGTGCGGTGCATGCCCATGTCGACATCGGCCAGCCAGTCCACAGCAATACCCCGGGCGGCGCAGGCTGCCTCCAGCATGGAAAACCCCTCTGGGCTGTCGACAATGGCATAAAAACGCGTCGCCGGGCAGGCTGCCGCCACGCCCAAAAACTTTTCGATGTTGGGCCCAACCAGCGGGTAAGCCATCAGGGCGTGGCTTGCGCCGCAGCGCGCAGCCAGCGCCAGCTCCGCCACGGTGGCGCATTTGAAGCGGTCGATGCCCATCTCCCGCTGCATATGGATCATTTCAGCCATCTTGTGCGTTTTGATATGCGGCCACAGCCGCCCGGCGCTGCCGGCCAGGTCGATGGCCTTGCGGGTGTTTTCCCGGATGATGGCAGAGTAGTAGATCAGCTGCGGCGAAGCGATGTCCGCCTCGTTTTGCAGCCTGTAATCGCGCGCCTGCAAAGCCTCACACCCTTTCCGATTGGGTATACCGGCGCCGCAGCAGCCTGCCCGCGCCCTGCGCCAGCAGCGCATCATCCCGCACCGCCGGCACGCCGTTGACAAACGCCCATTGCAGCCCGGTAGCCGGCCTGGCGGAATCGCCGAAAACGGCGTTGTCGCGGAATTGCGCCGGATCGAACACCAGCACGTCGGCAAAAAAGCCTTCCTTCAGCTCGCCGCGGCCCGCAAGGCCCATGCGCCGGGCAGGCATGGCCGTCATTTTGTGGATGGCCTGCTGCATGGAAAGCACGCCGCGCTCCCGCACGTATTCGCGGAGGATGCGGGGCTGCGCGCCGAACATGCGCGGGTGCGGCGTGTCGGTCTGCGCGTAGATGGCATCGGACACCACCATGGCATAGGGCAGCCCCGCCACGGTGTCGACATCGTCCTGGCACATGCTCATGTTGATGATGGCCGTGGCGCCCGCTTCGTCATGCATCAGGTGCGCGGCCAGCGCCGCGGCGTCCGGAAAGCCGAAGCGCGATGCAGCGTCTGCCACCGTCATGCCCAGGTACTGCCGGTTGTGGGCGTGCCTGACGCTGCTGATGATGATGCGCTCCCAGCCCAGCGTCAGGGCGAAGTTGTCCCAGCCCGGATAGAGGCGGCTGATGCTGTCGCGGAAACCGGCAACGCCGCGCTCCGTGCCCAGCCGCCGGAGCGCACCCGCCAGGTCGCCGGCGATATAGTCCGGCGGCAGCATAGTGGTCAGCGCCGTCGAACCGCCCGTATAGGGGTAGAAATCGCAGGTGAGGTCCAGCCCGGCACCGCGCGCGGCGTTTATCACATCGATGGCTCTGTGGATTTCCCGCCGCCAGTTATCCACGCCGCAGGATTTGAAGTGGCTGATGTGCAGCGCGCAGCCCGCCAGCTGGGCGATGTCCACCGCTTCTCTTACGCTAGCCACCAGGCTGTCGCCCTCGCCGCGGATATGGACCGCACACACCCCGCCCCTTTCGCCCAGCGGGCGCAGCAGGCGCGCAAACTCCTCTCTGCCGGCATAGCACTCCGGCACGTACATGATGCCCAGCGACACGCCACAGGCGCCGGCATCCAGCGCCTCCTCAATCATGGCCTGAGCGCGCGCCATCTCCTCAGGCGCCCAGCTGCCGGCCGCAAACCCCTTCACGGCGATGCGCACCGACCCGGTGCCCACCATGGCCGCCAGGTTGATGGGCTTTTCCGCCGCATCCAGCGCGCGCAAATAGCCGGGAAAACCGGCGGGCACAGCCTCAGGCAGCATGCCCAGGATGGGTTCCAGGTGCGCGCGCAGCTGGTCCGTCAAGGCGCCCATGGGCGCCAGAGAAAAGCCGCAGTTGCCCGCCACCGCCGTCGTGATGCCCTGGCGCAGCTCGGCCTCGCCCCGCCAGTCCGCAAAAGGCCTGGCATCTAAGTGGCGGTGGATGTCCACAAACCCTGGGCATACCACGCAGCCCCGGGCGTCCACTTCATGGGCGGCCGGCTCGCTGATGCCGGGGGCGACTTTCACGATGCGGTCGCCCCGGATCAGCACGTCGCAGGCCCGGGGCGCGCCGGGCGACCCGTCGTACACCAGGCCGCCCCTGATCAATACCGGCTTTCCGTCAATCAACGGAGAAAATGGCTTCTATCTCGACGGGCAGGTTGCCGGGCAGCACGTTGACGCCGATGGCCGAGCGCGCCGGCAGGCCTTCCTCCCCGCCGAACAGGTCGTACAGCAGCCCGCTGGCGCCGTTCGCTACATCGGACTGGCGGAAGAAATCGTTGTCGCTGGATACAAACACCAGGATTTTCACCGGGCGCACGCGGTTGAGATCGCCCACCGCGCGCTGCAGCACCGCCAGCACGTTGAGCATGCTCCGGCGCGCCAGCGCCTGCCCTTCCTCCAGCGTAAAGTCGCTGCCGATGCGGCCAGCCGCGATGTCGTCCCCGATGTTGCAGCCGCAGCCCGATATATAAGCCATGCCGCCCGCCATGTTGCACGGGCTGTACATGCCGCCCTTGGCGGGCGGCTCGGGCAGCGTAATGCCCAGCGCTTTCATGTTGTCGTACACATTCATTTCAGTTCACCGCCTTGTATTTTTGTTACACCCAGCATGCTGAGGTGTTTTCCGATGTGTTTTTCCAGCGCCGCGGCGTACGCGTCGGCGCGGGTGTCCCAGAAGCTGTACAGCGCGCCGTGAAGCCCCGGGTCGGACAGGATCAGGCCGTAGGTGATGTGGATCAGCTGCCGGGGGTCCTCCATGTCGAACAGGGCGGGCAGCTCATGGTCCTTCAGGCCGGCCAGATCGGGCACCTGCGCCATGTCCAGCTTGACATGGTAGTATTTGCGCGCTTCTTCCACATGCTGCGCGGCGAACGCGTGCGCCCGGCGGTACAGCGCGGGATCGTGCTCCGCCACGATGCGCATGGCTTCCAGCCAGTTGGTGCCGGCTGTTTTCACATGAAACCTGCCCTGCGTATGCTTGCCGATCAGCGGGAACACGCTGAACTTGTCCGACCCGGAGTGGATGCTCAGCTTGTAGCCGAAGTGCCGCGCGATGGCGGCGTGGGTGATGATCTCGCGCTCGAACTGCGCCTTGTCGCCGATGTAGTCGATGCCCTTCTGGAACTCGCCGCAGAAGCGCGGCGCCATGGTGGCCAGCCTGACCCCGCGCCGCTGCAGCTCGGCGGCGACAAAGAAGTGCTGCGCCGGCGTGGTGGGCAGCTCGGTTTCGTCGATGGACATTTCAAAATCGGCCCTGGCGCAGCCGTCGGCAAAAAACTCGTCCCACACCGAAGCCGCAAACTCAACCGCCTCGCCGTATATGTTATATGCAGCAGCCAACTCTGCCCGGCTGAGCGCGATGGACTGGCCGCCGCCCAGGTCGATGGCCTTGCCCAGGTACAGATTGGCCAGCTCGTCCGGCAGCCTGTCCTCCCCATCGTCCTTGCGGATGTGGTCGGAGCAGTCCAGCGTGACCATGGTGAACCCCAGCGCCAGCACGTCGGCAATGTCCTTTTTTTGCTTCAGGTGGTCGCCGTCGGCGCCAAACCCGCCGGTGTAGCCTTCGCGGAACGCCATGAAGGTGACACAGTCCAAAATGTCCTCCCAGGAGCGGCCCGTCAGCCTTAGCTCGCGCACGGACTGCTGCACCAGCACGGGCACCGCGTCATACGCGTTGAACACGCGGATGTGCCCGGGCGCCGCGATGCCCAGCCGGTCGCCCACGCCAAAGGTGCGGTCACATCCCAGCACGGGCGACGGCGCCGTAAAGGGAAAGCGCTCCCGCAGCCAGCAGGCGGCCTCATGGTCCAGCGCGTGCGGCTTGCCGTCCCTCACCAGCACATCCCTGCCGCTCTGGTCCCTGGCCATAAAAACATCGCCATGTGTTGACGCGGGGTATGTTTTGATCAAGTCCATGCTGCGCCTCCTTATCGGTTACAATTCACAAGGTGATTATATCACACATATTCCCGTCGGCTCACTTCAGCGCTGCGCCGTCGCGGAACGCATTGCCCACCTTTTCGCCGATGACATGATAGGCGGCATTCGCACCGTCAAAGACGATGGGACGCAATTTATCGACAGCAATGTTGCCGTTTTCATCCAAAATGCTTTCATCCGCACTCACATTCACGATTTCGCCGAACATGTAGTGGTTTTCCTGATCGTAGCTGATCAGCCTGCATTCCAGCGTCATGGGCAGCTCTTTGATGACAGGGGCGTCCACATATTCACTCCGCACGGTGTGAAAACCGGCCTTTTTCATCTTGTCGGGCTCATCCTTTGCCGAGACCAGGCCGACATAGTCACAGGCAACCACCTGATCAGCCGTGCCCATGCTGACGGTAAACGCTTTTCTTGCCAAAATGTTATCGGTTGATTTGTGGCTGCTGATGCACATGAAGATTTTGTTCCCGCCCGCCACGCCGCCCCATGCCGCATTCATGGCGTTGGCCTTTCCATTTTCATCATAGCTTGCAATTATGAATACCGCCTGCGGGTACAGAATCGATTTCGCTCCGAAGTTCTTCCTCATCCTGTTTCCTCCTTTTCCCGAATGCTTTTTGTTTTCAACGTATGCCGTAAAAGCCGGATGTGCGGATGGGTTTATTCTATCACGCTTTTCCTCGCTGTACAAGGAAATCTCAGGGCGATCATCCTGAAAGCCGGCATCGCGTCGTTGCGATTCATGCGCCCCTATGGTATGATATGCACGGTTTTTCAAGGAGGTTTCGCATGGACATGAAGTCGGTCATCACAGGTTTGATCCGGAGCGCCGCGGCCTCTGCTTTTCCGCAGGCGGACACCGGCAGCCTGATCGAGCCTGCAATGCTGGAAGTGCCGCCCGACCCGCAGTTTGGCGACTATGCCTTCCCCTGCTTCCGGCTGTCCAAGGCGCTGAGGATGGCGCCACCGATGATCGCCAAACGGCTGGCCGAGCACATCGACGCGCCCGAGACGGCGTCGGCGCGCTGCGAAGGCGGGTATCTGAATTTTTTATTGAACCGGCGCAACTTTGCCCGGGACGTGCTGGCGGCTGTCATGGCGGTGCCCGAAGCTTGGGGCGCGTCCGACGAGGGCAAAGGCAAAACCGTCTGCATCGACTATTCCTCCGTCAACATCGCCAAGCGCTTTCACATCGGCCACCTGCCCAGCACGGTGATCGGCAACAGCCTGAAGCGCATCTATGATTTTTTGGGTTACCGCACGGTGGGCATCAACCACTTGGGCGACTGGGGCACGCAGTTTGGCAAGATGATCGCGGCTTTCAAGCACTGGGGCGATGAATCCCTGATCGAAAGCGGCAGCGTACAGGCGCTGCAGGATCTGTACGTGCGCTTTCATCGCGAAGCCGAAACCAATCCCGCGCTGGAGGAGGAGGGCCGCGCCTGGTTTAAGCGCATCGAGGACGGCGACGCGGAAGCGCTGCGCATCTTCGAAGCCTTCAAGGACATGACGCTGAAAGACGTGCAGCGCGTGTACGACATCTTAGGCGTGCAGTTTGACAGCTACAAGGGCGAAAGCTTCTATAACGACAAGATGGACCGCGTGATCAACGAGCTGCGCGGCAAGGGCCTGCTGGTGGAAAGCGACGGCGCCTGGGTGGTGGACTTAGAGGAACACGGCATGCCGCCGTGCCTGATCTTAAAGCGCGATGGCGCCACGCTGTACGCCACCCGGGACATTGCCGCCGCGCTGTATCGCAAGGACACCTATGATTTTTACCGCGCGCTGTACGTGGTGGCCTACCAGCAGGACCTGCACTTCAGGCAGGTGTTCAAGGTGCTGGAGCTGATGGGCTATCCCTGGGCCGCCGAAGCCCTGGTGCACGTGTCCTTCGGCATGGTATCCTTTGAGGGGCAGGCCTTCTCCACCCGCGCGGGCAACGTGCTGTATTTAGACGACCTGTTGGAGCGCGCGCAGGAAAAAGCGCTGGACATCATCAACGAAAAGAGCCCTGACCTGGACGACAAGGCTGCCATCGCGCGCCAGGTGGGCGTGGGCGCGCTGGTGTTCTCAGCGCTGTACAACAACCGCATCAAGGACGTGGATTTCTGGTGGGACCGGGCGCTCAACTTTGACGGTGAAACCGGGCCCTACGTGCAGTACACGCACGCGCGCTGCTGTTCGGTGCTCAAAAAGGCTGAGGATATCCAAAGCCTGCCCGATTATGACGCGCTCACCGACGATGAGGCGCAGGCATTGCTGCGGCTGATATCGCGCTTTCCCGAAGCTGTCGCAGACGCGGCAGTCAGGTACGAACCCTCCATTGTCACCCGCGCCGTTACCGACATCGCCAAAGCCTATAACAAGTATTACTACGAGCACCGCATCTTGGACGGGGACAATGGCATCACAGCCGCCCGCCTGATGCTGACCCGGGCTGTGCTGCACATCATCAAAACCGGGCTGCGGCTCATCGGCGTGGAAGCGCCGGAGCGGATGTAGCCAATCGTCCCAAGCCGGAAGGAGCGGAGCATGCGATTTACAAAAATGCACGGTATAGGCAACGACTATGTATACATCAACTGTTTCGACGAAATTGTCTACAACCCACGCGAGCTGGCCGTGCGCATGGCCCGGCAGCACTACGGGGTGGGGTCCGACGGGCTGGTGCTGATCACCCCTTCGGACACCGCCGATTTTGGCATGCGGATGTTCAACAGGGACGGCTCCGAAAGCGAGATGTGCGGCAACGCCGCGCGCTGCGTGGGCAAGTATGTTTACGAGCGGGGGCTGACCGATAAAACCCACATCACCCTGGACACCAAAGCCGGCATCCGCCAGATATGGATCACCCCGCAGGACGGCCTGGCCGCCCGGATTCAGGTGGACATGGGCACGCCTGAACTGAACCCCAGGTTTATCGAGGTGGACCTGCCGGGCGAAATCGTGCTGCGGCACCGGCTGCAGGTGCTGGGGCAAACCTGGTTCATCACCTGCGTCAACATGGGCAACCCGCACTGCGTGATGTTCGTGCGCGATCCCGACATCATCGACCTGTCCACCATCGGGCCCATGATCGAGACGCATCCGCTGTTTCCGCAGCACACCAATGTGGAGTTTGTGCGCATCGTCCGGCGCGACCTGCTGCAGATGCGGGTATGGGAGCGCGGCTCGGGCGAAACGCTGGCCTGCGGCACGGGCGCCGCGGCAGCTTTGGTCGCCGCCGTGCTGTGCGGCCTGGCCGACCGCACGGCGGAGGTCATCCTGCCGGGCGGCAGCCTCGAAGTAATCTGGAACGCGGAGGACAACCACGTATATCAGACAGGCCCGGCGGAGTTTGTGTTCGACGGCGACTGGCTGGCCGGCTGACCAAGAGCCTGGCGGCTCATATACAAAGGAGAGAAACATGATACGCGCAATTGTAGGCGCCAACTGGGGCGATGAAGGAAAGGGCAAGCTGACCGACGTACTGGCCGAAGACAGCGACATCGTCATCCGCTTTCAGGGCGGGGCGAACGCCGGCCACACCATCATCAACGACTACGGCAAGTTTGCGCTGCACCTGCTGCCCAGCGGCATATTCAGGCAGAACGTCGTCAACATCATCGGCCCCGGCGTCGCGCTGGACATTGAAGCGCTGGTCAGCGAGCTGGCAGCCGTGCTGGACCGCGGCGTGCCGCATCCCCAGCTGATGGTGTCCGACCGGGCCCAGGTGCTGATGGACTTCCATGTGCTGCTGGACACCTACGAGGAGGAGCGCCTGGCCGACAGGAAGTTTGGCTCCACCAAGTCCGGCATCGCGCCATTTTACAGCGACAAATTCGCCAAGCTGGGCATTCAGGTATGCCAGCTGTTCGACAAGGACCTGCTGCACCAGCGGCTGACCGCATCGCTGGTGAAGAAGAACATCCTGCTGGCTCACCTGTATCACAAGCCGCTGTTAGACGCCGATGCACTGACCGAAAAGTATTACAGCCTCGGCCAGCAGATCAGGCACATCGTGCGCGACACCACGCAATACCTGCACCGGGCGCTCAAGGAGGACAAAAAGGTGCTGCTGGAGGGGCAGTTAGGCGCGCTGCGCGACCCGGACCACGGCATCTACCCCTACACGACGTCCTCCTCGCCGCTGGCGGGTTACGGCGCCGTGGGCGCCGGCGTACCCGCCGCCTCCATCCGGGACATCATCGCCGTCACCAAGGCCTACTCCAGCAGCGTGGGCACAGGCTATTTTGTCAGCAAAATCGAAGGCGAAGCCGCAGAAGAGCTCCGCCGCCGCGGCGGCGATGCCGGCGAATACGGCGCCAAGACGGGCCGTCCGCGGGATGTGGGCTGGTTTGATGTTGTCGCCACCCGCTATGGCTGCATGGTGCAGGGCGCCACCGAATGCGCAATGACCAACCTGGACGTGTTGAGCTACTTAGATGAAATCCCGGTGTGCATCGCCTATGACATCGACGGCAGCACGGTGCATGAGTTCCCGGCCACGCCGCTTCTCCCCCGCGCCAAGCCGGTGCTGAAGATGATGAAAGGCTGGAAAACCGACATCCGCGGCATCACCCGCTATGAGGACCTCCCCGAAGCATGCAGGCAATACGTCGAGTTTATCGAAAAGGAAATCAACGTACCGCTGACCATCCTGTCCAACGGCCCCCGCAGGGAAGAGATCATCTACCGGCGCGTCGGCGGTTGACCAAGGTAAACATTATCCTCCGGGCATCATAAGCAAGCGCTTTATGAAAGGAAGTTGGCATCATGGTGTTGTCTGATCGCGTTAAAAAACTGCGCAGGCTTGTGGTGGATGACAAAGTCTTAGATGAGAAGATCCTCGCAGTGTATCCGATGCTGTACGATGAAGGCGCATGGTATGAAACACAAAAAGACTCCTGTGAGGAATGCACACGGGTTGCTGCGGGCATGGAACATGTCATGCGCCATGCGCCGGCGTACATTTTAGATGGCGAGCTGATCGTTGGCTATCATTTTGCGGACAGAACAGACGCAGTGTTCTGGTCGCCGGGCGACACGCCCGGGGATTTGCAGCGCGTGCTCAAAGCAGGATTTACCCGTGAGCAATATGAGGAACAACAAAAGCGCCGTAAAGAACTCCTCCGTTACCAGATGAACGGCCGGTTCGACAGCAACTGTTTTTCATTCGACAGTGCCATGAAGCTGATGGGCGATGAACGCTTTCCGTTCCTGAAGGAATACACGCCAGGCGATATCATGCTCAACCAGGAATGGGCAGCCATGGGGCGCTGCATCACAGACAACCATACCATCATCGGGTACGAGCGCGTTTTACAAAAAGGGTTCAACGAGCTCTTAAAGGATATCTTAGATGCGGAATGTGAAAACGGCCCGTCCGCCATGTATGACGCCATGAAACGGCTCTGTCACGCCGCCGGTGAACATGCTGCAAACTATGCGGACAAAGCGCGCAGCCTTGCCCGGCAACCGGATTGCCCGCCGGAAAGACGCGATGAGCTGTTGGAAATCGAGCGGATATGCCGTCAGGTTCCCATGTCGCCTGCCCATACCTTTCATGAGGCGCTGCAAAGCCTGGTGTTTGCACACATTTTCAGCGTATGGGAGGATGGCGTCAACGCGAATTCACTGGGACGGCTGGATCAGATCCTTTATCCATATTACATCCGGGACATTGCCCAGGGCAGGTTGACCAGAGATCAGGCGTTTGAGCTGATCTGCTGTTTGTGGCTGAAATTGTACCGCGATTACGATGTGCAGCAAAGCTGTGTAGGCGGCTGCGATGCCAATGGACAGGACGCGGTCAACGATCTTTCCTATATGATGCTCGACGCCACGGAGCAGTTGGGTTTTGTGCGCTGCCTATCCGTGAGATACGGCGCAAACACCGACAAGCAATTCCTCCGCCGCGCGTTGGAGGTTGTGGGACGCGTTCAAAAAGGCATTCCCTTCTTTTTCAACGACGATGTCGTCATCCCGTCGCTGCTGGCGAAAGGCATTTTGCCGGAGGACGCGCGCAATTATTCCCAGCTGGGCTGCGTTGAAACGGCGATTCCGGGCATGTCCAATCCCCATGCCGTTTCCGGAGAAACCAACCTCCTGAAGGCACTTGAATATGTCCTGGGCAACGGCCACAGCCTGATCCGCCCCGAGTTTAAGCCGGGGCTGACAACAGGCGAGCCTGAGCAGTTTGCGGATTATGAGGCGTTCTATCAGGCAGTCTGCGCCCAAATAGAAAACATACTGGATGTCACCTGCAAATGGGTTGCCAACTGGCGCCTTGCCGCGGCGAAATACAATCCGAAGCCCTATAAATCCATGCTGACGGACGACTGCATCCGCAACAACCTCGACTTCAACAACCAGGGCGCGCGGTACGACTTTTACCAGATCATGCTTGGCGGCATCCCCAACCTTGCGGATTCGCTGCTGGCGGTGAAGCGGCTGGTGTTTGAACAAAAGCAGATTGGATTGGCCGAGCTGGCGCATCAGCTGCGCAACAACTTCCCCGACGAGCGCCTCCGCCAGCAATGCCTGCATCATACGCCGAAGTTCGGCAATGACGAGGACGAAGTGGACACCATCGCATGCGATATCCTCAATTTATCCTGCGATGTGCTGGACAGGCTGGAAAGCAAGTATCATCTCTGCTTTTTTGCGCAGCCCTTTACTTACCTCTGGATGATCCCTCACGGCGAGCGCACCGCCGCCTCGCCCGATGGACGCAGATGCGGGGAGCCAATTGCCTACAGCGTTTCTCCCATGCAGGGCAGGGATACGAACGGCTTGACAGCGCTGATCAATTCGCTGTCCAAGCTGCCCACAACGCGTTGCCCGGGCGTGGCGTCCGCCATCGTCGAGGTTGAGCCGGTTCTGTTTCAACAGGACAATATCGACCTGTTGGCCGATATCCTGCTTGTGGGGGCAGAACGCGGATTGTCCAACGTTCAGTTTAACACCGTTGACGCCCAAACGCTGCTGGACGCACAGGCGCATCCCGAACAGCACGGCAACTTAGCGGTACGCGTGTCCGGCTTCAGCCAGAAATTTAATTTATTAGACAAACCGCTTCAGGATCATATCATCGCCAGGACGAAGCACGCATGCCTGTAAGCGCTGATCTGTTCAACATCGTCCGCGGTTCCATGCACGACGGGCCGGGCATACGAACCGTGCTCTACTTCCGCGGCTGCAACCTGCGCTGCCAATGGTGCCATAACCCGGAAGGTTTCACCAGTGCACCCAAGGTGAGCGTTTACCCCGAGAAATGCATCGGCTGCGGTCAATGCCTGTCGGTTTGCCCGGAACACCATGTGCTCTCCGATACGGGCAAACGGTACATTGCGGAAGGCTGCTCGGGCTGCGGCCGCTGCGCAGCGGCATGCCCCGCACAGGCGCTTCAGATGACGTCGCGGATGTATACATTAGACGAAGTGATGCGCATCATTCAAAAGGACAAGCATTACTATGCCAAAACAGGCGGCGGCATCACACTGTCCGGCGGCGAGTGCCTGCTGCAGGAAGCGTTCGTTTCCACCCTGGGCGCCCGCTGCCGGGAAGAGGGCATCCATGTTTTGGTGGAAACATCCGCCCATGTACCGAAGGAGAGCCTGATCTCATCGCTTGCGTTTGTCGGATGCTACTATGTGGATGTGAAGCTGATGGATGCTGCCGAGCATCGCCGCTATACCGGCCGGGACAACCACGTTATCCTTGACAACATCAACATGCTGGCCTCCATGAACGCAAAGATGCTGCTGCGTACGCCGCTGATCCCTTCCGTCAACGATGCCTATGAAAACCTCATCCACACAGCCCGGTTCGCCCTTTCCCTAGCGCCTGCCGTAGAAGGATACTGCCTGCTGAAATACAACCCCCTCGGCCAGTCCAAGTACAGCCGTCTTGGCATGAACCATGCCCATTTCGGCTCAAACCCGCAAAGCGACGATACCATGGAAACAATCTGCGCTGCATTGAACCGTGACATTGGTAAGAAATCGTTTGTGACCTATCTGTGAGGTAGTATTACAATAAGAAAAGCAGCTTGTGCACCGTCCACATACACAAGCTGTTTTGGCATGATTCGAAACTACCGAGTAACCCCGGCAGAATCAGTTCTGAGCCGTCAGATAGTTGTCGTAGTTGGTCTTGTAATACTGCTGATATTCTTCGCTGCCCATTCCCTTGATTTCCTCAAGATAAGCATCATACTCGCTCAGATCGCGCGCACCGGTAATGAACTTTGCGATTTCAGCGCGCATATACGGAACCAGGACGCTCTCCAAATCCGCCCTCGCATACACATCGTCTTCCAGCATATAGACAATGCCGGGATAACCTGCGCACTCGTAAGGAGTAATGGCAGTCTTCATAGAATTGCGGAAATACGGGTCGGGTTGGGTCGTATCAAACTTATCCTCTACAACCTCCATGCCGGAGATCCACTGGCGCAGCTGGTACATGGTATACCCTGGTGTCTCGGGCCAAGCACCGTTGTTGGAAGCGGATTCATATACACCCAAACCAACTTTTTGAACGTATTCGCTGGAGTTGGCATAGAGTCCGTTTTCCACATCAACAAAATGTTCGCTCTTGGTTTCAGGATCCAGATACCAGCCGCCGCTCATGCCCATCGTATAATCCGTACCGGCAATTGGGCCCAACCATGAAAGGTTGTTGCCAAGCGGGCTGTACAAAAAGTCCATCAAGCGCAGTGCCAGCTCAATCTTTTCGCTTTCAGCGCTAATCACAGCGCCGCCCACGCGGGTTAGATCAATGCTCTTCCACTGTTGCGTATCATTCCATTGGCTTGTCAAGGGCGTGACAGACTCCCAGTGCTCATAGAAAGCGGGATCGGCATTCACAACAAACGGAACGAAAGGATATACACCCAGCTTGCCTTCCGCCATCTGTGCGTTCACCGTGGTGCCATCGATCGAATAGAAATCCTGGCTGATGATGCCGTCCTTATAAAACTGGTTCATCACTTTCAGAACTTCAACAAAGGTTTCGTCGCACGCGGGAATCACCGCTTCGCCGTTGCGAATGGTGACTCTTGTGCCGTCGTTACCGCTGTTGCCAAGATAGCCCATCGCATTGAGGATGTAGTACGTCGGGTTGTATGCGGTGTCAGCCCCGCCCAGGGGAATCAGATCGGGATTATGCTCCTTGAACGCATACATGGTATCGATGAAGTCATCGAGGGTTGTCGGCAGTTCTTTGCCGACGGCCGCCAGCAAATCGCTGTCGATAAAAATCCTATCGGACTCACCGATCATTGCGGCGCGCATGCCTGGCAGACTGTAAACATTGCCGTCCAGGCAGGTGATCGCAGCCATGATGCTGGGATCATGTTCAAGACACGATGCAAGGTTCGGCATGATTTCGGGATTGGTTATTTGGTCTTTGATGTTGGCAAACAGTCCTTCCCCCATGCCATAGGTAACCAAATCGCTGGTCGAGAAATTGAATCCCAGGATTAAATCCGGGAGATCGCCCGATGCGAGCATCAAAACCTTCCGGTCATTCAGCGCGCTGTCCAGCACCTGTTCTACCTCCATCTTGACACCGCTCACCTTTTCAATCCAGTTCCAGAACCAGATATCCTTGGCATCAATACCATATGTGTCTGAGCGAATGACAGCGATTCGCAATGACTCCGATCCGTCAGAAAGAGGATACTGACTGAAATCTCTGTAATCCTGAACCGTATTACCGTTGATATCCGTCAGATCCATCTCTTCTGCAAAAGCCATACTCATGAGAAGAATGCACAACGCCAGCAACAGTGGGAATACTTTCTTCATAGAATAAAAACCTCCTCCATTATTTTGAAAAAGATTGGACGCATCTTTTTCAATCTCATTCTTTCAGGGCGCCCAGCATCATGCCGGTTGTAAAATACTTCTGGACAAACGGATACGCAATCAGCATCGGCGCACACGCAATAAAAATCATCGAGTACTTCATTGCTTCCGCAATATACGCAAGACGAGCCAGATCAAGAACCGTTTGTGCATCCATATTGCCTTCGTTGATGGCTTCCATCGCCTTTTGATTCAACAGCAATATTCCGCGCAATGTCATCTGCAGCGGTTCATATGCACTGTTTGAGGTATAAACAAGGGCTGTAAAGTAGTCGTTCCAGTGCCCCACCGCATAAAACAAGGTCATAACTGCGAGAATCGGTTTTGCCAGTGGGATGGCGATGTTGAAGAACATCCTGAAATCCGATGCGCCGTCGATGTGCGCGCTTTCATATAATGACTCCGGAATAGATGTCTGGAAAAACACTCGGCTTACCACAACATTGTATACGGATATGCCGCCCAGTACAATCAATGTGTAATACTTGTCCAATAAACCCAGATTTCGGACTTGCAGATAGGTCGGGATTAATCCGCCGCCGAAGTACATCGGGATGATAAAAAAGGTCATCAGCAGTCTGCGTCCAACCAGTCTTTTTTTGGATAGAACGTAGGCTGCGGGAATGGTCAGTACAAGATTCAGCATTGTTCCGAAAACCGTATAGAACAATGAATTTCGATAACCGATCCAAACCCTGCTTTCCTTAAATACATTGTTATATGCTTCGAGGGAAAACCCCACCGGAACTACATACACATTGCCATTGACGACATCGTATGGGTTGGATAACGAAGCAATCACCGTAAAATACAGCGGATAAACCATCAGAATTGCAATGATTCCGAGCAAAGTGATGTTTACAACATCAAAAATCCTGTCAGTGGCGGATTTTCGCATAACACTGCGTTTTGAAATAGTCATCTTCATCATTCACCACCTCTTTCTACCAAAGGCTAATCCCGGATGCACGTTTTGAAATGGCATTCACAATAGCAAGGAACCCGACATTAATGATCGTGTTGAAAAGGCTGATGGCAGCGGCATAGCTGAAGCGCCCGCTCTGTAAGCCCAACTCGTAGACATAAGTTGAAATGACTTGCGATGCCTCCAGATTCAGGGGATTTTGTAAAAGGTATGCCTTGTCAAAGCCAACGGACAGAATACTGCCACATCGCATAATCAATGTAATAATAATCGTTGGCAGGATTGATGGAATATCAACATGTAGGACGATTTGGAGTCGGCTTGCACCGTCGATTTTAGCTGCTTCCACCAATTCCGGTGAAACGCCTGAAAGTGCAGCCAAGTAAATAATGGTGCCCCATCCGATGCCTTGCCAAACATCCGACCAAACATATATTGTGTAGAAATACTTCGGAGACTCCAGAAACGCGACACGCTCGCCTCCGAATTGTGCGATGATATTATTCAGCAAGCCGTTGCTCCTGTTTAAAAACAAGGTGATCATGCTGCAGACAACCACTGTTGAAACAAAGTATGGCGCATATGTAATCATTTGAACGGTTTTTTTATATCGGAGGTTATCCACTTCATTGAGCATCAGTGCCAAAATAATGGATAGCGGAAAAGTGGCAAAAGAATAAAGAGAAATGTATAGCGTATTCAGCATGATCTTGGAAAAATTCGGGTAGTTGATAAAAGCAGCAAAATGCTTAAGTCCCACCCAGTTACTGCCGAATATTCCCTTGCTGATTCGGAAATCCCTAAAGGCTATTTGAACCCCGTACATCGGTATGTAATGAAAGAGAATCAAATAAATAACCGCAGGTAAAATCAAGAGATATAATTGCCATTGCGATAGACCTCTTCTTAAAAGGTCCCTGCATCTGACTGCATATGGCTTGTTTAGCATGCGAGCTCCTCCTGTGCAAACGTTAAAAAATTCAATCCTGTTACTTTTAACGCGACAATTTAACCACGAATTCATTATAACACTGCCGCATAAAAAATCAAGTTGATGGTTGCAACATTAACTTTAGTTTTCGTATTAGTTTTCGTTTTTATGTCGGAAAATTGCAAAAAGACTTATTGCGACTTTTTAAGGATTACCATTCCACGGCTTACGCATAAATAAGGATACTGAAACAGTGTCACGAATGCAGCTGTAGTGGTAACGATCGCGAATGCGGGCTGCTAGAAAGAAGCGTCAGAGGCGGTACGCACCAACCATTGACACACCTGTTTTCAAAAGCTAAAATGGTCAATAATCGAATATTATACGATATATTAATAAATACAAGAGGTGGAGCATATGGAAAAGATCGTATACGTAAACAGTGAGGGAAATGGGTTTCCTTCGATCACAGCTGCGCTGGACTCGGTGCGTTCCGACCTGGGAAAGCGCAACATCCGCATTGTGCTGGAAGGCCGTCAGGAGCTGTCCGCTCCGCTGGTCATTGATTCAGAGAAGGCCAATCAAAACGGATATGGCATCACCATTGAAGGCCGGAACGGCGCAGAGATCAGCGGCGGACGCCGCTTGTCCGGCTTTACCCATTGGAAGGAGAACATCTACCGCCTGCACTTGCCCGATGTGGCCGCCACCCGCCATCTGTACCTGGACGGGCAGCCCATCAAACGCCCTGCCACCCCGTTCATCAAGCCGCATCGCTGGGAAAAACTGGAAAGCGCGGAATTTCGCTTCCACGATTTAGTAAAGGAATACGACTTAACCGCCTTTGAACGCGGCACCGTTGCCCAATATCGCGGCATCGTCACCACCCATCGCGAGCTGCTTGAATGGCGAGATCCTCAGGCTGTTGAAATGGTCTTTGAAACCGGCTGGACGCACTCCATTATCCCCATTCATGAACTTCAGGAGCTCCCGGACGGGCACGTGCTGATTCTGCCTGTGGAGCCGTGCTTTCGGATGTGTCAGCTCAAAGCCGGCGTGCAGATCGGAGCTACGCCCAACTACTTTGAGAATGTCTTCGAGCTGCTGGGCCGGGCGCCAAACGAGTGGTACTTTGACCGCCATGAACGGACGCTCTATCTGGCGCTGGCAGAAGGCGATGCGCCCGAAAACCACGAGGTCATACTGCCACTCACAGAGGAGCTGGTCTGCGTGAAGGGGGACGTTGCCGCAAAACCCTGTCACCTCAAGTTCCGCAACATTGCATTCCGTCACTCCACCTATCTGCGCCCGATGAACGACGGCCATCCGGAAGTTCAGGCCAATGTGTTGAGTTCCAACGAGGCAATCGACGTTGCATTGCGCGGCGACTATTCGCTCCATGAATTCATCACGGTGCCCTCCGCGGTTCGCGTCGCAGGCTGGCGGGGCGTTGCCTTTGAAGGCTGCACCTTTGAACAGTTAGGCAGCGGCGCTTTGGATATCCAGGTTGGCGCGGAAGACGTCCTGGTTCATGATTGCGTTTTCACGCGCATTGCCGGCTCCGCCATACAGATTGCCGACTTCACGCTGGCATCCTCCCATCCAGAGGACGAGCGGGAAATCGTACGCCATATCACAATCTCCAACAACCTGATTCACCATACCGGCTTTGACTACAAAGGCAGCGTTGCCGTCATTGCAGGATATGCGCAGGATGTCTGCATCGTGCATAACGACATCCATCACGTGCCCTACAGCGCCATCAGCATCGGCTGGGGATGGGCAACCGCGGACATGACGCTGGATGACCGTCTGACACACCGCGCTCCCGCAAGCTTTGTGCGCTGGACAGAGCCTTCCGTGTGCAAACGCAACAAGGTTCTGTACAACCACATTCATCACGCGATGATGCTGCTCAACGACGGCGGCGCCATCTATACCCTGGGTACCATGGACGGCAGCGCCATCATTGGCAACCTGATTCACGAAAGCGCGGGGTTCTATGGAGAAGGCTATGATAAGCTGCACATCAATGGCATTCAGCGCGAAACGGTTCATGATCCTGCTGCCGATCCCTTCTGGCAGCTGCAGGGCGTGCCGGGCGGCATCTATATGGACGAAGGCAGCGCGGGCATTGAAGTGCGCGACAACATCCTTTACGATATAGCCGTTCCGTTATTCTATCACAACCAGATTCTTGACGGCTATCAGAAGGTTGTCGTGCGGGACAATACCATCAACCGCCGGCCCGGCGATCCTGATTATCCCGCTGCGCAGGCAAATTTCGCCGGAAGAACCTTTGTGCACAAAAACCCTGAGGGGTAAAAGGAGAGAAGCTTATGAATACGCTGTGGATGATTGGCAATACCCATTTCGACCCCGCATGGCTCTGGACATGGGATGAAGCGATGGCTTCCATACGCGCAACGTTCCGCTCCGCGCTGGCGCGCATGGACGAAGACCTTGATTTCCGATACAGCTTTTCGACGCCTGCAGTATTTGAATGGATTGAGGAAACAGATCCCGAACTCTTCAAAGCCATACAGCAGCGCGTCCGGGAAGGCCGCTGGGAGATAACCTCCGAAGGCTGGTGGCTTCAGCCGGACTGCCATCTGCCAACCGGCGAAAGCTTGGTGCGCCAGGGTTTGTATGGCCAAAGGTATCTCCAAGAGCATTTTTCTTTGACGGCAGACACCGTATTCAACATCGACAGCTTTGGCCATAGCGCCATGATGCCGCAGATCATGCGCAAATGCCGGCTGTATCATTACGTATTCACACGCCCTGCGCAGGATGAATACGCTCTCAATGACAACCTGTTCCGCTGGATTGCCCCGGACGGCAGCAGCGTCAATGCCTATCGTGCAGGGAGCGCCGGGGAAAACGATTTTCCCAGCTATCCGCAAGGTGATATTGCAGAGTTGATTCGCCATCGCCGTGCAAAGCTGCTGGCCGATTCGCATGATCATATGATCGTCTTCGGCGTATCGGATCATGGGGGCGCGCCAACCAAAAAATCGATCCGCGAAATTCATCAGGCTATACAGGAAAACACCGATCTTCAAGTGCGGTTCGGCACCGTCAGCGATTACTTTAGCGCCCAGGAGGGCAGAATCACAGCATCTGTCCATGGGGAAATATTATGCGCCTATTATGGTCCGCTATCGGACGAGCCCGAGGTTAAACGGAATAACCGCAAGGGCGAGTATTCGCTGCTGCAAGCCGAGAAAGCGGCATTTATGGCCGAGAGACTTGTCGGAAAGGCTTATCCACAAGAAGCCCTCCGCAAAGCATGGAAGGATCTCCTGTTCAATCAGTTCCATGACATTCTTGGCGGCACCAGCACCCCCGAGGTGTTTGAGGACGCGCGGAACATGAGCGGCCGCATCCTGCAAACTGCAGGCGAGATCCGCCACTTTTCAATTCAATCCGTTTGCCGGAAAATCCGTATGCTGGGCGACAATGACACAAGCGTATGGAATCTGTGCATTTTCAACCTGAACGGAACGCCCTATCGGGGCCTTCTGGAAGCGGAAGTACAATGGACGTGGGAATATCCATGGTATCAAGACGGGATTGAGCTGTTTGACGAGGAAGGGAACACCTATCCCGCACAGATTATCCTGGAACGGTCTGCTTTTCCCGGTTTCCGCAGCCGGTTCGTGTTTCGTGCAGACATCCCGGCACTTGGCTACCGCACCTATGCCGTACGGAAAACCGGTCAAGCCGTAGACAAAACCTTGCCCGAATCCAGCCTTGAATCCCCGTTCGAAGTCCGGATGCTTCAGGATGACGGTGATACCTGGTGTTTCAACACACGAAACGGCTATGGCGACGCCTATGAACTGCCGCGGCTGACGCGCCGAAAGGTACTCGAAAATGGCATTCACCGCGAAACCGTAAAACAGGAATGGTCATTCCGTTGTTCCACATTCGAAGAAATATTCTCCCTTGACCGTGCGACCGGTTTTATTGACTACCGCTATACGGTGAACTGGCATGAGCAGCATACCGTGCTGAAACTCGTGCCCCGCGCGCAATACGATGCCGAATATATTCACTGCGCCATTCCATACGGATCGGTATCGCGCCCAATGAATCCGGCAGACAAACCCTGTAATGAATGGCTCGTATGGGGCAATGACAAAGGCGGCATGACCTTCCTGCTGGATGGCGTGTTTGCCTACGACACACGCTGCGGCACTCCCCGCTTTACCTTGCTTCGCAGCCCGATTTCCGGCGATTTGCGCATGGCACCGCTTGATGAGCATGCAGAATATACGTACATGGGGCAGGGCATGCACACCGGGCGCATCGGCTGCATCCCTGAAGTGCTCACCGCGGAAGCCGCTTACGGGTTTGCCGCGCATTGGATTGCCCCGCCAACCATCGTATGTGAAGCAAACCATGATGGCCAGCATCCTTCTGCAAACACCCTTGTTTCAGAAACCAACGGCGTCCATATCAACGCCATCAAGCAAGCCGAGGATGGCGACGGATATGTTGTTCGCATCGCGGAGTACAATGGCGTTGCCCAGCGCATCAACATGCGGCTTGAAACATTGGGAAGCTGCACATTGAACTTCTCGCCCTATGAGATCAAGACGCTTCGCTTTCGGCAGAATGGCGTTGTGCAGGAAACCGATATGCTTGAAATATCGGTTTGCTAATCATCCTGACACTTATTTTGCTACATCCGCTGCTTTTATAAAAATTCTCTTAGGAGGTATCATCATGAAAAGATCAGAAATCAATCAGGCTCAGAGAAATGCATTGGCGCTTATTCACGAGCACAGATTTGCATTGCCGCCGTTCGTCACATGGACGATGGACGAATGGAGAACAAAAAACAGCGAATATGACGAAATCAAGGATAATATGCTGGGCTGGGACATCACCGACTTTGGCAGCGGAGATTTCCACAAGGTCGGTCTGTTATTGATCACCCTGCGCAACGGCAACCTCAATCATCCGAAGTACCAAAAAACTTATGCGGAAAAACTGCTCATCAGCGAAGAAGGCCAGGTAACGCCCTATCACTTCCATTGGAAAAAAATGGAGGATATCATCAACCGCGGCGGCGGCATACTGGTTCTCAAGTGCTATAACAGTGGTGAAAATGGAGAAATGCTGGATACCCCTGTAACCATTCACAAAGATGGACGCAGCTATGTGGTTCCGGCTGGAGAGCGCGTGGAACTGCACGTTGGCGAAAGCATCACCCTGCCCCGCGGCCAGTATCATACATTCTGGGCAGAGGGCGGTTCCTGTTTGATTGGAGAGGTGTCCAGCACGAACGATGACAACGTGGACAACCGGTTCTACGAGCCGGTAGGCCGTTTCCCTGAGGTTGAGGAAGACGAAGAAATACTCTATCCGTTGTTCAGCGAATATCCGGATTTTCAAAAAGCGTAAGATCCTGCCTATGCTCTGGGTAGGCAGATCTGTTTTCGGATGTATTGGTTTAGTCGGTGTTCAGTCATTCGCTGATGCACCATGGCATCAGCTTTCCTCAGCGTATACGCGCACCCGGGCGCCCTCCGGAAAATACTGCTGCATATCGCCCGGCAGCTCGGCTGCCGGCGCGTCAAAGGGCACGACGGATTCCAGCTCCATCAGCACGCGGGACCGAACCGCTCCCCGCCTGATTTCGCAGGGTTCGGGGTCGTTGTAATAGAGAATGGTACGGGCGATCATCGCATCCTCGGGGATGTCGTAGCTGCCGGCTTCTCCCTCGTACACCGCCTCGCCTGCCAGCGTAACGGCCAGCATGGTGCGGCGTTTTTTTCCTCTCCGCCGGAACACAGCCTATCCCTGCACCGCCTTCACGGCATATTCGTTCAGCAGCTTTATATAGGTGCGGTATTGGTCCAGCGAGACGCCGGGCGGCGTCTGATGGTCCACCGAAGCGATGAAGCCGCCTTTGCGCATGGCGGGCAGCAGGCGCTCAAACTCCGCGCGCATCGCCTCCTCGCCGTGCGGCATCACCATTTTATCGTAATGCCCGATGAATAAAAACGTCGGGTATTTATCACGCAATGCGTTTACGTCCACACCCGCCTGCCGCTCCAGCGGCAGCACGCCATCGATGCCCGCGCGGATAAACCAGGGCACCATTTTGGTGATGTCGCCGTCCGAGTCGATAAACACCGGCACACCACGCTCCTTCAGGGAAGGCAGCACCTGATGGTAGTAGGGCAGCAAAAACTCGTCGAACAGGGCCTCCGACAGCATGGGGCCGTTGTTGTAGCTCATGTCCTCCGCCAGGGTGATGAAGTCGGGGATGAAGTATTCGTACAGCGCGTCTAATATTTTCAGGTTGTAGCGGGCAATGTCGGCGTTGATGCGGTGCAGCAGCTCCGGCTCGTCATAAAAGGAATACAGATGGTTCTCAATGCCCAGCAGCGTGCGCGGCCCCCAGAAAGGGCCCTCAATGGTCGCCCATACGATGGCGCTGCCCTCGGCCTGCCGCCTGGAATATTCTTCCATCCGCTCCCGGTCGATGGGCACGCGGTCCGGATACAGCGTGGGCAGGATGCGCTCGTATTCCTCCATGCTGGTGACAATGGGCAGCCCCTCCCCCCTGGGGCTTGGGGTGGCAGCCGTTTTGAAACCAACCCAGGCCTGCAGATGCAAATCCAGCCCCATCTGCTGCTGCAGCGCCTGCCCCTGGTTCAACCCCGGCGCCGGCTTGATCTCAAGCCCCTGGCCGATCCAGCTGTGAACGGTTTTATCCCACCAGGTAGCCCATTCGAGGATCGGCATGCGGTCCACCTGTTCAAAACGCATGGTGCGCGCAAAGCGTTCTCTGACAGTCATCCATCCATCCCCTTTACCGCGGCAAGCCGCGTTGTTTGCATCATCATAGCCGGTAGCCGGGGGTGTGTCAAACTGACGACTGATTAAAAGGGCGTTTTTACTAACTTATATGAAAAAAGCGGTTGCGGAAATTGTTAACAAATTTTGGCTGTCAAAATGACGTGGAAAGGGTTATAATGATGGGGACAGAAGGGAGGGCAATTCAAGATGTTTAATGTCCCGGCGATATTGATTGCAAATGGAACAGCTATACTGTTGTTATTGGTTATTTTATTGAGTTTGAAAAGGCCACTGCGTCATGGATTGCTTGACGAAAAGATATATTTCGCGATGGTTATTTTTAATATTCTGCAATCCTCCATTGAATCGGTTGTTCTTTTGCTGGATGGCAAAATGGGAGATGGATATCATGCGTTGCTGGTCGTGCTGAACGTCTTTTTGTTTGTTGTCACGATTATATTTTCATTTTTCTGGACAGTATATGCAGACTATAAATTGTTTACAGATATGAAAAGAATCAAGCGGATATATCCTTTTGTGGCCATACCTGCCGTCATCATAATCATCGGCTGCTTCATCAACCTGGTGACACCTGTGTTTTTTGTGGTCGATCAATACAATGTTTATCAAAGAACCGATTTATATATCATTCCATATATTGTCAATTATTCTTATATGGCATATGGGGTTATATTGATCTACTCGTACCGTAAGAAGGTACATAAGTATTTGTTTCTGCCTGCTATTCTGTTTATGATTCCCATCGTGATTGGAAGTATGCTGCAGTTCTTTCATTATGGATACTCTCTGATGTGGCTTGGCGTATCCATCGGGATGGTTTATCTATTCATCAATGTTCAAAAGGAATTATCTTATGTCGATATGCTGTCGGGATTATTTAACAGGCAGTACTTAGACAACCTATCGTTAATGTATAGTGAAAAAAAGGATACCGCAAGCATACCTGCCGGCATTATGTTAGACATTGATAACTTCAAAAGCATCAATGACAGGTTCGGACATGCTGTAGGAGACGATGCGATTGCTACCGTTGGAAAGATATTGCATACAGCCGTGGGGGATAAAGGGGTCATATGCAGGTATGGAGGGGATGAGTTCATCGTATTAATGTATATAAACGCTCAGAAAGAAATGATGGATATGATTGACACCATTAAAACACAAACAGCATTGTTCAATGAATCAGGCAAAAAACCCTATCAGATAAATTTTTCCGTTGGTTACAGCATATACCAAAGCAAGCAGGAGTCGGTCGATGATTTTTTAAAGAAAATCGATGCTTCCATGTATGAAGACAGAAAGAGAAAAATTCGCGAAGGACTCCTTACCGATAGAAGACTGAATGATCATCAGGATATCATACAAGTGAAAGGGGCTGGTTTAAGCGAACGAGAAGATTAGAGCAAATTAGAGCAAATTTACTTATCATGGCGTAATTTGCTCTAACCTATCATATCGCAGGGGCAGAAGGACTCGCCAGTGCTTCGCCCTGCCGGCTCGCGCAAAGCGCTCGCCACGCGATGCTGAAAATGACCGCACAGGGTCATTTTCTATACGCGCCGCGCCCTGTCGGGTTCGAGCCCTTCTGCGCTATAAACTGAACAACCTGGAGGAGTTGCTCCAGGTTGTCGTGGCAGGGGCAGAAGGACTCGCCAGTGCTTCGCCCTGCCGGCTCGCGCAAAGCGCTCGCCACGCGACGCTGAAAATGACCGCACAGGGTCATTTTCTATACGCGCCGCGCCCTGCCGGGTTCGAGCCCTTCTGCGCTATAAACTGAACAACCTGGAGGAGTTGCTCCAGGTTGTCGTGGCAGGCTTAGCGTGTTCAAATCCGAAGCCTGCCTGTGTTCGGATTTGGAAGCTTTTGGCAGGCTTAGCGTGTTCAAATCCGAACACAGATCGTCTGGTGGATCAGGAGGATCTTCCAGGCTTTCGCAAAGGTCAATGAAAGATACCTGCTTGCCGCTCTTTATGTTGTAGAAGATGATTACCTTGTCATCATAGAGATATATAGAGTTGATAAACACATCAATAATACGCTTGCGGAACTCCTCATCCAATGGATCGCCTTTACAAAACTGTTTCATCCAGGCTTTTACTTCTTCTTCTGTGTACCGGATGCGATTGGCGATACGTAACCTGGATAAGTCCATTTCAAGGTCTGCTTTCTGGGCTTCTAACAGTTCCAAACGCTCATAGATTCGAGGTTTGGCGGATTTGGGAACCACCAGGAGCTCATCTACCAAGGTGTTTAGGTCTGCTTCAATCCGATCCAGTTGACGCTCCAGCTCCTTGATCGCGCTATCGTTGAACTCCTTCTCATACTCGGCTACAACAGAGGCAGCGATCGTATCTATGCGGTCCGGTGACAACACATATTCAACGGTTTGTTCCACTACATACCATTCGATAAACCCCTTTTTTTCATTGCGCTTAGCACAGCTTTTGGACTTTTTACGTGTTGCACAAGTGTAATAGTGATATTGCCTGCCAACTTTTCCATATCCGGATTCGCCTATCATCCTGGCTCCACACATGCCACAAAATGCTTTGCCTTGCAGCTGATACTCTACCTTTGCTTTAGCTGCCGCCGGAGCATGGGCGCGGCGTTTAATATAACCTTGTGCCTTGTAGAATGTTTCCTCGTCAATGAGCGGGTCAGCACAGCCTTCAATCACTTCACCGTTCCACTTATGTTGACCAATATAAGTAGTGTTCTTGAGAGCTGTTTGAAAAGATGCCATCGTTAATGGTTTGCCCCGGGAAGTTCTAATGCCGCGGGCGTTCAAATCGTCAATTATAGAACGCTTTTGCTCGCCAGAGGCGTAGCGTTTGAAGACTTCTCTAATGATAGGCGCGGTACGCGGATCCTCTACCAGGCGACCATCCACAGGCTGATAACCATAGGGTACATTGCCTCCGCACCAGCGGCCTTTTGCAATTGTTTCCCGCTGCCCACGCAAAACATTCTGTGAAAGATTGGCGGAATAAAACTCGGCCAGGGATTCAAGCATGCCCTCCAGGATGATACCTTCCGGGCTGTCAGTAATGTTTTCCATCACGGAGACAACGCGGATGCCAAACTTTTTCAGTTTCGCCTTATAGATGGCACTGTCGTACCTGTTCCTGGCGAAACGGTCCAACTTCCAGACGATGATGACTTGAAATTGCTTTTTAGCAGCATCCTTGATCATTCTCTGGAAATCGGGACGATCATCTGACCGAGCTGACTTTGCTCGGTCTATGTATTCGTGGATAATGGTATAACCCTCACGCTCAGCAAAAGCGTGACAATCCCGCAGTTGTCCCTCAATGGACTGTTCAGACTGCCCGTGGGATGAAAAGCGTGCGTAGATAACAGCGTTTGCTGAATTGTTTCTATTCTTCTGACGCATAATAATCATATATGGCATTCAGTGCTTCTGGTGAGCCGAGCAACCATTCGCCTAAACGCGCTTCGACATTTTTGACCAAGCCAAGTGCATCCTTTTTCCTTGTCTTAATGGGCTTGGCAATCGATCCGGCATAAACAAAAAAGAATCTGAGCGGGGAGGTTTTAATCCCCCCATGATCGACCAGCTTTGACTTTCCATCTACATATAATTCCCTGAGAAAAGCACCAACCTTCACAGCTGTCAGCAAATCTTGGTCACTCACTGCGCTCTTTATCTCGGCCAAAGCTACCTTGTACTGGGCAGCTTCAATGTCATCTTTCTTCCCTTCAGATGGTATTAGCTTTAATTCCATTGCCAATCTGATCATGTGCTTGCAAGGGGATGACCTGGCCTGGTTTATGTGAAAGTCTAGGCAGGTGCATTGCGACAAATCTGTCCAGTAGATTTCTTTACCGCCAGCGAAAGAAGCGTTGCCTGCTTCTTTATCCAGGCTCAAAGGCGTAAGTTCGGCCGCCAAGGCTGATTTGCATCGGCTAGCATCCGGATTCGACCACAAGGGCGCAGGCAATGTGTGTGGCATGGTGTACACCCTCCTGTTTTATGCGTCAGAGTTTACTGGGGAAATTTTGCAACAAAGAAAGCGGGTGTCATACTTTGTTCGTAATCATAGAAATAGTTATACTGTTTACCGTTATACAGGAGCACAGAGACATTCTGTGGCTTAATGTAAACCGAGTATTCTTCAGACATAGCATCATACAGTTTCGATACATTTGTTAACGTGGCGATTTGTTCATCCGCGCTTCCTTTATCTGGCAAATCGTACTCAAGCGCAGCTATGAGAGCAATGATGCGATATCTTGTATCATCTCGAGCGGTATTTGGTGCGATTTCTGTATCTAGAGGAACTTTAGCTGATAGCAACCGGGCTTTGTTTGATTTTGTTTGCATGTCTTTGTAAAGTTCCATTTTTAACAGCAAACCATCACAATCAAAAGTTGCAACTCTTCGTTGCTGTTCGAGCAGTATAAAGTTGTCACCATCCCATTCCGCACCAAAGAGCTCATAGTAAGAAAGCCTGTACTCAAAAGCGGCTAAAAATGGCTGCAATTCTATGGCATGCCTGTTGGCTGCCAAGCAGTTACCTGCTGACACTGCAAGAAGCAGTACAAAAACGGCGGCGAGAATGCGTTTTCTCATAGCACAGTCCCTCACAATTTCTGTTATTTCCTGACAAACTAAACGACAACGCAAGTACATGTTGATAAACTACCAGGTCCACAGACCAACAACAATTTCATGAAAGGAGACGGTTTGATGAATAACTTCATAGTCGTTCCAGACGATAACTCTATCCTTTCTGAGGCCCTCGAGGCCTTTTCTGAACTCAACCCAGAAGAACAGCTAGAGTTCATTTCCCTGCTGCAATTCCTTTCATTGCCTGAATAATCGTAACTTGCTGTTCCTCCGTAAGCTTTTTAAAAAGTGATAAAAACTCGGCTGTCCGCTCGTCAGCTGTGGAGGCGAGCGGCTTCCTCTCTCTTGCCACATCAAACCCCAGCAACCATGCTTCATTCACATCCAAAGCTTGGGCTAGGATGAACAACCGCCGTTGACCTGGCTCGTTGAAATCATTGATGTACTGGCTCAGTTGAGATTTGCTGATATTGATTCCATATTTCTTGCATAGGGGCCTGATTATATTATGAAGGTCAACAGCACGAAGATTGCGCTCATCCATGACCTGCTGTAGCCTGGTGCCAACGGAAACTTTGTTCTCTTCCATGCCGATGCTCCTTATTAAAGTGCTACGGTGATTATACCATGGAATAATCGAAAAGTTCAACATGTTACAAAAAAAGATTAACATTTTTCGGAAAAGGGGTTGCAAAGTGTTTTCCCCTGTGGTACATTGTCCTTGAAGATTAACATGTTAATCTATTGACTGAGGAAAGGAGGCAGATAAATGTTTGACTATTCCAAGCTAATCGGTCGTATTATAGAAAAGTTCAAGACTCAAAAAGCCTTTGCAAAGGCAATGAAACTCTCAGCAAACACATGGTCTAACAAGGTGAGTGGAAAAATTGAGTTCAAGAGTTCCGAGATGTACAGGGCCGTGAAGCTGCTTGGATTAACAGTTGAGGATATCCCTGAGTATTTTTTTACCCCAAATGTTTAACTTGTTAATCTTTTGGAGGGAAAGGAGGAACAAATGGCACAAGAGCGGGCCTCAGCACGTGAGGATCAACAGTACGAATACATCCAGGTTGGCGTGACGGCGCTGAGAGCCCCGGACGGAAGCTTCCTGCCAGCAGTACCCATGTACATCAGGTCTACCCCCGAAACTAAGGCAGCGGAAGAAGCCTTGACCAAAGACATCACCGGCGTGCTGGCACAGCGAATGAAGCTCTACATGGAGCAAACAGGACAAGCCTGAAAGGAGGAACTCGTGAACAAACCCGCTATCCCCGAATATAACAACGCTGATCGCTTGTGCGAGTGCTGGAAATGTGAACTGTCCTACGAAAACGGCGGCGATTGCCCGTACTACGGGAAACTGCAGCGACACCCCGCGGACCTGCAGCGAGGCGGCCTTGGCCTTTGCAGGAAGTTGAAAGGGGTATCGCAATGAACAAAAAGAAAGAGGCCGCCCTGCTGGCACAGGAACGACCTCAGGCCCAGACAATTGAACCCACCAACAATGTAGACCAAACCCCGGAAGATGTCAATCCGCATAATGCTCTGCGTGAGCTTCGATTAGGAAGAGAGATCCCCGCCGCCGACATGGTGGCCGTGGTATCGAAACTCTACCCTGGCTATGACAAACCCCTGCAGAGCAAGTGCGAACGCAGCCACTACTACGGCGTCCAGATTTGCAACGACGCCATGAATGCGCTGTACAAGGTCTTTTCGCCGGAAAAAGCCACGACACCAAAGAAACCTGACATCCGCACCAACCCCCACCGCCTTGTCTGCCGGGTGAGCACCCAGGACTACAACCGGGTGAAAACCCTGATGCAACGGGAAGGATTCTCAACAGTACAGGACTGGCTATACAGCCTTATTAAAAAACACCTCGAAGAAAAAGGAGTAGAAAAATGATTCGTAAACCCGAAGACATTCAAAACGTGGAAAAGAAGATTCGCATCCTGATTGCCGGATATCCCGGTATCGGCAAAAGCACCTTGGGGTTATCAGCTCCTCGACCGCTGCATATTGACATCGACTTCGGTATTGACCGGATTGAGCCCCAGTACCGCGTGGACTATATCCAGCCGGCCAGCTATCAGGAAGTGCTGGATGACCTGAAACCTGAGAACCTGGGCGACTATGACACCCTTGTGTTTGATACAGGCGGGAAGCTGATCGACCTGATGAAACCCTGGGCCATCAAGAATGATCCCAAGAACGGAAAACGGGACGGCAGCCTCAGCTTACAGGGCTACGGCGTTGTAGGCCGCGAGTTCGTCCGCCTGATGGACTACTGCTTCTATGAGCTACACAAGCATGTGGTGGTCATCTTCCACGCCGTTGAGGAAAAAGACGGGGAAAACACCCGCCTGCGCCTGATGGTGGAAGGTCAGACCAAGAACAATGTCTGGATCCCCATGGACCTGGGCGGCTTCATGGAAATGTTCGGCAACGACCGTACCCTGGGCCTCAGTAACTGTGAACGTTATTACGCAAAGGGCACCCGTGGCATCAATGGCGTGCTCAAGATTCCCGCTCTTGGACCTAACCGTCCTAACGACTTCCTGGCCAGGCTGTTTGAACAGTACAACGCAAAGAGCGCCGCTGAATTGGAGGAGCTTGAAAAAAAGCAGGAAGCTTACCAGAAAGCAATGGACGAAGGTCAAGCCGTTATTAACCAGGTTGTAGATGCCTACAGCGCCAACAACGCAGCTAAGGACATGGCCAAGCTGAATCATTCGCTGACCAGCAAAGACGAAATCGGTGACATGTGGAAAGAGAAGATTGCCCAGCTGGGCCTGACCTACGACAAGAAAACCAAACTGTACGCCGACCCCGTAGACCAGGAAGGGGAGGCCTGACATGGCGCTGTTGATGAAGTGCGGCCATGTTGCCAATGCAGAACACGTCCTAAAAGACGGAAGCCGAGCGCCTGTCTGCGTTATCTGTGTTGGTATCCATGAAGGGGCCGAAATTGTGGAACGGGAGTGCAAGGGTAGCGATGGCCTGGAAGGACGCAAGGCCAGATGCACCTACTCACATCCAAAGCGCGGCTACACCTGCAATGGCGAAGTGGATTCACAATGGGAATTGCCGTTTTTCCAGCACCAGCCCGATAAACCGTTTGACCAGTACTATTGCGGCTGCTGGGGGTGGGATTGATGGATAACAAACGATTCATGGTTACTCATTCCCTGCTCAATTCATGGAACTACGCGATCAAGGAAAACCCTTTTGAGGACGCTACCAGCGAGCGAGACCCCATGGCGGACTTCCTGGCCACCTTGCGCCGGGAGCCAATCCCCGTGAATGAAGCTATGCAGAACGGCATTGATTTTGAGGATTTGGTAACCGCCATTGTAAAGGGCAATGCAGACCCCGGTCACCGCTGGTATAACGCAGCAAACGAAGTGGCAAACATTGTGAAGGGGGCTCAATTGCAACACCGCGCCAATCGCACCGTGCGCGTTGGCGATAAGAACATCTTCCTGTACGGACGCTTGGATGCGCTAAAGGCCGGTGTGATCTACGACATTAAGTACACCAGCAATTATGACGCTGGTAAATACTTCGACAACACCCAGCACCCAATGTATTTCACTTTGGTTCCTGAAGCCTATGGCTTTACATACCTGGCCAGCAACGGATCCAACGTCTGGCCCGAACACTACCGCAGAGATGAAACCCCGGACATCCTGCCCACTATCCAGCACTTCTTCACCTGGCTGGACAACCAGGGGTTGACCCAGGTCTACCTGGACAACTGGGAGGCGTTGGGATGAAGGGGCGGCTTAAGGATCTGACCATCGGCCTGAACGGCGAGCAAAACATTACCGTTTCTGTCCTGGGCGACTTCCGGGAAGAATACCGCAAGCTCAAGGATCAGCCTGTGGATGTGCTCATCAAAAAGCACAGGAGCCTGAGAAGCCTGGATGCTAATGCTTATGCATGGGTCCTCATTACGAAACTGGCTGAAAGCATGCAACCGCCGCTTTCCAAGGAAGAGGTTTATCGGCTGATGCTCCAGCGCTACGGCCAGGGCGGTGTGATATCCGTCCAGACCGAGAAGCTGGCCAGCGTGAAGCGTGCCTTCGACTACTGGGAAGAAAAAGGCACCGGCACTGTCAACGGCAAGGAGTTTTCCCATCTACATGTGTGGGTGGGGAGCTCCAAGTACGACACCAAGGAAATGGCTATGTTCATTGACGGCATCATTGCCGAATGCAAGGAACTGGGCATCGAAACTGACACGCCAGAGCAAATCCGGCAATTCAAGGAAAGGTGGGCCGGGAAATGACCATCACTTGTGACTACTGCGGCCGGCCTGCTCAGTTCATCGACAGCGCTGTGGTCTACGGCCGCAGCTACGGAATGATTTACTACTGCCCCCCTTGCGGCGCCTGGGTTGGCGTTCACCGGGGAACTAACAAACCCCTGGGACGCCTGGCCAATGCCGAGCTCCGGGACTGGAAGAAAAAGGCGCACGCTGCTTTTGACCCTCTCTGGCAAGGGGGACGGATGAAACGGGATGCAGCCTACGCCTGGCTGGCCAGACAGATGAAACTACCTGAAAAACTAACCCACATCGGCATGTTCGATGTGTCCGAATGCAAACGAGTGGTAACAATTTGCAACCACGAAAGGAGTAAAAACTATGGAAAACAACAATCTCACCCCCGTCCTGCAACTGCGGCAGGATGACGTTGTGGCTATTTCGCTGGAGCGCTATGAAAAACTGATTGAAAGTGAAACGCGCCTTGGGATGCTTCGGAAGATGCGATTTATCGAGGTAACCAACAACAACAGCACCTACATTCAGTCTGAGGATCACATCCTTGGCGGGATGGTCCTCGAAGCGCTGCTGGCTAATCAGGAAAAAGAAAAGCAGAAAAATAAGGAGCCCAACGATGAATAAGATTTTTCTCATTGGCAACCTCACAAGAGATCCGGAACTTCGCTCTACCCAGAACGGTACTCCGGTGTGCACCTTCACGGTGGCTGTCAACCGCCGCAAGCAAAGCGCCGAAGCCGGACAGAATGAAGCCGATTTCTTCCGGGTGACTACCTGGCGTCAGCAGGCAGAGAACTGCAACCGCTTTCTGGCCAAGGGCCGCAAGGTTGGCGTGGTAGGCACCCTGACCCTGCAAAACTACACCGGAAACGATGGCCAGCAACGCTACAGCCTGGAAGTGATGGCTGATGAAGTCGAGTTTTTGACGCCGCGGTCTGAGCAGGGGGCCGCCCCAGGCGGCTATGGGCAGACACCTGTGCAAAGTCCGGACGCTCAGGCCGGATTTGTCCAGGTCGAGGATGATGATCTGCCCTTCTGAGTAACCTAGCGGGGGCGCTGACCCCGCCCCCCACCGCCAGGGCTGGCAATTCCCTGGCAGAAAGAGGAAGCCATGAAAATCAAGACCATCAACAATCAACACCGTAGAGACTTTTATGCGGATTACGAGTGCGAAAACTGCGGTCACATCGAAAAAAACAAGCCCGGCTATGACGATGCTAATTTTCACCAGAACGTCATCCCGACCTTTGTCTGCCCTAAGTGTGGCGAAAGCGCCATCAGTCTGGGCATCGACTACCGCCCACTGACCACCAAGTACCCCGAAGGCTACCAGGTGTAGGAGGCACATGATGAAAGTGATTATTAAGAAGCCCGGACAACTGGGCTACGAAAAGGACATCCCCAATACTCTGGAAGCCCTGCAGACCGAGGTCGGTGGCTACATCGAAGTCGTCCACATCAACAGCCGCATGCTTGCGATCGTCAACGAGGAGGGACGCCTGCTGAATCTCCCGGGTAACGACTGCGGCTTGGTCGGTACCATCGTCTACTGCGCCGAGGATGGCGAAGAGTTTACAGACATCAACGCAGAACAGGCCGAGATACTGCTAGCTGGCTATGCCCCCGTGCGTTGTGTGACGGATCCGCAGACTGGAGGTGACGTGTATGTTCGCTAACCTGCTGATCTTCATCCTTGGCATTGGGACCGGGTTGGCGTCCATGAAAGCCGCCGTGGATTATAAAGACCGGCACCTTCGCCGGGAAATGTCCAGAACAGAGCAATACAGGGCCCAATACGAGCAGGCGAGGGTTTCCCTGGCTTACCACCAAGGAAGGGCTGGAATGGCTGTTGCAACTCCAATGGACGATGGTTATGCCCCTGCCCCCATTGACCTGTTTACCGAAGAGGACCAGGAAGCCCTGAACAACGGCCGGCGTGTGGTGCGGGTAAGGAGAGGAGGCGCCTCATGAGTCCGAACAGTGGCAAGTGCTATCAGTGCGGCGAATATGTGCCGGAAGGCAGACAGATTTGTTCCGTATGTGAAAGGGAAGCAAACATAGTCATAAACGACAAAACAAATGACGGCGTACTCCGCAGGTGTCGCCCTGCCATTATAAGGGCTGCCAAGGCTTGCCCAGCGAAAACCATTGATCAGCGGGCAGTGTATGAGATTGGCCAAATCGGACTCGCATGCATCCTGGCCGAAATAGCCGATAACCCCGACGCCAACATAGGAAAACACCAGAAGCTAATACAAGCTATTGCAGAAACACGGGTGCTGGTGGAGCGCCTGGCCATAGTGCACTGCGCCAGCGCCCAGGATGCCGACGCTTACCGCTTTTACCTTGACCAGGCTGCCAAGCGGAACGATCCCGCCCAAGCCAAGAGGTGAAGTTGTGGCTACTAAGAAATACTACTGGCTGAAATTGAAAAGAGATTTCTTCAAACGGCATGATATCCGGATTATTGAAGAAATGCCAAACGGCAAGGACTATGTGTTGTTTTACCTCAAGTTGTTGCTGGAAAGCATAGATCATTGTGGGGAACTTCGTTTCAGCGAAACCATCCCTTACAACGAGCAAATGCTGGCCGTCATCACAAACACAAACATAGACCTGGTTCGGTCAGCCATGAAGGTGTTTGTCCAGCTGAAAATGGTTGAAATGCTTGACGATGAAACCATCTATATGACCGAAGTCAAAAAAATGGTAGGCAGTGAAACGGCATGGGCAGAGAAAAAAAGGCTCTATCGCGACAGGTGCTCCGAGGACAAACCGAGGACATTGTCCTCACCTTGTCCTCTCGATGTCCGACAAGAGATAGAGAAAGAGATAGATATAGAGATAGATACAGAGATAGATACAGAGATAGATACAGGTGTAGATACGCAGGATGCGCAGAGCGGTAAAACCGCTTCCGCGCCATCGTCACCGCCAGTCCTTAGCCTGCCGCTCAACGACGGTTCGAAGCACCCAATAACCCAAGAGGATTATGACAAATACACACAACTCTACCCTGCTGTGGATGTCATGCAGGAACTTCGAAATATGTACGGCTGGCTTGATGGCAACCCGAAAAAGCGCAAGACCAAGGCTGGCATCAAGCGATTTATTAACTCCTGGCTGGCCAGGGAGCAGGACCGTGGAGGCCGAAACATCCGCCAGCCTGCACCAGCCAAGCCCGATACCCTGGGCATCCTCAACCGGATGATGGAGGAAGGCAAATGAAGCACGAAGACACCGTGAAGCTGATCGGTCTCATCGTGGTGGCCTATCCGAACTTTGACAAGTTCAGGGATGAAAGCCACATCCGCAGTACTGTAGCCCTGTGGGATCTGATGTTTGCGGATGATGACGCCGGCCTGGTGTCTATGGCGGTTGAGAAACATATCGCCACCAGCAAATGGCCGCCGTCCATCGCGGAGCTGCGGGACATTATGACCACCGTCACCCACCCCGGGCTGATCCCCACCGATGAAGCCTGGGCGGCTGTGCGCAAGCTGTTAAGCCAGCATGAGCACCTGTACAGTCCGACCGATACTTACCTGCCCCCGCTGATTGCCCAGGCTGTGGACGCCGTAGGCTACAGCGCACTGAAAGAGCTGAGCCGGGCCGCTGCCCGGGGGCAATCCTCCAAGGCAGGGCTTGACCGCGTCGCCTTTGTGCAGGCATACGAGGCCGCGTTGCAACGGGCCAAGGAAGAAGCCGCTATGCCGGGAAGGCTTAAAGCAAGACTGGACAAGGCACGACTGCACTACGCTGATGGAAGCGCAGAGCAGCTGCTCAGCCTGGAACAGGGCTACCGGGAGCAGCAGGAGCAATACCGCCGCCTCACGCTGGGCGGCAACCTATTACCGGAATCCACCTGCGAAAGCGGGGATTCAATAATTTTGAAAGGGGAACCTGAACAATGACCCAGACAACCGAAACCACCAAGACCATTCAGATGCTGCCCATCGAGTATCTGTCATCACATCCGCAGAATCCCAGGAAAGACCTGGGCGACCTGCAGGAGCTGACGGAAAGCATCCGCGAGAATGGCGTCCTACAGAACCTGACCGTCACGCCCTGGCTGGGCGAAGTCACGGGTAAGGTGTTGGAAAACACCTACAAGGTCATCATCGGCCATCGCCGTCTGGCAGCGGCGAAGCTGGCCGGGCTGACCCATGTTCCTTGCGTGGTGGCGAATATGACACCAGCGGAACAGATCAAAACCATGCTCATGGAAAACATGCAGCGCGTTGACCTGACGCCCCTGGAGCAAGCTGACGGATTCCAGATGATGATGGATTTAGGCGTTACCCTGGACGAAATCGCCCGGGAATCCGGATTTTCTCAGACAACTGTCCGGCGCCGCCTGAAACTGCGTGAGCTGGATAGGCAGATCCTGGAAGAACGGCTGACCCAGGGCGCTACGCTGATGGACCTGGTAAAGCTTGAGCAACTGGAAGACGAGAAGGTTAGAAACAAGGTGCTGGAAACAGTCGGCACCAACAACTTTGAATATGAGCTGAAAAAAGCCCTGGATTCCCAGAAGCGCAAACAGAATAAACCCTTGTGGATTGAGATTTTGGACACTTTCGCTCAGAGGATCCCAAAGGAAGAGGTCAACAGCAGAAAGTGGTCTTATGCGGGATGGCACAGTCTCGCCGAGGATCCGAACGAATACAAGAAACCCGAGGATACAGACAGAGAAACCTACGGGTATGTCATGGATTCCACCAGCTTCTCTTTGAGGACGCTGCGCCCGGATGCAGACCAAATCGAAGGAGCTGAGGCCGAAAGGAGCGAGCTGGAACAGCAGGTAGAGAACATGGAAGAGGCTCTGGAAGAAAGCTCCGTCACCGCCTATGAGCTCCGCCTTGAATTCGTCAAAGCAACCACCCTGAAAAAGAAGCATGTCCCAGATGCAATCAACTATCTGCTCTCTGCCATGGGCGAAGGCGAAACGCCAAAGATAGCCACTCTGTCAGATGTTCTTGGTATTCAGGCTGATCTGGATTGGAAAGAAAAAAGTAAGGCTCGACAGGAAGCCTATTCAAAACTTCTGGCAGAAAATCCAGACAAGGCGCTGCTTTTTATGGCATATGCCATTTCCGGCGACGATTCCAATACGGATTACGTGGCCACATCATGGCGGAATGACCAGTTCCCGGTGTTCTGCGACAATGACAGGCTGAATCGACTATATGACTTCCTTGAGCTGCTGGGCTACCAGATCAGCGATGAGGAGCGTCTGCTCATGAGCGGCGAACACCCAGCATTCGCGCCTGGCAATGAGCAACAGGCCAATGAGCCAGACGAGGATGAAGACGATTACGAGGAGGACGCCGATGATTGATGCGCTCTCTTTGACCGAGAGCCGCCAGGCGGAGCAGGGTTTCTATCCCACTCCCGCCCGGGTGGCGGACAAGATGCTGGAAGGCATCATCTGGCCGGAGGTTCAGGACGTGCTGGAACCATCGGCGGGGAAGGGCGACCTGGCTGACGCTGTGGAAAGGCAGATGACAGGGCGCCTGCGCCACAACTGTGACGGGAACAAGGACAAGATTGACTGCATCGAGCTGGATGAGAACCTGCGTCACATCCTGAAAGGCAAGGGCTACCGGGTAGTACACGATGACTTCCTGACCTACGAAACCCACAAACGCTATGACCTTATCGTGATGAATCCGCCCTTCTTTGAGGGCGACAGACACCTCCTCAAAGCCTTGCAAATGATCCGCCATGGTGGCCAGGTAGTTTGCCTGTTGAACGCGGAAACCATCGAAAATCCTTACACCTTTACCAGAAAAGAGCTGATCAAGGCCCTGGAAAGCGCCGATGAGCACAGCGTAACAGACCTGGGCAATGCCTTTGAGCAAGCCGAGCGCGGCGCACAGGCACGGGTGTACATGGTAAAGGCCAGGTACAACGTCCAGGCGGACGAAAGCGACCTGATGGCCGACTTGCGCAAGGCCTCCCCCATCCGGGAGGTGGAGCGCGACGAAAGCGGCCAGATTATCAAAGGCGATTGGCGGGAAGCCATTGTTGACCACTACAACTACGAGGTAGCTTGCGGCATCAAGCTGATCAGCGAATGGCACGGGATGCTGAACCTACTCCAATCCAGCCTGAAAAAGGAATCTTACTCCAAGCCCATCCTCCAGCTGACCATGGGTGACAGCCGGAACTCAAGTGCGACAGTAAACCCTTTTATTGGCCAAGTGCGCTACAAGTACTGGGAAGCGCTTTTCTCTCAGCCGGAATTTGTAAAGCAGCTGACAAGCAACCTGCAAACCGACCTCTACAATCGCCTGGGTGAATTGCGGAACTACGAGTTCAGTGTGTACAACATCGTTGCTCTGCAACACGAGTTGAGCAAGCAGGTTATCGGCGGTATCGAGAAAACCATCATGGACCTGTTTGATGATTGGACGCGCAAGTACCACTGGGATGAAAACAGCGTTAATCGCCACTATTTCAATGGCTGGCGTACCAATGACGCCTTCGCCGTGAACAAGAAGGTCATCATCCCCATGTACGGCCTGGAGGATCGCTGGATGACGAGGAAGGGCGGTTACAGGCTGAAGTATGAAACCGCTCGGAAGCTCAGCGACATTGAAAAGGTGTTTGACTACCTGGACGGAGGCCTTACACAAAGCCTGCGGCATGCGGGCCAAGTCGTGGAAGAGGCTGTCAATGACGGTCAAACCCGCAATATCGCCTGTAAATACTTCGAGGTGACCCTGTACAAGAAAGGCACCTGCCATATCAAGTTTACCGATATGGACGTGATTCAGAAATTCAACCTGTTCGCTGCCCGGGGCAAGAACTGGCTGCCGCCTTCCTACGGCAAAAAGGCTTACAAAGAAATGGACGCCGAGGAAAAGGCCGTCATTGACAGCTTCGAAGGCGAGGAAAGCTACAACCGTGTCATGGCCAGGCCGGACTACTTCCTGACCGAAGCCAGCGACATGCTGAGATTGGAGGGTGCGTCATGAAAACTATTGAACAACTCCGCCTCCAGCCGAGGCTGGTCATCACCGACACATCAATAGATGGCGGGAAGGCATGGGCTTCTCTCAGCAGCACCAGGAAAACCCAGCAGGCGTTCATTGTCTTTTCCTGGGGCGGCGGATGGGACCATGTGAGCGTCAGCTTCAATAACCGTGTGCCCACCTGGGATGAGATGGCTGAGGTTAAGCGCATGTTCTTCCACGACAACGAAACAGTGATACAGTTCCACCCCCGGACGGAAGAATATGTCAACTACCACCCCAACTGCCTGCACCTGTGGCGCAGCCAGGAAAGGGAAGCGGAGCTCCCACCCTGGTGGATGATTGGCTTGAAGCCTGGCACCACCAAGCAGGACGCCTTGAAAGAGGCCGTTCCCTATCTCAAGCAATGTGACAAAAAGCTTGAAGCCTGGGAAGCGGTGATGGGGTGGCTGGACAGCGAGTATCACCCAACCGGGAATTACAACACCTACACATGGCTGAAGGATCAGATGTTCCTGCTTGATCCGTCACCGCATCCCAAAGAGAAAGCGTATCTCAATAAAGGAGGCACAGTATGAGCAATACTCCATATCAACCACCCGATTTGCCAAATGGCAAATGGATAACCGCAAAACAGGTTACACCAAAGCCGCCAAGAAAGACCCTCTGCTATGCCGTTATGCCCTCTGATGGCTCCTTCCCAACGGACGCCATCGGCATGATTGCCTGGTACAGCCCATGGCGCGGATATGCGTTTTTCCCACACTTTGAAACTGTTTTTGAACCTGATTGCCTTGGGACTATTTCAGGCTGGATTAAGACGCTGAATCAGCATCACCGCCAGCTCCTGAAGTCCAGGAAGGAGGGGCAGGATGGATAGGCAGGAAGCTTGGATAAAGCTAATGCATATGTTCCAAGAAAACCTAAACCCCAATCTGACCTATGAGCAGGCACAAGCAGTTATGGACAAAATAGAGCCGCTGGCAAACTTGATTAAACCGGCAACGCCTGACCCTGAAACCGGCCTCATGCCCTGCGGATGCGGCGGCGTGCTGGAGCTAAGGGCAAGGCCGATCCCGTGGCCGGAAACCTATCAAAAGGGAATGGTCACAAACACCAAAATGCAGTACTGGATTTTTTGCAGAAAGTGCCATTGGAGCACCATGGATTACCTGAGCGAGGAGCTGGCAATCAAGCATGCCAACCGGGCCATGGGATATAGGGAGGCAGAAGAAAATGATTAAACCCAAGATGAAGCCGATTCTGTTCTCCACCCCTATGGTGCAGGCGATCCTCAGAGAAGAAAACCCAAAGACCAACACCAGGCGAGTAATTCTGCCGCAACCTGTGCTTGAGCCATGGGATGGGACGCCGGGCATGTGGAAATGGAAAGACTGCCAGTGGATGGACGGAGGCCTGGGAATGCCGCAATCAGGCGTAGATGACTACGCTCCATGCAGGCCTGGGGATGTTCTATGGGTGCGGGAAACATGGTATTTGGAAACTCATTATGGTGCGCATAGTTATGTGTATCGTGCAAGTTCTCCTGATTACCCGGTTGATGTAGGCGTAGGACAACATGGATGGCGACCAAGCATATTCATGCCCAAGGCGGCCGCCCGGATTTTCCTACAGGTGGCGGATGTTCGGGTGGAACGGGTGCAGGAAATCACAGACGATGACGCACTGAATGAAGGCATTCCTGATAATGGCTGGTTCCCCATGGACAAGGTTTATTGTCCCAGATGCCAAGGCGAAGGACTAATTGGGGCATTAGACCCTGATTCCCTTGGGTTTATGGAAATAGACTGTCCTGATTGTATACGCCCATCCCAACGATTTGCAAACCTGTGGAACAACCTGAACGCCAAGCGGGGCTACGGCTGGGACAAGAATCCATGGGTATGGGTTTACGCTTTCAGGCGGATAGAAAAAGAGGAGGCTTATCGTGAAGCGAGCTGAAATCGAAGACGGCTGCAAGTTACCAGCAAGTGGCCAGCAAGTTAAAAGCAGTTTCGAGATGGAATGTGATGAATTTGTAACTCGCCTAACAGAAGTGGCGGTGCGTTCCGCATACGATGCCCAAACCAAAAGCTTAAGGGGAAAAACCATGAACGATACAGAAAAAGTTGTTGAGGGCTTGCGGCGTTGCGCGTCAACTACAGATAGGGGCCACTACGTATGTCATGAATGCCCGTATTTTGATACGCCGATGGAAGATATCTACGCAACATGCAGACGCACCCTCATGCAGGACGCAAGGAAAGTGATTCTATCCCTGTCAGCGCGGCAACCTGGAGAGGAGGCAACGAATGAGCAAGCCTGAAGATATCTTATGGGCGGAACGTTGCCGGGGGTGTGGCTACGCGCTGTTGACGCTGCGGAACATGTTAGACCGTTACAGCCAGCACATTTCACACAAACGCTGGGCAACAAAAAAAGGACAAAAAGCATTCCGGGCGATACTGACCGCCTGCATCGGGGATATTGGGCTGTTCCTGCGGGAAGGTGAGAATGTGGAAATATTTGTCAATGACGATTGTAAAACGGCGAGAATACAGAGTTTAAGCAAGGAGGCCCTCCCATGAACACTTCCCGTTGTCGTGCCTGCGGCAAGCCAATCATCTACATGAAAACCAAGGCCGGGAAGTCTATGCCCTGCGACCTTCCCCTGGTGCCTTACTGGGGATCCGAGGACGGATCCGAGCGGGTACTCACCCACAGCGGGGAGCTGGTGCGCTGCGAGCTCACCGGAAACCGTGACGATATCACCGGCCACGGCCGCACGCCCCACTGGGGCAGCTGTACAAACCCTGACCGATTCAGAAAGCGAGGAAAGAGACATGAACCTTGAACAACTGCGGGAAATGATGGATACAGACGCCCGGAAGCGGGTTGCCGCCCAGGAACAGACCATCAAGGAGCTGCATAAGAGAATCGCGGAACTGCGAGCAGAGAATGAGCAACTCAAGCAACAACTTATGCGCAGGATTGATAACCCACCCGGATTTGACCAGGAACGCGGATCTAGGAGGGTGTCATGACCATCACGTTCACCGTCCTTGGGGAGCCGGTTGGGAAGGCCCGGCAGCGGGTGACCCGCTTTGGCACCTACACCCCGGAAAAGACCGTGCTGTATGAGAACCTCATCAAGACGGAGTACCGCCGCCAGTGCAACGACCACCGCTTTGATGACAAGCAGCCGCTGTGCATGGAAGTGAAGGCCGAGTACATGATCCCGGCTTCCGCGTCCAAGGCCAAGCGGGCTGCCATGGCCAGGGGCGAGATCCGGCCCATGAAAAAGCCCGACTGGGACAATGTGGGCAAGGTGGTCAGCGATGCCCTGAACAAGCTTGCCTACCGGGATGACACCCAGATTGTTGACTGCACCGTGCGCAAATTCTACTCGGAACGCCCCAAGATCACAGTAAAAATCGGCCCAGCCGAATTATGAAAGGAGCTATCACAATGGAAAACCTGAACACTCTGCCTATCTCTATGGAATCCGACGCCCTGTCTGCGCTGAAATCCGACATGGACACCCTGATCACCCAGACCATTTCCAGCATGAAAGCCTGGAACAACAAGGAAGGCGTTATCAACGTGAAGCTGACCATCAAGCTCAATGAGGACCTGGCCGACGATGGTAAGGGCGGCATGCGCCCTGTTGTGGTACCGCGCTTTGAGCACAAGGTAGCCGCCGTGCTACAGGCCAAGGCCGAGCGCAAGGGCAGCACCACCGACGAATACGAGCTCGTCTGGGATGAGGAAGGCGGCCAGTACGTGATGGTGCGCAAGGCCAACAACCAGACCAGCATCTTTGATGACAAGGGCAACAACGGCTTTGATTATGAGGTTTTCGGCGGCCACCTGGAAGCAGGCGGCGAGGTGACGGAGGCCGAGGATGATGACGACCTGCCCTTTGAGGACGATGAGGACGGTTTCGATAACGAATTTGATGATTCTGACAACGAAGACGACGATTCCGATAACGAAGCCTCCGACTTTGATGACGATGAGACCGCTTGACATAAGGGGCGTACTGGCCACGGGCGGAAAAGACATTGAAGCCCTGGCCGAGTACAACCGCAACCTTCAGGAGCTGAACGAGTACCGGGCCACCGGCCTTACGCCTCAGCAGATCCGGAACATGATCGACCAACAGACGCTTGAGGAAGCGCCCCTGCCGCTAATATAGCAAAGGATGATACCGTGACCGTACAAGAACTATCGCAGCTATATTACCTGAATATACTGATCAGCAAGAACGAAGAGCGCCTGGAAGAACTGCGCGACCAGCTGACCAGTACAACGTCCAAGCTCACCGGCATGCCGGGCAAGCCCGGCGCATCAGACAACATCGGCGATACTGTGCCGGAGATTGTTGACCTGATGCGCAGGATTGAGGCGGAAAAAGCTGCGCAAGTCAAAGAAAAGGCGAAGCTGGAAAATTACTTAATCAGCATCGAGGACGCCCAGACAAAATTGATCTTCACGCTGCGGTTTGTAGAACTGAAAAGCTGGGCGGAGGTGGCGGCAGAAATCGGCGGGAACAACACGGAAGAAAGCGTGAAGAAAACATGTTATCGGTACCTGAAGCAGAATAATGAGTAAATTTGTCCCGAATGTCCCATATGTCCCGACCAAACCTGATAAACTGTAAGAGTAAAATTCTATTCATGGACAGCGGCCCTGCGAAAGCGGGGCCGTTATCATTGCAAAAAGGAGGGCTTTTGGCTACCGCCTTACTCCTTGGGCGGAGCAATTCCAGGCACGCAGCGCATCGCCGGCAAAGCGTGTTGATGGAAAATTGCAAAAAGGAGGGCTCAATATGTTATTGGGCATACTGGTACTCATTCTCTATTCGGCGCTGATGGTTGGCGCTACCGTGCTGTTTACCCGCAAGACCAACAACGCAGAAAGCTTCCATGTGGCCGACCGCAACATCGGCACCCTGGTGTCTGCCTTATCCATCGCCGCTACCTGGATCTGGGCGCCGTCCCTGTTCGTGTCCGGACAGCAGGCCTACCAGAGCGGTTTCCCCGGCTTCCTGTGGTTCTTAGTTCCCAACGTCCTGTGCCTGATGCTGTTCATCCCATTTGCCCGGCGCATCCGGGTGCGATACCCCCAGGGCATCACCCTGACAGGCTTCATGGCCAGCACCTACAAATCCGACAAGGTGAAGGCTGTGTACAGCTTCCAGCTGGGCGCCCTGGCAGTATTGTCCACCGCTGTGCAGCTGCTAGCCGGATCCAAAATGCTGAACCTGATGACGGGGCTGCCCTTCTGGCTGCTGACCATCATCCTGGCGGCCATCGCTTACAGCTACAGCCAGTTTTCCGGCATCCGGGCTTCGGTGGCCACTGATGTGGTGCAGTTGATACTCATCCTGCTGGGCATCGTGATTATCCTGCCCATGATGATGCGCAGGACAGGCGGTTTGCCGACCCTGGCCAATGGCCTGAGCTCCATCACCGGCGAATACAAAGCCATGTTTGACGGCCCCGGCATGCAGGTGTTTCTGTCCTTCGGGCTGCCCACCACCGTTGGGCTGTTATCCGGCCCCTTCGGGGATCAGTGCTTCTGGCAGCGTGCTTTTGCAACGAACGAAAAAGGGCTTGCAAGAGCGTTCTTCCTGGGCGCCCTGGTGTTCGCCCTGGTGCCAATCGGCATGGGCTCTGTGGGCTTTTTAGCCGCAGGCAGTGGCTTTATGGCCAAAGACGTTTCCATGGTCAACTTCGAGCTGATTCAGGCGCTGCTGCCTTCCTGGGTGATGGTGCCTTTTCTGTTCATGATTCTGTCCGGATTATTATCCACGGTGGACAGCAACCTGTGCGCGGCCGCCAGCATGACCACCGACCTGAAAAATGGCAGCACCGTGAAAAAGAGCCGGCTAACCATGCTGGCGCTGCTGGGCGTGGCCATCGCCATTGCCAACATCCCCGGCCTGACCGTGACCATGCTGTTCCTGTTCTATGGCACGCTGCGGGCCACCACCCTGCTGCCCACGGTGCTGACGTTGCTCAACAAGCGGCTGACTGCCCGGGGAGTTTATACCGGCGTGCTGGCTTCCTTGTGCCTGGGGCTGCCTGTGTTCGCCTATGGCAGCCTGGCCAACAACCCGGCGTACAAGACGCTGGGCTCGCTGATCAGCGTGCTGACCAGCGGTATTGTGGTCCTGGCGCTCTCCCGGAAGGGGGTGCATGGCCATGACTAAGCTGGGCATCAAGCAGGCGAGCCGTAACAGCGACTGGCTGGAGGCCATGGCCGCAATCGAGCAGATTGTTCCCTTACCGGCGCTGAAAAAGCGGGCGGGTGAAACCCTGAAGCGCATCAGGAAAGCCACGGAAGGCCGCAAGACGGCCTATGCCTGGAGCGCAGGCAAGGACAGCATTGTCCTGGGCCATTTATGCGAGCAGGCGGGCATCACCGACAGCATGATTGCTGTGTGCAACCTGGAATACCCGGCCTTCATGGCCTGGGTGGAGAGCAACAAGCCCCAGGGCTGCCAGGTGATGAACAGCGGCCAGGATTTGGCCTGGCTGCAAAAGCACCCCAATATGCTGTTTCCCCGGAATTCGGCCCTGACAGGCCGATGGTTTTCCATTGTTCAGCACAAATTGCAATCGGATTATTTTCGGGAGCATAACCTTGACATGCTGCTGCTGGGGCGCCGGCGTGCAGATGGCAACTACACAGGCAAGGATGGCCTGTACACCAACGGCCAGGGCGTGACGCGCTTCAGCCCCCTGTACGACTGGCCACATGAATATATCCTGGCCTACATCCACTACCACCAGCTGACGCTGCCGCCTATTTACCAGTGGCAGGATGGCTTCGTACGCGGCACACACCCCTGGCCGGCACGCACCGGCACCGCCAGCGAGGAACAAGGCTGGCAGGAAGTGTATGCCATCGACCCCGGCATTGTGGAGCAGGCAGCTGACTATCTGCCCGGCGCCGCCGCCTTCTTAAAGGGGGTGAGCGCATGAAGATCACCAAAATCAAGCTGACGGACTTAAAGCGCCCCGAGCGCAATGTCCGGATGCACACCGACAAGCAGATTGCCGAGTTCAAGCGCTCCGTCATCAAGTTTGACCAGATCCGCCCCATCGTGGTGGATGAAAACTACACCATCCTGTGCGGCAACGGCCTGTATGACACGCTGCTGGCCCTGGGGCGGGAAACCGCCGACTGCTTCATCAAGGAAGGCCTGAGCGAAAACGACAAGAAAAAGCTGATGCTGGCCGACAACCGCATCTTTTCCCTGGGCACGGATGACCTGGATGCCTTCGACGCCATTATCCAATCCCTGGAAGGCGACCTGGACATCCCCGGCTATGATGATGAGCTGCTGCAAAGCCTCATCGCCGAATCCAGCGAGATCACCGAGCAGCTGGCCGAGTACGGCACCATTGACCCTGAGGACGTGCACAGCATCCGGGAAGCCGGACAGCGTTACGAAGCGCAGATCCAGACCGTAGCGGCGCCCCGGGAGGCAGGCCAGGACCCGGCCCCGCCCCAGGAAGAACGCCCCTGCGTGGTTTGCCCCAAGTGCGGTGAAACGCTGTGGCTGTAAAACGCCTGGAAGGCGACATTGACGTGGTAAATGCCGCGAAAATTCGGGTCCGAAATATATTTTCGAACGGATTACCCGTGTTCATGTCCTTCTCTGGCGGGAAGGATTCTCTGTGCCTGGCCCAGGTGGTCTACAGCCTGATTGAATCCGGCGAGATAGACGCTACCCGGCTGACCGTGCTGTTCATTGATGAGGAAGCCATCTTCCCCTGCATCGAGGACACGGTGAAAACCTGGCGGAAAAAGTTCCTGCTGGCCGGCGCGAAATTCGACTGGTGGTGCGCGGAAGTGCGCCACTTCAACTGCTTCAACGAACTGACAGCCGATGAATCGTTCATCTGCTGGGACAGGTACAAAGAGGACGTATGGGTGCGCAGACCGCCGCCCTTCGCCCTGAGGACACACCCGCTGCTTCGGCCCCGGGAGGACAACTACCAGGCCTTTGTCCCACGCATCACCCAGGGCGGCATCATGATGACAGGCGTACGCGCGGCAGAATCCGTGCAGCGCCTCCAGTACATGGCCGCCCTGGGCCTTGGGAAGAAAGGGATCACGGGCAGCAACACCATCTACCCGATCTACGACTGGAAAACGCGGGACGTCTGGCGCTTCCTGATGATGGAAAAGGTGGACATCCCCAGCATCTACCTCTACATGTGGCAGGCAGGCATCCACAAAGGCCAGCTGCGCGTGTCGCAGTTCTTCTCATCCGACACCGCCGCGTGCCTGGTGCGTATGAATGAGTACTACCCCGATCTGATGGAGCGGGTCATCCGACGCGAGCCCAACGCCTATCTGGCCGCCCTCTACTGGGACAGCGAGATGTTCGGCCGCAAGAGCAACAAGCGCAAGGAGCTGGAAGGTGAGGACACAAAGGACTACAAGGCGCTGGTCAGAGAGATGCTCTTCACGGATCCGGCACGCTACTTCACGACCAAGCACAAGCGACACGTGGCCAACCAGTACCGGAAGATGTTCATCAAGATGGACGGGCTGGCACGTCCCCGGGACTACAGGAAGATGCACGACGCGCTCACGGCAGGCGATCCCAAGCTGCGGACGCTGCGTGCCATCTACCAGGACATCTCCACGGCGTACGCTGCGTACGCTAAGCGCTTTCGCAAAGGCGGTGAGAGCAATGGCTGAGCAACGCCTGTTCGCACCCCTGGCCACCCTGGAGTGGGTGGACCGCAACCTACTCAAGCCCAACGACTACAACCCTAACAAGGTCAGCCGGGAAAACCTGAAGCTACTAACACAGTCCATCCTCACCAACGGCTGGACGCTGCCCATCGTGGTACGCGAGGACTACACCATCATCGACGGCTTCCATCGCTGGACGGTGGCAGGCGAAGAACCGCTCATCACCCTGCTGGGCGGCCGAGTGCCCATCGTCAAGGTACATCATGATGACCAAGCGGGCGACATCTACGGAACTGTTACGCACAATAGAGCGCGAGGCACCCACCTGCTGGAGCCGATGAAGGCCATCGTCAAGCGACTGATGGATGAAGGAAAAGAAATAAAAGAAATCAGCAAGCAATTAGGCATGCGGCCCGAAGAGGTGTTCCGCCTCAGCGACTTCACCAAGGAGGACTTCCTGCGCATGATGGCCAAGGGCACAACCGAGTACAGCAACGCCGAGATCCTCAGAAAGCTGTAGCTTCCCCGCTCCCCCGACTTTGAAAACGATAGCCACGCGCCTGTGGACAACCCTGTGGATAACTCGTTAGAAAAGGTACTGGGAATTGTGGATACCTTTGTTGCGGGCTCTGCGACCCCGAAAAACGCTTAGTTAGTGAAGTTTTTTTCGGGCAACTTTAATTGAAAAACCGAGTGCAAAACTGTTGATAGTTCGACAGTCACGGATGGCCAGGCGCTGAAAATGCTTCCTGGCCATCCGTCATTAAGTGCGGGAGGTGCTGGAAGGAGGAATAATGTGGCAGCACAAAAGAAAGACGTTATTGTTGAGGATGGTGCTGTTTACATTTTGCGTGCCGGCACCAAGGTGTACCTGAAGACGGCGGACGTGTGTGCCGGCACCGGAAAAAGCAATCAATGGATTGGCCAGCTGGTGAATCAGGGAACCCTGAACAAAGTCAGAACCCCGCACGGGGTGCTGTTTGACGCCAAGGAAACCTTCCTGGCCTATAACCGAATGCTGGAGGAACGCGGCGCCAGCCCCGAGGAAGTGGAAGAGGACCGCCAGCATGAAAAGGGCCGCCGCGCTGCCGAGCTGACGCTCAAGGCGTCCAAGGCCAAGATGGCCCAGTTGGAACTGCGAGAGCTCCAGGGCAAAATGCACCGAAGCGAGGACGTCCAGGAGTTCTGGGATGACATGGGGTTTGCTATCAGGGGCATTCTGCTGGCGCTTCCGGGGCGCGTGGCGGTGGATATGGCCCAGGCCACCGGGGCGGATCCGGCTGTCTGCGCTGATCTGATACGGGCTGAATGTATCAAGGGGCTGGAAGAGCTGAAGCTACACCGCTATGACCCCGCAAAGTATGAGGAAAAGGTGCGCGGCCGGATGAACTGGGACGATCTGGCGGCTGACCTGGAAGATGATAGCTAAGGCAAACGTCAACAAGCTCAATGCCATTGCAGCGCGAAGCACCGCCTTTAACTTCCCGGAAAGCCTGACGGTAACCCAGTGGGCGGACAAGCACCGCAGGCTTTCGCCTGAAAGCAGCGTGGAGGTTGGTCCCTGGCGTACCCGGCGTACTCCTTATCTGAAAGAGCCCATGGACGCCTTCACCGATCCCAAGATTCGACGCTTGGTGATGGTGGCAGCCTCCCAGGTGGGCAAGTCTGAACTTCTCAACAATATCATCGGCTACATTATCGACCAGGACCCCGGCTCCATCCTGTTTGTGCATCCCACCACCATTGACGCCAAGGAATATTCCAAGCTGCGCATTGCGCCAATGATACGGGACAGCAAGACGCTGCGTGCCAAGGTTGCTGAAGCCAAGAGCAGGGACAGCTCTAATACCATCCTGTCAAAGGCCTATCCGGGCGGCATTCTGACGCTGTGCGGATCAACCGAAGCCCACGCTCTGGCCTCCAAGCCCATCAGATATCTGCTGGGTGATGAGCGCGACCGCTGGGCAATCTCTGCCGGCAAGGAGGGCGATCCCTGGGAGCTGGCCAGGGCCAGGCAGATCACGTTCTACAACGCTAAGGCTGTAGAGGTTTCCACGCCCACGATCAAGAACGCCAGCGCCATCGAAACATCCTTCTCAGAAGGTACCATGGAGCGATGGTGTGTAGCCTGCCCTCATTGCGGAGAGTACAACAACATTGTTTTTTCTGACATCCACTTTGAATATACAGAGAAAGAGATACGAGGTAAGAAAATCTATGAAGTAACAGATGTATGGTATGGGTGCCCCTCCTGCGGAGCTGTATCCGTAGAAAATGAAATAAAACGTCAGCCCGCGAAATGGATAGCGGAAAACCCGGATGCCTACAAAAAGGGCGTCCGTTCCTTCTGGCTGAACGCATTCGTTTCCCCTTGGCTGGGGTGGAAGGACATCATTCAGCTGTTTCTGGATGCCACGGGCGACACTGAAAAGCTCAAAGTGGTTTATAACACCCGCTTCGGGGAACTGTGGGAAGACCGCGGCAACCTGGAGGATGAAGACAGCTTCATGGCCAGACGCGAAGAATACCCTGCGGAATTGCCAGAGGGCGTGTTGGTGCTGACCTGCGGAGTGGATACGCAGGTGGACCGACTGGAATATGAGGTGGTTGGCCACGGGCACTTCGGGGAAACCTGGGGTATCAAGAGGGGCATGCTGATGGGAAGGCCCGGCTATCCCGAGGTGTGGGAGCAGCTGGATGACGTGATCGACCATGTATATCGCTTTGCCGATGGTTACGGCCTGCGCATCAGCCTGACCTTTGTGGATGAAGGTGGCCTGAACACCCAGGACGTGCGCATGGCATGCCGGGAGCGCATGGGGAAAAAAGTGTTTGCCATCAAAGGTCTTGGCGGCAGCGATATCCCCTACACGGCGCCGCCCAAGAAAATGCAGATCATGGTCAGCGGTAAGGCTATAGGAACATGTTGGCAATACCAGCTGGGCGTTGATGCCGGGAAGCAGGCGATCATGGACAGCCTGCGGGTAAAGCAGCCCGGCACCAAGTACAGCCACTTCCCCAGGAACGAGGGAGCAGGGTATGACGCCGCTTTCTTCAGAGGATTGCTCTCCGAGCGCCTGGTGTACAAGAAAGGCCGGAAGAAACCCTGGGTATGGGAAAAGATTCCAGGACACGAACGAAACGAACCCCTTGACTGCCGGAACTACGCTAATGCGGCGTTTAAGTCCCTGGCGCCAGACCTGGACGCTGTAGAAAAACGGATGCGTGCGGCCCGATCGGGGCGAAGTACCAACACCATGCAGCCTGCACGCAAGCCCACCACAAGGAAGTTGACCAGCAAGGATGTCAACAAATACTACGATGATTGGTAAGGAGTGAGAGCATTGATAGACCGTGTTGAGCTAAGGGCGCGGCTGGAGTTCCACAAAAACCTGCTGACAAAGCTCAGGGAAGCCTACCTGGCCCTGCTGGATGGCGGTGTCAAAAGCTACACCATTGGCCAACGCTCCCTGACGCGCTTTGACATCAGTGCCCTAAAGGATGAAATCGCCCAGGAAGAACAAAAGGTTGATGAGCTGACCGCTATGCTGGCTGGTAAAAAACCGCGCAAGGCTTTTGGCATTGTCCCCCGCGATTGGTGAGGTGCGTATGAGTGAGATAGAACGCAAAACGTACAAAGTTAAACGGCGGGCGGTATTGGCCAGCGGATACAGCGAGGCAGGAGCCAGCACAGTCAGGCGTGCGCTGAAGGGGTTCAGGGCCATTTCCACTGCCCCCTACATGGACATTGACTTTAACAACCGCACCTTGCGCCAGCGTGGGCGCATTTTATTTATGTCCGCCCCCGTGGCAACCAGCGCCATTGTCACGAACCGCAGCAAGGTGGTTGGTACCGGGCTGACGTTGAAATCGGCCATCGAGCGCGAGTTCCTGGGCTTGTCCCCGGAAGCTGCCAAGAAGTGGCAGAGCGAAACCGAGCACGAGTTCCGGATGTGGGCAAGCAAGAAGGAAAACTGTGATGCCACGGGCATCAACAACTTCGACGGCATCCAGCAGCTGGCCATCATGTCCTGGCTGATGAGCGGCGACTGCTTCGCATTGTTCAAACGCTACGACCCTACCCCCACCTGCCCCTATGGTCTGCGCCTTCATCTGGTGGAGGCGGACCGTGTCAGCACCCCGCATTCGTTTGGGGCGGCGATCATTCCAGGCCAGAACACCGAGGGCATCAACCAGAACAACAAAAACCATATTCACGATGGCGTGGAGGTGGACAAGAACGGGCGCATCGTTGCCTACCATGTTTGCAACACCTACCCCTATCAGATGACCACAACGCCGGCAGAGTGGGTGCGGGTAGAGGCCTATGGCAAATTGACCGGGCTGCCCAACATCCTGCACATCATGGCCGCTGAGCGCCCGGATCAGTACCGCGGTGTTACCTTCCTGGCCCAGGTGATTGAGCCGCTGCTGAACCTGAACCGCTACACCCAGTCTGAGTTAATGGCTGCCCTGGTGCAGTCGTTTTTCTCTGCGTGGATTTCGACTGAAACCAACAAAACCGAGGTCCCCATCAACGAGGTCAGCGCAGGCGATGTGGGCGGCGTGCCAACGGAGCCGGATGATGGCGTGTCCACGCACGAGAACGAATACGAGATGGGCCCGGGAACGGTCAACCACTTGGCAGAGGGCGAAAAGGTTACCTTCGGCAACCCTTCCATCCCCACGGCGGGCTTTGACAAGTTCGTGCGCAACATCTGCCGGCAAATCGGCGCGGCCCTGGAAATTCCGCATGACGTTCTCATGAAGGAGTTCAACGCCAGCTACTCTGCCAGCCGTGCGGCCCTGATGGAGGCCTGGGAAGCTTTCCGGATGCGGCGCAAGTGGCTGGTGGATGACCTGTGCCAGCCTGTGTATGAAGTGTGGCTGGCTGAAGCTGTGGCCCTGGGGCGCATCAAAGCCCCTGGTTTTTTCGTGGATCCCCGTATTCGTGCTGCCTGGTGCGGCGCACACTGGATTGGCCCCGTCCAGGGACACCTTGACCCCGTCAAGGAAGTCAAGGCCGATATCATGGCCATCAACGAAGGCCTGAAAACCCGCGAAATGGTAACCCGTGAATATGGCAGCGGCGACTGGTATGAGAACGTGGAGCAGCTGCGCCAGGAAAACGATGCTATCCGCAGGGCACGTAAAGGCCTGGAAGGCCAGAGAAAAGACAAGGAGGTACCGAGCACTTGAGTAAACCGAACCGAATACCCGCCGCTAACGGAAACTGTTATGCCCTGTCCCTGGCCAAGAACGGCAAGACCGCAGAAATCACCATGTATGGAACGATCGTGCGTCAGCAGCCGAAAAGCTGGTGGACAGGCAAGCCGATTGAAGGCAACTTCATCATCCTGAACGACCTACTGGAAGACCTGAAAAAGCTGGAGGGCGTAGAGCACCTGACCATCCGCCTGGACTCCCTGGGCGGGGATGCCTACGCATCCATCACCATCGTCAACCGTCTGCGTGAGCTGAAATGCAAGAAGACTATCCAGGTGGATGGCGTGGCCATGTCGGGCGGCGCCATGATCCTTTGCTCTGCCAGCAATCCCGGCGACAAGGTGCGCATCAACCCCGGCAGCCTGGTGATGATCCACAAGTGCATTTCTTTGCTGTTGGGCTACTACAACGCGGACAACCTGCGGGACCAGGCCAATTCCCAGGACGCTATGGACAAGGCTCAGGTGGCCATCTTCAAAGAAAAATGCGGCCTGGATGATGAGGAACTGATGACCATGATGTCCCGTGAAACCACCCTGACAGGCGCGGAAGCAGTGGACAAAGGCTTTGCCGATGAGCTCATTGAGAACGCTCAGACCGTGGAGCTGGCGGCCAGCGCGGACAGGAGCGTTCTTTTCGTCAACGGCGTACCCAACTTCATGCATGGAATGACCATCCCCGACAACATCCCTGTTTCCCCTGCGGCGCAAGCGGCAGATGACATACAAACACCCCAAGAGGACCAGAACAAAGGAGGCAACCAAGTAATGGCAAGAAACCTGGAAGAGCTGCGAACTGAAAACCCGGAGCTCGCAGAAAGCATCATGGCGGAAGCGAGGGCGGCTGTGGCTGCCGAGGGCGATACTGCCGCAACGACAGCAGTGCAGGCCGAGCGCCAGCGCCTTGCAGAGATTGACGAAATCTCAGCCCTGTACTCCGCCGACATCGTGCAGGCCGCCAAATATGGCGACAACGCCTGCTCCGCCCAAGAGATGGCATTCCGTGCTGCCAAGGAAGCGGCAAAGAACGGCCAGGACTTCCTGGGCAACCTGAAAGCGGACAACAAGGCGTCCGGCGCACAGGCGGTGGGCTCTGCACCGGCTCCAAGTGATGACGCACCCCTGACCCCTGAACAGCGTATGGCCAAAGGCAAAGAGGCTGCGTTAGCCCTTGCCGGCAAAAAGAAGGAGGACTAACCCATGAGTGATCTGTATCGCAAAGTCGGCACCAGCACGCCCGACAACCTGATTACCGGCCTGAATCCCCCAGTTGATGTGGTGATGGTGAAGGCCAGCAAGCTTGCTGCTGAAACCACGCTTACACGGGGCACCGTACTGGCGGTGATTTCCGGTGGCAAGACCCCCGGAAACGTCGTGATCCTGGGAACCGCCGGGGCTGACGCGATTAGCGAAGTACCGCCGACCTACGCCAAGACTCAGGACGTCGCCATCATCCCAGGAAAGGATTATTACACCCGCAGCGGCACCGAACCTAACTACACCTACAGCAAGGTGAGCAACCCTGATGTGGGTAACATCGCTAACTACTACGAGATGACCAGCCCTGGCAGCCCCGCCTATACCGCGGAAACTCTGGTAGCCAGCTATGTGCTGGCTGAGGATGCCGTGATTGGTACCACTGCCGATGTGGAAGTGGTGGCCTATCGTGCCGGCTGCTTCAGTCCCGACCATGTGACCGTAAAATCCGGCTACACCATAACTGCCGCGGACATCGATAATCTGCGCATGCGCAATATCGTTTTCCAAGAGTACAACGCCTAACGAGGAGGAAGGAAGACCATGCCTAACAACATTGACCTGTTCGATACCTACACCATGATGGGGATGGTGAGCACCATCGTTCCCCCGCCGACCTTTTTCCGCGACCGGTATTTCCCAACCGGTGCAGGCGACCTGTTCAGCACAAATAAAGTGCTGCTTGAGTACGAGGACGGCAACCAGAAAATGGCCTGCTTCGTGGCCGACAAAGCCGGCGACATTCCAGTTGCCCGCGATGAGTACGATGTGATGGAGTTCATTCCGCCCAGGATTGCACCCTCCCGTCTGCTCACCGTCGACCAGTTGCAGGAGCGCGGCTTCGGCGAAGCCCTGTTCAGCGGCGTCACTCCCGCCGAACGCGCCCAGCGCATGCATTTGAAAGACCTGACCAACCTGGACGCCCGGATCATCCGCCGCGAGGAATGGATGTGTGCGCAGGTGCTGATCAACAACGGCTGTGATGTGGTGGAGTACGCCGACAACCAGACCATTGGACGCACCCGCCGCCTGAAGTTCTACGAAGGCGCAACCAGCGATCACATCTACACCGTGTCCGTCAAGTGGAATGCCACAGGCGGCGACTTCTTTGGCGATGTAGCCGCTATGTGCAAGGATTTGGCTTCCCGCGGCCTGGCTGCTGCTGACCTGGTGCTGGGCGGCACCGCTGGCGCTGCTATCCGCAACCTGGAGGCCGTCCAGAAGTTGCTGGACAACCGCCGTATGGAATACGGCATCATGCGTCCCAAGATCGAATACCCCGGCGTAGCCTGGATGGGCCAGTTGAACTTCGACGGGTTCCTGCTGGATATCTTCAGCGTGTATGAGACCTACGAGAACGACGCCGGCCAGGGCGTGCCCTACTTCCCTGCCAAGTCTGCCTTGGTGACTGCCCCCAGTTGTGGCCGTCTACTGTATGGCGCCATCACCCAACTTGAGGATGACGGCCAGTTCCATACACACACCGGCAAGCGCATTCCCAAGTTCGTTCCTGACAAAGACAAGGATACCAGGAAGATTCGACTCGGTGCGCGTCCCTTGCCTGTCCCCCGCAACAAGCTGCCCTTCATGTACGCCGAGAACGTTGTCTGAGAAAGGAGCCCATGATGAAGCTGATTAAACTCATCCAGGGCGCCTATGGCTACCGGGCGCCCGGCTCTTCAGTGACGGAACTGATCACCACCAAGAGCCCCCCGTTTGAGGTGGAAGAAAGCGAAGCCGAGCGCCTGATTGCGCTGGGCGTAGCAGAATACGTCCAAAGCGCCGTTGCAACAGCCCCGCAAGAGGATGATGACCAGGCCAAGGGTGAAAACACGCCCCCGCCTGATGGCGGCGGAAAAGGCCAGGAAACGCCCCAAACGGATAAGCCTGAATACGGCGATTTCATGACCGTTGCCCAGCTCAAGGCCTATGCCGATGAGCGCGGCATCGAGTACGAGGACAAGACGACCAAGGCGAAGCTCATCGAGGCCATTGACGCGTTCCACAGAGAATATGTTGATGACGGCGAGCAACCGCCTGCGCTGACTGTCCAGGACCCTGTCCAGTAACCAAGTCGACAAAGCCAGGAGGTGAAGGAAATGATCGACTACCTGCGGATTGATATTTCCTCGCTGTCTGGAAAACTGGACGCCATGAAGGCGTCCCTGACCACGGCCAACTATAAAAAGGCCTTGTACAGGGCCCTGAAGCGTACCGGCGAACACGCCCGGACGCTGACCGGCCGGGAAGTGCGCAAAGACTATCACATTGCCCACGGAAAGGTGCTGCGCACCATCAAAAATCCCCGTATTTCCTATGCCCCCGATGGTGTGAAGTGTATCTTGCCCATCATCAAGAACAGGGAACCCATCGGAGGCGGCGGATTTGCGTACACCACCCGGGGCGGCGTAGCGGCCAAGATTGTAAAGACTGGCAAAAGCATGTTGCCCACCAAAGGCGGGCGTCCGCACTTTGCTGTGAAAAGCAAAGGACGCGTCTATGTGAGGATGGCGGGATCTGAAAAAACTTATCACAAACTGAAACGGAGCAAGAAAACCGGGAAAGTGTATGCGCTGCGCAGGCAGCCCATCGCTCCTGCGGTGGGCATCGGTATCCCTCAGATGCCCCTGACCCGTTCAAAAGACCGCATCCAGGACCAGGTGCTCATCAAGATGGCGGAACGCCTGGAACATGAGCACAGCGTCATCATGAAAGGCATCGTTTAACCACACGAAAGGAGGGTGCACAAGTGACGATGAGAGTATTGCTGCTTCACGGCCTGCCAGTCGGCGAGGCCAGCGAAGTTGTGACCGTGAACGAAAGCTACGGCAGGCGCTTGATTGAGCAAGGCCAGGCTATACCGGCAGAGCGCGACCCGGCACCGCGCAAGGCCGACAAACGCGAGGCAGCTCCCAAACAGAAGGACGGTGAGTAAATGTCCTTCCGTGATTCCGTACAGGCGGACATCAACGGCGTATTCATGAACCAGAGTGAGTTTGCCGAAACCCATATCTGGGGCGACAGACCCATCCTGTGCGTGCTGGACAACAGCATCGTGGAACGCGTCCGGGGCAATGTGACGGATGTCAGCTATGACTCCAATGCTATTGAATACGGCTTGTTTGTGGCGGTTGATCAGTTTCCGGACAGGATGCCGCAGATGCAGGAGCAGGTATTCTTTGACGGCATGGCCATGAACGTGATGTCCATCGTGACGGAAGACGGCGTGATGGAGATCGTTCTGCGCGGCATCCGAGCAAGGAGGGTCACATGAGCACCCGCACACGCCTGACGGCCTTTCAGAAATGGGTTACTGAAAACCTGTGTGAAGGCAAGAGCATGAAAACGCCCGGCGAAACAGACTTCAGCGTGGTTTACACAGAGCCACGCTGTTTTGTTGCGCTCTATCCCTGGACGCTGAACGAGGCAAGCGCATATAGCGTTGCCCCCAGCATTCTGATTATCCCCGATGCTTCCAAAGGAAAAGATATCCGAGGCAAAAGCTATGACCAATCCGAAGGGGTCAACAGGCCGCAAAACCTGGGCGCACAGCTGAATCTAAACCTCATCTACTGCGTTTATGACCCCGGCGACCGGACGGCTGAGCTGAAGATCACCCAGAACCCCTACACGGACATCCTGGAAGGAAACAACGGTGGATTCTATACCATGACCGACTGGATTGACGAGACCATGGAAAAACTGCTGCAAGCCCAGACCATCCCCGGCAGCGACCTGTTTCTCTATGAGGACAGCCTCACATGGTTCCCGTTGACTGAGGGCGAAACCATCCTGGACAGACGGCCGCTATACTATGGCGTTTTGCAGGTTGGATTTGGCGGGGAAGCCCAGCGCCGACAAGGCAAAGACATCAAGCAACTACTTGACTAAGAGGAGGAAAACCTATGAGCTATAAGCACGGGGCATACGGCCAAATCGTAGAAAACACCGTCCCCGAAGCAGCGGCGGTAGAAAACGCGCCGATTTATATCGGCACCGCCCCTGTCCACCAGACCATCGGCGGGGCTTCCAGGGTAAACAAGCCCACGGTGGTCATGAACATGGCTGACGCCATCAGGCTGTTTGGCTACAGTGACAACTGGGCGGCCTATACGCTATGCGAGGCGTTCTATGCGCACTTCCAGCTAAAAGGCGTCGGCCCGATCATCGTGATCAACGTACTGTCCCCGGTGACCCACAAGGCTACGGCTGGCGGCACTGCCAGCAAAACGCCTGTCAATGGCCGCATTGTCATTGAAAACGCCACCGACATCATCCTGGAGAGCGTGGTGGTGGGAACCAAGGTAAAGAACCAAGACTACACCATTGTTTTTGACGCCATCCTTCAGCGCCTGGTGATTACCAGCATCGGCGATGGACTGGGCACAAGCGCTCTGAACATCACCTATGACAAGGTGGATCCAACCAAGGTGACTACCGCGGAGGTCATCGGCGGGAGCGATGGCGAAGGCACCAACACCGGTGTGTCCGCCGTGAAGGACGTGTACCAGCTGTGTCGAATGGTTCCCCAGCGCATCCTGGCCCCTGGGTTTTCCAGCGAACCCACGGTGCGTGCCGCCATGGTGGCCAACTCCGCCAATATCAACGGACACTTTGACGCCATCATCTACACTGACATTCCGATTGTGTCCGGTGGAAATCCTGTGACCATGACAGGCGCCCGGACCTGGCAGACCACCAACAACTACCTGGGAGACAACGAGAAGGTGTTCTTCCCGCTGTGGAAGGCCACCGATGGCCGCATCTATCACCTGTCTACCCTGTTTGCAGCCAACCTACAGGCCATTGAGCAGCTGAACGACGGCATCCCCTACCACACGGCCAGCAACACCCCGATTCCTGTAGCCGGCGCTCCTTACTTCGGCGAGAGCAAGCCCGGCCTGGTGATCGACGATGAATTGGCCAACAACACCCTGAACGCCAACGGCATCACCACTGTGGTGTTCGCCAACGGCTGGGTGCTGTGGGGCGCTCACATGGCCAGCTATGCCCAGGGTTCACAGGATGCCATGAATGTGGCAGACACCAACCTGGGGATGCTTCAATACATCACCAACAACTTCCAGATTCGCCGGATGGCGGATGTGGACGCGCCCATGAGCGTCAACCGCATGCATCAGATTGTGGCCGAGGAACAGGACGTCCTGGACGGTTACCTGTCCATCGGCGCGCTGCTGTATGGCACCGTCCGTATGGATGGCGCCACATCGGAAAGCGATATTGCCAACGGTGATTTCAAGTTCCGGTTTGACGTGACGACCACGCCGCTGACAAAGAGCCTCACCGCCTATGTGGGCTATACCCCCCAGGGCCTGAGCGCATTCTTCACGGCTGAGGAGGAATAAGCGATGCCCAAGAAAGTTAGAGCTAATGTCGTTGGCCAAAAAGTGATGAACGGGCGGATCGAGGTTGAGGACGTTACCAGCGTCGACCTTCCTGAGATCTCTCACGTCCTCACCGACGTGGATGTGCCCGGCATGGCCGGCAAGATGTCCATTCCTGATCCCACCCGCCTGGAGGCGATGACCTTGTCCATTTCCCACAACAATGGACTGAACTCCCACGTTCTCAACGAACCGCGCATGCACAGCTTTGAGTTCCGGACAGCCATCCAGGAACTGGATGCTGCCAAGGGGCAGATTGGCCACAAGTCGACCAAGTTCAGGATCAACGGCGCCTTCACCAAGGTGAGCAAAGGCACCATTGAAACGGGCAACCCGCTGGGCTCGACCTGTGAATACAGCGTGTTCCGTTATGAAGAGGAACGGGACGGCAAGGTGGTCACCTTGATTGACATCCTCAAAGGCATCATCCGTATCAACGGGAAGGACTACAACAGCGAAGTCATGAAGATGCTGAAATAACCCCCAACATAACACAAGGGCGTCCGCTAATACAGGCGGGCGCCCTTGTTTGAAAGAAAGGAAAACCCATGAGCAAAGATGATAAGCGTGAACTGAACGAAGTTGCCGAGGCTGCACCTCAGGCACCGGAGCAGGAAGAAACTGCCAGCGCGGGAGAGAGCCTTGAGAGCGTTCGGGAAGCCATCATGAAGGCCAGCGCTGTTGAGTTTGGCATCCTGACACTTGCAAAACCCATGCTGGCGCGGGGTGAAGAGGTCAAGGAACTGCGGTATGACTTCCGGAAGATCACCGGACGCCAGTATATCCAGGCCCTGGACGTGGGCGCGCCTTCCCGGGCGATGAACGCCATCACCAATGAACAGGCCTTTGAGCTGTTTATTGCCGCCGCCAAGAACCTGAACGATGGCGTTGACGATATCGACATCCGGGACCGGATGGGCGTTGACGATGTGATTCAGGCAGTGAGGATAGGCAAGGTTTTTTTCGGGTGGAAGGCGCTCGAGGGCGACAAGCGTACGCGAAGAATGTGATGCTGTCCGGGCTGTTTTCCAACACGCCATACCCTGTGCTGATGGACATGCCCGTGGTTGAGTATTACTTCTACGAAACGCTGTTGATCGAAGAGGCCAACAGGAGAGCAGAGGAGGCAGGCCGATGAACATCATTTATAACGGGGCGGACATCACCGACCTGTGCGAAGTGGACGCCTCCAATGTGTCTGAGGTGGATGGCGGCGGCGCGGACAGCCTGGCTGTCAAACTGTACAAGTCCAGTGCCTGGCTGGAAGGGAAAAGTCCCATGCATGAGGACGAAATCGCACTGCGGGAAGGTGACTACACCAGCGGCGTGATGTACGTGGACACGGTATCACCCGACCACACTGGCACTCTTGTCAAAGCCCGGTCCTTCCCCGCCAAAGCCACCGATACCAAGTACGACAGCTACAACATGGTGTCCCTGCGCCAGCTGGCCGCTAAAGCCGCTGAGGAAATAGGGCTGACCGTGTCCGTCATTGGCATTGAAGGACGCGCACCATATACCCGAGTACTACGCAAAAATGAAGGCTGGCTGGCCCTGTTAAACCGGTATGCCACCGGGGAGGGCGCTGCCCTCAAATGCAGCAACGGCAAGCTGAATATTGTGGGCTACGAGTGGGCGCAGAACCGCCCTGCTGTGGAATCCATATTGATTACCCCTAAGACACCCGGCATCAAGGTGATTGACAGCGCATCCCGGCTGCGCTCCCTGCAGGTGCATACCGCCAAGGGCAAGGCCGGCGCCAAGGATTTGTTAGCGCCGGGAGGCGCCAGCAAGACCATGTATGACCTGCCCATTTGCAACTTTGAGCAGGCGGCACGCTGGGCCAAGTGGTACCTGTTTGCCCATAACAGAATGGCCCTGCAGATCGAAATCCAGCGCGAGCTGAACACCCGGGCGGAAGCCCTTCAGCGGGTAGATCTGGCCGGGGAGCTCGAAGGCGAGTGGATCATCCACCGGGTGACCCATGACTTCAAAAACAGAACAACCAGGATGGTGCTGGTGGAGTGCATCGACAGCATTCTGCCCAGCCCTGTATGAGGTGGCCATGCGTATCGAAGTTGGCGCCCGTGTACAGCGCGGGCGCGTCATCAGCGTAGCGACAGATGGCGTCATCGTGCAAAGCGAAGAAACAGGCGTCCCGACGCTACCCATCAAAAACCTGTTACCCAGTGATCCGGCCGTAGAAAGCCGGGTTTTGTTTATCGAATTTGACGACGGCGAGGGGGCTGTAATTGCCCTGCTGTAAGAAAGGAGTGAGGGCAATTGGCAAAACAGCTTGAAGCTCAAATCGTCTTGATGGGAAAGATAGATCAATCCTTTACCCAAATTGGCGACAGGCTGACCTCTCTGGGCAACCAGATACAATCCATAGGCTTTGCCATATCTCTGCTCTCTGCCCCCATTATCGGCTACGGCAAGAGCGTCCTGGAAGTGTATAAGGACTATGACAACGCCATCCGGGAAATCCAGGCGGTAGGCAATTACACGGACCAGGAAATGCAACTGGTTATTGCTAACGCACGCGAGTACGGAGCGCAAACCAGGTACTCTTCCACCGATGCTGCCCAGGCCATGATCACCGTGACCCAGGCTGGCTACGGCCTGGAAGAGATGTTCGACGCCATGCCTGCCGTTTTGAGAGCGGCCATCATTGGCGGCCAGGATCTGCATACCACGGCTGAGCAAATCGTTAAATCCATGACCGCTGCCGGCATCAAGTCCGGCGATGCCATGGAGTACATCGACTCCATGGCGGCAGTGGCCTCTGCCTCTACTACGGATGTAGCAGGGCTGACTGAATCCATGGTGTTCCTGGGATCCATCCCCCGGGCCTTCAGCGGTGGGTACAAGGAAGCCCTCAAATGGCTGGGCGTCCTGGGCGACCTGGGATATGAAGGCACAACCTCCGGTATGCATCTGCGCAACATGTACCTGAGCCTGGCAGCCCCTACCAAGGGCGCGGCTGAAGCTCTGGAAGAGATGGCGGAAGCAACCGGTGAATCCGTTGCGGATATCCAGGCTTCCCTGGATGAGTTCAATGCTTCCGGCGCCGTTGAGGAAATAAAAAAGCTTGGGCTTCAAATCTTCGACGCCAAGGGCAATTTCCGCTCCTTCGACGATATCTTTACTGACTTCAACAAGGCGACTGCCAACTGGACACAGGAAGATAAAGCGGGAGCATTCAAGAAAATCTTTGCCCGGCGCACCTTTGCGGCGGCGGACGCCGCCATGCAGTCCATGGGCGAAGGCGCTACCAAGCTGGATGAGGCCCTGGAAAACAGCAACGGCCAGGCCCAGCGCATGGTAGACACCATGGAAAGCGGTATCGGCGGCGCCGCCTATGAGCTTGAAAGCGCATGGGAGGAAGTGCAGCTGGCCATCGGCGATATCCTGTCTGAGGACGCTATCGGCCTGATGGAACGCCTGCGCTCTGCGCTGCTGGACATCGCCAGCGCTGACAAAGAAACCATCAGACAGTGGGTGGACTGGGCGATTGCCATCGCGGCCCTGGGGCCTGGTTTGACCATTGCCGGCAAGGCTATGTCTGTTGCCGGTACCGTGCTGAAAACCCTGGCCATCCCTGGCGGTAAAATTGCCATGGGCACGGCTGCTGTCGCAGCGCTCCTGTACGCCATAGATAACGCAGACAAGCAACTGACCGAAGCAGATATCCAGGCGCATATGGGCGATATCGAAATGAACGCCCTGGCCATGCAGGAAGCCATGACCGCCCTGGACGGTGGCTTCGGCGAAAGCGCCACGAACCTGCAAAGCTATTCCGAGAGCCTCAAAAGCATAGCGGAAAGCTATACCAGTATCTCTACCACCCTGAGCGGCAACCTGCTGGAAGCGGTGGTGTTTGATGTGGAGCTGTCGGAAGCGGACATAAAGAACCTGAAAGACCTGGGCGAAAGCCTGGTCACTACGGTTGGTGAAGGCATCAAGCAAGCCAAGCTGGGCAGCGCGGAGTTTATCAAACTCATCTTCGGCGACAGCCCTGAGGGCGATGCCGCCATGACCGACATGAACACCTACTATGGCGGACTGGAAGCCGAGTTCGCCATCGTCGGCCAGACGTTGCGCGATCAGATAGTGGAGGCGCTGCGGGACAAGAATCTGAACGAAGCAGAGCGGGAAGCCATCAACGCCAGCGTTGGCCGCCTCAGCGAAATCCAGGCCCAAATCATGATGGACAGCCAGCAGGCTGAAATGGAAAAGGCCTTCGCCAGGGCGCAGCGCCTGGGCAAGGACAGCTTCATTGAATCCATGGACCTGATTGCCGAGGGCCGGGATAAATACAACGAAACCATGTATGACTACCAGGACACCATGGTAGGCATGTATGAGGCGATGTTCCGGCGCGGCGATCTAAGTCGTGCCGAGGCGGACCTGAAGCAACAGAGCGTGCGCGACGCAGTCAGCAAGCGCATGGCAGAAAACGCGGAATCCTACAACCTGACCATGGCACGCCTGATGACAACGGTGATGGGCGATGCCTATGAAAAAGAGTTTGAGCATGCGGAAGCGCGCATGGCCGCCGGCCTTGAAAAGTTCCCGGAACTGTTGATGGCTTCTCAGACCAAGGAAGGATCCGTTCCATACCTGACTGCCTTGGAGCAGTGGTTGTCAACCAGGGGTTTGCGTGGCGATTATGCGGGAATTGTAGAAGATCCAGCCTGGTTAAAGCATTGGCAGGGCGGCATCAGCTCAAAAACGGTAGAAGGCATGAAAACCTTTATGGCAGAGATGGAAGAGGCCATCCCTGTACGCCAGCTGACCGATACCCTGCTGCAATACCAGCAAGCGGGCAAACAGGCCCCTGCTGAACTGGAAGAACTGTACCGGACCTACTTCAACGCCAGGCTGATGGGCGCCCTCAGCGCTGAAGGCATGCGCGGCCTGCTGGATGAGGACGGCCTGTATCTGTGGGAAGTCATCACAGAGAAAACCAAGGAAGGTTCTACGCAGGCCGGGCAGAATTCAGCCAACGCCTATGGGGAAGCCTTTGATGAGGCAACGGAGTTTGACACGGCTTCCATCTATGCCCCGCTTGAGAGCGAAGCATCTTCCAGCGGAGTAACGGCTGCCGGTAACTTCAGCAGCAGCTTTAATGCCAACCTGAACCTGCAACTACCCGCTCTAACCGTACCAGGTGCAAGCGGCGGCGGCGGTGGCAAATTCATGCTAGACAAGTATGCCGAAGGCGGCCGGGCAGATGCCCCCTCCATCTTCGGCGAGGCCGGGCCGGAATGGGCCATCCCTGAACGACACGATGACCGCACCCTTGCCCTGCTGCAAAGCGCTGCCAAGGCCAGCGGATTTACCTGGGCTGACATCCTGAACAGAACGGGCGGCCTGAACGCCACGCCAGCCCAAGGGCGTACCTTCGTGTTCAGCCCCACCATCTACGCCAATGACGCCAAGGGCGTTGACCGCGCATTGCGTGACAGCGAAGCCCGGATGAACGCCTGGTGGGACGAAAAGAAACGAGACGAAGAAAGGGTGGTGTACGGCTGATGATGATTGATACCGGCCTCGTTTATGAGCCCAGCGCAGGCGAAACCTTTGACGTTGCGGCGCTGGCCATCTACGGGGATGAAAGTTACATCTACCTGCTGCTTATGGCCAACCCTGAACATTGCCACAAGATCCACTTTGAGGGGGATGAGGTGCTGCTTGTGCCCGAGCGCGAAGAACCGGTAGCAAGCGACCAGCTGCCCTGGAAGGAGGATTGACATGATTACCGCAACATGGCGCACCAAGCGTTTCACGGTGGATGCCAGCAGGATATTGAGCTTTAACTCTATGACGCTGTCTTCCGGTGTGGAGCTGGAAGAGAAAATCAGCGGCAACACCGCCTACCAAGAGAAATCAAGCGAATCACCTGCTGAGCTGTCTCTGGATGTACACATATCTTCCCTGCTGGGCAACGATCCCAAAGCAGAACTTGACAGCTGGATCAAGCTCAGCCGTGACGGCGTGGCAGGCCGCTTTTATGTTGGCAAGCGTGACTTCCTGGGCTGCACCCTGATTCTGACAAACTGTGAAGCCAAGGACATCCAGCTTGCGCCCAATGGCGAGCTCAAGTCCTGCAACCTGTCCCTGACATTTGAGCAGGCCTCCGGCCGCTGGACCTCTGAGAGCGCCCAGGAATCAATGGTGAGCGGCGGCGGTAGCGGTGGCAGAAAGAGCGGCGGATCCAAAAAGGCAAACACGCTGAGCGCGGCCGCCAGAGCCAAAGCTGCTGCCAAAAACGCAAGCAAACAGGGCAAGGAAAAGGTTACGTCAAACCTGCTGAACACCATCAAATCCGGCATTTCCAAGATAAAAAATACCGTCATCAAAGCCGCCAAGGAAGCGAGCAAGGTATCAGCGGTTACAAAAAAGGCTACCACGCCGAACACCATCAATGCGTACCGTAAAACCAATTCGGTAAAGACACAGCCCGCCAAGACCACGGTTAACAAGGTTAACAAGGTGAATAAAACGAAAACGCCATCCAAGCCCAAGCTGACCAATGTATTCAGAAAAACCAAATGATAAAGGAGGTTTAGCGGATGCTTGTAACCATTGACAACAAGCCCCTGCCCATCAACTGGGAAGCCACAGAATGGATGGAGCGGACGGTGCAGAACGCCAAGAACCTCCTGATGACACGGCAGGGAGAGGTATCATTTGACCGATACAGAGGGCTGGACACAGCCCTCTTTCATTTGCCTGTTATTGAAGCCCAGAAGGTCATCCAGCAGGAAGCCGAACGGCTGATGCTATGGGAACCGGATGTACAGGTAACGGAAGCCCGGGTGGATGCATCAGACGGCCTGCTGATCGAGCTCACCCTTGAAATTGATATGGAGCAGAACGCATAGAAAGGAGGACCACAATGGCAGATACGGAACTGCATTATTTAACGTATGACCCTGAGGCCATGTGGGAGGACATGATTGTTGCCTACGTAGAGGCTGGCGGCGACATCCTCTATCCAGGGGACGAAAAAGAGATCCTCCTGCGGGGCGTGCAGCTGATTCTTGTTCAGGCCTATGCAGCATTTGACCATGCTGCCAGAATGCGCACGCTGCGCTATGCCATCGGCGAATACTTGGACCTGATCGGCGAAACCAGGGGCGTGCTGCGCATGGAAGCTGTGGCTGCCTCCGCTGAAATGGAAGTGAACGTCCGGGCGACTGTAGGAACCTATACCCTGGAAGCCGGGACATTGTTCACCTTTGACGGCAGCAACTACTACGAGGTGGCTGAGGATATCAGTGCACTGTCGGACGGCAACCCGCTGACCATCAGCTGCCAGGTGATCTGTACAGAGCCGGGCGCTTCCGGAAACGGACTGCCTGTCGGAACCCAGATGACGCCTGTACAGGGCAATCCCAACATCTCATCCGCTGAGCTGCTGACCGCCACCACAGGCGGACTGGAGCAGGAAGACGATGAGGACTATCGCTCCCGCATCCGGGAAAGCGGATATATCAACACCACCGGGCCGCGGGAAGCCTACCGGGCCGAAGCCCGCGGCGTGTCTGCTGCCATTCGGGATGCCAATGCCATTATGAGCGCTGCAGGCACCGTTAAGGTGGCCTTGCTGTTCGAAGATGGTACAACCCAGGATGACAAAACAACGCTCATAGCGGCCGTTGCAACAGCGCTATCGGCCGATGACAAGCGCCCCCTGACCGACAATGTAGTGGTGGCAGAGGCTGGCCAGGTGAGCTACACGCTGAACGTGAGCTATACCATCCCGCCCAATGCCCCCAGCGATGTGAGCGCAGCAGTGACCAGCGCGGCTGCGCAGTTTAAGGAAGAACAGGAAGGCCAGATCGGCATCCCGTTTGACCCCTACCGACTGCTAAGCCTTCTGTACAGCGCCGGAGCTACCCGCGTGGAGTTCCTGACAGGGAGCACAATCGGCGGACAGCCCATTGCTTACACGACAATTGACGGAGACAAGGCCCTTGCAGGAACCATCACCCTGACCATTGGAACCTAAGGAGGGCGCATGAAACCGATTGTAGTTAATTACGCCCAGCTGGTACCGCGCTTCATTCGAAAGGATAAAACGGGCCACGCGCTGTGTGAGGCTATCAATGTGGCCATACAGCCCTTCCTGACGGCTATGGTTGATGCGGATGCCTGGATATCGGATCATGAGGCCATGCCGGAATGGGCGCTGGATGAAAAGGCCTGGGAAAACGCAATCCTGTACGACTATAGCGCAGCCATTGAAACCAAGCGCCAATGGGTAAAAGAAGCGGTACCTACCCGCAGGCTATACGGAACGGCTTATATCATCTACCGCTATCTTCAAAGCGTTTTCGACATCGTTGAGATTGAGGAATGGTGGCAATATGGCGGAAACCCCTATTTGTTCCGTGTCACCGTTAGCGGCGAGTGGAGCGCCGCCAGAGAAGCCTGGGTGCGTACCGTGATTGGAACCGCCAAAAACGTGCGCAGCGAGCTGGACACTTTGGGCCTGGGAAGCATTGCCCGGATCCGGATTGATGCATCCCGTGCCTATTGGCTGGTGGTGTACCCCATGACCGGCGAGCTTGAAGCCGGCACCTATCCAGACACTAATATGGCGCTGGAGTTACAAAAACCGGCTATCCAATTTACTGCGGAGGGCGCTGGCTATGAAACCGACGTGCCCATGTGCGGCACTATCAATGTGGACTAAGGAGGAAACATGATACTGACAGAAACAGCCCTGCAAGCGCTGCGCAACACGCTGGTACAAAACGCCGCATCTGCCCGGTACAAGGCGAATGGCAGCTACTATACCACCAGCATTGCCCTGGCCGAGATTACCGCCGAAGGCCGGGTTAACATTTCGCTGCTGATGGAGGATCCGCTCGGCGTGACGGTCAACATCACGGAAGTACAGCTGCTCAACCACAACGGCGTACCCATTGCCAGCAAGGCAGAGAACATCACCCGAGAATCCCCGCAGCAAGGCATCTACTACCGCTTCAGCTTCTACATCCAGGAGGTATAAACATGGCTTACAAAAGAACGAATTGGAAGGACCGGGTTGTGGAACGCCCCAGGACTTATAACCAGGTAACCAATCAAGACGGAACCGTCACCCAAACCCCTGCTCCTGGCCAGGTCGTTGAGCAAGGCACACCGCAGAACGCCACGAACTTCAACAACCTGGAAACAGGCGTTCAACATACGAATATTGCACAGGAATTCTACTATGTGATCAGTCAGGCGCAGATACGCGATGTGGAAACACGGCTGGCAGTGGCTGAAGCACAGCTTGCCGCGTTGGCGCCGTAAGGAGGACAAAGAAATGAGCGAAGTGCCCCGGAACAACGAAGAAATGGAACACATGGAACATCTGGAATTGACGGATGAAGAAATTGCCGCCATGGAGGCCGAAAGGCAAGCTGCCTTCGATGCCAAGGTTGCCCCGTATCGTGCGCTTAAAGAGCAGATAGATACGTTGACAGAGATACAAGAAACAATACTGGCCCCGTAAGGAGGTAACTTGTAATGAAAAAAATCGAACAAAAACGAAGAGCTTACGAATTCCGGCACGCTGTCAAAATGTTTGTTAAAGAATATGCGAAATCGGATGGTGTAAGCGATAGTGACCTTATGGAAGTTTCACGTATCTATCCGAGTTATGAGGACTTTATTAAGTCAGGACAGAGAATAAAAGCCGGAACCGTTATAAGAGACGGCGTGAATGCTGTTGGCGATCCGCAACTATATAGAACAGTGCTCGACACTGCGCCACGAGCTGACATGAGGCCGGCCAAGATCGCCACCAGCTTCATACCCGTTGGTGTAGGCACAAGCGGCTATCCGATATGGGCGCAACCCCTGTGGGACCTTGACGCATATGACCTGAACGACAAGGTGGATGTGAACGGAAAGGTTTATATCAGCACCAAAGACGGCAACATGGATAATCCTTTAACCCAGGGAGCCGCATGGGAAATGGACAAGTAAACATAGAAGGAGGAAAAAATCTTGCAAAACTCACCCTTAGAATTCCTGGCGGAACAAATGGGAAACGTAGTCAAATATGACCAGAACGGCAACCCAAGTATCTTTGTTCCATTTCCCAAAATGAATAGCAAAGACCTTGATTCAAGCCTCCCCGACAGGACACATCCCGCGTTTATCGTGAATGGTCAGACTGTAGACCGTATCTTGATTGGAAAGTACATGGCTAGCGAATTGACGCCCGGGGGCACACTATACAGTCTGCCTAATATGCCGCCGATACACAGCCTTGGAGCTGATCAACTCGACCAGCGCATCCGCATGTTTCCGGGCGCATGCAGCATGACCATTGCAATGCACGGTCTAATTCTGTTGTTGGCTAAAAAGAATGGTTGGACACCCAAGGGCAACACTTACTTGAGCGTTGACCATCGGGACGGAACACCGTGGGACACTGCCCAGAACTACACCCTTGGCACAAAGCGCGTCCTATATGGATGGGAATACGAGTGCATCACGGCGCACACCTCAGCCGCAGAACTCAAGCCTGACATTGCGCCGAAATACTGGAAAAGGAAAAAGTTCATTGGCGGTGTAACTGTGCCAGGCCAGCGCGGAAGCGGGAGCGGCAGAGGATGGCTCACGTTGACCGGTACAGGTCCGGCTTCCTGGAATCTGGATGGAACGATTGCCAGCATCAACGACCCGATCGGCAATACCATGGAAAACATGCCAGGCTTCCGAGTGTTTGACGGCGAACTGCAAATCTTTGAGAACAACAACGCGGCGCATCCGGACGCAGACAACACCGCCAGCAGCGGCGCGTGGAAGGCCATCCTGCCCAGCTCGGTTAATAATAGCCACACTTTAGTCGCGCCTGGGACAGCTGGCACGCTGAAATGGAACAAGAATGGAACGGGCAATGCGGCACCGCAGCTCGACACGCAGATAGCCACAAGATGCGCTGGGGATGAGTATATGACAGCGCCGTTCAAGGACTTGACTGCCAACGCCGCCCGCGTGCCTTACGTCCCGGCAATCTTGCAGGAACTTGGAATCTTCCCAATTGCCAGCGATACAACAGAGGGCCGTGTCTACTATCGCAACAACGAAGGCACGGAATATTTGCCCCGCCGCGGCGGCGACTGCGGCAACGCTTCCAACGCCGGCCTCGGCTCCGTGAACGCGAACTACGCCCGCGGCTTCGCGTACGTCTACTATGGCGCCCGGCCCGCTTTTGTAGAACTGTAATCTGCCAAACTGTGTACTGTTAGGCTCCGCGATAGCGGAGCCGTAAGTAAAAATTTGATTTTTCCGACCCTCTAACGGAATACGTTATTTCATCACGAAGTAGAGATGAAAAACACAAGCCGTGATAGGATTACCCGTACGGAAGGGGTGATAGTTGCATGAGCCAGGAGTTGATGATCCTCCAGAAAGTAATGGACATGATGGAGTACGCATACCAGGCTCTGCAGCAGTACCCGAGATACGAAAGGTTTGCTCTGGTGACGGATATCAAGCGAACCATGGACACGATGCTTGAGCGGATCATCGAGGCACAAAAGAAGTATTACAAGAAAACAACGCTTCAAGACCTGGATGTGGAAATCGCCAAGCTCAAAGCTTACCTTCGCCTGTCCCATCAGCTGCGTTTCCTGCCGACAAAGAAATACGAGGTATGGTCAGGCATGGTGGTTGAGATAGGCAAGATGCTCGGTGGGTGGCTGAAATCCGTCAACAGCCCCAAGCCCACTTGACATAGGGGATGGATCGGTGTCGGCCCCGCCGCGGCGGCAACTACAACAACACTTCCAACGCCGGCCTCGGCTACGTGAACGCGAACAACGCCCGCGGCAACGCGAACGTCAACTATGGCGCCCGGCCCGACTTACCTCATTTGCCAGATGCCGGAAGCCCAAGGGCTTCAGCCAGCGCTGTGTGTAGGTAAAGGGATCCGTTCCCTCGGTCTGCAAGATTGCAGGCAGAAAAAGGTATCAGCCGTGAAGGCCGCTAACGCTGTCAAGCGCGGCACCTCCAGGGAGGCACTATGCAAAAACACCGTGATGTGTTCAAGCGATTTGTCGAGTTTGAAAATCACTATGACGGATACCGGCTTGCCAGACGCGATAAGCGCTACAAGCCGGAGGTGTTAGCGTATAGCGCCAACCTGGAGGAAAACCTCATCAACGGTATTGAGCACCTGAAACACAAGAGCTACCGCATCACGGAAATGCGGGAGTTCTACGAGTACTTCCCGAAGAAACGCATCATCCTGGCGCTGCCATTCAAGGACCGCGTCATCAACTGCGCGGCCTACAATGTGCTGTGGCCCATCTACTCAAAAAGCTTCTATGAGCACTCCTACGGATCAATCCCCGGGCGAGGAACGTTGAAAGCCGTCCAGCAACTCCAATACTGGTTGCAGCTGGTGCGCAACAAACCCGGCCCCAAGTGGTGGTTGGCCAAGGCTGATATCAGCAAGTTCTTTTTCAGAGTACCTGTGGATGTACAACTGCGGGAGCTGGGCCGGCCGCTGGATGATCCGGACATGATGTGGTTCCTGGAAACGGCAATCCGTGGTGATGGCCGCGCATTCGGCCTTCCCCTGGAAGTAGGCGATGTGGCGGAGGCAGAGCGGATCCAGGGCATCGGTATGCAGGTAGGCTCGCTGATCAGCCAGGTAACGGCCAATGTGGTGCTGACGCCCCTTGACCACTACATGAAACGAGTGGCCAGGGTGCCCTACTACATCCGTTATATGGACGACATGCTTTTCCTGACGCCCTCCAAGGCGCAAGCCTGGGAAGCCCTGGGCATGATGGATGACTACCTGCGGTGCAACCTGGGGCTGCAGCTGAACAACAAAACTACCGTCATGCCCTATGATGACGGTCCGGAGTTTGTCGGCAGGCGCGTATGGCCGGATAGCATCCGGCTGCGCAAGGCCACATCGCTGCGCATGAAACAGCACCTTCGGTACGTACGGGAGCACTACGCTACCGGGGAGCTGGATCAGGACTACTGCCTAAGCGTCATCGTGAGCTACCTGGGGCTGATGAAGCACTGTGACAATGACGCGCTGCGCCGCAAGGTACTGGAGGATTTTGTGCTGGTGCGCAAGAGTAAACCCTAACCAACCCCAACCGACCCTAACCGCCTGAACAGGGCGGTTTTTTGATGCCCATTTGTGGAGGTGAACATGTGAACATCAAGGTCAAACTCAGCCTCAAGGGCAACCTGACACACTTCGGGAAAAAGGCCGGCGATGTAGTGACAGTGCCATTCGAGGACTACATCAAGGCTGTTGTTTCTTCTGAGATCAGCAATGCGCCTCTGGAAGCCTGCAAAGCCCAGGCAGTAGCTGCCAGAACCTTTGCCTATCCCAGCGCCAGGGATGGCAAGGTGATCTCTGACTCAGGCGGCAGCGACCAGGCATTTATCGCGGCCAGAATGACCAACCGGAAGAATTACCCCAACGCACACCAAGCCGTTGAAGACACCACAGGACAGATCCTTGCTTACCAGGACAAGCCCATTGGCAAGCACGCACACTTCTCAAGCGCAAACAACGGCACGACCAAGAACAAACGCTACAAATGGCCGAACGAAAAGGATCAACCTTACCTGCCGATGCAGCCCGATCCCTGGACAACCGCCGAGCTTGCGCGGCGCAAGGCTGCAGGTGAACAGATCAAGTTTGGCCATGGTGTGGGCATGAGCCAGTATGGAGCCATGTACGCAGCGCGTCAGGGCGTGGGCTATCAGAACATCCTGGCGTTCTACTACCCCGGCACCACGCTGATGAACACAGGCGGCTATGTTCCGGCAAACGTGATGGCACCCCAAGCGATACCCCACCCGGATCCCCCGCCTGCACCAGTGGCCACCGTTAAATCCCAAGCCCTAATCCTGGCAGAGCGAATGACTGACTATGCCAGAAGCAAAGTAGGCGGCAAGTACGTGTTCAGCGCATCCGGCCCTGTCAATTTCGATTGTTCCGGCTTGCTGAAACGCATCGGCGAGATACTTGGCCTGGAACTGTACCACGGAGCTACCACCCTGTGGCTCAGAGGCTTTCAGAGCGGAAACCCTAAACGCTATGGCTATTGGGCGGACAGCGGGACCATAGACACGCTTCCTGAGGATGCCCCCGCCGTCGTTCTGTTCAACCAGGACAAGACGGAAACCCGGCACCTGGTGATGGCGCACACAGGCTACTACGACGGACTAACCGGCAATGTAATTCAGGCTGGTGGCTACGGCGGGCGTGGCGTGCACGAAAACAAACTGGATAAGCGCCGCTGGACGCACTGGGCAATCTTCAAAGGAACTGTGATAGGAGGGAGTGAACAACCGATGAACAACATTCTAAGACGCGGAAGCGTCGGCCAGGCTGTCCGTGAAATGCAGGCCGCCCTGCTGGCCAGAGGGTTTGACCTGGGATCCTACGGAGCGGACGGGAAGTTTGGCCCGAAGACAGAAACCGCTGTGATGGCTTACCAGCGGTTGCATGGATTGACCGTAAGTGGCGCCTGGGGAGCCGACGAACAGGCGAAGCTAAGCTATCAACCCACACCGCAAAGCGACAGCACGACCGACACAGTGACCATTGCCCTGCCTCGGGATATGGCCAAAGTCTTGGCGGAGGCTTTGAGAGGGGTGTTGTAAATGACTACCCTGCAAGAAATTAAAAAAAAGGAGGACCGCGCATGTATGCAAACCCCTGACCCGGTAGAACAGTTCAAAAACGCAGGCACCATCATCGGTACCATTACCGGAGCTCTGGGGCTAGCAGCACTCATAAAAAAAGGATGGAACAAGTGGAGGGAAAAGCATCCCCCATTCCGCCGTACCGTACTGACAAGCTTGGATCAGATCAAATGTGGACAAAAGCGTTTTGAAGACTTCAATGCTGCGACACTGCGAGAGCGGCTTGGGAGCGCTTATCTGGTGTACGTGAAAGAGCATGGATGGTGTCCCCGTAGCCAGAAAGAGAAAATCACCGTCCTGTTTGATCTGTATAAGGAAAATTACGGAAACACCGCCGACAACATTCTGATGGATCAGGACAAAGCAGAGATTATGGCGCTCCCAGAGAGCGAAGAGCAAAGGTTAAACATGAAAGGAGTAAAAAAATGAAAAAATACCTGGCAGTTATTCTTCTGGCCTTGATGGCCTTGTTACTCGTGATGATGCCCATGGCGATGGCAGAGGCGGTGGACGCCGTGCCGGCTGAAAGCGCATCACCTGACCTCACACAGTTACTCACCAAAGAAGTGCTGGCCACCATGGCCGGCATGGTGCTGCTGACTGCAATTTTAACGCAAGGCATAAAGATGCTGTTTATGCGAAACTCGGAAGTCACCGCTATACGGACGATGGCCTTTATTGTGGCTGCTGTGGTGACTGTGGTGGCCAAGTTGATTTTCAGCTTGCCCTTTGAGGTGGCAGACATACTCATCTTGCCAGGGAACGCGTTGCTTGTCTGGTGGGCCAGCATGAAGGGGTATGAACAAACAATCGGCGCAGCCTCTACCCCGGCAGGCAACGTAAATACAGGAAACATCCATTAACCGAATAGGTATCATTTGATACCACCGCCAAGAGGCCGCTCCCTTTGTGGGGGCGGCCTTTTTTTGCGTTGCTCGAATAGCATGTATGAAAGTTGTTGCCATGGCGAGTTGCAACAGCGATTCTAAGCCTTTAATGCTTATGCGAATAGGAAACTATGCAACAGAAAAAGACGCTCAAATTAAAATGAGCGCCTTTCTGCGATAGAGATTGCCTACTCTTCCTTGTCCCGGAGTTTTGCTCCTGAGCGTGAGTGACTGATTCTTGGTTCTGGATTGGGGACCCTGATGATAATATCTGACAGATCACAGCCGAGTGCTTCGCATATCAGGTCCAGATGGTCAAGGTTTACACGGTCACACATTTCATGGTACATCTCATTGATTGTGGAAGGCCGTATCCCGGTCTTTCGTGCGAGATCGGCCTGCGTCCAGCGCAACTCGCCAAGTCGCGTGGACAGTAAAATTCTTATCATGGCCCATGCTCCTTTACGGTAGTTTCTATCACTTTCACCGTAAAAGGTCTGCAAATTGTGAGAAAATAACGGAACAGGTTATTTTTCTATAAGAGGATTAGTGATTAGATTTTCGCACAAGGGGTAAAATATCCTAAAGGAGGCGAGATACCCATGAGTAGAAAGCTGGAATATATGAATCAGATGCCAAAAGTAGATATCAGCTTAATACCACCTGAGGTAGCCGAAACGATTGCTGCGACTGTATGTGAGGCGGTTTTGGAATGGCTAATAGAACAACAAGAAAAAGAAAAAGCGGAACAGCAAGAGAAAGAAAACGCGACTTAGAATGACGAAAAAACCCAGCCTGAATGACTGGGTTTGCTTCACCGTCTAAAGACGCATCCGAGGATTCCGTTCACGAAAATGTACAGAGGTTCGGATTTGGAAGCACTTGGCAGGGGCAGAAGGACTCGAACCCTCAACAAAGGTTTTGGAGACCCACGTGTTGCCATTACACCATGCCCCTAAAAGGCTCGCTTATTATAATCAAAGGATTCAGCCTTGTCAAATCAATTTTGTGCTCATGTCGCTCATGTCGCATGTTGATGCAACAAATAAAGCCCTGCGCGTGTCCATCGGTGCCTTTATCGCAGTGCTGCGCAAAGCCAACGGCATGATCCAGCGGGAGCTGGCAGAGCGGCTGAATGGTCGGACAAAACCGTCAGCCGCTGGGAACGGGATGAAAACGCACCGGGCCTGTCGCTGCTGCCCATCATCGCCGATATCTTCATTCTGATCATCACGCTGGGCGTTGCCGCCTGGATCATCATCGGCAGAAGTGGCCGCGAAACAACCGCATGAGCCTAAAACAACAGGAGCCGCATACAACACGGCTCCTGTTTTGTCAGCGGGCAGGCCCGCTGCGCTCATCTACCAGACGTGGAATTAGCCGTTTCGAATGGCGGCGTAGCACTCGCTGCAATAGATGGGACGGTCGTTCTTGGGAAGGAAGGGAACCTGCGTGTCCGCACCGCAGTTGGCACAAATGGCTTTGTGCATTTCGCGCGGGCCAGCGTTGCGGTTGGCTTTGTGCGCCTGGCGGCACTCCCTGCAGCGGGTCGGCTCGTTCTGGAAGCCTCTTTCCGCGTAGAATTCCTGTTCGCCTGCGGTGAACGCGAACTCCTGCCCGCAGTCACGGCATACCAGAGTTTTGTCTTGGTACATGAATGGAAACCCCCTGAAAATGAATAATCGGTTGAAGCGATCGCTGACCTGGTCTTTTCCCCCACACTCGCCGGCTGGGGCTTTGCCATGCGCCTTCGCGCCCTCACGCCGCCCTCTCGGTTTTTCCGGCCGGACTTACCTCTAAGCCGCACCATGATCACCGGGCATTGCCCGGCTTACGTGGACCGCTTTGCCTGCGGCTGGCATCGGTTTTCAACCACAGACCTCCGTTTCAACCGCCGCCATTATACCCCCTGCGTCGAAAAATAGCAATCACTATTTAAAATAGTAAATCGCCAATAGCTAATAGCTAATAGTAAATTGCGCGATCAGACGCGCAATTTACAAAGGTTTCCGCACGCTTCAGCCGGCCCGCCTTTTCCTCTCAGGCGGCGTCAGCCGGATCAGCAGCCGGCCCATCCCGGCTGCGCTCAGCCCGGGCAGGGCAGCCAGCAAGGCGGCCAGCAGCGCCGTCAGCCAATACGCCACGCTGTCCAAAACGGGCGGTATGGCAGCGTCCTGCGGGAAGTAGACCGACATCACCGTGGGCTTGACCGCCTCCTGTCTGGTCACCGCCAGCAGCAGCGCCAGAAGGGGCATCACAAACGCCAGGATCAGCCCAAACGCCACCAGCCACCTGCCGATGGCGCAGCGCACCACGCGCTTCTCATAGGGCAGGGAATGGGCAGCAGGCGCGTCCGCATGCTGGGCGCGGGGCGCGCGTGCCGGCGGCGCCTCCACCTGCCGCACCTGCGGCGCGGCGCCTGCCGGGGGCGCCTCGGACACCGAAGGCGCGGGAATGGGCGTGCCCGCCCCAAAGCGCCTGGCGCTCCGGGAAGCGCCGCATTGAATGCAGCGGGCATAGCCCTCCTCGTTGGACGTCTGGCAGCGCGTACAAATCCACATACTCAAACCCTCCTGTCATGTATGAAACGGATTAAGCACGCCGTTTCATGCATGGTCAATCGCCAAAGACAATCCCGATTTCACGCGCGGCAGTGACCACTTCATCATCGGGCTCAACGCCCCTGGTGATGCCGGCGACCTCTTCCAGGGGGTTGTGGGTAATCTTGTTGCCCTTCAACGCCACCGAAACGCCATACACCTCGTCCCGGATCAATTCAGCGGCGCGCGCGCCAAACCGCGTGGACAGCACGCGGTCATACGCGCAGGGGGAACCGCCGCGCTGGATGTGGCCAGGCACCACGGTGCGCGTTTCCACGCCGCACAATTCCTCAATCTGCGCAGCGATCCGTTGTGAAATGCTGTTGTACTCGCTGGAGGTACGGGCTGCCTCCCGATCCTTGCGCTTCATCTCGCTTTCGTCCTTGTCCAGGGCGCCCTCAGCCACCGCGATGATGGAGAAGGATTTTCTCAGGCGCGCGCGGGTCTCCACCACCTGGGCTACCTTCTCGATGTCATAGGGGATTTCGGGCAACAGGATGACATCGGCGCCGCCGGCCATGCCCGCGTACAGCGTCAGCCAGCCTGCTTTGTTGCCCATCAGCTCGATCACCATGCAGCGGCCGTGGCTGGCTGCCGTGGTGTGGATGCGGTCGACGACATCGGTGGCAATTTCCACCGCCGTGTGGAAGCCAAAGGTAAAGTCCGTGCCATAGATATCGTTGTCGATGGTCTTGGGCAGGCCGATGACGTTCATACCCTCTTCATGGAGCAGGTTAGCCGTTTTATGCGTGCCGTTGCCGCCCAGCGTCACGATGCAGTCCAGGCCCATGGCCCGGTAATTCCGCTTCATTTCGCTGACCTTGTCCACATTGTCATCGCCAACAACGCGCATGTCGCGGAAGGGCTGGCGGCTGGTGCCTAAAATGGTGCCGCCGCGGGTAAGGATGTTGGAAAACTGGGATTGCTCCATGATTTGATAATCACCATAGATCAAGCCGCGGAAACCGTCGCGTATGCCGATGATTTCGGCGTCAAACAGGCTGTAAGCCGAGCGTACCACGCCCCTGATCGCCGCGTTGAGGCCAGGGCAGTCGCCGCCGCTGGTCAGGATACCGATTCTTCTTTTCATGGCTGTGTCCTCCGGTTTTAAATTTAACGGGCCGCGCCCATGCACGGCCCCGGGGATTATTTGATGCCGAACATGCCCAGCACATTCCTGGTGATGGTGCGGCCAACCGCATAGCCTGCGCCGCTGGCGGTGGATCGGGTGAAGTTGTCCAGCATTTTTTCTGCGGTGGACTTTTCCCTGCGCGCCGCCCTCTTAGCTGGCTGTTTGGGCGAAGCAAACCTGTCCGCCGGCTGCGGCTCATACCGGCCGGTTTGGGGGTTGTACACCAGCACAGGCGGCTTCTCCTGCACGGCAGGCGCCTGCGGCTGGTGCCTGGCAAGCTCCTGCCGGACGGGCGGCGCGGAGGCAGCCTGCGCGGGCTGCGGCAAATCCACCTCGCGGTCGACATAGCCGCCGGCCGCGGGGTCATACACCTTGAAGGTTGCCTTGCGGGCTTGCGGCGCCGCCTGGACCGGCTCTGCCTCCATCACCTGCTCGACGACGCTGGTTTCAACGACGCCAAAGGAAGCGAACTTGCCCGAGAGCACCTCATAGGCGCTCTCCCTGTCGAACATGGTTTCATACTTGCCCTGGATGTCGCTGGTGTCCAGAATGGTCTGCCGAAGGGACGGGGAGATGGCGCCGATGCTGGATTGAGGCGGCAGGATCATGGCCCGCTGGGTAACGGAGGGGGCGCCGTCCTGCTGCAAAAACGACAGCAGCGCCTCGCCTGTGCCCAGGCTCATGATGGCCTCCTCCGTGTCGAACTGCGGGTTGGGGCGGAAGGTTTCGGCAACGGTTTTGATGACCTTCTGCTCCTGCGGCGTAAACGCGCGCAGCGCATGCTGCACCCGGCCCGCCAGCTGCGACAGCACGCCAGAGGGCACATCCGCCGGGTTTTGCGTGATGAAGAACACGCCCACCCCCTTGGAGCGGATCAGCCGGATGGTCAGCTGCACCTTGTCCAGCAATTCGCGCGGGCAATCCTCAAACAGCAGGTGCGCCTCATCAAAGAAGAACACCATGCGGGGCAGACCGCTGTCGCCCTGCTCGGGCAGCAGCTCGTATATCTCGCCCAGCATCCACAGCATGAAGGCGGAATACATGGCCGGCCTCAGGAACAGCTGGTCCGCCGAGAGGATATTGATCATGCCGCGGCCTTCCCCGTCGCGCACAAACCAGTCGTTGATATGAAGCGCCGGCTCGCCGAAGAATATGTTGCCGCCCTGGTCCTCCAGCACAGCGATGGCGCGCTGGATGGCGCCGACGCTGGCCTTGGTGATGTTGCCGTACTGCAGCGTGTAGGCGGCGGCGTTTTCGCCCACATACGCCAGCATGGCCCGCAGGTCCTTCAGGTCGATCAGCAGCATGCCTTCATCATCAGCCACCCGGAACACTAAGTGCAGCACGCCGGCCTGCGTTTCGTTCAGCCGCAGCATGCGCGACAGCAGCAGCGGCCCCATCTCGCTGACCGTAGCGCGCACGGGATGCCCGGTTTCGCCGTACACATCCCAGAAGGTCACCGGGTAGGCCTGTCCGGTGTATTGCGACACGCCGCACTGTTCCAGGCGCGCGCTGATCCTGTCGTTCATTTCGCCAGGCCTGGCAAGCCCCGCCAGGTCGCCCTTCACATCAGCCATGAACACGGGCACGCCCAACTCCGAAAACCCTTCGGCAAGCACCTGCAGCGTCACGGTTTTGCCGGTGCCGGTGGCGCCGGAGATCAGCCCATGCCGGTTGGCCAGCTCCGGCAGCATGCAGACAGGGCCCTCCTGCGAGGTGCCCAGCCAGATTGATTTGTTCATCAGCATGTTTTTATCCTCCAGGTTTGTTTGCCTGTTCGACCCGCAGCCACTTCCGCGGGCGCCTTAGGGCATACGTTGGATCACCGTAGCCGACGCATAGGCGCTGACACCCTCGCCTGCACCTTCAAAGCCCATGCCCTCGGTGGTTTTGGCTTTAATGGATATATGGCTCTCACAGAGGCCCAGAGCGCCGGCCACATGGCCGCGCATGGCCCCGATATATGGCGCCAGGCGGGGGCGCTGCAGCACGAGGGTAATGTCGCAGCCCCGCGGGCTGAACCCGGCTTCTGCCAAGATAGCAACCGTGCGCCGCAGCAGGTCGGCTGAGCAGGCGCCCCGCCAGCGCTCGTCGCTGTCGGGAAAGTGGGTGCCGATGTCGCCCAGCGCCGCGGCGCCTAATAGCGCATCGATCAGCGCGTGCAGCCCGGCGTCGGCGTCGCTGTGACCCAATAGCCCCTTCTCGTGCGGCACGGTCACCCCACACAGCACCAGCGGTCGGCCCTCCGCCAGCCTGTGGGCGTCATAGCCAAACCCGCACCGCACCTCGCCCAAACCCCGCACATACAGCTCCGCCAATGCCCTGTCCTCCGGTACCGTCAGCTTGATGTTGCGCCGCTCCCCTTCCACAAAGTATACCGGGATGCCGGCTTTTTCGCACAGCGCCGCCTCGTCGGTGGCCTCGCTATGCCAGCCCGTGGCATATGCCTGCAGCAGCAGGCGCTTTTGAAAGCCCTGGGGCGTCTGCACAGCGCGCAGCGAGTCGCGCAGCGCCGTGCCCCCGCTGCGCCCGTCGGGCGCCAGATGTTTGATCGTATCGAAAAGGGGCAGCGCCGGCACGCCGGACCCTAAGGTTCTGGCGCTGTCGATCACGCGGCGGATCAGCGCCTGCGATGCCAAAGGGCGCGCGCCGTCATGCACCAGCACGATGCCGCAAGCCTCCGGCAGGCACGCCAGGGCGTTCTGTACGGTGTCCTGCCTGGTTTGCCCGCCCAAGGCATACAGGTCGACCGACAAGCCCTGTTCGCGCAGCGCCGCCTCAAACAACGGCTGCTCCTCCTCGCAGACGGCCAGCACCACGCCGTCGCACACCGCCTTCAGCGTGCGCACGCTGTAGCTGATGGCCGGCACGCCGCCCAGCGGCAGCAGAGTTTTGTTCATCTCCGCTCCCATGCGGGCACCGACACCGGCCGCAGCAATCACTGCCCAGACCATCATGCCTCTTCCCTGCCGGACAGTTCCCGGATGACAGCGTCATACACCTTCCTGGCCTTATCGGCCCAGTTGTCCCGGAACACGGCGGCCAGCTCAGCCGTGGGCAGGCTCAGGTCGATGGTCATCAGCGGCATCTGCTGCTCAACGATGCGCAGCACGACATGGTATTCGTTGCCACCCTCGTGCGATATCACCGCGGACAGCTCGCGCTCGCGGCGGATCCTCTCGCGAAAACCGGGCGCGGCCTCGTCCACCGCGCGCAGCACGCTGTCGGCCACACGGGATGCGAACAGGCCCAATGTCTCCCGGCCAGCGGGTGTGATGTCGTACACATCATCCGCCGGCAGGCGCGTCCGCTCCACCTGGCCGGCTTCGCGCAGGTCGAACAGCGCCGTCTGCAGGTCGAAGTAGTTCATCAAATCATACTCCGCCATGAAGGCGATCAGCTGCAGATTGCCGCACGCACCCAAACGCTCCAGCGCGTGCAGGGTCAGCACCTTGCGCTGTATATCGCCAAGACGATGCTGCGGCAGCTCCACCACTGTCTCCCCTCCCTTTCTGCTGTTTCTTGCCACATCATATTATCATCAAACAGGCTATATACGTCAAGACCAAAACGCCCGCACGGCATCCCCGATGTCGCCGGCAGCCCGCAGCGTGCGCACGCGGTAGTGCTCGGGCAGCAGCTCGCGGTAGGTAGCCTGAGCATAGCGGTCGTCCAGCAACAGCACGACGCCCCGGTCCTCCTCAGAGCGGATCACGCGCCCCGCCGCCTGCAGCACCTTGTGCATGCCGGGGTAGCGGTAGGCAAAGCCATAGCCGCTGCCAAACGCCAGCTGGTAATACGCGCGCAGCGCTTCGTTTTCGCCATTGACCTGCGGCAAGCCCACGCCCACCACGCACACGCCGATCAACGCCAGGCCCGGCAGGTCGATGCCCTCAGCAAACACACCGCCCAGCACGCACAGCGCCAGCAGCGGCTCGGTGCTGTCCGTGAAGCGCGCTAAAAAGCTGCTGCGAGCGGCGGCGTCCATGCCGCTGTCCTGCACATGCAGCGGCAGCGCGGAAGCCCATGCCGCCAGCAGCCCCTGCACCATGCGCAGGTAGGCATAGGACGGGAAAAACACAATGTATTTGCCCGGATGCGCCAGGTACATGCCTGCCACAGCATCCGCGATGTCCTGCGCGGTGTCCTGCCGGGCAACGTACCTGGTATTGACGGAGAGCTGCAGCACCAGCAGGTTGTCGGGCGGAAAAGGCGAAGGCAGCGAAAAGCACGCGTCCTCCCCGCTGCCGCCCAGCAGCCTGCGCGTCTCCTCCAGCGGCCTGAGGGTGGCGGAGAAAAACACGCATCCCCGCATCTTCTTTGTTACCGCTGCGATATGGTCCGTGATGTCCAGGCAAAACAGCCTGAGCAAACGCTCCCTGCCCTGCTGTTCAACAATCAGCTTGTAATGCTCAGGCGTTTCCTTCCTGCGCCCCGCGGCAACCAGAAAGGAGAGCAGCTCCAGCGGCAACCGGCTGCCGCACCAGGGGACGCCCTCTTCAAACAACGCGTCCTTAAAGGCTTCGGCGCTGTCCAGCACGCCATCCGGCATGTCCTCCGCATCGGGCTCAAGGCTGCGCAGCGCTGCGATCAGCCTGCCCGCGGCGCGGTACACAGCCGTCTTTCGCCCATGCAGTTTGCCATCCTCCCGGCGGAATGCCGCCCATTCTGCGCTGGACAGCGCTCCTGACAGCATGTCCCGCACGCGACCGGGCATGTTGTGGGCTTCATCCATCAGCAGCGTAACGCTGCCGGGCTGCTGGAAGATCCGCCTGATCATGATTTTAGGGTCAAAGGCGTAGTTATAATCGCATATCACGATGTCGGCTTCTTCAGCCAGGCACAGGCTGAACTCGAACGGACAGAGGTGGTGCCTGTCCGCCATGTCCAGCACGCTGCCGGTATCCCAGTCAGCTTGGGTCAGCGCCTCCTCCAGCGCGTTGGGCTGCCTGACATACTGCCCCGCCGCTCGGCTGCAGTGCTCAGGGCTGCAGCGCATGCTGTCATGAGGGCACAGCTTTTCCTTCGCGTTGAGCGTCAGCGCGTGAATCTCCAGCCCCTGGCTCCGCATCAGCGCAATTTCATTCAGTGCCGCGCGCCGCGCCGTCGTCCGCGCCGTCAGGTAAAACAGCTGCCCTGTCAGCCCCATGCCCAGCGCCTTGACAGCAGGGTACAGCACAGCCGCGCTTTTGCCAGCCCCCGTTGGCACAGCCGCGTACAGCCGCCTGCCGCGGGCAATGGCAGTGTACACCTGCGCAGCCAGCTCGCGCTGACCCGGCCGGTAGGATGGATATGGAAACGGTAGCGCTGCGATGGAAGCGTTCCGCCTTTCCCGGTGCGCTGACAGCCGGGCCTGCCAGGCGGCATACGGCAGCAGCAGCGCGTAAAACGCCTCCCGGAGGGCATCCCGGCGCAGCGTTTCGGCAAACTCGCAGACCAGCGCGCCCTCTTCCCCAACGTAGCTGATGCATACCCTGACCTCGTCCAGCCCGTCTCGCTCGGCCAGCATGAAAGCATAGCAGACAGCCTGCGCGCGGTGTGCCGGCAGCGCCTCGGCCAGCGGGTCGCCGCGGAGCAGCTTGATCTCCTCCACCCGGGGCGGCTTCGCCAGCGGGTCATACAGATCCATGCGCCCGGACACGACAAAGCGCAGACCGCCCACCTCGCCTTCCCAGGCAACCGGCGTTTCGCTCTTCAGCTCGCTGTCGCCCTGCCACAGCAGGTGCGCGCGCGTGCCCGCTTCCAGGTCGCTGCGGTTCATCGGGGTGATGTCAGGCCCGAAGATGGAAAACGCCACCAGCGCGCGCACCGATACCCGCAACGCCGGAGCCGGCGCAGAAGCGTTCACAGCCCACCCTCATAGAACACCCGGGTCAGCTCCAAACCGCAGGCGGGCGCCGTTGCGCCAAGCTGAAGCCTGTCCCCTGTTTCAATAGCCCGGGCGACGCAGCCGGCGTCCAATCTACCCTTGCCGATGTCGATCAGGGTGCCGGCGATGATGCGGACCATGTTATATAAAAAGGCGTTGCCTGCGACCGTGAGGATGATCTCATCCCCCTGCCGGACAAGGTTGATCCGGTCGATCCTGCGCACGGTGGTCTTCTGGCTGCCGCCTGCCGCCGCAAACGCAGCAAAATCATGCGTGCCCTCCAGCATGGGCAGCGCCTGCATCATCGCTTCAAAGCACAGCAGCACGGGCACATGCGCCGTAAAACGGCGCCGCAGCGCGCTGGGGCTGCGGCGGTTTAATATCCGGTAGGTATATTCCTTGCCTTTTGCCGAGAAACGCGCGTGCACGCTGTCCGGAACAGCCACCGATTGGGTGACCGCGATGTCCTGTGGCAGCAGGGTGCCCAGCACCAAGGGGTACCTGTCCGGGGGGATGCTGCTGGCGGTGTCAAAATGCGCGCGCTGACCCAGCGCGTGGACACCGGCATCGGTGCGGCTGGCGCCCGTGATGCGCGTATCCGTGCCTGTCGCCCGTCGCAGCGCATCCTCTAAGGTTTCCTGCACGCTGGGGCCGTTGAGCTGCCGCTGCCAACCGGCATAGTCCGTGCCATCATACTCCAACGTCAGCAAAATGCGCATACGCCCCGCCTCACTGCAGCCGTCCCTGCAGGACGACCACCGCGATTAACAGCGCCATGGCGCCAAAGGCAACAGCATCTCCCCGCCTGTAGCGCAGCACGTGCAGCCTGGTGCGCCCTTCGCCGCCATGGTAGCAGCGCGCCTCCATCGCCATGGCCAGGTCACCCGCCCGGCGAAACGCGCTGACAAACAGCGGCACCAGCAGCGGGATCATCGCCTTGGCGCGCGCCTTCAGGTTGCCGGTGGAAAAATCCGCCCCGCGGGCTGACTGCGCCTTCATGATCTTGTCGGCTTCCTCGGTCAGCGTGGGAATAAAGCGCAGCGCAATGGTCATCATCATCGCCATTTCATGCGCCGGAAACCCGATGCGCTTCAGCGGCGACGCCAGGCGCTCCAGCCCGTCGGTCAGCGTGACAGGCGCTGTGGTCAGCGTCAGCACGCTGCTGCCCACCACCAGGAAGATCAGGCGGGCGGAAAACCGCACCGCGTTCATCAAGCCATCCTCCTTGACCACGATGAACCCCAGGCGAAACAGCTCCCGCTCACCTGTGCCGAAAAACATGTTGAGCACAAAGGTGAACACCAACAGGATTCTCAGCGGCTTCAGCGAGCGCAGCATCATATTGACCGGCAGCCGGCTCAGCCGCACCACCAGCACCAAAAACAAAACGATGGGAATGTAGCCAGGCAGCGAGCCCACCAGAAACACCGCCACGATGAACCCCACCGTCAGCAGGATTTTAGCCCGGGGGTCCAGCCTGTGGATGGGGCTGTCGATGGGATAGTACTGGCCCAGCGTGATGTCACGAAGCATGGCCTGTCCCTCCCTTCAGCAGCTTTTCCAATAAATCCGCCAGTTCATCCAGCAGGCAGCAGTCCGGCAGGTCGATGCCCCGCGCGCGCAGCCCGTGCACCAAGCGGCTGGCTGCCGGCACATCCAGCCCCATGGCGCCCAGCCTGTCCACCTGCATGAACACATCGCCCGGCGCGCCCTCCATGACCAGCCTGCCCTGCTCCAACACCGCCACGCGCGTAGCCAGCCGGGCCACGTCGTCCATACTGTGCGATATCATCACCACCGTTGTGCCGTCGCTGTGCAGCCTGGCGATATCGCCGAGCAAATAGTCCCTGGCCCGGGGGTCCAGCCCGGCCGTCGGCTCGTCCAGCACCAGGATGCGGGGGCGCATCGCCAGCACGCCGGCCAGCGCAACGCGGCGCATCTGCCCACCCGACAGCTCGAAGGGTGATTTGTCCTTCATCGTTTCATAGGACAAGCCCACCATGTCCATGGCTGCGCGCACGCGGGCGTCCACCTCGGCCTCCGAAAGGTCCATGTTGCGGGGGCCAAAGCCGATGTCGCGCGCCACGGTCTCCTCAAACAGCTGGTGCTCAGGGTATTGAAACACCAACCCCACCTCGAAGCGCACAGCGCGCTTGGACACTTCCCTGCTGTTGATATCCCTGCCGTCCAGCAGCACGCGGCCTGATGTCGGCGTCAGCAGTGCGTTGAGGTGCTGCGCCAGCGTCGACTTGCCCGAACCCGTGTGCCCGATCAGCGCCAGCGCCTCGCCATCCCGGATGGTCAGCGATATGTCGCGGATGGCGGTTGCCTGAAACGGGCTGCCCTGCTGGTAGGTGTGCGTCAGATTTTCAACGGTGATGGGCAAGCCGCACCACCTCCTCCAGCATGTCGTCAATGCTCAGCACGTTGGGGTTGATGCCAATGCCACGTCCAGCCAGGTCAGCTGCCAGCCGGGTCATGGGCGGCACGTCCAGCCGGTAGGAACGGATGCGGTCTACCTGGCTGAACACCTCACGCGGGGTGCCGTCCATGGCCAGCTCTCCGCCGTGCATCACCACCACGCGCCCGGCAGGCACCGCTTCCTCCATAAAGTGCGTGATCCATACCACCGTGATGCCCTGTTCCTCATTAAGATGGCGCACTGTTTCCAGCACATCGCGGCGGCCCGAGGGGTCCAGCATGGCGGTCGCCTCATCAAGGATCAGCGCTTCAGGCTGCATGGCCAGGATGCCTGCAATGGCCACGCGCTGCTTCTGGCCGCCCGACAGCAGGTGGGGCGCGCGGTCAGCAAACGCTGTCATGTTGACGGCTGCCAGCGCCTGCGCGATCCGCCCGGGCATCTCGTCCGCGGGGACGCCGATGTTTTCCATGCCGAAGGCGACGTCATCTTCCACCCGGGTGCCCACGATCTGGTTGTCGGGGTTTTGAAACACCATGCCGGCGCGGCGGCGGATGTCCCAGGTGTGCCGGGCGTCCGCTGTGTCCATGCCACTAACCAACACCGTGCCCTCCGAAGGCTGGTACAAGCCGTTGATTAATTTGGCCACCGTGGACTTGCCCGAGCCGTTGTGCCCCAGCAGTGCCACAAACTCGCCGCGCGCGATGTGCAGGGTGAAATCCTTCACTGCAGGCGGTGCCTCCGGGCTGTACCGGTATGTGACATGATCAAGCTGTATGTGGGGGGCAGCCATCTATGTCTCCCCGCCGCGATTGAACGACGCTGCCATGTTATAGCGCCCGTAAAAATCGCGCATAAAGTCTAAAAACCGGTCGTGCAGGATGGCTTCGCGCACCTGCTCCATCAGGCGCAGCAGGTAGCGGAGGTTGTGGATGGTGATCAGCCTGGCGCCGGTGATCTCCCCGGCCTTGATCAGGTGGCGGATATAGGCGCGGGTGTGATGCCGGCAGGCGTAACAGTCGCACCCTGCCTCGATGGGGGTGAAGTCGTCCGCATATGGTGCGTTGCGCAGCACCAGCCTGCCCTCATCCGTAAGCGCCGTGCCATTTCTGGCGATGCGGGTAGCCAGCACGCAGTCGAACATATCGATGCCCCGCAGCACGCCTTCCAGCAGGCAATCCGCCGTGCCCACCCCCATCAGGTAGCGGGGCTTTGTTTCCGGCAGATGCGGCCGGATATGATCCAGCATCCGGTACATGACGTCCTTGGGCTCGCCCACCGACAAGCCGCCGATGCCGTAGCCCGGAAAATCCATGTCCCGGAGCGCCTTGACGCTGTCCAGGCGCAGGTCCTCATAGACCGAGCCCTGGACGATGCCAAACAGCAGCTGGTCAGGCCGGGTGTGCGCCTCACGGCAGCGCAGCGCCCAGCGGTGCGTGCGCTCCATGGCATCCCGGGCAGCGGCATCATCACAAGGGTAGGGCGCACACACATCAAAAGCCATCGCAACGTCGGCGCCCAGCGCCTCCTGGATGGCCATGGACGACTCCGGCGACATGAACAGCTGGCTGCCGTCGATGTGACTTTGAAAGCTGACGCCGTCCTCGGTGATCTTCCGAAGCCCGGCCAGCGAAAACACCTGAAAACCGCCGCTGTCGGTCAGGATGGGGCCATCCCAGCCCATGAAGCGGTGCAGCCCCCCCGCGCGGGCGACGATGTCTTCGCCAGGGCGCAGGTGCAGGTGGTAGGTATTCGACAGCAGGATATGGGTGCCGATGTCGCGCAACTCATGCGGCGTCATGGCTTTGACGCAGGCCTGGGTGCCCACGGGCATATAGATGGGCGTGGGAACATCACCGTGCGCTGTGTGCAGCACGCCCAGGCGCGCGCCGGACTGCGCGCAGGTTTTCAGCAGCGTAAAGGAAGCCGTGTTCTGCATGCAACTGCCTCAGGCGGTGGGCGGGATATCGGGCCATATCTTTTTCAAACCGTCGATTTCCCGCTTAAACGCTGCCCAGGCGCCGCTGTCCGGCGGCGGCGCGATGAACACCATGCTTTGGTCCGTGATGGGGTGCCTGAGCGACAACCGCATGCCCCACAGCGCAATCTGCATTTTTTTGCCGCTGCCATAGCGCTGGTCGCCTAAGATGGGAAACCCGGCGCCGGACAGCTGCACGCGGATTTGATGCGCGCGGCCTGTCTCCAGCCGTACAACAACCAGGGATTTGCCGTCCATCCTGACGACAGTTTTAGCGTGCAGGATGGCTTCCCGGCCCTGCCTGAGGTAGGAGGGCACGCGCCTGACGGTGTTGGCTTCCGAATCCTTGACCAAAAAATCGCGCAGGGTGAAGTTGTCCGGCGCGCTGCCCGCGCATACGCAGACATACTCGCGGAGGAGGACATTGTCCCTGAGCTGCGCGCTGAGCCGGGCTGCAGCCTTGCTGGTGCGCGCAAAGCACAGCAAGCCGCCCACCGGCCTGTCCATGCGGTGCACCAAGCCCAGGTAGACGTCGCCGGGCTTGTCGTACTTTTCTTTGATATAGCGCTTTAAAAGGGACAACATGTCCGCATCACCTGTCCGGTCGCCCTGGGTGAGGAGGTTGGGCTCCTTCAGGGCGACGAGCAGGTGGTTGTCCTCATAAGCAATTGCAGGCGTTGAAAACATGGAAAGCCTTTCCGTCTTAATTATGTTGCCTGCCACCTGGCGCTCGTGCCACAGGGCAGGATGCCGCCGGAGGAAACCGGCAGCGCCACCTCGCCGGCATCCACCCTGCCGGCGTGCCTGGGCACCACCGTACGCTCCACAATGGTGCGCAGCACCGAGGGCTGAAAACCGGTCGTGTAGCCATTGATCAGAAAAAACAACGGGCTGTCGCTCAGCAGCGCGGCGCAGGCGTCAGCCAGGTTGTACAGCTCGTCCTCTAACTTCCACACCTCGCCACCGGGCCCCCGGCCGTAGCTGGGCGGATCCATCAGGATGCCGTCGTAGCAGTTGCCGCGCCGCGCTTCGCGGCGCACAAACGCCATGGCATCCTCGACGATGAAGCGGAATGACGTTTCATCCAAGCCGCTGAGCTCACGGTTTTCCTTGGCCCACTGCGTAATCCCCTTGGCTGCGTCCACGTGCGTCACGTGGGCGCCGGCGGCTGCGCAAGCCATGGAGGCGCCGCCTGTATAAGCAAACAGGTTCAGCACCCTGACGCCGCGGCGCCCGGCGATCAGCGACTGCATCCAGTCCCAGTTGACCGCCTGCTCCGGAAACAGCCCGGTGTGCTTGAAGCCGGTTGGACGCACAAAAAAACGCAGCGCGCCATAGCGTACCGTCCAGCGCTCCGGCAGCTTGCGGTGGAATACCCACGCCCCGCCGCCGCGGCTGGACCGCTCGTACACAGCGTCCGCCTCAGCCCACAGTTGGGGCTGTGCTTTGGGCCAGATCACCTGCGGGTCGGGGCGGGACAGGCGGATATTGCCCCAACGCTCTAACTTCAGCCCATCGCCGGTGTCCAGCACCTCAAAATCCGTCCACCGATCCGCTGTGTACATGCATACCCCCTTCGCCGCCGTGCCAGCGTGCCAGCAGTTGGCTCTGATTATACCATGGATATAATCGAAAACAAAACTACTACTACGTACGCTTGTAACTCAGGGCAGTCACTTACGGATTGCCCTCGGTACGAAACAAGTTTCGCAACGGGCTGCAGTTTTCGCTGTGTCTTAGAGCAAATTCACTTATCATGGCGCAGTCGCATACTTGTCTTTTTGCCTCTGGCTGCGTCGCTGTTCACTTGACGTAGCGCTGCTACGCCTGCGTTCACGCTCCTTGCCAGCGACAAAAATCCTGCGCTACTTTGTGCGCCACAATGGCGTAATTTGCTCTAAGAACAGCTGCGAGAATAACAGGAAAGCATTCCCTTCGCACGGGGACGAAATGCCGCCGTCCGCTGTACGGGATGAAGCAAGCCACCCATCCAATGATCAAAGCAAGATGACAAGCGCCGCCTCCGGCGCGCAGACAGCCGACTATTGCGAATTGAGAAACGTTCCCTCTGAACCTTCCCCTCACGTCATATTGCCCGTAACTTTTTCATAAGCGACTGCCCTGGATGAGAAACCTCTCAAATAGATAATATTTGGAGACAAAAAGTGGGCTAGCAGAATCCTAAAAATCGGGTGCTTATTTTTATTGAAGATACTCAGGTTAAACGAGATTTCACAGCAAATCGCCAGTGCAAAAAATGCTTGCGCGTACATTCCGCGGGAATATAGAAAGATATTATCGATAGTGTCGATTATTGATAGCCTGGAAATCTATTTCGATGTCAAATGACTGTACTATCATAGCCCGAAAAAAGCGCTCCATACCATGGTTCAAATGGATGCGGAGGCATATCAGATTTGTTCGCGAGCACTGAAAAAACTACGCAGAAGACACTTTCGCATTAAGCTGCTTAATTGGAGGGGTTGTCTCCGCAGCCTGAATGAACGTTCAATAGTTGCACCGGGAAAAGCACAAGCAATTGCACTTCTCCCGGTTTGATTGTTATTGGTGTTACTTGTTCATATCATCATAGGCTGCAAACTTTTCGTCCATGACTTCTGTACCACCGGAATTCATGTACTCATTAACCTTGGTTTCAAAAGTTGTCTTGAGCAATTCGGGTTTGCACATGATGCATTCCGCGAGCAACTCACCACCCTTTGAACTAAGATTGCCCCCATGCTCTCCAACAGATAGAATTGGCCGATCAAAGCTATAATCAACATATCCGCCAACCAAGGCAATCTTCAACAAGGTAGCGCGCAACTCTCTGGTGGATTCCGGGCAGGCAAGAACAATCATCTTTTCACCATATGTAAAATCGCCATTAAACATGATGGCAAGGTCATTTGTAGAAATCATGTCTGAAGCCTGGTAGTCAAGATCAATGTACTGAGGAGCCCCGTCCACAATCTCGTAATGCTCACCTTCAAATCCATAGGTAAGCGTGACATGGGTATTGTAGTCTGCCAAAAAGTTGAGATACTTTACAGCGGCAATGGCTTGTTCTTTGGTAGAAGTCGCAGGCACATATATGCACATGCCTGTAGGAGCATATGTCCAGGTCATTTGCTTGCCGTGTACATTATCGAGCTGAAATGCTACGATTTCAGCATTGGGGTTTTCCTTGTAAAGCTGCTCAAAAACGCCATCTTTCGCGACACCATACCATGAATCGTGAGTCCAGTATCCACAGCGGCTAGTAACGATGTGATTATTTAGCAGTTTGTAAGAAGTGTCTGTGTCTGCAATAAAATCAGGATCAATCCAGCGCTTATTGTAAGCATCATTCATCCATACGAGTGCATCATAGTATCCATCCCATTGGATAATAGGAACACATGCACGTGTACGTTCATCAATATTATCTGCATTAAAAAACGCTTCATAGATACCACGAGTCGAGCGGGTGCAATACTGGGAACCAGTCATTCCTATTGGGAAAATTTCAAGACCGGTATTATCTAAATCCAACTCTTTGAATTTTGCAAGGCAGGCAGTTAAATCCTCAACGGACATATGATAGAAACCATCATCGTTTTTTTCGAGTGTATAACCAATCTGATCCAACCAGTCTTTACGAATAAAGTGGGCAGTGATATCACGAGCTAGTCTATTAGCGTAGATTGCATAGCGTTTCCCATCAACCCAACCGTAATTGGAGTCAAGGTTTGCTTTGATATTGTCGCCATATTCTTCAATCAAATCGGTAAGATCATATAGTCCGCCCTGAAGCGCAAAGTTTTGCATCTGGGGTTCATTATAACCGAAAACAATATTCGGAGCATCTCCTGAAGCCATCAGAGTGTTTAACTTTGTTATTTCATCACTACGGGGAATCGGATAGTATTCAACTTTGATGCCATTGGGATCACCGAAATTCTCTTGAATCCATCTAGTCCAGCGGTTATTATCAACGGTGCCATATTCGGCAGGCATGTTTCCACGATCAAAGATTTCAACTGTGAGCGTGGTTGTGTACTGTGTTTCGGCAGAAGCTGCAAAGCCTACTGTGCAGAAAACCAGTATCAAGGTCAGGAGAAGCAGATACATTCTTTTCATAGTAGGAAACCTCCTTAATATTTTAACGGCTTATGCCGTTAATTATCCTTTGATGGAACCAATCACAACACCCTTAACAAAGTATTTTTGTAGCCAAGGATAAACCAATAGAATAGGCACCATGGAAAAAATTAAACACGCAGCCTTGATCGTTTCGGGCACTAAATGATTCTGTATTTCAACAGAATCATGGATAATTTCATCGCATTGATTCTCACTAATAATTTGTCTTAATCTCAACTGTAAAGTATACATTTTCGCATCATTGATATAAAGTAGCGAGTCGGAAAAATTGTTCCATCTGGCAACAGCATAGAATAACGCAATAGTTGCAAGTGTAGCTTTTGATAGTGGCAATATGATGCTAAGCATTATTCTGGTATCAGAAGCACCATCAACCCGAGCTGATTCTTCTAATTCAATAGGAAGATTCTGGAAATATGTTTTCATCAAAATCATGTTATACGTTGAGATTAATCCAGGAAGCACAAGTGACCAGAAGTTATTGATGAGGCCAAGCTCCTTAATATTTAAGTATTCTGGAATCATTCCACCGTTAAAGTACATTGTAAAAACGATATAGACTAATAGTACTGAGCGTCCTTTCAGATCTTTTCTTGACAAAGGATAAGCACAAAGCACTGTCATAAGCAGTGAGAGTGCAGTATATACAAAAGTAAGCAGAATCGTAAACCAAAGGGCTTGTACCATCAAATGATTATTAAATACAGCCTGATATGCTAGAGTATTAAACTCAATTGGCCAAAAAGCCACTCTGCCTGCCATCACAGCACCACGAGAAGAAAAAGATATGGCTACAATATTGGTTAGGGTGTCAAAAGTAATTCATTAACTGCTCATCGCCTCGGCGGCACTGCTATCAAAATCCTGCAAGGGAATCCTATAAGGAGCTTGAAAAACGTTGAAATTTCAACATTTTCTCCCTTAATATGATATAATAGATATATATTAAAGGAGGCGTTTTCATGGCTTTTGTAACGAATTCCAATCAACAATTTAATTTCAATGATCCTCTTTACGGCTTAACAGAAAGAGAAAAGAAGTATTTGGAGAAATCCTGGGCAGTAGGCTTCTACAAATTGATTTTCTCATCCATAAATGAAGAAAGATTTAAAGATCTCTACAGCAGTACCCCTGCAAGCCGTCCCAATACACCGGTGAATGTGATTTTCGGTGCTTTGATTCTGAAAGAACTCTTTGCTTTAACCGATGATGAGTTGATTGAACGGATGATGTTTGACATGCTTTTTCAACATGCTCTTGGTACCGGTAGTTTTGAAGAACAACCTGTTAGTGATCGAACCTTTAGCCGTTTTAGAGAAAGACTCTACAACTATGAGATAGAAACCGGTCGAGATCTTGTCCAAGAAGAAATGGAGGCTTTAGCGGATTCCTTTGCTTCTTTTAGTGGAGTGAATCGTTCTATCCGAAGGATGGATAGCCTTATGGTCGCATCCAACTGTAAAAAAATGTCACGATTGGAAATCATGTACACTTGTGTTGCGAATATGGTGAAGCGCATGAAGAAACAAGACGAACTCATATCGGATCAATACAAGCACTATTTAGAAGAGGATGATGTCAATAAAATTATTTATCACCGCAGGAGCGATGGTTTAGAAGAGCGTCTTCAAGAAGTCATCCATGACGGTGTAAATTTAAGCAAGCAAGTTCCGGATTCTCTTTATGATAGTTCGGAGTTTCGTCTTCTCCAAAGAGTTTTAAGAGAGCAAACGGAATCAACACCGAACGGTCCAAAACCTAAAGATAAAGCTCAAATCAAAACTGATAGTTTGCAAAATCCATCGGATCCGGATGCGACTTACCGTAAAAAGGCCGGAAAAGATCACAAAGGTTACACTGCAAATATTGTTGAGTTGAGTCCGAATGAAGGACCCAACTACATAACGCATTACGATTTAAAGCCGAATACCTATTCCGATCAATCCTTTGCGGAAGACATCATAGAAAACCTAGGACAGCAAGAAGATGAGCTGATCCTTATTGCAGATGGCGCCTTTGGAAGTGAAGATATAAAATCCGCGGCCAAAGACAATAACATTCAACTATTGACAACAGCCTTAATAGGAAAAACACCGGAACCGATTCTGAGTGAATTTCAAATAGACGAAGAACAAGGGAAAGTCTTAAGCTGCCCGGGAGGTAAAGAGCCGATCAAGACCACCTACTACCCTAAAACAGGCATGTATCGAGCCGTATTTCAAAAGACAGACTGTGCAAATTGCCCATATCGTACGAACTGCTCTATGAAAGAACAGAAGAAAAGCAACGTTGTTTCAATCACAAGCAAAACAATTGCGAGAGCCAAACAAGTGATTCATATGGGGAGTCAAGCATACAAAGAATTTGCAAAGAAACGGAACGGTATAGAAGGAATTCCCTCCCTACTTCGCAGACGCTATGATATAGATCATGTGCCTGTGAGGGGGTTAGTACGCCTAAAAACCTGGTTGGGATTTAAGATTGGGGCGATTAATAGCAAAAGGCTATTGAAAAGCGTGCAAGAACCCATAAAATGCAGTTAATATAGAGATCTATATCGACGGATTCCTTTATTTTATTTAAATCCAACTAGATACTGAACACCATACACTAAAGGGTGCTTTTAAGGTGGGTTCTAAACCTATGCTTTTGACACCCTAACCAATATTAATAAAAGGAAAAACACAAAGGAGCGTAAGAATGCTTACGCAAATAATCACAAATGCATTAAATAGACGATCACCAGGGCTTTGTCTTATGGTATTTTTGATAAGAGTACGCTTTGGCAATATATTATTCATTAATGACATCCTCCTTACCAAATTGCGTTGCCCGTCAATTTTTTGGAGATACTGTTAGCCGACAACAAAAGAATGAAATTAATTACTGACTGAAATAGCCCAACAGCTGTAGCAATGGAATATCTAGCGTTTTGTGTACCTACTCTATATACATATGTGCTGAGAACATCTGCATTTTGCATAACTGCGCTGTTTTGCAATGTTAACGGCTGTTCAAAACCAATGTACATCAAAGAACCAATATTAAGAATTAACATGATGACAATTGTTCCAAGAATATTCGGAAGTGTGATAGAAAACATAGTTCGGAATCGTGACGCTCCATCAACTTTTGCAGCTTCATAAATAGCTGGATCTATGCCCGTTATTGCTGATAGATATACAATTGCCCCCCATCCGGTACTTCGCCAGAGGCTTATCAAGAAATAGGTTACCAACCACCATCCCGCATCTGTAAGAAAAGGAATTGTTGAACCAGTGAGTGCTCTTATGGCAGCATTCATTAAGCCGGTAGAGGATGAAAAAACCTGGTATGCCATACCACCAATAATGACCCATGAAATAAAATGAGGAAGATAAAGAATATTCTGTGTGATTCTTTTAAATCTCTCGTTCTGTATTTCATTTAAGAACAGAGCCAATAAGATAGGGGCTGGAAAACAAACGATCGTGCCTATTACATTGATGACAAGAGTATTCTTTAAAGCGCGATAAAAATCACTCATTGCAAAAACGGCTTTAAAGTTTTTCAAACCCACCCATTTACTTGCTGCAGCGCCCAAAAACATGTTGTAGTCCTTAAAAGCAACAGTCAGTCCAGCAATAGGTCTATACCTGAAAACAGCATAGTATATAATAGGCAAAAGAAGCATAGCATAATATTGCCAATGCCCTCTCATATAATCTGAGAATTGCTTCCTTCTTCCTGCTTTCATATCATTTACTCCCAGTAGACTATTAGTCCATATTGTGAATAACTTAAATAATATATAGTTCTTGCTTGCATTGAAAGATATCGTAGTAAGACCACTGGCTTACCATTGATTTAAAGAAAAATTCTAGGGAGTTCCTAATCTTTCATTTACATACTACTGCTTCCTCCTTTATCATAGATAGCTATCAACTATTATAAATACTCTAAGAGGATTTGTCAAATCAAATAATGGCCCCCGTAGTGCCTCATGTCAAGATAAGCGCGAAAACAATCCCTTGACACATTAGAAATGTTGGCATATAATCAGTTAAAATAGTATAAGAAGGAAGCGATTGTATGGTTGTTAATGTGGGAGTGGTTCCCGGTATTGCCAAGCAGTACAAGCAAACATCTTTCTCTATTCAATATAGGAATATCAACAGTAAGGTTCGGGAGACAGAGAAAGATCCGAATGTATATCCCAGCTTAGATGTGATACAAGCGAATAGAGAACCTATCACTGTGACTCAATTGCCCATTGTAAAAGGCAGTGGAAATTGGCAAATTGGCAGTTTCAATATCCTATTGTCCGCGTTCAGGAGGGATAAGTAAGATGGAGAAAAGTGAAATCAAAAGGATCCTCGATGGGTTTCCTGATCGCAGAGACAAAGCCATACAGGCCTTGGCAGGAGAACCTCTTATTATACATCCCATTGAACCGCCTTATGAAAAAGGCCGTCCCCGCTTGGCGCGGGGATATTCCTATTCCATCCTGAACTTTGTTTTTAAAGTATTCCTGCTGAATGAAGAAAAATACTTTCAGGATGCAGACGATGCGCTTCGGAAAAACTGCGAACTGTATATTCATGATGCGCGAATCCGGGATGACCGGGACAGCTTTTACTGGTCCATTGACCTACTCTGTCGTATCATCGAGTTCTATGGAGAAAGAGGAACCGTCTGCTCTGGTAGGTTGAACCGGGATACCGAAGCCTTATGCTGTCAGATGATGCTGGTCTGGCTGAAAAAGCATTCGCGCATGCAGGATGCCGAGACGGAAAGCAGCCGTACTTGGTATGTTTGGGAATCGGAAAATCATCATTTGCAGCGTTTTTCCACCTGTTGGCATCTTGCCAGGATCCTGAAACACGCAGGTTTCCAAAGCAAAGCACTGGATGATGGTTTTTCTATTCTGCAGCATCATCAGGCGTGGACTGACTATGCAAAGGAATATTTCAAGGAGCGCGCCAGGAAATCCTTGTTTATCGAAACCAACAACAGTTTTTATGGTTTGCATTCACTCAAGGGTATCTATAACTTCTTTGATTTTTCCGATGATCCAGAATTGAAGCGGCTTTCTTCCATGTTTCTCACGCTGTACTGGGCTGTATGGGCGCAGGAACAGCTTGATGGCGTGCGGGGCGGCGGAAAAGCGCGGATCTACCCCGGGGCATGGAGCCTCTTGGGAGACGATCCCTTGCGGCGTTTAGCCTGGTATTACCTAAATATCGGTGCGCCTTGCTCACCTGTCGAAAACGAACTGACCATTTTGACCAGTGAATATAGATTGCCTGAAATCGTGGCTGACATTGCATTAGATGCAGAAGGGCGCAGTGATTATGAAATTATCCAACAGCCTCTAGGGTTAGCGGCAGACGGATGCTATCTTCCCGCTCCAGATTACCACGTGAGAACCGACTGGGGCGGCATCCAGCGTTATTCCTATTGTACGCCAGAATTTATTTTGGGCACCCTGATCACCGAGTCGCTGCCCTACGAAAGCTGGACACTCATCAGCTCACAAAACAAGTGGCAGGGAGCTGTTTTTTCAGACGATCCGGACGCAAGGATTGTGTTGCAGTGCGAGACAGCGGACGCCCAAGACCCTGCTGTTCTTGTTAAACGCGCCTACAATTCATTTGTATCCATCCAAAAAGAATGCACCCTGATCACCCAGAAATCGCGTTATGCCAAGGATACGCTGGGAATGCGGGTATGGTTTTCATCATCCCTAGGCAAACCCCAGTTCAGGGGGGGATGGTATTTTACTTCCGCAGATCATGCGTATGCCGCAGTAAAAATCTTGCGTGGGAGTGGGGATTGGAATCGCGAAACCGGTGGACGATGGCTTGTGTGCAGTGACGGGACTTCGCCCGTGATTCTTTGTGTCGCCAAAGCAAAGGATTACCCGGATCTGTCTGCATTTGAGCAGCGTATTCTGAGTTGTCCCCTTTCGTATGATCGCCAGGTTCTTTCGTTTACGGATCCAGCTGGTCATCATTTTTCTTTCGATGGAAATCAGGAACAGCACAATATGATCGATTCCATCCCAGCACCGCAACAAACGCCATTTGCCTTTCAAAGCCCATATGTAATTGGAAAGTGGGATTCCGGCAGCATAACCATACAAAAAGGACAAAACACGCTGTCCCTTGTTTTTTCCTAATCCATCTTATACTAAAGTCCATGTCGCATAGAGCGACACAAATAGAGATGAAAGCACATTTTCACGCTAAACATCAGCAGTATTTAGGTCTGTTGATTCTGCCAAACTCTACTTCATCCTGGAATATTAGCCGCATCTAGCCTGTTGACAAATCGTGGATATCGCTTAATTCTACGTACCTATCGTTAATTGGAGGCTTCCACTACCTCTTGACTCGCCTTCTTCGGGTGCCGAGGACGCGGTATTACCTTCCGCCATCCGTGCCGCTCCAATACTGCATAGATCGTACCATGCCCCACCTAATGATTGATCTTGCTTTGATATCCTGAACAGATACCAGAACACCTTTCTTTACATGTTCCTGGAAGCCAGAGAGCAGTTCTGCCTCTTTTCCATAACTTAGGTTGCGACGATTACCACCTTTTCGATTCTCCTGCCGGAAATAGTCCAACCCTTCCTTTGCATAGATACAACCCGCTTACACGACTAACGCTATATCCGGTGAACTTCGCCGTTTCCTCATTCGTGTATCTTTCCATTCTTTTGATCAGCACATCAAACGCCAGCATTGAGTAGCATTAAGTATAAGCTTTCTCAGCCATGCCGAAGGCACAGCGAAAACTGCCAACCTAGTGCGAATTTTAGTTTCGCATAGAAGGCGATTCGTAAGCGATCGCCCCATCATTGTATATAAGGTTGAGCCATGCGCTTGTCAACCCGCACCCACTCCTGTACACTGGGGAAGAACAACCCAGGGAGCGTACACCCCCGATGAACAAAGCCCATCGGGTAAGGAGCGGATTGCAGTTAAACGTGTCATGTTTTTTCGTCCGTTCCTTGCTGCAAGCTAAAATTCCCGTCCTTTGGATTCATTGATGTTTTTCAATCGTCTATTAAGGATCAGCTTCCAAATCGTGCAAAGGAGCGTGTCGAATGCATCAGGTCAATCAAACGGATTCAAGCGTATTGGTAAGCGAAAGGATTCCTATCAAGGTGTCCTATGATGTTGTTGTGGTGGGCGGCGGCGTGGCCGGCGTGGCGGCAGCCATGGCGGTGGCAAGAAAAGGGAAAAGCGTCCTGCTGATGGAAAAATCGATCATGCTGGGCGGCCTTGCTACGCTAGGGTTTGTGGTGATTTATCTGCCGCTGTGCGATGGGGGAGGGCGAAAGCTGATCGGCGGCATATCGGAGGAGATGTTGTGGGCATCCATCGCCCATGGTTATGATACGCTTCCCGAAGCCTGGCGTACAAAACCCGATCATATTGACAGCAGCCAGCGCTATCAGACGCTGTTCAACGGTCCCTTGTTTGCCATGCGGCTGGATCGTATGCTGCTGGAAAGTGGCGCCCATGTGATGTTCGATTCCCTGTTTTGCGGTGTAATCAAAGAAGGAAATCGCGCGACGCACGTGATTGTGCAGAATCTGGACGGACGCGTCGCTTATGCCTGCAATGCCGTGGTGGATGCCAGCGGGGACGCCGGCGTGTTTCATCAGATGGGCGCGAAAACCGTGCTGGGCAACAACTATATGTCCTATTGGGGATATTATACCGATCTGAAGGCTATCAGGGAGGCAGCCGAAAAGGGAGAAGCAGCGCCTGCCGTGAAGCTGTATACAGGCGGCTCCGATTGCAACGGCAAGGGACATCCAGCCGACATGCGGACCATGCACGGCGTATCCGCAGCGGATGTGAACGACATGGTGCTCACCGGCCGGGCGGAAGCGCTTCTTCATTTGGAACAGCGCCCTGCCAACAGCATGGCTTACACTGGACTGCCGGGCATGCCGCAATTTCGCACCACCCGAATGATCGCGGGGGATTATGCGTTGCGCTACGCGGATAGCGGCGCGCATTTTGAGGATTCCATTGGCTGTTGCAGTGATTGGCGCAAAGCGGGCGTAGCTTTTGAGATACCTTACCGAACCCTGACCGCGCCGAACATCGAAAATGTGCTTGCGGCGGGACGAAATATCAGCTGTGCAGATCCTGAAGCATGGGAAGTTACCAGGGTGATTCCCGTGGCTGCCCAAACGGGAGAAGCCGCGGGTATTGCCGCGGCGCTCAGCAACGGTCAGGATGTGCACGATGTGGATGCCAAAGCGGTTGCCCGCGAGATGGCGCGCTCGGGACACCGTATCCATCTGTAAACCGGCAAAGATAAGAATCAGACGATAGCATAAAATAACTGTCTTTGGCGGCTGTTGTCCTGAAAGCCAGGCGGTGTTCAGCAGGACCCTATGGTTCCGCCCCATCCTGTAGTATAATGCGGATGCTGCGCGTTGCTTTGGCGGTGCGCAGAACATCAAAGCGGGGTGAACAATATGAACCATATCTTCACGGACAGCAAGCTCCTGGATGCGCTGGACGCCATTCAGCTGGACTGCGAACAGCTGGTAAGCAGCTGCGCCCAAATACCGGACAGACGCGACGTCATCCTTCTGGTAAAGGCGCTGCAGGCGCTGATGTTTCCGTGTTTCTACCGGATCGGCGATAACAATCCCCACAGCCCGGAGCACAACGGCGGGCGCGCCGCGCTGGCCTGCGCCAGGGAAGGGCTTGAAAAGCTGATCAGCCTGGCGCTGCCCTTCGCAAAGGACGAGGCTCACAGGAGCGCCAGGCAGCTTACCGACGCCTTTTTGTGCACGCTGCCCGACATCAAGCGCAAGCTGACCGGCGACGCCAGGGCCATCTTTGAGGGCGACCCCGCCGCCACCACCTGCGAGGAGGTGGTGATCTGCTATCCCGGCTTTTATGCCATTTCCATCCACCGCATTGCCCACGAGCTGTTCAGGCTGCGGATTCCGCTGCTGCCGCGCATCATGTCGGAGTTTGCACACGAAAAAACAGGCATTGACATCCACCCCGGCGCTCAAATCGGGGAACGGTTTTTCATTGACCACGGCACCGGCATCGTCATCGGCGAAACCTGCCGCATCGGCCGGGATGTGAAAGTATACCAGGGCGTCACGCTGGGCGCGAAAAGCTTTGCGCTGGACGAGAACGGCATGCCCGTCAAGGGCATCCACCGGCATCCCCAAATCGGCGACCGGGTGGTGCTGTACGCCAACGCCGTCATATTGGGCGGCGACACCGTGGTCGGCAGCGACAGCATCATCGGCGGCAACGTATGGCTCGATCACTCAGTGCCCGAGGGCAGCGTCATCTATTACGACAGCAAGCCCGGCATCCGCGCAAAAAACGCGAACGCCAGGGCTGAGGGAGGATAAACCATGGATCACAAACAGGATAACTGCCCGGACATCATCTTTGACAACCAGACATTCCGGCTGGTTGTGGGGAGCGACGGGCTGGTAAAAAGCCTGGTTGTCAAAGAGAGCGGCGAGGAATGCCTGGTACATAACCAGGGCATTGCGCTGTTTTCAGCCACGCAGGAGCGGCCGTACAACAATGAGGTCAAACTGGCCCATCCCAACAAGAGGACAACCTATCAGGCCAATGCCATCCGCAGGGAGGGCAATCGCCTGATCGTGGGGTTTGAGATTGTGCCCTTTCAAGCCATTATTGAAATAACGGAGCAGCCGGATTATATAGCCTTCCGGCTGGCGGATTTTGTGGCGGATACAGCCGATTATCCCATGCCGATGAGCCCGCCGCCGGTGGTAGAATTCCGGCTGTTTCAGCTGCCCGTCAAAAACCGGGAACACTTTGGCGCATGGCTCAATGTCAGCTGGGATGAGCAGGTGGCGGTGAATGTGCTGTCCACCTCGCTGTATGCCCGCATCGATGCCGAGCAACGCCAAGGCTACCGCGTGATGTACGCCGATGCGCTGCGCGACGTGCGCCTGCAGGGCACGGAAGCCGCCCTGATTGCCTGCCCGACGCACCGGCTGATGGACATGATCCAGATACTGGAGGAGGACTATGATCTGCCGCGCGGCGTGGCCAGCCGCCGCGATGCACGCATCAACGCATCGATGTATTGGTCCAGCAATGCCACCCCGGAGAATATCCACGAACACATCGCCTGGATGAAAAAGGGCGGGTTCCGGATGATGCTGCTGTATTACACCTGCATGTTCAAGGAAAGCCGGGGGTACAGCCTGAACGGCAACTACGACTACCGCCCCGAATATCCCAACGGGCGGGAGGATTTGCGCGCCATGCTGCGCACACTAAAGGAGCATGGCATTACGCCGGGGCTGCACATCCTGCAAACGCACATCGGTGTAAACAGCCGGTATGTGACGCCGGTGGCCGACCACCGGCTGCACTTGAAGCGCCATTTCACGCTGGCCCAACCGCTGGACGACAAGGACACCGTGATCACAGTGGAGCAAAACCCCATCGGCAGCGTGATGGCGCAGGGCGCGCGGGTGCTGCAGTTTGGCGGCGAGCTGATTGCCTATGAAGCCCATACCACGCAGCCGCCCTATCAGTTTACGGGCTGCCGGCGCGGTGCATATAACACACATGTTGTGGCGCATCCCATGGGGCAGATTGGCGGCATCTTGGATGTCAGCGAGTATGGCGGCACCAGCGTATACCTGGACCAGCAGTCCAGCCTGGCTGATGAAGTTGCCGACAAAATCGCCGATGCATATAACGCGGGGTTTGAGTTCTTGTATTTTGACGGCTCGGAGGGCACCAACGCGCCGTTTGAAATCTATGTGCCCCACTCTCAATACCGCATCTACCGCAAACTAAACCCGCCGCCCATCTTTACCGAAGGGGCGGCAAAGGCGCATTTCAGCTGGCACTATCAAAGCGGCGGCAATGCGTTTGATATTTTCCCGCCCGAAGTTTTCAAAGAGAAAATCCGGCAATTCCCCTGCGAGCAAGCGCCCCGCATGTTTGCCGATTTCACGCGGCTGAACTTCGGCTGGTGGGGGTTCTGGGCGCCGGGCACCCAGCCTGATATGGTGGAATACGGCACCAGCCGAGCGGCGGCATGGGATTGCCCTGTAACAATCCAGAGCAATATCCCGGCCTTCCAGGCGCACCCGCGCACCACGGACATCCTGGAGGTGTTCCGCCGGTGGGAGGATGTGCGCGCCCGCGGCTGGCTGACCGATGCGCACAAGCAATTGCTGCGCAATCTGAAACAGGAGCACATCCTGCTGGTGGACGAAGCCGGACAATACGAGCTGCAGCCCTATGACCGCATTGCCGGTGCGGCGGGGGGCAGCGAGGACGTGCTGGCGTTTATATTAGAGCGCAAGGGGGAACGTATCGTCGTCTATTGGCACACTCATGGCGAAGCACAGCTGCGCCTGCCGCTGCATGCACAGGACATCCAGCTGGAGCAAGCCTTAGGCAACCCTGCCGCCCTTCCGCTGGAGCACAATGCCGACAGCACCACGCTGCCGCTGGGCAACCGCCTGTATGTGCGCAGCAGGCTGCCCAAGGAGGCCTTGATCCAGGCCTTTCAGCAGGCGAAGGTTTGCTGATTCTCATAAGATAAATATAAGGACGGCATGGTTAGCCGTCTTTTCTATGTAGTAAATCTGAGTTTCCGTATGCTGCTACAAACTCTAACCCCGCCGGTCAGCCCAGAACAGCGCGGTGTCTACCGCACGCTTCCAGCCGGCGAGCAGGCCGCTTCGCTCCTCCGCCGGCATGGCGGGTTCAAAGCGTTTGCCCATCTGCCAGGCTGTGCCCGTCGCCTCCGGGCTATCATAAACGCCCACCCCGCAGCCAGCCAGCAGCGCAGCGCCCAGCGCCGTTGTCTCCAGCACCACAGGGCGGACAATGGGCACGCCCATGATATCAGCCTGAAACTGCATCAAAAAATCGTTGGCCGAGGCGCCGCCGTCCACCTTCATCGCGGGGGCGGACAGACCGGCATCCGAAGCCATGGCCTGGTATAGATCAGCCGACTGGTAGGCAATGGACTCCAGCGCCGCGCGGACGATATGCGCGCGGGATGTGCCGCGCGTCAGCCCCACCAGCGTGCCCCTGGCGTACATGTTCCAGTGCGGCGCGCCCAGCCCCGTGAAAGCGGGCGTCAGGTACGCGCCACCTGTATCGGGCACTGAGCGTGCCAGCGCTTCGCTTTCGGCCGCAGCGCCGATCAGGCCCAGTTCATCGCGCAGCCACTGGATGGCAGCGCCCGCCACAAACACACTGCCTTCCAGCGCATAGGTCGGCTGCCCCTTCACACGCCACGCCATGGTGGTCAATAAGCCGCCCGGGGATTCGCGCGGTTGGCTGCCCGTGTTCATCAGCATAAAGCAGCCCGTGCCATAGGTGTTTTTCACATCGCCGGGCGCAAAGCAAGCCTGGCCTAAGAGTGCGGCGTGCTGGTCGCCCGCCAGCGCCGCCACGGGGATCTCAATGCCCAGGATGTCCTTGCGCAGCATGCCGATCACCTGCGCCGAATCCACCACCTCGGGCAACATGGCACGCGGCACTCCCATCAGCTGCAGCAGGTCATCGTCCCAATCCTGCGTGCGCAGGTTGAACAGCATGGTCCTGGACGCATTGGTGGCGTCGGTGACATGGGGCGCCCCGCTCACCAGGTGCCGGGCCAGGAAGCTGTCCACCGTGCCGAAGCAAAGGTCGCCCCGCGCCGCCTTGTCGTGCAGCTGCAGCGTGTCAAGGATCCATTTGATTTTGGTGGCGGAAAAATACGCATCGGGCACCAGGCCGGTGATGGCCCGGATCGCGTCAGCGTGTCCCCCGCGCTTAAGTGCGTCCACATACGGCGCCGTGCGCCGGCACTGCCATACAATGGCGTTGTGGACGCACCGGCCGGTATCGCGGTCCCACACCAGCGTGGTTTCCCGCTGGTTGGTGATGCCGATGGCGGCGATTTCGCCGGGGTTGATGCCCGCCTGGCGAACCGCCGCGCGCATGGACTCAATCTGCGTGAACAGGATGTCGTCGGGGTTATGCTCCACCCAGCCGGGCTGGGGATAGAGCTGCTGAAACTCCAGCGCAGCAATGGAGACCGGGTGCCCTTCCAGGGTGAACAGCACAGCGCGCGACGAAGTGGTCCCCTGGTCCAGCGCCAGCAGATAGCGTTTATTCATCATGATTACCGCCTGAAAAGTTGCTGTGCGCAGCGCTATTCGATGCGCACGCCGTACATGAAGGAGTTGTTCTTCGAGCTGGTGCCGATGACTAAGATGTCGTTGTACACGGCGGGCGACCCTTCGATTTTCCCGCCAATGTCAAGCTCCGTCGCAAACGCACCGGTTAAGGCATTCAGCATGGTCAGTTTGCCCGACTCGTCGCCCTGGATCACCCAAGCGTCGCCGGCTTCGTTGTATACCGCCACAGGGGAAGAAATGGTCTTGGCTGCAAGCTCGTGCCGCCACACCTCGGCGCCGGTTTTCTTATCCAGCGCCACCATGGTGGCACCGCCATTTGCCGTCATGTTCAGCGTAAAGATGGCCAGGTGGCCGATGGACTTTTCGCCCACGATGGGGCTCGCTTTCAGGCCTGAGCGCTCCTGCCTGTCGTAGGTGCACTTGATGTCGCTGTAGGCCCAAACTTCCTCGCCGGTCAGCGCGTCCAGGCGCCGCAGGGTAATCGGCTGTTTGTTGCGCAGCCTCTCCATGGCGGTGTTGCCCGTGTACAAGCCCAGGCTGCCGTCCTCATCAAAGCCCAGCGCAATGGCGGCGTCGGTGTTGTCGCCGCAATCCACCGCCCACACCGTCGTCATGGTATCGGTGTCCACGCAGCGCAGGTAGCCATACTTGTCCGCCATGTAGACATACTTCCCATACATCGCGACGCTGGACTCTATGCTGACAGTGTTGTCGTTCTGCTTGCCCTTGCTCTGCAGGTGGGTAACCTCGGGGTCGATGGAGATGGTTTTTTTGTCCTGAAAGTCAAACTCCGAATGGAGCTTCAGCGTGTATAACAAGCCGTTCTCGCCGGCGATAATCATCGAGTCGCTGTTGCGGTCAAACAACGGCGTGCCGTCAAAGGCGCCGTTAGTGGAATACTGGCGCTGCTTGTCAGACCGCCTGCCGTTGAGGAAATGCAGCTTGCTCTGGTCAATCAGGCTGTAGATGTATAGCCCGATATTGCCTGTCTTGCCGCCGGGCATCTTGGAGATGCCCTGACCAAAGGCAATCATCGGGCGGCCCAGGGTATCCACTGCCACACTGCCCTTGAGGGGGTAGCCGATGTCAATAGGGTCCCGCGTGGGCAGACCATCCATCAAGTCCAGGAAATATACCTTGCCATCCTGTGCCGCGAAGATGACCTCTTTGAGCGCCTTGACGTTGATTTTGTCGGCGCTGATGTTCATCATCTCGCGGATTTCCTTCGCCCATTTGACAATAGCTGGCTGGCCCGTCCAGCCGACGCCGTACACCGTGCCGCTGTCGGTGCGCAAGCTGCCGATTTCTGATTTCCACAGCACCGACAACCTGGGCACGCTGACGTTCGCGACGCCAAACGCCGCATTGCTGCGGAAGCAATTGCCCCTGAAAGTGAACACGCCGCCATCGTAGCGAACATACTCGCCGGGCGCCGGCATATCCAGTGCCACGTCCCTGGCCAGCTCCTTCACTTTTTTGCCCTGCCGGTAGACGTCATCCTTGAAGCTGAGCTTGACCGGGTCGGCATCGGCGTGCGCCGACACGGGGTGCAGCGGCATGGGCGTGCTGTCCGGCTGGACAACCACAGGCTTGGCTACCGCAGGAGGCTCTGGCGCCTGGTCCACCGGCGCCGGGGTTTCCTCTGTTGCTTCGGGAGACTCAGTGACTACTGGTTCCGGCGGCACAAAGATAGCGGGCGGATTGGTTTCCGGGCTTGATGCAATGATCACAAAGGGTGATTCTGTGGCGGCGTCAGGCGTTTCCGGCGCCTGGCCGATCACAATCACGGCGGGTACGTCTTCCACTGCCTGAAGGGGCGGGGTGTCCGTCGCCGGCTGCTCCGGCTCAGGCGTGGCTTCCGGTTCCACCGTGGCTTCCGGTATAAAAGCCATCACCGGGACAGGCGTAGCCGTGGCTTCCGGCACAAAGGCAGCCACCTGGGTGGGAGCGAGCGTAGGCTCCAGCACCGTCATGGCGATGGTTTTGTCGCTGGCATACCATTGCTCGCTGCGCAGCACCTCGGCGCGCAGCGTGCTGACCACTGCCTTGTCGAACACAATGCTCAGCGTCCAGACAGTGTTGTCCGGCGGGTTGATGCACTGCACGGCGCCGTTTAACACGTTGCCCACTTCATCGGTGATGCGCACGCCGTCGATGGCTGAATCCGCCGTGAAGGTGAACACCGTTTTGACGCCGATTAAGCTTTCGCCGGAAGGGGTTTCAAACTTGATGATGCGCGGCGGGTCCGGCTCCTTCAAGCCCACCAGGCTGCGCACGCCGTCAACAGCCGTCACCACAGCGCTGCGCGCCATGCCGAGCGCCCCGTCGGCATTGGCCGGCACAAAGAAATAGATCCCGGCCGTTGACACCGCCAGCAACAACACCAGAATCAGCGCAAGCCAGGGCCAACGGCGCGGCACGATGTCGTCGTAGTATGCATCCTGTGGCTGGAACGTGCCGGGCGCGTATCGGTCATAGTCGTACGAGGTCGGCGCCATCCTGCCGGGATACCGCCCGGGAGGCGGCAGGGTGGAAGGCTCCGGCGCATCGTCCGGCTGGTACGCTGCCCGCCTGACAGGCTGCCCGGCATTGGCATCCGGACGCCGGTGGCGGTCGGACCGCCTGTTGCGCGGCCGTCCGCCCTGGGCTTGTGGGTAGCTGTAATGCTCTTCCAACGCAATGTCCCCCTCAGGCGCCGGTAGCCTAAAAAGCAATCCTGCCGGCAATGTAGTGCTGCAGCTCATCTAATTTCACGCGGTCCTGCAGCATGGTGTCGCGGTCGCGCACCGTGACGGTGCCGGTTTCCGCGGTTTCAAAGTCCACCGTGATGCAAAACGGCGTGCCAATTTCGTCCTGTCGACGGTACCGCCTGCCGATGGAGCCGGTGTCGTCGTATTCCACCATGAAATGACGGCTCAGGTCGGCATATACCTGCCGGGCCTGATCGCCCAGCTTGTTCTTCTGCAGCGGAAGCACCGCCGCTTTATAGGGCGCCAGCGCCGGATGAAGGCGCAGGACGACGCGGGTGTCGTTTTCCAGCTGCTCTTCCTCGTAGGCGTTGCATAGAAACGCCAGCGCCATGCGATCGACGCCCAGCGACGGCTCAACGACGTAAGGGATGTAGCGTTCGCTGGTCACCGGGTCGATATACTCCATGTTTTCGCCGCTGTGTTGCTGGTGGGCCTTAAGGTCGAAATCGGTGCGGTCAGCAACGCCCCACAGCTCGCCCCAGCCGAAGGGAAACAGAAATTCAAAGTCGGTCGTGGCGACGGAATAATGGGACAGCTCCTCCGGCTGATGGTCGCGCAGGCGGAGGCAATCCTCCTTGATGCCCAGGTCCAGCAGCCACTGGCGGCAGAAATTGCGCCAGTATTCAAACCACGCCAAGTCTTCCCCGGGCTTACAAAAAAACTCCAGCTCCATCTGCTCAAACTCGCGGGTGCGAAATATGAAGTTGCCGGGCGTGATCTCGTTGCGGAACGACTTGCCGATCTGGCAGACACCCATGGGCAGCTTTCGGCGCGTGGCACGCAGAATGTTCTTGAAATTGACAAAGATGCCCTGCGCTGTCTCAGGGCGCAGGTAGATCTCAGCTGCGCTGTCCTCGGTGACGCCCTGGAAGGTTTTGAACATCATGTTGAATTTACGAATGGGCGTAAAATCGTGCTTGCCGCAGGACGGGCAGGGCACGCCATGCTCGGCAATGTACTGCTCGAGCCTGCCGGCTTCCCATCCATCGGCTTGCAGGGCCTCGCCCTTGTTTCGGGCATGGTCCTCCACCAGATGATCAGCCCGGAAGCGCGCCTTGCAGGCGCGGCAATCCATCAGGGGGTCGTTAAAGCTGCCGACGTGTCCGGATGCCACCCACACATTGCGGTTCATCAGGATGGCGCTGTCTAAGCCAACGTTGTGCTCGGACTCCTGCACAAATTTCTTCCACCAGGCACGCTTGACGTTGTTCTTGAACTCCACGCCCAACGGCCCGTAATCCCATGTGTTGGCAAGCCCGCCGTATATGTCGCTGCCCGGGAAAATATAGCCGCGCACCTTGCACAGCGCGACCAGTTTGTCCATTGTCAATGCCTCCGGCATATACCCTACCCCCTGTGTTTGTTCCAATCAATCATAGTCATTATGCTGTATATTGTCAAGAAATCGCAATTATACCAACCTTGCTACGAGCGGACCTCGGCGCCGAACTGCGCTGTGACGCTGCGGACGATCCGGTCCATCAGCGCGGTGATCTCCTGCTCGGTCAGGGTGCGGTCGGGCGCCCGGAATGTCATGGCGAAAGCGGCGGACTTTTTGCCCTCGCCGGCCTGCGCCCCGCGGTATACGTCAAACAGGCGCACGTCCTCCAGCAAATCGCCTGCCGCCCGGCAGATGGCCTGCTGCACGGGCAGCAGCGGCTGGCCATCCGGCAGCACCAGCGCAATGTCGCGGCCGACAGCCGGCGTGCGAAGCAGATCGTTCACGGTATCCAGCGGCTTAGCATGCCGATACAGCCTGTCCAGGTATACATCGGCAACAAAAGCCCGTTCCGTCAGGGCAAAGCGGTCAGCAACATCGGGGTGGGCTTCGCCCACAACAGCCACGGTTTCACCGCCGGCCGTGATCTGCGCACAGCGGCCCGGGTGCATCCAAGGCTCGCCGCCGGGCTGGATGTCCCAAGCCACACCCTCCCGGTTCAACAGCGTCAGCACCGTGTCGCGCAGCGCATAGAAATCAGCCCCGGCACCATAGCAGCCCAGCGCCAGAGAAGGCGTCTCCATGGGCAAACCCTCGTCGGTGCGACTATCGAAATCGAACAGCGTGCCAAACTCGTACAGCGCCGCGTCCCCGTTGCCGTGGTTCATGTTAGTCGCAAGCACGCGCAGCATATCGGCAGCCAGCGTGGTGCGCATCACCGCAGTGTCCTCGCCTAAGGGGTTGATGATCCTGAATGGACGCTGCCTTTTGTCGTCCGCGTCCATGCCCAGCATGTCCAGCTGGCGCTGGCCTGTGAAGGAATAGGTCATGATCTCGTCAAAGCCCATGCCGGAGAGCAGCCCAGCCAGCTTGGTCCGCCGGCGCCCGGAGAGGCTGTTTCCGCCCTGGGTTGTCTCGCCGCGCAGGCGGGTGGACGGAATGCGGTCATACCCGGCCATGCGCAAAACCTCCTCGGCCAGATCAGCCTCATGCCCGATGTCCTGACGGAAATCGGGGGCTGTGGCGGTCAGGGTGTCGCCCGACACATCGGCTTTAAAATACAGCCGGCGCAGGATGGACACCATCTCCTCAGCCGGGACGTCCACCCCCATCAGCCGCTGAATGCTGCGGACAGAACCCGTCACCGCGGCAGCAGCCTGAGGCACGGGGTATATATCGATGGCGCCGGACACGATGTCCCCCGCGCCCAGCATCTCCGTCATCTGGCAGGCGCGGTCCAGCGCCGTCATCACGGTGCAGGGAGACACGCCGCGCTCAAACCTGCCACTGGATTCGGTCCGGATGCCCAGGCGGCGCGCTGTGATGCGCGTGTTGGCGCGGTCAAACGCGGCGCATTCAAAGAGAATGTCCCGGGTATCGCTTGTGATCTCACTGTCCAGGCCGCCCATGATGCCAGCCAGGCCGGTCGGCCCGCCCTCGTCGCAGATAAGCAGTTCGTTGCCAATAAGTGCATGCGTCTTTTCATCCAGGGTGGTCAGCGTTTCACCGGGCTGCGCCTTGCGTACAATGATATGACGCCCCTTGACGTGCTGCAGGTCAAACGCATGCATGGGGTGCCCGGTTTCAAGCATGATGAAGTTGGTAATGTCGACGATGTTGTTGATGGAGCGCATACCCGCCGCATGCAGCCGCGCGCGCAGCCACAGCGGCGAGGGGCCGATGCGCACGTTTTTCACCACGCGGGCGGCGTACCGGGGGCAGAGCGCCGGCTCCTCCACGGTGACGCGCGCATGGTCCTCAATGCGATCATCGGTTTCGCGGAAGCTGATCTCCGGCATGTTGAATGCCGTATTGAGCGCCGCGGCGCTTTCCCGCGCAATGCCCCAAACGCTCAGGCAATCCGGCCGGTTAGCTAGGATGTCAAAGTCTGCCACGATGTCATCCAGCCCCAACGCAGCGCTGACACTGCCGCCCGGCGTCAGATCGTCCGGCAGCACCAGCAAGCCTTCAGCGCCAACCGAAGGGTACAGGTGCTGCGGAATGTCCAGCTCATCAGCCGAACACAGCATGCCATGGCTTTCCACGCCCCTGATTTTTCCCTTTTTAATCGCCATCCCGCCAGGCAACCGGGCGCCGGGCAGCGCGACGGGCGCCAGCATACCGGCCTTCACATTGGGCGCGCCGCAGACGATCTGCAGCGGCTCCCCGCAACCGGCGTCTACCTGGCACACGCTCAGGTGATCGCTGCCCGCCAGCTTTTCACAGCGCAACACACGGCCAACAACAACGTTTTCCAGGCCTTTGTCCAGGTTTTCCAGGGAATCGATGGCGGTGCCGGTCATGATCATCCGGTCCATATAGGCTTCCGGGCTCAGCGGGATATCGGTATACTGCCTGATCCAGTTCAACGAAACTTTCATCATTGCCTCCTTCTTACGCCCGGAACTGCCTGAGGAACCTGACATCACCCTCATAGAGCAGGCGCATGTCTGGGATGCCGTAGCGCAGCATGGCAATGCGCTCCAGGCCGATGCCAAAGGCAAAGCCGGTGTACGCCTTGCTGTCGATGCCACACATGTCCAGCACATGGGGGTTGACCATGCCGCAGCCCAACACCTCGATCCAGCCGGTGCCCTTGCACACGCGGCAGCCGGCGCCACGGCAGGAAAAGCAGGTTAAATCTACCTCGGCGCTGGGCTCGGTGAACGGAAAAAAGGAGGGTCGGAACCTGGTCTGCATGTCGTCGCCATATAAACGCCGCGCAAAGGCATCCAGCGTGCCGCGCAGATCGCCCATGGTGACGTCCCGGTCAATGACCAGCCCTTCGATCTGATGGAACACTGGGCTATGCGTCGCGTCCACCTGGTCGGCACGGAACACGCGCCCGGGGCAGATGATGCGGATGGGCGGCTTGCGGCTGAGCATGATTCGAGCCTGCACGGGCGAAGTGTGCGTGCGCAGCACGATGTTGTCGCTCAGGTAGAAGGTGTCCTGCGCATCCCTGGCAGGATGGTTTGGCGGGATGTTCAGCAGCTCAAAGTTATAGTAATCCAGCTCGACCTCCGGGCCTTCCACCACCTCAAACCCCATGCCGATGAAGCAGTCCGCCGCTTCCCTGAGCACCAGCGTACACGGATGCGGCGTACCGACATGGCGCAGCGGGCGGGGCTCGGTGACATCGATGGTTTCCTCCATAATCCGCCGCTCCCGCTCCTGCCGTTGCAGCACGGCCTCTTTCTCGTCCAACAGCGCTGTGACGGTTTCCCGCGCCTGATTGATTTTCTGCCCGGCTTTGGGCCGCTCCTCGGCGGCAAGCTGCCCTAAGGAACGCAGCAGCAGCGTCAGCTGCCCTTTCTTGCCTAAAAACTGCACCCGCGCCTGATCCAGCCGCGCCAGGGTGTCCGCCTGCGCGAACACCGATTCGGCATCAGATATCATCTCCGATAGCTGCCGGTCAATGTCCAATGTTTCTCCCTCCATCCATCATAACAATCAGGCACACAGCCTATCAGCCGTCTGCCGTTTCTCCAGCCTGCGGCGCACCTCATCCAGCGCCTTGTCCGGCGTTTGGTAATATGCCCTGGCGGCTTTGGCGACGTCTTCATCCGGGCTTGCGCTTTAGCATGCCTCAATCCACCGCATCAAAGCCCTTCCATGCCGTGTTATTGTACCATTCTCCATGTAAAGCGTAAAGATGACGGATGAAGACAGCATCCAACCAATCCAATCCGGGAAACCTGGAAACCTGAGCTATACCCGGGAACCTGGGAAAGTGAAAAATAAAAACTTGACAACCCAAATCGTGTTTGATAGACTGAAAATCCTTGAGAACACAACGTTTTCAAGGACTTGCGCCCGTAGCGCAGTTGGATAGCGTGTCAGACTCCGACTCTGAAGGCCGTGGGTTCGAATCCCGCCGGGCGTACCACCAGGAAACCGCTGATAAATCAAGGCATTCAGCGGTATTTTAATACACAAAAAAGAACTATTGTTCCCCTATTATTTTGCGTATTTTCCATATTTTTCGCAAAGTTGGTAGTAATTTTGGTAGTAATTTTAGACGTCAAAAAGCCCCCGCTCACGCAGGGGGCATTCTCTCCGATATCACATGCTTCCATTTATTCTTTTTTTGCGAATGTCATTTCATAGCTGCCCATGGCAGCCAGTGCTACCACAAAGGCATTAATTGCCAGCAGTGGGATATCCTCTAATTGCAAGCCGGCAGTAAACGCCCTGGCACCTATCATAATCAGTAACGCAATTACATACACAATAGCGCGTGTAGGCACCTTCCATACCTTATCCAGCGGCAGCTTGATAAACTGTACAATCAGCAGCGTAGCGGCTGTAGCGCCAGCTATCGTGGCCAGCTGCGTCCAGTCGTAAGCTGTGTCAGGCGCAGCGTCCACCGCCTCTGCTATCGCCACGGGGACGGTCAACATCAGCAGGATAGTTAGCAAGATAAACAGATACTTTTTCATGTCAGTTCTCCTTTTTGACGCATTTTACAATGCGCTGTTCTTCGCTCTCCGGGAGCGCCATAATTTCCGCCTTGTCCTGATCCATCAAGACATTATCGGCAGCGCTGCCATAGTACTCTTTGTAAATGTCGAACAGTACTGATATCTTCTCTTTTTGACTTCGCGGACACCAGCCGTGTTCCTTGACATACACAAGGTATGCGCTCCCAAGCCGTTCTCTCAACGTGGCGGCATTCAGGTCATCAAACCGTCGCTGTCCGTCTAATATCTGCATGAGGCTTCTACGAACTTCGAACTTAAAGGTCGGATGCTTTTCCCGGTATTTCTGCCAGCCTTTTTTGATGGTCGCCACCAAGCCAATAGCTCCGCCAATGATACCGATAATCTTGCCTGCTGTTTCAAGGTGCTCCGTTGGATCAGGTGTCTGCATACGCGCTCTGCCGTCCTGTTTATCGATATTCTGCAGAGAAGTCACTTATATCACCTCCCTCAGCGCCTTGATAATCGCCGCCTGGCGTTTGTTCAAGCCCTCCAGCTCAAGCAGCAGCGCTTCCCGGTCAGCCGGAGCAGGCGGACCAGGCACTTGCTCCCGTCCGTCCAAGAACTCCGCCATCATCCATCCTGTCTTGCTGTCGTAGGTAATCTGCCACCAAGCATCCCCACGCTTAAGCACACTTACCTCAGTGCCTACCGGCACTTTGGAGATTGCCATTGACTTGACATCCGGGCTTTTGCGCATCCTTACTGGTGCGCCGTTGGCTGCGTACACAACCGCTGTGTCTATAGGCTCCATATCCGATCCCCCCTCATAATCCAAGCCGCTCAGCCTGCCGCCGTATAGCCAACGGCCTAACTTGGTATCAACTTTGATGCCGCTCCCACCGCTCCATGACGTGCAGTGCGCAATGTGCAGCGGGTTGGCACTCGTCACGACACCCACATGGTAATAGTCCCTTTGATCAGGATGCCCCTGATAGCTGGACGGCAAAGCATATGCGGCATCTCCAGGCTCGTGCGCCTTGTACATGATGCATCCAGGCTCCAACAATGGGTTGCGCACCATGTTTTGCATAGCGTTTCGCGCTGCCCAGTTGCTGCCGTGCGTCCCTGCCCACTTACCGCCAGCACGACGATACGCGCCGATGATCAGGCCGATGCAGTCACACGCGCCGTTTCTCCCATCCTGCCCCAGCTGGTAGGTAGGGTTAGTGCGGACAATAGCCTCAACGCCTTGCAGAAAATCCCTCAGCGCGATCACTCCGTCACCTCCCGCCAGATGTTGTCGTATACGCCCGGCGCGCCAGGCTCCCACACGTTGTTGGGCACCATGCTTTCCCATACCTTGCCGATGTGCCGCACAAGAACGCCCAGGTCCCAGCTGCCTACTATCCAGTCCGGAATGATGTCAGGCGGGTTGATCCGCGTGTACAGGCTGGCAGTGTCGATGCCGGGCGGGTAGTGCGCCTGTACCGTGTGGTCCTGTACAACCTTGTACAGCGCGCCATCGTACTGTAACCGCGCGCCAGCCATGACCGCCTGCCCTACCTTGTCAGCCCAGGCAGGATAGATATCCGTATGCCCCGCTGCCTGCTCGTCCGTCAGTATCTCCGCGATCTCGTCCAGCTTGTCCTGTAACGCTTCCTCTTGCGATGGCTTCCCCAGCGTCAGCACGGTCTTTGTCACCACGGTCAGCCCTTCCAGCCCCGGATATTCCCCCGTTGTCAGAAGGCTGGTGTCAGTCACAGGGCCCAGCACCGTCACTTCCGCCTGGTCGTTTGTTGGTCTGTTAATGCTGTAAATCTCTATCATGATGCTGTTGTCACCTCCAGCGTTATGTCCGCGCTCATTGGCGCGTACGGGTATGCGCTGTTCGCGCTCCTGTCTACCACGCCAAAGCCTTTCAGCGTACCGTTTTTGATCGCGTTAATCACAGCAGATGGCAGGATAAACGTATACGTTCCGCCTCTCGCCATCGACGCGGACAGCCCTGTGCTCGTAAATTTTGCACGCGCAGACTGCGCTGTATATGACGCCCCCATAATGTTGGCGTCCGTAAAGTAGTGCAGATGCACATTTACCGCAGCGGACGAACCGCCCTCTGTATGCCGCTTGATCGTCAGCTTGGCCGCTGAAGCAGTAGACGCGCTGGTAATTGCCGGCAGTACCCATATGCCAAAGTATGCGTATGCAACGCCGCTGACGGTGTACTCGCCCTGCGTTGGCATATTCGTTGTGTTGAATCCAAGATAGGCGCTGTTGTCCTTCGGTGTCCTCAGCCTTGCGGACTGTGCCTGCGCATAAGTGCGCACCACAGTAGACGGCGGGGCAGGCGCTGTGCCCGGGCTGCCCGTTTGCGTACCCGTGCCAACAATCGTCGCCATATTAGTGGCTGTCGCTGTCGGCGCGGCGGGGATCATGCCGCCTATGCCGATGTGCGAGCCGCTGTCCGCCAGGATACCTTGTATCAGGTTGGCAAGCGTTGTGTAGTCGCTGCTGCCCACGACGCCGCCGCGGTTGTTATAACAAACCATGGCGCACCCGTAATAGCAGCCGATACCGTACTGCGCGCGCTCCACGATGCAATCACGGACAATCCCTGATGTCGCATAGATCAGCATGCCATACCCGGTCGAATCGGACGAACTGCCCCTTATTCTCCCGGTGACGCGCAAGTTGCTTATCCATAGGTTGCTTACACTATTGATATATATTCCCTGGAGAAGCGTTGGCACATTTATAATAGCAGACATGTCTGATGGGCCTATTATCGTCACCCTGCTGCAATCCCTGATATATATGCCGCCATGAATGGTCACATTGGACGCAATGTAGACCCCTAATGCCGCGCCGACGAAGCCATTGATATAAATTGTTTCGTTGTAAGTCCCGGCAGGCACGTTGATGATGGTGTCGGCTAACAGATATTTTGGTATCCCGGCAAGCGTTGCCGCGAAGCTGCCCTGCCATGGCACATTCCCGCCAGGATATGTTTGTACAATAGGTCCTAAATATCTGTTCGCATACACATATTCCGCACCTATCGCGACGCCTCCGGGAGTAGCGCTCAGAATCTCTTTATCCCCGTCATGCAAGTTAAACAGCGCGGTATTAAAATCAATCTCCGAGCCATCAGCCATCAGCTTGCCCGAACTGTACAGCCGCAACAGATTAGCTAATATCTCAATGCCGGACGCCTTCAGGGAATTGGCCGCGTCTCTTGGCGACGATACAAACCCCGATGGCGCCATGTTGCCCTCAACCAGGGTCATGTATATCACGCCGATCTTGCTGCCTGTTGCTGGCGGTGTTCCATTGCCTCCCCAGTGCAGCAGCAGGTAGTTTGAGCCGGTATTGGAATAAGTAAACTTAATAGATTTAGTCCCTGCGCCAAACGTTCCAATCGCCTGGTTGCCAATGCCGACAGACAGCGTGGGCGGGTTTGCATCAACGCTGGCTAATTGAACTGTCAGCACATAAGACTTTCCTGTTACAAGCCTGTCCCACATAACGTTGTCATAAGTGATAAGGCCAGGCGACGAAGTGCTCTGGTTACACTCCATGTATAGATAGCCACGCGGAAACCATGTCGTGGAATACTGCGCAAGCGTAACCGCCTGGTTAGCGTTCCACCCCGTCAATGGCACATCGTACTCAAACAGCGCGTTGATCAGAATGTTGCCGCCGCCCCAGCGGATTTCAGACACCTTTAGCGCCGCGCGGTCGTCTGCCATTTCAAGCATGCTTTTGTTGGTCACGCCACCCTGGATGGTTTCTACAGCGCCCTGTATGTTGCCAACTGTTGTGTTTAGAGTTGACACACTCTGCACAGACGCTTTGTCTCCCATGGCATTGATGTATTCCGTGTTCTGTTTAACCAGATTATAAACGCCTGTACTGTTTAGCGTTGTTGATACCGTGTTTGCTGTAGACGCTATGCGCGTATCCTGCGACAGTATCCAACTGCTGCCATCCCACCGCCGCACTTCGCTGTTTGCGTTGGGGTTAATCCAAAGGTCGCCAACAACGGGGTTTGTAGGAGAGGTTGTGCTCTGGTATGTGCGGTTTCTGCTATTGGCGGTGTTCTGTGCAGCACTTGTAGCGTTATCAATTGCCGTCTGACGCTGGGTGTAGGTCGTGTGCGTAGCAACCTTTTGCATGATGCTATCGTTCGTCAGCTGTAGCTCCGCGGATGACATTCTGCCTTCAATGTCTTCTGGCGCAGGCGACCAGTTAGACGCTTTGTTGCCTATTTCTATTTGCCAATTTTTTGAATACACATAGATGTTGCCAGGGCCAGTTAGCCCAAGCACGCGCTTGTTGGATGTATATTCATAGGTATATGAGATGCGCGTCCACTTGTCCGCAACAACCTCTGTCATACCTTGGCTATTGTAGAAACCCACTGACCGGGTAGCGCCGACGCTCATTACATCAACAGATACCGTGTATGTTTCGCCTACCACCATGGGAATAACAAAACACGAAGCATCATATGCGTTATCCGGCCCATATGTAGAAATAGACGGGTTTCCTACTGTCCTTTGATACGGCTCTGGCCCATCCCCCATCAGCACGGTCGTTCCTAATCCCTCGCCATTGGGAGTCATGGTAATATTTCGGCTGTTTTTCAGCATGTTCCGGCCGCCTACCTGGATGTTAGCAACCTTTATATCAATCTGCTGATTCGCAGTGATCATCACCCGCTGCGTCACCAACTCATATAGCTGCTCCGTCAGCACCATGTTGGACGCACTGTCCCCGGAAGCAATCAGCCAGGCTATCTTGTTCGCCGTCTGCTGTGCGATCGAGATAGCACCATCCTGCACGGCTACCCAGCTGCTGCCGCTCCACCGCTTGAGAATGTTGCCGTTTGCAGTGTCTACCCACAGGTCGCCTGTGATAGCTCCGCTGGGTGGTGTGCCCATCAGGTATGTGCGGTTCTTCCCGGCCAGGTCTGATTTGTAATTGGCGTGATTGCGCACGGTGGCGGTAATGGCGTCTGGGGTAATCTTTTGCTCTGCTGTTGATACCCTTGCAGTAAGGTTTGTCACATCCCCTTGTGCTGCCTTTTCGCCCAATGCGGTATCAAGACCCTTCCCTGACGACATCACTATCCCATCCGGCGCTTCCATCACGATCTTACCGCCAGCCAGCAGGTTCAGCTGCTCCCCTGCCCGGATGTTGATATCACCCTCAATGGCCGTGCCGTTGAGCTTCCCGGTGGGCGTGAACACGCGCACAAACTCCTGTTTCGCCTGCCCTTTGATCGCGGTGTTCAGTTTGTTCCCGCTCTGCATCGAAAAACCGCTGTCCAGCGTTATCGTCTGACGCAATATCAGCAGGGGAACAACCCCGCCCTTCAGGTCGGTCACCTGGGCAATATCGCCGGCGGTCAGCGTCGGGTCTCCCTGCCAGGCGATCGATCCGCCATGAAACGTCAAGCCGTTCAAAGCCGTTTGGATGTTGGTTATCAGCGTGTCAAAAACGCTGCTTCCGTACGCAAGCAGAGGGTTGCCCTGCACCGCAATGCTGTTTAATTCGTTGTCAACAAGGCTCATGTCTGCCGCTATTCTCGTTGCGCCGTAGCCGTGCGGCGCGTCATAGGGGTACACGGACAGCGCGTTAAACGGCCCGAATATTGCCCCCTGCTTCTCCAGGTTGATGTACCTGCTCGGCCCCACCTGATAATCAGGCGTATGCTCAAACGGCACGAGCTCTAATTTTCCGTTCCTGTCCATGCGGGCAAAGCCGGCCGCGCAGCACGCGACATACCCGATCACGCCCCGGCAGGTTGTCCCCTCTTCCCAGTTTGGTTTGGTGGGGATTGATACGGTCGAGCTTACAAAGGCTGTTGTCTTCAGCGCGATGCCCGCCTGCGCGCACGCAAACGCCAATATCTGCCCCAGCGTCCGGGGGTAGGTCTGGGTATCGTTAAACTCCCGCCCCGCCTTGTTCGCCAGATAGTCCGCGCCTTTCAAGACGATCACAGGCTCCTGTTCCTGCCCGATCGCATCCTCCAGGGCATAAAAGCCTAAGTTTGCATACTCATAGGCTGCGCCCAGCACGCCTATTTCCAGCTTAACAGTCGCCCCGTCCAGCGTGCGGCTGCCAAGGATGGACCCGCCGCTGTTCCATTGCCCCTGCCTGTTGTCCAGGTTCAGCGTCAGCGATGACGCGGACACGCCGCCCAAGGGCAGGTGCGCCCCCGCGTCCTCTGTTATCTGAATCTTGCTGATTTCGGCCGCCGTGATATTCTGCGTCGTTGCGTCGCTAAAGGTGATGACGCCCCTGGCCGTGAGCTGGCGGGAGGGCTGCGCCATCAGCTCGCGGAATGCCGTCGTCGTGTTGTACATATGCCCTCCTTATTGCTCAATAAAGTTCATTTTCAGCCCTTCCCACATGGGCACGCCGCCGCGGTACATCAGCATGGGGATTGACCGGTCGCCGACATAGCAGGTGATGGTCTTGCTCCCGCCTGTCTGCGGGTCGGGATAGGTCACGCTGAAAAACACGCTTGTTACAGCGGATAGCAGCGCGGATATCTCGGCGTTGGTAAGCGCGCCCCATTCCATTTCCAGCTTGCGTTTCACCGCCACCCGGTCGATGAGGATCGTCCCTTCCGCGTTCCTGTCCGCGCTCTTTGACACGTCATAGATGCCGACCGACAGCTTTTGCGGGGTCTTGATTTTTACTCCGTTTACATTAATCATCGTCACATCTCCAGCAGGACACGCCCTGCCATGCGCTGGGCGTTGTTCATGTGCTGAATGGTCATTCTGCCGTACTGTACGCCGTCAACGTTCCAGCTGAGCTTCAGGTTGTCCATCACCATGGCGACGCCTTGACGTATGCCATCAGCGATAGCGCCGCTGATTCCTGCCTCAGCCTCTATTGCAATGCTGCTCGCCGTGCTCAGCCCTATCGATGGGGTCATCAAATCTTCCTGCAACGCATTTGCCGCGCCGTGGCTAAGCCGCTTGGCAGCCTCTACAACGTTTGGAATACCGGCCAATATTGATTTGGAGAACCCCAGCGCGAACATATCGCCAAGCCACCAGGACACCTTCGACGGAGAGCTGATTGACAACAATCCCTGCACAGCATTTTTCGCGGCGTTCGCCAAAGAGCGAGCCGCCCCTATTGCGGCCCTGAGGTTGCCCTTGCTGTTGATGGCGTTAATGAACCCCTGCGCAAAGCTGTTGCCGTGGCTTGCCATTGTCCCGCTGCCGCTGCTCACCTCGTTTGTTGCGGCGTCCCTGAGCTTTGCTGCCGCGTCACCAGCTTCCGGCGCTTTGGCTGCAAGGCTTCTGACAAGCGCGGCGCCGGCAGCGTTTCCCTGCTTCTCCATACGGTCAGCCAGTTGATACAGCGCCTCTCTTGTCGGGTTAAGAATGATTTCACCAAGTATTGCGGGGGTGAGCTTCTTCTCGAGCATCGCGTTGCGAAGTTCATCCATGCTTTCTTTGCCGATGCTTTCCATATTGGCGCTAATATCGATGCCCGCTTCGTCAAGCAATCTCTGCATTTCGCCGCTCGGGCCAAGCGTTCCAAGGAAAACCTCCATCATTTGCAGCGTGGCAATCTGGGCCTCATCGCTTAACGCGCTAAAGTCCACGCCCGCGATAAGTTCATCTATTCTTTTCCTATATTCTTGAATTTCACCATGCGACAGCTCCCCGCTGTTAATTGCTGCATTGAGCGAAGGCATGAACGTTCTGGCAATGGTCATTATTTTACCTTCTGCCAGATCTCGTAACTCCTCCTCCGCGCCAGCCTTCAACTCGGCAATGCCGTCCTCGATTGTTAGCCCCTGTTCGGCAAGCCCCCTCTCAAGGCTTCCGGTCGGGTCGGAGAAATAGAGGTTTGTCGCAATCTCAAGGTCTGCATCAATCCGTTCCGTTTCGGTCTTTATGTAGTCTTCAAGCGACTTGATAAGATTGTCTACAGATGTTTTGCTCAGTTCGGATAAGGCAAATTCATGCTCTGCTTTTTTAAGCAGTCCTTTTGACGAGATGCCGCCCGCGATGATGTTCATGACCTCGTCGACGGTTCGGCTTGATTTCGTGACCGCCTGAACCAGCTCCGGCGTAAACTCAAACTCAAAGCCTTCCGCGAACAGTTTTTGGAGCTCCGCGTTTGCCTCTCTTAGTTTCTGTTCTGCTCCGCCATAGATGATCCCAATGGCGGTTTCGCCGACGCTGCCCTCGAACTCGTCGCCCAGAAAAGCGGTGAATAGCCCGGTTACTTCCGCTTCCGCGCTGATAGCGACAACGCCTGCCTCAGCAACCATTTCCTGTACGGCTATCCGCAGCTGTTCTGCTTGCTCTTTTGTCAGCGTTTTGGCTGTCCATTTGTAGGTATCGATGCTTGCTTTGACATCCTCCAGCTGGATGCTGAATTTGTCGATCTCGCCCTGGATGTTCGCCTCGGTTTCGGCTATCTTTTCTTGTGCCGTTGTTTCATCGATTTTTCCGGCTTTAAGGTCGGCGTTAATTTGGTCGATGATCTCGGCTTTTAGTTCCTCCCACCCGTCCACGATGCGCTGGCCTTCGGTAGTCAGGGTATTGACGATGTCAGCTTTTTCACTGTCGTCTACCTTGCCGTCCATAAGCGCGGCGTTCACCTTTGATATGATGGTTGTCTCAAGCGCCTCAGTCTTTTCGGCCATTTCACGAAGCAAGCCTTCTATTCTTCTCTTGCGGTTCGTAAAATCCGTGTAGTTGATCTTGCCCTCAGCGAAAAGCGTTTCAATATAAGCTATAATCGGGGTGCGAATAACCCCGCCCGATTTCAAAACAAGCCGGCGCACCTCATTTACGCGCTTCAGGAACCGCTCTTTTCCCGTGGTCATGGGCAGCATTTCGATCACCGCGATGATTCGTTTTACATGCTTCTCGGCTGCCGTGTATCGCTGCATCGCTGCGTCCGTGTCATTTCTCAGGCTATCCAGCTCGCTGAACAGCTTGGTGCGCTTGGTAGCCATGTTCTCCCTGACAATGGTCGCGGCTTCCTCAAGCGATATTTCGATGTCGCCAAAGGCTTTTGACCAGCGGATGCTGTTGATTCTGTCTATTTCCCTTGTGATCGCCGTTACCCCGGAAGCTAATACGCCGACAACAGCCGCGATGGCCGGGTTCCCTGTCAGCTTGAACGCCAGGAAGCCGGCGCCAATGCCGGCGATCGCAGGAATGATAACGTCTGCCGCTTTCTTGATTTTGTCGGCAAATTCTCTTACTTTGACGCTCACCGTTCCCAGCGCATCGGCATAGCCCTCGGCATTGTCGATTTCAGGCACCCATCCTTCGGCTAACCCGGCGCCGCCGCCAGCCTTTGGCGCGTCAAGCCCGTCAACGGCTTCCTTGGTCAGCTTGTTCACTTCGTCGAAGTGCTTTAGCCCGATGTTGCTGTCTTTCGCCGCTTGTTTGATGTCCGTGCCCGCTTTTCTCGCGGCGACGCCCGCGCCTCTGTATGCCTTGGCTGTCTCCTGCAGCCCTTCGGCAAGCGAGTCGGCGGTCTTTGCGCCCCTGTTCGCCAGCAGCGAAGCGGCAATGTTCGTCTTATTAAACCCGCCAAGCGAACCGGCCAAGTATGCGATTGCCTGCGAAGCCGTCAGCGCGGCGTCGGCGATCGCCGTAAGCACTGGCATGGCGGCGGCCTGCAGCCTCTGCATGGCCTGACCAAACGCGACCTTGGCCTGGTCTACCGTATTGGAAAGATACCGCAGCTGGTTCGCTGGGCTGCTGATAGTTCTCGCCAAGTCTCCCTGCGCGGCGCTGGTCTGCGCCATGATCGCCGCGTACCGCGCCAGCACCTTTTCCTGTTGCGTCAGTTCCTTGCCGGTTTTGCTGATTCCCCTGGCCATGGCGTATTGCTTGATGATGTGCTCGTCAACCAGGATGCCCAGCTGCTTTAGCGGCATGCCCATGCCCGTCATGCCGCTCTGGAGCTTGCCAAACATCTCGCCGGGGTCAAGGTTGTAGAAGCTCGCCATATCCTCGGCCAGCATCGTCAGGTTTTCAGACATCTCATAAGCCTGGTCTGCGCCGATGCCCATGCTTTTCAGCATCACGTTCATGGTGCCGATGTTCCGGCGTAAGCTGTAGGCGTTCAAGCCCAAGTTGTCCCTCAAGTTGTCGGACCATTCCCGCGCCTGGGCGCTCATGCCCTTCATGGATTCGGCAAACAGGTTCTCGCTCTCGTATACCTCATTTGCCATGGCCAGGCTGTCTTTGCCAACGCCGATCATTGCCCGGCCGACATACATCGTCAGAAAGGTTCGCGCCATACGGCCAAGCGTGGCAAACGACTTTGATGTATTGTTTACCGTTTTCTCGACACCGGCCATCTGGCCTTTGATTTTATCCAGCTGTCCCTGAAGTCCGCCGAATTGCGCTGTGAATTTTATTTCCAGTTCTTCAAGGGTTATGGGCACCTGCGTTCACCTCCCGGTTATGGCGTTCTGCGAACTCGCGCATGGCATTTTTCATGTCGCTGTCCGTCATCGTTGTTGTCTGTTTTTTGGTTGCAAATACCGGCTTTCTGGGGTATTTCCTTGGATCGTGGAACCCCCTTGCCACATAGCTGCCTATCATCCAGGCCAGGGTGTCATTGCTTTCCAGCGCTCTTTCGGCTTGCGCCTGGTAAGCCTTCATCCGTCCGTTAATCTCCGCCGGTGTCATGTTCCAAAACGACCAGGCTTCGGTTATCCCCGCCTCAAAAGCCTGATCAATGATCCTTTTGTATCGCTTGCGCAGCGGCTCGTCTATCGTTTCGCCGCCGTCTGCGCCTCCAGAAAACCCGCTTGCTCTGTTGCCGCGTTCACCAGCGACACCACATCGTCCATCGTGTGGCCTTCCTGAAAGTAATCGGTCAGGATTTGCCCGGCCGCCCGGATGGTCAGCTTCGGGTTGCTGTCTATCAGCCCCGCCCAGAACAGCGCGCGCATCGCGCTAAACTCGCCCAGCTTGAATATCTCGCTGAACGGGCGCTTGGTCTGCTCCTCCAGGTCGGCAATGGAGTTGATGGTGTATCTCAGCTCATAGCTCTTGTTGCCTGCTTCAAACTTCATAGAGTCCTCCTAAAGGGGGAGGTTTCCCTCCCCCCGGTTTGTTATGTCCCAGTCGGCGCCGACACCTCGGTAACCTCGCCGCTGACACGCAGCGTGGCCCCGAAGCCCACCGCGCCGTCCACCTCGGCAGGCCCGCGGCTGACGCCTTTCACAAAGCCGTTAAAAGAGTAGCCGGAACCGTCCGGGAAAGTGACTTCAAACTTGCCGGTCTCGTTGTTTTTGAACGCGTCCCTCAGCGCCTTCTGCCCGGCGTCGCCGGTGTAGTAGCCAGAGATGGCGACCTCTCCGCCGTCCTTGAATCCGCCGACGAACTCGCGATACGCGCCGGTGCTGTCCAGCGTGGTCACGTCGATCTCGTCCATGGTCTCATTGGTCTCGCCGATGCTGGTCAGCTTGCCGATGGTCACTGCAGTTGAACCCGTGCCGGTCTTGGTGTATTTCAGGGTCGTGCCCTGGGCTTTCTGTCCGCTCGTTGCTGCTGGCATATTTCTTTAATCTCCTCTCATTGGTACAGCACGCCCTCCGGGTCGCTCAGCGCCCGGTAGCGCATGGTTTTGTGATGAATCGTTGTTTCGGGTTCGTACAGGTCATAGGCAAACGCGCGCCGGAACCCCGCGGCGCTCATCGCCTGGTCGATCGTCTGCGCAATCTCGCCGTTCCTCATGGCGCTCTTGCTCCAGATGTCAATCACATAAGCTACTTCTGTCAGGTACTCCGTCGTGTCCGCCTGGCTGTGCTGCCGGTTCTCTGCCTCGTACCAGCTCACGCACGGCAGTTCGCCATTAATCGGCGGATAAAAGTAATGCACCGGGGTGCCTCCCAGTGCGTTGGTCAGGCTCTCGTATACATAGGCTTTCAGGTCAATCAATTAACCACCTCCCGCTGTGCGCCGGATGGCCTTGGTCAGCTCGTCCCTCGCCAGCGCTGGCAGCGTGTCCTTGTGCTCCACTGCCGCCGGGTATAGGTACGGCCTGGCAGGCTGGCCGCTGGTGCGGCGGAAGGTCTTTTCTCCGCCTATAACGGTTGGATAAATCCAGTATTCGCGTGTCGTCCAGTTCACCCTCACATTGGGGCTGATGCCACCGTGATTAGCCGCGCCCACAGGCCCCGTGCCAAATTCAACATAGGCGGCATGTCCCGCGTTGGTATACACACGGCCCTCAATACGTCCGCCTGATACATTCACCTCATGGGTGATGCTGCCGCGCAGGCTGCCGCTTCCTTCGCTGTCCGCCTGGCTTCCGCCGCCAACTGGCGCGTTCGCTTTCGCAGACGCTTCCGCTGCAAGCACAGTCCTTTTGACGGCTTCCTCAAGCGCTTCTGCGCTGTTCCCGCCTAATCTGTCCAGCTTGCGTATCAGGCTGTCCAGCCCTTTGATAGCAGCCATTACACCGGCCGCCTTTCAATCACCGCGCTGGTATGGTTCGGCCATTGCTCAACGCTTTCCACCGCCCACATTGGCGTTTCGTCCGTCTCGCCTGCCAGCCAAAGGCGCATGCCTTTTTCAATGCCTGCCTTGCACGTCAGACGCATCATGCTGTTGGCGCGCTCGCCGTACATCTCCACGCTGATGGCGTCGGTGATCGGCAGCACGGACGCCTGTACTTCGGCATCCTCTGCCCAGGTAACAACGGTCTCGCCGATCGCGTTCTTGGTCGTTGTTTTCTTTGCCGTCCTCACTGTCTGGACCAGGCGCTGCTTATTTCGCATCCAATCACCTCGTCCTTGCCAGCCTGTACGGGCTAATTTCGCGCCGGATGTGCTCCGGCATGCTGTCTATGCCCACGCTGATACCCCCCTCAGAATGGCTGCTTTGGCCCTCTACGCCCATCCGGTTGTAGGCAATGGCCGCTAACTTGATCTGGGTGTAGTCCAGCGCTGCGGGCATCTCAGTTCGGTTGGTCATGGCCAGGATGGCTGCTTCAGCCTCGTCCAGCAAGGACTGGAGCAGCTCGTCCTGATTGGTCGCGTCAGGCAGGCGCAATTTCAGCGCCACTAATTTCTCAACGTTGAGCATTGCGCCCTCCTATCAATTATGCGCCCTTATTCACGTCCACCGTGATGGTCTTCACGGGCTTGCTGTCGGTCGAGTTCACCAGCACGACGTGCGCCTTGGTGTTGGTGGATGCCGTGATCTCGGTGTCGCTGTCCGTCCAGTCCGTGGTGCCTGTGAGCGCCGTATCCCACACGCCGATGTTGTCAGCGCTGGTATCCAGCTTGTACACCCACTTGTAACCGGCGGGCGCAGCCATCACGGCAGGGATCACGATCTTGGTCTTGCCGGAAGCGCCGGCCACGGTCTTGATGCCGCTGTCGCTGGTCAGCGCCTGCAGGCCCGTGAACTGGGTCAGCGCCACCACCTTGCTGGCGTCGTACAGATACGCCACGCAGTGCTTGCTGGCGAAGATGTTGTCGCGCATGTACTCCGGCTCGCGCTCCACCTCTACCAGCGTGCCGCGCTTGTTGATCAGCCGCAGCGCGCCGGGCTTCACGATGAAGTGGTTCTTTTCCTTGACGGTCGTGTCGGTCTTGATCTTGTTGCTGATCATGATCTGGCAGCCCCAGACCTCGCCCACCACCTCGTCGGTGATCATCCGCTGGCCCAGGTCGCTGGCGCGGATGTAGTCGTTGTCCTTGCGCAGCGCGGCAAAGCCGGCAGCGTCGGTCAGCAGCACCTTGTCGCCGGTCAGGTCCTCGCCGAACAGCACCAGCGCGTCGGCAATGTTGTCGGCGGAAATGGTGGTGTTGATGTGCTTGCGGCTCACACCCACGCCATTGAGCACGCTGAACAGCTCGTCATCCACGCCCTGGTCGATGGCGCGGGCCAGCTGCTTGGCAGCCTCGCCCATCGGGTCGCCGTGCCCGCTCAGCCGGGCCTCGTCCGTGATGCTGATGCCCTTGGCGTACTTGTGCACGGTGGCCTGCGTGGTGCCGGCTTCCAGCTTGCCGGTCTCGATCTGGCCGTTCTCGGCGATGACGGTTGCCTTGCCGATGTACTTGAACGCCGGGAACTTCAGCGTGTCGCCGGGCTGGCCTACCAGGGTGTTGTCCTCGGTAGCCAGCGGCAGCAGGGTGATGTTGTCGCCTAACTTACCCTCCACCAGGTCGGCTATCACCTCGGGGATCACAAGGTTCGCTTTCAAAGTGTATTCAGATGCCATGGTTTAACTCCTTCCGAACGTGCGCTCATACGCCTCTTTGTCCCGTGCGTACAGCTCGGCACGCTCACTGTATGTCATGTTTTTAGGGTCAGGTGGTACAGTCGTTCCGCCGCCCGTCCTGGGCGGCTCCTTGCCCTTCAGCCGTTCGTCCACCCCTGCCTGCACCGCGTCGCGGAAAGCCTTCTCCACCGCGTCAATGGATTTCTGGCAGGCGTCAGCGTCCGCATAGCTCAGGCTGTCCAGCAGGCCGGTAGGCAGGCCTTTCTCGGCCAGTGTTGTCGCCGCCTGCGCTTTCAGCTCGCGCAGCGTCAGCGCCGCCTCGCGCTCTGCCAGTTCCTTCTCCTTCTGTTCGCGCTCGTGCTGCGCCTTCTGCTCTGCGTTCATCTTGGCCAGCTTCTCTGCCTCGGTCTTGGCGGCCTCCACAGCCGCGTCCTGCTCAGTCTGCCACTTGGCCCTGGCGGTTTCCAGCGCCTTCGTAATGCGCCGGTCAAACTCAGCCTGATAGTCCTTGTTCTTCAGCAGGTCGTCAAAGGTCTGCGGGTTGTCCGCTCCCTCGTCTCCGTCCGCAGGAGGGTCAGCCGGAGGATCGGCAAATAGCTGCAGGTTCAGGGGTAATGGGTTCGTTTTCATGTGTTTTCTCCTTGCCCAGGCCGTTCACGCCAGCCCGTTCATTTTTGATATGCAAAAGCCGCCTTTCTTTCGATTGGCGGCCGGTTGCCTTGGTTATGGTTAATTAGGGTCGGTTAGGGTCATTATGTTCCTCTAACCAAGTATAAATCATCTGCTTGTAAGCCCACGGTACTTCCTGGCTGTTCAGCAGCTGCTTCACGATCCATATCAGTTCCTTGAACTCATCTATGTCCGTTACGTTGACATTGACAGTCAATCGATCAACAGGTTTGCTCATGTTCGTTTCCCTCCAATCAAAAAGCACCGGCTTGCGCGGATGCTTGGGTTTATAACTGTCTTTGGAATCTAATTCTGGTTATACAGCTCATCATAAAGTCCTTGCAATCTCCTGCTTTCGGCTGTTGAGTTATAACTCGAATCAAGGGCATCTACAATAGCTAAATCCAAAAGCGTTTGAAGCTCCTGAAAATCGTCAGCTTCAACAAGAGCGCGAATGTTAGGAATCGCTGGAACCAATTCTTCAATCTGTTTTTCCGTAATAACCATTCGCTTACCTCCTTTCACTTTCTCGGATTCGTTTGTATGAGCAATCCTGTAACGGGATTGATAGTTACACCACAAACATTGTTTCGATAGTGGCGGCTTACTTCGCCCTTTGAATTCACGTGCTGTCTAATAATAGATTCTTCCGAAACGAGAACCGCTCTTGCATCTGGCACACTCACGCCCATGCGTTTTTGTTCATAGTTGCCAATCAGACGATCAATAAAGTGCGTCTTAAAGCCCTTGATCTCCGCTCCATCTGAGGTGACGGTACCAATAAGCGTTTCCGTCACTTCCTCGGCTACGCTCTGGTAGTGCGCAAACCCTGTCAGTGTGGACAATTCACCTTCTCGCACGCCGCTCACATAGCCTTTCAGCAGCCGCCACTTCTCAGGCTCATTATACTTGATACTCTGAAAACCATCAAGGGTTTTGGGCAGCTCCTTCTTGCCAACAATCGCCGCATAATCCTGATACTGCTTCATATCCCGGCTCCTGTTCAGCAGCATCTTGCGGCTTTGCTCCACGGTAGTTATGCCGTGCTTTTCCTGCATAGCCTCTAACCATTCAGAATAGGTCATTGTGCGCGGCACCTTCATCTCCTCGCCCGTCACCGGGTCGCGCGCCCAGCGTTTCATGTGTGCATGGCTAATGCCGTCTATCACAGGCTCTACAGAGGAGCGACACCACGGATGCAGAGGCGGATAGTTCACGCCAACCTCTTTCTCGCTCAGCAGAAACTCCTGCCCGTCTTTCTCCTGACAAAGCCGGCTTGTACGTCCATCCAGCACCGCCATGTACTTATAGCGCTCGATTCCCGCGTCAGCGTATGCCTCGGCGGTAGCCTGGTTGCTGATGTAGTTGGTCTCTGTCCTCAGCAGCCTGTTGGCCGCGAACCTGCTGCCGTTGGCTTCTTCTATCAGCGTGTCAAAGGTCTGCCTGCTGGTCTTGCCCTGCATGATGGCCTCGGTCAAGGCTTGTGACAGGTTCCGCGCGGTCACATTGGCGTTAGCCCACACCCGTTGAGAGAACTGCTTACCGCTCCAGTTATACCGGAGTATCTGGTTCATCCGCCTGCTGTCCACGCCCGCGAAGCCAAAGCCCAGGCCTGTGTATTGCTGCACATCGAACATCGTGCGCTGGTAGCCCTCAAACAGCACGTCTCTCAGATGCACCTGGCCGACAGTCGCCTCCACGTCAGCAGCCTGCACAGCGTTCACCCTCGCGCTCTCCCGGATCGCTTGTAGCCGGTTGATCCGGGCCGTGTATGCCGGGGCGTTCAGCCGGGCCTCTATGGCCCGTTGCATGCGCTTGTTTGTGATCGTGTCCAAACGCTGGCGCAGGTCATCCAGCACGCTCATGGGCGCGGGTTGTTTCAGCATCGCTATCGCCTCATCGCGCGTCAGGTCATGGTAGAAGGCGAAGTTGCCGATGATCTTCTCTACGTCCTCATGCAGCTGGTTCACCATGCGGTCATATGCGCGGGATACCGTCCTCAGCGTCTTAGCGCTGGCGCGGTCGTAGTACGCCTGGCGCGCCGCTGCCCTGGCCTCCCAGTAGCTCACGCGTCATCATCCTCAGCCGCCGCAAACGGCATGCCAAACGCCGTCTGCTGGCGCTTTAGGTTCTTGGCCTTTTCCTCGCTGATCTCGTCATATGCCGCGTCCACATCCTGGACGAAGGGCAGCTGGCCCAGCAGCGTGCGCGTGGGCACGATGTTATTCAGCGCGGCTACCATCTGCGACAACTCCAGTTCATTGGCAGGCAGCGCGCGCCGGAACACGATGTCCACCGCGTCCGCGTCAACCTTGGCCTGCCCCTTGACAGCTAAGAAGTTGGCAAACAGCTTCAGCCGCTCCCGCAGCGCTTCCTCAAACCATCGTTCTTTCACCTTGGTCAGCTGCTCCAGGCCGAACAGCTTGTACTTCATCGCCACGCCGCTGACGTTGCCGGCAAAGTTCTCATCCGACAAATCCGGCACCATGGCTAACTTATGAATATCCGCGTTAATGGCGTCCTTGAGAATTTCTACGTCCGCCTCGGCCAGCTGCTTGACCAGATATTCAGCCGTCGCGTCGTTATCCGGCAGCATCAGCATTTTGTCCTGCCTGATCTGCTGCGCGGGCGTCCGGCCTTTCTTGATCACCTCGCCTTTTTCATCCAGTATATCCGGCTCAGTTTCCAGCCGCACGCCGGTCAATACCAGCAACGCCTGCACAAACTGCTCTTTGTCATTCACGCGGTCGCTTTGCAGGATGTCGTAGGCGTCAATCAGCGTCATCACATGCTCGAAGTCGCCGGTTTCATCGTCGTTGTTCCAGTATTCGACGATCGGGATGCCGTCAAAGTAGTGCGCGTCCATCTCCGGCGTCGCTTTGGCTGCCGCTTCCCGGTCCTTGCCCCTGTACACCATGTGCATGCTGTTGGTATACGCATGTATCTCCATGCCGTCAACCTTGCCGTCCATGGAAAATGTGCTGTAATACCGCACGCCCAGCAGCGGCGTGCTGGCCACGTCATTGCCGTACACCACAAACGCGCTGCGCGGGTCCAGCGCCGCCGTGCGCGGCCTGGCCTGTTCATCCGCGTAGCACAGCTCCACGCCCTTGCCGTACAGGCTGGCGTCCTTGGCAAGCTCCGCGTCCACGCTGTCCGCGCGCGCGGCTTTGTAGGCGTCCAGCAGGCTGTCAATGTTCTCGCCCTCGTAAGACACCGGATTGCCGATCAGGTAGCCCGATGCCACCGCCACGATATACCGCGCGTAGTTGTGCACCAACTTGTTATTGGGCATGCCCTCGGTCACTTGGCGGGCCAGGATCGCAGGCTTGGACGCGTACGCGGCAGCCAACTTTTCCATTACGCTGACGCGTATCTCGTGCTCTTTCAAGCAGCCCATCAAAAAAGCGGGGGTGATCCCGCCTTCAATCAGCTTTTCGTCCCTGACAATCATATGCCCAATCCCTCTCTCGATGCGGTCGTTGCTATCTTTTGCTGCGATTCGCTCTCTATCGCGTAGCGAACGGAGTCAATCAAATGGTTATTTCTGTCCTCCGGCACACGTAAGCTATTGCCGTCCTTGTCCTTGCGCCATTGGTACAGCTGCAGCTCGTTGCGCATGGTCTGGCAGCGGGTGTCCACGACGATCTCATGCCCCTGCAGCCACTGAATGCCGTGATTCACGCTGTCCGGCCCCTTCCTGGCAGGCAGCGCCTTGACACCGCGGTTCCGCAGCTCCGTGATGCTCTTTGGCTCGGCGCTGTCGCAGGTGATGTAATGCCCGCCGGTAAACGGCAGCAGCAGGTCAGCCAGCATGTCGTTGGTCAGCCCGCGCTCGTATATCTCATCCAGCACATAGACGCGCTTGCGCGCGCGGTCGTAGTGCAGCTTGACGCATGCAGCCGGGTCGCTCGAAAAGCCAAAGTCAAGCCCGAAGTATAGCCGATCCGCACCCCTGGCAAACTCCGTCAGGTCCTCTACCCGCCAGTTGCGGAATATCACGTCGCCCAGCGTTCCCCAGTTGCCGTAGGTATAAACCTCGCGGTAGTACTCATCGCCCTCGTTTTCCAGCCTGTGTATATCGCCTGGCGTCAGGAACCTGTTGTCCTTGTATGTGGTCTTGATGATCGTTAGATGCTCGTCCCGGTAGGCAGTATCATCGTCTGCCCATCCGCCAAAGAACTGCTTGAACAGCCAGTGGTCCTTATACACCGGGTTAAACGACAGCGTGATCCGCTTCTTGTGCCTGCTCAGCCCGCGCAGGCGCTTTTCAAGCTGCTTATAGTCCTCGTAGTCTATCTCAGTGGCTTCTTCAACCCAGATATCGGTCAGCACGCCGTTGGCCGGCGTAATGGACTTGATCTTTTCCACGTCATCCAGCCCGGCAAACATGATCTGCGCGCCGTTGTTCAGCGCGGTGATGGTCATGTCGCTTTTGCCGACGTTGAACCAGGCGCTCAGCCCCATGTTCGCGATCGCTTTGGTGACCTCGTTCCACACGCTGCCGCGCAGCGTCTTGGCCACATTGCGCAGTATCAGGTAATTGCGCCCCTGCAGCGTATCAAGCACCGCGCGCTGTCCAAGGAAGTACGACTTGCCGGACGAACTGCCGCCGAAGAACACCTGCATCGCTGTATCGTCCAGCAAAAAGGGCACATACACGTCGTTGCACAGCGACGGGTTAAACCTAATCCGTGCCATCCTGCCCGCTTCCTGCGATTTCCAACACGAAGTCACCAGCCATCTGCTGGGTGATGTCTGCTTTTATCGCCTGTGGCGCCTTACCGTAAGCGTACTCAATAACCAGCCTGGCAGCTGTCAGCCTGTCCTTCGTGTCCTCTTCCGGGTTTTTCATGATTTCAATCACTGTTTCAAGCGCTACGGTCGCATTTTCTTTGACAAGCGCCTTGAACTCGGGGGGCTGCTTCGGCCTGCCGCCGCCCTTGTTGCCCTTCACAAAGCGCCCTTTTGCGTCTCGTTCGCGCTTTCCGTTTTCTGTCCGATTTACGGCGGTCATTAGCCTGCTCCTTTCCGCTAATATTGATAAGCTCACCATAAAATGTTAAAATGAAAGCGTCACTGAAAGAGTTTCCGTCTTTTGCGCCTGTCTTTCCGCAATCATTAATGAAAGGAGGACAAAAGAATGGATAATGTCTTAAATATCCTCAATCTTTAGGTGAACATCTGTCGCTTAATCGTGCAATGGCTCACTTATCGAAAGAAGGATAAGTGACAGCAGGGGGTAATCCCCCTGTTTTGATTTCACCTAACAAAAAACCGCCCTTTGTGGACGGTTCTTGACAATACTATTATAGCACATCTGAAACTGTCATTTACTGTCATTTACTGTCATCTTTTGTTCTCGACTTGAAAAATTGCTCGTTTTCTCGGCCGATAGCAACCAGCGCAGCGCCATGCAGCCGGTGTACATGCTTTTCCTCGTAGTTCATTTCTCGCATTATTCGCCGCCAGCTCCACCCGTTCAAATACCGATACCGCAAAATATCCCTGTACCTGCTATCATCTAACTGGTCGATCAGCCTCTCCGCCAGCCGCACCTCGTCTACCAATCGGTCAATCTCACGGTCCAAATCGCTCTCCAAATCCATCAGACGGCATACAGCAGTTTCCACGCGGCTGTCGCCATGCGCGCCGCCAGGCTGCTGCAGAACGACGCTGCCGGTGCCCTGCATCGCCAGGTCGTAATAATGCTGTCTGCGTTCCATCAGGGCCTTGATGCGCCGTTCATGGCCCTGTATGCCGCGCAGAAACTCCTTAGCCATCATGATCTCCCTCGCTCTACAAAGTGTTCCTTTTGATCTCGATCGCCGCCACCTCCGACAGCCGCAGGAACGTGGTGCAGTCGTTGCCGTCCGGTATAGCCATCAGCTTGTCCGAATTATCCATGGTAGCGATCCTGTGCGCGGCAGCTTCCGCGCTTGATGCATCGTAGTGCTTGACTTGGATTTTCTCACCGCTTTTCAGCGTGATGATGACTGTATAATCCATTACTCATTCTCCTTTAATCCCATAGCCTCGTTCGCAAGCCTGATCGCCATTTCTTTGCTCGTGCAGTCCATGGTGCTCCAGTGGCATTTTCTGCAAACCACCCAATGTATGTATTCGGGCTTTCGCAAACCTGACAGCAATGCGCTTCTTTTCCTGAGCTCCAGCTTGCCGCCGCATCCGCATGGAACAAGGCCGGTTTCGGGGTCGGGTGTGGGCTTCTGCTCCGCGAAGAACTTGTAAGCTTCTCTTACACGTTGCGCGTCTTTTTCTTCGCCACGCCTGTCAAAAAATAATGCAACTTCAAACAATACGCGTTCGGCTTCCTGCCTGGTCATGCCTGTGCCCCTCCCTCCATCTGCCTGCCGCACCATGGACAAAACTTCATATCGTTAAAGATATATTCGTTATAACTTTCTACATACATAAAATCACATGCGTCCCACACTGCATCGGGAATGTTGTTGTGCTTAGTGCAGTATTTGCATCCTTCCATCCTGTCCCTGGCTTCACGCAGGGCGGCAAGGGCAATCCTGTCAGTTTGCAGCCGTGTCAGTTGGCCATCCGGCAATTGGGCATGCTGCTCGCCGATTGCTTCCAGGACTTCTATGCCCTCGGATATGCTGGCAATTGCCGCATCAATCTCATCTTTGGTCATCCTACGCCTACTCCCTTCCATCACGTTGTTTATGGATCAAACTTTTCTCCACAAGAATCGCATACCAACGGGTTGTCTACGCACGCGCTGCACGGCGGGAAGATGTGACATGTGCAATTTTCTACTGGCCCGTATTTCAGCTTTCCCTCGTTGCATTTCGGGCATGTGTCTCCTTCTTCGGTTGCCTTTTCTCCGTCTTCGCAGAAAAAATCAAATGCCACTGGAAAGAGTTTGTGTTTCTTGTGAGTACACTCGCCGAGGTGGTCAATGCCTCCGGCATAATGAACGCAATCCCGGCAATAAGTCACTTGCTTGTAAGTTGACGGTTCTGTCTCTGGTTGCGCATTTTCGTTGTCTTTGCTTGGTTTTTTATTTGACGGTAACTTGACAGGTACATTTATGTCCTCAGCAAGCCTGCGTCCGCAACTTGGGCAGTAGTTATACGGCGTTGGCTCTGGTGGCTTATATAGCCCGATCGTTTCAGTGTCTATTTCTGTGCATGACTTAACGCCTACCATGTCAATGCCACGGCAATGCCAGCACCCTTCCACCCGTTCCCGCGCTTCAAACAGGGCGGTGAGGGCGGTGTCCAATGCCATTCTGCCCTTGCGATAGTTCGCGCTTTCTGTGGCATCGGCAAACGGCAGCCCTTCCATATTCACGAAATACTCTTTTTCGTCGGAAAACCATTCAATCGCCCTCTCGATGTCATACTGCATCATGCTCTGCATTCTCCTGCATTAACTCAAATTCACACTGCTCACATAGGCCATCGTTGCAGTCTTCGATTTTCCCGCAACGGCAACATTCTGTGATGCGCTCGAACGCATAAACGAACACCCACGGATTGCTTTCCCATCCATACCCGCGCTTGGCGTTTATGCTGTCCCACAAATCACGAAACGCATCGCGCGCTTTTCTAAAACTGGCCTTATCGTTGCCCTTATAAAATTCGTCTTCGTCCCAAAAAAACGGCGATTCTCTGTTGTGTGGTGCTTTCCAGTAGCTTCTAATTCCTTCTACTCTGGCATATTCTTCTGTGATGTCTTGCAGCCGTTCCGCGTATACATCCGTCACCCACAGGAATATCCGCGCGGCTTCCCGCGGCATGAATATGCTGGGACGCCACTTCCAGCCTCCTGCATTTTTCTCCCATGCCTTGCCGTTTTCGCTTGCCTTGTATACATAGCCGGAATTTTCGTCGCCGTTGTCCACATGCTGCCACGTTTCTTTCACCCACATGGTGTCGCCTGGCTTGTATGGCGCGTAGTCGTCTATACCTGATGCAGGAAACCCTAACCCGCCATCCATCCACTGGCAGTCTTTCCAGTGCCACATGCCGCCATCATCCATGATGGGCTGCGGTTTCATCACCCTCCGCGTCATGGTCTTACGTCCTTCCATTATCGCCCGTACCATCGGCGTGCTGAATATGATCGGCTTCATCTTGGCTTTACTCATGCCATATTCCCTCCGTTAAGAAGCTCATCTGCCTGTCTTCTAAATCAAATCTTTTTTCAAAATCGTGTACTGTTGTTCCGTCCGGCTTAAATGACACAGGGCTGTCTTTGTCCCATTTTAGCAGCAACTTCCAATACTCTGGATAGTTCTTTCTCAAATGGTATAACTGGTTTACACCTTGGTTGTGGCAGAACCAGCAGCCGCCTCTTGTGGCGGTTGTGTATATCGGCGATAGCAGGTCGTTTTCCTTGCACCAGTCATAGCACCACTGCTCTGTGATGCCGTGTTCCACCAAGGGTGATCGTTTGTTACCGGTCAATATACCCATGCGTCTTGGTTCGTCTACCGCTATGCCGATGTAGACAGTGTGTTCTCCATATTTTCTATGTGTTCTGTCCAAAGGAGCAGCCTTTAGCCTGTCATTGCACCACGGGCCTACTAAGTACGGCCATCCATAGCATCTTCCTTTGTTTTTTCCTTTTTTGAATTTAAAATAAAAGTATTCCTCATAACTCTTTTCAGCCCGCACGCGTTCCACCTCAATTCCAAACATGTCCTTTATAATCGCGTCCGCTTTAGCCTTAAACTCCACCATCGGCGGCAGGTCGGCATGGATGGTCGGCGTTGCCATCACTTCCGCGTGGATGATGCGGTCAAGCGGCATCTTGTGTCGCCGGATCACTTCCAGCATTGCCAGGCTGTCCTTGCCGTAGCTGATGGACGCTATGTATTGCATGTGTCGTCTCCCTTACGCATAAACGCCCTAAATGCCACCCATCCCACCGCCACAATTCCCACCGGCACGATCACGCCGATGGCGAGGAATAGCGCTCACACCAACACCCTCCCGTCTATGTACTCCACACGGTGGCTCACCCTGCCGTTTTCGTCCCATTCGACTGTAAAATCCACAACCTCCGGTCCATACGTCGTTACCGCGAACCTATGCCACGCCTCTGCCGTCGGCGCCAGCTGCCGGTGGTTGCCCGGCATCGGCGGGTTGACCAGCGTGACCAGCGTGTCGCCGATCTGGTACTCGTAACGCTTGCCGCGCTTTATATTTTTCGTTGTCATTGCTCTATTGCTCCTATCTGCATTTGCACTGGTTCTATGTGCGCTTCTCTTGCTAATTGCTGTAATATCCATTCCTGCGGGCAATTAGCCACGTATCGTACGATTGTGACGCCACTGATGCGCCCCTGTCGCATGCTGATGATTTTCACAGCGCCTTTGGTTTCCAGCGTTGCATATGCTTTGCGCTTCCGGTCATTGAATGTACCTGATGGCCATCTGTCCATGCAGGAGATATTCGGCGCTACTTGCTCATAACCATTACGCATTTTGCAGCTGCCTTACACACACGTAGATGCCTGGAATTACTGCCCAGAACTTTTCCAGAACCAAGCTGGCTACCTGCGCATCGTCCTGCCAGAATCGCAGGCGTGTCATAACGTCCAGCATCAGCTTAGCCATGTTGTCTAAATCGCCTCTGGTGGTCTTGTACTGCCCGTTCAGCTGCTCCCTGGTTGTTGGGTAGCACCACTTGATAACGGCTTGTAGCGGGCCTTCCAGTGGCGCTGCTGGCCTGTGCTGTCCAAGGTGTGCGGATAGCTTGGCCCGCGCTGCACGGACGGTATCTGGTTCGTAGAAACGTGGCTTGCCGTTGACAATGGTCACCTGCTTTTGCTGATGCGTAGCCGTAGGCAGTTTAGCCATGGGCATGAAGAACTCAATCATCATAGTTTTCCCATTTTTCGCCAATCAAGTTATTCGCGTATTCATATAGCGCTTCGCGAACATGATAGGCTATGCTCTTTCCTGTTTCCTGGCATATTTCCTCCAGAAATACGACAAACTTACCGGATACTTTTGTTTTCAGCGTGAACAGCCCCTTGATTGCGTTTGGCCCTGTTATTTTTCCGTTATCCATGATGCCCCTCTTTCTTGAAACTTGTTTTGTTTCAGTTGCGTTTTCCGTCTGCATGTTGTTGGTCTCTTTTGTCACTGTGGTGGGGTGCCCTATACGCGCGCCGTAAGGTTCGGCGCGTGTAGGGTCACCCACGTGACAACGCATGTGTGCTGGAAGCAATCCGTAAGGATTATAGGATAGTGTTTTCTTCCCCGTTGGAAAAAAACATGATTTATGTTTTCTTCCCCATTGGAAGAAAAACACAGGTTCATGTTTGTTTCCATTTGGAAATATTTACGCCAAAACCGCGCTTGTAGATTTTTCCATCGGGAAGTTTTGACAGTTTCCATCGAATTATTGCTCCTTGCGCTTACGAACAACGGTCGAATCAGCACCTATTCCATTGTTCACTATCATAAAGTCGCCATGTTCTTTTGTGTAATTCTTTACTGTGCGATTGCTCACCCCCATGTATTCCGCCAGGTTGGTTGTCGTGACTTCCTTACCATCCATTGCGCAAGCTTCCCAGGCAGTTTCCAGCGCCATTTTGCGTTCGCGTTTTTTTGCTTCCGGGTCCTTCCTGGCATCCATAGCGCGCTGATGCGGTGGTTTCTCGCCTTCCGGCTCCAGGTCCTTTAACTGCCCGCTTTCGTCTGCCCTGTGTATTGGATAGTCAAACCACAGGTTGACAGCCTCAAAGCGCGGGTACTCGCGCAGCGTGCCCTCTACACGCCATGCGCTGCGCAGCAGGGCTGCCTTTTGCGCCGCCTCTACGTCCAGCTTTAGCTGGTTATATTGCGTTGTGGTCAGCGCGCTCTTGGCGTGTTTCATCATCTGGCTGGCTGACAGCTTTTCATCTTCGCCGATCTGGTCTTCCAGGTATAGCGGCTCATGCGTCTGAATGGCATTTACGCATGCCTGGCAGCAAGCTCTGTCCTCCAGCTGCTTGATCAGCGGCCGCGTAAGCTCCAGCTCTGTCAGGTCCAACAGGGCGTCCGGATCGCGCGCAAACACACCGCTGCCGCTTGCCCTGTCCATGCTGCGTTTCTGTCCCTGATAGCCCTTGCTGTGATGGTGGCAGTAGATCACCGCGCTGCCCAATTCCGTGCATATCTTGTCGAACTGGTTGGTGAAGTGCGCCATCTGGTCTGCGCTGTTTTCATCGCCCGTAATCACCTTGTAGATCGGGTCTATGATCACCGCCAGGTACTCTCTTTTGATGGCACGGCGGATCAGCTTGGGCGCTAATTTGTCCATAGGCACGGCTTTGCCGCGCAAATTCCATATGTCGATGTTGTGCAAGCCGTCAGTTGGCCATTGCAGTGCCTCGTATACGTCCCGGAACCGATGCAGGCAACTGGCACGGTCAAGCTCTAAGTTCACATATAGCACGCGCCCTTGTGCGCAATTCCAGCCCAACCATTGCCGCCCTTCAGCGATGGCAATGCATAAGCTAATCAGCATATAGCTCTTTCCGGCCTTGCTGGGGCCTGCCAGCAGCATTTTATGGCCTTGGCGAAGAACGCCATCAATCAACGCAGGGGAAAGGTCGGGCAGGTTATCCCAAACATTGGCCATCGTTTCCGGTTCCGGCAGATCATCGTTCACACCTTCGATCCAGTCATGCCATTCGTTCCAGCTGGCCTTGCCGATGTTCGTGTCCACCAGCCACTGCTTGTGTCCGTTGCGCATGACGCCCGGCATTCTGGATAGCCTGGAGGGATTTTTGTTTTGCGTGTCCACTTCCAGTCCGTTCTTTTTGCATACGTTATAAAGATAGTCCACACGTTTGCGGTATTCGTCATAGTTCAGCGCATCAATGCGCACGATGGCGTGCAGGCTCTTACCGCCGCTGTGCGTCAGGCATGCGATGGGCAGCTCTAACTTGCGCAGGATGGCGTTTTGCTGGTCAACGGGCATATCGTCGCTTTCTACCAGCGCGTAGCGATACTCGGTCACATTTTCATTTTTAACGCCTTTTCCATCCAGCGGGTTAAAGCGTATCCACGCGCCTACCTCCGGCTTATAATCGCCCAGTACGCTGCCGATATCGCCCCCGCAGCCGTTTAACTGCTGGATGAGTTCGCCGGACGTTCGGTCATAGTGCCCCTTGGTGGGGATATACTTGCCATCCTTCTGCCAGCTCTCGGTTACATAGCCTACGCTTTCAGCCGCTTCAAACAGCGTTTCCAGGTAGGTCACCAATTGATGCACAGGGTCCCATTCGGTAGGCTCTGTTAGTTCCTCGGCTTCTACCCATGCCGCGTCAATAATGCGTAAAGGGTCGCTCTGGCCGATGGTGCTGTCCCAGTCCAGAGCTGTACCGGCTTGGTTGCCTGCTGCTCGTGGGAGTACTGCGCCCTGTTTCTGCGCCATCTGCACTAGGCTGCCGGCGCTTACCGGCGTATTGCTGCCCTGGAAACTGTCCCATTTACGCACGATTTCCATGATCCCATGATATCGGTCCGTGTCACGTGCGCTCCATTCATCCCATACAGCCATGCTTGCGCCGGCATCCTTCAAGGCCATACCCACGGATAACCATGACTGGTAATCCAGTTGAGCAGGGTCAATGGCGTTCACAACTTCAATCAGTTCCGGTAATGTTTCAATCATGGCATACCTCCTGTGTTATCCTGCCCAGCTTGTCTGCGCGTCTACTGGCGGCAGGTAACTGCTGGGCGTGATGTCGTGCGGTATGCGCCAGCCATTACCAGCGATGCGGTCAATCAGGCGCCTGGCCTGCTCAAACTGCCACGTGCCAACGTGCCGGAAACCCTTGCTTTCCAGGTATCGTATTTGCTTGGGCGTGGTCAGTCCGTTCTCTCGGCGTTTGCTTAGCCTGTCCAGCAGCAGGGTGGCTTTGCCTGCGTTGTCAATTTCGTCAGGGAAGATACCAGCCTTCTCTAACGCTTGTATCTGCTTGGTGCTTGGTGGTCCCATTTCCCATCCAAAGGCAGGCACATAGCTGCTCAGGTCCTCCGCCTGTATGCTCATTTCAAACTGCAATGGATCAACTAACTTGCGTTTGCGATGGCGCATTTCTTCCAACTTTTTAGCCAGCGCTTCTTCACGTGCAGCCACTACGTCCTGCATGGCTGTTTCCGCCGCTTCCTCGATGTCAACATCCACGCCGGGCGTTTCTTCAAGGTTCGCGGTCATCCTGCGCGCTACTTCCTCATTTTCACAGATTAGGCTGGCGGGGTGGCACAGTTCATGCCGGGAAGTCATCCATAAGAAGTCCGGCAGCAGCAGGTGCTCCTTACCAGGTGCCAGGCGTGTGCCACGCCCAACACATTGCGCGTACAGGCTGCGTATTTTTGTTGGTCGCAGCATGACAATACAGTCTACGTCCGGCTGGTCGTATCCTTCGGTTAGCAGCATGCTGTTGCATAGCACGTTGTAGCGGTTATCTGCAAAGTCTTGCAGGATATCGGTTCTGTCCTGGCTGTTGCCGTTCACTTCCGCCGCGCGGAATCCCCGACTGTTTAGAATGTCGCAAAACTTCTTGCTGGTTTTTATCAGCGGCAGGAATGCGATGGTCTTGCGGTCGCTGCATACCTTCACCATTTCGTCGGCAATGGCTTCCAGGTACGGGTCCAGCGCTGTGCCAAGCTCTCCCGCCTTATAATCGCCCTGGCTCATGCCTACGCCGCTGATATCAATCCGCAGCGGGATGGTAATCGCCTTGATGCGGCATAAGTACCCATCGCGTATCGCACGCGGCAGGCTGTACTCATACGCCAGGCTGTCAAAATAGCTGCCCAGGTTGCGCAAATCGCCTCTGTCGGGGGTCGCTGTAACGCCCAGCACCTTGGCATTGCCAAAGTATTGCAACACTTTTTGATAGCTGTCGCTGATGGCATGGTGCGCTTCGTCTACGATGATGGTGTCAAAATGGTTAGAATCAAATTGTTCCAGGCGGCTGTCGCGCATCAACGTCTGTACGCTGCCGACTACTACGCGATACCAACTGTCCAGGCTCGTTTCCTGCGCCTTTTCTACCGCGCACATCAGCCCTGTGCTCATAGCCAGCTTGTCAGCCGCCTGGTCTAATAGTTCTCCTCGGTGAGCCAACACCAGAACGCGCTCTCCCAGGGTAACCTGATCTTCAATCAGCTTGGAAAACACAATGGTCTTACCCGTCCCGGTGGGCAGGACGAGGAGCGTTTTGCGCGCCCCCCGATCCCATTCCACTTGGATGGCGTCCTTCGCTTCCTGCTGATATGGGCGAAGCGTTACCATCAGAACGTCCCCGGCTTCCACTCGGCGGGCTCTACTTGTTCCTCGGGCTCGTAAAATTTATTGATTTGATTGCTCTCGCGTTCCTGGCCATCATTGCCTGTCCATTTGCGAATGCTCACCTTACATCGTCCGCGCGCGCCGATCACTTTGCTCCAGTCCATTTTGAGGGGCTGGCCATGCTTGCGCTGACCGATGCCGATAAAGAACTGGCATAGAATGCCTTCCACGCTGGTATGCAAAAACAGGTTATGCGTCAGCGTGCCGCTTTTTTCGCCATTGTCTACTTCAATTGTCAATACTGCCTTGTGGCATGGGGGCAGCTTGGCGCTGCCATCATGCCGCCCGCGCTCAAATGATTTAATAACAAAATCGTAGTCGCCCTCCGGCAGCAGCTCAAACGTGCTGTCATTTTGGATGGTGCTGTCCCAATTCATTTCACTCATGATATTTACTCCTTAATTTCATTTTATTCCCTCAAAAGGGCATTTCGTCTCGCAGCGCGCGCGCTTTATCGCGTACCTGTGTCCAGGCGCCAATGAGCACGCCTTGTACAAAGGCGGGGTCGTAGTTGGCTACGGGCGTTTCGTAGGGGTAATACCCCTGCTTGTACACCGCATAGCGCATTTCTTCTGCTGTGATCTGATCGGTTTCCATCAGCTGCCATAGGCTGTCTGGGATGCCCTGCGGGCGCATTATCTTGGCTGGCTCTACAGCCCCTATGGATGCCGGTTCAAATGCCTCCTCAAGCGCATTTGTGGGAGCTTCTACAGCAGGCGGTGGCACGGGGGAAGGGGCAGGCTGCACAGCTGCTATAGGCGCTGTAGGCTCATCGTGCGCCCATGCACGAGGCACGCCGCCGGGGATATGCTCAGCAATCGCACTGAACGCAAACGGCAGCTCTTCTGCCAGGCCCACCCGGTTCTTGGCGTCCCAGGCAGGGTGATGGCTGGTATACAGCACCCGCTGTCCGCCCTGCGCCTTGTTTTTGCCCTTGGCAGCTCCCTGTCCATCCACGTTGATCACATAGGTTTTATAGTTGGCAAACAGCAGCATGTCCGCCCACTCCTTGACCATCGGCGCTGTTTTTTTCTGTAGCTTCAGTTCCCACCGGTCGTACGCTCCAAGCTCATCAGGCTGCTCGAATTTACGCATCTGCGCATGTGCAGTCAGCACAACATTAATGCCCTGGTCTATTACCTGGCTCAGCAGGTTCAGCATGCGCCCAAACTCTTCTTGCAGCACCACATAACCTTTGCCATAGCCAGGTGTTTCAATGCTTGACCATTTATTCTGTGCGCATATGTGCTCTGCGCATAGATTCTCAGCCCAGTCCGCTGTATCGATCACCAGTGTGCCGCACAGGTCAGGGTGCGTGCGCACATAATCAATTTCCTGCATCAGCATTGTCCAGCTGTTCGGATTAGGAAGCCTGCGCACGTCCAGATGTTTTGTGCTGCCCTCAGTGTCAATAAACAACGGCGACGGAAACTGGCTGGCAAACGTGCTCTTGCCAATGCCTTCGGGCCCATAAATCACCGTTTTTTGTGGCCCTGCGATTTTTCCGCTGATGATTTCCATTAAAATACCCCCTCCTGCCATTTCTGTGCTGGTGTTTCTTCTTGTACAACCATGCCGTCTTCAATGATTATTTGGCATTCCTCGCCAGTACTTACACGCGTACAGATGGCTTGCAATCCTTCCGCTTCCAGCCATGCGCCAAATTCGCGCAGCGTGTCTACGTCCATGGTTTCTAATTTATCAATCAGCACAAACTCACAGTTTGGATTCAGCTTGCGTACAATGGCCGTGGCTACTTGCAGCTGTTCGCTGCTGCTCATGTCGTCCCAGGTAAATCCGTTGTAGGTCAATTCATTATTGTCATTCACGCTCAGCCCTGGCAGCGGCAGCTGTGCGCCTGTAAGCAGATCGCTGATTTCTTTGCGTGTTGCGTCAATTTGGTTGCTTAGCAGATCGTACTGCCTGGCATGCTCGCGGGCATCATCCTCGGCTTTTTCGCGGTCAAGGTTCGCGCGCACTTTCCGGTTAATGTCTTCAGCTTGTCGGATGCTCTGCTCTAATTCTGCCGTGCTTTCGTCCTGCAGGTCTTGTGTGCTGCGCCGTGCCATTTCCAGGTTGGCGCTGGCTTCCTGGTACCTCTGCCGTGTTTCAGCAAGCTTCTGCTCTAAATCTTGCAGTTCCAGGTCCAAACGGGTGGTTTCTGCTTTGTATTGCGCCAGTCTGTCGCGCTTGCGCTGGTTCTCGCCGTTGCGCGCCAGGATGTCCTGCTGCTGCTGGATCAGCTCGCTCACGCTTACCGGCTCAGGCGGCACATCCGGGTAATGCTGCATTTCCTTGGCATATTTAGCTTTTTGATCAGCCACCTGCCCGGTATACCGCCGCTGGTTATATTGTTGCTGTTCCTGTTCGCGCAGCCGCTTTAATTCCTCTTCTACGCCGATGATGCGCAGCAGCGTGTCTGCTTTTTCTTTGTTGCTTGCCTGCATGAACTTTGGCAGGTCAAGCGCCAGCTTTTCTACAAAGGCATCCAGCAGCATTTGTCCGGCTTTTTCGCCTTTAGGGTCAGTCACTGTCAGCGCGCTGTTCTTGCCTTTGCGTTCCACAACAATGCCGTTGGATAACTCCACCTTCAGCAGTGGCGGTATCACGCTGCCTTCGCGCTGTGGGTTGGCCGGTCTGTACTTGTCACCGCCTAATGCCCAGGCGATGGCATCCAGCACGCTGGTTTTGCCCTGTCTGTTGCGCCCGCCGATCACAGTCAGTCCGGTAGCGCTGGGTTCCAGCTTCAGCGCGCGCACCCGCTTGACGTTTTCAATCTCTAACTTGTTAATCCTCATCGGTATCCTCCTGGCCGCCCGGCATCACGATTACATCCTCGCCTTTGTCCTGAAATGCCGGCCTGTAAAGAGGTACTGGCTCCATCACCAGCCGGCTGAGCGCAAATCCCAGCAGGCAGTCCGTCATCTCCCGGTTAGTCATCCCGCAGCTCGTGGCCGCTTTGCTGATCCGGGCGTAGTGATCCGCAGCCACCCGCACTTGCAGCGACTTGCTGGATGGCGGCCTGACATCTTTTTTAATCACAAGTTTGTCATTTGTCATTGGTTTCCTCCTGTATTTGTGGTAGAATAGTAATGTACAAGGGCGTACCCCTTGGTTTCCTCAGGCGTCTGATGTGGTAGATCGGGCGCCTTATTTGTCCCATCTGGTTTCGTCATATTGCTCTGCTGCCTCCCGTGCAGGGTCGTGATCATCTTCTAACAGCCCCCGCCCCAGGCTGATGTCCTCATGCCATAGATCGATGGGCTTAGGAGCTGCTTCGTGCTCACGGTCGATCATTGCTTGCACTTGTTCAGGTGTTAGTCCAGTCGCGCGGTAAGCATTAAGTTCCTGCATCAGGTGCTCCAATTCTTGACATTGGGCATTGTTTAGTATTCTTGCCATCACCATCACCTCCCATACACTCGTGCCCGCCAATTCCGGTTACTGATGTAAAGGTCAAACTCGTACTGCGTCAGCCTTCTTACGTCGGCCTTTCGCCGGTCGTTCCACCGCCTGACGCGCGCGATGGTCCGCCTGATCATGCTCTCACCTCCATCTGTTTCAGGTATCGCTCCACCTCGATCTTTCTTACCCGCAGCATCTGGTATTTGCTGCCGGGTGGAGCAATGTTGTAGTGCGGCAGCCTGCGCATCAGCTCGTAGGCTGACGACTTGGATATCCCCAGCTGCTCGGATAAGTCGCGGGCTGACAGCATCCCGCCGGGCTTGGGCATTGTTGTCATGGAGTTCCTCCTTTCCGGCAGCTATCTGCCTTCCTCGGCATTCAGCCTGTCTGCCAGGTCCTTGGCTTCATGCCGGTCAGTCATCAGCTCGCTGCCATATTCCCGGTTGCCGCTGTGGTCCACTTCGTCCACGTCCCGCAGCCGGTACACCTGGTATTGCTTCTGGTCGCCGATGATGTTGCATGCCACTTTCCATGGGCCTTTCATGTGGTACCTCCTTAAATTTGTTGTGTTACAATGTCGGTAAGCAAAAGGGGGTGCGTTTCGTGGGTAACATCCAATTAAAAGGTGCAATAGAGACTAATTACTGTTATCCTCGCTTTTTTAGTGATAAACTCCAGGTTTCATCTACTTGCGAGTTGGACAGTCAGATTGTCAAAGCGTTCAATGGGGTTCTTCTTATGTTGGTAGACCCAATGAAAGAAGAAGGGATGAACAGCCCTGATTTTCAGGCTCTTGTTTACTTCATTGATGCCGATGATTTTTCCATTCAACTCATTGAAGAAAGCACACAAGGCTTGTATTTCCCTGTTGTCGTATATCCCGTTCATCGTTGGCGCAAAATCAACTTGAGCGAACATAGCATCATGGTTGCAATGCTGGAGGAGTTGGTTCATTGCTTTTTTCGTATCCGGGATGAATCCCTGGTAAAACAAAAGATGCTTGAGGTTGTTCAGCGTTATTACCCAATGATGACGCGCCAGGCTCTCTTTCGTGATTTCCATGACCCAGGCGCTCCTACGCTTTCATCTGAAGCGCTGTTGTCGCCTCAGTAATATCTTCTGTTCGCTTTTTGAGAACATCAGCGGCGATTAGTTGTTCAGCGCTGGCCATGAGGTAGAGTGACCGCTCCGCCTCGTCTTTTTGTGCCTTGAATGCGCTATCTATCATTTCTTTCAGCCTGTGCCAGTCAGTGTAACGGATACCCGCCAAGGCTTTTAAGTAGAGTTTCAAATCTTTTGCTTCTAACACGTTCTTCTCCTTCCTCGTCACGCTTGTTGGCTTGATCGTGGGGTCAAGCCGGTTCGTCTTTCTGAACTTCCTTTGTAAAAAAATATCTGGGCATTTCTTGGGCAGAGATTTCCAGTAGATCACAAGCTCGCATCATTTCAATCCTGTTAAAATCAAGAAGATTGTTCAGGCGTTTGCTCAAAGATACCCTTGAAATACCTAAGGAATCTGCAAAATTGCCCTCTGTTCCATACTTCTCACGAATACGTCCACGCAACTTGCTGTAATCAAATGTTACTTCCATTTTCTCACCTCCCGGTTCGCCTTTCTGAACAAATCATACCATCAGGCAATCCTCATTGTCAACCCCTTATGTTCATTTTTCTGAATTATTTTTCATTTAGTGGTTTTTCTTGTTGCATTATCTGAACATTCGGCATATACTGTTATCGGAAGGAGGAATAAGTCATGTCACGTTTGTCAGAACGATTAAGGCGAGCCATGGATGCAAGAGGCATGAAACAAGTTGATTTATGCGAACGCACAGGAATTGGCAAGTCTTCCATTAGCACATATCTATCGGGCGAATACGAACCAAAACAACGCAACTTATACAAGATAGCCGAAGCTCTTGAGGTCAATGTGGCATGGCTCATGGGTTCTGATGATGTTCCGATGGAAGGCGAAGAAAAAAAGCCACAAGGCAAGCCCAACAGCAACGGCGACCTGACCGCACTGCGGGAACAGCTGCGCCGCCAGCCCGGTATGAGAATCCTCTTTGACGCCTCCAAGGGCGCCACCGAGCAGGACCTCAAGGACGCGGCGGCTTTGATTGAAGGGTTCAAAAAACGCAGGGACGGGGAAGAGTGACACAGCCGGTAAATCATAGGGTGTAAGAAAGCACTCATTAATTATAAGGAGGATTGTACTGTGAAAAGATTAATTGCTCTCACTATTTTACTCATGATGCTTACAGGGGTTGTAACTGCCGCAGAAGAAATCACTTTTAGGGGGCTTGAATGGTACGCTACAAAGGCGGAAGTGGAACAGATATTGTTTGCGGATGGCGCAAAAGAAGCAGGGTGGTCCAGTTCTGACAATGACATTTACAGAATGAGCGCAACTGATTACTCAAATGTAACATCAGGCAGTAACCGAGTGGATGATGGCGGCGTTAAAGGATGGTATAAAGGTATTAAAATTGCGGGACATACCCCAAGCGATACATATGCCTGTTATATGTATCCAGTTGAAGATGGAAAGCTTGTTAGGGACGATGACAAAACGGAGTTTTACTTTGGATGGTACACATTTGACAGAAGCGACTTTTCAAACCATGCTGCAATTTTTGAAGACCTGTTGACAAAGCTTGCCTCCATTTATGGCGAGCCTGAAAGCGAAACTACTAAGTATAATACTCAAAAAAGGTGGTACGATAGTGCTGGCAATATGATTAGATTATTTATTAATACTGATAAAGATTATGTAACGCTCGGTTATATTGCCTTTGACGCAGAGGAGAGGCTGGAGAAGCTACAGGCAGCCATTGACGTAGAAAAGGCTGCGGCGGAAGCGGAAGAACTCAAAAAGATTCAGGACAACACCGACGGTCTATAAAGGACACTGCCGCACCGATCAAGGAGTTTAAGCGAAGAAGAGGCAGGGAAGAGTAATGGCCCGGAAATGCAGCATGATGAAAAGAAAAGATGACTCGATGACAAAAAATGTTGATTCGATGATAAAAAAGGTTGCTTTTTTGCAACTTGGGGGGTATACTAAGTGTGACAGAGCCCCCCAGGCCTCTATCTCGAAATCGGGAACATGCTGAACGTGGGGGGACTTTTTATTGGCCAGCGTACCAAGAAAATTAAAAGAACCCAGAGAGTACCCAGAGCAAATCCGCATACTCAGGGAAGAACACGGGTTGCTTATTGGCGATGATGAGTACGCAATCGATGTGCTGAGCCGTGTAAACTACTATCGTTTTTGTGCCTATGGGCTTAGTTTAGTAGGCCCAAAGGATAAAGAGAAATTTATTCCAGGCACAACTTTCGAGGAAATCCATGCGCTTTACCGCTTCGATAGCAGATTGCGAAACCTGCTTTTGGCGTTGCTTGAACCATTCGAAATTGAACTGCGCACCAAGGTTGCATACCATCTGGCAATCAATTATGGTGCCGAGAGTTACAAAGATCCCGCCCTCTTCCGTGAAACAAGAAATCGCGAAGGCACGCTTGTTCACACTTCAATCAATGATCGGTTTAAGAAAGCAGTTGAAAAGGAAAGCAATAAACTCTTTGTGCGTCATCACAATGAAGAGTATGAAGGCAGGTTCCCCGTATGGGTAGCCGTTGAGTTGTTTACCTTTGGAATGATATCTCAGCTCTTTGCCATTATGAAACCAAAAGACCAGAAGATTGTTGCAAGACAGTTTGGTCTTCAAAATCCCAACATTCTTGACACTTGGTCGCATGCATTTTCCTCTTTGCGAAATCGATGTGCGCATAACGATCGCATTTATAATGCCGCGCTGCCTCAGCTTCCTTCGCTTTTGAGGGAGGATAAGATACACCTAATCAAGCCAGAAAACAGAGTATTTACGGTAATTTTAGCACTAAAACGAATCACTTCTGATGCTAACTTATGGGAGTGGTTTTATCACGAACTATTTTGCCTTATGACGGTACACCCAGAAATAAACCTGCCATGTATTGGCTTTCCAAATAATTGGCAGAAAGTTCTTGCGCCATAAAAAACAGCCCGCTAAGCCAAGCGGACCGTTCCGGGCGCATGCGCCCCACCTCCAAGCAAACTTGGATTGGTTATATCTTAATTAATCTTATTTTCTTAGTCAATCTCTACTTTCTGAAAGGAACCCCCATGGACACCCCGCGCACCTACCTTGTAGACCTCCCCACCCGCGTCCCCGGCGTGCTGGCCGTGGATGAGGACGGCGAGCCATCAATCTACCTCAACGCCCGGCTGTCCAGCGTGCAGCACAAGCGCACCTACGACCATGAAATCAGCCACCTGGAACACGACGACGCCTACAACACCGACAGCATTGAAGTCATTGAAGCGCGCGCCAATGGGCAGGAAACTACCGCTCCAGCTGTCAGAATGAAAGCCAAGCCGGCGCGCAAGCGTGCCCAGAAGAAACAAGCCGGCTTGCCGTTAAGCGCTACACTTCGCGAAGATGCGGAGCGCGAATATGGCCTTGTGGTCAGCGATGCTGTCTGGAACAAAATCCTGATGGCGATGCTCTACACCTCCGCGCGCAACGAAAGACATACCGACGTATCCAAGCAGACCTATTACTTCCCACCAGTTAGAATCAAAGGTGGCATGATGTATAAAACAACAAGAAAAACTGTCGATGATGATAGCCTGCAATGGTACTATCTGCGTTAATAACTACATTTGGAGGATGCCATGTCAACTTTCTTGATTGTTCTCGCCGTCTCATTAGTCGCAGTAATCGCCATAGTTGCAATAGCTACAAGATCGAAAAGAAGCGGAATAACGATTGAAGATGAACACGGCGATTATATTGTTACAGACGATGACCATCCTTTTGATTTGCCAAGCGCCTCATCGCATGTCAGTGTTGATATGAGTACGTCAAATTGGGTACAAGTATTAGCGATAATTGTTTTGATAGCAAGTGTAGTTATAGCATTTATCACTGGGCAAATTATCATTTTTTCTTCCGGCGTGATGTCATCATTGATGTTTTTTGTATTCGGCACCATTATCGACAGGCAAAACAAAACCATCAACCTGCTGCGAGAAATATCCAGCAAAATTATAACAAAGGAACCGATGGCGAGCGATCCAAAACCGGATGATTCCATAAAATAGGAGGCATCCATGAAACTGCGATTGAGACGCCTGATAGCTATAATTACCATTCTATGTCTGCTTACAGTAACGGCGCAGGCTGGGGATGCTGTTGTTTATCATTTCCAAGGCAGTGAAGTGTATCATGTCTCCAAGGATTGCCAGCATGTCAAGACTAAGACCAACTATGAAACCATAACGCTGGCAGAAGCGGAGAAGAAGGGCCTGCGCCCCTGCAAAAAGTGCGGAAAGAAAACCCCTGCTACAGCCACTCCTGCCATCGCCACGGCAGCTTCCACGCAGGAACATTATCCGGCTATGCCTGACAAGGAACTGCTTGTCCCTGCCATGGTGGAGCGCGTCGTTGACGGAGACACAGCCTGGTGCTGGGTGGTAGAGGATGGCGTTGACGTTACGCACAAGGTCCGTTTTTTGTTAGTAGACACCCCAGAAACCGTCCATCCGGACAAGGAGCCAGAGCCGGGCGGACAGGAGGCGTCAGATTACACCCGCGCCATGCTTGAGGGCAAAAAGGTATGGTTGGAATATGACGCGGAGCGACTTGACAAATACGGCCGCCAGCTGTGCCATATCTGGCTGCATGATGGCACGCTGTTTAACCTGCACCTGGTGGAGCAAGGCTTAGGCGTGGTTGTCGCTTATCCACCTAATACTAAGTACTTAGATTATTTTAACGCTGCTTTACAGCGTGCCAAGAACCAGGGCATAGGATTATGGACGGAGGCAAATAATGGCGAAGTCTAAGAAACTCCCGTCCGGCAAACCGCGCGCCCTGCACGCCTCTGGCCGCGTGCCGCTGCACGTCCGATATAAGGACCCCATCACCGGCAAACCCCGTCAGAAGATGATCTACGGCAAGGACGAGGCCGAAGCCCAGCGCAACAAAAGGGCGTTCCTGCTCGAGATCGACAAAGGGCTGCGCATGGCGGAGCAGGGAAAAACCGTCGGCGATTGGGCGGAGGAATGGCTTGTAACCTATAAAAAACCCAAGGTCAGCAGGCGTACCTATGCCAACTACGAAGCCGAAATAAAAATCATCAAGCAGGCCATGGGCTATAAGCCCCTGCGATCCATCACCGAGCTGGACATTGTCGCCCTGATGAACACCCGCGCCGGTCTGTCCGAATCTGCCATCCGGCACACCTATATCATTGTCAACGCAATTTTCCGCGCCGCCGTCAGAAACCGGATGATCCAGTTCAATCCCTGCGAAGGCGTGGAGCTGCCGGAAGGCACAACCGGCACGCACCGCGCGCTGGAACACTGGGAGATAGATCTGATTGAGAAGGTCGCGCAAACCCATCGCCTGGGCTACGGTATCATGCTGATGCTGTGGGCGGGATGCCGGCGCGCCGAAGCCTGCGCATTTACCAGCGACGATATCGAAGGCGATGAGCTGCGCATCCGCGAGTCTATCGAATGGTTCAGCAACCAACCTGCCATCAAAAACCCCAAGTCCGAAGCCGGCACCAGAATGACGCCGATCTTCCCCAAGCTGCGCCCCTTCTTGTCCAAACAGGGCTATGCCGTCACCAACGCACAGGGCAAGGGTCCGGTCAGCCGGTCAGCCTTCACCCGCGCTTTTAATAGCTTCGTCTATCATTGCGAAGAATGCCTCAACGGATGTTCCAAGCGATGGCAGCCGGAAAGCCACGTCTGGAGGGAATTAAAGTTCACCCCGCACGATCTGCGCCATACATGGTTTACCATGCTGTACGATGCCGGCGTTGATGTCAAAGTCGCTGCCTCCTGGGGCGGTCACGCCGACCCGGCTGTTACACAAAAAATCTATCAGCATATCCGCTTAGAGCGCAGCAAAAAAGAAGCAAAAGAGGCTATCAAAAGAGTAGAAATAATGGACCAAATAAAAGCAAATGGTAGTAAATCTGGTAGTAATCGGAAAACATACCGCCTGAAACGCCTTGATAAATAAAGGAATATCGTACATTGGCAGTCAAAACTCCGACTCTGAAGGCCGTGGGTTCGAATCCCGCCGGGCGTACCACTACATTTATCATGCCACAGCGTGTTGGCTATACCGGAATCATTCGCGTAATTTAAACATTAACATTATCCTGTGCTCCATCGCATTCATTTCAGTTCTTATTCAAAGAATACAATCACCGCGCTATGGCCTTCAAAGGAAGCATCCAGATAAGCCATGCCGTTTTTTCTGGTAAGGGTAGCTTCGCCGAAAATGGTGGTCTTGTCTGAAAGCTTGGCATTCTGCAGGCGATAGTGGAACTTTCCGTTATAATTTGAGAAAAGCACCACAACGCCGCAGCCATACATATCTACGGCATCCCACTTGAAATAGCGTACACCGACAGTATCGGCAAGGCGGATCAGCTCATCGGCGAAAGCCTCCCAATAATCGGAAACCAGACACATCAGGTAGCTCTCCTCGGTTTCCCAAACGGGGAAGGCTTTGGGCTATTTGAAAGAACGCACTAGCTTGGTAACAGCCATGAATTTTTCGTATTCCACGTTCGGTGGACAACTATCCGAATTGCCGAGTACAAACCTACAGTCGGACAGATCATGCAGCAGCTCGATCGCGTCTTCACGCACACTTTCGACCGTTCCGTTCAGCAGGCGAACCGGTTCCAGGCCACCGATCAGCGCGATATGCTCCGGCAGCACAGCTGCAGCTTCCTGCAGGGTGATGTTCCCGGTGGGCGGCGGAGAGATGCTCTCGATGGCATCGATCGGAGTTTGCGCCATCAGCGAAATCAAATCCCGCAAGTGTCCGCAGGCATGATGCACCAGTAGCTTGCCGCTTTTGTGAATCATCTCACCCCACTGGTTGATTTCCGGCATGGTATATTTTTTGAAAAAAGCCGGGCTGATATTTGTTGTGGAGCTGTCCTCCCAGAAGATGAAACCGTCTGCCGAGGAATTCAGAGAGATGCGAACCGTCTCCTCGTCGCGTGCCTGCATGACGGCCAGGCATTCCTCCACAATTTCAGGATGATCGTACAGCGCGTAAGCCAGGTTTTCCGTACCAACCCAATGTTCCACCATGGATTGAAATGCTGTTTTGCATTCGACGCCGATAACGGGAAGCAGCAGTGCGTCATCACCATAGCGCTGGAAATCGGATTCAAATGCCTCCAAGTCCGGCTCAATCAGCATGTGTTCATACCCTAAATTCCCGTCTATTTTATAACTATGAGTTCAGACAGGGTCGTTCAATCTGGAATGTCGACCTGGAATGCCTCAAAGATTTCCCTCTGAGCCTTGGTGACCTCACTAAGCTTGTTCTTATACCGTCCGGAATATTGGATCGTCGTGAGGGATTCAAGCTCCCACAGTAACTGAGTCACACTGTACTTTGTTGTCAGTTCTGTCTCACGCATGCGTTTGCGTATCGCTGCGAGAAGAATCATCGCAATAAATTGGATGAAGAGACGGTTTTTCATACTCTTTGAACCGTGTATCCTTAAACGCCTCATATCCAATTCGTTCTTGAGGTCATCGAAACATTTCTCAACGATATCCTTCTCACGGTAGACAGCCAGAGCATCCAGTGAGTCCTTGAACTTTGTACTGAGCAGAGCGCTAAAGCCGACATACTTGCTCCTGGCCTTGTTCAACGCTTCTTCGTTAAGCAGAACCTTCCGGCCACGCCTGGGGGTGTCCTTGACGATGAAAAAGCGCTCATAAGCTTCCGCGTGTTCTTCCATGATAGGCCCTTTCGTAAGCTCCAGATACAGATCCGTGACGTATTGATCAAAGCGTAGACGATCCTCCTGCTGCTGTTGACCATTGAAATAGATGTGAAGGTAGCAGCGCCTGCGCTGCTCTCCCCAAGACTGCAGAAAACTTTGGGAGTACACTGCCTCACCTTCAAACACGCGGTAACCCTTAAAGCCATCGATGTCATCGCGGTGCTTGTCAATGAGATCCCGTACAAGACGCAGATGAGAGGGAACTCCGATCGTGAAATGCTGCCTTGCCTCACAGAGCGCATCGATGTTCTTCTTACTGTAAAGCCCGCGATCCATGACCAGATGCTGCGTACCATAGTCCAGCTTGTCGAACTGATCGAGGGTGTTTTTCAGTGTGCTTACATCTGTTATGGAACCGGGAAGTTCACGATAGATCATGGGCAGCATGCTCGTCTGACCATAGACGATCGCCAAGTTTATCTGCGGCAGACGCTCACCGTCACGATTGTATCCGTAGCGTACATACTCATTGTGTGTGGCATAGGATGAGATGGACGTGATGTCATAGCAGAGGTGCTCTTTACTCGGGAACCTTGTTTTCCACACCTTGAAGAAACTCTGGCGCATGTCCTCATTCATCGACTGTAAAAGTTCGCTGATCCTTTGGCTGCTCAAGCGCTTGTCCGTTGGTACCTCATGGTTACTAAGCCACAGCTCTGCATTGCTCAGTGCACCATTGGTCGACAGCAGATACCATGCCAGCGACAGGATGTCCTTCCAGCAATCGGGTGCAACTTTCTTCAACGTCGCAGACAGACCAATCTCCTGCCCCAGCTTATCCAATAGAAGCCTTGTCCCGGTCACAATGCTTCTGGCCGTCATGGTGTCATCCAGAGCAGCATCTGCACCTTGTTCGACCAGACGTTTGGAGGGGATAAACGTCCCTGTCTCCTTGTCCAGCTTGCCAATGCAAACTTGTTTGGTCCTCGATGACCGAAGTTCAGGTACCCATCTTCTTTCTAAGACTTCGTAGACATACGTCGTTCCATCCTTCTTCCGGTGCAGGTTAATTTTCTTCCCTTTGAGCATTGCGTGTTCCATGGCAATTCCCTCCTTGCATTCTGTGGTTATATTATAACCATTCTCGAGGTAAAAGTAAAGAGGGTAAAACCCTCTCTAATTCCGTTCCCATATGGATTGATGCTGCTTAGAAGCTCACATGGTTATAGTTTTGACGGGAATTTAGGTCATACAGGTATTGAAGCGTGCGAAACTGTTCGGCAGTTTCTACGGGGTGTTTTACAAGAAATGTTGTATTTCCGTTGGGAGAATAGATTGATTTTTCAGTGAGATTGCCGACCGGCGTGTGATATGTAAGATACCGCTCTCTGCCGGAGTTTACTGTTTCAATTTCGCAATTGCGGAAAGTGCAGCGGGCAAGCTTATGAAAGCCACGCAGCAGCAGATCAGCCCCCATATTCTGATAGTATTCGAACTGGCCCTTTTCCTGAATTTCCACCGGCAAGCTTTCCCAGTAGTACGCGAAAAAGGGAGACCAGGGAACACGATCAATGCTTTCTCCACGCAGCGCACCAAGCAATCTTTGTCTGCTTTTCATCATCCTCACCTTGTCTTTCATAAAAACGAAGTGGGCGGTGACAACGCACCGCTGCAAGTATCCAATGTTTATCGGAATCTCACCGACCAAGCCATCTGCCGTGCTGAACATAGTGTAGCACATACCGGAAACGCTGAGCAAGGAAATGTAGTGCGCCAGACAGAGGCGGTCTGAACCAATCTCCCGAACAAATTTCGAATGGATTTCGTTCGGCACGGGAGTTTGACACTTGATAAAGCATGAAAGCGCCATAACGCCTTGTGTAGCAATAAAAGATTTGTCAATTTTTCTGTATTTATATGTTGTATGTGTTGTATTTTTGGTATAATGGAAAAGGGTGATTTTATGAAGCTGTATTACGATAAGAGACTGAGTGATCCGACGTATTATGTTCACCAGGGAATCAGAAACGGAAAAAAGACAACCACCAGGATCGTAAAGAAAATCGGTAAGCATTCAGAATTGTTAAAGATAACGGGTGACCCGCTGGCCTATGCCAAAGCAGAAATCGAAAAAATGAATGAAGAATTCCGGGTCGGCAGAGTGCAGTTCGAAATGAAGTGTGATTTTAATGAACGTGTGCGCAAAACTGATCGGGATGTTTCGGCTTCGACTCAGCAAAATGTTGGGTATTTCTTTTTACAGTATATTCTGAATCGCTTGAATCTAAAGCAGTTCTTCTCCGAGATCACCGCGGACAGGAAAATGACCTATGATTGCTATGATATCAATCGTTTTCTTACTTATGCCCGTATTCTGGATCCGCAGTCCAAATACGGTACATGGGATCGTCTTGATTCCTATTATGAGAAACCGGATATCGCTTACCAGCACATGATCCGTTTTATGGACATACTGGAAGAGCACTATGACGATTACCTAAAATGGCTCTTCACACAAAGCAGCCATATTGTCCCCCGCAGCACGGCCGTCATGTATTACGATTGCACCAATTTTTATTTTGAAACCGAACAGGAAGACGATGATTACGTTGATCCTGTAACCGGGGAAATCATGAAAGGCCTGCGTCAATATGGTGTCAGCAAAGAGCACCGGCCCAATCCTGTTGTTGAGATGGGACTGTTCATAGACCAAAGAGGGATTCCCATTAGTATGAGCCTTCACCCTGGGAATACCAGCGAACAACTGACAGCCGTTCCTTTGGAACGGGAGATTGTCCATATGCTGAATGGAGCAAAGCTTATCTATTGCGCCGATGCAGGTCTGGGTTCTTACAATATCCGCAAGTTTAACAGTATGGGTGGAAGAGCGTTTATTGTGACCCAGTCCATTAAAAAGCTCAGTCATATACTCAAAGAAGCTATCTTTGAGGGCGGCGATTACAAGCTGCTTTCAAATGACCGGCCTGTCACACTTGATTATATGAAGAGCTTTGACCGACAGGACGAAGCAAACCTGAGTTTGTACAATGATTTTGCGTATAAAGTACTCAATGCAGACCGGGCCGTCGATCTGGGTCTCTACGAAGAAGTAAAAACCGCGAGTGGGAAAACCAAAAGGGTCAAGGCTGCCGGACAACTAAAACAGCGTGTTATTGTGACCTTTTCCCGTAAGATGAAAGAGTACCAGCAGTATATCCGGGACCGGCAGTTGGAGAGGGCACGCACGCTTGTACGCTCAAAAGACCCGGAAGAGATTCGGAAAGGGCCCCATGATGTAAGACGTTTCATGAAACGCGTTGTGACGACATCGACCGGTGAAAAAGCGGATATCTCTTATGTTATTGACGAAGAAAAAGTCGCTGAAGAGGCTAAGTATGACGGCTTCTATGCTGTTGCTACCAACCTTGAAGACAAGGCTGCCGATATCCTGGCTGTTTCCAAAGAAAGATACAGGATTGAAGACTGCTTCCGTATTATGAAGACTAACTTTTCCGGACGTCCTGTCAATCACCGTAATCCGGAGCGCATCAAGGCTCATTTCCTGATCTGCTATACAGCTCTGTTGGTATATCGTCTGCTTGAATGCCAGCTTGATGACAATGGGACCCATGTTACCACTGACCATCTGATTGCTACACTCAAGAATATGAACGTTGTCAACATCCATGATGTTCAGTATATGGCATTGTACGAAGGGAGTAAAACACTTGACGCGCTAACAGCCCTCACCGGTTTAGTTCTTGACCGCATGCATTACAGGCCTAAGGAACTGAATCAGCTGATAAGAAAATTTCTGAAATGATGATCCCATACAACACTTTTTTTATGAAGCGAACCCCAAAAAGCCTTGCTGTACAACGCTTTTCAGGGTTTTTCTTTTCTCCAACTGTCAAACTCGGGAGTGTAGCACATACCGGAAACGCTGAGCAAGGAAATGTAGTGCGCCAGACAGAGGCGGTCTGAACCAATCTCCCGAACAAATTTCGAATGGATTTCGTTCGGCATCAGCGTGGAGATGATCGGAATCATGCATACGATCAGCAGCTTCATCAGGGACGAGCTGGTGTGTTACGAATAACAATAAAATCCATGGTACTGTTCAGGAATTTCTTGAATCACCTCCAGCCTACTCAATCGCTGGTGTAAAAATCATCTTGCCTTCTTTAAGTGGGTCGTATACACTGAAGCTGCACATGCAATGGGGACAGGATACAGGTAGTTTCTGTCACTTTTCCCAAAGAAAGAAGGCAAACAAAAGTTGTATCTGACACTAAACAGTTGATGAATTTCGTCCCGAAATCAAAGAAACAATCGGTAGGAGGAGCAACATGAATTACGCCCGGATGAAGAAGGACTACATCAAGGGATGGCACACCTGGAACGTACGCAGCGTGCTGTCCCACGTTCATATGCCCGATGGACTGGCTGTGAATCTTGCCTTCAAGGAGTTTAAAAACGGCCTTTATCTGAAAGAAACCCTGATCGGCCGCTTCGGCAGCGATGAGGAAAAGTGTTTCCCCGGTATTCATACCTTTGACGAAAGCTATACCGAAATGACCGTCCAGTGGCGCGGTATGGAGATCGTTGTGGAATCCACGATTGAAAACGACGATCTGATACTTCTGGTCACACCCAAATCCTTCCAGATCAAGCCCGCCATGCTGGTCATCGAAACAGGCTATCTTTGGGGCCGTCCGGGATACACTTTGAAGGAGAATCAGATCATCGTTGCCCATGGCCCTGCAGGCAAAACCACCATTCACTGCAGCGGAAAGCCCATGACCGATCCCAATATCCCTGTCCAAAGCGCGTTCTTGTCCGTTTCTCTGGAAGGCCCTACCGTCATTTCGACCGGCAGGGATGTCCGTGTCGAATGCGCGCAGAAACTGATTGCTGAAAGCCGCGCCGCTGCAATAGCCCGCACCAAACACTACGGCGAAATCGCTGAACTGTATCAGGCGATGGAGTGTGCTCTGGCGTGGGATACCATCTATGATGCGAAAAACGACCGCGTAGTCTCCCCCGTTAGCCGTCTGTGGAGTTTGGGCAGCGGCGGCTATGTGCTGTTCTGCTGGGATAACTTCTTCGCAGGCTTTATGGGTAGCCTTGGCTGCAAGGAACTGGCCTACAGCAACCTGCGTGAGATTCTCCGCGAAAGCGATACAACCGGATTCGTGCCAAACTTTGCCTACGCCACCGGTCAGATCAGCGCAGACCGTTCCCAGCCGCCGGTGGGCAGCAAGATGCTGCTGGAAACCTACCGCCGTTTCCGTGAAAAATGGATCGTGGAAGAAATGTATCCCGGCTTGCTGAAATGGAACACATGGTACCGCGACAATCGCTCTTCCGAGAGCGGCGCACTGTGCTGGGGAAGCAACCCGATCCCTGTGCTCTACGGCAATGATTGGGAATATGAGCACCATGGGGTCAACGATACTTATGGCGCAGCGCTGGAAAGCGGTCTGGACAACTCACCCATGTACGACGATATTCCCTTTGACAAAGAAAAACACATCCTCAAACTGGAGGATGTCGGCCTGACCGGCTTGTTCATCATGGACTGCAAAGCGCTGATCGAGCTGGCAAAGGAAATCGGACGCGATGAGGACATTCCCGAGTTGGAAGCCCGGCTTGCACGCGCAGAATCCGGTCTGGAGGGCATGTGGGATGAAGAGAATGGATTCTATTATAACCGCCGCACAGATACCGGCGAATTCTCCCGCCGTATATCCCCCTGCAATTTCTACGCCCTTTTCTCCGATTCCGTATCCTCCGAGCGTGCCCGCCGCATGGCTGATGAGCACTATTACAATCCCGAAGAGTTCTATGGTGACTGGATGATGCCCTCTATTGCCCGGAACGACCCTGCCTTCCATGACCAAAACTACTGGCGCGGCCGCGTGTGGGCTCCATTAAACTTCCTCGTCTATCTTGCCCTGATCAACACCGACCTTGATGATGTGCGCAAAGATCTGGCGGAGAAGTCCACTAAGATCTTCATGAAGGAGTGGACCGAACACCGGCATGTCCACGAAAACTACAACAGCATAACCGGCGAGGGCTGTGATGTTGGCAACAGCGACAAATTCTACCATTGGGGTGCACTGCTCTGTGTCATCGCGCTTGCGGAAGCCGGATTCATTCCCGACTTTGGCAAGAAGCTGTAAATTCATTCGGTTTCGTAAACAGCGAAATTATTTTATGTAATTTTATCAACTTTTGCGATGGGAACCATATTGTTTCCATTGGGGTTGAAAACCGTTGTGCTGGTTTTATACCCAGTTTGCCACTCATACTATTTGGATTTCCCCTACACTTCCCCCACGTTTGAAAATTTCAGCTTGCGTTTAAGATGATTATGGAATACAATAAATTGTAAAACTTCGGTAGATTACCGTAGTAAAAAAGGAGGATGAACATGAAGAAACTGTTTACCCTACTCCTGGCTCTGGCGGTTGTCCTGTCCATGTCGGCTGTGTCTGCCATGGCGGAAGCCGAATACGATCCCGCCGCAACCCTCTATCTGGTCTCCACTGCTGACCCGGTCACCTGCGACCCTGCGCTGGCCAGCGATGGTCAGTCCGGCATGGTTATCGACCGCGTTTTCGCCAGCCTGGTCCGTTATACGCAGGATGGCGGCGTGACCCCCGAACTCGCTGAGTCCTATGAGATCACTGAGGACGGCACCGTTTACACCTTCAAGATCCGTGAAGGCATCACCTTCCACGATGGCACCGTTTGCGATGCCAATGCGATCCTGTGGAACTTCGAGCGTCAGATGGGCGACAACGCCACCGCCGACATGCCCTACGCAGAATCCTGCTTCGGCAACATCGTCAAGGCAGAAGCTCCCGATCCGCTGACCTTCGTCGTCACGCTGGCGGAGCCCAGCTCCTCCTTCCTGATGAACTGCGCCATGCGCATCGCCATGGGCATCGTTTCGCCCACTGCCTGGGAAGCTGATCCCGAAGGCTTCGCCCGCAATCCTGTCGGCGCCGGCCCTTATAAGTTTGGTGAGTGGGTTTCCGGTCAGTATGTGACCATGCCGGCCAACGAAGATTATATCCTGGGCGCTCCCACCAACGCGATGGTCGTAGTCCGCTTCATCCCTGAGAGCGCAACCCGCACCTCCGAAATGCTATCCGGCGGCATCGACATCATGGGCGATATCGCGCTGGATGACATCGCCGTCCTGAAGGCTGCCGACAATGTCAAAGTCATCGCCACCCCAGGCACCAACATCGGCTACCTGGCCTTTGCTGACTACGAGAAGAACGAGCTGTTCTCCGACATCCGTCTGCGTCAGGCTATTGCCCATGCCCTGGATATGGATGCCATCAACGCCGGCCTGTACGGCGAGGACATGGTCACCGCGAAAAGCATTCTGCCACCCACCATGATCGGCGGCGACGGTGAGTTCTCCCTGCCCGAGTACAACCCTGAAAAGGCCAAGGAGCTCATGGCGGAAGCCGGCTATCCGGACGGTTTCTCCTTCACGCTGCTAACCTACAACGTCAGCAAGGGCTACAACCCCGCGGGCGAGCGCTTAGCCGTTCAGGTTCAGGCTGAGCTGGCCAAGGTCGGCATCGACTGCAAGATCGTCATCGAGCCCTGGAGCGAGTTCATCACCTCCATGTACGCTGAGACCCCCGATTACGATGCCATCGTCGCCGGTTGGGGCGCTGCCGCCAACGACGCCGCTTACATGCTGCAGCTGCTTGAGAGTGTCAATGCAGGCGTCGGCTGCAACCACTCCGGCTATTCCAACCCCGAGTACGACGCGTTGGTCAACAAGGGCCGCAAGGCTGCCAGCTTCGAAGAGGCTGCCGCCTACTATGCGCAGGCTGCTCAGCTGGCCAACGAAGACCTGCCTGTGATCCCCATGGGCCACGGCACCGGCTACTCCGCTGCTTCCATCAAGATCATCAATGCTGATGAAGTTGTTGGCGGCTGGGGCGTTAATAACGACTACACGCTGAAGGCTAAGTAAATTTCACTCTGCGCAGTTTTTCGGTGCGCCCTCATAGGCTTCGGCTCCCGGGAGGGCGCACCTCCTTTATTCTGTATGACCTGATGCGATGGTCCGATTTGTAAAAATCGTTTGTCGGTTCCGTTTAGGTTCCCCCGACACGCATAACGGGGAGGGTTGAGCTTGTTCAAGTACATTCTGAAAAGAATTCTCATGGCGGTTCCCGTCATGTTGGGCATTTTGACAATGGTCTTCATGCTGATGCGTGTTTTTGCACCGAATCCGGCATGGCTTCTGCTGGGCCAGGAAGCGACGGGCGAAAAGGTAGCGGAACTTACCGCACACCTCGGTCTCGATCAGCCGCTCATCGTTCAGTATGGAAAATTCCTGTCTCAGTGCCTGAAGGGCGACTTTGGCACTTCTCTGTTCACCAAGCAACCTGTCATCACCGAACTGATGCAGCGTCTGCCCGCAACGGTTGAACTCGCGCTGGTTTCGGTTCTGATTTCTTCGATCCTGGGCGTGCTGCTGGGTGTAGTTTCTGCGGTCAGGCAGTATTCCGTGCTCGACTATGCCTGTCAGGTTGGCGGCCTTGTAGGCGTTTCTATGCCGATCTTCTGGACGGGGCTGATGCTCATCATCGCATTCTCAGTCAACCTTGGCTGGCTGCCCGTCTCCGGTCGTTTTGCATTTGACGCAAAGCCTGAAACGATCACGGGGCTGATGCTGCTGGACAGCCTGCTGACCGGCAACTTGATGGCTTTCAAAAAGTGCTTCAGCTACATTGTCCTGCCGGCTATCTCGCTGGGGATCCAGTCCACAGCGACAATCATGCGATACACCCGTTCTGCGATGCTGGAAACCATTCGTCAGGACTATATCCGCACTGCCCGCGCAAAGGGTCTGCATGAGCGCCTGGTGATCAACCGCCATGCGTTGAAAAACGCGTTGATTCCGATTGTTACTGTCATCGGCATGCAGTTAGGCGGCCTGCTTGGCGGCGCCGTTCTGACTGAAACGATCTTTGCATGGCCCGGCGTAGGCACATACATTGTCAACGGCATCAACAATTCGGACTACGCTGTCGTACAGGGCGGATGTGTTCTGGTTGCATTGATTTCCGTATTAATGAACCTGGTGGTTGATGTACTGTACGCATATCTGGATCCGCGCATCCGCTACTCGTAAAGGAGGAAAGGCGATGACAATGAAGATGGATAAAGAAAAAAAGCCTTCCTCTTTGTGGAAAGACGCGCTGAAGCGCTTCATGCGCAACAAGACTGCGGTTGTATCTTTCTGCGTGCTGGTTGTGCTGGCGCTGATGGCAGCTTTTGCTCCCTTTGTCGCGCCGTATGATCCCTATGAGACGGACATGAAGAGCGTCAAGGCGACCCCCTCTGCCGAGCACTGGCTCGGCTGTGATGAGAACGGCCGTGATATCCTCAGCCGCCTGATTTACGGTGCGCGTATCTCCCTGACGGTTGGTTTCCTCTCCGTAGCGATTTCGGTCACGATCGGCGCTTTCATCGGCATGGTTTCCGCTTTCTATGGCGGTGCAGTAGATGCTGTTCTCAGCCGTTTGATGGAAATCATTTCTTCGTTCCCAAGCGTGCTGCTGGCGATTATTTTCATGAGCGTTTTCGGACGCGGTATTGAAAATGCCATCATTGCAGTGGCGCTGGTCGGCATTCCAGGACCAGCGCGCATTGTCCGTTCCGCCACGCTTTCCGTTCAAGAGAACGACTATATCACTGCTGCACGCGCCATCGGTTGCAGCAATCTGACAATTATTCTTCGTCACATTTTGCCGAATATCATGGCTCCCATCATTGTGAATGCGACAATGAGCGTTTCCGGCGCTATTCTTTCCACAGCCGCCCTGGGATTCCTGGGCCTGGGCGTTCAGCCGCCCACGGCAGAATGGGGCTACATGCTGTCCAACGGCAAAAACTTCGTGTTCACCGCGCCGCATCTGATTTTGTTCCCCGGCATGGCGATTGCAATCACCGTTCTGTCGTTCAACCTGCTCGGCGACGGCCTGCGCGATGCGCTCGACCCAAGGCTGAAGTAAGGAGGTTTGAATATGGCACCGTTGTTGCAGGTTAAAAACCTCGTTACCCAGTTTAAGGTAGACAAAGGAACCATCATCAAAGCTGCGGACAACGTCAGCTTCCACATCGACGAAGGCGAAACCGTTGCCATTGTCGGGGAGAGCGGCAGCGGCAAGAGCGTAACCTCGCTCTCGGTGATGCAGCTCGTTCCCGACCCGCCCGGCAAGATTGCAGGCGGCGAAATTCTGTTACGCGGAGAGGACATGCTCACGATGACGCCCGCACAGGTACGCAGCATCCGCGGCAATGAGATTGCCATGATCTTTCAGGAACCCATGACCAGCCTGAACCCTGTTATAACAGTGGGCAGGCAGATCACGGAACCCATTCGCTTGCATATGAAGCTGGACCAGAAAGCTGCCGAAGCCCGCGCAATCGAGCTTCTTCGCAGAGTGGGCATTCCTGATCCCGACAAGCGCATGCAGACCTATCCGCACCAGCTGTCAGGCGGCATGCGTCAGCGGGTTATGATTTGCATGGCGCTTTCCTGCAATCCCAAGCTGCTGATTGCCGATGAGCCAACCACTGCGCTGGATGTGACCATTCAGGCGCAGATTTTGGACCTGATTCGCTCCATCCGTGATACAGAAAGGACTTCGGTTTTGTTCATTACCCATGACCTGGGCGTTGTTGCGGAAATTGCGCATCGCGCCATCGTCATGTATGCCGGCAACATCATGGAGATGGCGCCGGTGAAGCAATTGTTCAAGGATCCTTTGCATCCGTATACCCGCGGTTTGCTGAATGCCATTCCCAAGCTGTCCACGCCGCGACGCCAGAAGCTTTACACCATTCAAGGCATTGTTCCCGACCTTTCGGATCTGCCCAGGGGCTGCGTGTTTTCCACTCGCTGCGAAACGTGCTTGGGCATCTGCCACGAAAAGCGTCCGCCGCTGCGCCGTCTGCCTGACGGCCGCGAGGTAAGGTGCTTTCAGGTTGAGGGAGGTGATATTTGTGAGTAAGCCGCTTTATCAGGTGCGCAATCTGTGCAAGAGCTTCGTGTCCAAGTCCAACAAGATTGGCGCAAAGCCGCTGGTTGTCCGCGCGGTCAATGATTTGAGCTTCGATATTTTAGAGGGCGAGACCTTCGGCCTGGTCGGAGAGTCCGGCTGCGGAAAATCTACGACGGGGCGCCTGCTCATCAGGCTGCTGGATCCTACATCCGGCCGCATTCTTTACTGCGGGCAGGACATTGCCCAGCTTAACGAAAAACAGATGCGTTCCCTGCGCAAGGACATGCAAATCATCTTCCAAGATCCGTTTTCATCCCTGAACCCGAGAATGACCTGCATTGACATCATTTCCGAGCCGTTGAGCGTCCATACAAAAATGAGCAAGGCGGAGCGCCGCAAGCGTGCTTACGAACTGATGAACTACGTGGGGCTGCCGAAGGAATACGGCCTTCGCTATCCGCACGAGTTTTCCGGCGGACAGCGTCAGCGCATCGGCATTGCCCGCGCCCTGACGACCAGCCCGAAATTTATCGTATGCGACGAGCCCGTTTCGGCGCTGGACGTCTCGGTACAGTCTCAGGTGCTCAATCTGATTCAGAAACTGCAGGATGACCTGGGCTTGACCTATCTGTTCATTGCCCATGGCTTGAATGTTGTCAAGTACATTTCTGACAGAATTGGCGTGATGTATCTGGGATCGATACTGGAGCTGGCAGATTCTGAGGAAATCTATCAACATCCGCTGCATCCGTATACGCAGTCTCTGATTTCAGCAATTCCGGATACGGACGTAGATCGCGAGCGTCAGCGCATCATCCTCAAGGGCGATGTGCCTTCTTCGTCCCAGCTGCCTTCCGGATGCCCCTTTCATACCCGCTGTGAAAAATGCATGAGCGTGTGCAAGGAACAGAAGCCCGCATTCTGTGAGGTCAGCGACCGCCATTATGTAGCTTGTCACCTATACGAATAGTGTTAGTCATCAAGCAGGCAGCCGGGGTTTATTCCCCCAGCCGACTTCTCACGCCACCATACGTACCGTTCGTTATACGGCGGTTCAGTAGTTTGAGCACAGTACCTTGTATCTTCCAGCATGCGGTCAAACGCCGTCAGGCACAGATGACTCATACCAACGTAAAACATTAATGCATCCATAAGACCCGGCACGACGATGCGTTCATGTTTGGAGTTGGTATTAGCGATAAGACTGTTTCCAAATCTCAATAAAAGCAAATTACGCCAACATCTATTTCACGCATTCGAGTGATATCTTGCCTTTTTGCGGAATACCGCAGGCATCCGCCCTGCACTGCGTGCAGCGGTAGAACTGAGGGATGATTCCCTCAAGGCTTCTGCGCACGCTGTGGATTTCATCGGACAGGGGCGCCTGCAGATGACTTAAGCGACCTGCGGGCTGCAAAGGCATCACGTTCATGATCGATGCGCCGAGCGTCCGTACCGCGGCGGCGATATCGCGCATTTCACCGCTATTGAACCCTGGAACATACACAGTGTTGACCTTTACAGCCATTCCGGCAGCAGCGGCGAGGCGGATGCCTTCCAGCTGCCGGCGGATGAGATACTCCCCGCCCTGAATTCCTTCAAGCTTTTGCCCATTCGCGCCGATCACCCAAGGGTTCAGCCGCTCGCTGACTTCCGGACGCAGGGTGTTGACGGTGACAGTAACCGTTTTCACGCCCAATGCACGCAAACGATCGACATTTTCCGGCAAAAAGCAACCGTTTGTTCCCACACACAGGGGATATTGCGGAAACTCTCTTTGCAAAATCTCCAGCACGCAAAAAGTTTCCGGATTGAACAGAGGCTCTCCAGGACCGGCAATCCCAAGCACCACAATACCAGGATGCTCCGCAAGACGCGCCGCAACGTACGCTTGAACCTGTTCCGGCCGAACGATCTGCACGGTTCTTCCCGGGAGCTGCCGCGAACCGTCGTCCACGCCCCTTCCGCAGAAGGCACAGTTCAGGTTGCATTTCGGCGCGCAGGGAATGTGCATCCGCCCATATCGGCCATGAGCCTGGTTTGAAAAGCAGGGATGTCTCGAAATATCCGTCATGGAAGATCATCCTCTCCGGCAAAGCTCTCGCGTGCAATGCGGTCTCCGATCGCTTCCAGCTCTGAAATACCCAGCGGCGAGGGAACCACCACTTCCTCATTGAACAGCATAAACGATGCAAGCGCCTTAAATGCCTTGGCCGCTTCGGATTCGGGGCTTCTCTCAATGACCGTCATTTTGCGAAGCTCTGCCCGGGAAATCGCCGTATCCATGGGGATTCTCCCCACAATCCGCGTTCCCAGCGCCTGCGCGAATTCCTCTACCGGCACGCTGTCGCTCACCGCGCTTCGGGCGTTGTAGATCAGACCACCCAATTTGCAGCCGCCGCGGGACGCATACTTCTGTATACAGCCAGTGATGTTGTTGGCGGCATAGATGGACATATAATCCGACGTGGTGACGATATACGCCGTGTCAGCCACTCTGGCGCGCAGCGGCGTGCTGAAACCGCCGCAAACCACATCGCCCAGCACATCATAAAGGATCAGATCGGGTTGAAAATTTTCAATAATCCGCATTTCCCGAATGTCCTGCAGCGCCAGCGCAATGCCCTTGCCGGCACAGCCCTCGCCCGCCCGCGGACCGCCGGACTCCATGCACAGCACGCCGAATACTCCCTCGTGGGCAATGTCCTCCACGCTCAGGCCAACGCCGCCCAGCCGGGCATGCACATCTAAAATCGTTTCAACAGAGCCGCGCATGAGCACGCGCGTTGTGTCCGCCTTCGGATCGCAGCCTATCACCATGACACGCCTGCCGCCTTTGGCGGCAGCGGCGGCCGTATTGGCGACAACCGTGGATTTACCGATGCCGCCCTTGCCGTAAATACAAATCTTCTTCATGTTCCTTTCCTCATGGATTGAAACGCCCGCTCCTGCGATAGGGAAGCGTCATGACAGCATTTAAAATATCTGAAAGCAAAAAATCCAAACCGTCGAATCCGGCATAAGGCTGGTACCCCAGCGCCACGGAATCCAGCACCGGATAGGCAAAGCGAACCAGCCGTGCAGGAACCTCATCTTCCACATGTCGCTGAAAGCTGGAACCAAACACAAGAACTGTTCCGGAATTGCGGATCCGTTCCCCCCACTCATCTGCGTCCGCAGCCGGATGCCTATCATCCAGCGTCGCGCATATGCGCAGCCCCATTTCTTCCCGCAGGAAGCGTTCCATGGCCACCGAGCGCATATAATCACCGGCAACAGCTGCTTCCGCCTGATGAATCAAACGCAGCAGATGCACCACCTTTCTGGTTGAGTCCGCTGCCTGTATGAAGCCCTGAGCGATTGTTTCACGATGGTTCGTCTGCAACGCCGTATCAACGCGCTGTAAAAACCTCCGGCTGCCCTCCGCTCCATAGGGATAGTCCACAACGATATAGTCCATGCCGAGCGAAGCCTTCAGCGCCTCGCCTACAGCTTCAAAGCCTCTGAAAACAAGGTTGAGGTTCGCGGCTGAAAACCTTTCCATATGCGCGCCATCCAGCATGGGCAATGTCGCATTGAGCTTGACTTCCGGCTCCAGCATGCTGCGGATGGATTCAGTATCGGCTTCAGCCTTGAAATCATCCAGAGAGATGCCGACCAAATTTACGGATGGCATATCGCTTTTCAAAGCGCCATTGGGTAAATTTCGCGCAAGAAAACACATGGCATCCATATAACCCTGGCGCATGCTTCCACAATAGCCGGCAGTGTTCATCCATTTCACGGGAAACGGGCAATCCGCCGCATCGATTACGCCTTGAATGTCGTCATGGATCATGTCTGAAGGACATCCGTTGAGCACATAAACGCGCTCAGGAGAATGGTTTTTCAAAATCTCCAGCGCATCCCGCAGCTTTTGCTCACCGCCAAAGACAACCTCATGCTCGTGCATCATGGTGCACGCCTGGCGAACCGCATCCTGTCTTCCCATCTGGTGCAGGGCAAGAGCGCCCCATGAACAGCCTGACACAGAATGAACCAGTAAAAAAGCGTTCTTTACGCTGACAAAAGCACGATAAGCCCCCAGGTAATAGCAGCCTTGAAACGGTTTCATTGTTCAGCGCCCCCTGTTCTGCCAAAGCTTTTGCCAGAGTTCAAGAGCAATCGCATCTGCATCGGTCGCTAAATGCGGAAAAAGCTCCGGCTCATATTCTACAAGATTTATCAACAGGCGCCTGCCTGATGAATACTGCGTCAGATGCGTAGCCACATACTCAGCGCCGTTGCAAAGATTCTCCAGGTCCAACGCTGTAATGAACGCATAATGGTTGATGACCGGCTTGTCATTGCATATGCCGTGAATGTACTCATCCCCAATCACCAAATCCACTTCATCCAAGATTTCTCTCAGCTGACGATCATCCGGATTGACGATCAATTCACAAGTCAACCCCACCATATCCATTGCCTTTCGGATGTTATGCATCATGGATTCGAGCATCTCATCATCAGTATCGCTCAGCATAAGACGCTTTTGTTCAATTCTCGCCACCACATGCGTAATTGGAATGCCTGCGCCCTTAACAGCCTGCAGCAATAGGTTTGGCAGTTGGGCAAAGGTGCGCGGCATCAACAGGATGCGTTTCCCGGCATATGCGTCGGCACATGCCGCCATTCTGTGTCGCGCGCTTTCCATGCGCGAAGCGAATATATGATCTACATCCATTTCCAAGCCGATTTTCTCATTCAAGTCCCGATAGAACTGCAAAATCCCATCAAGCCCCGTGTATCTGGCAAAGCCATGAATGTGCATATATTCGGTGCCAAAACGCTCATGCAAGGCTTTTGCCCAGCGCACACGCCGCGCAATATTCAACTGCGCTGCGGGCGCGTGAATAATCTCCTGAGCAGTGCAATTCGGAAGGCAATTCAAAATACGAAGACCCATCTCCTTTAACATGCTGTTCATGCCTTCCAAGAGGACGCGCCCACCATATCCCCACGCATAGCCTTCCACATTGATCGTTCCCGGAATCACTTTCTGCGGCTGCATCAGCTGCTCAGCTAAAGTGAGCATGGCTTCGGAAAAGCCGCAGCCCTTGTTATCCGAGGTTACAGGGGCTTTCGCCTGTCCCCAGCTCTTCAGGGTGTCCTTGCGCCCGCGGCGCATAACCGTCTTGTCAATGTGGGAAAAAACCTCCGACTGAACCGCCAGCACAGGGCAGCCGGTTTCCTGCCACAGCTGCTGTGCAATGCCCATCAGATCACACTGCATAATATCGCTGGCCACCGTCGGCAGCAGAATCACGCATCCGGGATGGTGTTCGCGGATGATTCGCAGCGCCAGATCGCGGAGCTTCTGCTCGCCGCCAGCCACAATGTCCGCTTCGCCCAAGTCGCTGGATTCAATGGTATATACCGGCAGGTAACGGCGGCGTGCAAAATAGCGATAATGATAAGCACAGCCCTTCGGCCCATGGAGAATGATCGCCGCGTCCCTGATCTGTGAAAATGCTGCCAGGTTGCCTGCAACCTTTCCGTTCACGCCTTGCATGTGGTTAACTGCGCCGGCATGAACCCCCATCAGAATTCGGTCCCGTTCATACTCATAAAACGCATCCATGCGTATGCTCCTTTACAATCCCGTGTAAATAATATTCAGCCTTCCTGAATCAAGCACCTGAATATCAGCCTTAACTTTAAAAATTTCCCGCAACAAATCAACCGTCAGCACTTCGCTGGGGCTGCCGCTGGCTGCCACTTTGCCATGCTGCATCACATAGAGGTAGTCGCAATAAGTCGCAGCAAGGTTAAGGTCGTGCATGGCTGCAAACACTTCAACACCTAAGCTTTTCACCAACTCAAGCAAGCTTATCTGATACTGAATATCCAGATGATTGGTTGGCTCATCCAGTATCAATGCCTTGGGCTGCGCAGTAAGCGCACGAGCCATCAGAACGCGTTGACGCTCGCCTCCAGAGAGCGTGTTGATTTTACGATCAGCGTACTGTTGCATGCCTACGCGTTCAAGCGCTTCCCATGCGATCTGATAATCGGCGTCGTTATCCGATTCCAGCGCTTTTTTATGAGGAGTACGACCCATCATCGTTGTTTCCAGCACAGAAAAATCAAAGCTGAAGGTGCTCATCTGCGTCAAAACACCCAGTTTTCGCGCTGATTCCTTCAGGGATATTTTTTGAAGCGGCACGCCATCCAGTTTCACTACACCTGCGTTGGGTTTGAGTGTTCGGTAGATGGTTTTGAGCAGCGTAGATTTTCCGCTGCCATTCGGTCCAATAATACCGACAAATTCACGATTATCCACGCTCACGCTTACATCACGGATGATCTGTGCCTTGCCGATTTTTACATCCACATGTTTGGCCGAAATCCTCATGGCTTAATCACCCCCAAATCCATAATTCTTGGTGAGCATCAGATAGATGAAGAAGGGGCCGCCAAGCATGGCGGTGACAATGCCGATGGGTAACTCCTGATTGTAGAGATAGATGCGCGCAAATACATCACACCAAATCAAAAAAATGCTTCCGCACAGGGTGGCAAGCGGCATAACGCGCTTATGGTCGGCGCCAACCAGCATTCGGACCACATGAGGTATAATCAGCCCCACAAACCCGATCGTACCGGAGACAGCCACAACAACGCCTGTTACGCAGGCGGAAATCACAAGATAGATTTTCCGATACAGCACCACGTTAACGCCCATGGTCGTGGCAGACTCCTCTCCGACGAGCATGACGTTCAGCGTGCGGAACTGTGTTAAGAAAAACAGCGTAGCGAAACACACCACCACTGTTGGAATCGGCAACATCGTCCAGGATGAGCTGGTCAGCCCGCCCATCGTCCAAAAGGTAACGGAGCGAATGCCCTCTGCGTCCGAAGCAGTATAGATAATGAAGTTTGTGAATGCGGAGCAGATGGCGTTGATCGCCATGCCCGCCAGCAACAGCTTAATGGTGTTTCCCCGGCCGCTGCCGGAAAACGCGATAGAAAATACAAGCAATGAGGTTCCCAACGCCCCCAGAAAGGCACCAACAGAAACGCCGTATTGACCGAACATGGAAAATAAACCAATCAGAATGCCGGCCGTCGCACCAAGGGAAGCGCCGGAAGAAATACCTAAGATATAGGGATTAGCCAGCGGGTTTTTGACCACAGCCTGCATGACGACACCTGCAAGCGCAAGGCCCGCCCCCACCACCACAGACATCAGCACGCGCGGCATCCGAATGCTCCAGATGATATCGGCGTGTGCAGAGCTGAGTAATTCTGCTGCCTCCGGACTATCTGCACCAATGACGCCATACCAAACGATTTGCGCCACATTTCTTGCGGGGATGGAGACTGCACCGAAGGTAATGGAGAGAATCACGGACAGGATCAGCAGTGCGATCAGAATCAGTACAACCGAGATAAGCGGGAAGCGTTTGTGTGGCTTCACCTTTGATCCCTCCTTTGGGGGAGGAGGCCTGCGATGGGCACAGGCCTCCTGATGCTTTTGACATATGAAGGCTTATACGCCTGCCATGAGTTCAGACAACGCCTCAATGGCTTCAATGGTACGAAAGCCGCCGCAGTAGAATGCTGCGTGCTCAATTACCAGGAAGCGATCGTTCTTCACAGCCTCGATTCTTTGAAGGCTGGGGTTAGCTTTCATCGCAGCAATGGTATCCGCTGCAGGCGCAGTAAACTGATTGACTACCAAAATAATATCCGGATTGAGGCCAATCAGAGTCTCAAGGCTCATACGTCCGCCCGCATCATCCAGGCAAATGCCGCCGGAAAGGGTGATGATGTCGGCAGTGAGATCTGTGGAAGCACGTCCGCCGTATTCGTTCTCATACATGAACTGCACGGTGGCTACACGGGGACGCTCTTCCTCAGGAATGCTGGCGGTACGCTCTGCGGCGGCGGCAATACGATTTTCAATATCTGCAATCAATTCTGCCGCCCGATCTTCCACATTGAATATTTTACCCAGGTTTTCGATGTCGTTAATAATCCAGGATACTTTGCGATTGCCCAAACCAGGAACCGTATTAGACATCAGATAGGTATGAACACCCTTCTCGTGCCATTCAGTCACGCTGCCTAAATACTTACCCTCAAACAAAGAACCCCAGGAGATGATGATATCCGGCTCGGCAGCAACTACAACTTCCTTGCTGGGGTATTCGTTATCATTTGTCATCTGCGGAATGGCGTTGTACTCCGTTTCAACAGGCTCATAGTCGGGGCTGCGGCGGTGTGCGGTCGCAACGATCTGATCGCCCAGACCCAGCAAGATCAGCAGCTCGGTGTTCGGCTGAGAAACGCTGACAATCCGCTCCGGACAAGCTTCAAAGGTCTGCTCAACAACAGCCCCCTTATTGCTTTCAATGTAGCCGTCATAGTTGGAAATGGTCACAGGGTAATGAGCGTCGGTCTCAGCCAAGGCGGCAAGGGGCAGCGCTGCCATCAGCAGCGCAAGTAGCAAAGAAACGAGGTTACGCATGGGGAATTCCTCCTTTGTTATTTAGGCAAAATGCCCATTCTATCTAAAGGCGTCAGCCTTTCAGATCAAATACTCACATAGCCGTCTATGATATTACACCTTCTATCGAAGCCCCGCGCTCAGACACGCCGTTCGATGAAGCGATGGAATATCAACCAGATGCAAATTACTCTTGTAGAGGTTTCTCAAACGCTCTTCAGTAATAATATCTTTGGTGTAACCAACATGCAGAACTCCCTCTCTGTCGAGAATCGCCGTCTTTCCTCCCAAAAGGATGGCGTGATTTGGGTCATGGGTTGTCATGATCATGGAATATCCTCGCGTTTGCATATCCTGTATCAGTTCAAGAACATATGTGGAACGCCCAAAATCCAGTGACGCGGTAGGTTCATCCAGCAAAATAGCTTGAGGCTGTTGCGTTAACGCACGGGCAATCAGCGTCATTTGACGTTCACCGCCGCTGATTTGCGTGTAGGGACGATCTGCAAGATGCACAATATTCAAAGTTTCCAGGGCTTCCAAGGCTATCTGATAATCTTCATCTTTTGGTTTGGAAAAAATACCCACCTTAGCGGCGCGGCCCATTGTAACAAAGTGCAGGACAGTATAATCAAAAACTGGCGTGTGCGACTGCTGCACATATCCAATGACCCCGGCGATCTCCTGCACGGTCATTTCGGTCATATTCCGTCCATTCAAAAGAACTGTTCCAGAAGTCGGACGCCGGATATTGGCAAGACAGTTGAAGAGCGTGCTTTTGCCCGCTCCATTTGGTCCCAGAATTGTAAGAACTTCTCCCTTTTCCAACGTAAAGGTTGCGTTTTTAACAACAGTCCGCCCACCTGGATAGCGATACGTCAGATCCTGCACATCATAGATCATTGCAGTTCTCCTTTTTGCCGCCTCATCAGCAAGATATAAAACGGAGCCCCGATCAGGCTGGTCAGAATACTGATTGGCAATTCCTGACCAGAAATATTGCGTGCGCAGGTATCCACCGCAATCATGAAAATAGCACCAAGCAAACTGGCTACTGGCATAAGTTTTGTATTGTTAGGACCAACGAGCATGCGGGCAAAATGCGGAATGACCAGACCGATCCAGCTAATGGTACCACATAGGCATACAGCGCTTGCCGTTAGAACAGAAGAACAAACGATTGCAATGTTTCGAATGGGCTTGGCGTTCGCCCCCAGCAGCTTCGCCTCTGTCTCGCCCATTGCAAGAACATCAACCCACCACGAGATCAAAAACAGAACGACAAATCCTATCCCCATCGGAATCAGCACACTCAGTAATTCATCGTATTTTACGGATGCAAAACTGCCCATCTGCCAGAATGTAATTGCCTGCAATTGACTTTGAGGATCTGCTACATACTTGATCAATCCCATGAAAGAACTCATCAAGCCAGAAACAATAACCCCTGAAAGCACCAGCATGATGTTCGACGTGCTGCCCAGCATTTTAGGAATGCTCAGCGTCAGACCGACAGCCATCAAGCCAGCAGCAAAAGCCATGATCTGTGTCCATTCTGCGCTCAAACCAAACAGAATTGCCAATGCGGCTCCTACGCAGGCGCCGGAAGAAACACCAAGCAAATCAGGAGAAACAAGGGGGTTTCTGAAAATGCCCTGATACACAGAACCGGACAAGGCAAGTGCTGCACCAACGATTCCAGCAGCTATAATTCGCGGAATGCGCAAATATAACACAACACTTTCAGCCATCGGCTTCCATGTAGGCTCCGCAGCAACAAGCTTCCCAAACAGAATTTCCCAGCTTTCAGCAATCGTTAGCGAATACTGCCCCAGCCCTGCACAAAACAGCGACAGTACAATCAGTACAGCCGTCAGAAACAAAACCCAGGCGGAGGTGGGGAGAGCTGATACCCTCCCCAAACCCCCTGCTTTCGAATGATTTGGTCTCATTCTTTTCGGCATTTTAGAAGCCTATCTCTTCTCTGGTAAGCTCAAGGCCGTACATCTTCTGATAATATTCCAAAACAATGGTTTCGAGTTCGGCATCGCTCAGGCGGTCGGGATACATAACATGAATCATCCACAGCCTGCCCAAAGCAATGCAGGTACCAGGATATAGCCACAGATCAATTGCGGCGGGAGACTCATACACGTTTCCATTTTTAACTGAGGACAAGTTTGCATTGGCAGGGTCCGTCACAAAGCTCTCATAAGTATAATCTCTGCTGGTCAGATTGTTTGCCATGAAAATATAGTCAGGATCCCATCCCATGATTTTTTCCATGCCTACAATCGGCCAGAGTTCGCCTCTGCCGTCCGCTGCTGCAGGGTTGATCGCGCCGGCTTCCTCTAAAGTCCTTCCCTGCAGCACGGTGTCAGGCGCTGTAGAACCCACAAACTGACCCAGGTAAATGGCAGTGGGACGCTCGGATTCGGGAACATCAGCAACCAGATCATGGGCCTTTTGAGTAAGCTCCTTGTAATAAGCAATCAGTTCATCCGCGCGTTCTTGTACGCCAAACGCTTCGCCGAACATATTGATGGCATACAGCAATTCCTCTTCTGATTCAACACTCAAGCCAAGCACCGGGATGCCAAGACCTTCAAGCGTCTCAATGTGTTTGCTACTCCACTTCATGATGACGACGTCCGGATCCAGTTCGGCAATGGCTTCAACGTTAGTAGTGCCATCTCTCGTGATGGAACCATTGTCGGCGAGATGTGGTGCAATCATCAAGCAGAGCTTGTCTTTCGTTGAAGACACAAACCTTTCGTCTACATTCAAACCGATCATGTATTTTATTCCCCAACCTGGAATAATTCGCTCAACCTTAACCGGAACTTGTACTTCGCGGCCGAGCATGTCAACAACCTTGTGATACTCAGCCGAAGCTTCTTCGGCTGCGTAACAGGCGCAGAAAGAGAGCGCCAGAGTCAGTACCAAAGCCAGAGAAATCAATCTTTTCATGTTGCTGCTTCCTTTCAATAATGATTGTCTAGAGCAAATTCACTTATCATGGCGCAGTCGCAGACTTGTCTTTTTGTCCCTGGCTGTGTCACTGTTCACTTGACGTAGCGCTGCTACGCCAGCGTTCACGCTCCTTGCCAGAGACAAAAATCCTGCGCTGCTTTGTGCGCCACGATTGCGTAATTTGCTCTAATAGATACTTGGGCGACTCACTGTTCTCCTGTTCTACAACCTCCTTTCATAAAAAAACGGACAGCGCAGAGCCATCCGTTTGCATCATATGCATTCACACAAGGAACACTTCTGTACTAACCCTAAGCTGTGGCTCGCAGCCGGACAAGCACGAGGCAAGTTGGTATTCTGACTTGGAGATCATTGCTTGTTTTCGCCTTCCCAGTTTCCCAGTGGCATCTTGAAAACAAACTCCATCCACACAGCAGCGGCACTGTCCAGGATTCACACCTGGTTCCCATTCAAGCAGCTAAGAGCTGCGCTTGACTCGCTGAAATGCTCGCAATATGCAATTGCTTTGATAATAACACTTCATGCAATGGTATGTCAACAACATTTTTCGAGATAAAATCAAAACAAAATCACAAAATCGCGGAATTTAACCCACAAATTATACGCATAGACTTCAGTTGTAACATAAGGATTGGCGGTTGGAATTGCACGGGAGTTTGACACTTGATAAAGCATGAAAGCGCCATAACGCCTTGTGTAGCAATAAAAGATTTGTCAATTTTTCTGTATTTATATGTTGTATGTGTTGTATTTTTGGTATAATGGAAAAGGGTGATTTTATGAAGCTGTATTACGATAAGAGACTGAGTGATCCGACGTATTATGTTCACCAGGGAATCAGAAACGGAAAAAAGACAACCACCAGGATCGTAAAGAAAATCGGTAAGCATTCAGAATTGTTAAAGATAACGGGTGACCCGCTGGCCTATGCCAAAGCAGAAATCGAAAAAATGAATGAAGAATTCCGGGTCGGCAGAGTGCAGTTCGAAATGAAGTGTGATTTTAATGAACGTGTGCGCAAAACTGATCGGGATGTTTCGGCTTCGACTCAGCAAAATGTTGGGTATTTCTTTTTACAGTATATTCTGAATCGCTTGAATCTAAAGCAGTTCTTCTCCGAGATCACCGCGGACAGGAAAATGACCTATGATTGCTATGATATCAATCGTTTTCTTACTTATGCCCGTATTCTGGATCCGCAGTCCAAATACGGTACATGGGATCGTCTTGATTCCTATTATGAGAAACCGGATATCGCTTACCAGCACATGATCCGTTTTATGGACATACTGGAAGAGCACTATGACGATTACCTAAAATGGCTCTTCACACAAAGCAGCCATATTGTCCCCCGCAGCACGGCCGTCATGTATTACGATTGCACCAATTTTTATTTTGAAACCGAACAGGAAGACGATGATTACGTTGATCCTGTAACCGGGGAAATCATGAAAGGCCTGCGTCAATATGGTGTCAGCAAAGAGCACCGGCCCAATCCTGTTGTTGAGATGGGACTGTTCATAGACCAAAGAGGGATTCCCATTAGTATGAGCCTTCACCCTGGGAATACCAGCGAACAACTGACAGCCGTTCCTTTGGAACGGGAGATTGTCCATATGCTGAATGGAGCAAAGCTTATCTATTGCGCCGATGCAGGTCTGGGTTCTTACAATATCCGCAAGTTTAACAGTATGGGTGGAAGAGCGTTTATTGTGACCCAGTCCATTAAAAAGCTCAGTCATATACTCAAAGAAGCTATCTTTGAGGGCGGCGATTACAAGCTGCTTTCAAATGACCGGCCTGTCACACTTGATTATATGAAGAGCTTTGACCGACAGGACGAAGCAAACCTGAGTTTGTACAATGATTTTGCGTATAAAGTACTCAATGCAGACCGGGCCGTCGATCTGGGTCTCTACGAAGAAGTAAAAACCGCGAGTGGGAAAACCAAAAGGGTCAAGGCTGCCGGACAACTAAAACAGCGTGTTATTGTGACCTTTTCCCGTAAGATGAAAGAGTACCAGCAGTATATCCGGGACCGGCAGTTGGAGAGGGCACGCACGCTTGTACGCTCAAAAGACCCGGAAGAGATTCGGAAAGGGCCCCATGATGTAAGACGTTTCATGAAACGCGTTGTGACGACATCGACCGGTGAAAAAGCGGATATCTCTTATGTTATTGACGAAGAAAAAGTCGCTGAAGAGGCTAAGTATGACGGCTTCTATGCTGTTGCTACCAACCTTGAAGACAAGGCTGCCGATATCCTGGCTGTTTCCAAAGAAAGATACAGGATTGAAGACTGCTTCCGTATTATGAAGACTAACTTTTCCGGACGTCCTGTCAATCACCGTAATCCGGAGCGCATCAAGGCTCATTTCCTGATCTGCTATACAGCTCTGTTGGTATATCGTCTGCTTGAATGCCAGCTTGATGACAATGGGACCCATGTTACCACTGACCATCTGATTGCTACACTCAAGAATATGAACGTTGTCAACATCCATGATGTTCAGTATATGGCATTGTACGAAGGGAGTAAAACACTTGACGCGCTAACAGCCCTCACCGGTTTAGTTCTTGACCGCATGCATTACAGGCCTAAGGAACTGAATCAGCTGATAAGAAAATTTCTGAAATGATGATCCCATACAACACTTTTTTTATGAAGCGAACCCCAAAAAGCCTTGCTGTACAACGCTTTTCAGGGTTTTTCTTTTCTCCAACTGTCAAACTCGGGATAATAACACTTCATGCAATGGTATGTCAACAACATTTTTCGAGATAAAATCAAAACAAAATCACAAAATCGCGGAATTTAACCCACAAATTATACGCATAGACTTCAGTTGTAACATAAGGATTGGCGGTTGGAATTGCTGAAACTTGAAAAAGAATATGTTCACTGCCGAAATATAGTGTATAATAATGAGTACGCGCGGCTTGATCTGCGCACCGGATGTGGCGCGAAGATCAGCAGCCACGACAAGAAGGAGGACATGAGCATGTCAAAGAAAACCTGGACAACAGTACTGGTCGTCGTTTTGATCGCAGCAGTTGCTGTGGGCATTTACTTTGCGACCAAACAGGAAAGCACCAAGCCGGAAGCAACCGCCACCCCGGTTGTAGACGTCACGGATGCCCCGGTAGCAGAGAATGCCACAGAGGAGCCGACAGCAGAAACCACAGATGAACCCGCGGAAGAAGCCACCGCAGAACCTTCCAAAGCACCGAACTGATCACTCCTAAGGAATTGTTTCGTAGCTGAATGGCGGCGTTGGCTTATCAACCCTCTGAAGGTTTGCCCCTCTTGCTATAGCCGTCATTCAATACCAAACAACCGCCGCAGCATCACGCATGCGGCGGTTGTTTGGCATTGGCTCTATACGTTGGTATTATCTTCAAGCAGGCGGATGCCGGCCCGCAGGCGCCGCAGGGTTTCCTCCCGGCCTAACAACCAGGCGATTTCCACCGCGCCCCCCGGCGTGCTGGCCTGGCCGCTGATGGCGATGCGCATCGGCCAGAGCACCGGCCCGTTTTTCAGCCCTGCCGCGGCGATGGCGTCCATCAGGGCAGTGTGGATGGCGGGCTCAGCCCATTCGCCGATGCCTTCCACCACCGGCAATACAAAGCGCAGGGCTTTCAGCGCGCTGTCCCTGGTGGTCTTCATCCTTTTGTTGACGAACAGCTCCGGATCATAGGGGGGCATCTCCTTGAGGAAGCGCACCATGTCCGGCACCTGGTTGAACACCTCGGTTCGAGTTTGCATCAGCTCAGCCAGCCTTCTATAGTCGATGCCGGTTCCCGCCAGCGCCTGGTCAAACCAGGGCGTCGCCAGCCTGAGGTATTCCTCCGGCGGCAGCTTTCTGATGTACGCAGCATTGAACCAGGTCAGCTTGTCGATATCAAAAATAGCCGGCGATTTGGACAGGCCTTCCACGCTGAACGCGTCAATCAGCTCGTCCATCGTGAAGAACTCGCGATCGTCCCCCGGGTTCCAGCCCACCAGCGCCAGGTAGTTGATCAGGGCTTCGGTCAGGTAGCCTTTGTCGATAAAATCGCTGTAAAAGGCGTCGCCGTCGCGCTTGGACAGCTTATGCTTGGCGTCGCGCATCACGGTGGGCAGGTGGATATAGGCGGGAATATCCCATTTCAGCGCCCGGTACAGCAGGTTGTACCGGGGCGTGGAGGACAGGTATTCCATGCCGCGCATCACGTGGGTGATGCCCATCAAATGGTCGTCCACGACGTTGGCGAAGTTGTAGGTGGGCATTCCGTCGGCTTTGATCAGCACCATGTCGTCCAGCGTTTCGTTTTTTACTGATATATGCCCGTACACCAGGTCCGTAAAGGAGCTTTCCCCCTCCAGCGGCACATTTTGACGGATCACATAGGGCGTCTCTTCGCGCAGCTTCTGCGCCACCTCCTCACCCGACAGGCCCAGGCAGCATTTGTCGTACTTCCAGGTGCCGCCGGCGGCTTCCACCGCCTCGCGGCGCTCGCTCAGCTCCTCTTTGGTGCAGAAGCAGTAATACGCGTGTCCGGAAGCAATCAGCGCCTTGGCGTAAGGCAGGTAGCTGTCCTTGCGCTCGGACTGCACATAGGGGCCTACCGGGCCGCCCTTGTCGGGGCCCTCATCCCAATCCATGCCGCAGCTTCTCAGCGTGTCGTATATGACCTCGATAGCGCCGGGCACAAAGCGGTCCTGGTCGGTGTCCTCAATGCGCAGGATGAAGGTGCCATGGTGTTTTCTGGTAAACAGGTAGACGTACAGCGCCGTGCGCAGGCCGCCCAGGTGCATGTAGCCTGTGGGGCTTGGGGCAAAGCGCGTTCGGATAGCTTGCATGTTCATTGTCCTTTTCTTTTACTGACCGCCGGGGCGATAGCTGTCCTTGAGGCTGACCACGCGGTTGAATACGGGCAGGTCATCCGTGGAATCCATATCCTTGCAGAAGTAGCCGACCCGCAGGAACTGACAAGTCCACCCCGTCTGCGCCTCGAGGGCGACAGGCTCGGCAAAGCCGCGCACGATGCGCAGGCTGTCCGGGTTCAGGCGGGCGATGAAATCCTTCCGGTCGATTTCCTCTTCCTCTTCCTCAACGTCCGCTTCGTCGCGCAGCAGCGGCTCATACAACCTGGCTTCCACCGGCACGCAGCCGTCGACAGGCAGCCATTGCAGCGTGCCCTTCACCCTGCGCTCGGCGCCGGGGCTGCCTGAGCGGCTGTCCAGGTCGGCGCTGCATAGCAGGTGGCTGATCGTGCCGTCGGGGTTTTTGACCACCTCGTCGCACCGGATGATGTAGGCGCCCTTCAGGCGCACTTCGCCGCCCGGCTTCAGGCGGAAGAACTTGCGCGGCGGGTTTTCCATAAAGTCCTCCGCGTCGATCCATATCTCGCGGCCGAAAGGCACCTCGCGCTCGCCAAACTCCGGATGGTCGGGATGGTTCTCCAGCAGCAGGGTGTCGGTTTTGTCCGCGTCCCAGTTGGTGATGATCACCTTCAGCGGGTTCAGCACCGCCATGATACGGGGCGATTTGGCGCCCAGGTCGTTGCGGATGCAGAACTCTAACAGCGACAGGTCCACCACGCTGGCAGCCTTGCTCAGGCCCGCACGGCTGATAAAGTCCTTGATGGCTTCCGGCGTGTAGCCCCTGCGGCGCATCGCTGACAGCGTGGGCATCCTGGGGTCATCCCAGCCCGACACATGCCCTTCCTCCACCAGCCGTCTGAGGTACCGCTTGCTCATCACGGTGCGCGTCAGGTTCAGCCTGGCGAACTCAATCTGCCGCGGGCCGGTGGACATATGCCCGTGCTTGTCCGTGTGCGTCTCGCGGTAGCCGGCCTTTTCCACCACCCAGTCGTACAGCGGGCGGTGGTCCTCATACTCCAGGGAGCACAGCGAGTGGGTGATGCCCTCGATGGCATCGCCTAAGGGATGCGAAAAATCGTACATCGGGTAGATGCACCATGCATTGCCCGTTCTGTGGTGCTCCTTATAGAGGATGCGGTACATGGCAGGGTCCCGCATGTTGATGTTGGGGGAGGCCATGTCGATCTTAGCCCTTAAGATCATGCTGCCCTCGGGAAACTCCCCCGCGCGCATGCGGCGGAACAGGTCCAGGCTTTCCTCAGCCGGCCGGTCGCGCCAGGGGCTGTTTTTACCGGGCTCGGTCAAGGTGCCACGGTAAGCCCGCACCTCCTCCTGGGACAGCTCGTCCACATAAGCCAAGCCGCGCTTGATGAAATCCTCGGCAATTTGATAGCATTGCTCGTAATAGTCGCTGGCAAAGTACAGGCCGCCGTTCCACTCATACCCCATCCAGCGGATGTCCTCCATGATGCCATCGACGTATTCGGTTTCCTCCTTTTCAGGGTTGGTGTCGTCAAAGCGCAGGTTACACAGCCCCTGGTAGCGGGTGGCGGTTTCAAAGTCCACCATCATAGCCTTGCAATGGCCGATATGCAGGTAGCCATTGGGTTCCGGCGGGAAACGCGTGTGCACTTTCTGGCACCGGCCTGTTTTCAGGTCCTCATCGATGGCGTCCCATATAAAGTTGCTCTGTGCTGTGCCGTCCTGCATCGAATTCTCCTCCATCGTTCAATATTGCCCCATTATACCGTTGCCGTCCCTGAAGGACAAGCCGTTCCAAAACAAGCCGCCTATTTCTTAGGCGGGTAGGTATACCGGGCGATCAACCGCGGGATGCCGTTGTACATGCCGTAGGCGTCGCCGTATATCCGGTAGCGCTTGCCCAGCTCCCAGGTGGTTTTGGTCTGGTTTTCCACCATGACGGGCAGCACCTTCCCCTGGCCGTCGTTGGCATCAAACATGACCAGCTGCGGTTTGTTGCTGACAATTTCGGTCACCGGCCCTGTAAACACATAGATCTGCGTATTGGCGATGCGCGTGCTGAGGTTGGCCAGCAGGTCCGGATAGCCCCAAGCTTCGTTCAGCGCCCAGGCTTTGGGCGTGTACTGGTCGGGCGAGGGCAGGTAGTACACGTCGTAGTTGACCACCGTGCTTTCCTTGCCGGGATAGTCGGCCTGGATCGTCACGGTGTTGACGCCGATTTTGTTGAACACCGCCTTGAACTTGAACGCGCCTGTCGAGTTCAGCAGCGACATATCCGCTTCCTGGTAAGGGGAAAGAATGGTCACCTCAGCGCCGGGCATGGTGGTGGCGGTGATCTCCATGGTGGGGTTGTCGCTTTCATCGTCCAGCGTGCTGCTCAGATCGAGCGGAATGTCCTGCACGGCGCGGTAGATGGTCAGCGTGGCTTCATTCTGCCTGTAATACTGGCTGCGCACTACGATGTGAATCACGTTCTCGCCAATGGGCTGGATGGCGGCGTTGTAGCTGATCAGCCCGTTTTGGGTGTTCACATAAGAGGAATAATCCTCGCCGTTGATATACACGGTGCTGTTTTGCATCACATGGAAGCGGATGTTGTAGATGGGCGTGCTTACCTCGATGTAGCTGACATCGGGGTTGATCAGCGTCAAGGGCGACAGCGGGATATCGATGGTGTAGCGGATAATATCCATCTGCTTTTGTTCGCCGCTGCCCGTGCGCACATACGGCGTCAGCGCCACGTCCATGGTAGGCTCGCTGACGACATCCTCCAGCTCATACCATATATAGTCCGGTACCTGAAACGCCGCGTACCCGCCGGTGGACAGGAAAGAGCGGCGCAGCTCCTTGATGTAGATCTGCGTGCCGTCGGGCGCCGGGATGCGCACGGTGTGCGCCGGCATATCGTCCAATATGGAAGCGGTAACCTGAACCTGCTCCTCAGGCGGGATTTCCTTTTCATCCAGCCACAGCGGCTTGACGATATAACGGTATGCCGCCAGCCCGGCCGCCAGGGTGAACAGAAACACCGCCAGAAACGGCAACGCCCGCCGGAAGCCGAACAGCCTGGCTTTTCTCATCCGCCGGGGCGGCAACGGCATGGCCGGCGTCATGCGCGCCCGGTTATCGTAGTGCAGGTTGGACAGGTTATCGTCCAGGCTCTGGTAGTTGGGTGCTGTCGTGTACCCGTCATAATCCACAGCCCGCGCTTCGCCCTGGGCGGCGCCATGGGCATTGTACTGAACCGAAGCCGGGTCTGAAAAAATGGGATTGCGGCGGGAGATGGCGTTGACGCCGGTACCCGTGGGCGCAAAACCGCGCTCAGCGCTGCGGGTGCGCAGCTGCTCCTGCCGCTTCTCGCCGCTGCGTTTGCGCGCGTGGAGGCTTTGCATCTCATAAGCCAGGCGGTCCCTGGGGTCGATGGCGATGGTTTCGGTGCCGTCCTCATCGAAGTGAATCACGACATTCAGCTCCGCTTCCACCTGTTTCTCCAGCTTCTCCTCCAGCTTTTCCGCCGGCAGCGGGTTCTCCTGCCGGGCATGCAGCGGCTCGCCGCATTTGAAGCAGCGCGGGAAAGAGGCGCGGTTCCAATGGCCGCAGCACGGGCATTTCATCGATCAATCGTCTCCCATTTTCAGCACGGCGATGAACGCTTCGCTGGGGATCTCTACCGTGCCGAACTGACGCATGCGCTTTTTCCCCTCTTTTTGCTTTTCCAGCAGCTTCTTCTTGCGCGTGATGTCGCCACCGTAGCACTTGGCCAGCACATCCTTGCGCAGCGCTTTGACGGTTTCCCGGGCAATCACCTTGCTGCCGATGGCGGCCTGAATGGGAATCTCAAACTGCTGCCGCGGGATGACGTCCTTCAGCTTTTCGGCAACCGAGCGGGCGCGGCCATAGGCCTTGTCCCGGTGGACGATCATCGTGAACGCGTCGCACAGGTCGCCGTTGAGCAGAATGTCGAGCTTGACTAAATCGCTCTCCTGGTAGCCCTTTAACTCATAGTCCAGCGACGCATAGCCGCGGCTCCTGCTTTTCAGCTGGTCAAAGAAGTCGAATATCACCTCGTTCAGCGGCAGGTCGTAGATCAACTTTACGCGGCCGCCCTCGTACTGCATGTCCTTGAACACGCCCCGCTTGTCCTGGCAGAGGTCCATCAGGGTACCCACATAATCCTGCGGGGTAAAAATGGTGGCGTTGACAAACGGCTCGCTCATGGAGGCGATTTCGCCCACAGGGGGCAGGTTGTGGGGGTTATCGATGGACAGCACCTCGCCGTCGGTGCGCGTCACCCGATAGATGACGTTGGGCACAGTGGTGATCAGGTCCAGGTTAAACTCCCGCTCCAGGCGCTCCTGGATGATCTCCATGTGCAACAGCCCTAAAAAGCCGCAGCGGTAGCCGTAGCCCAGCGCCGTGCTGGTCTCGGCTTCAAAGGAGATGGAGGCATCGTTCATGCGCAGTTTTTCCAGCGCATCGTGCAGGTTTTCATAGTCGGCGCCGTCCACCGGGTAGATGCCGCAGTACACCATGGGGGTCACGCGCTTGTAGCCGGGCAGGGGAGCGTCCGCGGGGTTGGCAGCATCGGTGATGGTGTCGCCCACGCGCGTATCGCCCACTTCCTTGATGGACGCCGCCACATAGCCCACCTCGCCCGCCCGCAGCACATCGACGGGCATAAAGCCGGGGCTTAAAACGCCCACCTCCACAACGTCAAACTCCTTGCCCGTCTGCATCATGCGCATGCGCACGCCGGGAGCAATGCTGCCGTTCATGACGCGGATAAAGCAGATGGCGCCGCGGTAGTTGTCGTACACAGCGTCAAATACCAGCGCCTGCAGCGGGGCGTTCTCATCGCCATCAGGCGGCGGAATTTTATGGATCACATCCTCCAGAACCTGCCCGATGCCCGTGCCCAGCTTGGCAGACACCCTGGGCGCGTCGGAGGCGTCCAGTCCGATCAGCTCTTCTATCTCATGAGCAGCCTCATCGGGCTGGGCGCTGGGCAGGTCGATCTTGTTGATGACGGGCAGCGTCTCCAGGTCGTGCTCCAGCGCCAGATAAACGTTGGCCAGCGTCTGCGCCTCCACGCCTTGGGTGGCGTCCACCACCAGCAGCGCGCCCTCACACGCCGCCAGCGCGCGGCTTACTTCATAGGTAAAGTCTACGTGGCCGGGCGTGTCGATCAGGTTCAGGGTGTACTCCTTGCCATCCCCGGCGGTGTAGCGCATGTTGACGGCCTTGGATTTGATGGTGATGCCGCGCTCGCGCTCCAAATCCATGCTGTCCAGGATCTGGTTGGTCATCTCCCGCTGCTGATACACGCCGGTTGTTTCCAATATTCGGTCAGCCAGCGTGCTCTTGCCGTGGTCAATGTGCGCGATGATACAAAAGTTGCGGATATGCGCCATGCGGTCGTTCAACGTGTTCCCTCCGTTTAAGATGTTGTGGCAGGCTGCCGCGCGTCCCAGTGGCGCTGCATCTGCTGGTTGAGCAGGTGGATGTCGCCGCAGCTCATGGTCAGCACCAGGTCGCCTTCCCGGCCGTTGTCCAGCAGCCATTGCTCAGCCTGGTCAAAGGTGCCGGTCAGGTGGGCGTCGATGCCATGCCGGCGCATGCCATCCACCAGCATGCCGCTGTGGATATCGCCGGGGTCCTGCTCGCGGGCGGCGTATATGTCGGTCACCAGCGTGATGTCGGCTTCCTTTGTGCAGGTCAGGTAGGCGTCAAACTGGGATTTGACGCGGCTGAAGGTGTGCGGCTGCATCACGGCGATCAGGCGCCGCCCCTGCTGACGCGCCATCGACAGCGCTGCCGCCATTTCCGCCGGGTTGTGCCCATAGTCGGTATACATCAGCATGCCCTTGACGACCCCCGTATGCTCAAACCGCCGGTGCACGCCAGTGAAGCCGGCCAGCGACCGGGCAGCCCCGGCCATGTCCACGCCCAGGCGGTGCGCGGCAGCCAGCGCAGCCAGCGCATGCAGGGCATTGTATTTACCAGCCACTGACAGCGCCACCCGCGTCATCTCCTGCCCGTGAAAGCAGGCGGTCAACTGCGCGCAGCCGGCGGCGTCCCACGCCAAATCCCGCATTGTCCAGTCGGCATCCGGACCCATGCCAAACGCGATGGTGGGCCGGGGCAAGCTATTAAACACGCGCATGACGCGCTCGTCATCCGCCAAACCGATGGCAATGCCGTTTTCAGGCAGCAAGTCCAGAAACGCTGAAAACGCCTGCTCCAGGTGCGCCATGTCGCCATAGCAGTCCAGGTGGTCCTCCTCGATGTTGGTCAGCACAGCCAGCGTGGGCGGCATGTGCAGAAAGCTGCGGTTAAACTCGCAGGCTTCAGCGACGAATACATCCCTGGCGCCGATGCGCGTTCCCCCGCCGATGGCGTCCAGCCTGCCGCCGATGTGCACGGTGGGGTTCCTCCCACAGTCCGTCAGCATTTTGGCAATCATGGCCGACAGCGTCGTCTTGCCGTGCGTACCGCAGACGCAGACGGTCTCCCCATAGCCACGCATCAGCTGCCCTAACAGCACCGCGCGCTCCATCTGCGGGATGTTCAGCCGGCTGGCTTCCCGGCGCTCCGGATCATCCTCGTGGATGGCGGCGGAATACACCACCATCGCGGCGCCTGCAATGCCTTCCGGATGGTGCCCGGCCCTGGCGTCAATGCCCTGGCTGCGCAACGCCTCCAGGGCATCGCTCTCCGCCCGGTCCGTCCCCGTCACCACGTACCCTTCCTGCCGCAGCATTTCGGCCAAGCCGGACATGCTGGCCCCGCCAATGCCGATCATGTGGACGCGCTGCCCTTGAAAATCCCGGATGTCTGGTGTATTCATTCGATCCCCTTCAAGGATGATAAGGCACAATAGCCCATGATCATTATAGATGCCCCTGTCAGCCTTGGCAAGCTGACACAAAACAACTGGCAGTTATGCATTGCAGAAATATCATGAAGTATGGATTTTTACTGCCGTAGAAATCGACTATGGCAAATTGCGTCTCGTGAACGCAGGCGTAGCAACGCTACGCTAAGTGAACAGCGACACAGCCAGAGGCAAAAAGACAAGTCTGCGACTGCGACATGATAAGTAAATTTGCTCTGTAAACGAAGCGGTCTACAAGCCCCTTTTGCCGGGTGCGCCGCAGCAGTGCTTGTATTTCTTGCCGCTCCCGCAGGGGCAGGGCGCGTTGCGGGCAGGCTTTTTAGGCCTTGGCTGGTGGTCCGCCAGGCGAATGATGTCCTGTGGCGGCTCCGCAACCAAAGCATCCGGCATGCGTTGATCAGCATGCATGTCAGCGAGCTCAAACTCATCCGGGAATATCATGGACAGCTGTTCGCCAAATGGCTCGGACGTCTCAATGAGGGGCTTGATTTCATTGTAGGTATGCCCGCGGTATCGGTGCTTCCTGGTGTTGTCGATCAGGTCGTTGTACAGGTGCATCATGTGCTGGACGGCTTTGCCATCCCTTAGCACAGCCCCGCGTTCGTTCAGCAGGTCAAAAAAAACCTGGGGATCGATCAGCTCATACTTGCTGGCCATCGCGATATCCGACATCGTCTCGTTTGCAACATGCTCAGATATTCCGGACCGGAGAAGCTGCCTTCGCAGCTGATGATAAGCAGCGTTTTTTTCAAAATACATCTGACCGGCATACCGCAAAAACTCCTCCTCGTCGGGAGCGTAATAGGGCAGGTCACCCTGCAGGCGGATGATCTCGTCGTATGCATCATTATCCATAACGGAAAAATCGACCAGATAATAGGGATTGCGTTTGCGGAAATCCTGCTCGGTCAGCACGTTGCCTCTGGAGCTGGTCACATAGACCCTGGAGTTTTCATGGAAGCTGACTTCCAGGCATACTCTGTTGAAAGCGTCTTGCGATATGTGCGGTCGGTGTTCGCAGTACTGCTTGTACAGGGTAGAAAGCGGCACGATGCCGTACAGGTTGGCGCCAGCCAGATAGTAGTTGACCAATGTGCGGATGCCTTCCTTGCCCAGCGATTCCGCCTCTTCTAACACCATGTTGTCGTATATGATATCAGGGGCTAAGTCCAGCGCCCGCATCAGCCTGGTCATAAGGCTGAATATATTATCGGCTTGCCCTGACGCGCGCACAACGGCGGTGTCGGCGTCATCGGACAGCAGCGTTTCCAGCGTGCGGCAGTTGAAGCTGAGCCTGGGCATCGCCAGGCTGTAGGTCATGTACGCTGTGGTGGCAAACACAGTATCTTTCAGGCGCACATCCCGCATGGATTGGGTGGTTTTTGTGCGGTTGCTGCTATATTTAATGCGTTCGCCTTCTTTTTGCTTTTTGGGCATGAAGGAAGGCGCGCGGACATCCTCCAAGTCATAAGCGTCTACAATGGCGTGATGCAGCTCCAGCAGCGTGGCGTCGCTGCGGATGCGGATATGCCGGTAAACGCCCGGCCTCAACGCCACCGATATGATGTACAGGGTGTGCATGTTTTCCTCCTCCCTTCCGCTTTCAGCTATTGACGATCAGCCGGTTGATGCGCTCTCTGAGGTCCAGCAAGTACACGCTGTCGCGTGGGTAATCGGCCAACGTCGGTGCCTTGTCCAGCCCCTGGGCGATGGCAGCCAGCACCTTGTCGCGCCCCATGATTTCCTCCGCCCATGCCAGTGCGCGCAGGTCCTGCATGGCTTGCATGAACAGCATCAGGCGCAGCGACTCCTCCGGCTGCCCGCCGGGACCGGGGTACACCTGAAATGCGTCACCCGCGGGGGCGAACCCATCGGCATCGGTGATGAGGTAGGGATCAACCGGGTAGTCGGAATACTGTGCATAATAGTAGTTATACGCCCATTGCAAAAAGCCGCTGATGTTGTGCTGATACAGCTGCACACCCAGTATCCGCGTGCGATGGGCAGGCATGGCGATGAACGTGTTGGTGACGTCCCGGTGCTGGCCGACGCAGTAATAGGTCCACAGGTTGGGGATGTTCTCCGCTAAAAACGGTTCGATGTGGTTGATTGCGGGGATGGGGTGTGCCACCGCGCCGCTGGTGTAGAAGGAAATGTCGCTGAGCGCGTCAATCACCGGGAAGCCCTTCAGGTAGGGCGCCGTCATGTCCTTCACCTGCAGATACTGGTCGATGTGCTGTTTGGACGGCTCATCGGACAGGTGGAAATAGGTTTTGTCCGCGATGCCCAGTTTTTTCAGCTCATCCGTCAGCGCGGGCAGGTATTGCGCCAGAAAACCGCGGTAGGCGTCGCTCAGCGCCGGCGTATCCCACCCGAAAATGCGCTGCAGCATCCCGTCCTTAACCGCCATGATCTTCGGCGCGAAATAGGCGCCCCACTGGGTAAACAAATGGGCTATTTCGAAATACTCGGCGCCCACCCTCCGGCAAATGTCTACAAAGCGGTTCAGCTTGTCAAAGCCAAAGGCATACCGATCGCCTTGCTGCTGTATGTCTACCAGCTGCACGGTGGGGCGCTCACCGCCCACCGCGGTATCCAGCGGCGGGGTATGGGTGGGCGTGAGGATCATGTTGCAGCCCCGCTGAACAGCAAGGCGAATATAGTTTTCCAGAATATCGAAATGCGCGTCCGACAGCACGGGTACGCCATAATAACCCGCCAGGCAATCCGCATGCAGCCAGCGCGTATGGATCAACCGCTGCCTGGGCAGGAAACCCGGCAGGATGTCAAACGGCATAGCCTGCTTGGCGACCACCTGTCCGTCCATGGTTTTCAACAGGCAGGTCAGCGTGTGATGCCCGGGCGGCACGGTACCATCCGGCTCAATATCCATCCATACCGCGCTCCAGATGCCCTGGTAGGCACGCAGATGCGTTGTTTCCGTTATGTCGCGCAGCAGGTCCGGGTACAGGCCCGGCGTTTTGCGCAGGTAATGCTCGTCCGTATCCGGGAAGCAGGGAAAGCGCACCGGGACGGCAATCACCTGTCGCACGCGCACGGGCACGTCGCAGCGCGCTTCAAACCGCACCCGCGCGCGGGGATCGCCCTGGATGGCTTCATTTGCAGTCCACGCAGCCTGCAGGGAGAGGACCTCGTTCTGAAAGCCGCTCAGGCGCAGCGAAGCCGGATATCCGGGCGGCTCCTGGTCGGGGAATATTTTTTCAAGGGCGCTGACAAGCTTGAAATGGATAGGCATGTGAACCTCCTACTAAAAAGCCCCGGGCGCATACCGGGGCAAAAGATTGTTTTGCAGGTTATTTGCTCTTCCACAGGCCGTGCAGGTTGCAGTAGGCATATGCCGCAACCGGCTTTTCGCCTTCTGCCAGCGCAAAGGTCACCTCGGGTGCGCCGGTGTGGTCCAACTCCTTATGCTGGGAACCTTGTGTCGTTTCCAGCGTGACCCAGCCGATATAGTGCTCAGCCACCATGGGGTGCGGCTGCGAGCCGATCGTTACCTTTACCGCGGAGCCCGTGGTTTCAACGACAGGCACATGCTTCTCACGCGAAGCATCTACCGTGCCGACTGTCATCTCTTCCATTTTTTCGCCGCAGCATACGATGGGCGGCCCTTGGTTCTCAATGTATTGAACGATGTTTCCGCAGCGCTTGCAGTGATAGAATTTCATAAGGATCACCTCCGTGTATTTCCTATTAAAAGCATAAGGGGTATTGCCGTTCCTGTCAAGCTAAGTTGCTCATTTAATTTGCATTTGATTTGCTGTTATACTGATGGCAACACCCATGGCATTGCAATGTAATATACCACATAGCCTGTGCAGACCGGCAGGATGTCATGCAGCAGACCATGCAAAAAGTCTTGGAGAAACGGGGTAGTCCGCGTGTGCAGGGCAAAACCATTCTGCTGACCAGCCACTACGCTCAGGACATCGACACCCTGTGCGACACCCTTTCCCGCATGGAAGCCAGTCGGCTGTATCGGCAATAAGGGTGCAAATTGATAGCTAATAATCTGAAATAAATACTATTGCAGGTAAAATACATTGTAGGGAGAATTTGCCTCATTTCAATGTTGACATTTCGTATCATACATCATATTATTATATGTAAATAATTCTTGGGAGGTGTAAGATATGCTGTTACAGTTCAACTTCCAGAACTTTAAGTCTTTCCGTGATGACTCAACCCTTGACATGACCGCCACAAGAATTACTGAACTTAATCATCATGTTGTTTCGATTGGTACAGAACGCGTGTTGCCAGTAGCTGCGCTATATGGAGCAAATGCAAGTGGAAAGTCAAACGTCTATGAAGCTTTCTGGTATATGTCCCAGTTTGTTATCCTTTCTTTTGGGTTTGGCGATGAATCCGAGAAAATGGGAAACTCTCGTTTTCGCCCACCTACGCCATTCTTATTTGATGCAAAGAGCAGGAAAGCTGAATCATTATTTGAAGTGTACTTTATCAATACAGAGGGCACACGCACACGCTATTACAACTATGGCTTTACACTAGATAGGGATGGGATTCATGAAGAATGGCTAAACTACAAATCCAAAACATCGCGCAGTAAATATCGTCGCATATTCTACCGAAATGGCGAACAGTTGGACATGCCTCGCATCGCATCCAAAAGCCAGGAAAACATCCGAATTGCGCTAAATAAGGAGACATTGGTGGTATCTTTGGGCGCAAAGCTGCGTATCCAATCGCTGAGAGTAATTAGGAATTGGTTCCTGAACAACGAAATTGCGGATTTTGGACGTCCAGAAGAAAACTACTTCCTGTCACAGTTGCTGCCCGAAAACTTTGTGGAGAATAAAGAGGTACAGGATAATGTTGTAGCTTTTTTCTCCACATTTGATCCATCCATTGTTGGTTTCGAGGTAGAGACCATCCGGGATGAACATGAAAACAAACCCAACAGGATTCGGATTGATGCTATTCATCGGATAATTGGCACAGACCAAGTAGCAAACATCCCTTTGAAACACGAATCAGCAGGGACGCTTAAAATGTTTGCCCTGTATCCACTGTTGCAAAATGTTCTGAAAACAGGTGGTGTCCTGTTTGTGGATGAGTTAAACTCACACCTTCATCCATTGCTGGTGCGCGTGCTCATCATCACGTTCCTCGACCCTGAAATAAATCCCAAGCACGCCCAACTGGTGTTTACCACGCATGATGCATGGCAACTTGCCAGCAACATCTTGCGTCGCGACGAAATATGGTTTGTGGAAAAAACGCCAGACGGCGTGTCCTCATTATATTCATTAGCGGATTTCGTTGATGAGGACGGAACCAAAATCCGTAGTGATGAGAACTACCAAAAGAACTATCTACTCGGTAAATACGGCGCCATACCAGCAATAAAAAACCTGGATATGCTGTTAGCAGGTGATCACAATGCCTGATAGAAGCGGTAAGCGCAAAACACGTGAACAGATAGCCAGGCGCCGAGCGCCACAGTTGGGACATTATCTGGTGGTTACCGATGCAAAAGCAACTGAGAAAAACTACCTGCAAGGTTTAAAGCAAGCTTTACCTGTAGAATTGAGAGAGAAACTTGTTCTCCAGGTAAGTACCGTTAAAACCATTGAGCTTGTTGACGAGGCGATAAAAAAAGCATCCCTGCTGCCACAATATGCCGAGCTATGGATGGTCTTTGATCGCGATCAAGTGCCAAGTTTTAATGAAATTATCGCTACAGCAGGCCTGGAAGGCATACAGGTAGGCTGGTCCAACCCATGCATTGAACTTTGGTTTTCAGCATACTTTGGTGAATTGCTCACCAGCATGGATTCTGTCACATGCTGTAACAAGTTTTCCGCGCTATTCAAGCAAAAAACCGGGCAGGAATACAAAAAGTCAGATTCTAATATCTACCTGAAGCTTCGTCGCTCTGGAGATGAAGCGAGAGCTATCCGACGTGCCCGCCGAAAGCTGGCACAGTACCAGCGAGATGGGATAACCGTACCATCAGATATGCACGCCTGCACCACATTGCATGAACTGGTGGATAAAATACGAACCAAAGTAGAAATTTCGCAGGAAAATAAACCCACTTCAAGGCAACAGGCGTAGCCAATCACTGTGATCATTCCCCTCATCGTTTGCCACCTGCCTCACCCAATGGTATGATGGGCGCATCGGGAGGTGTCCTGCGTAAACATCGTGTATGTATGCCGGGACTATGCCGGCACCCTCACCCCGCAGGAAAATGAGGTGATGGCGCTTGAGTTCTTTGCGCCCGATCAACTGCCCAACAACCTGTCCCCACCCGTCGCGCGGGTCATCCGTCAGTTCGCACGGGACCTCATGCATCAGGAAGCACCATGAACCAGATTGCCTACAAAGGCATCTGCCTCGCAATCCGCGCACGCTATGTCAAACAGCGCGTTTTTGTGTATAATGTGTTTTGGAAACCTGTTATCATCGCACAATGATCATGGTAATTGTTTTCAGCATAACAACGAATGGCACAGCGCCATCGACAATGGAGGGCATCATGCGGAAACTCATCAAAAACAATGTCTACTGGATCGGCAAAATAGACTGGGAGCTGCAGCGCTTCCACGGGGACGATTTTTCCATCAACAACGGCTCCAGCCAGAACGCCTACCTGATTGAAGAAGAAAAAACTGTGCTGATCGACACCGTGTGGATGCCGCACGCGGACGAATACCTGAACAATTTGATGGCGGAAACGGACCTGGACAAGATCGACTTCATCGTGGTCAACCACGGCGAGATGGATCACAGCGGCGCGCTGCCCAAGCTGATGGCAAGGCGTCCGGACCTGCCCATATACTGTACCGCCAACGCCGTCAAATCGCTGGTGGGGCAATACCATCACCCGGAGTGGCACTTCAACACCGTCAAAACAGGCGACAGCGTGGACATCGGCAACGGCAAGCAGCTGGTGTTCGTGGAGATGCGCATGCTGCACTGGCCCGACAGCATGGCCACCTACATGACGGGGGACAACATCCTCTTCTCCAACGACGCCTTCGGCCAGCACTTCGCGGTAGAGGAGCTGTTCAACGACAGAGCCGACCAGTGCAAACTATGGGAAGAAGCGATCAAATACTACGTCAACATCCTCCACCCCTTCTCGCCGATGGTTAAAAAGAAGGTGGAGGATTTGCTGGCGCTGAACCTGCCCATCGACATCATCGCCACCAGCCACGGCGTCATCTGGCGGGATAACCCCAGACAAATCGTGGATGCCTACTACAAGTGGTCGCAGGCTTACCAGGAAGACCAGGTCACCGTGGTATACGACAGCATGTGGGGAGGAACCGAGAAGATTGCCCACCGCATCAGCCGTGAGCTGGCACAGCTGTCGCCCGACACCAGGGTCAAGCTGTTCAACATCGCCAAAGCCGACAAGAACGACGTCATGACCGAAGTGTTCAAGTCCAAAGCCATCGCGGTGGGCTCGCCGACGGTGAACCAGGACATCCTCAGCTCAGCCACGGGCTGGCTGGCCTTCCTGAAGGAGCTCCGGTTTAAAAACAAAAAAGCCGCTGTATTTGGCTGCTACGGATGGAGCGGCGAGGGCAACAAGCTGCTGCGCGAAAAGCTGCAGGAAGCCGGGTTTGACACCGTTGCGCCCGAAATCCGCTGCAGCTGGAACCCGCTGCCCGAGGACCTGGACCAAGCCAAGGACATCGCCGCCGCACTGCTGGCGTGACCTGATGGCAGCACCCAGCCATAAAAATAAATGTTCAAACAGAAAGGAAGCACGCATGAAAAGCAAGTATGCCAACCCCGCATCTGAGCAGGCTTACCGCCGCCTGGTGGACGATCTGCCGCATTTCCCGGTGTCATTCTCATATGATGGACAAGTCTACCGCGGGTTTCCGGCGCCGGATTTTGCGCTGCAAAGCCGGGAAGCGAAAAACACCGACCGCGGCGAAGCCTGCCGCCTGGTGCTGACGGGGCCCAAAAACCTGACGATTATCATTGACACAGCCTTCTACGCGTCGCATGGCGTATACGAATGGACGCTGCGCTTCAAAAACGAAAGCGCAGCCGATACCGGCACGCTCAGCGACCTGTACGTATGCGACATGGTGTTTGAGGGCGAGCGGCCCGTGCTGAAGGGCATCCTCGGCGACCATATCAACCTGTACAAGCCCTATGTATACGAGTTAGAGAAAGAACCCGTCAGCTTTGTATCCGACAGCGGGCGCGCGACGCATGTCTATTTCCCCTACTTCAACTTAGAGCACGGGACGGGCGGCACCATGCTGGCTATCGGCTGGGCCGGCACATGGAGCGCGCATTTCACAGCGGAAGGCAACAGCACCAGGTATCAGGCGCGGTCGGTGAACGACCTGTCGCTGCACCTGAAGCCAGGCGAAGAAATCCGCACGGCGCTGGTGGTGATCGCCCCCTATACCAAGCGGGATGAGTATTATGCCACCAACTTCTGGCGTAGCTGGTTTATCAACTGCAGCATGCCGCGCGCCGACATCCAGGGCAACCCGATTGAGCCGTTCTCCACCTGCTGCCTGTCGTCCGACACCGGGCGGCCCAATTCCGACGGCAGCATATCCGAAGCCTACGACACCTGGCAACCCTCGCTGGACAAGATGGCTGAGGAAGGCGTGCAGACGGACTTCCGCTGGTTTGACGCCGGCTGGTACCCCGACCCGTACGGAAATACCGTGCCAGTCGACTGGTGGGCCACCGTGGGCGCCTGGGTGCTGGACCCCGTAAAGTGGCCGGGCGACACCTTCAAGCAGTCCGTAGCCTATGCCCATGAGCGCGGCATGAAGACGCTGATGTGGTTCGAACCCGAGCGGGTGACCCATCCGGAGGCGCTGGCTAAAAACTATGGCTACAACACCGATTGGGCCATACAGCGCCCCGGCGACGGCGTCATCACCAACGACCTGGGCAACGATGACTGCTTCGAATGGACCACAAGCAGGATCATCCGCCTGTTAACCGACAACAAGGTGGACATGTACCGGGAGGACAACAATGCCAACCCTGGCCCGCTGTGGCGGGAGCTGGATTTGGCGGACGGACGGCGCGGCATGACGGAAAGCCGGTTTGTAGACGCCCACTACCGCATGTGGGATGCCATCATCCAGGCAACGGGCGAATACGGCGGCTGCTCCTTCTGCGACTCCTGCGCCAGCGGCGGCGGACGCAACGACCTGGAGTCCCTCCGGCGCGGGGTACCGCTGCTGCGCAGCGACTCCGACCGCACCACGACGGCGCTGCGGCTGTCCATGACCACGTCGTTTTGCAAGTATGTGCCGTTTTGCGGCGCAAACACCAAGGAGAAAAAGGAGCAGCTGGCGCTGACCGGCGTCAGCGACGTGTATACCTGGCGCGCCTCCTACCTGCCTGCGCTGAACGTCGACTCCCAGTTTGTGCAGGATCCGGACCAGGACTTTGACATGTTGCGCTTCGGGCTGAACGAATGGAAAAGCATCCGGCATCTGCTGCTGAGCGACTTCTATGTGCTGACGCCCTGGCGGTCCCAGGACGAAAAAGACGGTTTCACCGCCTATGCCTATTTCGATGAGGAACGGCAGGAGGGCGTGCTGTTTGCCTTCCGGATGGAGGACTGCGCCGAGGACAAGCTGAACATCGCGCTGCCCTTTGCCGATGGCAGCGCCACCTACACGCTGACCAGCGCCGACGGGCTGCCCGACATCCACACCACCGGCAGCGTCAGCCTGACGCTGAAGGAAAAGCGCACGGCGCTGATGTACCATATCAGGAAAGGCTGATAATCAGCTGGTTTTCCTTGACAAACTGAGCTGAACCGATAAAATAAATGATAGAAACAACAAAGATGAATCCGCACAAGCTTGCGGTAAAGGAGGTCACATGATGCAGTTAGTTCGTTACGGCATGGTAGGCGGCGACGCGCACGCCTTCATCGGCCAGGTGCACCGCAAAGCCATTGGGTTTGACCCCCGTGCGCAGATCGCGGCGGGATGTTTTTCCGGGTCATCGCCTGATAAGAACAAGCAAACCGGCGAGATGCTCCGGCTTGATCCGGCGCGTGTGTACGCCTCCTACCAGGAAATGGCCCGGGCGGAGGGACAGCGCGAGGACGGCATCGACTTTGTGTGCATCGTCACGCCCAATGTGTCCCACTACGGCATCGCCAAGGCTTTCCTTGAGAACGGCATACACGTGATGTGCGAAAAGCCTTTGACCCACACCGTCGCCCAGGCTGAGGAACTGCAGGCGCTGGCAGAAGCCAAAGGCCTGCTGTTCGGCGTCAACTACTCCTACACAGGCTATGTGCTGGCTAAGGTGATGCGCGAGATGGTCAGGGAGGGCAAAATCGGCAAGGTCATCAACGTCAACGCCGAGTATCCTCAGGAATGGCTGTTGGACGACCTGCACCCCGTGCCCGGGCAGGAATTGAAGCTGTCGGTCTGGCGCAAGGACCCGGCTGTTGCCGGCATATCCAACTGCACCGGCGACATCGGCACGCACATCGAAAACTTCGTGCACTATGTAACAGGGCTGAAGGTCAAACGCCTGCTGGCCACCACCAACCACTTCGGCCAGCCGCTGGACCTCAACGCCAACATCCTCGTGGAATATGACAACGGCGCCAACGGCGCCTACTGGTGCAGCCAGGTGGCGGCCGGCACGCTCAACGGCCTGGCCGTGCGCATATACGGCGATGAAGGCGCGCTGGAATGGCAGCAGGAGCATCCGGACTTTGTGCGCTATACCCCCCGCGGGGAAGCGCCGCGCATCCTGACCCGCGGCAACAGCTACCTGAAGGAGAAAGCCGCCGCCTACAGCCAGCTGCCCACCGGGCACCCGGAAGGCCTGCATGTAGCCTTCGCCAACATCTACAAGAACTTCATCACGGCTGTGCTGGCGCACAGGGCCGGCCAACCCACGGATGACATCGACTTCCCCCGCGTAGAGGAAGGTGTCGCCGGCGTCAAGTTCATCCACGCCGTGGTGGAAAGCGCCGCCAACGATTCCAAGTGGATGGATATTGAATAAGCGCTAAAGCCCCTCTTCCTCCAGGCGGCGAATCCTGCGCCTGAGGATGATGGATTGCGCTATGAACCCCAGCAGCAGAATTGTCATGGTGCCTCTCCTTAGCCCAGGTCAGTCCCGCAGCAGCTTCTCCACCGGGCCCAGCAGGCGGGGCAGCACGGCGGTGATGACCAGCGTGGTGCCCACGCCCAGCAGCATGCGCCATATCAGCGACGCCGTAACGATGGCGACCGGCGACACGCCATGTAGAATCAGGTTGTCCAGGTGGAGCATGACGGTATTGATCAGCGTCACCGCCAGCGCAGCGAGCACCGAGATGTAGGTGAGGTTCTCCCAGTCCAAGTGATAGCCCTTCTTCTTAGCATACCAACCGATGATCAGCCCGCGCACGCCGTCGGCTACAATCCAGAGAACCGTGGTGGGCATCAGCCCGAAAAAAATCAGCTGTTCAAAAAAGTTGCCGATCAGGCCCACAGCCAAGCCATAGAGCGGGCCCAGCAGCGCGCCGGCTACAACGATGGGCAGGCTGTCCAGCGTGATGCGGATGTTGCCGGTGCGTATGGACAGCGTACTGAGCGCCACATACAGCGCGATCAGCATGGCAGCCAGCACCAGGGAGCGGGTATGGTTTTGCTTCGCCGACATCAAAAAAACCTCCTTTTATGGTGCCACAAAAGAAGGACAAGCATATCCCCTCTGCAGCAGCGGCAGCGGTCAGGCACCGCGGAGCCAGAGCCCCTTCGTCCGGCGGCAACCTCCCATCCGCCGGCACTTCACGCGCCTTCCCTACTCTGCAGCCATAGTATAGCATAGATACGGCAGGGGTGCACGAACATGATTCTATTTCGAATGTGGAGAGGAGCATTGCATAGAATGCTGATATCGTCGCAATAGTCCGTTACGTGCGATGTAATGCACGCCAGGCACCAGGCACAACACAATACTTCCTTTTGATTGACCGGTAAAATGTATCATAGCTTGTATAGCCAACTCAAGCTTGCTCCGACCTGATCGTCTATGACCATCGCAAGAAATCGCTCTGCACGCATATCGTTCGTGTCGATATGCTGATGAGCACAGCTCCACAGATAATCGTCATATACGCGCATCGACGTGACCACAGGGCATCGGCTTTTCTCATCATGAAATCCGATGAAGCTCCGAAGCGTCCACGTCCTGTCGCGCAGCGATTCTTCGCATTTCTTCCAGTGTTTTTTCATTCAACAACAGACCGTTCTTGAGGCGATCATCCCTGGCTTCAAACTCTTTTTCGCCATGGATGTATATGCGTTCCCTTCCTTTGGCTTTGTCTGCATCCCGCACCTTCTGAAGGTATTTTGAGAATTCTCTGCGAATGGCAGCCTTTTCTCCAAAAATTCCATAATCAAAAGCCGCAAAGAAGTGACATATCTCGGCCTTGCCCTTTTTTTTGTAAATCAGATCAGAGGTTGCACCCTGTGCAAAAACAGCGGTGCAGATTTCACAAAGCATGCCGAACCCATATCCCTTATAACCGGAATTATTCTCACCGGAACCGCCCAACGGCAAAATACCGCCGCCGCGCTTGGCGATTATATTGTCCAGCACCCGTGCCGCGTCTGTGCTGTCCAAGCCATTTTCATCCAAAACCCATCCTGTGGGGACGGGCTTGCCGCGTTTTTTATATACCTCCAGTTTGCCTCTGGGTATAACAGTCGTGGCTGCGTCAAACAGATAATCTATCGGATCGGCAGGCATTGCGAAAGCAATGGGATTGGTTCCTAACATAGCCTGGCGCGCAAATGTCGGCACCATAATGGCTTCCGTATTGGTCATACAAATCCCCACAAGATCCTGCTTGGAAGCCATTTGGGCATAATAGCCGGCTATGCCGTAGTGGTTGGAATTGCGCACCGCAACCATACCGATACAGGATTTTTGCGCCTTCCTGATGGCAACCTCCATTGCTTCATATGAAATCAGTTGCCCCATGGCGCTTTTCGCATCAATGACCGCAGAAACAGGCGTTTCAAAAACAGTCTCTGGCCGGGCATGTACATCCACAAACCCAGCACGGATTTCCGTATCATACCGCACCAGGCGCTGGATACCATGGGATTCAATTCCGCCTAAATCTGCTGCCAGCAGTATATCCGTAATCTTGGCACTTTCATCGGGGGTAAAACCATAGGAACCAAAAACATTTTGGCAAAACCGCTGGGCCGTCTCATAGGGTATACGCATGTATGTAAGCATGTCATTTTCCTTTTTTAGCATACCAAATACCCGCCGTCCACGGGGATGATGGCGCCATTGACATAATCTGATGCATCCGACGCCAGAAACACGCAGGGGCCAGCCATATCCTCAGGAGTCCCCCATCTTCCAGCAGGGATACGGCTGAGAATAGGTACGCTACGAGCTTCATCTGCCATCAATGCTTCATTCATATCCGTAGCCATGTATCCCGGAGCCAAAGCATTTACCTGGATCCCCTTTGGTGCCCAAGCCACAGCAAGTGATTTCGTTAACTGCACAATGCCTCCCTTGCTGGCTGCGTACGCAGGGATACGAATGCCACCAAAAAAACTGATCATGGACGCGATATTAATGATTTTTCCCTTTCCTTGCTTCAGCATCACATTGCCTGCCAATTGACACAATTCAAAGCACGCAGTCAGATTGACCTCCAACACAGCATCCCAATCCTCAATAGGGAAAGTCTCACATTCATGTCGACGCTGTATGCCCGCACAATTCACCAGCACGTTGAGCTTTCCGTTTGTCAATGCCAAAACAACTTCAAAACCTTTTTGCAAAGACGCTCGGTTTGCTAAATCCGCTTGCACAAAGGAATACCTGCATTCTTCAGGCTTTGTACGGCTGAGTACAACAACCTGAGCGCCGGCCGCAGCAAGTCCATCGGCTATACCAACAGCCAAACCACGACCGCCGGTAACCAGCGCCCATTTCCCTGAAAGATCGAACAAATCATTCATATTAACCTCCATATCAATGCGGTGATTACCTGCCGATTCAAAAGATTATTTAATACCCTTTGAATCGGATTCGCAGCAAGTCACTCGTTTTATACGATCGTACCTGTAAGACTTCATCGCGTCAATCCTGACTTCATAAAAAATATAACAGCATATTCTGCAATTGCACATCCGCTCCATAAAGAGGCACGACATGCTTATGCCTCACTACTTGCACGCAATACCTGCTTGGCTTTTTCAAGGTTCATCGTATAGATCCCGCGAAAACCTTCATGTACCGAATCAAAGGAAATCTGTTTGCCTGAAGGCGCCCATACAGGATGCAGATCACACCGGATTTCTATAGTAGGATGAGCCATAGTCTTGAATCGGCCCAACACACTCCCCTGGCCTGTCAACAAATCATACAGATACAATTCCCTGCAACCGTCTGACTTAGGATAACTGTCATATAGAACCCATTCCCTGTCTGGAGAGTAACTTACATGACCATCTGCTTTGAAAAATCTAACATCCAGTGCCCTGCCTTCATGGGTCAGATCTCTCAGTTCGTACAGCTGGTTGCCTAAATTGCCCAACTCTTTGCCATCGGAATGGATGCTGAGAATGCTTTCGCTCACCCAGTAATAATGACTAGCATAGCCATAGTCCGCAAGAAGATATAAATCGCTGCCATCGTAATTGGCTGTAAGTGTAGCGGTTTTCCAGTTCGCTCCATCAAAATTACGAAGCAGGAACACAAAACGAGAACCTGTTGTGTTAAAATTAATGTGATTAACACACACTTTTTGATCAGTTTCGCCAAAATAAGACTTTGTGAAATCCCACAGATACTGTAGAGAAAGAATCAGATTGCTCGTTCCAGTTTCTAAATCTGTAAGCCAGATACCATCTTCCTCTGGATGATTGACATCATGCCAGATGTCTCGTTGGCCTGCATAGCCATATCCTGGTCTAAAATCATACATTCGATCAAAATTAACACTAAGAGCATATTTCCCGTTGGGGGACACAGTAGCCACTGGACGATCTAAAAAATTCGTTTCACCGGTTTTTGAATTCTTCAATATCGCACCATAGCCACAGCCACCCTCACGGCGTACATTCCACAGCACAGTTTCGGGCAGTGCAGGCACCCACTGGGCAAAACAACCTTGCTGGAAACACCATGCATAGGTTTCTCCAATTTTTGTCCGTTCATCAGTATGCAAATCAATAGTGAACACCTCTGCACAATCGTCCCTCACGGGAAGGCGATCCATAAATGGAACACGCAATGCCAAGTGATATTTTTCGCTACCGTCAAACGCTGGAATGTCATAATACCCAAAAAACCAGTGTTCTCTGTAGGGCGTTATCCGCTTTGTTTCCACAGGCAGTATGTGCACGAGTTACCCCCCTTTATTAAGCCATGATCTTCAACTTTTCCGGCGGAACGACATAGCGTAATGGTAGCCCTTCCTTCAGTCTAATAAATTCCTCAATCATACAATCTGACATGCGGATTACTTCATCGCCTAAAGCACCAGCAATATGACTGGACAGAAAAACATTTGGCAGCACATAGAGTTCGCTATCGTTTTCCGGAGGCTCAGGCATCGTCACATCCAGCAGTGCGGTCAAGTCAGGACGCGCTTTTAACACTTCAATCAATTCGTCTTCCTTTACACTAGCACCCCGGCCACAGTTGATGAAACTTGCACTCTCCCGCATGGAACCCAACAGTTTGCCATTGATGATGTTCTTGGTTTCTGGTAAATCAGGCATATGGTTGGAAACGGTATAGGCTTGGGCGAAAGCCTCCTCTAAGGAAACCTTTTTCACGCCCATCGTTTCTGCCGTATCTTCAGATAAATAGGGATCGTACACAAACACCTTCAACGTATGGAGGTTGAGCATTTCGATCACCATCCTACCTACCTGTCCCGCACCCAAAATGGCTACAGATTCACCATAATTACCTTTGGGTGCTGGATTACGCCAAGACTGAAAAGTTTCCTTGGACTTGAAGCCACGGAGGTTTCTAAAATATCCCTTATTGGACAAGAGAATTTGAGATAGCGTAAATTCTGCCACGGGGTACGCATTTGCAGCCCAGCCACTAACTACCTGAATTCCTCTTTTGAACATAGGTTCAGCAAATCCCTTAACGGAACCAGCAGCATACATTACTGCCCGTAACTTGGGCATGCAATTCAGTCTTGTTTCGGAAAGAAGAGGCATACCCCATGTGGAAAATATAACTTCTACGTCCTTCAGTTCATCACTGTGCTGTTCAAAATTATCTTCGGTAATCAGTCCATCCACCAAGTCAGAAATCCGAGCAATGCGTTCTTTACGTCCGGCGCCATAGACGCGACTCACATTGTCATGGCTATTGCAGACAAAAGCAGTCTTCATGAATTCGCCTCCCTAATTCTTCTGATATTCATACACAGAATCCGTCACTGCCCGATCATAGCGGCGGCTAGCATGAGAGAAAGATGCTAAAACCCAAAAATATCGATTTTTTGTGCCAGGGGTGGATACCGTAGGATGATAACCTTTTGGAATCAACACCATTATACCATCACGGACAACATGCGCCTGCATATCTTCTACACGTCCGGATTCTGTATAGCTGATGTGCAACCCGAATTCTGGTTCTGGCATACCATAATAGCAGTAGACTTCCTCTAAATCCTTCTCATGTTGATGTGGGGGCCAACTAGTCCATCCCCCATCATTGGATGAAGTGATTCCACAGATTAAGCGAGATGCAGGCATCTCAGGATTTAGAGTAAAAAACACCTCCCGGGCACCAGAACCTTTTCCATGAATCTGATGAATTTCACCTATAGGCAGAGCAGAATCATATTTACGAAAGAAGGGTTTGCCATACCCCTCGCATACAGCGGCAGCGATATAAAACACACTGTTCGATTCCGCTTTAATCTGAACAGATGCATTTCCCGGAATATAGAAACTATCTAAGGCGCTCATTTTTTCCATCATGCCCGCACCGCTCATGTGCGCAGAACCATGAATCAGCACGGCGTTCATTTCCTGATCTTTTGAATTAAGTATGTGTGTTGTTCCGGCAGAAAGGTTTAAACGATAGACATGAACCACACTGCAGTCACTAACGTCAGGGCCGATCACTCGAAACATTCCTGGTGCTTCAACGGACGCTACACACCAATCGGCGCGTCCAGGCGCCTGTTTCGTAATTGCACGAATGTCCTGCATACATGCTTTAGCCAGCGCCCCCCGGTTAGGCATCGAAGGGTTTTTCTCACATACACTTTCTACAGTGATATAACCTTTGTAGCCAATCTCGTCCAGCCCTTTGAACACATCCATCCAGTCTATGCCACCCTGATGAATTCTTCGGTGAGCAAAGTAGCGACTATCCTCCTCGGGCTGCGCTACCTTTGTAAAACGACCGATATGCCGGGCATAATAACCATAAGAAAAGCAGCCAGGTTCGCTATCACTAGTTAGAGCAACAATATCCTTGATATGCACATTAAAGATGTGCTTGCCTATTGCACGAATAGCCTGTCTGCCATAATCCGTAGGCACCTGATATAGATTTACCGGATCCCATGTAAGCCCCACATTTTTAAGGCCGATTGCATCTAACAGATAAAGGGCACTCTCAGCACAGTCACAAAGTGTACCATGATGCATCTCCATTATAATGCTTTTGCCATGACAGGCAGCATATTCGCCACTCCTGCGCATCCAGCGTACCGTACGGCTCCAAATCTCCTGCGAAGCTTTAGCCGAGTCAATCCATGCCGGCCATACACGTACATAGGGTGTATCAAAGAGCTCTGCTAAATTCACATATTTGGTGAAAATATCAAAAGCATTTTGACATTCATCCTCCTCCAGCATACCATAATTACCGCAAAAGCAGGATAATGCTCCAACCTTCAAATTTCTTCTAAGAATTTCGCTTCGCACATCCCGTATCTGTTCCATATCCATATTATGAGAAATATGCGTAGAACGCAACTCAACTGCGTCATATCGATTGTCTGTCGCTGCCTGAAGATGCTCCCATACTGATACATCATCAAACATATTGCCTGCAAGACAGATTTTCATAGTACCACCTCCTGATTGTGTTCTTTTATCCAGATGCTACTTTGTCATCACGACCTAATATAGTTCAATCATACGATGGGCACTCGCGCTTTCAAGAGCAGCTTCCTGCACACGTATTACGTTAATTATGTCCTCGCCATCTCCAATAGGCTTGCGTCTTTCACGTATAGCAGAAACGAACTCATGAGTCTGACGAGCAAAGTTGCTCATCGCGCCATCATCCTCAATAACAACGCGACCATTGCGGCTTAATCGTGTCTCATCGTCCAACACATAGGTAGCCTTTTCCATCTGCATGGTACGTTGATAAAAAATATCCTTTGATGATAGCATCTTACCAGTGCCATCCCAAACTTCGTCACTGAATCTGGCATTCCAACTCATGCGTATAGAGGCAAACCTCTCATCATCATAACCCATGGTTAGAGCGACCTCATCCTCGCCCTCCCAAGTGGGATTTACAGAATAGGATTCGCAGTAAACTCGCTTCGGTATACCCTCAAATGCCCAGATTATATAATCAATAATATGATTGCCCCAAATAGGAATCATCAATCCACCTGCGGTAGAAATTGAATTCCACCAGGGTGTAGGTGCCTTGGGTAAATAGCCTGCTAACTGTGCATTAACAGAAATGAGTCTTCCGTCCGCACCAGAATCAATAGCTGCCTTGGAGGCAAACACCGCGTCATAAAAGCGACGGCTTTGACCAACCATCAGAACTCGATTGTTCCTGCGAGCTGCTTCATTCATATCCAGACATTCCTCAACGGTATTAGCCATGGGTTTTTCAACCAACGCATGCTTACCCGCATTCAGACATTCAACCGTTACATCGCGGTGAAGGTGATTTGGCAAACACAGATCAACTGCCTCAAAATCTTCGTTGATCAACGCTTCACCAATGGAAGAATAGAACTTGCTGATTCCAAAATCCCTGCAGAAAGCCTCGCCTTTTTCCCGACCACGATTGACAGCGCATACTACCTCCACAAGGCCATCTAACTCATTGATGCCCTCCATATGACTCTTGGCTACTCTGCCTAATCCAACCAGACACAACTTCAAAGGTTTCATTGTCATTACGCTTCCGTCTCCATTCTTTTTAGATAGGCAATTTCTTTCTTTGCTTTTGCAAATAAGATATCAAAATCGTTTTCATCATAGAAAGGCATCAACAGAGCAGGACCGGAAAAGTTTTCCTTTTTTAACAAGGAGAATATTAATCTGTAATTCGCTTGCCCTTCATAAGCGGGAAGGAAGATTCCCTGCCAACCGTTATCGTCTCCCCGTCTGTCGCTCAATTGCATAAATGCACCGCTCTTTGCACCCACAGCACACAAATACTCACTTAGTAGTGGAATTTGGTATTCGGGAATTTCATAACCTTCCTGGGAACAGTTATTACCATAATCCAGCTTGATTCCAATATGTTTTGAATTTAGTCCTTTGACCAGAGGATATGCTGTGCTGGCATTATGAGGATACATCATGCCGTGAATCTGAATGACAGCTTTCAGGCTGTGCTGTGCAGCTAATTCACACGCCTTTTCCGCATAAGCACGCATTTTATCATGCATACCTCGAGGATGACCTGCCACGCTCTTGAATAAATACCCAATACGAAACATTTCAATGCCACAATCACGAAGCACTTTTAGTTCATCAGTATAATTTGACAGACGATCAGGCTCAAATGGCGTATCTGCATATTTGATCTCAAGACCTTTAGCCTGAGCAGCTTGTACAAATGTCGGCAGATCTTTCGCAACAAATTCTGGCCGCACCCAATACCCCTCACGAATCAAAGCCGTGGGACCGTTTACACCCAGTTCCAAACATCGATCCAGCATCTCGCCTAACGAAAGATGCTTAAAAAATTTCGCAAACAGATAAAACTTCATATCATTTCCTCCTCTTGATAATACAAACAAACCCATTATCCCTTTAAAGCGCCAATCATGATTCCTTTTACAAAGTACTTTTGTACAAAAGGAAAAACGATCAGCATGGGCAGTAATGTAGCCACCATGACAGCATACTTCATCGTAAGCACATACATAGCCGTATTACTAGCGTAGTCCCCTGCCTCTACCGTCATGCTGGCGGCATCGTTTAGAATCAACAGTTCCCGTAGAAAAACTTGCAGAGGATATAAGGAACGATCACGCAAGTAGATCAAAGAACTGAACCACGAATTCCAGTGGCCAGAAGCATAAAACATACCAATAGTAATAAGAATTGGTTTGCATAGAGGCAACACAATGTGGAAAAACACGCAATATTCTCCTGCTCCATCCACTTCCGCAGCCTCCAAAAGTTCACTCGATATCTGCGTGGAGAGATAGGTACGTGTCACCATCAGATTCCAAGTAGAGATCGCTCCGGGCAACACAATGGCCCATACGGTATTTAAAATGCCGAGATTGCGTACCACCAAAAAAGTGGGTATAAGGCCGCCAGAAAAATACATGGTAAAAACAATCATGAAGTTAAGTGTCCGACGAATGGGCATTTCACGTTGAGCTAACGCATATGCTAATGTAACCGTTAAGCAGATATTGATAACAGTACCTATTGCCATGTAAAATAATGTATTGCGATAACCGATCCATATGCCGGCAGACTTCAACATCATCTCCATATTATATAGAGAGAACGTCCTGGGAAGAATAATCAGCGGATTGCTGAAGAGATCCGACGGTTTAGAAAAAGCAGCGACAAATACATAATATATAGGATACAAAAAAACAATAGATATAATGACACAGATCATATACAATGCGATGTCAAAAACTGTAAACGGTTTTCTTCGTGGTTTGATCGGCAATTTCTGAACGCTCATGTGTGCATCCCTCCTCCGTATTACCACAGCGAACTTTCATTCGCTTTACGAGCAATACTGTTCACAACGCTGATTAACACAACACCAACTATGCTGTTGAACAGACCGACTGCTGCGGCGAAAGAATATCGCTGAGATACAAGACCGGCACGATATACATAGGTACTGATGACGTCTGCTACTTCATATGTGGATGTTTCATACAGTAGAAGCACCTTTTCGTAACCTACATTCATAATATTGCCCAATTGCATCAGCAACAGTGTAATAATCGTTGGTTTCAGGGAGGGCAAAGAAATATTCACAATCTTTTGTAGGCGGCTTGCGCCGTCAATATCTGCTGCTTCAAAAAGAGAAGTGTCGATAGCGTTGACATTCGCGAAATAAATGATGGACGACCATCCTGTAGATTGCCATATGCCACTGATTACATAAATCGGGCGAAACCACTGGGGCGATGACATAAACGGAATACTTTCGCCACCCAAAGCCACTATAATGACATTCAACAAGCCGTTGGATTCGCTGGTGAATGTACGCACCAAACCACAGACAATAACCATAGAGATAAAATGTGGAAGATAGCTAATCGACTGCACTGCAGAACGAAATTTCTTGCCCCGGACCTCGTACATCATTAACGCAAAGAAAATTGGCAGCGGAAAAGCAAAGATCAGCATGAGAGCGCTCAGCGTAAAAGTGTTTCGGATCAAACGCAAAAAATATATTGACTCATAGAATTCCACGAACCATTTCATACCCACCCAAGAACTAGCCCATATTCCTTTAAAAGGATTGTAGTCCTTAAAAGCAATGGTAAGTCCTATCATGGGTACGTAATGAAAGATTGCATAGTAAAGCAATCCCGGCAAAGCAAAACTAAGAAGCACGAACGCCTTTCGTCTCTTTCTGCTACTGATTGTTGCGATTCTGGTTTCCTTTTTGTCAGCCCGCATCGAGCCAACCCCTTTCATTTGCGTAATCATTTTCCTTGCTGCATCTACTGAAAACAATCGAGAACCGGGGCGCGAACGCTTGCCGAACGCGCCCGACTTCTCGAATTATAGTTGTTTGGCTAAAGATTAACTACTTACCTGCCGCCTCAATATAACGACCATAAGCAGCATTCAGAATCGTGAGCAGTTCGTTTACTCGCAGAGTCTCAAAGCCAGCAACGTAATCATCCCACTCGCTCAGGCTGCGTGTACCAAAGACAAAAGCGGTCATGTTCTCATCAACGTATGTGTTCAGATCTAAGCAGATTTCGTTCACTGCGGCAATTTCATCGGCAGTGTAGCGCATAATGGGTGCTACACTGGGATCAGCGGCAGTGGTGGCGGTAGCCATATCGTTACCTCGGCGTGCCTCAGCTGTCAGAGTAGACTGATAGGCTTCTGCAGTATAGGCTGAAGACAAACAAGAATAGTTGCCAACATAGTTATTACTCCAAGTCAGGATGCCTAAGGGGCTATTCATAGCTTCTTCACTACGGATGACTTCGCCATTTTCATCACGGGTATAGTCAACGCCTTCAATGCCATAGAAAAGAATATCGCCACCTTCCTTACCTAATGCATAGTCCAGAATCTGAGCAGCTAACTCAGGATTTTTGCAAGCAGTACTAATACCTGAACACCAGTTAGAATCGATAGCACGGTGAACGGAGGCGTTGCCTTTGTAGCCTTCTGGGCCGGTAAAGTAATCCAAAGCAATCAAGGGACGCTTGCCGGCCTCCGCCTCAAACAGGCCGTTGATACGATCCAAACAACCTGCAAAGGAGCCAAAGGTCATCATAGACGCACCAGAGGTCATATCGGCTATTTGATCATAGGTGCTAGCAATCAAGCCTTCTGAAGCCAACTTGCTCAAATATTCCAAAGCAGCCTTATAACGCACATCCCATGGAGCAAACTTGATTTGACCATCTTCCACGAAAATATCAGCATCAGCATTATTACCAGTAGCACGAACTGCGACGCCGAAAGCATAGAAGAGAGGCCTGTAGTCACCGCAAAAAGGATAGACAACACCATCAATGTTCTTCATGGCTTTCAAAACTTCGTATAACTCGTCTGTGGTAGTAGGAGCGGACATGTTCAACTCCTCCAGAATATCACCACGGATGTTGAAGCCTGGCCATGCGCGGGTCTCATAATCAATCATGACGCGAGGAATGATGTATATTGCTCCGTCAGCCGAAGTGATAGAGGCGCGAACATCCGGATACTCTTCCAAAATCGCAGACAGATTGGGCATATGGCCGCCCTCGATCAGGGGAGAAACATCCATGATAGCACCCATGCGCCCATATTCTTCCAATGAAAGCATTTTGTTGTAGCCAGCAAAGAAGTCCGGCAAATTACCACTAGCCATGATTAGGCCAAACTGGGTAATATGTGCGCCAGAAGCAGTTGAAGCGATTTCCCATTCGATATCTACATCAAACTTTTCTTCTACAGCCTTCCAATAGATTTGTTCTTTGTAGCTTGTAAGACCTGTGGATGGATCAAAGGCGTATGCACCCCAGCCCTTTAAGGTTTCGGTTGCCATAGCTGGCGCTCCACATATGCTGAGAAGTACCACAGCCAACACCAGTGCGATCAGTTTTTTCATGAGTTCTTCCTCCTTTAATAATGCTATCTATACTTAATGCCACTTATGTGACAGTATTTTCATTTTCCGGAAGCAAGCCTTCCATTGGTGGATTATCAGTGCTTCATCGGTACACGCCTCTTTTTTCAGGAACAAATCAGACAACACTCGCACACTACTGTATTCGCATTTAAAATAACAAATCGACTTTATTAGTACAATGAACAAACTCCTCCAAATTTTATAAATTTTCCGTAAAAATTATTTATAAATGCCCGGTGTTTTTCTCTGTAGGCAGGTTCTGTCATTGCCGTCAACAGGCACAGTAAGCCCAAAAGCAGAATCCCGGTTAGTTTAGCTTTTTCAAACTCATCGGGATTCTTTGCCATTTTCAGCTGCCCGCGATCCGCTTGTACTTGCCGATGGATGAAAGGCATCCTAATCAGCCATCAACGTCTTTTCTGTCATATTGCTTTATGAAATAAGTGGGAGACATTCCATAATAGGACTTAAAAACGTTGGAAAAATAGTACAAATTGTCAAACCCCAGATACTGGGCCACTTCTTTTACCAGGTACTGCTCTCCCCTGAGCATTGCCAGGGCTTTTTCCATCTTCTTTCTCCTCTGATACTGCAAAATACCTTCGCCAGTGCGCTTCTTAAAGATACTGCCCACATATTTGGGAGACATATACAACGAGTCCGCAATCCCATTGACGGTACACATGGTTCCGATATTGCGGTTAATGTATTTTTTTACCTCCATTACGATACCGATCTGATCTGCTTCTTCCAGGTTATCCCGAAAAAAACGGGTATCCACCAATTTCGCTACAAGCAGCATTACATCCATCAGGAGCGTACCCTTGAATGCAGTGACATCACCGTGTTTACGGATCTCTTCATAGAAGAACTTGTATAGGCGCATATTCTCTTCCATTAGCAGCCGTTCCTCAATGACTCTGCGCTGATACTCCGTGTCTGCATTTTCCGCGCTTCCGAAATGGAAGCCGATATACACATAGTACATGGTGCTTTCCAGGTGATTTTCGAAAAGATGCCGCTCGTTAGGCACAATCACCGATACCTCAAAGTTTGAAAAATCCCTTGTAGACAGCAAAATCTCCCAAAAATGGTGAGAATGCTCTTTGCCGACCCACCCCTGCGGACATTCCAAATAACCTACCATATCAATGGCAATGGAAATATCTGTATTGATTTGTATTCTTTTTTCTTTCATTAAATCGGCTGATAATGACCATGTCGCCGGCGTACACTTTTCGGTTTGCATGATTACATAAACCTCCACTTAGCCGCTCAGAACCAAAAGAAGCTGATGGATATCATGGAAATGATTGGTTTTCTCCGAAATATCCCGGGTAAAGTAAATTTCTTAAACCAAGCTATCCATAAGACACCTCTATTTTATATCCTTTTTTCATATTTTGCAAAATTTTCGCGCTCAATTTGACATGAGACACTACGGATTTACCTTGAGTTTCTATAATGGACTTGCAAGCCGCGGCCAGGTTGTGGTATACCATGAACATCATCACATTGAGCGGACACTTTCAGGCGCCGCAGAGAGAGCAGGGAAGGCATGCAGGCAATCGGTAAACGCGTCGTTGTCAAGGTGGGTACATCGACGCTGACACATCCCTCGGGCAGGGCAAACATACGCGAAATGGAGCAGCTGGTCGCCGTGCTGGCCGACCTGATGAACGCCGGCGTGCAGGTGGTGCTGGTGACATCGGGCGCCATCGGCATCGGCGTGGGCAAATTGGGGCTGACCGAGCGGCCCAAAGACACGCCGGGCAAACAGGCGGCGTCCACCGTGGGCCAGTGCGAACTAATGTACATGTACGACAAGATGTTCAACGAATACGGGCACAAGGTGGGACAGCTGCTGATCACCAAAGCCGATGTGGAGGACCCGGAGCGGCATGGCAACCTGGTTGCCACGTTCGAGAAGCTGTTCAGCTGGCATGTGATCCCCATCATCAATGAAAACGACGCCGTGGCGGTGGAGGAAATCGTGTACGGCGACAACGACAGCCTGTCCGCCATTGTGGCGGTGCTGGTAAAGGCCTATGCGCTGGTCATCCTGACCGATACCGATGGCCTGTACGACAAAAACCCCAGGGAACACCCCGACGCCAGGCGCATCCCGGTGGTGGAGCGCATCACCGACGAGATCCGCGCCATTGCAGGCGGCGCCGGGTCCAACCAGGGCACCGGCGGCATGGTGACCAAGGTGCGCGCAGCGGAAATTGCCACCAGTGAAGGCGTACGCACCTATGTAATCAACGGCTCGCCGGCGCAGAACATCTACCGGCTGATGGACGGCGAGGACATCGGCACGTATTTTAAGGCGGTGAATCAACATGCTTAAGGACATGGGCAAAAAAGCCAGGGAGGCTTCTTTCCTGTTAGCCGAGGCGGACGAGAGCCGGCGCAACGGCGCCCTGTACGCCATGGCGGAGGCGCTGGAAGCCGATATTGACAACATTCTCACGCAAAACTCGCAGGACATGGCCAATGGACGCACAGCCGGGTTGACCGGTGCGCTGCTGGACCGGCTGATGCTGAACCCCGCGCGCGTGCATGCCATGGCGGATGGCTTGCGGGACACAGCGCAACTGCCCGACCCGCTGGGCCGCATTCTGTATGAAACCAGGCGACCAAATGATCTGCTCATCCGGCGCGTGTCGACGCCCATGGGCGTGATCGCTGTGATTTTTGAGGCGCGTCCCAACGTATCGGCTGATTCGGCGGCGCTGTGCGTCAAGGCGGGCAGCGCGGTGATCCTGCGCGGCGGCAAGGAAGCCATTGCCTCCAACACCGCCATCGTGCAGGCGCTGCGGCGCGCACTGGAACAAGCCAGTCTGCCCGCAGACGCCGTGCAGCTGGTGGAGGACACCTCGCGCGACAGCGCCCAGGCTCTGATGAAGCTGCGCGGGTATGTGGACCTGCTGGTGCCCCGCGGCGGCCGCGGGCTGATCCAGGCGGCGATGGAAAACGCCGACGTGCCAGTGCTTGAAACCGGCGAAGGGGTCTGCCATCTGTACATCGACAAGGACGCCGATATCGCCATGGCGGCCAACATCGCCGACAACGCAAAAACATCGCGTCCTTCCGTATGCAACGCTGCCGAGTGCCTTTTGGTGCACCGGGACATCGCCGACAGGGCGCTGCCCGCCATCCTGCTGCGGCTGATGGACAAGGGCGTTGAGGTACGCGGCGATGAAGCTGTGCGCGCGCTGATACCGTTGGCACGCCCGGCACGGGAGGACGACTGGGGCAGGGAGTTTTTAGACATGGTGATCGCCGTGCGCGTGGTGGACAGCTTAGAGGATGCCATCCGGCACATCCGGCGCTATGGTTCAGGCCACAGCGAAGCCATCGTCACCGATAACCAGGCCGCGGCGGACCGCTTCCTGGCTGCAGTGGACGCAGCATCAGTGTACCACAACGCTTCGACGCGCTTCACCGACGGGGGCGAGTTCGGCTTTGGCGCTGAGATCGGCATCTCGACGCAAAAGCTGCACGCCAGGGGCCCTGTGGGGCTGAATGAGCTGACCACTTTCAAATACATCATCAAAGGGAACGGGCAGGTGCGCTGACAATGACATACGCTTTCATCGGGCTGGGCAACATGGCCGGGGCTATCCTTTCCGGCATGGTCAGAAGCGGGAACTTTGCCGATGACGCGCTGATCGGCTACGATGCCGATGAGCAAAAAACGCTATTCTGGCAGCGGGAGGCAGGGCTGCGCCCCGCGGCGGATGAGCGCAGCGCAGCGGATATGGCCGATGTGATCGTGCTGGCCATCAAACCCCAGGTGCTGGGCAGCGTGTTGCCCCGGATCGCGCCGGTGGTGGACAAAACAAAGCTTGTGCTGACCATCATCGCCGGCAAGCCGCTGCAGGTGTACGCCGACGCCCTGGGGCAGGACGTGCCAGTGGTGCGCGTGCTGCCCAACCTGAACGCCAGGGTCGGCGCATCAGCCACCGCCGTTTGCGCCAACAGGGCAACAAACCCGGATCAGCTGGCCATCGCCACCCGCCTGTTTGAGGCGGTGGGCAGCGTGGTGGCCATCGACGAAAGCCAGGCGCCGGTATTTTTAGCGCTGGCAGGCGCCGCGCCGGCGTTTGCATTTCTGTTTGTCGACGCGCTGGTAGCCGCCGGCGTCCGGGGCGGCCTGTCCCGCAACATGGCGCAAAACGCCGCGGTGGACATGCTGCTGGGCAGCGCCATGCTGCTCAAGCAAACCGGCGACCATCCCCTGGTTCTCGCCGACCAGGTATGCTCCCCCGGCGGCACCACCATCGAGGGCATGCATGTGCTGAAAGCGCTTGGGTTTGAGCACGCAGTGCATGAGGCCATCAGCGCCGTGATCAAAAAAGACAGGTCGTTCAGCGACCGTCAATAGGAGGGCAACATGAAAAAGAACATCCTCATCCTGACGGGCAGCCCCCGCAAAGACGGCAACACCAGCATCCTGGCCGACGCCTTTGCCCGCGGCGCCCAGGCCGCAGGGCATACCGTGCAGCGCTTCGACGCCGGGCGGCAGCGCTTGCTGGGCTGCGTAGCCTGCGACGCATGCTACATATACGAGGACAAAGCCTGCGCCTACAATGATGACTTCAATCTCCTGGCGCCTATGCTGGAACAGGCTGATGTTGTCGTGCTGATGACGCCGCTGTACTGGTATTCCTTCCCCGCGCAGCTGAAAGCCGCCATCGATAAATGGAACGCGCTCGTCCGCGGCGAACGGAACATCTACGGCAAGGAGTGCGCGCTGGTTGTGGTCGGCGCCGACGATGATATTTCCGGCTATGCAGGCATTCAGAAAAGCTACGGCATCATCGTGGACTACCTGCAATGGACCGACAGGGGCCGGCTGATGGTGACAGGCGTTGCCGAAAAAGGGGCGGTACGCGGCACGGACTGGGAGCGGCAGGCGGAGGCCATGGGCGCCAGCTGCTGCTGAATGTGATTTGTTGTCCATTGTTAGGAATGATATAATCAACCAACAACAACCATAGAGGAGGATTCGCATGAGATACGTTCAACCCGCACCGAGCCTGGAAGTGCCCGTCATTGCGCTGGGGTGCATGCGCATATCCAACCTGTCGGTGAAGGATGTGGACAAGCTCATCGGCACTGCCGTGGACAGCGGCGTCACCTTTTTCGACCATGCGGACATATACGGCGGCGGAAAATGCGAGGAGGTGTTCGGCAAGGCGCTGAAGGCATCGCCCGGGCTGCGGGAGAAAATCCAGCTGCAGTCCAAATGCGGTATCCGCAAAGGCCAGTTTGACTTTTCCAAGGAGCATATCCTGGCATCTGTGGACGGCATCCTAAAGCGCCTGGACGTCGAATACATCGACACGCTGCTGTTGCACCGGCCCGACGCCCTGATGGAACCCCGGGAGGTGGCCGAAGCCTTCGACCAACTGGAACAAGCGGGCAAGGTGCGCTATTTTGGCGTCAGCAACCAAAACCCCTGGCAGATGGAACTGCTGAAGCAAGCCGTGCAGCAGCCGCTGCTGTTCAACCAGCTGCAGTTCAGCGCGATGTTCACCGGCATGGTGGATGCCGGCCTCAACGTGAACATGAAGATCGACCGTTCCATCGACCGCGACGGCGGCATCCTGAACTACTGCCAGCTCCAGGGCGTGACGGTGCAGGCCTGGTCACCGTTCCAGTACGGTTTTTTTGAGGGCGTGTTCGTGGGCAACAAGAAGTTTCCCCGGCTCAATAAAGCGCTGGACAGCCTGGCAGAACAATACGATGCCACCCCCAGCGCCATTGCAGCAGCCTGGCTGCTGCGCTACCCCGTGAACATGCAGGTTATCCTCGGCACAACGCAGCCATCCCGCGTAAAGGACATCAGCCGCGCGGCGGATATCCGCCTCAATAGAAAGGAATGGTACCAGGTGTACCTGGCAGCCGGCAACGAACTGCCGTAAAACGGGCAAGGAGTAGAATCATGGACGGACGCGAAAGATTTTTAACGGTACTTTCCAATCAGAAACCGGACCGGATGCCGGTGCAGGTGCATGGCTGGATGTCTTTTTATTTACAGCGCTACCTGGACGGGGCAGATCAGTACGCCGCGTATGAAGCCGTGGGCATGGATCCGGTAATCTATGTGCAGCCCGACCAGGTGTTTCAGGAAAGCGACCTGCAAAACTGGGAAATTCGCCGCCAGAGAGGGCCCGATGGACGAGAGCACAACGGCTTCCAATACACCACCACCATCACGACACCCAAAGGCGTGTTGGTGGAGAAGGGCGGCGGTAACGACATCACCTCGTGGGTGACCAAGCACCTGATCGAAGATGAGCGGGACTTTGCGCTATGGGACGAGTTCGTCCCCCTCCCTACGCTGGATTGGGCGCCCGTGCTGGCAGCGAAGGAGCGCATCGGCCGCCACGGCATCGTGCGCAGCGGCTGCTACGGCTTTGGGCAGGGCAGCCCCTGGCAGGACCTGAGCACCGTATTGATGGGCACTGAAAGGACCATTTTCAAAGCCATGGACGAACCGGATTGGGTGCACTTCGTGCTGGGCAGGCTGCTGGATAAGAAACTGCAGGTGTACGAGCGTTCCGGCCCCATTGAACTGGACCTGGTGGAAACAGGCGGTGGCGGCGGCTCCAGCACCGTGATCAGCCCTGCCATGCACAAGGAGTTCTGCCTGCCCTACGACCAGAAGCAGCACAAACTGATGCATGAACTGGGCGCGAAGGTTGTCTACCACCTATGCGGCGGGTTGATGCCGCTGCTGGACATTGTTGTTGAAAACGGTGCCGATGGCCTGGAAACCATGACCCCGGCCTCCATGGGCGGCGACTGCGATATGGCGCTGGCTGACAAGAAAATCGGCGACAGAATGTTCTTCATCGGCGGGTTTGACCAGAACGCCGGCTTTGAGCACGGCACGGTGGAAAACGTATACGCCCAGGTACGGCAGCTGTTTCAAGCCAAGCAGCACGGCGGCTACATCTGCTGCCCCTCCGACCACTTCTTCTTCGGCAATCCCAGCCTGATCCGCGCCTTCGCCGATGCTGCCAGGGAGTGCGTGTACAGCTGAGAGCTAATATCGAGCTCCTCCATTTGTCTATTGCTTTTCCCTCGGCTGACCGTATTCCCGCTTCATAGCCTCCATGGAAATAACCCACTGGTTGCCATATTTGCAGGCATCCACGCCGTTGACCAGCTTTCCATAGGAAATCGCCTTGCGCAGGGTGCTTTCGTTCAGCCCCCAAAGCTGGGTGGCATCGGTAAAGGCCATCAAACCGTCAAAAGGCATTTTGACCGTCACGCCATTTTCAAACAGCTCATCACAGGACAAGTCAAGATCATCGTTCCAGATAACCCCATAGCCGCCCACGTCAACCTCTACGCTGGAAAACAACTCCTGGTCATTCTCCAAGGACTTGAAAGGCGCTCATTTGGCAAACAAGGGCTTTACATCATATGTCTTGGTGATGCCTTCCACAAACTGCATGCTCAGGCAGTAGTCAGGCAGAGCGTGGATATGCGGTGGATTATGCTCCGCCTGCTGAAAATACATCCGAATGATGATTCCATAAAACCTGGACAATACCGGCATAGACAAAACCATGATGTAGTCAAGTGGAAGTTTTCGCGCTCAACTTGACATGAGGCACTACAGTAGGTTGTGAAGCATTTTTGGTATTACAACTCCCCCTGCCGCTCTACACCCCATGCTCCAGCCACGCGCACTCCTGCGCAGTCAGCCTGATGTCCAGGGCAGCCACGTTTTCCATGATCTCCTGCTCGCTGGCAGCACCTACGATGGGAGCAATCAGCAGCGGCTGAGCCATGATATAAGCCAAGCCCAGCTGCGGCACCGAGATGCCTTTTTCAGCCGCCATTTCCCGGGCACGGTCAAGCCGGACGAAGTTCACTTCGTGGGCATAGGCTGTCAGCGCCGCGCCATCCAGCAGGTCTTTGTAGTTATCCCGCGTCACCCGGCCAGACAGCATGCCGCGCCCCAGGCTGGAGTATGCCAGCACCAGGATGTCGTTGTCAGCATAGTAGGCGCGGGCATCTGCGCCCTGCACGCCGCTGATGGACACGCAGCCAGGTCCCCAGGGATTGTCCACCTGCTCACACAGCCCGAAATAGGGGCTGCTGATGGTGAAAGGCACCAGGTTGTGAGCAGCGGCATAGGCGTTCGCCTCGGCGATGCGCTGGTGGGTCCAGTTGGAACCGCCAAAGGCACGGATGCGCCCCGCAGCATGGTGTTCGTTCAGCACCTTAACGATGGGGCCAACCGGCACGCTCAAATCGTCCCGGTGCAGCAGGTAGGCATCCACATAGCTGGTCTGCAGCCGCGAAAGAGATTCGGTCAGGTCGGCGGTGATGGCTTTGGGGTTCACCTTAGGACCATTGGCATCAGGATGCGCACCCTTGGTTAGAATGAAAACATCTTCCCGGTTGCCCCGCTCAGCCATCCATCGGCCTACGGCGCGCTCGGTATCACCACCGCCATACACATAAGCCAGGTCCAGCGCATTGAGTCCGTGGCGCAGCGCGCTGTCCAGCAGTGCAGCGGATTCAGCATAGTTGTTCAAGCCTACGATCATCGTGCCCAGGAAAGCCCGGGAAATGGTCTTGGGGCTGCCTGGCAGCTTCATGGTTTTCATAGGCGGATCTCCTCCTCAAAGGGATAGCGCAGGTGGTTGTCAAAGCGGATGGCATCCATGGTCTTCGCGACGGACAGCGTCTCATCAAGGGGCATCAGGGGAGATTCGGTGAGCCCTTTCTCCAGGCAAGCCATCACTTCCATGGTTTCAAACTGGAAACCGGACGCCTTAAAAGGCAGGTTGAACGCCTGCTGTCCGTCTCCGTTGTTCAATATCACTGTGTCTCCACGCCAGTATATCGGCATTCTGATGTGCCCGGCATCGCCATACAGCACGGCTTCATGCAGCGTATTCAGTCGGACAGATGTAAACAGGCTGGCGCTGCTGCCATCCCGATAGCTCAGCTGCACTGTGGTCGCCTCGTCAACGCCGGTGGAGCCTATCACCATGTGGGACTGCACCCGGTCGGGCTGCTTGCCGTACACCATGCTGCAAAAAGACAGGTTGTACACCCCCACATCCAACAGCGAGCCACCGGCTAAAGCAGGATCAAACAATCGGCTGGCAGGATTCACATCGGCGCGGAAACCAAAGTCCGCCGTGATGTACCGCACACGGCCGATGGCGCCATCTGCGACCAACGCCATCATTTTGCGCACAGCGGGTAAAAAGCGGGTCCACATGGCTTCCATCAGAAACACGCCCTGTTTCCGGGCTTCCGCAATCATCCGCGCCGCCTGTGTGGCATTTGCGGCAAAGGGCTTTTCGCACAGCACGGGCTTACCCTGGCGCAGGCAAGTCAGCACAGCTTCTTCATGGAAGGGGTGCGGCGTCGCCACATAGATGGCATCCACATCCTTGTCGTGCGCCAGCTCATCATAGCTGCCGTAAGCCTTTTGAAACCCATATTTTTCGGCAAAAACGCGCGCTCTGCCCAGGTCGCGCGAGCCCACCGCCCAGGGCACGGCATCCGGTATGACAGCCAGCCCTTTGGCGAAGTTGTTGGCAATGTTGCCTGGCGCCAGGATACCCCATTTGAACGTTTTCATCGTTAGCCTCCTTGCCGTCCCCGGCTATTGTTTTTAGCGCTTCACAGCTATACAATAGCGCACAAAGGGCTGCTTGTCAAAGCAAACTTGACCGAGGACAATCTGGATGGATCAACCGCCGACCGCCGGCCGCCGGCCGCTTGACCTGATCATTGATTTCCCCTATGATGGTAGCGACTGGAGGTGAGCCGTGGATGCGGATCAGGGACATTGTGGACATCTTGGACGCGCGCGTGCTGCGCGGCGAAAACAAGCTGGATACCCAGGTGTACAGCGCCTGCTGCTCCGATCTCATGAGCGATGTGCTAGCGTTTGTCAACGAAAAAACCGTGCTGCTGACGGGGTTGACCAACATGCACGTGGTGCGCACAGCCGAGATGCTGGACTTGAAGTGCCTGGTGTTTGCCCGAGGCAAAGTACCCGGCGAGGACGTGCTGAACCGCGCGGACGAACTGGGACTAGTGGTGCTGACAGCATACAAAACCATGTTCACGGCAGCCGGGCTGCTGTATGAGGGTGGCCTCAGGGGCGCTGCCATGACCTGGCAGGAGGACAACCAGGAGGCGGCAGTTCCGTGATTCACAGCGAATACCCCATCGAAGCGGGAGAGTTTACGCATGCCGGTGAAGCCTCGGTGGACATCAAGCGCAAGCTGAAGCAGTTAGGCGTCAGCAACGAACTGCTCCGCCGTGTATCGGTGGCTTCGTACGAGCTGGAAATGAACATCGTGATCCACAGCCTGGGGGGGTACCTGTCACTGGACGTAGACAGCGAGTGCGTGAAGCTGAGCTCGCAGGACAGGGGGCCCGGTATCCCGGACATTGAGCAGGCGATGAGCGAAGGGTTTTCCACCGCGGGCGAGGAGGCGCGTACAATGGGCTTTGGCGCCGGCATGGGCCTGCCCAACATGAAGCGCAACGCCGATGTATTTATGATTGACAGCCAGCCGGGGGTGGGCACCACGATCGACATGATGTTTGAACTGAGATGAAGGAGGCTGCCATTGACCCGTTTTCATTCGGTGCGTCTGGACACGGACAAGTGCAAAGGCTGCACCAACTGCCTGAAGCACTGCCCGACCGAAGCCATCCGCGTGCGCGGCGGGCGGGCGCACATCATCGACGAGCGCTGCGTGGACTGCGGCGAATGCATCCGCATCTGTGGCTATCACGCCAAGGTGGCGATGACGGACAAGTTAGAGGACATCTTCCAGTTTGAGCACCGCATCGCGCTGCCTGCGCCAACGCTGTACGGCCAATTCCGCCATCTTTCCGACGTTGGCTTGGTGCTGGACGCGCTGCTGTCCATCGGGTTTACGGGCGTGTACGAGGTGGCGCGCGGCGCTGACGTCGCCACCAAAGCCATCCACGACAGGCTGCGGCAGCCGGGGCGGCTCAAACCCCTGATATCGTCCGCCTGCCCCACCATCACGCGCATTATCCAGGTGCGTTTCCCGACGCTGATTCCTCACATCATCGACGTGCGCCAGCCCATGGAGATCGCGGCATCCCTGGCGCGGACGGAGTACGTCCGGCAGCATGGCTGCGCGCCGGAGGAAGTGGGAGTGTTTTTTATCACACCATGCGCCGCCAAGATGACCGCCATCCGCAACCCCATCGGACACGAGCGTTCCGCCATCAACGGCGCCATCGCCATCACCGACGTGCTCAACAAGCTATTGCCCTATGTGACTGGCGCCAAGGCGCCGCAGCATCATACCCGGGCGACGCCCTATGGCATCGGCTGGGCCAGCAGCGGCGGCGAGGTGGACGCCGCCATTCCCCGCAACAGCATGGCGGTAGACGGCATCGACAATGTAATCCGCGTGCTGGAGGAAGTGGAGGACGGCAAACTCAACGATATCGATTATTTCGAAGGCGCAGCGTGCCCGGGCGGCTGCGTGGGCGGCCCACTAACCTACGCCAACAACTACCTGGCCCAGAACACCATTACCACCCTGAAAAAGGCCATGCCCGAGCAGCATCCGCTGAAGTCGGTAACAGGCGCCGACATGAACACCGTGCCGCTGTACTTCGACCGGTCCATCAGCCAGAATCAAAGCCTGAAGCTGGATGACAACATCAACGACGCTCTTGACCGCATGGCCCAGATGGACGAAATTATGAGCCGGCTGCCCGGGTACGACTGCGGCAGCTGCGGGTCGCCCACCTGCAGGACATTTGCCGAGGACATCGTGCGCGGCTACTGCACCGAGATCGACTGCATCCATATATTAAAAAACAGGTTGAAGGTGATGGCCCAGCAAATGGTCGATCTGGCGCAGAACAGCCGGGAATAAAGGGAGGAACGCACATGGACATGCTGAAGCTGGCGCAATTGATAGAAGCGAAAACGCTGACGGACAACCTGCCCGCGCAGGAAGTCACCAACGGCTATTGCTGCGATTTGTTAAGCCTGGTCATGGGCAAGGCATGTCCGGGCATGGCGTGGGTAACGGTGCAGACGCACCTGAACGTCGTCGCCGTAGCGGCGCTGGGCGGCATCGCTTGCATCATCCTGCCCGAGGGCATCCGCATGGAAGGCCCGGCGCTGGACAAGGCGCAGGAAGAGGGCATTGCGGTGCTTTCTTCTCCGCTCACCGCCTATGAAATCAGCGCCCTGATGTACGCGCGGGGGGTCGCGCCCACCGCCTGACGCCATGCCGCAGCTGCTGCATTACGATTTTCATATCCACAGCTGCCTGTCGCCCTGCGCGGACGACGACATGACGCCGGACAACATCTGCGGGATGGCAAAGCTAAAGGGGCTGGATGCCATCGCGGTGACGGACCATAACACGGCGCGCAACCTGCGCGCCGTTTCACGTGCCGCGGCGAACCAGGGGCTGCTGCTGCTGCCGGGGCTGGAGCTGTGCACGCAGGAGGAGGTACACATCTTAGCTTATTTTCCAAGCGTACAAGCCGCCGAAGCCATGGGCGCGGCATGCCTGCCCCTGCTGGGCGGCCTACGCAACAACCCGGCCTTTTACGGCAGGCAGATTATATACAACGAAACCGGCGAGGAGGCAGGCGAAGAGGACGCGCTGCTGATCGGCGCGCTGCAAGCCGACCTGAGCGAGGTATGCGCCATGGTGCGCGCGCTGGGCGGCGTGCCGGTGCCGGCGCACCCCTGCCGGGGGCATGGTCTGGTAACAATGTTAGGGTTCTTCCCTGAGGAGGAGGGATTCACTACATCTGAAGCCTCCGATCATTGCCCGCTGCCCGAAGGCCTGCGCCTGCTGCGCTCCTCAGACGCGCATCAGCTGGGCATGATCTCCGAGCGCGGACAAACCATCCGCTGCATCCCTGACGCGCAGGATATTGTGCGGATGATGGGCAGCCGGGCTGGATGATGGGGACGATTCAGATTGGATCATATATTTTGGTTGACCGTCCACTTCCGTAGCCTGCTCATGCTGTCACTTGATCCGCAAACGTTCCATACTTGAGCTTCGCGTCCACCATCGCCTGATAGTTTGCCGCTGGTATTCCCTTGAAGATGACATTGCATCCGGAAAGGACAAAGCCGCCGCCGTACTTGCAGTGCTCCACCACATGCTTGACCGCAGCGTCTACCTCCGCCGGCGTGCCCAGCTGTAACAGCGAACAATCGATGTTGCCTATCAGGCACAGTTGCCCCTGAAGGTCTTTCTTGAGGGCAACGATGTCCATGCCTGCCAATGGGTCGACACATTGAATGGCGTGTACGCCGCTGGCGATGATGCGATCCATGATGGGCATCAGGTTGCCATCGCTATGCTGTATGGTATAAATGCCTTGCGCTTTAAACGTCTGAACCCATCGATTCAGATAGGGCACAACGAATTCATCAAATTGCGCAGGCGACATAAAAGGGCCGCTGTTAAACGCAAAGTCACAGCAATTCAGCAGACATTCTGCCCCCGCACCGACCATCTTCTTTCCATACTCAATCCCTGCCGTTATCATCTTGTCCGCACGCTCTTTCAGTTCATCAGGGCGTTCATACATGTCATCAATTAAGTCCCAGATATGATTCCCATCGGGAATTCCAATCAATCCCCCGCAATCGCCCATGATCAGATATTGTGCACCCCCACGCTTTTGCAGCTCGCGTACCAGCATGAGGCGATATTCCTCATCCCGAATCCACAGATACGCCGGATCGTCAGGGCCCTGCTCCCAGTAGCCTGGAATGCAACGAATTGCAGAGTGATGCAGCGTCTCCGCCACCTCAAGCAACAATTCCGCGTTGTAGCAGATTGCTTTCTCCTTCTCAGCGGCGCTTAATTTGTCAAACGCAAACCCCATCACGGGCTCTTTGCCAAACATTTCGTCGAATAAATGAAATTCCAATTCCCAGGAAGGGATCTGATCATCCTGCTGTTGAAATAAAAATGCGGCGATCATTCTTTCTTTGGGCGTCATTTATGTTAATCTACCTTTCTGCGAAAGGCACCGATGTGGTTATGAAACCATCTCGCGCCCAACGCGTTTATGTTGTAAGGTGGTTCTGTAGGGTCGGCATACTACAGAACCTGTGGAGGTAATTGGCGGGGCTGTATAGCGGCATCACCAACGCTGTGCTTGGGAAAATCGGCGGCGATATGTCCGTGTTCCCTACGGCCAAGAATCTCTGTTCCTGGGCAGGTTGCTGCCCGCGTAACAACCAAAGTGGCAGCAAAGTCAAATCTACTCGTATCTCACGTGCGGGAACTTTCCTCAAGCCACTTCTGGTTCAGACAGCAAATGCTCTTATCCATTCCAGGAAGCATTCCGAATTCGCTCAACGGTACCGCAGAATCAAGGCCCGACGTGGTCACAAGAAAGCCATCATTGCCATTTGCCGCATGCTCCTGACCGCTATCTGGAACATGCTCTCCAAGTTGCTTCCCTATTCAAGCAACGGTTTTCTTGAGCCGATACAGACAAACCCCAATAAAGCCCTCACCGTTTCTCAGGCGCTTCATCTCCTGCGTTCAAAAGGTTTCTGCATTCACGATGATGTCTCTATGTTGACTTCAGGCTGATTGCTCACCCCCTCCCTTTGGCTGTCTACCGACAGTTTGTTTCTCTTGCTTCCCTTTTCAGACAATCGTTGCTTTGTTTGTTTCAAACTTTTTCTATATGAAATATTAACAGCTATTTTAACTGTTGTCAATAACAATTTTCAAGAGCCGCAAAGAGCTGTTGTGCTGACGTAAAGCATGAATACATCCAAAGGGCTGAGGGATTTGGGCTCGCAGGAGCAGACGAGGGAAACGTAGCAGCGCTACGCCAAGTGAACACCAAGTGAACACAGAGATATAGCCAGAGGCAAAAGACATGCTTGCAACTGCGCCATGATAAGCAGAATTGCTCTATTAATAAACCCGCCAGCGTTTTACCGGCGGGTTAGATTGGGAAATGCTCTTTTACCAGGTAATGGTATCCGGATCAGTGGAGTAGCCGACGCAGCCTTTGAGGTTGGCGATCAGCTCGACATCGGCGGCTTCCAACTCGAAGTCGAAGACGTCGGCATTTTCGCGGATTCTTTCGGGCGTGACAGATTTAGGCAGCGGCAGGTAACCGCGCTGCAAACTCCAGCGGATGGCGATCTGCGCGATGGACTTGCCGTATTTCTTGGCCAGCGCCTGCATCTGTGGCACTTCGAATATTTTGCCGATGCCCAGCGGGCTGTAGGCTTCCAGCAGCATACCCTTCTCACGGCTGTAGTTTACCACATCGTCCTGCGTGTCGCCGGGGCATAGCCTGATCTGGTTGACAACAGGCTTGACAACGGCGGTTTTCAGCAGGGCGTCGATGTGGTGGCGTCGGAAGTTGCTGATGCCCAGCGCGCGGATACGCCCGGCGTTATACAATTCCTCCAAAGCTTTCCAGGTAACGGCATTGGCCTCCTCCCAGTTGTCGCGGTAGGCGATGGGGTTGGGCCAGTGGAGCAGGAACAGGTCAAGGTAGTCCATGTCCAGCTTCTGCATGGTCTTTTCAAAGGCAGCCATGGTCCTTTCATAGCCGCGCTCGCTGTTGGCCAGTTTGGATGTGATGAACACGTCCTTGCGGTCCAGACCGCTCTTTTTGACAGCGATGCCCACGCTTTCCTCGTTGCCGTAGCCCTGCGCCGTGTCAATGTGGCGGTAACCGGCCTCCAGCGCCGTCAACACCGATGAAACCGCTACCTCGCCGTCGGGTGTCTGCCAAGTGCCGAAACCTATAATGGGTATGTGAACCCCATTAGACAACACATAGGTGTCGCTCAATGATTTCATTGCCTTGCCTCCTTTTGTATATTCGCTCTTATATTATACCACCAAAAGCATGCGGCTAAACAACATAAAGAAAAATTTTATAATCACCGACTACACGATGAACCAACCGCACATATGATGCTTATTTTCTTTTGTTCTCGGTGTGTAAAACGCGTACAAGCGGGTATAATTCTATTGTGCGCGAAAAACCACCAATGGAAAGGAAGAGTATCATGGAAAACACCAACACCTACAACCGCATGCCGCTGATCGGCGATCCCGCCCCGGCGTTCACAGCTGTCACCACGCAAGGAACCATCAACTTCCCCCAGGATTACAAGGGCAAATGGGTCATCCTGTTTTCCCACCCGGCCGACTTCACCCCCGTTTGCACCACCGAATTCATGACCTTTGCCACCATGGCAGATGAATTCAAGGCACTCAACACCGAACTGGTAGGCTTGTCTGTAGACTCGCTGTACGCCCACATTGCCTGGCTGCGCAAAATCCAGGAGTTAGAGTGGAAGGGCATGAAGGATGTGGAAGTCAAATTCCCGCTGATTGAGGACATCCGCATGGAGGTTGCCAACAAATACGGCATGATCCAGCCCGCCCAGTCCAACACCCAGGCTGTGCGCGCGGTGTTCGTGATCGACCCGAAGGGCATCATCCGCACCATCCTGTACTACCCGATATCCACCGGGCGCAACTTCGACGAGCTCAAGCGCATCATCCAGGCGCTGCAAAAAGCCGACAAGGACAACGTTGCCACCCCCGCCGACTGGCGCCCCGGCGACGACGTCATCGTACCCACAGCCGGATCCTGCGGCACCGCCAAGGAGCGCATGGAAAGCACCGACGACGACATGTATTGTTTGGACTGGTTCCTGTGCTTCCGGCGCGAAAAGAAGGCATAACGAAGCGATCATTCCAAAAAGGCCGCAAGGCCTTTTTTATATACCAACATAAAACATTAACGCATCCAAAGGGCTGAGGGATTTTGGCTTGCAGCGAGGAGCAGACGAGGGGAGCGTAGCAGCGCTACGCTGACCGAGCAGCCGACGAAGCTGCAAGACAAAAGACCTGCACGATGATGCGTTAATGTTTGGAGTTGGTATGATGTATTATTTTATCGTTTGATGCTTCACCGTCTGATGGTTTGCTCTATCCGGCTTTCCATACGCTACAACTTGTTGCCAACAAACATACCCATGACTTCCTCTCCTTGCTCCGCACCATACGCTCCGCTCCCCCTACATACCATAGTGTAGCATAGCAAGCGCCGAGCGCTTGCTTTTATAAGTCGGTGTGATATGATGAGCACGTCATCATTGCGTTGCTGACCCACCAACAAAGCACCAGGGGTTATGATGCTCGGATCCCGCTAAGAATTGTCTCACAGCTAAGATTGCCTATTGCAACGGCGGCTGAATAATGCCGTCAAGGAGGATCGTGCCATATGACATCCCGCGAACGGCTGCTGGCTGCGTTGAAGCTGCAACCGACAGACCGTGTGCCCATCAACACATACGAGCTGTGTCCGCACAATAGCCAGAGCTTTGAAAACAAAGAACCTTCCTACAGGGATTTGATGTCATTTATCCGAGCAAATTGCGATTCGCTGACCATGTGGAATCCAAGCGGCAACGGCGTGTTTGCGCTGTCCAGCCATCCCGCAGAGATCAGGCATACGCAGGATACCGTACCCGACAAGGGCTTAACCATCAACTGCTACAGCGTAACCGCACCCTCAGGACGCGTGCTGACCTGGACAGATCAGGTGTATCAGGATGTGGTCACCACCTGGCATACCGAGCATATCTGCAAAACCCTGCAGGACGTGGATGACTTCCTGTCTTTCCCTTATACCCCCATCACCTACGACGCCTCCGACTATATACGCATACGCGAAGAATTGGGCAACCATGGTCTGATCATGGCATCTGTGGGTGATCCTCTGTGCACAGCGATGGAGATCATGGAGTTCGGCGAAGCCACGGTATGGGCGATGACAGAGACCGACCACTTCGAATCCGCGATCAAAGAAATCCATCGGCGAAATATGATCAACTTAGAGAATATGCTAAAAGCACAGGTGGTTGACCTATACCGCATCTGTGGACCGGAATATGCAACGCCCCCCTACCTGCCGCCCCGTTACTTTGAGCGCTTTGTCGTGCCCTGCGTCACGGACATGACGCGACTGATTCACCGTTATGGCGGGCTGGTACGCATCCACAGTCACGGTCGTGTGGGTCAGGTGTTGGACATGATTCTGACCTGCGGAGCTGATGGAATCGACCCTTGCGAAGCGCCGCCTGACGGCGACATATCGCTGGGTGAGCTCAAGCAACGCGTTGCCGGCAGGCTATGCGTTTTTGGCAACCTGCAGCTTAAACTGCTGGAGCATGCAAGCGAAAACGAAGTGCGTTCAACAGTCAGGCAGTGTATGGAGGAGGCTAAAGAAGGATACGGCTATGTGATCATGCCTACTGCCAGCCCTATTAATATCCCGCTCGCCCAGAAAACAGAAAATAACTACCGCGTGTTCATTGAGGCTGCGCTTGAGTACGGCGTTTATTAGTGCGCAGGTGAGACCATCTCCATCCTTGTTTTACGAAAAACTCCCCGGAAAACTCCGGAAAACTCCGGCGAAAATTCCCCCACACCCCTTGCATTGATATGAGGAATATAATAGTATATGCATACATCGCTTGAAAAGCACGCCAGCGATGTTTCTGATATCCTGTTTGAAAAATACGAGGCGGATGTTGAATGAACGCGAAAATGGCCTATTACCTGATCAAGCGTGTCCTGCTTGCCATCGTTACCATCTGGATTGTGATTACCATCACATTCTTTGTAATGCATGCCGTGCCCGGCGGCCCTTTCTTAAGTGAAAAGGCCATCTCCAAGGAGGCGCAGGCCGCTCTGGAAGCCAAGTACGGCTTGGACAAGCCGCTGTGGGAGCAATACACCACCTACCTGAATGGCATCCTTACCCAGTTTGACTTTGGCCCCTCCTTAAAGCAGCGGGGGCGTACCGTCGTCAACATTATCATGGATGGCATGAAAACCTCGGCTAAGTTAGGTTCTATTGCTGCCGTCAGCGCGGCAGCCATCGGCATTGTGTTGGGGGCCACAGCGGCGCTCCGGCGCAACAAGCTGATAGACAAGACCATCATGGTGATCACCTCCGCCTTTGTATCCATGCCTTCGTTTATCATGGGGTCATTTCTGTTGATTGTTTTCTCTGTCGAACTGCGGCTTTTGCCTGCCAACGGCTCCACCAGCGCGGGGCTGATTTTGCCAATCATTACCCTGGCGCTCTACCCCATGGCTTACATTACACGCCTGACCCGCTCCTCCATGCTGGATGTGCTGGGGCAGGATTATATCCGCACCGCGAAGGCCAAGGGCGTGTCAGGCCGCAACATCATATTCGGCCACGCCCTCAAAAACGCCCTGATCCCTGTCATCACCTACTTTGGCCCCATGCTGGCCTTCATCCTGACAGGCTCCATGGTAGTGGAGCAGATTTTTGCAGTGCCCGGCCTCGGGCGGCAGTTTGTCTCCAGCATCACCAACCGCGACTACACCATGATTATGGGTACCACCATCTTTCTTGCCTCGCTGATTGTTGTGCTGAACCTTGTCAGCGACATTCTCTACAAGGTGGTTGACCCCCGCATCGAGTTCGAATAAAGGAGAAGCCCGGAATGTTCTCATCCAATAAACCCTTCAGCATGCAGCTGGACCCCGATGCCTTTCTGCCGGCTACCGATGCTGAAAAGGCGCAGGTTGTTCAAATGCGTCCTTCCTCTACCTTTTTTAAGGATGGCGTCAAGCGCCTGCTGAAAAACAAGGTGGCTACCTTCAGCCTGCTGGTGATCATCCTGGTTACCCTGGCCTCCATCCTCCTGCCCTCGGTATGGCCCTATTCCTACGAGAAAATGCTGGGCGTACGCCCCGGCCGCCCGGTGGACAGCAGCTACAACAACTTAGCTCCCTTCCAATACGGCAAGACAGAGCTTAAAAAAATCGAAGCCGGGGAGAAGGTCTTTCCCCATGTGTTCGGCACCGATGCCCATGGGCGCGACTATTTTATCCGCGTGGTGTACGGCACCCGCATCTCCCTGGCGGTGGGCTTTTTCGCCAGCATCATCGTGCTGATGATCGGGATGACCATCGGCTCCATCGCCGGGCATTTCGGCGGCAAGGTGGACCTGTTCATCATGCGCATCGTGGATATCATCTATTCTCTGCCCGATATGCTGGTCATTATCCTGTTGGCGGTGGTGATGAGGCAAGTGCTCAACGTGCAGGGCACCGTGCTGGAAAAAATCGGTTCCAACATCCTCAGCATGTTTATTGTGTTTGCCCTTTTGTATTGGGTCAGCATGGCGCGGCTCATCCGCGGGCAGCTGCTCTCTTTGCGCAAGCAGGAATATGTTTTGGCCAGCCAGGTTGCCGGCGCCCGGGGCAAGTGGATCATCACCAAGCACCTCTTGCCCAACAGCATCAGCGTCATCATTATTTCCACGGCGCTGCAGATCCCCAACGCCATCTTCACCGAAAGCTTTCTGTCCTTCCTGGGCCTGGGGGTCAACGCGCCCATGCCCTCGCTGGGGTCGCTGGCATCGGACGCCCTTAACGGCATCTCCTCCTACACCTACCGGCTGATTATTCCCGCGCTGGTCATCTGCCTGATTGTGCTGTCGCTGAACCTGTTTGGCGATGGTCTGCGCGATGCTTTCGACCCCAAACTCAACGCGTAACGGAGGCATAGCATGACACTTCTTGAAGTAAACGACCTGCGCACCTCCTTTTTTACCGACGCCGGGGAAGTCAAAGCCGTCAACGGCATTTCTTTCCGGTTAGACCGGGGCAAGGTGTTGGGCATTGTGGGAGAATCGGGCTCCGGCAAATCGGTGACCGCCTATTCCATCATGCGCATTCTGGCGCCCACCGGTAAAATCGTGGGCGGCAGCATCAAGCTGGATGGACAGGAAATCGTGGGCGCCGATGAAAAGGTCATGCATTCCATACGCGGCAACAAGGTATCCATCATCTTCCAGGATCCCATGACCAGCCTGAACCCCACCTATACCGTGGGCCATCAGCTGATGGAAGGCATCATGCTGCACACCCCCCGCAACCGCAGGGAGGCGCGGGAGCGGGCGCTGGAAATGCTGTGCCTGGTGAACGTGAATGAACCGGAAAAGCGCCTGCAGCAATATCCCTATGAGCTGTCCGGCGGCATGCGCCAAAGGGTGATGATTGCCATGGCCCTGGCGTGTGAGCCTGATATATTGATTGCCGACGAGCCCACCACAGCGCTGGACGTCACCATTCAGGCACAGATTCTGGAGCTCATGCAGGATTTGCAAAGGAAGCTGGGCATGGCGATCATATTGATTACCCATAACTTAGGTGTGGTGGCACAGATGTGTGACGAGGTGATTGTGATGTACGCCGGCTCCATCTGTGAGCAGGGCACGGTGGAGGAAATCTTCTACAACCCCCATCACGAGTATACCAAGGGCTTGTTGCGCTCCATCCCCACAGCGAGCAATAATGGCCAGCGCCTTCAACCCATTACCGGTACCCCCATTGATTTGCTCAACATGCCCAAGGGCTGCCCCTTTGCCCCCCGCTGTGAAAAGACGATGAAAATCTGCCTGACGCAGCGACCGGGCAGAATGATGATCAACGAATACCACTATGCGGAATGCTGGGTCAACGTCAAGGAACAGCTAAAAGGCGCCGCAGACAGCCAGGAGGAATCGCAGCATGCATAAAGGCGCCCCACCCCTTGTAGAAGTCAAGGGACTGAAACAATATTTCGATATCAATATGGGGTTTCTGCGTACCAAGCCTTTAAAGGCAGTGGATGATGTTTCCTTCTCCATCCGCAAGGGTGAAACCCTGGGCTTGGTAGGCGAGTCGGGCTGCGGCAAAACCACGGTGGGCCGCTCGATGCTGTACCTGTACCAACCCACCGGCGGAGAAATCTGGTATAATGGTAAGCAGGTGGTCACCAAGGAAGACATTGCCCAGCTGCGCAAGAAAGCCACCATGGTATTCCAGGACCCCTACTCGTCCCTGAACCCCCGCATGACGATAGCCGACATCGTAGCCGAACCCTTAGACATACACGGCATGTACAAAACCCAGCAGGAACGGCGCGACAGGGTGCTGGAGCTAATGGGCTATGTAGGCCTGAACAGCGAGCATGCCTCCCGCTACGCCCACGAGTTTTCCGGCGGCCAAAGGCAGCGCATCGGCATTGCCCGCGCCCTGGCTATAAACCCCGAGTTTATCGTTTGCGACGAACCGGTATCGGCGCTGGACGTGTCCATCCAGGCGCAGGTCATCAACATGTTTGACGATTTGCAGGATAAGCTGGACCTCACATACCTGTTCATCGCTCACGATTTGCTGGTGGTACGCCACATCTCCGACCGCATAGCGGTGATGTATCTGGGCAAAATGGTCGAGTTGGCAAGTGCCGACGAAATCTACAATCGTCCGCTGCACCCTTATTCCCGCTCGCTGCTGTCCGCTGTGCCCCTGCCCGACCCCAGGGCAGCCCGCGCCAACAAGCGCATCGTGCTCTCCGGCGACATCCCCAGCCCCCTGAACGCGCCCAGCGGCTGCCCCTTCCGCACCCGCTGCATCTACGCCAAAGAGGTCTGTGCCGAAAGCATGCCTCCATTTAAGGAGGTAGAGAGCGACCACTTCGTCGCCTGCCACCGGCTGGAGGAAATATCCTGACATCTTGTTTCAATATGCGCACAGCGCATTTGAAAGATAAAAACACTTAGGAGGAATCAACATGAAGAAACTACTTGCCCTGGTGATGACGCTGGCCATGCTGCTGTCCATGACAGCCGTTGCCAGCGCCCAGTCCAGCCTGGCTGTCAGCGTCGCGTCTGAGCCGGATACGCTGGACCCTGCCCTCAACTCCGCGATGGATGGCGCCACCATGATCGTGCACCTGTTCTCCGGCCTGGCTGCCTGGACAAAGGATGCCGAGGGTAAATTCGTCATCGCCCCCGACGTAGCGGTGGAGTTGCCCGAAGGCGTTGTCAACGAGGATGGCAGCGTTACCTACACCTACACCCTGAAAGACGGCCTGGTATGGTCTGACGGTCAGCCTCTGACCGCCAAAGACTTCGAGTTTGCCTGGAAGCGCGCCGCTTCGGTCGATCTGGGCGCTGACTACGGCTACATGTTCGAGATCGTCAAGGGTTACGGCACACCTGAACTAGCTGTAGCCGCCAAAGACGACAAGACCCTGGAAGTCACCACCATCAACGCCGCTCCCTATTGGAACGAGCTGTTAGCTTTCCCCGTCTACTTTCCCGTGCGCGAGGATGTGGTCGCCAACGAAGCCTGGGCCACCGACCCCAGCACCTACATTGGCAACGGCCCCTACACCATGACCGGCTGGGAGCACAACAGCGTGATTACCCTGACCAAGAACGAGAAGTACCATAACGCCGACAAGGTCACCATGGACGAGATTAAGTTCTACCTGTCTGACGACAGCAACAACATGCTGGCCAACTACAAAAACGGCACCTGGCTGCTGATTGACGATGTTCCCACCTCTGAAATCGCCAACCTCAAGGTCGAGTACCCCAACGAGTTTGTCATCGCCGGCATGCTGGGCACCTACTATGTGAACTTTAACATCAACAAGAACCTGCTGCCCGCCGACACCGCCCTGACAGGCGTTGAGCTGGAAAAAGCCAATGCCGAAGTGCGCCAAGCCCTTGGTCTGCTGTTCGACCGCAACTATGTTGTCAACGACATCGCCCAGGGCGGCCAGACCCCCGCTTCCAGCTTTGTCGCCATGGGCCTGACCGACGCTGATGGCAGCAGCGAGTTCTACCAGAACGCCGGCCACAACGAAGGCTTCGCCGGTTACTATAACGTGGCGGAAGACGCCTACGAAGGCAACTTCGAAGCCGCCATGGAAATCCTGAAGAAGTACTACACCTATGACGAGACCACCGGCCAGTTCACCAACTTCCCCACCATGGAATACCTCTACAACACCTCTGAAGGCCACAAAGCCATCGCCGAATACCTGCAGAGCGTGTTTGCGGGCGTGGGCATCGGCATGAACCTGACCAACCAGGAGTGGGCCACCTTCCTGAACACCCGCAAAGATGGCGACTACGAAGTAGCCCGCAACGGCTGGATTGGCGACTACAACGATCCCATCTCCTTCTTGGATATGTGGACCAGCGGCTCGGGCAACAACGACGTACAGTTCGGCAAAGGCGCCCATGCTGAGGTTGCCATGTACAACCTGGACCTGACCCCCTTTGGCCTGGATACCAAGGTGGAAAACGGCACCTGGGCCGAAACCTATGATGTGCTGATCAGCGCCGTCAAAGCCAACACCGACATCGAAACGCGCTTTGCCATGATGCATCTGGCTGAGGATATGCTGATGGAAACCGGCTGCCTGATTCCTGTATACTACTACACCGACCTGTACATGATCAACGAAAAGGTACAGGGCTTCTACTCCATCCCGTTAGGCTATAAGTACTTCATGTACACCACCCTGGCTGACTAAGAGTTGGATAAACCGCCACCTCCGGGCAATGCCCGGGGGTGGTTTTTTTGGGGGTGTTTATTCAGCATTATGGCAGTTTCCCATCCTTTCCGCCATGATGGTCGTTTTTGAATGATTCATCAACAGGCTGCTAAAAACAAGTTTTACACAAACTTTACATTGTTCCTGGCTTTGATTTCACATGCCTTTTGCATAGTGTTTGTGAACCGATATAGGAAAGGAAGGTGAACCATGATCGCTGAGCTGCTGCTCTACCCCTGTACTCGCTTCTGCTTATGCTGTAACCGATGATCCTGCACACATCTGACTCAGTTTGCACAACGATGCTCCCTGTGCTATACTCCGCGTTAGTGCAGCATGCATTCATGACCATCATATTAGGAGGAACCACCGATGAAAAAGAAGTTCTTGTTGCTCATTACCCTCATGTTCTGCTGTAGCCTGGCTCTCCCGATCGTTCCCGGCGCTTTGGCAGAAGGGAAGCATTATGCATTCCGAATCGGCTGCTCGGATGAAGCATACCGGGCAGAAAACCTAATTAAAGCAACGGAAATGCTCAACGAACAGCTGGCCCAAGAAGGCAGCAAAGATACTGTTTCGATGGAATACATTGTGGTGGATGATTTTGCCAACACGCTGACATTGATGCGCATGGAAAACAACCTCCCGGAGTTTATCGCGCAGACAAAGGGCATCGTGGCGGAGTTCGGCAGGATTGGCACGCTGATTGACGCCGACTACGTTGTCAACGGGGAGGTTTATGCTGCCAAAGTTCCCCAGAACCTGCGCGACCTGGGCCTGGTGGATGGGAAATACTACGGTGTCATCTTAGATACCGAATGCCGGTTTGTGATCGTCTACAAACCCGCGCTGCAAAAATTAGGTTGGAGTGACGAGCAGATTGAGCAGTGGAAATTAGACGCGCGCGCCGGAAAACTCACCACAAAAGGCCTGCAGGAAGTTGCCAAGCAGGTGGTCGATCAGGGCATCTGCGAATACGGCATCACCCACCGTCCCAACAAGGGAGCCGACTGGCGGTTCTACTTCGTTACCTGGAACCACGGCGAAATCCCCATGAACGAACAGGGGCAGGTCGTTATCAGCCGCCAGAACGTGATCGATTTCCTGACCTTCTGGCGGGAGAACGTACAGCTGGGCCTTGCCCCCTACAACCACCTGACGGATTACAACTGGGACATGCTTGAAGGCGACATCTGGCCAAACGGCAAGAGTTTTTGCTGGTATGGACAGATCGGCGCCAAGGGCGATATGATGGGCGTAGCTGATGTCACGAGCGAATACATTGATGAAAACTTCTTCTCCATCCCGTTGCCCATCACCCGCGAGGGGGACAAGCCGGTCAGCGGTGCCAATCCCTATTTCTACGCGTTGACCCCCACTTCTCAAGTGGATGAAACCACCGCTACATACTGCCGCCGCATCTTAGAAAACGTGCTTGACCCTGAACTGCAGCTGGTTACCTCCCTGTATGAAAGCCACCTGGCCATCACCGAGGAAACCATCGCCAGGCCGGAATATCAGGCTGATAAGTGGATGCTGGATGCAGCCTACATTGATGACTATATTTTCGTCTTGCCGAGCGATCAGATCCTGAGCCAATACATCCACTCGCAGGAATTATATGACGCCATCCAAATGGCTGAGCTGCAGGCCAACGATCCGAACGCTGACAGCATTGAGAAGATCGCCGACGATGCCATCGCGAAGATCACCTTCAACATCGGCGAAGGCAACTACGTCCTCGTAGACTAAAGGCACAGGCAGCATGCTGCGAGCCTGCCAGGCGGCAGACGCCACATAGGCTATATATTAAAAGGTCACACAGGGAAGGGAGCACATCATGAGACAGGAACAAAACATTCAGACCAGGCGCGCCGACGCGCGCGCCCTCCGAAGAAAGAAGAGGTTTCCATACCTGATGATGTCTCCCTTCCTGGTGTTGACGCTTGTCTTTGTCTGTGTGCCGATTGTGCTGACGCTGCTCATGTCCTTTACAGACATGGGCATTACCCTTCAATGGAACTTTATCGGCCTGACCAACTATCGAAAAGCTTTCGGCTATCCGGGCATGGAAGCCATCATCCTGCGCACGTTTCTGTTTGTGTTTCTCAACGTGGTGCTGTCGCTTATAGGCTCGCTTTTTGTTGTCGTCATCACAACCTATTACCTGGATATTGTATACAAGCGCAAGAATCTGGGCCTGCTGTTTCGCATCATTTGGCTCATCCCCAGCCTGACGCCCACCATTGTTTTCATGTTCATCTGGCGGTTCGTCTTCGGGCCGGAAAGCTACGGCCTGATCAACCAGATGTTGATTTTTTTCGGCCTGCCCACCGTACAATGGTTTACCACCAGTTCATTTGCCCTGTTGATTTTAGCAGGCTGCCTGCGCTCTGCGTCCGGTTCCATCATTTTATTCAGCTCCGCCATCAGCCAGATCCCCAGCAGCATCCTGCAGTCTGCAAAGGTAGATGGTGCCAGCAACTTCAGCATCCTCAGGAAAATCGTTCTGCCGTACCTCAGCTGGCCCATCACGCAGAAAACGCTTTGGAGCATCCTGGGCAACTTTACCGCCTATGAGTCCATCCGCCTGCTGACCAATGGCGGGCCCATGGGCAAAACCGTAACATATGCCTATTATATCTATCAAAACGCATACCAGTTTCACAACTACGGATATGGCGCTGCGCTGTCCGTGTTCATGGTGGGCATGTCCATCATCTTCGGGTTGATCATGCTTCGTGTATTCAAAGTAAACCAGCAGATGCGCGTCCCGCGTATGGACATCTGACGCAGAAAGGAGGACCCCGTATGACCCGCATGGAAAGCCCGCTGCGGCTTCGGAGAAACAGCGCGGCAGATGATGACCGGCCGCGCGGCGTATGGAAATATCTGATCCTGCTGGTGATGATATCCAGCATCATCATCGTTCCATACGGATGGTTGATTTTACGCGCATTCACCAACCAGCAGGGGGAGTTTACGCTGTCAAACTGGATCTTTCTCACAGAGGAGACAACACTGGCCAGGGGCGTCGTGTTGCCGGCTGCTACGCAACCCATGGCAACCAGTTTTTTATTTGCCATTGTGATGGCTGTGCTGGTGGTGTCCATCACCGTGCCTGCAGCCTACGCCATGTCGCGCACAGAATATACAGGACGCCGGTTCATGGCGAAAATGCTGATCGTCCTTGACGCTTTCCCGTCCGTGGCGCTGTTGTCCAGCTTTATCCTGCTGTTGAGCAATCTCAACCTGGTTAACAAGCTCAGCGGCGTCATCCTGCTCAAGGTAGCGATGTACTTGCCAGGGTCCATCTGGTTGATGAAAGGGTTTTTTGACAACATCTCCTGGGACATTGAATGGGCGGCGATTGTGGACGGGGCTTCGCGCTTTAAAACCTTTTTGCGCATCATCGTACCCGCTGCAAAGCCCGGCATCGCCGTTATCCTGGTTAATTCATTCCTGAGCGGTTGGGGAGAGTATATCCTCATCAACCTGTTTATCCGAGGCAGATCATCCACCATGTCCAGCTTGATTGGCGCCATGCTCGACAGCGAAGACGGCAAATACCTGGTATCACCAGGCGTACTGGCAGCAGCCTGTTTTTGCTATATCATCCCGGTCATCATCCTATTTGCTGTCTCGCAAAAATTGCTGCTACAAGTCAAGCAGGGAGGTTCAAAGCAATGACAGAACCCATGATTCGCCTGGAGAACATCGGCAAATCCTATGACGGCGGGAAGACATTCGCTGTACGGAATGTGAACCTGTCGATCCAGAAAGGCGATTTTGTTGCGCTGTTAGGTCCATCCGGCTGTGGAAAAAGCACCACGCTGATGATGCTGTGCGGCTTGTACCGCCCCACCGAAGGCAACATCTACTTCAGGGGGAAGTATGTCAACAACGTGCTGCCCAAGGACCGGAACATCGGGATGGTTTTTCAGTCCTATGCCCTGTATCCCAACCTCAGCGTGTTTGAAAACATCGCCTTTCCCCTGCGGCAGCTCAAAAGCCTGAAAAAGGATGAGATTGTCCACCGCGTCAACGAGGTTGCCAAGATCGTGCGCATCCCCGAATTGCTCAAGCGCATGCCCTCACAGCTGTCCGGCGGGCAACAGCAGCGGGTCGCCATGTGCCGCGCCCTGGTTAAAAATCCGGACATCCTGCTTTTAGACGAGCCGATGTCCAACCTGGACGCGCGCCTGCGATTAGAAATCCGGGATGAAATCAAGAAGCTTCAGGACCGTCTGTCCCTGACCACCATCATCGTCACGCATGACCAGGAGGAGGCCATGGCCATCTCCACCCATATTGCCGTGATCGACCAGGGGGCCATCCAGCAATACGCAGCACCCGAGGAACTGTACAACAGGCCTCAAAATCTGTTTGTCGCATCCTTTATCGGCAATCCGCCCATGAATTTCATCGACTGCACCATCGAAAAATACGGCTCAAACTACCTGTGCAAAACCAGTGGCGGCGTGCTGGAATTACCCGCGTCAATGCTCAACGCCGACATGATGACCAGCGACAGCATTACCTTAGGCATACGCCCTCACAATTTCATCATCGTTGACAGCCCTGAAAACGCCCTGACATTCAACATCGAGTACATCGAGCATCTGGGCAAGGAAAACCTGTACCGCTGCAACATGCCCGGCACCAGCGTGCGCGTCATGACCCCGGTCCATATCGTGATGCCGGTGAAAAAACCGCTTTACGTTCGGCCTGATTACCGCGCCATCAACGTTTTCGACAAAGCCTCGCATAAAAACATCACCAAAGGGGTTTGACAGGCGCCGCATGCTGCCTGATGCGTTACAAGGACCAAAGCTAATCAAGTTTGTATAAGAAAGGTGTTACGATGCAATTTTTAGGAACAGCGGCAGCCGATGCGCTGCCCGGGCCGTTTTGTGCCTGCCCCATTTGCGAGGACGCACGCCGCCATCCTGAACGCATGCGGCTTCGGAGCATGTTTCTGCTGGATGAAAAGAACCTGATTGATTGCGGCCCCGATTTAGCCGCTGCCGCTATGAAGCATCGGCTGAATCTATCCGGGCTGGAGCGCATCTTCATCACCCACACCCATGAGGATCATTTCTGTCCCTCCAATGCCGGCCTGCTGTCCATGTCCAGGACCCGCAGCGGCGTTCCGATGGATGTCTATCTATCGCAAGGCGCGTATGAACAGGTTCTTTTGCTGCTCAAAACGCTGGGCGATGCGTTTGATTATTTCGACGCAGCGCACTGTGTTAACAACGCGCTCATCCGATTACACCCGCTTGCAACCGGTATCATCCATCCATTGGGAGACTATCGGGTCATGGCGGTGGACACCACACACCGCGTCAGCCCACGGGAAACCGCCATCAACTATCGATTCGAGCGCGTGGATGGGCTGAAGCTGCTGTATGCGTGCGACACAGGCCTGTATGAAGAGACCACCCTGGAGATGCTGCGCGGCAGCCGTGTGGACATCCTGGTGATGGAAGCAACCTGGGGCTCAAGGACGGATACGGACGCGCGCTCGCACCTGAGCGGAACAACCTATCTTCAGATGCTGGACGCCATGCTGCAGGCAGACATCATCCGGGCAGATACGTGCTGCTACGCCACGCACATCAACCACAAGCACGATTTCAACCACGATGCCTTCCAAAAGTGGTTTGATCACAACACGCCTTTTTCGGTCACAGTTGCCTATGACGGTTTAATACTGCATTGACAAATATGTGCATTTTGGATATCTTTTCAGGTATACAATCTTCCTTGAGGAGCAAACCGATGAGAAAACACCTGTGCATCGTTCTGAGTGTCCTGTACCTGATCTTGCTGCCTGCTCCGGCGCTGGGACAGCATCCATCAGCCGATCAGCAGCTGCGGGATGCGCTTTCGCAAACTGACAGCCGCAGTATTGCCCTGGCTAACTATCAAACACTGCCTGATACCGGGCAGCGCTGTGCATTGTTTGTAACGAGCAACGAGCCGGTCAACAGCTTGTGGTCATCCACTGACTTTGCGTTTTGGTTTATCATGGAAGGGCAAGAGCCTCAGCTGCTGTTCGAAGGCCAGGACCAGCCGCCGCCTGAAGACCAATGGATGGACGACCGCGTCTATCCCCGTAAATACCTGCAGGGGTTTGTCCACAAGGGCAACGCTTACTTCATTGTGTCGGCGCAGACGGGCGAGCGTCAAAGCAATTACTCCCTGCTATACTGGGTGCACAACAGCCAGGCTAACTTGATCGGCTCGTATTACGCGGGCGCCGCCTATCACCCGGACGTGGGCTTATACAAGTTGGACTATGATTATGGCACAGATCCTCCCTTTGAGGCAGGCCGCGAACTGACCCCGGTTTTCCTGTCGTTGGACGGCGGCCATGTCACAAGGACGGAAGGCATCGCCATCGAATATGGGGAATTGTTGCAGGTGCCCAACGGCGACTATGCTCTGCGGGACCTGGAGGAACAGTCGATCATACCGAGCAGCCAGTACTACCTGCCCAATCATATGCTGGTGATCAACTGCGAATTCTATGATGCGAAAGTCGATATGACCATTCTGAAAAGCGTTTACCTGGGCATCGAAAACGGCTGCGCCCAAGCGGTCAGGTACACAAACGACCTGGAGCAGCCCGATGTGAACCGCCCGTTCTGGACCCCTGAAGCCCATGCCAGCGACGCTGCGTCAAACGGCCATTACCGTATCTATCACAGCAGCGACGAGGAAGTCATCCGGCCCAGAGCATTTTTATCGCCGCGGGATGACCTGCTGACGCTGTACACCAGCCAAAGCCGGGTGCAGGCGGAAGAGGCGCCATGGGAGCCCGCCGCCGGCGAAAACAAGGACATGTCCTCGCGCCTTGCCCAGCTGATGGCCACCGCCAAGTGGGGGCGCGCCACGCCCGGGCAAGTCGAAGCGCTTGCCTCCATCGCCCTGGCAGCGGACGACGACATCAAAAGCCTCTTTCAAAAAACGCTGGGCATGTACCGTGTGGGCTCGCTGGAACACAGCGGCTTGTATACGGCGTTTGGGCATGATCTGAACAACGATCAGCGTATCGACGAAAACGACCTGCCCCCCAATTCCATCAACTTAGAGATCGACGAGGACGAACGCAGCACCCTGCGCCCCTGGTACACCTTCTTCCATGAGGCAGGCCACGCCATCGATGTGAACCTGGGGCGGCGCCATCCGGATACCGGCCGGTACATGGCCGCATTTTCTCAGGAATACAGGACGACCACCGTGAAATACGACGATGTGACATTAGAGGATGCTGCGCGCTTTGATGTCAGCGAAAACCTGCGCGACGCCGTCGCCAAATTCACCACTGACACGGCGCAGGCCGACCGCGTCTTTACGCTGATATGGTCCCGCTATACCGAATCCCACTCAAAGGACCCTGCGGACTATATCGTGATGCTGCAGGTGAAAGGCTATTACAACTATCTGTTCCAGCAGTCCGGCTATACCATATCCGACATCTATGGCGGAGCGACCGACAACCGCATTTTCCTGACAGAATCCGAGCTGGCGCTGTTGAATGCCACAGGCGTATTCTCCTACATAGCGGACAAGGTGTTGGGACTGGGGTTGTTGGAGTCGGCGCAGTTGTTTACGGAATCCCCCGGGCACACGGATGATGATGATTATTGGTATAAAGCCGGGGACGGTCCTTTGAGCGGCACCTTCAGCAGAACCGGCGCGCTGCCCATGGAGCTGTTCGCCGGCTATTTCAGCTCCCGCATGCGCAACAACCAAAAAGAGCTGCAATACTATAGCTTTTTTCTGCCCGAATCCGTGCAAATTTTAGAGGAGATGGTTGTAGCCATGCTGGAAGTCGCAGACCAGCACACGCCATAAGCATCGTTTATACCAGAACTTCTTCTCTTTTTCAAATGGATGGCACGCCAATCTTTGAGTGTCATTAGGGCAAATTACGCAAGCGTGACGCACAAAGCAGCGCAGGATTTTTGTCTCTGGCAAGGGCAGAGTGAACCGCCGTCAGTGGCGAATAAAGGTGAACGTCCACCCAATGAACAACGAAGAATGATAAATGCCGTCCCCGGCGCGCAGGCAGCCGACCATTGTAAATGAGTCTTGTGAATGCAAACGTAGCAGCGCTACGTCAGATGAACAGCGACACAACCAGGGTCAAAAAGGCAAGCCTGAGGCTGCGCCATGATAAGTCAATTTTCTCTAGTACGCCGCGCCTGCGTTGTTTTACCTATTGTAAAAGGCCAGCAGGGTATGTACAGCCGTTCCTTCATCCCCCGGACCATCTGCGCATCGTTCAACGTCACATCCACTATGCTTTCCGTCTTTTCCCGTTTCATACTGAACTCATACTAAATTTCATGTCGCATAGAGCGACACAAATGGGGATGAAAGTACATTTTCACGCTAACAAATGAGTAAATGCAGTAACGGGGCGAGGTAGTTAGCTATGCTGACCTCCTATCTTCAATCAAATCATCCATCGTCACGCCCAACGCATCTGCCAATTTTTTCAGCGTATGTACAGTAGGAAACTGATAATCCACTTCAATTTTTGCAATCGTTCCACGCGCAATGCCGGAAGCTTCCGCAACGCAAGTCTTTGTTGTGTCATTCCTCGTTCTTTACGCAACTGCTTTAGTCGTAATTCCATCAATTATCACCTCACTCATCTCACTAATGTTCCCTACCAATATCATATTAACACGCAAATACTCTTATATCAACACTTTTTTGATCCAACTTAATAGTTTATTTTTTGAGCCTTCTACGATACAATTATGCCAATAGGAGGTGTAGACAAATGAACGAAACAGAAAAAACCCTGTCAAGCCGCTTGCACAGCGCAAGAAAATACAGACGACTTACACAAGAACAGCTTGCAGAACGCGCTAACATAGCAAGGGCAATGATTAGCAAGTATGAAACAGAAACCTCCGTACCAACCGTAGACACACTTTTAAGCCTCGCAAAAGCACTCGACACCACGACCGACTATTTGCTTGGTCTGACAGATAAAATCGAAAAACCAGGCACCCGCATCTACACCACCGACAGCATGGACTCTCTTGCATCGCATCAATCAAGCAATAAGGAGGCACCCATCACCGAATCGCGATTGAATGAAATACTGAAAATAGCTTTTGAAAATTACGAAAAGCGAAACAAATTTTAACAGGAGGATCAACCATGCGTTGCAGGAAATGCAAAGTTCCCATGCAGGTTCATACAGTCGGCGAAACAAAACGCCGCGGCATCTTTACGATCCTGATCTACATCGTCCTTCTTTTTATCCCAAACAGCAAAATCAAGGCAATATCCTATGCAATTTGCCCGTCCTGCGGTCGGAGGCGCAAATTATAATCAATGATGAACCAATACGAATACTGGCTGCAAAAGATCACTGACGCCGGAATAATGGTTGATGAGTCCTCGCTTAATGCTGATGACAACCTTGACGGCCTTTATGCCGCGCATGGCGATAAACAGATCATTTTTATCAACAGCCACCGGGCTTTAGTGCAAAAGACAATCGCTATATTCGAAGAATTGGGACACCAGTTCTATACATGCGGCAACATCAAGGACCAGTCCGACACCAAGAACCGGAAACAGGAACAGATCGCAAGGTCCAAGGCATACAAAATGCTTGCCAATCCAATGACTATCCAAGCACTATTTACCCAAGGTTATTCCCTGCCGTGGGAACTTGCAGAAGCCCTTGATCTTCCACAAGACTTTATTGAGGACGCTGTCCAATACTTCCAGCGAAAATAGCCTGAATTATTTGTGCAATGAAAACAGCCTACCATGAATTGACTCGCGACCTTCGGGATGCCGCACAGGCTATGATTAGCTTATCCACATACGACAGCCAATGGGATAATATCTTGTGGGCAATGCTTGTCACCGGCCTTCCAGATCAGCCCGGAAGGCCATCCACCGTCAACAAAAACCGCACCTATTACTACCCGCCTATTAGAGCAAATTACGCAATCGTGGCGCACAAAGCAGCGCAGGATTTTTGTCTCCGGCAAGGAGCGCGAACGCAAGTATAGCAGCACTATGCTAGTGTTGACACTGTCTAAGTGAACAACGACACAGCCAGAGGCAAAAAGGCACGCCTGTGATTGCGCCATGATAAGTGAATCTGCTCTAATCGTCTAAAATGCCGCGCATGGGGTTGTTTTTCATGGGTGCTGTGCGCTCGTACCTGGTTTTCAGCGGCAGGTAAGCGCCGCGGCGGCTCGATTCCTCAAAGCCGGTGAGAATTTCCAGCACGTGGTGCTGCTGGCGGTAGTTACAGCGCCAGTCACGCTTGGTTTCGATGGCCTTACACATGTCCGCCAGGCCCAGCGCGCGGTAGTTGTCGCGGTAATCAAACAGCAGGGGCATCTCGCGGTAGCCAGCCCAGGGGTTGTTTTCCACGCCCAGCAGGGCCGGATCACCCGGCTTGGGCGGCGCCTGATCTTCAGGACGGAACAGGCGTATCGGGCCGCCAAATGTGTTGGGGTCGGGCACGTTGAGGGTGCCTTTGGTGCCGTATACTTCAAAGCACGCCGGGTTACGCTGGCCATAGTATACGTCAAACGTGGTGAAGATGGTGCCGATGGCGCCCGATGAGAAGTGCAGTATGCCGGTCACATAGGTGTCCACATCCACATCAACGACCTTACCATAGTGCGGCTGGGAAGTGATCAGGCGCTTGTCGAACATGCGCCTGGTGACGCCGGTGACGCCTTTGACTTCGCCCACCAGCTGCAGCAGCGCCGTCACATAGTAAGGGCCCATGTCCAGCATGGGGCCGCCGCCGCGCTTATAATAAAACTCCGGGTCAGGGTGCCAGGTTTCGTGACCATGGCAAATCATGAAACATGCCGAGCCGATGACATCGCCGATAACGCCATCGTCAATCAACTTGCGGCAAGTCTGGATGCCGGCGCCCATGAAGGTATCCGGCGCGCCGCCCATATACAGATTGCGCTTCTCAGCTAAAGCCACCAGTTCGTCAGCCTCTATCATATCAGCCGCCAGCGGTTTTTCGGAAAACACGTGCTTGCCCGCCAGCAGGGCATGTTTGGACACCTCATAGTGCTCGTAAGGCCGCGTCAGGTTCAGGATGACATGCACATCGTCATCTTTGAAAGCATCCCACATGGTGGGATAGATGCGCGGGATTTCGCAGTCGATCCCTTTTTCTCGCTGCGCCTTGCAGAAATCGACGCCTTTCTGCGCGCGCTCGGGGATCAGGTCACAAACGCCGATCAGCCTGACCTCCTTGAAGGTCTCCGTCAGGTTTTTCAGGTAGATGCCACTGATATCCCCAACACCAATCATCGCAACATTCACCATTATGCAACTCCTCCTTCTATACGAGCGCCGTCATCAGCGCTTATATGATGTTGATAAAATCCGCGATCCAGTCCATGCTGAGCACTTCGTAGGGGCTGGGATCGCTGTTCTCTGCAATGCGCAGCACACCGTTGCGGTCGCTGATGGGGCCGCGGAAAGGGTTGAACCGCCCCAACTCAATGCTGCGGCGCAGGTATTGCAGCAGGTTGTTGGCAATGGGCGGCAGGAAATCGGTCGATTTGAAGCTGAACACCCCGGTGCCCAGACCCCACCAGAGGCCGGTAACCGTCGGATCCTCCTGGTCCAACTGGCAGAGCATGTCCAGGCTGCCGTTCAGATAGCTCTTGACAATTTCGGTATAGAACCGATCCCAATTCCAGGCGGGAGCCGCCAGGTACTGCGAAGGCACGCCATAGTCATGCAGCTTCAACAGCAGGGAAAACACGCCGTCGGGCAGCCCGGGGAGGTCGAGGCCGGGATAATCAGGCACCAGCGCAATGTCTACGCCCAACTTCACGGCGTTACGGATGCCAATCTCGCAGGTTTTCGGGTCGTTGCGGTCGATCCCCTGCCATATCAGCATGACCTCGGCGCCCGGGCGGACCGATTTCGCGCCCAGCGCAAAGGCATTGATATCCGCCGTATGGCGGCTGCGCTCGATATGGGGCGTCACATAGGCAACCTTGCCGGTTTCGGTAGCCAGGCCCGCCGCCACACCGCACAGGAACACCGGCTCGAAATAACGCCCATAGTAGGTGTTCAGCCGATAGTTGTGCCGCACGCGGGCATACAGCAGCACCAGGGTGTCGGGGTGTTCCAGCGAAAACCGCAGCGCGGGCTGGGCAAGCTTGGTCGACGTGATCAGCACCAAGTCAGCATCCGATGCCGCCTTCTTCAGCTCTTGGTAGGCATTGTCCGCCGTCAAACCGTCGATATAGCCGGAGCTAACCTTAGTACCCAGCTCCTCCTGCATAGCCTGCCGCCCTTTTTCATGCGCACCGATCCAGTTGCGCTCGGTTCTGCCTTCTTCATAGGCAAACACCACTTTGGCCGTTTTACGCGGGCTGAACAAACGCTCAAATAGAGAGGACGGAGGTTCCTCACCTGCTTCCATCAACAGCTGCGGCTCGGCGTTGGGCTTGCTGGCTAAGCGCAACTGCGGCAGCAGAGCCTTTATTTGCTCTTCCAGAACACTGGCTGGCGTCTCAATCATGAAACCATAAACTTTTAGATATTCCAGGAACGCGTCGCCAACGGGCAGCGTGTCGTCCACTGCTGCAAACGCTTCGTCGAAGCGAATCAGCATGGAGTTGTAGTTGGGCTGGATGCCATCCGGCGCGAGCTTGTCTGTTAATCGCACTTCCAACTCACGCAGTTGAGCGTACTTCTCCTCCGTGGTCAGCTCGATGTTCTTAAACAGCCCTTCCTTGTCGTAGCGCAAAAAGGCATAGTACACAGCCGTGCCCGGCGCATCCTTGTCCAGCTGAGGGATTAGCCGGGTTACCTCAGCGCGGATGGCCGGCGCCCCAAAGTATTTGAGCACGCTGACGCGCTTATTGCCCTCGACAACGTAGTAGTTCCACATGTACTCGTACACCTGGATCGGATCGCGCAGCCCCTCTCCCATGTGGCTGGCGCACAGCGATATCCACTTGGTTGCAAACTCCGTCCCCTCCGGATGCATCGGCAGAAAGCCGGCGCTGAATGAGTACGCCCGGGACGACGTATAGGTACCGACCACCCGGTGCAGCGGAATCTCCCGGGTGGGCTGCTTGACATACGCCATGATGCTGGTGTCGCCGGCAATTTCGTCCAGAACCAACAAATTGCCGCGCTCGCCGCGGGATGTCAGGGTGCTGTATTCTCTCTGAGCAAGCCGTTGGGCGCGCTCATATTCTGCGCGCGCCATCAAAATCCTATTTTTTTCGCCTATCATTCATTTGCCTCCACTCATAGCGCGTCCTGATGTAGGACAGACGCCTATGGTACGTGTCAGGCACCGTGATGTCAATCAGATGGTAGCCATAAGCGTTGATGATCACGGTGTTGTTGTGCTTGATGCGGCTTTTGACATTGCCGTATGTCCTATGCATATGCCCATGCAGGTGATAGGAGGGCAGAAACTGCTCCAGCAACATCCTGTAGCCCAAAAAGCCTTTGTGGAAAGCGTCCTCGCCGTCGCCCAGCCCGGCAGCCGGAGTATGGGTAACCAGCACGTCAAACCCGCCGTGGCGGCAGATATCCGGCATGCTTTTAATAATCTGCCTGGCAACATCCGCCTCGGTATAGTGGAATGGCTTGGGGCTGCGGCTGTTGCACCCGCCAAAGCCTAAAAACCGAATGCCCTTGATGACGACCATCTTTTCGGTCAAATCATCACAGCCCTCGGGCGGATGGGTGAGGTAGCGCCCGTCGTGGTTGCCGGGTACATAATACAGCGGCCGCGCAACCATGGTGGTCAGGAAGGACAGATAGTCCGCTTTCAGATCGCCGCAGGATATGATCACATCGACATCCGCAAACAGCTCGCGGTTGAAATGATCCCATATGTATTCGCTCTCATGGTCGGCAACAACCAACGCGCGCAAGCTGGGCAATGCATTCCTCCTTCATGACGATGACCAAATTTATTATAGTATCCCTGCTATGGATTGTCCAGCCAACGCGCAATTTTTCATGGTTTCGAAAAATTAATTTAAAACCATTGCAACAAATTGGACCTGTCACCCGTCTATATAGAAGGAGGTGATCTTGATGACCAAGCTTTTAACGGTAACTGTACCGGACAGCCAGAGAAAAACCACCATCCGCCTGAACACCGACAAAAAAACCGTCCACGTGGACGGCATCCCCTGCTGCCTGACAATGCAGGAGTTTTTGCTGTTTGTAGAGCTGGCCAAAGCGCAGGGGCGCATGGTTACCCGGGACAAGCTGTTAGCCACAGCCTGGGGGTTTGCGTCGCCCGGAAAGACGCGCACGGTGGATGTGCATGTGCAGCGGCTGCGCAAAAAGCTGGGCTCGTTCCTGATTGAAACGGTGCATGGCCAGGGATACCGGATGTGCGCCAGCGTGCTGGCAGCGGGATAAAACTACAAATTTACAGGCGCTCAAAAGCGGCGTATATCGACTCCAACTCCTCGCGCGACGAATAGGTCAGTACAACCTGGCCGCGCATGAGGTTGCCTTTCACCCGGGCGCGCACGCCCACGGCTTCGCGGATACGGTCCTCAAAGGCAGACAGCTCGGGCAGCGGTAGCGCTGCCTTTTTGATTGCCTTTTTCTTGCCGTCCTGCCGGCACATCTGTTCCAGCGCGCGCACGCTCAGCCCTTCGGCTACGGCACGGCTGGCCAGCGCCTTCTGCGCCGCCGGGTTATTCATCCCGGCCAGCACGCGGGCATGGCCTGCGCTGAGCAGCCCCTGCCGCACCATGTCCTGCACTTCATCCGGCAAGGTTAGCAGCCGCAGCACATTGGCCACCGCCGGGCGCGACTTGCCCAGGCGGCTTGCCACTCGCTCCTGGGTGTAGCCGGCGGCATCCATCAGCGCGCGGATGGCCTGCGCCTCCTCCATGGGGTTCAGGTCCTCCCGCTGGAGGTTCTCGATGAGGGCGGCCTCCAGCTGCTCATCAGCCGAAAACGAACGCACAATGCACGGCACCGCCGTCAGACCCGCCATGCGCGCAGCCCGGAAACGCCGCTCGCCCGCCACGATGCGGTACCTGCCCTTGTTTTCAACGACAAGCACAGGCTGCAGCACGCCCACTTCGCGGATGCTGTCAGCTAACTCCTTCAGCGCGGCTTCGTCAAAGTCCTGCCGGGGCTGCGCAATGTTTGTGTCGATGTCGGTGAGCGGGATGTCCCGCACCTGGCTTTCCTGCAATATATCGGGCAGCAGCGCGTTGAGGCCGCGCCCGAGCGCGTTTTTCTTCATCGGTTTACTCCATCACTGGTTGCGCCGGATCAGTTCGCCTGCCAGCGCGCGGTAAGCTTCGGCACCCACGCTACGGGGGTCGTACAGGTGGATGGGCTGGCCGTGGCTCGGCGCCTCGCCCAGGCGCACGTTGCGCGGGATGATGGTGGTAAACACCTTGCCGCGGAAATGCTTTTTCACCTCCGCTGCCACCTGCAGCGACAGGTTGGTGCGCCCGTCATACATGGTCAGCAGCACGCCCTCTATTTCAAGGCCCCTGTTGAAGGAATGACGGATGCGGGCAATGGTGTTCAGCAGCGCCGTCACGCCCTCTAAGGCGTAATACTCGCTTTGGATGGGAATCAGCACGGTGTCCGCCGCCGTCAGCGCGTTGATGGTGAGCAGGCCTAAAGAGGGAGGGCAATCCAGCAGGATGAACTGGTACTGATCCCGCAGCGGCTTGATGGCATCGGCAAAACAATATTCCCGCTTAGGCAGCCCGGGCAGCTCCACCTCGGCAGCAGCCAGGCGGATATCGGCGGGCAGCAGGCTCAGCCCCTCACAGGCCGACGGCACCACCGCGCGGGCCGCCTCTGCCTGGCCCAGGATCACCTCGTAAGCCGTCTCCTTGCCCGCGCGCCCGCCCACGCCGCTGGTGGTGTTTCCCTGGGGGTCAAGGTCGCACAGCAGCACCTTTTTCCCCTTCTCCGCCAGGCAGGCAGCCAGGTTGACAGCCGTGGTGGTCTTGCCCACGCCGCCCTTCTGGTTGGCAACAGCGATGATTTTGCCCAAAGCGTCCCCCTCAGTATGGTTATTCCAGCCATCCGCGCCAGCGAAAGGGCAGATGGCAGGTTTTGATGATGCGGCGGATGGTCGCCAGCTCATCGGGCGTCTGAACATCCTGAAACAGCAGGTACAGCGCCCGCAGGCTGGACAGGCTGCTGGTGCGCATGGAATATGCCTGGATGTACCCGAACGAAGCCGGATCGGCCGCCAGCTTTTCGTACAGCAGGTACATCAGCTCATCGGCCATCAGGGCAAAGTCGTTGAGCCGCAGGCGCACCGACTGGCCGTTGTCCATGATCAGCGTCATCCTGGCCGCGGTGTGGTTGCGCACCGCCATGAACAGCATGGTGTCCAACTCCTGCTGCAACCTGGCAAAGTCGTCCCTGCCCAGCGTGAAGCTGTTCATTTTGATGACAGCGCGGCGGATCATGTCGTCATGGGCATCGACAAAAGCTGTGCCCAGCCAGGGGCGCAAGAGGTCGGCCGCGCGCCGGATTGCAATCATGCGCTCCCTCCTTATGCCAGCGATCCTTCCGGTCAAAGAATAGCATAATCACCGCAGATTGTCTATGACGCCTTGACAATGAGATGTGCTTCCGGTACGATGCCCATCGTTTGGAGAAGCCGGCGATGGCTTCAGCACGCCGATGGGAGGCCGCGATGAAAAAGCTGTCCGGGAACCTGCTGTTGCTTGCGGCGGCGTTCATATGGGGCATCGCCTTTGTCGCCCAGAGCGCGGGCATGGACTATATCGAACCCTTCACGTTCCAGGCATGCCGGTGGCTGCTGGGGGCGGGTGCGCTGCTGCCCCTGGCGCTGTACAGAGCCAAAAGAGCCGGCGGGCGGCAAACCATGCCCGCGCTGTGGAGGGATCGCGCCGCCAACCTGCTGAAGGGCGGGGCGCTGTGCGGCACGGTGCTGTTCATCGCCGGCGGCCTGCAGCAGATGTCGCTGGTGTCCGTCAGCGCCGGCAAGGCAGGCTTTCTGACGGCATTGTATATATTGATTGTGCCCGTGTTCAGCCTGTTTTTAGGCAAAAAGGTCAGACCAGCGCTTTGGGTATGCATCTTCACCGCCTTTGTGGGGCTGTACCTGCTGAGCATCAAGGAGGACCTGACCATCACCGTGCACGACCTGTACCTGATAGGCTGCGCGTTTGTGTTTGCGCTGCACATCCTGCTGGTGGACCATTTTTCGCCCAAAGTAGACGGGGTCAGCCTCAGCTGCCTGCAGTTTCTTGTAGCCGGCCTGCTATCGGGCATCATGATGCTGCTGACTGAAACCCCTCAACTGTGCAACATCCTGCGCGCCTGGGCGCCGTTGTTGTACGTGGGCATCCTATCCAGCGGCGTCGCCTACACCCTGCAGATCATCGGCCAAAAACGGACGACGCCCGCCATCGCCTCGCTGATCATGAGCCTTGAGTCGGTCTTTGCGCTATTAGCCGGCGTTGTTCTGTTGGGCGAGGCGCCCACCGCACGTGAAATCGCAGGCAGCGCGCTGATGTTTGCCGCCATCCTGGCGGCACAGCTTGTGCAGCTGCCGCCCAAGCCCGGCATCGGCACCGGGCGGAAAACATCAAGGCATGCATGAAACGCGGAGCGCTGTCCGTTATATGGTCAGGTGCACGCGCCAAATGATTTAGGAAAGGGATCGATCATGAAAAAACTACTGTCACTGTTCGCTGCAGCCGTGCTGATGCTCAGCATCTTCCCCATTGCCGCCGGCGCCTCCTCTGTCAAGGATACCATGAAAATCGTGCAAATGAAGGAGTTCACCTTCACCGACGTCACCCAGGAGCTTGACGCCTTCACCCTCCAGAACACCAGCCCGCACGAAGTGTCGGTGACCATCGAGGTGTACGACCAGGCTGCCAAGGTCGTGCTGGAAACCGTGCACGTGACGCTGGCCGCCGGCAGCGCCGTAACCCCTGTCAAAGCCAGGGTGTACAAACACTTAGCCAAGCACAACGACCTGAACACCTACATCTACCGAATCAAAACAGCCAACGGCCTGAAGAAAAACCTGTACATCGCCCAGCAGATGAAAATCGTCAAAAAAAACAACGTGGATGTCATCACCTACATCCAGCACGTCAACACCTACTATCACAACAACACCGTCTGCTCCTTCGGCCCGCATTACCGCGATGTGACGCCGGGGCTGACCGACCTGTGGTATATGTTCACCCCCATCGACCTGACCATCCAGGGCAGGCAGACATTTGAGCTGGTGGCCAGCAACATGTACGTCATCGGCGAGGTGTATGTGGACGTCAATGGCGACAGCGTGCTCGTCACCTATCACAACTACTATGACGGCAAGGGCGGCACCACCAAGCCTGTCAGCGAGCACCTGAACTTCTTCAACGCCTACGTGAATGTAACGGTGCCCAACGACGTCCCGGTGAAAAAACTGGAGAACCCGCCCACCAACTTCGCCTTCGGGCGCCCGTTCAGCATCATGAACGACCTGGGCGGCGACGCCAACGTGCTGATGTTCGTGCGCAATGTAGTTAACTACTTCCGCTTTCCGACACCTACGAAGGAGTTCCGCCGCTTCTGGCCCAACACGCCTGAAAACACCGCGCTGCGGGACGGCATGCTGATGCTGATGGACCCCGTTATGGTCGTCATGCCTGAAGGAAAATAATGTCGATGCAGCGTTATAACGCAATATTGTACCTGTGCAATCCCCCGCCCAGCTGAACCTGGGCGGGGTTGTGTTTATACCTTGACGCACCCGGGTTCTTTTCGTATATTGTATGAAAACCAACCTTTTACAGGAGGAATTGACGTGAAACGGCTGTGGAGCGGACTTTTGGCGGCGGTGTTGCTGATAACAGGCTGCGCCGTGCAGGGAAATGTGGCTGCGGCATCGGGCAACGAGGATGCTGCAGAATACACAAGTGGTGAATTCACCTATACCCTCAACAACAGCGGCGAAGCCGTCATCACAGGCTGCAGCGGCTATGGCCGGACGCTGACGGTACCCGAAAGGGTAGACGAATACCCCGTGGTCGGGATTGGGGAGAAGGCGTTTTACAATTGTGACGGTTTAGCCGGCATCAGCCTGCCGGAGGGGCTGCAAAGCATCGGGAACGAAGCGTTTTACAGCTGTGATGACCTGGCCGGCATCCACCTGCCGGACAGCCTCACAGCCATGGGCGACAACCCCTTTTTGAGCACAAAGGCTGAATTGTCGCTCTCGCCGGACCATCCGCACTTTGCCCTGATGGACGGCATGCTGTTCCACAAGGGCGAGAAACGACTGGTGTGCTATCCCTACGGCAGCCGGGCAGAAACCTGCGCCTTGCCGGAAGGCACCCTGCGCATAGGAGCCAAAGCGTTTTTCTGGTGTTCCAACCTTGTCAGCATCGCTTTGCCGGACAGCCTCACAGCCATAGACGACAACCCCTTTGTCGGCACGAAGGCTGAGCTGTCGCTCTCAGCGGACCATCCGCACTTCGCTCTGGTGGACGGCATGCTGATCGACAAGGGCGAGAAGCGGCTTGTGTTCTCTTACAATGAGCATGATGGCACCTGCGTGGTGCCGGAAGACATTCTGCACATAGGAGCCCGGGCATTTTACAGGTGCAGCAATCTGACCAGCATCAACCTGCCGGAGGGACTGCAAGGCATCGGCGACAGGGCGTTTGACGGATGCAGCAACCTGACCAATATCGTGTTGCCGGAGAGCCTGCAGCACATCGGAGAAAGCGCGTTTGACGATTGCACAGAACTAACCGGCATCAACCTGCCGGACAGCCTGAAAACCATAGGCGACAACCCCTTTGTGCGAACGAAGGCTGAGCTGTCGCTCTCAGCGGACCATCCGCACTTTACCCTGGTGGACGGCATGCTGATCGACAAGGGCGAGAAGCAGATAGTGTCCCATTCCCATGGCAGCCTGGCAAAAAAATGCGTGGTGCCCGAAGGCATCCTGCACATTGGAAACAATGCGTTTTACAGGTGCGACAGCCTGACCGGCATCACGTTGCCGGAAGGGCTGCAAAGCATCGGTGTCAGGGCGTTTTACGAGTGTGAAGGATTGGCCGGCATCAAGCTGCCGGAGGGGTTCAAGCGCATTGAAAACGAAGCGTTTTACGGTTGTTCCAGCCTTGGCGGCATCGCTTTGCCAGACAGCCTCACAGCCATGGGCGATAACCCCTTTGCCAAAACGAAAGCCAAGCTGTCGCTCTCACCGGACCATCCGCACTTTGCCCTGGTGGACGGCATGCTGATCGACAAGGGCAAGAAACGCCTGGTGTCCCATTCCTGCGGCAGCCTGGCGGAAACCTGTGCGGTGCCCGAAGGCACACAGCATATTGGAGCCAGTGCGTTTTACAGCTGCGACTGCCTGACCGGCATTCGCCTGCCGGAGGGGCTGCAAAGCATCAAAAAGCAGGCCTTTTATGGATGCAAAAGCCTGGCTGATATCACGTTTCCGAAGGGTATGCAGTATATCGGATACGGTGCGTTTGACGGGTGCGAAAGCCTGACAGATATCGCGCTGCCGGAAGGCTTGCAGCACATAGGGAACTGGGCTTTTTCCGATTGCAACAGCCTGACTAGCATCACGCTGCCGGAGGGTTTGCAGCACATAGGGAACTATGCGTTTTATGACTGCTACAACCTGGCCGGCATCACGCTGCCGGAGGGGCTGCAAAGCATCGGATACAACGCGTTTTCCTGGTGTTCCAACCTTACCAGCGTTGCCTTGCCAAACAGCCTAAAAGCCATGGACGGCAATCCTTTTGCCGGCATAAAAGCCAAGCTATCCCTCTCGCCGGACCACCCGTACTTTGCCCTGGTGGACGGCATGCTGATTGACAAGGGTAAGAAGCAGTTAGTGTCCTGCTCCTATGGCAGCCTGGCAGAAAACTGCGTCGTGCCGGAAGGCATCCTGCACATCGGAGACAGTGCATTTGACGGATGCGACAGCCTGACAGTCACGCTGCCGGAAGGGCTGCAGAGCATCGGGGACAGCGCATTTTCCAGCTGTTACAACCTAACCAATATCACGCTGCCGGAGGGTTTGCAGCACATAGGGAACTATGCGTTTTTTTACTGCTACAACCTGGCCGGCATCACGCTGCCGGAGGGGCTGCAAAGCATCGGATACGACGCGTTTTCCTGGTGTTCCAACCTTACCAGCGTTGCCTTGCCAAACAGCCTAAAAGCCATGGACGGCAATCCTTTTGCCGGCATAAAAGCCAAGCTATCCCTCTCGCCGGACCACCCGTACTTTGCCCTGGTGGATGGCATGCTGATTGACAAGGGTAAGAAGCAGTTAGTGTCCTACTCCTATGGCAGCCTGGCAGAAAACTGCGTTGTGCCGGAAGGCATCCTGCACATCGGAGACAGGGCGTTTAATGAATGTGAAGACTTAACCGGCATCAGCATACCGGAGGGGCTGCAGAGCATCGGGTACGAGGCGTTTTCAGGTTGCAGCAGCCTGACAAGCATCACCTTGCCCAACAGCCTGAATACCTTGAGCGGCAATCCCTTTGCCGGAACAAAAGCTAACCTGTCGCTCTCACCAAGTCATCCCTGCTTTGCCCTGGTGAACGGCATGCTGATCGACAAAGGAAAAAAGCGGTTGGTATCCTGCTCCTATGGCAGCCTGGAAAAAAACTGTGTGGTGCCGGAAGGCATCCTGCACATCGAGGACAGGGCGTTTGATGGATGTGAAGACTTGACCGGCATCACGCTGCCCAAGGGGCTGCAAAGCATCGGGTACAGTGCATTTTCAGGTTGCAGCAGCCTGAAAAAAATCACACTGCCCAAGGAATTAAAGCATATCGCATATGGCACATTTTCCAGCTGCGACAGCCTGAACAGCATCAAACTACCAAAGGGGCTGCAAAGCATCGGAGACTGGGCGTTTTCCTATTGCGAGAGCCTGACCAGCATCACGCTGCCGGAGGGGCTGCAGTCCATCGAAGATGGCGCGTTTTACGGCTGCAAAAGCCTGACCAGCATCAGGCTGCCCAAGGGGCTGCAGCTCATTGGGAACGAAGTGTTCGGCAATTGCTCCAGCCTTCGCAATGTTTCCTTGCCGAACAGCCTGAAAACCATGGGCGATAACCCCTTTGTCGGAACAAAGGCCAAGCTGTCGCTCTCATCAAACCACCCGTACTTTACCCTGGTAAAGGGTATGCTGATCAACAAGGGCACAAAACGCCTGGTGTCCCATTCCTATGGCGGCCTGGGGAAAAAATGCATTGTACCGGAAGGCATCCTGCACATTGGACGCAGTGCGTTTCACAGCTGCGACAGCCTGACCGGCATCCAGCTGCCGGAAGGGCTGCAATCCATTGGATCTGACGCGTTTTACGAGTGCGAAAACCTGACTGATATCACATTGCCGAAGGGATTGCAAAGCATCGAGTACCGCACATTTTCCAGCTGCGATAGCCTGACCAGTGTCAGGCTGCCGGAAGGGCTGCAACACATCGGGGACAGTGCATTTTCCAGCTGCGATAGCCTGACCAGTGTCACGCTGCCGGAGGGGCTGCAACACATCGGGGACAGTGCATTTTCCAGCTGCGATAGCCTGACCAGTGTCACGCTGCCGGAGGGTTTGCAGCACATAGGGAACTATGCGTTTAACTATTGCCGCAGCCTAAGCGACATCACGCTGCCGGAAGGGCTGCAGCACATTGGAAGCAGTGCGTTTTCCAGCTGTAACAACCTGACCGGCATCACGCTGCCGAACAGCCTGAAAACCATGGGCGACAATCCATTTGAACGTACAAAAATCAAGCTGTCGCTCTCGCCGGACCATCCGCATTTTGCCCTGGCGGACGGCATGCTGTTTCACAAAGGCGAGAAACGGTTGCTATCCTATTCCTATGGCAGCCTGGCAGAAAACTGCGCGGTGCCGGAAGGCATCCTGCACATCGGGAACAATGCGTTTTCCTATTGCGACAGCCTAATCAGCATCAGGCTGCCGGAGAGCCTGCAAAGCATTGGAGATGACGCATTTGATGATTGCAAAAACCTGACCGGCATCACGCTGCCGGAGGGGTTGCAGCGCATTGGACGCAGTGCGTTTTCCAGCTGCGACAGCCTGACCAGCATCAGCCTTCCCGTAAGTCTGCAACACATCGGGGACTGGATGTTTTCCTGGTGCAAAAGTCTGACGGATGTTATCCTGCCGGACGAACTGCAAAGCATCGGAGACAATGCGTTTTACAGGTGCGACAGCCTGACCGGCATCACGCTGCCGGAGGGGTTGCAGCGCATTGGAGAAGAAGCATTTGCCAAGTGCCAAAGCCTGAACAACCTCAACATCCCTGCCTCTGTGACAACCATTGGATCGGATGCTTTTGAAGAATGCCCGGCGCTAACCCTCGCCGTGGCGCCGGACAGCCCGGGCGCTGACTATGCCATCGCCCATGGGATTCCCCTCTTCTATGCGGAGCCTATCGCCACGCCAACGGCTGAGCCCACATCGGCTCCTGAGACACCCGTCCCTGAAACACCAGCGCCCGAAACACCGGCACCCGAAACGCCAATACCTGAAACCGAAGCGCCGCAAGCCGTTTCTACCGAGCCGCCAGCTACACAGGCGCCCACACAAGCACCCGAGCCCACTGCAGCGCCTGAGCCCGCGCCGGTGTTTGACCCCATCATGCTGCTGAAAGAATATCAGTGCGATGGTTTTGACTACAAGCTCAACGCACAGGGCGAAGCCATGATCATCGGCTGCCAGGATGCCGCGGGGAAAGTGACCATTCCCGCCACGCTGGACGGACACCCTGTGACAGCCATTGGCGATTACGTGTTTTACACCAACAAACAGATGACCGGCGTCACGCTGCCGGAAGGGCTGCGGCACATCGGAACCTGGGCGTTCGGCAAGTGTTCCCGCCTGGCCGGCATCGCTTTGCCGGACAGCCTTGAAACCCTGGGCGACAATCCCTTTGTGATGACAAAAGCTAAGCTGTCGCTTTCACCGGATCACCCGCACCTTGCCCTGATGGACGGCATGCTGTTCCACAAGGGCGATATGCGCCTGATCTGCTATCCCTTGGACAGCCTGGCGGAAACCTGCTTGGTGCCCGAAGGCACCTTGCACATAGGACCTTTGGCGTTCTGCAATGTCATGACCTTGCGCACAGTCGTGCTGCCCGAAGGCCTGCAGAGCATAGAAAAAGACGCGTTCATCTGGTGTTACGGCCTGTGCAGCGTCAACCTCCCCGCCTCGGTGACGCAGATCGACCCGACGGCTTTCACGGGTTGCCCGACGCTCACCCTCACCGTGGCGCCGGACAGCCCCGGCGCCGCCTATGCAAACGACAACCAGATTCCCTTTGTCTATGCCGAAGCGGCACCTGCGCTATGACGCCAGCGCCGCAAAAAACGCGTGGATGTTCTCCCATTTGGCTGCAGGAGGGATGTCGCAGCCTGAGGAAGGGATGAAGTTGGGCGCACTGCCGCAGGACTGCATCAGGGCCCTGGTCGCCGCGGCGATGCCCTCAGGCGTGCCGCCGGCGAAATAACCAGCCGGGTCAATGTTGCCCATACACAGCGCCGACCGGGGCGCAGCATCCAGGATTTCGCGCATGCTGACCGCGTTGCCAAAATGATACGCCGCGGCGCCGACCGAGAAGATGGCGGGCAGCATGCGGTTGACGGCATTGCCGCAGTTATGGTAGATCACGGCAAAATCATCCCGCTGAACAGCCTGGACGATGCGCTGCACCCAGGGGGTGGAGAACTCCGCATTCAGATCGGGCGACAGCAAGCCGGCCAGCGGCTCAGCCATCATCACGCCGTCCACCCCGGCATCCCGGAACGCCAGGGCATATTGCACCAGAAAATCGGTAGCCTTGTCCAGCAACACCTGCACCATCTCCGGCTCATCGTAGCACAGATACATGATCTCGGTCACATCGCACAGGCGGCCCACCAGCGAAAACGGGCCGATTACGCCGGCCAGCACAGGCCGGTCGGTGATGAGGCGCTTAGCCCGGCGCAGCGCTTCCACGCACAAGCCTGTGCGCCCCTCGCCCACTGTGGGCACACGCAGCGCGTCCGCTGCCCCGCGGCTGTCCACCAGCTGGCCGGTGACGTTGGGCACCTCATCGTCGGCAAAGTGCACATCGGCGCCAAAGGCCTGCGCCTCCACCGAAAGGTCCATCAGGCTGACAGATGCCAGCGCCGGCACCTCGTCGGCAACCAGCTTCATGGCCTGAGCCTGGTATTCGCTGCTGTTCACCAACTGGCGCACCGTGATGCCCATTTTCTGCACCGCGGGAAACGACAGGATGGGCAGCGCGCCCTTTTTCTTGCTCCGGGCTGCTTGCCACAGCATATCGGCAGTGTTCATACAAATGCTCCTCTCTTGATTGACCGCATGCCGTTCAAAGCCGTTCTCATGCGGGTAATTTTTCATTGAAAACGTGGAACCCCGCCCCCACCTCATGGGTTTTGCCGCCGAAACGCACCTCGGCTTCCACCCCGAAGGGCACCGTCAGGTGCAGGTGGGCAGCGCCGTAGCGCTTCATCCAGCGCACAGCTACATCGCCCCGGATGGTATCGACAACTGCCTGGGCGCTGAGCAGGTCCGCGGGCATGTGCGGCGCGATCAGGACGCGCCGGAAGCCGGGCGCTGCCGGGCGGATGCCGGCGATGCGGCTGTACAGCCAGCCATCGACCGCGCCGTACATGGGGTGGCTGTGCGAGTTCATGCCCGGGTTTTTTTTCAGTTCAAAGCGTTCCCATATGGTGGTCGCCTCGTTTTGCAGCATGAAGCCCCAGGAGGGGTACGTCTGCCGGGTGATCAGCCACCAGGCGTCGTCCACATAGCCATGGTCGCAAAGGACGTCCATCAGATACTTCGTGCACAGGTTGCCGGTGGTGATGCGGTAGCCGTTTTGCCGCAGCTCCTCCATGATGCGGGCTGCCGCGCGCGGCGCATCGCTCTGGGGCAGCAGCCCCAGCCACAGCGCAAACGCCTGGCAAGCCTGCGAACCGGTAGCCATCTGCGCGGTATCGGGATGGTACCATTTGTTCAGCATGGCGGTGCGGATTTCCCCCGCTCTGCCGTCCCACTGCACGGCGTCTTTTTCATCACCCAGCAGGCGGGCAAACCGCGCCATCAGCACGCAGTTATAATAGCTGAACCCGGTAGACATGAACACGCCGGGTGTCACCGCCGACCGGGGTATTTCGCTGCTTTCGCAGGCGTATTCAGGCCCTGCCCAATCGCCATAATGGGAGTAGGTGACGATGTGGTCTTTGCTGTTGTCCATCAGGCAGCGCTGCCAGGCCGCAAACCGCTCGTACCCTTCCTCAATCAAATCGAGCGAGCCTGTGTACAGGCAGTGCTGCCAGGCTGCCACCAGAAAGCTGGAGCTGACCGGGTCAGCCGGGCGCGCGCCGAACACATAGGGCGCGGTACAGGTGATGGCACCGTCGGCGCTTTGCGCGTCCATCACGTCGCGCACCACCTTGGGGAACACGCGCCCGATATCGAAGTTGTAGGGCGTCGCCTCAAAGCGCACGGTGGCGTCGTTCAGCCAGCCCATGCGCTCATCGCGCTGGGGACAATCCGTCAGGATGCTGTGCTGGTTGGCGCGCTCGGTGGCGACGCAGGCTTCGTGGATGGCGGTGACCAGCGCGTCGCCGCAACGGAAGAAGGAGCGCGTGTCCATGGCGGTGTGCAGCGACACCGCCTCGATATCGTCAGGCGAAAGCATTGGCAGCCCTTCAATGCGGGCGTAGCGGAAGCCGTGGTAGGTAAACATCGGCTGCCAGAGGGACAGATCGCGCCCATCGCCCGCGGCGATGTAGGTGTCGGTGGCAGCCGCATCGCGCAGCGGTGCGGTGTACAGGTCGCCCTCCTCGGTCAGCTCCTCGGCGTGGGAGATGCGGATGGTGTGTCCCTGTGCAAGGCGCGGCAGCCGCAGGCGCACGACGCCGGCTACGTTGTGCCCAAAGTCCGCCAGCACAGCGCCGCTGTCCGTCCGCCACATAGCCACAGGCGCATAAGCCCTACCCTCCCTGATGGGCGGGATCAGCATGGGCTTTATGCAGCCGCCGGGGCCGGGCACCTCCACAGCCTGAGCAAAGCCGGTGAACCCGGGCAGATTCCATCCCGGCTGCGCCCTGGCGGCGTCCCAGGTTTCGCCGTCAAACAGATCGCTGGCTGCCAGCATGCCATACCCCCACTGCCACCCGCTATCGGACAGTACCCACTGGGTGCGCCCGTCCTCATAGGTCAGCCGGAGCATGGCCGTGAACTGCTGCCTGCCGGAAAAGGCGATGCCGCCCTCCCGGTCGCTGAAGCGATCGGAGGCAACCAGGCGGTTGCACCGCCAGCCATCCCCCACCATGGCGCCGATGCAGTTGGCGCCCTGGCGCAGCCTCTCATGCAGCAAGGGATAGGTGACATACTGGCAGGTTTTGCTGTAGTCGGTGTGGGCAGGCTCCAGCGCCGCATCATCCAGCGGCTCGCCGTTAAGATACAGCTGATGGTAGCCGATGCCGCAGGCATACAAAACAGCGGTGCGCAGCGGGCCATCGATATGCACATCACGCCTGAAATAGTTAACGCGCCCGGGAACATCCTTACCTGCCCCGATCCAGGGGGCGCGCCAGGTTACATCAGTGCGGTATAGATCGGCGGACCAGGGCTCGCTCTCATGGCCCCTGTCGTCCCGAACGGTCAGGGTGAGCCGCACCGGCTCACCCTCAGGCAATGGAGGGCCCTGGTAGCGGAGCGACTGCTCCTCCTGCAGCACCCAGCCGCTGTCCCATTCTATGCCGTCGGCTGTCACCTGAGCGCGGCAGGCCGTCTGCCGCCCGCCCCCGTCGGCACGCTGTACGCCCCAGGAAAACAGCGGTTTGTCCCCGGAAAACAACCTGCTGCGCGGATCATCCGTCAACCGCCCCGCGTCCACCGCAGCGTGAATCAACCGGATCATGCTTACCTCCTTTTGGTCAGAAGCTTTCGTTGGACAACTCCACAGATACGTCGTCGGCGCACAGCAGGGAGGGCACCACCACAGCCACGGGGTTGCGCGCACCGTATGTGTTGGACAGGTTATACGCCTCCGTCGACCGGGACAGCCAGCGCAGCTTGGCGCCAAATATATCGCTTAGCTTTTCAGTGAAGCGCACGTTGTAGGGCAGCCGAATACCGCCTTCCCTGGGCAGCCACAGCGCGCCAAAGCGGGTGGTGCCGGTGATCAAGCCTTCGGAGGGATTGACCACCCCCATATAGTGCAGGTAGGGAGCGTATAGGATATCCACATCACGCGGAGCCTGCGCCAGTTCCTGTATGCCGGCGATATCCTGATCGCCGCCCGACATCACCAGGCTGAGGTTGGGCACATCGTCGCCGGTGGGCTTTTCATTGTATTCGTCGGCTGTGTCCTGATCAAACGAGAAACCCTTCAGCACGCCGGCGTCATACCAGGCGCGCTGTTCACGCCGGCGGCCATACAGGTCGTACGGCCAGGCGAAGGTCAGCCGCTGCGCAGGGTCGTCCGTCAGGGTAAACCGGCTGTTCATCACCTGCCGGCCGATGTCCTCCTTGCGGTACATGCCCATGCCCCGCATCACAGCCGCGCCGGACAGCCCCAAGTACCCCAGCATGGACAGGTATTCCGCCGTCGCCGCGGGGCCGAACACCACGCGGCATTTGCCGGGCTCAAGCCTGATCGCCTGCTGCGTGAGGTATTGCTCCTTCAGGAAAGCCAGCCTTGCCCTGAGCGCCGCGGCATCTAAATCAGCCGCCGCCGCGACAGACTGCTCGGCGTTGATCTCCCACTTGTGTTGCAGGGACGACAGCACCAGCGTTACCTGGGCGTCGGTGCCCTGCCAGTACACGGTGTGCGGCGTCTGGGTGGATATTGCCGCCATTTCAGTAACACCGGACGAAAAGTTGCCGGACAAACGCAGGTCATCCGTGTCCAGCCCGCCGGCCGCCTCCTCCACAAAAGCCAGGATGTCCGCATGGTACATGTCCGCCAGCGCAGGGTCATACCCGCCGCGGCTGTCGGTGCTTTCGCCGATTTCCGCCAGCGTGGGCTGATAGGACAGCTCGCTGGCAAAGGGCAGCATATCAATTGCCTGGTCCAGGCAGCGCTTCATGGCGGGCAGGTCATCCACCCCGCACATGATGCCGGCAGAAGCCTTTCTATGGTCGCCATAGGCGGTAGCTGTCAGGCGCAGCAGGGCTTCCGAGGTGCTCAGCGACACAGCGGAATTGGCCAGGCGGATAAACCGGCTGTCCTCCCGGTGGCACTGGAGATACATGCGCGCGCCCTTGGACAGCGCATAGGCGCGCAGGGTAGTCAGCAGTTCCCTGAGGTCGTTGTTCTGCATATCAGGCACCTACCTTTACGTTGTCAAACCGGCAGACGGGAATGCCGTGGCCCAGCTGCATCACCTGGGACGGCGCGCCTTTGCCGCAGTTATCCACATACTGCACCTGCCAGGTGCTCTCGTCGCCCACCATGGACAGCGAGCGGTAAAATGGCAGCGTCTGCCCGGAATAGGCACAGTTGTTCACAATGCCCTTCTTCTGCCCGTCCTCCACCAGCCAGCCGATTTCGGTGGCGAAGTGAAACTGCTCCCTGTTGGAGCCGATGGACCAGGATTTGTCGCCGGACAGCACGACGCCCTTTTCAGTAGCGGCGATGATATCGTCCAGGCTGCCGTCCGTGCCGGGGTCGATGTTGATGTTGGTCATCCGCTCCAGCGGCGCGCGCCAGAACGAGCTGGCACGGGCGGTACCGCCGGAAGCCGGGAAGATGGTGCGCCCCGCCCGCTCGTTGGCTTCCGTTACCATCTGCCGGGATGTGATGGCGCCCACCAGGATGCCGTTTTCGATCAGCATGGTGTTCTTCGCCGGCACGCCGTCATCATCGTAGCCAAAGCTGCCGGGGGAGTTTGGCAGCGTGGCGTCTGCGCGGGCGTTCAGCTTGGGCGAGCCGTAGCGGAGAACGCCAAAGTCCTCCAGGCGCACAAACGAACCGCCGGCATAGCTCAGCTCATAGCCTAAAATCCTGTCCAGCTCCAGCGCGTGGCCGATGGTTTCGTGCACCTGCAGGTACATCATGTCGGGCAGCAGGATCACGCTGCGCAGCCCGTCCGGGCATGCCGGCGCCTCCTTCAGCTGCCGCAGTTCGTCGGTGATGCGGTCAGCTTCGCTTTCCCACAGCGCCTGATCCATCACCTCCCAGCCGCGGGTATCCCCAAGCCTGGGCGGCTGCCAGCTGCGCCGCTGCATATCCCCCGAAGCGCCTGTGGCGCGCACCTGCATGCCCGGGAAGATCTCCCGGATGGTCTTTTCGATATGGGCGCCCTGGGTGTCGTAGTACGCCACGGTTTTGCTCGCAGCATCAATGTATACCAGCCGTTGCTCCACGCTGGGCACATCCAACCGTTTGTCTAACTGCATTAAAAAATCCACCTGCGTTGACAGCGGCGTCAGCAGCGGATCTTCCGTGCAGGGGGAGACAAACTGCCCGCTTACAACCTCCTTGTCCGCCAGGCGAATGGGGCGTCCAACGCGCCGGGCGGCAACGCGGGCGTTTTCCAAAGCGCGGTCAAACACAGCGGGGATGTTGCTCAGGTCGCTTGCAGCGGCAAACCCCCAGGCGCCGTCATACAGCACGCGCACGCCAAAGCCGCTTTCCGCATCCCTGGCAAAGGCATGCATGTTGCCGTTCCATATCATCAGGGTGCTGTGCTCCTCCCTGGGGTGATACCGTACGTCAGCATAGGCTGCGCCCTGCGCAAGCAGCCTGTCCAGCTCTGCTTTCCATTGGTAAGCCATAGGATCATACCTTCCTTTCCGGAGTTATTCCGGTTTGGTCTCTAACTTCAGGGGAATGACGGGCATATCGGCCAGCCTGTAGCCGTTTTTCACATAGGCATCATAGTCGAAATGATCCAGCTCGTCTATAGCCAGCTTGTGGAACTCGTAGAAGTTTTCCCACCACTCGTACCCCGTGCCCAGCTCGGCGTTGAGGTACGCCTCGGCGATGTCGATGCCCATCTGCGGCGCAACATAGAACGCCCCCATGGCCAGCACGTTGACGCCGTTGCCCGTGATGGCGCGCAGCGCCGCCGGCACGCTCTCCACCACGCCGGCGTGGACGCCGGGGCATTTGGACGCAGCGATGTGAATGCCCATGCCTGTGCCGCAGAACAGCAGCGCCCGCTCGTACTCCCCCTGGGATACCATGGCGCCAGCCTTGAGGCCGATCCGGTGAAACATCAGCTCCGGTGCGTTGTCATCGGGCGATTTGACGCCGATGTCCTCCACCTGCCAGCCCCTGGCTTTCAGGTGGGCGACCACCGCCTCCTTCAGCGGAAAACCGGCGAAGTCCGCGCCGACTAAAATATGCTTGTCCTTAACTTTTTTCATGGTGTCCTCCTTATTATTAAGCCGGTCACGCCTTTTTGACGCTGAGCACGGCTTGTTCTCCGTTGATGTCCCATGCCTGGGTATAGGCGCCTTCCGGCGCGTTGGTTCTTTCAAACGACAGCGCCAGCACAACGCCCGACACCATATCTTCCCAAGCCTGCAGCGCCGCTGCCAGCTTGTCGTTGGTGTCGTAGGTAACATGGATGCGGTCGGTCACGTCAAAGCCGGCGTCCCGCCGCATGGTTTGCAGCTTGCTGATCACCTCGCGGGCATAGCCTTCGTCGATCAGTTCATCGGTGAGCACGGTGTCCAGCGCCACGGTAACGCCATGGTCTTCCTGGGTGGCGAGGCCGGGCTTCTGCGTGGTTTCCACCAGCACGTCATCCCGGGTCAGCGCGATCTCCGCGCCGTCAACCTCAAGCACCAGCGGCTCGCCCCTGTCGAAGGCTGCCAGGGCCGCCGCGCCGTCCGCCTCCTTCAAAAGCGCTGTGATCTGCCCGATCAGCTTGCCGTATCTGGGCCCCAGCGTACGCAGCTGCGGCTTCAAATTATAGCCGGTGAAGGCGCTGGCATCCTCGGTGAACACGATGTCCTTGACGTTCAGCTCGTCCCGGGCCAGCTCGGCATACTGGCTGTCAAACCGGACGCCCTTGACATACAGGGCGCTGGCGGGCTGACGCACCTTCAGGGCCGCCTGGTTGCGGCAGGCACGCCCCAGCTGCACGACGGACAGCAGCGCGTCCATCTGCTGCTCCATGTCCGGGTCGATCAGGGCATCGTCGCATACCGGGAAATCGCACAGGTGCACAGACTCCGGCGCGCCCGGATCCACCGAGCGCACCAGGTTCTGGTACATGGCTTCGGACATATATGGCACAAACGGCGCGATAAGCCGGCACAGGCTTTCCAGCACATGGCCCAGCACAGCGAAGGCTGCCGCCTTATCACCCGCCATGCCCTTGCCCCAGAAACGCGTACGCCCGCGGCGGACATACCAGTTGCTCAGCTCGTCCACTAACTTTTCAATGGCCCATGCCGATTCAGGGATACGGTATTGGCTGAGCCCTTCGTCCACCTGACGGATGGTGGAGTTGAGCCGGCTTAATATCCACCGGTCCATCAGCGTCAGCTGCTGCTCCGCCAGGGGATGTTCCGCGGGCACGAAGCGGTCGATATCGGCATAGAGGATATAGAAGGCATAGGTGTTCCACAATGTGCTCATGAACTTGCGCTGGCCCTCGCTGACCGCCTCATCGTAAAACCGGCTGGGCAGCCAGGGGGCACCGGCTGTGTAGAAATACCAGCGGACGGCATCAGCGCCCTGCTTATTCAGCACGCTCCAGGGATCCACCACGTTGCCCAGGTGCTTGGACATCTTGCGGCCGTCCCGGTCCTGCACATGGCCCAGCACGAGGCAGTTTTTATAGCTGGGCTCTTCAAACACCAGGGTGCTGATGGCCAGCATGGAGTAGAACCAGCCGCGCGTCTGGTCCACCGCTTCACAGATGAAATCGGCAGGATAGGTTTCTTTGAACTTGTCCTGGTTTTCAAAAGGGTAGTGCCACTGGGCGAAGGGCATGCTGCCCGAATCGTACCAGCAGTCGATGACCTCCTTTTCCCGGTGCATATCCTCCCCGCACTCGGGGCAGCGCAGCACCACCCGGTCGATCCAGGGCCGATGCAGCTCGGGCAGGTCAAAGGGCACAGCAGCCATGTCCTCCAACTCCTTGCGGGATTGCGCCACGTGTATATGCCCCTGCTTGCAGGTCCACACCGGCAGCGGCGTGCCCCAGTACCGCTCGCGGGACAGCGCCCAGTCCATCACGTTTTCGACGAAATTGCCCATCCGGCCTTCCCTGATGTTGTCCGGATACCAGTTGATGGAGCGGTTGTTGCGCACCAGTTCGTCCTTGACCTCGGTCATGCGGATGAACCACCCGCCGCGCGCATAGTACAGCAGCGGCGTATCGCAGCGCCAGCAGTGCGGGTAGTTATGGGTATACATCTCGGTTTTGAGCAGCAGGCCGCGCGCCGCCAGGTCGTCCAGTATCATGGGATCGGCGTCCTTGACAAACGTGCCCGCCCAGGGCGTATCCGGCACAAACTCGCCCTGCGGGTCGACCAGCTGCACGAAGGGCAGCCCATGGTCGCGGCCAAGGCGCGCGTCATCCTCGCCGAAGGCAGGCGCGATGTGCACGACGCCCGTGCCGTCGCTGAGGGTGACATAGCCGTCGCTGACTACATACCATGCTTTTTCCTTGACGTCCGCCAGCGCGTACAGCGGCTCATAGGCAAGGCCCACCAGCGCGCTGCCCTTGACGGTTTCAATCTCCTCAATTTCGGCTAAGTCCTCTGCCGAAAATACCTGGGGCAGCAGCTGTTTGGCCATAACGCAGGTATCGCCGCGCAGGCGGAACCAGGTATAGTCCTCCTTGCCGTTGACCGCCAGCGCCACATTGGACGGCAGCGTCCATGGCGTGGTTGTCCAGGCCAGGATGTAGGTATTCTCCTTGTCCTTCACGCGAAAACGGACAAAGGCGGAAGGCTCGGTCACCTCCGCGTAGCCTTGAGCCACCTCGTGAGTGGACAGCGCCGTGCCGCAACGCGGGCAATAGGGGATCACCTTGTGCCCGCGGTAGAGAAGGCCCCTGTCAGCCACCTGCCGGATGCTCCACCACACGCTTTCGATGTAGCTGTCATGGTAGGTGACATAGGGGTTTTCCATGTCCAGCCAGTAGGCGACGCGCTCGGACATGTCCTGCCATTCGCCCAGATATTTCCAGACGCTCTCCTTGCACTGCCGGATGAAGGGCTCGATGCCGTAGGCCTCGATATCCGGCTTGCCGGACAGCCCCAGCGCCTTTTCCACCTCCAGCTCGACGGGCAGGCCGTGGGTGTCCCAGCCGGCGATGCGCAGCACGTTTTTTCCCTTCATGGTGTGGTAGCGGGGTATCAGGTCCTTGATGGCGCGGGTGATGATGTGGCCGATGTGCGGCTTGCCGTTGGCGGTCGGCGGGCCGTCATAAAAGGTGAACCGCTCGCACCCGTCCCGATGATGGAAGCTTTTTTCCATGATCCGATGCTGCTTCCAGAAATCAGCCACCTGCTTTTCGCGGCCGACAAAGTCCATGTCCGTTGTTACCTTCTGATACATCCACTGTTCCTCCGTATAAAAAATACCGCCCCCCTATGGGACGGATTGATGCTCCGCGGTACCACCCAGTTTGGCAATATAATTGCCCGCTCTACGCCGGTAACGGCGGCCGCCGCGGGGGATTAGCCCGTACTCAGGGGTGATCCGGCTATCGGCTGTACCCGCCGGGCTTCCACCTTCCCCGGCTCTCTGCCGGACCTTGCCGCGCCCGTCCCCGTCATTGCCCTTCCATTATAGCAAGGTGGACGGAAATGTAAAGGTTATTTAGAAAGAGTTATTTGGAAAGGATGTTTTCGCTGGCATTTTATATATGGGTCCTTGACTTAAAAACAAAATATGATATTATAAATGTGCGAGACACACAGATAGATGCTATCTGGAACTTGTTCAGTAAGAGGTAGTTCTGTTGTATGAAGCATCGATACATGTACGGTAAACAAAAGCCGCTTGCACAGCGAGTAAAGAAGCATATTCCTTACTATGTTTTGTTGTTACCTATGATGGCTTGTTTCCTTATCTTCAGCTATGCTCCTATGTACGGAATCATTATTGCATTCAAGGATTATAAAATCAAACTCGGTATTATGGGTAGTCCCTGGACAAGTATGAACGGGTTTAAGCATTTTTATGACTTATTTCATTCCTATTCGTTTACTCGTGTTCTGAAGAATACCGTTACTCTGAGTCTGCTGCAGACTTTGTTCAGCTTTCCGGCACCGATTATTTTTGCGCTGTTTTTAAATGAAATCCGATTTGTCCGCTTCAAAAAAATAGTTCAAACGATCAGTTACTTACCGCACTTTATTTCTTGGGTTATATTGGCATCCATCTTCATAGATTTCCTGTCTCCGTCGCGCGGTGTCATCAATGCTATCATCAAGGCATTGGGTGGAACAGCCATCGACTTTATGACGGAACCTTCGTGGTTCAGGCCGATTATTATCATTACAGGCATCTGGCAGGGAGTCGGCTGGAATTCCATTATTTATCTATCGGCTATTTCCAGCGTGAACGTTGAGCAGTACGAGGCAGCATACATTGAAGGCAGCACACGCTTTCAGAATATGCGATACATTACCTTGCCTTCCATTATGCCAGTGGTATCTATCTTGTTCATCATGAAGATGGCGTATATTCTGGGTGGCAGCTTCGACCAGATTTATAACATGATGAATCCACTGACAGTGGAAGTTGGCGATATCATTGATACCTATGTATATCGCATAGGCCTCAAGGAATTCAGGTACAGTTTTTCAACAGCGGTTGGATTATTCAAGAATGTGGTCGGTCTTATCTTTGTATTGATTACGAATACGGTAGTCAAGCATCTCAGCGATGAGCAGAATGCCCTATGGTAACGGGAGGATGCGGTTATGAAACGGAAGATAACAGGATTTGATATTTTCCTATCCATGTTGTTTACGATTATTTCGATTTCCTTTCTATACCCTTTTTGGCAGTTGGTTGTCAAGTCTTTTTCTACCAATCAGCAGATTATAAAAGATGAGTTGTTCATCTGGCCGTGGGAGTGGTCGCTGAAATCATATGAGACTATATTTAAATCCAACAGTGTGCTGCTGGCTTATCGGAATACTATAAAAAGAACAGTTGTTGGAACAACACTTAGTGTACTGGTCACATTTGCGGGCGCTTATTCGCTTAGTAAACCTACGCTTCCTTTCAGAAAAGTGCTGATGGCGCTCATCACTTTTACAATGTTTTTCGGCGGTGGCCTTATTCCCAGTTATCTCGTCATCTCTGCATTGGGACTTAAAGGTTCCTTCTGGGTGCTCATCCTTCCGTGTCTGGCAAGCGCCTGGAACGTCATCCTGGCTCGTAATTTTCTATATATGATGTCACGAGAACTGGAAGAATCCGCATATGTGGACGGCGCAGGTGTTTTTAAGACTCTGTCCAGAATTGTCATTCCGCTTTCCATGCCTATTCTTGCCGTGCTGGTTCTTTATAATGCAATCTTTCACTGGAATGCATGGTTTGATGCATACATTTATCTTAAAGGGGAAGCCAACATTACGTTGCAGCTTCTTCTGCGCCGAATTCTGTTCGAAGTGGAACTGCAGAACTCCGAGTACTTTGATACATTGACTGCAAAAACCATGCCGCCTTCTGCGACGATTACAGCAGCTACCATTGTAATTACCATCGGACCTATCGTTGCCGTCTATCCTTTTGTACAGAAGTATTTTGTCAAAGGCGTCATGGTGGGAGCAGTGAAAGGATAGCTATGGAAATACTAAAAAAGTGCCTGCTGCTTAACAGGCAGGAAATAGAGATCGGTGGAATACAGCGCTGCTTTGACATGGCGAAAGTGTCCGAAAAAGGCAAAGCGCAGATGGAAGCCATGGAGAAAAAATGGCAAGTTACTTATCCACGGGGCAAGGATTACAGCTTTGCCTACAGGGCGCCTTTTGGCGTCCGGTTTGAAGTAGAACAGGCACAAATGATGTCTTTCGGCATCAAGGCAAACAGGCAATGGGAAGCATTGGTCAGTTATGCCAGTGTTCAGTATGACGAAGAAGATAAATTGTACCGATTCTGGTACTCGGTTTCCCCCGGAACCGCAGCGCAGGATATAACATGGGCCGGCAAAGGTGAAAACACTGACTGCTCCTTTATGGGATATGCTGAAAGCAAAGATGGCTTGCAATGGGAAAAGCCGGAATTGGGGTATTGGGAATGGCAGGGCCATCCGACAAACCTAACTCTAAACGGACCCGGGTACGGTATTGGGCTGAATAAACCTGGTGAAAAAGAAAAATATCTGGCATTTTACGACCAATGTGAGGAACAGCAAGGCGAGGATGACAAGAGAACACCGCAGGAAAGGTCATATATAACCGTTGGCATGTCCAGAGACGGCATTCATTGGCATGATACCTGTGACGGCAGAATTGACGGATTCTTTGACAGCGAAAACATCCTGACTTATGATCCGTTTTTGAAGAAATACGTGGGGTACCTGCGCGGACGCAGTCACGGGCGTTGCATTATGCGGGTGGAAAGCGATGATTTGAAGACTTTTACATCCCCACAAGTGCTGTTTCGTCCAGATAATGAAGACCCGTTGGATGCGGATTTTTACACAAACGGCTTTTGTTTTTATCCGCACGATGAATCCATTAGGCTGCTATTTCCAACGGTTTATATGCACCGTAGCGATTTGTTTAATATTCGCATGGCGGTCAGTTATGATGGTCGGGCATTTGATTGGGTGTCAAGGGAATATGTAACGGACGGTCGGGACTTGAACGGGAAGGAAATCAAGGCATTCTATGCCATGCATAACATGGTTCCACTAGCTGATCGAATCGGTATACCTATTCTGTATCAAGATCATTATCACGAGAGAACATTCCATGAATGGTTTTATGGATTACCGACAGCTGAATCGGGCTATCTATGGGCTACATGGAAGAAGGACAGACTTGGGGGACTCAGAGCAGACACGGAAGGTGAATTCTGGTCGAAGCCTTTCATTTTTGATGGGAATTGTCTGCTTATAAACGGACATACACATGGACTGGGGCGTATCAGGGCAGAAGTATACTATTCAAATCTGAACCCTGAAGTGAATAATGATGTCCATATTATGGGAAGAACACTTGAAGAAGGAGATGATATGCGAGGAGACATCGACTGGCAACCATATACCTGGAACAAACAAAACGACCTTGGCATGTTGCGAGGAAAACCAGCCGTAATACGGTTTAAGCTGCAAAATGCCAAAATGTTCGGCTTTGCTGTGGCAAACCGGACAGATGAACAATGACAAAGGAGGATTCCCATGAAAAAGATTATTGCACTTTTACTTAGCTTTGCCATGCTCTTGTCGTTGACGTATAGCCTGACGGCTTTTGCTGAAGCAAACACAGAATACCCTGAGCATCTTGATCTGATCTGGATGGGTTATACTGGCAATGAAGGCGATCCTATTCCAGAAGATGACAGAATCAAATCGGTCCTTGAGGAAAAATTCAACGTAACCATCACCAAAGCACAAGTCGACTGGGCAAACAGGGAAGAAATGGTCCTGTATTTTGCCAGCGGCAACACAGTAGATGTCATGATGAGCCGCCAGCTTGAGCGTGATACGCTGGTTGAAGAAGGCCTCATCCGCTCCATTCCTGAAGATCTTTTGTACAAATATATGCCGGATTGGATGAATCTCGTTACCACTATGGTCGGCGAAGAAGTGGTCAAGCAGCAGATGTATTACAATGGAGAAATCTGGGGTGTTCCATACACCGCCGAATCCCGAGTATCTCCCTATGTTTATCTCATCAACAAGACCTGGTTAGAAGCTTCAGGTGCTACTGAAGTTCCAAAAACCATGGATGAACTACACGATTTTCTTACATACTGCACCTTTAACGATCCTGACGGAGATGGCGAGAATAATACCTACGGTATAGGTTCCACCGGCAACGGAAGTTTCTTTGGCTTCAGCGTAGTATTTGCTGCGTATGGCGCTTTCCCGAAAGCCTACTACAACAGGGATGGTCAAATCGTAGCCGGCTGCCAAACTGAAGAATATAAAGAAGCGCTGAAACTACTAGCACAGTGGTATTCCGAAGGAATCATTGAACCCGAGTTCGCAACCTGGCAGGGATATACGCCATACTATGAGGAATGCGTTCTCAAAGCAAAAGACGGTCTGATGAGCATGCCTGTTATCTACTATTATGAGAGCCGTCTGAATACATTTGCCGAATTCTTCCCGCAATATAATGTAGATATTTTCTACGGAGTAGAAGACAACGAAGGTGTTGTCCGCACTGCCATGCAGTATCCATCTCTGTATACCGGTCAGTACCCGTATTACTTCGGCTGTGATACAACTGACGAGCAGATGATCCGGGGCATGCAGATTCTCAACGCATTCTGCACGGATGAAGAACTGGCACTGATGACTAACTTCGGTGAAGTAGAAGAGCACGGCGCCAACTGGTACCTTGATGATACTGGTGTATATAAGCGCAATGATCAGTGGTATACCGAGAATGAGCGTACCGCGTTGGATATCGCTAAGGACGCCCGTAGTTTCTACTGCGTACTGCCCAGCAATATTGCACCTATCAAGACCCTGAGTTCGCGTATTCTGGATGCGACTGCCTTTGCTGTAAATCAGGAAAAGACATATATAGATCGTGACTTCGCTTACATGGGTACAAACAGTGCATACTCCACCTATTCTGGCGATTTGTCTACCATCGAAGATGCTTTTATATTGAACGTTATACTTGGCCGCAAAACCGTGGATAACGATTATGACGCTTTTATAAAGGAATGGGAAAGTGCCGGCGGACTTAAGGTTGTTGACGAGTATCAGAAGCTTTACGAAGAAACGCTGAAGTAATTACGCTTTTGCGAGCCGAGCTTCCATCAGGAAGTTCGGCTCTTTTTACATGGATACTTGAAAAAGCGAATTCGTAAATGCATGAATAATTCAGTTTATGAAAGCATTTTCCACAGCCAAGATCTGTTCGTACAGCAATACAGGCGATCTTAATTTCGGGATTACTTTGTAAGATTAAACTATGGGTATAAAAATAGCAGGAGGAATGACGAGTATGGAAATGCGAAAAAGTCGGGTGCTGGAAATGTTAAGGAGCGGGAAGACGGTATTTTCATATAAGGTCAATACGACCGACCCGCGTGTAGTAGAAATAGCTGCCATGAATGGCATTCCATGTATTTGGACATGCGTTGAACATGTAGCGAATGACTGGAGTGTTATTGAAAAACAGATATATGCGGCAAAAGCATACAATACAGACATACTTGTGCGGGTAGCCCGGGGAAGTTACAGCGATTATATTCGTCCTCTTGAACTTGACGCATCAGGAATCATGGTACCACATATCATGTCAGCACAGGATGCGCGTAACGTTGTACGCGTAACAAGATTTTATCCTATTGGCAGACGCCCTGTGGACGGCGGCAATGCTGATGCCAAATTCGGTATGATACCTCAGGCGGATTATAACAGACAGGCAAATGCAGAACGTTTTGTCGTTGTACAGATAGAGGATCCGGAGCCTCTTGATGAATTGGATGAAATTGCATCATTGGATGGCATCGACATGCTCTTTTTTGGACCGGGTGATTTTTCACACAGTATTGGTGTATCAGGACAGCTTGATCATCCAGAAGTTAACCAAGTCCGGAGACTAATTGCGGAAACATGCAGAAAACACGGGAAGTTTGCAGGCACAGTAGCAACCTGTGGAACGGCAAGAGAATTGGTTGAAATGGGATATCAATTTCTTAATGTTGGAGCTGATGTGGTTGCTATAACAGAGCAAACAAGACAAATCGGTCGCTTTATAAATGATTTCTCCTGAGCAAATACAAATCGAAAGATGCTTAAAAACACATTCATATAATCTGTTTATGATTGGTTCAACTGCTCCATATATGTAATCATGTTCATGGCTACAACTTGCGCATTTCACACAGTTGCTGTTCCATAAACTGGTGTTGTCTCTGTCGCCTATAGCAATGTGTACTGTGGTCAATCCGATTGCAATCGTCACAAATTTACCCCTGCAACCTCTTCCCCATCTCCTTGGGCAATGCCCTATCCTCATACGCCGCGCGCAGCGTTTCGCCTACGCCGGGTGCCCAGATGCCATCGCCATCATCAACGATGGGGTGGAAAGTTTCCACATCGGCCAAATCGTGTTGAAACACCATGTCATTGGATATCATGGACGCCAGGCCGGCTTCGCCCGGGCAGGTCAGCGGTGCGTCTTTCATGACGGCGTCGATCATGGCTTTCAGCTTCATCGCCACGCCTTCGTGAGTATAGCCCAACTCCCGCTCTTGCCCGGCGTGGTCGGTCACGGTGACCCGCAGGCCGCCCCGCCCCTCAGCGTATGCCGCGCGGACGGTGCCTTTTTCGAAGGTATACTCCATCATGGGGTTTTGTTCCTGGGCAGCGCCTGCCACGTGGGATAGATAAATCAGCGCGTCGCAGCCGGCGGGCAGAGCATACCTTGCCGCGCAGGTATCGAAGGTTTCGATGGGATAGGCGCGGCCCAGCTGTGCCTGGCAGGAAAGCGCGGGCTGTGTTGAAAAGCCCGGCGTTGTCAGCCACAGCATGTTCATCAGGTAGTGGGCGGTGGCGTTGGTGAGGATGCTGTCGTTCACGGGGGTGCCGTCCGCCAGCGTCCTTTTGCCCGCCCACCCGCCGGACCGGGCATAGTAGGCGTGGTTGCGCTGCCAGAGCACCATCGAACGCAACGCCACGGGCTTGCCCAGATTGCCTGCGTCGATTTCCTCTTTCAGGCGCAGCATGACGGGATCGTAGCACAGCTGAAAACCGATGCCCAGCTTTCTGCCCGCCACCTGTGCCGCCTGAACAACCTCCCGGGCCTGGCTGACGGTGGCAGTCATGGGCTTTTCCAGCAGCAGGTGGCTGCCGTTTTTCAGGCAAGCCAGCGCGCCCGCGTGGTGCAGCGCGATGGGGGTGGATACGATGGCCAGGTCAGCCTGTTGTTCGCTGTAAAATGCCTCCATGGTGTCGTACAGAGGGATATCCCGGGCAATGATATCGCCATATACCCTGCTTTGCGCGGCGTAGGGGTCAACAATGCCCACAAAATCCATCTGCCCAGCCTGCTGTTGCAACAGCTCCTGAGCATACAAGGCCGCATATCCGCCGCAGCCAACAAGCATTACACGCATATCCATACCTCCACAGATCATTTTTCACTTTCATTATGATAAACGCCGCAGCGAAAATCAATGCACTATGATACGCCCACACAGCTTTGTACGCCCTGTCCCCCATTATTTGGTATCAAGAAAAGCCTTTGCCTTGCGGGCGATGATGATCTCCTCGTTGGTGGCGACAATGTACACACGCACCGGGGCGCCCTGCCGGGATATCAGGCTGTCGGGCAGGGAAGCGGCGTTATTTTCGCTGTCCAGCGCTACACCCATGAAACCAAGCCCGGCCAGCGCCTTTTCGCGTACACCGGCGCTATGCTGCCCGATGCCGCCGGCAAAGGCAATCACGTCCACGCCTTCCAGCGCTGCGGCAAAGGCGCCGATCTGCTTTTTTACCTGGTAGCAAAAGGCGTCCACCGCGGTGGCGGCCTGCACATTGCCATCTTTAGCCATCGCCTCCAGCGCCTGCATGTCACCGGACAAGCCGCCCGACAGCCCCAGCAGCCCGCTTTCCTGCGCATACATGCGCTGAATGTCATCGAGGCTCATGCCCAGGCTGAGGTGCAGGTACTGGGTCAGGCAGGGGTCAATATCCCCGGTGCGGTTGTTGTGGGGCAGCCCCGTCTGCATCGACAAGCCGATGGTGGTGTCAACGCCGCGGCAGTTTTTAACAGCCGCCAGCGAGGACGAACCGCCCAGGTGGCAGGAGATCAGCTTCAAGTCATCCCGCCTTTCCCGTTGTGCTACCCACTGCGCCACATACTCGTGGGAGGCGCCGTGCGCGCCGCGGCGGCGGATGCCCTGATTCACCAGGCGGAGGGGCAGCGGGTAGAGGTATGCCTCGGGTTCCATGTCGCTGAAAAAGCCCGTTTCAAAGCTGCCCACCAGCGGCACGCCGGGCATCCGGCGGGCAAACTGTCGGATGGCGCTGATATAGGGCGGGTTATGAGCAGGCAGCAAGCCATTCAGCTGCGCCATGGCATCCAGCACATCCTCGTTGAGCAGCTGTACGCCCGTGTACCCCAGCGCCGCCACCGTTTTGAAAGCAACGCAGCCAGGCAGGCTGCCCGGGGGCAAGGCACCTGTTTTTCCCAAAAATGCCAGCATGCTCTCGATGGCGGCCGCATAGTCCGGGGCAGGCAGGCTGCTTTCCTCCAGGACATCTCCGGCTTGCTGCCGGCTGGCGCCGCTAGCGCGCGCCACCCCGCTGAACTGGCCGGAAGCTAACTCCTTCTCAACCTCCCCTAAGTTGTACAAGCGGTATTTCAGCGATGTGCTCCCCACGTTGCAGGCAAGGATCAGCATGTGATGTCCCTCCAATCGCAATGAATGGCTTGATTTTACAGGTTTAGACGGTGTTTGTCTACGATAGATCCGCTTGCTTGACACCCTGCTGCTGCCTATTCATAATGACTATGCAAGCAAGACTTAGAGCAACAAATCAGAAATGCCACAACACCGGAGGGGTTGACATTGAGCCAGAACAATCGCGCATTGATATTCGTCATATTTGGCGCCACGGGCGACCTGGCGCACCGAAAGCTGCTGCCGGCGCTGTATGCATTACAAGCAGAAGGTCATCTCCCGGGCGGGCTGAAGGTCTTTGCCGTCGGGCGGCGCAGCCTGGGCGACGCCGCCTACCGGGACACAGCGCGCAATTCGCTGTTGTCGTTCACGGTAGCCGGCAGCGAGCCGGACAGGCTGGAGCGTTTTTTGACGCATATCACCTATCACCAGCTGAATTTTCAGGAGGACGCCGGCGCCTACGCCGATCTGTGCGCCCAGGTGCAGGCGGCTGAACATGCGTTCACTATGCCGGCCGTGCGGCTGTACTTTTTAGCAACGGCGCCGGCGTTTTTCAGCATCATCGCCGACCGGCTGGCTGCCGCCGGCATGGTGGAGAAGGGCGATCCCAACGTGCGCGTGCTGATCGAAAAGCCCTTCGGCTCCAGCCTGGCCAGCGCCGCGGCGCTGAACGATGCGCTGATGGCGCAGCTGGATGAAAGGCAGGTCTGCCGCATCGACCACTACCTGGGCAAGGAGATGATCCGCAACATCCTGGCGCTGCGCTTCGGCAACGGCTTTTTCGAGCCGCTGTGGCACGCCCGTCACATCGACAACATCCAGATCACCCTGGACGAGACGGTGGGTGTGGGCACGCGCGGCGGGTATTACGAGCATGCCGGCGTCATGAAGGACATGCTGCAAAACCATGTGCTGCAGCTGCTGGCGCTGGTGATGATGGACGCACCCAAATCGCTGAGTGCGGAGGACATCCGCCGCGAGAAGGTGAAGACGCTGCGCGCACTGCGCAGGTACACGCCGGACAGCGCCGCCAGTAGCATCGTGCTGGGGCAGTATGGGCCGGGCAAAAGCGGCGACAGCATGTTGAAAGGCTACCGGGAGGAGGAGCAGATCGCCCCCAATTCCGCCACGCCGACCTTTGCCGCGTTGAAAACCCATGTGGACAACGACCGCTGGCGCGGCATGCCGGTCTACCTGCGTACGGGCAAGCGCCTGGGCCAGGGCAGCGCCCGCGTCGCCATCGAGTTCAAGCGCGCGGCAGGCGTGCCGGTATACCCCGTGTTTGAGGGGTTGGGGCCCAGCCTGCTGATCATCGAGGTGCAGCCCGATGAAGGCCTGCGCCTCCAGTTCAACGCCAAGCAGCCCGGCAGCGGGTTCGCCATGCGCCGGGCGGAGCTGAGCTATTGCCACACCTGCCATTACAGCGGCAATTCCCCCGAGGCGTATGAAACGCTGATCTTAGACGCGCTGCAAGGCAACGGCGCGCTGTTTGTCGGCTGGGAGGAGCTGGAGGCCGCCTGGGCATTTGTGGAGAACATCAGCGACACCCTGCCCGTATCGGGCAGCGGCTTTCCCAACTACGCCGCCGGCTCCGCCGGCCCCCTGGCAGCCGACGCGCTGCTGCTGCGCGACCACCGCGCCTGGCACTGCGTGCTGCCGCAGCCGGATGTTTGAAGCCCCTGCGTGTACAAGACAAACATATGTCAAATACAGCTATCTATATCATACTGATATGACAAATAATATCTCAATATGTGCCTTTGATTATAATTTATCAAAAAAATGTGAAAAACGCTTGACAAAATGAAACATGCTTTTTATACTATGGGTAGGAAATACAGTCGTCCATGACTTTAATTGATATGACAATTAGGTCCGCCGAATCCACCGTATGCTGCCATATCAGTTAGCAAGTCAACCGCACAGCAGACCAGACCGATCGCTTTTCCAACCGCGCACATAGAAGGGAGGCATGCCATGCAAAACGGTATCCACATCGGCTGATTACGACCTACACATTCAACATGATCATTGATTAAAGGAGAGTTCACCATGAAGAAAAACTGGTTAGCCCTGCTGTTGATTGCAGCACTGCTTGTGAGCGCGCTGCCGTCGCTGGCAGCCCCGGAGCAGTATGAAGTAACCTACCTGTCCTGTTGGCAGGGGTCCGCGGCAGGCTTCCCCACCAACCAGGCGGACAACCCCATTGCCAACATCATCAAGGAACGCTTCGGCATCACGCTGGTGATGGCAGATACCGGCGGCGGCGTCAGCGAGGTGCAATACCTGAACACCATGTTTGCAGCCGACACGGTGCCCGACGTCGTGAACGCCCCCTACTGGGGCATCGGCGCGGGCGGTGAAGGATATGTGCTGCTGAACGCAGCCCGGGAAGGCATGATCAAGGACATCGCCCCCTACCTGAAGGATTACCCCAACCTGTACGAAAACTATGACAAATATATATCGGAAACAGCCAAGCGCAACATTCTGTACGACAAGGAATATCCGGAAGGCGCGCTGTACTTCATTCCCAACTATGTCAATGCCGAGCAGGAAGAGTATCAAACCGCCTATGGCGATGCGCTGTACGCGCGGGAGGATGTTCTGAAAGCGGTGGGCGTTGACCGCATGGACGTGACCGACCTGGACAAGCTGCACGAACTCCTGGTCAAAATCCGTGATGCAGGCATCAAGGATTTCTCCGGCAACCCCATCATCCCCATCAGCGCCGCCCACCTGGGCTGGCGGCACGCGAACATCTACAACTACATGCTGGGCAACACCATTTCCAGCTGGCGCCAGGACGAGGACGGCAAGGTAAGCCATTACCTGTTTACCGACTTCCCCGAGAAGCGCGTCGCCATCATGCGCAAGTTAGTGCAGGACAACCTGATCGACGTGGAATGTTTCTCCCAGTCCGCCGAGATGTCCGACCAGAAGGTCGCGCAGGGCAAGTATGCCGTGATGGCGGTGGATGCAGGCTATGCGTCAAAGCAATACATGGATCTTTACGCACAGGATCATCCTGAGTGCAAATGGGTGCGCCTGAACCTGAAAAACCAGGATGGCAACCCCACGGTGGACGTGTACGGCTATGGCTGGACAGGCGGCGGGCTCACCTTCTTCCGCAAGGATATCCCCGAGGACAAGCTGCGCGCCATCCTTGAAATGTTTGATTTTCTCTCCACGCCCGAAGGCTACCTTTTGAACCAGTACGGCATACTCGACGAAACCTACACGATGGACGCAGGATACCCCCAGGTGAAGGAGGACTTCCAGGCCAAGGTAGATGAAAACCCCAAGGTGCGCAGCGACTTTGGCATCAACATGTTCAACGGCTTTGTGCTGCTGAACATGGAGAACACCCTGTGGCCCAAACCACGCGAAGCAAAGAGCCCGACCACCCAGCTCTATGAGGAACTGATGGACGAAATGCGCCCGCGCGTCATTGTAGACAAAATCAGCATCAACGAGCTGGCCCGGAGCTATGAAGGCTGGACAGACTTCCAGGACATGACCAGCACCGTGAGCATCGGCGAGGAATTAGGACGCGCCTATTTCATGGAATCCGACGAAGAGGTGCAGGCGGTGATCGACGGGATCCGCAAAGTCTACACCGATGCAGGCGTTGATAAAGTAGCCGCATACATCGAGGAGCAGCTGAAGCAAATGGGTCCGGAAGCCGATAATTACGCATTCTAATTCTTGATCGCCCTTACACCGCCCTGCCTGGCAGGGCGGTGTAATACCATTGATTACAACCCGATAAGGAGAGGCCATGCACGCCATCATATCGACAAAAAACAGGGGCAGCGATTTGCGCAAGCGGCTGTGGCAGCACCGGGAGGTATACCTGTTCATCCTGCCGGCTGTGCTGTGGTTCTTTGTATTCTGTTATCTGCCCATGTACGGCTTGCTGATCGCTTTTAAGGACTATCGGTACAGCCGCGGCATCCTGGGCAGCGCCTGGGTCGGCACCAAATGGTTTTCCCGGTTTCTAAGCGACAACACCTTCTGGAACGCCTTCACCAATACGCTGCGCATCAGCATCACGCGGCTGGTGCTGGGGTTTCCTGCGCCCATCATCATGGCGCTCATGATCAACGCCGTGCGCAACAGACAATACAAGCGCGCCGTGCAGACGATTTCCTACCTGCCGCACTTCATCTCCTGGGTGGTGGTGGCTGCCATGGTGTACAAAATCCTTTCCCCCTATCAGGGGTTGTTTAACGAACTGCGCCGCATGATCAATCCTGCGGCAGAGCCCATCTTTTACATGGGGCAGGAGCACCTGTTTCTGCCCATGCTCATCATCACCAGCCTGTGGAAGGAAACCGGGTGGAACAGCATCATCTACTTAGCTGCGATCACCAACATCGACCCGCAGCTGTATGAGGCAGCCGACATTGACGGCGCCCGCGGCTATCAGATGACCTGGTTCATCACGCTGCCCTGCATGCTGCCCACCATCGGCGTGCTGCTGATTCTCAGCCTGGGCGGCATACTAAACGCCGGCTTTGAGCAGATCCTGCTGCTGCAGACAAGCGCCACGGTGCGCGTGAGTGAAGTGCTGGACACCTATGTGCTACACCGCGGCATCCTGCAAGGCAACCACTCCTATTCCACGGCAGTCGGCATGACCAAATCGGTGATCACCATGGCGCTGATTATCATCGTCAACCGGATCTCCCGCCGCACGATGGAGGTGTCGCTATGGTAAGCCAAAGACGCGCTCGTCACCACCGCGAGCGGCTGAGCAGCCGCCTGAGCCGGGCAGCCATCCTGGCATTTTTGGCGCTGTTTTGCGTAACCATCCTCTTTCCATTTTACTATGTGCTGGTCATATCCTTCAATGAGGGAACCGACACCCTGCGCGGGGGCGTTGTGCTGTGGCCGCGGGCGTTCACATTGGATAACTACACGGAAGCGCTGCAACACCCCACGCTACTCAACTCGATATGGATCACCGTATCGCGCACAGCCATTGTAACCAGCGCCTCGCTGTTTTTGATGTCGCTGTTGGCTTACGGGCTGACCTTCCCCAACCTGCCGGGGCGAAAAGCTTTGGTGTTTTACTTTTACTTCACCACGCTGTTCGGCGGCGGGCTGATCCCCACCTACATCCTCTACCGCCAGCTGAAAATACTCAATACATACTGGGTGTTGATTTTGCCGGGGCTGTACAGCGTATGGAATATGTTGATTATGCGCTCCTTCTTTGGTACAATCCCCGCGGAAATGGCGGAGTCTGCCCGCATCGACGGAGCGCGCGAGGTACGCATCCTGTTCCAGCTGGTTTTGCCTGTATCGCTGCCCGTGATGGTGACGGTGGGCTTGTACGTTGGCGTAGGGGCATGGAACGACTGGTTCTCCGGGCAGTATTTTATCATGATGAAGCCTCACCTGACCCCGGCGGCAACGCTGCTGAACCAGTTGCTTACCCAAACCAACATCACCACCACCGCCGTTACAACCGAAACAGGCAGCGCCATGGCGGGGCGCAGTTCGGATTTTTTCCATCAGGCAAGCAAAGTGACGACGGAATCGCTGCGCATGGCATTTGTGATCCTGATCATGGTGCCCATTATGTGCGTGTATCCCTTCTTACAAAAGCACTTTGTAAAGGGCGCCATGGTGGGCTCTTTGAAAGGATAGGCATGTCGGAACCACTCTACCGCAGGATTCAACAGGACATACTCGACGCCATCGCATCAGGGCAGCTGCAGCCCGGCGACCGCCTGCCCACCGAAGCGCAGCTGAGCCAACAGTACGGTGTCAGCAGGATCACTTCGCAGCGCGCCATGGCCGACTTGAAACTGCGCGGGCTGATTGTCCGCAAGGCACGAGCCGGTTCCTTTGTGGCGGAGACGCCGCAGTTAGACATCACCTCCCCCTTTGCAGACGTATACGACGCCTCTGCCAATGGAAGCAACGGGCGCGTTGCCATCGTAGCGCCGTTTGACATGGCAACGCCGGGCATCTACCAGTATTTGGACGGCATCATCAGCCAGACCGGCATCCATGCCGAGCGCCTGAATTTGCTGAACACCCACTACACCGAAGGGCTGGATGCCAGCGCCCTGGCCCGATGTGTGGAGAACGGGGTAAGCGGCATCATCTACTACCCCAGCATCGGCAGCCGGCTGCCTGTCGACCAGCTGATTCGCCTGCGTGCGGCCAACTTTCCCCTGGTGCTGATTGACAAACGCCTGGACGGGCTGAAGATCGCCTGCGTGCAGACCGACAACCACCGCTCCATGCGCGAATTGGCGGAGCGCGTGCTGCAAGCCGGGCACCGCAGCATCGCCTACGCTGCGGAAGTCAGCGTGGCGACGACGCCATCCGTCCGGGATCGGTATATCGGCTTTTGTGAAGCGCTTGCTGCATCAGATGTCAGCCATTGCTTCAAGCATTTCCAGGCGTCAAAGAATATCGCTGAGCCAGACAAAACCAAACAGTTCCATCGAGAGATCACGCGCGTGCTGTCGCAGTGGGCAGATCAGGGCGTCACCGCCATTGTATGCGACAGCGACAGCATGGCGCTGTCCATCCGGGCTGCCTATGCCGACAAACACGGCGCGCAGCCCTTCCCCTTTTCACTGACCGGCTTTGACGGCATCAGCCCCGACAGCCTGACCTCCATGCGCCAGCGCTATATCGACATCGGCAAAGCCGCAGCGACAATCCTGAACAAACAGATCAACCAGGCAGATTTTACCGACCACAACCTGCGCTTCCCTGCCGATTTTGTCGATGGCGGAACTTTGAAGCCGCCGCTAAAATAATGGAGGAGATGCAATGAAACGGACATGGTACAGGCATTCGGTTTATCTTGCCCTGCTGGCGCTGGTGATCCTGATGGGCTTGCCCGCCTTGGCGGAGCAGGGGCAGGACATCACCGCCCAATGCCGGTTTGCCATGCGCGGCTTGAAGGAAAAGCGGCAGTTGGCTTTTGACAGAAGGTATAAAACCGCCTGGACCTGCTACGGAAAGGACACAGCCGAGATCGTCATCAAGCTGCCGGCAGGAACCAAACAGGGGGGCATCTACCTATGCTTTGCGGCTGATCCCGACACGTTGGTTGTTTTGTCAGACGACCGGGAAATCCACCGCCAGGTAGGCCCGGGCTATGCCCACCGCTACCTGCCGTTTGAAGGCGATCATCCGCTGACTGTACAAATCAATAGCCATGCCCACGTAGTTTCGATCAGCGAGATCTTCATATTCTCCGGGGAGCATCCGCCCGCCTGGGTGCAACGCTGGCAGCCTTCCCTCGAGCAGGCGGACTTGCTGATCCTGGTGGCGCACCCGGATGACGAGCTGCTGTGGATGGGCGGGGCGATTCCCTACTATGCCCTTGAACGGCAAAAAAAGGTGGCGGTAGCTTATATGACCTGCGCCAATGCGCTGCGGCGCAGCGAGCTGCTCAATGGCTTATGGGCGGCAGGCATTCAGCATTACCCCTTCATCGGCTCGTTCCAGGACCGCGCTATGAGCAGCTTGAAGAAGAGCTTTGATCTATGGGGAGGGGAGGAACATGTCATCAGCTATGTGACAGCCCTGTACAGGCAGCTCAAGCCCCAGGTGCTGCTGACGCATGACCTGAAAGGGGAATACGGGCACCGGGCGCACGTCGTCACAGCCAGGGCAGCTGCCGCCGCGCTTTCAGCAGCTCCGGATCCCACGATGTACCCGGACAGCGCACAGCAGCATGGCGTCTGGGATGTGCCGAAAGCCTATCTGCACCTGTATCATGAGAACAGCATCACCATCGACTGGCAGCAGCCCATTGCCATGCGCGGGGGCGTCACAGCGCTGGAAGTCGCCAAGGAGGCCTTTGCGCAACATCGCTCCGCCAACCCGAAATACCAGGTTAAAGCAACCGGGCCTTATAGCCCCACGCGCTTCGGCCTTTACCGCTCGCTGGTAGGTGATGACCTGCGTCAAGACGATTTCTTTGAAAACCTTGACGACTGACGCACTTTCCACAACACAAACAGCCGCGCATATCGATTGTGCGCGGCGGTTTGCTGCAGGGATGGCTGCCTGTTTTGCAGGCGGCGTAGGGATTAATCGGCTTCTGTTTCTGCCTCGCCTTCGGCGGCGGCATCGGCTGCATCGACGCCATCCTCGGCGGGTGTCTCCTCGACAACCTCCTGCGCCCTGGGGTAGCTGACCGAGAAGATGATCCTGTCCGGATCAGTGGTGCATACAAGGCCTTCAGGCAGTTCGACATCGCGGACGTACAGGTGATCGCCCGCGCCCATTTCGGACACCGTGATATCGATGGTGTTCGGAAAATCCGTGGGCAGGCCGCGGACATTCAGCATATCCAGCTGCTGCAGCGCTTCCAGGCCTTTGTAGGTAACGTCATCCCGGCCGATGATGTTGATGGGAATATCGGCATGGGTTTCTTCCGTGAGGGATACATATTGAAAGGTGACATGCAGCCAGTCCCTGGTGATAGGGGCATACTGAATTTCCCGCACCATGGCTGTGAGCGGCTTGCTGCCCTCCATGTTGAGCTGGAATACGCTGTTCATGCCCTCTGCAGCCAGCGCCTTGGCCAGGTCATCCTTTTTAATGGAGAAGCTGATCGCCTCGCTGCCTTTGCGCGATATCGATGCAGGCAAAATGCCCGCCCTTCTCATGCTTTTGATTTCGCCTTTGGTTTGCACGCCGCGCTGTTCAATGCGCAGCACCGTAGCTTGTTTCATCGTCCAATACCTCGTTTCTGCCCGGCTGGTAGAAAGATCTGCGGCAAACGACAGCCATGCGATGGCTTTGCGCCGCCAGGCTTTTACATTATACCTTACAGAGCGCCATGATGCAAAGAAAATTCAAAAATTCAAGTCAGGCTACCGCCACATGGCGGCTTTCGGTCATTTTTGCCATGCCTGCGCCTTGTTCACCCGGAGCTGATTTGCTATACTCGCATTAAGCCAACAGGGGAGGAACCGCCTTGAACCTCGAGCAGATGATCGATGCGCTGAAAACCGATGAACGCTTTATATCCTGCGTGACGCACTGGCACACCCAGCCCGCCAGGGCGCCTGTTTACGCACCGTATCCGGACTTTGTGGACGTGCGCATCCGCCAGGCGCTGGAAAAACGCGGCGTTCACGCGCTGTACAGCCACCAGGCGTCCAGCGTTGAGGCGGTGCGCGATGGGAAGGACATCGTGGTAGTAACCCCCACGGCATCGGGCAAGACGATGTGCTACAACATCCCGGTGCTGTCGGCCATCCTCCGCAACCAGGACAGCAGGGCACTGTACCTGTTTCCCACCAAGGCGCTGTCCGCCGACCAGGTGGCGGAGCTGTATGAATTGATCTCGCTGATGGATGTGGACATCAAAACCTTTACATATGACGGCGATACGCCGGTTTCGGCACGCCGCGCCATCCGCCAGGCCGGGCACGTGGTGGTGACCAACCCGGACATGCTGCACGCCAATATCCTGCCGCACCACACCAAGTGGGTGAAGCTGTTTGAAAACCTGCGCTATATCGTCATCGATGAAATCCATGCATACCGCGGCGTATTCGGCAGTAACCTGGCGAACGTGCTGCGCAGGCTGATGCGGCTGTGCGCGTTTTATGGCAGCAGCCCGCAGTTTATCCTGTGCAGCGCCACGATCGCCAACCCTGCCGAGCTGGCTCAGGGGTTGATCGGCCGGCCTGTCACGCTGATTGACAACAATGGCGCGCCCACCGGCACCAGGCACGTGGTGTTCTATAATCCGCCGGTGGTGAACCGGCAGCTGGGCATCCGAAAAAGCGCGCTACACGAAACGCGCGCCATCGCCTCGCAGCTGCTGCTCAACAAAATACAGACCATTGTGTTTGCGCGCAGCCGCGTGCAGGTGGAGGTTTTAACAAAGGCTCTTAAAGAGCTGGCTGCCGACCCGCTGGGCGGCTCAGGCCGCGTGCGGGGCTACCGCGGCGGCTACCTGCCCGGCGAGCGGCGGGACATTGAACAATCGCTGCGGGCAGGGCGGGTGGACGCCGTCATATCCACCAACGCGCTGGAGCTGGGCATCGACATCGGCGCGCTGGAAGCCTGCGTGTTATGCGGGTATCCGGGCACCATCGCCAGCACTTGGCAGCAATCGGGCCGCGCCGGGCGGCGCAAGGGCGCATCGCTGACCATCATGGTGGCGTCCAGCGCCGCCATCGACCAGTATATCATCACGCACCCGGAGTATTTTTTCACGCAGTCGCCCGAACACGCGCTGCTCAACGCCGACAACCTGTACGTGCTGCTCAACCACATCAAGTGCGCCGCCTACGAGCTGCCATTTAAAGACGACGAGCGCTTTGGCAACGCGCCGGGCACCGATGTGATGCTGCAATACTTAGAGGATGCAGCCATCCTGCGCCATGTGGGCGGGGTGTGGCACTGGTCTGCAGAGGATTTTCCCGCCAGCGAGATCAGCCTGCGCACGGCTATGACGGAGAATTTCCTCATCATGGACATCACCGACCCCGCCAACGTGCGGGTAGTGGGCGAAATGGACCGGTTTACCGTGCCCATGCTGCTGCATGAAAACGCCATCTACCTCCACGAGGGCACGCAATACCAGGTGGAGCAGCTGGACTTTGACGCCTGCAAAGCCTTCATCCGCCGGGTTGATGTGGACTACTATACGGACGCCGACCTCAATGTCAGCCTGAGCCTGCTGGACATTGAGGAGGAGGACAGAAACGCCGCCCGCGGTGAAATCAAGGTGACCGCGCTGGTGAAGCTGTTCAAAAAAATGAAGTTCGATACCGGCGAAAGCCTGGGCCACGGACCTGTCCGCCTGCCCGAAACCGACATGCACACCACCGCTGCCTGGCTGACGCTGCCCGACGAAAAGGCAGCCCAATACGGCAAGGACAGCCTGCAAAACGGCATGTTAGGCGTGAGCAATGTGCTGCGCATCGTGTCGCCGCTGTACCTGATGTGCGCCGCCCGGGACATTGCCGTCAGCTACCAGGTGAAAAGCCCCTTTACCGACAAGCCCACCCTGATCCTCTACGACAACTGCCCGGGCGGCATCGGGCTGTCTGAAAAGGCGTACAACATGCGCGATACGCTGCTGATCCACGCCGCCCAGATGATCAAAAACTGCGCCTGCCTGAATGGCTGCCCCTCCTGCGCGGGCCCTGTGGGCGAAATTGGCGCCGACGGCAAGGACATGGCCGTCCGGCTGATTCAGGACCTGTTGGAGGCCATGCATGGCCAGCCTTGAAACCTACAGCCGTGGGCTGCCTTATACCTACGCGCTGGGGCTGTTCCCGGCGCTGGAGGCGCTGACCAAACGGCCCGACCTGGTGCGCCGCATGCTGGTCAGCAGCAAGATGATTGAGGATGCCGGTATGGAGCGGGTGCGTTTTCTCTGCGGCAAGCACGGCATCCGCATCGAAACAGCCGACCGGCTGCTCGGCAGGCTGTCCCGAAAAGAAAACTGCTTTGCGGCTGCCGTGGTCACCAAAAGCAGCGATCCCCTGTGGAAGGATGCGCGGCATCTGATGCTGCACAACCCGGCAGACAAGGGCAACCTGGGCACCATCCTGCGCACAGCGCTTGGGTTTCATTTTGTGGACGTCGCCCTGGTGCGCCCTTGTGCCGATCCCAACGATCCGCAGGTGATCCGCGCCTCCATGGGCGCCGCCTTTTCCATGCGCATTGCGGAGTATGACAGCTTCGAAGCCTATCTGGCTGAGCATCCGGGCCGGGCGCTGTACCCGTTCATGCTGGACGGTGCCATGCCCCTGGAGGACGCCGCCCAAAATGCCCGCGCCCCCTATACGCTGATCATGGGCAACGAGGGCAGCGGGCTGCCAGCATCCTTTGCCAGCCTGGGCACAGCGGTGGTGATCCCCCACAGCGACGCCATCGATTCGCTGAACCTGTCGGTGGCAGCGGGCATCAGCATGTATGCGTTTGCCCGCCAGGGGCAGGATTAGCGCATATCTCCCTGAAGTAAGCGATATTCCGCATTCAGAATGTTCAGCAAAAGGCGATCGGCAGCCGGATTCATGTTCAGGTTTTCTAACAGGAGGTATGCATTCAGAATCAACCTTCCGTTTTCAACAGGATAGCTGCATATATTCATACCGCCCTGATATCCATCGTCACAATACTCGCCGATGCCGAAGCAAATGGAGGCGATATCCTGTGCCGGCAACCCATTCTCATGAGCAAAATATGCACCGCAGATCAGGTGACGATAATAGTCCCAGTTCATCATGCCGGTGGGAAGATTTTTAAAATATGGATGGTTGCGCTTCGCAAGGTATTCCTTGTGATAAAGCCAGTCCGTAGGCCCTCTGTGAACAGGCATACTCATGGGCTTGTTTTCCAACGGCAGCCAAGCATTCATTTCCTCACCTTTGGAAAATGCAAAGCGAGAAGCAACGAATACACTGCACCCTTTTTTCAGCAGCTGTCTGATTATTTCCCATGCGTCTTGCTTCTCCGCCTCAGGGATATTGCCCACCAATACCAACGTGGGTTCGGAAACCTCCTGTGTACCGATGATTTCCACACCCTTTCGTTCCAAGAGCTTTCTTGCCTCTTCACCCATGGAAATGTCCACCACCTTGGGGAATTGCGTGCTGCTTCTATTGTCCTCTGAGACAAAGAAGTTCAGCCGTCCGTTGGTGGCAGCGGCCCCTTCTAAAATCTCCGCGCAGATGGTGTATTCACCTTCGGCTAAATCAAGCAGGATCTCTTTCTTGAATACCGGAACTGCCAAGCCTGCCATATCCTCAGGCCCAACGGTCAGCGTGAACGCATCCTCCCAAACGATGTCGCTGTCTTTGCTGACGATTTTTAGCCCGATGGGGTATTCCTTTTCCCTGAGCACGTCTTCGTTTGCCAGAACACCTTCAATCGTGAACGGAACACCGGAATACAAGTGCGTTTCACTAACAAACAAACACCAGCGCAATGGTGCAAATCCATCCTGCAAAGTGTCTGCGATACCTTTTTTCCATTCCCGCATCAGGGTCCAAAGGCCTTCGCCGCAGATCGAATGATCCAGCAAACCGGTCAAGCTGATACCGCAGCACCATGGGTTCGAACGGAAGATGTCAAAGCCGATTTCTCGATGGCGGTTGTGCAGACGGTGGCTTTCCCTCATGATATCCATTGGAAAAGCAAACTCACGATCAAAACCATACCGTTTTATATCATTCAAGAATAAATTTGCCATATGGTAGACCATTTTTACATCCGGATAGCGCGGGTCAAACTCTTTCTGCTCAAATATTCTGGACAACCAAATCACATCAAACAGACTTCCCACGCCATATTCCGAGAGAAAGAAGGGCTTTTTCGTATCACTGCCAATGCTGCGGAAGAATTCAATATCCTTGCGGCTATGAGGCTGTCTCGGATAAAAATGCTTGTCGCCCAGCTTGCGACAGGTAGGCCCGGGATCGCCGGGAGTATGCACTACCTGGCCATTCAACTGCTCATCCTCACCATCCCACAGGCATTCCCAATGGTGTGAATAAGGATTGCAGACCGAGCCCACCGAAGGATCACGATCAAATCTGCCGCTATTGTACAGCAGCAAGCGGGTTTCATCTAACTTGCGCACGTCAGGAATGGCATCGCGAGCAATGAAGCAACAGTCCCCAAATGGCGGATCGGGAACAGTTTCGTTGAGAAGCCCCCAGATGGTTATACATGCATGGCTTCTATCGCGCTTGATCATGGTCAGAAGATCATACAGATAGAGCTCCTTTGACCGCGGGCCGTCGCCCTGCAGCCAACTGGACACCGGCTCTTCATAGACCATCAGACCCAGTTCATCACACAAATCTAGTTGTTCAGGCAATGCCGCACCCGAAATGAAGCGCACCATGTTCAGACCAGCAGCCTTTGCCATGCTAAAATCTTTGCGCAACAATGAAGGATCCTCTGAAAGAAGCCAAGTAGATCCGGGCATGCAGTTCCCGGTGTGCGCACAACGCAGCAAAATCCTGCGACCATTGAGATAAAAATACCCGTCCTGACCAACCATGAATGTTCTGAAACCGCAACGCTTGCTGGCTCTATGCCCCGACAATTCCGTTTGAATCTCCGCTTCAACAACATAAAGCCAGGGATCGTCCAAATCCCACAACCGCATTTCAGAAACGGGCAGCGAGCGATGAATGACGGTTTCGCCAGGCTGCAGGAGCACATTGAGTATTTCGTCCGAGCAAACAATATCGGTGCGCGCTTCCGCTGCCAGCAGGGAAATCCCGCATGTGACAGCATGCGAATATTCGCTGATAATTGAGCACGCTATATCTATTGAACCGGTTTTTACATTTCCATTGACATACAAATCGATGATGCGAACTTTCGGGAGGAGCAACAGCGTTACAGCCCCTCCAATGCCATAGGTATTATAACAAGTTCCTGGTATCAAGCCGGAAGGCAGCTGATTTCGATGGGGAATCTCCCGAAAAGTATAGCCGTCTACCGCTTCCGTATATGGTTTTGATACGCGTATGCACAGCCGATTCATTCCTGCTGGGTTCAGCGATTCCGATGCGTCGAATGAAAACGGGTTCTCTGTTCCCCTGTGCGTGCCCAGGCTTACACCATTCAGCCATACTTCACAAAGAAAATCCGCCCTCTCAAAGCTAACAAAAGCCAAATGATCATTATCTGGTTTAATATCCGTTGTGAAATCACATTGATACCAGGCAATTCCCGGACAGTCTGGCAGATAATGATGCACAAAGCAAGGAACTTCAATGGCTACAGCGCCATCATCCGGAATGCCCAGGTACCATTCCTTTTCTTTTCCGATATTATCCGGATCATGAACCAATTTCCAGCCCCTGCTCAGTGTATCAGCAGGTGTGATACGCTTCCGTTTCATGAAAACATTCTCCTTACGGTCATTCCGCATTTCTTTCTGTTCATGTACAGAACCCCCGCCTATGGCGCTCAGGAAACCTATGCTACGCAAGGTTTACCGAATCTCTGTACTCGTTGCCAGTTTGGAATTGGTTCGGAGGGCTATAAGCCCTCCGAACCTCGCAGGGGCATTCCTGACAGTCTAGTAGCGATTGGTTTTCGATTACTTACTCGTGCGCAGCCATCCACTCGTTCAAATCGGCAATGATCTTGCTGTACCCAACTTCATCCAAAGCAGCCAGGTAGGCTTGCCAATCATCATCGGAATTGATGTCGCGCTTTCCACTTAAGAAAGCATCACGCCACTCTCCGATAACTGTCATCACATTGGGATTGAAATTAATGTAGTTTTCAGTGCTGAACTGATGGAGATATGGCGCATTAACACGCTGCGCCGCAAGAACCTTTGCCCATCCTTCGTTAATCAAGTCAGCATTATCGCAAAGCGGTGACAAACGTCCAACCTCCTCGTTAAGATAGTCAATGAAGAAGCGAGGAGTTGTAGTATCATACTTGAAATTCCAACTGTTTGGACGTTCCAACTCTTCGTAATAAGCGTCAAGCCAAGTAGTCGAGCCGTCCTCATTCACCTTATAGTGCACACCCTCAATACCCTTACGTGTGAGAATTCCATCGTTTGCAAGAAGGAAGTCATAGAAAGCCAAAACCTTCTCTGCATTTCCAGTCCTGGCATTGATCAATTGCCAACCCAGCCAAGAACCCGTACCACCCTTCGTCGCGGCACCCGTGCCTCCAAAGGTCTCCGTGCCTTCAGGTCCGGTCAGATATGGAATCAGCGCGATTTCAGCGCCCCTCTCATTCAACGGGGCGCGATATTGGGAAACAAAGTCGGGATTCCACTGTTGCCAAGAAGCAATGCACTTTCCTGCAGCCATCTTTTCAATGTGCAGTGCGCCAGAACTTAAAAACATGTCCGGGTCAAGCAAACCTTCCTCATACCATTTTGCAAAATATGCAAGAAACGCCCTGTATCCTTCCGTCGTTTCCTCATATGCCCAACTTCCATCCTCGCCTTTGATATGATGGGTGCCTCGCGTCCAGGGAGCAGCAAATTCAACCAACTGTCCGGAGGCTCCGAACGTCAGTCCCGCAATGTCATCTTTTTCACGGATCAAAGCAAGCGCATCGTGCAGTTCGTCCCATGTGGTAGGCACAGCCAACTCATACTTGTCAAGAAGATCCTTTCGTATAGCTATGTTGCTATTGACTATGCTGGCCATATAGCGCGGAACACCATAGATGTGCTCCTTGCCGCTCTCGTCATACACAAACAACTGCTTGAAAGATTCCTCGCCGTAGATATATTTCTTTAGGTTAGGATACTTGTCCAGCATATCGGTGATCTCGACGATCTCATCATCTTCCACCAAGTCGGCAAAGTTTTTCGTCCATGGATACCAGAAACACATATAGACATCCGGAAGTTCTTCATTTGCCAGCATCAGATTCAACTTGCCGTCACACTCTCCCCAAGGCGCAGTAATGACGTTTACGGTAATGTCAGTTTGCTCTTGCGCATACTGCAGGACGGGACATGCCTGCCAAATATCATTTGAAAAATGATCGTACATGAACCATTCAATTGTTGTCCCTGTCTCGGCGAAAGAAGGCATACAACAGAATAACAGGCAAACCAAAACCATGAGACTAGTCAGTTTCTTCATCTTCATAATCCTCCTTGTTTTTTTGGTACATACAGTTCAAACAGCTGTGTCCCATTTGAGTCTCTTTTTATCACAAGAAACCAAGGTAAAATAATCCAGAACATCTGTTGACTTCAATGGTCTTGCCTTTCACCTCCTTCCACCATTAATCTCATGGTCATCCCTCCTTTCCCTAGTTGGTCTGAATGTTGAAAGTAGCTTTTTAATATCCAATCTCAGTTCAAGAGGTCTATTCCTTTATTGAGCCAATCATGATTCCCTTAACAAAATAGCGTTGTAGAGAAGGATAAACAAGCAAAATGGGCACGGTACATACCACTATATATGCCAAGCGCTGCATCTTTGGCGAAATTGGAGTTGAAAGCATGGATGAACTAGTGCTAGTGGCACGGCTAAACGACCCAGTATTGCCAGAATCGGAAATCATTCGATACAATTCAACCTGAAGTACCGTCTTGGTTTCATCCCTGATATAGAACAGACAAGTATAAAGATCGTTCCAGTATCCAACGCCTGTGAATAGAATGATGCATGCAATAATTGGCATCGAAAGCGGAATCATGATCTGCAAAAAGATGACCAGATCGTTTGCCCCATCAATGCGTGCGGATTCTTCCATCGCATCAGGAATACCTGCAAAAAACGTGCGCATCACGAAAATATTATAGGATGAAACTAAAGGTAATAAGATGAGTGCCCACCGGGTGTTGGTCACGCCTAACATCTTGGCAACCATGTAAGTTGGCATCAGACCACCACTGAAAAGCATAGTAACCAAAATATAGCGCAGCATAACTTTTCTACCATACAGGTATCTACGGGAAAGCGCATAAGCCGCACATGATGTAACGATCAATGAAAGTGTTGTTCCAAAAATAGTTACAAATAGAGTGTTCATAAGGGGAGTGAGCAAGTTTTTTTCCGCAAACAATGAACGATAATTGTTCAAGTGTGGTTTAATTGGTAAGACCTTAATCGGTATTCTTGCATAATCGCCAAGCGTCATAAAACTTCCTACAAACACTTCCCATACAGGATAAAGGAGTGTAAATGTAAGGATCGTGAAGAAAACCACCAGAAACAGATTGAATATTCTGCTATGCTTGTATAACATCGCTTTATATACTCCTTTCAGAACAAGGTCTCGCCACCCAGGACCCGAATAACACTGTTTGTGAAAAGCACGAGCAAACAGCCTATGACTGCCTTAAAAAGCCCAGCCGCAGCAGCATAAGAATGCCGCGCTTCCATCAACCCCGCACGATAAACCATCGTATCGATAATGTCGCACACTGCTGTCACGCTGGGATTCATTAACACGAAAATCTGATCAAAACCAGCGTTCATTATTCCGCCAAGAGAAAGGATGAACAAAACAGTGACCGTGGGCATGATGTTGGGAAGCGTTACATAAATTGCCTGATAGAATCTCCCCGCGCCATCAATCACAGCCGCCTCGTAGTAGGTTGGATCAATGCCCGTAATTGCCGCGATATAAATGATGCTTCCCCAACCCACTGTTTTCAATACATGTGTAATAACTAAGAAACCGCGAAAGGTATCGCTATTCGACATGAAGGCAACTGGTTCACCGCCCATTGCGATAATGATCTGGTTGACGGTTCCATCCGATGCTAACAAATTCGTCAATACACCTGCAAGAATAGCCCAAGAAAGAAAATGAGGCAGGTATAGTATTGTTTGAAGAGTTTTTTTAACCCGCACATGAAATATCTCATTCAACAACAGCGCAAGCAAAATAGGCGCTGTAAATCCAAATAGGAGCTTAAGCGAACTGATGATGAGGGTGTTATTGAAAGCACGCCAGAAGAATGGATCACTGAAAATTTGGTTAAAGTATTTCATTCCCGCCCATTTGCTACGAAAAAAACCGCGGGTCGGCTTGAAGTCTTGAAACGCCATGACAATTCCGCCCATTGGCAAGTAACAAAACAAGAACAGCCAAATCAATGCGGGCAACACCATCAGATACAGATATGGGTGTAACTTTATCTGATCTTTGATATGCGCCAGCGCCTTTATGAAGGTTCTTCTGCTTGGGAGAGTTTTATTTTGTGTCATCGTATCTCATCCTTCCCTTCAACAGTACTATCCTGCAATTGCCCGCTGCGATTAAATTAGTCTCCTGTTCAATGTCACAAGATGAAGTAACTCAAGGACTGAAACCGATTACAATTCCATCTACAAATATTATTCTATAATTAATCTACTATACAGCCAGCACATTGTCAAGCACCTTTTGTTTTTTTATTGTTTTTATTGTGATTCAAATAGTTAACACATAATGCCAACACTTTGCCTGGTTACCTATGCTGCCCCTGATCACTCCTTAGGCGCTTACCTGGGAAAGATCATCCCCTCTCCCTGTTGAAACAAGCATAGTTCACAATTTTCTGCATACGTTGGCAGATGATCGATCATCTGCTGGGGATTTCCCATGTGCAGGGGGAAGGTCCAGAAATGGCAGGGAACACAATACCGGGGCTGCAAGGCGCCAGCCAACTCCGCAGCCTGGATACCATCCAGGTTGCCAAAGGCGCCGTTGATCGGGAGGATGGCGATATCCGGCTTTCGCTCCACAGCGCGTTTCAGCCTTTCCATATTCAGCGCCGTATCGCCGGCATAGTAAACGGAGATAAAGCCAAAGTCCAGAATAAAACCAAGCGCGTCTTTTGACAGCTCGCCATGGTCACAATCCACCCCCAGCACAGAAAAGCTTTCAAATGTTTTTGCTTCACCCGGATGGAGCGGATCAACCCGGCTGATATCGCGGCCTTCGTCCTCCATGGCTTTCGCCACTGTCGGCGTGGTCAGGATGTTCAAATCCTTGCTGCGCATCAAAGCGTCAATGGAATCTTTATCATAATGATCCCCATGCTCATGCGAAATGAGGAGATAATCCAAATGCAGCTCCTCCGCAAGGCAGGGGGCAGGCATCAGCCGCTTAAACCCAAGCCCGAACTCCGGGCTTGTGCGCTGCACATAGTCCGACAGATACGGATCAATGGCAATCAGCTTGCCGGAGCTTGTTTTGATAACGAACCCTGCCTGTCCAAGCCAGAACAAAGCGATTTGACCTTTCCCGGGATTCATGCTGTTTAAATTATGCAAAAAATTACTCATCTATTTTCCTCACTTGCTGACAAGAAGCAGCCGTTCTTTTCACGAGATCGAGCCGCACGCCCATCGACCGGCAGCAAGCCCGGGCTCAGCCTTATTCATAAACCCCGCTTTAGCATCTTGTGACAGGACAACCCCATCACGTCATGGGATGCCTCCATGATGATTTCGCTGACCGTGGGATGCGGGTGGATTGTATCCGCCAACTCCTCGATGGTGCCTTCACACCTCATGACAGCGGCGATTTCTGCAATCATGTCGGTTGCGCGCGGCGCCATGATCTGGGCGCCCAATATTTCGCCGGTTTTTTCGTCGGAAACAATCTGACAAAGCCCCACGCGTTCGTCCATGACCATAGAACGCCCATTTCCGGCTACGTCAAAGACCCCAACCTTCACGCGGTATCCCGCGTCGATCGCAGCCTGCTTTGTCATGCCGACATAAGCGATCTCAGGATGCGTGTAAACGCAGGCGGGCACGACGCGATCATCCATGCGCGTATCCTTCCCCGCACACTGGGCAGCAGCGACAGCGCCTTGAGCGCTTGCCATGTGCGCAAGCTGCATTTTTCCCGTTATGTCTCCAATCGCGTACACATTGGGCAGGTTGGTGCGGAGCCTGTCATCCGTCAACACATAGCCACGCTGCGTGGCAATGCCCAGCGCCTCCAAACCAATGCCTTCCGTCATAGGCCGTCTGCCGGTGCATATTACGCACACCTGTCCCGATGCTGTTTTCTTCTCACCGCTCAGCTCATAGGTTACTGTGCCATCCCGGCTGATCGAAGAAACCTTGGCTTGTGTAACAAAGTCAACCTTCTTCTGCGACATGGTTTTCTTCAGCAACTGGACAATGCTCTGCTCCATGCCCGGCAATATCTCATCCATCATTTCCAGAACGGTTACCTTGGTGCCCAGCGCGGCAAAAAGCGTCGCAAACTCAATGCCTATCACACCGCCGCCAACAATGACTGCGCTTTCAGGCAAGCTTTTCAGAGACAGCACATCGTCGCTGGTCAACCCGAACTCCGCCCCCGCAATGGGAGGAACAGAAGGCCGGGATCCTGTAGCCAGGATGATCTTGTCCGCAGTAATGTTCTTTTCATCCACCTGCAGCGTATGCGCATCCTTTAGCACCCCAAAGCCTCGGATGATTGCGACGCCATGCGCTTTTTCAAGCGCTTCAACGCCTCGGCGAAGGGCGCTGACGCACCGGTCTTTATGCGCTGCCAAAGCCGCATAATCAAAAGTGACGCCGGAAACGCCAATGCCATACTTGCCGGCGTTTTCAATTGTCTCCCACACCTCTGCGCCATGCAGCAGCGCCTTCGTGGGGATACAGCCCCGGTTCAGGCAAGTGCCCCCCAATTCGCCGGACTCAATCAACGCAGTACGCAAGCCATATTGAGCGCAGCGAATGGCCGCTACATATCCCCCCGGGCCGCCGCCTAAAACAGCTACATCAAATTCCCTGCTCATGACGATGCCTTTCTCATAACAGCAGCACAGGATTCTCAAGCAATTCCTTGATTCTTCCCAGGAAAATCGCGGCAGGGGCGCCGTCGATAACACAGTGGTCATAGGTGAGCGTGAGCCACATCATCGGGCGAACGCCGATGCTGTCATCTTCCAACACCACAGGCTGTTTCTTCATTGCGCCCACCGCCAGGATGCCTGATTCGGGCGGGTTGAGAATGGCGACAAACCGATCCACGCCCAGCATACCGAGGTTGGTCACGGTGAAGGTACCCTGTGTCAGCTCGTCAGGGGTAATCGTACCGGACTTCGCCTTTTCTGCTAATACCTTGGTTGCGCCAGCGATTTCCTGCAGCGTCTTCTTGTTCGCATCTGTCACAACAGGCACCAGAAGCCCGCGCGGGGTGGCGACAGCGATGCCAACATTGACATAGTGCTTTTGGATGATGTTGTTCTCCTGACGAACGGCGTTGATCTGCGGATGCTCCTCCAAGGCCTTCGCTGTGCAGCGTATGATAATATCATTCAAGCTGATGTTGATTTCAGCATCTTTGAGCCGTTTCCGCAAGCGGACACATTCGCTCATGTCCACAAGCATGCTGTGATTGGCTTGTGCCGCTGTGTCCAGACTGCTGCGCATGGAATTGGCGATTCCCCTGCGCATTCCGTTCATGGGAATCACTGTTTCCAGGCGCTCGGCTGTGCCATCAACAGCCTGAGCGGACAGCGCTTTTTGTACATCAGCCGCCATGACCTTGCCCCGCGCGCCGGATCCCTCAACGCTGTCCAGCGATATGCCGCTCAGGCTTGCAACTTTGCGCGCAAGGGGACTTGCCGCCACGGGCTGGTAAGCCAACACATCCCGTTCGATGATCAGGTTGTCCGGTCCCGTAGCGTTTACAGAATCAAGCGGAATGCCACGCTCCTGCGCCCTCAGCTTCGCGCGGGGAGTAGCGTACTTTCCGCCAGCCTGTGTTGATATCGAAATTGGCCTGCTCAAACGCTGGTTTTCCTGGGAAGAAGCCCCCCTTTCGGCGGAAACATCGGCAGACGGAGAGGGCGTTTCAATGTCCTCAACCTTCTCTCCTTCCTCACCAATGTAAGCAATCACTTCCGTGATGGGAACCGTATTACCCTCCGGATGTATGATCTTCAGCAGTTTGCCTTCTGCAGACGAGTCAATCGTGATGGTGAGCTTGTCTGTTTCCATTTCGAACAGCGGCTCCCCCAATTTAACCATGTCGCCCTCGGCTTTCAGCCACTGGGTGATATGTCCCTCCGTCATTTGCAGGCCCTGTTTGGGCATGATGATCTTCTGTGCCATTGTTCTCAGCCCCTCTATTGATAGCAAACTTCCCGGGCAGCCTTGACGATATCAGCCACCTGAGGCGTTGCTGCGTTCTCCAAATTCAGCGCAAACGGCAGAGGACATGCCAGCGTTCCGAGCCTTAAAGGCGGCGCGTCCAAATACCGGAAAGCTTCCTCGGTAACCATCGCCGCCACCTCAGCGCCCCAGCCAGCGTTTCGGTGCGCTTCATGCACAACCACCAGCCTGCCGGTTTTCTTGACTGAATTGATCACGGTTGCCTTATCAAAGGGCACCAGGGTCATCGGATCGATCACTTCGGCAGAAATGCCTAAATCCTCCAACTCCTTTGCCGCTTCCAAAGCCCGTTTCACATACAGCAGGTTGGCAACAATCGTCACGTCGGTTCCCTCACGCTTGATGTCCGCTTTGCCAAAGGGCAACATGAATTCAGGATCGTCGGACACTTCGCCTTGATCAGCATAAAGCGCCTTGTGCTCAAAGAACATCACCGGATTGTCATCGCGAATAGCCGTGCGGAGCAAACCCGCCGCATCCTGAGGCGTGGACGGGCAAACGACCTTCAAGCCTGGAAAATGCACGAAGAACGTTTCCATGCTTTGAGAATGGGTAGCAGCGTTTCCTCGTCCTATGCCTTGCTGGCCTCTGATAACCAGCGGGATTTTCGCCCGCCCGCCGAAAATGTAGCGGGTCTTAGCCACTTGGTTGATAATCTGATCCATGGCAACCAAAGTAAAGTCCATATACATCAGTTCGACAATGGGGCGCATGCCGGCGCAAGCTGCTCCCAGGCCTGCGCCAATGAATCCCGCCTCGCTGATCGGCGTGTTTCTTACGCGTTCCGTGCCGAATTCCTTGTACAAATCCCGTGTGCAGCCAAATATTCCCCCCAGCTTCTCGATATCCTCGCCCATGATAAAAACGTTCTCATCCCTGCGCATTTCCTGAGCAATAACATCTCGGATTGCGATAGCGTATGTTTTCTTGCTCATCTCATGCCTCCTCATAAAACACGTCTTCAAGAACCTTGCTCGCGTCGGGTAGCGGACTGTTTAGCGCGAATGCCACCGCTTCCTCAACTTCCTTCTTCGCCTGCTGAGAGAGTTGCTCTAATTCCTCGGCTGTAAATCCCTGCTGCAGCAGTTTTTCCCCGTAGCGCTTGATGGGGCACTTTTCTTTCCAACTCTCCACTTCTTCACGGGTACGATAAACCTGCGGGTCTCCCATCCAGTGCCCGAGCCAGCGATAGGTTTTGCATTCAATCAACGTCGGCCCCTCGCCAGCACGGGCACGCTTCAATGCCGTGCGGAAGGCCTCGTCAATCGCCTCAACATCGTTTCCATCCACCGTCACGCCGGGCATGTTATACGATGCGGCCCTCACACTGATGTCCTCAACGCTGGTGGATTGCCAGGCGGGAACAGAAATGCCATAGCCATTGTTCTCACAGATGAAGATAACCGGCACCTTCCACAAAGAGGCTAAGTTCAGCGCCTCATGAAATATGCCTTCATTGCTGGCGCCATCTCCAAAAAAGCTCACGGCAACCTCGTTCCGCTTCTGCATCTTGGAAGCCAGCCCCGCGCCTACTGCGATGGGAATGCCTCCCCCCACAATGGCGTTCGCGCCCAGGTTTCCCGTTTCAAAATCAGCAATGTGCATGGAGCCGCCACGGCCCTTGCAATATCCTGTCGCTTTGCCCATCAGCTCCGCCATTGCATAATCCAGCCTCGCGCCTTTCGCAATGCAATGCCCATGGCCGCGGTGCGTGCTGGTGATATAGTCCTTATCCGTGAGGCTGGAACACACCGTTGCCGCCACCGCTTCCTGACCTACGCATAGATGAACCGATCCCCTGAGCTTGTTGGATTCGAACAAAGTTACAACCTGTTCTTCAAAGCCGCGGATGCGGTGCATGGTCAGATAAATCCGCGACGCCCTTTCCTTCGAAATCATAGTTGATACTCCTCCCGTAGATTAAGCAGGATTTCGGCAATGTGCTGCGTGCTTTCAGCAATATGAACACCTGCCTCCCGCAACGCAGCCTCTTTGTTCTGCGCACTGCCTGTCCCATCTGCGGACACAATCGCTCCCGCATGTCCCATGCTGCGGCCTTTCGGCGCATTCTTCCCCGTGATGACGGCAACAACAGGCTTTTTCACATGCTGCTTTATGTATTCCGCAGCTAACTCTTCTTCATTGCCGCCAATTTCTCCGATCAACACAATGGCTTTTGTGTTTTCATCTGCATTCAGCTCCGGCAGGATATCAATAAAGCTTGACCCCGGAATCATGTCGCCACCCACTCCTACGCAGATCGATTGGCCAATGCCCATCTGGGTAAGCAGGAAGACTGTTTCATAGCAGTTGGTCGCGCTGCGGCTCATGATGCCAACGTGACCCGGCGAAAAAATCCTGTGCGCCATGAAGCCAATTTTGCATTTCCCTGGCGCGATGATGCCGAACGAGTTTGGCCCCACCAGCTGAACGCCCCGATCCCTTGCCAATCGGCGGCAGAACATCATATCCTGTACAGGCACATGCTCGGCAATTGTAACAACCAACGGAACGCCTGCCTCAATCGCCTCCGTTACGGAATCCTTGACAAACCGCGCCGGCACAAACAAGACGCTTGCGTTAGCCTGCGTGCGCTCCATGGCTTCACGAACGGTGTGAAACACAGGAACTCCGTGTACCTCTTGCCCGCCTTTTCCAGGAGTAACCCCCGCAACAACCTTGGTGCCATAGGCTAACATCTGCTCTGTGTGAAACCGTCCTTCCCGTCCCGTCATCCCCTGCACAATGACCTTGGTTTCCTGATTGATCAGGATACTCACAGCAAATCCCTCCTTTCAACAAGAAGAGCAACGCTTTCTCGAATATCCTCCGCCATCAGGAGCCTGCTATCTATTCCATGCAGCATTTCGACGCCTTTTTCTTTGTTGGTTCCTTCCATGCGCACAATCACAAACTGCCCCTTGCCAAGATCATTCTGAACCGCATCCCGAACGCCTTGCGCCACTTCATCGCACCTGGTGATCCCGCCGAAGATGTTGATGAGCACGGCCTTTACCCCTGGCGTGGACAACATGATCCGCAAGCCCTGGCTGATTCTGTCTGCCGTTGCTCCTCCGCCCAAATCCAGCGCCGCGCTGACATGAATGTTTTCTTTGGCAATCAAATCGATGCAGCTCATCAGCATGCCGGAACCATTGGAAATCACAGCAACCGATCCGTTTTTTTCAATCGGGATATAGAGGAAGTTGTAGGATCGGGCTTCCTTTACAAAATCCTCCTCGACCATCACTTCCCGCGCTTCCAGCCATGCCTTCTTGCGAAACAGCGCGCTGTCATCGATCATTACCTTGCCGTCCAGCGCAACGATCCTCTGATCGCCCTCACATACCGCAAGCGGGTTGATCTCCGTCAACAGCGCATCCTGCTGCAGGAACAGCTGATAGAGATGATGAACGATGTTGTAAAGCTCATCTGAATAGGCAAGAGAAAGCCCGCTTTTTGACAGCAGATAGGATACGGCGTATGGCTGGACGCCGATATACGGATCAATCGGCAAACGCAGGATTTTTTGGGGCTGCGTTCTTGCCAGCTCCTCAATATCCATGCCCCCTTCAGGGGAAAAGATGATCATCGGACATTTGTTCACCCGATCCATGATGATGGACAGATACCATTCCGACATCACATTTGCTTTTTCCGTTACCAATACCTGGTGTACGGTATGGCCAAGCAGCTCGGACCCCAGCAAATCCTGACAGTGTTTTCGGGCATCATCGATTGTATCCGCAAAACGGATGCCTCCTGCTTTCCCCCGGCCACCGGATGCTATCTGCGCCTTCACAACCACGGGAAATCGGAAGCCCTCTATACCCACCGCGTCGTTGAAACAATCCTCCTGGGAAAGCACAGCGTTTTTCATCGTCGGTATCCGGTACTGGCTGAATAGAGAGAGAGCTTGATGCTCCAACAGCTTCATGCCTTCCCCCAAATCTGCTCATCATCGGGCACAAAACTGCCAGGCTTTACATCAGCAACGCGGCTGATATTCAATAAATGTTTCCAGCTCAGATTCTCGCTGATCGAGTTGTTTCCCCAACTGCCGCATCCCAGCGTGGTTGTGGCAGACAAACCGTTAAAGAAACTGCCCCCATTGGAAGTTGCACAAACTTGATTTAACAAAATCCTTGAAACCGGCAGCTTCAGCGCCGCATATTCAATTTCATCCTTATCATGGGAGTGAATGCACACACTATGGCCCAACCCGGCAACATTCAGGTTCGCCTGTGCAATATCTACAGCCTCTTCCCATGTCTTATAGGTATACAGGGTAATCACAGGCGCCATTTTCTCGCTGGAAAGAGAATCCTTCTCCCCATAGTTTTCCGTCCTCACAAGCAAAACCTTGGTGTTTTCCGGAACCTGGATGCCTGCTTTTTCTGCAACAAAAGCCGCGCTCTGTCCAACGCAGACCTTATTCATCACGCCATCCGGGAAAAGGGTCTTTCTGATGCTGTCAACTTCCTCTTTGCTGCTGATGTAATATGCCCCTTCACGTACAAACGCATCGATCACACGCTGGACGTCTTTTTCGGGCACAATGGCAGTTTGCTCCGCCGAGCAAATAATGCCGTTGTCAAAAGCCCTTCCTTCAATTATCATGGGTACAACCTTATCAATGTCCGCGTCCTTACCGAGTATGCACTGCACATTTCCGGCGCCCACGCCAAAGGCTGGTTTGCCTGAGGAATAAGCAGCGCGTACCATGCCCATGCCCCCTGTTGAAATGCAGACATCGCAGGATTTCATCACCAGCGCCGATGCCTCGACGCTCGGCTCTTCAATGACTTGGATCAAATCCTCAGGCGCCCCCAGCGCGGCAATCGCTTCACGCATCAGCATCACGGTACGGGCACTGCATTTCTTTGACCGCGGATGGGGACTAATCAGAATCGCATTGCGTCCCTTCAGGGCAAACATCGCGTTGCACATCGGGGTCACAATGGGGTTGGTGGTTGGGGTAACCGCGCCGACGACGCCCATGGGCTTTGCAACCTCAATGAGGCCTTCCTCCGGCAATTCGCGGATGATGCCAACGCTCTTTTTTCCCTTCAAGTCATTCCAAATGACACGCGCCTTGCCTTTGTTCTTTTTTACCTTATCCTCATAGCGCCCCATGCGCGTTTCTTCCACCGCATCTTTTGCCAAAGACTCCGCGTTGTCAAAAACAACTTTTGCAACCGCTCTCACCAGGGCGTCCACCTGATTTTGATTGTAGCCTTCAATCACTTGCTGGGCAGTACGCGCCTTTTGTATCAGTCCGGAAACAAGTGCTTCAATGTTTGAATTCTGCATGGTTTTTCCCTTTCTTTCTGTTCTGGAAAGCGTTCATCATTCAGCAGGATCATCACAAATCACAGGGGTGGATGTAAACCCTACGCCCAATCGATCAGCCCCGGCGCGTATGTAATCCAGCGCTGTCTTCTTGTTGCGGATTCCACCGGACGGCTTTACCTTGATCTTCCCATCAGCTGCCTCCAACATCGTCTGCACAATTTCCGGTGTCGATCCTCCCTTGCTGAAGCCTGTGGAGGATTTGGCATAATCCGCCCCGGCGGAAATGCAGGCATGAACGCTCTTGATCATCTGTTCTTGGCTTAATTCACTCGCCTCAATAATCACTTTGACAAGCACATTGTGCTGATGAGCCTCTTGCACCACACACGCAATTTCTTCTCTCAACAGGTCCCATTGCTCCCCGCGCGCAAGCCCATAGTTCATCACCATGTCTATCTCGGCAACCCCCATCTTCGCATACAGGGAAGCCAGCGCCTTCTTGGTTTCCTTTCCGCCACGCCCATGGGGGAAATCCAACACGCAAATAACCTGTGTGGCCGTTCCTTTACACATTTCAAGCGCCAGGGGAATGTCGCCGGGATGAACGCAGACCGTGCGAACCTGATAGTCAATGCCCAGCTGAATGGCTTCTTTGACCTGTTCCGGGGTCATATCTGGTTTGAGAACGGCATGATCAAGATAACGATTGATTGGTTCCATGATTATTCATCTCCTTTTCCTACGATTCGATTGGCTTCATAATTTTCATCTTCCTGGATCATCGACTTACCCCAGGCTGCTAAGCGGGCATGATATACGCCGTTTTGTTCCTGCCGTGGCCAAAAGGTCATCAGGACGAAGGGCTTGCTGCTTTTCGTGTTATCGATCCAATGGAACACGTGCGGGGGAATGACGATCAGATCGTGAGGTTTGCATAAAACCTCCTCATCATCCAACCAAACAGAACTACAGCCCTCTTCACACTGGATAATATAGTAAATTTCGGTTTCTTCATGCGCATCGCCGGACGTTCTGCAACCGGCTTTGAGCGTCCCCTCATTGATGTTGATAAGGGGCGAACCGGTCAGCTCATCGCCCGTCAGCAATTTAGATGAATACGTTTCATCGCATATATACGGCTTGATGTTTTCCGGGTTGATCAGGACCCAGTTTCCTTTTTTCATCTTGATTGACACCTCCAAATCATATCTCAAAATTTAAGGATAAATCTTGATCTCACTCGTTTCTGTCCATGGAATGTCGGGTGGTGTGCCGTGATTCTCAACCAAATCAAATCTTAGGTACTTAGCCTTTATCGGCTGCGGGAAAACAATCTCATTCCATCCCTCCCTCTTAGGCATATTCACCCTGGTGATAAAAGTCCATGGCACATCATCAATTTTGTCCTCTTTCCTGCGAAGCTTGCGAGGTTCGTCGGTATCGCTGTAATAAATGTCAATTGTTTTTGCCAACTCCTCAAGAATGGAAATGTCTAAGCCTACATTCCCAAATATCCGGACACGGCTAACCTCCTGTTCTTCCCCAAAAAAGCTCAGAACAACATGTGCCGGTCCCATCGTATTCGCTCCCCAGGTGCCGCCATTGCGCTCTGTATCATCCCGAATCAGGTTAACGACCCAGAAAGTAGGATCTGATTCAGTATGGCTGGCCCATTCAATTCGAGTGTAATAGCTGCCGTCTCGCCTGAGTCCCAGTGGATATGTTTCCATTTCATTTCCTCCTTAAAATCCTTTAGATATCCAATCCATATGTTGCCTTATAAAGCTGTCTGATTTGTTCGCGGTCCGGCATGGAAGGTGCAGTTCCTATTTTAGTGACCGATAATGCCCCCACTACATTGCCAAAGCGAGCAGCATCCAGCAGGTTTTTGCCCTCATCCAGGGCTGTTACCAACCCGCCATTGAATGCATCGCCAGCTCCGGTAGTATCCACCACATCCACCTTGATGCTGTCAATCATCCAATCCTGCTTGCCATCTGTCACATAGGCGCCAAGGCTTCCCAAGGTAATAATCACTTCATGGACACCCTTCGCCAACAGAGCGCTGGCTGCCCGCCGCGCATCTTCTATATCGTTAATCTGAATCCCGGTAAGCGTTTGCGCCTCGGTTTCATTGGGTGTTATCAAGTCGATTTTTTTGAGTATCTCATCAGGAATCGGTGCGGCTGGCGCAGGATTCAGAACAATGCGCACACCTGCATCATCTGCTATCTCAATCACCTTGTACAGCGCATCCTGATTGATTTCATGCTGCAGCAACAGGATGGAAGCATGCTCAATCAACCCCCTGCAGTGTTCGATATCCTCCGCAGTAAAGTTCCCGCACGCACCGCTCACCACAACAATTTTGTTTTGAGCGCTGATTTCATCGACCATGATCAGCGCGATGCCTGTTTCCTTTAAATTGTCCCGCAGGATATAGTCAGTGTTCATTCCTTCGTTCTGATAAAAATCCATCGCCACCTGGCCAAAAAAATCCTGGCCGATTTTTGTGACCAACGTGATGTCCGCACCTGCGCGATGGGCGGCAACAGCTTGGTTTGATCCCTTTCCGCCCGCGCCATATTGAAATGAACTGCCATGAAGCGTTTGTCCCGGCAAGGGAAGGCCTGCCGAACGGCTGGTCAAATCCACCACAAAACTGCCAAATACCACGATGCTCATTGTTTGTCTCCCTTCAACCTAATTGTTATATATCTTCATTAAACCAACTACCATCACGCCAGCAGTTTTTCCTTGATCATCGCCAGCTCTGACTCCCCATCCAACATGCCAATTTCATAGTTGACCATCTTCACCTGCATTGGCTCCAGCCACTCAAATCCTTCTGTCTTTTCCTGAACAGCTCTTCCAACCGGATGGCAATTTCCAGGCTCAAACGCAAATACGTATTCGCCGGCCCTGCATACTTTCCACTGCGCGAATTTCGGCAGCTGGCTGGGCATGAATCGCAGATAAACGCCCAGGTTAATGGCATCATTGATGAGCGCAACAGTCGTGTAGCCAGATTCATCCGGGATTAAGTCATGATAGAATTGTTGTTCGTCATATACTTCCAGGGGCTCACTAAACTGATCATATGTTTTCAGGTTGGCAGCTGCCGCCTTGTTAGCCGGAACAATGCTTTTGCTTTTTGACAGGAACCGCGAATCCTTGCTGAGAATGGGGTACCCAAGATTGATGTGATAAAAGAACATCAACGGCTGCGCCGAACTCCCAGTATTGCTGAACGTATCCTCTATTGCAATTTTCCGCTCGCCCAGAAAGGCATGGATTGTTCTACGCATCTCAAGATGCTCGCCATGAAATCTGCCTTCTTCTACCCGGCCGGACACTTTCAGCTGATAACGGCCGTCAGCAAGCCAGCGTTCAGACAAACAAATGTTATCTGCAGCCGTGTTTGAGATATCACCGTGCAGCCCAAAGGGCGTCATACCGATGATCGGCACTTCTACTTCACATGCAGGCCCTGCATTTCCCAAACCACACGTCGTCAGCAGACCACTAAAAAAACTCTTCAGCCACTGTGACGCACGCGGATCATGGTAAGCGGGGGATACGATGCCGGTTTTGGACATATATGAAACCGGTATGCCGCGGTAGGATGTCCAGGCAATATCCATGCCGCGCCCTGGCAAAATGGTGCAGGAGAATCCCCCACCGGTATCAAGATCGACAGCTTCAACGCCGGCGGCTTTGCCCTCTGAAAAAGCATATCGCTTCAAACGCGCAACCTGTCCCATATTTCCGTAGATCGCAACGCAATCGCGTTGGCTTGTTGGTAATTCCATGACTTCCGCCTTTCAGTGCGATATTTATGAATCAAGTACGACCTGCCTCTTGAGCCGATGCATATTGATTACCAACTTGATTACAGAAATTCGCACGGTTCTTCCCTCATGTTCCGGCTCAAATGCAACCATACCTTGGGGCTATACGGCAAACCGGCACCGTTTTGTAAGCGGTTACATTTCCAACACAACTAAATAATCGTTCCTTGACTATTATACAAGCGACGCGGATAATTTGCAAGCACTTCTTGTGCTAATGATGTTTTCACTGTTACCATTCCTCTCCCCTGTTTTCCTCTGCATGCAGGGTGCGATGGAGAACACGGATTGCAAACCGAGGTGGGCAAGGCAAAACACCCACGCCATTGCTTGCCTGTATCCACGGAAGTTGCTGATGGAACCCGATTGCATTGTGGACGGTAGCTTGCTAATTGTTAGATTATAGCTTATTATTTGAGTGAATTCAGGTGAAAGGAAATGTCCGAAGATGCCCCCAAAAACAGAAAAGCGCGTAACAATATATGACGTGGCAAAAGCTCTTAATATATCAACCGCAACCGTCCATCGCGCTCTTAGCGGAAAAGGAACCATCCACGAAAAGACAAGAGAACGTGTGCTGGAGATGGTGGATCGCTTAGGATATAGGCCAAACCGCCTGGCGCGTTCGCTATCCAGTAAGAATGTTCGTCTGGCAGTAGTCGCCTTTACCAACTTTCCGGAATTCCATGATCAGATCATAGCGGGCGCGAAACAAGCAACGCAGGACCTTGTTGACTTCAACCTTCATACGGATTTCTACTCCTATCCGAGTAGCGATGCCCACACCGCTGCCGGTACTGAGTTTCTGAACAATACGCTTGAACGCATTGCCAAGGACAGATATGATGGCTTGTTAATATGCGCTCGGCAAGCAGATGGGTTTGCAGCAATAGAGCGCGGCAAAATCCCCGTTGTCACAATCGTCAATGATATAGCTGTTTCAACGCGCAAGCTGTCGATCCGCTATCATGGTCATGTCGCAGGCCGGATCGCTGCGGAGTTGCTCTACAGGATGGGGAACGCAAATCAAGCCGTGGCAATTGCCTCCGGCAGTTACGGCGAGCGCAGCATCCACAGTGAGATTTTTGAAGGATTCAAGGAGCAGGCGCTTGTTACTCCCCTTTCTTTGGTGGCTACATACAGCCATTACGACAGCAAAGACGTTGCCTACGATGCAACCATCCACGCCCTTCGCAAATACCCCTATTTGGCTGGCATATACGTCGACTCCTTCAACTCTCTTGGCGTGATTGAAGCGGTTAAGGAAATGGGCATGGAAAGGAGATTAACCCTCATCACTTCTGATTTAAGCAAAGACCTGCGCGCTTATATTAGCCAAGGCATCGTACAAGCCACAATATGCCAGAATCAGTATGAGCAGGGGCGGATGGGGCTGGAACATCTCTTTTGGTACGTAATGGAAGGCACAATAGAAACAAGCACGATTCTATTGCGCCCACAATTGGTCCTCAACAGCAACATGGAATTGTACTGACCCCATATTCACTCAGCCATCACTTCGCGAGCATAGGCTACCGGTTTTTTCTATTCTTGTCACATGGAAGAGATTAGAGCAAATTACGCAATCGTGGCGCACAAAGCAGCGCAGGATTTTTGTCTCTGGCAAGGAGCGTGAACGCAGACGTAGCAGCGCTACGACAAGTGAACAGTGACACAGCCAGAGGCAAAAAGACAAGTTTGCGACTGCGCTATGATAAGTAAATTTGCTCTATATCATCGATACAACCGCGCTGCCCACTTCCGCGGTTGTTGCGCTGCCACCAAAGTCAACAGTCAGCGTTTTCCCTTCAACAAGCACTTTTTCAATCGCAGCAACGAGCCGCTCACCCCAGCTCGCAAAGCCCAGGTGCTCCAGAAGCATCGCAGCTGACCAAATCGTCGCCATGGGATTGGCGATACCGCGCCCGGCTATGTCCGGAGCAGAGCCGTGGATCGGTTCAAACATGGAAGGATATTTTCGTTCCGGGTTGATGTTCGCACCCGCCGCAAGCCCAATACCGCCCGCGATCGCCGCTCCCAGGTCGGTGATGATATCGCCAAACAAGTTCGATGCAACCACCACCTGGAATTTTTCGGGTTTCGTTATAAAGAACATGCTTGCCGCGTCTACCATGTATTGACTCGTCGCAACATCCGTATAATCCTGCCCGATCTGCTTGAACATCTGATCCCAGAACACCATGGAGTAGTTCAGCGCGTTGCCTTTTGTAATGCTGGTCAGCGTCTTGTGTTCACGGCGCGCAAGCTCATACGCATACCGCATGACGCGTTCACACCCGAAGCGCGAAAACACAGCGGTTTGCAGTACAACTTCATTCGGGCGCCCCATATATAGCCAGTCTCCGGCTCCCGCATATTCTCCTTCGCAATTCTCTCGAACCACGATCATATCAATATCTTTTTCGCTCTTGCCTATCAACGGGCAAGGTGCGCCTTTAAGAAGCTTGATCGGACGCAGGTTGATGTACTGATCGAAGCCCTTGCGGATCGTCAAGAGCAAGTCCCACAGAGAGATATGGTCCGGTACCCCCGGGAAGCCCACAGCGCCTAAAAAAATAGCATCAAAATCAGCCAGCGTTTTCATGCCGTCTGCCGGCATCATTCGTCCGGTTTCCAAATAGTACTCGCATCCCCAGGGAAAGCTGACAAACTCAAACTGGAATCCACCATCTAATTCCGCAATGCGCTTGAGTGCTTTTAATCCTTCCGCAACGACCTCGGGCCCAATGCCATCCCCAGGGATCACAGCAATTCTGTATTTGTTCACAAAGACTCTCCTTTCATCAAAACACACTTGCGTGCTTTGGCATGGCAGGCAGCTGATCTACGCAAATGGGCCATTCACGATCGGCCCGCCAGGCACGAATACCAACCCTGTTCCTTCCGCCTTTAGCCAGCGTACCGACAAACCACCACGTAGCTTAGGCTGTCTTATATGCTGACCATCAGCTTGATGCGCTGCGGTCCGACCTTCCTGATGTCGCTCATCAACTCAGGCACATCCTCTAACTTGCAGCGGTCAGTGATCATCGGCGTTAGCCTCATGTGGCCATGGGACAGCATATCCAGCAAACGTCTTCCCATGTTCGCCGTTCCCGCTGCTCCAACCAAAGTACAGTTGCGGGCAATCAGATTGTCTAACAGCACATGCTCAAGCGGTTTCTCATAGAATCCCGGAATAACCAAGAAACCACTGCTGCGGACGCATTGCATCACGGTATTGAAGATAGAGCCATCTCCTGTGGTATCCATCACGATGTCCGCGCCCTTGCCATTTGTTTCCTTCATCACAGCTTCAAGCATATCCTGTTTGGTTGTGTTGATCAGCACATCCGCCCCCATCGTCCGACCGATTTCGAGTTTGGAATCCTTTCTGCCCGCAAGCATCGTTTTGCCTATGCCGACACCTTTCGCGCAGGCCATGCCGCCCAACCCGATAGCGCCCGTCCCAACGACCAGAAGTGTCTTTCCCGGCCGAAGAGGTGCTCTGAGCAAGCCGAAGAAGCCAATGCTTGACGGCTCCACCAACGCTGCCTCCTCCAGCGAGACGTTATCGGGCACACGGAAAGCTAAACGCTCGGGAATCAGCATATACTCCGCCATCGCACCCGGCCAGCAATTGCCTGTGGTGCCGATCGCGCGGCCGTTTTCGCAGTTCTGATACTCACCTTCCAGACACATTTCGCATTCGCCGCACGAATAACCGGTATCGCTGATGATCCTGTCTCCAGGGCGAAGCCGCCAGGTTTCGCTTCCAACTTCCTCTATGATGCCGCTCCACTCATGGCCAATCCGCACGGGATAATGCGGCTGCATCCCCTCTTCGTCCCCAAGCGTTAAGGTGCCGGAAGCGATGGATAAGTCTGTCGCACAAACACCGCAATGTTTCACTCGGGCAAGGACTTCCCGAGGGCCGGGCTTTGGTTTCTCTATCTCCATGATCCGGATATCGCCGGGAGCGTTCACAACAACCGCCTTCATAATAATGTTTCCCTTCATCAAAAGTTCCGAGCAAACCCGCTCGTCCAGCCACCATCGATGGTTACGATGGAGCCTGTCATATATTTAGCCTCATCGCTTGCTAAATAACAGGTCAATTTTGCCACGTCATCCGGTTCTCCTGGCTTGCCCATCGGAATGTGAGACAGCATTGCCTCAGAAACCGCAGGATCTGCATAAAAAAGCTTTCTGGTTCCCTCAAAAAGGATAGACCCTGGCGCTATACAGTTTACCCGAATGCCATGCTCTGCAAGCTCGATTGCCATGGCTTTCGTTAAGTTGACAACACCGGCTTTGGCAGCAGCAAAAGCACATTGGAGCCGCAGCGGCACCAGCCCGACAATTGAAGCAATGTTGATGATACATCCTTTCCCTTGAGCTATCATCTGCTTGATGACAGGTTTTGAGCAATAATACACCCCGGTCAAATCAATATCGATGATCCTGCGCCACAGATCATCGTTGTATTCATGGATAGGTTTTCTGTCTTCCGGGCCGCCATTAATGCCCGCGTTGTTGACCAGTACATCTATCCTGCCATAGCGATCCAAAACCTTTTCAACCATTGCTTCGGTGCTTGCCTTGCTGCTTACATCCACCACAACAGGCAATACTTCTCCTTTGACGCTTGAGACATTGGCTGCCAGGCGCTTCAGAGAATCTTCGTTAATGTCTGCAATAACAACGTTGGCGCCCCGCTCAACGAAGCTGTGGACCATCGCGCTCCCAATCGCGCCGGCTCCGCCTGTAATGATCACGACCCTTTCTTCAAAGCCCATTGTTTCACACCCACCCTTTCTTCTCTATTTTCAAATATTACACTCCCTATGATTGATCTTTAGCGGCGAAACCCCTTCTAAAATAAATGGATTCTCCAACCCAATTCAACAAAGCACCAGCAACTCATAAAAATGCGGCTCCAATCATCGGTGCATGTTTTCCAAGCGCTGCCGGTAACACCCTCAGCATTTTCCTCACAGTCCACGAGTAGTAACCATAATGGTAAATTCTATCAGTCAGGGGTTTTATTAGCAAATCGTGATGTACCGAAAGCCCACCGCTGATAAGAATGGCCTGTGGCGATAGAATCGCTACTGCATTAGCAAGACCAAACGCCAAATAGTCCACACTTTTCTCAATCACGCCCAACATCTCCTGATTCCCTTTCCTGGCCAGGGCAAACACAGTTTCACATCGGTGAGGCAAGCCGTTAAATGCTTCTGGATTCAAGGCAAACGCATGCTCAAAAATGGCGTTGCCGGATGCATACCGCTCCAGGCAGCCTTTGTTTCCGCAGGGACAGGCAATGCCATCTTTCTCAACAGATATGTGCCCAAGTTCACCCGCTGTATTCATTCCGCCATGGTATACCCTGCCGCCTGTCACGATCCCGCAGCCAATGCCTGTGCCGATCGTAATGCACATGAAGTCGGTGTATTCCCTGCCAGCACCAAACAATAACTCAGCAAGCGCGGCATTCCGGGAGTCTTGAGATACAAGCACCTGCCTGCCGAAGGCAGATGAAAACATTTCACCTGCCTGTACATCATACCAATGAATGTTTGGGCAATATACAACATGCCCAGTGGAAAAATCCACTGTACCCGGTACACCTATGCCAATAGAATGCACTTGCGCTAATGGAATGCCAGCATCTTGACAAAGGTGCTTCGTCTGATCGACAACTTCATCCACAAGGACTTCCGGTTGCTGAGCACGGGTTGGAAAGGTACGCTCCAGGATAATCTCACCGTTTTTGTCAACCAGACCAACAGAGGTTTTGGTTCCACCAATATCGATCCCTATGTTCATCTATGCTGCCTCCGCAATGTGTTTCAGAAACCCCGTGTTGTGACAATATTGAATATTCTCTAATAAAAGCATTCCATGACATCCTCAATCAACACCCCAGCATCACAGAGCATATCGCTCAGCCATGAGGGTAACAATCGCTTTGATACCATTATTGGCTTCCGTATTATCATGTGACAAATGAGAAAGGGCATCGGTTACCGAAGCCACTGCGTTGACCCAAAAGACACGCCAACCCATCAGCACGCATTCTCATCTTCAGCCGCAGGATATTATATGGAACGGTAGACAATCAATTCGCTGGTCAAGGCGCTGCCAAGGCGCACGCGGATGCCGGAGCGCAGCAGTTCTGCCCCTGATGTCTGCGCAACCGCTCCCGAGTTGTCAAAGGTAACGGCGTACGTTCTGTCGGCAGAGACACCTCTGGGGTATACGATCGTCTCATCGCAGCCGCTCGCCCGAAGCCGGAAAACACCCAACAAGCCCTGTGACGCATCCTCGTGAGCCATTTCAAGGATGCCAAAGCCGTCCTTTGCCTGGGTCAGGTCGGGCGTATGATGATACATCAGGGAAACGGGATGCATCGGCCTGATAAACTCTTTGTACAGGGTCACATGACGGCGGATGATCTCAAGCTGAATGGGGTTGGACTGTGCCAGCGACGGCCTGAAGCACCCAATGGTGGGCCGCGCAAACATGAGGTTTCGGATCATCGTGGTGATGTCTGCCGTCAAGTACGCGGTTTGTCCGCCGATGAGGCGATCGACGTTCTCAGGAGGCAACGCCATGGTCATCCCGTTGGTGATGCTGAACGCCCTGGGGTGGATCTGCCAGTCTGTCACCCAGCTGTGCGTGAAATGCGCAGTCATGCCCAGGTCGGTACGCCCGCCGCCGCCGGCGCATGTTTCAAAAATCACATCGGGATAATCTGCCCGCAGGCGGTCGTACATGGCGTAGACATTTTCATAGTAGCGCGCAAATGTGTTCTCAAGGTACCCATCTTTTTCATTATAGGCAATTGCGTCCTGAGAACCGACGTTGTAATCAAGGCGGAACATATCCAGCTGATACTCGTCCAGCAGAAAGCGAATCTGGCTCTCCATCCAGGCGCATATCTTCTCGTCAGCTAAGTTTAACAGGCCGGACTCCGTTCTTTTGCCCGTATAGTTCAATGCGCGCCATGCTTCGTTTTCCTGCCAGGTTTTGCTTTTAGGCCCGATTCGCTCCGCATCCATCCACATGCCGAACAGCATGCCCTTGCTTTTGACCGCATCGCGGATTTCTTTCAGGCCATTGGGATAACGATCCTTGTCGTACCGCCAATCGCCACAGCGCAGCCACCACTCGTCCTCTAATTCAGGAGGAGCATACCACCCTGCATCAATGAAGAAAACCTCTGAACCTACGCTGTGGGCATGCTCAAGGGACCGCAGCGTAGACTCCCTGTCCATGTTATATTCGGGTCCAATGCCGGATTCTATCCAGCCGGAAATGCCGCGCGTCGGTGCGGAAAACACCGATTTTCGGATGTGCTGATGCATCTGCTGAATCGCTTCATCCAGCCCGCCAAACACGACGCCAACGTGCACAGCCGGGCTTTGGTAGGTTTCTCCGGCCGCGATTAACCGCAAAGGCGCCGGCGCATCCAGCGCCAGGTTGATGGATAGGGCGGCGGCTTGCCGGCTCTCCCTGTTCAGGTCAAAGCTGAAGGCATAACCGCCCGACCAGGCCAGCTGCCCCACCATGGTTTCTCCGCTGATCAGGTTTTCCAACAAAAACATGGGATGCCTGTACCGGTCGCGGCGGTAGCGCCCTGCGATGGTCAACACTTCCTCCGGCAAATCGCGCCAGACAAACGATCCCTCGTTGCCCCAAATGCTCTCCTTCATGTAGCCAAGCCAGTACAGGTTGTCGCTCGCAGAAATATCATGGCGGCGATAGGGCATGATCTGATATCCGCCGGACAAAGGAGAAATGGAGGTCAACGCGGCAGCATCGGCAGCGGTGTTTTTAACCTCGATATGCCGCTTCATGATGGCTGTACCATCCAGCAAGGTGCAAATATGAACCTCAATGCCGCGTACCTGATGTTTCAGCGTCACCGTAGCTTCAAGGCTTTTCTCGTTTTTCTGAATATCAATGCCACCCCACGACCAATGGGAACACAAATCCTGCCCATCGACATTCAGACGGAATGCCTGTGGCTGAGGGAATTGCTTAATGTCCATAAAGCTCGGTGAAGGCACCGGATTGGCAGCCATCAGGTGTCCGCTGCCGCTATAGGACAGCGCTACCCAGATGCCATCCCGCAGCCCTTCCTCATACACCATGAGCCCACTGCGGTAACTGATGGTTACCTCAGGCTTTTCAGCAACAAAAACGTCCATGAATTCTTTCATCTTTACCTCCAGACAACATACGAGGGCCTTACGCATCTTCGTTGTTTTTCCATGCGCCTATTATGAATTCGCATCAAAAGCTTGCATTATTATGCGTTGCTTGATTGGACGGCAGATACCATATAGGCATTGATTGGCTCTATGTTTTTTGCCTGCCAGTGAATATGCACAGACAAAACTGTTAAATACAGCCTGGTCTCGTGGTTCCCACGAGACCAGGCATTGAGGTAATTTACTTGTTCACTTCCAGATACAGCTGGTAGTTTTCAGCCATGACATCATTGATGCCAGCAGCTTCAAGTTCCTTGTACATCTCTTGCAGTACTTTGTCAAACTCTGCGTCATCAGCAGTACGCATCAGCAAGGTTGCACGGTATTCGTTAACAATTGCAGCAATATCTGTATACAGTGCCTGCCAGACTTCCCCCTTGGTTGCCAGGAAATAGGCATCCAGTTTGGGATCATTGTAGTATTGTTTGAAACCAATATCCTTGGAATCCTGGTGGAATTTACGAACACCGGGAGAACCAATAATGGATGCGCTGATATCGGAGGGGATTGTTACACCCAGGCCGGCAATCCAGTACGTCCACGGAGAGATGTAATCAGTGGTCATTTCTCCGTTAAGGATTTTGTCACAAACGACACCATTGCGTACAGCTTCCCCATTCTCGTTGATATAGAACCAGGATTCTTCCTTATCCGGACCGCCCCACCAGGTAATCATGTTGCCAATGGGGGTGTTCTGCCAGTCCACATACTTGAAGATACGTTCCTTGTCGGCAGCCTTGGCCGAAACAATACCAATGCTGCTGCCCAGGGCATTCTTGTACAACCAGTTGGTGCCCTCCGTGCCGTTAATGCCAGGCAATTCCATGGTGATGTAATCTGCGGTTATCCCTAAGCGATCTATCGCTCCCTCGATGTTGTCACCAAACTGTGAGATGCTTGCAAAAAGCACACCATACTTGCCTTGTTTGCCCTTTTCCAGCAATTCGCTATTGGTCATCGTAATAATGTCCGGGTCAAGAAGGCCTTCGCGATACAGCTTTGCCATAAAGCGCATGGATTCTGCCCATGGTTCTGTTAGATAGGCTTCAATGATCTGTTCCTTTTCCTCATCGACAACTACACCGCCGCCAGGCAAGCCAAAGGCATATGCCATCAGGTTTGCATTTCCTGAGTCAATGTTCTGGAAACTATAGATGCCAAAGGGGATAAAGCCTTCATAAATTCCACCTTTTTCACCCAGCGTCTCTTTGGAGGCTTTCAGGAAATTGTAGAACTCATCAATCGTCTTTGGAATAGGACCAGCAGCTTCAATGATGTCCTCACGAATGCCAAGCACAGTCGGGTCACCGATTCCAAGTTCTTCAGCATACTCCGGTGGCAGAACAAAACCAGGTAGCATATAATGCTTGCCGTCTGCCTCATTTGCCCAGTAATCATTGATGGCGCCTTCACGGTATTTCAGGTAATTCGGCATCACATCAAAATACTCATCTGCTGATGCTACCATGCCCGCATCAATCATTTCCTGCACAATAGAACGAAGGCCAGCGTATACAAAAACGACGTCAGGCATTTCGTTTGATGCCAGCATCTGTGCGAGCTTGTTCGCAGGCGAGTCACCAGTTTGGAAAGATCCTATGATGTTGATTTTTAAATTTTCCTTCAACCATTTATGCTGTAGGTTGTCGTCACCAAAGGCGGGACTGGTTGAAAAGTATCCCGTCATATCCATGACATCAGGATAATCTTCAAGCTTTGTGTCGGTGAGGGAGAATGCCGGCATCGTGCCTAACATCACGGAGACAATGAGAAGTACTGCGAATAGTTTTTTCATTTTTTCCTTCCTTTCGTTGGCATCGTATGGCTTGGTCGTACAGGTTGAGCTGAGACTTTGTTGATATGCTTTTATTGCTGCTTATCACCCCTTTATTGATCCGAGCATAATACCTTCAGCAAAATACTTTTGCAGGAAAGGATAAACACTCATGATCGGAACAATTGCTATAACCACAGTCGCCATTTTGATACCAGTTGGTGTAGGTCTGTTCACTACACTGGCAATGGTGGCATCCATGGGTGCGCCTCCGCCTCCTATTTGTTGGCCTCTGGTAATCACTCTCATTAAAATTGTTGATAAAGGATACAGTTTTTCATCACGCATCAGAAAATCGCCCTGGAACCAGTCGTTCCAATGATACACAGCTGAAAACAACAAAATCGTAGCAACTACCGCCTTGGATAAAGGAAGAATCAGCGAAAAGAAGATGCGTGCATTGCCCGCCCCGTCGATCATGGCAGATTCTGAAATCTGCGAGGGGATGTTCCTGAAAAACGTACGGAATAGAATGATATCAAAACCGCCATATAAAGCGGGAAAAATATAACCCAAAAAATTGTTGGTTAGCTTCAGACTGTTTAAAAGAATATATGTTGGAATCATCCCTCCCGAAAAGAACATCGTCACCAATAGCATTTTTGTCAGAAACTTATTAAAAATCATTTCTTTCCTTGAAAGGGAAAAAGCAGCCATTGCGCAACACAACACATGGAGCGACGCACCAATGGTAGTTCTTAGGATTGAAATCCTGAACGAGTTAAGCAACTGTGTATCCTTAAAAACCTGCCGGTAGTTTGTCAGCGTAAACTCAACAGGCCACAAGTACACATCAAATACTGATACACTGCTGAGGTTGGTGAACGAAAGAATGATACAATACCAAACCGGATAGACACTTCCCACAACGACAAGCGCCATCACCACATTGTTAATCCTGGTAAAAATCCGATCAGATCTGGATAATCTCATATACTTCTCCTACCTTCCGTGCAGCTAAAAGAGGCTTTCCTGCCCAAGCTTTCGGACAACAAAGTTTGTGCTCAATAACAGAGCGATGTTGATCACCGACTTAAACAACCCAACAGCCGTACCAAAGCTATAGCGTAAATCGTAAATAGCCCTTTGGTAGACATAGGTGTCGATCACTTCAGATGTACTCTGGTTAGCGGGGTTGCGAATCAACCACATTTGGTCGAAGTTAGAGTTCAGCAATCCCCCGGCATTAAAAATCAGGATAATGCTGATGGTGGGCAAAATGCTGGGCAGCGAAATATGCCACATCCTTTGCCAGATGCTTGCCCCATCCAATGCGCCTGCTTCGTATAGTTCAGAGTTCACATTGGACAAGGCTGCAAGGTAAATGATGGAGTTCCAGCCGGTTTCTTTCCAAATTTCTGTAACGAAAGCAAGAGGACGAACTGCTTCCGGCATTGAAAACACATTGACAGGACTGATGCCAAATATATTAGAAGCCACACTAATGAAAATTCCGCCGCTTGGGTGCAGCAGTTGCTGGAAGATTAGAATTACAATTGACCAAGATAAAAAGTGGGGCATGTAAGATACTGTTTGTACCACTTTTAGATAGGAACGGCTGCGAACTTCATTTAATAATAAGGCAAAAATGATTGGAATGAAAAACCCAAAGGCAAGCTTAATAAAGCTTAGATAGATCGTATTCAGCACGATGTTGAAAGAGCGAGGAGAATTAAAGAACTGTTCGAAAAATTTGAGCCCAACCCACTCGCTTCCAAGGATGCCTTTTGCAATTTTATAATCCTGAAACGCGATAACGATGCCACCCATAGGAACATAACAAAAGACAATCATCCAAATAAAACAAGGTAAGAAGAAAAGCAACAGCACCTTGTCCCGTTTCACTCTATCCAAGAACGTCAACTTGCTTTTTGTCAGCGCTAAACGTTGTGTTAACATGTTTTTTCTCTTTCCTGTATCGTTCTCATCTGGATAATCCCCCGAAACTTGTCCTTAGTTTGGTTAAGTCCTGTTAACTGTAACCGATTACATCTTGTTTTAAAAATACATTCTATCCATTGAAACAAAATTAGAATAGTTGATTGATTTGTGCTTGTCAAGAACTTTTTGTTTTTTTATAGTTTTTATTTCAAGATTTACTATTGCTTTAGCTTAATGGCTAAATTTCATGCTATAAATCATGCGGGAATTCAGGTTGGAGCTAAAGCGGAATTTTGAAGATTGCTTTTCGACTTACGTCATGGTTGAGACGCAGAGAAGGTTTATGACCATCCTGTGGATAAAAGATGGCAAAGTACCCCGGTGTCAGCTTCAAAGCTACCGTCTCGCCCGCAGCGTCGGAAAACAACTGGTAGTCTCCCGCTTCATTGTACTCTGTACTGCTGCGCATAACGCTTAAGGAAGCCCACTCGATCACTTCGCTGCCCTCGATAACCCATTGAAGGTCGGCATAACGTCGATGGACCTCGAAATCCCCGCTATCACGTACCGTTCCGGAACCGACGTTGACATAGATCCCCATATCCAATTCATAGTGCCCGTCCGAAAGTGTTGGATGCGTCTTCAGAAATTCAACAATCGCTGCCAGCTTTTTATCGAAGACGCCATAGAACTTCAGGTTATCGATATGATCCAATATCATGCCATTTCACCTCCGAAATCAGTTTTGTACAGTAAGTTTTCAAAAAAATCTACTGCATGCCTTCTGAGAAGCTAAGCGTCTCACACGCTTATTCTAACACACGGTTAATGATTGTCAATGTTTTCGCGCTCAACTTGACATGAGGCGCTACATGGCGCTACATGGTCATCGACAGTCCAACCATCAGCACATAAATTGGATGCATCCAGTAGATAACAAGCTTTCTATCCATCCCCAGCGGTAGACAGCCACGCTTATAACGGCTTCCTGGACGGCGTGCCCGCTTTGCGGGGGTAGCGGGGGTGCGTCGGCTTTGTTTTGGGTACCGACAGCACGTAGTGCTCGACATCGGACAGCCCCAAGCGGTGAAGCGCCGGGGTGCCGGCGCCCATGGTGCGCATCGCCGCCTCCGCCTCCTGCAGTTCGCCATGCACCGCCGGGCCTTTCCAGCACAACACGTGCCCGCCTTCCTTCACATAGGGCAGCAGGTATTCAGCTAACACCCGCACAGGCGCCACAGCGCGGGCGGCAGCGATGTCAAACGATGCGCGCAGCGCGCCGTGCGCTTCCGCTTCGGCGCGGCCGTGCACCACGCGCACGCGGCTGAGGCTTAGCCGCGCCGCCACCTCGCTTAAAAAATCGCAACGCTTGCGCAGCGAATCCAGCAGGCAGACGTCCATGTCCGGCCTGGCGATGGCGATAGCCAGCCCGGGAAAGCCCGCGCCCGAGCCCACGTCGATCATCGATGCGCCGGCTTTGAAATAGGGCGTTTCAGCCAGCGGAAGCAACGAATCGGCATAGTGGCGCAGCCAGGCCTCATCGGGCGGCACGTTGGTCAGGTCCATGCGTTCGTTCCATTCATACAGCATCGCAGCATAGTCGGCAAGCTGTTTTTGCGTATCCTGATCAACCGGCAGCCCGGCTTTAGCAAGCAGATTGTATAAACGCTCAAGCATGTTGCTTCTCCATGCGCCGCGCCAACAGCTGGTAAACAGCCTGTTCCAAGGCACCCTCTTCGGGGCGCTGGCCGCTTTTAACCAGAAACTCCGTATCCACCAGCATCCTGTATGCCCACTCCAATTCGTCCCGGGCATAGCCGCGGGCGATGCCGGTCAGCTTGCGCACCACAAAGGGCGGCGCGCCGATAACCCGCGCCGCTTCGTCCGTCGCCACGCGCGAACCGGACAGGATTTTGGCAAACAGCAGCTGCCGGTACTGCCGCTGCAGCAGCGCGAGCAGCATCAACCGCTGCTCGCCGTCCCTCAGCATGGCGTTCATCAGGCTGGTTGCCCGCTCCGCATCGCCCGCCACCACCGCGTCCGACAGGTCAAACACCTTGTATTCAACCGTTTTGGTGCACACCGCCGTCACGTCCTCCTCCGTGACGACATTACAGCCATGGGCATAAGCCGCCAGCTTGGCCAGCTCATTGCTCAGCAGCGTCATGTCGGTGCCAACGGTGAAGATGATCTGCTCGGCTGTTTTCCGGGAGATGTTCTGCCCGGTCTGCTTCAGCTCCTTGGCGATCCATTTGATTAAATCACCGTGGCTGAGCGTGTCAAACGACACGAGGCCGCCCGCCTTGGCGATCTGCTTATACAGCTTGCGCGTAGCCGCCGTCTTGCCCCGCTCAAAAAACACCACGCAGGCGGTGTCGGGCAGCCGGCTGATGTAGTCGGCTAAGTTCTCGCTGCCGCGCGGGGAAGCCGCGGAGCCGCCCTCTTCCTCCTTTTTCCCTCTTCCGCCTGCCAGCTGCCCGCATTCCCTGACCACCACAAAGCGCTTGTCAGCCAGGAAGGGCAGGGTTTCTGCGGCAGCAATCAGGGCGTCAGCCGCCGGATCGATCAGGACGGTTTCGTTCATGTCGGCAAAGTCACCAGCCAGCACCTTGGCCCGCAGCGCCTGCAGCGCGCTTTCCTTGGTGTACTCCTCCTCACCTTCGAACAGGTAGCAGGGGCGCAGAACCCCCTGCTTTAACTCGGCATAAAACTCCGCTGTGTTCATGGCCCTCCTCCCGTATAAAACCGGGTTATCCTGGCGCTCTCCCCATCCGCAGTCAGGATCAACGCTCCGCTTGCATAGGTATGATACACGCTGCATCCTGCCGCTTCAAGTTTTCTGGTGACAGCCGCTGCGCGCTCGGCATGGGTGTCGGATGATGTAATCAGCGCAATTTGAGGTGACACGGCGCTGAGAAAAACATCGGACGTGCTGTCCCGCGAACCATGGTGCGCCACTTTCAGCACCTGGGCGGGATGGGCGGCGTATTGGTCGTATTCGGCGCTCAGGTCGCCTGTGGTCAGGATGCTCATGCCATCCACCTGCCAGAGCATGGTCAGCGAAAAATGATTGGCGTCCCTGCCCGGATAGGTATGGCTGCCGGGCCACAGCACGCGCATGGACACCCTGTCGCCCGTGAAGCTGTCCCCCGCGCCTACGTGGCGGATGGGAATGCCGCGGGCAGCCGCCTCCCGCAGCAGCGCAGCGCTGCTATCCACCAGGGCGGCATCCATGGCGCCATGGGGCACCACGATTTCGCCGATAGCCACGCGCTGGTCCATCAGCTGCCGCAGACCGCCGGCGTGGTCGCTGTGCAGGTGCGTGATGAACAAGCTGTCGATGCCCCTGCCACGGCTGAGGAGATAGCTGGCCAGGTCGCCCCCATGGCTGCCGGCGTCGATCACATAGGTGCTGTGCGTATCCTCAATGACGGCGGCATCGGCGCTGCCCATGCTAAGCTGCACATACCGGGGCATATTGTCCCGAAACAACAGCAGGCTGCCCGCAGCAACCAGCAGCGCCGCCAACATCGCAGCGGCGCGGCACAGGCGCTTCAAAGCAACATACCGGCTGAGCAGCACCAGGGCAGCAAACGCCGCCAGCACAAACAAAGCAGGCGGTGAGGGCAGCGCGGTCACAGCCCAGCTGCGCACGGCAAAAAAGCCGATGATGTCGTTAAACGCCCTGCTGATCCAGGCGACTGGCGCTGCCAGCATCTGCGCCAGCGGCAGGTATATCAGCCCAAGCGCCATCAGAGCCACGTAAGCCGCCATCAGAAAGCCGATCAGCGCACAGGCAAACGGCCCCACCAGCAGGCCGACCCAGGAAAACCTGTGAAACGCCAGCACCGCCGCCAGCGCGGTGAACGCCGACGCTGCCAGCGTCACGGCATAAGCATGGACAAGCCAGTCTCGTGCAGGGATATGCTTTCTGCCCTGTTTCCAGGCGGCATATAGCGCATTCAGCCTGTCCCCCAGCAGCACGATGCCCAGCACCGCCAGAAAGGACAGCTGAAAGCCTATGCTGAACAGGTCCAGCGGGCGCATCAGCAATACCAGCATAAACGCCGCCGCCAGCGCGGTCAGCGGATCGCTTTTTCGGCGATATACACGCCCTAACAGCATCACCACGGTGAGCACCGCTGCGCGCACAACCGGCGCCGAAAAATCCAGCAGCCGGCAGTACATCAGCAGCAGCGCGCTGACCGTTACCAGCAGCACAGCCGCCGGTAGCTGGAACCGGCGCAGCACAAACAGCACGATCGCCATCAACAGGCCCACATGCAGCCCGGATACCGACAGCACATGGGCGATGCCCGCGTCGCGGAAAACAAGGTTGGTTTCTTCGCTAAGGTCCGTCCGGTCGCCGATCAGCAGCGCCTTGGCCAGCGCGCTGTCCGCTCCCAACGCCCGATCCAGCAGGTCGCCCGCCGCCAGCCGGAGCTGCAGCCAGAAGCCGGCATGGTGTGTTTGCCCCTCCGGTGTGAACATGAGGTCTCTGGCGCCGCTGATGCCGACGGGCACGTTTTTCTGCAACAGGAACATGCGAAAATCAAACCCATGGGGGTTGACCTGCGGGTCCGGATGGTACAGCGTACCGGTGAACGAGGCGGTTTGCCCGTCCAGGGGCACAACAGCGTCCCGGCCCGCATACCTGGTCCAGTACGCGCCGGGCAGCCTGTAAACACGCCCTGCTTCATCCTCCGCCTCCACCTGCCGCAGCAGCGCCCGGATGCAGCCGTCCTCCGGCCGTACGTCGCTTTCCCCCGATACGCGCGCAGTGATGCGATACTTGCCCTCCGGCGGCAGGTGTGGATGCGCCACCGGCACGACATACAGCATGCCGAAAAACAGCATCGCGACGCACGCCCCCGGCACGGCGGAATACCCCGTGCGGGGCAGCAGCACGCACAGCGCCAGCGCGCAGAGCAAGCCACCCAACATCAATGGAACAGAGGGATTGAGCCACGTTGCGCCCGCCCAGATGCCCAGCCCAAAGCACAGGGCAGCGCAGACCAGCGGCCGCTGCCGGTGAAAGGCGCGGCTGTTCATGCCCTGATTTTTAAGCCTGGTTTAGCTGACTGGCTGTCTGCAAACACCGCCCGTGCCTCGCGTTCCAGCGTGAAGGCATCCTGATGGGGCGGGCAATGCGTCAGCACCAGCTTGCCGACCCCGCTGTCCCGCGCCAACTGCGCAGCCATTTCAGCGCTGATGTGCGGGCGATCCGCCTGCCACGCAGCCGTGGGAAACGCCGCGTCGCAAACCAGGATGTCCGCCCCGGCGCAAAAGGCGAGCAAGCCGTCCACACTCGCTGTATCCCCTGTGTACACGATGGCTTTATCCCCGCTGGCTACCCGCACCGCATAAGCCGGCACCGGGTGATGGACCGGCAGCGCGGACACGCTGAACGGATCGGCAGCAAACCCATCCTTTAAGCTGTGATAGGGCAGTACCGGGCAGGCGCAGGCCTCACGCAGCAGGGAGGGCACCTCCGGCGCGTACACCGGCAGCTGAGCGCCAACGATCTCCAGGTAATAGCGCAGCGTCAACAGGTCGCTGGCATGGTCGGCATGCCAGTGCGTGATCACAACGGCAGACAGTTCCGCCGGGTCCATCATCGCCATCAGCTTGCCCAGCACACCGCTGCCGCAATCCAGCAGCAGCGCCTGCCGGCCTTCCCGCACCAGGTAGCCGGAGCAGGCGCCGTTCGCCGACGGGTAGGACCCGTCACACCCTAAAACGATCAGTTCCATCAGGCTTGCCCTCCTTTTTCAGCAGCAGGTACGCCGTTACAGAAAACACAACCGTGCACAGCGTGATTGATGTCAGCGTGATGTTCTTGCCCTCCGCCATGATGACCATAGCTGACGCATTGTATACCGTGTGAAATAACACGCCCGGGAACAGGCTGTCATAGCGGACAGCCAGCGCGCCTAAAAACAGCCCAATCACCAGGATGACGGCAAAGCTCTGCACAGCAGCATGGGCCAGCGCGAACACAACCGCCGTGATCCAGATGGCCGCCCTGGTGCCACGGCGCCGGGCGATGGCGCCTTGCAGGAGACCGCGGAACAGCACCTCCTCGCTCACCGCAGGCAGCACCGCCGCCATCAGGAAAGCCACGGCATATTCGGGCGCCGAAGCGGGATTGGCCAGCGCGCTCTCGATAGGCGGCACGCCATAGCGCGACAGAAACGCCATCCATACCATGTTGATCAACACGCCTGTCATCGTGAAAGCCACCGCCGACAGCATCACAATGCCGTTTGTATACGCTGTACCAGGCTGCATGCACCGCTTCAATTCCTGAAGCGATACCGGGCTTTTCATATAGATGAACAGCGCCGGCAGGCCAAGCATCAGCACTTCCCGCACGCCCACATAGGCGTATTGGATGTAAAAACTGCCCCCATCTAAGACCTTTCTGAGCGCACCTGCCGGCAGCAGCAGGGGCAGCGCCATGCCTAACAGAAAGCTTGCAGCTGCCAATGCATAGCAGGCTTTCGCGCGCTTACTCAATAGTATACAAGCCGCTGACCTGGCTGCGCCAGGTCATCTCCAAATGGATATCCCGCCCGGGGGTGAGGCCGGCGCCGGTCAGTTCCTCCGATACGGTGCGCATAGCCAGCTCCGGCGTGTTGTTGTCCTGGCTGAGGTGCCCCAACAGCGCGTGGCTGACGCCTGTTTCGTACAGCGCCATCAGCGTCCGGGCGCAGCTGATATTGCTCAGGTGACCCCGGCTGCCCAGGATGCGCCGCTTCAGGTGCTGTGGATAATGGCTGTTGCTCAGCACCAGGTCCGGGTCGTGGTTGCTTTCCAATAGCACCAGGTTGACGCCTGCCAGCTGCCGGATGACGCGCTTGGGCACATGCCCCATGTCCGTCGCTACCGCTACACTGTGCCCACCATGGAATATGCGAAACGCCACCGGGTCCGCCGTGTCGTGCGGAATGGGGATGGGCAGGACGCCCAGGTCGCCCACATAGAAATCTTCCTCGGTTTGGAACACGCGCCGCTGGTGCGCCGGAATCTCCCCAATGCCGCGGGGCATGTTCTCCCATGTGCGCAGGTTGGCATACACGGGGATGCGATATTTGCGGGCCAGCACGCCCACGCCCTGCACATGATCAACGTGTTCATGGGTGACCAGGATAGCGGAAAGCGTCTCCGGCAGGACATCGATCTGCGCCAGTGCGGCTGATATCGCTTTACCCGAAAGCCCCGCGTCCACCAGTATCTTGGTGTCGCCTGCGGCGATGTACGTGCTGTTGCCGCACGAGCCGCTGTTCAGGCTGCAGAATTGAAACTTCATCCATGCTCCGTTCTTGCTGCGGCTTGCCGCCGCTACAATTTATACACGTGCATTATAGCCTGTTGACTATTTTGTCGCAAGGCAATGGATGCCGCTTGCAAAATACGAGCTATATTTATACCAAATTTGAACGTTGAGGCTTGCTGTTCCTGAAACAAGTTTAGTTTCAGTTTTGTTTTTGTTGATAAAATATTTACAGCTGGTCATCAACCAGCACCATTGAACAACAGGAGGGGAGTTTTGCCTCCTTGTGCGTGACTTCTCTGTTTAATTCAGGGACACAATCGAGGTACAAATTGCAGCATACGTTTAGTTCATACAAGGCTGGCATTGATATTGGCTCTACAACTGTCAAACTCGTTTTGCTAGACAAGCGAAACAATATACTCTACAGCAATTACCGTCGTCACTGTGCGCAAACGCAGGAAACCCTGATCGAACTGCTCAAGGACGCGCGCCAGCATGCTCCCGTCTGCCCGCTTCCTGTCGGCATGACAGGCTCCGGTTCGCTGGCGCTTGCCGATGTGCTGGACGTCCCCTTCGTGCAGGAAGTCATTGCCGTTTCTGCAGCCCTCAAAACAACCGCACCGCAAACAGACGTAGCCATCGAGCTGGGCGGAGAGGACGCAAAGATCATCTATCTTGCCGGTGTACCGGAAGAAAGAATGAACGGCGTATGCGCCGGCGGCACCGGTGCATTCATCGATCAGATGGCATCGATGCTTAAAACGGATGCCTCTGGCTTAAACGACCTTGCCGCCCGTTACAAGCAAATTTATCCAATTGCCGCCCGCTGCGGTGTGTTTGCCAAATCTGACATTCAACCCCTGATCAACGAAGGGGCTGCCCGCGAAGACCTTGCCGCCTCCATTTTTCAGGCTGTGGTCAACCAGACCATTTCTGGCCTGGCCTGCGGCAAGCCGATTCGTGGAAAGGTAGCTTTCCTTGGCGGGCCGCTGCACTTCCTGCCGGAATTGCGCAATGCCTTTATCCACACGCTGTGCCTGACCGATACGACAGCGATCATCCCGGAAAACAGCCACTTGTTTGCCGCTGTAGGCGCTGCCATAGAAGCCCCGTGTCATGAAGCCTGCTCTATTGATCATCTGATAGATCAGCTTCAGAATGGCGTCACCCTGACGCAGGGGTTGAAACGCTTGCCTGCGCTATTTGCCACGCAGGAAGAATATGATATTTTTGTTAAACGCCATGCCCAGGCACGGGTGAAGAAGGAAGCGCTTGCCGATTATCACGGCAACTGTTTCCTGGGCATTGATGCCGGGTCAACCACCACCAAAGTCGTGCTGATTGGCACCGAAGGCCAGCTTCTGTATTCATTTTATGCCAATAACAATGGAAACCCCATCGAAACAGCCCGCTCCGCTCTGCTTGCGCTCTCCGACCAGCTGCATGAAGGCGTCCGAATTGTCCGTTCCTGCTCCACCGGTTATGGTGAGAGCCTGCTTAAGGCAGCCTTTTGCTTAGATGAGGGCGAAGTGGAGACCGTTGCCCACTGTACGGCAGCTATTTTTTTTGATCCGAAAGTAGACTGTGTGTTGGACATTGGTGGCCAGGACATGAAATGCATCCGGCTTAAAAATGGTATGGTGGATTCTGTGTTGCTCAACGAGGCTTGTTCCTCTGGCTGTGGCTCTTTTCTGGAAAATTTCGCTGATTCCCTTGGTTATACAGCGGAGGATTTTGCGGCAGAAGCGCTCTTTGCGCCCGAACCGCTGTGCCTGGGAACGCGCTGCACCGTTTTCATGAACAGCAACATCAAGCAGGCGCAAAAACAGGGAGCGTCGGTGCAGGATATCTCTGCCGGTCTGGCTTATTCTGTTGTTAAAAATGCGCTGTACAAAGTCATCAAGCTGACCGATGCCGGGGAACTGGGCAGGCACATTGTCGTGCAAGGCGGCACCTTTCACAACAAGGCGGTTTTGCGGGCTTTTGAAATGCTGACAGGCGTTGAGGCGGTTTGTCCGGACATCTCCGGCGTCATGGGCGCTTTTGGCGCAGCGCTGCTGGCTCGCGAGCATTATATAGGCCAGAATACCACGATGCTGTCCATCTCGGATATTCTGGACATGACCTATCGCAGCACCATCACCCGCTGCCAGGGCTGTACCAACCGTTGCATGCTGACCATCAGCACTTTTCCAGAAAACCGGCGTCACATTACCGGCAACCGCTGTGAGAAGCCGCTGGGACGAGAAGCAGGCCGTCAAAAAGGCCTTGATGTAACGGCATACAAGTTAAAGCGCATGTTCGACTATGAGCCGCTTTCCATAGCGGATGCGCCACGCGGCGTGATGGGTATTCCCCGCGTTATGAACATGTACGAGAACTACCCCTTCTGGGCAACGCTCCTTAGGCAGCTTGGCTTTTCTGTCGTGCTGTCTCCGCTCAGTTCCCGCAGCATCTATGAGCTGGGGATGGAATCCATTCCCTCCGAAAGCGAGTGCTACCCTGCCAAGCTGGCCCATGGCCACATTCAGTGGCTGATCAATCAGGGCGTGAAAACGATCCTGTATCCATGCGTTTTTTATGAGCACAGGGAAGATCCTGCCGCCCAAAACAATTTTAATTGCCCCATGGTGATCGGCAATCCGGAAAACATCGACAACAATGTGGAAGCCATCACGGCAGAAGGAGTGCGGCTTTACAAGCCCTTTCTTGCTCTTACCAGCGAAAAGGTGGCAGATACGCTGGCCAGGTTTTTCAGACAGCACTTTAGCATTCCCGCATCAGACACCCGCAAGGCGGTATCGGCAGCATGGGCAGAACAGCGCAGAGCCAGAGACGACGTACGCAGCATGGGGAAACAGGCACTGGCATGGATGGCGGAACACAGCCGCAAGGGCATTGTGCTAGCCGGCCGACCTTATCATATTGACCCGGAAATCAACCATGGTATTCCTGAACTGATCGCCTCCTATGGTCTGGCTGTGCTGACGGAAGACAGCATCCCTGTTTGTATGAATACGCAGCGCACGCTGCGCGTGAGGGATCAGTGGGTCTATCATTCCCGCCTGTACCGTGCTGCTGAATTTGTAAGAACGCGTGACGATCTGGAGCTGATACAGCTAAACTCCTTTGGCTGTGGTCTGGATGCTGTGACGACCGATCAGGTGGCGGATATTCTGGAAGCTTCCGGGAAGATGTATACGCTTTTGAAAATCGACGAAGTCAACAACCTTGGAGCTGCCCGCATCCGCATCCGCAGCTTGCTTGCTGCTGTCAAACGGCGCGAACAGCAGGGCGTGCGTACGCATACAGCAAGCTCCGGCTACCATCCTGCTGAGTTTACCAGGGAGATGTATGACGCCGGCTATACCATCCTGGCCCCAAACATAAGCCCCATTCATTTTAACATCCTGGCACCTGTGCCAGAGAAATATGGCTACAACCTGGTCATGTTGGACGGAAACAGCCGCTCCGCCATCGATACAGGCCTCAAATTCGTCAATAACGATGCATGCTATCCATCCATCATCACCGTTGGACAAATGATGGAAGCTGTTCAATCCGGAAAATACGACACGGACAGGTTGGCGCTTGCCATGACCCAAACTGGTGGGTGCTGCCGCGCAAGCAACTATGTAGGCTTTATCCGCCGGGCGCTGGATCAAATTGGCATGTCACACATTCCTGTGCTCTCCATCAATTTAAACGGCATGGAAAAGCATTCGGGTTTCAAGCCTCCCCTGTCCATGCTGGCAGACATCGCCAAGAGCATTGTGTACGGCGATTTGATCATGCGCTGCCTGTATCACATGCGCCCCTATGAAACAAGCAAAGGCCATGCTGACCGTTTGGCAGAACACTGGACACAAATTTGTATCGAAACCCTGACAGCTGAAAAGCCTGCGCTCTCCCATCCTGAGCTCTGCAGGCAGATAGTGTACAGCTTTGACTGCCTGTCGATTGATGAAAGGAAGGTCAAGCCTCGCGTAGGCATCGTGGGTGAAATTCTGGTAAAGTACATGCCCCTTGCCAACAATCATCTGGTAGCTTTGCTGGAAAGCGAAGGGGCAGAGGTAATTGTGCCAGACCTGATGACCTTTTTCAGTTATGGCCTGTACAACGGCAAGTTTAAGCATCAATATCTGGGCAAAAAATGGACTTCTTCAGCCATTGCCGAATTGGGAACGGGCTTGATTGACGCTCTGCGTAAGCCTGCCACACAGGCGTTGAAATCCAGCCGGCACTTTAAGCCGCCTGTGCCCATCAGACAGATTGCCGAGCTGGCAGCATCCTTTATTTCGTTGGGCAATCAGTATGGCGAAGGATGGTTTTTAACTGGCGAAATGGCGAACCTGCTGGCCAGCGGCGTCGATAACATCGTCTGCGTCCAGCCTTTTGCCTGCCTGCCCAATCATGTGGTGGGCAAAGGCGTTATCAAAAAACTGCGGCAGTATTATCCCAGAGCAAACATCGTAGCTGTGGACTATGATCCCGGCTCCAGCGAAGCCAACCAGCTAAACCGGATTAAGCTCATGCTTTCTACCGCGCATAAGAGACTTTGACCACTCAATCGCCATCGCCATATCTGCCATTATTGTTGGGACATATTGACTTGAAATATTGTTGCAATATAATAGTATAAAGAAAACCAGTGCAGAGACGAAAAACCTTTGCACATTATCAGGAGGAAATAGCAGTGTATCGGATGCAAAGTTATTTCGACTAAGAAAATATTCTTGCTGAGCTTTAAGGAGGAGTTGTTGCATGATGATTGATATACATAATGCGCATGAGTTATTCCAAACCATCAGCGAACCGTATGCAGCCGGGCTTTTTGAAATGCCGGAAGCCTCGCTGTTTGAACGTTTTGCCAGGGCGCAGCGCAGATTTTGGGAAGCCTGTGAATTAGATGTGTATCATGGCGGCTGGTTATATCCGTGTGGAAAGAAAAATGTAAACGCATACGCCGTCAATCCTGATTTTTCATATACTTTTAGCGTTGATTGGACGCGTTTAGGCCAAAAAAGCGAAACGGCATGCCGTTTCATCGAAAAGATACCGGCGCCGTCAGCGCTGCCTGTGGTTCATACCGTTGGCGGAGCTGGATATACCCACTCCATCCCCCACTATGAAAGAATACTAAGCGAAGGCCTGGACTCATATGAAGCGCGAATTCGCCAAATGAAAATCCGCTCGCTTCGCAACGGGCTGCTGGATGTGATGAGCGGGATACGAACATACCACCAAAAAGTGCTGTCTGCATTGGCAGGCCATGGCGCCAAAGCGGAATTGCTGAATGCATTGCAACGGGTTCCTTTTCAACCAAGCAGGACGCTGTATGAAGCCATTGTTTGCTGGAATTTCATCTACTACATTGATTTTTGCGACAATCCCGGCCGTTTGGATGCAGGATTGGAAAAATACTGGAATGGGGAAGACGCTACAGAAATTTTACATGAGTTCTTTCAAAATGTAGATGTTAACGATGGCTGGAGCGGGGCGCTTGGCCCTGATTATGGCGAAATAACCCTGCAATGTCTCCGGGCTGTTTACGGTTTGCGGCGTCCCAGCCTGGAGCTACGGACAACACCAACCATGCCGGATGATGTTTGGAACGAGGCGATCGCCTCAGTCTTCTCGGGCTGTGGACAACCTGCATTCTACAATGAGTTTCTTTATCAAGAGGCTCTCAAACGATGCTTTCCTCATGCGCCTGAGGCGGATCGGCTGCGCTTTTGCGGAGGCGGTTGCACGGAAACCATGATCGCCGGTTTGTCCAATATCGGTTCGCTTGATGCAGGCATTAATCTGGCTTGGATGTTTAGCAACTATTTACGGTCGTTGCCTGAAAATCAGCATTCGTTTTCATCGTTCTATACAGGATGGATCGACACTGCGCGAGCTCAAATCAAGCAAGTGTTGGCAAAAGTGAATGACCATCGAAAAACGCGCGCGCAATGCCGCCCCCATCCTGTTCGTACGTTGCTGATAGACGACTGCATCCAAGCAGAGCGCGACTTTAATGACGGCGGCGCGCGCTACAACGGCAGCGTTGTAAACATTGCCGGCTTGATCAATGTGATCGATTCTTTGCTTGCCATACGGTTTCTTGTGTTCGAGACGAAAAACTACTCCATGAAAGAGCTTGTAGCGGAACTGGATGAAGAAAAACCCGCACTTTATGTGGATTTACAAAAATGCCCCCATTATGGTGTAGGAAATAAAAAGGCCGATGAACTGGCAGCGGATTTTACACAAAAACTGCTGAGTGTTTTTGACGAGGAGACAGCTTATCCTGAAGGACCTTTCATGGCCTCCAGCATTCAATTTGCTACCTACGTTGACGCCGGCAGGGGAGTGCCCGCAACGCCTGACGGGCGTAAAAACAGCGATCCGCTGTGCGACTCCATCGGCCCGCTTCAAGGCAGAAAACCCATGGGGCCAACAGCACTTTTGGAGAGCGCATCGAGTTTATGGCAACGGGGAATGCCGGGAACACCTATTCTTAACCTGCGCGTTCAAAAATCATATGGTGCACAGGCACTGAAAGCGCTGATTCAAGGTTACTTTGATATGGGAGGCATGCAGCTTCAGATCAGCTGCTTGTCCAGAGAGTATATGCTGGAAGCCATGGCATATCCCGAGAAACACCAGGATTTAATCGTGCGGATTGGCGGCTATTCTGAGTACTTCAACCGCCTGACGCCTGCTTTGCAGCAAACCGTTTTGGAAAGAACTGAGTTTTAGAGCAAATTTACTTATCATGGCGCAGTCGCAGACTTGCCTTTTTGCCTCTGGCTGTGTCGCTGTTCACTTAACGTAGCGCTGCTACGCCTGCGTTCACGCTCCTTGCCAGCGACAAAAATCCTGCGCCGCTTTGTCCGCCACGATTGCGTAATTTGCTCTAAGTTTGAGCTTTATGTTCAAAAAAAGTAATAATCGCTGGCCGACCACAAGGTTGTTCGCTATATGCGCGTTGACGTCGTTCCCCATGGCCGCTATAATCAGCCCCATAGCGTGCAAACCGAAAAAGCAAGGAGGGGCGGCATGGCGGTCGGATCACAAAGGGAGGGGTTTCACCCCGCGGCTTACCTGGCCTTTGCTGTGGCTGCGCTGGCTGTGTTGGTGCTGTGCCTGTGCGTGGGCAGCGTCAGCGTGCCCTTAGAGGACACCTGGCGCATCATTACGAAAGCTTTAACCGGCGCCGATGCCGATACGGCGTTTGACGCCAACCGGTCCATCATCCTGTTCGTCCGTCTGCCACGCGTGCTGTGCGTTGCTTTAAGCGGCGCCGCACTGTCCATCGGCGGGGCAGCCATGCAGGGGCTGCTGCGCAACCCGCTGGCAGATGGATCGACGCTGGGTGTCAGCTCTGGCGCGTCGCTGGGCGCAGTGCTAGCCATTGCGCTGGGGTTGTCCATCCCTGGCATTCCCGTGGCGGGGACAGCGCTGGTCGCCGTGCTGTTTGCTTTTTTGTCAATGATGTTCATCCTGTCGCTGGCGTTGCTGTTAGACAAGTCACTGGCCACCAACACCATCATCCTGGTGGGTGTGGTGTTTTCCATGTTTATCAGCAGCCTGATCAATATCATCATCGCTCTTTTCAGCGAAAAAATAAAGACCATCGCGTTCTGGACGCTGGGCTCGCTGGCCGGCTGCTCCTACGGTGAGGCAGGCCTGTTAGGTTCGGCGCTGCTCCTGAGCGCGCTTGTGCTGTTTCCGCTGGCTAGCGAGCTGAATGCCTTTGCCATCGGCGAGGAGAATGCCCACCACATCGGCGTATCCGTGCGCAGCGTCAAGCTACGCGTAATGATCAGCGTGTCGCTGCTGGTGGGCACCTGTGTGGCAGTAGGCGGCACCATCGCCTTTGTCGGCCTCGTCATCCCGCACATCACGCGCATGCTGTTCGGCCCCAACCACAAGCGCTTGCTGGGCGCTTCGCTGTTTATGGGCATGATCTTCCTGCTGCTGTGCGACCTGGCAGCCCGCACACTGGTCAGCCCCGTGGAACTGCCCATCGGCGTGGTCACCTCGCTGATCGGCGCCGTGGTGTTTGTGCTGATCATATACAAAACCAGGAAGGCGGTCCGGGGCGCATGATGCTGTCAGTGAAGGACCTGTCGGTTGTATTCGGGCACAGATGCGTCGTCAATAATGTCAGCTTCACGTTGGAGGAAGGGCAATGGCTGATGGTTGTCGGCCCCAACGGCGCCGGCAAAACGACGCTGGTGTCCGCCATTGCCCAGACCGTGCCCTACAAAGGCGCCGTCAGCATTTTAGGGCAGGACGCACGCCGGATGTCGACAGCCAGCTTAGCCCGCGCTGCCGCTGTATTGACCCAGCGGCACCATGTCGGCTATGCCTTTACGGTGGAGGAGGTGGTGCGCCTGGGCCGCTACGCGCATCAGCGCGGCGTGTTCGCCAAGGCTGACCCGGAAGGCGCCGCCAAGGTGGAGCACGCGCTGCGTATCACCGGCCTTGACACCATCCGCAGGCAGAGTGTGCTGACGCTTTCCGGCGGCGAGCTGCAGCGCACCTTCCTGGCGCAGGTGTTTGCGCAGGACCCCGCCGTGCTGCTGTTAGACGAGCCCTTCAACCACCTGGACCTGAAATACCAGCGCGATACCTTTTCCCTGATATCGTCCTGGCTGAAACAGCCTGGCCGTGCCATCCTCTCGGTTATGCACGATTTAAGCGCCGCGCGCATGTACGGCACCCATGCGCTGCTGATGTCTGCCGGCCACATCGCCTCCTATGGCGCTTGCCGCGAAGCGCTTGACCCCGCCAGCCTGAAAGCGGTATACGGCATGGACGTCTGGGGCTGGATGCAAAACATGCTGTCGGTGTGGAAACAATAATGCTCGCCTTTACTTTTTTCGGCGGTTTCCTGTATAATGCATCCATCACATAATAAGGAATGATCCCGATGAAATGTCAGTTTTGCAACTCAGAAGACAGCCGCGTCGTCGACTCGCGGCCAACGGATGACGGCGCCAGCATCCGCCGGCGCAGGGAGTGTATCAGCTGCGGACGCCGGTTTACCACCTATGAAAAGGTGGAGACCATCCAGCTGCTGGTCATCAAGAAGGACAACACCCGCGAAGTGTTCAACGCCGCCAAGATCAGAAACGGCATCATCCACGCCTGCCACAAGCGGCCCGTCGCCGCCAAGGACATCGACGCCATCGTCGCCTCGGTGGAGCAGTTTGCATACAATTCCATGCAGCAGGAGATCACCACCCGGCAGATCGGCGAAATGGTGATGGCGGCTTTAAAAAAGCTGGACGAGGTGGCCTACATCCGCTTCGCTTCGGTGTACAGGCAGTTCACCGATATCCCCACCTTTCTGCATGAATTAAACCGCCTGATGAACGACAGCAAAAAGCTGGGCGGCACCGACAATGTCCCCGCGGAATAAGCGTGTTCAAACTATATTGTTTTTGATATCTGATCCAGCGACATGGCAAACCCCGGCATAAACTCCCGCATAAAGTCTGCCACTTCGGGCAGGTCAATCGCCCGGATGCTGCGTTCGATGTCGGCTTGGGCTTCTAAAAACTCACTGTTGCCAGCCTTTGCCTCCTCCACGCACTTGATATAGGCACAGATCCGGTCGGCGGCTTTGACGATGCGCCAGGCATCGCTGCCGGTGTCCGGCTCGATCAGGGGCCGGTAATGGGGCTTCAGATCGTCCGGCAGCATCTGCATCAGGCGCCGGGCAGCCAGCGCCTCGATTTTGGCATACTCGGTTTTGATGGACGGGTTAAAGTGCTTGACGGGCGTGGGCAGGTCGCCCGTGATCACCTCGGTAGCGTCGTGGTACAGCGCCAGCGCCATGATGTGTTCAGCGTCGTAGCGCCTGCCATGGCGCGCGTTGCCGATGACAGCCAGCGCGTGGGCGATCATGGCAGCCTGCATGGCGTGCTCCATATCGTTTTCGGGCAATGTGTTGCGCATCAGGCCCCAGCGCCTGATGTATTTCATCCGGGACAGGTTGGCAAAAAAGTGATGCGCCATCAGGGCTCCTCCTCGTCGCAGGATATGATGGTGAGGTCGTGGCCGATGGCGGGCAGGAAGATGCCTGTAAAATCCGCCCGGCGCATGCGCACGGACGCCGTGTTAACGCAGGGGTGAAAGTACAGGTATTCAAAGCGTTCCAGCGCCTTGTCCATCACCAGCCGCACGCGGCGCTCCCGGTCGAACATCAGACCCAAAGGGCTGACCGCGCCTGCCTCCAGGTTAAGAAAGCCGTTGAGCAGGCTGTCGGGCGCAAAGCTCAGCCGCGATACGCCCAGGCGCTTGCTGACAACGCTGGTGCGAAATGCGCGGTCATGCTGCAGCAGCATCAGATAAAAATCCGTCTTCTGCCGGTTGGACAGGAACACGTTCTTGGGGTATTCCGCATCATCAAACGGCAAGGACTCAATGGCGTAGCAGTCCGCAATGGTCATGACGGGGGCATGGCGGTACAGGTCATAGCAGATACCCAGCTGCTTCAGAAAGGTCAGCACCTCATTGCTCTTGTCCATGGGATTCATCCTTTTTCTTTTTAATGTCGCGCTCGCAGCCTAACTGCCCCGGGCGGTAATAGACGGTGTCTTCAAAGCCTTCGGGCATATAGTTCTGACGCACCCAGTGCCCGGGAAAGTCGTGCGGGTACAGGTAGCCCACGCCGCTGCCCAGCCGTTCGTGTCCCCGGTAGTGCGTGTCGGTCAGGTGCTTGGGCACGGCGCCCAGCTGGCCTTTTTCAGCGTCCGCCATGGCAGCGCTCATGGCTGACACCACGCTGTTGGACTTGGGGCTTTCGCACACCGCGATGATGGCCTGGGTTAGCGACAGCCTGGCCTCCGGCATCCCGATCATCTCCAGCGACTGGGCGGCAGCCACCGCCTGCAGCATGGCCAGGGGGTTGGCCATGCCCACATCCTCGCTGGCGTGGGCGATGATGCGGCGTGCCAGCAGCCTGGGATCGGCGCCGGCGTGCAGCAGCCGGGAAAACCACAGCAGCGCGGCGTCGCTGTCCGAGCCGCGCATGCTTTTACAAAAAGCCGACAGCATGTCGTAAAACAGCGTTTCATCGCAGCGGATGACGGGCTTTTGGATGCTGTCCTCGGCGATGGGCAGCGTGATGTGGATGCTGCCGTCCGTGGTAGGCGTGGTGAGCGCTGCCAATTCCAGCGCGTTAAGCGCCATGCGAACGTCGCCGTTGGCGACCGATACGATGTGCCGGAGCGCATCGTCATCCAGCCGCACCGACAGGGCGCCCAGTCCGCGCTCGCTGTCATGAACCGCGCGCAGCACGGCGGTTTCCACATCAGCGTTGTCCAGCGGGCGGAACTCGAATACCCGGCAGCGGCTGACAAAGGCCGGTGTCATTGAGATCATGGGGTTTTCCGTTGTCGAGCCAATGAAGCGGATCAGCCCTTCCTCAATGGCGGGCAGGATGCTATCGGACTGCGCTTTGTTCCACCTGTGGCACTCGTCCAGCAGCAGGTAGGTGGCTTTGCCGTACAGCGCCCGGCGGTCGCGGGCTTCTTTCAGCACCTCGCGCACATCGGCAACGCCACTGGTGACGGCATTCATGCGGGCGAAGGCGGACTTTGTCGTATTGGCGATCACAAACGCCAGCGATGTTTTGCCGCAGCCGGGCGGCCCATAAAATATGCTGCTGGTCAGCTGATCGGCCTCGATAGCCCGGCGCAGCAGCCTGCCTTTGGCAATCAGATGCTGCTGGCCCAGCACCTCGTCCAGCGTTCGCGGCCGCATGCTGTCAGCCAGCGGCGTGTTTTTCTGTTCGTTAAAATCAAGCAATGACATAGAACTCCTCAATCAGACCGGACCAGCACGCTGCGGGCGCGCTCGCCAAATTGCCACGCCCGCTGCGCGTCCGCCAGCGCGCACTCCATGTGCAGCACGGCAATGCCGTCATCCAGCGTGCCAAAACGCCTGCTGGTCAGCATCATGGTGTTGCCTGTGCAGGAAAAGCGCCAGGGCTGGCGGTTGAGGCCTGAGGGCGCTGCGCGCACGGCTTCAGCGGCATTAAACGCCCACAGCGGCCACTGGGCGGGATCGTCGCGGCACAGCTGCCGCAGGGGCTTTCTGACGCGTCCGCTGGCGCCTGCGGGATCGGCCGGCACGCCAAAGGGAATCACCGCCAGCATTTTTTCCCGGCCAGTCAGCGGAATATTCAGCTCCGAGCGCCGATAGGTACCGGCTACCCAGCAGGTACCCAGGCCCAGCGAAGTGGCTTCCAGCACCAGCGCTTCGCCGCTGATGCCGGCATGCAGGCGTGCGTTCGGGCTGTTCATGTCGGCAATAAGCGCGGCATACTGCGCCGCCCCTTTGATGGCAGGCACAAACGGCAGCGAAAAAAACAGGCGGCTGCTATCGCAGCCGTTCAGGTGGATGCGCACGCCGGGCAGACACACCCTGGCGGCGGCATAGTGCAGGATACTTTTCTGCGACATGTCGGGCGCAGCAGTAAAATCGCGGCAGCTGAACCGTCTGGCAATGGCCTGATGCCAGCGGTGCAGCTGGGCGGCTGTATAAAAACCGCTCCATGCGCAGGACCGCATACCGACATACCCCCCTATCGTATGTCCAGTGTATCATGTGCCTGGCACGAGATCAAGAACGCTGATCACTCCGGATTCTCCGATAGCACCAGGCGAGACCGTTCCTCCCGGAACTGGTTGGTGTACAGCTTGTAGTAAGAGCCTTTCTGCATCAGCAGCTCCCTGTGGGTGCCGCTTTCCGTCACTTTGCCGTCCTCGATCACTAAGATGCGGTCGGCGTTGCGCACTGTGGACAGACGGTGGGCGATGATGAAGCTGGTGCGCCCTTCCAGCGTTTTTTCGATGGCGTGCTGGATGCTGACCTCAGTTTCCGTATCGACAGACGAGGTGGCTTCATCCAGCACAAACAGGCGCGGGTTGGCGATGATGGCGCGCGCAAAGGACACCAGCTGCTTTTCACCGGTGGACAGCTTGTTGCCGCCTTCCCCCACGTCAGTGTCGTAGCCGTTTTCCATTTTAGCGATGAAGGATTCGGCGTTGACCATTTGGGCAGCCTGCCGGACTTCCTCATCGGTGGCGTCGGGTTTGCCGTAGCGGATGTTGTCTCGGATGGTGCCGGAAAACAGGTGCGGCTCCTGCAGCACATAGCCTAAGTTGGACTGAAGCCACAGCTGGCTGCGCTCCCGGTAGTCTGTGCCATCGATCAGAACGCGGCCGGAGGTGGGCTCGTAAAACCGGCAGATCAGGTTGACGATGGTGGATTTTCCGGCGCCTGTCGGACCGACCAGCGCGATGGTTTCGCCGGCTTTTACCGTCAGGTTGAAGTCGGTCAGCACGGTTTCGCCATCCTTGTACTTGAAGGTGACGTTTTCAAAGATCACATCGCCGGTGACGGGCGGCCAGTTTTCTTTCCGCGGGGTGAAGTTGTCGCCAAACACTGCCACCACGTCGTCGCTGTCGATGACGTCGGGCTGGGTTTCAAACAGCGTCACCACCCGCTCGGCTGCCGCCTGCATGCGCTGCATCTCGGTCATGATAGAGGCGATATTGTGGATAGGCCAGAAGAAGTTCACCGTATAGTTGAAAAACGCCGTCACCGTGCCCAGCGTCATCGTGCCATCCAACACCTGGTAGCCGCCTTTGGTCAGCAGAACAGCCGTCGCAATGGAGCCTACGCTGAGCACAATGGGCAGGTAAATAGCCTGCAGCGACGCCGCCTTGACGGATACCTTCTTCATGTAAGCGGTTTCCTCAGAAAACTCCTCGTAGTTCATGTCCTCCCTCACGAGGGTTTTGGTGGTTTTGGCGCCCATGATGCTCTCGTTGAAGGCACCCGTGATGTGGCTGTTGGTTTTGCGCACTTCGCGCTGGCCAGCCAAGATCCGCCGCTGAAAATAGACCGATAACACCGCCAGCGGCGGCATCACCAGCATGATCAGCAGCGTCAACTTCCAGTCCAGCAGCACCATGGCGATGACTACGGCAATCAGGTACACAACTCCCCACACCAGTTCAACCAAGCCCCATCCGAAAGCCTCGCTCAGGTTCTGGGCGTCGCTGGTCATGCGGCTCATCATGAAACCTACGGGCGTTCGGTCGTAATACGAGAAGGATAGCTCCTGCAGCTTGCGGAACCCCTCTTTACGGATCGTATAGCGGATGCCGACCTCTACCTTGATGGCTTCGTATATGAACAGAAAGATGGCGGCAACCTGGACGATCAGCAGCGCCGCGTACAGCGCGATGAACAGCGGCAGCCCCTTGGTGGTTTTCTGAGCAATGAAATAGTCGATGCCGTAGCGCGACATCAGGGGCAGCACCGCATCCGCCAGCGCCAGCAGCGCCATCATGATGCCGATCAGGGTCAGCTTGCCGCGGTATGCCCTGGCGAAGCCAAACAGCTTTTTCCATGTGTTGAGGTTAATATGCTGGGTGTATTCCTGCTCTTCCTGGTATTGCATGATGCGGTCCTTTCAATCAGGCAGGGCTGAGGAGAGCCCGCTCTTCTTCGCTGAGGCCTTCCTGGATGTTGTGGATGCGCGCGTACAGGCCGCCGCTTTGGATCAGCACCTCATGCGTGCCGCTTTCGGCGATGCGCCCGTTCTCCAGCACAAAGATGCAGTCGGCTTCGCGCAGGGTGGTGATGCGGTGGCTGATGATGATGGTGGTAAGGCCCTTGGCGCGCCTGTTCAGCGCTGCGCGGATCTGCGCGTCGGTTTCGGTATCGACCGCCGACAGCGAGTCGTCGAAGATCAGGATGTCGTTGTCCTTCAGCAGCATCCGGGCGATGGCGACGCGCTGCTTCTGTCCGCCGGAAAGCGTTACGCCCCGCTCGCCTACCATGGTTTCATATCCCTGCTCGCTTTGCTGAATGAATTCGTAAGCCGCGGCATCGCCGGCCGCCCTGTCGATGGCATCCTGTCCGGCGTCTCGTACGGCGATCGCGACATTGTCCCGAATGGTTTTGCTGTACAGGAACGGCTCCTGCAACACCAGCCCCACGCGGGAACGAAGGTGTTTTCTGTCGATGGTGTGAATGGGCACGCCGCCGATGCGGATTTCGCCACCGGTGGGTTCGTACAGCCGCTGCAGCAGATGCACCAGCGTGCTTTTGCCCGAACCCGTCGCGCCCAGCAGCGCCACGGTCTGCCCCTGTTGGATGGTCAGGCTCAGCCCGTCCAGCACCTCCTGCGTGCCATCGTAGCTGAAGGACACGTTGTCAAACTCGATATCGCCGTTCAGCGGCGGTTTGACAGCCTCCGGCTCCACAGGCTCGGTTTCTTCCTTCAGCACGGCGTTGATGCGCTCCAGCGCCACCATGCTGCGCCCCATGCCCGACAGGATGCGCCCCAGCTGGCGCGTGGGGTTCATCAGCATGCCTGAATAGCTGATCAGGATGACCATGTCGCCAATGGATATCTCCCCCCGAACGCCGGCGATGATGCACATCACTTCCATCATCAGCATCATCGCCATGCCGAACAGGTCGCCGCTGGTCCAGTAAAGCGAATCCAGCAGGGCGACCCGCAGCCCGATTTTGTGATGGGCATCGTTGGCATGCTCGAATTTTTCCACTTCGCTTTGCTGCTGTCCAAAGGCGCGCACCACGCGCACGCCCGTCAGGTTTTCCTGCAGCACCGTGCTCAGCTTGCCCTCAGCTTCTTCCGAAGCATTGTATGACTTCATCACCACGCTGAAAAAACGCCATGCAAACAGCAGCATGAGGGGCATCGGCGTCAGGCAGATCAGCGTGATCCGGGCGCTGATGGGGAACATCAGCGACAGCGCAATGGCAATCATCAGCACCGAGTTCACCACCGACATCAGCTGGACGTTCAGGAAGCGGCGCACGGTGTCCACATCGGAGGTACAGCGCTGAATCAGGTCGCCGGTTTCGGCCTTGACATGGTACGCGTACGGCAGGTGCTGGATGTGGTTGTAGAGGCGGTTGCGCAGGTGCTGGGCGATGTCCTCGGAGGCATAGGCGCTCCAGCGGCTTTTGAGAAACGAGAACAAGCCGTTGACCAGGCTGATGATCACCAGCGCCAAGCCCGGGATCCACAGGTTGCTGCGAATAAAATCCCTGCCGCCGTACCGGTTGACCAGATCATTGACAAACCCGGGCATGCGGCTGGGCCGGCTGCCCAGGTAATGGTCGATGATCTCAGCTAACAGCGCGGGCGTGACAAAGCCGATCAGCACAGCCATCACCGTGCAAAAAAGCGCACCAGAGAAGTGGAACTTCCGGCGCCTGATCAGCTGCCACATAGGAAGGAAAGAGTGCTTCTTCATTGTCGGTCTCCCGTTTTACACATAATAAGAGCCTTCGGCCGGTTCGCAGAAGGCTGTTCAGGCGCGTCCGTACGGTATCACACGGGCAGACGGAAGCTGCGTGCCATTCTGCATTCAATGGTATGGCTGTTTACAATGAGCAAGTACATGACACAGCCCCCTTTCCCGTCAAAGTATGACCATTCTATCCCTTGTTCCCATGCTGTGTCAAGGCTTCTTCCTTTGCCTATGCTCAAAGGGCAAAAGAGCAAAAAGCTTTGGACACGGTAGATATAAGGCAGATAATAAAAAATCCAAAATGTAAAATGCGGAAATTTGGAAACTCGAATTTTATATATTGAAATATTTATGTGCATATGCTATGATAAATCCAGAAGGTTGTCTTTCAAAACCCGAAGTATAAGGCCCTTTTAGCCTTATCAAAATAAAAAGGAGAATCTGTATGAAAAAACTCGTATCTCTGTTCTTGGCCGCCATGATGATTCTGTCCGTAGGATCCGCCCTTGCCGCTAGCAAGGTGGGCGTTGCCATGCCCACCAACTCCCTCCAGCGCTGGAACCAGGACGGCGCCAACATGAAAGCCCAGCTGGAAGCAGCCGGCTACGAAGTCGACCTCCAGTACGCCAACAACGATGTAGCCACCCAGGTCAGCCAGATTGAGAACATGATCCTGGGCGGCGCCGAGGTGCTGGTGATCGCTTCCATCGACGGCTCCGCCCTGGGCACGGTGCTGCAGACCGCAAAAGACAATGATATCAAAGTCATCGCCTATGACCGCATGCTGACCGACACCCCCAACGTGGACTACTACGCCACCTTTGACAACTACAAGGTAGGCACCATCCAGGGCCTGTTCCTGGAAGAAAAGCTGGATCTCAAGAACGCTGAAGGTCCCTTCAACTTTGAGCTGTTCGCAGGCTCCCCGGACGACTCCAACGCCCGCTATTTCCATGCCGGCGCCTGGGACATCCTCAAGCCCTACTATGAAGCGGGCAAGATCGTGGTCAAGTCCGGCCAGACCGACTTTGAAACCATCGCCATCCTGGGCTGGGGCACGGACGACGCCCAAGCCCGCATGGACAACCTGCTGACTGGCTATGCCGACGGCACCAAGTTAGACGCGGTGCTCTCCCCCAACGACTCCCTGGCACTGGGCATCACCAACTCCCTGCAGGCTGCCGGCTACACGCTGGAGAACTTCCCCATCGTCACCGGGCAGGACTGCGACGTGACCAACACCAAGAACATCATTCTGGGCTACCAAGCCATGAGCGTGTTCAAGGATACCCGCACCCTGGCGGCGCAGGTGGTCAAAATGGTGGACGCCATCCTCAAGGGCGAGGAAGTGCCGGTCAACGACACCACCACGTATGACAACGGCGTGTTCGTGATTCCTTCCTTCCTGTGCGATCCCGTGTTTGCCGACAAGGACAACTACAAGGAATTGCTGATCGACTCCGGCTACTATACCGAAGAGGAACTGAAGGTCGACTGATCGACTCATTGATGCAGGAAGGGCGGTGGTACACACCGCCTTTCCTCAAACCTCACCAATCAAGAGGGAGGAAGCCATGGCAGGAGCGCTGCTTGAAATGCGCAGCATCACAAAGACCTTCCCGGGGGTGAAGGCACTTGACAATGTCAATCTCACGGTGCAGGAAGGTGAAATCCATGCCATCGTGGGTGAAAACGGCGCCGGCAAGTCAACGCTAATGAATGTGTTGTCAGGCGTTTATCCCTACGGCTCATATGAAGGCGATATTTATTATGAGGGCCAGGAATGCCGGTTTTTAAACATCAAGGATTCCGAGCGCCTGGGGATTGTTATTATCCACCAAGAGCTGGCGCTGGTGCCCTATCTGTCCATCGGGGAAAACATGTTTCTGGGCAACGAGCAAACGGGGTTTGGCGGCATCAACTGGGACCTCACCTATCAAAATGCCGAAGCGCATATGCGGGAGGTGGGTTTAAACGAATCCGCCAGAACACTCATCAAGGACATCGGGGTAGGCAAGCAGCAGCTGGTGGAAATCGCTAAGGCGCTGACTAAAAATGTGAAGCTTTTGATCCTGGATGAGCCCACCAGTGCGCTCAACGATGAGGATAGCCTGAACCTCCTGAACCTTTTGAAGAAGTTTCGGGATGAACGGGGCGTTACCTGCATCATGATTTCCCATAAGCTAAACGAAATAGCCTATGTGGCGGACAAGATCACCATTCTCCGTGATGGAAGCACCATTGAGACGCTGGACAACACCCATGGCCAGGTGGCTGAATCCCGCATCATCAAGGGCATGGTGGGCCGGGAAATGGTGGACCGTTTTCCCAAGCGGGTGCCCAACATCGGCGAGAAAGCGCTTGAAATTGAAAACTGGACGGTGTTTCACCCACTGTATACCGAGCGCAAGGTGGTGGACAATGTGTCCATCAATGTGCGCCGGGGCGAGGTGGTGGGCATTGCCGGGCTGATCGGCGCGGGGCGGACAGAACTGTGCCAGTCCGTATTTGGTCGGGTGTATGGTACCAAAATTTCCGGCACTGTCAAAAAGGATGGGCAGGAACTGGTGCTTGGCAGCGCGGCAGATGCCATCGCCCATGGTTTTGCCTATGTCACGGAGGACCGAAAAGGGGATGGCTTGGTGCTGAGCAATTCCATTACCCACAACATCACCCTATCCAGGCTGGAACTGGTAAGCAATCAGGGCATCATCGACAAGGACCAGGAGCGGCACGCGGCGGAGGATTACCGGGAGAAGCTGACCATCCACACACCGGATGTGGAGCAGTTGGTGAGCAACCTCTCCGGCGGCAACCAACAAAAAGTATTGGTGGGCAAGTGGATGTTTGCGCAGCCCGACATCATGATGCTGGACGAGCCCACCCGGGGTGTGGATGTGGGCGCTAAATATGAGATATACGGCATCATCAACCAGCTGGTAGGCGAAGGCAAGGCGGTGCTGATGATCTCCTCGGAGTTGCCGGAGCTTTTAGGCATGTGTGACCGCATCTATGTGATGGCAGAAGGCCGCATCGTGGGTGAGCTGCCGCGGGCAGAGGCTTCCCAGGAGATCATCATGGACATGATAATGCAGGCGTCAAAGGGGGCGCAGACCACATGAGCAAGCTGAAAACCTCTTTATCTAAAAATCTCAAACAATTTGTGATGCTGATCACGCTGATGGTGATCATCGTCTTTTTCCAGGTGCTGACAAAAGGCACGCTGCTGAAGCCTATGAATGTGTTTAACCTGATCAACCAGAACGCCTATGTAGTGGTGCTGGCAGTGGGTATGCTGATTTGTATCCTGACCGGCGGCAACGTTGACCTGTCGGTGGGCTCGGTGGTGGCTTTTGTAGGCGCCTGCGCGGGGACCATGATGATCACCTGGAAATGGGACTCCTACCTATCCACCACCCTGTGTCTGATCATCGGCATTGTGATCGGCGCGTGGCACGGTTTTTGGATTTCTTATATACGCATCCCGGCTTTTATCGTGACGCTTTCAGGGCAGCTGATTTTTAGAGGACTCACCCTGATTGTGCTCAAAGGCTTGACGCTGTCCCCTTTCCCCAAGGCTTTTATGAGCTTGTCCACGGGAGCCATCGGCAATTTCATGGGTTTTATTGACCCGGGGACTGGTTTGCGCAATTTCACCAGCCTTTTCATTGGTATCGTGATGGCAGCGACAGTGATTGTGATTCAGCTGAAAAAACGCGCTGACCGTAAGCGGAAAGGGTATTCCTATGAAGAATTGGGGATCACCCTGGCGCGTGCTATGGTGATTGCGGCAGGCGTCGTCTACTTTTTCTGGATCCTGGCTAACTATACAGGCGCTCCGGTGGTGCTGATCACCGTGGGCGTGGTGCTGCTGATCTACTCCTTCATCACCAGCAAAACCGTTATGGGACGTCACCTGTATGCTGTAGGTGGCAACGAAAAAGCCGCCCGGCTTTCAGGTGTAAAAACCGAAAAGATCAAGTTCCTGGCTTATATAAACATGAGCTTTCTGGCAGCTGTTGCTGGACTTATCTTTTCAGCCCGGCTCCAGTCCGCCTCCCCGCAGGCGGGTACCGGCTTTGAATTAGACGCCATTGGGGCCTGCTATATCGGTGGCGCCTCCGCCTATGGCGGCATCGGCACGGTGGGAGGCACGCTTATCGGTGCGCTGATCATGGGCGTACTGAACAACGGCATGTCCATCATGGGCATTTCCATAGACATGCAGCAGGTGGTAAAAGGCCTGGTGCTACTGGCAGCCGTAGCCTTTGACGTGATTTCCAAACAAAAGATCTCCCTGCCCTTTGTTCAGAAACTGATGAGCAGGTGGCGGGCAAGGTGAAGAGAGAGCCCTTCTGAAGCAGAACTTTTCAGCGCCTGGCAATCGGGTAATGAACGCTATGTTATCCATCATCCCCCGGGAGTGGGTGCTGTTTTACTTTGTCCATAGCCCTTTGTGCAAATGACGCAAGCGCAGCTCTTTGCCGCCATGAACCCTAAGCAAACCTGCTCCAATGTCACCAGGTGGCGTTTGCCGCTCTCTTCACGGCGTTCTGGTGCGCGCTGTCCTTTCGGTTTGTCTCATGTGTTTTAGAGTTGATAAAGTGGATGCAAAGGTGGCCATCAAAGTTGTTGCCCTTGACTGTTTGTTCGCCATGGGGCATGCCGTTCATGGAGGCGGCGTAGACATGTCCATTGTATTTCACCAGAACGGACCGTCGCGCCCAGCTCCAGCTGCCGCCATAGGCTTTTTTCAGTTTCTCGGTATCAGAGGCGTTGAGGGGTTCGGCATCGATGTGGTTGGCCCCCGACCACCGCTTGAGGCTGAACGAGATGCCGGTACCGATGTCCTTCACGGTGAACACGGCGCCTTTCGGAATCACCGATGTGCCGTCCTTCGTCCAGTCGAGGTGCTCGGTTTTATAGGTAAAGTTGGCGGCATTTTTGCCGAACAGCGTTTTGATCACATCGTTGCCGGCAATGCCATCCTGTTTCAAGCCATGCTTTTTCTGAAAGGCTTTCACGGCTTCCACGGTTTTGTTGCCGTACTTGCCATCGATGGGGGCGGCGTAGAAACCCTTCAGCTTCAGCGCTTGCTGCAGCGCACGGACATGCTTGCCGCTGGCGCCGCGCGAGGTGGTGCGGGGCGTTTCTATCTGTGATACGCTGCGGATGCCCTTCATTTTGGGGTCGTCCTCGGCGGAGGTTTCCCGCACCCTGCCGAACAGCTTCATGATGGTCTGATAATCTGCCTTGCCCGTGATGTCCAGCTTGGCTGCCTTCTGGTAGGCTTTGAGGGCATCGCGCGTCTGGTTGCCAAACTTGCCGTCCACCACGCCCTTGTAGTGCTTTTTCAACTGCAACGCGCGCTGGAGCTTTTCGACATCGGTGCCGGAGGCGCCGTAGGAGAGGTTGCCCGGCGGCTCTCCCAAACCGCGGATGGTGGCGGTTTTGGCATATTGGCTCTTGCTGACAGCCTCCGCGGCTTTTTTCAAACCGGCTTTTGCCGAGGAGGAAACGTTCAGAAACTTCTGCATGATGTACCCGGTTTTCCGGTTGTACTGCACTTTGTAAAAATCGCCCGCTATATCCAGCACCGTTACCTTGGTGCCTTTGTTCAGGCGGTCGTGATAGCCACAGGTGGTGTTGGGCTTCTCCCGGAACAGCACCTTGTCAGCATTGACGGTGCCGGTATAAGCCGCCAGCACCGACAGCGGCATCATGGTCAGGATGACAATCGCCATCAGCACCAGGGCTTTCAGCTTCGTTGGCGTTTTCGGATATCGCTGCATGGAAACCTCCTCGCTGTCCGTCGTTCTTCCTATCGGTTTGCCAGCTCAGAATCTCGGTCACCCCTAATATATTACAAAACTATTAAAAATGCAAGGGGAAGTACACAGATTAGAAATATTGTTACATTTGCGCCCAAGGTATAGCGCCAGGTGATATTGAAGGCAAAAAAAGGGCGGCGTAAAAGAGGAGAGCCGTTGGCTCTCCTCCGCAAGCAATCACCTTGATAAAGGATAGCAGCCTGGTTTGAAACAGACTGTCATCCCCCTGCGTTAATGCTTATTCAACGCTGAAGCTTATTTTGCGCTTTCTACCAGCGTCTCCGCTGCAATCCGGCCGAACACGAAAATGTCAGCCAGCGCATTGCCGCCGAGTCGATTTGCGCCATGGATACCGCCAGTTACTTCACCGGCAGCAAACAGACCGGGGATGATCTCTCCATCGGTGTTGATCACATGGCATTTCGTATCAATTTTCAAGCCGCCCATCGTGTGATGCAGAATCGGAACCTGTTTGGCGGACGCCCAGTAAGGAGCGGTGTCCAGCTTGTTGTCAAAGACTTCACGGCCAAACTCATCAGGTACCCCGGCTTCGACACGTTCATTGAAAGCAGCGACTGTTTTCACCAGATTGTCTGCATCTACGCCAATCTGCGCCGCGAGCTCTTCCAATGTGTCAGCGCGATAAATCACGCCTTTTTCCAGCATGTCTTCCAGATTGCTGCCTGTGATGCTGGTGTCAGCCACCTTTTGATCAGCAATCATGTACATGTACCCTCCGGTTTGCTCCAGCACAGCATTGCTCATGACGTCGCGTCTGCCATCCTCACGAACAAACCGATTGCCTTCCACGTTGACAAAGATCTGGTTCTCAATCGCTGTGCTGACGCAGTTGCCTACGATGGGCAGCATCTGGATGTATTCCATACCGATAGCTTCTGCGCCGATAGCGACAGCCATGTCAATGCCTTCGCCTGTTGCACCTGGCTGGTTGGATGTTCTGATATCAGCCGGAATGTTGGGGTTGTAGGATCGACAACGCTCTATGTCAGCCCCAAATCCGCCGGTCGTAAGGATGACGCCATTTTCTCCGTAAAACTCATAGGGCGTTCCGTTCGTTGTGTCTACAGCCTTCACGCCGATGACGCGTCCTTCTTCAACGATCAGTTCGGTTGCTTTGGTGTTCACCAGGATTTCCTGACCGAATTGCTCCTTTGCAATTCGCTCCAACGGGATGGTGAAATCAGATCCGATGCTGTTGATCGGATAGTGCGTCCTGGGATACATCGCGCCAATCACCGCGGTGATTTTATCTTGAAACTCAACGCCATGCCCTTCAAGCCAATGAATGGAGTCCAATGCGTTCTCGCACAACACGGTAATCAAACTCATATCACCGAGCTTGTCGCCGCCCTCGTAGGTTTGCTGAATGTGCAGTTCAATGGAGTCCTCGATGTTCTCACGCTCTTGAAGCTCGGGATCTACAGCGTTGTAGGCAGCGCCGCTTCTTGCGGTGTTGCCGCCAACAGCCGGCATTTTTTCAATCAGAATGCAGTGTGTTCCCAATTCGCCCAGCTTCACAGCCGCAGCCAAGCCGGCCCCGCCTGCGCCAACAACGATGGCCGGCGCTTTCTTTACTACCAGTTCCCCAGCCTGTTCAGATTCATCCGTTTTTTTGACTAAGAGCGCCGGATCTGCCCCCGCCTGAACGACACAATCTGACACCGCATCAAGAATTGCTCTCGAAGTAAAGGATGCTGATGCAACAACATCAACAAGCGCTTGCTCTTCAACGATTGCAGCAGGAATGGTGTCTAAAGCAGGGTCAGCCACGCCCGCCGTCTCTTTGTGTTCGGTTACCTTAACAGTTTCAATTTTAGAATCTGAAAACGTTACTTCAACGGTAACATCGCCCTCATGGCCGGGTTTTGTCGCAGTGTAGGTGCCTGGGTTGTACTTGATTTCAGCTTGCTCATCGGCGCTGGTCAGGTCGAATGATCCTAACGCCAGCCCCGGGATGGCCAGCATGATCACAAGCAGAACCGCAATCAGTCTTCTGGTATTCACTTTTCCTTCCTCCTCATCGATGTTTTGTTTTGAGCGTAACGTCTACACCCGAATTAATTATATCTAATTTAACCAGGTATTGTCAAATCATTCACAACTTTTTTCAGGGTTTTTTCCGGTTTTTTCCAGGCCTTTTTCAGGGCAGTCGCTCCGGCAGATGCAGGCTGTGTTTTTCTGTGATAAGATACCAGCAATGCAGCAGTGCATTGCTGCGGAAAGAGGAGCAAACAGCTTGAAAACTGTTAACTTTTGTAGGAGCGACGAATGAAGAAAAACGAAATGATCGCGCTGTGCGGCATGTTTGTCGCCGTGATGATGGTGCTGGGCTATATCGAAAGCCTGCTGCCCCTTCCCGGCGGGTATGGGTTCAAAATCGGCCTGTCCAACAGCGTTCTGTTGATATCGCTGTACTGGCTGGGCATCCCGGTGTCCTTTATATTAATGCTGGTCAAGGTGCTGTTGGGTGCCCTGATGTTCGCCAGCAGCAAGTTGATCTATGCGCTGTCGGGCGGCATACTCAGCATGATCGCCATGACGCTGATGATCTATGGCGTCAAAGGCGTCAGCCCCATTGGGGCTGGCATCGCCGGCGCCGTGATGCACAATGTGGGCCAGGTTTTGATGGCGATGATCATCATCCCTTCAGCCGGGCTGACCACCCTGATGGCTGTGTTGATCGTGGTAGGGGTCGTGATGGGCGCCATCACCGGCACAGCCGCCAAGCTGCTGTTGCGCCACCTGCCCTATGCGCGCAAGAAAGCACTGGGCTTATCGCAGGATGACAGCCGGTCGTCAGGCGATGCCGGCGCAGAACACGTTGATTAATCAAAAATCAGCTGGCGCCAGCCAGCCTTTTTTCAACGAGACGGGTCAGAGGCACACCCAGCAGGAAACATACCACGGCTTCACCCAGCGCCACTGTCAGCATGGCGGGCAGCGTGGGCAGGTTGTATACGGCGTGCAGCATCGCGCCGATGACCAGCCCGTTTACAGCCACCGGCATCGCCGCAGCAAGCCATAGGTTGCGCCGGAACCAGCGCGTTAAAACAGCCGCCAACAGCGTAGCCAGGCTGCCGAACACCACATCCTGCCAGGGGGCGCCCAGCAGCAGGTTGCTCATCAGACATCCTAAGAACAAGCCAGGCACAGCATGCGGGGTAATAACAGGCAGCAGCGTCAGCGCCTCAGACAGACGAAATTGTACCTCGCCCAGGCTGATGAAGGCAAACAGCAGCGTCAGGGCAGCGTAAAGGGCAGCGATAACGCCGCCCGTTGTGATAGCGCGCACGCTGAGGGCGCGCTGTGTATCCCTGTTCATGCGGTAAATTTTTTACTTCAGGTGCCAGATCATGTCGTTGTACTGGGCGATGGTGCGGTCGCTGGAGAACATCCCCGAGCGCGCCGTGTTGGTGATCGCCATGCGCAGCCATTTTTCGCGGTTGGCATAGTCGCGCTCCAGACGGCGGTGAGCCATGGAGTAGCTGCCAAAGTCCTTCAACACAAAGTACGGGTCCGCCATGCCGCCGCCGGAGCCAAACAGCAGGTCATGGTACAGCGCCTGCAGAACAGCCGGGTTGTCCGGGAACAGGGTGCCGTCGATGATCTGGGTCATGGCGCGGCGGATCTCGGAGTTGGCTTCAAAAATATTGACGGGCGCGTAGGTTTTCTCCTGGTACATGGCCGCCACGGTATCCGCCCGCATGCCGAAGATGTAGATGTTCTCCTCGCCTACCTGCTGATAAATCTCCACGTTGGCGCCGTCCATGGTGCCGATGGTGACAGCGCCGTTCATCATGAACTTCATGTTGCCCGTGCCGCTGGCTTCCTTGCCGGCGGTGGAAATCTGCTCGGACACGTCGCTGGCGGGAATCAGCGCTTCGGCTGCAGAGACATTGTAGTTTTCCACAAACAGCACGCGGAGCATCTTCCGGGCCCTGGGCGTGCGGTCGATCAGCCTGGACAGGGCCAGGATGAAGCGGATGATCATCTTGGCTTTTACATAGCCCGGGCTTGATTTGGCGCCGAATATGAACACGCGGGGCGCCATGACAAAGTTCGGATCGTCCATGATGCGGTTGTACAGCACCAGGATATGCAGGGCGTTCAGCATCTGCCGCTTGTATTCATGCAGTCGCTTGACTTGCACGTCGAAGATGGCGTCCGGGTCGACGGTCATCTGCTGGCGTTTGGTCAGGAAATCGTTGAAAATGGTTTTGTTGTGGCGCTTGATGTTGGCAAACTCCTCCCGGAAGGCGGCATCATCGCGGAAGGGCAGCAGCAGATCCAGCTGCTCGGTGTCGGTTTTCCATTTGTCGCCGATGGCATCGGTGATAAGGTTTGTCAGCCGTGGATTGCACGCCAGCAGCCACCGCCGGTGCGCAATGCCGTTGGTGACATAGGTGATTTTTTCAGGCATGATGGCGTTGTAGTCGCGGAAGGTATCTTTCTTCAATATCGATCCGTGCAGCTGGCTGACGCCATTCACCGAATAGGACAGCGCCACGCACAGGTTGGCCATGTGCACCTGGTCATACGCCAGGATGGACATCTGGCCAATGCGGTTCCATTGCCCGGGGAAGTGGTTCCACAGCTTTTCCCCCAGGCGCCTGTTCATTTCTTCCAGGATCATGTAGATGCGCGGCATGTGGCGTCTGACCAGGTCCTGCGGCCAGCGCTCCAGCGCTTCCTGCATGACAGTGTGGTTGGTGTACGCCACCGAGCGGGTGGTGATCGCCTGAGCTTCGTCCCAGCCCAACCCCTCCTGATCGATCAACAGCCGCATCAATTCGGGGATGACGAAGCCCGGGTGCGTGTCGTTGATATGGAATACCACTTTTTCAGGCAACAGGGAGAAATCGTTGCCAAAGCGGCGGCGGAAATCCTTCAGCGCATACTGTAATGTGGCGCTGACCAGAAAATAAGCCTGCGACAGGCGCAGCGTTTTGCCCTCGTAGTGGTTGTCCTCCGGGTACAGCACCTTGGATATCACGTTAGCCAGGTCGTTTTCTTTGGAGGCGTTGAGGTAGTCGCCGCTGCTGAAAGCAGCTAAGTCAAGGCTGGTTTTGGAGCGGGCGCGCCACATGCGCAGCGTGTTGACAGTGCTGCTCTCATAGCCGGGGACGGGCATGTCGTACGGAACGGCTTCCACGGTGCGGTAGTCCGTCAGGCCAAACACCATGCGGCCGCCCACCTCCTGCTCGGTGACGCGGCCTTCGAAGTACACCTCCACAGTATCTTCCGGACGGGCAACCTCCCATACGTTGCCGTTCTCCAACCAGTCATCCGGTAACTCCACCTGCTGGCCGCCGGTCAGTTTCTGCCGGAACAAGCCGTATTCATAGCGGATGGTGCAGCCCATGGCGGGCAAGCCCAGGGTGGACAGGCTGTCCATAAAGCAAGCGGCCAGGCGGCCCAGGCCGCCGTTGCCGAGGCCGGGCTCCGGCTCCTCACGCTCGATATCCTGCCAGGCGATGCCCAGCTCAGTCAGCGCCTTGGTGTAGGTATCCACCCAGCCTAAGTTCAGCACATTGTTGAACAGGCTGCGGCCCAGCAAAAACTCAATAGACAAGTAATACAGGCGCTTGCCCTGATAAGCTTTATCCTGTTCCCTGTGAGCCACCCAGCGCTGCATGATCTGGTCGCGCACGGTGGTGGCTACGGCGGTATAAATCTGCTGCGGCGTCGCCTCGGCAAGGGTACGTCCGTTGTATCGCTGCAGTTTCCCAATGATGGACTGCTTGATGGATTCTTTGTCAAATGTAGAAATAGGCATGCTTCATCTCCTTTTTCTGGGTACAAAAGTACCAACGGAATTATAGCACAGGACCGCGCCAGCGGCAATATTCGCGATATTGATGGTTCCATTTTCAGTGTGCTAAGATTCATGAACAAAAGAATAGAATGCGTAAGAGGAATGATGAGCGAGTATACAATCATATCTCAATTGATTAGAGCAGAAGTTGCTTTTCGGCTCAACGCATGATATCATGCGAAATTGAGAATGGTTCTCAATTTGAGCGGGGAGGGATGGCCATGACCGGATACCAGACACAGCAGAGCAAGGCGTTGGTGGCTTTTCTATACCGGCATCCCGGCTGGGCTTTTACAGCGCGGGAGCTGGCCAAAGCGTTAAAAGACGATCCTCTCACCGACCAGACCGTCGGGGAAAGCACAGTATACCGCCTTTTGCAGAAGTTAGTAGCCGAGGGGATTATCAAGCGCTATCTGTCGGAGGGCAGCCGTTGCTATGTGTACGAAATGCCTCCGTGCGGGCGCCCCTGCAATGAACACCTGCATATCAAGTGCACCTTGTGCCACAAGCTGATTCACCTGGGGGAAGCGGAAACCAACCGGGTCATGCAGGAAGCCGAGAAGGAAGGTTTTGTTCTGGATAGAGAGCAGACCCTGCTGCTGGGACAGTGCGCCGCCTGCCGCAGGGAGGCACCATGATCAAGCGCCGCTTCGCCCGATGCATCTGCATGGGAGAAGAAGGAGCGCGTTTTGCACGTTTACCCTAAGGATAACGGAGGATACTATGAAAAAGATCATTGCCGCTGCTTTGGCGCTGATGCTGGCATTGTCTTCAGGCAGTGTTCACGCACAACAAAAGAAACTGAACATCGTCTGCACCACGTTCCCCTCCTACGACTGGATGCGCAGCATTTTAGGCGACAGGCTGGACGCGGTGGAACTCACCCTGCTGCAGGACAGCGGGGCGGATTTGCACAACTTCCAGCCTACTGCCCAGGATTTTATCAAAATATCCTCGGCGGACATGATGGTGTACATCGGCGGCCCCGCGGACGCCTGGGTAGAAGATGCCGTGAAGGAAGCCCGCAACAAGGACATGGTGACCATCAATCTGCTCAAAGCCCTGGGAGAGGACATCTTGATGGATGTTGTCAAGGATGACCATGAGCATGATGACCACGATGGCCATGTCCACAGCCATGAGGATGAACACATCTGGCTGTCGCTGCGCAACGCTCAAAAGCTGAGCCGGGTGATGGCGACGGCATTGGCCCTTCTGGACGCCGAACATGCGGACACCTATCTTGCCAACCAGCAGGCCTATGCTGCCCGGTTGGACAAGCTGGACAGGCAGTACCGGGAGGCGGTGGATGCTGCCCGGCACAAAACACTGCTCTTTGGCGATCGTTTCCCCTTCCGTTATCTGGCGGAGGATTATGGCTTAACCTACTTCGCCGCTTTCTCCGGCTGCTCCGCCGAAACGGAAGCCAGCTTTGAGACGGTGGCCTTCCTGGCCAACAAGGCGGACGAGCTGAATCTGCCTGCCATCCTGGTGCTTGACGGCTCCGACGGCAAGATTGCCAAAGCCGTGCTGGGCGCTTCCCGGAATAAGAGCCGCCCCCTGATCGTGCTGGACAGCATGCAGACGGTGGACAGCCAGATGGTGCGGGATGGCACAACCTACCTCGGCATCATGGAGAAGAACCTGGAAAGCCTGAAGGAAGCGCTGAAATAAGGGCTGTGTCCGGGCGGCTTTGGAGAAAGGATAGTATGGCACTTTTAACCTGTGATCATGTCAGCGTGGGCTACGAGGGACAGCCTGTGGCGGAAGCCCTTACCTTTGCGGTAAACCCCGGCGACTACCTGTGCATTGTGGGGGAAAACGGCTCAGGAAAGACCACCCTGATGAAGACCATTTTGGGTCTGCTGTCCCCTTTGTCGGGCACCATGACGATGGCGGAGGGAATGCGCCACCACATCGGCTACCTGCCCCAGCAGAGCGCTGTGCAGCAGGATTTTCCCGCCTCGGTGCGGGAAGTGGTGCTCAGCGGATGCCTGTCCAGGGGCGGCGGCCTGTTTTATACCCGGGCGCAGAAGGCGCTGGCTGACAGGAACATGGCGCGGCTGGGCATCGCCGGGATTTCAAATCACTGCTACCGGGAGCTGTCCGGCGGTCAGCAGCAGCGTGTTCTGCTGGCCCGGGCGCTGTGCGCGGCGGATAAAATGCTGCTGCTGGACGAGCCCGCTGCGGGGCTGGACCCCCAGATCACCCGGGAAATGTACCAGCTGATTGGCGATTTGAACCGGAGCGGCCTGACCATCATCATGATCACCCATGATATAGCCGCAGCGGTAAAGCAAGCATCCCACATCCTGCACGTGTCCCGTACGCCGCTGTACTTTGGAGAAACCAAAGGCTACGCTCAAAGCCCCATGTGGAGCATGCTTTTTAAGGGAGAACAGCCATGAATACAGGCGGTGTTTGGGAGACCCTCAGCTTTTACCTGTCCTATCCCTTTGTGCAGCATGCCGTAATTGTGGGGGTGTTGGTCGCGCTGAGCGCTTCGCTGCTGGGCGTGGTGCTGGTGCTGCGCCGCCTGTCCTACATTGGCGATGGCCTTGCCCATGTGGCGTTTGGCGCCATGGCCATCGCCACGGTGCTGAACCTCAGCAACAACACGCTGCTGGTATTGCCCATTACCATGTTGTTCTCCATCCTGCTGCTGCATGGCGGCAAGCGGGTAAAAATCCAGGGGGATGCCGTCATCGCCATGATGAGCGCAGGCGCGCTGGCCGTCGGTTATATTCTGTTCAACCTATTTCCGCCCAGGGGGGGCAATGTGTCGGGGGACGTGTGTACCACGCTGTTTGGATCAACCTCCATCCTGACGCTCAGCCGGCAGGAGGTGTGGCTGAGCATCGGCCTCTGCTTTGCCGTTGTCATGCTGTTTGTGCTGTTTTATAACCGTTTGTTCGCCCTGACCTTTGACAGCGAGTTTGCCGCTGCCACCGGCATGCGCACGGGGCTGTACAACACCGCCATCGCTGTGGTCATTGCCACGGTTGTTTCTCTGTCCATGAACCTGGTAGGCTCGCTGCTGATATCGGCGCTGCTGGTGTTCCCGGTGCTCAGCGCCATGCGGGTGTATAAAAGCTTCCGCGCTGTAGTGATCTGCGCTGCGGTTTTTGGCGTTACAGCAGCCTTGGCGGGGTTATTGGCATCCATCCTGGCGGGCACGCCGGTGGGCGCCACCATTGTGGCGGCAGACATCGCCGGTTTTCTTCTGTTTACCCTGTTAGGCAAACTGAAAGGCGGTAGCCAAAAATGAAACAGGGAGTACTGTTGGCTCTTTTGCCGGCAGCGGGAAAGAACAAACAGGGAACAGCCTCGCCCCGTTCCACCGCATATAAAGTAATAACCATGTAAAATCCATGTGAAATGTTCGGTGTTTCGTTGACTCTGGCAGCGTGCGCACCTACAATGTAGATGACGCTTTGTTCCATTCGCTTTTTTGATAAGGAGGACACACCATGAACAGAAAATGGACAACCTATATGGCACTGCTCGTCAGCATCGTACTGACGCTATCAACCGTGGGGCTGCCTGTCCTGGCGCAGGAAGCCGCCTTAGACGTTGGCGACAAAACCAATGGCTTTGTGGTGCAGGAACGCTCGCGGCTCGATCTGGTCAATGCCGATGTCACGCTGCTTGAGCATGAAAAGACCGGCGCTTTGCTCATGCTGGTACAGAATGAGGACACCAACCGCACCTATGACATCTCCTTCCGGACGCCGGTGGAGGATGACAGCGGCATCCCCCATGTATTTGAGCATGCCACCCTGGGAGGATCGCAGAAATATCCCTCCAAGGCGCTTTTTTTCAACCTCATCCATCAAACCTACAACACCTACATGAACGCCATGACCACGGACTTGATCACGACCTATCCGGTGGCTTCCCTGAGCGAAAAGCAGCTGCTCAAGTATGTGGATTACTACACCGACAGCGTGTTCAATCCCTCCATCATGGAGGACGAAAGCATTTTCCGGGAGGAAGCCTGGCGCTACGCCATGGTTGACAAGGACGCGCTGCTTACCATCGCCGGCACCGTCTACACCGAGATGCAGGGCGCTTACAGCATCGAGACGGCCAGTATGTTCAACTTCAAAAAAACCCTGTTCCCCGGCAGCCAGGCGGGCAACTCCCATGGCGGCCATCCTTCGCAGATTACCACCATGACCTGGCAGCACCTGAAGGATTACCACGACGCCTATTATCATCCGTCCAATTCTCTGTCCATCCTCTATGGCAAGATTGAGGATTATGCCCCTTTCCTGACCTTGCTGGATGGCTATTTCTCAGCTTACGACAAAAAGAAGTTTACCTTTGACGACCTCGGCTATACCCCCCTGTCAGCTGCCAGTGAAAAGACGTTTGAACACCCGGTGGAAGCAGGCAGCGACACCACCAACGGCGCCGTGGTGTATTTCGGCTACGCCCTGAAGGACGCCACAGCGGAAGACGAGGCGATCCTCGACCTGCTGACCACCCTTTTGAACAACCCCTCCTCCCCTTTCCAGCAAACCATGAAAGAAAAACTGCCCTCGGCTTCCGCCTCCTGCTACTATGACAACGCTACACCCGAGGTAGCGGTGGTTTTCCAGGCTAGCGGCATGGCGGCGGAGGACGCGCTGCTCTTTCAGACGGTGGTGGAGGAAGCCCTGGCCGGCATTCGGGAAAAGGGCTTTGACCTGGCAGCGGTAGAAGCGGTAGCCGCCGCCACGCGGCTGGACCTGCTGCTGGTCACAGAAAGCCCCAACATCGGCCCCGGCATCGCCCCCAGCATCGCCTACATGTGGGCCGCCACCGGCGATTGGCAAGCCTATAACCGCTATGTGAAAAACACGGAGAACTTCCTGGCCTTTGCCGAGCAGGGCCTGTATCAGCAGGTGATTGAACGGCATCTGACCGACAACCCCCGCACCGCCCTGGTGGTGACAGCCCCGGCGCCCGGCCTGAAAGAGCAGCAGGACCAAGCCCTGGCTGAGGAGCTGGCTGCCCAAAAGGCTGCTATGACAGAAGAAGAGATCGCTGCCATCGTAGAAGCCACCGCCAAACAGGGGGAGCAGCCCGATGATGCCGCCGCTCTGGTAGCCCAGCTGCAGGCAGTGGATGTAGACACCCTGCCCGAGGAACGCCGCATCTATGACATCACCGATGAAACGGGCGCGGACAACGTGCGCCGCCTGCACGCCCAAGCCGATGTAAGCGGCGTGGGCCAGGCGCTGCTGCTGTTAAACGCAGGCGCCATCCCCCAGGACGACCTGCACTGGTACCGGCTGTATGTCGATCTGCTGGGCAAGCTTGACACTGCCCGGCACGATAACGCCAGCTTTTCCGCTCTCCTGACCCGCTACCTCTACCAACAGGAAGTGCGGCCCACGGTGTACACCGGCAAAAACATGGACGAGTGCCATCCCTACCTGCGGGTCAGCTGGATCGCCATGGATGAGGACATGGCCCCTGCCTATGATTTGGTGTATGAGCTGCTGTTTGAAACCAAGTTGGATAACGCCGCCAAGGTCGCCGATGTGCTCAGCCAGGTGAAAGCCTCGCTCAAGCAGGCCATAACCAACGGCTCCTTCCAAATTCAGGCATACCGTGCCTTTGCCAGCGCCTCCCCGGCCTTCCGCTATTTTAACCACCTGAATTTCCTGGACTACTATGCCTTCTTAGAGCAGGCCGAAACCCTGTTCGCGGCAGAGCCCGAAACTGCCCTCAAAAAACTCTCAGAGGTACAGGCATTCTTCCATGTGCGGGATGGCGCCATCTCCGGCTTTGCCGGCAGCGCGGACAGCGCCGTTACCCACCGGGAAGCGGCGGATGCCTTCCTGAACCGCCTGGATACTGCCCAGCGCGCAGAGGCAGCCTATGATCTGCCCGCCATTGCGGACAAAGAAGCGCTGGTCGTGGACGCCGCCGTGCAATACAACCTGATCTATGCCCCATACCATGCCCTGGGGCTGGAGGGAACCAGCGGCGACTTAGACGCAGTGACCCGCCTGGTGGTGGACGCGTTTCTCTATCCCCAGCTGCGCGATCAGTACGGCGCCTATGGCGTTGACCACACCGCCATTGAGGAGGGGGTGTACATCCTCTCCTTCCGCGACCCCAACGTGCAGGAAACCTTTGATATTTACGCCGCCCTCCCCGGCATGATCGAGAGCATGACGCTGGATCAGGAGACGCTCAACGGCTTTATCCTCTCGGCATACAGCGGCTATGCCCTGTCGCAGGGCGAGCTTTCAGGTGCCCTCCAGGCACTGTTGGACGCTGTGGACGAAAAGCCGCAGGAACGTTACCTCACCTGGATGCGGGAACTGAAGGCACTGACCCCTGAGAAGGTCAGGGAATATGCCGCCATGTACCAGGCGCTAAGCGACAAGGGGCATCGCTCCACATCGGGCGGCGCCAGCGTCATCCAGCAAAACGAAGCCCTGTATGACAGGATTCTCAACCCCTTTTCGGTCAAGGAAGTATCCCATGACAGCCTGGCCGATGTGGCGCAGGAAGAATGGTACAGCGAGGCAGTAGCCTTTGTGCTGGGCAACAAAGCCATGTCCCCCATGAGCGAGGAAGCCTTTGGCATCGACGAAGCCGCCACCGTGGGCGACTTTACCGTGGCCCTGTTCACATTGGCCGGCATGCCGACCTCCGCGGAGGAAGGCATGATGATCCTGGCACAGCTGGGCGTGCTGAGCGCTGAAGACAAGGCGGACACCGTCTTGACCCGTGAAAGGCTTGCTGACACGCTGTGCAGCTTCCTGTCGAAAGCGGCAGGACAGGATATCCAAACCGGCCTGAACCCGCTGCCCGACCTGACGGATGCCGATCAAATCAGCCCGGCAAGCCTGACCAACGTCCAGTTTATGCTGCACCACGGGCTGCTGCGCGTGGCGGACAGCACGCTCCAGCCTCAAGCCCCCGCGACCCGGGCGGATTTGGCTTATGCCATCTGGGGTGTGGATAAAATGGAATAAAATCCGCAGCCACCCGCCAGCCTCCCCTGCGCTTTCAGCGCATTCCGTGCTGGCGGGTTTTAGAGCAAATTACGCCATCGTGGCGCACAAAGCAACGCAGGATTTTTGTCTCTGGCAAGGGGCAGAGGCGAGCGCCCGCTGTGCGGGATGAAGCGAGTCGTCAGCCCAATGAGCCACGGAGATTTCAAGCGAGCCACGCGAGCGTAGAAATCGACTATGGCGAATTGCGTCTCGTGAACGCAGGCGTAGCAGCGCTACGACAAGTAAACAGCGACACGGCCAGAGGCAAAAAGACAAGTCTGTGACTACGCCACGATAAGTAAATTTGCTCTAAGGAGGATATCTGTGAAACGCAACTGCAGAGGGATCATCATCCACCCTGAGGAACTGAGGCTGGACTGGCTGGACCGCATGGCGGATGCACGCCTGAATACGCTGGGCCTGCATCCAGTGGGCGGCAGGGATGCTCACCTGTCCCTGCAGGAAGCCATCGATCTGCATACGCTGCCCGAAAGCATGAAGCTGCGCGCCGCAGCCGCGTCCAGGGGCATCAGCGTGGAGTACGAGGCCCATGCCATAGCCTGGCTGCTGCCCCGCCATTTGATCGACCGCCACCCCGGCTGGTTCCGCATGGACCATCAGGGGCAGCGCGTGGCCGACTTCAACCTGTGCGCCAGCAACCAGGACGCGCTGGACTATGTTGCCCAGCGCACCGCCACGCTGGCCAGGCTGCTGGACACTGGCGCACGGAAATACTACTACTGGCTGGACGATGTCACCGGCCATCACTGCAGCTGCCCCGATTGCCGCCCGCTTTCACCCAGCGACCAGCAGCTCAGGGTGGTCAACGCCATGCTGGCGGGTTTAAAGCAGGTGGACCAAGGCGCCAGGCTATGCTACCTGGCATACCACGATGCCCTGCAGGTGCCCGCCAAGGTCGAGCCGCTGGACGGCGTATTTTTGGAATATGCGCCCATTCGCCGCGACCACCATGCGCCCATCAACGACCCTGCCAATGAAAAGAACGCCCGGGAAGTAGCGCCGCTGAAGGAGCTGGTGCGCTTTTTTGGCGCCAGGGACAGCCGGGTGCTGGATTATTGGATGGACAACTCCCTGTTTTCCAATTGGACAAAGCCGCCCAAGCCATTTCAGCTGGCCGAGGAGGTTATGAAAAGGGATGTGGACTTTTACCGCTCCCTGGGCATTGAGGAAATCACCAGCTTTGGATGCTATCTGGGCCAGGACTATGAGGAACTATACGGCAAAGTTCCGCTGGCGGCGTATGGCAGGATGCTGATGGGCTGATGTAGCAGGCTTTGCTACTCGCCGAAAGGAGTGGTAGTTTATGGAAAAGAAGGGATATGTGCATCTCTATACCGGAACCGGAAAAGGCAAGACAACGGCGGCTTTCGGGCTGGCGCTGCGGGCAGCCTGTGCCGGCATGCGCGTTTACATCGGCCAGTTTGTAAAGGGCATGAAGTATTCCGAATTAAAAGTCCAGGATTATATCCCGAACATCACCATTGAACAGTATGGCAGGGATTGTTTTATAGAAACAGAACCCACCCCCGAGGATATTCAATGCGCCGAAATCGGATTTGAGAAAATAAAAGCCGCGCTGAAATCCGGGGCATACGATGTGGTCGTTATAGACGAAATCACAGTCGCCCTGTACTATCGGCTCATTTCATTGGAGGATTTGGTGAAAGCCATTGCAGGCAGAAACCCTAAAATCGAAGTGGTGATGACAGGAAGGAATGCCCCTCCGGAGCTGATCCAAACTGCCGACCTGGTAACGGAAATGGCGGAGAGAAAGCATTATTATCAGCAAGGGATTCAGGCGAGGGAAGGAATCGAGTTTTAGAGTATACTTTCTTTTCATGACTCGAGCGCCCCCTATGGTTTGATTTTCCGACCTTTATCACAGATGCCTATGCAATGAGCCTGTTCAGGCGTTTTGCAATGGATATCGTTTCCTCGCTAATTAATTTTTGTTATAATAATCCTTGCCTTGGGAAATAAACTTCTCATATGTTTTTCCGGGCATCCTGGTCGTATCGGCGCAAAAAGAAGTCAAGATCGTTTTAATCGAGTGAAGGTGAAAAAGACATGTTGATGGAATATGCAAAAAAGTATGCAAAACACATTGTCGGGCAGCTTTTCTTTGCAAGCACCTGGGTGTATGCACAGCTTCTGATACCGCGTTTGATGGTGGACATTGTAGATTCCGGCATCATGATGAACGACATGCATGCCATTGTTCACCGGGGTTTGCTGATGCTGTTGGCAACGGTTTTTAATATCGTTTCTTTGATGATTTCCCTGTATTTTCTTACAAAAGCAACCGCAGGGATATCAAGGGATTTAAGGGCAGATTTGTTCGAAAAGGTGATCGATTGGTCGAAGGAAACCAGGACAGGTTTTTCCAATTCCACCTTAATTACAAGAACGGTGAACGACGTGAAGCAGGTATCAAATTTCATCGATCTGTCTTTAAGGAAGATTTTTACCCTCACCTTGACCGTCATTGGGGCGCTGGCTGTATCGTTTTCGCTGGATGCTAAATTGGCCTCGATGATCCTGATCATCATTCCGGCTATCTTCTTTTTGGGTCTTTTCCTGACAACGAGGGCGCTTCCACAATATGCCCTCATCCGTCTTTCTGTCGACCGGATTAATCAGCTTTTTAGAGAAAACATCAGAGGAATTCGTGTGATCAGAGCCTTTAATAAATCCGGCTATGAGGTGAAGGAGTTCGAAAAGGCGACAAAAGATGCCTATGAGGCGAACGTCAAGTCGGAATCGACCATGATGCTGTTAAGCCCTCTCATTTTACTGCTCACCAATATGTTGATTTTAGCTATTCTATTCATAGGCGGTGGGCGCGCCCAGACAGGCACGATAAAGCTTGGCGTTCTGATCGGTCTCATCGAATACGCGACCATCAGCTTAAGCAATATTCAGCAGTTCGCTTCCATCGTCACCATGATCCCGAGGTCGAAGGTTTCCATCGATAGAATTTCAGAGGTTTTGTCGACGGAAGAGCTTTTAACGATCAAAGAAGACAGCTTGGAATCGGACGAAAAAGGCATTCGCTTTCAGAATATAGATTTTTACTATCCGGGTTCCCGCAGAGCCACCTTGAGAAACCTCAGTTTCCATCTGGGGAAGGGAGAGACCAAGGCGATCATCGGTTCAACAGGAAGCGGAAAATCCACCGTTCTCAAGCTATTGCTGCGAGACTACGACGCCTATCAGGGGCGGATTTGCCTGAATGGCAGGAACATTCAAAACCTTTCGAGAGAAGAAATCAGCCGAGCCGTGACATTTGTTCCACAAACCAGCTTTTTATTTTCAGGCAGCATCAGGGAAAACATTCAAACCGGAAAAAAAGACGCTGCTGATGGGGAGATTTGGGGAGTTCTGGACATGGTTCAGATGGGAGATTTTTTTAGAGCATCTCCGGAAGGGTTGGATACGCACATCGCCCAAAACGCAGTCAACTTTTCGGGCGGACAAAAGCAAAGGATTTCAATTGCCCGCGGCTTGATCAGGGAATCGGATTTCTATGTTTTCGATGACTGTTTCTCTGCCCTGGATTATTCAACCGAAAAGAAAATCCGCAAAGCCATTCGGGAAAAGCTGGCGGATCGGGGCGTTTTGGTGGTTGCTCAACGCGTTGCCACCGTTAGGGATGCAGACGAGATTCTCGTCCTTGAAAGAGGGGAAATTACAGAAAGGGGAAGCCACGAAGAGCTTGCCGAAAGTTCGGAGATTTACAAAGAAATCCTCGCTTCGCAATCAAAGTCCCAGGAGGGGGAAATCAGATGAATACAGAATCCGTCCACAACAAAGATCAACAGGAAGAAGGGCTGCCGGGGGTTTCCAGAGGCGTGGGAGGGGCAGGACGTGTTTCAGGCCTCCTGACATCGGGCAGCACAAAAAACGCCAAGGGCACCCTGTTCAGGCTGTTCAGAAACTTAGCCTCCTTCAAGTGGGTTTTCATAGCGGCGATCCTGCTGACGTTGGCCGCCTCCCTCGTTCAAATACTCATTCCAAGAAAGATTGGTCAAATCATCAATATCTTGACCGAACTGTTGACAAAGAATATTGCTTTAGATTGGGCAATTTTAGGGAAAATAGGCATCACCCTTCTGATATTGTATGTTTTCAACTTTCTCTCCAACTATGTCTCCGGCATTTTAATGGTAAGGGTCTCCCAGAATGTCATACAATCTCTAAGAAATCAAATGCAGGTCAAACTGAATTCCCTCACTTTGAATTATTTCGACCGCTCATCGGCGGGCGACATGGTTTCATTGCTGAGCAACGATTTGGACAATGTGGCCAACACGTTGCAAAACGGTTTAACAAGTTCATTGTCGGCAATTGTCCTGCTGGCAGGCGTCATCACCATGATGATCATCATCAACCCGATACTGGCCTTTTTATCCATGATCGTCATTCCTGTCTCTTACCTGATGGTGAAATACCTGATTGGCAAAGCAAAGCCTGTCTTTCAGAAGAATGCGAACCTGACGGGCGTTTTTAACGGAAAGATAGAAGAAGCTTATATGGGAGAAGACATTGTAAAACACTATAATATCGGGACTGATTTAAAAACGGAACTGTCTTCCCTGAACGAAGAACTATATGACAGCGAGTGGAAATCGTCGTTGGTTTCTTTTGTGACCAGGCCTGCCGGCGATTTAATTCTGAACTCAAATTACGTTTTGTTGGCAATCTGGGGCGGCAGATATGTCATCCATGGCGTATTGTCCCTGGGAGGCTTTCAAGCTTTTCTGCAGTATACCCATATGCTCAGAGGTCCGTTCAATCAGGTACTGGGAATTTTTAACACCATCATGTCTGCATTGGCTTCAGCAGAGCGGGTTTTCGATTTCCTGGACGCTGAAGAGATCATCGAATTGGGACATGAAAGCATGGATGCGGACGCTGTCAGAGGAGAGATAGCATTCGATCAGGTCGATTTCGGGTATACGGAAAACCTGCTCTTTGACGGAGTGAACCTGAAAGTAAAGCCCGGAGAGCAGGTTGCCATCGTCGGCAGAACCGGAGCCGGCAAAACAACCCTGGTCAACCTGCTGATGCGCTTTTATGAGATAAGCGACGGAAAAATCTATATCGACGGAAAAGATACAAAAAACTATCAAACCGAGGAGCTTAGAAAAGCATACGCCATGGTTTTGCAGGACACCTGGCTTTTTTCGGGTAGTATCAGGGATAACATCGCCTATGGGGCGGATATCTCCAGCAAAGAAGATTTGTCGGATGTGGATTTCGAAAGAATTAAAGAGGCGGCCACATTGGCACGGGCAGATTCATTTATTGAGTGCCTCCCTCAGGGCTACGATACCGTTTTAACCGAAGGAGCCTCCAATATCAGCCAGGGAGAAATGCAGCTGTTGACGATCGCCAGAGCCATGATTAAAAAGGCGCCCATCATTATCCTGGACGAGGCTACGTCTTCAGTGGATACGCGTACAGAATTATTAATTCAGCAGGGGCTGAAGGAGCTGGCAGCCCATTCCACCAGCTTTATCATCGCGCACAGGCTTTCCACCATCCAGGACGCCGACAGGATCATTGTGATGGACAGCGGAACGATTGTAGAAGTCGGAACACATCGGGAGTTGCTCGAAAAGAACGGCTACTACGCCGAGATGTATCTTGCCGGGCAGTCGTAGAATGAACAGCTGCCGACAATCCCATTGCAAAGCGGGATAGAACTATGATGAAAGCTATACTCTCCTGACCGGTCTGACGTATTTCCAGAATCTCATACAGTCATGATATAAGTAGGTGATTTTCCCCGGGGTGGTATCAAGGCAATAGCCTGCAGCCGAGTAGTCAAACGCTTTCATTGCATTTTCAATTTTCTCTTCGACCATGCTGTTCTCGGTTTCATAGTCAAACGGACCATGCTCAAAAACAATGTAATCAGCTTCCGGAATGTCTGTCAGAATCATTTGAGCCGGCACTTCGCCGTCGTAATCAAGCGGCAAGCGAACACCGTAACACTCTGCGAGCGGAATACCCCAGCTGCAGATTCTTCCTGTCGGTTCATTGACGAACGCCATGAGTTGCCCGCTGCCGCTGTCGGCGGCACTGCCTCCCATATCATCCAGCTTCCCTTTGATGCTGTCCAGCAAGCCACAGATGGTTTCGCAGTCCTGTCCGGGGATCAGGCTTTGCTTCTGCCAAAAATCCCAATAGCCGATGCTCTCATAGTTTTTGATGTGCAAAAACTTGTGTGCAGGGATAGTAATGAAATAGACTTTTACTTCTTCCGTTGTATTGTGCATACCGGTTCCTCCAAATCCTAAAATTTTGAATGCCTCTGTGCCATTCGCGCATCAGCTCACCTCCGGAACGTTCCATAGCCATTATACATGACTTTTATGTCACATGCTTGATATGAGTTGCGATCCTCAAGCGCAGCATACAAAGCCGGCAGAATAAAAGTACCAGCAATCTTGTTGAGAATCAATAGACGCCTCCTGCCCAACCTGCTATACTGGGTTCATCATATTCTTATGGGAGGTTATCTACATGATTGTCGGCATCATCGGCTGCGGCACCATCGCCAACTCGGCGCACATCCCCTCATACCTGAAAAACAAAGAGGTCACCATCAAATACTTCTGCGACATCATTCCCGAGCGGGCGCAAGCCGCGGTGGAAAAATACGGCTGCGGCATCGCCGTCACCGATTACCATGCTGTCATCAGGGATCCGGAGGTCCAGGCCATTTCTGTCTGCGTGCCCAACAACATGCACGCGCCCATCTCCATCGACGCCATGCGCGCAGGCAAGCACGTGCTGTGCGAAAAGCCGGCTGCGCGCACCTATGACGAAGCCCTGCAAATGCAGAAGGCGCAGCATGAAACCGGCATGACGCTGAACATCGGTGTCGTCAACCGCTTCAACGACAGCGTCAACCGCATCAAAGCCATCATCGACCAGGGCCGCCTGGGCGAAGTATACCATGTGTACGTGTCCTTCCGGGCGCACCGGTCCATTCCGGGGCTGGGCGGCGCGTTCACCACCAAGGCCATTGCCGGTGGCGGCGCGCTGATCGACTGGGGCGTACACTACCTGGACATCGTCATGTACTGCTGCGGCGACCCCAAACCCCTGACGGTATCGGGCGCGGCGTTCTGCAAGCTGGGTAAAGACATCGATGGCTATGTGTACAAGTCCATGTGGGCAGGACCTCCCGTCCCCGGCGGCACCTATGACGTGGACGACTCGGTCACGGCGCTGATCCGTACCAAAGGTCCGGTGCTGACGGTACACGGCGCCTGGGCGCAGAACATCGGCGAAAGCGAAACCTACATCGACTTCATGGGTGATAAAGCCGGCATCCGCCTAAACTACGGCGGCGGCTTCACGATGTACATGGTGGAGGATAGCGCGCTCGTCACCTACAAGCCCGATTATCTCATGAGCGACATGTTCCAGAACGAAATCGACAGCTTTGTCCGCTGCATCAAAACCGGCGAAAAGCTGCCCAGCCACATCGACACCGTCATCATCACCGCGCAGATGATGCAAGCCATCTACGATTCATCCGCCGCCGGAAAGGAGATCATACTGTAATGGACAAACCGCTGCTGATCAAAAACGCCACCATATTTGACGGCGTCCGCGAGGAGTTCTACAAAGCCGATATATTAGCTGAAAACAGCAAAATCAAAGCCATCGGCAACGATCTCACCGCCGCTGACGCCAGGGTGGTGGACGCGGAGGGGCTTTACGCCTTCCCCGGCTTTATCGACGCGCACAGCCACCTGGGCATGGACGGCTGGGGCATCGGCTATGAAGGCTCCGACTACAACGAGATGAATGACGTCATCTGCCCCCACCTGCGGGCGATCGACGGCTTCAAGCCCGTTCAGCCCTCCATGAAGGACGCGGCGCTGGGCGGCGTCACCACCATTGTGACGGGGCCCGGCAGCGCCAACGTGCTGGGCGGCACCTTTTTAGCCGCCAAAACTGTCGGGCGCCGGGTGGACGACATGCTGATCAAAGCCGAGGTGGCCATGAAATGCGCGTTTGGCGAAAACCCCAAGCGCTGCTACCGCGACAAAAGCGTGTCCTCCCGCATGACAACAGCTGCCAAGCTGCGCGAAATGCTGTTCAAGGCGCGGGAGTACATGCAGAAGCTGGACACTGCCGGCGATGACGCCTCGAAAAAGCCGGCGTTTGATATCAAAATGGAAGCCCTGATCCCGGTGCTGCGCGGCGACATGCCGCTGAAAGCGCATGCCCACGCCACCGAGGACATCTTCACGGCGCTGCGCATCGCGCGGGAGTTTGGCGTACCCATCACCTTAGAGCACGTCACCGAAGGCCACATGATCGTCGAGGAGCTAGCCCGCGAGCAGGTACCGCTGGCAGTCGGCCCGTCCCTGGGCACAGCCAGCAAGTTTGAGCTGCGCAACAAATCCTGGACAACGCCGGGCATCTTAGCCAAGGCAGGATGCGAGGTGTCCATCATCACCGACGCGCCCGTCATCCCGCAGCAGTACCTGGCGCTCTGCGCGGGGCTGGCGGTCAAATCCGGCATGGACAGGTTCGCCGCGCTGAAAGCCATCACCATCAACCCTGCCCGCCACGCCGGCATCGCCGACCGCGTAGGCTCGCTGGAAGCCGGCAAGGACGCCGACATCGTGTTAACCGATGGCTGCCCGTTCGAAGTATCCACCACCATCAAGGCTGTGTACATAAACGGCATACCGGTGGAAGAATAACAATCGATTAGAACATCGCCCCGCGCTGCCAAAAGCGCGGGGTTTTGCATATGGTAAATTGTATTGTGGGCTGGGTGCTCGCATCGCAGCGCTACATGATGACACGCTGCCTGCGCCATATCGACGGTACGCCCATGACAAAGTTGGTGAAAGAGATTAGAGCATACTTGGACAGCTGCTTGAAATAGTCTACCGTTCTGGATTCTGGGTTGATGACGATTGCTGCTTTTTGCGGGCGTAGAGGTTCTTTACTGCTTTGCTGAAATCGCATTCTCTTCTTATGTTGTTGACTCTTCTTTCAAACTTACCTCTCCTGGGGTGTCAACGGTCTGATAGGCAGCTCGTCAAAATGCATTCCTCGTTTTTAAAACAACAATCCTCCATCAGGCAAACTCCAGGCAGCGTTTGCGGAAGTGCAGGTAATTTTCCAGAGACACCTCCTCAGGCACGCCGTGATCACAGGTAGGCAGATAACCGCCACGCGCCTGCATGACCGGGAAAATGCGGTCAACCATGCGGTCGATTTCTTCCTTGCCCTGCGCCAGCACGCGCTTGTCCACGCCGCCGGAGAGCAGGAGTTTTGGGTACTTCTTTCCTACTTCCACCACATCGCAGCCAGAGGCCACCTCAAAAGGACTCATGGAGTTCATGCCCAGTTCGCTGTACAAGTCGATAACGTCTGTCGCCTTGCCGTCTGTATCCACCTGAAATCGCAGCGCCCGGTTCTTGTCCAACTGCCTGCGGCAGCAGTTGGTCAGCAGCTGCTGGTAATAGGGAAAGAGGAACTCGCGGATCATATCCGGCGATATGAGCGGCCCCTTGTTGTAGCAGATGTCCTCGGCGATGAAGACCTCGTCCAGCGTCACCTGCTTCTGGTGCTCGGCGATGATGCTGTCAGCTAAGTTGAACCACGCCTCCATGCAGCAGTGGATTAAACCCGGATCGTCGTAGAACATGTACAAAAGCTCGGTAGGTCCAATCAGCGAGCGCAGGTACATGTAACCACCTACCAAGCTCTGTCCTATGAACAACCCCCGTCGTGCCTGCTCAACAACTTCCGGCAGGTATTCATCCATCTTGCGCTTGCGCTCGGGGCTATTCGGATCCATGCGCCATAGGCATTTTTCCTCCCAGGACTTTTGATCCTTTACCGGGTGATCCAGATATTCCGGCATAAAGCCCTGCTCTCTTCCCTTGAAGTACAAAACAGCGCGGCCGGCAAAATCCTGCACCAGTTCGTATTCGCCACGATCCTCCAGCACCTTCTTCTCGAATACCGGCTCAAAGCCGGCCTCGCACCAGCCCAGCGCATACAGGTCGGCACGGCCGGGTTCGTCATAGCCGAACACTTCATTCAGGTTGGCGTCTTCAGCCAAGCCCTCCCTGTGCCAACGGTTCAGGCAGTAGTAGCCAAACTCCTTCTGGTAGAAAGGCGCGCCCGGCTTCCCGTTTTGAAAATCCCAGTAGCGCTGCGCGCCGCAAGGCATCTTTTCGTATTCGACCATGGAGTTGATTCCGTCTCCCATTGAGCCGTCCTCCCTTTATGATATACCGGCCTGATCCCTTGATGAAGCCGCCCGTGCCAACCTGTATCATCTCCCCCGGCACTTTCTATCTACTGATCATCTACACAAACACGCTTGCGCATATTCAAATCACTTCCAGGTAATCCCTGTCGGGCAGCTGCGGAAATGGCGCACAGGGCAGCTGCTGATACCAGTAAGCCACGGACGCGATGTCGTCCTGCAGGGGCAGATAGCGACCGCCCTCGCGCCAGCCCAGCGCCTGAATGGTCACCTTCAGGTCCTTTTCGAAGCAAATGGGATCGGTCAGGTGCCAGCGATACATGCCAAAGCGCATCTGGCTAACGTACAGGCGATCGGGCACCAGCACCTGCAACCCGGTATAGGGTGAGGAGAACGGCACATAGCAGTCGTGGGTATAGGGATCCTCAAAGTCGTAGGAGCCGCAGAAGTAGTCCTCCGTGCCGGTACCGCAGATGGTGGGAAACTCCTTGTCACCATCCATGAAGAACTTGATCTCGCCTTCGCCCCACCAGCCATTGTTGTTTACGCCCCAGGCCATGTAGGTGCCCACATAGTGGCCCCTGCCCTTCACGTTGTCCAGGATGGTATAGACCTCCTTGTAGGGCAGGGGGTTCGTGCGGCGAAACTGGGCGTGAAAATACATCGCGTCCTCAGGAATATCGCACAGGCAATAGTCGATCTGGTAATAGATGGTCATAGGCTCCTCGGCGCGGTTTTCCAGGGTGATGCGGGCGCGGGTGCGGAAAGGCATATCCCAGTAGCAGTTTAGCCCGCTGCCGGGGTTGACGCACACAGCCAGGGAGTTGATCTGCATGTACTTCTGCCAGCCCATGCAAAAGAAGTCGCCCAAGGGGCACTCCACGCTGGGATGCTCCTGATCATCCCAGTACATGCGAAGGATCGCGTTGCGCCACTTTTTGGTCGGCGTGCACCAGATATGGTTCACCATGCCCATCCCCCGGATATCGGCCATGGTGATGGTTTCTCCCGCCTGCACCACGGTATAGGGGTTGGTTTTCCAGCCCGTCCCCAGTTCGCGCGCAGCATGCCGGGCGCTGCCCTCTTCCGCGGGGCACATGCCGCCTTTGCCGGGCTCGCCGGTCAGGTTTTCAGGGCTGATAGACCGGGTGATCCGGCCCAGGGGTCTTGTCAGATCGATCAACATAGGGATATATCCTCCTTTTAAAATAGTTCCTGATGATGGGCGCGGATGCGCATCACGGCTTCGGATGCGGCGCCGTTGCCCCAATCGTAGATGGTAAACTCGCCAATGCCCAAATTTTCTCCATCAGTATAGCCGTCATGTCCGTAATTTTCCATCATGAAGCCATAATCCTGTTCGCTCAGGAAAGGCCAGCGTTTTTCCCACTGCTGTTTGGCAACGGGATTTTCAGGGCAATACATCATGGAGAAGGAAGCCCGCAAGGCGGCCTTGCCGCGCTCAATGTATTCAGGACGGTTCATCAGCTTGCCGTATTGGATGAACAGCTCAGCAAACATGCTCTGGCGGGCGTCGTTAAGCTCCGCATCGCCATTCATGACGCCAAAGCCACCGATGACGGTTACGGCTATGTGATCGGGCTGGAACGAGCTCTGGAACATGAGGGTCTCGTCCAGGCAGCGTTCGCCAGCCAGCAGATAGTCAGCATCCTGCGTGGCCTCGTAGCACGCTAACGCAGCCTGCGCCATCCACCAGGGGGAAAGCGAACACTGCTTGTAGCAGTTGTTGCGTTCATATTTTTTGCCCACATGATCCTCGCTGCCGAAAATGCTGCAGGACCAGTAGGTTTCAAAATCCTCCCACCGGCTCTCCGGCATCACCTCGCGGATGAGCACGTCCATACAGCGCAGCGCGCTGTGACGATACCGCATGTCGCCGGTGAGCAGGCTGAGCTTTACAAGAAAAGTAACGCACACAGCGCTCTCGGCGCTCTGCCGCAGCGCGGGGAGAATGGCGCTGTCTTGGGCAATCCAGGCGGGGAAGTACCCCTGCTTGTCCTGCAGGGTAAGCAAACGGTCGGCAAAGCGCTTTGCATATGCCAAAAGGCGCTCATCCTGCTCCAGCTCCTCATACCAGGTGAGCATGTGCAGGGCAGTCCAGGCCATGTCCACGATGTGCCTGGGAGAATCTGCCAAGAAACGCGTATAAGGATTGCGGTTGCTGTTGCCAAAGAACCTGTTTTCCCAGCCGGTAGAGCGGCGCGCTTTCTCTCCGTCTATGATCACCTGCTCGTTCGGCGTAGCGATGACGCTATCAAACAGCCCGTCCTCCTGAGGAAACTGAAGGGCCAGTTCCTTGGTCATGCGGGCTTTGGCCACATAATCTTCATTGCCGGTTTCCATGCCGTAGCGGAAGGCGCCCTGGGCGGAACGCAGCGAGCAAAACCACGCCTGGTTCCAGATAGCCAGCTGCTCGCGCTGGCTCCACACGCCGGTGTAGCCGGGGCTTTGCCGTGTGACCACAATCATTTGAGGCGCGCCTACCCGCACGCCGTTCAGATCAAACTCCTGCCATACAGCGTGCTTCCAGCGGTCAAAAGCCCAGGCATAGGTATGCGCCACATAAGGCATTAAATCGTTCATTGCAGGCAGGCGTTTGCTGTGCGCGCGGCCGTAGGCATCCCAATACCATGCCAGCACCGGGCGGAAGGGGTTGCGCAGGGCATCCGGACCGGTGAGGTTCACCAGGCGAAAGCGAAATACAAACGAACCGGCAGGCAGCACTGCTTCGCCCGTGCGGTGGTATATCACATGCTCGCCGACGCGCGTGGTGGTCACCCCCAGGGTCATGGTGCGCTGGGGAAAATCCAGGTCAACATAATAACGGTTTTTGCCGCCGGGCACGCCGTCCATCACGGGCAGCACGCATACAACGCCCTGGCCGTCGCCCATCATCATCACCGGGGTGCGGAACACGTGCATGTCCACAACGGTTCCGTCCCCGGGAGTCAGGTGAGGTGTATAGGTAAAGGTGGGTTCAAAGGCAGGGCGTAAGCGCACCTGCCAGTCGCCCACAGGCGCATCCTGAGCCAACTGGCCGGAAATGGTCACCAGCCAACGGCCTTCCGCCTCCTGCACGCAGCCGCTCTGCAGCGCCACGCCGGGAATGTCATCCCATTCCATGGTCAGGCGCACGGGTAGATTCGTTGAATTCATCAAACTGCCTTTCTTTCAAATACAAGCATCGCACATCCCATATGCGTGTGGCAAGCGATCTCCGGGTCTTTTGATCACTTTGGATATCAACGACCCTTCCCCTCGTGTATGATACCATGGTCATCATAGCAAAGAATGTGCGGTGCGTCTATTTGACATTGTGCGCCATTTACAATAATTTTTTATAAACGCATGCTATTTACTGATAAACTGGCACGTTGATTGCAACTGATCCTTGTGTAATCGATTGTTCGGACAAAAGTCCCGAAACTGTCCAGTTCATAGCATCTGCCGCCGATATAGGAGGTTTTGTCCCCTGCAGAATGCTGTTGGCAAACGCTTCCAGCATGAGCGGTGTGCCACTGTCATACCCACTGATATCATCATACTGTGGAACAGCCAGTTTTTTCCATTTGTTATCCAGGAGCCCTGAAAAATCATCTATATTGCGCCATTCATTTTGCCTGCGCAGCCCTTTGATGTGGATTTTATGGAAGTCGGTAGGCCCTTGGGCAGCCTGAAAGCAACCTTTGGTGCCTTGCAGACTATAATATAGAGAGTTATCTGGCCGGGTAGAAATAAAACTATTGCGCAGCCGAATCATGTTGCCACGCTCTGTTTCTAACATTAATGTACAAGTTCTGTCCGCAACAAAAGCGTCGTGCCGCCCTGCGCCCATGGCCACAACCTTGATGATTTTTTCCTGCATGATGGTTGCAAGAGGTCCAAGGCTATGTGTAATGGTATGATCACATGTTTACAAAACTGGGCAATATTGCGTGGCGCGCGCCTCGATTCAAGCCAACGATGCCGATTTTCACCTGATCCATAGCAGTGTTTGTCCTCCCAACATCAATAATCCGGAACCTGAACAGGCATGCTGCCATTAACTGCTGAATCATGTGAAAGCAAACCAGCAGCCGTCCAGTTCAGGGCGTCTTCTAACGATATCGGCATGTCTGTTCCGTAAATCAAAGCTGTCGCGAACTCATCTAACATAAGAGCGCATCCGGAATCATACATAGAAACGCCATCGTCAAAGGCATCATGAAAGACAATGCCGCTTTTCGTATACATACGCCATTCAGTTGGTAAAAAACCAGAAAAATCAAACAGGTTACGCCATTCGTTCGGTTTGCATAAACCTTTGATATGTACCTTATGAAAATCAGTCGGTCCTTGAGGCCCCTGATAACATCCATTTGTACCTTGAATACTATAATACGTATAAATATCAGGACGCGAACTGACAAAACTGTTGCGCAAACGAATCATATTACCATTTTCGGTTTGTAACATCAGCACGCAGGTATTCGGACTGGTCAGGTTGTACTGATGCCCCGCCTCCATACAGGTAACGGTTTTTATCCTCTCGCCCATGATATGCGCCAACGGTCCCAAAGTGTGTGTGATGTATGGATGACCATGGCGACCGAAATACGCTTCTTTCCGCCAGGGCTGTAGTCCGTCCGGAAAGTTCGGCCTGAGTTGAAAGTCCATCAGGTAGTCGGATTCCGCATAATATATATCACCAAACAGTCCTGCTTTTGCCATGTTTCGGACGATGGTCCAAGACCGGATATACACATAGTTCTCCGCAAGCATATAGCGCTTCCCTGTTTTCCGGACAGCATCTGCGATGCGGGGCAGGTCATCACGCTCTGTGCAGCTGGTCACTTCGCTTAGTACATGCTTTCCGGACTCCAACGAAGCGACTACATGATTCGCATGATCCGGTATGGGTGTGGCGATCATAACAGCATCACAATCTGAAACGGCAAGCAACTCATCTAAACTGCCATAAACCTCTGAAATGCCATTTTCTTTTCCTACGGTCAGCGCCAGTTCCCTATCCAGGTCTGCAACAGCTGATATCTCAACATGCGGCGCTATTTTCCCTGCTTTAACATGCGCCAATCCACGATGCAATCCAACAACGCCAAGTTTGATTTTATCTAACAATGCTATTTACCTCCTCATGTCTCAGGGAACAGCGCAGCAAAGAACTGCTTGGCATGTTCAAGTCGCTGCACGCCCTCTTCTGCTGATTTTGTTGGGAATTCCATGGAAAAATAACCCTTGTAACCAGCTGAAGCGACCGCATTGATGTATTGTTTAAAGTCAACGCTGCCTTCTCCGTATTTGAGCAAAGAGTTGCCCTTCACAGCATCCCGGAGATGTGCATGTGCACAGCGGTATGCTAAGCGCTGAGCAACATGCGCCGGGTCCAAGCCGGCATACGTCATATGGGCGCAGTCCAAGGTTGTTTTGACAGCATCAATCTGATCAGCCCAGAAAGAGTCAATGTCATCCTGTTGCTCGGCAATGGATAGTTTATGAGGGGCTTCAATAGAAAACACAATACCGCGCTCGCCCGCACGGTCAGCCATTTCGGCATTTCGTCCGGCTATTTTCTTCAGCCAGTGAGATCGTTTGTCGGAGGGTGTTATGGGACCTGCTGCGAACGTCATCACACGGGCACCCAACGCGGAGGTCAGATGAAGCGCGTTTTGTGCAATCAAATCCATGCCATCTGCCACATGACCCGCCTCATCCAGCCAGTGAAGACCAAAGTTGACCGCAACCACGCGAACCCCTGATTGAGCCACAGCCCGCAGAGCTTCCGCAAGCGTGCTTTGATTTGCATTTCGGATGTCGTAGTGATTGGATAAACCGGGCGCAATACAGAGTTCAGCCTTGTCATATCCTGCATTCCGGATGTTCTGCAGTGCATCATTCAATGAAAGTAACCCGAAAATCATGGTGGAAGGAATAATCCGATCTCTTATCATTAGGTGCCTCCGTTCTTTTGATATCGTAATAAAATTGTTTTTGGAATCGTCTATCATACGCATAACACACGCATAGCGTAGGCAAACTTCTGCGGCTCTTCCGCCATCTATTGCAGCCTGGCTCAGATCATCAACGAAGTATATGGCAAAACGTCGCTGCCCGTGTAAACATTTTCAAACCACTGCTTCAATTTCCGGGAAAAAACAAAGCCTCTTTCCCTTGCTCACAGCGCCGGTTACTTCCTCGCCGTGCCAGCGCAGGGTGTAGAACTTACCTCGAAAGGGCGTGGCGACAACCCTGTCCTCGAAGTCATAGATGATCCGCACCGTTCCGCCCATCTCCATGCCGCACAGGTACAGCCATTCGCCGTTGAGATAGCTTTCTGCGTTTTCCACCGTCACACCTTTGCAGTTGCCCGGCATGCGGATGCGCAGAGCTTTCACCGGCTGATGCATGTTGATTTCAGCCACGCCGTTTCCATCGTAAGGGTTGCGAAAGGTGAAAGCGGCATTGTCCGTATCAAACAGCAGGTTCACGCTGTACAGCGCGCCCTTCAATGTGCACTGCCCGCGGATAGCCTCGCATAAGCCTTCGGAGCCGCCGCCAACAATGTCCCAGTTGAAGGAGATGGGCGCGCCCTCGTGATCCTCATGCCCGTAGGGGCAGGGAAAGCCGAACGCGCCCTTGCTGCGGCTGGCCATGCGGTAACGGGCGGGACAGTTCTCGTCGTCCGGGTCCTCGATGAAGTGCGTATCCAAAAGCTGCGATGGCAGCAGATGCGCGCGGAGGATGCGCTCAGCGCGGGCATAATAGCCTGGATAGCCCCACTTGCCGAGGATGAGGCAGGTTTCAAGGATGTCGGCGGTGTTGTTGATCTCCCCCACGTCATCCTGACGCGCATAGTTCTCGATGCACCAGCCAAAATCCACCGCGATCTGGTTGAGGCCATTCTCAACAAACGCCCTGCAGCGGTCAAGAATGGTGCGGTCGCGCAGCACATCGCCCAGGATCGCCAGGGAGCTGATCATCGCCGTTGTAGAATGGGTGTGGCTGCCGTGTATGCGCACATCGTAGTCGCCCTTTTCATTGAGCACGTCGCGGAAACACACGTCCTTCAGGCTGATGGCTTGTTGCAGCGCCCTCACCTCGCCGGTAGCCTTGTAAAACTTGACCAATGGGCCGATATAGCGGCCAAACGTCACGGGGAATGTGATCTCATCCGCATGGAGAGCGCCCCATTTGAAAAGGCTTCCGCCGGTTTCCTGCCGCCACAGTTCCTCACGGAACTGGCCGGACGCATAGTCAAAGTACCTGTCCACCGCATCAATGAGCTGCATGCCGCAGGTTCTGGCCTCCTCATCCCCACGGAACTGCACCAGCGCGGTTAGCGCATGCATCACCTCGCGCAAGTTGTGCAGATCGGTCTTGAGGATGGGCTTGGTGGTGTCCTCGTCAATGCAGGGCGGGAAGCCCAGCTTCGAGGCGGAAATGGAATATCGCGCCCAGCGGCCCAGCGTCTGAACCGCTTCTTCATTCAGGGCAGCGTTCTCTTTGCCCAGCACATCCTCCGCATTCAGCAGTCCGTTGAGCCATCGGCCCGGGATATGGGCCATGCTGAAGGTGGTGGAATGGGCATTGCCCCAGTTTTCACCCGTCATGCAATTGGCAAAGTACGGGATGTTGCCATGGTTGGGATCAAAGAATGTCATCATGGGGCGCAGCGCTTCCTTGAGGGCAAGGCGCAGGTCGCGCTTGTTGACGTTCACATACTTATTCATGGTCTTCATGGGCATAGCCTCCGTTCATCTTGTCGATCGGGCAGGTATCATGGTTGAGCAGGCGCATGATCTCCTGCATACACAGCTCTTAGATGCGTGCGGTGTCATTGCGTCCTGTGTAAGGCTTAGAGCAATTACGCCATCGTGGCGCACAAAGCAGCGCAGGATTTTTGTCTCCGGCAAGGGCAGAGGCGAACGCCCGCTGTACGGGATGAAGCTAACCGTCAGCCCCATAAGTAACGGAGGATAACAAGCGCCGTCCCCGGCGCGCAGACAGCCGACCATTGCGGATTGAGTTTCGTACACACAGAGTATCACGCACCTGTAGCCCGCAGGCCTGCATTATGATATCATAAAAGACAGGAAAGGAACCTTCAATCACGTTGATGGAGAAGAACGAGTGGAAATTAGAGAGGTTAAAGAGAATAAAAGGCAGTATCTTGCCCTGCTGCTCCTGGCGGATGAGCAGGAGGATATGATCGACCGATATCTTGATGAAGGCACAATGTATGTGCTGGACGATGGCGGGGTAAAAAGCGCATGCGTTGTCGCCGCCGCAGGCAACGGAATTCTTGAGATTAAAAACATCGCGACCCTTCCCGAGCATCAGGGAAAGGGGTACGGAAAAGCCCTGGTTGATTTTCTTGTCCGGAAATATAAAGGGCAATACGCCCTTTTGCAGGCCGGCACAGGCGACAGCCCGCTGACAATCCCGTTTTACGAAAAATGCGGGTTTGCCTATTCACATCGGATTAAAAATTTCTATACCGATCATTACGATCACCCGATCTATGAATGCGGCGTTCAACTGGTGGATATGGTGTATATGCGAAGGGCGTTGTGATGAGCAGACGAGGGAAGCGTAGCAGCGCTACGCTGACCGAGCAGCCGACGATGCTGCAAGACAAAAGACCCGGCACGACGATGCGTTCATGTTTGGAGTTGGTATAACTTGTTCATATCTCTTTACAAACAGATAGTTTGTGTTCTGCTGTAAAAGGCTATTTTGTTCTGTGGCAATATACGTCTCTGTGCAGTGATGCCATATAGGTTTGACGCTTACGGCTTATCATAAAAATTTTTTCGAAGGCATTCACCAACCGCCACCCCAAAGCCACTGGCGCCACAGCAAGGGTCATAGTCCCTGCCCTCATAGGGTTACCAGGGTTATGACGATATTTCTAAATCCGGCAAAGCGGTATAAGCCTCGCTCTGGCTCCTGTCATTTCATGGCCCAATTTGTTAATCATCGCTGTCAAAGGATTTTTCATAATGTACGCTTAAAGTGTAAAAATGAGAAAAATTCTCCCCTTCAGTACTTGTAATATCCGATATTCCCCTGATGTCTTGGTAGGTACCGTCCAGTTCGATTTTGCTTCCATCGTCACTGCAAGATGCTTGTAGATTAAATTTTCCTATTATCATGTTCTGAGGGTACCACGGATATTTTTCTCCTATGTCATGAGCAGTTGAAACAATAAGGCCGTCTTTATCTGAATACTCAAAATCAAAAAAACCGGGTCTTATGTATATTTGAATTCTACCGTGACGATCATCTATCTTTGTAATTTTTAATAAATCTTGATAATAAACTGTTCCTTTGTTAATGGAATTCCATTCCTCGGTATATTTTTTAATATCAACCGGTTCTTCATCCGGCAAAGACGGCGTGTATTTAACAAACGCTAACTCAGTAAAAACAGCTTCTTCCTCAATCATTTCCCCCGAATAATCGCCGACCAGCTGGTCCAAGGTAGGATACAAGGTCGTCCTCATATAATCAGGGTGTAAGTAGCCGCTGGATCTTAACCTTTCTTTAAATTTACGGATTGCCGTGTCCTTATCCGGCATGTGTTCACTCATGCAATAGACCCATGCATCTAAAATATCACCCCAATTATAGTAGCGTTCTCCTCTTTTCTTCCAGTATTCCTGATCTTTTTGAAGCTTCTCTAAATTAACGAATCCGGAGATATTGTTTCTTATATTCATAAGTCTATGCAGACGATTTGTTATATCGTAATCTTCCCAGCTGTCTTCTCCAAAAAAGTCCCTGCAATTTGGGGATCTTAGGCATCCATCTCCTTCGAGCATCCTTTCTATGCAAACGCGCTCGTCTTCTTTTATTCTTTCCGCCTCAAGCTCTTGCGATAAGCGCGTCCTGAAATACTCCAGAAGCCCTTCTTGTGCCCTTCTGTTGAATTCCTCTTTTTTATCCTTGGGAAGCTCATCATATTCCATGGGCCCCCATCCGTATAATTCACATGTCTCAGCAACTTTGTCCATATCGTAAAAACGTTTTATCATCCTGCCCGGTATGAAACCAGAGCCAAAATCCAAATAGTTTATAAAAGACTCTTCATTTTGTGCTATAACCTCATTGTTGAAAAGGCCATCTTTACCATTTTTGTAAATTTGATAAAGCTCTTCTACCCGGTTGGATTTCCAATTGGTCCATGCACGTTGGCTGTGGGCTACGGCAAACTTCGCCGCATTCACAGCGACGGCTGCCCCTGGCTTAGCTCCCTTAATAATATCTTGGGCTACCGGGATCAGGGCCTTAAAACCCTCCTCGTATTGCCCCTCGGTCAGATAGGCGGTTGCTTCCCCCAAACTGGAAGAAAAGCCTACTACAGCTCCTATGGGGCCAAAATACTTCTTCCTCGGATTTTTTTCATCTAAATTCTGAATGATATGGGAGAGATAGTTCTGTGCAATGATCGTCTCAAATTGCTCGGTAAACTTTTCGATATCATTTTCATAGGCTGAGCGAAATATGCCGATTCCCGCTCTTGTGGCAGCCTCGCCTGTCGTGCCCAGCAGTGATTTAAAGTGCTCGATATCCTCCGTAGAACTGACATCACGAAAAGTTTGATCAAACATGTATTTCTGGTCAGCAATTTTATCTGCCAGCTTCTCTCCGGGTTTCTTGGCGTAATGTCCAACGAAAATGTCTATGCAGTCCCATATAACTTCTTTTGTTACCTCTTCCGTCATCTGAAGGTTTTTAAGCTTAGCTTTTAAATAGGGTTCCAGCGCGCTGGCCGCCTGCTGCAAATCGGACCTTCTGATGGCTTCATTCATGCTGTATTTGTCTAAATAGGCCTCAATTTTCTCTTTATCTGTAAGCTTTGCCGGGCCCCAAAAACTGAAATGGGGAAGGTCGATGGAAAAACTTCTTGTTTGCTCATCGTATTCATCCGGAAACAGATACCTTGCTTCGTCCCTTGCATCGTCATAATATACAAAAACCAGGGAGTCTATTTGAGAAAGATCCTGTGAAACCTCCTCGGGAATGGGGACGGTATATTTAACTTCCCCTGCAAAAAACCCGGCTTCTTCATCATCTGTTCTAAACTTCAGAGGTTCACCAAGAAGTTCATACCTGTCGGGATTTTCAATCTTGGCTTTTTCTTCTTCATTCAGAGCTTCAACAGAAATCGATTTATCCCGGCCGATGGTGTTTTCCTCAATGCTCAAAACATAGCCATCTGTTTGCAAATTGCCAATTACGATTTCTTCATTCCCCGATTCTGATAAACTATCTTCGTCCGCAAGGGAAAGGGGCTTATTTGTTTCGATACTTTTTTCTTCTTGAGTTGTTTTAATATTTTTTTCTTCCTGACCACCATTTGAATTGAAGCTTGAGAGTAAGAAAATACTTAAAACAATACAGATGCACATAAAAAGCTTTTTGATCATTTTCTTCTTCACTTGAATACTTAAAACAATACGAATCTTCTTCTTCACTTGTCTGCTCCTTTTGCAATCGTTTTATTTAGAGTGAAAACATCCCTTTGTTTTACTATAGTTCAAATGCATTGGCGCCCTGTTTATCGCAATCGTGGGAAAGCCTTTGAAAAAGGCTCCATGTTCTCCTTAAAACTCCGTGAACAAGGGCTGCCAAAGTCAGCAGTTCCAATCAGGTAATCAGATACGAGTCGCCAGACTAGATAGTGTCTATACGAGTTAGGCGAGAATGCTTGCCCAAATAGCAATACATCGAACCAAGACGGCAGCGATGAAGCCATCACTGGTTTTCGCGTAACGAGTTGCGATCCCTCGCCAACGCTTGAGAACAAGAAATGCATTCTCAACCAAATGACGTATACGATACAGATATTCATCATAAGCTCTCTTCTCTTTACGATTCTTCTTTGGGGGAATGACAACTTCCATACCGGCTGACGCAGCATAAGCAATGATTTCATTCGTATCATACCCTCTGTCCGCAGGCAGAGCTTCAGCCGTTATTCCCTCAATCAGATGGATAGCTTCTTTACAATCAGCTCTGGTACCTTTTGTAATAAGAACTCGGACTGGCATACCATGCGCATCCACGCCCAATTTGTTAATCATCGCTGTCAAAGGATTTTTCATAATGTACGCTTAAAGTGTAAGAGTGAGCAAAATTCTCCCCTTCAGTACTTGTAATATCCGATATTCCGAAGATATGTTGGTAGATACCGTCCAGCTCGATTTTGCTTCCATCGTCACTGCAAGATGCTTGTAGATTAATTTTTCCTATTAGCATGTCCTCAGGGTTCGACGGTTCTTTTTTTCCTATGTCATGAGCAGTTGAAACAATAAGGCCGTCTTTATCCGAATACTCAAAATCAAAAAAATCGGGTAACATGTATATTCGAATTCTACCGTGACGATCATCTATTTTTGTAATTTCTAATAATCTTTCATAATAAACCGTTCCTTTGTAAGCGGAATTCCATTCCTCGGTATATTTTTTAATATCAACCGGTTCTTCATCCGGCCAAGGCGGCGCGTATTTAATAAACGCTAACTCAGTAAAAACAGCTTCTTCCTCAATCATTTCCCCCGAATAATCGCCGACCAGCTGGTCCAAGGTAGGATACAAGGTCGTCCTCATATAATCAGGGTGTAAGTAGCCGCTGGATCTTAACCTTTCTTTAAATTTACGGATTGCCGTGTCCTTATCCGGCATGTGTTCACTCATGCAATAGACCCATGCATCTAAAATATCACCCCAATTATAGTAGCGTTCTCCTCTTTTCTTCCAGTATTCCTGATCTTTTTGAAGCTTCTCTAAATTAACGAATCCGGAGATATTGTTTCTTATATTCATAAGTCTATGCAGACGATTTGTTATATCGTAATCTTCCCAGCTGTCTTCTCCAAAAAAGTCCCTGCAATTTGGGGATCTTAGGCATCCATCTCCTTCGAGCATCCTTTCTATGCAAACGCGCTCGTCTTCTTTTATTCTTTCCGCCTCAAGCTCTTGCGATAAGCGCGTCCTGAAATACTCCAGAAGCCCTTCTTGTGCCCTTCTGTTGAATTCCTCTTTTTTATCCTTGGGAAGCTCATCATATTCCATGGGCCCCCATCCGTATAATTCACATGTCTCAGCAACTTTGTCCATATCGTAAAAACGTTTTATCATCCTGCCCGGTATGAAACCAGAGCCAAAATCCAAATAGTTTATAAAAGACTCTTCATTTTGTGCTATAACCTCATTGTTGAAAAGGCCATCTTTACCATTTTTGTAAATTTGATAAAGCTCTTCTACCCGGTTGGATTTCCAATTGGTCCATGCACGTTGGCTGTGGGCTACGGCAAACTTCGCCGCATTCACAGCGACGGCTGCCCCTGGCTTAGCTCCCTTAATAATATCTTGGGCTACCGGGATCAGGGCCTTAAAACCCTCCTCGTATTGCCCCTCGGTCAGATAGGCGGTTGCTTCCCCCAAACTGGAAGAAAAGCCTACTACAGCTCCTATGGGGCCAAAATACTTCTTCCTCGGATTTTTTTCATCTAAATTCTGAATGATATGGGAGAGATAGTTCTGTGCAATGATCGTTTCAAATTGCTCGGTAAACTTTTCGATATCATTTTCATAGGCTGAGCGAAATATGCCGATTCCCGCTCTTGTGGCAGCCTCGCTTGTCGTGCCCAGCAGTGATTTAAAGTGCTCGATATCCTCCGTAGAACTGACATCACGAAAAGTTTGATCAAACATGTATTTCTGGTCAGCAATTTTATCTGCCAGCTTCTCTCCGGGCTTCTTGGCGTAATGTCCAACGAAAATGTCTATGCAGTCCCATATAACTTCTTTTGTTACCTCTTCCGTCATCTGAAGGTTTTTAAGCTTAGCTTTTAAATAGGGTTCCAGCGCACTGGCCGCCTGCTGCAAATCGGACCTTCTGATGGCTTCATTCATGCTGTATTTGTCTAAATAGACCTCAATTTTCTCTTTATCTGTAAGCTTTGCCGGGCCCCAAAAACTGAAGTGGGGAAGGTCGATGGAAAAACTTCTTGTTTGTTCATCGTATTCATCCGGAAACAGATACCTTGCTTCGTCCCTTGCATCGTCATAATATACAAAAACCAGGGAGTCTATTTGAGAAAGATCCTGTGAAACTTCCTCGGGAATGGGGACGGTATATTTAACTTCCCCTGCAAAAAACCCGGCTTCTTCATCATCTGTTCTAAACTTCAGAGGTTCACCAAGAAGTTCATACCTGTCGGGATTTTCAATCTTGGCTTTTTCTTCTTCATTCAGAGCTTCAACAGAAATCGATTTATCCCGGCCGATGGTGTTTTCCTCAATGCTCAAAACATAGCCGTCTGTTTGCAAATTGCCAATTACGATTTCTTCATTCCCCGATTCTGATAAACTATCTTCGTCCGCAAGGGAAAGGGGCTTATTTGTTTCGATACTTTTTTCTTCTTGAGTTGTTTTAATATTTTTTTCTTCCTGATCACCATTCAAATCGCAGCTTGAGAGCAAGAAAATACTTAAAACAATGCAGATGTACAGGGTAAGCCTTTTGATCATTTCCTTCTTCATGGGTCCGCTCCTTCCGCAATCGCTTTTATCGTGAAAGAAATCCGATTCTTCTTTGGGGGAATGACAACTTCCATACCGGCTGACGCAGCATAAGCAATCATTTCATTCGTATCATACCCTCTGTCCGCAAGCAGAGCTTCAGCCGTTATCCCCTCAATCAGATGGATAGCTTCTTTACAATCAGCTCTGGTACCTTTTGTGATAAGAACTCGGACTGGCATACCATGCGCATCCACGGCCAAATGTATCTTGGTGTTGAGCCCCCTTTTGTGCGGGACATGTCTTGATTCCCGCCTCTTGCTCCGGCTGCGTGGGGATGAAAATGGTTCGAGTAATCTCTATACATCATCACTTATGTCATGTCGGTGATACGCTGGCTCCATCTCTCGATCCTCCTTACAACAGATGGGGTCAATATATCACATATCTCGTGTAGATACAATGATGATATTCTCACCAAATCATAGGATGGGGCATATTGCTCTCCTGCCTTCGGCTGTGTCGGGAAAGCGCAGCCGCAAAAATGCGCTGCGCTGTTTTTGCTTGGGTTTTTGGGAAAAGGGAACGCCAGGGGGGATGATCCCCCCTGGACCCCGCAATTGGTTATGGGGCTTGGTCGGGTGGTTGGCTGTCCTCTGTTTTCAGCTTTTCCAGCGCCTGGAGCACCTTCTGTGGGAAGGGAACGCCCAGCAGCGCCGCGTTTTCCACCACGCTCATGCCCTCGTTGGCCGCGTAGAAGCCCACCGCCGCCATGCGGCAGATGCCCGACGTGTTCATCATCCTGTCCACCCCGGCCGCCAGCATCACCAGCGCCATCATCATCAGCTTGCGGCTGATGCCATCAAACAGCACCCGCGACAGAAAGCCCCCGCCCGGCGTCGACGTGCTCTTGCCCCGCAGGGACGCCACCACGCCCGTGAACAAATCCAGCCCCATCAGCAGCAGCATCATGCCCAGCGCCGCGTCCCAGCCGCCCAGCAGGCTCAGCACCCATGTCAGCGCCATGCCCGCCGTCCCCGACAGCCCTTTCCATACGTCCTTCATACCCTGCCTCCTTCCAGCCGCCTTAGCGCCGCTTCCACCGCCTGCAGCCTTTTCTCAATGTCCTGTATCACATCGCCGGGCGGCTCCGCCGCCTCCTTCTCCAGCATCGCCAGCGTCCGCCCGTCGGCGACGCCGTTGGCCTCCAGCCCCACCGCGCGCTGAAACTTCACCAGCGCCGCCCTGGTTTCCTCTCCATACTTGCCGTCCGCTCCGTACCTGGGCAGCCCGAACCCACTGGCCATCAGCAGCGTCTGCATATATTTGATGTCCACCGGCTCTTCCGCCAGCCCCGCCGGCACCGCGTAGTGCGTCCAGGGATAGTCCTTCAGCGCCGTCAGCATCACGCCCTGCCTGTGCCCGCGCGCGTCCACTGCCCTGCCATCCCCCAGCGACAGGCCCGCGTGCTTCATGGGCCTGGCATCGCTGCCCCCTGCCCTGAACAGCACGCACACCTTCTTTTGCTCCGTGCCGTCCAGCGGGCCCTTGTACGCCCACGGCCCGTTCAGCCACTGGCTGCTGGCCCCGCTGGGCAGGCCGATGCCCGCCGCCTCCATCGCCCGGCGCGTCAGCTGCGCGCAGTCAAAGCATGCCTTGCCCTGATACCCGCACCCCGCGCATCCCTTGCCGTCCTTCAGCGCCTGGCACGTGCCGCTGATCAGCGGCGCGTACTCCGGGTACTGCGCCATCCTCGCCCGCCTGTAATCCGGCGTGCACCGCTGCCCCGTGCCCCCATACACATACGGGCTGCCCACCTGGTTTAGCGCCCATGTTCTGATCAATGTTTCCTTATCCATAGCTCCTCTCTCTCTAATCTGTCAGGCGGATGTCCGCCTCCATCGTGCCGCCCGCCATCGCCAGCCTTTCCACATACCCGACCGCCGTCATGTCGTCCGTGCGCAGCGTCAGCCTGCCGGCTGCGTCAAACGCCTGCAGCACCAGCTCCTGCCCCGCGGCGCCCGGCATCCGCCGGAACGCCAGCCGCAGCGTGCCCCGGTCCAGCGGGCCGGGGGCGTAGCGCTTCGCCCCGTCCCCCGGTTCCGTGATGTCGGCCATGGCGCGGGTTTGCGCCGGCAACGCCACCCGCACCACCTGCTCCACGGCCACCTCGCCCGCTGCCGTCGATACCCAGGCCCGGGGCGCGGGCGGCGGCAGCCCCTCCGCCCCGAACAAGCCTTCGTAGTCCATCGTTTTCAGAAAGCTGCCGCCGTTGCCCTCCGCCCCGTCAAAGCAGGCCCTGCGCGCAAACCCCAGCGCCCGCATCCGCCCGTCGGCCTCCTGGGCCGCGGCGTCGCAGTCCTCCGGCGCCGCCGCCCGCACCGTCAGCCGATAGCCGTACCGGTGCAGGCCGCTGGCCTCGTCCCACGCGCTGATGGTCTGGGCGTAAGCCACCGAGGGCGCCGGCACATCGGCCTGCGGCCAGCCCCGCGTCACCGCGGCGCCCATGCCCTGCAGCGCCTGGTACACCCTGCCCGTCATGCCGTTCATTCGCCTGCCTCCGCTTCCACCTGGGTGTGCATGGGGTGGTGGCGCACCTGCATCACCCGCCAGAACCGCGCGTCCCCGTCGAAATACAGGTGGTCGCCCTGCCGCAGCGGCAGCCCGCGCCGCGCCAGCAGCACCCGCCGCTCCCTGGGCCGCACGCTGCCCGACCGGCGCAGCTCGCTCTGCTTGTCTGGCCGCACCGCCGCCCGAAACGTGAACCTTAGCGCCGGCGCCTCCGCCAGCGACACGCCGCCCGTGCTGCCCTGCACAGGCCGGCAGGGCGCCGCCGTCACCGCCGCCTCATACCGGTTGATCATCCTCATAGCGCCACCGCCCTGGCGTGCCGGAAGGCGTTCAGCCGGCAGCGGATGTCCTCCGGCAGCCCGGCCACCGAAATGGTCAGGCTGCCCTCCCGCCTGCTGGTTTCGCCCTCCATGCCCAGCCTGTTGAAGAACACCGCCGCTAAGGACACCTGCGCGCCCCGCAGCCTGTCGGGCATAGCGTCCAGCCCCGTGTACGCTAAGATGGTGTCCTCCGCTGCCAGCAGCATTTCCGCCAGCAGCGCGTCCTCCACCCCCTCCTGCCCCGCCAGCAGCACGCGCAGCCGGGCTGTCATCGTCTCCATGGCCCCTCCTTACGCCGTCACCACGCTGAGCGTGATCTCCTTGACGGGCTTGTCGTCCTTCAGGTTCACCAGCAGCACATGCGCGTACATGCCCGTGCCCGGGTCGATGTCTGCGTCGCTGCCCGGCCAGTCCGTGCCGCCAAGCAGCACCGTGCCGAAGGCGCCCGCGCCCTGCGGGCTGTCGTCCACCACCACCTGCCAGCCGTACCCTGCCGGCGGCGCCATGCCCTCGGGGATGACGATGCGCATCATGCCGGCGGCGCTGCCCGCTATGCAGGCGATGCCGCTGCCGGCGCTCAGCCGCTGCAGCGCCGTGAACTGAGTCAGCGACACCACGCGCCCCGCGTCGTACAGGTAGGCCGCGCAGTGCCGGCTGGCGAACACGGTGTCCCGCATATACTCGGGCTCGCGCTTCACTTCCACCACGGCGCCGGTTTTGCTCACTAACTTCAGGGCGCCGGGCTTCACGATGAAATGCTGCTTTTCGCCCAGCGCGGGGTCGTCCTGGATGCGGTTGGACACCACCACCTGGCAGCCCCATATCTCGCCCACGACGCCCTTGAAGATGGCTTCCTGCGCCATGTCGCCGGCGCGCAGGTAGGCCGGGTCCTTCCTGAGGGCGGCAAAGCCCGCCGCGTCGGTCAGCAGCACTTTGGGCCCGTCCTGCTCCTCGCCAAACAGCGCCAGGGCGTCGGCGACGGCGTTCGCCGTCAGGCCATCTATGATGGCAGCCTTCCGCGACAGCCCCACGCCCTTGAGCGCCTCATACAGTTCGTCATCCACGGCGTGGTCGATGGCGTGGGCCAGCTGGCGCGCCGCCTCGCCCACCGGGTCGCCCATGCCGGACAGCCGCGCCTCGTCCGTGATGCACACGGCCTTGGCAAACTTGCGCACCGATACGCTGACGGTGTCGGCGCTGAGCAGGCCGGGCAGCACCTCGCCGTTCTCGTCCACCCGGGCCGCCTTGCCGATGTACCGGAACGCCGGAAACTTCAGCGTGTCGCCGGGCTTGCCCTGGAGGGTGTTGTCCTCCTCGGCCAGGGGCTTCAGGGTCAGCCTGCTGCCAAAGGCGCCCGCCACCATGTCCGCCAGCACCTCGGGGATGATCATGTGTTCCTTCATGCTAATGCTCATTTACATTTCTCCTTTGAATAGATTGTGATACCGCGCGTTCTCCCGCGCGTAGAGCGCCGCGCGCTCGGGGTAGGTCATGGCGCGAACGTCGGCGCGGGGCACCGGCCCCGTCAGCCGGGGCGCGCCGGGCGCGTCAGCCTTGTTGGCTGCCTTCAGCAGCGCCTCGGCGCGCTGCAGGCTGATGTCCAATGCTTCGTCGCTGGCCAGGTCCAGCGCCGCCAGCGCCTCGCCGGGCAGGCCCCGTTCCTCCAACAATGCCTGCGCCCGCAGGGTCCTCTCGCGGAGGTTCAGCGCCTGCTCGCGTTCGTCTAAGGCTTTCTCCCGGGCGTCCAGCGCGGCCTTGGCTGCGGCCAGCTCGCCGTCCGGCATCGCCTGTTCCTGTTCGATGGGGTTCATAGGTTCCATGGGTTAATCCTCCTTTTCATTTAGTGGAGCCGCGCTGCCGCGGCCCCCGTCCGCCGCCCGCAGCGGCGCGTTGTCCCTGAGCACGCTGCCGGGCAGGATATCCCTGAGCATGTCCAGCATGCGGGCGCGCTCTAAGTCGCTCTCGGGCAGGCGGCGCACCAGGCTGATCGTCAGCCTTTCCACATCGGGGGCGGGCCGCCCCTGCGCCTTCAGCCAGCCCGCCATCACGCGGGCGCGCTCCCGCAGGCCCTTCACAAACCACCGCTCCTTGATGCCGATTTTCTGCTCCAGGCAGAACAGCTTGTAGCGGATCGCCACGCCGCTGACGTTGCCGGCAAAGCTTTCGTCGCCAAAGTCCGGCGTCATGCTGAACTTGTGGATGTCGCCGGCGATGGCGCGGCGCAGCACGTCGATGTCGGCCTCCACGGGTGTTTTCACCAGCCACTCGGCTTTGGCGTCGCGGTCGGGCAGCGACAGGGTGCGCTCCTGCCGCAGGCGCTCCATGCCGGTGCGCGGGTCGTCCTCATCGTAGGACGATATGCCCATCACGCCGGTCAGCACCAGCAGCGCGTCGGCAAACTGGGCGCGGTCGTTCACGCGGTCGCTGGCCAGCAGGTCGTAGGCGTCGATCAGGGGCAGCACGTCCTCAAAGTCGCCGCGGGCGTGCTCGTCGTTGAGGTATTCCACCATGGGCACGCGGTCAAACCCGTGCGGCGCCCTGTGGGGCGCGCCCTGCACGGCGCCCTCGCCGGCGGCGGTCCAGGTCCACACCTCGCGGGCGGTATAGGCGCTGACAAACGCGCCGTCGGGCCGCCCGTGCTCGTCCCGGCGCGGCGACAGCGCGATGCCCATCAGCGGGCGCTTTTCCACCGTGGCGTCATACACCACAAACGCGCTGCGCGGGTCCAGCGCCGCCACCCTGGCCACGCCCTCCGCCAGGTAGCACAGCGACACCGCCCGCCCGTACACAGCCTGGTCCAAAGCAAGCTCCACGTCGGCGCTGTCGGCCTCCGCCGCGTGGCAGGCAGCGCGCAGCTCCTTCACCTCCTTCTCCTGCCCGTCGCCCTCGTAGCGCACCGGGTGGCTGAGCATATAGCCCGCCGTCATCTGCGCGATGTACCTGGGAAACCCGTGGGGCAGCCTGGCGTTGGGCTTGGTGCGCCGGCTGCGCGTCAGCACGTCGTGCTGCCCCATGGCGTACCGGTTCAGCCGCTCCAGCCGCCCGGCGCCCTGCAGAAATTCTCCCATGGCGCCGGATACAAACCGGTCCGCCGGCAGGCTGTCCATCATCGCCCTGTCCCTTGTGAGCATCTTCTCACCTCCTTTCGGCGCCAGCGTAGCACGTCTCCCGGCTGACATGCACTGACATGCGCTGACATCCTCTGCCACCATTTTGGGGTTGTGACTTTGGTCATGCCAGAACATGACTTTTTCCACGCGCGGCAGGCGGCGGCCTGTTGTACAATGCCGGTGTAAAGGAGGGAACATGTATGCTTCAAACCCACAAACTCGTCAAACGCTATGACCGCAAATTGGCGGTGTCGTCCATCAGCTTTGCCGTGCGGCCGGGCGAAATATACGGCCTGCTGGGGCCCAACGGCGCCGGCAAAAGCACCACCATCAACATCATCACCGGCCTCATCCGCAAGGACGAGGGCAAGGTCACCGTCGACGGCCTGGACCTGGACAGCAACCTGACCCAGTGCAAATACCGCATGGGCATCGTGCCGCAGGATCTGGCCGTGTACGACGATTTGACCGCCGAGCAGAACATCCGCTTCTTCGGCTCGCTGTACGGCATGAAGGGCGCCGGGCTGACCCGCAGCGTGCAGGAAACGCTGGAATTTGTCGGCCTGACCGAGCGCCGCCGCGACAAGGTGAAGACCTTTTCCGGCGGCATGAAGCGCAGGCTGAACATCGCCTGCGGCCTGGTGCACCGGCCCCAGCTGCTCATCCTGGACGAGCCCACCGTCGGCATCGACCCGCAGAGCCGCAACCACATCATGGAAGCCATTCTGAAACTGAACGCCCAGGGCATGACCATCCTGTACACCACCCACTACATGGAGGAGGCGCAGCAGCTGTGCGACCGCATCGCCATCATGGACATGGGGCAGATCATCGCGCAGGGTACCCTGCCCGAGCTGCGCGCCCTGGTGGAGGAGCACTGGTACATCACCATGGCGCTCAAAGGCGAGGTGCCCATGGAAGCGCTGCGCATGGTGGAGGGCGTAACGCAGATCGACGTGCGCGACCACAGCTACCGCTTCACCCTGAAACAAAAGAAAAACCAGCTGCGCGACCTGCTGGACATCCTGACCCACCACCGCGTGGAAATCACCGACATGGCCATCAACGAGCCCGACCTGGAGGACATCTTCCTCACGCTGACCGGCCGCAGCCTGCGGGATTGAGGAGGGTATATCATGCGTATCTTGCAGTTCATCAAAAAGGAAATCCACCACGTGCTGTCCAGCCCCGAATCGCTGCTGCTGATGGTGCTGTTTCCCTTTGGTTTAACCATGGTGCTGGGGCTGGCGCTGTCCGGCGAGTTCAGCCGCGTGCAGCCCATGCCCGAGGTGCGCCTGCCCATCGTGGCCCAGGGCGACCTCAACAGCCGCCTGTTCATCCGCCAGGCCGAAAGCGCCGGCCTCACCTTTGAGGCAGCCGGGGAAGACGACGCGCGCCGGCAGGTGGCTGATGGCAGCGTCTCCGGCTACGTCGTGCTGGACGGGGACGGCATCACCTACCACACCAATACGTTTAGCAACTGGGAGAGCTTGCTCGTGCGCACCTACGGGCGCATCTATGCCCAGCAGGCCAACATGGCGGCGCTGGCGCTGTCGTCCGGGCGGCTGGACAAAATGACGCCGCTGGGCGGTGAATACGTGCGCAGCGAAGGCATCGACACCGGCCCGCAGCCCACGTCCTTTGGCTATTACGGCGTCACCATGCTGACGATGATCATGATGTACGGCACCATGCAGGCCGCCGGCATGATGGACCTGGAGCGCACGCAGCGCACCTACCTGCGGCTGAAAGCCTCGCCGTTTTCCATGAACGGCGTGTTTTTAGTCAAGTCCTTCATGTCGACGCTGACGCTGCTGCTGCAGGCGCTGCTGTTGATGGCGATGAATACCATGGTTTTCGGCGTCACCTACCGCAACATGGCCTTTGTGCTGCTGGCGCTGGCGCCGTATGCGCTGTTCTGCAACGCGCTGGGGCTGGCAGCCTGGCAGATGACGGGCAGCGCGCGCACAGCCAGCGGGCTGCTGAACATCGTGGTGGTGCTGCTGGTGTTCTTGGGCGGCGGGTATGTGCCGGTGGACCTCTGGTCGCCCATCCTGGCCAAACTATCGACCGCAACGCCGGTGGGGATGTACAACAAGGGCCTGATCGCCTATATCTACGCGGGCGACAGCAGCATGCTGCTCCGGGGCATGGCGGTGTCCGGCGCGCTGGGCGCTGTACTGCTGGCGCTGGCGTATGGATTGTTTATTCGGAAGGGGGAAAGCCACCATGCGGCACGTGCTTAACAACAATTTCCGGCAAATGGTAGCCAGCAAGGGGATGCTGTTTGTCATGCTGGTGCTGCCCGTCCTGGTGTTTGCCATCAGCCTGGGGCTGCTGGGCAGCGGGGAGGGCATGTACCGCTGGCGCGTCGCCTGGGTGGACCACGACAACAGCGCGCTGTCCGCCGGCATGGCGGAGACCATCAAAGCCGATGCCAGCCGCCTGGAAGCCATGACGCTGGAGCAGGCCGATGCCGAACTGCTGGATAGCAAAGCCGACTTGGCCGTGGTAGTGCCCCAGGGCTTTGCGCAGCAGGTGATGGAAGGCGGCCAGCCAAGCATCACGGTGCGCTCGCTCAAGGGACAGGAGGTCACCGGCGTGGTGTCGGCGTCGCTGAACCTGTATGTGGACAACCTGCTGCGCCTGCGCGACATCACCGGCGCGAAGGAAGAAGCCGATCTGGCCGCCGCACAGGCGGACCTGGCGCAGCAGGGCATGCAATACCGCGAGCAGCCGCTGTATACCCAAACGCCCAGTGCCGGCCTGGGGCAAGGCAGCGGGTTTCTGATCTATGTGCTGTCGCTGAGCATGCTGCAGCTGGGCAGCATGATCCTGCGCGAAAAACAGCAGGGCACCCTGTACCGCATCCGGCAGGCGCCGGTCCGCCGCCTGGGGTATATCTTCGCGGTGTTCTTCACCGGCGTGGCGGTGCTGATCATCAACCTGGTTTGCCTGTTTGTGCTCACCCACACGCTGATGCCGGTGCGCACGACGCTGTCCATGTATGTGCTGTGGTTCTACTACGGCCTGCTGTGGATCTTCATGGGCATCTTCCTGGCGCTGACGGTGCGCAGCAGCGCCGTGCACGGCAGCCTGGTCACCATCATCAGCGTTCTCTCCGCCATGCTGGGCGGCTGCTACTGGCCCATCTGGATGATGCCGGAGTTGATGCAAAAGGCCGCCATGCTGGTGCCGCAGTACTGGGCAAACGAGGCCATCGGGCTGCTGCAGCAGGGCAAAACGCTGCCCGACCTGCCGCAGCACCTGCTGGCGCTGACCGGTTTCTCGACGCTGTTCCTGGCGCTGTGCGTCTTCGCCCTGCGCCGCAGCAAGGCAGCGGGGACGTTTGTGTAGAGCATGCAGTAGAATACGTGTCCACCGATTAATATTATAGGGCTTTGAGTCGAATATATGATACAAAAAGTGCAAGGGAAAGCGCCGAAAAGGCGAAAAACCCTTGCACTTCGTCATAAGCAGCGTATCGGCTGCCAAGCGAACAAGGCAGTATCTTATACCAACGTAAAACATTCATGCCTCCAAAGGGCTGAGGGATTTTGGCTTGCAACAAGGAGCAGACGAGGGAAGCGTAGCAGCGCTGCGCTGACCGGGCAGCCGACGAAGCTGCAAATCAAAAGACATGGCGCGACGATGTATGAAACGTTCCCGCACGCACGCAAAACCGATGCCGCGCCGCTTGCTGCCCGTACACCATGCAGTTGACCGACACCACCGTAACCACCGTAACCACCGACACCACCGACACCACGCGCGCCGGCATCTCTTCTTCTGTACGGCGGCGTATGCGCCTGAAACCCTTGTATTTCCTTGCAATACAGCGGTTTCGCCCGCGCGCCGGATGCATGAAACGTTCCCGCACACACGCAAAACCGATGCCGCGCCGCTTGCTGCCCGTACCATGCAGTTGACCGACACCACCGTAACCACCGTAACCACGTGCGCCGGGGACGGCGCTTGTCATTCTCCGTTGCTCATTGGGCTGCTGTTCGTCTTCATCCGTCACTGGCGGCGGCTCATTCTGCCCCCACTTTGCTGTTTGACCGTCCCCATGCACCCAGGCAGTGCGCTAAACCTAACCACTCAATATGGAAAATATATAAAAATAAAAACGGAAACTCTGACTGTTTTTTCAGGACAGCCTTGATAGGATCATTGTACATGCTTTTGCCGATTTCTACAAGAATATTTTCGCGCTCAACTTGACATGAGGCACTACGGATGGCGGTTACAATGGTGACGGTGGTTACGGTGGTTACGGTGGTTACGGTCAACTTGCAGGGTGGGGGCCATGACGATGCTCAATGTGTCTTTGCACGCTGCCCGGCAGCAGCGCAAAGCCACAAACCTGTTGAAAATACAGCATCAACAGGCGCATCAGCAGCAGCGTGCGTGGTTACGATGGTGTCGGTGGTTACGGTGGTGACGGTCAACTGCACGTAGGCAGATCTATTCGCAAGCGCGCCCGTTTTGTCAGGCCCTGCCTTGCAGGGTGGGAGTGGGTGAGGGTGGGTGGGGGTCAACTGCGCATATGAAATCTGCCATGAACCTGCCTGTTTTGTCAGGCCCTGCCTACAGGGTGGGGGTGGGTGAGGGTGGGTGGGGGTCAAACACAGGATAGGGACGGTGACGATGCTTGATACGCCTTTGCACGCTGCCCGGCAGCAGCACAAGGCTGCGAACCTGTTGAAAACACAGCATCAACAGGCGCATCATCAGCAGCGCACGTGATGTCGGTGGTGTCGGTGGTGTCGGTCAACTTGCAGGGTGGGGGCGGCGACGATGCCTGATGCGCTTTTGCACGCTGCCCGGCAGCAGCGCAAAGCCGCAAACTTGTTGAAAATACAGCAGATATTCGTTCGGCAGAAGCAGCGCGCGTGGTGTCGGTGGTGTCAGTGGTGTCGGTCAACTTGCAGGATTGGAGCATGGTGCATAAACCACATATACACCGTTCGCATGGGAAAGTCTCCCCATTGACCGCGTTGTCCTGATAGCAATGGTTCAAGCATTCTCCATACGTTGTCACATATGTCATGCCTGTGATACGCTGGCTCCATCTCATGATCTTCCTTGTAACAGATGGGGCCATAGCTCTCGTATAGACACTGCCTAACGCCATTGAACAGTTATACTGACGTAAAACATTCATGCATCCAAAGGGACGAGGGATTTTGGCCTGCAGCAAGGAGCAGCCGATCATATTCAAGACCGGGAAAAAGCCGAAGCAGCTTACTGTTTTATGATTCCGTAATTAGCAATGGCTTCGTTCATTGCACGCAGCAGTACAGGATCATACGGAACAGAATGACTGGGGGCTGCAATATATCCGCCTCCATAAGCCATCTCTTCAATACGCTTACGTACCTCTGCATCAACTGTTTCCGGTGTAGCTCCAGGATAATTTAGTACATGCTGGCTGTCTATGCCGCCAATGAAACAGATTTTATCGCCGTATTCACGCTTCAGTCGCGCCAAATCATTACACGGCTGGCATGGATTGAACATCTGAGCACCCATTTCCACCATATCCCCGAAAATCAATTCAATCTTGCCGCAGGAATGCTGATTGATCATCACGCCCAGTCGCTTCATGCAATCATAAATCCGCTTTGTCTCAGCGCCTATTGTTTCGCGCCAGATATCTGCAGGCATAAACAAATTGTCCTGAGTTCCCCAGTCGTCACCATACCAGATCAGATCGGGTTTACAGGCGCACACATAGCGTTCAATCAGTTCGATCTTGTAATCAGCCAGCACATGCAGAAGGGCTTTCATCTCCTCAGTTTCCGTCAGATAACAGATCAGCGCTTCCTCCATGCCCAGCAGCAGATAGCTTCGTTCGAACAAGCCCATTTCCACAAAACCCATCACCAAATGCTCGCTGCGGTCGATCTCATCCGCCCGCTTTTTCAACGCATCCCAGTCCACGGCATCGAGATCCGGCAAACGCAGCTGCTCTCGCCACAGGGAGATATCCGTAATAGTATGTCCGTTGTGCGCCGGATAGGTGCCCCCTTCTGCTTTGGGATCAAAGTCCCACATGACGCCGAATACATCAGGCCCGGCAGCAGCAGGGCGTTCCGCAAGCGGGCTCGGCAATGTAATGACCGATTCCATGCCATTCGGAACCCATTGCGGATTCTCGCGCCTGATCGTACGCAGTAAATTCTCCTTCTTGCTGATAGTCATTTCAATCCTTTAAGAGATGTTTGATCAAACCAGATGCACGTTGTTCATTCATATGCCACTGAACAGTTAATACCACGGGTGTGACCGCGCGACGCTGATGCATCGATATTCATCAGAGAAGTTCTTCGCGCGATCGCCTTCCCGGTAAGGACGGCAAGCACAATAAAAGTGGTAAAGCATGTTGTTGTGGTAGAAAATGCCAGGCTTGTGGGCGTAGCGCGTATCAATGTCCTTTCCAGCGCCGGTTGTCAGGATAGGTGCAGGAAACTTGCGCCAGTTATATAAATCCTTGCTTACAGCAATGCCGTCCATCGCCTGCTTTCCGTTGTAGCCATAGTAAAACATGACCCATTGCTTTTCCCTGCTGTCGTATGCTACCCAGGGATCGCTCGCAAAGGTTTCATCCCATGCTCCCCTCGTAACCGGCAATACAGGGTTGCCGTGATATCGATGCCAATGCAGCATGTCGGTGGATGTTGCCATGCCAGTCTGCTCAAGCCATCCCCCTTCCCCATCCCCGTTTTTAGCATTGTAATACATAAAGTACTTGCCATCGTGCTCCAGGACACAACACTTGTAAAGGCCGCCTCTCTCCCACGGATCGCCATCCCGATATGAAAATACTGGATTGCCCACAAATGTCCAACTCATGAGCGACTCGTCGTCAGTATAAGCTACGCCAATTTCAGCGCCGCCTGCCTCATATCCCTCCCGAGGATAGGCATGATAGAACATCCAATACTTGCCATCTACCTTTTTCAGTGTTTGCTCACCATAAAGGTCATTATCGCGTAAAATCCACGTTGCTGCCATACCAACCTGATCCCACGCCAAATTGCTGCCGCGTTTCAGTATAATACCTTGTGGCTCCCAATGGACCAAATCCTCAGAAATCGCCATGCCTGTTTGATACCCAACGCCATCAAACCCAATATATGTCATGTAAAACTTGTCATGATGCCTGAACGGATAACAACAATCGACAGCCTTGCTGTCAAACATGCCTTCAACACCCGAGCCTTCCAATACAGGCTTCTGCAACTTAAACGGTGTGATCAAATGGTTAATTCTCATTGGCAATCATCTCCTTCGCTTTAGTTATATAAAATTAAAGCGCGTTTGTAAAGTGATATTCCCGTGCTCAGCTTGATATCCTGCGCAGTTCATACCAACGTAAAACATTAATGCATCCAAAGGGCTGAGGGATTTTGACTTGCAGCGAGGAGCAGACGAGGGAAGCGTAGCAGCGCTACGCTGACTGAGCAGCCGACGAAGCTGCAAGGCAAAAGACCCAGCACGACGATGCGTTAATGTTTGGAGTTGGTATCAATACACCGTGCTTTCGTTAAGCCTCTTTTCACAAAGCGCCCCCAGGGGACAGCCCGCGCATTCCCTTTTCTTCTTGCAGTGCTGCTTGCCGTTTTGCACGATCAGGGCGTGAAAATGGTTATAGAGCGCCGCATCGGGAGGAAGCGCACCTTCGCAGTAGTTCTTCACTTCCATATAGCTTTGCCCGGCATCAATGGGAAAGCGCCTGAACAGCCGCATCGTGTAGGCATCGACGACAAAGGTCGGTAAATCAAAGGCATACAGAAGGATGGAATCCGCCGTTTCATGGCCGACGCCCCGGACCTGCAGCAGCTCGGAACGGAGGTCCGGCAGAGGGCGGTTTTGGATGCAATCAACATCACAATGATAGCTCATGAACCATGCGGCGATGGCTTTCAGGTACTGCGCCTTTTGCCTGAAAAAGCCTGCCGGGCGGATGATTTCCTGAAGCGCCTCCATAGGCAAATGCATGATCCGCTCAGGCGACAGCTTGCCCTCAAACCGCTCCATCGCCTTTTCCACATTGGTCCAAGCCGTATTCTGCGTGAGGATGGCGCCGACTATCACCTCAAAAGGCGTATCAGCAGGCCACCAGCGGAGATCGCCGTAGTGGGCATACAGCGCGTGATAGATTGTTTCCAGTTTCTGCATCGAAAAAATTACCCCATAAAACGTCTTATTCTAAATCCCACGCTCAATATATTGAATGAGGTCTTTGACATCATCCATTGATTACAGAACTCATGTCATTCGGTCTGATGCTTGGCGTTGACATGATCGCTCCTTACCACCCATCGGCCTGTTTTAGCGCCGCCTTCATATCCTAATCGATTCATCCAGTTCAAAAAGGACGCGCTCATAATTCTTGACATAGTACCTGATATTTGTCTTGTCCCTTTGGATGATCGTGTGTCCCTCTGCTTCCAGCTTTTCTTTTTGTGCCATGGCGCCGCCGGGGTATTTCTCATTCAGCTCGCCTGCTCCTATTTCGCATATCGCGCCCCATGCGCCACCATGCGCGTGCGCACGGCCTCCGGCGGCAGCCGGCGCGGAGAGATGCCTTCCTGCAGCGCCAGCGCGGCGGCAATGCCGGCGGCTTCGCCGGAGGAGCGGACGGACTGCTGCACGCGCACGCTAGCCTGGGCGGCAAAGTCGGCACCCATGCAGCGCCCGGCTACCAGCAGGTTGTCAAAGCCTTTGACATACAGGCAGCGCATCGGGATATCGTACCAGGGCTTGCCGTCCTGCGCCGGGTCGGTCAGGTGGGTGTTGCTCAGCACCCGGCCATGCACGTCGATGGGGTAGTTGCTTTGGCAGAACATGTCGGCGTGCTTGCGCTTCGCATATAAGTCCTCCGCTGTCAGCACGCAGTCGGTGGCAATTTCCCGGCTTTCGCGCACGCCCACCAGCACCGCGATATCGGCCAGGTACGCGCGCTCAAAGCCGCGCAGGTACTTTTTGTAAAATGCCATCTGCCGCAGGATGCGCTGCTTGCCCTCTATCTGCGCCAGCGTCAGGTCGTGAGGGGAAGCGCCGTTGATGCGCACAAAAAACTCCGGGCTGTTGACGGCCATGCTGCCCAGGCGGCCGGGCACATGGAAGGCCTGCCAGTACAGGTGATCCTCCTCCAGCAAGTCGCCGTTTTGAACAGCCTGTTCAAACAACGGGGTCAGGGTATACGACCTGTTTTTGACGCAGGCAGCGTACATCCGGCGTCCGTCCCTGGACACATCGGCGCTGTTATCGATGCCGGTTTGCTGCTTCAACGCCTCAAAGTGCCGGCGCAGCGCCTGCATGTCCACGCCGTCCACGATATAGCGCAGCGACATGGGCTGGTTGATGCCGGTGTCCGGGGCGCCCTGGGTGTAGCCGGCGCCGGCGTATACGCACACATCGCCGTCGCCGGTGCAGTCGATGAACATGCCGCCCCGCACGCGGGCTAAACCGGCCTTGTTGGCGATGACAATGCTGTCCACCTGCGTGCCCTGCGCCACCACCTGCGCGATGAAGGTATGGTACAGGATGCGCACGCCATATTCGCGGCACAGCTCCTCCAGCACGATTTTAAGCTGCAAGGGGTCAAACGCGCGGCCGTCCGGGCTGCACGCCCCGCGCGCCAGCAGCCTGTCGCGCACCAGGTCGCTGATGGAACTGCAGGGCGGGTCGCCCTCAATGCCGCTGTACATCACCGGGGTCACCAGCGCGGCGGTGGCCGAGCCGCCCAGCATGCCCAACTGCTCCACCACGAGCACATCGCGCCCCTCGCGGGCGGCGGCGATGGCCGCAAACGCGCCGGCTGTGCCGCCGCCGCACACCACCACATCGGCATAGTCAGCCGCCGGCAGCTGCGCATACAGATACTGCATGGAAATCTCCTCTCGTACTTCGTCCTTACCCGATAAACGCGCCCTGCTCTGTCAGGATGCGCTGAATTTCAGCCACATCGGCCTCGCGGGGCGCCACGCCGGCATGGTGCGCCACCGCCGCCGCCACACCGGCAGCCTGGCCCAGCGTAGCCACGATGGGCAATATGCGGATGGACGCCTGCGCCTCATGCGTTGCCGATATGCACCGCCCGGCCACCAGCAGGTTGTCTGCCTCCAGCGGCAGCAGGCTGCGGTATGGGATGGTATACCAGGTGCCCGGCGGGAAATAATAGTGGCTGGTGCCGCTGCCTTCGGGGTTGTGGATGTCGATGTCGTAGTTGCCGGCGGCAATCCGGTCCGGGAACTTGGTGCAGGCCACCAGGTCCTCCTGGGTGAGCACGTATTCACCCACGATCTTGCGGCTTTCGCGCACGCCGATTTCGCCGGCGGAGTACACTAACTGGCTGTTTTCAAAGCCCGGCACATGCTCCTTCAGGAAATGGTACATTTCAAACATCTGCTCGCGCGCGGCCATTTCGGCGCGGGTGACGTCCAGCGGATCGACAGGGTTGTGGCGGACCACCCGCGTCGTATTGAAGTGCAGCATGCCGTCCACTAAGGTGTTGAACACCAGCACGTTTTCACGCGGGTTGGCAATGCGCCCCTCGGCTTGAAGCTGCTTGTATTTGTTCTGCATCAGCTGGCGGTTTTCCCGGAACGTCGCGATGTCCACATTGCCGATGCGGAAGCACAGCGTCATGGGCTGGCACAGGCCATCCTCCCGGCCCAGCTGATACGGGCACCCCGCCATCACGGCCAGGTCGGCATCGCCGGTGCAGTCAATGTATGTGCGCGCCGTGAACGTCAGCACGCCGGCCTTGGTGGCAGCCTGCAGCGCGATGAGGGTGTCGCCGTTTTTTTCCACGCCGCACAGCGTGGCATGGAACAGCACCTGCACGCCCTCGCGCACCACCAGCCTGTCCAGCGCTAATTTTAAGTATTCCTCGTGGATGTCCTCCCGCCCCGGTCCGTGGTAGCCGCCCACTTCTTTGAGCAGCCCCTGCAGCTCGGCGAAGAACCCGCGGCTCAGCGGAAATTTCTGCCCGTCCACCGTGGTGCTGTATGGCATGAACGGGTTGATCAGCATGGTGCCCGGCGCGCCGCCCAAAAACCCGGCCTTCTCCAGCAGCAGCACCTCCAGCCCCTGCCTGCGCGCCGCCACCGCCGCCGCCACGCCCGTCAGCCCGCCGCCCACGACGAGCACATCCCAGTGTGTGTTGATCAGTTGTTGCATGGTTCCTCCTGATATGCCATGGGGCCCGCGTGCGGCGGGCCCCATGATTGGTTGAAGTTATTGGATTTCGTAGCCGAAAATAGCGTTGTAGGGGGAAGTGCTCTCCCGCGCTGCGTTGACCAGCTCCGGATTGGCATGGTACCAGGCTGTGGCCGCTTCTTCCAGCGCCAGGCCGCCTGCTTCCTCCCACTCCTTCACAAAGTCGTCATAGCCGTCCAGCGATTCGGTGCCGGCGATGACCTGCAGGAAATAGTCGTTGCACAGGGTGTTCAGCGCTGCGGAATACTCGGTGTATTCCGGGAAGTTCGCAAACGTCAGCGGACGGCCTTCAAAGCCAAAGGCGGCTGCCTTGCTGTTGGCGTCGTAGAAGGTGTCCCACTGCACCTGCGTTTTGTGCACGCGCGCCATCCAGGTGATGGGGTGCTCGTACTGGTTGCGCCCAATCTGATACATGGAGCCCTGGTTCATGTCGTCGTTGAACTGGGGCAGGATGGGCACGGGAATGCCGTCCTCTCCCTTGGTGTAGTGCGTGCCCTCTTTGCCGGCGTTGAACGACCAGTAGTTCTCCGCCTCCAGACGCGAGGCGATCATGCCCATGGTGTAGGCAGCGTCCTCGTCCGAAGCCGTAACCGGCACCACAAACACGCGGCTGATGCCGTTGGACACCGCGATGTGGCGCTTGCCCTGCGCGTCCTCCAGCGGCACGATGGTCTTGAAGTAGGCGTCCTTGTGGCCGCTTTCGACCAGCGCATTGACCCAGTTGAGCGTCGACCAGTGCGCAGCAAAGGTCATGACAGCCTGGTTGGAGGAGATTTTTTCATTGATTTTGTCGCCTGCGTTGACGGGCCAGTCCACGTCGATCAGGCCTTCGGTGTACACCTTGTTCATCCAGGCCAGGTATTCCTTCATGCCCGGATCGCGCAGCCAGGAAACGATCTTGTCGCCCTCAGCATCCACCACAAAGTCGTACGACAGGCCGAAGCCCGAGGCGATGACCGCCTCCACCGCGTTCCGGCCGGTCAGCGGGATCAGCCCGGTGTCCTTCTTGATGGCCACCAGCAGGTCATAGAACTCCTGCACGGTGGCGGGTTCCTGATAGCCGTGCTCCTCAAAGATGTCGGTGCGGTAGCCGATGCCGCCCACATAGACGGCGTCATCCACATTGGGCACGCCATAGACGCCCCCATCCGCGGCGGTGCAGTACGTCCATCCCAACGGATAGATGGCGTCCTTGACGGAGGGATGCGCCTCAAGGGCAGCGTTCAGGTTTTTCAGCGCGCCCTGCGACAGCAGGGTCTGGTACATGTTGGGGGAGACGGAGATCAGGTCATAGCTGGTGCCGGACGCAATCTCCATGGCCAGTTGGTTGTCGTCGGCAAAGTAGTCGTACTGCACCTTGTAGCCGGTGATGTCCTCCAACAACACCCCCACGTAGTTGGTGTTCATGTCGAAGGACTGGGTGGGCAGCAGCATTCGGATGACCTTGTCTTCCTGGGCAAAGCCCGTCATCATGCCGATACCCAGCAGCAGTGCCATCACCAGCAGCAGCGAAATCAGTCGTTTTTGCATTGAAGAAACCTCCTTATATAGAATGATTTGGACGCCCTCCTCTGCAGGAAGGCGATACCATCTTCTTCAGCCCTTGACCGACCCTACGCGCATGCCCTTGACAAAATACTTCTGCAAAAAAGGATACACGCACATGATGGGCACGCAGGCCAGCGCAATGGTGGCGGCGCGGATGGATTCGGTGTTGAGGGCAATGTTTTCCAGCGCGTCCATGGACAGCGTTTCATCCACGTTGACGGCTTCGGTGACAATGACATACAGATAGGTTTGCAGCGGGCGCAGATCGGGCTTGGTGATGTACAAAAGCCCGGACATGTAGTTGTCCCAGTAGCCCACGGCGTAAAACAGTCCGATGGTGGCCATAGCGGGCAGCGACATGGGCAGCACGATGGACACCAGCGTGCGCACATTGCCCGCCCCGTCTAACTGAGCCGATTCCTCAATGGCTTCGGGGATTTCCTCAAAGAAGTTCTTCAGCAGGATGACGTTGTATACGCTCAGCATGCCCGGCACGAACAGCACCCACAGCGTGTTGATCAGCCCCAGCGAGCGCATCAGCAGGTAGTTGGGCACCATGCCGCCCGAAAACAGCATCGTGAACACAAAGAACAGGATGGCGGGCTTGCGCCCGTACAGCCAGGTTTTGGACAGCGGGTACGCCGTCAGGCAGCTGATGGTCATGGCGCCGGCCGTGCCCAGCAGCGTAATCAGCACAGAGACCCTGAGCGAATCCCAGAACTGGCTTTGCCCGGTGACGTATTTGTACGTACCCAGCTGGAAATCCACCGGGGTGAAGATGACCCTGCCGGTGGTGATGGCGTTGTTGCTGGAAAACGACTTGGCCAGCGTGTTCAAAAACGGCAGCACCATCAATAAGCCGATAATCACCAGCAGGAACACGTTGACAGCGCCCATCAAACGCTCCCCCGGCGACAGGCCGAAGGCGGCGTTGGAGCGTTTTTTGCACGGAACCATGCGTTTGCTCATTTACCAGATGCTCCGCTGGGTCAGGCGGCGGCTGAGCATGTTGCCGCCCAGTATCAGGAACATGTTGATCAGGGAGTTGAAGAAGCCCACCATGGTGCCCTGGCTCCAGTTCAGCTTGCCGATGCCCTCGCGGTATACAAACGTGCCGATGATATCGCCGGATTTGTATACCGTGGGGTTGTACATCACCAAAATCTGGCTGAAGCCGGCGTCCATGATGCCGCCCAGGCGCAATATCAGCATCATAACGATGGTGCTGGCGATGCCGGGCAGCGTCACGTGCCATATCAGCTGCAGGCGGTTGGCGCGATCGATGCGCGCCGCCTCGTACAGCTGCGGGTCAATGCCGGCCATAGCCGCCAGGTAGACAATGGTGTTCCAGCCCGATTCCTTCCAGGAGCTGGTCAGCAGCAGCAGGAAGCGGAACCACCGGTTGTCCATGAAGAACTTCTGCGGCTCGCCGCCCAGCGCGATGATGGCCTGGTTGACCAGCCCGGTGGTGCCCATGATGTTCATGAACAGCGCGCCCACCACCACCCAGCTGAGAAAGTGGGGCAGGTACATGACGGTCTGCAGGCTGCGCCGCATCACGTTGTTGCGCACCTCGTTGATCATGACGGCTAAAATAATGCCCACCGGGAAACAGAACGCCACCTTGAGGGCGCTGATGACAAACGTGTTGGTGACAGCCTGGCGGAACTTGCTCTGCCGCCACAGCGCGTTCCAGTTATCCAGCCCCACCCAGGGGCTGTGCGCAATGGCGTCAAACGGGTTGGCGCCGGCAAATATATTGTACTTTTTAAACCCGATAACCAGCCCGTACATCGGCGTATAGGCAAACAGCAGCACAAACAACAGCCCCGGCAGCAGCATGGCATACATGCTGTAGCTCCTGCGCAGCCGCGTACGCCGCGCGCGTCGGTTATTGTCGCGGATGCTGTCCAGGGTTTGTCTGGACAGCTCCGCTCGCTTTTGCAGCGGTTGCTGCGCCATCGCTCACACCCATTCCATAGATGCTGGCGCGCGCCGGATCCCCTTAGGCGCCGTCAGCGCGCCTGCTTTTGTTCTATTGATAGTATATCATACCTGGGGGCGTTTGTCACATACGATACGAATTTCGCGCTCATTTTAACATGAGGCACGGCGCTGCATTGCGTTCCCCGGATTCGTTTTCTCCATGCTCATCCATTCCTCATCGTTGCGCTGCATCCACCAAAATCAATGCAAGCGCGCAGTATACAAGCGCAGCAAGCGACAACAATGCCGATATGGCTGCCAACATGCCAAACAGCGGCTTCCTGCTTCGCCGATAGCGTGTGATGCATACCGCCGCCCCGGCGCCGAAAAGGACAAACGCTGCCGCTGCAGTCCCTACTGAAAGCATAACCTGCTCCTCTGTTTTATTCCTACACGATGTTATATTTTAGTCTCATCAGCATCGCGCAGAAAAGCTGAGTAATCCATCGTCATCAGGCTTGTTACTCCCGTACCCCGAAAGCCGTAAAGCTAACAACGCCAGGGCGTATGCCTTCTGGCCAGCCATGAACAACAAGCCGCACATATCGTCCTGTCATCGGCTCAAACGTACGGTAATCCACATTCAAATCGCGTACATTGTCCCTGCAGTCCAGCGCAGTTGTCCAGAAATGGTTGTCGAGAGATATATCCAGGCAATACGCATAGGGTCCCGGCAATATGCCCTGCGCGTAATGCAGGCCCACATCCCGCCAGATCACACGGCTTGCGGCAACGCGGTAGACGGCGCCCATGTCAACGGTCAGCGTTGGCATCGGGTCGGTTTCTGCAGGCAGCCAATGCGTCAGCATGCTGTCATCCAGGGCATAGAAAGCCTCGTGTCCCTCCGTCTGGCTGGACGCAGCATGATGAAACCGCTGGAAAAATGTAAGCGGTTTTAGCCCCGCATCGCCCTGCTGCATGCACATGGGCGCGTATTGCGGCGTTTCCGTCACTTTAGGGCAGTATATTTCGCCGTTTTCATCAACCAATATCCTGTCCATGCCGATTCTCCGCTCAAACATGTGATGGTAAGCAACCGTCATGGTATAGAACACCCATAAACTGCCATCCGGCGCAGGGCCGATGCTGCCATGTCCGCTGCCGCGAACAAGGCCGCTGTCCTTAAAAACAATGGGGTTGCGCTTCTGGTATACAAAGCCGGAAAGAGGCCCTTCGTCTGAATAATATGCGCCCATGGCATAGCTGGGGAATTCCGTACCATTGGCGGCATAAACCAGATAGTAGCGCCCCTGATGCTTCAACATCCACTGCCCCTCGATCCACCCCCATTTGGTATCCTGGTTAAACCGGCCGAAACGCTCCCATTCATGCGTTGTGTCAAAGCGGTTGATAATGACCGGCGCAGTCAGCGCGCGGCGCAAATCCTTGGCGTCCAGCTCCACAGCAAGGGTATAGCTGGAACCGCCGGTTTCAGGCGAACCCTCCATGCCGAAATAGTACATGTATACGCGGCCGTCATCGTCCGCAAACAGCGCAGGATCCACGGGCTTGAGCTTCGTGCCGTCCAGCATCAAAAATTCGCCCAGATAAGCGAACGGACCGGTTGGCTGATCCGATGAATAGAGCCCATCGGAATGATGCGTCATATAAAACTTGCCATTGTGATGGATCACAGAAGGGCTGTAGCCCGGCTCGGACGGTATGTTGGAGGGCACATAGGTCCAATGCAAACAATCCTCCGAAACATAGGTCATGCCATAGCTCGGATACAGATACCACTTGCCGTCATAGAGCATCAGGCTTGGGTCGCTTACCGAGCGGTAATCCGGAATCGTACCGTTGTACATGCCATAAAAAGGTGGATCGGTGCCACGCGGCAGATCGGGCAGCGAAAGGGGGTTGGTATATGTCGGGCTCATATCACACCTCGCATTGTAAGTTGATCGCTTTGCAGCCGATACGCTGCTTGTACCTCCGGACCACATACAAAAGCTTTACGCCTTTTCGTTGGTTTTCCCTGCGCCTATTGTATCACAAATTCGCCTCAAAAGTCTGCAATATCTATCCGCCATTGACGATGATATACTAATGCTCTGGGGCATGCAGCTGCCCTATGCCAGCCATCCGCTTTGGGCGGGCACATTGGAGCGGGAAAAGCTTACGCCTGCCGTTTCAGATGCCTTTTGGCAAGTGATGCGCAAAGCCACAGCCGCTGACGCGGCTGAGAGATACCCGGACGGATCCTCCCTGCTGGAAGCGCTGAACGGTGTTGAGAGCGCCGTATAATAGGGCATGGCATCCTGCCTCCATTGGAGCCAGAGCGGATATTCTAATGTTTTTCTAACATCTTTTCAGTTTTCACTTAATATGGCGGGGCTATACTGAGGCCGTCAAAGAAACCACGGGGACAACCCCGATGAAGGAGGAACACCATGGATCGTTTTGAGATGACGGAGAAACTGAGAGAGAAAACCAATGTCAGCTATGAGGAAGCCAAAGCCGCCCTGGAAGCCTGCGACTGGGACCTGCTGGAAGCCATCGTCCACCTGGAGAACAAGGGGCGGGTAGAGACCCCCAAAGCCCGGCCCCAAAGCGCTGAAGAAGAAAACGCCAACAAAGAGGAGCATGAAAACATGAGCAACACGCTGCAAAATATCGTCAACTTCCTATCCGGCCTGGTAGAGAAAGGCAACCGCAACTCCCTGGAAGTATACCGCAATGGCAAAACCGTCCTGACCGTGCCCATCACCGTGCTGGTGCTGCTGATGCTCGTCTTCTGGATCACCATCCCCGTGCTGATTGTCAGCCTGTTCTTCGGCTACCGCTACCGCTTTACCGGCAAGGACATCAGCCAGCCAAACAATGCCACGAATGGTGGAGAACCGCAGCAGAAAGCCTCCTAACGGTTCATCGCATTAAAAAGTCCATCCCGCCCGAAGGGCGGGGTTTTTTACACTTTTCGCCAGGTTTTTCGTGAGAACAGGATGACCATCGGCCATATCTCCAGCCTGCCCGCAATCATGCTCAGGGACAGCATCAGCTTGGTCAGCAGGCTGAAGGAGGCGTAGCTGCCGGTGGGGCCTACGACGCTTAAGCCCGGGCCGATGTTGTTGAAGGTGGCGGCTACCGCCGAAAAGGCGGACAGGAAATCCGGGGCGTCCAAGGAGGTAACCAGCAGGAAAAACAGAAAGGCCGTCAGGTAGATGCACAGGTACCCGAACAACGAGCGCTGGGCTTCCCGGGAGATGGGCTTGCCGTTGAACACAACGGGCACGATGCGCCCCGGCTCCCGCTGGCGGCGGAACTCCGCCCGGGCGGTTTTGGCGTACAGCACCACGCGGGACACCTTCAGGCCGCCCGCGGTGGAGCCCGCCATGGCGCCGCAAAACATCAGCAGTAGCAGGATCACATGGGACAGCAGCGGCCACTGACCAAAGTCCGCCGTGGAATAGCCCGTGGTGGTGATGATGGAGGATACGGTAAAAAACACGTCCCGCACCATCCTGCCGTGGTTGTCGTACAGCTTGTACACATCCAGGCAGATGACGGCCATGGCGCCCAGCACAATCAGCAGGTAGGCCCTTAATTCCTCATCCCTGAAAAAGGCGCGGACCTTGCGCAGCAGCAAAAGGTAGTACAGGTTAAAATTGACGCCAAACGCCAGCATGCCGATGCCTAAGATATAGTCCACCCGGGCGGAGTCATACCACAAAACGGAAGTGTTCTTGATGCCGAAGCCCCCTGTGCCCGCTGCGCCGAAGGCATGGCAAAGGGCGTCAAACAAGGGCATGCCTGCTGCCAGCAGCGCCGCAACCAGCACCGCCGTCATCGCCATGTACATCAGGTAAAGGATGCGCGCCGTGGCGCGCAGGCTGGACACCAGCTTGCCAAAGGCAGGGCCGGGCACCTCCGCCTTCATGATGTGCACATTGTCGGCATTGGTGGCGGGCATCAGCGCCAGCACAAACACCAACACGCCCATGCCGCCGATCAAGTGGGTAAAGGAGCGCCAGAAGATAGAAGAGCGCTGCAGCCCCTCCACATTGGTGGCCACCGAAGCGCCGGTGGTGGTAAAGCCCGAGCTGATTTCAAAAAAAGCGTCGATCATGGTGGGAAATTCACCGCTTAACCGCAGGGGCAGCGCGCCCAGCAGGCTCATCAGCACCCAGATCAGCGAGCAGATCACCAGCCCTTCCCGGGTATAGAACCGGGTTGAGGCAGGCTTTTTTAAGGACAACAGCCACCCCAGCAGGAAGGAAGCCGCGATGGCCGCCCCGAAGCTGATTTTGTAAACCGGGGCTTCCCGGTAAATAAAGCTGACAGTGAGGGGCGCCAGCATCAAAAGCCCCAGCAGCATCAGGATGCGCCCCGTTACAAAGCGCACGATGGACTTATTCATTCCTCCAGCATCTCCTCAATGTCTTCCCAGGCGCCGCTGGAGGACACCACCAGCACATGCTGCCCGGGCTGCATCACGCTGTCGCCCGTGGGGATGATCAGCTGCTGGTTCTTGATGATGGCGGCAATGAGGGTGCCGGGCTTTAAGTCCAGCTCCCGGATGGGCCTGCCCGTCAGCGCCGGGTTGTCCGGCAGGCGGAACTGCAGCACCTCGGCGCTGGAGCCCTTCAGGCGATACAGCGCCTCCACCTTGCTGCCCTCGGAGTTGGAGATGGCGCGCACCACGCGCAGGATGTTGGTGGTCACCAGGTCCGCCGGGGTGATCACGCTTTGAATGCCCATGCCCTTGAGCATGTTCAGCAGGTTGGTGCGGTTCACCTTGGTGATGTTGCGCGGCACGCCGCGGGAGGAAGCGAACAGGCTGACTAAGATGTTCTCCTCATCAATGCCTGTCAGGCTTACCACGCAGTCGTATCCCTGGATGTTCTCGGCATCCAGCAGGTCCTGGTCGGTGCCGTCGCCCCGGATGACCGATATATCGGGAAAGCTGACAGCCAGGTCTTCCGCCGCGCCGGGGTTGCTCTCGATAACCTTGATGTCCAGTTTCCACTCCTTCAGCAGCTCCAGCAGGTAGCGGCAGATACGGCCGCCGCCCACAATCAGCACGCTGCGGATGCGCGTCACCGTGCCCATCTGGCGGTACAGGGTGCTCATGTCCTGAGGTTTGCCGATGATAAACACCCGGTCGTCCAATTCCAGGCGGGTATTTCCCCGGGGAATGATGGTTTGCTCGCCGCGGACAACCATGCACACCAACAGGCTTTGGAAGGTTTTCCGCAGCGCGGCCAAGTCGGTGTTGTACAGCACGGAATCCTCGGTGACCAACAGCTCCACCAGGTTGATGCGGTTGCCCGCAAAAGGCTCCACCGACAGCGCTGAGGGATAGCGCACCATGCGGTATATTTCCTGAGCGGCCTCCAGGTCAGGGTTGATCATGCGGTTGATGCCCAGGCTGTCCCTGACAAAGCCGATGTGGGCGGCATGCTCAGGGGTGCGCACCCGGGCGATGGCATGCTTTGCGCCCAGCTTCTTGGCAATCACGCAGGAGATGATGTTCACCTCGTCCATGGGGGTGACAGAAATCAGCATATCCGCCTTGTCCACCCCGGCTTCCATCTGCACATCGTAAAACGCGCCGTTGCCCTGCACGCCCAGTATTTCATAGCGCTCCGTCATATCCTGCAAGCGGTCTTCCTTTTGCTCAATCAAGGTGATGTCGTGCCCCTCCCGGCTCAGGTCGCCGCACAGTACGGCGCCCACCTTTCCTGCCCCTACAATGACAATCCGCATACCGGCCTCCTCTGGTGAAATCCCTCCGTATTATAATCGCTTGCCGCCTCTTTGGGAAGAAAAGCATGGCGGGCATCACCAGCGTGTGCGACAGGCCAGCAACAGCGTGGTGCAGATCAGCGCCCGCGACATCGCCCGGCACATCGCCGCCCTGCAGCCGCTCTTAGGCGAGCGGGAGGGGATCACACTCGGCAGAACAATTCTGCAGGGCGCGAGGATTCTGCGGGTATACCGGCAGGAGGAACGGGAAAAGCAGCGGGAACAACAACAGGCAAATGCGTAGTTGACCGTCACCACCCCCACCCTGCAGTTTGACCGTCACCACCGTCACCACCGTCACCACTGTCACCACGCATGCTGATGATGGGCTTGTTTTCTCTGTATTTTCAACAAGTTTACGGCTTGCGATTCTACCCGGCAGCGTGCAGGAGCGCATACATCGTCACCACGCCCACCCTGCAAGTTGACCGTCACCACCGTCACCACCGTAACCACTGTCACCACGTATGCTGACGATGAGCCTATTTTCTCTGTGTTTTCAACAGGTTTGCGGCTTGCGATTCTACCCGGCAGCGTGCAGGAGCGCATACATCGTCACCACGCCCACCCTGCAAGTTGACCGTCACCACCGTCACCACCGTCACCACTTAATCTAATCTGAGGGCAAAGAACAATCAAAAACCAATCCATGTATGTTCCAAAGAAACAGTCGGGGTTGATATTTCTATATTATTTTAATATTTTATTTATTATTATATGTTCCTCCCCTACAAGAGACAGTATGAATGCACATGGTTACAGTGGTGACGGTGGTGACAGTGGTGACGGTCAGATGTACAATGGGGGCAAGCAGCGCAGCCATCGATTCTGCATATGGGCAGGAACAAGCGCAGGCATCCGGCACACAGACAGAACTGCTGAAAACCCCTATTATTGCAGGGAAATACAAGGGAATAGGGCGGTTACAGGCACACGCTTTGCCATGTAACAGAGGGATTCCGGTGTGCATGGTGACGGTGGTTACGGTGGTTACGGTCAACTGCATGGTACGAGCAGCAAGATGTGCAGAAATCGATTCTGTATGTGGGTGGAAACGTTCCAGGCATCCGGTGTACAATGAAAGATGACGAATAATAAACGAAACGGATGATCACATCGGCACGTTTCGCAGGAAGGGGACAAAAATGTTGAATGCGGATGACTATATTGCATCATTGATGGAGCTGCTGAAGAATGCTTACCATGGCCGTCTGCTCTATGTCGGTCTGCAAGGAAGTTATGCAAGAGAGGAGGCGACCGAGTCCAGCGATATTGATATCATGGTTGTTGTGCGCGATATAACCGTTGACGATCTCCGCAGATATAGAAGCGCCATATCCACGCTTGAAGGCTGCGACAAATCGTGCGGGTTTATTTGCGGATTGGATGAGCTTAAAAATTGGAACCCGCTTGAAATTTGCCATCTTCTGCATATCACAAAGGATTATTACGGGACATTGGTTGAGCTTGTCCCGGAGTATACGGAAAACGATGTGCGCTCCTTCGTGAAAATGAGCCTCGGCAACCTGTATCATGAGATATGCCACCGCTTTATTCATGCGTCGAAGGAACAGAATGCCGCAAAGCTGCCCTACTCGTATAAGGCAGTGTTCTTTATCCTGCAAAACCTGCATTACCTGAAGAGCGGCAGCTTTGCAGCAACAAAAAAGGAACTTCTGAACGTATTAACCGGTCAAGACAGGCTTGTATTGGAAACAGCGATTTTTTTAAGCACCGGAGCCGATTTCGACTTTGATGAAACGTTTGCCCTGCTGTTTTCATGGTGCCAAGAAACCATGATAAATGCATGATGAATTGGTTGCGGGCACACTATAGCAATTTAACTTAACAAAGCGCATAATCATCGTGTCTGAACCAAGCAGCGATGTCATCAAGAGATATGGCATCCAAAGCTTGTGAAATAGCATGAGCCATCAAATCTTTTGTTCTGATCTCAGGATGGCTTTGACCTTCGACCATTAAGAACACCAGGCGATGAGGATCATGGGGCGCCTGTTGACCTTTCCATTGTTACCGCTGGATACGGACATCTTCCCTGAATAATACTTTGATTTGCTTCCTTTTCACGTGCTGTTTGGGCGATTGTATCTCCATGCTCTCGAGCCTTGATAATCCTGATCCTGATATCATTGGATAATGGCGCCGGCATCGTATTCATCGCCTCTAATAAAATATATCATATGTGCTGCTTTTTGTTAAGTTACTATAATGAAACGCTTTACAGGTTTAAGTTGATGTAGCTTTTTCCTCAAACATGTTAACGTGATCATTTTGTAGTTAATGCGTTGTTTAGGTCACACGAAACTTAAAAAATCGTCAAGAGACAAAAGACCAAAAAATAGTTTTATATTGTCCAAAAATTGATATAGACTAAACAAACAATGATGTTTCATAATATATTAAAAGCAATTGTGATGTAAGCAATTGCAATAATAATGGGGGGATATCAAATGAAGATGAGAGTGGTATCGTTTCTGTTGGTTTTTGGCTTGCTGTTGATAGGCTGTCCTGCAATTGCCGAAGAGGCTCCTGTTGAGATCCATTGGTTTTGCATCGACAACTCGTCCGGTTCAGTTTCTCTGAACGCAGATATGCCTGTCTGGAAGCAATTGGCTGAACGAAACAACCTGGTTATCAACATTGAAGCCGTTTCCGGCGCAGACCTTGGTCAGAAGTTTAACCTCTACTTATCCTCTGGCGACATGCCTGATGTCATGCAGGCGCCAAACATGGACATTGTTAACCAGTACGGCATGCAAGGTGCATTTGTTGCTCTGGATGAGCATCTGGATACAATGTCCAACGTACAGGCATATCTTAACAGTGATGAACAGCTGAAGAAGGCATTGACTGCTAGTGATGGTCATGTATATGCTATCTCTGAGTACCGTCCCTTCCCGAACACCGAACCTAACCCGCTGATTCGTCAGGATTGGCTGGACAATCTCGACCTTGAGATGCCTACTACTATCGATGAGTGGTACCATGTTTTAAAAGCTTTCAAGGAGCAAGACGCCAATGGCAATGGCGATCCGGATGATGAGATCCCGTTCTCTGGCTTCTTTGGGGGCCTTAGCAAATTCAAGGGCTTACTTAGAGGTTTTGGCATCATTTACGATTTCTATCCGGATGAGAATGGTCAGTATCAGTACTGGTATATCTCTGACGAAATGCGTGAAGCCATTACTTGGCTGCACAAGCTTTATAATGAAGGCTTGATTGACGCCGATATCGCTTCTAATGATCAAACTCTTTTTGATCAGAAGTTCGACAACAACACTGTTGGTGTTTTCGATGGCTACTTCTTTACCAGCGTCATCAACAAGAATGCCCTCGGTGCCACCCTGTTACCGGGAATCAAGCTTATTGGCGCACCGCCGATCCAGATGGCAGACGGTGGATACGCGGTTTCTACTTCTCTTGTGGCGCTGTGTTACTACACAATTAACGCCGCAAGTGACAAGATCAACGAATGCTTGAAACTATTTGACTACATCTGGAGTGAGGAAGGTATGTTGCTGACCACCATGGGTATTGAGGGCGAGACTTGGATAACGGATGGCGACAAGGGGCCGGTCTACACAGATGTTATTTTAAACAATCCTGAAGGTATGAGCGGCACCAATGCACTTCGCTCCTACGGTGGACTTAACGGCATGCCCTATATCCACTCCCCGATGTACCGCATTGGCTTATATCCCGAAGAATTGCGTGAGATGGCACAGAATACTTACGATACCTATGCTGCCGTCGCCAAGTACAATCCGATTTCTTTAGCTTTTACTGAGGATGAGACTGCTGTGAATGCGACCTATCTGGGCGATATCAACACGTTCGTTAATGAAATGTTACTAAAGTTCATCTATGGTCAGGAAGCTCTGGATGGATGGGATGCTTTTGTGGATAATGTGAAAGCAATGCAACTCAATACAGTTCTTGCAAACTATCAAGCGGCTTATGAACGCAAGTAGGTTGTAAGTTGCAGCTCTGCAAGGAAATCCTTGCAGAGCTGCTTTTACAATGTACCCCACTTGTCTAACAAATACTGCGAGTTAGTCGGCTCTACTAATTGATCTGAAAAAACAATAATGCATCCAAAGGGTCAAAGGAGTATGTCTTGCGGCTATCAGCTGTTCAGTCAGTGTAGCGTTGCTACGCTTTCCACGTTGCCCCCTTGCTGCAAGACAAAGCTCATTATAATGATGCATTCATGTTTTCTATGGAGGAATTAAGATGCTGCCTATAAACAACACCGAGGTTAAAATGAGCGATAAGGCGAGAATTGGAGGGCGCCTCCTTCGTTCACTGAAGCGCGATTACTGTCTTTATCTGATCGCCCTTCCGGTAATTGCCTATTTTGTACTTTTCAAATATGCACCGATGTATGGTCTGGTCATCGCCTTCATGCGATATTCACCATTCAAAGGAATTTCGGGCAGCACATGGATCGGCTTTCAGAACTTCCAAACATTTTTCAATTCTGTCTATTTCTTCCGCCTACTGCGTAACACAGCGTTGATTAGTCTCTACAATCTGATCTTTTCCTTTCCGGTTCCGATTATATTGGCTCTTCTGTTCAACGAACTAAAGAATCAGAAGTTCAAAAAACTGGTTCAAACCATCAGCTATTTGCCTCACTTTATCTCCACCGTGGTTGTCGTCAGCATGATAACTACAATTCTCAACAGTTACAATGGCATCGTCAACAATGTGATGGCTTCGATGGGTATGACGCGTATCGATTTTCTGCAGCGTCCGGAGATGTTTCGTCCAATCTACATTGTTAGCGGCATCTGGCAGAATGCCGGTTGGAACTCAATTATCTATCTGGCCGCTATCGCTGGTGTCTCGCCTGAGTTGTACGAGGCAGCGACCATCGATGGTGCAGATCGATTTCAGCGCGTGATTTACATTACATTCCCAGCGATTATACCAACCATCACCATACTTTTTATTATGAATATCGGTGGTTTCATGACCGTTGGCTTTGAAAAGATATTGCTGATGTACAATGAACTGACCTATGAAACGGCGGATGTTATTTCTACATATGTCTATCGAAAGGGAATTCTCAGCAACGAATTTGGCTACTCGACGGCAGTGGATATGTTCAATGCAGTAATCAATTTGGTTTTATTAGCATCGACAAACCTGTTTTGTAAAAAAATCAGCGATACCTCGCTGTGGTAAAGGAGATGAGTTCATGAAAAGAAAAAACAAGATTAGCAAATCTCGTGGCAGTCGCATGTTTGATACACTCAATGTGTGTCTGCAGATTCTGATTGCGCTCATCTGCTTTTATCCATTTTGGTATATTGCAGTGTGCTCCATTAGCGAGGGCATGCTGGTGCAGGCTGGCAAAGTATTCTTATACCCCATCAACTTCAATCTGAAAGCTTACGCCATGCTGTTCAAATATGAAAATATAGCTCTTGCGTACTATAATACGCTCTGGTATGTTATAATAGGAACTACCATTAATCTGGTGATGACATTCATGGGTGCATATGTGGTTTCAAGACATCATTTTGCCCTGCGAAAAGTACTAATGGTGTTTATCACCTTTACCATGTTCTTCAGTGGTGGCATGATTCCTACGTTTCTTTGGATCAAACAACTACGTCTGCTGAACACCCGCTGGTCTATTGTGTTGCCCGGCGCGATCAATGTCTACAACATGATCGTCATACGCACCTTCATTCAGTCTGAAATTCCGGACAGCCTGACTGAATCAGCTTACATCGACGGTGCGAATGATTTTGTCATCATGTGGCAAATTGTGTTGCCGCTGTGCAAGGCAGTCATGGCAGTCATGGTGCTGTTCTACGGCGTAGGCCACTGGAATTCCTACTTCAGCGCGATGATCTACCTCAATGACAAAATGCTTCACCCAATTCAGCTGCTATTGCGCACATTGGTTATTCAGAATTCAGTGAACGCGCTGATGGGTGATACCGCCGCCGAGGATAAAGCTGTGGTTGGGCTTTCTATTCAGTATGCTGCAATTGTCATAGCTACGTTGCCAATTCTGTGTATTTATCCATTCCTGCAGAAGTACTTCACCAAAGGCGTCATGATTGGTGCCATCAAGGGCTGATTTAGAAAGGATGGTTGAACATGCTTTGCGAACCGAAATTAATCCAGCTTTCTACGGACATTCTCGTTATCGGCGGAGGGCTTCCCGGTGTATGCGCAGCAATTCAAGCAGCACAAGCTGGCGCGGACGTTATTTTAGTGGAGCGCGGCCGAACGCTTGGTGGCAACTGCGGTCCCGAGTTAGGCGTACATCCTTCTGATGCGCATCGCTTTCATCCCTACATGGTGTCCGTCGGCACTGTCGGTAAACTGATTGAGGATGCTGCCTTTGAAAGCGCAAAAACTTCCACAGCTTGGTTTCACTACAATATCTCTCAGCGCTGGGACACGATCATGATTCAAGCATTGGAAAAAGCCGGTGTGCATGTGTTGAGATGCCATTACGCCCATTCACCCGAGGTAGAGGACGAAAAGATTACTGCCGTCATTTGTGAAGATACGGCTGCATACGAGCGCGTGCGTATTGAGGTTCGTGGTTCAGTCATTGATGCCAGCGGCGATGGCAATGTTTCCGACCTTGCTGGTGCAACGTGGCGCATGGGCCGCGAAGCCAAGTCCGAATATAACGAGCGTATCGCGCCGGAAATAGCGGATTCGCTGACGATGGGTTCTAGCGTTGTGGTGCTGGTTCACAAAACCGACCATGAGGTTAAATTCGTTCCTCCAGAGGGCACGCCACCCTTTAAGCCTGGTTATGGCGGCATGCTCAACTTCAATCCAGGCAGCTCCGAGTCGCTACAGTTCTTCTTCCCCTGCGAAACCGGTGGCGATATCAACACCATCAAGGATGAACATACTATCTATGACCGACTGCTGAAGATGATCTACAGCGCATGGAACCGCATCAAGAACGATATTGCTGTGGAGACAGCCAAAAACTGGGACATACTGTGGATGAGTCCACGCATTGGTAAGCGTGAAAGCCGTCGTTTCATGGGTGATTATGTGCTTAACCTCAATGATGTGGAAACTGGCCGCTGCTTCGATGATGCTATCGCCGCGGGCGGTTTCGCCGTGGACATTCACTATCCGCGTCCCGATACGCCTGAATATGTCAAAATAGTTTACTATAGTACGCCACCTGTGTACACCATCCCCTACCGCAGTATTTATTCCCGCGATGTGAAGAATCTCTTCTTTGCCTCACGATTACTGAGCGTCACCCATCTTGCCCATGGTACTGTACGCCTGCAACGCACCTTAGCAACTATCGGTCAGGCGGCGGGCATGGCGGCAGCGATGTGTTTCGAGAAGAATATCATGCCTCGCGAGCTATATCAGCAGGGTTATGTTGACGAACTGCGCCAACGCCTGCTGCGCAATGACGCGGCTATCCCTGGCGCAATCAAAAACGATCCTGCAGACATGACCGCTTTTGCGCGTATCAAAGCTAGCAGCGAGCAGAAATATGGTGTCGGTGTACCCACTTGCTTTGTACTATTGGACCGCATCCGCGGTTGTGAGTTATGGGATTTTGAAACGAAAATTAATCGTGTTTCTTTCCACCTACGAAATGCATCTTCTAAACCGTGCTGTCTCAGGGCAAAACTGCTCCGTTTCGCTCCCGAACGCCCCTATCTGCTACAGGGTGAGCGCAAGCATTTCGATTACTATTCCTGCCGTAACGAAGCGGAATGGGGCAGTGACCACAAACTCGAACACTTCAAAGAAATAGGTACGGCAGAGTCGCTCCTTCCGGCAAACTTCGACGGTATGCTGTCCTTTGAGTTCGCTACAGACCTGTCCGCAAAGAACATGGGCAACGATGACGACCGGGTAATGGTTTTGCTTGAGCCTTGTGAGGGAGTTGAGTTGGGTATGCTGGATGATTTTCATGAGTTTGTTCGCAGCGTTGAAGGCATAGAAGATGGAAGCTATATCGTTCGTCCAAGGACCTGCGCCTATGTGTTGGAACCTGCGCCCGCCTATGGAGAAGCGCGACAGGCTCTCAATGGCTGGATACGCCGTTTTTGCACCAATCCTATCAATATGTGGCGACCTTTGGAGCTTCCTGCCACAGCAACCTTGTGCTGGGACAAAGCTTTTGATGTCGGTGAGGTTCAACTGACGTTCGACACATTGGAACGCACCGCCCATGAAATGCCATTTGAGTGTAAAAAGCAGGCGTCTGCCCAGTGTGTGAAAGCGTTTACTGTATGTTCATTTGTCGGTGACATAAAAACCGCCGCCGTGTGCATGGAGGACAATCATAACCGAATGGTACGCATCCACCTTGGCGGCGCCAAGTGTGACCGCATGACAGTTGAACTCAGGAAGACTTGGGAAGCCGGAAGGTTGCCCGGCTTGTACGACATTAGGGTATATAGGACAGAATAGGTGTGCAGATCTCACATGATACTTTACAGATAAGGAGATAAATGCGTGAAATTCAGGACTAGAATCATCTTAGCCATTACTGTGTTCGGCGTGGTGATCGTCTTGACCGTTTTCTTCTATTTCAACACTACAGTTCGAGAGAAGCTCATCTGTAACGCATCTGCTTATTCAAACAAGGAATTTCTTCAAACAGTGGATAACATCGAAATGCTGGTAGAAATGTTCAGCAACGCCGGCAACATCATTTGTCTGAATTCCAATCTATCTAACCAGATTCTGAACTACGAAGACAAGTCGCCGTGGGAACGCTATAAGATATACGAAGAGCTCTTCCATGAACTTCAATCCGTACGAAACGTATTGCTATTTGATTACACGTTAGATGTTTACATTTTTATTCCTGGCCGCAGCGGTCCAATCTACAGCAACTCCGCCCCCTGCTCCGTCCAGTTTGCGGACATCATCCAAATGGACTGGTTCAATGGCTTGTCATTTATTTACAGTCAGGGGCAGTGGCTAACACCTGCAGAGCATTATCTGCCGTCAAACATCGCTGCACAGTCCTTCATCATGCTTTCGCCCATCTGGAAGTCTAATGCGCTGGATTATGTTGGCTTTCTCATGATCGAAGTGGATGAACGCACTTCTTTTCGCAAGCTGTTACGGGAAGAAAACACTAGCAACGCAACCAAACTGTATCTGTTCAATGAGAAGAATGTACTGATTAGCAGCACAGACGGAACTGACTATGGTTTGAGTATGGAGGAGCTCGGCTTTCCTGTGGAAATACCTGACGATGAAAGATTTTGGAACATCCTGACTTATGAAGATATCGAACCCATGCAATTGAGTTATGCGCGTATCGATTTAACAGACTGGGTACTGCTGAAATGCGAACCTTACAAAATGTTGATTGCACAGGCTGACAAAATGAAGGGCGAACTGATTGTCCTTTTAGTGATCTCGATGCTTTTAATGGTGATTGTGTTGGCACTATACAGTAACAGACTCGTCAGTCCCCTTCAACAAATAGCAGTAGCTGCCCGTGAGATTTCCAACGGGCATTTTGATCTTCGGATCGGCCTGCGCCGACGCGACGAAATTGGGTATCTTTCTGAAGCCTTCGACAGTATGAGTCAGGACATCTCCGACCTCATGCAGCAGCTCAGGGAGGAAAGCGAACTACGCAATCGGCTATACATAGAAATGCTGCGCAACCAGCTGGATCCACACATGCTGTTCAATTCACTCACAAGCATTCGTTCAGTGGCAAATCTCAACGGCAACACAACCATTGCCCAGATGATTACCCATCTTGCATATCTGCTGGAATCAGCATTGGGTAAGAACGATGAATTCATTCCACTGTATGAAGAGTTGACATTCTGCGAACACTTTGTGAAATTTCAGCAGCTGCGTTTTAATCAATTTGAATATATCACGCAGGTGGATTCAGCCGCGATGGAATGTATGATACCGAGAATGATGATTCAGCCGCTGATTGAAAACAGCATCCGCCATGGCTTCCATAACAATCCTATCCAGGCTAGCATCTCACTGACTGTGAAAAAAGACGGACAATGGCTGTGCATTGAATTATGCGACAATGGTGTCGGAATCAGCGCTGAAGCTGTTGCGGAGATATTCAATGGCAGGACCGAGCGAAAGATCGGCTTGAAAAACATCTATTCACGCCTGCGTCTTTATTATGCAGATATTGCTGAACAGCGCAGCGTTTCTCTGATGCAGATCAACGCGTTGCCGGAATGCGGAACCTGTGTTCTTATAACCATTCCAGAAAAACCAAACAAAAAATATTACAGGAAAGGAGCCGATGATCCACATGCTTAAAGTTTTGATCGTTGACGACGAACAATTGAGTCGGATCGAACTTGTGAGCATGCTCAAGCGTTGCTCGTGCCGGTGTACCGTTGTCGGTACCTGTGAAAACGGTCGTCAGGGGCTTGAATTCATAGAAGTCATCCAACCCGACGTCATCATCGCTGATATCCGGATGCCGGTCATGGACGGATTAGAAATGGTCCGCCGACTGCGTGAACGCGATAGCAGTGTTGCAGTTGTCATGCTAACCGGCTACGCAGAATTTCAATATGTTCAGGAAGCGCTCCGGCTGGGTGCGATAGATTACATAGAAAAATGGAAGCTGGATGATGAATACCTAACTGGTGTACTTCAACGCGCGCGCAAGCATCTTGCTCTCTCTTCTGCATCGCCAATTGACCGATGCGGAACCAATGACAGCACGCTTTTGCAGAAATTACGCCGTTGGGAACGCTGCTTGGAACTCAGAGAGGATCATCCTGATCTGACTGTTGCCGACGCTTTTGCAGAAATTCGCATCTTTTCTATGGAGACCGGACTCTATGCCTCCACAGAATGGGAACAGACAATCCGCTCGGTTCTTCAGGATGTGTTGATGACCTATGAAAGAATGGGCGTCAGTGGCCGTATGGTTGCAGATGCACCGCACAGGTACTGGCTGATGCTGAATCTGTGTGAGCAATATGATAAAAGCATTGTTGAGAATCTCATAAACCATCTAAGGACGATACTAAAAACTTGTTTGAACGCTGAAGTTCAGTGTGGCTATGCTATACGCAGTCAAGATTTGTCCGCAGTGTGCTTCCGCCGCGCAGTCACCTGTTGTGAAGAGGCATTCTGGACCGGTTCACTTTTTTGCACCGTCTCGTCAGAACGAAGCAGCATCGTACAGAGATGGGATATGGAGTGCCTGCGGCAGTGTATCCTGCACGCTGATTCCGACGCACTTTCTATATGGATTAAGAACACTCTCCGTCAGACAATGCAGCCACCACAGCCAACCCGCGCTGCGTTTCAGGATATACTTCTGCGAACGCTTAACGGACTTGAAAGTGAAGCCAGCAGCTTCTCCGCCGAAGTATTGTCTGCACACAAAACCGCCATTGTAGCTAGCGCTACATTAGGCGTTATGATGCAATTTTTTCAAGCGGCATGCGAGATGTTTTGCAAGCAATCTGTCAGTAGTCATGCAGATGATGATGCTTTAGCCTGCGCCTATGATTTCATCTGCCTGAATTACATGGAACCTATCCGACTCACCGATGTGGCAAAGGAAGCTGCAATGAATCCCGCCTATCTTAGTTCCCAGTTCAAGAAACGCTACGGATATAGTCTGGTCACCTTTCGGAATATGCTACGCGTTAAGAAAGCAAAGGAATTTCTGCAGAACACAAGCATGACGATCTCTGAGATTAGCATGAGCGTTGGCTTTAACAACGCCTCTTATTTCACCAAAATCTTTCGCAAAATGACCGGCTGCCAGCCATTGGCCTATCGGCACGGGATTCGGGAAGATAATAATTTACGTAAAACATTCATGCATCCAAAGGGCTGAGGGATTTTGGCTTACAGCGAGGAGCAGAGGAGGGAAGCGTAGCGCTGCTACGCTGACCGAGCAGCCGACGATGCTGCAAGGCGAAATATCCGGCACGACGATGCGTTCATGTTTGGAGTTGGTATTACATATTTCGATGCAACTCTGAATACGGCAGTGCATCTGTGCGCCTTCGTGTGTGCGAAAGTTTCCCGGCATTTTCTGGCGGTTCTAGCATTTGCGCAGGTCACATATACGCAGGTTGTTGTCAACATGCAATCAACCATCGTCAACATCCTGCAGTTTGACCGTCACCACCGTAACCATGCATGCTGATGATGAATCATGATTTGCTGTATTTTCGACAGTTTTCGGCATATGCCTCTGCCGGGCAAGGTGCAGCAGCCATACATGCAATTGACCCCCACCCACTCGCACCCACCCCCACCCTATAGGCGGGGCTTGATAAAACGGGCATGTCCGCGGCAGATTCTATACGCGCAATTGACCCGCACCCACCCCCACCCACTCCCACCCTGCAGGCGGGGCCTGACAAAACAGGCAGGTTCACGGCAGATTCTATACGTGCAATTGACTCCCACCCACCCCCACCCTGCAAGGCAGATGCGGATGATCATGACACGATACCGCGAATATGACGAACTGATGGTTTGATGATCCCCGCATGTTGGTATATCATCATCGGCATCATAATATATACTATAATAATATATATTATTATTAATTAAAAGTCGTTTTGCGATAGGATAAAGAATGCGCCCCGGCCTCCGGGGTGGGGGTCAACTGCCCAGGGTGGGGGTGGGTGGGGGTCAAACATCGGGGTGGGAGTCAAATGCGCATTGTTGCGGTTCATGGCGCAAAAACATCACGGTTTTTTTCTCTGAAGGGCGAACCGCAACCCACGCCATTGCAGGGAAATACGTTGAAATATAAGGGAATTCCATGTTTTAGGCACGCGCCGCCATGCTGCAGAGAAGCTCCGACGCCTGCGACAGCGGTCAGGCAGGGTGGGGGTGGGTGCGGGTGGGTGGGGGTCAAATGTGCATTCAAAGTACAATGCGAAGCGCATATTTCACCCCTTCGGTGGTTTTCGTTTCACTCCCGCCCACTACATCAACCGCCTAACCAAGTCCTCCCAAGGCAGCGGCGACAGGTAGGCTGGCGGCACGTCGAAGGCTGTAAATGCGCCGTAGCGGCCTTCGCGGGCCAGCCTGCAGGCGGCCCGCGCGTAGGCGACCAGCGCCGAGGCTGTGAAACCGGGGTTGGAGCTTAACTGCAGCGAAAACTCCATCAGCTGCCCGTGCTCCGGGACGGTGTGGCCCTGGCGGATCACCCGGCCGGCATGGGGCATGGCACGGCGATGTCGCGCCATGTCGTCGGCGGATATGAAGTGCACCTCGGTGTCGTAATCGCTGAAGTAGTTGGGCATGGTGACGATCTGCCGCTCGATGTCGGCGGTGTCGGCGTCTTCCTGCGCCAAAACATAGCATACCCGCCTGTGCTTGTCGCGCGGGCTCAGCGCCCCGGCCTGCCCCAGCCGGGCTTTTTCCAGGGCTTCTTCCCGGGGGATGGTGTACTGCACCGCATCCAGCACGCCCGGCAGCCTGCGCACGGCGTCGCTGTGCCCCTGGCTGACCCCGGGCCCCCAGAAGGTGGCGGTGCTGCCCTGAGGCAGCACGCTTTCCATGATCAGCCTGTGCAGCGAAAATAGCCCCGGATCCCACCCGGCAGAGATCACAGCGGCATGGCGCGAGGGCGCGGCGCTGGCCTGCACCTTCTGATGGTATTCCGGGATGCGCGCGTGGGTGTCGAAGCTGTCCGCAGTGTTGAACATGCCGGCAACCCAGGGCGCCTGGTCGAACAGATCGGTCGCCGATCCGCCGCACAGCAGGCAGACGTCGATGCTGCCGCGAAAATCCGGCAGATCGTCGAGGCGGTAGCAGGGGCTGTCCGTTGCGAGGCCGGCAGGATCGCGCCTGGTAAAGATGCCGGCCAGGCGCATGTCGGGCGCCGCCTGGATAGCGGCTTCGGCGCCCTTGCCTAAGTTGCCGTAGCCCACGACAGCAGCGTTGAGGATGGTCATAGCTTGCCGCCCTTCCTATGCAAACACGTCGTCCATGGTATACATGCCGGGAGCCTTGCCCAGCACGAAGTGGCAGGCGGTCAGCGCGCCCAGCGCGAAGATCTCCCGGGAGTAGGATTCGTGGCGGATTTCCAGCATCTCATTCTGGCCAACGAACTGCACCGAGTGCTCGCCCACCAGGGTGCCGCCGCGGATGGCGTGGATGCCCACTTCCTTGCTGTCCCGCCCGGGGCCGATGCCGCTTCTGCCCAGCACGCTGTGCAGCGAGGGGTCCACGGCTTTCAGGTCATCAAACAGCATCAGCGCCGTGCCCGACGGCGCGTCTTTTTTCATGCGATGGTGCTTTTCCACGATTTCAATGTCAAACGATGGCAGCGCTTGATGCACCTGGCGGATCAGCCGGCGCATCAGCGCGATGCCCAGGCTCATGTTGCCCGAGCGCAGCAGCGCGATGTGCGCCGCGGCTTTCTCCATGGCGGCGACGTCGCTGTCGCTGTGCCCGGTGGCGGCGATGACCAGCGGCAGCTGATGCCCTGTGGCAAAGGCCAGCGCGTCATGAAGGAGCACCGGCGAGGAAAAGTCCAGCACCACGTCGGCAGGCTCGGTCACTTCCTGAAGCGTCCGGTAGATGGGGAAGGCGCCGCCTTTTTCCTCCTCCAGCGCAACGCCGGCGGCAATGCCATGGCCCTGCTGCAGGGCGGCTGCGGCGACGGCGCGCCCCATTCTGCCGCTGGCGCCCAAAAGGATGATCTGCATGGCGCCCTCCTTATATCAGCCCATGCTGCTTGAGCAGCGCGTCCATCTTGTTCTGCACGGCTTCGGATGCCGTCACCAGCGGCATGCGCAGGTGTCCTTCGCACAGCCCCATGCGCGCCGCGGCGTACTTGACGGGGATGGGGTTGGTTTCCATGAACAGCGCGTCGATGATGCCCTTCAGCGCCACCTGGTCGCGGCCGGCTTTTTGAACGTCGCCGGCTAAGAAGGCGGCGGTCATGTCGCGGGTGGCCCGGGGCATGATGTTGGACAGCACCGAGATCACACCCAGCCCGCCTACCGACATCAGCGGCACCGCGACGTCGTCGTTGCCTGAATACAGGGCGATCCTGTCCCCGCACAGCTGCCGGACCTTGACGGCATAGCCTAAGTCGCCCGTGGCGTCCTTCAAGCCGACGATGCCCTTCACCTGGCTCAATGCCGCCATGGTTTCCGGGGTGATGCCCATGCCCGTGCGGCCGGGCACGCTGTAGAGGATGATCGGAATGTCCACAGCCTGGGCGGTGGCGGTGTAGTGCGCAATCAGGCCGGCTTGCGTGGTTTTGTTGTAGTAGGGGGTCACCAGCAGCAGCGCGTCAGCCCCCGCATCCTGCGCCGCCCGGGACAGGTTGACGCCGTGCTCGGTGTGGTTGCTGCCCGTGCCGGCGATCACCGGCACGCGGCCGCGCACCTGTTTCACCGCGCGGGCAATCACCGCGATGTGCTCCGGGTCGGTCAGCGTGCTGGCCTCGCCCGTTGTGCCCGTGATGACCAGCGCGTCGATGCCATTGTCCAGCTGGTATTCCACCAGGTTGTCCAGGGCGGGGTAGTCGATATCGCCTGCCGCGGTGAACGGCGTGATCAGCGCGGTAGCGCATCCCTTGAATATTGGCGTCATGTAATGCTCCCTCCTTTGTTTTTTCGTCTACAGCCCGAACGCCTGAACCAGCGCCTGGACTGCCTGTTGCTTGTTGTCCGCGTCGACAATGAACGATATGCTGATTTCCGATGTGGATACCTGATAAAACGGCAGGTTGTTATCGCTGAAGGCTTTGAACGCCGCGGCTGCAACGCCCGGGTGCGTGCGCATGGCGTTGCCGACGATAGATACCTTGCAGTTGTCGCGTTTGATGTTGTACTCCAGGCCCATCCCGGACAGCACCCTGGTGATGTCGCCCTCGCTGTCCATCGAGGCCGTGAAGGACACGTCCCCGCCCGACGGGCTTTGGCTGATGACGTCTAAGTTGACCTTTTCATCGGCTAACTTTGTAAACAGGCCCGACAGCCCTGATTTTCCGCCGCCCGAGGCGGTGACCAGCAGCACGTTGTCCAGCACCGATACCTTGTTGATGATGTTTTCTTCCATGATGGCTTCGCCGGCTGTGATCTTAGTGCCGGGCCGGTCCATGGTGTTGAGCAGGATGCGCAGGTCCACGCCGTATTTGGCTGCCATCTCGACGCTGCGCGGCTCGATCACCTTGGCGCCCAGGCAGGACAGCTCGAAGGTTTCCTCGTAGGAGATGGCGTCGATTTTTCCAGCAGCGGGGTGCAGCCGGGGGTCCACCGTGTAGATACCCTCGACATCGGTGTAGATTTCGCAGGGCCAGTTCAGCACGGCGGCCAGCGCCACCGCCGTTGTGTCCGAGCCGCCGCGCCCCAGCGTGGTGATGTCGCCGCCCATGGTGACGCCCTGAAAGCCTGTCACCACCACGACCATGTCATCCTCCAGCGCCCGGACGATCCGCTCCGTGTCCACGCTGCGGATGCGGCTGTTGGTGTGGCTGTCCTCGGTGAGGATGCCGGCTTGCCAGCCCGTCAGCGAGATGGCGGGGCAGCCCTTGGCCACCAGCGCCATGCACAGCAGCGAAGCGGACACCTGCTCGCCGGTGGCCAGCAGCATATCGGTTTCGCGCTTGGGCGGGTTGTCCGTCAGCTCCCGGCTCAGCGCGATGAGGTTGTTGGTTGTTTTGCCCATGGCAGACACCACCGCGACCACATGGCCGGCTTCGGCTTTGCGCCGGATGATGCCGTCGGCCACCTTGCTGATCAACGCGGTTGTCGCCACCGACGAACCGCCGAATTTTACCACTGTTCCCTGCATCTCATCCTCCGTCGGCCGGGCATTGCCACCCGGCTAATTGATACATGATGAATTATGTCGTGCGCAGCCATGCGCAGCAAGTTTTTTTTATGTATAAGCAAAAGAAGCCTGGCACCATGTCCAGGCTTCCGGAGTGGTTCACTGGTGCCGGTCACTCCGCGGTCTCAGGCTCCAGCAGCTGAATGGTCATCTCCTGCAGGATCACGCTGTTGCTGGTAGAGCCGTCTAAATAGGTGCCGTTGTCCGGGAAGGGGCGGTTGGCGGCATGGTTCTGGTCGTAGTTGGCCTGCAGCCGCACGACCAGCGCGCCGGCCAGCGCGAGCAGTCGTTGCATTTTTTTGAACATATCGGCTCCTTTCAAATCTCGACAGCGCGGCTGTGCCGGCTGCATCCGTAGCTTCCGTAACTCATGTATATATTAGACACAGGCATGTATTTTGTCAATCAAATAGTTTGCCAAAATGCCGCCAAAATGCCTGACGAGGCGGCATCATGGCGCATTGTTACAATTCTTCTCCATCGTCCAGCGACCAGCCCTCGTCGCCGTGGTACACCATCAGCTTGCTCATGCCGCCGTCTACCGCCAGCGTCTGCCCGGTGATGAACCCGCTGTGTTCCCCACACAGGTAGAGCACGGCGGCGGCGATGTCGTCCGGCCTGCCCACGCGCCGCACGGGGTGCTGGGCGCTGTCGGGGCCGGGGTGGGGCTGCTCGGCGGTGTCAATCCAGCCGGGGGCGACGGCGTTCACCCGCGCGATGCCCGCCAGCGAAACCGCCAGCGCATGGGTCAGCGCCGTGATGCCGCCCTTGGCAGCGGAATAGCTTTCGGTATCGCGCTGCGACTGAAACGCGCGGGTGGAGGAGAGGTTGACGATGGCCGCGCCTTTTCCGAAATGCGGCAGCAACAGCCGGGTCAGGTAATATGGCGCGGCGACGCCCACCTTCTGGGCGTAGAGAAAGTCGTCCCACCCGCAAGCGGACAGGCCGCCCCGGGACGCCATCGCGTTGTTAATTAGATAGTCTACCCGGTTAAACCGCTCGATGCAGGCGGCGCTGAACTGCTCCAGCACGGCGGGGTCGGCGATGTCCCCTTTATGGAAATAGTCGCATGCTGCGCTGCCTTCCTGCAGGTCGATCACAGCCACCCTTGCGCCCTGCTTTTTGAACGCTTTGACCACCGCCAGCCCGATGCCCTGCGCGCCGCCGGTGACGACGGCTGTTTTTCCCTGAAAGCCCATGCTTGCATCCCTCCTTGTGCTTGCTGCCTATCACGGCTTACGCATGAAGATAATGATGTAAAAAATGGTTAAAATTTTGCCAAAATACCAAAAGGATTTTTAGGAAATACGTCGAACTCTATATATAGGCCAAGGAACGGCCAAGAATGTGTATGGGGTGATGGACGATGAGCAGACCACCATTAAGCCACTTGCATGGATACTTGAACAGTGTCACGGACAAACGACAGGCAAAGAAAGTGATCCACAAACTGGGGGACCTATTGTTCATAGCAGTGGTAGCGACGATCGCGAATGCAGGCTGCTGGGAAGAAGTGTCGGATTTTGCCAGGACCAGACTTGAATGGCTGCGCAAGTACATTGAACTTCCAGGAGGTGCCCCATCTCATGACACATTTGAACGAGTGTTCAAGTGGATCGATGGGAAGCAATTCGAACGCTGCTTTATTCTTTGGATGCGGGAGATATGTAAGGAAAAGGGATTTCGTGTCATAGCGATCGATGGGAAAACGATGCGCGGGAGCCGTGACAGGGCATTGGACAAAACTCCTTTGCACATTGTCAGCGCCTGGACGAGTGAAAACAACATGGTACTGGGTCAGGTAAAGACGGAAGAGAAAAGCAATGAGATCACAGCGATTCCCCTTCTACTGGAGCTTCTGGATGTCAAAGGAGCGGTCGTAACGATCGATGCCATGGGAACTCAGAAAGATATCGCCACAAAGATTTGTGAGAGAGGAGCGGACTATATCCTCAGCGTCAAGAAAAATCAATTAACCATGTATGAGGACATTGAAACGCTTGCGCAGGAGGAAAGTAAAAACAACTACAATGATATCAAGCATGAGCATTACAAGACGCTGGACAAGGGCCATGGTCGAATCGAAGTGAGGGAATATTGGCTATTTCCAGAAGTTAGCTGGGCAAGTTGGGCTGCGGAATGGAAAAACCTTGGCGCCATCGGCGTGGTGAAGCGTCGCATCACCAAGGGCGATATAGTAACCGAGGAGATGGCGTACTATATCACGAGTTTGAAGAGCAACGTACAGCAATTTGCTACAGGAGTTCGTTCGCACTGGGGAGTGGAAAGCATGCATTGGTCTCTGGATGTGGTATTGAATGAAGACAAGCGCACAGTACGCAAAGGCAATGGCGCTCAAAACCTGGCAGTTCTGAAACGAATGGCATTGAACATCATCCGTGCCGACGATACCTTTGAGAAAGCCAGCGGCCCCCGGAAACGTTTCCGGGCTTGCCTTGACAATAGTTATCTGGAAACTGTCCTTAGCAACATGTAAGGAATGAAGTGTGGAAATGTGGAGCGATGTGCTTGGGATAGGGATTCATGCGTAAGCCGTGGCTGCCTATTTGTTTGGATTGACATAGCCGATCTTGTTGTTTATACTCAATGCGTCGCGATATTCCGCGGCGGGGGTGCTGGCCTGAGCCGGCTGAGATCGGGGTGTTTCCCCGGGACCCTTATACCTGATCCGGATAATGCCGGCGTAGGAAAGCAACCAGCCATGTACCGTTTTGCTTCCTGCAAAACGGTTTTTCTTTCCCGGCGCACGCAAAAAAAGGAGGAAACCCCATGTACAAGAACACCCGCCGCCTGGTGGAAAGCGCCGTGCTGATCGCCATCGGCACCGTCCTGTCCCTGCCCTTTCTGATGCCTGCCAACCTATGGGTTGCCGGCGGCAGCGTCACGGTGGGCAGCATGCTGCCCATCGTCGTCTTGGCGCACCGGCACGGCCTCAAATGGGGCGTGTTTTCTGCGCTGGTCTATTCCCTGCTCCAGCTGCTGCTGGGGCTGAACAACCTGCGATACGCTGGCAGCGCGGCGGCGGTTGCCGGCATCATTGTGCTGGACTACGTGCTGGCATATGGTGCATTGGGGCTGGCGGCCATTTTCAACCGGCGCTTCACAAACCGGCTGACCAGCATCCTGGCCGGCATCGTCTTCACCTATGGGCTGCGGTTTCTGTGCCACTTTTTGTCGGGCTGGCTGCTCTTTGCCTCCTACGCGCCGGAAGGCACGCCGGCCTGGCTGTACTCCCTTACGTATAACGGCAGCTATATGCTGCCCGAAACCCTGGTTGCCCTGACGATTGCTGCGGTGTCCTATCCCCCGCTCAAGCGCTTCTGGCTGGGGCAGGATCTATCCGCCTGACGCCAGGTGGCTAACCCGCGATGTCCAAGCGGTTTTTTCTGTTGCGCCGGAAACGGAGCTTTTTGTAGCGTCCCCTGCGCTTGTGGGGCACCTTGGGCTCGCTGTACACGTTGCCCTCATCGAAGAACACCTGCTCGGGCGGCTTTTCCAGCAGTTCAGGGTTGTTCAGGTAATTGGTTATCGAGGTGATCATTTTGCCGTAGTTGACCCCCTCGCAGACGCGTTCATCGGCGACGACGCCGATGGGCAGCCAGCGCTTGCGGACAGGGTTGCCCTTGCCGTCCAGTTCCACCTCGCGCTGAATGGCGCCCAGGCCGAGAAACAACGACGTGGTGCCAAAGTTGTAGATGTGATGGTTCACCGCCGGCATGCCAATGGACGCCATGTTAGCGATGAACATGCTGGTATGGAAGGGGCTGGCGTCCACGATGATCCGGGGCAGCAGGCCGTACCGGTCCAGCACGCGGGCAATCAACACGACGATGTTGGCGACCAGCGGGTTGTTGAGCAGCTGCGCCACCTTCATGGTGCTGTTGTCTGCATCCTCCCGGCGGCTGATGTCAATGGCTTTGGCGATGCGCGCCGACACGTCGAAGATGGTGTCGTGCGGGTCGAACTTGCACTTCGCCGTGTTTTCAGCAGCCGACCCGTCGCGGGTGTTCTTCAGCACCGCAAAGGAGGTGGTCAGCTCTGTACGGGCATAGATGCGCTTGTTGGCGATAAAGCGGTTCAGCTCCGGCAACTGGGAGATTGTGCGGACATAGGCGGCGATCACCAGGTCCATGAAGGTGATTTTATAGCCTTCACCGCTTTTGCGTACAATATAGCGGGCCAGCCGCTCATAATCCAGCTTATAACTCAGCATCACCTGCGCGTCGCAGCGCATGGGCATCAGATAAGGGGTCAGCCCGATGATGGGATCGATGTTCTTGACGACACGGCCGTCGGCTCTTCTTCCAAACATTTCATTGCACACGCTCCATTCCATGTTTGCCTTGCGGCGCCTACATTATAGACGCAGGCAATTGTGCATGTCAATTTTGGAATAAGCCCGTTCCTGATGCGTAAAATTTACGTAAAATCAACGTAAAATTTATTTGTTCCGGCTGTTGACAGCCGGGATGTCCTTTGATAGAATCACCAATGGTCAAGGGACGCTGTAGCCGAGACAACGAGGGCTGTGATGGAACAAATGCTGGCAGATATTCGGGTGTGGATGGATGGCGGGCTGGTTCGCCGCGATGTCATCCTGGCGGAGGAAGGCCTTTCGCTCCGCATCCCGGGCATTCATCCCAGGCGTGGGGAGAGCCGTCTCCTGCTGATGCCGGGTTTCACCGATGTGCATGTGCACCTGAGGGAACCCGGTTTTTCTTATAAGGAAACCATCGCATCGGGCACGCGGGCGGCGGCGCGCGGCGGGTATACGCTGGTGTGCGCCATGCCCAACCTGAACCCGGTGCCCGACAGCGCCGCCACGCTTCAGGCGCAGCGGGACCTGATCAGCCGCTCGGCGGCGGTTGAAGCGGTGCCCTTTGGCGCCATCACCCGGGGGCAGCGCGGGGAGCAGCTGGCCGACATGGCAGCCATGGCGCCCTTTGTCGCCGGTTTTTCCGACGACGGGCGCGGCGTGCAGGACGAAGCGCTGATGCGGCAGGCCATGCAGGAAGCGGCGCGCCTGGGCAAGATCATTGCCGCCCACTGCGAGGACAACCGGCTGCTGCAGGGCGGTGTCATTCACCAGGGCGCGTATGCGGCTGCGCATGGCTACCCGGGCATTCCGTCCGAAAGCGAATGGCGGCAGCTGCAGCGGGATATCCGCCTGGCGGAGCAGACGGGCTGCCGCTACCACGCCTGCCACCTCTCCTGCCGGGAGAGCATCGCCGCCGTGCGCGAGGCTAAGAAGCGCGGCGTCGACATCAGCTGCGAAACGGCGCCCCACTACCTGCTGCTGGATGACGGCATGCTGGCGGATGACGGGCGCTATAAAATGAACCCGCCCATCCGCAGCCGCGCCGACCGCGAGGCGCTGGTGGAGGGCCTGCTGGACGGCACCATCGACATGATAGCCACCGACCATGCCCCGCACAGCGCCGAGGAAAAGGCGGGCGGCTTGCTGGGCAGCCTGAACGGCATCGTGGGCCTGGAAACGGCGTTTGCGGCGCTGTACACCGGCCTGGTGCGGCCCGGCATCCTGCCGCTGGAGCGGCTGATCGCCCTGATGGGGCCTGCGGCCGACGCGCGCTTTGGGTTCCAAAAGGAGCCCATGGCGCGCGACTTCACGCTGTTTGACCTGGGCGCCGCTTACGCCGTTGACCCGGAGCGCTTCCTGTCCCGGGGGCGCAGCACGCCCTTTGCCGGCATGGAGGTGTTCGGCGCCTGCCTGCTGACGGTGCACCGCGGGCGCGCCGTGTGGGTGGACGAAGCCCGGCTGGCCAAGGCAGTGGAGGAGGGCAGCGCATGAAACAGGGCGTGTTCGAGGTGCTGGAAAACAGGCGGATTGCCCGCAACACCCGGCTGATGCGGCTGGCCGGCGACACGTCGGCTTTTACAGCGCCGGGCCAATTCATGGAGATCAGGCTGGAGGGCTTCTACCTGCGCCGGCCTTTTTCGGTGTGCGAGTGGACGGACGGCGTGATGACGGTGGTGTATAAAACCGTGGGTACAGGCACGAAGGCCATGGAAAGCATCCGGGAGGGCGCAGCGCTGGACATCCTCACGGGCCTGGGCAACGGGTACAGCTTAGACAAAGCCGGCGATAAGCCGCTGCTGGTCGGCGGGGGCGTTGGCGTGCCGCCGCTGTACATGCTGTGCAAGGCGCTGGTGGCGCAGGGCGCCCGCCCCGCGGTTGCGCTGGGGTTTGGCAGCGCCGACGAGGTGTTCTTTGAGGAGGAGTTTGCCGCCCTGGGCGTGCCGGTTGCTGTTGCCACCATGGACGGCACCCGGGGCGTGGCAGGCGTGGTGCTGAACGCCTGCCCGATGGATGGATGCACCTATTTCTATGCCTGCGGGCCGGAGGCCATGCTGCGCGCCGTGTGCGCCGCCGCCTGCAGCGCGGGCGAGCTCAGCCTGGAGGAGCGCATGGGCTGCGGGTTCGGCGCCTGCATGGGCTGCGCAGTGTTCACAGCCAGGGGGGTCCGGCGCGTATGCAAGGATGGCCCCGTGTTTACCATGGAGGAATTGGGATGGCAGACCTGACGGTAACGCTGTGCGGCATTGAATTAGACAACCCGGTGATCCCCGCCAGCGGCACATTTGGCTACGGGCGCGAGTTTGCTCGGCTGTACGACATCAACTGCCTGGGGTCGTTTTCGTTCAAGGGCACGACGCTGCACGCGCGCAGCGGCAACAAGCCGCCCCGCATCGCTGAAAGCGCCTCGGGCATGCTCAACGCCGTCGGCCTTCAAAACCCCGGCGTGCACGCCGTGATCGCGGAAGAACTGCCGGCCATCCGGCATTTTTTTCGCAAACCGGTCATCGCCAACGTCAGCGGCTTTTCGGTGGAGGAGTATGTCAGCGTCTGCCGGCTGCTGGACCAGGAGGATCAGGTGGGGTGGCTGGAGGTGAACATCTCCTGCCCCAACGTAGAGGGCGGCGGCCTGGCGTTCGGCGTATCGGCCCGGGAAGCCGCGCGGGTGACAAAGGCTGTCCGCCGCGTGGTGAAAAAGCCGCTGATCATCAAGCTGTCGCCCAACGTGACGGACATCGGCAGCATTGCCCGCGCCTGCGAGGACGCCGGCGCCGACGCCCTCAGCCTGATCAACACGCTGCTGGGCATGCGCATCAGCCTGAAAACTAAAAGGCCTGTGCTGGCCAACACCACGGGCGGCCTGTCGGGGCCGGCGGTGTTCCCGGTGGCGCTGCGCATGGTGTACCAGGCATACCGGGCGGTCAGCATCCCGCTGATCGGCATGGGCGGCGTGCAAAGCGCCGATGACGTGCTGGAAATGATGCTGGCCGGCGCCACCGCGGTGCAGGTGGGCGCCGCCAACCTGGTCAACCCCTTTGCCTGCCGCGATATCGTGGCCGACCTGCCGCGCGCCATGGCGCAATATGGCGTCCAGCGGCTCAGCGAATTAACAGGAGGAGCACACCATGGCTAAAGATGTCATCATTGCCTGCGACTTTCCCTCGCTGGAGGACACGCTGCATTTTCTGGACCGGTTTGGCGACAGCCGGCCTTATTTGAAGATCGGCATGGAGCTGTTCTATGCCGAGGGGCCTGCTGTGGTCCGCGCCCTGAAGCAGCGCGGGCACCGGGTGTTTCTGGACCTGAAGCTGCACGACATCCCCAACACCGTCGCCGGCGCCATGCGCGCGCTGTCGGGGCTGGGGGCCGACATGGTCAACCTGCACGCGTCCGGCACCATCGACATGATGCGCGCGGCGCTGAAGGGGCTGACCCGGCCTGACGGCACGCGCCCGCTGGTGATCGCGGTGACGCTGCTGACCAGCATTTCCCAGCAGGTCATGCAGGACGAGCTGCTCATGGACGGCACGCCGGACGACGTGGTGCTGCACCTGGCGCGGAATGCCCGGCTGGCGGGGCTGGACGGCGTGGTGTGTTCGCCATTGGAAGCGGAATTGGTGCACGGCCAGGTAGCCTCTGATTTTCTGACGGTGACGCCCGGCATCCGCTTCTCGGCGGACGGCGCGGGCGACCAGAAGCGCTTCACAACGCCGGAACAAGCCCGGCGCATGGGCGCGGACTATATCGTGGTCGGCCGCCCCATCACAGCGGCTGATAATCCCCTGGACGCATACAGGAGGTGCACGGATGCCTTTCTCGGCTGAACAAACCAGGGACCAGATTGCCCGGGACTTGCTGCGCCTGAAGGCGGTGTTTCTCCGCCCGGAGCAGCCCTTCACCTGGGCCAGCGGCATTAAAAGCCCCATTTACTGCGACAACCGGCTGACGCTGTCCGACCCGGACGTGCGCACGCGCGTGGAGAACGCTTTCGCGGAGCTGATCCGCCGCCAATACCCCGGGGCGGACTGCCTGATGGGCACCAGCACAGCGGGCATCGCGCACGCCGCCATCACCGCCCACCTGCTGGGGCTGCCCATGGGCTATGTCCGGAGCGGCGCCAAGGACCATGGACGCGGCAACCGCGTGGAAGGCCGGCTGGATAAGGGCTGGCGCGTGGTGGTGGTGGAGGACCTGATCTCTACCGCGGGCAGCGTGGTGGAGGTGGTAGAGGCGCTGCGCGAGGAGGGCGCCCGGGTGCTGGGCATCGTCAGCATCTTTACCTACGGCATGAAAAAGGGGCTGGAGCGCCTGGCGCAGGCCAGCGTATGCAACACCAGCCTGACCGATTTTGACGCCGTGGTACGCATCGCCGTGGAGGACGGGTACATCCGCCGGGAGGACGCCGCGCGGCTGTACGCGTTTCGGGATAACCCATCGGACGAAAGCTGGATTGGAGGGCTTGTATGAGGAGCATCATCAGCATCACGGACCTGACCTTGGAGGAGATCGAACACCTGATCGCGGTAGCGAGGGATATTATCGCCCATCCGGAGCGCTACAGCGCGGTATGCCGCGGCAAAAAATTAGCTACGTTGTTTTTTGAGCCGTCCACCCGGACCAGGCTCAGCTTTGAAGCCGCCATGCAGGAGTTAGGGGGCACGGTGCTGGGGTTTTCGGAGGCGCAATCCAGCTCGGCAGCAAAGGGTGAGAGCGTCGCCGACACCGCGCGAACGGTCAGCTGCTATGCCGACATCATCGCCATGCGGCACCCCAAGGAGGGCGCGCCGATGGTGGCGGCGCAGCATGCCATGGTGCCCGTGATCAACGGCGGCGACGGCGGCCATAACCACCCCACGCAGACGCTGGCCGACCTGCTCACCATCCACATGGAAAAGGGCCGGTTCGACAATCTCACAGTGGGCTTCTGCGGCGACCTGAAGTTCGGCCGCACGGTGCACTCGCTGATCACAGCCATGGCGCGCTACCCCGGCGTGCGGTTTGTGCTGATATCGCCGGAGGAATTGAAGGTGCCCAGCTATGTCAAAATACCGCTGAAGGCCAACAACATCACGTACATCCAAACCACGGAGCTGAGGGAGGTGATCCCCGAGCTGGACATCCTGTACATGACGCGCGTGCAGCGCGAGCGGTTCTTCAACGAAGCCGACTATGTTCGATTGAAGGACAGCTATATCCTGACGCCGGATAAGCTGACCAACGCCCGGGACGACCTGAGCATCATGCACCCGCTGCCCCGCGTCAACGAGATCCCCGTCGCCATCGACCGCGACCCGCGGGCGTGCTATTTCAAGCAGGTGCTTTACGGCAAGTACATCCGCATGGCGCTGATTATGATGCTGCTGGAGGTAACCACATGAACATCGATTCCATCAAGAACGGCATCGTCATCGACCACATCAAGGCGGGCCACGGCATGAAGATATACGATTTTCTGAACCTGGGCAGGCTGGACTGTTCGATCGCGCTGATCAAGAACGCCCACAGCAACAAGATGGGCAAGAAGGACATCATCAAAATCGACTCCGAGCTGAATGTGGATTTGAACGCGCTGGGCTATATCGACCCGGAGATCACCATCAACATCATCAAGGACGGCGAGCGCATCGCCAAATACCATCCCGAGCTGCCCGAGACCATCACCAACATCATTTTCTGCAAAAACCCGCGCTGCATCACCTCCACCGAGCAGGAGCTGCCCCACGTCTTCCGCCTGATCGACCGCGAGAAGGACGAATACCGGTGCATCTATTGTGAAAGCAGGGCCAACGCCTAAGGCTACCCATATTGCGGGTCCAGGGGGGTCACCCCCCTGGCGGGTGTGGGCAGCGCCCACAAATCCCTTTCCAAATAACTCCAGCAAAAACAGCGCAGCGCCTTTTTGCGCGGGCTGAGCCCCCGGCAGCCGGAGGCAGAGCGTGGCGTTCAGCTTGGCATCTATAAAGGAATCAATATGGGGAAAAATCTGAGGAATCGAGAGATTCATATAACCAACTTGCGTTTGAGTATGATACATCAATGGAGGGACGTTATACCGCATTTCATCATTTTGAAATGCCTCAGAATTTTGTTGATGAATGTAAAAGAGTTTTGAAGAAGAATGGCAGAGTCTATATTGCAGAGCCCAATTTTAACCCTCTGGTCGGAGTGATTGCCAATACAATTTGGGTTCGGATTTCAAAAAAAGGGGATGTTAAAGTTTATAGTGAAAAGGAATTGAAAGAATTCTTTGATAAAGCCAGGTTTACAAAGGTGGAAACCTATAAAAAAGGCATGGGAATGTTTCTTGAGGCAACAAAGTAAATTAGATATATATAAACCGGAGGTTCGCATGGACTATATCATAAGAGAATTAAAGCAAAGTGAAGTAAAGATGCTGGATACCTTCTTGTATGAGGCGATTTTTGTCCCTGAAGGCGCTGAAGCGCCGCCAAAAGAGGTGATACAGCATCCCGGTTTGCAAATATATGTTTCGGATTTTGGCAAGCAGAGCGATGTGTGCTATGTTGCAGAAGCTGCCGGGGATATCATCGGCGCAGTGTGGACCCGCATCATCCATGACTATGGCCATGTCGATGATGAAACGCCGTCGCTTGCCATTTCGATCCTTAAAGAATATAGAAACCTTGGAATCGGAACACAACTGATGAAACAGATCCTTACAGCATTGAAAGCGCAGGGATATCAGCAAGTGTCATTGTCGGTTCAAAAGGCCAATCATGCTGTGCGCCTGTATGAGAAAGTTGGATTTGAAGTTGCCCGCGAAAACGAAAAAGACTATATTATGATTTGTAAGCTTTAGCTAAGACCGGAGGTGCGGTTTTGAAAAGGATCAAGTCTTTAGGTCAGTACCAGAAAGGCGTCCTGCTGGTTGTGACGGTTATGGTGCTGGTGTTTTCGGTGATCTACCCTATGGTGATCGCCCGGAAGGGCTTCGCATACAAGGGCGCCATCCTTGTCCCGGCTCAGGAAAACAGCAACACCATATATTCCGGCAACATCCAGGGGCAGCAGGCCCGCTTTACCGTGGATGCGGACAAGACGGTGGCGTTCCAATATGGCGAGAAGACCTACGGTCCCTATACCGTGCGGGAGGACCCCACCGCCATTCCGGAGCATGAGGCGGATGAGGATATGACGGGCATCGAACTTCGCCATGGAGAGGACATCCTCTTTCGCGGGGGCGTGCTGAACCTTGGAGACTTCCGTTGGCTGTACAACGAGGATGGAAGTGTTGAGAATATACGTATTTCAGCGATCACAGGCGATGGCATTGAACTGGATGAAAACGGGCGCGTTATTGACCCCATGGAACCTTCCGCTGCTGCCATATTGGATTTGATCGTTGGCCCTGAGCTGACGCATCGGGGGGAATGGCCCGCGTGGTTCGCCGGCTTGTTTCTCTGCCTGTTTACAGCGATGTCCATTCTGTTTGCGGATGAGCTGTTTCGCTGGAATCTATCCTTCCAGATTCGCAACGCAGACCAGGCCGAACCATCGGACTGGGAAATTGCAGGCCGGTATATCGCCTGGACTGTGCTGCCGGTTGCGGCGATGGTGATCTTTATCGTTGGGCTTCGATGACACAATCAGGATGCGAAGAATGATCGTAGAGCCGGGAGGAAAGTCGAATGGATCAACAGCTTTTTATTCAAGCGGTGGTGAAATACCTGTCGGGGCTGATATCGCTTTCGGCCCTGCTGTTTATTCCAGCAGGCACGCTTAAGTTTTGGAATGCGTGGCTGCTGATCGCTGTTCTGTTTATTCCCATGCTGCTGGTGGGCGTTGTTTTGGCAATCAAAAACCCGGAGCTTTTGCGCAAAAGACTCCACGCAAAAGAGAAAGAAGCGGAGCAAAAGAGCGTGATGTTTTTGAGCGCGCTTATGTTTGTCGCCGGTTTTGTTTTGGCGGGGCTGGATTACCGCTTTAAGTGGCTTGTTCTGCCCAAGGGCCTGGTTGTTGCGGCAACGGCGGTTTTCCTGTTTGCATACCTGCTCTATGCAGAGGTTTTGCGTGAAAACGCCTATCTTTCCAGGACAGTAGAGGTTCAGGAAAACCAAAAAGTTGTCGATACCGGGCTATACGGCATTGTAAGGCACCCGATGTATGCCGCTACGATCCTGCTGTTTTTGTCCATGCCCCTGGTGCTGGGCTCGTTGTTTTCGTTTTTTGTTTTTCTGATCTACCCGGCGATCACGGTTAAAAGGATCAAAAACGAAGAAGAAGTTTTGGAGAAAGACTTGGCAGGCTATTCGGAGTATAAAACCCGCGTAAAGTACAGGCTGATTCCCTTTGTTTGGTGATGCATGTTTTGCATTCGCGTGAACAGCGACATAGCCAGCAGCTAAAAGGCAAGCCGGCGATCGCGCCATGACAAGTTCATTGCGCTAATTTGACACGCTGAAAACAAAGCTGGTTCCCTTCTCCGGCTGGCTGAAGGCTTTGAGCGAGGCTCCGTGCTGCCGTGCGATTTCAGCCGCGATGGGCAAGCCCAGCCCATAACCTCCTTTTGCCTTGCTGCGGGCTTCATCCACACGGTAGAAGCGGTCAAAGAGGTGGTTCAGGTGTTCCGGGGGGATATGTACGCCGGTGTTGTGAACGGTCAACGCCAGCTTGTCCGCATTTTTCTTTAACGTCACTTGAATGGCGCCTCCCTCAGGGGTGTATTTCACCGCATTGTCCAACAGGATGGACAGCAGCTGCCTGAGCAGGTCCTCATTGCCCTGCATCATCTGGTTGGGTGCAATGCTGGTGCTGAGCGTCAGGCTTTTTTCATAGGCAGGCGCTTCAAAGGTCAGCGATGTTTCATCAACGAGGTTCGACAGGTTGATGACTTCATATTCCGGGGGCATCAGCGCCTCATCCGACCGGGCGAGAAACAGAAGGCCCTCTACGAGCTTTTTCATGCTGAGCCCTGCCGTCCGCACGGCGGACAGCCACTGGCTGCTGCTCTGTTCTCCCTCTAAGATGTCAAGGTTTGCCAGCATCACCGTCAGAGGTGTTTTCAGCTCATGGGATGCGTCGGAAACAAAGCGCTGCTGCTGTGCCCAGGCGGTTTTCGCCGGCTTGAGCGCGAGGTTGGACAGCAGCAGGGCCAGCAAAAAAAACAATCCCAGCGCCCCGACATAGACCAGCACCCAGGCCCATTGGCTGTTCCTCAGCTGCGCATATTCATTTTGCAGGTTGACAAAGGCGATCCGGCTATCCTGCCTGGTATAGGCAATGCCCAGGTCTGCCCAGAAACCGGCGGGCAGGGCGGCAGCCTGCGCGCGCTGGCAAAGCGTCAGGAGCGTGTCTGAATCCATCTGCATCCAGGGGGTGATCAGCTCCCAGGTGCCGGCGCTGTTTTGGATAGCCGTGAAGGCAAGCTTGGACGGCTGCGGCCACTGGCCGGGCGGCGGCAGATTGATGCGGAAGGATTCCCTGCGCTGCCTTTTGATATCGATCGACAGCTCAAGCTCAAGGGCGGCCTGATAATCCCGTGTGAACTGCGCGCGCGTGGAAATGATGCCCGCCAGCAACACGGCGGTTAAAATCAACACAACCAGCACCATGCTGATAAGTACGAATTTACGGCGCAGCGCTTTCAGCATACCGTATACTCCAACAGATAGCCCAGGCGGCGCTGGGCAACGATCTGTACCGCGCTGCCCAGATAGAACAGTTTTTTTCGCAGAAAGGAAATATAGGCTTCTACATTGTTGTCAACCGCTTCGCTGTCTGCGCCCCACACCTTGATGATCAATTCCTCCTTGCTGATGATGTGTTGAGGGGGAAGGGACATCAACAGGTGCATCACGTCCTGCTCTTTCCGGCAGAGGCGGATCTGCTTGTCCCGACAGGAAAGGGTGCTGGTGGCAAGGGACAGGGTGACATCGCCAAAGGTCACCGCGTCCATCTGCACCGCGCCCTGCCGCCGCAGCAGGGCGCGCACCCGCGCGAGCAGCTCCTCGGTGGTAAAGGGTTTGGTCAGGTAGTCATCCGCGCCGCTGTCCAGCCCACGCACCTTGTCTGCCACCTGGTCCCAGGCGGTCAGCATCAGGATGGGGACATCATGCCCCTCTTCGCGCAGGGTGGAAGCGATCTGAAACCCATTGAAACCGGGCAGCATCACATCCAGGATCAGCGCGTCATACTGTCCGCTGCGGGCATAGTCCAGGCCGGATTGGCCGTCATAGACCGCCTCTGCCGCATAATTCTGTCCCTGAAGCAGTTTGACCAAAGCGTTGGCCAGGCTTTCTTCGTCTTCGACAACTAAAATCCGCAAGTCATTCTCCCTCCTCTTGCTCCATTATAAGCCATGATATGAAATAATGCTGAAATGAACCTGAAAAAACACGGTATCCATTTTTCAGCATCATTTCAGCTTGCTTTGATAGGATGCACACCGTGGAGCAAAACCCCCACAAAAAGGAGGCAGTATGACACACAGATCATTCAAGCTCAGAAAAAACGCGCTTATTCTCTGCCTGATTTGGCTGATGCCGGTGATGGCGGCGGCTGCCAGCACATCAAGCCCGGCGGCGACGCCTGAATACGACGAGATCACGCTGGCGCTGGGCAGCGTGACCAAAACGGTGATCGCCACCGGCGCTTTGCGCTTTGATCAGGAAGAAAGCCTGACGCTGCCCGAGGATATCACGCTGAGCGCCATCGAGGCCGTGCAGGGAGATGCCGTTGCCTCAGGGCAGGTGCTGGCGCACTATGACACCCAAGCCCTTCAGGACGCAATCGACGCAGCGCAGGCTGCCCTGGACGAGCAGGACGAAACCCTGCTGACGCTGCTGAGCCAGCAGAAGAGCGACCAGAGCATCCAACCAGCCATGGCAGGGGTTGTAAAGGTGATGAACCTTCAGGAAGGGAAGATGGTGCAGCAATGCCTGCAAGGCAAGCCGGCTGCCATCCTTTCAACCAACGGCCTGATGCAGGTGCATATCACACCCACGGCCACGCTGTCGCTGGGACAGACAGTGCAGGTGAAAGTGGGCGCACAAAATCAGATAGGCAGCGTGGCGCGCCTGATGGACGACGGCAGCGCGCTGATCACCTTCCCGGATACGCGCGCGCTGGTGGATGAAACAGTGCAGATTGCCTACAACGGGGGAACTGTGGGCGAGGGCAGCGCGCAAATCAGCCAGCCCTATGATCTGTACACCGATGTGGAGGGGGTGGTGGACAGCGTCTCCGTCAAAGTGAACGCTTCTGTCAAACCCAACTCCGTGCTGGCCAAGGTCACAAACGCCGAGCCTGCAACAGAATACCGGCAGGCGCTGGAGGAACGGGAGGACAGGGCGCAGCAGCTGCAAAAGTTGCAGGCGCTGCTGGATGACCCGGTATACCGAAGCCCGATGGATGGCATTGTGTCAGAGGTGACAGCGCAGACAGGACAGGCGCTGAGCAAGGGAGACTGCCTAATGAAGCTCTACCCCAACCAGGCGTTTGTGATGGATGTCGCGGTGGACGAGCTGGATATCCTGTCCGTGAAGGAAGGGCAGGAAGGAACGGTTGCGCTGGATGCGCTGCCGGATGTTCAGCTGCCTGTCAGGGTGGAGCGGATTTCCCGTTTGGGCAGCACCACATCAGGCATCACCAACTACACGGTGACGCTGTCGATACAGGAGGACAGCCGCCTGCTAAGCGGCATGAACGGCACGATGACATTGATCGTTGGCGAAGAAGCAGGCACGGTGCTGGTGCCGCTGGTTGCGCTGATGAACGACAGGCAGGGCAACTATGTGCTGCTCAAGGATGATACGCTGGCTGCCGATGCTGCTCAAACAGGGATCAAAACCTATGTACAGGTAGGGCTTTCCGATGCCAACTATGCGGCGGTCATTTCCGACCTTCAGGCGGGGGATGTGGTGCTGGTGCGGGCCGGCGCCATGGCGCAGACAGACAACAGCCAGCGCCCGCAGATGCCGGACTTTGGTCAGATGCCGGACTTTGACCAGATGCCGCCTCCTGGAGACGGTATGCCCGGCGGCGGACCGGGCGGCAATTTCCAGCCTGGCGGAGGGCAGCGCCCATGATCCATATGCGGGACATCAACAAGTACTATCGGCTGGGCGGGGAGAAGGTCCACGCGCTGAACCAGGTCAGCTTTGACATAGATGACGGCGAATATGTGGCCATTATCGGTCCCAGCGGCAGCGGAAAATCCACCCTGATGAATATTATCGGCTGCCTGGATGTGCAGGACAGCGGCACCTATTGCCTGGCAGGAACGGACACCAGCCGGTATACCGCCAAGCAGCTTGCCCGGCTTCGCAGCACGCACATTGGCTTTATCTTTCAGGGCTTCAACCTGCTGGGAAGATTGAATGCGCTGGAGAATGTGGAGCTGCCGCTCATCTATCAGGGCGTCGGCCGCAGGCAGAGGAGGCGGCAGGCGGAGGAAGCGCTTGGCAGCGTTGGCTTGGCAGACCGCATGAAGCACCGTCCCTCGCAGCTTTCCGGCGGCCAGCAGCAGCGGGTTGCCATTGCCCGGGCGCTTGTTGCCAAGCCACACCTGATTCTGGCGGACGAGCCCACCGGCAACCTGGATACGGCCACGGGGGCGGAGATCATGGGCTTGTTTGAACAGCTCCACGATCAGGGCAACACCATTGTGCTGATTACCCATGACCCGGGGATTGCTGCCCGCGCACAGCGCGCTCTGCGCATTGTGGACGGCAAAATCGGGCAATCGGAAAACCGGGAGGGCAAACCATGAACTCAATACAAATGGCGTTCAAATCCATTATGGGCAACAAAATGCGCTCCTTTTTAACGATGCTGGGCATCATCATAGGCGTTGCGTCTGTGGTGATCCTGGTGTCCATCGGCCAGGGAGCGAACCAATCTGTGAGCGACAGCATTCAGAAGATGGGAACCAACCTGCTGAGCGTCAACATCAACATGCGCCGCAACAATCCCATCACATTGAAGCGCGTGAAAGAGATGCGCCTGCTGGAAGGCGTGGCGCAGGCAAGTCCGTTTTCCATGAGCTCCGGTACGCTCAAGGCAGGCCTCCAGCAGTATGAGGATGGCTCCATCATTGCAACCACCCCGGGCTATGATGTGATACGCAACTATTCCCTGGCGCAGGGGCGCTTTTTGACGGAGCCTGATGTGAACAACCGCAGCTTTGTCGCGGTGTTGGGACAGGAAGCGGCTGAAGAGCTGTTTGGCAGCGTCCGCGCGGTGGGGGAAACGTTCACCTGGAAGGGGTATCCGTTTACGGTGGTAGGCGTTTTGAACGAAATTGGCACCAGCATGGCAGGCTCGGGGGATAATTTGATCCTGATTCCTTACACCGTGGGGGAGCGGCTGTTTCAGCGCAAGGGCATCAGCAGCGTCTATGTGTCCGCCTTATCGGCAGAGGACGTGGATACGGCGCAGGAAAGCCTGACCGCCTACATGGACGCGCTGATGGTGGGCGCCTCTTCCTCAACCACCTATAACATTTACAATCAGACCACCGCTTTGGAAACGCTGAACACCGCCACCGCCACGCTGACCCTGATGCTGGGTGGCATTGCAGCGATCTCCCTGCTGGTGGGCGGCATCGGCATCATGAACATCATGCTGGTATCGGTTTCCGAGCGCACCCGTGAAATCGGCATCCGCAAAGCCATCGGCGCTTCCCGGCGCAATATTCTCAGTCAGTTCCTGGTGGAGGCGCTGGTGGTCAGCCTGATTGGCGGGCTGATAGGCCTGGGCGTCAGCGCGCTGGCTACGCATTTGCTGTCCCCCGTGCTGAAGATGACGCTTCAGATTTCGCCCTTGATTGCGGCGGTAGCGCTTGTTTTCTCGCTGACGATCGGCATCGTGTTCGGCTTGTACCCGGCCAACAAAGCCTCCAGGCTGCTGCCGGTGCTGGCGCTGAGGCATGAGTAAATGCTCCTGGAGCAGAGCGACACGTTGAATCTGTCAGGATTCCCAAGAAACTGTTCGTTGCTGTGAAGTAAATTTACTGATCATTTTGTTCTAAAGCAATACGCCCAGATATCCTACAACGGGCCCTGCAAATATGGCGAGATAGATCAGCGTAATCTACGGCTGATAATCCACATGGAATTCCCGGAGGGACAGGCTCCACGGGTGTTTGATCAGCACCCAGCCGAACACGTCAAACACAATGCAGATGCCCGACCAGACCGCGCCTGTAATCAGCGCCTCCTTCAAGGTGGGCTCGGCAAGGCAGCTCATGAACAGCTACCGGTTCAGGTATTCAATCATCGGCGCAATATACTTCCTGTCCGTCCAATCGCAGCTTTGATCACCTGCCGCCATGAGCGCCTTTTCCCACACTTCATACGTTGCCGGGTCCTTCTTCGCAATCATTTTGCGCAGGAGTTTGCACATCGTGCGATCGATCAGGTTCATTTTTTCCAAATTCCAGGCGCCGCGGCAATAGAAGCAGGGGATGCCCGACAGCTCATCCTTCAGGTTGTGGGCAACGATTGTGCGGAAAGCCTCTTCATCATAAGGCGATGCCCCAACACAAAAGACAAGCAGCGTTTTGTCCTCCAATGCGTCAACGTGCTTTTTAAGGAAGGAGAGCCCTGCGATGCCGGAGGCGTAAATGCCCCCGCCCAAGATGAGCACGTCATAGCCTCTTACATCCTCGATGCCGGCTTGCTTCACCTCCATGACAGCGAACCCGGTGTCTTCAGCAAGCCAATGGGCATACTTCTTTGTGGCGCTGTACTTTGATTGATATAAAACGATTCCTTTCATGGATACTCCCTTTCCTGAGCCGACCTGTCCTTCCAGCGCTTTCCCGTCATGCCCATTATACTGCTTGCAGCGCCCTGTATATTATGATTATGTAAAATGCAGGTAAAATGTTCGTGCATTGTGTGCACGCCATGCGTTCAAGCCGAAAAATCGCGCCTTGACAACAGGCATTCCGTTCGGTAAAATGACTTTGAACAACGTTCAGGAAAGGGAGTCGCTATGAAGGACGCCATGCAAAACCACCCGAACATCAAGGAAAAAATCATCAGCGCGACCATCTCGCTGATCGAAAGCTCAGACGGTATGGTGGAAAACATCACCGTGCGGGACATCGCCCGGCAGGCCGGCGTTGCCGTCGGGCTCATCAACTACCATTTCGCTTCTAAAAAGAATTTGATTGAGGTGTGCGTCCAGCGCATCATCTCCCATGCCATGGGGACGTTTGCCGCGGCGGAGCATGCTGCGGATACACGAAGCGCTGCGCACAGGCGGCAGGAGGGCATGGCATCCTTCACGGCAAGGGTGTTCGCGTTTCTGCTCCACCACCCTGAGATCGCCAAAATCTCCATGCTGGGCGACCTAGCGCAGCCCGGCCCGGACAGCAACTCCTCCGTGAGCTATCGGGCCATCATGAAGGCTATTCCGGATGCGGAGCCGGAAAACCTCAGAAAAACAAAGGCTTTCATGCTGTTGTCAACCATTCAGTCCGCTTTTTTAAACCGCCACATCAGCCATGAGCTTTTGGGCTGTGATCTCAACGATGAAAAAAACGCCTGCGATTTTTTCCGGCTTGTAACAGACGTGCTGAAGTTGATATGAATATAGGAACAAGAGGTCGTCCACGATGATGAAAAAAGAGAGAAAGGCAGGCATCCGGATCATGAAAGGGCTGCTAAGCGCCATGCTCATCGCCATTGCCCTGTACTTTTTGGTTCAGGGCCTGCGCAGCGTCCAAGGGCTGCACAAAGCGCAGGACAGGCTGGATGCCTATGGCGCCAAGTCGGCACAGCTATCCTATGGCGCGATGACCTACATCGATGAGGGGGAAGGCGAGGTCATCCTGTCGGTTCATGGCATTTTCGGCGGCTATGACCAGGCGTATGACAGCGTCAAAAACAGGAAAGACAAGAACCGCCTGCTGGCTCCTTCGCGGTTTGGCTATCTCGGCTCTGACGTCAGGGGCGAGGGCACGCCAAAGGAACAAGCTACCGCCTTTGAAGAGCTGCTGGACCATTTGGACATTGACCGGGCCTTTGTTTTAGGCACTTCCGCCGGGGGCACCCCTGCCATTCGCTTTGCGCTGGACTATCCGGAGCGTGTCAAGGGCTTGATCCTGTATTGTTCGGCGATGCCGGTGCCTGAAAAACCCGATGCCTACCTCGAATACCAGGCGCCGCCCGAGCCGCTCCTGTCCGACTATGCCATGTACCTGATCAGCCCGCTGATGCCTGCCATGATGGGCATGCCGGCTTCCACCGTGCAGACCATCCAGCCCGTTGCCGAAAGAAAAGTTGGCGTTGTCCTGGACGGCAGGCTGACCAACCCAGACATGGAGCGCAACTTCGATCAGTACCCCATTGAAGCGCTGCAGGCGCCGGTTTTGATCCTCCATTCGGAGGACGATCCCGTGGCAAGCTTTGAGAAAGTGAAGCAGGTGCAGCACCGCTTTCCCAACCTCACGCTTGTTTCGTTTCCCGATGGCGGGCATATGATGACCGGGCACGGCGAAGAAATCGACCGGGCGCTCGACAATTTTCTGCGTCAATACCGGTAATGCCGCGGTGCGCCACCGGGGCGTGAACCGGACAAGCCGTGTCCAATTCGGTTTTTCTCGCTTTATGTCGTGTTTTTATCGGCAACAATATCCTATGCTGCATGTGCAAGGAGGTTAGGCAATGAACACACAGAAGATCGGCAGATTCCTGAAACAACTGAGAAACGAAAAAAATATGACCCAGGAACAGTTGGCAGAGCATTTCTACGTTTCCAGCAGGACGGTTTCCCGCTGGGAAACAGGGTCGAACCTGCCGGACATCGCAATTCTCATCGAGCTGTCTGATTTCTACAATGTCGATATCAGGGAAATTTTAGATGGCGGAAGAAAGGAGCAGGCCGTGGACAAAGAAAAGGAAGAGACGATTTTGAAAGTGGCGGAGTACAATCAGGAGGAAAATAAAAGGATATTCCGGGGAGGAAAAATAGCGTTTTTCGTTGGCTTTATCCTTTCCCTCATCAACTTCATTGTCGAGTTGGCCGATATGAAAGGAGAAGGCTTCTGGTATGATCTGGCGGATTTCATCCGGGGCTTCAATGACGGCATCGTGCTGGCCATGATGCTGATCGGCCTTCTTTACACAACCAACCGCCTGAACAAAATCCAAAAGGTTAAGCAAAGAATACTCGACAAACGATAAACCGCCTTGCCATCTGCCGATATGCCGTGTTTCCTGACGAGATGAGCGTAGAATAGTAAATTTTGCGCTCATTTGTTATGCATAAGATCAGGGCATAGGATGATATTGTGGTCAAAAGCCTCATAATCAATAGAAGCATCAGCACATTGAGGACTTCATAAAACGTCTACATTTCAAGCAACAAAAGCTTCGCTATGGTATCATAGAGCAATTTCACTTATTATGGCGTAATTTGTTCTTAAAAGCCAGGAAATGTCCTCACGGACTTCCCGGCTTTTGATATTATCATCAGATCCCTGTCAGCAGCATCACCAGGGGAATCGTACCCAGGCACAGCACCAGCGACACCGAAATGGCCTGGGAAGCCAGCACGGGAGTTTGACACTTGATAAAGCATGAAAGCGCCATAACGCCTTGTGTAGCAATAAAAGATTTGTCAATTTTTCTGTATTTATATGTTGTATGTGTTGTATTTTTGGTATAATGGAAAAGGGTGATTTTATGAAGCTGTATTACGATAAGAGACTGAGTGATCCGACGTATTATGTTCACCAGGGAATCAGAAACGGAAAAAAGACAACCACCAGGATCGTAAAGAAAATCGGTAAGCATTCAGAATTGTTAAAGATAACGGGTGACCCGCTGGCCTATGCCAAAGCAGAAATCGAAAAAATGAATGAAGAATTCCGGGTCGGCAGAGTGCAGTTCGAAATGAAGTGTGATTTTAATGAACGTGTGCGCAAAACTGATCGGGATGTTTCGGCTTCGACTCAGCAAAATGTTGGGTATTTCTTTTTACAGTATATTCTGAATCGCTTGAATCTAAAGCAGTTCTTCTCCGAGATCACCGCGGACAGGAAAATGACCTATGATTGCTATGATATCAATCGTTTTCTTACTTATGCCCGTATTCTGGATCCGCAGTCCAAATACGGTACATGGGATCGTCTTGATTCCTATTATGAGAAACCGGATATCGCTTACCAGCACATGATCCGTTTTATGGACATACTGGAAGAGCACTATGACGATTACCTAAAATGGCTCTTCACACAAAGCAGCCATATTGTCCCCCGCAGCACGGCCGTCATGTATTACGATTGCACCAATTTTTATTTTGAAACCGAACAGGAAGACGATGATTACGTTGATCCTGTAACCGGGGAAATCATGAAAGGCCTGCGTCAATATGGTGTCAGCAAAGAGCACCGGCCCAATCCTGTTGTTGAGATGGGACTGTTCATAGACCAAAGAGGGATTCCCATTAGTATGAGCCTTCACCCTGGGAATACCAGCGAACAACTGACAGCCGTTCCTTTGGAACGGGAGATTGTCCATATGCTGAATGGAGCAAAGCTTATCTATTGCGCCGATGCAGGTCTGGGTTCTTACAATATCCGCAAGTTTAACAGTATGGGTGGAAGAGCGTTTATTGTGACCCAGTCCATTAAAAAGCTCAGTCATATACTCAAAGAAGCTATCTTTGAGGGCGGCGATTACAAGCTGCTTTCAAATGACCGGCCTGTCACACTTGATTATATGAAGAGCTTTGACCGACAGGACGAAGCAAACCTGAGTTTGTACAATGATTTTGCGTATAAAGTACTCAATGCAGACCGGGCCGTCGATCTGGGTCTCTACGAAGAAGTAAAAACCGCGAGTGGGAAAACCAAAAGGGTCAAGGCTGCCGGACAACTAAAACAGCGTGTTATTGTGACCTTTTCCCGTAAGATGAAAGAGTACCAGCAGTATATCCGGGACCGGCAGTTGGAGAGGGCACGCACGCTTGTACGCTCAAAAGACCCGGAAGAGATTCGGAAAGGGCCCCATGATGTAAGACGTTTCATGAAACGCGTTGTGACGACATCGACCGGTGAAAAAGCGGATATCTCTTATGTTATTGACGAAGAAAAAGTCGCTGAAGAGGCTAAGTATGACGGCTTCTATGCTGTTGCTACCAACCTTGAAGACAAGGCTGCCGATATCCTGGCTGTTTCCAAAGAAAGATACAGGATTGAAGACTGCTTCCGTATTATGAAGACTAACTTTTCCGGACGTCCTGTCAATCACCGTAATCCGGAGCGCATCAAGGCTCATTTCCTGATCTGCTATACAGCTCTGTTGGTATATCGTCTGCTTGAATGCCAGCTTGATGACAATGGGACCCATGTTACCACTGACCATCTGATTGCTACACTCAAGAATATGAACGTTGTCAACATCCATGATGTTCAGTATATGGCATTGTACGAAGGGAGTAAAACACTTGACGCGCTAACAGCCCTCACCGGTTTAGTTCTTGACCGCATGCATTACAGGCCTAAGGAACTGAATCAGCTGATAAGAAAATTTCTGAAATGATGATCCCATACAACACTTTTTTTATGAAGCGAACCCCAAAAAGCCTTGCTGTACAACGCTTTTCAGGGTTTTTCTTTTCTCCAACTGTCAAACTCGGGATTATGGCGTAATTTGTTCTTAAAAGCCAGGAAATGTCCTCACGGACTTCCCGGCTTTTGATATTATCATCAGATCCCTGTCAGCAGCATCACCAGGGGAATCGTACCCAGGCACAGCACCAGCGACACCGAAATGGCCTGGGAAGCCAGCACTGAATCCATATTGTAGCGCTCGGCAAACAGCTGCACCGAGTTGGCGCAGGGCAGCGCGCATGCCAGCACCAGCACGCTTAGCGCCATGCCCGTCATACCCAACAGGCGCAGCGCCACCGCCACCGCCAGTGGCATCGCCAACAAGCGGATAGCCACCGAAACCCAGAGCAGCTTGTCGGACAGGTCCTGAATGCGCTTGATGTCGTTCAGCCTGGCGCCTAACAGCAGCATGGTGACCGGCGTGGTCAGCGCGCCCAGCTGGCTCAACAGGCTGATGAAGGGTTCGGGCACGCGAATGCGCAGTATAAACATCAGGACAGCCGCCACGCTGGCGACCAGCCCGTTGTTGAGCAGCAACTGGCGCAGGCTGATCTTGCCGCCAAACAGGCGAACATACAGCGTCCACCACACCAAGTTAAAGGCAACGACAAAGGCGCTGAGGTACAAGACGCCTTCGTCGCCGTATGCCGCCTGCACAAGCGGCACACCCACAAAGCCGCTATTGGGCATGGCGCACAGCCCCGCGAAAACGGTGCGCCGCTCCCTTGGCAGCCGGGCCCCGGGAACAAAGTAGCAGATCAGCGTGATGCTGCTCATCACCAGCGCCGACACACCCAGCAGGAACAAAAAATAGGACGGCGTCAGGTTGCCGGCATCCCGCTGGGTGATGGTCAGCACCTGCGCGGGCCAGGCGAAATTCAGTGCCAGGATATTGAGCCCCTTGACCACCCCGTCATTGAGGACATCGCTGCGCCGCAAGTACAAACCGATCAGCGTAAGCATCAGCAGCATGGCAATCTGCTGCACAACCGGCATGATGTTCATCCGTTACGCGTTCCTCTCATCATGCAGCCAGTGCTTTTAGCCAAGCGCGTCCAGCAGTTTCGCCATCGCCCGGGCTCGATGGCTGATGCGGTCCTTCTCCTGGGCGCTCATTTCAGCAAAGGTCAGCCCGTTTTCGTATTCGAAGTGCGGGTCGTAGCCAAAGCCGCCGGTGCCGCGCGGTTCCTCCACGATCACGCCCGGGCAGACGCCCTCAAATATGCGCGTCGCGCCAAAAGGTGAAGCCAGCGCCAGCGCGCTGACAAACTGCGCTGTATGCGGCTGAGCCGGGATCTCTTTCAATTGGCTCACCAGCAGGCGGTTGTTGGCGGCATCATCGCCGTGCTGCCCGGCATAGCGGGCGCTCAACACGCCCGGCGCGCCGCCCAGCGCATCCACCATCAGCCCGCTGTCGTCAGCCAGCGCAGCGTAGCCTGACGCATCCCGCACAGCCTCCGCCTTGATGGCGGCATTTTCGGCAAAGGTAGCACCCGTTTCCTCGGGAGAAACAGTGATCCCTGCCTCGCGCATGCCCATCACATCGTACCGGCTGCCCAGCATGCGCTTGAGCTCGGCGATTTTGTGGGCATTGTCGCTGGCCAGGATCAGCCGCTGTTTCTGGCCGATCACATCAGCCTGCTCACACAGCGCCTCCCGCTGGCAGCGCATCAGCCCGTCCACCGCGCCGCCTGCCAACGCCATCAGCGTATCCAGTTCCTCTCTGGTAAAAGCACGCCGCTCGCCGGTCGCCTGCAGCTCGATCAAGCCGCCCAGCTCGTTCATGACGAAGTTCATGTCGGCATCGGCGGCGCTGTCCTCGGCATAGGGCAGATCCACCACGGGCACGCCGCCCACCACGCCAGCGCTGACCGCCGCCACCTGGTGAACAATGGGCGATTCCTTCAGGGCGCCCTGCCGAATCAGCCGGTCCACCGCCAAGCACAGCGCCACAAAGCCGCCGGTAATGGCGGCGGTACGGGTGCCGCCATCGGCTTCCAGCACGTCGCAGTCAATGGTGATAGTGCGCCTGCCCAACCGCGTCAGGTCCACCGCCTGGCGCAGCGAGCGGCCGATCAACCGCGATATTTCAACGCCGCGGCTGTCCCGCTTGATGCCGTCGCGCTGCTTACGCTTGCCGGTGGAGGCAGGCAGCATGGCGTATTCCGCCGTCAGCCAGCCATTGCCCCTGCCTTCTAAAAAGGGCGGCACGCCGTCCTCCGCCGACGCCGTGCAGATGACCCTGGTGCCGCCAAAGGCAATCAGGCAGCTGCCGGTGGCCGTGCGCACAAAGCCGGGCAGGATTTCCACCGGGCGCATCGCCGCCGCGTCGCGGCCGTCCGCTCTTGCCATATCAGGTCCCTCCAGTCATGTTATGAACATACGAAAGCGCCGCGGCCGAAAGACTGCGGCGTTTGTAGGATTGTAAAGCCTCAATCAGGCGAGGACTTCGCCGTCGTTCTCGATGCTGACAGCCTCGACGTTGCGAATGGCCCAGCGCGCCACCACAACGGGCACGTCCTGTTCGCCCACGGTTAGAATGATGTTGTCATCGCGGATGCCCTTGATGGTGCCGTAGATGCCGCCGATGGTGCAGATGCGGTCCCCTGTCTTGAGGTTGTTCAGCATCTCCTTGACCTTTTTGTCCTTCTTGCGCTGCGGCCGGATCAGCAGGAAATAGAAAACCACCACGATCAGCAGCATGGGGAGGAGGCTGGTCACCAGCGCAGCGACAGGGTTCTGGGCTACCTCTTCAGCGTTCTCTGCCACTGCCTCCGCGGCCTCCGCCAGTGCGGATGTAATGCCGAAAATCCAGTCGTACATGATACAAATACCCTACCTTTCAACCTTCTTGGCTTACCGGAATATCCCGGTCATTATACCAAGCACAGTGTACCATTGCAAGAGAAATTGACAATTTGCACCGGTAACCCTATGATGAGGCGAGTTTTTCAGAAAGGACAGACGGTATGAACGCATATTTGGATCTGTTTCTCACCTTTGCCCGCGTGGGCGGGCTGACCTTTGGCGGCGGGTATGCGATGCTCCCCATCCTGCAGAGGGAAGTGGTGGAAAAGCGCGGCTGGGTTTCCGAAGAGGATGTCATGGATTTTTACGCCATCAGCCAGTGCCTGCCAGGCATCATCGCGGTGAATACATCGCTGTTTATCGGCAACAAGCTCAAGGGCGTCAAAGGCAGCATCGCAGCAGGCTTGGGCGTAGTATTTCCCTCGCTGGTAATCATCATCCTGATCGCGGCGTTTCTGCGCAACTTCACCGATGTCCCTATCGTACGCAACGCCTTTGCCGGCATCCATGTGTGCGTGTTCGTGCTGATATTGAACGCCGTGTGGAAGCTGTGGAAAGGCGCGGTGGTGGATGCGCCGGCGCTGATCATCTTCGCGGCGGTGTTCCTGCTGTCGGTTTTCACGGGGTTCTCCCCCATCCTGATGGTGCTGCTGGCAGCGCTGGCCGGCGTGCTGCTCAAAGGCCGGAACGGGAGGAAAGCGGCATGATTTATTTTCAGCTCTTCTACGAATTTTTCCTCATCGGGCTGTTTGCCATCGGCGGCGGCATGGCGACGCTGCCGTTTTTAGAGGACCTGGCGCTGAGGACCAGCTGGTTCACACAGGCCGATCTGATCAACATGATCGCGGTGTCGGAGTCGACGCCTGGCCCCATCGGCATCAACATGGCCACCTATGTGGGGTTTACCACGTCGGGCATCCCGGGCGCCGTCATCGCCACGCTGTCGGTGGTACTGCCCTCGCTGCTGGTGGTGACGGTGGTTGCGCGCATGCTGCAAAAGTACAGCGCCAGCCCGCTGGTGCAAAGCCTGTTCTACGGCATCCGGCCGGCGTCGGTGGGGCTGATCTGCGCAGCAGGCGTCAGCATCTTCCTGATCGCCATCGTTCGGATTGATATCTACAGGGCCAGCGGCGCCATCGCCGACCTGTTTCAATGGAAGCGCATCGCGCTGGCGGTGGGGCTGTACCTTGCCATCAAACAGTGGAAGCCGCACCCCGTGCTCACCATCGCCATCGCCGCTGTGATCGGCGCCGTGTTCCGGTTTGCCGACGCATAGAAAAAACGTCAGCGCGGCACGTCGATCCACGCCAGGGGCGTTTCCCGCGCCAGCATGGCAGCGCCGCGAAGGGCCATGATGTCCAGCGTGTCCTGTGCCGGCACGGGCGGAACGCCGGTGCGGAAGAAAACGATCATCGCGTCCATCAGCGCCTCAAAGAAAGGCCCTTCGGCTTTTGCCGTATGGACGCCGTCCGCCCCCTGAACGCACAGGGTGAACGGCATGCCCTGCCCTGCGAGGCATATGGATGCCAGCCTGCCGTCCTCCATGATCACCAGCAGGGTTTCCTGGCTGCCCGATGTCACCAGCATGGCTTTTGCAGCCTTGGCCTTCATCAGCATCATGACCGGCTCAATCTGATGGATGATGTAGTTTTCATACGAACCGCCGCCCCAGGCATGGATAGCCCGGATGCCTTCCTGATCAAGGGCGGCATACTCCGCCGCGTAGCGCAATGCCGATGAGGACCAGCACGGCGTACCATGCTGCCGTGCGATGGCAAATATCCGCTGCGCGCTAGCCAGATCGGGCGCAAAGGTCTTGTCCACATACACGGGCTTGCCGGACCGAAGCGGCGCCTCGCACAGCTGCTCGTGCATCTCGCAGTTGTCGGGCGACAGCACGATCAGCCCGTCACAGGCGTCCACCACCTCCCGGATGGAGGCGCGATGCCGGATGCCCATGTCGGCACACCAGGCAGCTGTCGTCCGCCCGCCCAGCGGGCTGTCGATCATGCCAAAGGCGTCGGTCACCGCCATGGCGCCACCCGACCGCTTTTTCAGCCAGGCCGGGTAGTTGTTGGCATGCCATTCGTCTAAGTAATAGTCAATGAAACCAATTCGAAACATGGCCTTTCCTCCTTCTACTGCTTCATGACATAAGTCAGAGGTTGACGATAAAGTTCCGGACAGCGTCGGCAATCAGCACGTGACCGCGCTCATTGGGGTGCATACCATCGATGCTCAGCGCAGCGCGCAGGTTCCGTTCGGATAAAAAGGCATCCCGCAGGTCAAACAGCCTGCAGGCGGTTTTCTGTGCGGCGCGGCGCACCGCCAGCGAATACTGCTCGTGCCAGCGGTAGATGAAGGGAACTTCGCTGACAAAGCCTAAGATGTTGTGCGCGTTGAGACCCCGCGAAACCCAGGCAAAAAACCGCTGCGCGTCCAATGGCGGCGGCGTCACCAGCAGCGGCCTGAGCCCCCGTTCCCTCACCGCCAGCACAAAGGCCTCGATTTTCTTCTCGAACAAAGCCAGCGGCGTCTTGGCCTGGTAGTCAGCCTGCGGCTCTCGGGCAATGTTTTCCCATGGCATGTCGCAGTCGTTGCCGCCAAACTCGATGACGACAATGTCCGACTCCACCTGACAGGTGGCTTCAAAATCCTGCAGCCCTTCCTCCACCGTCGCGCCGAAGCGGGCATGGCTGTTGATGTCGGCGATACCGGCATGTTTGAGCAGCTTGATGAAATGATTTTTTGCGATGGCGTATCTGCCGCGCACCTCGTCAAACAGCACGCCCTTGCCAATGGAATCGCCCCAAAGCTCAGCCCGAATCATATCAACACCTCCCCTGGCTGTATATACCATACAGCTGTTTCAGCTAAATGATATCAGAGCGGGGCACACTATGCAATTGCCGGCGCCTATGATAGAATACCTGCACTACACAGGCAAGCGGCCACGGGGGATTGCATGGAGTTGACGATCTGGACCTATCTGTTGGTATGCCCGCTGGTTTTCCTGGCGGGGTTCATCGACAGCATAGCAGGGGGCGGCGGGCTGATCACGCTGCCCGCGTTTCTGACGGCGCTGGGCATGCCGGGCATTAACTTAGGCGCCGCATATGCGTTCGGTTCCAACAAAATCGTGGCGGGGCTGGGCACGACGGTGTCCACGGGGCGGTACGCCGCCAGCGGCAAAATCCCCTGGAAGTCAGCTGTGCCGGCGGCGGCTGTTGCCTTTGTGTGCAGCTACTTCGGTTCGCGCTGGCTGACCACGCTGCCGGACCGGTTCATCCGCATCGCCGTGCTGGCAGCACTGCCTTTTGTGGCGATGTTTGTGCTGGCCAACAAATCAGGCCTGACGCCCAAGCAGCGCGTCCCGGCCCAATACACACTGCCTGCATGCATGCTCATCAGCCTGGTGATCGGCGTGTATGACGGCGTGGTAGGGCCGGGCACCGGCACCTTCCTGCAGCTTCTGTTTGTATCGGTGATCGGCATGGAAGTGCTCCAGGCTTCCGGCGCCGCCCGGCTGGTGAACCTGGCCAGCAACATCGGCGCATTGATCCACTTCGTCGGTGAAGGATACGTGGTGTACCAGCTGGCGCTGCCCGCGGCGCTGTTCAGCATGGCAGGCAACTACTTAGGCTCCACCATGGCCATCAAAAAGGGCGTGCCGCTGGTCCGCGCGCTGTTAGCCATCGTGATGGCGCTGCTGATGGTCAAAATGGCCTACGACCTGTTTTTTTAGAGCATAGGACACAGCTATTTGAAAACAGCCAAGTAAACAGGATAATACGTTCAAAAAAGGAATGGCGGCCGCTGTTCGTACAGGATGGTACAAAGTGGCTTGTTTCCAAGCGCAACCGGCAAGCGCGCGTTCATCACGCTGTCACTTTCCCGATTCGTACATACTCCACAGCCAGGCTCGTGCGCGGACGGGGCAACTCAAAGCGCCAGCCAGCCAGCAACACCGCGCCGTCAACCTCTGCAGTGGTTACATTGCGATCTTCGTCTGAAAGCGTAAGGCGATAGCATGCCGCGGGATCCAAGCCCCGCAGCCGGAAAGTCGCTGCCTCATAGGGGCTTTCCGCGCGGCGGAACAGCATCACAATGCCCGCATGCAGGTCCTCACGGTGGAACTGAAAAGCGCTCCAGCCATCGTTCTCCAGCGTCGCGCGCGTCATCGGATAGAAATCCCCGGTCCAGTAGGGCTTCAGCCGCACGTACTCCGCAAGGCACTTCTCAGCGGATTTGAAGTCGAATTCCGGATTGAAAACATCGAAGTTCGCGGCAATGCCCGCCGTCGCCGCAGAGCGAAACTCGTAGGCATCCCAGTTCCAGGAAGCCACCGAATGAAACACGAGATAACGCGACAGGCTGATGCTCTGGTTCTGATTCCACAGATCGGACGGGCGGTCGTCAGACAGCGGGCTGCAGCCCGTGTCGCTGCGCCATAGGGGCACCGAGCGCATGCATGTCTCCAGGTCAATGCGCCGGCCGCCGCTGGCGCAGTTGTCGATCACCATGCCAGGGAAACGCGCCAGCAGCGTGTCCCACAGGCGGTAGAAACCCATGATATAGCCAATCTCCGTTAGGCCGCTTCTGCCCGGCTCGTCCTTCAGCCGCCAGAAGGGCAGCGGATCGATGTTGAAGTCCTGCCGATAGGTATCGATACCATTGTCGCGCAGCATGGCGGTCAGCTTTTCGATCAGGAAGTCAACCGCTTCCGGGCGGGAAAGATCGAGCAGGCCGCTGGGCCTCGCACTGGCGGGGTCTTCACCCGGCGGAACCCAGCCCCAGTCCACCTCCTCCGGCTTACGGATCACCCAGTCGCCGTGCTCCCTGTCTATCTCCGTGTTGTAGGCAATGCGCTCGGGTTCAAACCAAACCATGAACTTCATGCCCTTGTCATGCGCGCGGTCGGAAATCGGCTTCAAGCCGTTGGGAAAACCCGCGCGGTAGCTGTAGTTGCCGACGCCATAGGGGAAACCGCCCTCGAACCATGCGGCATCCAGCCAGACAGTGTCAATATGCCTGAGTCTGTCCGCGCAGTCGACGTATTCCTTCTGGCCTGCCTCAGTATTCCAGTACGGCACTTTCCATGTGTAGCGGTCGAAGCACTGGATCGCCGTTGGCAGGGAGACCAGCTCTCCCGCCGGCATCCGCGGTACATAATGTTCGCGCAGCAGCGCGCGGTAATCGTTGTGCCCGGCTATCGCGCAGCCCTCGAAGGCCTTGAACAGTACCCGCGGCAGACGCACCCGCTCACCAGGCTTCAGATAGAAGCAGGCATCCTCCAGACCAATTGTCAACCGCACCTCACCATCATCCCGGTTCAGCGCGTAGCGCCACTGGCCGCTCCAGCCGATTGCCGTGATCATGCCGCCGGTTGCGTCCAAAAGATCAAAACAGGGAAACGCTTTACAGGATGAACGTCCGCCATAGGGCGTCACCGTCCAGCCGGCACCCGGCGTCAGCGCGTGTTCAAAAGGCAAGAAACTGTCGCCGCTGCAATCATCTCCCAGGATCCCAGTATAGCAGACCGCCTCGTCTTTCTGCGTGGGCAGGCACAGATCAGCCGCGCAAATCTCCGACAGCGTCTGTGTATCTTCCTGTCCGCAGTTTTCCAGCCAAGCAACCCATTCCACCGCGCCGCGCTTTTCATACACCCGGCCGTCCAGCTCCACGCACAGCCTGCCTACCTGCTTTTTCACTGTAAAGCTGCGCTTATCCCCGCCGCTGTCCGAAAACTGAACATCCTTTGTGCTCAGTTCAAGGTAATCTGCGCCGTTCTTCAGGCTGAACAGGCGCATTGCATTGCCTCCATCCAGGGCTTCCAACAACTGGAACCATTTTCGTTTCATCGCGATGATCCCCTTTCTCTCTGTTGTACGATACGCAAAGAATCGCGAGCGTCTTGTTCAAAATCATTCTAAAACCAGATGGTTTCGGTTTGATAAAAACCGAAAAATGATCAATGGTACTTACCATAGCACAGCAGTTTCCTTTCTGCAAGAATGAAAACAGCAGTCCCCTTCGCCTCAGCCAAAGCAAATGAAAACATCATGCGTCGCCGCGCTCCCGGCATTTGCCATCCTTACCGCCGGTTGGTATAATTCATCTCGAACGAACCTAGCCATACAAGGGAGGAAATAGCAGTGCAGGATCATCAGGAACTGGATATCATCGAAGGCATGGACGAGGATGGCAACCGGCTGTTTCTGTCCGTGGACCGGTACTTTTTCTATAATGGCGAGGAGTATGTGCTGCTGCATGAAGCCGGGACGGACAGCCGGGAGGACGCTACCCGCTATGTCATGCGCGTTCAGGTGATCGCCGACGACGAAGGCGAGGAGATGGAGGAGTTTCTGCCCGTGGAGCCCGACCTCATGGCGGCGCTGATTCACATGGCCAGCGCTGATTACAGCCTGGACGAGGAGATCGTCCTCGACGAAGACGCGGACAAGGCATAACATCCCCATGAATGAAGCCATCCGCCTGAAGCTGTCCATGCTGCCGGATACGCCAGGCTGCTACCTGATGAAGGGAGAGGGCAGCATCCTCTATGTGGGCAAGGCGGTGAACCTGTCCAGCCGGGTGCACAGCTACTTCCGCGACCAGGCGCAGTCACCCAAGGTGGCAGCGTTGATGACGCATGTGGATGACTTTGACATCATGCTGTGTGGGTCCAACCTGGAAGCGCTGATATTGGAATGCAACCTGATCAAGCTGCACAAACCCTATTACAACATCCTGCTCAAGGACGACAAGCACTACCCTTACATCCGCATCAATACAGCCGAGCCCTTTCCCCGGCTTGACATCACGCGCCGCATTAGCGACGACAAAGCCCGCTATTTCGGGCCTTATATCAGCGCCACCGCTATCCGGCAGACGATGGAGCTGCTGCGCCGTGTGTTTCCCATGCGCACCTGCAGGCTGCCCCTGCCCCTGGATAAGCCGGGCAGACCCTGCCTGAACTATGAGATTGGCCAGTGTCTGGGGCCCTGTGCCCACCTGTGCACACCGGAAGCGTACCGCGCCGTCGTCGACAGCGTCATCGCCTTTTTAAAAGGGCGCTACAAGCCCGTCATCGACCAGCTGAAGAACGCCATGGACCAGGCCGCCCGGGAGATGCAGTTTGAGCGCGCCGCCATGCTGCGCGATTCCATCCGCGATATTGAGGGCTTGATGGAGCAGCAGAACGCGCTGCAGGTCAGCGGCGCCGAGCAGGACATCATTGCCCTGGCGCAGGATGGGCTGGATGCCATGGCGCAGGTGCTGTACATCCGCGGCGGGCGCATGATCGGCGGCGATTCCTTTGCGCTGCCCCGGGAGGGCAACGAGCCGGCGGTCGATGTGCTGTCAGCGTTCATATCGCAGTTCTACAGCGACCGCACCCCGCCCAGGGAAGTACTGATTCAAGACGTGCACGATGCCGACACCATGGAGGAATGGCTGCGGGGCAGGCGCGGGGGCGCTGTCACGCTGTCGGTGCCACAGCGCGGCAGCCGGCGCGACTTGATCAGAACCGCGCAGCAGAACGCCGGGGACGCGCTGCTCAAGCGCAACGCCCGCCAGCAGATTACGCAGGAGCGCACGGTGGGCGCCATGAAGGAGCTGGCTCAAGCCCTGCGCCTGCCCGACGTACCCAGCCGGCTGGAAGGGTTTGACATCAGCAACACCCAGGGCGCCCAGTCCGTGGCGTCGATGGTGGTGTTTGTAGACGGCGTGCCCAGCAAGAAGGACTACCGCCGGTTCAACATCAAAACCGTTGAAGGCGCCAACGATTTCGCCTCCATGGGCGAGGCGCTGCAGCGCCGCTTCAGGCGTGCCAAAGCCGACAGCGACAGCGAGCGCTGGCCGTTGCCCGAGCTCATCCTGGTGGACGGCGGGCCCGAACAGCTGCGCTTTGCCAGGGAAGCCATGCAGGACGAGGGCTTTGATGTGCCGATATTCGCCCTGGCCGAGCGGCAAGAGGAGATCTGGCTGCCCGGCGCCAGGACGCCCCTGATGCTGGACCGGCATTCCCCCGCGCTGCACCTGATACAGCGCGTACGCGACGAGTCGCACCGCTTTGCCATCACCCACCACAGAAAGCGGCGCGGCAAAGCCGCCATCCGCTCCCGGCTGGAGGAAGTGCCCGGCATCGGCCCGGCCAGGCGGCGGGCGCTGTTGGCGGCGTTCCGCACCATTAAAGCCATCGGCGAAGCCAGCGTGGAGGAATTGCTGCAGGTCAAGGGCATGACGCGGCCTGCCGCCGAAGCGCTGTACAGCGCCATGCACCCGGACCAGCCCGATGCGCCGGCCGATGCCGGAAATTTTGCCGATGCATGAAACGCCGGCACGCCTCCGTTATATGACCGAAAGGGTTTGCCGAAAGGGGATCGCATGAAAAGAACGCTTTCCATCCTGCTGATGCTGTTGCTGCTGGTATCAGGCGCCCGCGCCGAGTTCGCGCCGGCGGCGACGGCGCTTGCCACCCATTGGCGCGCTGGCGGCGCGGTATTGGCGACGGTAACGATGGACATCGCTGAATGGAAGGCGGTGTCGGAACACACGCTGGGCGCCGTCAACAGCTGGCTGAGCGCCGCCCGCATGGATTTGTGGCTGGCGCCTGGCGCTTCCCATACCGCACTGACCCTGGACGATCAGCTTTTTGTCAGCCTCAGGGCTGATACGCTGGCTGACGGGCGGGAAGCATTGACGCTGATGCCCGACAGCCTTGGGCTGATTGCCGGCAGCGGCAGCGCATGGTCCCAGCTACTTGGCAGCTCCAAAGAGGCAGCGCCATGGCACCGTCAGACCGACTGGCCCCTTGCCTGGGAACAGCTGTCCCTCAAGCTGCCCGGCGTTTACCAGCTGCTGATCGCGCATGAAAAAACTGTGCGGCAAGGTATATCGATCAAAAACGTCGGCAAAGGCAAAGAAAAAAAGGAGTACGCGCTGACAGCGGACGAATGGAACGCGGCCTGGCCCGCTATGGTCAAAGCACTGGAGCCAGCCATATTGGAAGGCAACGCCTTTCCTGCCCTGGCGCGCGATGCCTTGTTAGCCGCCCTAAAGGGGCTGCGATTTGAAATGACCGGGGTGTTGAAGCGATTCATTGACGCCGACGGCGCCGACATCGGCATGCAGTTCACGGGCACGGTGTCCTTAGCCGGCGAGGACGTGCGCAAGGTGACGCTGTACGGCGGCTACAACGGGCAGACGGGCCTGTACCTCAGCTTGAAGCTCCCGGCGGTGAAGGGCAGGAACAACCTGACGCTGCTGCTGTCCTCCCAGTGGAAAAGCGGCAAGGATGCCAACACATTCCGGCTTTCCTATAGCCTCAAGCGCGTGGTGGACAGCGCTGTCACAGCCGAAGAAGCCGACATCAACCTGAAGCATCGAAGCGCCTCGGGCAGAATCACCGGCCGTGCCGTCATCAGCGCCACGCCGACGGGCAAAGCAGCCGACAGAACGGCATTGACCCTGAAGCCCGACCTCACCGCGCAGGGCGACGCGCTGCGCGGCACGGCGGAGGTTATGGTGAAACAGGGCCGCAAGCAGGCCTTCCGCGGCACCATCAGCCTATCCCTCCAGCCGGGTGTCCTGCCCGCCCCCGCCAGCCCCGACACCACGCTGGACTTGGAGCGCCTGGACGCCGCAAGCCTGGATGCCGCGCGGAACACGCTAGCCGACGCCATGGCGAAGCACCTGAAAACGCTGCTGATGCGCCTGGACAGGGCGGAGCGCCTCAAGGTGCTGCACGACATCGGCCGGGACGCCCGGACAGAAGGCCCGGTAGCGCCGCTGACGGACCTGGCCCTGCCTGACCAACAACAACCCGACAACACCACGGACTATGTGGTCGATAAGGAGGATACCCCATGATCAGAAAAATTGCCTGGCTGCTGGTCATTGCCATGCTACTGAGCCTGCCCGCCGCCGCGTTTGCGGTTGAGTACAAGCCGCTGAATGAAAAGCTGATGCTGCAGCTGCGCAACGGCTCCGGGCTGACCGCGACGGTCAAGTTAGACATGTCGCCCGGCGCCAGCATGACGGCGCTGGATCCCACCACCAACGCCCTGTTAGCCGCCCTGCTGCCCGACAGCGCCATCGACGTGCGGTATCTCAAAGCGTTGTTTGGCGCCAACAAAGACAGGGAGGAGCTGCGCCTGACACTGACCAAGGCCGGGCAAAGCGCGGGCAGCCTGACCTGGCTGAGCGATGGCGTGATGGTGACCCTGGCGTCCAGCCTGTTGGGAACCGGCACCTACGCCGCCCCCAGGGGCGATGCCGCGCTGCAGATGCTGCTGACCGGGCAAAAAAGCACCTGGCCCGGCATCGAGGGCATACTGGCCGCCATCAACACCACGGACCTGAACTGGAAAACCGCCGCCGAAGCCGAGATGGACCGGTATACTGCCAAGATCGGCGTGTGGATGCAGGCCTATACCAAGGTCGCTAACGAGAAGGACGAAGAAGGCAACGCCATCATCCACACCGCGGTGCAAATTCCGCCTGCCGCCGTAAAAGCTGAAATGAAGCAGCTGCTGATGGATTTCTATCAGGACGCCGCGCTGCAGGCTCTGCTGCGGCAGAAGCTGACAGCGAGGGAAGCCGCCGCCTACCTGGACAGGAACATGATGAACGCGTTTTTCAGCGCCATCGATGCGCTGAAGATGAAAGAGGACGTGCAGATTACCCGCGTGTTCAACAGCGCTGGCCACGTCATCGAGGATCACGTCATCCTGCCTCTGGGCGGGTTCCGTGGCGCTGACAGGATAGACATGTACACCAAGGTGCTGGCAGACGGCAGCACCGAGTGCACACACGTGCTCACCCTCTTGCCCGAAAGCACGGCGAGTGCAACCGGCAAGGCGTATACGCTGTCCTATATAGGCGGCCCGGCCAAAGACAGCCCGGGCGACGCCGCATACAAGGGCACACTGTCCATCGTGCCGGAAAGCACGACGGGCACAACGTTTACCGTGGGCGAAGCCGGCGCACAGGTTCCCATGCGCTTTGCCTTCAACCTCAACCTAACCGAAGGCGAGGAAACATACACCCAGACAGCAAAGGGCCAAACCGCTAAGAAGGAATACATTTATACGCTGCTGGTAACGCCGGAGCATGCCCCCGACGTATCGCCGCAAAGCTTCCGGTTGAAGCTGATCCTGTCCGGCGGCCGGGAGGACCGGGCCGCCACGGCGTTTGAAGGCAGCCTGGCATGGCAGGACATGAAAACGGAAGGCACGCTCACCGCTTCCTTCACCGGCACATCAGCTGCGCCCTGGAACATCCCCAACCTGAACCTCCCCAGCGCCACCCGGGTGGACAACATGACCGAGACGCAGCTTGAGACACTGCGCCAGCAGCTGAGCAACAACCTGCAGGCAGCCATCACCACGCTGACGGCACAGTTTCTGGTGCCTGCACAATAAAGTGGATTGTTCCCTTACGAAAGTATTTGAAAAATTCCGACAAATTTCGACAGATTTTTACAAACTGTTGATTGTGATTAAAAACTGCGTATGGTATACTGATATTGTTTGAACAACTATTGTAGGAGGAATGAACCGATGAAAAAATTTACCAGGAACATGCTTGCCCTGCTGCTGGCCGCAGCAATGGTCTTGTCGCTGGTGCCGGCATTCGCAGAAGCGCCGGCGCAAACCAATGCCCAAGCCGTGCTGGAAAAGGGCGGCACGCTGAAACTCGCATCCGACCTGGTGCTGGACACCCAGTCGTTAGCCGGGCTGCTGGGCATGGCCATGGGCAGCGCAGATGAAGAAAGCATGGCAATGGTCACCAGCCTGATCACTGCCGTCAACAAACTCAAAACTACAGCTGTTTACAACAAGGAAGCGTTTTCTTTGGTGATCGGCACCGATACCGGCACCGTGCTGGAAGCCCAGGGTGTGATCAATGAAGAAACCTTCGAAAACACATTTGCCGTCAACCTGCTGCCCGGTATCGCCCTTTCCTTCGACCCAGCCATGCTTCAGGAAGTTGCCGGGGAAGCCATGAAAGACAACCCGCTGTCCAATATGACGCCGCAGGAAATTGAAGCACTGATTCAACCTTATGGCGAAGCGCTTGCCAAGGTGCTCCAGGAAACCCTCGTTCCCCAGGGCAAAACTGAAGAAGGGCCCTTTGAGGTGGAAGGTGTCGGCACCTTTGCCCAGCGCGTCACCGTGGACGTCACCACCTACAACTTAGCCGACCTGATGGGCGAACTTGTCAAAGTGTACAAGCAGGACACCAAGCTGCACGGCATCATTGAAACGTTTGCCCAGTCCGCCATGACCGCCTCTGCAGCCGCCGGCGCCACGGAAGAAGCGCACGACCCGGCTGAGGCGCTGGCCGAACTGGAAAAAAGCGTCGCCGATATCCGCAGCGGTCCCGATACGAAACTGGTCACCCTGGTGCTCTACACAAGCGCTGATTCCGTTGTCCCGCAGTACATCACAGCGGAAACCATTCAAACCCCGGGAGGCCAGGCCTATATCACCATCCTGACCACCAGCGCAGAAAACAGCACCGATCTGTCTCTTGCCGTGCTGTTCAACCCTGCTGAAAGCGCAGGAGCGGACGAAGGCGGTGAGGATCTGGTCGGGCTGAGCACCAAGGCACCGGACGATGCCGCAGCTGAAACCGAAGAAGCCGCACCCGCTGCAGCCGATGGGTCTACCGACTGGGCCGCGCTGCACCAGGCTGTGATGTCCGGAGAAGACACCAAGGCCATGCTGGTGAACCTGACGATCAAAGCCATCACCACCGAAACCGGCGTTCAGACCGACCTGGCCGCTGATTTCCGCGGCAACATGGATCCATTCGGCCCCACCTACATCGGCCTGGCGCTGAAGGAAACCAGCGCCCTGGGCGATAAGCTGGACGAGAACGGCGAGATCACCTTGTCCTTCATGTCCCCCTCTCCCATCCTAACCTTCAGCTTCGCGCTAACCGAGACAGATGAACAGCCCCAGGCCATCCCCGCCGACAGCACCCCCTTTGTGCTCAGCGAGAACACCTCCGACGAGGAAGCTGCACCGCTGACAGAAAAGCTGATGCAGGAAGGCATGCCCCTCCTGATGGAATCGCTGAAAACCGCGTTGCCTGAGGAAGCCGAGGCGATCACCATGTTCGTCACCATGCTTTCTTCGCAGGGAGCCAGCGTTGCTGAATAAAAAGCAAATGCACCTATCATCAATCAACTAAAGTACGACAACAATAAGCCGGCCGGGAGTTTCGTCCCGGCCGGTTTGTTGTTGTGCAATCAGCCTTTGCTGCCCTTGATGCCCTTTCCGCCTGACGGCATGTGGCGGAATATGTCGGACCGGAAGGCGTAGTTGGACTGGGTTTTCTCCTCATACGCACGGAAAGCGTCCGTTACCATGCCGTCGATCAGCGCGCTGTAGGGTATGACGGGGTCGCTCTTGTCCCAGAGGTAAAAAGCCAGGGAGCCCGGAATTGTGTTGATCTCGGTGATGAACAGCGCATCGGAAACGGGGTCGATCATGTAGTCAACGCGCACGACGCCCTTGCAGTCCAGGGCTTTGAATACGTCGAGAGACAGCTGCCGCACCTTATGCGACATATCGTCACCAATGGGGGCAGGTACCACCCGTTTCAGGGATGCCATGCCCTTTGCCCCACCGCCGCCCATGAGGTATTTGGTGTCAAAGTCTAAAAAACCGCCGCCGGTTATAGGCATTTCCACCACAGAGGCCTCAGCCTGCCGGTCGAATCCGCGCACCGAGCAGTTGACCTCCACCGGCTTTTCAAGGCCGCGCTCCACCAGGATGCGCCGGTCAAAAGCCGAAGCCAAGTCCAGCGCGTCAGCCAGCCCCGCCCGGTCATCCGCCCGCGCCACGCCGATGGAGGACCCTAAGTTGGCGGGCTTTACATACACAGGGTAGCTGAGCGCCTCCTCCACCCTGTCCATAACGGCTTCCCGGTCCGCTGTCCAATCGCTGCGCATGACGGCGCACCCCGGCAGCACGGGAAACCCCATGCCCCGGAAAAACGCCTTCATCATGATTTTGTCCATGCCGATGGAAGATCCCGCCACGCCTGTGGAAGCATAGGGGATGTCCATCATTTCCAACAGCCCCTGCAGGGTGCCGTCCTCGCCGTGCAGCCCGTGCATAACGGGGATCACGCAGTCAAGCCGTGCCGCAATGTCCACCCGGCTGCCCCTGTACAGCCCCTGGCGCTCAAAGGCGATCAGCGCGCCTGAGCGGGCTGTCATGTCAGGCAGCACACGCACCAGCCCTTTGGCGTCATTTTGAAAGAAAGGCCTGTAGGTGTCAATGTCGCTGAGCGGCTCGCCGATGAACCACTCTCCCTGCTGAGAGATATAGACCAAAGTGGCGTCATACCGCTCCCGGTCAACGTTGTTGTACAGCTGCAGCGCGCTGATCACCGACACCTCGTGCTCGCAGCTGCGGCTGCCGTACAGGATGCCAAGCTGTATTTTCTTCATTTGCCCCTCCGCTGCGCTTCAGTGTACTGGTCGGGCAGGTCGTTTTCATAGAGGATGACGTCACCCGGCGCGGCGATGACAGTTAGGTGATCGTTGGCTTCGCGCAGCGTGGCGAATGTACGAATGTTTTCCGCAGGAAAACCCGCCGCCGCCAAGCCATCAGCGATGCGCCGGGTACGTTTAGGGCCAATCAGAAGCACCAGCTCGGCAGACTGGGCGATGCGCTGCCCAAACTCGAAATGATAGGTGTCCTCGTGCTTGCCCAACTCGATAAAACCCGGCGTCACGATGATCCGCCGACCGGGGTAAGCCGCCAGCATCGTCAGCGCCCCCTTGCTGCTCTCCGGGTTGCTGTTGAACGCGTTGTTGATGACAATGCGCCCGTCGGGCAGCGTCTCAGCCTGGAAGCGCGATGCCACCGGGCGCAACCATGCGATGCCGCGCTTCAGCTGCGCCTCGCTGATGCCCAGGTGCAGCGCAACCGCAGCCGCCAGCAGGATGTTGCGGATGCTGTGCTCGCCAGGCAATGCGGTTTCGCAGGGAATGCGCCGCCCATCCTTCATGCACAGCGTGAACGCGCTGCCGGCATTGGTCAGCACCTGGTCCTCCGCCCAAAGGTCATCCCCTGGCAAGCCGACGATGGCCTTGGGCACAGCCGTCCTGTCGTACAGTCTGCGGCAGATGCCGTCGTTGTAAAACACCGCAAAGCCGTCGGGCGGCAGCGCGCGGATCAGGTCAAACTTGGTTTCAGCCACGCGATCGATATCGCCCAGCGTTTCCAAATGCTGGGGTCCCACCGCGGTTAATATGCCGATCTCAGGCCGGACAAAGCGCGTCAGGTCGCGGATGTCCCGGCGGTGGCGCGCGCCCATCTCAGCGATAAACACGCGGTGCTCGGGGCGCATATCCTCCCGGATGCAGCGGGTAACGCCCATGGGCGTATTGAAGCTCTGTCTGGTTGCCAGCACGGGGTATTTCTCGCTAAGCAGCGTTTTTAATATGAACTTGACCGATGTCTTGCCATAGCTGCCCGTGACGCCGATGCGGATCAGTCCCAGCTGTGCGTCCAAAATGCGCACGGCATCCCGTATAAACAGGTATGATACCAGCTTTTCAAACGGCCAGGCGATCATAGCAGCGACAGCGACCCACAAGGGCAGCAGCGCAGGCAGCAGCGCGCTGAGGCCCATCACCGGCGCCCACCGGCGCAGCAGCAGCGCCGCCGCCAGCATCACCAGCGCCAACGCCGCCACCAGCCGGCGCACCCGGCCCGTGACCGCCAGCGGCTTGACCACCTTGGCAGGCGAGTAAACCACGCGCCCCGTCATACAGCCCAGCCCCAGGGACAGCGCCGCCGCGCCCGCTAACACAGCGTTGGTATAGCCCATCCACCGGGCAGCCCTGTCGGCAGCAAATGCCAATGCAAACAATGCCAACGCCAGCAACAGCCCGGGTAAAAACGCCTTTTTCCATTGACGCCGCAGCGTCAGCACAAAGCCCGACAGCTGATAGCTGCTCAGCTGCAGGAAGTGCAGCAACTCCTTCGCAGCAGGGATCGCCGCCGCCACAGGCGCCAGCCACAGCAACCAGTAAAAAAAGGAACGGGCATCAGCCACGCTTATGATCCTCCCGTATCAGCGCACGCACAATCGCTGCAAAGCGCACCGGCTCCTCCAGGTATGCGTAGTGCCCGCGGCCTTCCATCACATGCAGGGCGGCATCGGCGATCTCTCGCGCCATCACCTGCCCCATCCACAGCGGCGTCGCGTCATCCCGCTCGCCCCACACCAGCATCACCGGCTGCGATATGCAGCTGAGCAGGGGGCGCAGGTCCTCGCTGACAATTTTTTTGAACGTGCCGCGCAGGGCGGGATCAAGTGCCCGGTAGTCCGCCGAGCCGTACCTTTGCACCAGCGCCTCCTCCGCCCATGCTGCCAGGGGCTGCAGCACGCGGACACGCTCCGCCCGATCCAACCATTGCCGGCACCGCCTGTACGTATTTTGACGTCTTCTCTCCGCAGGGGTGCTTTCCCTGCGAATGCCGGCGCAGCCCGTCAGCACCATGCGGCTGACCAGCTGCGGCTCATTGGCTGCCAGCCACAATGCGATGCGCCCGCCGAACGAATGCGCCACCAGCGTCACCGGCGCAATGCCCAGCTGGAGGATGATGTCCTTCACCCAGAGGGCATAGTCCGCCACCGCCCAATCGCCCGTTGGGTTGCCCGACCGGCCGTGGGCAGGAAACTCCAGCGCCGTTACCCGGTGCGCGTCACTGAGCAGCACCGCCAGGGGCGCCAGATGCGCCTCCAGGGTGATCACCCCGGGTCCCCAGCCGTGCAGCAGCAGCACCTGGTCGCCTTCCGTCCCGTACACCTCGTACCGGGCGGGGACGCCCATGGCGTCGATCATCATGCGGACGCCGCCTCCTGCGCGTCCTCTTCCGTCAGCAGGATATAGCGGCATTTTTCCGCCGCGCCCAGGCACAGCCCCCGGAAGCGCAGCGGCACCTGCACGGTGTTCTCCAGCGTACAGCCCAGCTTTTCACAAGTGGCGCGGGAAGGCGCGTTGTCCGGGTTGGTGGTGATCACCACCGAGCGCAGGTTGCGCTTGCGCAGCAGCGGCATCATCAGCCGCACAGCCCTGGCAGCATAGCCATTGCCCCGGTGCCTTTCAAACACACGGTAGCCGATGTGGCCAAGGTAGTACAGCGCCGGGCTTTCGCCAATTCTGAGGCTGACATAGCCCGCGTGCTCCCGGCTGTCCAGCGTGTAAATATCAAACAGGTAGCCGTCGCGAATGCCGCACTCGTCGTCGTGCGTACCGCTTTCAGCCAAAACCAGTTCAATCCTGGCATCCTTGAAGTGCAGTCCACGTAGCTCGCTGCGCTTGAATAACACTGGCAATCCCCGCTTTCCCCCATTTCGCAACAGGGGCATTCTACCATATCACCCCCGACGATTCAACAAGGCTGCCGCCAGGAAAAATGCAGGCGCTCATTCCGCCAATCCAGGGCAGCAGCCAGGGCGGATTGGCCGGCAGGCGCCGATGGCATACGGACAATGTCGGTTTCCCGCTTCTTATCGAAGAATACCATGTCACAGAAATCGATGACAGCCTGCCAATCCGTGGCGTTATAGGCATGGTCGCCGTCCCGCATGTGCAGGGCGTTGCGGTCCGGAACGCCCAGAAAGTCGAACACCTCCTGCGCGGCGCGCCAGGTAAGCTGCGTGCCATAGGGGTTGGCCCAGGTGTCGCCCAGGGCATCGGTGGTGATGATGGCGCGCGGCGCAACCAGCGCCTTGAGGGTATGCAGGTCAAAGGGCAGCAGGTGCTCGTCCTGCGTTTTGCCCAGGTGCCCGATGTCCACCGCAGAAAACGGCAGAGAAATCACCCGCTCACCAGGCGGCGGCGCCTGGCCCGTGAGTGGCGTGCCGCGCCTGCCGTATCGACCCAGCTCCCCTGCCCACCAGAACGGAAACACATCGCAAATGCTGCCTGCAGTTTCGCACAGCCCCGTCCCTTCGCCCATGCGCCCGCCCAGGTAGCGGAAACAGCCTGCTCCGCCGCAGCCGGAGCCATTGATAGCCGCTAACGCGACGCGTTCATCATATATGGACGCACACAGCGCCACCTTGCCGCCGCGGGAATGCCCGGTGGCAACAATGCGGCTCATGTCAGCATAATCGGTCAGCGCCAGGTAATCGATCAGCCGGCTTTGCATATAAGCCCACATGGCGATGGCGCCCCAGCCATAACCGGGATACGCCTTAGCGAGGGGGCCGGTCAGCGCTGCCATGCTATCCGAAGCTAACTGCTCCTTGTCAAACTCCGCGATGGCATAGCCGCGGCGAAGGACGATTTCTTCCTCCAACGGGCTGCCATGCCTGCCTGTAAACTGGTTCCATGTAATCACAGGCACGCGCCCTTCCTTCACCGGGCGGATGATGTCGGCCTGAAAGCACAGCCCCTTTCCAAACGATACCTCCACGGTTTCAGCAATGGCCCGCCCCGCGTAGCAGAGGCGCGCGAACAGCACCCTACCGGTGGTGTTATCAGGAGGAGGTGGCATATCGCCGTACAGATAGTGAGCCAGCATCGCCTTGAGGTAAGCCCGCTGCGCCGGCCACTGGCTGGCATCGGTTACACGCGTGCCATCGGGCTTTAAGAAGGGATCGGGCAATTCATCCATACGGTGCAGCGCATCTTTTTCTTTGAATGCATAGATCATGGTGTGCCTCCTAAAAGGGCGCGCACTTCCTGCTCTACCAGGTGCAGCTGGCGCAGCTCCGATTCAAATGTGCCGGTCCATTGGTCGGCGTCCTTTGTGCGTGATGTGATGCCAATATCCATGCCCAGCATGGCACGGTATGCCTTGGCGTTGACCGGGTAAAGCTGGTATTCAGCCCAGGCTGCAACGGTTAAAAAAGCCTGCAGTTTGTCTGCCGCGCTGTCGTTGTTGCGATGCAGGCTGATCAACCGGGTGTACAAATCGGCATGGAAGTTCGCCATGACGCCGCTATACCCTGCGATGCCCAGCCGCATCGACGCTAACAGCGTAGCGGTGTTGGCATTATATATCTTCAGCTGCGTTCCAGCCACAGCTGCCTGCTTTGCCTTCAGCTGTACAATATCACAGCAGGTATCCTTCAGAAAAACTATCCGCCCCGTTTCAGCGCACCAGCGCATCAGATCGGGCGACGCAACCCTTTTATAGGGATAGGGGCTTTCGTATATGCCAAACCGCACGTCGGGCAGCGCCTGCAGCAGCGCTTCGATATGGCGGCGGCATACATCCTCGCCTTCCCCCTGGGCAGCCGTGCGGTTGAGGATGATCACCGACGCATCGGCGCCTTCCTCCGCCGCCATAGCCAGCTGCCGTATCTGCCCTGGCAGGTCATCCGCAGTGTGGCCGGAAGCGACGATCTGCAGCCTGCCGGCATTGGCGGACACCACGCGCTTTAACAGCAGGCGCTTTTCATCCTCGGTCAGATGGAATATTTCGCTGGACAGGCACAGCGCGAAGATACCGTCGCAGCCGCTTTCGGTATAATACGCCACCAGGCTGTCCACCGCGTCCTGGTCAATCCGGTTATCCTGTGTGTAGGGCGTAATCATGGTGGGGTACACGCCGGAGCGGATGGATGGCATCATGTTTCTATCTCCTTGTTAATAAAATGGCCGGAGACTGATCCCCGGCCTTGAATATTCCTGGTTTAATAAAAGATTGCTTTCTTTATATTTTCCAGTTTCAAGCGGCGGATGCTCTATATAAAAACCTGTTGTGCCGGACAGTACCGGCGGTGCACCCGCCTATTCAATTGTATCTGATGCGTCTGCTCCGCCCGACTGCCGATTGTTCCATCATCGGATGGGTCGGTCTTTCTACGCCTGCGGGCTTCTTTACGCCCTGCGCGACCGCTGCACCAGCTCACTGTTTGTGTGAATGGGCGAAGCAAACGCAACCTTGGATCGTGGGATCATTGTTCAACGGAATCGCCCCCTTTTCTGTTCAGAACCATCGGGAGGAAAAAATATCCGGTATTGTTTCCCGATGTTCCCTTTGTTCATCTATATCATATCACCGCTTGTACAAAATGTCAACAGTTCGGCCATAAAATAAATTGAAAATATTTATACATTTTCAAACTTATCCCTTGACAAGCAAAGGTTACATATGTAAACTGTGGCTACAACAGTAACCTGTCGAGGAGGCATCCTATATGAACCAGATCATCGCAAAGATCACGGAATCACAGCTGGAAATCCTGAAGGTGCTCTGGCGGGAACGGAAACCTATGAGCGTACCGGAAATCATCCATGCTTTTGACGGCAGCAGTAAATGGAGTCCGTCGACCATCAAGACACTGATTCGGCGTCTGAACGGGCATGGTGTTTTGGAAATGACATATGACGGCATTCGCAAGTATACATCCATTGTCAGTGAAGAAGATTACCGAACCTATCAGGCGGAACGGCTGGTGGAAAAGACATTTGAAGGAAGTGCCGGGAATCTGATCGCGGCGCTTCTCAAAAGGAATATGCTGGATAAAGCGGAAATGGACAGGTTACGGGAGTTGCTGGATGAGGAGGTGTAGTAATGACACGGTTGTTGCTCAATATCCTGCAAGCCACCCTGTCTGGCAGTGTACTGTACATACTGGCGCTTGTCACTGACAGGTTCTGCAGGCGCCGGCTTTCGCCGTCTGCACGATGCTGTCTGTATCTGCCAGCACTTCTGCGGTTTCTTTGCATCTTTACGGTCCCCATCCGGATCAATAAAACCATATATACCGGACCGTCTGCCGCCATTCGAACTTATCTGCCGGCTGTCTTTCTGTCCGAGAACACACATATCCTGGTTGTCTGCTGTCTCATTGCGGTCTTTGCTGTCCTTGCCGGAAAGACGATCTGGGACTATCGGAAATGCATGAGGCTGATCCGGAAGTCATCTATAGATGAGGATAACCTGATCAGAAACTGTTCCATCCTCCGATATCCCATGACATGCGGAATCACAAAGCCGTGTGTGTACCTGCCGGCTGATTTAACCAGGGAAGAACGTGAATACGCCCTCCGACACGAAAAGGCACATGTCCGGCGGAATGATCTTCTTTTCAGATGGGCCGCAGTGGCAGCTGTTCTTGTTCACTGGTTCAATCCTCTGGCAAAGGGATTACAGGCCAGACTGGAGCATATCTCTGAACTGGCCTGTGACCAGGCGGCTGCGGCAGATCTGACCAAACAGGAACGGGCACGCTACGGGCATATGCTGCTTGATATGTTTTCGGAGCAGCAGCCTTTGCCCTGTCTGCACGGACTGCCCGGGAACAGGAAAAATATCACGGAACGCATCGAGGCGCTGACCGGCCCCGCGGTGAAAACCGGAAAACGCTGGCCTGGCGTATGCGCTCTTGGTTTTCTGCTGATCGTCATGCTGGGCAGCCTGCTTCGTCCGGAACCGTTGACGGTGTCCGCAAAAAGCCTGAGATCCGACAGTGGCGAACGCGCAATGATGGACTGGCTCGTTCAGGCGGTTCAGGATTATGACATACCTTTTGACACAGATGAGATGACGCTGCGGCCCCTGTTGGACGCTATCATGGAGAAAACGGACAACAGCGATACAGCTCACCATCTCATGCTTATGTATCGTTCCGGAGAACTCCAGGGCGTGTTTCAGGATGTGCTGAAATCCGGCGACACCACTCTCCGGGGACAGCTGGCATGCGCCGGACTGTACGATTACCTGAACTGGTATCTCATGGACAGCAGCCCGATCTCTCAGGGCATGGCGGAAGAGTTGTTTGAAATGATACGGGAATGGAGATTATTGCAATGAAGAAAAAAGTTCTTATTATAGCTACGGCATTGCTGCTCGTATGTTGCGCCGGGTGCTCGCAGCCCGTGCCCGTAACACCTGACCGTCCCAAAACCGATCTGTTTGAAGCGCAGGTCAATTCGGTGAATCGCACCTTTATTGCAGAAAATGATCAGTTCACATACGTGTATCTCAATCAGGCGCTTGCGGAAATTGACAGGGAAACCGACGGGGTCGTGATGTATCCGGACATCAGCCTAATGAATCTGATCGTGCTCGGCGACGGAAGGATCATCTCCGAAGCCACTGACTATACTGAGGATATGCAGGTGAGCCGGATCATTGCGGATGATCTTTATGGAAAACAGGATGTGCTGTATGAGTTTAAAGACGGCTTTGTCATAAGCCAGGTCCTGATCGACGACTTCCTGTATTCTTATCTCAATAACATGGAACTGGTGCGTACCGACCTGCACAGCGGAAAATCCGATACGGTCCTCACGACCGAAAGGCTGGCTATGCATATGCTCATTGACGAAACCGGCGTGTGGTATTCGGACGATCTGGGACTGTATTTCCAAAGCTGGGAAGCCGGCGAAGCTGATTGTGTCGTAGACGAACTGGCGGGTTATTTTCAGAAGAACGGTCACCGTGTCTTCTTTCTGATCCATGGAAAGCCTGGGGTTTTTGTCTATGATACCGATACGGGCAAGTACGATCTTGCCTATGAACGGAATGCCGATTTGTTCGTGATGACTGAGGACGAAAAGACGGTATACACAGTTGAAGAAAACTGGAGAACCCTCTATCGGGTCGATCCTGCGACAGGTCAGGCTCTGAATCTGGCGCTTCCATGCGGATTTATATCAGACTTCAATATCGTCAACGGTCAGGTCTATGTTCTTGGTTATGACCGAGCCGTATCCTACACGGACTTCGACCAATATCATGTTTTCCGCATTGAGGGTGATGAACTCTGCCCTGTCATCAATGAGGAGGCATGATAAAAAGGGAGTTAAGGTGATGCAAGGCGAGTCTTGTTGCCGTACAATAGGGAGAGCAGCAGCAAGACAGATAGATACTAATTCGGCATATCTAGTGGTCTGCGAGGCCGAGGAGGAGAATGAAGAATTAGCATCGAATCATGCAGAGGTCGTGAGTAGACCGGATAGGAGAAAGGAAGCATCACCCGAAAGAGGCTGTCTTGCTAGAAAAAGGAAGAAGAGGGAAAGGTAATGAGCGAGACAGGAAACAGCAGACTGTGTGTAGGAGTTGATTTACACAAGACACAGTTCACAGTATGCGCACTGAATGCAGATGGGGAGTACCTGATGGAGAAACAATATCCGACAAAAGAAGACGGATACAAAAAGTTTTCCGAGGAGATGCATCATTTTGAAGAGCAGGGATATTCCATCGAACTGGCAGTTGAGACAACGGGGAATGCCCGGCACTTCAAGAACAGGATGGAATCGGAGTATTTTGAGGTCAAGGTGGTGAACACCAACAGATTCAAAGTCATCACTGTGAGCACCAAGAAGACGGATGCCAATGATGCGGCGATGCTGGCCTATTACTTGCTGAAAGAAATGTTGCCGGAAGCCCATCTGTGCAGCCAGACGAGTGAAGAGATTCGCCGCCTGCTGAAGACACGAAGCGTTCTTGTACAAAGCATGGTAAAGATCAAGAATCAGATCCACGGGATGATGCTGGGCTATGGGATAGAAACCAAATCGGCGCAGCTTCAGAGCAAGAAAAAGAGGCAGGAGCTGATAAACGATCTCGCGGATCACGACTACTCAGCGTACACTGCCTCATCACTCAAGGTGATGATAAAGATTTTAGACGATTTATCGTCAGAAATCAAGGAGATTGAAAAACATCTTGAGGAAATGGTGTCGAATAATGAAGATGTGGAACTACTGATGACAGTTCCGGGAATCGGGATCAATACGGCAACAACGATTGCCGCCTATACCGAAGAGTTGGAACGTTTTGAAGGGAACTACAAGAAGTTTGCAGCGTATGTTGGGATTGTTCCCAGTGTACACAACTCAAATGAGTCGAAACATTATGGACGGATAACCAAACATGGCCCCCAGGAATTACGGACAGCATTTGTTCAGGCCGCTCTGGGAATGATCCGACTGACCAAGGTAACCTCCGAATGGAGAATCATCAAGGACTACCAGCGCAGGAAAGGTGAAAAGGGTTCAGGAAGAGCAATCATTGCGCTGGCAAGAAAAATCACCCGGATTGTCTTCGTCATGCTATCAAAAAGGGAAGGCTTTAACCCCGAACTGATGTGTTGCGAAGAAACATTACAGCAAACAGCCTAAAACTGTTGACTTTTTATAGGAGGGATAGTATGCTGGAATGTGTCGGCCTGACAAAACAATACGGCCGGTTGTATGCTCTGCACGATTTGTCATGCGGCTTCGATACAGGAGTGTACGGCGTACTCGGTCCCAACGGTGCTGGAAAAAGCACCATGATGAAGATCCTTTCCTGTGTACTGGAGCCGACTTCCGGCAATGTCACATATGACGGAGTGCCAATCAGGAAGCTCGGCGCCGAATACAGGCGGATGCTGGGCGTTCTGCCTCAGGATCCTCCGGTCTATTCATGGATGCGCGGCAGAGAATTCCTTTCCTATCTGTACAGGGCGAAGGAACTGCCTTCCGCGGATGAAGCCCGGGAAATCGATCGTGTGCTTGACCTGATGGAACTGTCTGAATGGGGAAGGCAGAAGATCCGGAAGTATTCCGGGGGCATGCGTCAGCGGCTGGGTATAGCGCAGGCTCTTCTGGGCAGTCCAAAGATCCTGCTGCTGGATGAGCCGACCGCTGGGCTCGATCCGCGCCAGAGGGTTCAGTTCAAAAGCATACTGCGCTCAATGGCCGGGACGACGACCGTGATTCTGTGTACGCATATCGTTTCAGACCTGAGCGATCTTGCCGATCAGATCCTCATAATGAATGCCGGCAGGAAGATCGATGTTCAGCCGCCCGAAACCCTGATCCGGCAGATGGAAGGCAAAGTCTGGTGGTGTGAAGAAACGGCGGAAGCCCTGAATGCCTATCCGGGAGCTCTCCATGCGCTGAACAACGGCATAAGCGGACTGAGGTTCATCTCTAAGGAGCCGCCCGAGCATGCTGTCAGCGTGACACCGACCCTGGAGGATCTGTATCTGTATCACTTCAAGGAGGCTTCGAAATGACGGAGTGGAAAAAGCTGCTGCGTCCTGCTTCCGTGATTCCCGCGTTGGCAATGCTGCTTGTTCTATCCCTGCATCTGTGCGGAAGCATGTACTCCGGCGAGACGGCATTCAGAGACGCACGAATAGAAACATACGCATTCCTTGAGACGCAGAGCGATCCTCTGGAATGGGCGCTTTTATATCGGGATGAGCTTGATGCCCAGCTGGAAGAAACCCAGGAACAGATCATGTGGTCGGATGATGTGGACACAACACGTAGCCTGTTAAGCGAGTACGAAGAGCTTCAGAAGCAAAAGGGCAGGTTTGCGAACACACTGGGCGGAGACTACCTGTGTCTGAACGCCGCCATACGAAGCATGCAGCACATTAACGGGTTGGAACAGTCGTGGGAAGCCGAGATTCAGACCATGAAGCACGCCGCAAAACGCCTGAACGACACGGCACTCGCAAAAGAGAGCTTGTATCTGGAACATTCTTATCAGGGGTTGCGACTCCCTGAATTCGGGAATTATGAGCCGGCTGACAGCTGGATCACATGGAACGGATCCTACGGATGCCTTGTCATGCTGGCTGTCTGTTTCTTTGTGAGCTTTGCCTTTCCATTGGAGAAGAAAAGCGGTATGCAGGCACTGCTGCAGGCGATCGCTGTTCATCCGCGGCATATTGTCCGGAGAAAAGCCGCTTACGCGGTCCTATTCGCGGTCATCATTGTCACGCTGCTGTTTGCCATGAACCTGATGCTCACATGGTACATGGCAGGTGATCTATGGGCACTTTCTCAGCCGGTGCAGGCAGTTTCCTGCATGCAGTACAGCGGTCTTAACCTGTCCATCGGGCAAATGCTGCTCGTGCAGTATGGGCTATATTCGGCGTCCTCCGTGCTGATCACCGGCTTTACACTCTTGATCTCATCCGCGTTCAGGGAGGCATGGATTGCGTTTTCTGTATCCGCAGGCGTTGTCGCCATACCCAACGTCTTCGCCTTTATTTTGAACTGTCCGCAGAAGTATCTGTTGAGCGGCTGGATCGGAGCTGAGCAATGGCTCAGGCTGTCTCCCGTCTATGTGTGCCTGTTTGCCTTCTGTGCCGTTGCGGTCGGTCTTTTGTTGACCAAACTGGCCTGCAGACGTTTCGGAGGTGTGCGCGATGTGGAAGCATGAACTGAAGAAGGTCGTCAGGCATCCCGTTTTTATCTGCCTGTTCATTATCCTCATTTCCGCAAAGATCGTGACCGCACAGATATACTCTTCAGCGAAACCCGAAAGCCTGGCGGATCAGATCATCTGCGAGAGATACCTGGGCATGACGATCGAAGAAGCGCTTCCGCGCATTCTTGAAGATGGCAGGAAGGCTCAGGAACTGGCTAACAAAAGCCTGTATGAAACGTATCAGAACGGTGAAATCACGCTGGCAGAATTGCGCGAATGGGAAAACACTTATCCTGAAAGGCTCGCTCAGGCTTCCGCTCTGGATGCTCTGTTGGACAGAGCGGATACTCTCATGAGATATTCCGATATGCGGGATCATGCGAAATCCGGCGATATCACGAACGAAATGCTCTACTGGACAAAAGCTCCTGATCAATACCTCCGTTTGGTCGGCAGATGGAAAGCACTCTCGCTGATTCCGGAACGCGGCTGGGAACTGTACTTTCAACTGGAGCGCATGGGCTGGATCTCTTTTATCCTGATCTTCTTTCTGATCCCGCAGTTCACCGAACTGCGGGACAGCGGTATGGAGTCCCTGCTCAAAGGTACTGGACGGGGGCTCATCCTGGCCAGGAGGATCAAAGAAGTGCTGTCGGTTTGCGGCATACTGGTCATGTGGCTCATTGACAGCCTGCTGAATATCATGATCCCAATGATAACATACGGTCTGACTGGCTTTGGCTGGGCGGCACAGAGCCTTTCTGAACTTGCCCAGATGCCGTATCCTCTTTCCATCGGCGGGTACCTGCCGGCTGCCGTTTTGCTCCGACTGGCAGGCTGCTTGATCGTGTATGGCCTTTGCAGGATCATATCAAAGCTGATCCGCCAAACAACGGCGGCGCTCGGCACCGCGCTCTGCGTTTGGGGTGCGTCAGAGCTGCTCCTTAAAGGCATTTTCTCTCCGAACCTTATGTTCTACCCTGCCGAGTTTCTCTGCCGGCACATCATGATATAATCAGTGGATACTAATACCAACGTAAAACATTAATGCATCCAAAGGGCTGAGGGATTTTGACTTGTAGCGAGGAGCAGACGAGGGAAGCGTAGCAGCGCTACGCTGACTGAGCAGCCGACGAAGCTGCAAGGCAAAAGACCCAGCACGACGATGCGTTCATGTTTGGAGTTGGTATAAGTAGGGGATACTGATCAAACAGGGAAAAGGTCGGAGCACATGCTACATGAAGGCAGATACAATCCAATAACGATCGTCCAAAGCAAATGATATTTGGATGAAAACAGAAATCGTGGACGAAAGCGTCGGTATTTCCGGCGCTTGTTTCTATAGCCATTGGGAAAGAAAGGAATCAACCATCAAGTACATATTGCCGCGGGGTACAAACACCCCGGGCAGATCATTCATGTACCGTCACCGCCCCCACCCTGCAAGTTGACCGACACCACCGACACCACCGACACCACGCGCGTTGTTGCTAGCGAACACATATTTGCTGTATTTTCAACAGGTTTGCGGCTTTGCGCTGCTGCCGGGCAGCGTGCAAAGGCGCATCGTGCATCGTCATAGCCCCCACCCTGCAAGTTGACCGTAACCACCGACACCACTGACACCACTGACACCACTGACACCACCGTCACCACGCATGCTGCTGATGATGCGCCTGTTGATGCTGTGTTTTCAACAGGTTTGCGGCCTTGCGCTGCTGCCGGGCAGCGTGCAAAGACACATTGAGCATCGTCATGGCCCCCACCCTGCAAGTTGACCGTAACCACCGTAACCACTGTCACCGCCATCCGTCACGGCTTACGCATGAACAAAATGATGTAAAAAATGGTTAAAATTTTGCCAAAATACCAAAAGGATTTTTAGGAAATACGTCGAACTTTATATATAGGCCAAGGAACGGCCAAGAATGTGTATGGAGTGATGGACGATGAGCAGACCACCATTAAGCCACTTGCATGGATACTTGAACAGTGTCACGGACAAACGACAGGCAAAGAAAGTGATCCACAAACTGGGGGACCTATTGTTCATAGCAGTGGTAGCGACGATCGCGAATGCAGGCTGCTGGGAAGAAGTGTCGGATTTTGCCAGGACCAGACTTGAATGGCTGCGCAAGTACATTGAACTTCCAGGAGGTGCCCCATCTCATGACACATTTGAACGAGTGTTCAAGTGGATCGATGGGAAGCAATTCGAACGCTGCTTTATTCTTTGGATGCGGGAGATATGTAAGGAAAAGGGATTTCGTGTCATAGCGATCGATGGGAAAACGATGCGCGGGAGCCGTGACAGGGCATTGGACAAAACTCCTTTGCACATTGTCAGCGCCTGGACGAGTGAAAACAACATGGTACTGGGTCAGGTAAAGACGGAAGAGAAAAGCAATGAGATCACAGCGATTCCCCTTCTACTGGAGCTTCTGGATGTCAAAGGAGCGGTCGTAACGATCGATGCCATGGGAACTCAGAAAGATATCGCCACAAAGATTTGTGAGAGAGGAGCGGACTATATCCTCAGCGTCAAGAAAAATCAATTAACCATGTATGAGGACATTGAAACGCTTGCGCAGGAGGAAAGTAAAAACAACTACAATGATATCAAGCATGAGCATTACAAGACGCTGGACAAGGGCCATGGTCGAATCGAGGTGAGGGAATATTGGCTATTTCCAGAAGTTAGCTGGGCAAGTTGGGCTGCGGAATGGAAAAACCTTGGCGCCATTGGCGTGGTGAAGCGTCGCATCACCAAGGGCGATATAGTAACCGAGGAGATAGCGTACTATATCACGAGTTTGAAGAGCAACGTACAGCAGTTTGCGACGGGTGTTCGTTCGCACTGGGGAGTGGAAAGTATGCACTGGTCTCTGGATGTGGTATTGAATGAAAACAAGCGCACAGTACGCAAAGACAATGGCGCTCAAAACCTGGCAGTCCTGAAACGAATGGCATTGAACATCATCCGTGCCGACAATACATTTGAGAAAGCAAGTGGCCCTCGTAAACGTTTCCGGGCTTGCCTTGACAATAGTTATCTGGAAACTGTCCTTAGCAACATGTAAGGAATGAAGTGTGGAAATGTGGAGCGATGTGCTTGGGGGAGAGATTCATGCGTAAGCCGTGCGCCATCCGTCCGCCGTCTTGTAGAAATCGGCAAAATCATGTACAATAACCCTATCAAGGCTGTCCTGAAAAAACAGTCAGGATATCTATTTTATTTTTGTATGTTTTCCATATTGATTGGTTAGGTTTAGCGCACTGCTTGTATGCATGGTGACGGTCAAGCCGCAGGGTGCGGGTGGGTGGGGGTCAATTGCACGTTGGTCTGGTCCATGGCGCAAAAACCGCGCAGGATTATTCTCTGAAGGGCAAAACGCAACCCACACCATTGCAGGGAAATGCGTTGAAATATAAAGGAATATCATGCTTCAGGCGCGTACTGCCATGCTTCCTAATGGCTCTGCCGCGCGTATCGACAGTCAGGCAGGGTGGGCGTGGGTGAGGGTGGGTGCGGGCAGAGTGCCCCAGCGGCGGATGAAGGCGAACGGCAGCCCAATGAGCAACGGAGTATAACAAGCTCCGTCCCCGGCGCGCGTGGTGTCGGTGGTGTCGGTCAATTGCATGGTACGGGCGGCAAGCAACGCAGCCATCGTTTCTGCGTGTGGGCGGGAACGTCCTGGGCCTCCGGCGCCCGGGCGGGACCCCTGTATTGCAAGGAAATACAAGGGTTTCAGGCGCATGCTCAACCATGCGGCAAAGAGGTTCCGGCGCGCGTGGTGTCGGTGGTGTCGGTGGTGACGGTCAACTGCATGGTACGGGTGGCAAACAGCACAGCCATCTACTTTTTATGCTGCTGTATCCGCACATTCGTCATCATAAGCCCCATGGACCACCAGCAAAAAAAGCGCAAAAAGAGACTCCTTCAGGCGTCTCCACAGATTCATCGTCAGGATGCCGCATCCTCCGCCACCATCTGCGCCCGGACGCACAGCTCGGCGGCTTTGAAGGCGTGCCGCTGGGTCATGGCGGTTTCGGTGCGGTGGAGGCAGTCGAGGATCAGCCTGCCGAAGAAGGGGAAGCCCACCTTGCCGTGAACGGCAACATGCTGCTCACCATCGCGGTTGGTCAGAAACACGTGGTCGCCTGCCTTGTCGGTGGCGAGGTTGACGTATTTACGCAGCTCGATAAACCCTTCCGTGCCCAGAATCATGGTGCGGCCGTCGCCCCAGGTGGACAAACCGTCCGGCGTGAACCAGTCGACGCGGAAATAATTGCCGGCGCCATTGTCACCGATCAGCGCGCAATCGCCAAAGTCCTCTAACTCGGGGTAGTCGGGATGCCCCATGTTGGCGACGCGGGCGTATTGGATGGTCGCATCCTGAGCGCCGGTATAGAACAGGAATTGCTCGATCTGGTGGCTGCCGATATCGCAGAGGATGCCGCCGTATTTAGCCTTCTCAAAGAACCACGCCGGGCGGCTTGGCGCGTTCAGCCGGTGCGGCCCCAAGCCGATCACCTGCAGCACGCGCCCGATGGCGCCCTGCTCGATCAGATCGCCGGCATAGATGGCGCTTTCCACGTGCAGGCGCTCGGAGTAGTACACCATGTACTTTCGGTTGGTCGCCTTAACGGCAGCCTGAGCCTGCGCCAGCTGCTCCAGCGATATCAGCGGCGTCTTGTCGGTAAAGTAGTCCTTGCCGGCTTCCATGGCCTTGATGCCCAGGCTGCAGCGGTCCACCGGCACGGCGGCGCCGGCAACCAGCTTAACATCCGGGTCGTCCAGCGCCTCGTCCAGGCTGCGGGCAGCCTGAGCCTGCGGGAATGTCTTCTGAAATTGCTGCACCTTGGCGGGATCGGGGTCCCACACCCATTTCAGCGTGGCGCCGGCCTCGACCAGCCCGTTGCACATGCCGTATATGTGCCCGTGGTCCAGGCAGGCGGCGGCGATGGGAAACTGCCCCTCCTTCACCACCGGCATGGGCTTGCCCTTGGGCGCGTAATTCATGCCATCAGCTTTCTGCATTGTGCTTGCCTCCTTCATTCATTGTCTGATATGCCATGTCTGGCGCGCCATTGACGCCAGACGTTTTCAAACCACAGGTCGGTTTTAGGGATGGGTTTCGCCGGGCGGAAGGACGACACAAAGCTGCCGTTCTCCAGCCTCGTCTCTAACAGCAGGTTGGCGCCGGGATCGCGGCTTTCCGCGCCGTCCACCAGGGCGGCGCCGCGGGTGCCGCATCGCTGCGCCGACTCGATCATCGCCGACAGCATCGCCGACTGGGTGCGCAGCATGTCGCGGGTTTTCAGGTAATGGTACAGGCCGTCCCGCCCCTCGGGGCCCACCTGCCGCTCATAGGCATCCAGCGCTTCTGCCACTTCGCCCGCCAGGCTCACCATGCCGTTCAGGTCGCGCAGGTGCGCAGCGTGGCGGCTCATCTCCGCCTGGAAACGCGCCATGGTGTCCAGGCATGAACCTTCGTTGCCGGCGGCGGCGTCCAGCATGGCCACAAGCCTGGCCGCCTGGGATGAGAAAGCCGCTTCGTCCGCCGGCGGCAAGCCCGCCTTTGACAGCGCGATGTGTTCCGCCGCGCGCAGCGAACCCACCTGTGCGGCATTGAGCGCGCTGCCGCCGGGGCGCCTTAGGCCAAAGGTGCCCGCGCACTCGCCCACGGCATAGAGGCCGGGCAGGGTGGTCTGCCAGCTGCTGTCCACCAACAGCCCGCCGTTCATGTGCTGCGCGCAGACAGCGATCTCCAGCGGCTCGCGCGCGAGGTCGATGCCGTTGTCCATATACAGCTGGATGGCCTGGGGGTTCATGTGCCTGAGGCGCTCGATGGGCGTTTGCTGCAGGGCGCCGGATTTTTCCAGGTATGCCCTGGCGTCGGGCACCAGCGCCTCAAACCCCTGAGCCAGAACCCGCGGGTTGTGACGAAAATCCATATACACGCGCCTGCCCCGCCGGTGGATTTCGTTGTGTACCAGCAGGTCCACCAGCGTGGATTCCCCGGCGCGCGCCGCATCAAACGGCCACTGGTAGCCCTTCAGGAAGGTAAGGTTTGCAGCCCTGGCATCGCCCAGGGCGTCGGACAAAAACTCCTCCTCGTCCCCCTCCGCACCCACCGATAGATACCGGGGCATCACCTGCTGGTAGGTGCCCGACACATTCCAGCGGAACTTGACGGAAGCCAGGCCATACTGCCACTGGTCTAAGTTGGCGCCCACGGCACCGGCGCACAGCGCCATGCCCGTCATGCCGCTCTGGCTTTCAGGGAACACCGAGTCGCGGTAGCAGATGGCCGACCCGCCCGTCGCCAGCACGACGGCGTCGGCGATGATGAGGCGCAGCCCCCTGTTCACCTCCCGCTGTTTCAAAATGTCCATCGCGATCAGGCCGCGCACACGACCGCCTTGCTGCAACAGGTCCACAGCGGCAACGCCGTCCAGCATGCGGACGCCAGCCCGGTGCACCGCCTTTTCCAGCGCCTCAGTCATGTAGCGGCTGGTCAGGGGACCGGCGCTGGTGGCGCGGCGCCTTACATCGTGATCGGTCTGGTAGCCGGCGTACTGACCGTAAGGATCTGTGGGAAAAGGCACGCCCAATTCGCACAGGCGCAGAAAAGCCCGCGCCGACCCTGCCGCCTGGCAGAGCGCGATGTCGCCGTCCATGCCGCCGCCGGCAAACAGGTCCTCCGCCATGGACAGGACGCTGTCAGCCTCATCCCCTGCCAGCGACAGCTTGTAGTAGGTTTGTTTATCGCTGCCGGTGTTCCGGCTGGCGCCCATGTTCATGCCCTCGGTGACCAGCAGCGCGTCAACGCCCAGCCTGTTCAGCTCCAGCGCCGCGCTGAGCCCGGCGCAGCCCGAGCCCACCACGACCGCGCCGGCGCGGATGACGGGAAACACCATGCCGTTTCGCGCCATCACAACCTCCTGATATGGAACCCGCCATCGGCGTTGAGCACGGTGCCAGTAGCAAAGTCCATCTGCCCTGACAGCGCCGCCATCACGCAGCCTGCCACATCGCCGGGCAGGCCGATGCGCGGCACGGGCGTCAGCCCCTCGGCGATCAGCTGATCGTATTTGTCGCGCACAGGCGCCGTCATGTCGGTCAATACAATGCCGGGGCGCACCTCAAACACCGGGATGCCGTGGGCGGCAAGCCGGTCGGCAAACAAACTGGTCACCATGGCGACGCCTGCCTTGCTGACGCAGTATTCCCCGCGGCTGGTGGAGGAGGTATAGGCCGATATCGACCCGATGTTCACCATGCGGGGCTGGTAGTCCGGTATCCTGCGGGCCTGCATCGACAGCATCAAATTGGCCGCTGCCTGGCACATGAAGTAGGTGCCCTTCAGGTTGATGTTCAGCACGCGGTCAAAGCTCTCCTCAGTGGCAAGCAGGATGTCCTCCCGCTTTTCAGGGGCAACGCCGGCGTTGTTCACCAGCGCATCAAGCCTGCCATAGGTTTCATCCACAAAGGTAAACAGGCCTTCGCGGTCGGCTCTCTTCGATATATCACAGCGGATGTATGTCCCTTTCGCGCCCTCGGCCTGCAGGGCAGCCAGCGCGCTGTCCCCCTCCGGCGACGAGCCGGACAGCACCACATCATACCCCGCCTTGCCCAGTGCCAGCGCAATGCCCAGGCCGATGCCCCGGCGCGAGCCTGTCACGACAGCAACTTTTTCCGCACGCATATCAGCCACCTGCCTTCATAGCCTGGTAAATCGGCGCGTATACCCGGGCGTCGCGCACGACGCAGCCGGCTGTCGTCCGCCGCATCAGCTCGCTGCACTTGCCGCAGGCGATGCATGTTTTCCGTGGGTTCATGGCGCCATCCGCCATGATGTCCCGCGCGAAATCGGGGTAGGCAAAGGCTTCGCGCCCGAAGCCAACCAGATCGGCTGCATTTGTAGCTAGCATGCCCGCCGCCATGTAGGGGGACAGCCCGCGCAGGTAGCTGTTGCCCGAGGACACCAGCACCATGCCCGGCACAGCTGCCTTGAGGGCTGCCGTGATGCGGCATATGCGGGCGACGCCCTGCAGCGGATGCTCCGGCGCGTCGTACTGCCCCTCATCATAAGGCCGGTTGACATGCGGGTTGTAATACGGGTTACCGATGGTGATGTTGATTAAGGGCATGCCCAAGCTGTGCAGCTTTTTCACCAGGGCGATGGGTTCAGCCAGGTCCTCCTGGGGCGACTGGGCGCTGGTGCCAAACCCCCAGGGGTGGGGCAGCCCGTCATAGGCGTTCAGCCTGGAAGTAACAATAAACCCCGCTGGCGCTGCCGCCTGCGCCGCGCGCACGGCGTCCAGATACAGCCGGGTGCGGTTTTCAAAGCTGCCGCCATAACGCCCTGCCCGGGTGTGCGCACTGAGCAATTCGCACAGCAGGTAGCCGTGGCAGGCCTTGATGTCGGCGCCGTCAAACCCAGCCCGGTGCGCCAGCCTGACAGCGCGGGCGTATTGGTCGGGCAGGGCGTCCAAGCAGCTGTCCTGAACGATACACGCTTCGTCCAGCGCCCTGTCCCGGTCGTAGATGGGGTTATGCCGTGCGGCAATGGGCGCCGGCACACCCTGGGGTTTCGAATAGCGCCCGGAATGGGTCAGCTGCACGATGATCATGGGGTTGATCCCATGCTCCTTCATGACGATGGCGCGCATGTCATCAATGAGCCGCTTGAACGCATCGACATTTTCCTCGGTCAGCATCGCCTGGCGCGGGTTGGCCCGGGCCTCCGGTACAATGGCGGTGGCTTCAAACCATATCAGCGCCGCGCCGCTGCCCGCAAACCGATGGTAGCGGCGAACGGTCAGCTCGCCCGGCGCGCTGTGCTCATTGCTGTCGCACCCCTCCATGGGCTGGATGACAAAGCGGTTAGCCAGCGTTTTGCCTGCCACGTCCAGCGGGCGGGACAGCAGGCCCGTATCCTCCGACAAGGGCAGGCGGATGTGCAGGGCAGCAGCCCGTTCCTGCAGGTCCTCGATGGTTTTCAGCGTCATTTTTTCCCAGGGCATGCGGTTCAGCCTCCTTATACCGGATATATAACAAAGCATTGATCATATGCTTCCCTTTCACGGCTGTGTGCAAATCAGGAAGGTTTTGATTTCAAACGGCGCGATGGGCGCAGCAAAGCTCCTGCCCGTGAGGGCAACCGGCGCCTCGACAGCCTCCATCAGGTTGGTCTCATGCACCTGGCGCGCGTCAAAGCACAGATCCACCTTGACCGTGCCCCGGATGCCCTTGGACTCGTACACCCGGAGGATCAGCCCCTGGCCATCCTGGCTGCGCTTCAGCGCCTCCACCACCACGCTTTCGCCGGACACCGTCACCCAGGACTGCGCCGGCGGCAAGGCGCCTTCATGCGCGCCGGTCGCCACCGCTGTCAGCGGCACATTCAGCTCATAGCCTGCCTGCACCACATCCGCTTCACGCCAGCCGCCCTCGTGCGGGTACAGGGAGTAAACGAAGGAATGCTCGCCCTTGTCGGCGGTGGGATCGGGATACACAGGGCTGCGCAGCAGCGTCAGCCGCATGGTGTGGTCCTGGATGTCGTAGCCGTACTTACAGTCGTTCAGCAGCGCCACGCCATAGCCGCCTTCGGACAGGTCCGCCCACTTGTGGGCAGGCACCTCGAACTTGGCCTGGTCCCACAGGGTGTTGGTGTGGGTAGGCCGCTCGATGGCTCCATAGGCAATTTCATAGGTAGCCTTGGGCGACAGGATGTCCACCTCAAAAGCAGCCTTCAGCATCTTCTCGGTTTCCTGCCAGTCGACATGGGTGTCAAAGTCGATGCGCTGGCTGCCGGGATACAGGATGATCCGCTGGGTGATGGTGGACTTGTGAAACTTGCGCACAACCTCCACCGCGCCCCGCACCGGAGAACACTCGACCACGCGAACGGAGACAGCTTCCGTCAGCTGCCAAAACTTGTTCTTGTATTCGATATCGATGTTCCAGGCGCTTTCCCGCTCGGGCTTGTCTTCGAAAATCGTCAGCAGATTGCCCAAACCGCCGGGACGCAGTACCTCCCGCCCGGCCTGTTTATCGTATATGGAGGTGATCAGCCCGCGGTCATCCAGCGCGACCGACAGGCATTCGTTTTCCAGCGAGGTTTCGCTGACCGATACTGCCGCCTGCTCAGCAGGCTCACCGGCTATCAGCGGGTATGCGCGGTAGCCCATCGCCGGCACGTCCTCTGCCATAAAGCGCAGCACAACGCCCTGCTCTGTAGTTTGCGCGGCACACGCCACGCCGGCAATGGTATAGCCCGCTTTGTCCGCCGGCAGCAGCACCTCCGCCATGCCGGTACGCGGCCAAGAGAGGAAGTTGTACACCACCACGGCGTCGCTTCCGGTATGCACAGCGCCTGCCAGGGCAGCCAGCGCCCCGTCCTGCGCATCCCCGCTCAGAGACAGCGCGCGGGCGTAGTCCTCCTTGCAGTCCTCGTATACGGCATGGATGGACGATCCGGGGATGATGTCATGAAACTGGTTGAGCAAAATCAGCTTCCACCCCTCTGTCAGCGCCTCCATGGGGTAGGGCTTGTTCAGCAAGGCGCCCGCCATGCTGCACGCCATTTCCGCCTGCCGGAGCGACAGCTCGCCCTTGCGGTTGTTGCGCTTGACATGGGCCTGGCTGGTGTAGGTGCCGCGGTGGAACTCGTAGTACATTTCATCGTTCCATACGGGCAGGCTGTCCTCCGGCACGCCGGCATAGAAATCCTCGGTCCGGCCCAGCGATGTGTCGGGCAAGCCGGGAAACGCCTCCATGCGGTCGGCAAACTCCAGCATCCGGTAGGTGGGGCCGCCCCCGCCATCGCCAAAGCCATAGGTTTGCAGCTGACGCCCATACACCGATTTCTGGTCGTTCTCATGGTACCCGTAGGCGGCATAGAACGGGTTGATTTCACCGTTGTAGCTCATGCGCTGCAGGTAGGCGGGTATGCGCGTGCCGTCGATGCCCTGCCACCTGAACAGCGTGTGGGGAAAGCGGTTGATGTCGTTGTTGTTCAGCTTGGCGGTAAAGAAGTATTTCATGCCAGAGCGGCGGATGATCTGCGGCAGGGCCCAGCTGTAGCCGAACACATCGGGCATCCAGTATACGTCGGAGCAGACGCTAAACTCCTTCATGAAAAACTCCCGGCCATACAGCAGCTGGCGCACCAGCGCCTCGCCGGAGGGCACGTTGGTATCGGCCTCCACCCAGGAGTTGCCCACCACTTCCCACCGGCCTTCAGCCACGCGCTGCCGCACCTTTTCAAACAGCTCCGGATAGTGCGCCTTTAATGCATCATATTGCCAGGCCTGGCTGGCTGCAAACACCAGCCGCGGGTACTGTTCCATCAACGAAAGCGCGTTGCCAAATGTCTTCCCCACCTTGCGCACGGTTTCCTTCACCGGCCAGTGCCAGGCTGTATCGATGTGGGCGTTGCCGGTAAAGCACACGTGCCCACGCGGCGTATACTCAATGGCCTGCAAGCCTTCCTGCAGAATGCGCGCCGCCTCGGGGATGGATGCCACCAGCCGCTCCCGGCTGAAATCCACATCCACCGCCGCCAGCGAAGCCATCAGCGCTGCCAGCACCTTGTCGTGCAGATAGCTGTCCTTGCCGTTTTGGTACATGTACATCGCCAGCTCCCGGGTCACTTTCACATTACCCTGGCGCATCCTGTCGTAAGGAAAGGCGAGCACAGCCAGCGCCTCGTAGGCCACCATGGCGTCAAAATAATAGGACTCCACCGCGTCATCCAGCGCGCACAGCCTGGCCTTACGGAACGTATACTCCACAGAATCCATGCCCCGGCTGCGGAAGCGCTCGAACTCCATGTAGTTGAGCCCGCACTCCACCTCAATGTCATACACCTCGGCGCCCTGCGCCGCCCGGCTCAGCATCACGCGCTCCCGCTGCTGTGCGTTCTCGCGCAAAAACGAGGTGATGCCGCTGACAATTGCCCCGTTGACGCGCACCAAGCCTTCGCCGCCAAAGTCCAGCTCCAATATAACGCGCCGCCCGGCCCACGCCGGGGGAACCTCTACCTGCGCGCGGAACCACCGCGTGCCGCCGTCGCCGCAGCGCCAGTGATCGCCTGGTTGGGTCTGTGTAACCGCACCGATATCCTCATACACCCCGGCGGCGGCATAATACCCTGTCCAGGTGTCCCAGAGGGGAATGTCCTGCACAGCTGCATAGATGGCTTCGCCGATCTGGTTGATTTTATTGAGCATGATGCGTTCCTTGGAATAAAACATGTCATTATTCTCCTTTTTTAAACCTGCTGTACCGGATAGATTAACCGCCATGCCGCGTATGCTTCCCGAATTTGCCGAACATCAGCGGTGCCCGTGACGCCGATGGCCCGGATGGATACCGAAGCCGCGATGTTGCCGATCATGGCGGCTTCGTGCACCGCAGCGCCCGCGGCAAGTGCCAGCGAAAACGCCGCAATGAACGTATCCCCCGCGCCGCAGATATCGATAGGACCTGTGGCCGGACAGGATGGAATATGCAGCGCCTCGCCGTCCTCCGCCGCCAGGCACCCGCGGTCGCCCATGGTGATCAGCGCGGGCCGCCCATTCTGCCCGGACAGCTGAACCGCCATATCCGCCCATTGTTCCAGCGCCATGCCATCAGTTGGTTGTCCCAGCGCAGCAGCAGCCTCCAGCTCGTTGGGCTTGACGATAACATGGCGGAAAGCGCCGATATTGGCGCGGCTGTCCACCACCACCTTCAACCCTTCCCGCCCTAACGCCATGATGGCTTCCCGCACGGCGGGGGTGATGCAGCCATAGGCCATCTGATCCCCCACGCACAGCACGTCCAGATCGGGCGCCAGCGCATTCAGGCGCTCAATCAGCTGCCGCTCTATCGCTTCGGGCAGTGGGGTATGGTTTTCAAAATCCAGCCGGGGGGCCTCATACACCACATCGGAATAGCCTGACCGCAGGGATTTAATATAGGTGTTAGTCTGCCGGTCCGCGGCGCGCAGCAGGCTGTCCGCTGCAATGCCGCGCGCAGCCAGCGCCGACGAAAGCATGCCGCCCCGCCAATCCTCGCCCAGTACGCCCAGCAAGGTGAGTCCGTCCTTTGCCAGCGTCGCGATGTTGTGCGCCACATTGCCCGCACCGCCGGGGCTGGCCGTCTCACGCATGATGGGCAGCGGGAAATGCGGCGTTTCCCTGGAAAGCACGCTCCTGGTCATGTCGGCATGCCAGTACAGGTCCAGGCAGACGTCGCCGATCACGCCGGCGCGGACGGAGGGGATGCGCTGCAAAATATCATCCAGCCTGTTTGCCGTTAACAGCGGCGGTGTGCAGATGGTCATGGGGTGCCCTCCTTTTGCGCGTCGCGCAGGGCGATCAGCCGCTGCCAGAGGTTGGGGATGGTGTCCACATGGTTGCCGCAGAAATGCCATCCCATGCCGCCCCGGCTGACGGGCCGGTTCACGATGTTCTTCCGGGGGCGGTAATAATACAGCGGGTCGTCGTGAGAGAGGCTGGCGCGAAAGTCGCCCAGTGCGATCAGGTCGAAATTGGCGGTGGTGATGTCAAAGGTAGGAAAGCCCAGGTTGCGGGCGATGGACAGCGCTTTCAGAAACACCTCGGGCCCAATCACCCCCGAGCCGAAGTTCATGTACACGCCGCCGTCCAACTGTGAAATGGTGTGGCAGAAGATGCGGAAATCCTCGCCGCTGGCAAAGCCGATCACTGAAAAATCCACGGTGGGGTGCTGGTGGATGATGTCGGTGCCCAGCGCCACATGGTAGGTGGCGGGCACGCCCATCTGCCAGGCCCGGTACAGCACGCAGTCCTCCCTGTGGGGAAAGCGCTCCCTGTGCCGGTCGATATAGACAGCCAGCGCCTCGCCATAGCCCAGGTCTTCTTCAACGCCCTGCTGCAAAGCTTCGTTCATCCAGCGCCCGGTTTCCTCCCACATGCCAAAGGAGCCATCCTCAATGGCGGTGGGCACGTGCTCGGACGTGCCGCCCAGGTAGGCCAGCTCAAAATCGTGGATGCTGCCCGCGCCGTTGCCGGCCAGGTGGGTAACCAGCCCCTCCTGCATCAGCCGGATCAGATAGCGGGACAGCCCGCACTTGATGACGTGCGCGCCCATGGACAGCACGACAGGCCGACCATTCTCACGGGCTTTGACAATGCGCCCGCACAGCGCGTCAAAGCTGTCATCCCCCCAAGGCTGTACAGGACTTTCGCCCGGCGTCAGCAGCGTGTCGATGGAAACCAGGTTGACGCGGTTTTGGGTAGAGTATGTGGTGATGTACTCAAAAGACAGCCGTTCAAAGCGTGAAGCCGCAGCTTTCATGTTGCGTTTCCTTCCTGCCGTCATGCGGCGATAGCCCAACACGCCCCCCACGGGGCGATTCATCCATGCAATATGTAAATTGTATGGTATATAGCAGCGGATGTCAAAGCATTTACAGCGCATTTATTGTACAATGACACCAAAGGCATGCCTGCTGAATTTTCTGAGATGAAACAAAACCGCGCTGCCCCCGGTCTAATAGAGTAGGCGGAAGGAACTTGCCGCACAAACGCACCCCGCGGGGAGCGGAGGAGGAACCTTTGAACAAGCCCCTGGACGAACCGATACGGGACACGTCCGTCGAAGCCCGGAAGGAAACCATCGACCAAACCATGGAGCGCCTGATGGCCTGCCACGGCGACGGCTTGACGCGCCTGTGCTACATGATGCTGAACGACCGCGCGCTGGCGGAGGATGCCGTGCAGGAAACCTTTTTCCGGGCGTACCGCGCGTACGACCGCTTCCGGCACGACAGCAGCGAATACACCTGGCTGACCCGCATCGCCATCAACTGCTGCCGCAGCCAGCGGACAAAAGCCTGGTTCCGGCTGGAGGAGCAGCGCGCCAGCCCGGAGGATATCCCCGGCCGGCATGCCGACCCGGATATGCCCGATGACACCGTGCTGCAGGCCGTGATGGCGCTGACTCCCAAATACAAGGACCCTGTGCTGCTGCATTACTACCAGGGCTTGCCGGTGAAGGACATCGCCCGCATATTGCACGTCGCGGTGTCCACGGTGTCGGTGCGCCTGATGCGGGCGCGCACCATGCTGAAAGACGCGTTGGAGGAGTGGTACCATGATGAATAAGTCTTTCAGGCAGCACGCAGACGAGCGCCTGAGCCACATCGGCATGAGCGACGCCATGAAACGGGCCGTCCGCCTGCGCATACGGGAAAATCAAAAAGGGTTCCGCCTGAACGGGCATGCGCTCAAATTCATGCTGGCAGCGGCGCTGCTGCTGGCCACCGCCACCGCCCTTGCCCTGACCGGCGGCTTCGGCCTGTTTGAACTGATGGGCACCGTGATGCCGCGCTTTGCCATCGTGCGGCCGGAGGCCGATACGCTGGTGCAGCGCAACCTGGCCCATTACCGCTTTGAGCATGTGGATGTCAGCATCCGGGAGGCCGCCTATGACGGGCGCTACCTGCGCGTGGCCTATGCCGTCACCGACCGCGCGGCTACTGCGCCGCTGGACACGCCCGGCATCTCGCTGGTTGATGGCCGCACAGAAAACTATCCCTTTACCGCAGCCAACCAGGACGGCATCTGGTGGACGACGCTGGACTGGGCCGAGGTCAACGGCCAGCATATTAACCCTGTGGGCATGACGCTCAGCGTGGCCGGCCCCAACAACGGCGAAGCCGTCACCTGGGTGCAGTTTGACGTGCAGGAACTGGAACTGCCCGACACATTCACCGTGCGCCTGCCCATCCGGGGCAGCGACACGCCCCATGAACTGGACTTCACCATGGACAAAAGCGGCATGGAACATGTATTCCCGCTGGCGCCGCCGCCCAACAAGCGCGTGGGCAACTATATCATCAGCATTCAGGACGTAACCATCAGCCCCATCCGCACCTATATCACGCTGCACCTGGTCATTGACCCCGGCGTGGATATGGAGGAAGCCTGGGACATTACCGGGCGATGGATGACCGATGCCACGCTGTCGGATGCCAACGGCAAAAACCCGCAGCAATGGGCGGATACCGTTTCCGGCCCCATTGAGAACACCGAATGGGTGCGCATTGACCTGCCCGGTGGCAAGTTTGACTACGAGGATCGTATTATCGACCCGGACAAGCCCGTTACCATGATGGTCTTTTTCGAGTTTACGCCGCCGGAGCAGTACCCGGACGCGTTCCGCTTAGGGCACAGCGAGCAGGATTTTATCCTCATCCCCTTTACCAAATTGTCCGCGCAGTAAGCGCTGTATAGATATACTGAAGCCTGCCGAGCAGCAGGCCGGCTTGCTGATGCCACCATGAAAGGACATGTACATGAAACACACATGGAAAGCCCTGGTTTTGATGCTTCTGTACGACCTGCCTGTACAACGACCCAATCGATAAGGAGGAACCCCATGAACACTCGAAAACTGATCTGCCTGCTGCTATTCCTTGCGCTGCTGCCGCTGACGGCAGGGGCGCAGCCCACCGCTTCCTTTGCACCGGGCATCAACCTGTCCGAGCGCTTTGACCCGCCGCACCGCAATTTAGCGGCGCTGACCGCCTTTGACGGGCAGGTGGTGTTTGCCGACAACAACTATCTGTATGTGGCAGCGCCGGACGGGCAAACACATAGGAAGCCCCTGAATGACTTCTTTGGCCCGGTGCGCGAAGGTGGCTACCGCGCGCCTGCCTTTGCACAGGACGAAAAATGCCTGGCGCTGCTGGACACACAAAGCGGCGCGCTGACGTGGGTAGACCTGTCAGGCGGCGCCCCTGCACCCGGTGCCAAAGTAGCGCTGGATTGGCAGGACTATATAGCGGACATGGGCAACTATGTGCAGGTGGAGGCGCCTGTGCAATTTGCGCTGGCAGGCGATACACTATACGCGCTGGATGCCCGGGGCGCCACCCTCACCCGATTTGCGTTGGATACAGGTGAAAAGCTGCCAGCGCTGTCCATTACGGCACAAGCCATCGTACCCTACCGGAACGGCAAGCTGCTGCTGGTACAGGCATTGCCCGGCCCTGATGGGCAAGAGACCGTGCCCACGTTGATGGTGTATGACCCGCAGCTGGACACCGCCTCCCCGGCGCAGACGCTCGCTGCCGGGCAATTGGGCAGTATCAGCTATGACCTCGCCAGCGATACGCTGCTGGCAGCGCATGGCGATGTGGTATACGCCTACCCCGCCTTGAACGAAGGGCAACCCTGTGCCACGCTGCCTCAGAACGATTTTTTTATGGAATATCTGCCCATTGCAGCGCTGCCCGGCCAACTGATGGCCGTGGGCACGCGCGACAATATCTACCTTAAATCCGCCGATGCCGCTGCCTTTGCCGAGAAAACGCCGCTCACGCTGCTGCTGGCTGCTGACAGGAACGAAGGCCTCAATCAAGCCGCCAACGCCATGGAAAACGTTGCGCTCACGGTGAGGCAAGACTACCTGTCACCGCTTGAATTTGCGCAGATGATGGTTGCCGGCGATATAGAGCACGACCTGTACTGGGTGAACCTCAGCGCGGTGGACTTTGCCAGCCTGATGAAAAAAGGCTATGCCGCCGACCTGTCCGGCAGCGCCAAGTTAACGCAGGCGCACCGGCGGCTGTACCCCCAGGTGCAGCAAGCCGTATCGCACGGGGAAGGCATCTATGCGTTGCCCATGTCCGCCACCGGCATCATGCTGCTGGGAGAAGACAGCTTTACGTTTGACGACAACGGGCAGCCCACGCTGCGCACGCTGGACGACCTGCTGAGCTACATGCAAGCCTGGCCGGAAGCCATGGCCGGGGAACATCCCGATATGGTACCCTACCAGGGATATGAGGTGCAGTACGGCGCGCACGAACTGGCGCTGCAAACCTATATCGACAGCTGCATCGGCACCGGGCAGGAACTATCCTTTGATACCCCGCAGCTGCGGCAGCTGATGGAGCGGTTAGCTGTCATGGACTGGGGCGTGCTGGATGTCGGGAACGAGGATTATGCCGCCCCGATTGTATTCAGCAATGAATGGCTAATGTCCCTGCGGCAGTTCAACGGCGATGGCCGCGACAGCCATGACTATTTTCCCTTCCTGCTGTCGTTAACGCCCGACACCCCCGCCGTGCTGCCGTTAGAGGTCAGCTGCGTGTTCATCAACCCGCGCAGTCCGCACCAGGACGCCGCGCTGGAATTTATAGAAGCGCTGCTGGACGCCATGCCCGACGATGCCCGCATCATGCTGCACGAACAGGAGAACACCCCGGTAGAAAACCCGTCCTATCAGCAAACGCTGGCTGAGTATAAAGACCTGCTGGTTCGCAAGCGCGCTGCGCTGGACGCTGCCACCGGGGGCGAGCGCGCCGAGCTGAAAGCCTGGCTCCAGCACGCCGAACAGCACTACGAGGACATGAAAGATACCCAGCGCTGGCTGATCAGCGAGCAAAACATCCGCGATTACCGCGCGCTGGCCGCGCACCCGTACGTGCGGCAGTACAACGGCGAATATCTGGGCGCGCGCACCGCGCTGGAGATGCTGAGCCAGTACACCGGCGGCAGCATCGACTTAGACAGGTTTTTGAGCGATATCCAAAACCGTCTGAACCTGATCCGCAACGAAAGCCGGTAACAGGAGGTCATCCATTGATGAACATGGCTATGACTGTTTTATGCAAAAAGGAGAACGAACGATGAAATCCGCAAAAATCCTTTTATTGGCATTTGTTTTGTGTTGTCTGACTTTCACGGGCATCGCCGCTGAATCCGTGAGCAAAGAACAGATGCAAAGCATCGTTGCGTTGAGAGCGAGCACGCCAGCCATCTGGAAAGCTGTGTATGAAGCACATGGCCGTAAAATTTCTGTAGATATCCCGATTCTTATTCCCACGGTTCGTGTATTTCCCATCGTGCAAGTAACGGGAATGCCCCCTTCCTCCCTATTGGATGTGAATCCGGAAGGGATCAACAGCCCATGGGGCCAGGTTTTGGATGGTATCGGCGTCATTAACAGCCCTCTTTATTTCAGATGGGACAAACCGGATATGAAGACAAGCAACGATCTGGCAGCAGCCCATCCTACCCCCAAAGGACTTGTCGGTTCCTTGAAAATACTAACGGTGAATCACATTGACATGGATGCTTCCTATGCCTATAAGAACAGCGGTACGATGCAGCAGGCGAAGGAATTTCTTGAAGAAGTCTGGGATCAATACTTCCCGGGAGTGCCGTTGGATATGCTGCCGTATCGAATCTATGCAGGCCAGGAGATGCGGGAACGCGTTGAAGGAGACGGCACAGCCAAGGAAAAAATCTGGGAAGACTATGAAGGATATCTATACTGTGAGTTTCATCAAGTCATCAATGGCATACCATTCATTGATGTGATCGAGCGCGCTTATACGACCTATGCAGGCGGGATGAAGCTTCATGTTTCTGATGACTATTTTAAAATGCCGTTTATCAATCAACCGCCGCGCTGCGTTGCCATGATCAATGGAGGTAAGCATTACGGGGTTGATGGGTTGAGAACCGCGATTTTCTCTGCCGTCGCTGTAAAGAAGACGATCGCCGACGATGTGCCACTGTGTAGCTTTAGTCAAGTTCTCTCAACCTTTGAGACCCTTATCGAGCAAGGAAAACTTCGCAGTGTAGACGCTCTTCGTTTAGGATATGTCGGGTGGTACAACAAAAGCGATTCAGGGACATTAACCCTTCTTCCTTTTTGGGTCTTGGAAGGAGAGTTGTTTGAATCATCAACAAAAAAATCTCCGCTTTTCGACGATGGATATGATGATGCTGATTCTATTTACCCCAACAGTGCCGAATATGGAATGATGATGGTCAACGCCCAAACGGGTGAGTTAATCGACTCCTGGAGAACAGACAAGGAGCGCGTTTTTGACAAGCCTGACATCATTATGTGGAAGTAGTTATCCATATGTGGATAAGATTTCGATAACGACCTTAACTTTTCGTTTTGATAAAAGGATTATATATGGAGGCTTTATGAACAAACCTATTCTTTGCATGCTGTGCGCGCTGATGTTCGCCGCCCTGATACCACGCGCTGCGGCAGGGCAGGAGTATGTATCGCTGCCCGTTTTGCGTGCGCAGGCACAGGCAGGCATAACCGGTACCTGGGACATCAAGGGCTGGACGGTGTCGGTTCACCTGCAGCCCGACCTGCCGCAGGCGGACGCATGCCCCCTGGTGCGCGTCAAGCTGCCTGGCGACCTGCGCCACCTGATCCCGAAAAATGCCCATGATGAAACGTTGCCGCTGGAGCGCGGCTTCAGCACGTCATTCCGCGCCCGCAGCGGTGCCGATGTGTTCTCTGTAGATACACCAGGGAACATGGAGTTTGCCTATGAGGCGCTGCCCACAGGCAGCCAGGCCGAGGGCAGCCCGCTGACGTTGACATCCGCCATTGATGCCGTTGCGGCCATTGTGGACCCTTTCCTTGAGGAAACCGGCCCGTGCATAATGACCACAAGCAGGCGCATGACAGCTACCACACGCACGTACCGCAACATGGCAGAGGGGATGTACCGCTGGGACCTGCCGGAGCTTGACCGGAGCACGCCGCTGACCAAAATGGGCTTCTATGACCTGCATTGCCTGCAGGCCTTCCACGGCATCCCGCTGCTGGGCATCACATCCAGTAACTGGGCCGACAAAGCCACCCGCGATGTGCCGCTGCCGTGGGGCAGCATGAATGCCGTTATCGCCACCCCGGATGACTATATGATTTCGCTCTCGCTTGCACGGTATGATGCCCTGCTGGCAGATGACCTGCTCCTTGCCCCCTTTGCGCGCATTTTGCAGGAGATTGAGCGCATCTTGGATAAGGGCCTGGCCTGGAACATCTCCGGCCTGCGCTTCGGCACGCTGTGCTTCCATGACCCGGACAATGTAGGCAGCGCTTATCTTTTGGTGCCCGTTTGGGAATTGCAGGGCAGATTCGTAGAGCAATCCACATCCCCTTTCCCTGACCCTGCCGATCCCTTCCTGGCTGTCTCTCTGCGCGATGCAAACTACCAAACCTGCTACATCCACGCCCAAACCGGCGCGTTCCTGAACCCCATGGATCAAACCCCCGGCTGCAGCCTGGCAAAAATCATCACATGGGAGCAGGTGCAATGAAACAAAGCACAGCTGCTGTACATCCGTTCCCCAAACCCCAAGCCCACCCTCGCGCGATGGCCGACACCCGGTGATGAAAGTCACTGTATGATTGCGCCTGTGCCCTGTGAGGGGATAACCGTCAGCAAGAAGATTCGAACTTCAGACAACGCCCCGTCATTGTTAACCACAGAAAGCCCGCAGGCTCAGGTTGGTGCCCGCATCCATTAATTCCAACAGCAGCTGCTGCGGGTTTTCGGCAGGCTGATCGCCCTCCTGGACGCGCGCAACAGCGGACAGACGGCTGTCCAGCATGGACAGGCGCTGCTGCAGGTCTTTGCGCAAAATCAATGCTTCAGCCAGCTTCATGTTATTCCTCCCGGTCAGTGTCGGTTGTTGTGATGGTGTGGCAACTGTGTTGCTTCCTATTGTACGAGGTTAGCCAGTACGCGTCAACAATATTCTCACGCTCAACTTGACAGGAACTGATAGGAACTTTAAGGAAATTTAAGTTTTTTTCCTATTGACAACCATTGTCACGTAAGTTCCCGAGTTTGACAGTTGGAGAAAAGAAAAACCCTGAAAAGCGTTGTACAGCAAGGCTTTTTGGGGTTCGCTTCATAAAAAAAGTGTTGTATGGAATCATCATTTCAAAAATTTTCTTATCAGCTGATTCAGTTCCTTAGGCCTGTAATGCATGCGGTCAAGAACTAAACCGGTGAGGGCTGTCAGCGCGTCAAGTGTTTTGCTCCCTTCGTACAATGCCATATACTGAACATCATGGATGTTGACAACGTTCATATTCTTGAGTGTAGCAATCAGATGGTCAGTGGTAACATGGGTCCCATTGTCATCAAGCTGGCATTCAAGCAGACGATATACCAACAGAGCTGTATAGCAGATCAGGAAATGAGCCTTGATGCGCTCCGGATTACGGTGATTGACAGGACGTCCGGAAAAGTTAGTCTTCATAATACGGAAGCAGTCTTCAATCCTGTATCTTTCTTTGGAAACAGCCAGGATATCGGCAGCCTTGTCTTCAAGGTTGGTAGCAACAGCATAGAAGCCGTCATACTTAGCCTCTTCAGCGACTTTTTCTTCGTCAATAACATAAGAGACGTCCGCTTTTTCACCGGTCGATGTCGTCACAACGCGTTTCATGAAGCGTTTTACATCATGAGGCCCTTTCCGAATCTCTTCCGGGTCTTTTGAGCGTACAAGCGCACGCGCCCTCTCCAACTGCCGGTCCCGGATATACTGCTGGTACTCTTTCATCTTACGGGAAAAGGTCACAATAACACGCTGTTTTAGTTGTCCGGTTGACTTGACCCTTTTGGTTTTCCCACTCGCGGTTTTTACTTCTTCGTAGAGACCCAGATCGACGGCCCGGTCTGCATTGAGTACTTTATACGCAAAATCATTGTACAAACTCAGGTTTGCTTCGTCCTGTCGGTCAAAGCTCTTCATATAATCAAGTGTGACAGGCCGGTCATTTGAAAGCAGCTTGTAATCGCCACCCTCAAAGATAGCTTCTTTGAGTATATGACTGAGCTTTTTAATGGACTGGGTCACAATAAACGCTCTTCCACCCATACTGTTAAACTTGCGGATATTGTAAGAACCCAGACCTGCATCGGCGCAATAGATAAGCTTTGCTCCATTCAGCATATGGACAATCTCCCGTTCCAAAGGAACGGCTGTCAGTTGTTCGCTGGTATTCCCAGGGTGAAGGCTCATACTAATGGGAATCCCTCTTTGGTCTATGAACAGTCCCATCTCAACAACAGGATTGGGCCGGTGCTCTTTGCTGACACCATATTGACGCAGGCCTTTCATGATTTCCCCGGTTACAGGATCAATGTAATCATCGTCTTCCTGTTCGGTTTCAAAATAAAAATTGGTGCAATCGTAATACATGACGGCCGTGCTGCGGGGGACAATATGGCTGCTTTGTGTGAAGAGCCATTTTAGGTAATCGTCATAGTGCTCTTCCAGTACATCCATAAAACGGATCATGTGCTGGTAAGCGATATCCGGTTTCTCATAATAGGAATCAAGACGATCCCATGTACTGTATTTGGACTGCGGATCCAGAATACGGGCATAAGTAAGAAAACGATTGATATCATAGCAATCATAGGTCATTTTCCTGTCTGCGGTGATCTCGGAGAAGAACTGCTTTAGATTCAAGCGATTCAGAATATACTGTAAAAAGAAATACCCAACATTTTGCTGAGTCGAAGCCGAAACATCCCGATCAGTTTTGCGCACACGTTCATTAAAATCACACTTCATTTCGAACTGCACTCTGCCGACCCGGAATTCTTCATTCATTTTTTCGATTTCTGCTTTGGCATAGGCCAGCGGATCACCCGTTATCTTTAACAATTCTGAATGCTTACCGATTTTCTTTACGATCCTGGTGGTTGTCTTTTTTCCGTTTCTGATTCCCTGGTGAACATAATACGTCGGATCACTCAGTCTCTTATCGTAATACAGCTTCATAAAATCACCCTTTTCCATTATACCAAATAATACAACACATACAACACATAAATGAAGAAAAGTTGACAAATCTTTTATTGCTACACAAGGTGTTGTGGCGCTTTCATGCTTTATCAAGTGTCAAACTCCCGGCATGGACAGGCGCTGCTGCAGGTCTTTGCGCAAAATCAATGCTTCAGCCAGCTTCATGTTATTCCTCCCGGTCAGTGTCGGTTGTTGTGATGGTGTGGCAACTGTGTTGCTTCCTATTGTACGAGGTTAGCCAGTACGCGTCAACAATATTCTCACGCTCAACTTGACAGGAACTGATAGGAACTTTAAGGAAATTTAAGTTTTTTTCCTATTGACAACCATTGTCACGTAAGTTATAATAGACTTGTAATTAGTCTCAGAGATTTCTAACGAGTTAACCTCTGATAACGAGTACAAATGACCAGAACTGTTGCTGTTTTTTCGTTTGTTTGATCCATGATAGACATAAGGAGACGGTTTATCTCAGAAACAAGAAGGATGACGCCGAATGAAAATATATCTTTCATATATTTTAGATCCGAAGGATCCGGTCTGGCCGGGGGAGCCAAGTATTGAAGTGGAGCAATGTACACAGATCAAAGGGGACAGCAAATGCAACACATTCTGCTGCAAACTGCCGAATCACTGTGGGACGCATTATGATGCGCCGTGGCATTTTAACCCGAATGGGGTAAAGATCACACAACTCCCCATGGAGTATTTCTGGTTTAATCAGGTAGTGGTTGTCGATGTGCCCAAAAAGGCAGACGAAGGGGTTATACTGGAAGATCTGAAGCCGTTTGAAGAAGAGATCGCAAAGGCTCAGCTTCTGCTAATCAAATCAGGATTTGCCTTTGTAAGGGAGAAGGAACCCAAGGTGTACAAGCAGCATGGACCTTATCTGACACCTGAGGTTGCCATGTATCTGGTTGAGACATTCCCGAATTTACGCACAGTTGGCTTTGACTTTCTTTCTATCGGTTCGCCAACCAATGATTTGTCGGCACTGGCACACCAGACGCTGCTCGGCTGCTTTTCTGAGCATTTTATCACAGGCATTGAGGACATGGATCTGCGGCCTTTATATGGTAATCCCGGCAGAGTAAAGCAGGTTATCGCTGCACCGTTGCGTATTGTGGAGATGGACAGTTCTCAGGTATGTGTCATTGCAGAACTGGAAGATTATTGAACCCGACACCGCAAGGTGAGGAAATAAAGAAACTTGGTTTATAAAGGAGGAGAACAACATGAGGAAACTATTGACAATTGCAATCGTAACTGTAATGGCTGTCTCTGTATTTGCGGGCACCGCGATGGCAGAAGTTCTGACAGTCGGCTTCAGCCAGTATGCTTCTTACAACAACTGGCGTGTTACAAACACTGACGACATTAACCGCGCGCTGAACGAGCAGGGTTGGAAAGTCATCTTCGCGGACGCGAACGACGATACTGCTCAGCAGATCACTGATCTGGAAGACATGATTGCCCAGAATCCGGATTATCTGGTAGTCGGACCTCGTGAGCAAGAAGGTTATGAGAATGTTCTTGAGGAAGCAGCTGAAGCAGGAATCAAGATCGTGCTTTATGACCGTCTCGCGGACGGCCCCTATGATGTACTGATCCAGGGCGACTACATTATGGAAGGCGAAAACATAGGGCAGGCTGTGGTAGATACTTTTGGCGAAGAGAAAGAGATCAATATCGTCGAGTTGACCGGTACCCCTGGTGCGGACGTGACCGCACAGCGTTCCGAAGGCTTCATGAACATCATTAAACAGCATGACAACTACAAAATCCTGGCTTCCCAGGTTGGCAACTTTTCCCGTACCGAGTCACAGACCGCTATGGAGAACCTAATCCAGTCCTACGGTGATAAGATTGATGTTGTCTATGCTCATTCCGATGACAACGGCATCGGCGCCATCAATGCCATCAAGGCTGCCGGCCTGACCCCCGGTGTAGATATCGTTGTATTTGGCGTTGACGGAACCAAAGACGGCCTACAGGCGATCATTGACGGCGAGATGAAAGCCACTTATCTTTGCAACCCGTTCTATGGCGACGCGATCGTTGAACTGATCAACAAGCTGGAAGCGGGAGAGACGTTCAATGAAAGAGTCGTCCTTCAGGGAAAGATCTATACCATTGACAACGCTCAGGAATCTCTAGACGCAGGCGAGGGCTTCTGACTTTTAAGTAAATCTGTTGCAGACATGTTGTCACATATCCAGTGAAAGCGAAAGGTGCGAGGAGTCTTCAGCTCCTCCCCTTTTAATAAGGGAAAAGATATGGATAATAGCCTTCTTCTTGAAATGAAACAGATTGACAAACAATTTGCCGGTGTCCATGCTCTAGATCATGTTGATTTTAAGGTGAGAAAGGGAGAGATCCATGCGCTGATGGGAGAGAACGGAGCCGGAAAGTCAACCCTGATCAAGGTACTGACTGGACTGTACGAAAAGGATTCCGGAAAGATCATCTTTGACGGCGAGGAACGAAATTTCCACACGCCTCAGGATTCTCAGCGCGCCGGTATCAGCGCGATCTATCAGGAGATCAACCTGATTCCGCATTTGTCTGTTGCAGAGAATATCTTCATCGGCAGGGAACCTATGAATGCTTTCGGTATTGATTGGAAAGCCATGCGTGTACAAGCCAAGGAGCTTCTTTTGGATAATGGGATCGATATCGACGTGGATCAGAATTTGTCCACCTACTCTACTGCGATCCAGCAGATGGTCGCCATTACCAGAGCGATTTCCCAGAATGCGAAGCTGCTGATTATGGATGAACCCACTTCTTCCCTTGCGGATGACGAGATCCGGGTGATGTTTGAAAAGATGAGGGAGCTGGTGGCAAAGGGAATATCCATTATTTTTATCAGCCATAAGTTGGACGAGGTCTTTACGATTTGTGACAGGACTACTATCCTCAAAGATGGTAAGCTGGTAGGCAGTTACGATATGGACAAAATCACCAGGTTGGAAATGGTTTCCAAAATGATCGGCCGGGATGCAAGCAATGTGCTCAAGCGTTCAGTGGGTGAATATGCGGAAAAGGAAGGCATGGTTCCTCTGGTTCATACCAAAAATATCGATAATCGGGTAAAATTGCATGGGATTTCAATTGATATCCGTCCAGGCGAGATCGTGGGCATAGCCGGTCTTCTTGGAGCCGGAAAATCGGAGTTTGCAAAGGTAATTTTCGGCTGTGACAACACTTATACAGGTGAGTATGAGGTAGAGGGGAAGCCTGTCCGTCTCAAGACCCCAAAAGGTGCCATCGACCTTGGTTTTGCCTATTGCTCCGAGGATCGTAAGGTGGAGGGTGTTTTCCCCCATATGTCTGTGAAGGAAAATATAACCCTTACTGCATTGCCGCGCATATCTCGGTTTGGTGTGGTCAATCGGCGCAAACAGAAGGAAATTGTAGATCAATACATCGAATCTATCCAGATCAAAACCCCGAGTCAGGATCAACTTATCTGCAACCTTTCCGGCGGAAACCAGCAGAAGGTGCTATTAGGACGATGGCTATCCATGAGACCGAGACTGATCATCCTGGACGAGCCAACCCGTGGTATCGACGTAGGCGCAAAGTCAGAGATTGAAGCACTAATTAGACAGTTCTCCGAGAACGGTATCAGTGTACTTTACATCTCTTCAGAACTGGAGGAACTAATTCGCAACTGCTATCGGGTGGTTGTCATCCGGGACGGCCGGAATTCAGCGGAACTTTGCGGCGAGGAGATTACGGAAGCGAATATCATGAAACATATCGCGAAAAGCACGAGGGAAACGGAGGTAGCCCGTGGCTGAGGTGAAACAAAAGACTTTAATTTCCAGGTCCGGATTGAATGATCATTTAAAAAAGTTCGGCGCGGTATACGCATTTCTGCTCCTGATCATTATCAATGCAATATCCAACAAGAACTTCCTGGCTGTAAACACCATGTGGAACCTGTTTATTCAGGCCTTCCCAATCATCATCACTTCCCTGGGCATGCTTTTTGTCATTTCCAGCGGCGGTATCGATGTTTCTGTGGGTTCGGTGATGGGGGTAGCCGGTGCCATAAATGCGGTTATCATGAATGGAATCTATCCGGTGTTTCCCATGAGTATTTTTCTGGGCATTGTGATGGCGCTGCTGGTTTCATTACTGTTTGGCTTTCTAAACGGGTTTATGATTTCCGTTTTTAAAATGCAGCCGATCATCGTGACCCTTACAACCTACATCATCGCCAGGGGTCTAACACAGCTGATCGCTAACGGCAAGATCCTTTCATTTTCCAATACGCCGTTCAATGCCGTGGGTATCCTTAGACTTCCCGGTAATGTTCCGATCCAGTTTGTAATCGAGGTGGGATTTGTTCTGGTAGCAGCATTCATCCTTAAACGCACCGTGTTTGGCTACCATGTGCAGGCGATCGGCGAGAATCCACAGGCGGCAAGGCTTTGCGGTATCCGGACCACACAGGTGCAGATCATAGTGTATATGATCAGCGCGTTTATCGCAGCCATCGCCGGTCTGCTGGTTTCCTCAAGGACCAGTGCGGCGGATCCGACCAATCTTGGTGCGCTAGCGGACATGGATGCCATCGCGTCAGTCGCGATCGGCGGCACATCCATGTCAGGCGGTAAATCAAGAATCCTGACAACCATCATCAGTGCGATGATCATCCAGCTGATCACGATCACTATCAACATGAACAATATCCATTATGCCTATGCCCGTGTAATGAAGGGCTTGATCATTATCATAGCGGTATTTATTCAGCAGGAAAAAAGGCGGTAAAGGAGGGCGAATGCTATGACAAGTCTAAAAAATTTCTTTTCAAAGCAAAGTGCCCTCATAGCGCTGATCCTTATTGCCATTATCGCTGCTATCTCTTATCCTGTTTTCCGCACCTGGACCAATATATACAACCTTCTACGGCAGAATTCAATGATCGGACTGATTGCCGTAGCCATGACCATGGTAGTTTTAACCGGTGGCATTGATCTTTCGGTCGGCGCAATCTGTTCGATGATTTCAGTGATCTCCGCATACCTGAGTTTCACAGAAAATCCTCTGATCATTCTGATCCTTCCGCTACTGATCGGCACGCTGTTTGGCTTCCTAAACGGCTTTGTCATTTCAAAGATGCGGGTGGCGCCCATCATTTCTTCATTAGGTTTTCAGCTGATCGCCAGGGGTATTTCTCTGGTCATGACCAGCGGCGAGACCATGCGCATCTCCGGGACGCCCAAGAAATGGCTGCCGAAGATCGCCAAAATCGCGGTGGGTCCGTTGCCGCTGATTTTCCTGATCTTCCTGGTGTTTGCTCTGGTCTTCATTTATATCCTGAAGTTCAGGAAGTTCGGCCGGCAGATCTATGCGGTGGGCGGTAATGAAGATGCGGCACAGATGATGGGGATCCGTGTGGACAGGATCAAGATTGCGGTGTATGCGATTTCTGGTTTTGCCTCCGCGCTGGCGGGATTGATCCTGGTCTCCAGAGCAGGTACAGGACAGCCTGTGGCCTGCAACGGCTGGGAGATGGATGCGATTGCTTCCGTAGCGATTGGCGGAACATCCTTGGCGGGCGGTTCCGGCAAGATCGAAACCACGATTTACGGTGTGTTTATTCTTGCCATTATAGGTAATATGATCAACCTACAGGGCAATATCAATTCCTGGTGGCAACAAATCATTACAGGACTACTTCTGATCATCGTATTGATGCTGCAAGTCATCCCGTCTTGGCGAAAGAGCCGTGCCCGATGAATGGGGCTATGGCTGAAGGAGGAAAATGAAAGCATTGGTTTATGAGAGCCCCAATAAGCTTAGCTTTACCGACGTTCCAGATGTATCTCCGGAATTAGGAGAGGTGAAACTGCGTATTAAAGCCTGTGGAATCTGCGGAAGCGATGTGGCAGGATACCAGGGGCTGACAGGACGCCGTCTGGAGCCTATGATCATGGGGCATGAATTCTGCGGCGAGGTAACGCAGTGCGCTGAAGGTGTCAAAAACCTGAAACCCGGAGATCTTGTGGCGGTTTATCCTGTCAATTTCTGCGGCGAATGCGAGATGTGCCAAAAAGGGGATGTCCATCTTTGCTTGAATAAACGCTCGTATGGCGTGCTTGCGGAGAACGGAGCTTTTGCGGAATATCTTTGTGTGCCCGAGAAATGCTGCTTCTTAGTGGCACCAGGGGTGTCTCCGGTAACCGGCTCTTTAATGGAACCGCTGGCGGTTGCTTACCGCGGTGTTGGCCATCTAGGGGGTCTAGCCGGTAAAAATGTTTTCCTTGCTGGCACCGGAACCATCGGCCTTCTGGCGATGGTATGCGCGAAGATCAAAGGCGCCGGAACAGTCTTTGTTTCCGATATGGATGATGACAGGCTTAAAGTTGCAAAGAGCCTTGGTGCGGATGTTACCATCAATCCCTCAAAGGAAGATCCAAAGGCTGTGGTGCTGGAACATACCGGCGGTATGGGTGTTGACTGCAGCATTGAAGCCGTTGGGATTGCGCCTACGGTACAGCAGGTGATGTCAACCCTTCGCTTTGGCGGAAAGGCAGTATGGATCGGCAACAACCGCAAGATGATCGAAATGAATATGCAGGAGGTCGTCACTAGGGAATTGAATATTTATGGTTCATTCCTGTACGGATACAAAGAGTTTGGTGAGGTGGTTGGTCTTCTGAATGAAGGTAAGCTGGATGTCCGCCCCCTGATCTCCAAAGAGATCCGCCTAGATGAGGCCGTCACTTATTTTGAAAAACTGAAAAACCACGAGGATAACCTGATTAAGGTGGTTGTCGTTGATGACTGAGCTGACGGATCCCGTTTTCAGGTCCGCAGGAAGTAAGATCCCGGTTCATGAAGTGGGGCAAGCCTGTGCCAATTCTCTTCGGCAGTACGGTGTCGGTACAGCATGTATTGTACGCGGCGGAGACCGTCTGGGACTTTAAGCAAGGAAGAAGCTATAAAAACCATGAAGAAAGAAGATGGTTCCTTATGTGGATTAATTGTACTCCATGTCAAGAACAGAAAACTTGGTCCCCGAATACTATTCAAGCATTATCAAGTTTGTTTTCGAATATCTCAGCGGATATCTCAATTACCGACGGTAGCTTGATTCCCACATGCGAATCTGAAGCCTTCTCATGTCCACTTTTTGAGTGCACTAGTCAACAAAATTGGACAATGCATCATGTTGAGTTTCATACGGTCGCAGCGACAAACTGTACACTACATAGCACGTACGCCGACGTATTGACAAACACAGAGAAGGTGAACTATAATTCAAGCATAATCAGTATACGGTATTCCGGTTAACGTTTACGGTATACGGTATATGATTTTTTGTTTGTCAGCATTTATGACAAAGCCAACAAAGCTGACATCCGTTTTCAATGCATATCTGATTGTGAAAGAAGGCGAGTTGGTTGAATGTAAAGGGAAAAGTCATCCTGATTACCGGCGCAGGCGGGGGCTTGGGCAGCGAGATGGCCAAGGTGTTGAGCAAACACGGGGCTAAAGTCTGGCTGCTTGATTTGGATGCGGAGAAAGGACAGGCGACAACCGACGAAATCCTCTCCGCCGGCGGGGATGCGTGGTTTGTCAACATGGATGTTACCAGCGAAGAGGACTGGAGCAATGCGGTCAAATTGGCAGTGGATACCTACGGCAGGCTGGACGTGCTTGTCAACAACGCCGGCATCAATATCCGCAAGCCTGTTGAAGAAATGAACATCGATGAATGGTGCACCATGATGAAAGTCAACACGGGCTCCACGTTCTTAGGATGCAAATACGCCATTCCTGTTATGCGAAAGCAGGGCGGCGGCGCCATTATCAACACATCCTCGGTGTGCGGACTGATTGGGCACAAGTATACGCCGGAAGCCTATACCGCCTCCAAAGGAGCTGTGACCCTCCTGACAAAGGCCATTGCTTCACGCTACGCAAAGGATGGCATCCGCTGCAATTCCATTCACCCAAGCACAGTTGACACGCCATTCGTACAGGTTCTGTTCCAGGATCCACAGAGAAAAGCCGAGCGGCTTGGTGAAGTTCCCCTCGGCAGGCTGGCAAGCACATTGGATGTTGCAAATGCGGTGCTGTACCTGGCAAGTGAAGAAGCCGGATTCATCAACGGTGTTGCGCTGCCAATTGACGGCGGTGTAACGTGTTATTAAACATCATATAAAAAAGGAGTGGAATTCGTGTCTTATACCGATCAGGAAATTCGTGAGTTGAAGAGAATGGCCGTTGATCTGCGCGCTAACCTGCTTGAAATGATCCCTGTCGGCAAGGTGGGGCATTTGGGTGGCAGCAGTTCGATCATGGATGTCACCGCCGCGCTGTACTTTAAGCACATGAAGGTCTATGCAGATCCAAAGGATCCTCGGCGTGATCGCTGTATTTTTTCCAAAGGACATGCTGTTTTAGCGCAGTACGCGGCGTTTGCCGAGCTGGGCTATGTCAGCCGGGAAGACCTGAAAAAAGTAAAAACACTGGATGGAACGCTTCAAGGCCATCCGGATATGGACCATACGCCCGGGATTGAAGCGGTGACCGGCTCGCTGGGTCAGGGGCTGTCCATTGCTTTGGGAATGGCGCTTGGCCTCCGTCTGGATGGCAGCGACAGCCGTGTTTATTGCATCGTAGGCGATGGGGAGTTGAATGAAGGGCAGATTTGGGAAGCAGCCATGGCCGGAAGCGCCCATAAGGTGGATAATCTCGTTGCGATTATTGACAAAAATGACGTGCAGGCTACCGATACAGTAGACAATGTGCTTCCCAATGACCGGATAAAGGAAAAATGGGAAGCGTTTGGCTGGAACGCGATCGAGATTGACGGCCATGATATGCTGCAGATTCTAAAAGCATTGGATGCCGCCAGGCTGTGCAGCGGAATGCCCACCGCCATTATTGCAAACACAGTAAAGGGAAAAGGGTTTCCCTTTGCGGAGGGCAAGGCTGCCTATCATAACGCCGCTTTGACGGAAGATGAATATCAACTGGCTTTGGCAAGCATCGCAAAAATGCGGGAGGAGGTATCACCATGAACAAGATGAATATGCGAAATGCATACGGCGAAGCGCTGGTAGAATTAGGGCATGAAAAAAAGAACGTGGTAGCCCTGGAAGCCGATCTGGGCAAATCCACGATGTCCCATCTGTTTGGCAGTGAATTTCCGGATCGCTATTTCCAAATGGGCATTGCGGAGGCCAATATGATCTCCGCTGCAGCGGGGCTGGCGTTGACAGGGCACGTGCCTTTTGCCAGCAGCTTTGCTGTGTTTGCCAGCGGGCGCCCCTATGATCAAATCCGTTCATCCGTTGCGATCCCCCGGCTAAGCGTCAAAATCTGCGGATCCTCTGCCGGCCTCTCAGATTTTGGCGATGGAAAGACGCATCAATCCGTTGATGACATCGCGCTGATGCGCGTGCTGCCCAATATGAAGGTCTTTTCTCCGGCTGACTATTACGAAACAAAGAAAATCGTAAAAGCCATCGCCGATTTGGAAGGCCCCTGCTATATTCGTTTGAACCGCAATGCCGTGCCTCTGGCAACAGAGGTCAATGCTCCCTTTGAATTTGGCAAAGCAACACAGCTGCGCGACGGCAGCGACGCCGTTGTTTTTGCAACCGGATATATGGTATACCAGGCACTGGAAGCAGCAAAAACACTGGAAGCTGATGGTATTTCTATCAGGGTGATCAACCTTCATACGATCAAACCGCTGGACATTGAAGGCGTGCAGGCTGCGGCGAAAGGAATGAAAGGCGCTGTCACAGTGGAAGAAGCCAGCGTGATCGGCGGCATGGGATCGGCTGTGTGTGAAGCGCTGGCGGAGGGACCGGCTGAAAGCAGAATCAAAGTGCTGCGCATGGGCATTCAGGATTGCTTTGGAACATCCGCGCAAACCTATGAGGAATTGCTAACCGCGTACCATCTGATGCCCCAGGACATCGTGGAGCGCGTTAAAGAGGCAATTGTTTAATTTTTACACTTGAAAGGAGTAGGGTACAATGAAAAAAATTGGATTTATCGGTTTAGGCATCATGGGCAAACCGATGGCGAAAAATCTGGTCAAAGCAGGATATGATGTGGTTGTGGCAGACAAGTTCGCGCCTCAGGCCGTTGAAGAACTAGTGGCGTGCGGCGCTTCTGCCGGGGCATCCAATATGGATGTAGGGTCGCAAGCGGATATTGTGATCACCATGGTTCCTAATTCCCCTGATGTCAAAGAAGCGTTGTTTGGAGAGGACGGCGCTGCAAAGACCATGAAAAAAGGAACGATCGTGCTGGACTGTTCCTCGATCAACCCCATTGCTTCCCGCGAAATCAGCGCTGAACTGGAAAAGCTGGGAATCGAAATGCTGGACGCCCCTGTATCCGGCGGCGAGCCCAAAGCCATTGACGGGACGCTGGCCTTTATGGTGGGCGGCAAGCAAGAAATTTTTGACCAGTGCAAAGGGTTGTTGGGCAAGATGGGGTCGTCTGTTGTGCGGTGTGGCGAGATTGGCGCAGGCAACGTCACCAAGCTGTGTAACCAAATAATCGTCGCCGTCAACATTGCCGCGCTAGCGGAAGCCCTGCAGATGGGACAGATGTGCGGCGTGGAACCGGAAAAAATATTCGAAGCCATCAAGGGCGGCCTGGCTGGTTCAACCGTGATGAACGCCAAGGCGCCGATGATGATGGATCAGAATTTCCAGCCCGGTTTCCGCATTGGGCTCCACATCAAGGATTTGAACAATGTGGTCGATGCCGCCAGCACGGTCGATGCTCCCATCCCCTTAACGCAAGCGATTCTTGAAATGATGAAAGTGCTACGCCATGATGGGGATGAAAACTGTGATCACAGCGCACTGCTCAAATACTATCAGAAGCTGTCGGATGAAACGCTGCATCGTTGATCCTTATTGTTTCCATGCTAAAATCCATGTCACCGAAAGCGACATGGATTTTAGCATTCACCAACTTAGCCTGTTGGATTGATGCATCAGAAGATGTAAAAGCATGTATAATACATCCAAGGAGATGATGATATGCGAATTTTGGATATCAATGCCGCGCTGGGCGCGGCTACACAGTCCGAACGCTACACAGATGAAGAGGGGCTCCTCCGCTACATGGATGACTACCGGATATCAGCTGCGCTAACCTGGCATTCCTTAGCCGATCGGGTGCCCGATACGGGCAACAGGCAGATGGTTGATATCGCCGCGCAGCATCCGGAGCGCATCATGGCGTGCCTGCTGCTGGAGCCTTCGCTGGCTGACCTGGGGTTGCCCGGGGAAGGCGATGCGTTGGAACGCCTCGCCCTGTTGAAGCCTGGCGCGGTGCGCGTCCACCAGGGCGATGAGAGCCATTTTTTGATGGATAAGTTCTATGCGCGCGATCTGCTGCGCCCGCTCAATGAATCGCGCATGCCGCTGATTGTGGGCGGCAGCTATTCCCGGCTGTTCTGGCACACGCTGCCGGAGCTGGCTGAAGCGTTTCCCCACGTGCCCTTTATCATATTGCGGCATGGGCTGAACGAATCCCGCATCATCAACCCGCTGCTCAAGTATACAAAAAACGTATACTTCGACATCAGCACGATGCTCGACTGCTACCAAATTGAAGAAATTGTTGAAAAGTTCGGCAGCGAGAGGCTGCTCTTTGGCAGCGGGCTGCCCTTCTTCGTGCCGGCCGGCGCGCTGGGCTTGTTAATGTATGCCGCCATTTCCGAAGCCGACCGCAGAAACATCGCTTACGCGAACTTTGAACGGCTGAAAGGAGGTGTGCGCCTGTGACCATCCGCGACCAGGCTTATCAGCGCAAGCCGCTCGATGTTTTTATCATCGACGCGCATACGCACATCACCCCTTACTATAAGTCCGGCTGGCACCAGCCGCCGGAGCAGACGACGCTGAAAGCCTTCATCGACACCTACGACCGGCTGGGCATCGACTGCTGCGTCACCGCACCCCACGCCCTTGTTGACGCCATGACCACGGAAGCCAATCAGGCTGCAGCCGATGCCGCCAAGGAATATCCGGGCCGCATCTATGGCTACATTTCGGTGGCGCCCTTCGGCGGCTTGTCGGTGCTGAAGCAAAACCTGTCCCGCTTCGGCGCAAACCCGGCGTTTGTGGGGCTCAAGTTTTTAGGCGGCTACAATGGCGACTATACCGATCCGGTCTACCGCTATGCCACCAACTTTGCCAACGAAGCCGGCTGCCCGCTGCTATGCCATACATGGGCGGATACTCCGTCGCTGGCAGTGATGCGCGAGATGGCGGAGACCCACCCCAACCTCCACCTGATCTGCGCCCACCTGGGCGGCGGCAGCAAAAGCTTGACACTGAAGGCCGTGCAGATCGTCCGGCAGGTGCCCAACTTCCATCTGGAAACCTGCGGATCGCTGTGGAACGAGATCGCCTATGAGGAATTGGTCGATATGATCGGCGCCGATCGCATCATTTTCGGCACCGATGCGATCAACCTGGGCACCAACTTTGATTTCGGGCGCGTGGCTTTCAGCCCGCTGCCCGATGCGGACAAGGAAAAAATCTTCGCGACGAACTACCTGAACCTTCTGAAAAAATCTCAGATGGGCAAAATCACCAGACCTTAAGGAGGAAGACAACATGTATCGAATGGGAAAACCCGAAGTTGAAGCCGTAGAAAGGGTGTTGACCAGCCATCAGCTGTTCCGGATTGGCAGCAAGTTTCAGGAAGTGAACAACTTTGAAAAAGAGTTTAGTGAAAAGATGGGCGCAGCCCATTGCCTGTGCCTTTCCAGCGGCACCGGCGCACTGACCGCCGCGCTGGCGGCGCTGGGCATAGGCCCGGGCGATGAAGTCATCGTGCCTGCCTACACCTTCATGGCCACCGCCGTTGCCGTGCTGTCCGTGGGCGCCATCCCGGTTGTCACCGAGATCGACGAAACCATGACGCTGGACATGGATGACTTAGAGAGAAAGATCACAAAGAACACCAAGTGCGTCATCCCGGTTCATATTCAGGGCTTCCCGTGCAACATGGCCCGCCTGATGGAGCTGAAAGAAAAATACGGCTTTTATGTGGTCGAGGATGCCTGCCAGGCAGACGGCGGCAGCTACCGCGGCAAACGCCTCGGCACCATCGGCGACTGCGGCGCCTACTCGTTTAACTACTTCAAGATCATATCGGCCGGAGAAGGCGGCGCCATGGTCACCAACGACATCGAGCTGTACCAGCGCGCCATCATTTACCATGATTGCGGCACCCCGTTCTGGACTTATGAAACGCCCATTACCGAACCCTTGTACACCGGCACCAACATGCGCGTCAGCGAGATCACCGGCGCCATCATGCGCGTGCAGCTCACACGGCTTGACGGCATCCTGGCTGATCTGCGCCGCGTGAAAAAGACCGTCATGGACGCGGTTGCCGATGTACCGGGCCTGAAAGCAAACCCCTCCCACGACATTGAGGGCGACTGCGGCGTGTGCATCCCTTTTATATTCGACACGGTGGAAAAAGCCGAGCGGTTTGAAAAGCTCATCGGCGGCACCCGCCCGATCAACACCGGCAAACACGTCTACCGCGAGTGGACGCCCATTTTGGAAAAGCGCGGCGCGCCGTCCCGTGCGCTGAACCCCTATGAAGACCCTCAAAACGCCGGGCTACGCCTGGACACCACGGTCGATTCGTGCCCTAAAACGCTGGACATCCTCAGCCGTACCGTCTACCAGTTCCTGCACTGCGACTGGGATGATCAGAAAATCAACGAAGTGGTCAAAACCATCCGCGCTGCCGCTGAGGCGCTGTAAAAGAAGGCAGTGCGGTTCATGGTGCTTCCACTTGCTGCTGGGCTAATTGGCATCGTTGAATCAGCAGTTCACCGCTGCACTGCCTGAGAAATCAGCTGATAGTCGTTGGTGAGGATGGTATCGATGCCCATCTTCAGGAACTCCCGGGTTTCAGCCGGGTCGTCCGACCAGAACACGTTGCATACAATGCCGTGCCGGTGCGCCTTTTCGATCATCTCCCGGTTGAAGTAAGGCTTGAACAGCTGCACTTTTTCGCAGCAGTATGCGATCGCACGGTCGACGATGTCCCGTGGCTCGGACGCCATATGTCCCACACAGACGGGAATGTCCGGCGCGTAATCCTTGAACTGCTCGATCTGCTTATCTGTTTTGAGCATGAAGTAGACGTGCTTGTCGGCATCATACCGCCTGACGAGCGCAACGATTTTCTTCATGATGTCCTCGGGATATGGTTCGGTATTCGACAGCGGTTTGACATGGATGTTCATGATCACCTGGCAGGAGAACTTTTTTAAAATGTCCTCAAAGGTAACGATGGGCAGGCCTTTGAATTGCTCCGAAAACTTGACGCCAAAGTCGTACTGCTTCAGCTCGCTCAGGGTGTGGTCGGTAATCAGGCCGGTGCCGGTGCTCACCCTTTCCAAATTGCGGTCGTGGCAGGACACAATTTCCCCGTCCGCAGTGGGCCAGAGATCAAACTCAATTTCCTCCGCGCCCAGCGCAACGGCGGCGCCGAAAGCCGGCATGCTGTTCTCCGGCGCAATGGTGCTGAACCCCCTGTGGGCGCAGACCCTGGGGTAGCCAAGCCATTTTTCGGGCGGGATCATTGCGCTGCCCGCCGGCCTGTATTGCCACGGTTTTCTGCCATATTCGATGTATTCATGGTGCGCGGCGTCCGGGTTGCCATCCGAAGCTTGAAATCAAAGCACGCATCCGCCTGGGAAGCACATATCACGTAGGGTGGCTGAATCAAACACACTTTCAAATGGTTGTTGGTCGTCACCTGCATAGCCGGTCCTCGCTTTCATTGGTTTCGGTTCATTATAGCACGATCAAACACAGGGGAATACCCGGTCTATAAAAACCTCCCACTATCTCGTCTAATGGACAGAACCATGAAGGAGGTATTCCCATGACGATATGTTATCGATCCCGCCGCACCCTGCCCCTGCTGCTGGCGCTGACGCTTTTGCTGATGCCTGGCTCCGGCCTTTCAGCCAGCCGCTCCCTGCCGATTGAGGAGGACTATGCGTTTTTCCTGATGGGAGATGGACAGACCGCCTATGTGGGCACCATGAACGGCCTGCTGTTTCGCTTCCGCGCCGGGCACAGCCAACTTGAACCCCTGCCGCTTGTAGAGGATCGCGGCAGAACAGACACCATCATGGGCATGTGCTGTATCAACGGCGGGGTATATTATGTAGATTACGACACCAATGTGCTGCACCTGATGTATGCCGAGAAAGAGGGTCTGCCCAAAACCATCGCCATCCCCGTCCGGGAGGTAAAGGGCGGCCACAGCGGCAGCCACATTAAGCACATGGTGTATGACGGCACCGCCCTGTGGCTGATGATGGACGCGCGCAACAATGACCAATATGTGCTGTGCCGCTTTGACCTGAAGCAAAACGCCATGAAAGCCTTTGACCAAAGCCGCGGCTTGCACGGCTTTGCCCTGCTGGGCGATGGCCGGGTCGCGCTGGGCTTCAGCATGTACGAAAAGGAGAAGGTGTTTGGCCGCCTCTGTATCTTGGATACCGCCACCGGCAAAACCAGCCAGCAGCTGGACATTCCGGAGCGTCCCGAAGCCATGGCGTTTGATAAAGCCCGCAACGCTGTGTTGTACATAAGCCAATCAAAGCTGTGGAGCTGGCCCATGTCCGGCCCGCCCCAAGTGTTGCGCAACATGCCGGTCAACGGCAACGGCTGGAGCAACCCCGGCATTATCATGGAGGGCGGACTGCTAAGCGTACATCAGAACGGGCTTTTCCTGGCGGATCCGCAGGAGGTCAGCGCCGGACAGCTACACATCTTAGGCGAATCGCCGGGCTTTGATTATTATGGCGGCAACTATGGCACGTTCATGAACCTGCGGCCGGATGTGGATTTGAGCTTCCAAATGCAGATAGACCCAAACCAGAGCGTCAATACCGGGGAATTGGGACAGCGCATCCAAACCGGCATGCTGCCGTTTGATGTGATGCTGATGGACACCCAGCAATATAATTTGCCTGCCCTGGTTCAAAAAGGGTATTGCATGGATCTAAGCGGGCAAGAGGATTTGGTTGCCGCCGTGCAGGAGATGCATCCGTTCATCCAAAACCAGGTGATGATGGACGGCAAACTGTACGCCATTCCCCTGCGGGTAGATGGGATAGATGTGCTGTGTTACTACGAAAAATTCTTACAGGAAATCGGCATGACCCGCGCCGACCTGCCCCAAAGCTTTGAAGCGCTGATACAGTGGGCGGGCAGCTGGCCGCGCAGCCTGGGGGATCAAGTCCGGCCAATGGAGGCGACGAACTTAGCTGCCCTGTTAAAGGCGAACTTCCTTACACACTTTATCAACTACCGCTACAGCCAGCACGGCAGCCTGGATTTTACCGACCCTGCTTTTATCAACGGCCTCCAGCTGATTGACAGCCAGCGCATGCCCAAATACTCCGAACAAATGCCCTTTGTATTAAGCGAGGGCAGCAGCGATCTGATGGACGAGGACATCATCGTGCTGTCGCTTACCGAAGGCGGCGCCAAGGTGCAGCCCGCGCGGCTGTTTATATACTTCATCAACAGCCAGACAGAAAACCCCGAGTTGGCCCTGGACTATGTGCGCACAGCCATCCAGCATATGAAGCCGGAACACCGTGCCGCCCTCTACCCGGGCTGGACGGAGCCGGTGGAACAGCCAGGCTATGCCGCCTGGCTGGAGGAAACCAGCCAGGAGGAGGCCCAGCTGCGAGCCGCCATTGCCAGGGAAGGGGCGGACACCCCCGCCGGCCGCAGCGCACAGGAGCGCCTGGATGCCCACCTGGCCCAGGTGGAGCAGCAGCGCCCCAACTACCAGTATATGATTACAGCCGATGAGCTGACCTTCTACCAGCAGCAGGTAGCCCCCTACCTGTTCTTCCCTCCGGTGAACCCCTTCACCAACTACTACGAGCCTGGCGGCGAAAGCATTTACAACGAGCTGCGCCGCTATGTGCAGGGCAACCAAAGCGCCCAGGCGTTTGCCGAGTCCCTGAACCAAAAGGCCAGGCTGATGGAGCTGGAAGGGGAGTAATACCAACTCCAAGCGCAAAACGAATTTCGTACCAAGGGCGATCCGGATGGATCGCCTTCTGCCTTCAGCGCTCCCCCGGCCGAATGGTGATGGTCCAGTCATCCTTTAGCCAGGTGTCTTGGGGTTCCTCCCGCAGCCAGGCGCCATCGCGGGTTACCTCCCAGTTGTTCAGGCGCAGGCGGATGGTATATTCCCTGCTGGCATGCACCATGGGAATCTGAAAATGATAGAGCAGGCTGCCATCCGGATGGCTGCTGTAGTCGTACATGATCTCATACTCCTCCTGCAGCTTGCCGTCGATGAGGATGCCATGGGGCACCGCCTTGGCCATGATCATCCTTGCCTGCCGTTCAAGGGCCAGGTCCAGATAGCTGAGCGCGCCTTGCGGAGCCATTTCCCCTTTGTGCCTGTTGTAGCCGGGAAACATGGTTGGTTCGGTATCCTCGGGCAGCAGCACGATGTTGGCGCCCTCTATCGGCGTGATGCGCACGCTGCCGAACAGGCTGTTGTCCGCATAGGAGAAGGCGGGCTTTTCCTCGCCGGCTTCGCCCACATGGATGGTTTCCAGCCATTCATACTGCACTTCGCCCAGCACTTTTGTCTGGTGTATCTCCATGAGGACGCCGGATTGCAGCTCATTGGCCCAGCCATCGCCAAACATGCCCTGAATCCAGCGCACGGTCGTGGGCCAGGTCACCGCCAGCGCCGTGGTCAACACCGCCATCAGGGCCAGGGCAACGACCAGCGCGCGCGCGCTGACGCGCCGGCGGCCTTGGGCCGCATGCAGCACATGGGCGATGTGCTCCTCGGTGGCCTTCACGCCGGAGAGGCGCCGGTCGACAGCGGTTTTCAGGGGCTTCAGGTTGTCATAATTCGCCATGGTACCACCCCTCCAGTTCGGTCTTTAACAGCTGATGCGCCTTTTTAAGCCTGCTGTACACCGCAGGCACTGAGACGGACAGCGCCAGGGCCGTCTCCCGGGCCGTCAGCCCGGCATAGTACACCAACAGCACGGTTTCCCTGAGCTTGCGCGGCAGGGCCATCACGCCTTCAATCAGCGTGTCGTCGGCTTCCGCGGCAGGGACGGACGGCTCAGGCAGGTCCTCTAAGCGCACGCCGCGGTTGACATGGCGCATCCAGGCGGACCGGCGGATGTCCTTGCAGGTGTTGACGGCGATGCGGGTGAGCCAGGTGTGGGCGCTGCTGTCGCCCCGGAAGCGGGAAAGCCCCCGGTGTGCCTTGATGAAGGTTTCCTGCATGGCGTCTTCCGCTAAATGGTAGTCGTTCAAATATAGCAAACAGAGCCGCAGGACATAGTCCGCGTGCTCGCGCATCATCTGCTCGATGATGCTGTCCGGATCGGCGCACTCCAGCCGGGTCCCCTCCACCACAACACCTCCACACCCATTAGACGAGGCAGGGCAAAAATATTATATACCATCCGCCTGTTTGTTTTCCGGCCTGCCGGTCAAAACCCTTCTAACTCCATCAGGCGCAGCTTGCTGTCCGCCTCCCGGATGAACTGCTCGATGTCGATCTGCCCGGCAGCAAAGCGCTTAAACACAGTGAAGATATCGGAATTGGTGATGACGGCATTGGCCTGAAAGCCCTGCAGGACGGCTTTTGTCATCAGGGTGCGGTACTCGTGCAGCGCAGCCGGGCTGATGATGTACCCGCCGGCATCGTAGCCCGCCGCCAGCCTGATTTCCAGTTCGATGACCAGCTGGGCCAGCTCGGCCTTGTTGTCGTCGTTGTTCTCGATGCCTTTTCGGGCGGCGGCCAGCGCCTGCTCATCCTGCTGGCGCGCCTGCGCGGCATTCGGGTTTTCAACAGGCTCGCACTGCGGGCTGAGCATCCGCCTGTCCTGCTCGGAGAGGGCGGCGCAGAAGGCTTTCAGGTATTGCAGCGCTGCCTCCTTCTGCCCTGAACGGGCGTTGACGGCAATCAGCGTGCCGACAACGGGGAAAGAGGGCTGCGACGACGCCTCCGCCGACAACAAAAGCGGCGCATACTGCACCGGAGGGCTGTCCAGCTCCTCTGTGCGGTTGATCAGGCTGTATTCCTGCATGCCATCCTTCAAGAGGTACTGCCGCCGGATGATGCCGTCCGGGTCCCGCCTGGCGGCGGGCACCCGGTCTGCCCATACCCCATCGGCAGCCGCCATCATCGCCCGGAACAGGGGCGTATCAAAGCGCAGGGGCGCAGCCTGCCGCTGCACCTGGTCATGCAGGTACATCTGAACAGCTTTCCAGTACAGATCGTCCCGGTAGTTAGAGGCGCTCATCAGCATGTAGGGCAGCACGTCCTCGTCCCCACCCTGCTGCCAGTCCGCCACCAGGGCACACAGCTGCCCGAATGTAGCCGGGGGCTGTACGCCCTGGGCATCAAAAGCCTGCTCGTCGGCAAACCAGGTGCGCGCCGCCAGGCCGACCGGGATGCCATACAGCTTTCCGTCCCGCATGCCGGCCTCTGCCAGGGCAGGATAGGCCTGCTGCGCGCTCTCCGCCAGCTCGCCATCCTGCCCCAGGTCCATCAGCCAGCCTTTTTCCATCATGCGCGGAATATCGAACATGTCGGTCTGCAATACCAGCACGTCCAGGCTGTCCGGCGCCAGCAGCAGCGCCTGGGCCAGCGCCACCTCGCCATAGCCCGTTTCAGAGGCTTCGGCGCGTATGCCGTCCAGCAACATGCCGGCTGCCCGGTGTTGCTCCAGGCGGTTTTGCACCCCATAGATGCGGAGCACCGGCTGCTCCGCCGCCATGCAATCAGCGCCGGCACCCAACAGCAGCGCCGCCAACAACGTCAAAACAACTATGCGTTTCATACAATTTCCCTCCTTCAGCTATTGAGCAAATGCTTCATCGGCAACCTGCTGCACCAGGCGCGCAAACTGCGCAGCCGTCACCTCGCCCCGCATAAACCGTGGGTACAGGTCCATCATCTGCGAGCGGATGATGGGGCCGTCGAAGAATTCCTGCGTGCCGTGTTCCATCAGGTACAGCCAGTACAGGTCCGGCTGCTGCACCGCCGCCTCCGGGCTGATATCCGCCTGCCCGTATTCCGGGGGCGCCTGCTCCCGCAGCAGCAGGCCGGTGTTTTCAATGCCGGCGGCGCGCAGGGCGTCCGGGGAGGCGTAGTGGCTTAAGAAACGCGCGGCAATTTCGGCGTTCTGTGAATGCCGGTTCAAAACAAGCGCGATGGTCACCGCGGGAAAGCGGTCGGCTGCATCCAGCCGGGGCGGCAGGACCAACGGCGTATCGCGCAGCATGTCATACTGCCCCTGCATAACCTGCAGCAGCGCGTGATCCGGCATGGGGTCCAGATGGATTGCATCGTCGGACAGCAGCAGCACGCCTATGTCCTGCGCCGTCCGCCAGGAATCCATCAGCCAGGCAAACGCCGGGGTGTCAAAGGCAGCAATCTGCCTGCCGATATCGATGTGGTTCATGTTGTACTGGTTGAGGATGTAGGGAAAAGACCGGTCCGCCAACACAGCATACTGCGTACCCTGCCGGGCGTTGATCTCCCCCACAGCCTGGCACAGCGAAAAGAAATCCTGCCAGGTCCAGTCCGCCCGCGGCAGGGGGATTTGCAGCGCTTCGAACAGCGGCGCATTGGCCCGCCATACATATGGGTAAACAGCCTGCGGCACGCCAAAAAGCCCGCCGTCCATGCCGAACACCCCATCAATATCGATCCAGGCATCCATCTGCGCCCGGATGTCCCGGAAAGCATATAAGTCGTACAGCGCGCCGGCAGCGTACAACGCCCTGGAGCACAGGCCGCCATACTCCTGCACAGCCACGATGTCGATGGAGGGATCGCCCCGCAGCATGGCTGTGGCAGGGACGCGCATGTCATACACCTCGCTGAAGGCTACCTGAACATCCGGGTATTCCCGCCGCAGCACGGACAGCGCATGCTGCATGCGCGGGTGGTCGGGCGCCTCCGCGGTGTTGAGGATGGACAGCGCCGTGCCGCCCGGCGCGCTCTCGCCGCGCGCCGGGTTTACCGATACACATGCCGTGATGATCAGCGCAAGAAGGGATGCCAGCATGGTTTTCATTCTGCATTCACCGCCTTTGTGTGGTGGCCAATCGGCCTCACAGATCATAACAGCGGCGCATATGAAATTGTTGCATTAAAGCAATAAAAAAAGCCGGGGCCCGTCAAGCGGAGTCCCGGCTGTGTGGGCATATGCCCGGATTGTTACAGATAGCCCTCCCAGTTCAGCGCATACCTGGGGATTGATACCGGTGCCGCTGAGTTCGCCATCGCCCATGCAGGCGTGCAGATCGGACAGGGCGAGGCCCGCGTCCCGGTGCAAACCTTGTGTTTTGCACCGGAATGCCCCCTGTTCAAGTCATTGAAATCTAAACATCTGAATCCCTTTGTCCGTGCCGATGATCAGCCTGTCCCCATGCCATTCGATCATGGGACGGTAAGCAGCAGCCAGGGCCCCAAACTGAATCGTCACGGGGTCGATACCGGCAACTTTCCGGCAAGAAAGGTCCTCCAGCCGCACAAGAAACAGATCGGCTGTATTGGGGGCATTTCTTGTCAAAATCAGCGCATAATGTCCATCAGGCGACAGCACTGCCTTCTGAATTGAGTGGTATGGCAGCAGCGCGGTGTCGATACCGCCTTCGGCACGGGCTGCCTCGGCAAGCGCGGCGGTCATGCTGTCCTCCGTTAACACTTCAACGGCGTTGTTGTCCCTGCGGATGGCCAGGTAACGGTTGAGGCCGGCATAGCTTTCCTCGGGCTTAACCGCCATGAACGCAAATCCTCTGTCCGGCCGTGCCGCCATCAGCGCATACCCTGTGTTGACAGCATAGTCCAGGTATTGAACATACCAGTGGCGGACAGGCAGGGAGAACAAATGCCTGGTCACACGCCACTGGCTGCCATCAGGTATCATCTGCAAGATGCCGGTGCGTTCATCCATTCTATTCGTGTCATCCAGCATGATCAGGCTGCCGTCAGCCATTTCGGACAGCTGCGGATAGTAGGCAAAGTATGGGATGGTGCAGCACAGCTCCGTCGTTTCAGCGACCAAGTCATAACGGTAAAGCGCGCTGCGATTTTCCGTTGTGTTGCCGTAGAGTATATAATAAAAATACCGGCCGTCGGCAGAGAAGCACGCGGTGGTGACCACACCGGTGTTCTCTTTCCTAATCTTGTTACCATAGGTAGCCGTCAGCACGATCTCGCCGGTGGACAGGTCAATAATGATGGGATCTAAGAAAAACTGCGCCTGCATGAGCGATATCATCGTGCTGTATATCGCTGCATAGCGGCCATCGCGCGAATAGACAACGCCATCCGAGCTGCGCAGGATATTCACAACAAGCCTCTCGCTGTATGTCTCCAGATTTTGATGGATATCCTCCACGCCTCTGGTCTTTGATGGGTACAGCACGCGGTATTTGCCCTCATAATATCCGATAGCCGTATCATTCATCGTCAGGATGGCGCTGTTGCCACCGGGCGAAATGGACAAAACAGTTATATCAACATCATCAGTCAGCACAGTTGCCATCTGCGCATGCAGATCGGCTGGTTTTTCGGTTCCCATAGCCTGCCATAAGGCATCGGGAAAGTCGAAATCATCCGCGGCAATGGCCTGCCAGGCTGTCTCCACCAGCGTGAGCGCATCGGCGTCGAACGCCCGGTCCAGCCGGGCGTCCCGGTCAACGGCAGCAACCTGCCCGGACGCCTCCGTCCGGTCCTGTTGGCTGGCTTGCGCCAGGGCAGGCGCGGCGTACAGCAGGATTACCAGCACCATGAGGACTGAACCAATCCTTTTCATACACCCTCCCGAATATATTAAAGAATATAGCTCCTTCAGAGCAAAAAAGTGTAGACATCAGCCTTGTTTTTACACACAAAAACCGCCCATGCGGCGGTTTTCATGAGGCGCGGTCAACGCTTGCGCTTCCGGGCGGCTTCGGCTTTCTTTTTGCGCTTGACGCTGGGCTTTTCATAATGCTCACGCTTGCGCACCTCAGCCAGGACGCCCGAACGGGCGCATTGACGCTTAAAGCGCTTCAGCGCGCTTTCCAGCGTTTCGTTTTCCTTGACGCGGATCTCAGACACTTCTCATTTCCCTCCCTTCGCTCATCTCGCCTGGGTAATCACCGTTCATCACGGCGGATGGCGACCGTATGTTTATTATAGCGCGGGGGGCTCCTGCCGTCAACCATTTTTTCCAAAGCAATCGCCTGTGGAGCGCCTCGCCGCGCTTTGTTGTTCGCACCGGCTGCCCCATTCACCATACACCACGGAAGATGATGGTTCCTGCAGGAGTATCTTACATTCCCAACAGCACGGCGCCCACCGTCAGCAGCGCGATGCTGAGGTACAGCCGCGGGCCCGGCCGCTCCTGATACAGCAGGACGCCAAGCACCGCTGACAGGACGATGCCGCAGCCCACAGTGATGGGAAACTGTATGGCAGCGGGGATGCGGGGCATCAACGCCATGGTCAGCACATTGCCCAACCCGACACATCCCACCAACCCCAGCGCCGGCGGAAGCAGCGTATTCACAGGCGGCCACTCGCCCCGTTTCAGCGTCAGGAATGAATAGATGCCGGCAGATGCCGCTGATGACAGAAACAGCAGGGACAGCATCTGCAGCAGCTCCTCGCCAGCCATATGGTGCGACTGGGCCTTCTGCGCGCTGAACATGGCGCCGTTGATCACCATGCAGGCTGTAGCCAGCACCATCCACCGCATGGTGAACGGCCGGCTGTCGCCCTGCTGCCCGATGTTCATGACAAACAGAATGGACATAATCAGCAGCACGCCCACAACCTGCGCCAGGGTGATGGCCTCGCCCAGCGCCAGCGCAGCGTACAGCACCGGGATAAATTTGGATACGTTCATCATGATCACCGACCATATGAAGGGCCCTGTCGCCATGATGTGGACGTACAAAATGCCGGCTGCCGCAAAACACAGCCCGCCGATGATGCCCGCCACCGCGGTTACCGGCGACAGGCGGTATTCCCCCGTTATGATCAGCACAGCCGCTGCTAAAATCAACCCCAACATGCCCGTCCAGAAAGCGATAAAAACCGGCGCCCCCCGCTGGTTTTCATCCGATACGAGGCTGAACTTTTTATAAGCCAGCGTGGCGCCCTGGTTGCATATCAGTACCGCGATCATCATCAGCACATCCATCGAATATCCCACCTGTCCATATCATGATAGGTTTGCATCATAGCAGAATAAAGGTGCCAAATCAATGCGTGCGTGGTCAATGATTCTAACTGCAAGCTTTGCACATCATATTTGTATTGTCTTTGTTTTTGTTACAAAATATGAAATGTTATTTAATATCCTTGCAATTGTGTTGCGTTACTATTACAATGGTGTTGAAAACGATTGTGTGAGGGATGCTGATGAAACGCTTGTTTTGCCTGATATGTGCCATCATGCTCATGATACCTGCTGCCGGCTTCACGCAGGAGGCGCCGAATGAGGATGCGCCGGAGGTTGTCGTATCCGAAGCCAGAACGCTCGCCTACGGCGACAAGGGCGATGATGTGCTGCAATTGCAGACGCGCCTGAAGAAAAAGCTCTACTACGCCGGCCCGCTCAGCGGCAACTACATGGAGGTCACCAGAAAAGCAGTGCGGGCAGTGCAAGCTGCCTACGGGCTGGAGGTAACCGGCAAGGCGGATGCCGCCACCCAGGAGATCATATACGGCGAGCTATACCGGCCGCTGGAGAAGGGTTCGTCAGGCGAAGATGTCAAACAGCTGCAGACGCGCCTGTCCGAGTTAGGCTATTACTGGGGCAAAATCAGCGGCAACTATCTGGACGGCACCACAGCTGCCATCGGCAACTTTCAAATTGACAATGGCATCGAGAGGACGGGCAAGGCCGACGTCGCCACACAGCAGCGGCTGTACTCAGACGATATCGCCATGCCTTCCCCCGACCCGGGCGCTACGCCACCCCCGCCAGGGCCTGCCACCCCCGAGCCTGATACCACCTTTCCCGGCAAGCTGGTATACGGCAGCAAGGGCAAGGGGGTGGAGCTGCTGCAGCAGCAGCTGAAGACGCTGGGATTTTTTGACGCCAAAGTAAAAATCACAGGCGGATTCTACCGGCACACCCAGGCGGCGGTCAAATCGTTCCAAACCTATAATGGCATTGTTTCCGATGGCGTCGTCGATGAGGCAACGTGGAACGCCCTGTTTGAGCCCGATGTCGTCCATGCGTCCGCCACGCCGCGCCCGTCGCCGGCGCCCACCCCGGTGCCGTATGCTGTGGAAGTGGACGTCAACAACCAGCTGATCAAGGTGTTTGGCCGTGATGAACAAAACGAGCTGAACAAGCTGGAAAAGGTGTTCTGGTGCTCCACCGGCACCACCAGCTACCCCAGCAAAGTGGGCGTGCATGTGCTGACCGGACGCAAGGCGAGTTCAGCGCTGTTCCCCAACTGGGGCAACGCCACCGCCAGGTGGTGGACGAGGATCACCTCGGACATCGCATTCCACTCCATCCTGTTCAACTCCTCAGGCGCTGTCAGCATGAAGTCGGTCAACCGGCTGGGCAAGCGCGCCTCCCATGGCTGCATCCGCCTGTCCATGGCGGACGCCAAGTGGGTGTATGACCACATCGGCAAGGGGGTCGAGGTAACAATCCACGAGGAGGCGGCAGCGGACCCCGAGCTGAAGTACGCCCATAAACCAGGGCCTTTCAACAAAAAAACCTATTACCACGAACCCACGCCCGCCCCGACGCAGCAGCCCAACTACAGCCCCGCCCTGATGCCCGATACCATCCGCGAACTGAAGGTTGGTTCCGAAGGCGAGGACGTGTTCTGGCTGCAGTCGCGCCTGAAGGAGTTAGGCTTCTATCAGGGCACCATCACCGGGCAGTACCGCGAGGGCACACAAGCGGCAGTCAAAGCCTACCAGAAAGCGAACAAACTCAGCCAGAATGGTCGTGCCGACAAAAAGACGCTGGAACACCTCTATGAGGCGACGCGGGAGGAGTTTTTTGAGCTGATTCCCCTGCCCACCGACGTGCCCGAACCGCTGCCAACCGCCACACCGCAGCCAGACAGCGGACAGTAGACAAGGCGATGCCGTCGCTGTACGATCAACTAAACAACGCCCTGCCGGGCATGCTGCCCATGCACATGCCCGGACATAAGCGCAACACGCTGTTAGCCCCTTACCTGAAGGGGCTTTCGGCGCATTTGGACATCACCGAGATCGACGGGTTTGACAACCTGCACGCGCCCAGGGATATGCTGCGCCAATCCATGGCGCTCGCTGCCCGCCTGTTCGGCGCGGCGCGCACCTATTACCTGGTCAACGGCAGCACAGTCGGCATATTAGCCGGTATCCGCGCGCTGACGAAGCATGGCGACACCGTGGTCATGGCGCGCAACTGCCATATCTCGGCGTTTCACGCGGTGTCCCTGTGCGGGCTGCGCCCGGTGTTTATCACCCCGCCTGTCGATCCGGCCACCGGCGCCTGCGCGTCCGTCTGTGCAGATGATGTCGGCGCTGCGTTGGACCGGCACTCCGGCACGCCGCTGGTGGTGCTGACCAGCCCAACCTATGAAGGCGTGCTCAGCGACATGCCCGCCATCTGCCGCGCAGCGCATGCGCGGGGCGCGCGCGTGCTGGCCGACGAAGCCCACGGCGCGCACCTGGACTTTAGCCCCTTCTTTACAGGCGGCGCGGTGCGTGCCGGCGCGGATGCCATGGTGCAAAGCCTGCACAAAACGCTGCCATCGCTGACGCAGACCGCTGTTCTCCATATCCGGGACGAAACGCTTGCCACTGCAGTGGAGGAACAGCTATACGTTTTTCAAACCACCAGCCCTTCCTACCTGCTGTTAGCTTCCATCGACAGCTGCGTTCAGCTGCTGGCAGAGGAAGGAGGCGCTTTGTTTGCGCGCTGGCATGAGGCATTAGCCAGCTTTCAGGAGAAAGTAAGCGGGCTGCAGCATTTGCGCCTTGTCAAAGGCGTCGCGCCGCCTGCCGTATACGCGCGCGATCCCTCCAAGCTGTACATTTCCTGCCGCGGCACCGACCACACAGGCCCGCAGTTAGCTGCCAGGCTGCGGCAACACCACGGCATCGAAATCGAAATGGCGCAGCCTGACGGATTGCTGGCCATGACCGGTCTGGGCGATACACAGGAAAGCCTTGCCCGGTTTGCCAACGCGCTGATAGAAGCAGACAGCGCGGTGCGGCACAGCCGCACGTCCAGGCAAGCACCCCTGCCCCCTCCGCCCCCCGCGCCGCTGCCGCCGCACGAGGCGGAGCAGGCTCCCTGGCACGTCGTGCCGCTCCGCCAGGCTGCCGGGCGCACAGCGGCGGAGTATGTCACGGTATACCCGCCCGGCGTCCCGCTGCTGATACCGGGCGAGGAAATCACCCGCAGCGCGGCGGATTTTCTGCTGCAGGCGGCACAAGCCGGCATCTCCATGTTGAAACGCCGATCTCTTGATGCGGCGGACACCATCGCCGTGCTGTGTTAAACAAAACAAATCCAAAAATGTCCTCAATATGTCGGGTTTGTAACCTTTTGCGCGGTTCTTGTCATTGCTTGCCCGGTGTGCAATAATAAGCCGTTCGAGTTAATGCGCTATGGAAAGGATTTGTATCATGAAGAAATGGATTGCAACGCTAACTGCCCTGCTGTTGACCGCAGCCCTGCTGCCCTCGCTGGCAGAGGCGCAACCCACCATCCCCGCCACCGACCCGGTGTTAGCCACCATCAACGGCAAGCCGGTGCTGAAAAGCGAGGCGGACCGACTGATCCCCGCGCTGCTGAACTATGAGATAATCACCAGCGCCGCCGATTACCAGTACGCCGTGGAATACATCGTGCGGCAGAAAGTATTGGAGATGAAAATCGCCGACATGGGGTTTGATGTGTTCACCGACGAGGAAAAGGCCGCCTTTGAAGCCGAATCGCAGGCTGAGTGGGACCGTACGCTGGATGAATATGTCAGCTACTACCTCTCCGAGGACACCCAGGAGGCCCGCGACACCCTGCGCGAGCAGGCGATCACCTACTACACCAGCCAGGGCTACACCCTGGAAGAAGTATACAACAACGCGCTGCGCAAAGCTTCCATCGACCGCATGGGGGACTATCTCTTAGGCGACTATGTACCCACCGACGCTGAAATCGACGAGGTGTTCCAAAACTTTGGCGGCCAATACCGCCAGCGCTACGAAAACAACATCGCGGGCTACGAGTTCATGACCCAGTATTACGGCGAGGAAAGCTGGTATACTCCCGCCGGCTATCGTGGCGTCATTCACATTCTGCTGAAAGTTGACCAAGCCCTGCTGGACGAGTATTCCTCACTGCAGGCTTCCTACGAGGAACAGCAGAGCATGCTGGATGCCGAGCAAACCGAACAAACCGAACCCGCCGAAGCCACCGATACCCCGGAAGGCACAGCCGCCCCCTCCCCCGAGCCTGTCACCGAAGACATGGTTCAGGCAGCGAAGGAACGCGTGCTGAACTCCGTCCAGGACAAAATCGATGACATTTATAAGCGTTTAGCCGACGGCGAAGCGTTTGAAGCCCTCATCAGCCAATACGGGGAGGACCCGGGCATGACCGATGAAGGCAACTTAGCCGACGGTTACATGGTGCATGAATCCTCCGTGCTATGGGACCCCGCCTTCACAGGCGGCGCCTTTTCGGACAAGATGCAGGCTGTGGGCGATGTCAGTGACCCCGTGATCGGCAAGCATGGCATCCACATCCTCAAGTACCAGCGCGACGTGCCTTCCGGCCTGATCATGACCGATGCCATCCGCGAGGACATCGTCGCCTACCTGACCTCCGTCCGGGAAAACAATGCGTATAACGAAACCTACGCCATGTGGGTGCTTGATATGGACATCGTGTATAACGAAGCCGCCATACAATCCGCTTCCGACGCCGCTGCTGCCCAGCAGGCAGAAAGTGAGGACAACGGCACCGGGGAACTCCTGCAGGTCGAACCGCTTGACGCAACCGAGGCGCCCGAGGACGATTGATGCCCTCAACAAGCGCGCGCGTTGTGCCAAGGGCAATTCAGCCGCGACCGGCTGAAAAAATCGGGCTTTGCGCTTGACAGCATCATGGCAAACCCTGTATAGTAATAGCGCGTTAAGCAGAAGCTGCCCGCTTCTCACCCTGCGAACCTCGTTTGCCGGGTTATGCAAGAAAACAGCCTTGTTTGATTGGCGGGTACTTGTGCCCGCCAATTTTATTTGATGGAGGTGCTTCGACATCAACACTGATCTGATGATCAACGAACAAATCAGGGATCGTGAGGTACGCGTCATCGCAAGCGATGGAAAGCAGCTGGGCATCATGCCGACCCCGCAGGCGCTGCAGCTTGCAGAGGAAGCCAGGCTCGACCTGGTGAAGATTGTGCCCAACGCCAAGCCGCCCGTCTGCCGGCTGATGGATTATGACAAACACCGCTACGAGCAAGCCAAGCGCGAAAAGGAAATGCGCAAAAACCAGCGCACCATCTCCGTCAAGGAGGTGCAGCTCTCCGCCACCATTGAGGAGAACGATATCCAAACCAAAGCCAGAAACGCCATCCGGTTTCTGAACGCCGGCGACAAAGTGAAGGTGTCCATCCGCTTCCGCGGCAGGCAAATCACCCACACCGATATCGGTTACGACGTTATGAACGACTTTGCCGAGCGCGTCCAGGATATCGCAGTGGTCGAACGGCGCCCTGTCGTTGAAGGCCGGCACATGATTATGATCCTCGCCCCTAAAACTGAGAAAGCCGCCAAGGCTGAGCGTTCTGCCAAGCCCGCTGCCGCGGACCAGAACACAGGCGTTTAGCCATGATATAACAACCGGAAGGAGGAGTATTCACCATGCCCAAGCAAAAATCACACCGCGGTGCTGCCAAGCGTTTTTCCCTTACCAAAACCGGCAAGGTAAAGCATAAACAGATGAACCGCAACCACATCCTGACCAAGAAAGCGGCCAAGCGGAAGCGTCAGCTCCGCCGCACAGGCACCCTGGAAAACCTGAAGGAAGCCGCTACCATCCGCATACTGATTCAAAAATAACTGCCGTCGCCGGTAAGGAGGTTGAAATTCCATGGCACGCATTAAGAGGGCAGTCAACGCCCAGAAAAAACGCCGCAAAATGTTAAAGCTGGCGAAAGGCTATTACGGCGCAAAATCCAGGCAATACCGTGCTGCCAGTGAGCAGGTTCGCCGTTCGCTCCGCTACGCCTACGTTGGCAGAAAGCTGCGCAAGCGCGATTTCCGCCGCCTGTGGATTACCCGCATCAACGCAGCTGCCCGCCTCAACGGCACCAACTATTCCAAGCTCATCAGCGGCCTGAAGAAGACAGGCGTCGAGATCAACCGCAAAATGCTCGCGGACATGGCCGTCAACGACGCCAGCGCTTTCGCCCAGTTAGCTGAAATCGCCAAGAACGCGTCTTAAACAACTATGCCCTTGCGCCGCCCGAACCGCCTTGCTATAATAGCATTGCCGGTCGAAGTGGCGGAATGGCAGACGCAGTGGACTTAAAATCCACAGGGCACATCGCTCGTAGGGGTTCAAGTCCCCTCTTCGGCACCACGATATCCCCTCTCGAAAATACTGCGTTTTTGAGGGGGGTAGTTTGTTTTTATGACTGTTTTCCTTCAAGCAATATCATTTTGAGGATTCACCTTGATATATCTGCACGTTATTTCCAAAAGAAAGACAATACGCAAGAATAGTTTATGAAACACTAAACCTTAACACCGCTGAATAAGACGCTCATTCTCTTGGTCGTTTTCTTGCCTCCTCTTCTTCCCAGTCCTCCATGATCTTCTGATAAACATACTCAAAAAGCAGCTTGCTTTAACACTCTTTCAAGAACCGAATGTGGGGCAAGTCCTAATCATCCTCGAAGCCTTCATCAGCGTTTGCCAAAATGAGTGCCTTTTCCACTTGCGCCAATGGAAACTCTATCACAGAAATATGATCGATATTGACGAAGATTTCCGCACCATTATAGTCGGAATAGTATGCCAAACCACCTTCAGCAATCTCACCACCAAAGTTATAAATGCCTTCTACCTCATATATCAAGGAATCATTCGCGTTACAGTCGATACTTGTAGAAAGCTTCTTACCATCAGCATAGTAGATTGTGACAGAGTTTGTAAGGTTGTAAATTTCTTCTTCGCTCCACTCTTGGTCTTCAACTATTCTTCTTAACACATCCAAAAATCTTGGCGAAAAGTCCTCGTCTGAAAACTCCTGCATTTCCTCTTGGTACACATAATCATCCAATGACTCATAAACAACCTGAGGTATTTCACCGCAGCTTACTTTGGGGTCCCAGCTGCAAAACCTAGGTTCATCGCATGCTTCATCGAGCATAACCACGTTGCTGATGTTCCGAGTGTTCATCAACAGCAGCGTGTTGTTCATACAGGGAATAACGAGAAACCGTTGACTTAGTGCCCCAAAGATCGTGTTGCGCGTCGTTGAACTGATGGGGTACCAGTGGTACTCTTTCACATTAGTTGGCTGAATACCTATATGACCCCAAAAACCTCCAATTTCTTTGCGACTGTTTGAATCTTTGCTATCCAAAAAGTATGAGAGTGTTGCAGCGTATGGGGAGAAAATGCTCACTCCCAGTATGCTGTTAACGCCCGTGCCAAGTGCCAGTGCAATATCGCGCAGTTCACGCATCGTTGCTGAAGCACCGCTTTCGATTTCTTCTAAGCGTTTTGGCGTGACCCCGGTTTCTTCATGTATGGTTTCAGCTTTGATCCTTAACACTTTTCGTATCGCCTGAATCCTCACATTTGGATTATCTACATTCTTCATTAGCATGCTTGTACTCGAATCCAAATGCTTCAGTATTTTTTCCATATGATTAGCGAAAGTTGCCTTATTCGTGATAAGGCCTGAAAGAAGCTTGTTTAGCGTTGGTCGTGAGATGCCTACGGCATCACAAAGCTTGGACTTGGTTATGTTACGTTCTTTCAGTAAGATCCCTAATCTTGCTCCCACAATTTCGCGCTTATCGAACAATTCATCCATTGCAAACATGACGATCACCATCCTTTCGTAAGAACAATCTATCACAGCACAACGGATATGTAAATACTGATTTTGCGTAGAAATTAAAATTTAACACCCCCTTCTGCCAGTTACATCCATGCTTCTTTTTAAGCAATGCCAAAATACTGTCGATATTCGACTCAACCATTATCAGCGGGTCTTCCTTCTCCAATTCTATCAACATTTCCCTTGTGAGCCGTTCTCGGGCTTGTATCTCATAATACATTTTCTCAAACAATCCTTTTCTGAATGTGTCCGTTTGTCCTGTCAAAGCTTTTGGAAATAAAAGTATTCTGCACTCCTTATTTTTCAGGATATCAAGCTGTGCTTGCAAGCACCGTTCTTAGCCACGCAATTCATTATGTTCTTTTTTATAACTTTCGGACAACGTTGCAAATGTTTCATCATTGATGGTTTCACTAACTTTATCTTTATAAGCAAGAGCAAGCATTTGTTTAAGAATACTTTTCAACTCGTTATGCGAAAACCAGTGATGGATTCATCGCCACTGTCTCGTTTCGCTGTATTGCTATTTGGGCAAGCATCCTTGCTTGCCTTGTGTAGAAGCCATCTAAGGCTTAAGCAATTTCGGAAAGTGTTCATTCATCATGACAAGCCAAACCTCGTGCCAGTAGCTTGATCCACTCCGCCATGGTTGTCGATGCAGCGTTGGAATAAACAGGCTTTAGTACACCCATAAAGTTGGATTTCATAGCTCCATGAACTCCGCCGCCGATAATGAGTGCTTATCTTTCTCTGCTCTCCGGCATCCCTGCCACTTAGAAATCCTTCACAGCCATGTCGACGTGGCGAAGCAGCTTGGGATCGGTTATCAAGTGTTTATATTTTGCCACATATCTTTTTAATGCCGGTTTGCTTATTGCTTTTGGCACTTCTCCGGCAACACGCAGAAAGTTCTTGTAGAGAAGATTGTCCTTTGCCTCATCACATAGATCAAGACCTTTACATTCCTCAACAATGATCTGTGTGCTCTCAGCGGTTGCTGCAAATGTATATACTGACTTAATATGATTTATAGAATCATCAGGATTCCAGTCTTCATCAAATGCTGCATCAGTACCGAAAAAAATACGATGAGAATGCTTCGTAAAAAAGTCGCGGTAATACTCGTAATTCTCTCTGAAATCGGCGTACATTTCCGCTCCGGGCGTGATGTCAATGCTGACACCCTCATATTTTGAAAAGAGATCCTCGAGCTTTTCAGGCTTTTCTGACCAAAAGAAAAAGTGTGCAAACGTAACATTCAAATGAGGATGCCGGTCCAATACATTGAAAACCTGCTCATACATGCCGTCATACGACATGTAGGTGCCGTCTCCATAGAACCATCCTCGCGCGATAAACCGCTCGGGGATTTTATTGATATCCCAGAAGGTTGCGGGATCGGCAACATGCCAGACCATGTGCGTATTTTCTTTTTCGCAAGCTGCAAAGAAGGAGTCGAAATATTCATCGTCAACATGTATCTGATACTGCTTTTGCTCATACGGTTTTGTTTCAAGCATTTTAATGCCATCAAAACCAATTTCCATCAACTCCTGATACTGAGATAAAGGATCCATTCCATCAGGCATGGGGGCAAAAAAAGGTTTTTGGGGATATACAAGCGCGCCATGCGCGTAAGCGGTGGGGTTGTGAAGCTTGTAGAGCGCAGCAAGGATGTTCTGTGCCGGTCCCAAATCCTGGTGAATGGGAATAGAGCAAATATTAATCGCTTTAAGATTTAACGTTTCCTGAACTTCATCAATAGCCGTACAGAAATCTTTTCCACTTTGATCTGCCCAGGAGTGTACGTGCCAATGACTATCGATAACAGGCCGAGTGAATTTCATTTTACTCACCATACAAATTGTTTTAATCCACAAGGAAACATGTGCATTCAAACAATCCCTTTCATAAATCATGATAGGTATCATACTATCCTACATATTTGGAAATGTCAAAATTTTTTAGTTGCATGATGTGGAGAGATGTGGATTAAGAAGCGGCGTTAAGAAGCCAGGGAAACGCGCGTTGATAAAGCTACATGTCTGTGTTAGAATACAGGTGAAATCTCATAAAAATATGAGATGAAACGGCAGACTTGCTTGTAAGCGAAGGGGAACTGATAATAGCAGAGGTTTGAAACTCTCGCTTTTAGAAGTGAGAAAACTATGAAACATGACCTTATTCTATCAATCATATATTACCTTTGCGGTTGTTTTTATATGTTTTTTGGTATCTATACGCTGCATATCAACTCAAAAAGTCATATCAATCAGCGGTTTCTGCTTTTAACACTCTCCATGGCAGCCTGGTCATTTGCATATTCCTTTTCATATTCTGAGCCTACAGCGGAGGCACGTGCTTTTTGGAATTCTTTCTCCGTTTTCGGTTGGGGTGCATTTTACAGCTTTTTCCTTCACTTTGCGTTAACCCTGACAAATAACAGACTTCTGAACAAGCCAAGCAAAATTGTTTTATTCTATTTACCTGCTCTTATCAGCATCATTCTGTTTGCTCCCTTTGGATATTTTGCAGACATACAATATGAACTGGTACCGAGCGACAGCGGTTTGAGAGACTTTCTTTCCGCGAATATTGGACAGATTTGGATTGCCTTATATTCCACTATATATTCAGTTGCTGCTGTAATATTGCTTGTTCGCTGGTGGAAAAAAATCGAACCTCGTATGCCTCTGAAGCGGCATGTAACATATTTCCTCATATCCATCATCGTTCCCTTTTTTATGGGATCGATAACAGATGTTTTTTCCGATGTTATAGGATTGAATCAGATTCCCAGATTGACAATTGTGCTTTTGGTTTCTCCTGCAGTCTTGTTGTTTACAACGTTGAGGAAATTCGGGTTGCTTCTTGAAAGAGCCAAGATAGAATTCTTCCCTCAGGCTTCCGGAACCATGCAGGAAGAAAGCCGATTGCGTTTGTTTCAAACTGCAGCAGCCATGTTTACAATTGGTGCCGCAGGATCCTTTTTTTCTGAATATTTTATTGCAGGAAGGAGTTTTACAAGTGAGTTTTTGCTCGCGTTAGTTGTGTGGATTTTAGGCATATGGTTGCTGTTTATACCGCATGTGGCAAAAAAACATACAACTCAGAATACCCTCTTCCTGATCACAAGCATAGTGGGCATGACTTTTTTCATAGTTAATGAGATTGATACGGGAGCAACAACAGTATGGGCAGTGTATATAGCGTTTCTGCTGTGTTCCATTGTCCTTGATAGTAAGGTCCATACTTTTATATTTTTGGTCATTACCCTGTTCATTCAAGTTGTTCTTGGTATTCTTTACCCGGAAGTTTCTGCCACCATCGATAATGTTCAGTATTTGAAAAGGATTTTTATTATTGTACTTTCTTATTTTGCTGTGCGATATCTTACGAATGAATATGCTTCAAAGCTGCGGGGATATCAAAGATTTTCAAAAGAACAGGAAACGCTTGAAAAGATTTCAACCAGCTTCATTTCAGTTCATAATGAAAATGCCAAAGAGAAAATCGATAAAATGTTTGAAATGTCTGCCGAAGTACTTCATTTTGACAACGCATATTTGTTTGAGTTCGACGCAGGTTATGAAAATGCAACAATTCTCAATATGTATGTAAGAGATATTGAAAATACATCACCTCCCTTTTATCCGGGAACAAAGTTTAAGACAGCAGATTTTCCCGAAGCTCAATCCCTGATAGCTCAACACTCGCCTATACTGTGCGAAGATGTCACGAATGTTCCCGTTGACAAGGCCGGAAACCAAAAAAACTTTTTCTTGTCAAGAGGAATACATTCCTTCTTTGCACTGCCAATCATCATCGACAAAAAAACAAATGGATTCTTTGTTATTGAATACAAAGACCGAAGCGATGAAAGATTCACAGAAAGCCGATTGCACTTTTTGAAAATTATTACAAATATATTGGGAGACACAAGGAAGAAGATCTTATATGAAGAAATGCTATACAATTTTGCTTATTTTGATCAATCTACAAAATTAGCGAACAGGAATATGCTCAAAAAAAACTTGGAGGAAATGATATCTAACAGAAAAGAATCAGAAAAACTGGTGGTTTTTGATGTTGAGCTGGACAATCTAAGGATGATTAATGATACCTTCGGGCACAGTATAGGGGAGCAGATCGTCATAGAATCGGCATCAATTCTAAAAGGTCTGATGAAGGATGGATGTAGTATATCAAGGGTTGGTGAAGAAAAATTTGTTATTGTAATGCCCATTGCGGAAACTGCCGAGCAAATAAATGCGTGTGCGAATAAAATCGTTGACGCTTTTTCTGATCCCATACTGCCCAGGGAAGGAATAGAAGCATTATTTGTTACCGTCAATGTAGGCATATCCGTGTATCCGGATGATGGAAGAGATGTGGACACTCTTTTGAGGAATGCTGATTTGGCAGGATATGAAGCGAAATCTTCTCACAATAAAATCGTTTTCTGTTCGGAGCAGCTTAAAAGCCGTACTGAGGAAAATACTTTACTCACGAATAGGCTTTTCCATTCATTGCAGAATGAAGAGTTTTCTCTGGAATTTCAGCCCCAGATTAGTTGCAGCACGGGAAAAACCGTCGGGATTGAAGCCTTGCTCAGATGGAATTTTGATGACAAAAAAAGAATACCGCCAAATACATTTATCCCCATCCTTGAGCAAACGGGATTGATTTATCATGTTGGGCTCTGGGTGCTGGAACAAGCGCTTCAAGAGCATAACAGGCTGATTGCAAAGGGCTTTCCGCCTCTTCGCATTTCTGTGAATTTATCGGTTGTACAATTCCAGGAAGAAGGTTTTATTTGCGATGTTAGAAACATCATAGAGGAAAGCAGGGTAAATCCAAAGTATATCGAGATGGAAATTACAGAAAGCTTGCTGTCTAAAAACCCTGAGGATGTGCTTGAAAAAATATACCAATTGAAAGAGTTGGGAATCAGCATTGCCATCGATGATTTCGGCAGAGGATACTCATCATTACATCGGTTGAAGTTGGTGCCATTTGACAGAATCAAAATAGATAAAGATATTATTGACTATATAGATTTGAAAGGAAACGAAGCGCCTATCACGGAAGTTATTATTTTATTGGCCAGGGCTTTCAGTGCGGATACTACGGCAGAAGGCGTGGAAACAAAAGAGCAAGCTGATTTTTTGAGAAACATAGCCTGCGATGAAATACAAGGGTACTATTATTCGAAGCCCTTGTCGGCAGAAGCGCTGGAAGAATTCCTTAAAAAGAATGATATGGCATCTTGATTCAATCGTTACAAAAGAAGAAAATTCGTCAAACAAACAGGACAATCGCTTACGAATGCTTGAGGCCGTCAAAGTGAGCATAAAACTTGTCCTTGAGAAGCCTGCCCGGCTTTGCTATAATCTACTCAGCACACATGACAAGGAGCACACACATGAAGCCACGCATTCGCATCCTGACCTACATCGTCCTCACTGCTTTGCTGGCGGGCGCCTGCCTGGCTACCGCCAAGGCCAGCCAGCCCGAAGGATTTCCGCAGCTGAACGCCGAAGGGTTTTTGCCGCCGGGCGGTGCAGAATTTGTGTTCGAGGATGCTGAAAACGGCCTGTGGCGCTACGCCTCCGACACGCTCCGCATCGAAATCAAACGAATAGCCGACCCGGATGCCAAGCTGCGCTATCTTACCGCGGAGATATTCGTCAAGCCGGGCTCGGAAGGGTTCCGGACATTCCCCCACGATGCCGACAACATGCTGAAAGCCGGCAAGCGGTATGTGGAAAAACCGGTGAACATCGCAAAAAACAACAAGTTGGTCTTTGCCTTTGACGGCGACTACTTCCTGTACCGGGTGCGGCGCAAAGCTGACGTGAAAACCTATTCCGTCGGCGTGGTCATCCGCCAGGGACAGGTGCTGGTGGACAACCCGCCCTCCCCCAAGCGGACAAATTACCCGCCGCTGGACATGCTGGCGCTGTACCCGGACGGCGACATGCGCGTATACGCAGCGCTGGAAAAAACCGCGCAGGAATTGCTGGATGAAGGCGCCCGGGACGTGCTCTCCTTCGGCCCCATCTTAGTGCGCGATGGAGACGTTAAAACCGACTACACCACCTACGGCACCTCGCTGCAGCCCCGCGCCGCCATCGGCATGGTGGAAAAAGGGCACTATTGGTGCGTCATTGTAGAGGGGCGGATCCGCGAAAGCAAGGGTATGACCTGTCACCAGCTGGCCGAGCTGATGGGCAGCCTGGGCTGCAGCATGGCTTTCAACTTAGATGGCGGCTGGACCAGCGCCATGGTGTTCATGGGCAAGCAGCTCAACCAGCTGGATAAAAGCGGCGTACACGACAACGCCCGCCCCCAGAACGAAGTGATGGGCGTGGGCAGGACAGCTTGGTATGATTAAGCGCCTGTTGCTGCCTGTGCTCTGCGCGGTGTGCCTGTCTGCCGCAGCGCCTGCGCACGCCGTGGAGCCGGCAAGCCCCGTCAAAACCGTGCAGCTGACCTTTGCCGGCGACTGCACGCTGGGCGGGCATGAGGGGTGGATGAACTACTCCGTCGGCACCTTTAAGGTGATGCAACAGCAGGTGGGCAACTACAGTTATTTTTTGGAAAAGGTACAGCCTATTTTTGCCGCCGACGACCTCACCCTGGTGAACTTAGAGGGCGTGCTGTCCGACAGCGCCAGGGGGCTGAACCCCGAGCGAAAATGGAACTTCCGCGGCACGACGGACTATGTGCGCGTGCTGACGGAAGGCAGCGTGGAGGCGGTAACGCTGGGCAACAACCACGCCCGGGACTTTGGCAACCATGGCCTCGCCAGCACCAAGGACACGCTTGCAAAAGCCGGCGTTGGTTATTGCGTGGACAAGGACGTGTTCTTCTTTGAAAAGGACGGCGTGCGCATTGCCTTCTTAGGCTTTTGGGAAACATCCTTCAACAGCCACAAAGCCTGGATCAAAACCGAAATCCCCAGGCTGAAAGCCGAAGAAGGATGCAGCGCCGTGGTGCTGCTATACCATGGCGGGCGCGAGTACAGGCAAAAGCACGGCAGCACGCAAACCGACAACATGCGCTATGCCATCGACTGCGGAGCCGACCTGGTCATCGGCCACCACCCGCATGTGATACAGGGCATCGAAATCTACAAGAACCGCACCATCTTCTACAGCCTGGGCAACTTCTGCTACGGCGGCAACCGCAAGCCGCGAACCATCGAATACCCTGCCCTGATCGCCGGCATCGAGATGGGCTTTGACGAAACAGGCTATCTGTATCAGCAGGCCACGATCCACCCCTGCCATATATCGGGCACATCGCCCCGGAACAACTACCAACCCCATCTCGTTGAAGGTGCGCTGGCGGACGAGGTGATGGCCCTGGTGCAGGCGGATACGCCGTTTCCGCTCAACTCCTGGCAGGCAGGGGTCGGCGCGGTGCAGGACAGGCTGTATCGAAACGGAGGGGAGAGATGATGCGATACAATCGACTGATCATTCTTCTTCTGGCGCTTCTTCAAGCCTGGCCTTTAACGGCTTTCGCTCAGGATGAAGCGCAGGATTTAACCGCCCAGGCTGTGATAACCGTAAGTTCAAAAGCTTTTTCCATGGAACGGCTGCGCGACCGTGATTATACAACCCAATGGATTGGTGAGGGCAGAAACAAATCCATTCACATACAGAGCGATGCCGCATTGTACGGGCTCTATATCTGCTTTTCCCAGGAACCGCGGGCATGGATCTTAGAGGAATATCTTGGCGACACCTGGCAAATGACAACCATTGAGCGCAGCAATTATCAGCATCAATATGTGGCGCTGAAAGGAACAAACAATATCCGCATCAAACCGGAGGGCAAAAACCAGAAATGGTTTAGCGTCAGCGAGCTGTTTGTCTATGGCGAAGGCGCTGTCCCCTCCCATGTGCAGCGCTGGCAGGAGCCGGCTGCCCGCAATGACATGATGATATTTTTCGCGCATCCCGATGACGAAGCGCTTTTCTTTGGCGGTGCCATCCCCACTTACGCAGGACAGCGGCAGCTCGACGTTGTAGCTGTATGCCTAAACGACGCTACACCGGTCAGGAAAACAGAACTGCTGAATTCGCTCTGGACCATGGGGCTGCGCACCTATCCGGTATTCGGACCTTTTTACGATGCATACTCCCTCAATCTGGCTAAGGCATATCAACATGCAGGCGAAAACAAAGCCAAACGCTTTGCTGTCGGCATCTTTCGCCAGTTTAAGCCTTCGGTGGTCATCACGCATGATCAAAACGGCGAGTATGGGCATGGCATGCACAGAATGTGCGCTGCGACTGCCTTGTATGCATTCGATGTAGCCGCTGATCCTGAACGGTTTTCGGACAGTGCCCAGGCATACGGCGCATTTCAGGTCAGCAAACTGTACCTGCACCTGTATCCTGAAAATACCATCGTCATGGACTGGGATGTCCCCCTGCCCTTTTTTGCAGGCCGAACAGGCTTTGAGATGGCTCAGGAGGCATACCAGCATCACCGCACCCAGCACAGATACGAACAGTATCAGGTGGAGCCCAGGGACAGCAAGTATTCCAGTTATCACTTCGGATTAGCAAAAACAAACGTGGGACCGGACGTTCTGAAAAACGATCTGATGGAAAACGTGGGTTTTTGAACAAGGGGTTGATGGATGCTTTACAGCCGCCGGTAAACCCCGCAGGGCTGTTATCGCGGCGCCGGTCCGTGTCTTATACCAACGTAAAACATGAATGCATCCAAAGGGACGAGGGATTTTGGCCTGCAGCAAGGAGCAGACGAGGGAAGCGTAGCAGCGCTACGCTGACCGAGCAGCCGACGATGCTGCAAGGCAAAAGACCCGGCACGACGATGCGTTCATGTTTGGAGTTGGTATTACTGCTCCGGCGCATCAAACGGTTCATAGACGCCGGTTGAAAACATCCGCCGGATGATGGTGTACCTGGGATGATCGCGCCAGCCAAAGTCGGTGCTGCGGCTCCACTCATATTGTATGCGGCAGCCGGGCAGCGCAGCCTCCAGCTCCGCTTTCTGGCTTTCTGTCAGGAAGTTGTCCGGCAGCCACAGGCGCTCCAGTTTTTTCAGCTGCAGCAGCGGCGTCACATCGGATACCCGGACGCGGCAGATGTTCAAGTCCCTCAGGTTGTGCAACTCGGCGAGAGGGCTGAGGTCGGTGAAGTCGTTCATGAACAGCTCTAAGTACTCTAACTCCTTCAGCTCGGCCAGGGGCGTCAGATCGGTGATATGATTGTCTGCCAGTATCAGCACCCGCAGTAGCGGCGCTTCCAGCAGAAAGGTTAAATCCCGGATGTTGTTATGCCCCAAATCCAGCGCACGAAGCTCCGGCATCAGATGCAGGTAAGCAAAGCGTTTCTCGGAATAACGCGGGTCGCTCAGCCTGTTCAGGGTGGAATAGGCCGTCTGCGCAGTGGATACCGTACCCCTGGCAAAGGGGAATTTGCAGCCGAAGGCGATGTCCGGGTAGGCGGCCTGCAACGCCTCTAACTGGGCAATGGACAGGCGGCTGCCGAACATGCGCACTTCCTTCAAATTGGGCAGCTGGTCGAGATATCCGCGCAGCCGGTCGATATCAACGATGCGCTTGTCGCCCAAATCCAACACAGCGGCTCCCCTGTCCACCGTTACATCCTGATACAGCGTCAGGGTATCCGCCAGGCACAGCCAGGGCAGCAGCGCCATCAGCAGGCAAGCCAGTGCCGGCCGTATTTTCATCCTCATATGGTTTCTCCCTGCCATTCCCTAATCGCCGGCAACGCCTCCGAAGAAGCATTGCCGGCGATTAGAGCAAATTCACTTATCATGGCGCAGTTACAGACTTGTCTTTTTGCCTCTGGCTTTGTCGCTGTTCACTTAGCGTAGCGCTGCTACGCCTGCGTTCACGCTCCTTGTCAGAGGCAAAAATCCTACGCTGCTTTGTACGCCATGATTGCGTAATTTGCTCTAAAAAGTAAAACAATATCAGAACTTGACGATCTTCTGCTCCCTATCGGATACGTAAGCCTGCTCTAACAGCTCGGTCAGCGCAATGCCGCGCTCTAAGTCGTAGGGAATGGGCGTGCCCTTGATGATGCCGTCCAGCCACACGCGGATGGCAGGGGGCAGCACAGCGGGCAGCGTGTCCGGCGTGAACCAGCCTTTGCCAAAGCGCTCGGCATGGATGCGGATGACGTTCCCCACCTGCACGATGGCGCCCTTGGTGCCCAGCAGCTCAAAGCAATTGGCCTGATAAGGGGATACAAACGATGTCTCCAGCACGGCGATGGCTTTGTTTTCAAACTCCACCACCGACACGGCGTTGTCGTCCACGCCGTTTAAAGCATAGCTGTTGTTGAACATGCTGGCGATGCGCACGGGCTTGCCCAGCAGGTAGGCTGCCGTATACATGGGGTGGCAGCCCAGGTCCATCATGGCGCCGCCGCCGGCATCCTCGGGCTTATACCAGTAATCCGGCAGCCAGCCTGCGGAGGAACCGTCATGAGCAGTGCGCATGCGCATGTAGTGGATGTCGCCCAGCCAGTTTTCCGCCACAGCCTGGTGGCACAGCTGCGCGATGGGCTGGGTGAGGTGGGGATGGGAAATGCAGAACTTGATCCCGCTCTTCCTCACTTCGTCGGCAATGGCATGGCACTCTGCCACGGTGGGCGCCAGCGCCTTCTCGGTGAATATATGCTTGCCATGGCGGGCAGCGCGGATCATGACATCCTTGTGGTGGGTGGTGGGCGTGTTGACGGCAACAGCGTCCACATCCTCCCTGGCCAGCGCCTTTTCAATATCGGGTTCAAAAGGAACGCCCAGCTCCTTCGCCCAGGCGGCGCCGCGCACGGCGTCCTCGTCCCACACGCAGCTGACCTTTGCGTCAGGCTGGCTGTTGATGTCCCTGGCATAGCCCTCAGCATGCACGTGCCACTTGGAAAGCATCAGAATGTTGACCATGATAAACCTCCTATATATTCATCAGTATTTGGGGATGACGATCTCCACCTCGCGCTTCAGCTTGCTGGAGCGGTAGATGCCGTCGCAGATCGCCTGGTTGATGACGATGTCGTCGCAGGGAACGGGCGCAGGGCCGTCCGTTTTTACCGCGTCCACAAAGGTGCGCATTTTACCCTGCCATTCGTTGATGGGGCGATCGCCTTCGTAGGCATTGAACGGGATGGTGGGCAGCACCATGGAATCGATGTGCTGGCCATTGACGTCGGTATAGTACATGACGCGGCTGGCGCGGTCGTGTTCGTCGGATACGGAGCGGATTTTGATGCCGCCCTCGGTGCCCAGCCACAGGGTGTCGCCCAGGGTATCGGCGTGCATCGCCCAGCTTTGCTTGAACACAAAGGTGATGTCCCCCTCCAGACGGATCAGCGCGATGGAAAAGTCATCTACGTCAAAGGTGTCGGCCCCGGGCCAGTACTTGGGGTTGGTGCCGAAATGGTCGGTGGCAATGGCAGACACCGTCAGGGGCTTGGGATAGCCGATGGCGTGCATGCACTCATCAATGGAATAGCAGCCGATGTCGCCCAGACAGCCAAAGCCGGCCTTGGAGGCATCCACAAAGGTACCCGCCGGGATGCCCCGCCGCCTGCCGCCGCCGGACTGCACGTAGTACACCTTGCCCAGCGCGCCGGACCGGATGATGCCGTCCACCTTCTGGCGCATGTAGTTGTGCCGGGGCTGGAAGCCGATGCTGAGGAACTTGCCGGTTTTTTTCGATGTCTTCGCCATGTCCACCGCTTCCTGCAGGGTGAAGCTCATGGGCTTTTCGCACAGCACGTGAACGCCTGCCTCCAGCAGTGCGATGGTGCACTCGGCGTGGGTGGTGTTGTAGGTGCACACGCTGGCGCCGTCCATCTGCACGTGCTTCACCATGGTGTGCACGTCCTCAAAGTCCTGTGCCTTGGTCAGTCCGTACCTGTCTAAAAACTTGCGTGCCTTACCCGGCACGATGTCGCAGCCGCCGACGATTTCCACGTCGTCAAACTGTCGGTACCATTCCATGTGCGCGCCCGCGATGCCGCCGGTGCCCACGATGCCGATGCGTACCTTTTTCTTCTCTGTAGCCATATGCCCTCCTTGATAATGATTATGATGCGGTCAGGATGCGATCCACGACCAGCTTTCGAAACTCAGGCGTCAGCAGGCAGAAATAGGCGGTGAAACCTGTGACGCGCACCACCAGGTCCGGGTACAGCGCGGGATTTTCATCAGCCTTGAGGATGTCGTCGGCGTTGATGATGTTGATGTTCAACAGCGTCGCCCCCAAGTCGCATATGGTGCGGATATAAGCAGTCAGCTTGCCGATGGCTTCCGGGGTAGCCGCCATGCCGGGGTCAAGCTCTAACTGGATGGGCGCCGGGTTGCCGTAGCCCGGCTGGATGGCGCAGATGGCGTTGCTCATGGCGGTCAGCGCGCCGTCCCGGCGGAAGCCGGGGTGGGGGTTGGCGCCGTGGTTGATGGGTTCGCCCGCATGCCTGCCGTTGGGCGTGGCGCCCACCGCGCTGCCCAGCTGGATGGTGTTGGACCAGCTGAACCAGCCCGGGATAAACTTCACGCCGTCCCCGTCCAGCGCCACCACAGCGTCGGAAAAGTCCTTAGACAGGCGCTGCGCCCACCAGTCCGCCCTGGTGTTGCCTCCGCCGTAGCGGTTGGAGGCGGACAGCATGCGGCGGACATATTCGCCGTGCGGACCGGCGAAGTCCGCCTGCAGCAGCGCGTACACCTCCTCCCAGGTGAGGCGTTTCTCCTGCTCAATGCGCTGCTCCAGCGCCGCGAAGGAATCCGCCACGGTGGCGATGCCTGTGCCGTCGATGCCCATGTTGTAGTACATCGCGCCGCCCTCCACGATGTCCAGCCCTTTTTCCACCGGGCCCACGCTGATCAGGTTGAGCATCAGCTCCGGCTCATTGAACACCTGGTGCTTCAGATGGAAGCGGATGCCCCGGCCTGTAGCGTCCACCGCGATGCGCGTATGCTGATCAAACAGGCGGTAAAGCCGCTCGGTGGAGAATACACCGCCCTGCTGCATCATGTCGTCCAGCGCCACCTGGAATATCCTGGCGTTGTTGGTTTTGACGCAATCGTTGAGGGTGTATTCCAGCCCCGGCAGGCTCATCCAGTGGCAGCCCACCGCCACGCGCTGCACCGCTAACTCCCGCGAAAACCCTTTGCGCATGAACCCTTCGCTCAGCGCCTGATCGCCCGAAAACCTGGGCCAGCCTTTTTGATGCCTGAACAGGTACTCGACGCTTTTGGTCAGAAAGTCGGGGTCCATGTTGTCATGCACCCTGACCGTGATGTTGCAGGAAGCGTTCAGCCAGGACGCAGCCTCCAATATCAGGTAGCTGATGGGGGACACCAGGTCGTTGCCTTCAGCATCCATGCCGCCCAGCTGGTAGTAATGGGCGTCGTTCAACAGCAGGCAGGCGATGTAAAAGATGGCTTCCTCTTCCTCTAAAATGCCTTGCGCCCTGTCCCGTTCCCAGTAGGGGCGCAGCACCTCATCCAGCTGGCCGCCGGCGCCGTCCCGGTTGTAGGTGCGGCTGGCCATGTTGAAGATGCACAGCCACTGGCAAGCCTGGCGCAGGGTGACAGGCGCGTGCTCGATCAGAAAAGCAGTGTCCCTGCGCATCTGCGCTAAGTTATCAAGAAGCATCGGGTGTGTTTCGACCGTCAGCGCCTCGTCAATGGCAGCTACCGTGCGGCGCAGCCAGTTCTGAATGCCTAAGATCGCGCGCTCCTCCGCGTCATAGAAGGCATCCTTGCCGGGGTTTTTGATGCGGTGCTCCGCCAGCTTCAGCAGCAGACCGCCCCAGCCTAATTTCAAGCCGATGGTATAGTCCCCGCCGAAGTGGGCGTCGGCGCCAATGCCGTGCACGATGCCGTACTTGATATGGAAGGGCTTCAGGTCGTCGTAGGGATAGTCCGGGTTGAACCCGGCGCCTTGCTTCAGCCAGGACATGCAGGTCATCCAGCGGTTGGGAAAGGCGTCGCAGGGGTCGATGAACACGGGGTGCTGCGTCATCAGCTTGTGGAAATTGCGGCTCCATCCCTCATACCCGTACCAGCTGCCATTGGCGTGGTTGGGAATGGGCTCAAAATGAAAATCCTCCGGCGGCATGATGGCGCCATAGTCGTCGCCGTCCATGAAGGGGCGGTAGCCGGCCTTGTCCCTGGTGTCCTCGATTTTTCGTTCGCGCAGGATCGCCATGCGCTCCCGGTAGCCCATGGGAGCATCCGGCGGCAGCTGGTTGATTCTTTCCCTCATACCTCCTCCTATCCGGCGCGGACGGGAATGCCCGCCTGTTCCGCCGCCGACAGCAGCGCTTGCATCCGTTCCTCCGGCAACGGCCTGGCATCCCGGAAGGGGTTTTCCATGCCCAGGGCGCTGTATTTGTCCCCGCCCAACGGGTTGTAATTGAGCAACTCATAGTACAACAGCCTGCCGCCCAGATTCGCCACAAACTGCGCGATGGCGGCGATGTCTTCCGGGCTGTCGTTCACGCCGGGGATTACCGGCGTGCGCAGAATCATCGGGATGCCTGTCTGCGCCAATCGGCGGGCACCCCGCAGGGCATGAGCGTTGCTACAGCCAGTGTAGCGCAAATGAGCCGTTTCGTCCAGCAGCTTGATATCCGCCATCACCAGGTCCAGCAGGGGCAGCAGTTCTTTTAGCTGCCCGGCATCATACAGCATGTTGGTTTCTATGGCAGTGTGAATGCCCTCATCACGGCATGCCGACAGCAGCGCCATGAGAAAATCCCTTTGCAACATGCACTCGCCACCTGACGCCGTCATGCCCCCGCCGGACTGTTCGTAATAAGGCCTGTCCTGGAGAATTTGGTCCATCACGTCCTGCACGGTCATGACGCTGCCGCACAGGCGCAGGGCGCCTGAGAAGCATGCCGCGACCACGTCAGGCGTGATGCTGTCCCGTGCCGGTGGCAGGCCCTGGCGGGCCAGGGTTTCGTCAAAGCCCACGCACGCGCCGCAGCGGATGCACTGCCCGGGCGACACCAGCACCTCCGGCGCCATGCTCAGGGTTTCCGGGTTATGACACCAGGCGCAGCGGGCATTGCAGCCCTTGAAAAACACCGTGGTGCGGATGCCCGGTCCATCATGCAGCGAGAAGCGCTGAATATCGCTCACCACCCCCGATACGGCCCTGTTTTGCCCATTGTTAATCATGCTCATCACCTCCTGTTGCTATGGTTTTCGCAGGGCGTCAGCGCCCTGGCCTCCGCCATCATCCGCAGGCTGTCGACCATCTCCGCCACCTTATGCGGCGCGATCATCTTGTTCTCAGCGCTGGCACGATCCAGGATGCCATTGCACTCCATGACCAGCAGCGGACAAGCTGCCTGCTTGAGTGCCGTGCTGAGCCTGAACGGTTTCTCCAGCCGGATCCGGCTCCTCTTGGCAAGGGTTTGGGGCGTGATGTCCGATATGTCCGGATACAGCCTGAACGCATATTTGAGGATTTCAGTCCTCTCACAGCCCAGGGAGGAGGAAATCGTCAGCCGGCCATCAGCGACCACCAGCGTGATGCTGCCCACGGCATACCCGCCGTCCGCGATCAGCGGCAGGGTCATAGCGCTGTCGCCGGACAGATCCAACGGGATGATCAGATACTTTCCCGGCTCATATCCTGGCAGGTAATCAGCCAGGTCCAAGCCGGGCAGGCTAAACGCCTCGGCAAAATAACGCTTGCTGAAGCGGATGTTGCGCACAGACAATTCAATGCCGCATGCTTTGCAGTGCTTGGCTTGTGTGCCGCTCGTATAGGCGGTGGGCATTTTGGTGATTTCCCATTTGCCTGCCCTGTGCTTCCTGAGCGCTGTATCCTGCGTTTCCACGGCGCCGCAGCGCTTACAAGTTCTCATGCGCTGACCAGGAGCGCTGCATGTAGCCGCCACTGTAGTTGTCCACCTGCCATAGGTATGCTTCAGCGCAGCCGTAGGCTGCGTTTCTGCAGCACCGCAGCGTTTGCACATTCGTTCACGCAAGCCTTCTTTGCCGCATATAGCGGCAACTTTCATATCCCACCGCCCGTAGGCATGCTTCAACGCAGCGATCGTCTGTGTCTCCACAGCACCGCAGCGCTTGCACACCCTTTCACGCAAGCCTTCTTTACCGCAAGCAGCGGCAACCTTGATTGTCCATCTCCCGTAGGTATGCTTTAAGGCAGATATGGTTTTTGTTTCCGTAGCACCGCAGCGCTTGCACGTCCGCTCGCGTAAACCCTCTTTACCACACGTGGCAGCGACTTTAGTCCCCCACCGCCCAAATGTATGTTTCAAGTCATCCATAACCTGCGTTTCCACAGCGCCGCAGCGCTTGCACACCCTTTCGCGCAGGCCTTCTTTGCCACAGGTAGCAGCAACTTTAGTTTCCCACCGCCCATAGGCGTGCTGTAGCATGGCTGTAGTCTGCGTTTCCACAGCGCCGCAGCGCTTGCACGTCCGCTCGCGTAAACCTTCTTTGCCGCAGGCAGCGGCAACTTTGGTTTCCCACCGCTCATAGGCGTGCTGTAGCATGGCTGTGGTCTGCGTTTCCACAGCGCCGCAGCGCTTGCACACCCTTTCGCGCAGGCCTTCTTTGCCACAGGTAGCAGCGGCTTTGATCTCCCATCGCCCATAGGCGTGCTGTAGCATGGCTGTAGTCTGCGTTTCCACAGCGCCACAGCGTTTACATGTCCGCTCGCGCAAGCCTTCTTCACCGCAGGTGGCAACAACCTTGGTGTTCCATCGTTCGTAGGTGTGCTTCAACGTAGCTGTGGTCTGCGTTTCTACGGCGAAGCACCGTTTACAGTTTCTATGCCGGGTCCCCTTGGCTTCGCAGGTTGCTGTCTCATCCACGATCCAACTACCGAAATCGTGCTTTCTTGGCGCGACAACGGCTGTTTCTTCATGGCCGCATACCGTACAGGCGCGCCGCTTGGTGTTGAGCTGGGTGCAGTCGGCCAGCTGGTCCTCTGCCCAGCGCCTGTACTGGTGTTGCTTTGCCGACAATGTTTCGGTCTCCTGCGTGCCACATCGTTTGCATTGCCTGTGCCTGATTCCCTCGGCTGCGCAGGTAGCTGCCTTGTCCACAATCCAGTTACCAAAATTATGCTTTCTTGGCGCAACAACGGCCGTTTCTTTATGATCACACACCGTACAGACACGCCGCTTGGTGTTGGTCTGAGTGCAGTCAGCTAACGGATCCTCCGTCCAACGCCCATACTGGTGCTGCTTTGCTGACAATGTTCCGGTCTCCTGCGTGCCGCATCGTTTGCATTGCCTGTGCCGGACTCCTTCAGCTTCGCAGGTGGCCGCCTTATCTACGATCCAGCTACTAAAATCATGCTTCCTTGGCGCGATAACAGCCGTTTCTTCATAGCCGCATACCGTGCAGACACGCCGCCTGGTGTTGGGCTGGGTGCAGTCAACCAGCAAGTCTTCCACCCAGCGCCCATACTGGTGCTGCTTTGCTGACAATGTTTCGGTCTCCTGCATGCCGCATCGTTTGCATTGCCTGTTCCGGGTTCCCTCAGCTTCGCAGGTGGCCGCCTTGTCCATGATCCAACTACCGAAATCGTGCTTTCTTGGCGCGACAACTGCCGTTTCTTCATAGCCGCATACCGTGCAGACACGCCGCTTAGTGTTGGTCTGAGTGCAGTCAGCCAGCGAGTCCTCTACCCAGCGCCCGTACTGGTGCGCCCTGGGTTTAACCGCCCGTTCCTCCACCTCGCCGCACACAGCGCAGTAACGCGTTTGCACGCCGCCTTGGGCGCAATCGGTGTATACCTGCGCCGACCAGGGGCTATATGAATGACCCGCTGCCGGTATGGCATACGCCTCCTCCACGCCGCACAGGCTGCAGCACCGGCTCCGCCTGCCCTGGCTCGTGCAGCCGGCGTCCATCACATCCCAATCGCTGAACGCATGCGCCAAGGGCATCGTCAGGCTGGTCTCCGCCTCACCGCACACCGTGCACAAACGCTGCCGCTCACCCGGCAGCCCGCACCGAGCCGGCCTGGTCACCTGGTATGTGCCGTCATAGCTGTGCGCCAAACGCTGCACAGGCCTTGTCGCTTCCTCCCCGCAGTGCACACATACGGACCGTTCTTCTCCGGCCAGGGCGCAGGTCGGCGCCCTGGTTTCTGTCCAGGACGGGTAGCTGTGATGCCGGTATATGGGGTTGGACCAGGTCGCCTGGCAGGTTGTGCAGGTTCTGGTCATCTCCCCCGGTGCACCGCAGGTCGGTTCCCTGACGATGACCCAGGCGCCATATTGATGCCCCAGGTCCGGGAACTCCTCGCTGTCCACATGGCCGCACAGCCTGCACCGGCGCTGCTTTTCCCCGTCCCGATCGCATGCCGCCTCCCTGGATATATACCAACCATCATACCAATGGGTGCCCGGCAGCACATCAGCCTGCTCCTGATCGCCGCACAGCGTGCAGATCCGCTGCCGCGTGCCGCCCGACAGACAGGAGCCCCCGTCTATAAAATGCCAGTCTCCATAATCATGGTTCAATTGATCTAACGAGCTGCTGAACTCCGTTTTGCACACACGGCAGGTGCGCGTCCGCTCGCCAGGCAGGTGGCAGGTCGGCTCCCTGGTGATGACCCAGGCGCTGTACACATGCCAGCCTGTCGCGTCCATCTGCTCCATATCCACATATCCACACAGCGCGCACACCCGCTGCCGTTCGCCAGCCTTTAGACAGGTAGCTTCCCGGTTGACCGTCCACAAGCCGTAATGATGTTCACCCGGGGCTTTGACCACCTCAACCGCTGCGCCACACCTTGCGCACACCCTGTGCAGCGCACCGCCTGCCTCGCAGGTGTAGCCGTCCGGCTTGACGAAATCACCAACGCAATGCCCGGTAGCCGGGATCGCCTGCTCGAGCACGTCCTTGCAGACGGAGCATGTCCGCGTTTTCAAGCCATCCTCCGTGCAGGTTTCGTCCCGGACAATGACCCACGAACCGTATGTATGCCACAGCAGGTAATCCAGACTGCGCATATCCTTGACGCCGCAGACGCTGCAGGTGCGATACTCCTCGCCGTAATCCTTGCAGGTGGACGGGCGGTAGAACGACCACTGCCCATATTGGTGCAGCCCCGTGGCATCCACCTCGTCAACCTGCTCATGCTGGCATTTGGTACACTCCCTTATCTGCCGACCGGGCGTGCCACAGGTAGGTTCCACCGTCACGATCCAGCCACCATAATCATGCCCCGTTGCATCAATGACCTCCGGATCACCAGCAGGCTGATTGCAAACTGCACAGCGGTATACCCTGCTGCCGGGCTGCGTACAGGTGGGCGCTGTTTCGTCCGGCACCGTGAACGCGTGCCGCCCGGTAGCGGCAATGGATTCGCCCACTTTATCATTGCATTTAGAACATGTCTTCACCCGCCAACCGGTGGCGCCGCAGGTGGGGGCCACGGTCACGGTCCAATCGCCGTAATCATGCCCCGTTGCCTCGATCACCTCCGGCTCGCCGGCAGGCTGATTGCAGACTGCGCAGCGATATACCATGCTGCCGGATTCTATGCAGGTGGGCGCTGTTTCGTCCGGCACTGTGAACATGTGATTCCCGGTTGCCTTGATGGTTTCACCCACCTCGTCATTGCATGCAGAGCATGTCTTCACCCGCCAACCGGTGGCACCACAGGTGGGGGCCACGGTCACGGTCCAATCGCCGTAATCATGCCCCGTTGCCTCGATGACCTCCGGCTCGCCGGCAGGCTGATTGCAGACTGCGCAGCGATATACCCTGCTGCCGGGCTGCGTGCAGGTGGGCGCCACTTCGTCCAGCACCGTGAACGCATGCCCGGTGGCATCAATTGTTTCTAATACCTTCGCTCCACAGACCGTACAGGTGCGCGTCAGGGTGCCAGTTTGTATACACGTTGCCACTTGCGTGACACTGCCTTCATCCAGCTGATGTCCTGGCGCTTGAATCACCTCAACAACTACATCGCCGCATGCGCAGGTTTTGGTCAATGTGCCGTTTTCGGTACAGGTAGCTGGGATTTCGCTCAATACATACTCATGTTCATGAGGTGTAACAGCTGGCGACCATACTGTTATCGCATTGATACTGTAGTATACCTTCCTTGTGGGAGGAGGATCAACAAGCTTGATCTCTACGGTACTAAAAGAAATGGTTTGTTTTGCAGTAGCAGTATCCTTTACCCTGCCAGTGACCATAATCAACAGATTGTTTCGGGCTGTCTGCCCTTCAAGCTTAATATTTCCTGTCGAAAAATCGCTTTGCGTCCATCCGCCCCGATTGGTCATGTGCGTAATCTCTAAATCCGGCGAAAGGCTCATGATAAAGTGCAGGTAGTTAAACTTAGCGTTGGAAGTACGTACATCAAACTTAATATTAAAACTATTACCCGGCGCGATAGACTCGTCAGTTGTCGATAAAGTGACGTTGATCGTGCATTCACCATCCGTTGCCCGCGCCCCGGGAAGCGCCAGCATCATTACCAGAACGACACAAAACAGCCTACGCATTCGCATGCTGCAACCTCTTATACATCACGTGATAAAAAACCCCGCCGGCCTGTTCCAGCGCGGCGGGGCTTTTCATCCATTAGATCCTGCAGACGATGCCGTGTCCTATTTCGGCGGAGAGGAAGATGGCGTCGATCACCCGCATCACGCGCAGCAACTGCTTGGGCTTGACGATGGGCTCAGCCTTGTTGTTCAGCACGTCGACGACATTGTAATAGAAATCCGTCCAGTCAGTTTTCACCTCGGGAAGCGGCAGCTCCTCCGTGGTCGTCTTGGGGCGGGGCGCCATGGTGCGCGTGGGGCCGGCTTCTGTATAGACGATGTCGTCCGCCCATTCCATTTCGGAGTCGGGCTTCAGCTTGACAATTTCACCATCGCAGGACCAGCTCTGCACGCGCAGCGTGCCTTCGGTGCCGGACACATGCCAGCGCGGCAGCGTTATGAAGCAGTTGGTGGACATTTCCAGCATCACCGATACGCCGCTTTCAAACTTGATCAGCAGCTTGATGTTGTCGTCCACCTCGTCGCCGAAAATGCCGAACAGGTGGCCGTCCACCGATACAACAGGCTCGCGGAACAAATCCATAACCTGGTCGATCAGGTGCACGCCCCAGTCCAGCAGCATGCCGCCGCCGTTTTGCTTATGCCCGCGCCAGCCATACATGGACCCGCGCGACCCCTGCACCCGCGATTCGACGAAGTAAGGTTTTCCGATCAGCCCATCTTCGATGGCTTTCTTGACAATCCGATAGTCCTTATCCCAGCGGCGGTTCTGGTGTACGGTAAACAGCTTGCCCGTACGGTTGGCAACAGCCAATATGTCCTCCAATTCGCCGGCGTTCAGGGTAACGGGCTTTTCACACACAACGTTTTTGCCGGCTTCCAGACAGGCGATGGCAATGGGCTTATGGAAATCGTTGGGGGTGGCGATGGTAACGATATCGATGGATTTGTCGCGCAGCAACTCGTCCTGGGAAGCGTAGGCATGCAGCCCCCTCTCCTTGGCTTTTTCCAGCGCTTCAGGGCGCACGTCATACGCGCCCACCACCTCAATTTCAGGCACCCTTTCCTTGATGTTCTCATGGTGCCACCCACCCATGCCGCCGTAACCGATCACTGCCAACCGATGTTTCATTGTCGTTGTTCCTCCATTTGATTTTTCTGCGCTTCTGCGCTTTTTCTCTTTATTCTAACAACTTCATGCGTGCGGCGTCAAGGGCATATCGGCACGAAAATATCAGTTTTCGGCGTTTTCACCGAACAACGCCAGAATGTCGCGGTCGGTCAGGCGGTCGGGCATGGTTTCCCCAGGCGTGATCAGCTTCTCAAACAGCCGGCGCTTGCCCTTGCCCATGGCGACCACCTGCTCTTCAATGGACCGGTGCATCACCAGCCGCAGCACCTGCACAACCCTGCGCTGGCCCATCCGATGGGCGCGGTCAGCCGCCTGGTCCTCGGCGGCGGGGTTCCACCAGGGATCGTAGTGGATCACGATGTCGGCGCCCGTCAGGTTCAGGCCGGTGCCGCCAGCTTTCAATGATATCAGGAATACCGCCTCCTGCCCGCCGGCATTGAAGCGCTCAGCCAGCGTCAGGCGTTCGGACGCCGGGGTTGCCCCGTCCAGATACAGGGTGTCGATGCCTTCGCGGTTCAGCCGTTCCTGAATGAGCTGCAGCATGGAGGTAAACTGCGAGAACACCAGCATCCGGTGTCCGTCCGCTATCGCAGCAGGCAATATGTCCATCAGGTATTCTAACTTGCCCGATTCGCCGGCGTAGCTGGGCAGCACCAGCGCCGGGTGGCAGCAGATCTGCCGCAATTCCGTCATCATGGCCAGCACTTCGGCGCGGCTGCCGCCCAGGCCGCGGCGCTTCAACAAATCCTCTGCACGCAGGCGCTGCTGCAGCAGCGACGCCTGATACACCTTGCGCTGGTCCGCCGCCATAGCCACCGACACGGTGTTCTCGATTTTGTCGGGCAATTCAGCCATGACGTCCTTCTTCAGGCGGCGCATCATGAAGGGGCGGATACGCATCAGCAGGTCCTCCGCATCCCTGCCTTCGTCATAGCGCTTTAAGAACTCGTTCACAGGCGGCAGATAGCCGGGCAGCACAAAGTCAAACAGCGACCACAGCTCGCCGATGTTGTTCTCCATGGGCGTGCCTGTCAGCGCCAGACGCGTGCGCGCCTGCAGGCGCTTAGCCGCATGGGCGCCGATACTGCCCATGTTCTTGATGTTCTGTGCCTCATCCAACACTGCAAAGCGAAACGATATGGCTTCCAGATCATCAATATCCTGCCGCAGCAGCGGGTAGCTGGTCAGCATGACGTCGGGCGCGTCCTCCCCCCGAAACGCAGCAATCTGCTTCTCGCGTTCAGCGCGGGTGCCCGATACAGCGCTGACGCGCAGCCCCGGGGCAAAGCGCTCAAACTCCCTGAGCCAGTTGAATATCAGCGAGGTGGGCATCACGACGATGGACGGCATCCGCTCCTTTTCTGTCTGCACGGCATACAGGATGACGGCAATGGTCTGCACGGTTTTGCCTAAGCCCATCTCATCAGCTAAAATGCCGCCCATGCCCATGACATGCAGTGCGCACAGCCAGCGGAACCCTGTCAGCTGGTAGTCGTGCAGCCCCTTCACCGGGCTTTTGATACCGTCCAGATAGGGAGACGCAGCCTGCGCAGCCTGCCGGTCGACCGTAACAGGCAAACCGGCCTTGTTGATCAGGGCGTTCAGGTAACCTGCGCGGAAAGCGTCAACCTGCTTCAGGCTTGGCGCACCCTTGGCTGCCTCCTGCACAGCCTCTGCCATCTCGTACCAGGCTTCCAGCCCGTCCAGGTACAGAAAGGTGCCATCCTTGTACCGGAAGTAGCGTTTGCGGGCACGAATGGCTTCCATCAGCGGCAGCAGCTCCTCCACCGGCGTGCCATCGTCATGCAGTTCCAGCGCGATGCGGCCACGGGCGCCTGTCAGCGCGCCAGTCAAACGCGGGGTACGCGCCTGAATGCGTTTAAAGTCCTGGCTCATGAATACCTGCGCGCGGGCGCTCAGCTCCTCCACACCGCCTGTAATGAAGCGGAAGATCTCCTCCTCGCCGCTCATATAGATGTAGCCCCGGCGCACCCGGAAGCCGGCCTGCGCCAGCGCCTCCATCACCCTGCGCTCACCCAGCGCGTCGCGCAACAGCAGCGCCGGGGTTTCCTCTTTCAACACAAAAGGATCGATCTCATGCTCGCCATAGGCAAATACCGCTCTCGCAACGATGTCATGCCCCGCACGGTCCAGATACACCCTGGCTTCCAGCGGCAGCCGCACCATGCGCCGGGCCAGCTTTTCGTCGATCAACACCGCATGGGACCGCATCAATGCGGGCAGCAGCTCGCCCATCACGCGCCGGATATCCTCCCGGCGGAAAACAAACGCTGCCGTATCACCCGTTCGACAGCGCATCAATGTGCGCGTCAGCGCCCGGTTTTCAGCGGGAATGCGCACAATCCGGCCATCCATCAGCACATATTGTCCGTCCGGGGTGATCATCTCCCACGCGGATGGAATGTCGCATGAAATGGTCAGTACAACGGGCGTACCGCTGACATGGAACAGGACAGGCAGCGGCTGCTGGGCAATGGTTTGCTGCATTACGGTGCGCCCCCGGGTTGTCAGCCTGAAGGGCATGTCACGCAGCGCCTCCAGCAGGCGGCTCACTGTCTCTGGCAGCAGGCGCAGTCTGCGTGCCTCCTGCGGGGTAAATACCTGCCCGGCGCTTTCCAGTGTCCGGCAGTATTCACTTAAAATGTCGAGCAGCGCCGCCTCCTCATCCGAAAACCGCATCCAGCTTGGATGCAGAGAGAACGACTTGCCAAAGTCAATCCGCTCGCCTTCCCGCAGCGCACGGAAGAACTGCGGCAGGTGCTTGACAACATACAGCCTGTCCTCCCCGACGCGCAGCCCTGCCCGCACATCCTGCCCCTGCACGGTGAGGGACACCTCGAGCTTAACCGACGGACCTTCAGGCAGGATGCTGTCCATGGCATCCAGCAGCGCCGTCGAAGCCTGCTCCTTCCGGGTGCGCAGCAGGTCGTCCAGGGCGCCGGACTGTTCGGCAGCCAAGGTAGCCGCCACCAGGTGCCGGCATGCCGGCTGGCCGCAGTCACAGCTGGAAGCATCCATGGCGCGCAGCGTTACCATCTGGTGCTCCGGCGTATCCAGCATATATTGCGCCAGGTCGCGGCTGCGGCGAACTTCCCGCACCATGCCATCCAGCGCCAGGCGCCGGCCGGCCAGCCATTCCGCCTTGTCCGCCGTTGCCATCAGCATCTCCGTGGTTGTCATCCGTGTGCCTCCCCCAAATCAAAAAAGCGTCGAATAATCCATATTCGACGCCCGGGCCGCCAAATCCTGCCTGTTGTTTATTTAAACATCCACAGGCTCAGCGCCATCACGATCATGCCGCCCACCATCCCGTACATCGACAGGTGGTGTTCGCCGAATACCTCGGCGCCGGGCAGCAGTTCATCCATGGAGATAAACACCATGATGCCGGCTACCGAAGCAAACAGCACGCCGTACACGGCGTCAGTCATAAAAGGCAGCAGGATCAGATAGCCGATGACAGCGCCCAGGGGCTCGGACAGCCCGGATAAAAACGACCATATCAGCGCCTTCCACCGGCTGCCCGTCGCGTAGTATACCGGCATGGCCACCGAAATGCCCTCGGGAATGTTATGGATGGCAATGGCCACCACAATGGGCACAGCGATGCGGGGCGACTGCATGGCCGATACAAACGCCGCGATGCCCTCGGGGAAATTGTGCAGCGCGATCACCACCGCCGTCATGATGCCGGTACGCTTCAAGCGATGGGCATGGACGCTTTCATCCTGCTGCAGGCTGATGGGCTGGCTGATTTCATGCGGGTTCCCTTCGCGGGGAATCAGTTTGTCGATCAAAGCGATCAGCAACATCCCGCCAAAAAAAGCCAGGTTGGTGACCAGGTTGCCCTGCTTGGCGCCAAAGCTTTCCTCCAGCATGTGGTTGGCTTCGGCAAACATTTCGATCATGGATACGTAGATCATCACGCCCGCAGAAAACCCCATGCTGGCGGAGAGAAACTTGGTGTTGGACCGTTTGGCGAAAAAACACAGCGCGCCGCCAATGCCGGTGGACAAGCCAGCCAGCAGGGTCATCAGAAAGGCAAAGGCTACATTTTGCATCGTTCTATCCCTCAGTCTGCATCATTTGGGACAGCCAGGGCAGCGCCGTTTCAAACGGCACGCCAAAGCGCGGCTCCACGCCCATATGCTGCGCAGCCGCTATAGACCGGTCCATAAACCCGGCTGCCAGCCGGCAGGCAGCCGCCAGCGTCCGGCCCCGCACCATCCCCGCGGTTACACAGGACGCCAGCAAGTCGCCAGTGCCGGGATAGCTGCCCGGATATTCTTTTTCCATAAAAAAAGCAGCCTGCGCGTCGCCCATGCGCCGCACAGCGGTACCGATGCCGCCCTGCCCGTCGCGAACGCCTGTCAGCACGATGCTTTTAGCGCCGATATCCAGCAGCCCCTCCAGCGCTGTATGCGCGCAGGCACAGCCGTTCAGAAAAGCATCGTACGGCACACCAAGCAGCATCGCCGCCTCGGTGAGGTTAGGGAAGATGATGTCCGCTTGCCGGCACAGCCTGCGGAACCCCTCAGCCAGCTCCTCCGTGCAGGAAGCATAGCGCCTGCCGTTGTCGCCCATCACCGGATCGACCGCCACCAGCGTGTCCGTGCCGGCAAAGCGCTGCAACGCTTCTTCCACCAGCGGAACCTGGTGCGCGCCGGCAAGATAGCCCACCAGCACGGCATCAAACCGCATTGGCAAGGCAGACCATCGGTCGATGATCTGCCGCAGGTCGTCGGACAGGTCGCGCCGGTACACATCGGGAAACCCGCCTGTATGCGTGCTGAGCAGCACCGTGGGCATCAGGGCGCAGACAATCCCCGCGCAGGAAAAAACGGGCAGCACGACCAACGAAGCGCACCGCCCGGCGCATGATATGTCATGGATGATCAAAACTGATTTTTGTCCGGCCTCGCTCGTCATGCCGCCGCAGATCAGACAGGGCGCTCCCTGCCCATAAAGCAGCAGGCCAATGTGCCGGGGCCGCAGTGGGCGCCAATGACAGCGCCTATCATCCGTACCTTAATGCCCCTGATATCCGGTATGCGCTGTGTCAGCATGTCCTTGAGCAGCAGCGCTTCCTGCTCGACATCGCCGTGGATAACGATGACATCCTGCTCATGGGGGTTCTCGATATTCTCCGCCACGCGGTCCACGATGGCGCGCAGCGCCCTCTTGCGGCCCTGCACCTTGGCAGCCGCTTCCAACTTGCCGGCCCTTGACAGCGCCAGGATGGGCTTGATATCGAGCATGGAGCCGAACATCGCGCTGGTGGGCGATATGCGCCCGCCACGCTTTAAATACACCAGGTCGTCCACCGTGAACCAGGCATGCGCGCGCAGCCTGTTATCCAACACCCACTGCTCCACCTCGTCCATGGAGGCGCCTTTGAGGTACAGGTCGTGGGCGGCGATCACCAGCAGCGTCTGCGGGATGCAGATGCTCAGCGTGTCCACCACGGTAAACCGGCGCTGGGGATACTTGGCAAGCAGCTCTTCCCTGGCTTCGAATATATTGTTGATTGTAGCGGACATCTGCGAGGAAAAGGCCACAAACAGCAGGTCCTTTTCCTTGAGAATCGGCTCGAAATATTCAAGATAAGCAGCGGTGGGCAACAGCGATGTCACGGGCACAGCGCCTTTGCGCATCTGCCCGAACAGCTCCTTCTCCCGGCCGCTGCGGCCGTTGTCATCGAAATATTCCACCCCGTTGAGGGTATAGGGCATTCGTACAACGGGGATGTTGCGCTCCTCAGCGATCTGATAGGGCAGGTCGCTGTCACTGTCCGTCATAAAAACATATGGCTGCAATACACTTCCCTCCTCCATCCGTCGTGCCTTAACTGCGTCTAACATATTGTACTCCGTTTGCCGCTGAAATGCAATCAGATATCAATTGACACGCGGCACGGCATTTGGATTTTTTGCTGCTGTGGGGGCAGTGGAGCAAGGTTGATTGCAACATCGTCCTTGTCGATACAGGCGCTGTGGCTTCATATACTTCATGCAATGATGTCTGATGGAGAAGTATCACAGTGGTCATAACAGGGCTGACTCGAAATCAGTTTGGACGCAAGCTCATGTAGGTTCGAAATCCCGCCCTCTCCGCCAAATTATTGAAACCCGCTCGTTAAAATGATCGCATTTTACCGCCCTTTATTGTGCTTTATATCAATACTCGCTCATCTGCGAAAGAACTTCGCTCATGTCGTTTTCATACGGCGTTACATTCAGCGCGATATAGAGGGTGCGGCAAAGACGACGGGTTATAGCCGCTCGGCGGATGTATTCCCGGCTTAATGTCTTGCCGGCCAGGCCGGCTATGTGATAATCGCAGCTTTCCAGAGCGATCTGAAAATAACAGCGGGTTAAGGTCGCACAATCACGATGGAATTGTGCGGTTTTCTCTCCGGTGCCCAGCGCTGTCATACAAATTCGGTCATAACAGGCCAGGGCGCGATCATAACAGTCAATAACCTCGTTAAAATAAACTTTCATATTTTCCCAGACCTTGGAATTGTAAAGAAAGGCCGGCCATGATGAATTTACCGGCTGCCCTTTCTTGATATACGGCAGGATAAGGTTGAAAACGTAGAATAATTGATTTTCTTTTTCCCATAACCGCCGGCAAACCCAGTGCATCCGCTGAGAGTATCCCACGACAGGCCATTTGGCCAGCGCTTCGTCGATTAAATGCCAGGCTTTGACCGCTTCTTTCTCACTTCCCGCGCCATAAAGAAAACGCGCGGTTTTTTCCAGAAGAGCATCGTCTGTTTCCTGGGAATTCGCAAGAAATAACTTCAGAAGGACCGTATTGGCATCTGTCAGCTCGCCCTGAAGGTTCGGCTTTGGGATTCCCCAGAAATCGACAATTCCATCAGCTTCCACGTCCTGAAAAGAACGGAGGCGCGAAAGGGTTGTCGCCGGAAACGGCGTGAAATAGGGAAGCACGGCCTCCGAGGTGGTTAAATCGCACCAGGCATAGAATTTTCGGCCCTGTTCGCGGCAAATCTTAGCGAGGCGTTTAAATTTATCTGTCACCGGCGCGTTAATCCAGGGCTGCGTCAGCTCGTATGCCGTCTGATGTTCATGGTTTACAGGAACGCGCAGCGTATCTACCTGGAATTCCTGGCATTCCCAGGGTTCGATTGCCGCCGGATACCGCTCTCCATAACCGCCGTAGGAAGCGCCCCAGTTGGAAACAACCAGGAAGCCGATATCTATCGGCGCATCCTCAGCCATAGCAAACATATCGTCCCACCAAGGCCAGTTCATGATAGTGAATTCAACGTCCTGGCGAACTTTTTCAGCTTCATTCTTCAGCCCGGCAATCCAATCCGACCAATTTTTCCAACACGGTTTGACGTTACAGCGCGGACAGGTTTCATCGCATACCAGTGAATAGGAATCTCCTCCAAAAAAGACAAAACCGTCAATACCGGGAAAAGAAGCAACTGCATCCCGGATCAGCTCCTGATAACGCCGCTTCACTTCAGGATAGGATAAACACATGGGCTTTTTTCCGGAACCACCCCATTTATCGCCTCCCGGTCCAAAATAGTGGTGGTATTTTTCTTCTTTTTCCGGGTCAATCGCATATAAATCGCTTCCGGTCAGTGGACCACGGACAGACATCCACACCTTTAATCCGGCTTCTTTTGCGCATTCCAGACGCCGGGCAAGTTCAATACGGTTTTTCTTTATAAATTCGGAGGGAATCATATCGGAGAATACCGAAGTATAGGCATAATTATCAAGGCGGCTGAAATCGCCGTCCCAGTTGGCGTCAAGGTACCCAAATATAACGCCGGTATAACCGTTATTGCGCATGGCAATAAATTCGTCCAAAGTATAGCTGCATTGGAATACAGCACAGGTATCCAAAATGCCAAAGGATTCGGCAAAGACTTCATTCTTCATAGGTTAACCTCCTCAAGCTTCCATGAGAATAAACAGGGCTATCCATTCCAGTCGCAGTTCCCTTTGTTCCCAATGATTCGCTGCTGAGAATACCAGGATGTTTTCATCACGTTTGTATCCATGCCTGCATTGTGGAGCAAAATTTGTTAAATTTTCTCCTAAAACTATTCAAATACAACAGCCAACATCTTGGCATTACCCTTTCCATTATTCGCAACCGAGTGGGTGTCGCCACCGCCGGTAAATGCAGCTTCCCCCGGCATTAAGACCTTGGAGATACCATTTTCAACGACCGTTAACTCTCCTTCCAAAACAAAATACATTTCGGCATCAGGAGCGTGTGAATGAGGCCCTATAGAAGCACCTGGCGGGAATTCTAGCACGGCGCAAAGCCTTGCCTTGTTAAAGGTTTCTTTTGCAGTAAAAACATGGGTAAACTTAACAGCTTTATTTCCGCCCCTTACATTCTCTCTTACTTCACTATGCATCTGGTCTTTTGATTTAAACATATATAATTCCTCCACAATTTTTATTTATCGTTCATTTGAAACAATTTCAGAGAAAGTATACACATACATGATATTCCACGGGCAAGCTTCATCGACATAAACACTTTTTTCGAAGCCAGCCTTCTCGTAAAAAGCGATTGCTTTCTCATTCTTCATATGAACGCAGGCTTCCACGCGAGGAAACTTTCTTTCAATACTTAGTACTTAGTGAGTTAAGAAGCATTCCAATGGCAATTGATCCATACCCTTGATGCTGGTGTTTTTGATCGATGAGGAATTCGTGTAAGTGATAGCAGGATGGTTCCTCGACCAACTCTTCAACAAGCATTAATCCAACCATTTCATCATCCGCATAAATAGCTTGACACTGCGCATTCTTATCTCTATTGACGTAAGCCAAGGCAAGAATTTCAAGTCCATCTGCAACGAATGCACTTTGAGCTTTACTGTGTTTTATGTTCGACGCTTGTATCCAGTTGTCCTCTGTGATTTTACGAAATGTAATGTGTTGCATAGTTACCTGCTCATCTTGCTGATTTTGAACCCGGCAGTATATCAGTTTAACGCTCGGCTTGCCTGCATGCATCTCATTGGATAAAAAACTCGTTATAGAAAGCCGAGTTCTTACGTAGCTCTTCATTAACGTATTCAAAGCCATATTTTTCTAAAAGGGTGCTTTGATTGGAGAAAAGATTGGTGCCCAGGCCAAGCCGCTCGCCTTCAATTTCAACGCCCAGAGCTGCTAATGTGGTGGGAAACATGTCTAACATCGAAAATGCCCGATGATCCTTTTTTACAGCATGCGCCAGCGGATTAATAATGGCATTGTACATGGTTCTTTGGTAGGATTCAGGAACATCATGAAAATATGCGGGATCCATGCTTAAGTGATCGCCAACAATGATAATGGTCGTGTTCTCATAGAACGGCTGTTGGCTGAGCCACTCAACGAACTGTCCAACCTGTCGATCTGCGCAGGCAATGACATTGGAGTACTGCTCCTCATATTCGTTTGAGCACAGATCACATACATAACCGCTGACATGATGGGTATCAACGGTCAGCATGGTAAAATTAAAAGGCTTCTCCTGCGAGGATAAATGGAGCAATTCTTCTTTTGCAAACTCATAAAGCTTGGCATCTTCATATCCCCACCACACCTTGTATCCTTCAGGAATCATATGCGTGTCGATGGCATAATTGTAATCCAATATTTCGTAGTTCCCATGCAGCTGAAGATAGTCTTTTCTTCCGCCAAAATCACCATCCGAACCGATCATAAAGACCTGATGATAGCCCTGCTCATGCAAAATATCCCCCAGTGCAACGATACCGGGCATAAATTGACTATGCCTTGAGTAGCTGTTCCCGTCAATGGGCAATACGAGGGGGACGCCGGATGTCTGCGCAACCAAAGAAGCAATGGTCCATCCTGTTCCGAATATTTCCTGCACTCCGGTCAAATCGCTGCCTTTGGAAAACGAGGTGTTGTTCAGCGCAATAGATGTCAGAGACGGGATAAGATTCTTCTGCTTGACACCACCATACTGCGTTGATGAATAGGTACTTTCCATTGACTCCAAGATAATATAAATCAGGTTTCTCTTCGTCTGCGGGAATTTCAGCAGCGCGCGCTCAGGAGAAACATAATGATCTTCAAATAAGGTGGTCGGTTCCATCATTTTTGAGTGAATATAATCAATGACTTTCAAATCACTGATGGTGGCGATAGGGTACCTGGCAAGTCCAATGAGGACAAGCAGGATGAGAAGCGTTTGAGGGTACAACCTGATGCAGCGATTGCGAATATGCATTGTGACTTTAGGCACCAGGATGGAAAGGATAAAAACCAACGCAGACAGAATCAATGAAAGCAAAATAACATCCAATGCATAGGACACTAAAACATCTGAATTTGTCCCTTTAATAGGAGCCTTCAACGTGAAGATCACAGAATCAATGGTATTGCCCTTAAAATTAGCCTGATACCATTTTGATGTAAAAAGTAAAAGAAAAAAAACGAACAGAAAAAATATATTAAGAAACTTACGGAAAGATTTCTTCTTTTTACTCTTCACGACATCGGGGCTTTTATTTGATTTTTTTAAGAAGTAACTCATTTGCTCAAGCGATCGATTCCCCAGCAAATGGCAACCCGGAAAGAGCCTTTATCCACATCAACTTGTTTGCGAAATATTGAATACTGTATGCTGCTAAACGTCCGGGGGCTAAGCAGACCATCATCTCGGCCATATGTAATACCCACCCCATCCTCTTCATCATTCTTAGTGTTTTTCATTGTAGCCTATGACAAAAAACTTGTCAACCGCCGATCGTGTTTTCGCGCTAAACCTGCCAAACCGTGCTGTATTCATACCAACGTAAAACATTAGAGCAAATTACGCCATCATGGCGCACAAAGCAACGCAGGATTTTTGTCTCTGGCAAGGAGCGTGAATGCAGGCGTAGCAGCGCTACGTCAAGTGAACAGCGACACAGCCAGAGGCAAAAAGACAAGTCTGCGACTGCGACATGATAAGTTAATTTGCTCTAATGCATCCAAAGGGGTGAAGGATTTTAGCTTGCAGCGAGGAGCAGACGAGGGAAGCGTAGCAGCGCTACGCTGACCGAGCAGCCGACAAAGCTGCAAGACAAAAGACCCGGCACGACGATGCGTTAATGCTTGGAGTTGGTATCAACACGCCAATTGCCTTGCGCTGGTAAATCTGCTACGATACCGGCAGGTACAGTATATGAGCGTGGCAAAAGTCCACGGGAAGGAGATCGGGATGAACATCGGCATCATCGGGGCAGAAAATTCGCATACCAGGCATTTCTGCCAGGTATTCAATGGAGAAAAGCGGCATGAGGCATACAGGGTGACCCATCTGTACGGGCAGGACGCGCCGGAAACAGCGGCGGCGCTTGCAAAGGAATATAGCCTGGTGCAGGCGGGCAGCGAAGAGGAGCTGATCGCCGCCGTGGACGCCGTCGTCGTCACATACAGAAAAGGCTCGCTGCACTTTGCCCCTGTCATGAAGGCGCTGCGCGCCGGCAAGCCTGTGTTCAACGACAAGCCGTTCAGCACGGATGCCGCAAAGGCTGCGGAAATCGCGGCATACGCGCAGGAACAAAACCTCCTGCTGTGCGGCGGCAGCAACCTCAAGTCGCTGCCCGACATCAAGCGCCTGAAGGAAACCATCCAGCCCGGCAGCGACATCACCATCAGCTTCGCCGCCGACCCCGGCAGCCCATATGACGGATACTGGTTTTACGGCATCCACCTGGCCGAATTGTGCGTGGAGCTGATGGGCGAAGGCTTTACCGGCGTTACAGCCACGCGAAACGGCAGCCGGGTAAAAGCAGAAGTCAACTATGCAACAGGTAAAGCGCAGCTCGTCACCTCGCCCGACACAGAGGAGCTGACGATCACCGTGTGCCGGGATGGCGTCGAAACCAGGCACGACATCCGCATGCAGTATGAAAGCGTAGGGCCGGACGAACTTGCTGCGATGCTGGCGTCCGGCAAGCCGCCGCGCGCGTATTCGTCCTACGCGGCAGCCGTCCGCCTGCTGGCGGACATCATCCAGGCAGCAGGGTTGTAGGCTTTACGCATTTTCAACGACAGCGCCCCGGCGTGCCGCCAGGCGCCCCATGACATACACGGCTTCCACGTTCATATCGCCATCCAGCAGCACCAGATCGGCGTCCATCCCGGGCAGGAGGGCGCCTTTTTGGTGCCCAATGCCCAGCACGGCAGCGGGATTGGCTGTCATCATGGGGACAGCTTCCGCCAGCGTCAGGCCTGCTTCCTGCACCATGGTGCGCACGCAGCGGTCGGCTGTGGCGACGCTGCCGGCAAAGGCTGTGCGGTCGGGCACATAAGCCACGCCGTGTTCAATGACAGCCTCCCGGCCCGCCTCCCTGCTGCCCAGGCGGATCACGGTGCCCTCGGGCAGCCCCGCCCCCATGGTGGCGTCGGTGACCAGCGATATGGCAGCATGGGGCTTGCATTTGAGGATCAGCCGCAGCAGTTCCGGCGGCAGATGGACGCCATCGGCGATGATCTCCACCGTCAGCTCATCCAGCAGATAGGCGCTTTCCAAAACGCCCAGCACGCGCATCGCCCGCACGCGCTTCAGGGAGGACATGCCGCTGTACAGGTGGGTGACGTGCGTATAGCCGTGCCCCACCGCTTCCCGCACGGTAGCAAGGTCCGCATCCGAATGCCCGATGGACACCAGCACGCCACACGCACTGATGCGCCTGCCGGCTTCCAGAGCGCCAGCCACCTCCGGCGCCGCTGTCAGCCGCGCAATGTCATGGGCGTTCTCCAGCACCCAGGCGATCTCCTCCTCGTTGGGCAGGGTGATGAAGGCAGGGTCCTGCGCGCCGGCCTGGACAGGGTTCAGCCAGGGGCCTTCCAGGTGCAGCCCCGGCATATACGGCAAGGGCACAGGCAAGCCGCGCGCACTGCGCAGCGCCGCCAGCGCGCGCTTTGTTTCATCAAACGAGCAGCACACCGTGGTGGGCAGCAGCGTGGTGGTACCGCCCGGCAGGTGCGCCTGGGCAGCTTTGACAAATGCTTCGGCTGTGCCGTCCATAAAGTCGTGCCCGCCGCCGCCATGAACATGCAGGTCGATCAAGCCGGGGCACAGCACCAGGCCATCTGCCCGGATAACCTCACCCGGGTTGTCCGGCAAAGCAAGCGACAGGGCCTCTATGCGCCCATTCAACACGGTCAGATACAATCCCGTGCGGATGCCCTCGGGCAGCAGAACGGCTGCCCCTACAAATGTTGTCCTCATACGCTCCTCCTCTGTTTCAATGCTGACGCGAACAGGTCGCTGGCCTTGTTCTCTTCAGTCTACCACATATTGATCATTGCTATATCATCAGCCGATCCATGTCAACCTCTCGCCCATCTTTTGCAGCCAAACCGCGCAACCTTAATAACATAGTAATACCATGGTAATGATGGTTGCCTATGTAGTCAAGCCCTTGTAAAATCATCATGCTGCCATAGCAGGATTTATCCGCCACACGGCGAATGGATAAGGCATCGCGCGGGCGCAACATCAGGATGCGGAGGAAACCATGAACAAGCTGATGCAAAATCTCCGGAAACGACCCGACCTTTTTTTATTTTTTGCGCTGATATCCTTCCATGCGCTGGGCAACGGCTTCAGCGACGCCATCTACCCCAACTACTATAAGGACGTATACAATGTCACCGCCCAGCAACGCGCGTTCATTGAGTTCCCGCGCGAGCTGCCGGGCCTTTTATGCTCGGTAATCATTGCAGCGCTGTCCATGCTGGGCGACCTGAGGCTGAGCATTTTAGCCCAAGCCCTGGCGTTGGGCGGGTTGACAGCACTGGGTTTATTCACGCCGTCGTTCGGGTTCATGCTGGTGCTGCTGTTCATCAACTCGCTGGGCATGCATCTGTTCATGCCGCTGTCTGATTCCATCGGCATGGCGCTGGCCGAACCCAAGCTGATGGGCAAGCGCGTCGGGCAGTATGCCAGCGTGCGCACAGCCTGTGCGTTTGCCTCCGGCCTGCTGATATTCTTTGGCTTCCGAAGCGGCGTGTTGACCTTTGCCGGCAACATCCGCCCGGTGTTTTTAATCGGCGCCGGTTTTTTCCTGCTGGCGCTGGTGGTGTCCATCGCGCTGAAAAGGACGGCGCAGGCGCATTTCCCCGCCAAGAAACAGCACCTCAGGCTGCTGTTCAGGAAGGAATACCGGTATTACTACCTGCTGTCGGTCATGTCGGGCGTGCAGAAGCAGATCGCCTACGTATACGGCTCCTGGGTGGTGATCGACCTGCTGCGAAAAGGCACCGATGTGATGTCCCTGCTGACAATCATCGCCAGCTTTATCGGCATCCTGTTTTACCGGCAGATCGGCCGCTGGCTCGACCGCTTCGGCGTGCGCAAGCTGATGCTGGGCAGCGCGCTGGCTTTCATTGGCGTATACATCCTATACGGCATGGTGGTATGGGCTGTGGTAGACAGCCTAATCCCCTCGGGCACCCTGCAGGTAATGCTGGTGTACATCATGTTTGTAATGGACAGGATGTCCATGCAGTCCATGATCATCAAGTCCGTCTACCTGCGCAACATCGCGCTGTCGCCGGACGAAATCACGCCCGCGCTGTCCACCGGCGTCAGCCTGGACCACCTGGTCTCCATCCTGGCGGCGCAACTTTGCGGCCTGATATGGACCTATATGGGCCCGCAATACGTGTTCTTCTTTGCCGCACTGTGCTCGCTGGGCAACCTGTACGCGGCGCTGCGCGTCAACGACCCGAAAAGCCCGGTCGGTACGGCATAGCGCAAAACAGGCAAGCGCGGCACAAAAAACGTGCGCGCATCAGCATGATGTCTGCTTCGCCCTGGTCACGCCATGCAGCGGGTTATCCTCCGCTGTGGCAAAAGGGGAAGATTCCGCAAAAGCTTTGACTGCTTGCCCGGCGCGGGAAATCTGGGACAGGGTGCCGGGGCCGCCCACGCAGCCGCCGGGGCAGGCCATGCCTTCCAGCAGGCAGCCTTTGGCCTTGCCGGCCTTGGCGAGGGCCAGCATCTTGCGGCAGTCGTTCAGGGAGTCCGCCTTCATGATGGGCACGTCCCGCTCAGGCTGCGTGGCCTTCACCACGTTGACCACCGCCTGGGCAACGCCGCCCGCCACGGCGTAGTTGCGGCCGTCCCTGGAGGACTGGGACTCCAGCTCCGCTTCCTCCAGCTCGCTCAGCTCAATCTGTTTGGCGCTGAAAATGCCCATCAGCTCCTCAAAGGTGATGACATAATCCACATAAGGCCTGACATCCTCGTCCAATGCCTCGATTTTCTTGGCGATACAGGGGCCGATGAACACCACCCTGGCGTTGGGGCGCTCGTGCTTGATGCGCTGGGCAGCCGCCACCATGGGGGTATGGGTCTGGGCGATGTTGTCCTCCAGTTCCGGAAAGTTCTTGCGGGCAAACATAGCCCAGGCGGGGCAGCAGCTGGTGCCCAAAAAGTCCTGATGCTCAGGTACCTGCCCGATAAACTCCTCCGCCTCGTGCAGGCTGCCCACGTCGGCCCCCCAGCCCACCTCAATCACCCGGGTGATGCCCAGGGCTTTGATGCCCGCCACAATCCTGCCGGGGGTAGCCAGGGGACCAAACTGCCCCACAAATGAGGGCGCCAGGGCGGCGAATACCTCTTCTCCCTGGCGGATAGCGGTAATCAGCTGGAATATCTCGCTCTTGTCGGCGATGGCGGCAAAAGGACAGCTGACAATGCACAGCCCGCAGGATACGCACTTGTCCTGATTGATCAACGCCCTTCCCAGATCATCGCTTTCAATAGCCCTGGCGCCGCAAGCCTGGGCGCAGGGCCTGCCAAAGCGTAGAATGGCCTGATAGGGGCAGGCCGTTATACAGCGCCCGCATTTGATGCACTTGCTCTGGTCGATGATGGCGGCGTTCCTGTCAATGGACACGGCATTTACAGGGCATACCGTGGTGCAGGGATGCGCCAGGCATTTGCGGCAGCTGCTGGACACCTCAATCCGGTCGGTAGGGCAGGCTTCGCAGGCAAAGGGGATGACATTTACCAGGGGAAGCGTCAGCTGCTTTTCGCTGGTGGCGCATTCTACCATCCCTTCTGTCAGGCTCCGGTGCATGCTGACGGGGCGCATGTCCAGCCCCATGGCCAAGCGCGTCCTTTCCCGGATGATGGCACGCTCCTTAAACACGCTGTCGCGGTAGGTCGCCACCTCTCCAGGGATAATCCGGTAGGAGCTCTCATAAAAATAGGAAAAATCAGTGCTGTCCAGGGAACGCTCGAAGGCGAATTTTGCCACCTCGGCAAACACCTGACGCCTTATTTTTGTAATGGGGGTGAATAGACCTCTCATGGCGCACTCCTTATTTGCAGATTGGGCAAAGCTCTCCTGCACCCGGGTGAAAAACAGAGCCTCCTGTCATTGTTTGTCTGTTTTGGGGCAACGGGCCATGATGGCTGCCATCACGCTCTCGCTTTCCGCTTCGTGTATCACTTGCCCATCGACCCGCACAACGGGGCCCTGGATACCCTGGCGGCACAGTTCCAGGCAGGGGATGGCGCGGACCTCCACCTCGCAAAAGGCGCCGCCCATCTCATGCCGGATTTCCTCTAAGGAGTGGATGGCGTCGATGATGTTCATCGCCCCCATCATGGTACAGTGGGTGCCGACACATACTTCCACAACGATTTTATCCATGTTGCCCTCCAATGAAATTGTTTCCGCACCGATTGTATCACAAGAACAACCGTTGTTCAAAGACAAAATCATGGCGAATCAAAGCGAATCAAAGCAAAGCTGCACAAATGTGAAAAGGCAGGGAGCACGAGCATACTCCCTGCCGGCAGGCATCATGGACTATAGCAAATTTACTTCAACATCATTTGTCGATCGCATGCTGATATATCTCAACGTAACGATCGACCTGAGCTGCTTTCATATCGGCTATATACTGGTCCCATGTCTCGTCGATGTCCTTTTCACCTACGACCCATTCTGTTTTGTACTGCCTGCGGATATTATCCATATCCGTCCGTATCACAGACAGTTCCGCGCTGTCGTCAGTCGAAAGGATAACCAACGGTATCGCATTTGTGATATGGTCACGATATACAGCGTCTATCTCGAATTTTTCGACTTGCTCCTCATTCAGATTGACACGTTTTTCGTAATCCTCCGACACATAGCCAACAGCTTTGTCGTTGTACGCATAGGTCCACTGATAGTCATCCAATGACATGCCTTCAACCGGCACTGTCACCTCCACGCTGCCATCATCATTGAAAATGACGCCTTCGCCGCCCCACTGACGCATGGTGTTTTCATTCGTGTAAAGGCTATCGATGAAATCGAACAACGGCTGCCGTTTTTCTTCAGGGCAGTTAATCGTCATTGCAAACACGACATCATGGTTGTACACGAGTGTCGCGGGATGGCCCGGCCATGCAAGCTTCGTATCGGAATCAGGCGAGGACTTCAGGATCGGCATGGTGGTATAATCCACTTTGTTAACAGGGCCGCAGATTGCAGAGATCGTCCAAGCCTGGCACAGGCCGACCACTTGAGGCTGCTGCTGCGAAACAGCGTATGCAACGGACCAGTCCTGGGTGAATATTTCAGGATCAATCACCCCGGCCGCATAGCACTTGGTCTGAAACCTGATGGCCTCTTTATAAGCATCCGTCATATAAACATTGGTGAGCTTGCCTTCGTCATCCATCATCAACTGATAGTTGGAAGCCGCAACGCCAAACGAGCCCATCAGCCAATCTGCGGCATCGGAAGCTCCGACCCACGGGAATTCATCCGCCTGGCCGTTGCCGTTGGGATCGCGCTCCTTCATAGCGATCATGACATCCAGCAGTTCATCCAGCGTGGTGGGCATTTCAAGGTCGAGCGCATCAAGCCATGTCTTGTTGATAAACACGCCGGTTGCAGTATAAGGCCTGCACGGCAAACGATTCGTCAACGAATAGATGTTGCCATCTTCAAGAATCGTTTTCTGGCCCATGTACGGATCGTTGTCATACAGCGGCTTCAGATTGGTGCTGTTCTCAATGTAATCATTCAACGGTACAAACAGCTCGACGTTGTTGATGATATCGCTCATTGACAAGGTGTTGCCGGCGAAGAAGAAATCCGGCAGGTCAAGGCTGGCGAAGAGCGTGCTCTTCAACGTGCCCCAATCAGAATATATACACTGCCATTCTACGTCTACGCCCGCGGCATCTTCCAGTTTCTGCAGCCACTCAAACTCGTTCAGGTCCTTTGTGATGGTGTGATTGCTTACAATGGCCTTCAATTTAACCGGTTCACCTTCTGCAAAAGCAGCCATGGTGAAAGGCAAAGAGGCGACGAGTAAGCACACGACGGTTAGCAGAGCCAGCTACTTGTTCTTCATATTGAGAACCTCCTTTATATTGTCCGTGTCATGCACGGAGTGATACGATTTCAGATCATCCCTTGATTGAGCCGATCATCACACCCTGGGTAAAGTATTTCTGTATAAAAGGATAAACCATCATGATTGGAACGGTTGATACAAGAATCAGCGCGTATTTCATGCTTTCTGATTTTAACTTTTTCTCCAGAAAATTATGGCTCGATCCCTGAACAGACTCCTGCGCTTCGATCAGTATGGAGCGCAACACCTGCTGCAGCGGCACCAGCGATTGGTCGCGGGCATAAATCAGAGCCCTGAAATACTCATTCCAGTAACCAACCGCATAATACAACCCGATCACCGCAATGATAGCCTTTGACAACGGCAAGGCTATCGATAGGAAGAAATGCGTATAGCCACAGCCGTCGATCTTGGCCGCGTCAAGCAATTCATCAGGAATGCTTGTGTTAAAAAACGTTCGTGTGATAATCAGATTATATACGCTGACAGCCCAGGGGATAATAAACACCCAAATGGTATCCAGCATGCCGATATCTTTTATCACAAGAAATGTTGGAACCAGCCCTCCGCTGAAAAACATGGTGATCGTAAAGAAGAACATGATCGCATTTCTTCCCGGCAGTTCTTTCCGGGACAAGGAGTATGCAGCCGGCAATGTTCCGAAAAGAGAAAACGCCGTGCCGGCTGTGGTGTAAAAAATCGTGTTTTTATAACCTCTCCATACCCGCACATCGTCAAAAACAGCCCGATAGCCGTCCAGGGTAAAGTTCTTTATCCATACCCAAACTCTGCCGAGCATCACATCTTCCGGCTTGCTGAAAGAAGCGATGATGATAAAATACATCGGGTATAAGGTTATCAGAAGCACGATAACGCTTAAACTCACAAACAACACATCAAATGCAATATCCGTATTGGTCCGTTTTGCCCGATTGAAAAACTGTTTTGCCATATTCCCCTCGCTTGCTTTACCATAGGCTGGTTTCGCTGACTTTACTGGCGATGAAATTAACCGTTACCAGGATGATAAAATTGACCAGCGTATTCAGAAGGCTGACGGCCGTTGAAAACGAATACTGTGAGTTCACCAACCCCATTTTATACGTATATGTTGAGATGATTTCAGAAACCGAAAGCGTGGCGTCCGTTTGCATCAGGAACACTTTATCAAATCCCACGCTCAAAAACCCTCCCGAGCTGAGGATCAAAAGGATGGTCATCGTGGGCAATATGGACGGCAAATCGATATACCATATGCGGTGCCACCTGTTCGCACCGTCAATGACAGCTGCCTCATATAAAGTAGGGTCAATTGACGACAGCGCGGCCAGGTAAATAATGGCGTCCCATCCGCAGTTTTGCCAAATGCCTGAAATCGTGTAGACCCATTTAAAACTGCTCTTCTCTCCCATGATATTGCGGGCTTCAACACCGAGTTCCCTTGCAATCACGCCCCAGATACCATATGTTGGCGAAAGGAAAACAAACAGCATACCGACCAGCACAACCGTCGATATAAAGTGTGGAAGGTATGTTACGGTTTGTACAACTCTCTTAAAGCGTTCGCTCCGCAGCTGATTGAGGATGATGGCAAGCATGATCGGAAACGGAAAGCCGACAACAATTCCAAGCGCTGCCAGTGTAAACGTATTGCTCACGATCTGCTTTAGTGCAGGAAGGCTCAACAGGCGATTAAAATGTTTTAGCCCCACCCATTTGCTCCCGGTTATCCCCAGCAGCGGCTTATAATCTCGAAAAGCAATTTGAATGCCATACATTGGCCAGTAATTGAAAACAGCAATCAACACAATGGCGGGAACAAGAAAAAGATATAGTTCCCAGTAGCGCCCCACGCGCATGAACCTGCGCTTTATACCCTGTTTGGATAAAACCTCGTTTTTGACCGTCATGTCGATGCCTCCCTGCGCCCATCAACCCACGGAAGAACCAAGCGTGTTCAACAAATTAATGGTATCATATTACCATTGCTATGATTTGTGTGTCAAGTAGCAAAAGTATTAGAACAAATTGAAACAATCCGCGGCATTGTTCTCACAATATCAACACAGAAAATTTTTTCCGCTTGCATCAAACACGGCCCTTCCCTACTCTTATACTATGTATCCGGATACAACCCCAAGGGAGGTACATGTGACGACCGACAAGACAGAAGCAACCCGGCGGTTCACCCAGGCAGTGGAGGAACGCAAGCACGCGATGTACCGCGTGGCGCTGATGATGCTGCGCAACCCAGACGATGCACAGGACGCGGTGTCCGATGCGCTGGAAGCCACCTGGCGGCGCATCCTGAACATCCGCAGCCTGGACGCGCTGCCGGCGTACCTGATGCGCTGCACCATCCATGCCTGCCATGCAGCATTGAGGAAGCGCAAGCGCGAGACCACGGCGGAGGATATCGCCAACCGGCTGCCGCCAGCGCTGCCCGAAACGCCAGTGTGGATGTACCTGGGCGGGCTGCCGCACAAATATCGCCTGCCGCTGCAGCTGCGCTACGGCGAAGGCATAAGCGACCAGGACATCGCCGACATCCTGCGGCTGCCGCGCGGCACGGTGTCCTCGCGGCTAAGCCGGGGGCTGCGCATGCTGAAACAACAAATCGACAAGGAGGAACAAGGCCGTGGATGAGAAAAGGCTGGCACAGTTGATTCGTGATCAACGGCCTGAACCCGATGAGGCGTTTGACCTGCGCATCGCGCGTCAGGTGCAGCGCCTGATAAGAGAGGAGCAACCCATGAAAAAGAAAGTATCCGTATTGACCATTGCCGTGGCTGTCATGCTGTCGCTGGCGCTGTTGGGCGCGGCGGCGGAGCTGCTGGGCATCAATGTGTTTGAACTGTTTGGCAAGGACGACACGCGCCTCAAGCAGCTGGCGCCCCGGGCCGTGCTGAAGGAGATATCTCCCCAAACCGTCACCGGCCCCGAGCTGGGCACAACGGTCGCGGCGATCAACAGCGCCTACTATGACGGACAATCCCTGCTGGTGGCTTATGCCATCCAGAACGGCCGGCATGCCGAAGCGTTTACCCCCAGCCAGGAACAGCTGGCGCACATGGAAAAGGACACCAACCCGCCCATCCATATGGTGGCTGACCCCGGCGACACGCTGGTCACGCAATGGAACGAGGCGGTCAGCGCTGGCCGGGCCTTTGGATACGCCACATACCATATCACGCCCAGCGATCACACCGTCACGCCCGAAGGCATTGATCTGCCCAGCAGCAGCGAGGACACCCGGCCGGGGGAAGATGGCTTCACCTACACCATCCGGGAATATGAAAGCCCCCTGCCCGCCCAGGCGCAGAACCTCGAAACGCTGCACGTTGAAATCGGCCTGCATCAACTGGCGCAATACCACTGGTTTGACGGCAAAGACGCCTTTGTGTGCAACGAATACCAGGCGCTGCCCCCCATGACCGCCACCATATGGCGTGCAGATGCCGAAGTAAAACGCTTTGCCGGCACGCTGCAGTTTGCCGGGCACCCCGTTCAGGTAACAGCCACCGCTTCCGCCGCCTACGCGCAGGCTATGCTGACCATGCAGGACGGCACCTTCCCCGCGCTGCCGGAGGACGCCTGGTATGGCGTATACCTGCGCGATGAAAACAAAGCCGAATTGCGCACCATGAACGGCGAGGACGGCGGCACCAACAGCATGACCATTTCCTTTGAAGGCACAGGCCAGCTGCCCCAGGCGCTGGAAATCCAGCTGCGCATAGACCATGAGGACGGCGTAACCATTGACCCTGCGCTGACACAGCCCGCGTTTGCCACGCTGGAGCAAGTGCCCTGACGCCTCCTATCCTTCACACATCTTTGTTGCTTTGAATGCAACCGGGCAGGGGAGAAAAAACTTCCCTGCCCGATTGTTTTGCTATGTTCAAGATGATCCGCCCTATCCTCAAAGCCATGAGGCAACTACTGAGTGCGAATGCATGAAACGATCGCCCTGATCGCTCATACTGACGTAAAACATTAATGCATCCAAAGGGACGAGGGATTTTGGCTTGCAGCAAGGAGCAGACGAGGGAAGCGTAGCAGCGCTACGCTGACCGAGCAGCCGACGAAGCTGCAAGGCAAAAGACCCGGCGCGACGATGCATTAATGCTTGGAGTCAGTATCAGTATAAATACTTGACGCTTTGACGAAACATCAGTATGATAGCGTATGCTGATTAACATAAACGGTTTCTTTTCAATCAATGGAGATAGATGCTCTGGAGACCAGGGGTTACTCAGTAGATTCTAATTGTTAAAGGGAAGGATATTATTATGAACTTCTATGATTTGCATCATCAAATTCTCAAAGGCACAGCCAACGGCAAAACCATCTGGCAACCGCGCATCATCTGTTGGTATGAGGATCGCGAATACACCAACCAGCCGCTGCCTCCGGGCTATACCGGGTTGGACCGCAAGGGGCTGTATGAAAAACTGGGCGTGTCCGACAGGTTGTATCAATTCAATGCCTGCTTCAAAGCTGCGTACGATGATTCCATCCACGTTACGCGCAAGAAAATAGATGATCTGACCGAAGAAACCGTGATCACCACGCCGGTGGGCACGGTCAATCAAATCGTGCGCGGCAATTTGTCCAACCCCGGAAGCATGCCTGTCAAGTGGTTTGTGGAAACGGAGGAGGATTTGAAAGCGTACATCTACATAGAAGAGCATACCACCTGGCATTTTGATCGGGACATCTATGATCGTCTGTTCAGCGATTTGGGACATCTGGGGCTGCCGGCCGCATTTCTTTGCCGCACCAATATACAAAACTTGATTGTATCGCTGGCTGGAGTGGAAAATACCTACTACCTGCTCGCGGACTGTCCGGATACCGTGGAAGCTTATTTTGACGCGCTGTCCAAATCTCAGGAAGGGTATCTGGCGGCGGTGCTGGCTTCCCCGCTTCAGTGGCTCAACTATGGCGACAATATTCACTGCAAAATTCTGCCGCCCTCACTGCTTAAAAAATATGTTATTCCTGAATATGAAAAGCGGCGGGATATTGTGAAGAAAGAGCGAGACATTTTCCTGTATTCTCACTTTGATGGGGATTTCCGGGATTATTTGCCGCTGCTGCAGGATTGCGCGCTGGATGGCTTTGAAGCGCTTACACCACAGCCGCAGGGCGATGTTGCTGTGGATGAAATGATAGCAGCCCTGGGCCCCGATCTGTACTTGGTGGACGGTGTGGCGGCGCTTTTGTTTTCCGATCTGTACCCGGTATCGATGTTGAAGGATCAGGTTACTCAACTGCTCAACCGGCTGGAAGGCAGATTGATTTTAGGCATCTCGGATGAGTTGCCTTCCGATGGTTTGCTGGAGCGTGTATGTATTGTGCGGGATATGGTGGCTGATTTCAATGCAAAAAGGTAAGAAAATGAACACATCAGCAGCATGTAAGGAATGAAGCCTGGAAATAAGGAGGAGGGCTTGGAGGAGTGATTCATGCATACACCGCATAAACTGTGGCTTGGATGCGGCTTGGATGCGCAAATCCCGCTTGACGCCTCCCTGCCGGGTATGTTATATTGACCTTCGGCCGCTCGGGAGGGGCTTCAATGCGCATGCGCAGCCTCACGGACACAGAGCCGTATGGCCCGGCGAGCAACGATCTGGAGGTGCTGCAAGTGTACGCGATCATAGCGACCGGCGGCAAACAATACCGCGTCTCGGAGGGAGACATCATCTACATTGAAAAGCTGGACACGGAAACCGACAACACCGTTGAGTTCCCGGTGCTGATGCTGGGCGGCGAAACCGTCAAGCTGGGCACGCCGCATGTGGAAGGCGCCAGCGTGTCCGGCAAGGTGCTGCAGCACGGGCGTGGACGGAAGATCATCGTCTACAAGTACAAGAGCAAGAAAAACTACCGGCGCAAGCAGGGCCACCGCCAGCCCTTCACCAAGGTGGAGATCACCGCCATCAAGGCGTAACATGACCCGCGTACGCCTGCTGTATCTGGATGACGGCCTGACCCCCTGCGGCTACACCGTCACAGGCCATACAGGCTACGCCGAGGAAGGGCACGACATTGTATGCGCTGCCGTTTCGTTCCTCTCCATCACCTGCGCCAACGCGCTGGAAACCGTCGCGGGCATCCGCCCCGACATCGTACAGCAGGAAGGCCGGTTAGAGGTCAGGGTACAGGCAAAGGATTTAAACGCCAAAGCCGGAACCATCCTCAGCGTATTGATCCAGGGCATGAGCGATTTAACCGCCGCCTACCCATCCAACGTGGAATTTAACCCCTAACGCATGAAATGCAAGCATTGAAACGGAGGAAACCATGATGTTGAAGCTGAACCTTCAAATGTTCGCCAGCAAGAAGGGCGTGGGCTCGTCCCGCAACGGGCGCGACAGCGAAAGCAAACGCCTGGGCCCCAAGCGCGCCGACGGCCAGTTTGTATTGGCCGGCAATATCCTGATGCGCCAGCGCGGCACCAAGATCCACCCCGGCCACAACGTGGGCAGGGGCAAGGATGACACCCTGTTTGCCAAAACCGACGGCATCGTCCGGTTTGAGCACTTGGGCAAAACCCGCAAAAAAGTCAGCGTTTATCCGCTGGAGCAGGCAGCCCGGGCCTGACCGGACCATACACCGGCTAAAAAGCAGCCTCCTTCAAAGAAAGGGGCTGCTTTTTATGATCTCCCCAGCCGCGCAGCCTGGCGCATGGCTTCGGCCTGCCGGCCGGTGATGTCCCGGTCGCTGTAGCGGGCGGCGTCATAGGCGTCGGCCAAAAAGGCGCCGTCCTCCTCCGGAGAGATCAGCACATGCCCCTCCAGGGCCTGGCGGGCTGTCATAGCCGCCGGCATGTCAGAGTGCCGGCGCAGCAGCACTTGATACGCATGCCGCACGCGCTGGCGGTTGTCCATATCGGCCCACCGGGGGCTGCGCACGCGGACAGGGCGCATGGCGCGCAGGCGGTCCATGGCAGACAGCTTCACTTCGTTCCAGTCGAATATGCTCTCCGTGCGGCTTTGGTAGTTTTCTCCCAGCGCGGCAGCCGTATCCCAAAACTTTTGACGCAGCCAACGGCACAGCTTTTTGACGCCCCGGACCAGGCGCACCGCCAGCAGCCCTACCAGGAAAACGGCAGCCACCGCCGCCAGCACCATCACGACTTTTTCCAAAAACAACCAGAACGGCGCGCTCTCGCCGGGCGGCAGCATGCCGCTTTCAAGCCTTGCCGCCGGGCTGGCGGCGCCCAATTTTTCCTCGCTGATGAACAGCCGGCTCAGCCAGCCGACAAAGGCGGCGATGAGGCGGGCCAGGCCCCGGGCCCAGCGGCCAACGGCGTCAGCCAGCGCCCGCCAGCTGGCCGCCAGGTACAGCAGCGCCACGCAGGCCAGCGACAGCAGGCGGTTGCGGACGCGGATGGCCCGGGGCGGCAGCTGCCCGGACACACGGGACAGGCTTTCCACCAGGCTGGTGCGGTTCATGTGCAGCATAAACAACCCGACATACAGGGCAAACGCCCCTTTCAGCCAGGGCACCAGGCCGGCGGCAGCTGTGTCTTTAGTTACGACGATGTGCACCCAGGCCTGCCCGGCCAGCCCCACGCCCAGCGCAGCCAGCCAAAACGCCGGCGGCCACTCGGCGCCCGGCTCGCGGCGCGTGCTCGCCAGCGCCATGCCCAGCGCAACCACGATGCCCGGCAGCATCGCCGGCGGAAACGCAAGGCCCATCGCCGCGGCGCTCAGCAGCGTCCAGGGGATGCGCCACCTGCCCGGCACCAGCACTGTCACTGCACCCGGCACCACTGCGATGCCGCACGCTAAAAACCATGCCGCCGGCGCGTCCGGCGCCAGGTAATACCCTGGCACCATGAACAGCGGAAACAGCGCGACAGCCAGGAAGAAGGACGAATACAGCTTGTCAACAAAGCGCTTCATGTGCCTGCCTCCCCGCCGGGCCAGTACACCGTGACGGAGTTGCCAGCCCGGCGCAGCGCCTTGACCCGCTCCTCTAACAGCCGGTTGGTGTAGGCGGACAGCACGACAATGTCCAGCCCTGTCGCGCCGCTGAAATCGTCTAAAAAAGTATGGATGGCCCGCACCCTGATGATGCGCAGCCGCGCCAGCGCCTCTAACAGCTCCCGGTCGCGCCCGGCGCCGCCCCGGGGCATCAGCACGGTAGGGCCGCCCTGCTCCACGATTGGGGCATTGGCGGCAAAGCCTGTGCGGATGCCTGCGTGCAGCGCATGCAGGCACAGCGCGGCCGCATAGGAGATGGCTGTTTCAATGCCCGCCTGCTCATACTCCATCAGGTTGGCCCATTGGCTGTCATGCAGCTGCACGTTAAGGACCACCAGCAGGTTGGGGTCGGCCGTATGCCCGTGCGCCTTCACCTGGAGGCTGCCGGTGCGGGCAGTGGCCGCCCAGTGCACGTCGCGCCGCTGGTCGCCGGGCTGGTAAGGCCGAATACCGTTTACCACAAAGGGGTCGGACGCAATCCAGCGGCGAACAGCCAATTCCCCCTGAAAGCGTGAGGAGGGCAGCTGCAGCGCCTTTTCGTCCAGCGGGCAGGGGTAGACGATCAGCTCGGCGCCGACATCCATCTGGCGCTGCGCGGCGGCAGTGCCGAACAGGTCGCCGCAGGTCAGCGACACCGTGCGGGCGGCATACACCCCCCGCTTCGCCGCTGTTACCTTGTGCCGCCGCGTCACCTGGGTATAGGCGCCCATGGTGAACGCGCTTTGATGATAGGCAAAGCCGGGGTTGCCGCTGACGGTGCTCGCCTCGTCGGCATCGGTCTGCGTGCCCCCGAACACCAGCGCGTTGGACATCCGCGACTCCACCCGCAGCCAGGGCAGCGGCAGCAGTTTTCGGTTGCGGATCACCTCCACCAGCTCCACCGTGTCGCCGGCAAACACGGCGCGGGCAGAAAAATCGCGCTGATAGGTAAGCCTTTTCAGCGCGCAGCGTCGAAACAGGCTGCCCTGCGCCAGCACGAGCAGCGCCAGCAGAACAGCCAACAGCCCGATGCTCATGGATCGATCGTTTCGGTGGGCACGGGCACGGCGGCTACCACATCCCGCACAACGGCTTTGGCCGCGTCCGCTGCGCCAAACAGGCTGCGCACGATGATGCGGTGCGCCAGCACAGGCTCAGCCAGCGCCTGCACGTCGTCGGGCGTTACAAAGCTGCGCCCCCGGACACAGGCCAGCGCCTGACCGGCGCGCAGCAGGGCCAGCATGCCGCGGGGGCTGACGCCCAGGCTGACGTTCTCCAGCGTGCGGGTTTTCTCACAAAGCGCCACGATGTAGGCGCGCACCGGCTCGGACACCCGGGTTTCCCGGAACGTGTCCTGCGCAGCCAGGATGTCCTCCCGGGAGGCGACAGGCGCCAGGGTATCCAGCGGTTCTTCCCGGATGAAGCGGTTGAGGATCATCAGCGCCTCCTCCGTGTCCGGGTAGCCCGGCGTCAGGCGCATCAGAAACCGGTCCAGCTGGGCTTCCGGCAGCGGAAAGGTGCCCTGGATTTCCACAGGGTTCTGGGTTGCCAGCACCATGAAGGGGCGCTCCAGCGGGTGGGTAACGCCGCCCTCGGTCACCTGGCGCTCCTCCATGCACTCCAACAGCGCCGCCTGGGTGCGCGGCGTGGCGCGGTTGATCTCATCCGCCAGCAGGATGTGCGTGAACACAGGGCCAGGATGGAAGGAAAACTCCCCCGTCTGCATGCTGTATACGCTGGAGCCGGTGATGTCCGAAGGCAGCAGGTCCGGCGTAAACTGGATGCGCGAAAAATCGCACGCCAACGAGCGCGCCAGGGACTTGGCCAGCACGGTTTTGCCGGTGCCCGGCACATCCTCTAACAGCACATGGCCGCCGGCAATCAGGCCAGTCAGGAGCAGCTCGGCGGTGTCCGCGTGCCCTACGATGACCCGGCCGATGTTCTCCCGCACCCTTTCAGACAGCTGAAATATGTTCAGAAAGCAATGCCTCCTTCTTCAACCGGGATTATTCTTCCTCTTCTTCCTCTTCGGGCAGGTCGGCGTTGTGGTACACCTCCATGACGTCGGTGTTTTCATCCAGCATGTCCAGCAGCTTCAAGACCTTTTCCAGCACCTCTTCGTCATCCACCGCCACGGTATTCTGCGGCAGGCGCTGGCGCTCGGCAGACACAAAAACCAGGCCGCCCGCCTCCAGCTCGTCGCGGACGGCGGAAAAATCTCCGGGGCTGGTGTGTATTTCATACACCTCGTCGGTGGTTTCCACATCCTCGGCGCCGGCTTCCAGCGCCATCAGCATCAGGGTCTCCTCGTCCACGCTGCCTTCACGCTCCACCACCAGCACGCCCTTCAGGTCGAACATGTAGCTGACCGAGCCCGTTGTGCCCAGCGAGCCGCCGTTTTTATCGAATATGTGGCGAACATCAGCCGCCGTGCGGTTGCGGTTGTCGGTGACCACCTCGGCGATCACCGCCACGCCACCCGGCGCGTATCCCTCGTATATGATTTCCTCGTAGGTGACATTGCCCAGCTCGCCGGCCGCCTTCTTGATGCTGCGGGTGATGTTGTCGCCCGGCATGTTGAGCGCCTTGGCCTTGGCGATGACGTCGCGCAGCTTGCCGTTGGTGGCGGGATCGCTGCCGCCCTCGCGGACAGCCAGCGCGATTTCCCTGCCTATTTTCGTAAACGCCTTGCCGCGCTCCGCGTCGGCTTTGCCTTTCCGGTGCTTGATATTGGCCCATTTGGAATGACCAGCCATAATAAACCCCTCCCGGTTGAATGTATACATCATTATAGCATCGTGCAATCAGGAGCGTCAAACGCACGGCAGATGCCATAGGTAAATGGCCCCCACCCACTCCCATCCTGCAGACGGAGCTTGGCAAAACGGGCATGCCCGCAGTGGGGTGACTCCATTATTTCACGCTTACACAGGACGAAGTTTTCATTGACCATGAAATCGCGGATAGCAAGGCTGCAACCGGTACGGCAATCAATTGGGTCAACAAGCCGCGGCAATAGGACGCACGCATCATCTGCGTAAACAACCGTACAACAAATTCAACAAATTCATATACTTTATGACCGAATAACGGGTACGTATTGAAACAAATTTACTTTTCCATTATGATAAGGGTATACAATCCGGTCTGTACACCTTCGATGTAGGTGTTGCCTGAATGGATATAGATCCCGTAGGTGCAGCCGGCAACTCCCACGCAGACGTGGTGCGTAGTCATTGCTATAAAGAAGATGGCACCATCAATCACCCCGGACTGAAAAAAGGAGGAATTGAAGATGAGTGCTAAAAAAGTTTCGCTGATACAAAAACTGATGGTATTCATGCTGGTCGGTATTTTCTCTGTGTGCCTGCTCACCGCTCCGGCATCTGCGGCAGATATCACAGGAAACAGCGGTGAAGATCGGGTTTACAGCGACCTGAGCCGCAGCAATCCTTACTTCAACTACATCAAGTACCTCAGCCAACGGGGGATTGTCGCCGGTTTCCCCGATGGCAGTTTCAGGCCGGAAGAGAGCGTGAGCCGGGCAGAGGCTGCTGTCATGCTGGCAAAGGCAATGGGGTTGGAGGCCGGTCCCGCCGGCGAAACCAGCTTCCATGATGTGGGGAAAAACCACTGGGCGGCTGCCTATATCGAAAGCTGCGCCAAGGCCGGCTATATGGAAGGCTACCCCGACGGCAGTTTTCATCCGGATGAAATACTCAGCCGCGCCCAGGGCATCAGCCTGGTATTGGGGCTGAGCAGGCAGGATATGAGCCAGGCTTCCCTGCCGCAAATTGAAGACGTAAGCCCTGAGCATTGGGCTGCACGGTATATCGCCACCGGACTGGCGGCCGGGATGGCGGAACTGCATTGGGACATACGGTACATCACCACCGGACCGGCGGCTGATATGGTAGAACTGGAAAGCAGCGGCAAAAAGTTTCTGCCGGACAGCCCTTTCAGCCGGCAGGATATGTGCCGCGCTTTGGCTATGCTCCTGACGCAGGACCCGGACCTCTATACCTGTGAGTTAAAGGGAGCGCTCGCAGTGGAAAGCGGAGAGATTATTCTGACAAGAGCCGGACAGCGCCGAAAAATAGAAAAGAATGAGGTCCTTGTGAAGGGGGACGCCATTGAAAGCGGTCCCGGCGGCAGGGCTGTTATCTATTATCCCGACGGCAGCAGCGTCCTGATCAAGGAGAACAGTGTCCTCAGCATCACTGACAGCCGGGGGAGAAACTACATTGTGAAGGATGGCAGCCCCGGTGTGGCAGTGGACTGGCTGGATATTCAGATGGACAAAGGTGTGGCATTTGTCGCTCTGGCTACAGCAGCTGCCGAACCCGCCCGGGATCAGGCAGAGGAAAACAACACTGCCGCTTCAACACAAAGCGTCCCGCCGTGGTATGAAGCTGCCCAACAGAAAAAGGTTAAGATCAAGGTAGATATGCCCTATGGCGCTGTGGCAGTAAGAGGAACCATTATCATGATCAGCGTTGCCAGCGATGGCCGCTGCAGCGTGAGTTGCCTGAAGGGAAATGCCGAAGTTGGCGGCGGAGATGGCACCCAAGGCCTTACTGACGGGCTGAGCAGCATGATTGACGACCATGGAGCCTCTCCTTCACCTCCGGAATCCATGACATCGCAACAGCAACAACAGTTCCAGAATGAACAGGATTGGATGAATAACATCGGTCAATATGCCGGAGATAAAAGTAGTGGCTTTTTGATCTCCAGTATAAACAATATAACTGCTGATGTTATAGCGGGACAGAAGTATCAGCTGCCGGATACCGTGGAGGCCGTCATGACTGACGGCACCAGGCAACAGGTGGGGGTCACCTGGGATGTCGACCATGCTGACACCAGCCAGGCAGGAACAGTCATCATCTATGGTACGGTAACAGGATACAGCGGAACGGTAAAATTGACGATCACAGTAGTAAGCATAAACTCAATTGATAATATAAAACAAAGAATAAAAGTTGGTCAGCGCTACAGCCTGCCCGCGCAGGTAGAGGCTACGATGAGCGATAGCAGCAAGCGGCAAGTGCCGGTAACCTGGAGTCCGTCCACGGCCAGTACCGCTGCGGCAGGGAACTTTACCTTTGTCGGCAAGGTGGAGGGATATGCTCCCGAGGTGCAACTGATTCTTACGGTAGTCGCTCCACCGCCACATATCAGCTTAATCAGCAACATAGAAGTCGAGAAAAATGTTGGTGAAAGCTACAACCTGCCCGCGCAGATAGAGGCTACGATGAGCGATGGCAGCAAGCGGCAAGTGCCGGTAACCTGGAGTCCGTCCACAGCCAGTACCGCTGCGGCAGGGAGCTTTACCTTTGTCGGCAAGGTGGAGGGATATGCTCCCGAGGTACAGCTGATTCTTACGGTGGCAGCTCCACCGCCACATATCAGCTTAATCAGCAACATAGAGGTCGAGAAAAATGTTGGTGAAAGCTATAACCTGCCCGCGCAGATAGAGGCTACAATGAGCGATGGCAGCAAGCGGCAAGTGCCGGTAACCTGGAGTCCGTCCACGGCCAGTACCGCTGCGGCAGGGAGCTTTACCTTTGTCGGCAAGGTGGAGGGATATGCTCCCGAGGTACAGCTGATTCTTACGGTGGCAGTTCCGCCGCCGAGCATCAGCTTAATCAGCAACATAGAGGTCGAGAAAAATGTTGGTGAAAGCTACAGCCTGCCCGCGCAGGTAGAGGCTACGATGAGCGATGGCAGCAAGCGGCAAGTGCCGGTAACCTGGAGTCCGTCCACGGCCAGTACCGCTGCGGCAGGGAGCTTTACCTTTATCGGCAAAGTGGAGGGATATGCTCCCGAGATACAACTGATTCTTACGGTAGTCGATTCACCACCGCGCATCAACTCGATCAGCAATATAGAACACGAAATAAATGTTGGTGATGATTTTATCCCGCCCTCTCATATATGGGCTGATATGAGCGATGGCAGCGCACTGCAAGTAGCGGTAACCTGGAGTCCATCCACGGTCGATACTGCTGTGGCGGGGGTTTATAACTTCACCGGCCGGGTAGCGGGATACACTCCCGATGTGCACCTAACGCTTACGGTAGTAAAAAGCATAAGTTCAATAGCTAATATAGAATGCACAATAAATGTTGGTGAGCCCTACAGCCTGCCCATTCAGGTAACTGCTACGATGAGCGATGGCAGCATGCGGCAAGTGCCGGTAACCTGGGACCCAGCCACGGCCAGTACCGATGTGGCAGGGAACTTTACCTTTATCGGCAAGGTGGAGGGATATGCTCCCGAGGTGCAACTGATTCTTACGGTAGTCGATCCACCGCCGCATATCAGCTTAATCAGCAACATAGAGGTCGAGAAAAATGTTGGTGAAAGCTACAACCTGCCCGCGCAGGTAGAGGCTACGATGAGCGATGGCAGCAAGCGGCAAATGCCGGTAACCTGGGACCCTTCCACGGCCAGTACCGCTGCGGCAGGGAGCTTTACTTTTGTCGGTAAGGTGGAGGGATATGCTCCCGAGGTACAATTAACGCTTACGGTAAAACCGTTGCCTCAGCTTGCTCTACCAACTGCAAACCCACCTGGGGGCAATTTTGACGTACTCCCGAAAAGCATTATCTTGTCTTGTACAGAAGAAGGTGCCGCCATCTACTATACCAATGATGGCAGTGATCCGAAAAACAGTGGTACCCAGAAAATATACAGCGGATCAATTGAGCTTCCTACTCCTGATCCTAATCAATCTCCTCGCACTGTTACAATAAAAGCCTATGCAACAAAAGAGGGCATGGCAGACAGTGAGGTTGCAACCTTTACCTATGGTGAAAATTACTGATTTTCGATTGGCAATGTAATCCCAGGCAATACCAACTCCAAACATGAACGCATCGTCGTGCCGGGTCTTTTGGATGCATTCATGTTTGGAGTTGGTATTACATTTCATAACCGGTTGATTTCCTTCGCCTATCAGACATTTCTTCATAGCCTTCCGGCCATTCAGGCAGGGCGATCGCCCTGTCACTTCTTCCTGCTTCTTCCCGCCTGCGCTTTCAGGGCGGCTTCCTCCTCCCCGTCCCGGATGCGGCGGGCGGCGACCACGCGGCGCTCCTCGGCCTTGTCCACGCAGGTCACCAGCGCCAGCAGCTGGTCCTCCGGGCGCACGTCGATGGTGCAGCGGTGAACCGAGGCGGATATCAGCGCGTCGATGGCAGCCTGCCGCTCATGGAGTTCCTCCGACCCCAGGGCATAGAAGTCCACATAGTGCCTGCCGCTTTCTGCCGTGCTGACAATGCCCGCCGCGAACACCACGTAGCGCCCCTCCTCGTACAGGCTGTTAAAGGTGAGGAAGGGGCTGTTGCGGTAGAAGCCGATGTTCTCATAGTTCCGCAGGCAGCCGAACATGGCGCCGCTTTTCATGTTGTGGCCGTATATGATCAGCGTATGGGGCCGGGTTTTCAGCGAGATGGCGGCGTCTAAAAACAGCGCGCCGTTGACGTTTTTCCGGCCCCTGGCGTCATGGGTCATGTAAAAGGCGTTGTCCCGCCGCACGACGGCTTCATCCAGCATGTTGCCGATGGTCAGCCAGCCGATGATGTCCCTGTTCTCCCGCCGAAGGGCTTTGAACCGATTGCTGACGCGCAGCCTCGGATTGTCGGGATAGGCCATCGCCCCCAGCCTGGGGGCGGGCGTCAGGGCAGGAGCAGGGGTGGCCCGCGCCGCTGTCGTAGCCGGCGCGGCGGCCACGGGCGAAGCGGCAGGAACGGCGGTTTCCGCCGGAACAGCAGGCGTCTGCGCATGATATGCCTGCCGCAATTCTTCCGCTGTGCGGCGAGATGCCATCAGGTCGCGCCCATAGCCGATCAGCCTGGTCAACCCGAAAAGGACCAGCGCGGCGGATACCGCCAGCAAAGCCAGCCGCTCCCGGCGAAAGCGGCTGTAACGCACACGGCGCGGCCTGCGCCCGTTCCATCGTCCGCCCTGCATCATCCTGCCCTTTTTATACCAACGTAAAACATGAATGCATCCAAAGGGTCGAGGGATTTTGGCTTGCAGCGAGGAGCAGACGAGGGAAGCGTAGCAGCGCTACGCTGACCGAGCAGCCGACGAAGCTGCAAACCAAAAGACCCGGCACAACGATACGTTAATGTTTGGAGTTGGTATTAGCATGCAGGCCCTGTCCGTTCAGGCGGACGGGGCCTGCTGTGGTTCGGCTGCATCACTTCTTCCGCCGCCTGCCCAGCCGCAGCGCGGCGCCGATGCCCGCCAGGCCCAGCAGCGCCATGCCGGCCCACAGCGCCGGGTTGGCCTGGTCCCCCGTCTGGGGAATCTTGTGGTTGATGATCGTGCCGCCGTCGCAGCACCGGTCCGTGATGCCGGCATAGATGCCTACATTCTGATAGCGCGTTGTGTAGCCCGCCACGGGCTTCTCCACCACATAACGGCACACCGGGCCGCTGAACCACGCCTCATAGTACCATTCGGTTTCGCTTTTGATCTTCTTGTTGAACAGCTTGTGGGCCACCCGGTCCTGCTCATCGTACAAAGTCCAGTCGATGCCGCTTTCCTTCCCGCCCTGCCACTGCTTGGTGAAGGTGAACGTATCGCTGGGCACAGCCACATCCTCAAAGCTGCCCGGCATGGCCTGAATGGTGAAGGCCGCCTGCGCCTCCCCGTCCTCAAAGATCACGCTCAGCGTATGCAGGCCGGCGGCCAGGATATCCAGCCAGGAGGATTTCAGCCGGATGATCAGGCTGCCTTCTTCCCTGGTGTAGTAGCTTTCCGAAACAAGGGCGCCATCCATCATTAAATGACGGAACAGGGCAAAGGTTTTATGGTCATCCACATTCCGCTTGATGATGATCACCAGTGGCAAACCGCTTTTGCGGGTATAGGTCTGGTTGTTGCCGGAAAAGGGGGAATAATGGATGCCGGATGACCGCACCGTAACGGAGCAGGCCGCCGTCTTCCCGCCATCCTCCGTGGTTACGGTGATGGTAGCCGTGCCGGGGGCGACGGCCCTCACCTTGCCGCTGGCATCCACGGCGGCGATGGCAGGCGCGCTGCTGCGCCAGGTTACGTTCTTGTTGGTAGCCTTGTCAGGAGCGACCGTCGCGGTCAGCGTTTCGGTGCCGCCCACAGTCAGGGCGACGGCGCTCTTGTTCAGCGCCACGCCCGTAACGGGCACCGCTGCCGCGGTCACCGTCACCGTACAGGAAGCCGTCTTCCCGCCGTCTGCTGTGGTTACAGTGATGGTGGTCGTGCCGGGGGCGACGGCCTTCACCTTGCCGCCGTTATCCACGGCGGCGATGGCAGGCGCGCTGCTGCGCCAGGTTACGTTCTTGTTGGTGGCCTTGTCAGGAGCGACCGTCGCGGTCAGCGTTTCGGTGCCGCCCACGGTCAGGGCGACGGCGCTCTTGTTCAGCGCCACGCCCGTAACGGGCACCGCAGCCGCGGTCACCGTCACCGTACAGGCAGCCGTCTTCCCGCCGTCCACCGTGGTCACGGTAATGGTAGCCGTGCCGACACCAACTGCCCTTACCTTGCCGGCTGCATCCACGGTTGCGACGCCGGCATTGCTGCTGCTCCAGGTTACGTTCCGGTTGGTGGCGGTATTCGGTTCAATCGTTGCAAACAGCGCTTCCGTGCCGCCCACAACCATGCTGGTGGCGGTTTTATTCAGCTTAACGCCCGTGACAGGCACAGCAGTCGCTGACACCGTCACCGTACAGGATGCCGTCTTCCCGCCGTCCACCGTGGTCACGGTAATGGTGGCCGTGCCAACACCAACTGCCGTTACCTTGCCGCTGGCATCCACGGTGGCAACGCTGGCATTGCTGCTGCTCCAGGTTACGTTCTGGTTGGTGGCGTGCGCGGGGGTGATCGTCTTGAAGAGTGTTTCCGTGCCGCCTACAACCATGCTGGTGGCGGTCTTGTTCAGCTTAACGCCCGTGACGGGCACCGCAGTCGCTGATACCGTTACCGTACAGGAAGCCGTCTTCCCGCCGTCCACCGTGGTCACGGTGATGGTGGCCGTGCCGACACCAACTGCCTTTACCTTGCCGGCAGCATCCACGGTTGCGACGCCGGCATTGCTGCTGCTCCAGGTTACGTTCCGGTTGGTGGCGGTATTCGGTTCAATCGTCGCAAACAGCGCTTCCGTACCGCCTACAACCATGCTGGTGGCGGTTTTATTCAGCTTAACGCCCGTGACGGGCACCGCAGTCGCTGATACCGTCACCGTGCAAGTCGCCGTTTTCCCGCCGTCTACGGTGGTTACGGTGATGGTGGCCGTGCCGACACCAACTGCCCTTACCTTGCCGGCTGCATCCACGGTTGCGACGCCGGCATTGCTGCTGCTCCAGGTTACGTTCCGGTTGGTGGCGGTATTCGGTTCAATCGTCGCAAACAGCGCTTCCGTGCCGCCTACAACCATGCTGGTGGCGGTTTTATTCAGCTTAACGCCCGTGACGGGCACGGCGGTTGCCGACACCGTCACCGTGCAGGTTGCCTTCTTCCCGCCGTCCATCGTGGTCACGGTGATGGTGGCCGTGCCAGGAGCCTTTGCCGTTACCTTGCCGCTGTTGTCCACGGTGGCAACGCTGGCATTGCTGCTGCTCCATGTTACGTTCTTGTTGGTGGCGGTACCCGGTTCTACCGTCGCAATGAGGGTTTCGCTGCCGCCAACGATAAGGGTAGTGGACGTCTTGTTCAGCTTCACGCCCGTAACAGGCACCGCAGCCGCCTGCACGGTCACCGTGCAGGTGGCCGTCTTGTTGCCGTCCACCGTCTTCACCGTAATTGTCGCTGTGCCCACGGCCTTCGGGGTAACTACGCCGTTTGCCACGGTGGCTGCGGCTTCGTTGCTGGAGGCCCAGGTCACGTTCTTGTTCGTCGCGTCAGCCGGCGCTACCGTTGCTTTCAGCGTTCCGGTGGCTCCACCTGCTGTCAATGTCAGCGTTGTCGGCTCCACCGTTACCCCCGTGACGGACACCACCGCCGCCTGCACGTTCACCGTGCAGGTGGCTGTCTTTCCGCCGTCCACCGTCTTCACCGTAATCGTCGCTGTGCCCACAGCCTTCGGGGTGACCACGCCGTCTGCCACGGTGGCTACAGCCTCGTTGCTGGAGGCCCAGGTCACGTTCTTGTTGGCCGCGTCTGCCGGCGCTACCGTCGCTGTCAGCGTTCCGGTGGCTCCGCCCGCTGTCAGGGTCAACGTTTCCTGATCCAGCGTCACCCCCGTGACGGCCACCGGGTTCACCGTCACCGTACAGGTGGCCTGGTGGCTGCCCTCCTCCGTGGTCACGGTGATGGTGGCCGTGCCGACGCTAACCGCCGTCACCTTGCCGTTATCCACAGCGGCGATGGCGGGCTTATCGCTGGCCCAGGTCACGTTCTGATTGGCCGCGTCTGCCGGTTCAACCGCAGCGGTCAGCGTTGCGGCGCCGCCCACCGTCAGGGTGAGGGCGGTTCTGTCCAGCGTCACGCCCGTAACGGGGATGTTTTCAAAGTTCGCAGTTACTTCCACATCGCTTGCGGGCATGGTAAAGGTGGTGGTGGCGGCGTTCGCGTCGGCAAGGCTTGCGCCGCCGCTGACGACCGTCCAGTTGATGAACCGCTGCCCGCTTGGCGCGGGATTTGCCGTAATGGTAACGGGCGTATTGTACGCTGCCGAATTGGGAGGCGTTGACGTGCCGCCGTTCACCTTCACCTGATAGTTGGCAGGCTCCCACAAGGCAAAGACCGTGGTGTCGGCATCAAAGGTATAGGTATTCCCCGCGCTTACCGGCGTGCCGCTCACGCTGCCGATGGCCCAGGCATTAAACTTCTGCCCTGTCGGCGGCGTAAAGGTACATGCCGGCAGTTCAAAGGCCACGCCCACAACCGCGGCGTCGGGTGTCATATCTCCATCGCCGCCGTTCTTATCGTACGTAACGGTACACAATATCGCCTCAAAAGCGCCGATGTCCACGCCCGTTCCCTGCGGTCTGCCCGTGCCAAGCTGGTCCTTATTGGGAACTGTGACGCCGTTATGAGTACCAACATCCAGCCCCTTGTCTATCGCCGGGCTGCCGGAGCCCAATTTATAGATGTACACGTTGGCGGGGTCATTTGTGGCCGCAAGGTTCGCGTCAAACCCGTTCAGCCTGGGGTTTTCTTGGATGAGGCCGCTTGTGTTTTCAACCGCCCCGTAAAGTTTATAGGTTCCAACCACGCAGTTTTTCAGGGTGAGGGTGCTGCCGTTCTGATAGATGTCCGCGCTGCTGCTATCATTGGCGGCGGTATTGCCCCACAGGATGGTGTTGGCCAGCGTCGGGCTGGAGTTATAATAGCTCTCCATCCCGCCGCCGAGCATGTTTGCCGTATTGCCGGAGAAGGTGCAGTTTGTTACCGCCGGGCTGGAGTTGTAGTTGTTCATCCCGCCGCCGTTATTCGCCGTGTTGCCGGAGAAGGTGCAGTTTGTTACCGCCGGGCTGGAGCTCCAGTTACGCATCCCGCCGCCGCTGTTATTCGCCGTGTTGCCGGAGAAGGCGCAGTTGGTCACCGCCGGGCTGGAGCTAACATTGTACATCCCGCCGCCGCCGTTCGCCGTATTAGCCGTGAAAGTACAGTTGTCCACCGTCGGGCTGGAGTTTATGTTGTACATCCCGCCGCCGGCTTCATTTGCCGTGTTGCCGGAGAAGGTGCAGTTTGTTACCGTCGGGCTGGAGCTATCATTATACATCCCGCCGCCATGTATGTTTGCCGTATTGCCGGAGAAGATGCAGTTTTCTACCGCCGGGCTGGACCCATTGTTGTACATCCCGCCGCTGATAATTGCCATGTTGCCGGAGAAAGTGCAGTTGGCCACCGTGGGGCTGGAACCATAGTTGAACATTCCGCCGCCGTCGCTATTACCAGAACCCAGATCCCCATCCGCATTTCCGCCCGTGATGGTGAAGCCGTCCAGGCGCGTGTCGTCGGTTGCCGCGCCCGAACCGCCCTTCACGACGTGGTAAACGTTGTTGCCGCCGTTCAGGGTGGTCACGTTTGTAACCCAGTTTCGGGCAGACAAGTCCGTTTCTCCGCCGGCAAAGCCGCCGTACACCATGACACCTTTTTTCAAAAGGAAGGTGTCCGTTTTTTCGCCGCCCGGGCTGTAGGTCCCCGCGGCTACCCAGACTTGGTCGCCGGGTTGGGCAAAATTCATGATTGCCTTGAGGTCGGGTGAAGCGTTGGCCCAGCTAACGCCGTTCTTCTTCCCGGCGCCGCTTTTGGTTACATACCAGATATTCGGCCCTGCGGCCCGCACGGTGACGGCGCATTCAGCCGTCTTGCCGTTCGAGGTTGTAGCTGTAATTTTCGTTTCGCCCTCGGCGACGGGGGTGACTTCGCCGTCTGCCGCCACAGTCGCTACGGATTCATTGCCGGATGTCCAGGTAACCGTCTTGTCGGTCGCGTTATCCGGCTGTACCGTGGCTGTCAGGGTGCCGGCGGCCCCGCCTGCGGTTAAGGTCAGGGTTTCAGGAGATACCGTTACGCCCGTGACGGCAACCTCCCACAAGGCAAAGACAATGGTATTATCAGTAAATGTATATGTCTCCCCCGGGTTTTTCTGCGTGCCGTTCACGTTGCCGATGGCCCAGGCATCAAACTGCTGCCCTGTGGGCGGCTCAAAGCCGTTGGGCGGGAAGGTAAACGCTTGCCCGTCTAAGACCTTAGAATCTTTCATGTATCCCGTGCCACCGTTAGCATCGAAGGTGACGGTGTAATGCGCCTCATCTTCATAAGCGCCGATGTCCACGACGTCATCCCCGGTCCGCCGCGGCACGCCCCGCTGGTCCGTAGCGGGGACTGTGATGCCGGAGTTCGCCACAATTTCCGTGCCTACGGGCAGCCCCTTGTCTATAGCTGAGCTGCCGGCTTGCAGCTCATAGATATATACGTTGGTAGAAACCCCCGTGGGGTTGCCCGCCTTGTCCAGCGCGTTCAGTTTAGGGTCGGTTTGGATGAGGTCGCTTGTGTGTTCACTCGCATTGTTTACAAGTTTATAGGTTCCAACCACGCAGCTTTTCAGGGTGAAGGTACCGCTGTCCTGATAGATGTCCGGACCATTATTATCACTGGGGGCGGTATTGCCCCACAGGATGGTGTTGGCCAGTGTCGGGCTGGAGTTAGAGTTGAACATTCCGCCGCCGTACTGGTCCGCCGTGTTGCCGGAGAAGGTGCAGTTCACGACCGCCGGGCTGGAGTTAGAGTTGAACATTCCGCCGCCGTACCGGTCCGCCGTGTTGCCGGAGAAGGTGCAATTGACCACCGTAGGATCGGAATCACCGTTGTTCATCCCGCCGCCGTACTTGTCCGCCGTGTTGCCGGAGAAGGTGCAGTTCACGATCGCCGGGCTGGAGAAGATATTGATCATCCCGCCGCCTTCTTTTGCCGTGTTGCCGGAGAAGGTGCAGTTCACGACCGCCAGGCTGGAGGAAGAACCGCCGTTGGCCATCCCGCCGCCGTTACCGTCCAGCGCTTTATTGCCCATGAAGGCGCAGTTCGTGACCGTCGGGCTGGAGGAAGAATTGTTGACCATCCCGCCGCCGCCTTGTTCTGCCGTGTTGCCGGAGAAGACGCAGTTCGTGACCGTCGGGCTGGAGTTGTAGTTGTTGCATATCCCGCCGCCTTCTTTTGCCGTGTTGCCGGAGAAGGTGCAGTTCGTGACCGTCGGGCTGGAGGATGAACTGTTGATCATCCCGCCACCGAGAAACGCCTCGTTATCGGAGAAGGTGCAGTTCACGACCGCCGGGCTGGAGTTATCCCAGTTGCAAATCCCGCCGCCCTCATGGTTCGACATGTTTCCAGAGAAGGTACAATTCTCAACCTTCGGGCTGGAGGAAGAATTGTTGATCATCCCGCCGCCGCCTTGTTCTGCCGTGTTGCCGGAAAATGTGCAGTTTGTTACTGTCGGGCTGGAATAAGCATTGTACATCCCGCCGCCGTTAGTCGCATTGTTGGATTGGAAGGTGCAATTGGCCACCGTCGGACTGGAGTTTTCGTTGTACATCCCACCGCCGGACCAATCCTTAAAAGTGGTTCCTTTCGCGTCGCCGCCCGTGATGGTGAAGCCGTCCAGCCGCGTATCGGCGGGGGTCGCGCCCCACTCGCCCTTCACAACGTGGTAGACGTTTCTGCTTTCGTCTATTTTGCCGCTCAGGGTGGTTTTGTTGGTCGCCCAGTCGCGGGCGTCTACGCTCTCCTCTGTTCCGGCAAAGCCGCCGTAGACCTTGACGCCTCTTTTCAAAAGGAAGGTGTCCGACTGGTTCCCACCCGGGCTGTAGGTCCCCTTCGCCACCCAGATTTCGTCGCCGGAACTGGCGCTATCCATGATGCCCTTCAGGTCTGATGAGGCAGCGTCCCACCCGCCGATGCCACTTCCGGTTCCGGTCTCCGTTACATAGTACCTTTTCGGCTCCGCCGCCGCCCTCTGCCATGGCAGCGCCGCCAGAACCATCAGCGCCAGCATCAGGAATACAACCCTCTTCGTTTTCATGGATGCCCTGTCCTCCCGCTTGTTTGCCAAATCCTGCATTGGTTCGTATATGTCTTCATACTCTCACTGATTTGTAGTCCGAGCGCATTATTTTTCCGCTTTCCGCCGCCTGCCCAGCCGCAGCGCGGCGCCGATGCCCGCCAGGCCCAGCAGCGCCATGCCGGCCCACAGCGCCGGGTTGGCCTGGTCCCCCGTCTGGGGAATTTTGTGGTTGATGATCGTGCCGCCGTCGCAGCACCGGTCCGTGATGCCGGCATAGATGCCTACATTTTGATAGCGCGTTGTGTAGCCCGCCACGGGCTTCTCCACCACATAGCGGCACACCGGGCCGCTGAACCACGCCTCATAATACCATTCGGTTTCGCTTTTGATCTTCTTGTTGAACAGCTTGTGGGCCACCCGGTCCTGCTCATCGTACAAAGTCCAGTCGATGCCGCTTTCCTTCCCGCCCTGCCACAGCTTGGTGAAGGTGAACGTATCGCTGGGCACGGCCACATCCTCAAAGCTGCCCGGCCTGGCCTGAATGGTGAAGGCCGCCTGCGCCTCCCCGTCCTCAAAGATCACGCTCAGCGTATGCAGGCCGGCGGCCAGGATATCCAGCCAGGAGGATTTCAGCCGGATGATCAGGCTGCCTTCTTCCCTGGTGTAGTAGCTTTCCGAAACAAGGGCGCCATCCATCATTAAATGACGGAACAGGGCAAAGGTTTTATGGTCATCCACATTCCGCTTGATGATGATCACCAGTGGCAAACCGCTTCTGCGGGTATAGGAGCGGGGTGCGGTATCAGGCTGCCCGTCACCGGAAAAGGGGGAATAATGGATGCCGGATGACCGCACCGTAACGGAGCAGGCCGCCGTCTTCCCGCCATCCTCCGTGGTTACGGTGATGGTGGCCGTGCCGGGGGCGACGGCCCTCACCTTGCCGCTGGCATCCACGGCGGCGATGGCAGGCGCGCTGCTGCGCCAGGTTACGTTCTTGTTGGTAGCCTTGTCAGGAGCGACCGTCGCGGTCAGCGTTTCGGTGCCGCCCACGGTCAGGGCGACGGCGCTCTTGTTCAGCGCCACGCCCGTGACGGGCACCGCGGTCGCTGACACCGTCACCATACAGGCAGCTGTTTTCCCGCCGTCCACCGTGGTCACGGTAATGGTGGCTGTACCGACACCAACTGCCGTTACCTTGCCGGCTGCATCCACGGTTGCGACGCCGGCATTGCTGCTGCTCCACGTCACGTTCCGGTTGGTGGCGGTATTCGGTTCAATCGTTGCAAACAGCGCTTCCGTGCCGCCTACAACCATGCTGGTGGCGGTTTTATTCAGCTTAACGCCCGTGACGGGCACCGCGGTCGCGGTCACCGTCACCGTGCAGGTCGCCTTCTTCCCGCCGTCCACCGTGGTTACGGTGATGGTAGCTGTGCCGACACCAACTGCCGTTACCTTGCCGGCTGCGTCCACAGCGGCGATGGTGGGCGCGCTGCTGTTCCAGGTTACGTTCCGGTTGGTGGCGGTATTCGGTTCAATCGTCGCAAACAGCGCTTCCGTGCCGCCTACAACCATGCTGGTGGCGGTCTTGTTCAGCTTAACGCCCGTGACGGGCACCGCGGTCGCGGTCACCGTCACCGTGCAGGCAGCCGTCTTCCCGCCGTCCACCGTGGTTACGGTGATGGTAGCTGTGCCGACACCAACTGCCGTTACCTTGCCGGCTGCATCCACGGTTGCGACGCCGGCATTGCTGCTGCTCCACGTCACGTTCCGGTTGGTGGCGGTATTCGGTTCAATCGTTGCAAACAGCGCTTCCGTACCGCCCACAACCATGCTGGTGGCGGTTTTATTCAGCTTAACGCCCGTGACAGGCACAGCGGTCGCTGATACCGTCACCGTGCAGGATGCCGTCTTTCCGCCGTCTACGGTGGTTACGGTAATGGTGGCTGTACCGACACCAACTGCCGTTACCTTGCCGGCTGCGTCCACGGCGGCGATGGCAGGCGCACTGCTGTTCCAAGTTACGTTCTGGTTGGTGGCGTGCGCGGGGGTGATCGTCTTGAAGAGTGTTTCCGTGCCGCCTACAACCATGCTGGTGGCGGTCTTGTTCAGCTTAACGCCCGTGACGGGCACAGCGGTCGCTGACACCGTCACCGTACAGGCAGCCGTCTTCCCGCCGTCCACCGTGGTCACGGTGATGGTAGCTGTGCCAACACCAACTGCCGTTACCTTGCCGCTGGCGTCCACAGCGGCGATGGCGGGCGCGCTGCTGTTCCAGGTTACGTTCTGGTTGGTGGCGGTATTCGGTTCAATCGTCGCAAACAGCGCTTCCGTACCGCCTACAACCATGCTGGTGGCGGTCTTGTTCAGCTTAACGCCCGTGACGGGCACCGCGGTTGCTGACACCGTCACCGTGCAGGATGCCGTCTTTCCGCCGTCCACCGTGGTCACGGTGATGGTGGCCGTGCCGGGACCGACGGCGGTCACCTTGCCGCTGGCGTCCACAGCGGCGATGGCGGGCGCGCTGCTGTTCCAGGTTACGTTCTGGTTGGTGGCGTGCGCGGGGGTGATCGTCTTGAAGAGTGTTTCCGTACCGCCCACAACCATGCTGGTGGCGGTTTTATTCAGCTTAACGCCTGTGACAGGCACGGCGGTTGCTGACACCGTCACCGTGCAGGTCGCCTTCTTCCCGCCGTCCATCGTGGTCACGGTGATGGTGGCCGTGCCGGGAGCCTTTGCCGTTACCTTGCCGCCGTTGTCCACGGTGGCAACGCCGGCATTGCTGCTGCTCCATGTTACGTTCTTGTTGGTAGCGGTACCCGGTTCTACCGTCGCAATGAGGGTTTCGCTGCCGCCAACGATAAGGGTAGTGGACGTCTTGTTCAGCTTCACGCCCGTGACGGACACCGTGGCAGCGTTAACCGTCACCGTGCAGGCAGCCGTCTTTCCGCCGTCCACCGTCTTCACCGTAATTGTCGCTGTGCCCACCGCCTTCGGGGTGACCACGCCGTCTGCCACGGTGGCTACGGCCTCGTTGCTGGATGCCCAGGTCACGTTCTTGTTGGTCGCGTCTGCCGGCGCTACCGTTGCGGTCAGGGTGCCGGTGGCTCCGCCCGCTGTCAGGGTCAGCGTTGTCGGGGCCACCGTCACGCCCGTGACGGACACCACAGCCGCCTGCACGTTCACCGTGCAGGTGGCCGTCTTGTTGCCGTCCACCGTCTTCACCGTAATTGTCGCTGTGCCCACCGCCTTCGGGGTGACCACGCCGTCTGCCACGGTGGCTACAGCCTCGTTGCTGGAGGCCCAGGTCACATTCTTGTTGGCCGCGTCTGCCGGCGCTACCGTCGCTGTCAGGGTGCCGGTGGCTCCGCCTGCTGTCAGGGTCAACGTTTCCTGATCCAGCGTCACCCCCGTGACGGCCACCGGGTTCACCGTCACCGTACAGGTGGCCTGATGGCTGCCCTCCTGCGTGGTCACGGTGATGGTAGCCGTGCCGACGCTAACCGCCGTCACCACGCCGTTATCCACAGCGGCGATGGCGGGCTTATCGCTGGCCCAGGTCACGTTCTGATTGGCGGCATCGCTCGGCGCAACCGTCGCGGTCAGCGTTGCGGCGCCGCCCACCGTCAGGGTGAGGGCGGTCCTGTCCAGCGTCACGCCCGTAACGGGGATGTTTTCAAAGTTCGCGGTGATTTCCACATCATTTGCGGGCATGGTAAAGGTGGTGGTGGCGGCGCTCGCGTCGGCGAGGATTGCGCCGCCGCTGACGACCGTCCAGCCGATGAACCGCTGGCCTGATGGCGTGTTTGCCGTAATGGTAACGGGCGTATTGTACGCTGCCGTGTTAGCAGGCGTTGACGTGCCGCCGTTCACCTTCACCTGATAGTTGGCAGGCTCCCACAAGGCAAAGACCGTGGTGTCGGCATCAAAGGTATAGGTATTCCCCGCGCTTACCGGCGTGCCGTTCACGCTGCCGATGGCCCAGGCCTTAAAGGCATTATATCCTGTCGGCGGCGTAAAGGTACATGCCGGCAGTTCAAAGGCCACGCCCACAACCGCGGCGCCGGCTGCCATATCTTCTCCCCCGCCGCCGTTCTTATCGTACATGACGGTACACAACACCGCTTCAAAAGCGCCGATGTCCACGCCCGTTCCCTGCGGTCTGCCCGTGCCAAGCTGGTCCTTATTGGGAACTGTGACGCCGCTATGAGTACCGACATCCAGCCCCTTGTCTATCGCCGGGCTGCCGGAGCCCAATTTATAGATGTACACGATGGCGGGGTTATTTGTGGCCGCAAGGTTCGCGTCAAACCCGTTCAGCCTGGGGTTTTCTTGGATGAGGCCGCTTGTGTTTTCAACCGCCCCGTCAAGTTTATAGGTTCCAACCACGCAGTTTTGCAGGGTGAGGGTACTGCCGTTCTGACAGATGTCCGGCCCCCAATCGGCGGGGGCGGTATTACCCCACAGGATGGTGTTGACCGCCGTCGGGCTGGAGTTGTAATAGTTGTGCATCCCGCCGCCGCCGCCGTTGCTTGCCGTGTTGCCGGAGAAGGTGCAGTTCACGACCGCCGGGCTGGAGTTACTATAGTTGCACATCCCGCCGCCGTACATGCCCGCCCTGTTGCCGGAGAAGGTGCAGTTCACGACCACCGGGCTGGAGTTATCACCGTTGTACATCCCACCGCCGATGCCCGCCGTGTAGCCGTTGCCGGAGAAGGTACAGTTTGTTACTTTCGGGCTGGAGTTACTATAGTTGCACATCCCGCCGCCGCTACCCGCCTCGTTGCCGGTGAAGGCGCAGTTTGTTACCGTCGGGCTGGACCCATCATTAAACATCCCGCCGCCTTTCGCGTTACCAGTCCATGTCGTGTTGCCGGAAAAGACGCAGTTTTCCACCGTCGGGTTGGAGTTTACATTGTGCATCCCGCCGCCGCCGCAGCCCTGGGCACCAGACTCTGTCGTGTTGCCGGTGAAGGTGCAGTTTGTTACCGTCGGGCTGGACCCATTGTTGTACATCCCGCCGCCGGAATCATATGCCGTGTTGCTGGAAAAAACGCAGTTTGCCACCGCCGGGCCGGAGTTACGATTGTACATCCCGCCGCCGTTTCCGATCGCCGTGTTGCCGGAAAAGACGCAGTTTGCCACCGTGGGGCTGGAGCTTACGTTATACATCCCGCCGCCGAGCTTATCAGCAAAATTAGATCCATTGGCCTTGCCGCCCGTGATGGTGAAGCCGTCCAGCCGCGTGTCGGCGGGGGTCGCGCCCCCCTGACCGGTTACGACATGCCAGTTTGTGCTGTTGCCGTTCAGGGTGGTCACGTTACTAACCCAGTTACGGGCGGACAAGTCCGTTTCTCCGCCGGCAAAACCGCCGTAAACCTTGAGGCCTGCTTTTAACAGGAAGGTGTCCGACTGGTTCCCACCCGGGCTGTAGTTGCCCGCGGCTACCCAGACTTGGTCGCCGGGTTGGGCAAAATTCATGATTGCCTTGAGGTCGGGTGAAGCGTTGGCCCAGCTAACGCCGTTCTTCTTCCCGGCGCCGCTTTGGGTTACATACCAGATATTCGGCCCTGCGGCCCGCACGGTGACGGCGCATTCAGCCGTCTTGCCGTTCGAGGTTGTAGCTGTAATTTTCGTTTCGCCCTCGGCTTGGGGGGTGACTTCGCCGTTTGCCGCCACAGTCGCCACGGCTTCATTGCCGGATGTCCAGGTAACCGTCTTGTCGGTCGCGTTATCCGGCTGTACCGTGGCTGTCAGGGTGCCGGCGGCACCGCCTGCGGTTAAGGTCAGGGTTTCAGGAGATACCGTTACGCCCGTGACGGCAACCTCCCACAAGGCAAAGACAATGGTATTATCAGTAAATGTATATGTCTCCCCCGGGTTTTTCTGCGTGCCGTTCACGCTGCCGATGGCCCAGGCCTTAAACTGGTTCCCTGTCGGCGGCGTAAAGGTACATGCCGGCAGTTCAAAGGCCACGCCTTTGACCGCGGCGCCGGCTGCCATATCTTCTCCCCCGCCGCCGTTCTTATCGTACATGACGGTACACAACACCGCTTCAAAAGCGCCGATGTCTACGCCCGCCCCCTGCGGTCTGCCCGTGCCAAGCTGGTCCTTATTGGGAACGGTGATGTTTTCGCTATTGTTGATGTTCAACCCCGCGTCTATCGCCGGGCTGCCGGAGCCCAAGGCATAGATGTAAACATTGGCGAGGTCCGTTTCGGGCGCTAAATTCGCATCAAGCCCGTTTAGCCTGGGGTTTTCTTGGATGAGGCCGCTTATGTTTTCAACCACCCCGATAAGTTTATAGGTTCCAACCACGCAGCTTTTCAGGGTAAGGGTACTGCCGTTCTGAAAGATATCCGGACCATCACTATCACTGGGGGCAGTATTGCCCCACAGGATGGTGTTGGCCAGCGTCGGGCTGGAGCCATCGTTGCACATCCCGCCGCCGTATGGGGCTGTGTTGCCCGAGAAGGTGCAGTTCACGACCGTCGGGCTGGAGCCATCGTTGTACATCCCGCCGCCGTACAGGGCTGCTGTGTTGCCCGAGAAGGTGCAGTTCACGACCGTCGGGCTGGAGCCATCGTTGCACATCCCGCCGCCGTATGGGGCTGTGTTGCCCGAGAAGGTGCAGTTCACGACCGCCGGGCTGGAGTTGGAGATATTGTACATTCCGCCGCCGTTTCCGATCGCCGTGTTGCCGGAAAAGACGCAGCCCGTCACATCCGGGCTAGAGTCTTCGTTGTACATCCCGCCGCCGGAACTATATGCCGTGTTGCTGGAAAAAACGCAGTTTTCCACCGTGGGGCTGGAGTTACTCGAGTTGCGCATCCCGCCGCCGGAATAATTTGCCGTGTTGCCGGAAAAGACGCAGTTGGCCACCGTGGGGCTGGAGTTACTCGAGTTGCACATCCCGCCGCCATCAAACGCCGTGTTGTCGGAAAAGTCGCAGTTCTCCACCGCCGGGCTGGAACCTCTATTGTACATCCCGCCGCCGTAATTCGCCGTGTTGCCGGAAAAGACGCAGTTTGCCACCGTGGGGCTGGAGCTTACGTTATACATCCCGCTGCCGAGCTTATCAGCAGGATTAGATCCATTAGCCTTGCCGCCCGTGATGGTAAAGCCGTCAAGGCGGGTGTTATCGGCTGCCGCGCCCGCCTCGCCTGTCACGACATGCCAGTTTGTGCTGTTGCCGTTCAGGGTGGTTTTGTTGCTATCGTTTAAAACGCGCTGATCTAAGCTCGTCTCGGTTCCCACAAAGCCCCCGTAGACCTTGACGCCTGCTTTCAAAAGGAGGGTATCCGTCCCATCGCCGCCCGGGCTGTAGGTCCCCTTCGCTACCCAGATCTCGTCGCCGGAACTGGCGTTATCCATGATGGCCTTCAGGTTCGGCGAGGCATCCGCCCAGCTGGTGCCGTTGCCGGTGCCGCCCTGCATTACGTAGTACCTCGTCCCCGCCGCCGCCCTCTGCCATGGCAGCGCCGCCAGCACCATCAGCGCCAGCATCAGGAATACAACCCTCTTCGTTTTCATGGCTATTCTTTCCTCCCGTCTATTTCCCGGTGATGCCCATATGTCATCCTACTGAAGCCTCTCCCGTTTTTTTCATCACAAATAGAAAGCAAAAGCTCCCCTCATAGAATACCATGAAAAAGCCCGTATTCTTGACTGTTAAGATAAATTCACAGTGCTTATCGTCAGGTTGTTATAAAGCTGTACCCCTTGCCGCGCACGTACACGATGTCATACTCGTCCGTATGCCCGGTTCCGATTTTCTGCTTGATGTGGGCGATATGCGCCCTGAGCGCGCCCGTATCCCGCACGGCGCCGGCGCTCCAAACCGCACTGTAGATCTCCCCGGCTGTGAGCGGCTTGCCCGCGTTGCGCGCCAGCACGAGGAGCACGGCAAACTCCTTCGGGGTAAGCCCCGCGTCCCGCCCGTTCACCATTGCCCTGCCGTCCGGCAGGCGCAGCGTCAACGATCCCCGCGTCAGCTCCGTGGCCTCCAGCACGGCCTGATCGAGCCTGCGCCGCGTTTCCTCCGCCTTTTTTAGCAGCCGGGCAATCACGGCCATCAGCTCGTCCATATAATAGGGCTTTGTCAGATAGTAGTCCCCGCCCGTGTTCATGCCGGCGACCTTGTCCACCGTCGCTTTCCGGCCGGTCAGAAACAATACCGGCGCGTCGCTGTGCCGCCTGATTTCCTCGCACAGCGAAAAACCGTCCCCGTCCGGCAATTCAATATCCAGCACGAACAGGTCCGGCGCATGGCTGCGCGCCAGCGCCCGCGCCTCGGCGGCGCCTGCCGCGACAAGCGCCTCGTATCCCCTTCTCCTGAGCATGCGGGCATTGAGCCGCGCCGTATCGGCGTCGTCCTCCACCATCAGGATCAATGGCCGGCGGTCAGTCATGCCCTTCCTCCGTCAGCGCGAAAGAAACGGTGGTGCCGCGCCCTTTTTCGCTCTCCACCCAGATGTCCCCGCCGTGTGAAACGATGATCTGCCGGCAGATGTACAGCCCATAGCCATGCCGCCAACGCTCCCCGCGGGACGTTACATACATCTTCAGAACCGATTCGGCCATGCCCGGCGCCATGCCCTCGCCGGTGTCCATCACGCTGACAACCTGCCGACGGTCCGCCCGCGTGAGCCGGATGGTGATGACGCCGTCCCGGGTATGGCGGTCGGCGTTGGACAGCAGGTTGTCCACAACCTGCTCCATCCTGCCGGGGTCGACCCACAGCGGCGGCAGGTTTTCCTCCATATCGTACAGGACCCGGTTGCGGGGGGCGTCCGCCCGCCTGAACCGGGCGTCGCCAACGCGCCGCAGCAGCTCGGACATTTGGATACGCTGCCGGGAGAGCGAAAGCCGCCCGGTTTCCATGGCGGCGGTATCCATCAAATCCGTGATCATTCCGTCCAAAAGCATCACCTTCCGCCCGATCAGCTCATGGTTTTCCATGATCTCGTCAAAGTGATCCGGAACGCCGCCCGTGTTTTCCCGCAGCAGCTCGATGGTATCCGCGCTGCTCCCCGCGATGACGGTCAGCGGCCTGCTGATCTCATGGGCAACGGCGGCAAGAAAATCGCTTTTCATTCTGTCATATTTGACGAGCGCTTCGTTTCGCGCCGCCAGCTCGCGGTTCAGCTCCCTGATTTGCGCCTCCCGGACAGCGTACATGCGGATATGGAGGATGGTGACCAGCATCAGCAGCAGGCCCGCTACAACGGCGCCGGTCACCACGTCGCTGAAATAATGGGCTTCCGACGCGAACGGCCTTACGGTTTCGGGATGGAAGTAGGCGACCAGAAAGCAGCCGATGTACAGGGAAAACTCCAGCGCCAGCGCGATGGCCCTGTCCCGGCCTTCCAGCAGCATCGCCGTATAAATCAGGGCAAATATGAAAAAGCTGGGCATGCCGCCCCTGTATCCGCCCGAGCTGAAGAAAAACGCGGCGAACGAGACCAGGAATACGGCGACCACGGTGATCCAGCAGCACAGCCGAAAGCTCAGCCTCTTTCCCACCACGCCCAACAGAGCGACCGCCATCGCCGAGATCGTCAAATTGAGCGCAACGGTCCATACGCCGGCACGCTGCGCGACGGAAATTGCCGCCACGATCACGCCCGCCGCCGCGCCCACCAGCCCCAGCAGGTTGAACACCTGAACCTGCGGCTCCAGGCCCATATCAAAGTATTTCCTGATGATGTCCCTGAACAAGGCTTTTTCCTTCAGCATGGCCATGTCCCCCGCGGCAAAACTCCGCGTCGATCCGTGTACGGAATGCGCCGCCGCGCACCCTTTGCCCCCGGCAGCCGGGGCGATCCATAAGCGACTGCCCTGCGCCGCCTGTAACGATAGGTTAATTTTATATGAAAAGACAGCCGTTTACAATACCTGTTTTCACGCAAAAGAGTATATTTTTAAGCCAATCGGAACTTCTCCAAAGTGACGAGGCTTGTCGACGAAAAAGGCGTAGCTGTCATCATGAAGAACAACGCGCCACGCTATGTTGTCATGGCGTTCAGGCAGGTCGAAAAGGAGCAATTCGCTACAGATGAGGATGTTTTGGCGTTATCAAGGCGCTATCTTGATAAAAACAGGGAAGCCTATTTAGAGCTTGCAACATGATTCGTCTGAGCAGAGGCTTGCCAAAGGCAGCTCAGACGTTTCCGATCTTTTTCTGTGGCTCCGTGCGCATTAGAGCAAATTTACTTATCATGGCGCAGTCGCAGACTTGTCTTTTTGCCTCTGGCTGTGTCGCTGTTCACTTGACGTAGCGCTGCTACGCCTGCGTTCACGCTCCTTGCCAGCGACAAAAATCCTGCGCTGCTTTGTGCGCCACGATTGCGTAATTTGCTCTAAAAGCCAGACTAAGAATGCTCAACGCTCAGACCCCATCGTGCAGTTGACCGACACCACCGACACCACCGTAACCACTGTCACCACGCGCGCAGGAATCGCATCGTCTGCATGGCGCAATGCGTGCCAGAATCCCTTGTATTTCCTTGCAATACAGCGGTCCCGCCCGGGCGCCGGGTGCTTGTTCTATTCCTGGCTACATAAAAAATAGATATCTGTGCTGTTTGCCGCCCGTACCATGCAGTTGACCGACACCACCGACACCACCGTAACCACCGACACCACGCGCACCGGAACCTCTTCTTCTGCATGGCGGCGTATGCGCCTGAAACCCTTGTATTTCCCTGCAATACAGCGGTCTCGCCCGCGTGCCGGGTGCTTGCTTTATTCCTGGCTACATAAAAAATAGTTGTCTGTGCTGTTTGCCATCCGTACCATGCAATTGACCGTCACCACCGTCACCACCGTCACCACCGACACCACGCGCGCAGGAACACTTTTGCTGCATGGCGGCGCATGCCTGAAGCATGATATTCCCTTATATTTCAACGCATTTCCCTGCAATGGTGTGGGTTGCGGTTGGCCCTTCAGAGAAAAATCCTGCGCGGTTTTTGCGCCATGGACCGCTACAACGCGCGTTTGACCCCCACCCTGTAAATTGACCCCCACCCACCCGCACCCTGCGGTTTGACCGTCACCATGCATCCAGGCAGTACGCTAAACTTAACCAATCAATATGGAAAACATATAAAAATAAAATAGAAATCCTGACTGTTTTTTCAGGACAGCCTTGATAGGGTTATTGTACATGATTTCGTCGATTTCTACAAGATGGTGGTTACGGTGGTTACGGTGGTTACGGTCAACTTGCAGGGTGGGGGTGGTGACGATGCTTGATACACCTTTGCACGCTGCCCGGCAGCAGCGCAAGGCCGAAAACCTGTTGAAAATACAGCATCAACAGGCGCATCATCAGCAGCGTGCGTGGTGACGGTGGTGACGGTGGTTACAGTGGTGACGGTCAACTGCACGTAGGCAGATCTATCCGCAAGCGCGCCCGTTTTGTCAGGTGCCCTGCCTGCAGGGTGGGGGTGGGTGCGGGTGGGTGGGGGTCAACTGCGCATATGAAATCTGCCACGAACCTGCCTGTTTTGTCAGGCCCTGCCTACAGGGTGGGGGTGGGTGCGGGTGGGTGGGGGTCAAACACAGGATAGGGACGGTGACGATGCCTGATGCGCCTTTGCACGCTGCCCGGCAGCAGCGCAAGGCCCGAACCTGTTGAAAACACAACATCAACAGGCACATCATCAGCAGCGTGCGTGGTGTCGGTGGTGCCGGTGGTGTCGGTCAACTTGCAGGGCAGGAGTCAAACGCGCATCGTCGCAACCAATAAACTACCCAAATCATCACAACCGCCTCCCTGGCCAGCAAAAAACGCAGAACAGGCACCGCCGCTGCGCTGTTGACACGCCTCCGCGCATTGCATATCATTTTCACATGAGGATGGGGCTGCCCGACTGCGTCAAGCCAGGGCGCCGACGGGAGCAGGCGCTTGCCGGCGCACAGGTAGCGCTGAAAAGCTCCCCATGCAACCATGACAGGAGGTCCCCATGCCCTACCGATACCTGCATTATGAGGAACTGGTTCGTTTCTGCGAGTCGGTGTTTGAGGCCTATGGCTTCAGGGAGGAGGAAAGCCGCCAGATCGCCGCGGTTATCTTGGCGGCGGACCTGAACGGCATCGAATCCCACGGCGTGCAGCGCATGGTGCGCTACGAAAAGGAAGTGCTCAGCGGCATGGTGAACGTGCATGCCGCGCCGCGAATCGTCCACGAAACGCCCATGTCCGCCGTGATCGACGCGGACAACGCCATGGGGCAGGTGGTGGGGCAGCAGGCCATGCGGCTGGCTATCGACAAAGCCAGGGCCGTCGGGTGCGGCATGGTGACGGTGCGCAATTCCAACCACTACGGCATCGCGGGCTTCTACACCAATTTGGCCATCGAGGAGGACCTGATGGGCCTGTCCATGACCAACACCGAGGCCATCATGGTGCCCACCTACGGCAAACAGCCCATGATCGGCACCAACCCGATCGCGCTGTCCATGCCGGCGGACCCCATCCCCTTCACGTTCGACTGCTCCACCACCGTGGTGCCCCGCGGCAAGTTTGAGGTGTACTGCAAGCGCGGCGACCCGGTGCCCATCGGCTGGGGCATCGACGAAAACGGCGCGGACTCCGACGACTCGGCGCGCATCCTGGACAACATCATCCACAAAAAAGGCGGCGGCATCCTGCCGCTGGGCGGCTCCTCCGAAGCGCTGGGCGGGCACAAGGGCTACGGCCTGGGGGTGATCTGCGAGCTGTTCACGGGCATTTTAGCAGGCGGCGTCACCGCCGAGCGGATCTATAAAACCGACAGCGGCTCGGGCATCTGCCAGGCCTTCATGGCGGCGGACTATGGCCTGTTCGGCGACAAAGCCGCCATCCGGGCGGAGTTTTCCGCCTATTTAGCCAGGCTGCGCGCATCGCCGAAAGCCGCGGGGCAGCCCCGCATATACACCCATGGCGAAAAGGAATACCTTTCAAGGATCATCAGGCGCGAAAAGGGCATCCCCGTCAATGAGAAAACATACGCGGAGCTGAAAAGCATCGGCGCATCCATCGGCGCACAGGCAGCGCCTTTCCCCCGGGAGGTATAACTCGTTTCGTATCAGGTTATAATTTTCGCTGTGCCTTCTCAGCCGGCGCCCGCCACGCAGCCGATCCGGTCGATGATGGCGCCGTCGCGGTATTCCACGTCGGCGACGGCGCGGCCCAGGGGCGGGATGTCCCGCGGCACGCCGGTTATCTTTTCAGCCATCCGCTTCAAATCCTCAATGGCGTATACCGGCAGGCCGGCTGCCCGCAGCCTGTCGCGCAGATCAGGCCTGGCAGGGTTCACGGCGATGCCCCGCTGGGTTACCAGCACGTCCACCGTGCTGCCCGGCGTCGACACGCACAGCACCTTGTCCACCACGATGGGCAGCCGCGCCCGGAACAGGGGCGCCACGATCATGGCCAGCCTGGCGCCCGCCGCGGTGTCGCTGTGCCCGCCCGAGCCGCCCATGATGTACCCGTTGGAATCGGTGTGCACGTTGACATTGAACGCCGTGTCGATCTGCGTGGCGCCCAGCACCACGACGTCCAGCGAGTTGATGGCGGCGGACTTGGCCAGCGGGCTGGCGTAGCGGGACGCCGATATCTCCTGATGCCGGGGGTTCTGCGCGATGGACCGCACGGCGCGCAGGTCGAAGCACTGCACGTCCATCAGCGCGCTGAAATACCCTTCCTCTAACATGTCCACCAGGTAGCCCGTGATGCCGCCCAGGCCAAAGCTGCCTGTGACGCCCGCCCGCTTCATGGCGGGCTTTAAAAACTCCGTCACCGCCAGCGACGCGCCGCCGGCGCCGGTTTGAAACGAAAATCCCTCCGCCATCAGGCCGCTGTGCTCGATCACCGCCGCGGCGTACCGGGCGATGGCGAGGCCCACCGGGTCCCTGGTGATCTGCGTGGTGCCCGACACGATGCCCTTGGGGTCGCCGATGGAATCGACCGGCACAACCTGGTCCACGTCGGTTTCCTCGATGGACGCCGGCGCCAGGGGGTAGGGCACTACATGGTCGGTGATGACCACGGTGTGGCCGGCATGCCGTGCGTCCGGCATGGCGTAGCCCAGCGAGCCGCAGGCCGCGGGCCCCTCCAGGCCGTTGGCGTTGCCCATGCGGTCGGCCGCGGGCGCCGCGATGAAGGCGATGTCGATGGATACCCGGCCGCTTTCAATAGCCGCCGGCCGGCCGCCATGGCTGCGGAACACCACGGGCTTGTCCAAGATGCCCTCCGACACCGCCCGCCCCACGCGGCTGCCCATGTAGTTGGTTTCGATGCCGGTGACAACGCCGGCCCTGATATGGTCGATCAGCGGGGCGTGCACGTCGAATATGGCGCTGGCCTGCACGGTCAGGCCGCGGATGCCCATCCGCGCCGCCTCAGCCAGCACCATGTTCAGCACATGGTCGCCGTTTCGCAGGTGGTGGTGGAACGACACCGTCATCCCGTCCCGCAGGCCGCAGGCGCGCAGGGCGTCCTGCAGGGTTGCTGCCAGCTTGCTCATGCTTCCTCTCCCTCCAGCCCCAGCGCCCGCGCGGTGTCCAGCACGCGCCTGGCCCTGTCCACAATGGGCTTGTCCACCATTTTGCCGCGCAGCGATACGACGCCGCGCCCCAGCCGCTTGCCCTCGGCAATGGCCGCCATGACCTCGCGGGCGTATTCGATTTCATCCAGGGAGGGCGTGAACGCGGCGTTGACCGCCGCCACATGGCGCGGCGATATGACGGCTTTGCCCGTAAAGCCCAGCGCGCGGGCATGCGCGGCGTCCTTCGCCAGCCCCTCCAGGTCGTTGACGTCGGTGAAGGGCGTGTCGTAGATGTCCACGCCGGCTGCGCGCCCCGCCATCACCACGCGCCCCCTGGCGTAGGCGATTTCGGCGCCTTCCTTGCTGCGCACGGCCTGCAGGTCGCTGGTGAGGTCCTCGGCGCCCAGCAGCAGCGCCCGGACGCGCGCGCCGGCCGAAGCGATTTCATACGCGCGCTCAATGGCCAGCGCCGTCTCTAACAGCGCGATGATGCCCACAGCATTCTCGGGCAGGCCGGCATCCGCCTCCGCCTGCGCCATCAGGCGGGAAACGGCCCCGATGTCACCGGCGCCCGACACCTTCGCCGGCATCAGCAGCGACGGGCGCAGCGGCACCATGGCGGCGATGTCGTCCCCGACAAACCCGCTGTCCAGCGGGTTGATGCGGACGATGATCTCCACGGACCGATAGTCAAACGCCCGGATGGCGTTGCGCACCAGGATGCGCGCGGCATCCTTCTCCAGGGGGGATACGGCGTCCTCCAAGTCGAATATCACGGCGTCCGCCTGATGGATGTCAGCCGACAGCAGCATGCCCGGGCTGTTGCCGGGAATGAACAGCATCGATCTCCTCATGGCGTCCCTCCTGCGCGGCGCAGCGCCGTCTCCACCCGCGCCATGATGACGGGGCGCACAGCGCCCCGGTCCGTCAGGTCGATGCCGGCGTCCGTGACGCCCATTGCCGACAGCACCTCGTGCACGCAGGCTTTGATATCGTCCCCAAACTGCGCCATCACCACCGAATCCACCGTCAGGCGGATGCCCTTGTCATGGGGCGATACCGTCACCAGCACGTCGTTGGATTCCAGCGTGCCGGCTGCCGCCGTCCTTACAATGTCCATCAACATCCCTCCCCGGAAGTCAGCGCATTTCTTTGTAGAGATATGTGCCCGCGTCGACGCCGGCGCCGGCTGTCACAACGCGCAGGCCGCCCGCCGCCGGCTCGATGTCCGCCAGCCAGGCATAGGGCGCCTCGGGCATGCGCACCCGGGCCAGCAACTTGCCTTGTTGCCAGCCATAGGCGCCCAGGTAGGGCTGCAGGCCCTCGCCGGGCACGGGCGACAGGCATTCGCCCCGGTGCACAGCGCCGCGGCTGACGATGAAGCACAGCCGGTTTTCAAACCCGCCCACCTGATGGTGCATCATGTAGCTGCCGTCGGGGCGCAGGTCGATGCGCAGGCGCCTGCCGCCCGGCGCCATGTAGCTGCCCGTGATGTCGCGCCCCGTGCCGTCATCTGCGGGCCAGGGGTAGCCCAGGCTGCCGCACCGCTGCTTCACCGCCAACTGCACGTCGGCGGGCGCCGGCGGCATGTCCCAGGCTTTCAGCAGCGTGTCGCGCAGCAGGTCCAGCTCGGCGCCCATGTCGCTGATGCCGGCGGTGACCGCCAGCGCCAGGTCGTTCTTTTGATCCACCAGGCAGAGCTGCCCGTACATGCCGTCGCCGCGGAAGCGGTCCTCGCGGGTGCGCCAGAACTGGTAGCCATAGCCCAGGTCCCAGTCCGTCACCTCCTGGTCGGCCGTTTTGATGATGCGGGCTGTGGCCCTGTCCACCCAGCCCTCGGGCAGCAGGCGCTTGCCCTGCCAGATGCCGTCGTTTTTCAGCAGCAGCGCAAACTTCGCGATGTCCTCGCAGCTCAGGTGCAGGCCGTAGCCGCCGGCGCTGATGCCCATGGGGCAGCTGTCCCAGGCCGGCTTTTGGATGCCCAGCGGCTCGAACAGCCGCGGCATCAGGTAGTCGCGCACGGTCTGCCCCGTGGCGCGCTGCACCATGGCGGACACCAGGTAGGTGCCCAGCGTGTTGTAGTGAAACACCGTGCCCGGCTCGTGCACAACCGGATGGGACAGCACGTTGCGGCACCAGTCCGCCTTGGTCGGCTTCTTGTCGGATTCCGGCGCCAGGCCGCTGGACATGCTGAGCAGGTGGTGCAGCGTGATGTCCCCGATGCGCTCGTCGGCGCCGGGCGGCACCTTGTCGGCCAGCGCCACGGCCACCTTGTCGTCATAGCGCAGCAGGCCCTCCGCCACCGCCAGCCCCGCCGCGCAGGAGCAGAAGCTTTTGCTCAGCGAAAACAGCGTATGGGGCGTGTCGGAGGCATAGGGCTGCCACACCAGGCGGCAGGCTACCTTGCCCTGCCGCAGCAGCATCACCGAATGAAAATCCAGTTTCAGGCGCTCGGCGCCGTCTAAAAACGCCTGGACGCCCAGCGATGAAATGCCGGCGTCCTCGGGAACCCCAGCGTATTGCAGCATACCGATCCTCCTCCCGTCAGCCCATTTCGCCCGTCAGCTGCCGGCCGCCCAGCAGGTGAAAGTGCAGGTGCCCCACCGTTTGGCAGGCATGCGCGCCGCAGTTGGCCGCCAGGCGGTACCCGCTGCCCGCGATGCCCTCCTGTTTGGCGATGATATGCGCCGCGCGCAGGCAGGCCGCCAGCGCGGCGTCCGCCGCGCCCTCCAGCCCATCCAGCCCGCCGATATGCGCCCGGGGCACAATCAGCACATGCACCGGCGCCTGGGGGTTGATGTCGCGGAAGGCGATGACATGGTCGTCCTCGTATACTTTGGTCGAAGGGATGTCCCCCTTCACGATGCCGCAAAACACGCAATTGGTCATAATATTCCCACTCCTTTCAGCCATCAGCCGATGATGTCACCGGCAAAACACTCTCCGTCCAGCGCCGTCAGGCGCACCGGGCGCACCTGGCCCGCCGCCGCGCCGTGGGCGCGCACGCGCAGGTACTCGGGCGTATAGCCTGCCCAGGCGTCCCCGGCCCGTTCCTCAAACAGCACGTCCCGCACGCTGCCCAGCATCGCTGCCCGGTAGGCGGCAGCGGCCGCGTCGCCGGCCGCGATCAAAGCCGCCGCGCGGGCGTTCTTCACCTGCCGGGGCAATTGGCCGGGCATCGAGGCCGCCGCGGTGCCTTCCCGGGCGCTGAAGGGAAACACGTGCAGGCGGGCAAACCCAACCGACTGTACGAAGGCGAAGGTTTCCTCAAACTCGCGCTCGGTTTCGCCGGGAAAGCCGGCGATGACATCGGTGGTCAGCGCGCAGCCGGGAAAATGGCGGCGCAGCGTATCGGCGGCTTCCCGGTATGCCGCCGCCGTGTACCGGCGGCGCATGCGCTGCAGCACCGCGTCGCTGCCCGACTGCAGCGACAGGTGAAACTGCGGGCAAAGCCCGGGGATGCCCGCCAGACGCCGGGCAAACGCCTCCGTCACGATAACCGGCTCCAGCGAGCCCAGGCGCACGCGGCCCATGCCTGCGGCAGCCACAGCCTGCGCGGCGTCCGCCAGGTCATGGCCCGTCCCCCGGCCAAAGCTGGACAGGTGGATGCCTGTCAGCACCGCCTCGCGGTAGCCGGCCCGGGCCAGCGCGCCGGCTTCCTCCCGGATGTCGGCAAGCGGCCTGGAGCGCACCGCGCCGCGCACCGAGGGGATGATGCAGTAGGCGCAGTACCGGTCGCACCCCTCCTGGATTTTCATCACGGCGCGGGTGTGGCCCTCATGGCCCGAAACCCGCAGGTTTTCAAACGGAATGCCTGTGAGGCTGCCCACCGCCGACAGCCGGGTGCCCTCCCGCTGCGCCTGCTCTAACAGTTCGACCACCCGGGCGCGGCGCTGCGTGCCGATCACCAGCCGCGCGCCCTCCGCCAACAGCCCGCCGGCTTCCTTCTGCGCCAGGCATCCAGCCACCACGATATCGGCATCCGGGTGCATGGCCCGCGCGCGGCGGATGGCCTGGCGGCTTTTCCGCTCGCCCTCCCCGGTTACCACGCAGGTGTTGATGACCAGCACGTCAGCCCGCTCGTGGGCAGCCAGGATCTTGTACCCCGCCTGCTCAAAACGCTCTAACATGGCCTGGCTGTCGTATTGGTTCACCTTGCACCCCAGCGTCTGGAATGCCACCGTGCGCATCAGTCGCGGTCCTGCCCGTACTCGGTGTCGCCTGTCAGGGTAAACAGCGACACGATGGCCGCCAGCCCCGCCGTTTCGGTGCGGAAGATGCGCGGCCCCAGGGTGAACGGCGTGGCGCGCATGTCGAGGATTTCGTCCCGGGAGATGCCGCCCTCAGGCCCGATGACGATGGCCACGTCCTTGACGCCCCGGTACACCCTGCGGAGGCTGTTTTCGGTGGCTTCCTCCCAGGCGACCAGCGCCTGCTCGTGCTTCTGCAGCTCGGTTCTGATGTCGCCGGAAGCCAAAAAATCCCTGATTTCGGGCACGATGGTGCGGCCGGACTGCATCGCGGCCTCCCGGGCCACCTTTTGCCAGCGCGTGCGCCGCGCCTGCCTGGCCGCCTCATCCGGGCGCGCCACGCTGCGCGCCATGATGCAGGGCGCCACGGCATACACGCCGGCTTCGGTGCAGCGGCGGACGATGTCGTCCATGCGCTCGCCCTTGGGCAAGCCCTGGTACAGCGTCACCCGCACGCCGGGCTCGGTGCCGGGCAGCGGCACCGTTGTCCGCGCGAATACCTCGCCGCCCCGCGCCTCCAGCACGGCGGCATAGCGCTGTCCGTCCACCACCAGCACGATGGTGTCGCCGGTTTTCAGGCGCAGCGATTTCAGCGCGTGCCGTGCGTCCTCGTCGCTCAGCCGCGCCAGGTCGCCCACGATCCGGTTGCTGTAAAAGCAGTTCATGCGTTGCCTCCCTCGTCCAGGCGGGCGGCAAAGGCCACCCATTCGCCGCGGCGCGCCACGTCGATCACCCGGTAACCGGCCTGCGCCAGCGCGGCCGCCACCTCGTCCTCCCTGTCCCGGATGATGCCGGAGGACAGGAACACCGCCCCCGGGCGCAGGTGCCGCTTCAGCGGCTCCGCCAGCTGGATGATGACGCCGGCCAGTATGTTCGCGCAGGCAAAGTCAAACCGTTCGCCGATCCCGGCCAGCAAATCGCCACGGCGCACCGACACCCGATCGGCCAGGCCGTTGATGCGCACGTTGTCGCCGGCCACCTGCACCGCCACCGGGTCGATGTCGATCGCCAGCACGCGGGCAGCGCCCAGGCGCGCGGCGGCAATGGCTAAAATGCCGCTGCCCGTGCCCACGTCCAGCACGTCGCCCTGCGGCCTATGGGCTTCCATCAATTCCATGCACAGCGCCGTCGATTCGTGCGCGCCGGTGCCAAAGGCCATGCCCGGGTCCAGCTCGATGACCAGGTCATCCGGGGACGCCGCCCAGCTTTCCCAGCTGGGCTTGACCACCAGCCGGCTGCCCAGGCGGAAGGGCTTGTAAAACCGCTTCCAGCTTTCAGCCCAGTCCTCCTCGCGGACGGTGCTGCCGGTCAGCGACAGCGCGCCCAGGTCCGCCCCGGGCCGGCGCCGCAGCCCCGCCACGGCAGCCCGCGCCGCCAGCGCTTCCTCCGGCGACGAAAACCACGCCTTGACGATGACATCCTCGGGCATGGACGCCTTCAGCGCCGGATCGACCAATACCCAGGAGCCGGCCTGCTGCTGCGGATCGGGCACATCGGCCCGGTCGATGATCTGCGTGCCCCTGGCCCCCGCCTCCATCAGCGCCCCGCTGACCAGATCGGCGCCTATAGCCGTGGTGGACACGCTGATTTCAACCCAGTCCATGCGATCCTCCTGCGGTTTCGTACTGCCCCGATTATAGCGCAAAAGCCGGTGCTGTACAAACGAATATATCAGGGCAATCGCTTACGGAACAGAGCCGCCGCATTCTGTACGGATTGACCGCACGGACAACACCGTGCCAGTAACCGATCCCGCCGTTACAGAGCCAACAAGCGGCGTAGCCGAGGACGAGGGTGACAGAAGCAGTATTAATGCAACGGACTAAGCCCCATACCCTTGCTGATAGCAAGGGCGCACTTATATACCACATGAATGTGGTATGTGCGGTCCGGTTCATCTCCTGAATAATTCTGAATGTGTACCAAGACGGTAGAGCATGAGAACAAGCACATCGTTCTGGATTTCATATACCAACAGCCAGTCCGCTTCGATATGACATTCTCTTATTCCCTTATAATTGCCGGACAAGTCATGGTCGCGATATTTTGCATCCAGTGTCCCGCCATCCGCAAGAATATTTACAATATCAAATAACCTATCCAGATCCCTGTTCTGCTTCTTTGCCAGCTTCAGGTCTTTCTTAAACTGATTTGTGAATTTGACCTCGTACTTCATGCTTCCAGCGCTGCCCTGAGATCATCCATATTGGTATAGCCCTTTACACTGCGGTCAGAAGCGATGCGTCTGCCTTCCTCAATGGCAGATGCCGTTACCTCATTTGGTGTGTCCAGCTTCAGAGGGAAAGGGATTCCGTTTTCACGGATTGTTGTTCTGAGAAACATGTTGATGGCAGTGGTCATATTCAGCCCCAGTTCGGAAAAAATCTTATCTGCCTGTTCCTTAACGTCCTTATCTGTTCGGATATTCAAATTCGTTGTAGCCATTACATACACCTCCGTTTCTGATGACAGCATACAAGGTTATTCGTTTAATGTCAATACATGGTCATTACATTAGATGGACATAGGCTCTTTGCTACAGCCCAATCAACAGAATGATGTCATTGGTACAACCCCTATAAATAGCATATATGCTAAACCCATTTCGCACCGGGTTGTCCCGCCTTGTATGCTGCCGGGAATAACCCCGCCTTCCCCATGTGTCCTATGCTCGATTTGTTACAATTGAGGGGTTGACAAACACATAAGACAGGTTGTAGTATGAATTCAAGACGGCCTGTCTTACAGATTGGAGGGATTGCATTGACTTGCCAACGGCTGCCGGACACCGAATTTGACATCATGAACCTGATATGGGACAGCGAGCCGCCCGTCACCACCAGCATGGTGATGGATACCCTGGGCCGGGCGCGCGGCTGGAAGCCGCAAACCGTGGTCACGCTGTTTGGCCGGCTGGTGAGCCGGGGCTTCCTTGCCGTTAAAAAGGGCAGGGGGCGCAGCCACCAATACCGGCCGCTGATATCCAGGCAGGATTATTTACAGATGGAAACCAACGCCTTTTTCGACCGGTACCACGGCCGGTCCCTGGGCAGCCTGATCGCCTCGCTGAACGACGGCGAGCTGACCCGGGACGACATCGAGGAGCTGCAGAGCCTGATCCGCCAGGCGAAGGAAGGAGGCGAACGCCATGGCTGAGCGGTTTCTGCTGGCGCTAATCCCGGCCTGCCTGGCTGCGCTGGCGTTTCTGCTGGCGCTGCCGCTGCTGCGCAGGGTATGCAGCGCGCGCAGCCTGTACCTGGCCAGCCTGGTGCTGTTGGTGGGCCTGCTGATTCCCATCCGCCCGCAGGTGATCCCCGTCCGCTTGCCGGCGGGCCAGCGCACGGCATTCGCCACTGCTGCGCCGCCGGCAATGCATGCCGAACAAAGCGCCGCACAGCGTGCGCTGCCTGCGGCAACGCCCCAAAGCGCGCCTGCCGCCTCAGCGCCCGCCCCGGCACAGCCGCCCCGCATCACAGCGCGGCAGGGGCTGTTCATGGCCTGGGCGGTGGGCGCTATCGCCACAGCCGCCCTGCAGCTGCTGCGCCACCGCCGCTTTCGGCAGGTGGTGCGCAGGTGGCAGCGGCCGGTTGCTGACCCCCTTGTTCTCCGCCAGTTCGAGGACACCAGGCGCTGCATGGGCATCCGGCGGGACATTGCGCTGGCACAGTGCGCCGCGGTGCGCAGCCCCATGCTGACCGGGCTGTTCCGCCCCGTGATCCTCCTGCCCGACGACCGGCTCAGCCCTGCCGAACTGCGCTTCGTGTTCCGGCACGAATTGACGCATTGGCAGCGGCACGACCTGTGGGCCAAAGCCCTGCAAGCCGCCGCCCTGTGCCTGCACTGGTGGAACCCCATGGCGCACCTGCTGAGCCGCGCGGCCCAGGAACTGTGCGAAGCCGCCTGCGACGAAGCCGTGCTGCAGGGCGAAGCCTTCAGCACAAGGCAATTTTACTCCGAAACCATCCTCTCGGTGATCCGCCCGGGCAAGCAGGCGGCATCGCCCGTTACCACAGCATTTTATGGAGGCAAGAAAGGCATGAAAAAGAGAATCGAAAGCATATTAGACCCGCGCGTCAAGCGCTTCGGCGCCGCGCTGACAGCGCTGGCGCTGCTGGTTACAGCCCTGGGCGGCCTGGCAGCGCCGGACGCCCCGGCATCCGCCTACAGCAACACCGCTTACCTGTTTTCCCCTTCCGGCACCGTCAACCTGTGCATGATCCCTACCGACTATGACTATCCCCAGAGCGTCTACTTCAACGGCACGCAGGTGGACGTGATGGAGGTCATCGACAAGGAGAGCCAGTACGGCACCGATACCTGGGCCAAGGTGGCCGTGCGTGTCAACGACAGCGAAACCGTGATATCGGGCTATACACCCGCGATCTACCTGCGCGCCAGGGAGGATTTGAAGGAGATACCGCCCCAGCCCCTGGCCGACCTGGCGGGGGAAGGCGACGTGACCATCTGGCGGGACAACGGGCTGACAGAAAAAACGCTGGGCACGCTGCCCGGCGGCACCCGGGTCAGGGTGCTGGGCTTTACCAAAACCCACTACCATGTGCTGGCGGAGGGACGGCACGGCTTTGTCCTCAAGGAGCAGCTGCTGGGCACCAAGGGCAACAAACGCTGGCTGAGAAGCGCCGAGCCCAACCACTACACCAACGTCGGCCCCGGCTATGAGGACAGATACCGGGCCCTGACCGAGGAATACCAGGCCCTGACCGATAAGCGCGGCGACATCAACAGCTGGACGCTGGCGCAGCGGGCTGCCTGGACACAGCGGGAAATCGACGAGGGCTTCCTGGACGACGACCCTATGACGTGGATCAATCTGATGCCGGCAGCGGGCGATGTGCAGGAAGCAGAGGCGCGGGCCATCGCCGACAAGGCGCTGGCGGACAGGGACGTGCCGCTGGACAGCTTTGGCCAGGTGTTCACCTTCTATTACGCCACGGTAGCCCAGCCTGACGCGCCCACATGGCAGTTCAGCTACCAGGGGCTGTCGGGGCAGCACACCTATATCGTTTTCCTGGACAAGGCGGGCAGCGTCACCGAAGTCCGCAAAGCCGATATCACGCCCGAAGGATCCGGTTACTGTGATAAAATATCCTGGTATATGTACGAGAGCGCCCCGGCTCAGCCGCAGGAGGGGGACATCGCCAGGGAACAAGCCATCGACAGCGCATGGCAGGCCTTTGAGGCGGCCTACGCCCCCGCCAACGGCAACAGGGACAGCTACAAGGCTGCCACCACCCTGCGCAGCCTGGACAGCACGCGCTTCTGGGTGGTGCTGCTGTACGACGCCAAAAAAGACGACAGCGCCATGGACATCGACACCTATACCGACCTGGTATACCCCGGCTTTTACGTCGCCGTCGGCGCTGCCGGGGGCGAGGCGCTAGCCCATACCGACATCGACTGGTATAAGGAAGCCGTTTTTGACGACGAGCGGATAGCGCAGCTACAGGCGCTGGAGAAGGAGCGCGGCCCCTTCTTCACCTGGACGCTGGAGCAGAAAGCCGAGCTATACCCCGAGTACAACACGCTGCCCGGCGAAGGGCACCTCACCCGGGAGGAAGCGCTGGCCATCGCCGTCAAAAACATGGCGGAGCAGCACGGCATCGAGGACATCGCCGCCGCTGGCCTGACGCCCTACTTCTTCTTCCTCCCCGACCCGCCGCGCTGGCAGATCCATATGCTGACCGAAGCGGCGCTGACAGACAGCAACCTGTCCGGCTACTACATCGAGCTGGACGCCACCACCGGCGAGATTCTGTTCTCCTACAGCCCGGACGAAACCAACGGGTGATACGCGGCTGAGGCGTTATGGCCCGAAAAAACAGGGCGCTGCATTGTTGCAACACCCTGTTTTTGATTGTGTCTTTTAGGATACATCCAGTTTTTCCATGAGGGCATCCTGGAGGGTTTGGGAGAAGTTGACATTCTGGCGCTCAGCCACGTCGTTGAGCCACTGGGGAATGGTGAGGGTTTTCTTGACGGCGCGATTGCCGGTGCGGCGGCGGTAGGCGGCGGTGTCGGCTGCGATGAGAGAAGGGAAGCTGTCGTTGTCGCAGGCAATATCGGGCAGGGATGTGGGCGCGGGGATGGGTTGCTTGTCATCCTCCATGGTGGTAAGCATTAGCGCCAGGGCGTCCTCGGCCATATAGACGGCTTCTGCCAGGGTGTCGCCAAAGGTGAAGCAGTTGGGCAGATCGGGGAAAGTGACGTTGTAGGCGCCGTCCTCCGGGGTGAACACTGCGGGAAAACAATACTGTGCCATGGGAACCTCCTTGTGCGGTGGGGGCGGGGCTTATGGCAGCCCCGCCTGTTTGTCGATGATCTTTGCTGTGCCGGTAGGCAGCTCCTTGCCGTCATGGCGGGATATAGGGAACCGGTTGCCTGTGATGGGGCTGTACCAGACCTCGTGATTGGTGCCTTCTCTGACCTTGTAGCAGCCCGCCTTTAGCAGCTGGCGCTTTTTTTCGCTTACCTTCATGACCTGCCCTTCCTATGGCAACAGTATAGCACGTGTTAATACGTATTTTCAAGCGTTTCCAGAAAATTTAATTGCAAAATTGCAAAAGAGTTGAGCCTCATGAACGCAGGCATAGCAGCGTTACGCCAAGTGAACAGCGACACCGCCAGAAACAAAAATCCTGCGTTGCTTTGTGTGCCACGATTGCGTAATTTGCTCTAAACTCCGGTTACGCTTTGGGGCGGAACCCCTTGAAGAACCACAGAACCAACACCGCACCGCCCACCGCCACCAGGAAGGAGCTGATGTTGAACCCGTCCACGCCGGTTTTGCCTATCAGGCTCATCACGGCGCCGCCCACAACGGAGCCGATGATGCCCACGATGATGTTGGCAAAGGCGCCCATGGATTCGTCATGCCCGGTAATTTTGCTGGCTACCCAGCCTGCAAGTGCGCCAAATATAATCCAAGAAATAAGCCCCACTTTTGTGTCTCCTTTCGCTTTTCCAACAAGTCATCAGCAGAGGATATTCTTAGCATGGAGAAGTCAATTGTTGTTGCGTCGCCTTTTCGAAGAAAAAAGAAAATCGCGAACAGGCCCGGGGCTGCGCCGCCTCTTCCCCAGGAAGGTATCACCCGTATACAGCCAGCCGCATACGCAGGCGGTCAGCGGCGCTACGGCCAGCAGGCCGAATGCCCCCACCAGCACGCTCATCAGCTCTGCCGCGACAAAACGATAGCTGAAGATGTCGATCAGCGGGGTGCCCTGCCCCTGATAGTACATCAGCATGGTCAGAAAATTGCCGGAATAGGCCATCACCAGCGTGGTGGTCATGGTGCCGATGACCGTGCGCCCCACGGAAAACCCGGCGCGGCGCAGCTCCCTGCCTGAAATATGCGGCGCGTGCACCTGCACCTCGTAGCAGCTGGCGGCGATGTCCATGCCCAGGTCGGTCAATGCGCCGGATGCGCCGATGAATGTCATGGCCAAATAGACGCCACGAATGTCCAGCTGCAAGCCGGACTGGCTGAGCAGCGGCGACACATGGGAGATGGTGGTGCCGTCCAGCTGCAATAGATGCGCAAACAGCACGCTGAGCAGCAGCGTCACCACCGTGCCCAACAGGCTGCCCAGCACAGCCGACACCGCCAGGCGGCTGAAGCCCGCCACCGAAAAGGCGATGATGCAGTTGAACAAAAGCACCAGCAGCAAGGCGCTGGGGATAGGCGAAGCGCCTTTCAGCAGCAGCGGGATATACACCTTCCACAGCATGACGGCGCTGGCCAGCAGGCTGACCATTGCGCCCACGCCCGAAAAGCCGGCGAACACCACCAGCAGCACCATGTAGCCTAACAGCATCAGGCCCATGGCGGGCGCCCGGTCCATGTCCACCAGCGTGACGGACAGCACTTCACCCCGGTGGTGCACCATGGCCACGGCGCGATCGCCGGGTTGATACAGTTTATCCTTTTCCAAATCGCTGTTCAGAAAGTTAGCGGCGGGCACCACCTGCCCCTTGTGGGGGCCGGACAGCACCTCCGCCGTGCACTGCTGCACGCCCGAATAGACAATGCCCAGCGGGTCGAGCATGCTGTTGTCCACGGTGAGCACGCGCACCCTTTCACGCGGGATGGGGTCTGCCTTGCCAAGGGGGGCTTCGCCCGGCAGCAGCATCATCAGCAATGTGAGCACAGCCGACACCAGCACAAACATCAGGTTCGTTTTCTTGTTCATAAGCCCTCCTTGCAGCATCGCTTGGTAGAAGAATGCGGGCGTCCGAGAACGCCCGCATTCCGGTAGGGTGTAGGGATTTAATTGGCAGCAGCCAGCGTGGGGATTTCGGTGTCGATTTCCAGGCCCATCGCCTGCATGAAGCCGTGGAAGATGTCGGTGTTGTCATAGGAGCCGACGAAATTGGCGGCGCCCGCACCGTGGGCATACACGGGCAGCATCATGCCGGTGTGCGCGTAGCTGGTGTACGCCAGGCCGGCCTTGTTGTTCAGGCAGTGGGTGATGGCGATGCTGAACGGCTCGTAGCCGCCATACAGGAACACTTCTTCGTCGCCGATGGTGCGCTGCTGGCGGGGCAGCATGCTCAGCTCAAAGGCGTTCTTCAGCGCCTTGGTCTCGGCGGCGTTCAGGGTGAGCTCCTGTCCTTCCTCTAAGGTCAGGCCGAAGTTCTCGGCCACGATGGCCATGGCGTCCTCGAAGGAAACCATATCGTCCCGCATTTTTTCCACCTTCGCGTCAAACTGGGTGAAGGAGATATTCTGATTTTGCAGGTACTGGAAGTGCGTGTCATAGGCGGTGGTGGCAAAGCCGATGGTCAGGCCGCCGGTCTCATGGTCGCCGGTGACGACGATCAGCGTCTCTTCGGGATGGCTCTCGGCAAACTTCACGGCCTCCTGCACCGCAGCGTCCAGCGCCAGGGTGTCATAGATGGCGGTGGTGGCGTCGTTGGCATGGCAGGTCCAGTCGATTTTGCCGCCTTCCACCATCAGGAAAAAGCCGTTGTCATTGTCCAGGTTGCGGATGGCCGCTGCGGTGATTTCGGCCAGGCTGAGGGAATCCTCGCCGGCTTCCACCTTGGCCAGGCGGTCGATTTCGTACTGCATGGAATCGCTGTCGGCGATATCCGGCACGATGGCCAGCGTGCGGCCGCTGTCAGCGGTGATGGCGCGGATGTCTTCATTGGTGTTGGCATAGTTCCAGCCGTTTTCCGCGGCCAGCTCGAACAGGTTTTTGCTGGGGTTGTCCTTCTCGCCATTGGGGCGCTTGAAGCTGCCGCCGCCCAGGAAGTCCAGGATGGTACCGGTGAGGCCCTGCACGGAGATGTCGTAGTACTGGCCGCGGCTGGGTACCTTGGCATAGAAGGCAGCCGGGGTGGCATGGTCCAGGGATACGCTGGTTACAACGCCCACCTTCATGCCCGCTTCCTTGGCATACTCGCTGACGATTTTAAACGGGGTTTCTTTCTTCACGTCGTAGTTGATGACGCCGGACAGGGTCTTGGCGCCGCTGGCCATGGAGCTGGCCGTGCTGGCGCTGTCGGGCGCAAAGCTGGTGGCATCATAGGTGGTCATCAGGCCCATGGCCTCAAAATTGTCAAAGCTCAGCTTTCCGGGCACCGGGTAGGCGCTGTCCGGATTCTCGCGGGTGCCCAGGTAATACCGGGTGGCGGTGGTCTGCGGCGCACCCATGCCGTCTCCAATAAAGAAGAACACGTACTTGGCGCGCGGCGTTTCGTCCGCAAACGCGGTCCCCAGGCTGAGCAGCATCAACGCCGCCAGGAACAATGCAGTGAGTTTTTTCATCATAATCTTCCTTTCTGCTCACGCTATTTTAGCATGAAGCATAAACAGGATACACAACCTTTGTAAAATCCGACTGCTGTATTATGTAAAATCTATGCATTGCATATTGGCGTGTTGTCCACATGAATGTAAAATTCAGGTAAAATTGTTAAACCGGCATAGCGGGCAGGTGATGGATGCGCCTGTGTACCTGATGGAGCGCTTCCCGCATCGCTTCCCTGTCGTCATCCTCCACGGCCTGCCGAAGGCTGGTGTCGCTCCATTTCATGTCCATCAGCCAAAAGGCGCTGACAACCGCGTACAGATATGGAAAGACCTCCCGCTGCGCCTTGGAGAAAGGGCGTTGTTGATGATAGCCCTGCAGGAATGCCGGCAGGATCGTTTCTTCTGCCCGGCCTGCATACGCATCAGGATAATCCATCAGGCGGGCTTCAAACAGCGACTGCATCACGGCGTCAAAATAGAGATTGTTGTCCCCGCAGCGGTTAAAATCAAATATGCCGAGCGTTCCCTTATCTGTCAGATACAGGTTGCAATGGCTGATGTCCCCCTGAACAGCATACCGGGGCTCCCCTGCGAGGGTGGCAATGACCCGCATATGCGCCTGATAGGTCGCCACAATATCCCTGTACATGCCGGCGTCGATCGTCATGAGGGGTTTTTGATGGCGTTCAAACTCCGAAAAATCAAACAGGTCGTTTTGGGCTAACGGATTGAACAGCACGTCATTGGCAACGTGAAAATCGGCTTTTTCCGCAATGTCATGCATATCGGCCAACAGCTCTCCGGTTTTCTCCGCGACAGCTTCGTTGACAAACCGAATTTCCCCCTCCTCAAAGCTTTCCACAGCGACGATGACATCGTAGCCGTTGAGCCGATACCATGCCGCATACTGCCCATCAACCTGAAACAAGGCGGGCGTTGCGATGCCATGCGCTGAAAGAAGCGCTGCAAAACGGCTCTGCGCGTTGATGAGATCGAGGCTGACGCCGGCTTCATTTTTGAAGCGGATCACCACGGCTTCCCCCGATTCCAGCGCGACCCGGACGATCAGCCTGACTTCTTTGGAGGCAGGATCGTCCCGTTCATAATGGTATCTCCGCAGCTCCGAAAAGCCCACCGGTTTGGACGGCACATGGAAGTCCCGCAGGATCCGGGCGACAGTTTCCATCGAAACATCAAACATAAGCATGGCCCTCCATCAGGGGATGATCTTTCGTTGTCTCTATGCAAAGGATGCTATCCAGGCGCAGCTGTTCTGACCCCGGTATCTGCGCAACCACTCCCGAGTTGTCAAAGGCAGATATATACCTCCATGCCGCACACCTGATGCTTCATACCAACGTAAAACATTAATGCATCCAAAGGGCTGAGGGAATAGCTTGATATCCATAAAGCTTGGCGCAGGCAGCGGATTGGCAGCCATCAGGTGTCCACTGCCGCTGTAGGACAGCGCTACTCAGATGCCATCCCGCCCTTCCTCATACACCATGAGCTCGCTGCGGTAACTGATGGCACCTCGGGCTCTTCAACAACAAAAACGTCCATGAGCTCCTTCATGTTGAAACCTCCGGATGCGTGGCCAGGTAAAACTGCATGCCGCCGGGGTAGACCTTGACGTTGTCGTAGCCGTGATGCTGCAGCATCATGGAAGCCGTATGCGCGCGCACGCCGATGCGGCAGAAGACGATGATCTCCTTGCCGCGGGGCACCTCGTCCAGCCGTCCGCGCAGCTCGCCCAGCGGGATGTTCAGCGCACCGGGCAGCATGTATACGTTGTACTCGGCAACCTCGCGCACATCCAGCAGCAGGGTGTCCGGGCCGGCATGATCCGGCGCGTCCCAGTCGGCCAGGGTCAGTCGGCCTGCCAGCAGGTTTTCTGCCGCAAAGCCCAGCATGTTCACAGGGTCCTTCGCGGAGGAATAAGGCGGCGCATACGCCATTTCCAGGCCGCCCAGGTCGGTTGCTTTGGCGCCCAGGCGCATGGCGACCGACAGCGTGTCGATGCGCTTGTCCACGCCTTCGCGCCCCACGATCTGCGCGCCTAAAATCCGCCGGTCGCTCAACGAAAACAGCATCTTCAGCACCACCATCTTGGCGCCGGGGTAATACCTCGCGTGGTTGTCCTGTGCGATGGTGATGGTTTCATAGTCCTGCCCGCGCACCAGGCCCTGGCGGGCCAGCATCTTCTCGTTGTGCCCCAGGGTGGCCGCGTCCAGATCGAACACCTTGACGATGGCGGCGCCCTGCGTGCCCTTGTAGGCTTCGCTGCCGCCGAGGATGTTGCCGGCTGCGATGCGCCCCTGCTTGTTAGCCGGCCCTGCCAGCGGGATCATGGTGCGCCCGCCGGTGACAAAATCCTCCACCTCGACGGCGTCGCCCACGGCGTAGATGGCCGGATCCGACGTGCGCATGAAGGCATCCGTCACGATGCCGCCCCGCTGGTTAATGGCCAGCCCGGCGTTTTTAGCCAGCGCGCTGTTGGGGCGCACGCCCACGCACATGATCACCATGTCGGCTGTAAGGGCGCCGCCGCCCTGCAGCCGCAGCGTCACTTTGCCCTCCGCTTCTTCCAGCGCCTCCACGCCTTTGCCCAGCATCAGCCCCACGCCCTGCCCGGCAATATGCCCGTGGAGGATCCGCGCCATCTCGTTATCCAGCGGCGCCAGCACCTGGTTCAGCATTTCGACAATGGTGACCCCAAGCCCCAGGTGATGCAGGTTTTCAGCAATTTCCAAGCCGATGAAGCCGCCGCCGACCACCGCGGCGGACTTGACATCCTGCTCCTTGATAAACGCGTTGATGCGGTCGGTGTCGGTCACCGTCCACATGGTCATCACGCGCGGCGAGTCGCAGCCCAGCACTGGCGGGATCACCGGCTGGGAGCCGGTGGCCAGCACCAGCGTGTCATACCGCTCGGTATAGTCAGCGCCTTTTTCAATATCGCGCACCGTGACGGTTTTGCCCGCCCGGTCAATTGATGTCACCTCGTGCATCACCCGCACGTCCACGTTGAAGCGCCCGCGCATGACCTCGGGCGTCAGCAGCAGCAAGGCCTTCCGGTTGGGAATGACGCCGCCCACGTGGTAGGGCAAGCCGCAGTTGGCATAGGAGATATAGGGCCCCCGCTCAAACAATATGATTTCTGTGTCCTCGTCCAGCCTGCGCAGCCTGGCAGCCGTGCTGGCCCCGCCGGCTACACCGCCCACAATCAACACCCGTTTTGACATGCCGATACCGTCCCTTTCCGTCCGCTTCAGCGAACCTATTGAGATTATACCGCCGCCGGAGCTTATTGAAACAAACGCTGCTTTTCGTACGCAGCGCAATCACTGCACCAGCGACAGCCGCTTGTACACCAGCGTCAGCTTGATGCGCGTCACGTGCCGGCCCTCGATTTCGTACCGCAGCACGGTGGTCGTGCCCGCAGGCCCGGTGCCGGTGGATATATAGGTCAGCTCGCCGTTGTCCGGGTCGTCCGAATAGACGGTGTAGGCGGCGCTCCCCTGGTCGATGTCGTAGTAGATGCCGCGGTCCCCCTTGTCGTTGGGCAGCTGGTTCATGTCGCGGAACTTGTCCGTCACCTCGTCCAGGTGCATGCCGACGGTGGTTTTCCTGGGGCCTGTCATGTCGGCGGCGCTGGTATCGATCATGTACAGCGTGCCGCCTTCGGCGGGGGTAAACCGCGCTTCGCCCCAGGGGTATACAAGGCGCAGCGCCTCGCCGCCGGCGTCCGGGTCGTCGACGGTGCCGCGCTGGGCCGGCTCGCCCTGACGGGCCACAAAATCCTCCGGGGTGGTGGTCCCCATCGTCAGCCCTTCAAACCCGTCCTCAAAGCGGAAATAGGTCCGCCCCCCGAACGGGATGCTGATGCGGTACTGCACATACAGTTCGTTGCTGACCTTGCCGTAGCTGTTGACAGCGATGGCGCGCAGCGTCACCCGGCCGATGCCCAGCTCGATGGGTTCGTCCTTATACCTGGGCGAGTTTAAATTGGGTTTGGTCCCGTCGATGGTGTAGTACAGCGTGATGTCCTCGTCCTCATCCATGTTGCGCAGCCTGACGCGCTGCTTTTTCTTGTATTCCCCCTGCTGCAGCGTGGCCTTGGGCGCCAGCGGCGTGGGCAGCGCGATGGTGTAGCTGACCGACATCTCGTCGGATATCAGCTCGCTGGACACGCACACCGCGCGGAAATTGTATGACCCCTCGTGCAGGGTGATGGGCTCGGTGTACAGGGTGCCATCCTCGGGCAGCACCTCGTCGCCGGTGGTGTAGTAGATGCTGTACCCCTGGGGCGATTCAAACGCCACGGTTTTCACCAGCAGGTGGCGGCCGCCGCTCAGCGAGGCGGTGGGGGGCTTGGGCACCATGCTGGAGCGCTGGTTATAAAAGGCTTCATCGCCCGTTTTTTCGTAAGCCACCTGCAACAGCTCAGCTGCCCGGAAGGTAAAGCCCTGGTCCAGCAGCAACCGGACCGCGTGCCGGTAGCCCAGCGGGGATTCAGGCTCCAGCTCCTGATAGATCCTGGTGTATATATCCAGCGCGGCTTCAGGCTGCGCGCCGGCTTCGTAGGCTTCCGCCAACAGCAGCAGCTTGTCGGCCAGGTCGTCACGGTGGGGGTCCAGCTTCTCCGCCTTGAGGTAGGTGTCGATGGACCGGGCGATATACCCCTGATCCAGGTATTCGGTGCCCAGCGCCCAATAGGCATCGGCGCTGGCATTCCTGCCCATGCGCGCTAAAATCAGCTGCCCGGCAGGCGTGACCTTCAGGTATACAAAGCCGCCTGCCGCCAGCATCACGGACAATATCAGCACGACCAGCGCCACCATTGCCCAGTTGATCATCCGGCGGTGGTAGTTCTTCGCCGGTTTTCGCTTCACCCGCTTGACACGCTGCCTGCGCGGCTTTTTACCATGGCTTTTAACACGACGGCCTGCGGCGTATTCGGGTTCTGCAACAATCTGCTCGGCATACACAGGCTGTGGCGGCAGCGGCGGCGCATCTTCCGCCCCCATGTACCTGCCGCAGTACGGGCAGACGCGCGACGCGCTGTTGGACTCCTTTTTGCAGCGGGTGCAGATCATCCTGTTCCTCCGGGTTATCAGTCCGTGCCAAACAGCGCGTCGTAGCCGGGGTCGGCGTCAAACTCGCGCCCCGGCGCCTCGCCGCCCAGCGCCTCGATGGCGCTGCGCAGCTCGATATAATCCAGATAGCCGGTGCGGTCATCCGCCGCACGGGCAATGAGCCTGTCCAGCGCGCGGACGTCGCCCAGGCGCGACAGGTAACACGCCAAAATGGCCTGCCTGTCGGGGCAGCGGTCAAACAGGCTGATCAGCCCCTGATACACGCGCTCGTCGCCGGGATAGCGGCTCAGCGCCGACAGCAGCGCCTCCTTGCCTGCGTCCGTCGCGCCCTCCAGCGCTTCCAGCATGGGGCCCACGGCAGCCTCACCCATCTCCTCCAGGCTTTCCACCGCGTTGTCGCACAGCTCGTCGTCCAGGCCGCGCCCTGCCTGCCAGTCGACATAGACATCCAGCGGCAACAGGCTGCCGATTTCGCGCAGCAGGGTCACCGCCAGCATCTTCTCCTCCAGCGGCGCCGCATCGCTGCGGATCAGCGCGTCCAGCGGCGCCTCGGCCCTGCTGCCCAGCTCCACAATGCGGTTGAGCAGCATGTCGGGCAGGTTGACGCGTTCCCTGATATACTGTTCCAGCCAGCGGATCAGATAGACGGGGTCATCGTAAGCCAGGAAGTATTCCCCCGGCCTGACGCCGTTCAGCCATGCTGCCGGCGTATCCAAAAACCGCTCATACACCTCGGGCATCATGTCCTCGGCTTCGTCCATGGACAGGCCTTCTTCCACGATGCTCTCCATCCAGCGCCTGACGTAGCGGCTGAACTGTTCGTCAAAATCAATGCATTTCATCGCGTTCCTCCGGTACGTCCGCCAGCATGCCGCGGATGTCGTGCGGCGTGAACACGTGCGCCGAGCGGCAAAAATAGCAGGTCATCACCGTGTCTTCGCCGCCTGACAGGATGTCCCGCAGTTCCGCCGGCCCCAGCGCTATCAGCGCGCCGCGCATTTTCTCCCGGGAGCAGTCACAGCGCAGGAACAGCGGCGTGTGGGACACGATGGCCATGTCCAGCCCGTCAAACCAGCGCACCGCCAGCTCCTCCATGCCGCGGTCATACAGCTCGCGGCTGATGCCGGCAAAAAAGGGCAGGCGCAGCTCTAACTGGCTCAGCATATGCTTGCTGCATTCGGGCATGGCCTGAATGACGATGCCGCCCGCCGACAGCACCACGCCATCCTGGTTCAGGCAACCCAGCGCTACCAGCGACGGCACCTGCTCGGACACGGTGAAGTACTGGGCAAAGTCATCCCCTAACTCCCCGGATACAAGGCTGCATATGCCGATGTAGGGCTCGCCAGCGCCCCGGTCCCGCACCACGGTCATCTGCCCCCTGGCGCCCACAAACCCGGCCACATCCTGCCGCCCCTGCAGCACAGGCAGCGCCGCCTGGGGATGCTCCACCGCCACTTTGAGGTTGCCCCCGCGCACGACGGCGATCATTTTGCCGCCGGCCCCGCCGCCTGCCACCGTCACGGTGACGCTGGATCCCTCCTCCGGTTCGGTGGCGCCCAGCACCGCAGCGCCGGACAGAAACCTGCCCATGGCGGCAGCCGCCGTGTCGCTGGCCAGGTGGGTGTCGGCAGCCTGCTGGGTCATCGCCGTTGTCCGGCACATCCATACGCGGGCTTCGCCGCCCATCAGCAGCATGTGCAGCATGCCGTCCGCTTCGTCAATGGTCAGGCGTTGATCGGTCATTCTATTCCCCTTTCACAGGTTTGATCGCCGTAAAGTGCAGCCGTTGATCGTTGGGGCTTGGCGCCCTCATGCGCCGATCGCCCCAGGCGCGGGCCTGCCGGAAGCCCGCCTTAGCCAGCGCATCCAGCACCTCCTGCTCGTCCCAGGCGCGCTGCGCCTGCTGCTCCACGATGCGGTCATAGGCGCCATCGGGGCGCCGGACAAAGATGCTCAGGTTCATCTGCACCACCCGCTCGCTGTCCGACCACCGGTTGTGCCATATGTAGGCGACATCCTCCTCCGACAGGGTCAGCACGTTGTCGCCTAACGTCCCGCGCAGCTTGCCAAAGCTGGATATATCAAATGCCAGCGCGCCGCCCGGCTTCAGGGCATGGAACGCCGCGTTCAGAAAAGCCGCCAGGTCGTTGTCCTTCAGCAGGTAGTTGACGCCGTCGCAGGTAGCCAGCACAGCGTCCGCCGGGCGCATCAGGCGCAGCCGGCGCATGTCCTGGCGGATAAAGCGGACGTTTCTGCCCGCGCTTTTCGCCTTGGGCACAGCTTGTGACAGCATCTCCTCGGACAGATCGATGCCGGTCATGTCGTACCGCGCTGCCAGCGGAACGGTCAGCCCGCCGGTGCCGCAGGCGCACTCCGCCACCGCCGCCCCCGGGCTGACGCCCAGGCTGTCCAGCAGCGCCATATAAAACGCCGCCCACGCCGCGTAATCCACATCCTGCATCAGGCGGTCATACACGGCGGCGAAGTCGGCATACATGGCCGTCAGCCGTCCGCCTTCCCTGCGCTGCCCTGCGCCGTCTCCCACGTGGCACGGGCAGGCGGCACAGCCTCCGCCTCGTCGTCCTCTTCGGCTTCCTCGTCATCGAAGCTGTCGGGGTCGGCCAGGCCGCGGTTGACAACCGCGCCCTCGATGTTGGGGTTGATAAACTTATCGAACACGGCGTTTGTAAACGAAGCATACACAAAGCGCGCCAGCCCGTTGCCCAACAGCAGGTAGTAGGCGCCCAGGCCCATCATGGCGTACATGCCGTAAGGCGTGTAGAGCATCATCAGCGTCGTGATGATGGTGGGCACCAGCATGACCAGCCGGATGCCGATCGTCTGCGGCAGGCGGCCCACTGCCAGCAGCAGGCTGTTTTTCAGCAGCGTGCGGAAGGTAAGCTGATAGCTGACCATCATCGGGTACAGAAAGGTGAGCGCCAGCAGCCAGACACCGCCCAGCGTCAGCGTCAGCATCTGCGGCACGATGAAAAACAGGCTGTTCTGCACCATGCCGCCGTAAAACCGATAGCATATCAGCATCATAAAGGGCACAAAGCCCGTGATGACCGATACGCCCAGCCCCTGCTTCCAGTTGTCCTTGAAGGCGTCCTTAAAATCGCTCCACACAAAAGCATGCTCATCCCGCGACCAGTTGCGCGTCACATAAGCCATGCCCGCCTGGAAAGGGCCCGTGATGGCAATGCAGGGGATCATATACAGGAATGTAGTGAAGGTCATGCTGTACAGCCAGCTTCCGCTGTTGGTGTACACCTCCAGCTGCTCCGCCGTCGCGGCAGCGCGATCGTACTCCACCTCGGCGATCAGCCCCAGCAGGCTGTACACGTTGCTGATATACCGGGCAATGACAAACATCAGCGGCAGCCAGGCAATGACGGTCATCAGGTTGAGCCGGAACAGACCGGCAAAGCGCACGCGCAGCATCTCCCAGAACAGCTGCATGCGGTTGCGGGGCAGGTCCTCCTTGCGGTAGTCCCCCTTGCCGCTCTTTCCGTAGTAGTAGTTGTTCATCCATCGTCCAAACACGTTCGTAGCCTCCTGATTTCAAGTATCCAGCCTGAGTATAGCATACAAAAAGTCAAAAATATATGAACAATTTGTGTTGCAAGCAGTTTGAATATGTAAAGTTCATAGTTTAAGGCCGTTAAGGCAAAAAACTTCACAAAAAATCCATTGCATTTCCCGCCTTTTCCATATATAATATGTTCTTGACGTCCTTGCGCCGCGCACAGACGCGGCGCCTTATGTCCATGAGGAGGTGAAACCAATGAAGTACGAGATGATTTACATCATCAACCCCGCCGTCGAGGAGGAAGCCCGCAAGGAGCTGATCGCCCGGTTCAACACCATGATTGAAGCCAACGGCGGCACCATCGAAAAGACCGATGAATGGGGCAAGCGGCACCTGGCCTACCCGATCAACGACATCCCGGAAGGCTATTACGTGCTGGTGAATTTTTCGGCCGATCCCCAGGTGCCGCGCGAAATCGAGCGCAACCTGGGCATATCGGAAGATATTCTCCGGTACATGGTGATTCGCATCGAAGAAAAGCGCAGCAAAGTCAAGCCGCGCGCGCCGCGCCCCGTTGCAGCAGCCGCAGAAACGCAAAGCGGTGCGAACACCAGCAGCAGTGAATAAGGAGGGGCAGCATTGAATAAACTGTTTATCATCGGCAACCTGACCCGCGACCCCGAGCTGCGCACCACAGCGAGCGGCATCCCGGTATGCACGTTCACGGTAGCCGTCAACCGCCGCCGGTCCAGCAGCGCCGAGGCCGGCCAGCCGGATGCGGACTTTTTCCGCGTAACCACCTGGCGCCAACTGGCTGAAAACTGCAACCGCTACCTGGCCAAGGGCCGCAAGGTGGGCGTGGTCGGCACGCTGACGCTGCAAAGCTTTGTAGGCAATGACGGCCAGACGCGCTACAGCCTGGAGGTACAGGCCGACGAGGTCGAATTCCTCACCCCCCGGGGCGAGGGCGGCGAGCGGGCGCCGCAAAGCGCTCCGCCATTTTCAGCATCCAGCCAGGACAATGGGTTCGTCCAGGTAGACGAGGACGAATTGCCCTTCTGATCAGGGCATCTATGACAGAAAGGAAGGTTACAGCATGTCGGAAGACCGCACCGAAAGAAGGCAACGCCAGCGCGGCGGCCGCAGGCCGCGGCGCAGGGTGTGCGATTTTTGCGCCAACAAGGTCGCCTATATCGATTATAAAGACGTCAACCGCCTGCGCCGCTACATCAACGAGCGCGGCAAGATATCGCCGCGGCGCATGATCGGCACCTGCGCAAAGCATCAGCGCCAGCTGGCTGAAGCCATCAAGCGCGCGCGCGCCATTGCGCTGCTGCCGTATACAGCCGAATAGGCATCGATACTGCATCCATGTGTAGAGCAAATTTACTTATCATAGCGCAGTCGATGACTTGTCTTTTTGCCTCTGGCTGCGTCACCGTTCACTTGTCGTAGCGCTGCTACGTCTGCGTTCACGCTCCTTGCCAGAGACAAAAATCCTGCGCTGCTTTGTGCGCCACGATTGCGTAATTTGCTCTAAAAAACGCCCCGCGGGCCATGTCGCCGGCGGGGCGTTGCGTTTGTTTGGTATCAGCCACCCGAAGTCAGCAGCTTGCTGATGTCCTCCACCGCCGCGCGCACGGACGGCTCGGCCTGGCTGAGCTGCTCAATTTTCGCGCAGCCATGCAGCACCGTGGTGTGGTCGCGGTTGCCCAGCATCTCGCCGATTTTGGGCAGCGACGTGTTGGTCATCTTGCGGGACAGGTACATCACCATCTGGCGCGGCACCGTGATCGCGCGGGTGCGGCGCGGGCCGCACAGGTCGGCTTCCGTCACGGCGTAGTAGTTGGACACGGCAGTCATCACCTCGTTGCAGGTGATGCTGCGCGGCGTGTGGGCGGAGAACACCTCGCGCAGCGCCTCCTCGGCCAGCGCCATCGTGATGGGCTTGCCCGTCAGGTTGGAATACGCCACCAGGCGCGTCAGGCTGCCCTCCAGCTCGCGGATGTTGCTGTCCACCCGCTCCGCCACCATCTGCAGCACGTCATCGTCCACCTGGATCAGGTCGTCATCGGCTTTGCGGCGCAGGATGGCGCAGCGGGTGTCCAGGTCGGGCTTTTGGATGTCGGCGATCAGTCCCCATTCAAACCGGCTGCGCAGGCGCTCCTCCAGGCGGGCGATCTCCTTGGGCGGCCGGTCGCTGGATATGATGATCTGCTTGCCGGCGTTGTGCAGCGCGTTGAATGTGTGGAAAAACTCCTCCTGGGTGCTGTCCCGGCCGGCGATAAACTGGATGTCATCGATAAGCAGCACGTCGACGCCCCGGTACTTTTCGCGGAACTGGGCGTTGCGGTTGGTCTGGATGGCGCTGACCAGCTCGATGGTGAACGTTTCGCTGGTGACATACTCCAGGCGGGTGTCGGGCTTCTGGCGCAGCACATAATGGCCGATGGCGTGCATCAGGTGCGTTTTGCCCAGGCCCACGCCGCCGTAAACAAACAGGGGGTTGTAGGCGTCTGCCGGAGCTTCAGCCACCGCCAGCGATGCCGCGTGGGCAAAGCGGTTGCTGCTGCCCACAACAAAGGAGTCGAATGTATACTTGGCGTTGAGCTGGGGCGCCGGCCTGGCCATGGGGTTGGCGCCTTTGCGGTATTCCTCGGCCTGGCGTGGCGTCATGATGACGAGCTTGATGTCCCTGCCCGCCACCTCGCTTAAGGATGAGGCGATCTTGCCCGAATACCGGGGCACGACAAACTGATGGTAAAAGTCCGTCACGGCTTCGACATAGTATTGGTTGCCCACCATATCAAGCGGCCGCAGCGCCGCGGCGATCCATGTCGAATACGTCACCTCGGTCATTTCCTCGCGCATCAGCGAACACGCATTTTCCCAAATCGCCTTTACATTCAAAAGAAGCCGCCTCCAGCATTACATTCTTTATACATTCTTAACACGATTGTAATGAGGTAAAAAAAACACCCTATTACAGTGTTCATCAGGCAATCTGTGGATAACTTGCCTGTGGATAAATCGTGCCGCCATCTTGGCTCGATGTCATCCTATCACAGCCTCCGTGATATTTCAAGCTTTTTCACAGGTAGCCGCCCATGCATGGAAAATGGACTGTTGATAACTGCCAAGTCCCACAGATTGTAACCCAGAGACATCCATACCACAAGTCATGGGATTCCGAATATTATATTTATGCGTATTGTGGATATTTATACGAATTGCTCCCTGTTCCGAAAAATTTTTTATCAGCCGCATGCTTTTCTTTTGCGCCCAGACAAGCTATAATCGAACAGAAAATTTTGGAAATGAGGCGTGACAAGGTGACATCCGATCAAAAGCGTTTCAGCCTGAAAGAAAAAAGTTGGATCATGTACGACTGGGCCGACTCCGTATACGCGACCAACATCATGGCAGCGATCTTCCCGATCCTGTTCAGCAAAGTCGCTAAGGAAGCGGGCGCCGCCGGCGACCAGCTGTTGAGCTACGGGGTGTCGGCGGCTACGCTGGTCGTAGCGCTATTAGCGCCGGTTTTAGGCGCAATAGCCGACTTCAAGGGCATGAAAAAAAAGCTGTTCACCGGCTTCTGGCTGGGCGGCGTGGTGTTCACCGCGATGATCGCCCTGACCAACGACTACCGGGTGATGCTGATCGGCTATGTGCTCAGCCGGATCGGTTATTCAGGGTCGTCGTTGTTCTATGACAGCTTTTTAACCGACGTCACCACCAACGACCGCATGGACAAGGTATCCGCCTGGGGCTATGCGATGGGGTACATCGGCGGCAGCACCATCCCCTTCGTGCTGTCCATCGCGCTGCTGGTGATGACCGACTACAGCGCCTTCGCGCAGAAGTTTTCCATCCTGATCACCAGCGCGTGGTGGCTGGTGTTCACAATCCCCTTTTTGAAAAACGTGCACCAGGAGCACTATATCGAACGAAACAGCCAGTTTTCGCTGGGTGGGGTATTCCGCAGCGTGGCGAAAACCGCCGCCGACATCGTCAGCCGGAAGGGGCTGATGCTGTTCATGATCGCCTACTTTTTCTACATCGACGGCGTGGGCACCATCATCAACATATCCACCGCCTACGGCTCAACGCTGGGCCTGGGCGGCACGGGCATGATCCTGGCGCTGCTGGTGACGCAAATTGTCGCGATGCCCTGCTCCATTCTGTTCGGGCACCTGGCGCGGCGCGTCACGGCGCGCAGGGCGCTGCTGTTAGCCATTGCGGTCTACATGCTGATATGCTTCGTGGGCTTCATCATGGGCTTCACGCTGGAGCCGCACCAGAAACGGTATGACACCGCGTTTAAGGCCTACAAAGAGGACGCCATCGCCACGGTGAAGGAAACCTACGCTTTTGAGGACGTGGAGGCGCTGGATGACGAACTGCAGCGCTACATGGCGGAAGCTAAAACAGCCGTGCTCGACGGCGACACAGCCGGGCTGGCGCTGGACGCCGCTGCCTTTTCCGGCGCCGACGCGGCGCTTGCGCAGGACGCCTCGGAAACCTTAGCCCAGGCTACAGCCGCCTTCAGCGCATCATCCGCCCAGGCTGCCGCCAGCTACCAGAGCGCCATCAGCCGCAGCACGGTGCTGTTCTGGGCGATGGCGGTGCTGGTGGGCACGGTGCAGGGCGGTATCCAGGCCGTGTCGCGGTCGTTCTTCGGCAAGCTGATCCCCAAGGAGCGGTCCAACGAATACTTCGGGTTCTTCGACATATTCGGCAAGTTCGCCTCTGTCGTGGGCCCCTTTCTCTACGGGACCATGCGCGGCATCACGGGCCGGTCCTCCTATGGGACGCTGGTGTTGCTGCTGCTGTTTGTGATGGGCTTTGTGGTGCTGCTGCGCGCCAAAAAGCCGCTGGAAGAGCTGGAAACATCAAATAACCCGGCAGCATAGCCGGTGAAAGGAACAAATCCATGGCCAAAGCAAAGAAAAAGTACAAGAGAAGACCGAAGGTGGTGGCAAAGCCTCAGAAAAAGCCGCCCATGCCCAAAAAGACCAAGATCATCATCGCATCGGTTGCGGGCGCTCTGGCGCTCGCCGCCGTGCTGTTCGCCCTGCTGTACGATGACGGCTCGCTGCCTGTCAGGCGCGTGCTGGTGGGCGAAGGCGCCAGCGCCGACCACAAGCTGGTGGTCGATGTGCCCGAAGGAGAAAACTGGCTGCTGGTCAACAAGGGCACGTCGCGCAAACCCAAGTACTATAAATTAGGCACCTTCACGATGCCCCAGGGGTATGCGTTGGACGATGCCTTTGGCGCCGGCTCAGACGAAAACATCAGGCAGTTTCACTGCAAGCCCGCCGAGGAAGGCAAGTTGAACTATGTCCACGTGCAGGGCGCCAGCAAGCCGGCCGGCGAAGTCGCCGGCGAAGCGCGGGACAACTATATGAAATTCTACCCCGAATCCGAAACCGGCGACGTCCAGGAGATGACGCTGGGCGGCCAGCCCATCACCTACTTCCTGTCCAAGTTCAAAACCGACCAGGAGGACGGCACGGTGCAATACAGCCAGACCATGACGCTGTACCTGCCCGCCAGGCGGGACAACTGCGTGCTGGTCAACATCATGTATGACATCGACAGCATGGAGGACGGCCTCGCCGACGAGGAGGTCTTCGCCCTGGCGGAGCAGTTTATCAGCCACATCGCGCTGGACAAGGAATAACGTCGGTATATTTTACAATTTACAGCTTGCCACGCCTTCTCCGAAAAGCGCGTGGCAGCTTTTTGAACAGCCGTTTTACCGCAGCCCAGCCGCCGGTGGCGCGCAGGGCGATGTCGCCGCGGGTGCGGCGCAGGATGAGCAGCGCTTTCAGGCGCAGCGGCAGCGCGCGATACAGCGCGCGGTATAGGCCGCGGGCCTGGCTGACCGCCTCTGCCCGCGGCGCATGGCGGCCATAGACTGCCGCGGAAACGGCAGCTGCCAGCGCGTCAAAGGCCCGGTCATCCGGCCGGACGCGCGCGGCGTATCCGCCGATGGTTTCGGGCGGCCTGATACCCTGCCCCCGCACAGCCAGCGCCAGGCAAACGCTCTGCCAATAGATCATCAAGCGTTCGGTGTCATTTTTAGCCCGCCGGGCGCGCCAGTCGGGCCGGCTGACAAGGGCACGCCATACGACAAAGCCGACAGCCAGCAGCAACAGCAGCAGCCAGGGACACGCCGGGCCGAAGCGGTCGCCGTCAGGCCGGTCCTCCTGATCGGTCGCCGGCGCCGGGGGCGCAGTGGGCGTAGGAGTGGGTTGATCCTCGCTGTCTTCTGGCGGCGGAGTAGGCGTGGGGCTTTCCCCGTCCTCAGGGGGAGGCGGCGGCTCCGTCGGCGGCGGGGTGGGAGGTTCGTTCGCGCCCCCGTCGGGCGGCAGCACATCCTCAGACTCCGGCTCGCCGGGCGAGCTGGTCGCGTCAAAGGTGACCCAGCCTAAACCGTCGATGTACACCTCGGTCCAGGCATGCGCCTGATAGCCCGTGACCAGGGCCGGCATGCCGCCCTCGCCGGGCTCCGCGACAAACCCCTCGATGTAGCGCGCGGGCAGCCCCAGCGACCGGCACAGCACCGTCATGGCCGTGGCAAAATAGGTGCAGTACCCTTCCCTGGTGTCCAGCAGAAAATAAGCAGCAAAGTCCATGTCCTCAGGCACGTCGGGCACGTCCAGGGAGTAGGTGTAGTGGCGCTTCAGGTGGCGCATCAGCGCCATGGCCTGATCATAGGGCGTAGCCTCCCCGCCTGCGATGGACTGCGCGAGGGTTTCAATGACGCCGCCCGGCACCAGGTGGACAGGCAGCTGCGTATACACATCGGGCAGCATCATGGCGCGCGTTTCCCCCCGTCCCGCCAGGCTGGCTGCCAGGGCGTCGGTTTCGGGGCGGCCGGCGACATAAGGTTCATACGCCACGGTATAGGCATCGCCTTCCCTGAGGTTGCGGGTGATGAACAGCTCGCTGGCGCCATTGAAGTACGGCACCATGCCCTCCCCCGTCGTCAGCTTTCTCACCCGCTGGGGCGTGAACAGCGTGGATGCCAGGCCGCTGAGCATCTGAACGCCCACCCGGGTTTCAGGCAGCCTGCCCGATGCCGGCAGGTCGGCATCCAGCAGGGAATCCCGAAGCGCTCTGAACCGGAACGACGTATAGCCGTAGCGCTCGCTGCTGACAGAATCGCGCCAATCTTTGCCGGAGTATTGGTCCAGCACGGCGCCGCGCAGGTACACCTTGCGGTCGGTGGTGACGCTCATGACAGCGGCGCCCGATATGTCAGGCTTCCCGCCCAGCCCCACATCCCCCATGGGCTGGTAGCCCATGCTGCGCAGCGAAAACATCTGCCGCGAATCGGTGAAAAAGAAATGGTCGTTGATCAGCGTGCGCAGCCGGTCAGCCCGCCGCTCCAGCGCGGGTATGGTGGCGCGGTAGGGCGGCGTCAGCGCATATGCTGCCACCGCGATGATTAGCACCACCGGCAGCGCGCGCAGCATCATACGCCGGGGCTTTTCCCCGTCCCCCAGCTGCCCCTGGCCACCCCCATATACAAACAGCATCGGCAGCGCCAGCACCGCGGGCAGGTAATGCCATATATGCTGCCTGGCGCCGGCAAACCACATCATCACGGCGGGCACCGCGATCAAAGGCGCCGAAAACACCGGGTCGCCGCGCACCAGCAATTGGGCATACAGCGTATACATCAAAGCCGACAGCAGCACCACCACGTCGCTGTAGAGCACCAGCATCATGACCAGCTGGGACTGCGCGTCCACAACCGCCGGCAGCAGGGCGGCGATGCCCTTGCCCACCGAAAAAGCCAGCACGGCGCCGGCGGCCAGCATCATCAGCCGCACCAGGCGCCGCGCCTTCACCCCCAGCAGGTTGGGCAGGCACACCGCCAGCGAAAACAGCGCCACGCACCCCAGGGCAAATAACGCCTCCTGGTCAATGCCCAGCGCCGCAACCGCCGGCAGCGCTAGCGCATAGGCCACCAGCGCCGTCATCAGCCATTCCCACAGGACGCTCCACAGCCTGTCATGCCGGGGTAACATAGCATACCTCCACCAGGTGGTGCTGCAGCTGCGCGATCAGCGGCGCCAGGGCTTCGTCCTCTGCGTTAAATGTCACCAGGTAAAACCGCACGCTGGGACCGCTGCGGCGGATGTGCTTGACGCCCTCCACCACCCTGGCGTCCAGCCTGGTGGTGATGACCACCGCGGCGCCCGTGCGGCGCATGCGGCGCAGCTCGACGTTAAGCACCCTGTCAAACGGCTCGCCGCCGCGGAATATCTGATAGGCCAGCTCCTCCTGCAATACGGACAGCGAGCCCGCCCGGTCGGCATGAAACTCCGAGGCGTGCGCGCCGTACAGCGGCACGCGCACGGGGTGGCTGCCCTCCATCTGCATCTTGGCTACCGACAGCGCCGTTTCGCACAGGGTGTCCCGCAGGCGCATCAAGCCGTCGGGCACCCCCTCGCCGCCCCGCGGGTCGGTGCAGTCCATCAGGATCAATGTATCCGGCGGCGCCGGCATCTCAAAGCGGCGCACCAGCAGCTCGCGCTTTCGGGCCGACAGCTTCCAGTGCACGCGCTTGAACGAGTCGCCCTCCCGGTAGGCGCGCGTATCCTCGGGCGACGTGATGTCCTCGCTGCTGCGGTTGGGCAGCGCCTTGCCATCGTCCTGCGCAAGGAATTTCAGCGCCGTCACGTCAAAAGGACGCGGCAGCACGACGACCTCGGGCGGCTGCTGACGGATGGTGCGCCGAAAGCGAAAAAAGCCGAACAGGTCGGTCACATAAACGGCACGCACGAAAACCTGCAGTACGCCGACATGATTCAGCACAAAGGGCACGGAGGCAACAGCCTCCCGCAGCGGGGGCGCGTCCAGGCGCATCCGTTCCTGCCCGGTCGGCAACACGAGCGCCACTTCAAACGGCGCCACGGGCAGCAGGCTGCGGTTTGTCAGGCGCAGGTCGAGCCTGCCCGGCGACCCGCGCTCAGACTTGGGCTCGGCGGCGCGCTGGTCGACCACCAGCAGCGCGCGTGCCAGGAACGCACTGCCCAGGGCATATAGCAGCATGCCCAGCAGCGCGTACATGATCAGATAAAACACGCGCCCGCCCAGCGACAGCGCGCAAAGCCCCGATACCAGCAACACCGAGGCGGCTGCCGCAAACCTGGCCGTCATACCCGCTTGCCCGGCACCGGAATAACGTCGATCAGCTGGCTCAGCAGCGCCTGGGCCGAATAGTCCTTCATGCGCGCCTCCGGCGTCAGGATCAGCCGGTGCGACAGCACGGGCAGCGCCATGTGGCGCACATCATCGGGCAGGATGTAGTCGCGCCCGGCCAGCACCGCGCAGGCCTGGGCCGCCCGCACCAGCGCGATGGCGCCGCGGGGCGACACGCCCAACTGCATGGCAGGGTGCTGCCTGGTTTGCGCGGCAATGGTGGCGACATAGCTGCGCACCTCGCGGCTGGCGTACACAGCGCCCACCATCTCCTGCAGCAAGATGATCTCCTGCGCACCGCAGACAGGCTGCAGCGCCTTGAGCGGGGAGGCCTGGCCGCTGTACCGCTCCAGCACGTCCATCTCCTCCTCAATGGAGGGATAACCGATGGCAATGCGCAGGAAGAAGCGGTCCATCTGCGCCTCAGGCAATGGATATGTGCCGACAAAGTCGATGGGGTTTTGCGTAGCCAGCACCATGAAGGGCTGGGGCAGGGCGCGGGTGACGCCGTCCACCGTGACCTGGCCTTCCTCCATCACCTCCAGCAGGCTGGACTGGGTTTTAGGCGAGGTGCGGTTGATTTCGTCAGCCAGCAAGATCTGCGTCATCACGGCGCCGGGCTTGTATTCCATGTCGCCGGTTTGCATATTAATCATCGTAAATCCCGTAACATCCGACGGCATCACGTCGGGCGTGAACTGGATGCGCTTGAAGCTGCAGTTCAGCGACCGGGCCAGGGCAGCCGCCAGCGTGGTTTTGCCCACGCCGGGCACGTCCTCGATGAGCACATGCCCCTTGCACAGCAGCGCGATCAGCGCCTGCTCAATGGCCTCGTCCTTGCCGACGATGGCCTGCCGCACGTTTTCGCGCAGCATGTATACTAAATTGCGTGGATCTTGCGTCATAGTGTTCCTTCCCGGCAACAGTCCGTTATGCCGCGATCATTATACCGGTTCTGTGATAGGTTTGCAACGAAACCTTAAAACATCCGAAACATTCCGGACGCCTCTGCATCTATAGAAAAACGACAAAAAAACAAGATGCCGTTGACACCCGCCAATTGTAAAAGGTATGATATCGCTGCGTGGATGAGGACGAGTACCCGAAGGAATCCGGCAGAGAGAGAGGCCCACCGGCTGAAAGGCCTCTCAGGCAATTCCCAGGCGAAAACCCCCTCGGAGCCCCTTCCCGAATCCCAGTAAGGAAGGCGCGGGCAGCGTTATGGCCATAACCCCCATTGGGTGGAATGCGAGCATACACTCGTCCTGATTGGATGGGTGTTTTTTCAACATCGAAAGGAGCCAACGTGAAACCAATTACAGTGAAGTTCGGGGGCAGTTCCCTCGCCAACGCGGCAGGGTTTGCCAAAGTAGCCGACATCGTGCGCGAAAACCCCGCCAGGCGCTATGTGGTGGTGTCGGCGCCGGGCAAAGCCAACGGGAAGGACCATAAAATCACCGACATGCTGCTGATGTGCTACCAGTTGGCCAGCCACAGGCTGCGCTTTGAAGAGGTGTTTGACATCATCCGTGCCCGCTTCATGGAGATCGGCCAGGGGCTGAAGATCAGGCTGAACCTGAAGGAGGTGCTGGACACCGTTGAGCAGGAGATCGGCGCCGGCGCCACCAGGGACCACTGCGCCAGCCGCGGAGAATACATCAGCGCGCTGATCATGGCGGAATACCTGGGCATGCCCTTTGTAGACAGCGGGCGCATGATCAGCTTTGACAGCGACGGCCGCATGGATGAGAGCGCCACCTACGCCGCAGTGGCAGCCACGCTGAAGGAGCATGAGTACGCCGTGATCCCCGGCTTTTACGGCACCGACGCGTCGGGCGCTGTACGCACCTTCGCCCGGGGCGGCAGCGACATCACCGGCGCCGTCATCGCCAGGGGCACCGACAGCGCCCTGTACGAAAACTGGACCGACGTGTCGGGCTTCCTGATGGCCGACCCCGCCATCGTCGACAACCCCATGCCCATCAACAGCATCACGTTCCGGGAGCTGCGCGAGCTGAGCTACATGGGGGCGCAGGTGCTGCAGGAAGAGGCGATCTTCCCCGTCCGGGAACGGGGCATCCCCATCCACATCCGCAACACCCACCGCCCCGGCGACCCCGGCACGCTGATCGTGCCCGAGCAAACGGAGAAGAAGGGCACCATTTTAACCGGCATCGCCGGCCGGAAGGATTTTCGCGTCATATCGGTGGAAAAGGCCCGCCTGCGCGAGGAGGGCGACTTTTTGCGCAAGCTGGTCAGCGTGTTCGAGTCCAACGAGGTGCCCATCGAAAACATGCCCTCCAGCATCGACAGCATCTCCGTCATCGTGCCGCAGGCCGGCATCCAGGGCAAGGAGAAGAAAATACTGGAGGAAATCCGGATCTACTGCAGCCCGGACACCTTGACCAGCATGCCGTCCATCGCGCTGGTAGCCGTGGTGGGCCAGGGCATGATCCACTCCACAGGCGTGGCAGCCCGGGTGTTCACGGCGCTGGGGCAGGCCGGCGTCAACGTGCGGTTGATATCGCAGGGGTCCAGCGAGCTGAACATCCTCATCGGCGTGGACAACGATGACTTTGAGCAAGCCGTCCGCGCCATATACCAGGCGTTTGTGAAAGGAGCATAACATGAAAAAGGCAACAGTAGCCGTCGTAGGCGCAACAGGGCTGGTCGGCAGTACCATTCTCAGCGCGCTGGCATCGCGCAGCTTCCCGGTGAAGCGGCTGATTCCCCTCGCGTCCGAGCGCTCGGCAGGCAGCACGATCGACTTTGCCGGCACACCGCACACCGTGGAAAACCTGGCGACCTGCACTTTTGAAGGGGTGGACATCGCGCTGTTTGCGGCGGGCGGTTCGGTCAGCCGGCAGTACGCGCCCAAAGCCGCAGCCGCCGGCGCCCTAGTGGTGGACAACAGCAGTGCCTTCCGCCAGCAGCCGGACATCCCGCTGGTGGTACCCGAGGTGAACGCAGACGATATTACCACAACCGGCATCATCGCCAACCCCAACTGCTCCACCATCCAGTGCATGATCCCGCTGAAGGTGCTGCAGCGGTACGGCCTCAAGCGCATCGTGTTCAGCACCTACCAGTCGGTGTCCGGTTCGGGCCTGAAGGGGCTGAAGGACCTGGACGAAGGGCTGCAGGCGTTTTATCCCCACCCCATCCGCGGCAACATCCTGCCGCACATCGACAGCTTCCTGCCCGACGGATACACCGGCGAGGAGATGAAGATGATCAACGAAACCCGGAAGATCCTCCACGAGCCCCATCTCCCCATCACCGCCACCACCGCGCGGGTGCCGGTGCGCTTCGGGCACTGCGTCAGCGCTAATGTCGAGTTAGAGCAGCCCTTCGACATCGACACCCTTAAGCAGGCATTTGCCGCGCAGGAAGGGCTGGTGCTGGCGGATGACCCGGCGCACAACCTCTACCCCATGCCGCTGACCGCCGCGGGACGCGACGAGGTGTTCGTCGGCAGGGTCAGGCGCGACCACAGCGTCGCCAGCGGCGTCAACCTGTGGATCGTAGCCGACAACATCAGAAAGGGCGCTGCCATCAACGCCGTGCAAATCGCCGAGCGCGCCTGGGCCTTGCAGCAATGAAGAAGATCGCCCTCTTAGGCTATGGCAACGTCGGCCAGGGCGTATACGCCATATTGGACGAACAGCAGCCCAGGCTCAGCCAAGCCGTTGGCTGCGGCATGGAAGTGGCCGCCATTCTGGTGCGGAACAGGCACAAAGAAAGGGACATCCCGCCCGACTCCGGCCTGCTGACCGACAGCCTGGACGCCGTGCTGGCGCACGGGCAGATCGACGCGGTAGCCGACACAACGGGCGACACGGCACTGGGCTACCGGATGGCCAAGGCCGCCCTGGAGCAGGGCATCCACTTCATCACAGCGGGCAAGACGCTGGTCAGCCGCCACATGGAGGAGTTGTCCGCCCTGGCCGAGCGCCGGGACGCCCACTTCCTGTATGAAGCCAGCGTAGCGGGCGGCATTCCCCTGCTGAAGCCCCTCAGAAAACTCTCGCTGCTGGGCGACGTCACCCAGGTGCGCGGCATTATCAACGGTTCGTGCAACCATATCCTCTCCGGCATGAGCGAAGAAGGGCGCACCTTCAGCGACATGATGGCCGAAGCCCGGGCGCTGGGCTACTTAGAAACCGACCCGTCCGACGATATCAATGGATGGGATACCCGGCGCAAGCTGCGCATCCTGGCAACGCTGGCGTTTGGCGGCACCGTGCAGGAGGACGATATCCCCTGCGAAGGCATTGCGCGCATCCGCCAGCAGGACATCCGCACATTGCAGGACGCCGGCCGCACGCTGCGCCTGCTGGGCAGGGCCAAAAAGGATGGCGACAGGGTGATGGCCAGCGTATTCCCCTGCGCCCTGGCTGCCGGCGATACGCTCTCCGGCATCCGTGGCGTGTCAAACCACGTGGAGGTCAAATCGGCATATGTCGGATGGGTAGGCTTTTCAGGGCCCGGCGCCGGCCGCTACCCCACCGCGCACGCCATGGTGAGCGACCTGGTGGACGCGCTGTCCGGGCGGAAAAGCAAAAAAAGCCCGCTGGGGTCAGCGGCGCTGACGGCAACGGGGCTGATGGAAACAGGCGTGTTCTACCTGCGCGGGGATGACCTGCCCCATGGCTTGGCGGAACGCCGCCTGGGCAACGGCTGGCTGACACATCCTGTAGCGCTGGGCGACGTCATGGCATGGCTTCAAACCGATGCCCACGCCGTCGCCGTGCTTATGGCGTTATACTGACGTAAAACATTAATGCATCCAAAGGGGCGGGAGATTTTGGCTTGCAACAAGGAGCAGACGAGGGAAGCGTAGCAGCGCTACGCTGACCGAGCAGCCGACGCAGTTGCAGGTCAAAAGAACCGCCACGACGGTGCATTAATGTTTGGAGTCAGTATTATAACAACGCATCGTGCATGGAGGCATAGTCGCCAAACCGGTGGTCCGGCTGGTAATCGGCATAGAAGCCGTCCGGGTCAAACAAAATGGTGGCCATGCCGGCGCTTTTTCCGGCGTCCAGGTCCATAGCCCGGTCCCCCACCATCACGCAGACCGCCCTGTCCAGCCCATGCTTTTCTACCAGGTGGTTCAGTGCATCGGGCGCGGGCTTGGAGGGGAAGCCGTCCAGGCTGGTCACGTAATCTGTAAACAGGTCGTATAGACCATCGCGCATGAGCATGTCCAGGCTGCCGCCGTCCCGGTGGGTGTACAGGTAGTGCCGTGCGCCCAGCGCATGGGACGCCTTCAGGAACTGCGCGGCGCCGGGATAAGGGCGCATGCCGTCCAGCCCTGCCGCAGCGCTGTGTTGGTTGTACAGCCGGACCACTTCGTCCGGATCCGCCTGCGGGGTATACTGCTGAAACACCCGGGACAACGAATCCTTGGCGCAACGGAGGATGTCAGCCTCCGGCGCATCGGCGCCCAGGCTGTTCAGCATACCGCGGGTTAATTGCACAATATGCGGGTAGGAATCGTACAGCGTGCCGTCAAAATCCCAAAACCAATGTATATACCGCATCATGCCGCCTGCTCCGGAAGCCCGCTGGTGCAGTGCGGGCAGCGCGTGGCATCATCCGCCACCGCTTGCCGGCAATAAGGGCACAGGCGGGGATCGGGCGCAGGGGCGGGCGCTTCTTTCCTGTGCAGCTTGCCCACCAGCTTGACAAACAGGAACACGCACAGCGCCATCAGCACAAAGTCGATCACCGTCTGGGCGAACAAGCCGTAGTTGAGCGTGGCAACGCCAGCTTCCTTGGCCGCCTCGACAGTGGTAAGCTCAGCGCCGGTGGTATTTTCGCCAATCACCAGGAACAAGCCCGATACATTGGCGCCGCCGGTTACCAGGCTGAGCACGGGCATGAAGACATCGTTGACCAGGCTGGTGACAATTTTGCCAAACGCCGTGCCGATGATGACGCCGACCGCCATGTCTATGACATTGCCCTTGACGGCAAACGCCTTGAACTCGTTGAGAAACTTACGCATTCAACTCTCCCCCTTTATAGAGCCATATTAGCATGAAGCGGGGGAGGACTTCAAGCATGGGAATGGCTTACGGTCCGTCTCTCATCAGCCCACAAGTTTCACAGCAGCTTCCAGGTCTTTTTCCATCGTCGTGTCGCTTCGATCCTGATCCACCAATTGCGGCAAACCATGTTCAGCAGCGAAGCGTGAGAAGAACAGGATGTCCACTTCGCCGGTTCCAAGGCCTACATTGCTCAGATCAGGATCCATGCTGTCGCAGGTACCGCGCACGTCTTTCAGGTGGACAGAACGGATTTTATCCGCATTGCGCAGGGCGACCGCCTTGGGGTCTTCTTTTCCAAACTGGCACCAGCCTGCGTCAAACTGCATGCCGACCACCCCTTTGCACGCGTCCAGCACCCATTCATATGCAGTCTTATTTTCACGCTTCTCCAGAATATCCTGCCATCCGTTATGCAAAAGCAGCTCGCAGCTGATATCCTTCAACGCCTTAGCCGCAGTGCAGTATTCGTCGACTTTTTTCTGATACCCCTCGTCATCAAGCCCGGATGGCGCCCACAGCACGATTTTTTCCATACCGCATGCTTTTGCAAAATCGACGAGGTTGGAAAGATTCCGCGTCAAGCTGCCAGTGTTGACATGGGCACAGACGCACCTCAAGCCAAGCTCATCAATATAAGGCTTGAGCGCTTTTAAGTCCTCCGGCAGAAAAAACGCAGGATGAACCGCGCCGATCAGAGACACACAAGGTTCAATCTCGCCATAGCCAAGCCTGGCAAGGTAAGCAAAAAGCTCCTTTGCTTCGAGCTTGATGGTGTTCATCGGGCCAAATAAATTGATGCCGAGCATGCTTTCTCCTCCAATCAACCAGCGTCCATTCAAAGCTCATGCGAACTATCACACCAAAACAAACAACACGGGCCGGCAGGCATCGCCTGCCGGCCTGTGTTGTACAAGCTGTGTGAATTAAACTTCCATGGGGTAGCCACGGTAATCGATAAACCAGTCGGCTTCCGGTGAAACGCTGCGCTTTCCGGTTGTCAGCTCGTAGATGCACTGGGCGGACTCAGAGGCTTCGATCTGCGCAAACTCACGGCCCATCTCTGTGTTCATGCGGCCGGGGTGCATGGCGTAGATGTGGTAGCCGCTCACCGTCTTTCGAAAGATACCGATCAACTTGTTCTCGGCAGCTTTGGACACGGAGTAAGCCGGGTAAACCGTGCCGATATTCTGAAGGGAGCCTCCCTCGGATGTAATGTCGATGAACCAGCCGTCCTTGACAATGCGCTTGTGGAACGCATGGATTACATGAGCAGCACCCATGACGTTCACATCCAGCGCCACCTTAAAGTCGCTGGGGTCCGCATCGGTGATGGGCAGCTTATGGTCGCTCAGGCACAGGACGCCGGCCACGTTGATCAGCACGTCCAATTCACCACACACTTTGGCAGCTTCAATCACCTGCGCACGGTCCGTCACATCCATGGGCAGGACGGTTATTTCAGGATATTCTGCTTTCAGCGCTTTCAGATCGCTGTGGTCCGCCTTTTCCAGCACGCCGGCATACACGTCGTGACCGCTTTGGGCATACACCCGGCACAGCTCATAGCCAAGGCCGCGGTTCGCGCCAGTGATGAGTACTTTCATGTTATTGTTCCTCCGCAGGTTTCGGGCGGCGTTCCTTCATTTCAAGGGTGAAGCCCAGTTTCTTCATGGTATCAAAGTAAGCATAGCGTTCGAAGCCCTTTTCTTCCTGAAAAATCAGCGGGAAGCCATGCTTGCCCATCAAGTCAATATGCTCCTCGAAACCATCGATGTAGAAGGCAAAGAAGCACACGCTGGTGCCATATCTCTTGAAGTGGTCATGCCAGGGGCTCGCGGCATCGCCAATGGGCTGGATGATTTCAAAATAGATGGGCTCAATATACACCAGACGCACATCCATTTGGATGCCCTGGGCAGGCTTGCCCTTGTACAGCTGATAGCGCTCGGACGAGAAGGGAACATCCGGGGGCTCATGATGGTCGTAAGGCTCAACCACTTCAAACAGCTCCGTCAGTTTCTTCGCAGTTTCCTCAGCATTTTCGGTTACAATACCAACCTTCACAATGCGATTGGTACAAATTTTCTCCATGCGATCCTCCTGAGTCTATCAAGGTACGGAATAGAGGCGGCGAGGTTCATCCCGCACCGCCTCCCATTAAAACTTCGTTACATGTACTTGGCGTGCGGAGAACGGGGATCGATCTGCATCAGCTCAACACGGATGCCGTTGGGATCGGTTACCCAGGCCTGCATATTGTAGTCGCACCCCTGGTTGGGCTCAATGTCCAGGGTATAGCCGGCAGCCTTCAGCTTCTCACAGCTGGCAAAGATATCGTCCACTTCAAAGCAGAAATGGTTGAAGCCAATCAGCTCGGGCTTCCACGGGTTCTCGACAACGCCATCATAGAACAGCTCGATAAACTGGCCTTTGCAGACGTTCAGGTAAACGATCCACGGAGCTCCATCTTTGGGATTGTTGATTTCGAAAACCTTGGTGAACCCCAGGCCCTCGGTATAAAACCTCAGGGATTCTTCCATGTTCTTCACAGTTACAGCGCCATGAGCGATACCGGTAATCATCGGACAGCTTCTCCCTTCATTCATCATGCGGTTATTTTTTGTCGTTCTCTAACAGCTCAAGGATGAGCTTGAGGTTGTGATTGGCGTCATGGTAAGCGTAACGACCGCCGGGGTATTCACCCTTTTGCAACAGAGGCATGCCTTTTTCTTCCAGCATGACGCTTATTCTCTTCATGCCGTCGATGACAAAAGCAATGTGATGGAAGCCCTCGCCCTTTTCATCCAGGTCGCGGCGCCAGGTGGAGGGATGGTGATCCGGCTCGATCAGCTCAATGTCCACATGAGGGCCGACGTGGAAGAAAGCCTGCTTACAGCGCGCGTCGGTGGGCTCGCCCAGATAGCGGGTTTGAGCATCCTCCGGCAAACCGGTCATGAGAATCGGGGGCTTTTCAACACCGAAGAAGTCCGCATAATCCTGAGCGGCCTTGTCAATGTCGTTGACTAAAATACCAACCTGGGTGATTACATTGGTTCCAAGAATCGGCTTATCCATTTGTTGTCTTCATCCTTTCTTCATGAGGTTCTCAGATACAATATCACTGATCAGAGAGCTTGCCCAGCCCTTTGAATAAGCCAAGAATGATCGCCATGGCAATTAACAGCAGGATCCAAGCCATGGCAGAAGCATAGCCCATCTTGTTGAACTGGAAAGCGTTCTGATACAGATACAGGGAATAAAACAGCGTCGAGTTGTTCGGGCCACCGGATGTCATGACCTGCGGTTCGGCAAACCACTGCAGTACACCGATGATGTTGTTGACCACATTGTACAGGAGCACGGGAGAGATCATGGGAATGGTAATATAAATGGTACGCTGCCAGAAGTTGGCGCCATCCAACTCGGCTGACTCGTACAAGGATTCCGGAACATCCTGCAAACCAGCCAGATAGATGATGATGGCGTTGCCGCAACCCCAGATCATCATTAAAATCAACGCGGGTTTAGACCATACGGGACTGGCAAGCCATTTAGGCCCCTGAATGCCCAGATAACCAAGCAGCGTGTTGATCAAACCGATATCGGACTGGAGGATCCACAACCACAGGATGCAGTTGATGACCAGCGGCATCAGCGTGGGGATGAAGAAGATGACGCGGAAAAAGGACAACCCCTTGATCTTCTTGTTGTTCATCAGGATGGAAGCCGACAGCGCCACTAATGTCGTGATCGTAACACCGATGACTACCGTATACATGGTGTTGTACAAAGCGGTATAGAAATTGGCATCGTTGAACAGGGTATTGAAGTTGGTGAAACCCGTAAACCTTGCGCCGCGTACTACATGCCAGGAGCAGAAAGAGTAGTACAGGGACATGCAGATGGGATAGATCGTAAAGATCAGGAAGCCGATGATCCAAGGTGAGGTAAAGAGCAAACCGGCACATGTTTCACGGGTTTTGGATCTCATGTTGAACTTTTTCATGCTGCTTATCTCCTTCTCCTTACCCCTTAATACCCGACATGGAAATGCCCTGAATAAAGTATTTCTGCGTCAGGAAAAAAATCACCAGCACAGGCATCACCATGACAACACCGGCAGCCATCAGCACTTCCCACTTGGGGTCCAGCGTGGAGCGAATGAGCTGAACACCGATGGACAGCGTGTACTGCCTGTTGTCAGACAGATAGAGCAAGGGACCGATATAGTCGTTCCAGCAGCGCATGAACGAGAAGATCGCTACCGTCGCCATGGCTGGGCGGGCCAACGGAATACAAATCTGCCAGAAAATGCGGAACTCCCCCGCGCCGTCAATGCGGGCAGCCTGCGTTAATTCATCCGGCAAAACGGAGAAAAACTGCTTGAGCAGGAAAATATAAAACGGGTTGCCAAAGAATGCCGTTACCGTCAGCGGCAGCGGGGTGCCAACCCAGCCTAACTTCTGGAACATCAGAAACTGAGGGATCATGGTGACCTGAAAAGGGAGGATCATGGTAACCAAAACAAGGATAAACACCTTGTCACGACCCGGCCAGCGCAAACGGGAGAAGCCATAGGCAACCAGGGAGCAGGAAATAAGAGAGCCGATAATGTTCCAGATCACGATGTTGACTGTATTTCCTAGATACAGCCAGAAAGGAATCGTGTTGAACATCTTCTCGTAGTTGGCAAACTGAATGGCCTTGGGGAACCAGCGCACAGGTACCTGGAAGAGTTCGCTGGGTTCCTTGAAAGAAGAACTGATCAGCCAAAAGAAAGGCACGATAAAACAAAGAGACATGATGATTAGAATTGCATAGAGAATGGTCAGCTCCACGCCCTGAAAAAAGCGTGACTTTGTCATTTGCCTCTTATGCTTTTTCACAACAACTTCAGCCATGAAGGGACACCACACTTTCAATTTCTCTGACGCGAGCCGTCATCCGAAGGCTTCCCGCCGGGCGCAACCCCGGCGGGAAGGAGCAACTTGTAATTGCTCAGATTTACCAGACAGGATTGTCCAGCTGGGGCTGCAGCTTGTTCTGCAGGGCTTCCAACAGGGGCAGAGGATCGCTGTGGTTGTAGATAACCTCGTCGCGCAGAGCCCTCATTTCGGTATTCAGCTCCGTGGACACAATGCACAGGCCGGGATGGCCGGACAAGGGGCTGTTGGCAAGCTGACGTCCCAACAAGTAGATGGGGTCATTGGCCTTGGTCCAGCTGACATCATCAAACAATCGGTCAATGGTGGGAATGGAGCGCCAAATGTCGAAGTTGTTGCCATTGATGTCGGCGCGCAGACAGAAGTTCATGAACAACGCAGCCAGCTCGGGATTCTTAGCGCCATAGGGGATGGCGAACACATTAGAACCCAGCGGCGTGGAGTTGGCACGGCCGCCCTCGGGAGTGGGGATCGCACACACGGTGTAGTTGATATGGGGAGCATACACACGCAGCGCATTGGTCGCCCAGTTGCCCACCATGGTCATTGCGACCTTGCCGGTGAAGAAAGGGTGGTCAGGCGAGAAGAGACCGCCGGCAGCCTGGGTGAAGCCCTTGATGTTCTCGGCGCCATGCTTCTCAGCATAGCTTCTCATCCAGTTAAAGCAGTCAACAACAGGCTGAGCGGTCAGGTCCAGCTTGTTGCTTTCTGCGTCGTAGATCTCAGCGCCAAACATGAAGGGCCAGTAAAGCGCGTCATCACCGCTGTCCAGCCACGGAATATAGCCATACCTGGTCACATTGCCGGCGTCATCGGTCACTGTCAGCTTGTCAGCCAGGGCATCCAACTCCTCAATCGTCTTGGGATAGTCCACAGCAGGATCCAGACCAGCCTCGGCGAACATGTCGTTGTTCATGTAGATGTAGATGACGTTAGAGTCCTGAGGCAGCAAGAAGGTGCCCTCATTGAAGGTCATCAGGTTGGCATAGCCGGGCATGAACTCATCGATAGAGTAGTCGATCTTGTCAAAGTAGGGGGTCAGGTCTTCGAGCATACCCTGAGCGCCGAAGCCATAAGCCAGGTAGTAGTTGTCGGCGATGACCAGGTCAGGGGGAATGCCACCGGCGATAGCAGCCATCAGCTTGCCGCTATTCATGCCGGCGGATTCGGGAACAAACTGCACGTCAACGGTGACATTGGGATAGGCCTTCATGAACTGGTTAACGCGCCACTGGTCCCATATCATGGAATCGCCGGAGAAGCAGCTCCAGTACGTCAGGGTGCCGGTAACCTCGGTGTCGATGGGCTCCTTGATCAGCTCAGCATCATAGCTGGTGGCGAGAGCGCCGGCGCAGCACAGCATGAGCATCAGGGCCACAAGCAATGCGATGTTTTTTTTCATTGTTACTCCTCCTCATACTTTACGTTAAAATAGACTCCGAATTCCTTCTGAGTATCCACGATGGTGTAGTTGCCGCCAGGATACTCGCCATAGAAGCGCTCAGTGCCCTCCTTTCCTTCCACAAACTTCATAGCTTTTTCACGATCATCGACCATAAAGCCAATGTTGTGGACGCCTTGACCATGGGTATCGAGGAAATCCTTCCAGGTGCTGGGCTCTCCATCGGGTTCCAGCAGTTCCAAAACAACCTGTCCCATGTTGAAATTGCACATGCGGACAACCGTATTCGTTGGAACGCCTTTGAAGCGGGTCTTGGATATCTCATAGGGAGAAGAAACGCCAATCAGCGGTACTTCCACGCCCAGCAGCTCCGCATAATTTTTGGCAACGCGCTCCAAGTCCTTCACCACAATGGTAATCTGACAGAGTTTTTCAGGTTTCATTACGTCCATAAAACACACCACCTGTTTCTTATTTTTGCTGTCCGCTTAAGCGGACAGGCAAATGATCAATTCATTGATCCCGCCAGGGGCCTTGTACTCTCACGCACGCGTAACTCGTGCTTCAAAACAACGCGCCGCGCCTTGCACGCAGGGTTCCTGATTCGTTCCAACAGCACCTCGACCGCCTTGCGCCCCATCTCATACTTGGGGAAATACACCGTTGTCAGCGTCGGATCGTACTGCTTGGCAAGGTCGATGTCATCGAACGTGAACACCGAGATGTCCTCAGGCACCCGCAAACCGGTCTTCTTTAAGCCCTTGATCGCCCAAACGCCAATCGCATCAGAGGTGCAGAACATCGCCGTAGGAAGCTTGGGCAACGCAACGACCGACTGGGCGACCTCCTCGGCCTCGACCCATTCAAGTTCGGCATTCACCGCGTTGCCCTCCAACAGGTACTCCCTGGGAAACGGGATTCCCGCTTCATTCAGCGCCCTGCGGAAACCTTCCAGCCGCTGGCTGACAACCAGCCTGTTGCCATAAATGCCTAAAAAAGCGATCCTTCGGTGGCCGATGCTGATCAGGTAGTTGGCTACATCATAGCCTGCCTGGCGGTTGTCGATCGTGACACAGGAAATCGTGCTGTCATCATAGTCCTCTGTACAGAACAGAATGGGATGCTTTTTCGCAAATTCCCGATAATGCTCCGGCTCGAAACACGGCGTTGTCAGTATCGCGCCGTCTGCGACATGCGATTCCAGCATCGAAAGATACTGCCGCTCGCGTTCGGGATCGGAGTTGGTGTCAGACAGCATAATATGATACCCTTCCTGATGGGCAGCTGCGTCGATGCCGCGAACCACATGAGAGTAAAAAGGATTGGTAATGCTGGGCTGAAGCACCAATATACGGTTTGTCTTCAGCTGGCGAAGGTTGCGTCCCATGCTGTTGGGGCTATAATGAAGCGCTGCAATTGCGTTGCGGACAGCCTCTTCGGTGGCGGGCAGCACGTTGCCATGATCATTGATCACCCTGGATACCGTGGCAACGGATACGCCGGCCAGCTTTGCTACGTCAGAGATGGTAGGCATATCCGCATCCTCCTTAAATGTAATCGTTTACAAGAACCATACATTTTTGCAGTATTTACGATCTTTTACATCCTCTGTGTTGTAATGTAATCGTTTACAGCAAAATGTACAACAAGCTTGCTAATAGAGTATCCCTTTTTGTTTCAGATGTCAAGCGAAAAAAAGAGAAGATTTTCCGAGGATTTTCAGATTTTCAGATTTTCAGATGATTATCCGAGCTGCACACGTTTGCGCGGTACGCCAACGGCTTGGCGAGGGCTTGTGGCGCGCGCGCGTTGACTTTCACAGCACACTGCCATATAATGCGAACGTAGCAATTTTCCATCCTGTTTCAACTCAAAACATTTGGTATCAGGAGGTTTAAGTTTCATGCGCATCGTCATCATCGGCACCAACCATGGCCTTGGCCTTTGTCTGGCGCGTGTTTTTGCCAATGCAGGTCACGAAGTGCTCGCCGGTTATCTGGGCCAGTCTGTACCTTCTGAGCTTCAAGCCCTGATCCGCGCGTCCGAAAACCGTGTTGCCGCTGTGCCCACCGATGTAACCAAAGAAATCCAAATCCTACAAGCCGCAGCTTTTACTAAAGAACGCTGGGGCAAAGCGGATGCGCTGGTGCACGTCGCAGGCGTGATTCTGCCCTCTGACCGCATCAACACCATCGAACATGCCGATCTGGACGATCTGCGCCGTACCTTTGACGTCAACACCGTTGGCCCCATCGCATCCATCAAACACTTCTCCCCCATCATGTCCCCCAACGCCCCCTTTCTGATCATCACCTCTGAAGGCCTGGAGTTGACCAACTGCGGCAGCTGGATTCCCGGCTATGCGCTGAGCAAAACTGCCGCTGCCAAAGCAGTGGGCATCGCCCGCCTTACCGCAAAAGACGTACGCTATTATTCTGTCCATCCCGGCCGCATGAACACGGAACTGGGCCGAACCACCGCGCAGATTGAGCCGGATGAAACAGCACAATCTCTCTATCGCCTGATAACTGAAAACGCATTCGGTGATTGCTGGCATATCGACTATCAGGGACAACCCATGATTTCAATATAAGGAGGAACCGTTTTATGAAACTTGGCGGAACTGTTGTTGGCTCCTGGAATACCCCTGCCGAGTGGGAAAAACTGCTCGTCAAATCCCGTTTTAAAGCCGTCACTGCTCCATTCAACTGCCACACACCCCGCGGGGAGATCGACGAATACTGCGCGATCTGTCACAAACACCATGTGACGATCGCTGAGATCGGCGTGTGGAAAAACCCGTTTGATCCCAACCCTGAGGTCGCAGCCACGGCGCTGGCATATGCCAAGGGACAGCTCAGGCTGGCTGACGAATTGGGCATTCTTTGCTGTGTGAATATCGTCGGCACATCAAGCCCGGTCGGCTGGGATGCCGCGGACGTCAGCAACTTCACCCCTGAGACCTACCGGCGCATTGTGGATTGCATCCGCGATATCATCGATTCCGTCCAGCCTCAAAAAGCCTTCTACTGCATCGAACCCATGCCGTGGATGATTCCGGACGATCCCGACGTCTATCTGCAGCTCATCCAGGACGTGGATCGCGCTCATTTGGGTGCACATATGGACTTCGTCAACATGATCTGCTCCCCCAGAAGGTATCTGAACGCCACCGCCTTCATTGAGGACTGCTTCTCCAAACTGGCTCCCCACATCAAAAGCACGCACATCAAGGACAGCCATATGGATCCCAGAGCGTTCACCACCTTAATCACCGAGTGCCCTCCCGGCAAAGGCGAGCTGGACTACAACGCGGTGGTGCGCATCATCGACAAATACCTGCCCAAGGATGCGCCTGTGCTGCTGGAGCACATGAACACTGCAGAGGAATACGCAGCAGCCTATGATTACGTGTCGGCTGCTGCTGCCCGTCAGTCTGTTTCTGTTTGATCATCCATCCGGCAGATATGCGAGCAAATACCGGGGTTAAAGCTGAAGGTCCACCAGATAGAGGTAAGCTTCTCCAGGCTCCTCCGGGGTAAACAGCAACATCAGGTTTTCGTCGCCATAAAAGGAAACCCTGTTTTCATTGGCGCTTGGATTGTCAATGACATATCCCCTGACAAGATCGCCCGTTGTGGTATCCGTAACGATCAGCGCCCGATGGTCTGCATCCCTTGACCTCAAGCCGGTGAGCGCCAGCAATGCGCCGTCCGGCGAGAGGTCATAGTTGACGATGCCGTCCTCCATGGCGCTGACCTGTGCAAACTGTTCCTGCACAGCCTCCGGAAGCTGGTAGGTTTCGTAGGTGTTGATATCCGCCTTCAGGGTCGAGCCGAACAGCATGTTGCCAGCCAAATCATAGAGATAGCCCCGCCCGGTGATGCGGTGGTCTGTGTTGGTGGACAGATCATACACGCCGAAGCCGGCCCCCCATTCCCAGCCGGAAGCGGCATATACAAAGCGATGCTCATCTAAAGGCTGGCGCATGGAGAAGAAACGCCCAAACCACATCATGTTTTCATAAAAGTCATCTTCATCCAGAGGATGCTGGAACGGCAGTTCGAATCCATCCATATCTTTTCCGTCGTACCCGACATCATCGGCACAGGGCACATACTTCAAATACTGATCATAGGGGGATTCATCGCCCTCTGGCGCCATCATGTCTGTAACGCCCTGGAGTAAATACCTTTCGCTGCCGGTTGTCGTGTCAACAGCCAGCAGGCCGCCGCTGCCATCTCCCCGGATAGCCACCCCGTCCCCCGGCATATACATCAGAGAACTCGGCACCGAGCTGATGCTGACCTGACCTTCCGCCGTAATGCTTACCTTGATTTTTATAGGCTGTTCTTCCTCGCCATATCCGTATTCTACATTGTATAGCAAATAGAACGCTCCGTTTTCCCAGCCCTGACGGTACAGCCAGGATGCTTCCGAAAGCAGTGTCCGTGACATGACGGTGTATGACGCCAAATCCACAAGCACCAGCTCAACGCCCGATTCATCCTGCACCTGGCATTGAACAACGCATACATTGGGGGTCAACATCCAGGCGTCCTCAGCGTAGAGCACGGGTTCACTCAACGCATTGCTCAGGTTGATTTCCTTCACGCCATTCGATTCGACGACGCCGGGCCGCTCCGAGAAACCGGCGCTGTCGAAAACGATGTCGCTTGCAGCAGCAGCCGACCATGACACGACAGAGATCAACACCAGCAACAGCGCGAAAATGAAGAACCGGTAATGTTTAGTTTTCATGAAAAGCACCCCTCCCAATATGTTCTTGATGACCATTGACGGCAAACACATATCCCGGCTACATTCTTTCACATTCGATCACGATCTGTCAAGAGGAGGAGCGCCGGCACTTTGACACCATCTGCCGGCTTTGATAGAGTATGCAGCATGAAGACGATGAGGCGCATGGCGTGCAGGCTGATCTGCTTGGCGGCAGTGCTGGGGTTGCTGGCTGCATCATCAGCAGGCGCTGCCGGTCCGCTTGCCGTCACGCTGTTCAAAGCCGGCAAAGCCGATGCTTTTCTGCTGCTGACGGCACACCACGCCCTGCTGATCGACGCGGGCGAGGATGACGATGCCGGGGGTATCGCAGCGTACCTGGCCAGCCAGCACATCGACACGCTGGACGCCGTCATCCTGACCCACCCGGACAAGGATCACATCGGCGGCCTGCCCGGGCTAATGAACGCCATCACGGTAAAAACCGTGTACCAGCCGGACTGCTACAAGGACAGCAAAGCCACCCGCAACCTGTACGCGGCGTTTTTGCGCCATCAGATAACGCCCGTGACGGTGCGGGAAAACATGGCGCTGACATTTGATGATGTCGCGCTGCTGGTCATCCCGGCTGCCGGCGATGGGGCTTACGAAAGCGACGACATGTCGCTGGTGGTATCGGTGCGGCACGGGGACAACGGCTTACTGTTCACAGGCGATATCGGCTCCGCCCGGATGGAGGAACTGCTGGACAACGGCATCAGCCTGCAGCACCGGATGCTGAAGGTGCCCGCCCACGGGCGCGAAGCAGCCGCCCTGCCCCGCTTTCTGGACGCCGTGGCGCCGGAGATCGCCGTGATCACCTGCAGCAGGAAAAACCCGCCCGACCACGCCGTTGCGGACCTGCTGGCCAGCCGGGGCATCCTCACGCTGCTGACCATGGACGGGGACATCACGCTCACAAGCGACGGGCAGCATATCGCCTGGCATCAGTAGTTGCTTTCGCAAAGCAAAAATGGGGGGCGGTATTATGCCCCCCTATTATATTGCTCGTTATTTCAATCGTCTTCGCTGTCGTCCCCCAGGAAAGCAACGGGTGAGGGACGGGCGCCGGGGTCGTCCGCCGGCATCAGCGTGCCGCCCACATCGACACAGGACTGGTCCCCCCGCAGGCAGCGCAGGCTGAAAGCGCCCTCGTCCAGCCGGTAGGAGAAGGTGAGCGGCGCATCGCCGCGGATTTCCCGCAGGTAATTGATCAGCAGCGTGCCGATCGGCGTATGGCGCAGCACGGCGCTGCCCAGCAGGTTGGTAATCCAGTCGGCGCAGCGGGTGTTGTTGACATGGCCGTTCAAATCCAGGTCGGCATACACAGGCTGATAGGGCACGATTTGCTGCTCGCCCGGCACAATGTGCACCGAGCCCGGGTAACCCATGGGGCGCGGAATGTCCGCGGTGTCGGGCATCCGGCTGTCCACCAGGGGCACGCCGGTCATGTGCTGGGTAGCCAGGTCCATGATGGTCCAATAGCTCACCGCGGTAACCAGCGGCTCGCCTTCCGGCGTTTCAAAGGTATAGTAACGGGGGTACAGCGCGCGCCTGGACGGAGCGGGAAAGGTGTGCGCCACAACCCGGTCCAGGAAATAGGGGTAGCGGGCGATGTGCATCTCGCTGCGCGTCAGCACCCAGATGGCGCCTTCCTGCAGCAGGGGTTCCCTGCCCACGCCCAGGCGCTCGGAATGCTCGCCCGCCAATTCCTGCATGGCTACCAGCATGTTGGCCGGCTTCCAGCGGCCGTATCGGTCGCAAAAGTCGCTCAGCAGCAGGAACTCCTTGGTCAGGATGCGTCGATCATCACTTGGCATATTCGACGCTCCGCGTTTCACGGATCACATTGACCCGGATCTGCCCGGGGAACTCCATCTCATTCTCGATGCGCTTGGCGATCTCCTTGGCGATCAGCTTGGCGCCCTCGTCGTTAACGTCCTCAGGCTTCACCATGATGCGCACCTCGCGGCCGGACTGGATGGCAAAGCTCTTGTCCACGCCCGGGAAGGAGCTGGCAATTTCCTCTAACTTAGCCAGCCGTTTGATGTAGTTCTCCAGCGATTCGCGCCGGGCGCCCGGCCGGGCAGCGCTGATGGCGTCAGCCGCCTGCACCAGCACGGCTTCCACAGTTTGCGGATCGACATCGTTGTGGTGAGCCAGGATGGCGTGGATAACCTCAGGGCTTTCGCGGTATTTGCGGGCTAGCTCGCCGCCTAACTGCACGTGGGTGCCTTCCTGCTCGTGGTCGACAGCCTTGCCCAGGTCGTGCAACAAGCCCGCGCGCTTGGCAATCTGCACGTCGGCGCCCAGTTCTGACGCCATGATGCCGGCCAGGTGCGACACCTCGATGGAATGCTTCAACACATTCTGGCCATAGCTGGTGCGGTAGCGCATGCGGCCCAGCAGGCGCACCAGCTCGGGGTGCAGCCCATGCTGCTGCGTTTCAAACACGGCCTGGTCACCGGCTTCTTTGATTTGCTCGTCCACTTCCTTCTTGGCCTTCTCCACCATCTCCTCGATGTGGGCGGGATGGATGCGCCCGTCAGCCAGCAGCTTTTCAATGGCAATGCGCGCAATTTCGCGCCGGATGGGGTCGAAAGCCGATACGATCACGGCCTCAGGCGTGTCGTCGATGATCAGGTCGACGCCGGTCGCCGTTTCCAGCGCGCGGATGTTGCGGCCTTCGCGGCCTATGATGCGGCCTTTCATGTCGTCGTTGGGCAGCGCGATCACCGACACCGTGCTTTCAGCCACATGGTCGGACGCGCACTTCTGAATGGCCAGCGCGATGATGTTGCGTGCCTTCTTTTCGCCTTCTTCCTTGGCCTTCGCCTCGATTTCACGGACACTGGCGGCGGCGTCGTGGTAGGCTTCTTTCTGGACACGGCTGATGATGATCTGCGTGGCTTCGTCGGAGGTGATGCCGGCGATGCGCTCCAGCTCGGACGCCTGTTTGTCGCGCAGCGCCTCGGCTTCGTCCAGACACGCCTGGATTTCCTCCTGCTTGGCGTTGATGCGCTCCTCACGGCGCTCTAAGTTGTCTAACTTTTTGTCGAGGGTTTCCTCGCGCTGCGCCACGCGGCGCTCGCTGCGCTGCTGTTCGGCGCGGCGGTCGTGGATTTCACGGTCCAGCTCGCTTTTCAGGCGGAGCACTTCTTCCTTGGCTTCGAGTACTTTTTCTTTTTTCTGTTCTTCTGCTTTCCTGGTAGCGTCGTCGATGAGTTCCTTGGCATATTGTTCGGTGCGGCCGATACGCTGTTCGGTAACCTGCTTTCGGTATACAAACCCGGCGCCCGCGCCCAACAGAGCCGTTGCCACCGCTATCAGAATCGTCACGGTGATGGGCATGGTTCCTCCTTCTCGAAAAATCACGTTTCGCAATGAATTGGGAGCCGGCTGATGGCAAAAGCCGCACGGATGCAATCCATACGGCTCTTTAGCTGTTTCACTACACAAAGCTGTTGTCAGAGCGCCCATGAGGGATCTGATGCTGTATCAATGAATAGACGGGCCGCCTGCGCGGAAACCCTTTTCAAAGCATTGTATGTCAAACAGCGCGCACACACCCCACTTGGTTCGGTGCAAGCCGGACACCTTTATTTTACAACAACTGTGACGTTTGTCAAGGTTTGTTCGCCGGGTTTTGGCAGGTTTCAACAAATATGTTGCAAAATCACGCGGCGCCGGTTGGGCTGCGTCAGCGGATGAAGTTGGTGGGCGTCCACGGTTCCCTGACGGGCAGCGGAATGCCTGCCGCCAGGCCGGCGCGCTTGATGCGGATCAGCCAGGCCATGTTGCGCGCCAGGGTGCGCATGGTCTGCAAGCCTTCCTTATCCTGCCGCACCTGGTCGGGCGTGTGGCCGTGCACAATGTTCCAGTACTGCGAGGGCACGACGGGCATGTTGTTCATCAGAAAATATTTGTTCAGCTGGCCGAACGCCGCCGAAGCGCCGCCTCTGCGGCAGGACACCACCGCCGCTGCAAACTTGCTGTCAAGCCCGCTACCGCCGGCGAAGAACAGCCGGTTCAGAAAGTTGGTCAGCTGCCCGGTCGCGCCGGCGTAATGCACCGGCGACCCCACGATCAGCCCTTCCAGCTCATCCTGCATGGCGATCACCCGGTTGACGATGTCGTCCATGAAACATACCCCGGTTTCTTCGCATGCCCCGCAGGCGGTGCAGGCGCTCAGGGGCTCTACACCCAGCCATAGTATCTCGGTGTCGATGCCCTCGGCGTTCAATGTGCGCGCCACCTCGTCCAGCGCTGTAAACGTGCAGCCTTTTTCATTGGGGCTGCCGTTGACCAACAATACCTTCATGTTCCATACCTCCTGTTTTATTATTTTCAACGCCATGCCGCCATGGGCAGGATGGCGATTGGGCTCTATTTGCGCGCTCTGGCGCGCCTGCGGCGCACCGGCTGGGGCTGCTGGCGCTCGATGGGCTTGTCGCCCCGCAGCTGAAACAGCTCGTCGCGCAGCTTGGCCGCCAGCTCAAACTCTATGTTGCCGGCGGCGGAGATCATCCTGTCCTCTAAGCTTTTGATAAACGCCGCGCGCTCCTCCGCCGTCATGTCATCGGCATGCCGTTCCTCCGCCTGGGCGGTGATCTCAATCAGCTCGCGGACAGCGTTGTTGATGCTTTCCGGCGTGATGCCGTTGGCGATGTTGAACGCCTGCTGGATGTCGCGGCGGCGCGTGGTTTCGCCGATGGCGCGCATCATGGAATCGGTGGGCTGATCGGCATACATGATCACCCGCCCCTCGGTGTTGCGCGCGGCGCGGCCGACAGTTTGGATCAAGCTGGTCTCCGACCTCAAAAAACCCTCCTTATCAGCATCTAAAATGGCCACCAGCGCCACTTCCGGCAAGTCTAAGCCCTCTCTTAGAAGGTTAATCCCCACCAGCACGTCATAGGCGCCTGTGCGCAGGTCGCGCAGCAGCACCATGCGCTCCATGGTTTTGATATCCGAGTGCAGGTAGCGCACGCGCACGCCGGCTTCGCGCAGATAATCGGTCAGCCGCTCTGCCATCACCTTGGTCAGCGTGGTCACCAGCACCCGGAACCCCTGGCTTGTGACGGCGTGGATTTCGTTCAGCAGGTCGTCCACCTGGCCGGTGGCGGGGCGGACGATGATCTTGGGGTCCAGCAGGCCGGTGGGGCGGATCAGCTGCTCCACGGTGAGCTGGGCATGCTCGCCCTCATAGGGGCCCGGCGTCGCCGACACAAAGCACACCTGGTGGATGCGCTCCTCAAACTCGCTGAATGTGAGGGGGCGGTTGTCAAAGGCCGACGGCAGGCGGAAGCCATACTCCACCAGCGCAGTTTTGCGCGCGTGGTCTCCGGCATGCATGCCCCTGATCTGCGGAATGGTGACGTGGCTTTCGTCGATGAAGCAGATATAATCCTCCGGAAAATAGCTCAGCAGCGTAAAGGGCGGGTCGCCGGGACGCCGGCCGTCAAAATAGCGGCTGTAGTTTTCAATGCCGGTGCAGTAGCCGATTTCCCGCAGCATCTCGATGTCGTAGCGCGTGCGCTGGGCGATGCGCTGCGCTTCCAGCAGGCGCCCTTCGCCCTCAAAGAAAGCCACCTGCTTGTCCAAATCCTCCTCGATGGCGCGGATATGGTCCTCCCTGCCTGCCACGCTGGTGACATAGTGGGTAGCGGGAAACACCGCGGCGTGCATCACGCTGCGGATCACCTGGCCTGTGGTTACCTGAAACTCGCTGATGCGTTCGATTTCGTCGCCGAAAAACTCCACGCGGATGCCGTCCTCCCGCGAACCCGCCGGGATCACCTCCACCACGTCGCCGCGGATGCGGAACATACCGCGGTCCAGCGCGATGTCGTTGCGCTCGTATTGTATTTCCACCAGGCGCAGCGCCATCTGCTCCGGCGACAGGCGCATGCCCGGGCGCAGGGACACAATCTGCCCCTCGTACTCGCTGGGGTCGCCCATGGCGTAAATGCAGCTGACCGAAGCCACGATGATCACATCCCGCCGCTCGCGCAGCGCCGCGGTGGCGCTGTGGCGCAGGCGGTCGATCTCGTCGTTGACGGAGGCGTCCTTTTCGATGTAGGTGTCGCTGGAGGCGATGTAGGCCTCGGGCTGGTAATAATCGTAATAGCTGACGAAATACTCCACCGCGCTGTCCGGGAAAAACGCGCGGAACTCGGCGCAGAGCTGCGCCGCCAGCGTTTTGTTGTGCGCGATGACCAGCGTCGGCCGCTGCACCTTTTCAATGACCGACGCCATGGTGAACGTTTTGCCCGACCCCGTCACGCCCAGCAGCGTCTGGGCGCGCAGCCCGGACTGAAACCCCTCCGCCAGCGCCTCGATGGCTTGGGGCTGGTCGCCCCGGGGCGTAAAAGGCGCCACCAGCTTGAACCGGTTATCCATGCCTGCCCGCCATGCCAACGCGCACGGCGCCACAGGTTGTCGAAAAACCCGCGCAGGCGCCTGGATTCAACCATTCAACCAGCATGTACGCTCCTCCCCGGTTACTTGTGAGCAACCTTTTGCCCTTCCCATTTATGATACCATGTTTCCACAAGGCATTCATCTGTTGGTGACAGCTTACCAGGTTCCTTTGCTGCGGGTCCAGGGAGGTCACCTCCCTGGCGGGTGCGGACAGAGCCCGCAAAGCCTCCATTTCTAACAGACAAAGTAAAAAACAGCGCAGCGTATTTTTGCGCTGGCGCTATGCTAACAACCGGAGGTATATACCGGGTGAATATTATGTCGTTTGTACAAAATCAGCTTATCGTAGTGTCTACCATCCAACCAAATAATGGTTTATAGTGCGATTAACCATCCACCCACATCTCACACTGCCCGATCACGGTAGCAATCGCGTCTTCCATTCCTTCAGGCGGATACTTATATTTTCGTAACAGTTTCTTTACCATGCGCCGCATTTTCGCTCGGGCGGATTCCTTCTTCTGCCAATCAATGGTGCGGTTCTTTCGTAGCATGTCTGTGAGGTCACGGGTCATGGACACCAGTACATCGTTCTCATAAAAGTCTTTGACAGCCTGGGGGCTGGTTAAAGCATCATAGAATGCCAATTCTTCCTCCGTCAGCCCCATGGCATCCCCTTCCGCCTTGGCGTGATTGATTTCCTGAGCCATCTTAATCAGTTCGGCAATGACCTGCTCGTTAGTGAGCAGACCGTTTAGGTAGGCGTTCATGGTAGCCGCCAGACGCTCTGAGAACTTCTGCGATTTAAAGAACAGCGTCACTATCTTTTCAGGAAAGCTGAAATGTGAAGACTGCGGAGACTGGTACGGCTCCAAGGTCTGGCATTCCAACAGCAAGTACAAACGGACTATCTGGCAGTGCAACAGCAAGTTTAAAGAAAAATGCCAAACTCCGCACTTTACGGAAGATGAAATAAAGGATGCCTTTATGAAGGCCGTAGGCATTCTGATTAGAGACCGTGAACAGATACAAGCGAACTTTCAGGCCATTGAAAGCATCGCCTACAGCACGAAAGAACTGGAGATTGAACGAGACAAGCTATATGCGGAGATGGAATCCATATCGCAGCTCATGGAACAAGCGATTCAAAATAACGCCAGAGTGGCTTTGGATCAGGAAAAATACAATCAGGAGTTTGATGAGATGGCTGAACGGTTCAACAGTGTGAAAGAAAAATACGATGCCATCAACGAGAAAATTGAAGACAAGAAAACCCGGCATATTCAGGCCGGGCGATTTATAAAAACCTTGCTGGCTGAAGATGAAACGACAACTTTTAGCCCCCTCCTTTGGCAAAGTCTCCTTGATTATGCCAAGGTTTCAAGGGATGGAAAGATAACTTTTGTTTTCAGGAACGGGATGGAAATTTAAGAATGGCTTTTTCCGCGCTTCTTTTTTACAGATCTGATTTTACCTTTTTTATTTGACTGTTACTTTATAATATATAAGAAATAAAGAGCATGAGGGCTTATCGATGAAACTTTTAGAGTTTCTCCAAAATCAATAAAATTACACATTAACTCTTCTTCTGATTGTGGGGTAGAGTGATATTTAGGATTTGATATTTCATTCAGCATCATTTTATATATTACTTCTTCTGTGGCTTTAGGGATTGACTTTAATTGCTCCACAACATCATTTATTGAAACTTTATTGCTACCATAAATAGCATTTGTAAATTTCATCATAAAGTCACTTCCCTCTTTATTCATTAAAACTTTTCTATAAATAGCACTATTCATAGGCTTGTATAATTTGGTTTTATCCCAGACTTCTTTAATATTTTTTATTTCATACGGTTTTTCTATGTTTAACGACATATTTTTAATCTCATTAGCAACTTCACTATCACTCTTATCCCCAAAATAATTATAAAAAACAATATTATCTATATTGCTTTTATTAATGCTTTTGAAGATATGATCATCATTTTGTGGTGCTAATCCTATGATTGTTAGTGTACCTGTCAATTGCTCAAAATCCTGGAAATGGTAATTATGACCATAAATCAAGTCTTTTTCAATGCCAATTTCAATAATTTCTCTCTGTTCTTTTGGTCGTTGGGCAATGAAGGTTTGCTTTTCATCTTTACTTAATTTCTTGATTCTTTCAAATTCCATATAGGCTTTTGTCATATTTGTAGCTATTTTGTACTTACGTTTACCGCTAAAGTCAAGAATTGCATTACAATTACAATGTTCAAATTGTGATGGAAACCTTATATTTTCTCCTTTTTGTATTCGCAGAAATCCTAAAGCATTATTTGGGTTTTCAGAAATGCTTTTTGTCAGAAAATCCCCATGTAAATGAAAAATCGGATTATTCGCTATTCTTTCCAAATTATTATCATAATTAACGGTAAAAATATTATCAAAGCTACTAAAATATAACTTTGCAGGTTGTCCCATTTTAGAGTGCAGTTTTTGAATTTCACCATTGCAATAGATTGCATCAAAAATCATACGCTCGAAACCCTGCTTCGCTGATTCGTATTGATCTAAAATATCACCTTGCCCAAGCAAAAATAATAATAATATTAAAAACCAATCTTCCATTCCAATTTCTTCAATACTAGTGATTTCATAAGGATAGCGTTCTTTAAAATCTGTGAGAGCTTCTATTATATCATTTTCATTGCTGGCTTTAACCACTTGATCATATTTTTTCTTACGCGCATCATTTGCAATAGTAACCATTCCATTAAATAACAAGATTATCTCTTTACCTGTTATAATCGGATTGCCTTTATTATCCATAAATAGTTCATCATATTCACCTGTTCTTGCTTTTGCTAGCAACCTAACTATTATCCATTTATTTAAATAGTCATCTCCACCAATTTGTATGTTAAGCCCATTACCTATCAAAGCAGACTCTATTTTACCACTCTCCATATAGCACCTCTATCTAAAGCTTTAGTTTAACTATGCACACCCCTAAAAACTTTTGAACACCCCTAAGCAGCAACCTTTTTATAATCGTTAAATTGTATCAATTTCGGTATTATCATTTCGTATACTCGCCCCTTAAAAGGCTGCAACACTTCCACCAATGTGCGTACAACACAGGAGGGCGTATAGAATTCACCTGCCCGTTTGCCCTCTTGCTCCGCAAACTTCGCCAGGCAGCACTCATACGTCCGCCTTAAAAGATCCTTATCTTCCCCATGTTCTACCATTTTATCAGAAAGATAAGCCCAAGCACCACATGCTTGTACTCCGCCGCATCCATATTGCCGCGCAAAATATCTGCCGCTTTCCAGATTTGCTCTTCAAAGCCGATGGTAGCCGTGTTGTTCGTTCTGTTAGTCATCGTCATGTGTCCATATCCTCGCGCATACCTGCTTCCCTTCAGACTGGCTAAGCCTTCATCCCTGGCGTATTTTCCTTTGCATTATAATGCATTGCTGCGCTGATCTCAAATGCTTTGCTTTGGGCAAATGCACTCGCGTGAACATATGTCCACGCCATCTATGAACCAATGCATGAAAAAGACAAGGCTCTCCGGCGTTTATGGAGAGCCCTGTTAGTACATGCAACCCTTTTCTATACAGCTTGTACAGCTATTTCATTTTCTTGATAAAATCACCGATCACCATGTCCAGGTCGGGCTGCCCGATTTCCTGAAGCTGATAATCCACCTTCACGCAGGGCTTCCTGATGTCGATGACGCGCTTTAGGTCGATGGGCGTGGCAATGATAACGCTGTCGCATGCGCAGGCGTCAATTGTTGCGGCCAGGTCTTTGATCTGCTCGTCACCATATCCCATTGCCGGCAGCAAGGTGCCTATCTCCGGGTAGGTTCGGAAAGTTGTCTTGAGCTTGCCCACGGCATAGGGGCGCGGGTCCACAAGCTCAGCTGCGCCGAAGCGCTGTGCCGCAACAACGCCGGCGCCGATTTTCATCTCGCCGTGGGTCAGCGTCGGTCCGTCTTCCACAACGAGAACGCGCTTGCCGCGGATGGCGGATATGTCGTCGACAGCAAGGGTGCTTGCCGCGTCAATCACCGTGGCGTTTGGGTTCACTTTTCTGATGTTTTCACGGACTGTGATGATATCCTTATAGTCGGCGCTGTCGATCTTGTTGATCACCACAGCATCCGCCATTCTCAAGGTCACCTCGCCGGGATAGTAAGACACTTCATGGCCGGGGCGGAGCGGATCGGCCACTGTAATCATCAAATCGGGTGTGTAGAAGGAGAAGTCATTGTTTCCGCCATCCCAAAGGATGACATCGCAGCCATCGGGGTCGTTTTCGGCGGCGCGCAGAATGGCCACATAATCGACGCCCGCATAAATCACATTGCCGCGGACGATGTGCGGCTCATATTCTTCCATTTCCTCAATGGTGCAGGCGTGCTTGGCCAGGTCGTCTATGGTGGCAAAACGCTGTACCTTCTGTTCGCTCAAATTGCCGTAGGGCATGGGATGGCGCACAGCGACGACCTTCAGGCCTTTTCCATGGAGAATCTCGATGATTTTGCGGGAAGTCTGGCTCTTTCCACAGCCTGTTCGCACGGCGCACACAGCGATGACGGGCTTGTTGCTGGGGATCATCGTTGCCCTGGGGCTTAAAAGCGTAAAGCCGGCTCCCGCAGCATTGACAAGAGCGCCGAGGTTCATGAGATCATGATAGTGAATATCGCTATAGGAAAAAATGCACTCATCGACGTTTTCGTTTTTGATAAGCCCGGCAAGCTCGCCCTGCTCCACAATCGGTATCCCTTCAGGATACAGGGAGCCGGCGAGATCGGCCGGATAGCGGCGGCCGGCTATATCGGGAATCTGGGCGGCGGTGAACGCCACAACCTTGTAGTTGGGATTGTTTCTGTAGACGGTGTTGAAGTTGTGAAAATCACGCCCTGCCGCACCGATGATCACGATTCTCTTTGCCATTTGATCTCTCCTAACTTAAATAATCATGTTGCCGTATACCATTATAGAATATCAGATTGCTGTAAGACAAGCATTCGCCAAATCATACCTCCGCAATGCAATAGCATAGCGGGACCCTTCAGAGTTTCTTCATCGTGAGGTTGATGGTTTTGTTTCTGTAAATCAAATCATCCCGCACGGTAAACCCCTGTTTTTCCCAAAAAGCATTGCCCGCCTGATTGTCCTCATAAACCACCAGAGCCACTTTGGTAATCCCCAGTTCTTCCAAAGCATGTATCGCCGCCGAAACCAAGGTTGATCCGATGCCTTGATGACGGTGCTCAAGCCTGACTGCTGTATGATAAATAAACCCCCTGCGTCCGTCATGCCCTGCCAGGATGACGCCGTCAATATCATCCTGAACGGCAACAAAACACGTTTCCGGATTTCTATCCAAAAACTTCCGAATGCCCTCCCGGGAATCGTCTAAATTGTTCAACCCCATTCCAGTGCACGAAATCCAGAGCTGATAGACGGCATCATAATCTTCCATGGTCATTTTTCTGATAAGCATTGAATCCTCCAACCCCGGCGCATTGTTCCTTTGCATTATAACGCGTTATTGTGCTGATCTCAAATAACGAGCAAGCCTTTGACACTTCCTCCCCCCGCCATTATGATGAAGACGTAAACACGCAGCGCGCATGGATTTACAACTCCGTGACAACTATTTCCCACCGGGATGGTATCATGGCGGCAGGAGGGGTGTATGGCGCGGATATTGATCGCAGAGGATGACCTGACCATCGCCGAGCTCGTGGCCACGACGCTGGGCGTGTCGGGGCACACGGCGGAAATGTGCCACGACGGCGCTGAAGCGCTCAGGCTGATCACCGCCAGGGCGTATGACCTGGCCATCGTCGATGTGATGATGCCGGGGCTGGACGGCTTCACCCTGTTAGAGCGTTTGAAGGCGCAGGGGGCTGCCGTGCCGCCGGTGCTGTATTTAACCGCGCGCATCGACGTCAACGACCGCGTGCGCGGCCTACGCCTGGGCGCGGAGGACTATATGCTGAAGCCCTTTCACCCCGTGGAGCTGCAGGCCCGGGTGGACGGCATCCTCACGCGGCATGGCGCGCTGGGCACGGCGCTGTCGGCATACGACGTCACGCTGGACACCCGCACCCACACCGTGTCGCAGCGGGGGCAGCCTGTGGACATGACCCCGCAGGAGTTTGCACTGCTGCACCTGTTCATGCGGCATAAAAACATGGCGCTGTCGCGGGAGCAGCTGCTGGAAGCCGCCTGGGGCTACGACTATTTAGGCGGCACGCGCACGGTGGATGTGCACGTGCAGCGCCTGCGCAGCAAGTTGGGCTGGGAGGACATCATCAAAACCGTATACAAATTGGGCTACCGCCTGGACGTGCCGCAATGAGGCTGTCGGCGCGGCTGGTCATCACGACGCTGGTGCTCAGCCTGCTGGCGGCATCGCTGACGGCGGGCGTGCTGCTGGCGCGCACCTTCCGGGAGGATTTGGCCAGCGAAACCGGCCGCGGCCTGGACGCCTACCACATGTACACGGCGGCGCTAAAGGCCAGCATCGAAGCCTTCGGTGGCCTGGACAGCGAGGAAGCCTTTCAGCGCGCCGTGCGCATCACCACGCGCTACATGACCAACGCCCCCATGGTGGCGGTGACCGACGGCACGGGGCGCCTGATGCACGATAATTTTTCGGAATACAACGCGCCGCTGCTGGGCCTGATGCCCCAGGCTGCAGCCACTTATGCGCTGGTGGAGCTGGACAGCCGCCAATACCAGCTGATTCGGGGCGGCTTCGGCACGCTCGGGCGGGATTTTTCCGTCTATTTCGGCTGGGACATCAGCCGTGTATACGCTTCCGCCCGGGAGCAGGCTGTCCGCGCCGCAGCGCTGCTGCTCTTCATGGCGGCATTGCTGGCGGCGCTGCTGGCCGCCGCGGTGCGGGTGAACCTGCGCCCGCTGCGGCGCTTAGAGGGCGCAGCCAGGCGGCTGTCCCAGGGCGATTATGCCGCCCGCGCGCAGGTGGTCCGCCCGGGCGACGAGGTGGGCAGCGTGGCACTGGCTTTCAACCACATGGCCGGCGCCGTGGAGGACCATGTGGCCCGGCTGGTCTGCCAGGACGCGCAGCAGAAGCAGTTCATCGCCGACATGGCCCACGAATTGAAAACGCCCATGACCGGCATCATCGGCTACGCCGACCTGCTGCGTCGGTCCAATGTGGACGAGCACCGGCGCCAGACGGCGCTGAGCGCCATCGTGGCGCAGGGCGAGCGGCTGGAACGCATGGCGTTCAAGCTGCTGGCCATCGCCGGGCTGGACGGCGGCAGGGCGCCCGACATGCAGCCCGCCAGCGTGCAGGCCATGTTTGACCAGGCGCGGGACGCCGCCCGGCATTTGAGCGACGCCGCCGGCGTCGCCATACGGGCTGACATCGGCATCGACACCCTGTTTTGCGACAGCGACCTCATCACCTCGCTGATAGAAAACCTGCTGACCAACGCCGTCAAAGCCTCGCCCCCCGGCAGCGAGGTGGTGTTTGAGGCGCGGGACAACCTGCTGCGCGTGACAGACCGCGGCGCCGGCATCCCTAAGGAGCATCTGCCCCACATCACCGAAGCCTTCTATATGGCCGACGCCTCCCGCGCCCGCGCGCAGCAGGGGGCGGGCCTGGGGCTGGCGCTGTGCCGGCGCATCGCGGCGCTGCACCGGGCGGAATTGATCATCCAAAGCGAGGAAGGCAAAGGCACCGAGGCAACGGTATTGTTTACAGGTCGGATACAACAAAGTGACAAGCCTGAAACACCGGCGGCTTACCATGGCCATGACCGCACCAACACAAAGGAGGATCATGACCCATGAAGCGGAAAAAAATGTTTGCCGCAGCCGCCGCCACGGTGCTGGCGGCCGCCGTCATCGCGCTGGCGCTGCCAGTGATGATGAACAGCCTGATGGACGCGTCGCTAAACGGGCAGCCGGTGGCCTTTGCCGAGGCGCCCCCGGCCGGCACGGCCGACCCCTACGCGACGCCGGCGCCTAAGCAGACAACGGCGCCCATGCCCATACCAACGATGGAGGCCACGCTCAGCTCCCTGGAAACGCAATTGCCCGTGGCAACTGCCTTTTCCCCGGACACCTTGCCCACGCTCAGCCCGGAGGCTACCCTGCTCCTTCCCACGTACAGCCCGGAGTCGGAGGCCGACATGGTCGTACCCTCCACCCCGCAGCCGCCCGGCCGGTTCCCGCAGCGGCTTGACGCCTTTCCCCTGGACGTGCTGCCGCTGGATATGGTGAAAAACACCGCCACCGACCTGAATCCGTTTTCGGTGCCCATGGACCGGTGCATGAAGCTGTTCGCCATGCTGGGGGGCGGCGACGCCTACTCCGACGGGATCGTCTACAGCTTCATCCTGGCCGACCAGGGCAGCACGCTGTACGGCGTCAGCGCCTTTCCCAACGGCTCCCTGCCCGTCCAGAAGCTGCTGAGCAGCCTCACCAACAACCTGCTGAGCGACCCCGTGTACATCCCGGAGATGAGCGCGCTGCAGCCCGTGCTGGACCAGCCCATCCGGCTGTTCCGCTGCACGGCGGAGGGCGACGCCGCCGTGCTGACGGTAACCTATGGGCAGATGATGCGGCTGGCCGCGCTGCGGGAAGCCGCCGGCGGCACAGCGGCGCCGGCAGACGCTGCCGCCGCCAGCGAGCCGGGCAAAGAAACCCGGCTTCCCGCGCAGCGGCAGGCTAACAGCGCCGTCATACCGAGCGCGGATTTCTACAACCGGTTTGTGCAGCCCCAGTATGAAAAAGCCTTCGGCGCCGCCGACTGGGGCGTGGAAGCCAGCCGCAGCCTGTTCGCCGAAAAAGCCCAGGGTATCAAGGCGCCCGATGGGCAATTCCTGCAGCCCGCCGTGACCAACATCCGCGAGTACCGGCCGGACTTAGGCTGGGCATACGCCATCGGCGGGCACCACCTGGCAGTGGTGGACATGGCGTCGGGCAGCAGCTATACGTTCACCACCGACCTGCTCACCGGCCAGGTGATCGGCGCGGCGCTGGAAAACAGCCCGCCGTTCTTAGATAGCTACGGCGAATTGGCCGCCAGGGCGCAGGCAGGCAAGGACATCGCCATCGATATGCCGGACGACCCGCAGGGCATGCTGCGCCGCACCGCGCCGGACTATCTGGAGAACATCATCGGTACGGCATTCACCCCGGAAAACAGGTGGGCTGTCGATGTCCAGCCAATGGCAGAAGCCGACCAGCCCCCTGCCGCCTGGAGGGTGACCATCAGCCCGATAGACAGCGCGGCTTTCCGCCTTGATCCAGCCATGCAGCGCGATGTCATTTATGTCGTGTATTACAATGCCGACCTGTCGCTGAAAGAGTGGTATGTCGCCCACATCAGCAACAGCCAGTTAGAAACCACGATCCGCATCAAAGGCGGCGAAGCGGATGAAGAACATGACCTGCAGTCCCTGGAGCGGGCATTCACAAACTACAACAATGAGCATCCGTCAAAAGACAGCCTTCTGGCCAGCCTGCGGTCCGCCTACAGCGCCAGGGCACAATATGTTGAACATGCCATGGACATCCTGTCGCAGACGCCGGATTATGGCACGCAGTTCTCCTTGAAGCAATACGACGGAATCCGCCATCTTCTTGACAACAACGGCGAATTTTCCGATGTTTTGTTGATCTTCACGTTAGAAAACAAAGAAACCGGCGAGCTGCGCGAAATCACATGGAGTGTCACCAACAGCCGCCTCCAGGCGGAGCGGCGTCATGTGGAAGAAGAGACCCCTTGATCACAAACCAACGCCCCGGGATTTTCCCCGGAGCGTTAGCTTCAATGATTGGCTCAATACAATTTAGTATAGTTTCGCCTGCCGCCCCTGGCTGTCGCCTTCCATGGCGTAGCGCAGCGCGTCGATCAGGTGGTCCTGCCCGGGCTCCGGGATGGGCATCGCCTGGCCGCGGCTGTCCTTGCGCCAGCGGTAGTTGGCCAGCTCCTCCTTGATGTGGGTCAGCCGCGCGTCCACCACCATCTCATGCTGCCGCAGCCACTGGATGCCGTGCAGCACGCTGTCCGGCCCTTTCCGGGCGGGGTGGGCGCGCACGCCCAGGCGCCGCAGCTCAGCGATGGACTTGGGCTCCGCGCTGTCGCAGACGACGGGGCAACCCCCGGCAAACGCCCTCAGGCGCGCAGCCAGCCCATCGTTGGACAGCCCCCGCAGGTACAGCTCGTCCAAGATGTACAGGCGCTTGTTGCGCCGGTCGTAGTGCGCCAGGACGGCAGCCGCCGGGTCGCCGGCATAGCCGAAGTCCAGCCCGCAGCGCAGGCAGTCCGCGCGTTTGCGCAGCGCGCTCAGGTCCTCCGCGCGCCAGGCCGTGAAGATGGCGCTGCCCGCGTCGCCCCATTCGCCCAGGGTGTACACCGAGCGGAAGTATCCGTCCCGTTCGCCCTCGATGGCGGCGCGGTCGTCCGCCATCAGGAAGCGGTTGTCCCGGTAGGTCGTGCGCAGGATCAGCAGCCTGTCCGTCACCAGCTCCCGCTGGCCGTCGGCAAACCCGGCGAAGAACTCGCTGTAGATCCAGTGCCCGCGGCTGACGGGGTTGAAGGTCAGGGTCATCCGCTTGGGGTGCCGGCTGATGCCCCGCAGGCGCTTCTCCAACTGCTTCACATCGGCCCAGGCCGTCTCGGTGGCCTCCTCGACCCACACATCGGTCAGCACGCCCTTTGCCGGCGTGATGGACTTCACCTTCTCCACGTCGTCCAGCCCCGCGAACAGGATCTGCGCGCCGGAAACCTGGCAGGTGTAGGTCATGTCGGTGCGGTTGAGGGCAAAGAAACCGGCCAAGCCCAGGCGCCCCGCCGCCTTCACCACCTCGTTCAGGCAGCTGGCCCGCAACGCCCTGGCCACCTGCCGCACCACCAGGGTGCTCCGGCCGCACATGGCGTCCAGCACCACGCGGGAAGCCACGAACACGCTTTTGCCGCTGCCCGCGCCGCCAAAGAAAATCTGGTACCGCTGCGGCGCCGTCAGGTGTCTGGCGTAGCAGGCGTTGAAAAAGCCAGCCGGCACAACCAGCCGCCGGGGTTCAGCCGCCATCGCCGTCCTCCCTGAGCACCAGCATGAAGTCGCCCTCAGCCGCGGCTGCCTCGCCGCCGTCCAGCGCGATGACGCGCAGCAGGTCCGCCGCCGACAGGGCCTTGTTGTCCAGCAGTTCCTTCAGGTTGGCGATGGCTGCCTGCCTCAGCTGCTCCACCATTACCTTGGCTGCCCGTTTCCGCGGCTTTGCCGCAGGGGATGATGCCATTCCCTTTTCCTCCCTTCCGGGGCAATGATCGCCCCAGGGCCAATCTACCACGCCCCGCCCCTGACATGCACTGACATCCACCGACATCTATGTACAAGGAGGTATCCCCATGCTTCGCAGAATCCTTTCATGCTGTGTGGCAGCGCTGCTGATGTTCCCGCTGCTGCCTGCCCTGGCGGATGGTCCGCTGACGCTTTCATACGATGACACCCCGCTGATCGTGGGCAGCCAATGCCTGTATCAGGGAGAGCTGCTGGCGCTGGCTGAAGGCGGGCTGTACGCGCTTGCGTCCGGCGACAGCGCGCCGCGCCGCATCGCCGATGCCGCCGCGCTGCCGGGCTCCCCCTGGCTTGTTGCCGAGGGCGACCGCCTGTACGGCTTCTACAACGACGCATGCCTGCTGGAGCCGCTCACCCTCCAGGACGGAACGATCACCCGGGGCGAAGGGCTGCGGCTGCAAAACGCGGCGTTTGAGGACCCGGATGACGAAGCCATCCAGCCCGAGCACATCGTGCTTGCGGGCAACGCGCTGTACGCCCTGTACCGCCCGCAAAGCATGGGCGGCTACAAGACGCGCCTGGTCGCCTGGCGCCTGGCTGACGGGCAGCTGCTTGAACCGAAAGCCCCCGAACACCTGCAGGCCATCGCCGCCTACCGGGACGGCCTGCTATTGGGCCTTCACATGGACGCCTGGGCAGCGGCCAACACCCCGGACCCCGCGGCGCAGCAGCCCGGGCTGATCGCCTTTGACCCCCTCAGCGGCAGCGCCGAAACGCTGGGCAAGTTAGAGCAGCCGCTGGCGGAGTACGAAGCCGCCTTTGCCTGGGACACTGCCGCCGACGCCCTGCTGTACCTGAGCAACAGCAAGCTGTACCGGCGCGACGCCTCCGGCGCCGAGGCGCTGTGCGCCCACCTGCTCCGCGGCTTCTTCTTCGAAGGCGTCGGCGACCGCCTCGTGCCGCTGCCGGACGACCGCTGCGCCGTGCTGGCCATCGACAGCGCCGTGATCTACCCCACCGTGCCGCTGGCTAAGGACACCCGGGTGCTCACCCTCTACGGCAACCCGCCCGATTTCCAGACCAACCAGAAGGCGCTGAAAGCCATCCCCGGCGTGCCGGTCAGCCAGGTGGACACCATCTGGCAGGACACCGCCATACTGTTGGGGCAGATGGTCAGCACCGGCGCCGCCGATTACGACGTGATGTTCCTAACCTCCGAGCGGGACGAGCTGGCGCGGCTGATCGACAAGGGCTACCTGATGGACCTGAGCGGCAGCCCCGCCATCCGCGCGCACCTGGACCGGTGCGACCCCCTGTTTCAGCAGCAGGCCCGGCGGGGCGACGCCATCTACCTGGTGCCCGTGCACACCGAGAACCTGCAGCTGATGGCCCGCCCGGCGCTGTTTGAGCAGACAGGGCTGTCCATCCCCGCCACCTTTGAGGATGTGTGCCGGCTGCTGTCCGCCTGGGCTGATGACAAGGCCGACCGCTTCCAGGGCATCAACGCGCTGGGCAACTGGAACGAGCCGCTGAGCGGGCTGTACCAGCTGGCGCTGCGCATGAACGCCGCGGCGCTGGCAAAAGAAGGCGCGCCCATGGCGTTTGACACCCCGCTGCTGCGCCGGCTCATCGGCATGGCCCAGGGGCTGGACATCGCCTCGCTGAACAGGCCCGAAGGCGACTACGCCTGGTACCACATGCCCAGCCTGCTGTCTGAGACCATCGCCTTCCTGGGCACCCTGACCATGTACAACGCCGGCGCGCCGGAAGAGCACATTCGGCCCGTCCACCTGCAGGCTGACAGCGACACGCCGCCCGTGGTGCCCGTGCGCGCAGGCTATATCGCCCTCAGCGCCCGCAGCAAAAGCCCGGACGCCGCGCTGCGCTTCGTCGAGGGCTACATCGCCGCCCTCAGCCCCAATATGCGCATCAAGCTATACCCGGACGAAAACGAGCCCATCAGCCCGCCCGGCATCGAGGACATCCTCGCCCGCCTGCAGGCCGAGGAGGACGCCCTTGCCGGGCAGCTGAAAACAGCCGGCGAGGATGACCGGCACGCCCTGGAGCAGCAGCTGAACGAAGCAAAGCAGCGCCGGCTAAGTCAGGAAGCCATGCGCTACTCGGTAAGCCCGGAGGAAATTGCCATGTACCGCCACATGATGCAGCACGCCGTCATAGAGGACCGCACCTTCAGCCTGCTCACCGACCACCCCGAGCTGGCCCAGCTGTTCTGCCGCTTCCGGGAAGGGCAGATCAGCCTGGACCAATTCATCAGCGAAGCCGACGGCAAGCTGCGCCTGATGCGGCTGGAGGATGAATAAGCCCGAAAGGCTGGGTGAGGTCGCAAACCTCATGTCGATGCTTTCTGTTGACACCGCATTGGATTGGGTTCATCTCTTACAAAATCCATTTACGATTGATATTGTGCCGGCAGGTTAAAAAAAGTGCCGCCGTAAAGATTAGCAACATCCCGAAAGACAGCAACGGATAAAGGGTATTGGTTCCCATAATCGTGCCTTTGAGGATATCGGTTCCGTAAGTAAGCGGCAGACAAAACGAGACAAGTCGCAGAACAAGAGGCAAACGTGAAATTGGTATAAACAGCCCGCAGAGAAAAAGCATTGGAAAGCGGAAGAAGTTTGAAAATGTCTGCGCTTCAAACACCTGCTTAGCCGATACTGCAATCAATAGCCCGGTTAATGCCGAAGTTACGGCAATCATCAACACTGCGAGCAACAGCAGACCCCAGTTTACTGCACTTAAATCGATAAAGAAGCTTGCGAAAACAACCGGGACAAATGCATTGAAAATGCCGAACAGAATCGTTCCCGCAATTTTTGCCAGCACCATAACGTTTAAACTGATTGGCGCCAGCAGCAGCCGCTCAAACGATCTCCCGCTCCGCTCAAAGGTAATTGTAACAGCGAGCATAGAGGTTGTGCCGAACAGAACACTCATGGATATAAGGCCGGGGAGCAACTCCAAAAGGTTCCCGTCAGGAGCACGTATGAGCTGCATGAGCGTCCATGAAAGAGGGAAAATGATGCCCCAGCTGATGTTTGGCGGTTTGAGATAATAGTTTTTTATATCTTTTTTCAAGATGTTCCAAAATGCAATCCAGCTTTTCATTGGCGGCCTCCTTTTTCCTTGTCTTTCTTCAGCACGGAAGATTCAATGCCGGTCAGCTCGACGAAGACATCTTCCAAAGAAGGGCGCAGTTCTCGTGCTTCATACACCTCAACCCCTTTGTCATGAAAAAACTCCATGACCGGGAATAGCGGAATGCGCTGTTCCGACAGCATTACAAGCGAATGATCAGGCTGGATTGTGACTTTGCTTCCCTTAAAATGGTTTTGCAGTTCAACGGGTAAACTTTCGACGCTTTTATCAGCAACAAATTGGATCGCATGGCCATGGGAAACACTTTCCATCAGTTGGGGAACAGTGCCTGATGCAACAATCTGCCCCTCCGCTATAAAAGCGATCCTGTCACAGATGCGTTCCGCTTCCTCAATATAGTGAGTAGTAAGAAAGATGGTGGTTCCTTTCTTTTTCAGTTCCACTATCATATCGCGAATTTGTCTGGAACTCTCTACGTCAATTCCTGTTGTCGGTTCATCCAGAAACAAAATCTGCGGAGAGTGGATAAGCGCCGCCGCGATGGTCAGCTTGCGGCGCATTCCTTTGGAATAAGCTTTAAACGGACGTTTTCCCGCATCCTTCAGCCTGAACTGCTCCAACAGCTGACGGGCTTTCGGCTCCCTTTCTTCCTTGCGCATCCCATACAGCGCAGCGCAAAAACAGAGATTGTCAAACCCATCCATTTCATTGTATAGATTGCTTTCATCCGGGACGATCCCCATCATAGCCTGTGCCTTTTTCGTCTGCCTTCTTACATCTATGCCATCCACTGTAATCTCTCCGGCAGTTGGCCGGGACAGACCGATGAGCATGTTGATCGTAGATGTTTTCCCCGCTCCATTCGGTCCCAGAAACCCGAATATTTCGCCTTTTTGAATGTTAAAAGAGATATGATCTACAGCAGTGAAGTTGCCATAGGTCTTCTTTAGGTTTGAGACACTGACCATTCCCACGACCTTTATTCTCCCTTGCTGCGGTCTGCACCGTGGCAAAACTCCTTAACCTCGTCACTGCACGTACCTCTCCTGGAACATTCCTGCTTTTCATTGGCAGGGCAATCGTCGCGTTTTTCCGGTTGGCAGGCTTCCTGCTCGATGTCTGCCAAAGCTTTAATCTCCTTTGCCAGTTCATGCAATACCGGGCGTTCTACGGTATAGTGCATGAAATATCCGCGTTTTTCTCCAACAAGCAGGCCCGCCTCCCGCAACACCTTCAGATGCTGGGATATCGTTGCTTCGGTTAGGTTCAGCTCGTTTGCCAGCGCTCGGACACAATAATTGTGCCGCAGAAGCAATTTCAAAATGTTCATGCGCGTTTCATCAGCAATAGCTTTCAATACCTTTTTCTTATCCATGATAATCCTCCTGAAATCTGATTAGTCGTTTGACTAATTAGATTATAGCAAGTGATTTTGACTAAGTCAACACACATCCATACAGAGTACATGAACACGAACCAAAGCGCCCGCAAACCGCAGGCGCTTTGGTCATTTCGTTAGGTTGTATCAGATCATTGTATCATGCTGACGGCAGCAGAGTTATTTGTTCAGCACGTTTTATTACCTGCCCCGTCCGCCGCCCTGACGGCCTTGCCTGCCGCCGGGCGCATTGTCGCGGGGGGATTGCCGGCGGTTAAGCCCGGGCGCCTTATCCTGCCCTGCGCCACCCCGGCCTCGGGGAGGTGTCTGGTTGCCGTCCTGCGCATAGCCGTACCGGCCCATGCCGGGCGCTTTGCCGCCGGGCGCAGCATCCTGCCGGCCCCGGCCGGGCTGTACACCGCCGGGCTGATTGTCCGCACCCACCCGGGCGCGCTCCAACGCGCGCAGATGATTCTCTGAAGCCAACCGCAGCCGCTCAAACACGAACTTGACGTCGTCGGGCAGCTCCTGCTGCAGGTACGCTTCGTATAGCGCCATGTCGTCCTGTTCCAGCTTGATGGCAAGCTGCACAGCTTCCGCTATCGTGGCGGGCGCCTGCACGCTGCCCTTTTCGGGCGCCTCCGGCAGCGCGATGTCGTAAGCCTTCAGCAGTATTTCCAGATGGCTGATGTGGTTCCGTTCCGCCTGGGCGATGTTGGCGAACGGCCGCACATCACCAAAGGCATCCAGCACCGCCTCATACTGGGCAAGCACTGCCTGCTCCTCCTGGTAGGCTTTGACCAGCATGTCCTCAAGCGTTTCCTCCGCATAAGCCGGGAGGGCTAGGCCCATCGCCATGACAAGCGTGAGCGCCAATGCCAGCATTCCTGTCCATTTCTTCATGTGAGTCCTCTCCTTTCATCGCGGCAATTCTCTGCCGCAGCCTGAAGATAAAGCCTCTCTGTGTCAAAAGTGTGTTTTTTTGCTTAACAATGTGTGGACCGGCGCCGCCGGCAGCAAATGGTATGCGTATTTCCGGGGACAAGCCTGCGGCTGCGCCATGATAAGCACAGGGGGTTGTTTTTTCTAATCATTATAAAAAGGCGGTTATGGAAATGATGCTCAAAATCCCGCTGTCCAACTGACGTGAAAAGATGCTATAATGGCGGGGCAAAGGAGGTATGTTGGAAATGATTAATGTCCCGGCGATATTGATTGCAAATGGAACAGCCGTCATGTTGTTATTGGTTATTCTATCGGGTTCAAAAAGATCACCGCGCCATGTAATGCTTGACGAAAAGATATACTATGCGATGGTTGTTTTAAATATGATACAATGCGTCGTTGAAACAGTTGTTTTTTTGATGGATGGCAAAATGGCATATGGATATCATGCATTGCTGATCGTGCTGAACGTCATTTTATTTATTGTCAATATCATATTTGCTTATTCCTGGACAGTATATGCGGATTATAAATTGTTTACAGACATGAAAAGAATCAGGCGGATATACCCTTTTGTGGCCATACCTGCCGTCATCACGATTACCGGCTGCTTTATTAACCTGGTAACACCTGTATTTTTTGTGGTCGATCAATACAATGTTTATCAGAGAACAGATTTATATATCATTCCATATGCTGTCACATACTTTTATCTGGCATATGGGGTTATATTAATCTATTCGCATCGTAGGAAGGTACATAAGTATTTGTTTCTGCCTGCTGTTCTGTTTATGGTTCCCATTATGATTGGCAGCCTGCTGCAGTTCTTCTTTTATGGATACTCCCTTGTGTGGCTCGGCGTGTCTATCGGGATGGTTTATCTATTCATCAATGTTCAAAATGAAGCATCTTATATCGATGTGCTGTCGGGATTGTTCAACAGACAGTACTTAGGCAACCTGTTGTTGATGTATAGCAAAAAAAAGGATGCAGCCGGTGTCCCTGCCGGCATTATGTTGGACATTGATAACTTCAAAGGCATCAATAATACATTCGGGCATGTTATGGGAGATGATGCGATTGCTACCATTGGAAAGCTGCTGCACAAAGCTGTGGGCGATAAAGGGGTTATATGCAGGTATGGGGGCGATGAGTTTATCATATTGATGAACATAAACGCTAAGAAAGAAATGATGGATATGATTGACATCATTAAAACACAGACAGCATTGTTCAATGAATCAGGCAAGAAACCCTATCAGATAAATTTCTCCATTGGGTACTGTATATACCAAAGCAAGCAGGAATCGATCGATGATTTTTTAAAAAAAATCGATGCTTCCATGTATGAAGACAAGAAGAAAAAGGTTAGTGAAGGAACCTTTCCCGAAAGAAGACATGATTGCTAAAAAACGAGGAATACCGGGGGATGCTGGCCACCATGGAGTTGCTGAGCAACCAGTTGCCGGCGCAGAGCCTGCGGGAGGGCATGGCGGAGCGCCCGGAGGACTGCGCGGTGTGTGACCCGCAGGAGCCCTGGTGACGTACACCATGCTGCTGACGCGCAAGGCGCAGAAGGACATGGCGCGGCTGAAGCAGGCAGGACTGGAAAACAAAGCCCGCGCCCTGCTGGCAGAAGAACCGCTGCGCGCGCCGCCCGCCTGTGAAAAGTTGGCGGGCGACCTGAAGGAATGCTGCTCCCGGCGCATCGACCTCCAGCACCGCCTGGCGTACATGGTGAATGAGAGCCAAAAGACCGTGAAGGTGCTGAGCATGTGGTTGCGCTACAAAGATTAGACCCTAACCAACCCTAATGAACCCTAACCCGGCAACTATCCGCCCGCAACAAGGCGGCTTTTTCATATCAAAATATGAAAGAGCTGGTTTGGACAGCCTGAGCAAGCTTCTATTCCCTGCGAAATTACACGATGCGTTCAAATAAGATTTGATCGACATCGTCAGCATAGCCGACTGCACATAGGTGCGAGAAAGGCCGCAAAGCCTTTTTCATAGCATGTTTACGCAATTTGTCTCATTCAGAAAGAAAAAACTCGCAGAATGACCGTAAGTCGGGAATACTCTTTGTTGATGCGAACCAGACGATTTCAAAATCAATGGCGCCGTATTTGTGCGCAACATAGTTTCGCATACCGCGTATCTTGTGCCATGGAATTTCAGAATGGTTAGCCTTGAAGGCATTCGTTAATCTGCCAACCAACTCACCAATTTGAAGGATACACATCGAAATTGCATTCTGATAAGTCGTACTTTCAATAAATTTATCCTTAGAATGCTGAAAATCCCGATGCGCTGTTTCAACCTGATTGCAATAACGCAGAATGTGTTCTATAATATTTTTGTCGTGATTAGGTGTTTGCATAAATCAACACCTCTTCCGCGCGAATGCTGTCCAGGAAGGCAGGAGAGAGCATTTGGGTTGTCAGCACATCCAGCTTCTTTTGAAAGCTGTCCTCCAAATCACTGTACAAGCCGCCCAGCGCTAAAGGATCGACAAGGCTGCCTCTATCCACACGGAAATCCATATCGCTTTGGGGTGTTGCTTCGCCTCTCGCATAGGAGCCAAATAGATAGAGAGCAGAAATGCCATAGCGTTGCGCGATAGGATGCGCAATTGCTTTGATTTCATCAAGCGTATAAACCTTGTCGCTCATATAAACCAGCCCCTTTCACTTACATGATATACTAAACATGAGCTAAATTCAATCATTCGTTTTGGTCGTCTGCGCAACAGGCTTTCTCTGAGAAGTAAAAATGGTTCTCCGGAAACTGGGTGAATATCTGAGAGAATACACCTCAATTGCACCTCTGTTGGAATATATAAGATATGGTATCAAAAACGAACCAAATTACGATGCTGACATTATTTTCTATCAATAATTTTATTTATTGATAATGTTATGAATAAAGAATGATGCTAACTAATCGTATCAAGACAACTAAAATGATCTTCTCAAAGAACTTATTGAACTTACTAAAAATGGATTTTAAACATAATAGTTCATGATTAAAGATCTTAAAGGATAATACTATTATCGATTAAACTTTTCTGTGGGTCAGCTTAAATTCGCAACTTGATACTCCGCAAAAAAAGGTCAGAAAAGGTTCTAAAACGCGCAAGTCCTGCTCATTTGATGATAAAGGGGCTGCTTTTTGCTGCAGCCCCTTTACGTATTCATACGATTTAAGCGTAAAGCAACCAGAAGTAAATGTATGCAGGAATCACCGCAGCCAAAGTAAACGGAATGCCAATTCGGGTGAAGTCCGTTGTTTTCACCTCATAGCCGGCTTTGCGCAGGATACCGATACCGGCAATGTTCGCGGAAGCGCCAATCGGAGTGCAGTTGACCGTAACCACCGTAACCACCGTAACCACCGTCACCACGCACGCTGAAATCCCTCTGTTACATGACGGAGCGTGTGCCTGAAACGCCCTATTTCCCTGTGTTTTCCTGCAATAATAGAGGCTTTCAGCAGTTCTGTCTGTGTGCCGGATGCCTGTGCCGTTCCTGTCCATATGCAGAATCGATGGCTGCGCTGCTTGCCTCCATTGTACATCTGACCGTCACCACCGTAACCACTGTAACCATATGCATTCATACTGTCTCTTGTAGGGGAAGAAGATACAATAATAAATAAAATATTAAAATAATATAGAAATACCAACCCCGACTGTTTTTTGGGAACAGCCCGGATTGGTTTTTGATTGTTCTTTACCCTCAGATAAAACCAAGTGGTGACAGTGGTGACGGTGGTGACGGTGGTGACGGTGGTTACGGTCAACTTGCAGGGTGGGGGTGATGACGATGCATGCGCTCCTGCACGCTGCCGGGTAGAATCGCAAGCCGTAAACCTGTTGAAAATACAGAGAAAATAGGATCATCATCAGCATGCGTGGTGGCAGTGGTTACGGTGGTGACGGTGGTGACGGTCAAACTGCAGGGTGGGGGTGATGACAGTCTAATGATCCATTTGCCTGCTGTTCATTCTGCTGCCCTTCCCGCCGGAATACCGGCAGAATCCTCGCGCTCCGCAGGCCGGACGATGCCGCGGTGCGACAACCTCTATCCGGCATGGCACGCTGTCAGCAGAACCGAATGTCCGATGTAAATTCGTTCAGATGAATTTGGGCTTCTTCAAGGCTTGTCAGGCGCTTGCCATTCAAATAAATGTTCTCAAACCGAATGTTGGATGACATGTGGTTTTCGTCGTATCCGCCAATGAAGGACTTGGGCATCCTCGGCGCGGTGACGTGTATGTTCCTGAACACAATGTCGCGGTTGATGCCGCGCTTTTTGCCGTCCTTGGAATACTCGGGTATGTACGTAATATAGGAGCCAAACAACCCCGGCATGTAGGTGCTTTGGGGGTCCTCCACGTATACGTCCAGGTCGTCGTGCTGAATTCGCGGAGGTTGGGAAACCTCGTCGTATTCCACGCGGATATCCTCGAACAAAACGCTGTGGATCACCGCATAATCAACGTTCTGCACATCCATCGCGACGGATGAGTTGCGTATCAGGTCGCAGTTGCGGAAGGTCACGTTGCAGATTTCCCGCGCACGCGTCTCCGCGCCAAATTCAAGCGAACGGCCCCAGTCGCACCATATCACGCAGCCTTCTACCAGCACGTCGCGGAAAACATCGTGCATCGTTCCGCTATGCAGCATGTCGGCTTCATCCTGTGCATAATCAAAGCCTTTGATGCAGATGGCATCATCGTAGGTGCGTACAAAACAGTCCTTGATGTGCACGCGCTCGCAGTTATGCATATCAATGCCGTCGGAATTGTAGCGCCAGTTGCCGATGATCTTCACGCCTTCAATGCGGAGATCGCGGCAGGCTATCGGCCGGATATTGTAAACCAGCGAATCCCTGATGGTGATGCCGTCAATGCACACATTGTCGCAAAACTCAATCTGCACCGTGTGGCGCCGTTCGGCATTGGTCACCGCGAATCCCTTGTTGAACTGCTCTATTTCCTTTTCGCCAAACTCGAACAATATTTTTTCCGTGTTGCGGCTGCCGTCCAGTATGCCGCGCCCTAAAATGCGGATGTTGTGCGCATCATACGCCTCAATGCGGGCATGCACAACGGCGCCCTCATCGATAAAAAGCGTCTGGTTGGAGGTTAAGCGGATCACGCCCACATCATGGATGCCCTTGCCGAAATAAAGAACATCCTCATCCTCAGGGTCAACGTCATAGGTTTTCACCCTGTCCGCAAATATATGCAGCGCACCATGATAGCCATCCAATTCCACCGTATAAGCCCCTGCCGAAGGCAGCTGAAAGCGTATGGTACCTTCGTCAAAAACCGGATGCACCTGTTTTGAAAGCGGCCGCACAACCACCTGCTGAAACGACCTGCTGGGTTTCAACACAACCTCTGCGGGGGAATCCATTTCAAACAGCGCAAAGCTTACCAATTCCGTTTGCTCAACCGGCCGCTGGTGCCCCGGCCAACGCCGGTTGATGGGCGCCTTCGAAACCCGTGCAATATACAAGGGAACCTGTACGCCATCAACCGTCATGGCGAATGCCGCGCTGGGCGGCTCGCCAACCGACATGGGATATACCCTGCTGCTCATGATCTGTCTCCATTCTCTGTCCCGCCTGAAAGATTCGGCGCGGCGCGACTTATGATGCCGCACCGCGCCTTCTGTCAGTACAACTTCCTTCTAATTCGGGTTATTTGGCTGCGAAGAACGCTGCGGTTGCATCCTGATAGATTTTTTGGATGTCCTCTGCGCCCAGTTTGCCCAGCTCTGCTACAAAGCTGTCATATTCATCCAGAGAAGCCGCGCCCGTAATGAACTTGGCTTCCATCTGCTTCACATAGTCCTCCAGCGGCGTCCACAGCTCGTTGATGACTTCCTGCTGTTCCTCGGTGAACCACACGGTGGGCATGCCCTGCGTGTAGTATTTCGTCACCGTGTTAACCTGCGATGAACGCCATGCGCCTTCCAGCGTTGTCGGATCGCAGTTCATCACAGCATACATGTCAACATCATAGGTAAGGTAGCAGCCCGACCACTCGTCCAGGCCCATGTGGAACCCGGTTCCCTTATCCCGCGGTCCGATGTACCGGCAGTACCAATCCCACGGCCCCAGGTCCTCAGGGTTGGTAACTGTCGTACGCATCTTGGTTTGCCACTCGGTTTCTTCCCATGCAGGCTTAGCGATCGGCACATATGCCTCTGTAACAGCCATGCCCAACGCGGCCTCCGAATACTTGCCGGCGGCAACATCCTCCTCGGTTATCTTGGTTACATATCTACCAAAGGGAGCCCACTCATCGTCTTCAGGCATGGTTTCTGTATAGTATATCGGTCCATAGAGGCAGCCATACGCAATATAGGGATCATACAGAATGTCTAAGAAGCGAATGGCTAGCTCAGGATCCTTGCAGTTATCCGATATCTCCGCGAACCCCATGGAATAACCATTTTGCTGGAAGTATATGGGGGTCTCATTCACAGAAGAGGTAAGCGGCAGCACATGCTGGTAATCGAAGCAATGTTCCTCATAGGCAGTCATCAGGAACGGGGCGGCATCCGCGGAGTAGCCGATAATGCCCGCCTTGCCCTTGACGCGGTACTGTTCAGTATTTTGGGTGAACATGTCCTGATCAATCAAGCCTTCGGCATACAGCTTGCTCATAAACTCCAGGTACAGCTTGTAATCCTCGTGCAGCGGCATGTACACAGCCTGGTTGTCCTTTACGGCAATGTTGCTGCCGCCGGTGATAAAGCCCAATGCATTGAAGATCAAGCCATTGCCCTTCGGCCAGTTCTCCCAGGAACCAGACCAGGGGATTTCGTCCGCTTCGCCGTTTCCGTTGGGATCCTTCTCCTTGAAAGCCTTTAGCACATCATAGAACTCCGTCAGCGTGGTGGGCATTTTCATTTCCAGCTTGTCCAGCCACGCCTGGTTGATCCAGGTGCGCATATCGGAATAGACCAGGTTGCCCTTGTTTACATAGGGCAGGGTATACAAAGAGCCATCCGGCAGGGTGGCGGCAGCACGGGTGCCCGGAACCCATTCCTCGATGGCCCACTTGATGTTGGTGCCGTAGGTATCCACCAACTCATTCAAGTCAATGAAGATGCCTTCTGCGCCGAACTTTGCAATCTCTGACGTGGAGAAGCTTGGGCTGAAGAAAATGTCCGGATAATCGCCGGAAGCCATCAGGATGGTCTTCTTGTCACTCCAAACGGTGCCATCCACATACTCAACTTCGCAGGTAACGCCGGTCAACTCTTCCAGCCACTGCCACATCCACTGGTCTTGCGGCTCGCCTGTGGACTGGCCGCGCTGCGAAATGAAGGAGAGGGTTGCCGGCTCATCCACCAGCTTGTACTTACTGACATCGATGTCTTCAGGTGCAGCAAATACAACGCTGCCGATGCTGAGCAGCATGCAAACCAAAACCAACAGAGAAACCAATTTTTTCATGATACGACATTCCTTTCTAATATTGATGGTGTTCCTAAATACAGGGGCGAATACAGGGTAGAATGCTTTTCTCCTCACTCCTTTCTCTATGATACGCTTATCCTTTGAGCGCACCGATCATGACACCCTTGACGAAATGCTTCTGCACAAAAGGATAAGCAATAAGCACCGGAAGGCTGGATACGAAAATCAACGCATATTTCATGGACTCAGCCATCATCGAACGGCGCATCATGGCTTCCATCTGCAGGCTGTCCATGCTTCTCACCTCGATGTTTTTCAGCGTTTGATTTTCCAGCAGGATGTTGCGCAGAATCAGCTGCAGCGGATACTTGTCGCTATTGTTCAGGTAGATCAATGCGCCCATGTAGGAATTCCAATGACCGACCGCGCAATACAGTGCAATCACCGCGATGATAGCCCCTGAAAGCGGCAGCGCAATCTGGAAGAATATTCTGAAGTCATTTGCGCCGTCAATCTTAGCCGCCTCAAACAGATCGTCAGGGATGCTGGACATGTAAAATGTGCGCACAATGATCATGTTGTATATGCTCATGCCTGCAGGAATGATCAGCGCAGCGCGGGTGTCGAGCATGCCCAGGTTCCTGATCAGCACATAGGTTGGAATCAAGCCGCCGCTGAAATACATCGTGAACATGAAGTAAGCCATGAAGAAGTTATGACCCTTGATTTTTCGACTCATGACAAAGGCGGTGGGGATGGTCACTGCCAGCGCATAGATGGTGCCGACCCCGGCATAAAACAGCGAGTTGGTGTAGCCCACCCATATTTCATTGTTCCTGAAGATGTTCGTATACGGTTCCAGCGTGAACCCCTTGGGCAGCAAGATAACATTGCCGCCCATCAGTTCCCACGGATCGCTGATGGATGCAATCACCGTGAAGTACAGCGGATACAGGATGATGACCATGACGATGACAAGAAGGATGACATTGACCGTATCAAATACCGTATCAAACCTGGTTCTCCGCATTTTCATCAATTTTGACTTAGCCATTCAATGCCACCTCCCCTCACCACAGCGATGTTTCGGACACTTGCCTGGCAACGCCATTGCATATGACCAACAGGATGACATTGACAACGGAGTTGAAAACGCCGATTGCCGTGGTGTAGCTGTACTGTGCGTCCTTGATGCCCAGCCTGTAGACATATGTGCCGATAACATCCGAGGATTCCATGTTCAGCGAGTTTTGCAGGAGCAGTATTTTCTCGTAGCCTACGCTGACCAAAGAACCGACATTCAGTATCAACAGCGTAATGATCGTGGGAAGGATCGCCGGAAAATCGATGTAGATGATTTTTTGAAAGCGGTTGGCGCCATCGATGATTGCCGCTTCGATCATCTGCGGATCGACGCTGCTCAGCGCCGCCAGGTAGATGATGGAACCCCAGCCGGCACCTTGCCAGATGCCGCTGAGAACGTAGATCGTTTTGAAATACCTGGGCTCCGCAAGAAATGCCACCCGTTCACACCCAAAAGCGGCAAGGATATGGTTGAATACGCCGTTGGTACGGTCCATAAACAGCGTCAGCATCGAACAGATAGCCACCGCAGATATGAAGTGCGGGATGTAGGTGATCATCTGAACGGTTCTTCTGAACTTTTGGGACCTGAGCTCATTGAGCATAAATGCCAGAATGATGGGCACCGGAAAGCCTGCCGCCAGGGAATAGAGGCTGATCCCCAACGTATTGCGCATCAATGGCCAGAAGTTTGACGAACCGAAGTATCGGGCAAAATGCTTGATGCCCACCCACTTGCTGCCGACAATGCCCCGCCGGAAGGAGAAATCCCTAAATGCAATCTGGATGCCATACATCGGCACATAACAGAAGATGAAAATGAACACGACGCCTGGCAGCAACAGCAAATACATCTGGTAGTTGTTTTTCATATACCGCAGGAAACGCGTCAGGCGCGTGTCGTTGGGCAAGATGTTGTTGACCATCAAATCCTTTTATCCTTTCTGCTGTTCGCGTGTCTCTTCGCTGCTTGCCGGCATGCTGCCGGCGCTGTGCTGCATTTTACTTCACGGTTACGTCACAGAATTCGCTCTTTTCAATGTCCAGTTCATCGGCGCTGAGCCTTCTGCCGTTCATCACGACATTCTCAATGACGATGTTTCGGTTGCAATGCTCGGGATCCTGGCCGCCAAAGCTGCACTTGGGGCGCGGCATGTCTTCCGGACCATAAACCGTGATGTTCTGGAAAAGGATATTGCTTGTCTTCCCGAGAATATGGTCCTTTGAGTACGGCCCGTCATAAACGGGGGAACTGATCAGCAGCGGCGTGCCATGCTGCCTGAACTCGTCGTAGTACCGGCTCATGTTCTCCTGGTAAACCGGCTTCAGGTCGTACCGGCTGTATTCACACCGTATGTCCCTGTATACCACGTTTTTCACGTGGGCACGGTCTGAGTTGTGTATGCGCATAAACACATGCGAAGCGTGGATGACATCGCAGTTTTCCCACACGATGTTGTCATATTCATCCGCGCAGGTTTCCGCGCCGATTTCAAGCGCCGAACCCCAATCGCACCACACCGTGCAGCCTGTTACCGTGATATGGTGTTGATTTGACCTGTCCCAGCCCTTGATGCCCTTCAACACAATGCAGTCGTCAAAATCCCGGAAAAAGCCGTTGGCAATGCGTACATGCCGGCTGTTGTACAGGTCGATGCCGTCCGAGTTGTAGCGCCACATGCCGATGGTTTTGATCCATTCGCAGTTTACGTGGTCGCAGTTGGCAACAATATAGGCAAAGGTGGAGCTGTCGCGCGTGATCACGCCCGCAACCTCGCAATCCTGGCAGGAGTACAGATGCACGCAGCCCTTTAATATTCCCTTCTCGCGGATGTACGAGCGCAGCACCTGCTCATCCCGAAGGTCGCGTCCGTTGATATCATAGTCCACCGCGATGAGCAAAGTATCCGACGTACGTTCCTCACGGCTTCCATCGATGACGCCATAGCCGACAATCCGCACGTTTTTCTTATGAATCACACTGACAGAGCCATAGACCACGGCGCCGCCGTCGACGAACAGCGTTTCGTTGTCATCCAGCTCCATATAGCCAACATGATGAATACCCGGCCCAAAGTAGCGCACATTGGCCGCAGACTTGTCCACGCCAAAGTCCGTCATCGGGTTGGCGAAGATGTGCAGCGCATTGTTCATGCCATCCAGTTCAACGGTGTATGCGCCCGGCTTGGAAATGGTCATCGTGATTTCCTGCCCATGAACAACCGGTTGAATGTTCTTGCTGAGCGGACGGATGAAAACCTCGGAAAACGTTTTAGCCGCCACCAGCCGCAGTTCAACAGCATCCTGCATTTCAAAGCTGATAAATGATGCAACCTCTGTTTGCTCTATGGGGCGCTGAAAACCCGGCCAAACCGTGTTGTACGGCATGGCAGACACCCGGCAGTACCATGGGAATGTTTGCTCCCCGTTGATGAAGACATCAAAATCGGTGACAACAAGTTCGCCTTTAGGCGGATGATGGATGCGCATCTGCTTCACTCCTTTTATTGTTTTGACATGATAACTATTGTATGGTACCGCAGTCTCGAAACCGCTTACATCCGGTTTAATAATCAAAGACCTTTCGTACCTCTGCATATTCATTATATATCATATTAGTAACTTGTCAACCCTGTAACGTTTGACTTCCATTGGTAAATCGCCTATACTTCTTAATAATCGATTGCGTAATAAGATTTAAATTGTAATGGAGGGTAGAAAATGAATCTGGAACATTTCCTGAAGGATGCGTTTGAACAAAAAGTTCCGTTCAGCTTTGTCTATGGCGGCGAGCCTGTCTGCGCGGAGGATTTCAGCGCACCGGTTTATACAGCAGATGGCAAATACTGCGAACGCAGCATGCAAACCGGAGACGGAAACCTGACCGCCACGCTGAAGATGCGCAAATATGAAGCTGCGGTGGAATGGTGGCTGGAACTGACAGGTTGCGGCGATTTTGATTCGGAAATAATCAGCAGCTTGAAATATGCGGATTTAACCGTCGTTGCTGACGAGCCGTATCGCAGCGAAGAAATGCCGCGCATCATCTGGAGCCACGGTTCGTTGGCGCAGCCGGATGATTTTATGCCAGAATACATGCCATTCACCCCCGATACCATTCACGATTTCCAGTGTAGAGGGGGCCGCTCGTCAGACGGCTGCATGCCCTATTTCAATTTGCAGCTGAACAAGCACGAGGGTGTTATGCTGGCAATCGGCTGGAGTGGCCAATGGAAGGCGCGTTTTCAACGATTACACCATGCCGATCGGCCTATTCGCTTTACCGCAGAGATGGACAACGCCTATTTCCGCGTGCTGACAGGCGAAACGCTGGAGCTGCCGCATATGGTGGCGTTGGTGTGGAACTCTCCTGTGATGGAGTCTTTTAACATATGGCGGCGGTTTATGCGCTGGCAGATTCTGCCGAAGTACGACGGGAAGCCGCTGGAAGCCTGCATCGGCCTGCGTGCGTGGGGAGGACTGCCGCCGGAAATCCACCAGAGCAAGTTTGAGAACGTTCGTAAGCACAATCTCAGCGCGGAAATTTACCAGATTGACGCAGGCTGGCATGGCGAGGGCTACGAAAAAAGCGACAACTACTATTTCGACAATTGGTATCTGACCATCGGCACGTGGAAGCCGCTTCCAGCGCTTTACCCGGAGGGTATGAGCGCCTTTGGCGATGCATGCAGGAGCGCGGGAATGGATCTGGCAATCTGGTTTGAACCGGAGCGGATGCTGTCGTGGAACAAGAATGTCAAATTGCACCCGGATTACTTCATCGGCCCACGCTTACCCAAAACCACGAAAGGCAGCGCGGATGCCGCTGTGATCAGCTCGCATGATATGATGGTGAATCTGGGCAATCCCGAGGCACGGGAATGGATTGCAAATCAGATTTCTGCCGTGCTTGAGGACGCAAAGGCAGCGATCTTCCGCATTGACTTTAACTACCGTCCGCTGCCATACTGGAAATATGCAGATCAGCCGGACCGCAAGGGTGTGACCGAAATAAAGTATGTCAACGGCCTGTATGCGATGCTCGGTTCATTGTTAAAGCGCCATCCCAAGCTTCGGATCGACAACTGTGCCAGCGGCGGACGCAGGCTGGACTACCGAATGTTTCGGTATAGTATCCCCATGTTTTGCAGAAGCGACTATTTCTGCTTTAAGGACCACCGGCCAGCACCGAAGCAGTCACATACGTATGGGCTTTCGCTATGGACGCCTGCACACGCGGATTCGCTGGGCTCCTGCATCGGGCATACGAAGGAGGTCATGGACACATACCGATTCCGGAGCACACTGACAGCGGGCATCGGTATGACTGCGCCATGGTGGGATTTGAGCGAGGATGAGGCCATTTGGTATCGGAAAATGCTGGAAGATGCGAAGCGGGTAAGACCATATATGCAGGAGGATTTTTATCCACTGACAGGATATTCACTTAGTGAGTTGGATTGGATGGCATGGCAGATGCATGCGCCGGAGCGTGAAAGCGGCATGATCATGGCGTTTCGGAGAGAGAAAAGCCAGGTACGGGAATATGAATTTGAACTAAAGGGCATTGATGAAAACGCGGAATATCAGCTGGAGGATATCGACCTAGGCGATCTGGGCACGGTCGCTGGAAAGCATCTTGTGGAAGGCTTTAAGGTACAAATTCCTGAGAAACGCGCTTCCCGCATTCTCTTTTATACAAAACTCCCAACTGTTTCCACCTCATCCAGCTGAAGACAAAGGAGCCGGGTAGCATCTGCCTGTCCCTATATAACCTCGTCCGCATATACAAAGAATACTGCTTTGAGAAACATTCGGGAACCAGCATAATTAACCCCGTATTATAAAGCATGCAGGGGCTGAACAAGATACCCAGCCCCCGCAATTTCATCAGAAAATACGTACAAATACCACTAATAAAAGACTACGTAAAGTAACTATTCCAATAGTACAAGCGCTAAAGTTAACTTATCTATCTTGTTTTTCGTATATCATTCCTCGCAACAATCCTCTGCCAGGAGCAACCGAATATTCGCCTTTCCATTCCTCGGCTTGATCACCACAACATCCCCATGAATATCAACTGGGCAGTCTGCTTTCACAAGAGTTTCAACCTGCAACCGTTCAGGTGTCCTGAGGTGAATGCGACACGTGTCGTCATTACTGATCTCAGATGCAGAAAAACCGATACTGATATTTCTGTCATTCCGAACAATAGTGTAATCAACAATGCCAAAGTACGTCCGCATACCTCTACAGCCTAAGGTTTTTCTATCCTGAAGCCATTCCCTCGGTGTACCAGAAGCCAGCCACAAAGCGCCATCCCTTCCCTCAAACACCAAAGCATTGCGTATGTAAGAGCAAACCGATAAAGGGGTCCACAGGTGCTGCAGATCGCCACTGGTAACAGGCGAAGCAACCTCATGCCCACGTTCCTCACACCATGTGGTCAGAAAAGATGCATGGTTGATGGCTGAGTACAAATAGGCTGAGGCAGCATCTCCGTCTCCTCGAGCCAGGTGAGCCATAGCAAGGTTATCCAAAGATATAGCCACCCAACAACCATCTTTCATCCAGCCATTACCAATGGGTTGTCCGCCGCTATTGACACGGCTTTCAATATGCGCAAAAGTTCCCAATAATAAGGGATCAGACGCATCAAGAATACCATTTGGGTAGTGTGCTGTCAGCGCTCCCCAAGTACTGCCACAACGTTTTCCGGCTACACCTGGAATCCATTTCAAACCATTCGCTTCCTCTATTGCTCCTTTAAACAATGCTGAGCGAAGATCATCCCGCGCAGTATTATAAATTGATTCCAATTTTTCTATATCTTTTGCTCGATTCAGAGCACGGGCAGCTGATAAAGTAACTCCATCAGCATATACAGAATAGAAATTATGCGGTAAAAACACACCGAAATAATCAGTATCGTTCATCAATCCGCAGTCACCCATGCCGCGAGGCATTAAGCCATAATTTATCCCACTCTCATTTGATCTGGTACCCGCACGCATTGATTCCTGCCAAAAGGTCATGGCTAACAACCGTGGATACATTTCTGACAGGTATGCCTTATCGCGCGTCAGCAAATAATGTTCCCAAACCATGCGGGCTTTAAACCCGGATGTAGCCCACATATGATGAGCCCAGCCCCGGGGATCACACCAATTTCCATCCTCGCCCTGCGCTTCTATATGAACTTTTTGTTCCAGCAACGCCTCCGTCGAGAAACCCAATTGATCCAGCAATGTTGATGCAAAACATCCCTCACCCGAGTTAGTTGAACGGTATACCTGCGTTCCGGGCGATGTAACAAAATTGCCGGCAGAATCATACTCACTCATCACAAAAAGGTCTGCCAAGCAAGCATAAAAAGCATTCTTTACACCATCATCTGGTATCAATGGTTCAGCCGCTCTGTCTAGCAAAGAATGCCATTCATTGCTTGCAGCATCAAATGCTTCCCTCCAGTTTATTTCTGACAATGTTGTGATATCTGCTTCGTAGTGTTGATATGGTCGGATCAACCACTGAGTTTTGTACTTACCTGGTGCAATGTTGTTTTGCATAATGATTGTTTTGGCTGGATTGCCTTTAATACTGTTGTTTGCGTCTGGCATGGGCACTGTAATTTCACGCTTTGCTTCTTCTGTCATGATGATAGGGTACGCTTGAGCACCAAAGCATATTGCCAACAATCTATCAGGATGTTCATTTTGCATTGCCATTAAACAATTTGGGTTTTCCCCGTCTATCCACGCCGGATTGCTAACCACCCATCCTCCTGTTGTGTGCTCTATTACAACTTCCGTCATCAACTCCTGCGTACTTTGGTTTTCCCAAAGCATCTCAATTGCATCACCATGTTCTGTAGCAATGCCCCTAATCATACATTGATATCCATCCGCTTGTGCATAGGCTTCAAACCCAGGAAGACGATCTGAAAGGCGCTTCCAAGATGTTAACGATATGGAGTAACCGTCTACACCCAAAGTGATAGTTAGTCCCCAATCAATTGACGGAGGGCTCCAGATATTAACAGGTTGATCTTTCAAGCTATAGTATGACCACGATAGTTTTAACAAATCAGGGTATAAATCCACCAACGTTTTCATGGAGCCAGCAGGCTTAGAGAGCGTAATCCTGTGGGGTGGTGCGAAAGCATGTGAATAATCAACTTTTGTCTCCATTTTTTCATAACTCCATAATGGTATCATATCGCATCAGGTCAGTTCCGTTATGGCATACTAAAATCGTAAATCTATCCCCTATGATATTATGTGCACCCGATTCTCCAGAATTAATAATCGAGAAATATGGTTTTTTAAATCGTTCACCTTCTCCTGGAACAAAAATAGGTTCGCTCCAATTTATTAGGTCGTCGCTGGTTCGCAATGTCAGTGCATCCTTCCCATCCCTAAATAACTTCCAACCTGTCGATGACATAATATAACAATTAAGTACTGATGAATAAACAATATGTGGGTGCCAAGCATCCTGAACGATTATTTCTTCTTTCCCCATGTTTCCCGGTTGACAGAACTGACCATTATAGAACTTGATAAAATCACCAATGCGTCCATCTTCTCGAATCTCTGTTCTGGCTACATATACATCGGATGATATAATGTCTTTTAGTATCATATCATAGCGCAACATTGTATAGAATATATATAGATATTTCTCGTCGGGGGCTACAAAGATCGAAAAGTCTCCTGCACCAAGACAAATGATCCCTTCTTTTTGTCCGCCGTCCATAAGACCATCAGGGCGATATAATTCAGTGTAGCAAATTTCATATGAAGTCAGCACCCAACGATTAAAATCCCATGTACGTCCTTGATCATCTGAATGCATTAGCCCGATGTGTCTAAAATCTGGCTCGCCTTGGAATTTACCAAATGCAGTGTAACCAGTATTACCTGCATTCCAACCAGTTTCATTATGAAAAAACGCATAGAAGCGACCAGTTTTCTCATGAATCCACAAACCAAAGGGCCAGATTGATCCTCGCGGCATAACACCTTCTGGGTATTTAACACGATCGAAGGCGTTTCCAGCACGACCGCATACGAAGTTTGTTTGCAAGCGATACAATTCCTCCATGTCTCCAAGCGATTGTCCAGAGAAAACACCAATATGTCCTAAATGTGTATGTCCTGATAGAGCCCACAACATCCCATCGCCATCGCGCCAAGCTGGCAAGGTACCATCTTGATATATGTCATTTTCGTTAATGAAAATAGTTTTGACGCCAGGAGCAATTTTAAAAGATGCGTTTATTAAACGATTATTCATTACAACCTCCATTAACTACGATACGTTACTGTTCAACACGAAAAGAAAATAACTCTCGCTTGTCGTTTGTTCTCAATACGCACTTTCAAACCATCGGACATCAGTTCGCTTCCCTGCGAACACCAGGTCTCGCCAGTGTCGGCATCTTCTAAGCAATATGTAGCCATCGGATCCAAGCCTTTTAAGGTAAAAACACCCTCAACGAATGGGCTCTCGTCTCTGCGGATAGAAACTATAGCTCCGCATGAAAGATCCTTACGATGCACTTCATATGCAAACCAATCTCTTCTGTCAATTGTAACACCTGTTAATGCATAATAGTCTCCGTTATACAAGTCACGTATTCTCAAAAGCTCATTTATCATTTTGCCGAGTTCGTCACGAGTGCTCTGACATTGACTCGCCTCATTGATTAAGTGTGATGAAAAGTTCATGCCTTGGCTTAGTGTACTCCGAAAGCGATACCAGTCGAGTTCCTTACCAAATGAGGTTGCACTAACGGGAATGTATAAGGAAAGCCCTCCAGTTTGTACTTGCATCCCTATAGGGTCATTATCTGCGTAACATGCATAGTCACTCCGGAAAAGAGGTACACTGCGGGTCAATGCCTCAAAATCCAACCGCCTACCTCCGCTTGCGCAATTATCAATCAGGAGATTTTTGTATCGTAGTAACAATGCGTCCCATAACTTGTACAAGCCTTCTACTGCACGAATCTGTGTCATTCCTCGTCTATTATCCTCATCATTCTCGTTCCATCGTTCGAGCGGATTCCCATAATTATAATCTATACGGAGAATGTCAATGCCATACTCATCAATTTTCTCACAAAGCTTTGTATACATCCATTGCCATCCATCGGGATCTCCCAGATTAAAAAGGAGAGATTCGCCTTCTTCACGCTTCCCCAAAAAGTATTCTGGATGATCAATCGTAGACGGCGTACCGTATACTGCTCGGTCTGGTTCCATCCATAATAAAAAACGCATATTATTCTTACGTGCATAATCGCTGACAGGCTTAAAACCATTTGGATATCGAGTTGGGTCACAGTCCCAATATCCAACATATTTTGCCCAGTCCTGGTTTTCCGGATCATCACATTTTGTGCCTGCCGGGCCATACCAACCGGCATCAACCCAATATGTATCTAGCGGAAGCTCAGATTTCCTAGTAGCATCAATGTCAGCAATGTGTTGTAACTCATTGGTCCCCCACGCATTTGTATTGATAGGCAATTGAGCTATTTGGTTATTAATTTTTGGCGTGTGATACTCCAGCATGAATGAACGAAATGTATTATGCGCATCTTGTATATCACCTACCCAGGGCATCATTAATGCACGTGGTGATCTTATGCGTTCACCAGGATATAAAACCAAATGTATATCAGGCATCCCCCCTATGAACCTAAAACAAGGTTTGCTATTTTCATGGAGCATTGGCATACCTGCTAAAGATTCAAATGTTTGTTCTTCATCTTCCCGCTGCCGCATCAAAACATCCATTTCCCATTGACCAGACCATCCTAATGCCAGTATTGCACCATTCTGTTGTGTTTGTATATTAAAATATGGCATTGCCCCATGCGAACCGGATGTTGGCCTTCCTCCAACTGATTCAAAATGCATCTTCTCAGTGTTGCAGATAAAATGGAGTACTTCTTTAAGCGGTATAAAGTCATCAATTTTACAATCAGATCCTCCCGAATAATGCAGAATATTGTCATGTGCTCCAAACTGCCTTGTTCCTGCGGTTCTGAATGGCGAACATTCAATACATATATTCATTGCACGCACGTTTTCCAATAGTTTGCTGTTTTTCTCACCGACATTTTCAAAGGACAAAAGCCATTCAACTACAGGAAAACCAGGAAATAAACGTACATCAATGATTGCACGCATGCCATCTGACGCTTCATACACTATTGATTTCTCATATGAACTGAGTGCTGTTTCTGTTTTCTTCCATTCACGAAGCAAAATACTTGACGATTTCTTATCGTAAGAAAACGAAATAGGCAAATATCCAATTTGAGTAAATGCCGTTTCTAACCATTTGTCTAGTTTTTCTTTCGATGTTCCGCTGTTTTGGAAGCTAAGCATATGCTCCTCCATATGATATTTTAATTGGCCGATGAGCCAGCGCAACGCCGGCTCATCGGTATCAAATTGTGCAGTAACTATGTCACGTCAACGCTCAGCACCTAATTGCTCGGCAGCTTCTTGCAGCAATGCTTCACCGCCACGGCTTAACCAGTCAGAAAGATAAGTATCCCATTCGTCAAAACTCTTCTGACCCATCACAAAAAGAATTTGGTTTTCCGTAGCAAAGTTTTGTACAGCAGTTGCTGTGTCGGCATCCAGGCTCAAGAGCAAGTCATTGTTTTCCCAACGCGGCAAGGCACTAACTGTATCATTGTTATAGTTTTGTTGTGCCCCGTACACTTCGTGTGTATACTCCTTATAGGTATATTGCAGGTTTAGTGCTTGCCAATCATGCAAGCCCATATTGTTGTGCGATTGACTTACAGGCGTCCCCAACGGGTCTGCCTCAAGAGCTGACCAGTCCCAAACATATTTTCCGGTTTCCGGATTATACCCGATATTCCACTCCAACGAAGTGTTCCACGGCCAGATGTCAGTGTAATCCACATAAAGGGAGGGGTCGCCGGAATGCTGTGTCTGGAAGAAACCTTCATTAGGATAAGACATCCAGTCAACCAAATGGGCTAACCTTTTCATCTTACCTTCATTTTCCAGTAAGTCCACGTTGAATATCCAAATGCCATCAGGAGAACCTGCCGGAGGGTACTTCCCTTCTATATCCTTTGATATGGAGGGGGCTGCGGGCAATGGCATCCAAGTAACAATGTTGGCTTGAACATCATCAACTCCTGCCAAACCGCCTTTTGCACTTAAATATTCTGTTAAAAGTTGGTCACCAGGATAGTTAACCATACCAATTTTATCTGCCATCGTATAAGATTTGAAAGATTCCCAGTCGATAGTATAAAAGTCCGGCGAGAGAACACCTAATGTATACAGTTCATGCAAAAACTCCAGATACGCCTTGGTTGTTCCGTCAAGCATCGGATGGTTGATTTTTCCATCAACGACATTGTAGGAAGGATGTCCAAACATTGAACGGAAAGACTCAAGCATCCCAAAGCCCTGGCCATTTCCTGCCGCACCCATGAACCATGTGTCATCAATGCCATTACCATCCGGATCATCAAACGTGCACTTTTTAGCATATTCAATAATTTCTTCTCGTGTCGTTGGCGGCTCCATATCAAACTTCTTTAGCCAGTCTGAGCGATAATAATATCCCCAAATATTGGGTCCGCCTAATTGCGTTAACGCAAACATCTCACTAGTTTCTCTATCGGTAACGTATGCTTTGAAATTTTCCGTAATATACTGCTTTACAGTGGGCATATACTGTAGAAGCGGTTCCGGGTTCATGAGCATGCCTTCATTAAACAACTGCAGTGCCAAGTTCTTATTGCCGAATTTGACCATATCCGGCGCATCACCAGATGCGAATCGGGTCATCAACACCGATTCCAAGTCCCCGCCCGACATAGCATTATATGTAATATCAATATTGAACTTATCCTCAATATTCTTCTCCACCGGGTCGGGTTCCACATCAACATTAATGTAGCCAACAACAAGTAATTCGATATCATAGCGTTGTGACATGTCATCGTAGGAGTATGTTTCTTCTGTGGCTTGTGTAGGAATTACAGGATATTTCTCAGGCCATTCGTTCGCAGCTGCTGAGTAGAGATTGAGTCCCAAGAGGCAAACGAGTATGAGAGTGACGAGCTTTTTCATGGTGATCCTCCTTAAAAATGTTTATTCTTGACGCCTTTCAGCAACAAGTTAACCTTTAACAGCCCCCATGTACATACCATGTATAAAGTATTTTTGAAATAAAGGATAAACTGCAAGTATTGGCGCAGTGCTTATCACAACTGCTGCCATCTTAATCGCCTCATTGGTCGTTGTCTCGCCATCAGCAATTTGTGCCTGCATTGTATCATTGTAGCCTTGAGCTCCTGTTAACATTTTATGCAAAACTAACTGAAGGGGATATTTCGATTGATCCTGAATATAAAGCAACGCATCAAACCATGAGTTCCATTGACCAACAACAGTAAACATCGTTATAGCAACAAGGGAAGGCATAATCAAGGGCAGAGCTATTCTAAACATCATATTCAAATCGCCCGCGCCATCAAGTTTTGCAGATTCTACCAGGCTTTCTGGAATGTTTTCAACAGCCATGCGCAAAACAAACACATTAAACCCTGCGAGTGCAGGCGGAATAATCAATGAGGCATACGTATTGATCATCCCAATATCCTTAATAAGCAAGTAGGAAGGAATCAACCCACCACCAAAAAGCATTGTTACCAATACCATACTCATAAAAAACTTCCGTCCAACCAACGTTCTTTGCGCCAATATATACCCCGCAATGAACGTTGAAACCGTTGATAGAATAGTTCCGACAACCGTTTTATAGAGGGCATAGGTAAAAGCTCTTGGTATTGTTCTTGAAGCAAAGAGTACTCTACGATATGCCTCAAGTGTAGGCTGTTGAGGTATTACAACGAAATAATTACGCCTGATTAATTCATTCTGCGTCGTTAACGACATACCAATAACGTATAGCAAAGGGAATAACGCCATCACAGCACATAACCCTACAACTGATACAATAAATACCTGATATATTTTTTCGCTTCGCCCATGCAACACCATACCTATGTCCTACCTTTTACCATATTCCATATCCAACGAATTTCCGCAATAACTTATTTGCAACAATAAGCGTCAACATGCCAAAAAATGATTGAAAAATACCAACAGCAGTACCAAGGCTGATTTTCAGGTTTCCAACACCTATACGATAAATCCAAGTATCAACGATATCTGCCACTTCATATACAGAAGAGTTATAAAAAGTCAGTATTTGTTCTCCCCCTGCATACAAAATACTACCAAGGTTTATGCACATAACAAAGCTAATTACAGGTAGAATACCCGGCAATGAAACATACCATATGCGCTTCAGCGGGCCTGCGCCATCAATGATTGCTGCTTCAAATAATTCTTGATCGATACCAGATAATGCAGCCATATAGATGATCGTCCCCCAACCAACCTCTTTCCAGATTGCAGAAATGATCAGGATAGAGCGAAAATACTTTTGCGACATAAGGTAATTAGTCGATGATCCACCAAGCAATTTTACTATATTGTTTATCAAACCATACCCTTCAGAAACAAAAGCCCATACAACACCATAAACAATAACCCATGAAAAGAAGTGAGGTATATACACCAAAGTTTGGCTCATCCGCTTAAAACGCTTTGCCCGCATATCATAAAACATGATTGCTAATATAATAGGAGGAGCAAAGCCAAACAGAATTCGCAACAAACTTATTTGAACTGTGTTCCGAAGCACCCGTAAAATATCAGGATTCGAAAGCATTTCTTTAAAATGCTTTAAACCTACGAACGAACTTCCAAATATACCAAGCTTCATTTTGTAGTCTTTGAATGCGATAAGGATACTGTAGAATATTGGTGTATAGCGAAAAATCACATAATATGCCAATATAGGTATAAACAAAAGATATAAAACCCAATGCTCGCGAATTCTTTGATATAAATCCTTCTGCCGATTTTTTGGTTTCCCATAAAAATTAATGCTTTTCATTCTTAATATCTCCGTGAGCTAAAGAAGGATGATCAACAAATACGACTAATGTTGAGCCAATAACAGACTACTTGATACAAACCATAATCTCGCTGAGGATGTAACCACTTACATTCGATTCTACTAAAAATAAGTTAGTATTCTTGTCGGTAGCGCAGCATTCTGTGTTCCAAGTATCTTCTTATCTATCATTATATTCACATGTCCTCAGCGTGTCAAGTTACTTCTGTGTTTTTATTATTATTTTTTGCGATTTTTTTGCGACAGAGCATGAAGTCAGAATAATCATGGCGTTTCGGAGAGAGAAAAGCCAGGTACAGGAATATGAATTTGAACTAAAGGGCATTGATGAAAACGCGGAATATCAGCTGGAGGATATCGACCTGGGCGATCTGGGCACGGTCGCTGGAAAGCATCTTGTGGAAGGCTTTAAGGTACAAATTCCTGAGAAACGCGCTACCCGCATTCTCTTTTATACAAAACTCCCAACTGTTTCCACCTCATCCAGCTGAAGACAAAAACACCTCATATCATTTTTCCCGGGTTGAATGGCAGGGAAATACGCTGGGCAACTTTTTTAAGCGCATCTTGTGTGGCTGGAGGCAATTTCAAGCCTTCTTTGCTTGCGAGAGCTTCATGTTCATGCTCCAACTGGCCGGGATAGAGAATACGGTCTATGCCGGGTGCGCGTGGGCTGGCAGCTAATTCCTCAATCATTGCTTCCACACGGGCAACCATGTCCACATTGGGATTAAGTTTCCTGGGGTCAAGGGCAACGATAAAGTGACCCACATTTCCACTCTGATTGGGGTTCTGGTTCCAGGCATGAATATCAGAGAGCATGGCTGCGCCTGAGAGCAGCCCTGCAAGGCTTTCCACCATCATGCTCAATCCGAAACCCTTGTGACCACCAAAAGGCACAAGGGCACCGCCGCGATCATAATCCTTGGGATCTGTGGTGGGATTGCCCTCAGGATCAAGGAGCCAACCCAGCGGAATGGTTTGATTCTCGTCGGCGGCAATGGAAATTTTGCCGGCGGCAACCATGCTCATGGCCACATCGTAGCAGATCGCACGATATTTGCCGGCAGGAATAGCATAGGAGAAGGGATTGTTGCCAATGGAGCGTGAGGCGCTGCCGCTGGCAGCCATGATAACATCCCCGGTGGACATGGCAAAGCCAATGAGCCCGGATTCGGTTAGGCTTTGGCTATAATAGCCACATGCGCCATGGTGATGGCTGTTAAACACATTGACCAGCCCCATACCAGTTTCCATCGCTTTTTTGCGAGCGATTTCTGTAGCAAATACGGATGCGGAAATGCCCAAGCCCTGGTCAGCGTCTACCAGTGCATTGCTGGCGCTCTCTATGATGACCCTGGGCATGGCATCAGCACGCACGCCGCCTGAAAGAAGACAATCCACATAACCAATCATCCGGATCACGCCATGGGAATGTATGCTGCGCATATCCGCGTTGACAAGCACCTGTGCTGTAACCTGTGCATCCACTTCAGATACGCCGCAAGCAATCAGCACGCTTCGGCAATAATCTGTTAACTTCCGGCAAGAGGTATGCATACTTTTCCTCCAATTAATTTAGACTGTCACTATATGCATATTGTAACCTGCATATATGGTGATTGACTGGCTGCAAAAACTCATTCAGCCATCATGGTAGATCGTCAGCGGTTGACGATGTTGGGCACCGGTTTTCCCTGAATGTGAGCAAGGAGCGTCGAAACCACAACGATCATCATATTCCGAAAGGCTGCGCGGGTAAAGGATGCATTGTGGGGCATCAATACGCAGTTGTCCAGCGTTTGGAGCGGGTCATCCCGCGGCAGCGGCTCACGTGCGTAAACATCCAATCCCGCAGCCAGTATCCGGCCTTCTTTCAGCGCATCATACAGCGCAGATTCGTTTACAATGCCGCCGCGGCTGGTATTTACAAGCACAAGGTTGGGCTTCATGCGTCTTAGCACCGCCGCGTCAATGAGGTTTCGTGTTGATTCCGTTAGCGGCAGGTGCAGGCTGATGACATCCGCTGAAGTGATGAGTTCGTCAAAGCTCACCAACTCCACACCCAGTGCTGCGGCAGCCTCGATGTTCGGATACGGATCGTAGGCGATCACTCGCCCAGCCAAGGGCTGGATGAATCTCACATACGATCGCGCAATATTGCCAAAGCCCAGCACACCAAAGATAGCCCCCAGCAGATCGGTCGGAAACGGGCGTCTGGACCAGTCGCCGGTACGCACTGCCCGCTGCGAGGGAATGAGTGCACGCGCTGCCGCCATGGTCAGCATCAGCGCCTGTTCAGCTACAGCGTTCGCGTTTGCACCGGGCGTGTTCGCCACGTCTATTCCCATTGAACGCGCTGCGTGAATGTCGATATGGTCGTAGCCTACGCCCATACGGACAATCATTCTTAAGCCGTTTTCCGACAGCGTCTTCAACGTATCAGCAGAATAATCCTCACCGGCGGCAATGATGTAAGGATAACCCTTGACCGCTTCGATTAACACCTCTGCCGGAATATTTTCACTTTCGAACCGGAAGCAATCCAGCGCATAACCGATATCGACAAGGGGCGCAAGCTCACAAGCGTAGTCCTTGGCGTCATACATGGAAGCAATGGCTTTCATATTCAACAGCTCCTTACGGAATTTGGCGAAGCTCATCAAGCGTTTCCAGATAACCTCGCATATAGAACTGCAAGTCCGAAGCCGTCCACAGCACGTTTGCGCCCATGGCGCGATAGTGCTTTGCATCGCCGGCATCGTTACAGAAGATACCGCAGGACTTGCCATGGGCACGGCTAATTTCAAAGACTTGGCGGATAGCAGCCTGATAAGGGTCACTGCGGGTATCAAACGGCGTGCCCACCATAACGGACAGATCGTTCGGGCCGATGATGACGCCGGAGATGTGCTCACCGTAAGTTTTGAGCATCACAGGCAGGTTTTCCACACCCTTTGGGGATTCTATCTGGATCAACAGCATGCGGCTGTTCTGGAATTCCTCAAAGGATTCACCGGCGCGGAACTGCGCATAGCCGCCCGCGCCTTTGCGGCCGATCGGACCAAAGCGCAACGCGTCAATCACGGTGTGCATCTGCTCCAACGTTTCCACACGCGGAATCATCACGCCGTCCGCCCCCATGTCGATCGCCTTGGCAATCAGATGATATTGGCTGTCCTGAACGCGCACAAAAGAGGGCATACCCAGCATACGGCAGGTATGCAGCATCGGAACGACATTCTGCGTATCAAAGCAGCCGTGCTCAGCATCCATCAGAATGAAATCCAACTCAGGATTGATCATCTTTTCCACCAGCAGCGGATAGTTCAACATGATGATGGCCGTCCCTTGGATTTTCTCACGATTTTTGAATTTACGGAGCAGCACTTCGTAACGGTTCATAAATAATAACTCCTTTATCTTTAGATTTCCAGTCTAATCCTGTGGTGTGAGTATCACATCGCTTCGTGCAGGAGCATCTCATCCAACTGCCGCTCGCAGTCTGCAAGGAAAAGCTGCCATTGGGTTCTGTCTACAAAGGGATTCTCCTCCGCACACATGTGCTTCAGCTTGCCAAGCGTATCGTTTTGCTGGGGATGGTTGCCCAGCACGATATCCACCGGCTCCTTTTCCAGCCGGCGCAGGCTCGCACGGAAATCATCACGACAAGATAGGGGCAGACCGTAGCTTTCAAGAAAGTCGCGGGTCATGCTGTTGGTTCCCACGCCGCCGTGCATCGCAGCGATCATCGGCTCACCGTTGACGGAAGTTTCTATGAACAGCGCGTAAGTTCCGGCTGTGTGCCCGGGCGCGTGTACACAACGGATGCGGCGGCCGCCCAGTTCCAGCACATCGCCATCGGCAAAGGCAACGTCCGGCACGAAGGTTTCAGCATGAGGGAGATTCAGCTCTTTCGCCCAAGATAAATCTATTTCGCCGCTGGCAATCGCAGTGTCCTCGCGACCAAGAAAGGTCTTCGCGCCAGTCAGGCGAACAATTGCCGCAGTGCAGCCGAAATGGTCAATGTGGCCATGGCTGTGGACGATGTATTTCACATTCTGAAGGCTCAGACCCAACGTACGCAGATTGGCAGCTATCCCATCCAGCATATCCGGATATCCGGTATCCAGCAAAATCAGCCCGTCCTTTGCAAGCAGGCAGTGCACCGAAACCGGATCGCCGCCCACAAAGGCAATATCATCTGTAATCATGGCAGGGGGATAATCTGGCACCCAACGGATATGGTTCATCGTGATTCCTCCTACATCACAATTCATTATTATTAAAATACTACATCAGAAATAAAACTGCAATTATTCATGACTTTATAACATATCAATTACTCATTGAAAAAATATTAAGAAATGTCAATTTTCAGCGATCAAAAGGAATCATCAATCTTGTTGCAAATTTGTTGTAAGGAGTTATTAGGAGTAAAAAATCTAAAATCAAATGTTCCTGGCACTGTTATCATAAATACCAGATGTTACAAAAGGAATGCTAACAATTAATAAGATGGCATATGTTTGTTACCTTCGTCTCCTTGACTTTTTTACCTGACAAGCTTACGATCTTCCACGGAATATGCAGCCGCTTATATCCGATAGGCAGGGTACGGAGGGAGGGCATGGCTTGAAACGCGCAGCTGCTGCCCAGGCGGATCAGAGCCGCCTCTCGCCGGCATTTTAGAGCAAATTACGCCATCGTGGCGCACAAAGCAGCGCAGGATTTTTGTCGCTGGCAAGGAGCGTGAACGCAGGCGTAGCAGCGCTACATCAAGTGAACAGCGACACAGCCAGAGGCAAAAAGACAAGTCTGCGACTGCGACATGATAAGTAAATTTGCTCTATTCTTTTTGGTCATGATATCGTGCTTCAGCCTGGTGCCGGTTGTGCTGATCAACGTATACTGGACCATGCTGGAGAAACTGCCCGAGCTGAGCTGCTGACGCCCCAAAACCCACGCCGCCCGCGAGGTATACTATGGCTTCGGCCGTGTGATCGGCGTGTTGCTGACGATGGTGCTGCCCGCTACCGGCGCCGGCGCTGCCAAGGTGCTGCTGTGCCTGATAGCCACGCAACACCTGGGGCTGTACTTGTCCAAAAGCATCATGTGGACCTCGACACCACCTTGACATCGTAAAGGAGGAAAAATATGTTCAAACACAGCGACAACACCGTTCCGGCCGCCAACCAACTGCCAGCTGACGCCCGCATGCGCGGCGAAGGCGAAGGCAGCCCGCGCGTGCTGTTCCTTGGAAATTCCATCACTCTCCATTGGCCCGCGCCTGACATTGGCTGGCATGGCGATTGGGGCATGGCTGCCAGCCGGCAGGAAAACGACTATGTGCACGTCTGCATGCGCCGTCTGCGCGCCGTGTATCCGCAAGCCGGTTGGCGCATCGGCGCGCTGGCCGACTGGGAGCGCGCCTTCTGGACGGATGAAGCGGTGCTGAAGGATTTTTACCCCCTGCGCGACTGGCGACCGAACTATATCTTCTACGTCATCTTAGGAGCCAACACCCCAGAAAGCGAGCTGGATAAGCACGATTTTGCGCAGCACTACCGCAGGATGATCCGCTTTTTCAACCCCGAACGCGACGCAAAGGTCATCGTGACGGACATGTTCTGGGCTTGCCCCGCCAAGGATGAAGCCATCCGCGCCGCCGCCGAGGCGGAGGGCGCCATCCTGGTTCCCATGGGTGACCTGGGTGCAACAGCGGAGATGATGGCGCTGGATGAATATGAGCACCGCGGTGTCGCCGGCCATCCCGGCGACAGGGGCATGGAAGCCATCGCCAGCCGGCTGCTGGCAGCGGCAGGCTTCCCTCTGTTAGCCAATGCAGAGTGACCCGTAATCAAGGGCTCCACGTTATTCTCAAACCCATGGGGGTATGATATAATCAAACCGGAAGGAGGTGGCTGCATGAGAAACAAGCCCGTGCTGCTAACCGTGACAGGCGTTTCGTCCAACCGCGGCGAGGAGGACGACGCCATGCGGCTGATTACCGTGGGCACGCTGTCCGGCGCACAGAACAAATGGAAGCTCCGGTATGAGGAGTCTCAGGCCGACTCCAGCGAAAAGCACCGCATCACCATGACCATGAATGACGGTGTGGTCACCATGAAGCGCGACGGCGTCTACGGCACCAACATGGTGTTCCAGAAAGGGCGCCGCTTTGAAAGCAGCTACCAGACGCCGTTTGGCACCTTCGATATGGGGATTTTCCCCACGCATGTCAACTACAAAGTGGATGAGGCCGGCCAGGGCGAAATATCCCTGCGCTACCAGTTAGACATCCAGGGACAATACACATCGGTGCACGACCTGCGCATCGACTTCGCCGCCAGCAAACGCCCATGAGCGTGCTGGCCCCCTTCCGGGAAGAGGTCGCGTCCGCCATCATGACGCCCTGTCTCGTCGCGCGCGACCGGACGGGGCGTTCGCTTTTTATCAGCGACTATCCCCGCAGGCTGCCGCAGCACGAGGCGACGCACATCGATACAGCGCTCCGCCGCCTGGGTTGGCAGGTTGACCGGGGCGATGACAGCCTGGCGCGCCTGGACTGGACGCCCGCGCGGTATGCCGGGTATTTCGACGCATTGCCCCACGCCAGCCTGCCTGCGCCCCGCGAGGACACCTTCCTGCTATGGGGCGTTGCCGGCGCCCTGCTGCGCCACGACACCCCTGCCCACAAGCAGGATATCTCGGTGCTGCGGCAAACCCTGCTGCTGGTTGACACCGGCCAGATACGCCAGCTTCACACCCTGCTGTCCCGTGCCTTAGCCCTTGCACTGCGACAAAAAACACCCCCGCCATCCGCAGCCGTCAAACTCCTGATCGCTCAAAACCTGCTGTAACCCTTCCCCCTTATTTCCTTCTCACTACCCACTGCTCACTGCCCACTGCCCACTGCCCACGACCCACACAAGGAGGCTCCCATGCTGATCACCTACCACGGCCATGCCGAATTCCTCATCGAAACAGCCAACGGCTACCGCATCCTGACCGATCCTTACGACGCAAAAACCGGCTACCCCATGCGCAGCGTCGCCGCCGATGCCGTCACCATGAGCCACAGCCATGCCGACCATACGGAGGTCAGCAAGGTAAAGGGCAACCCCGTCCTCATCCGGGAGGCTGGCGCCCGTGCACCGGCAGCCGGCATCCACATCAGGGGCATCGCTTCCTGGCACGACGACGCGCAGGGCGCCAAGCGCGGTCCCAACACCTGCTTTTTCATCCAAACCGAAGGGCTGACCATCGCCCACCTGGGCGACCTGGGCGAAATGCCGAACGAGCAGTTAGCCGAGGCGCTGAAAACCGCCGACCTCGTGCTGCTGCCGGTGGGCGGGCACTACACCATCGACGCCGAGCAGGCTGCCGCCATCGTGCGCGCTTCGGGCGCGCGCATCGCCATCCCCATGCATTATCGCAACAACTTAGGCGGCTACGATGTCATCGCCACCGTGGACGGCTTTGCCGACCTGATGTCCCCGCCCGCGCCGTCCCGCCAGCCGCTGCTGCGCGTCACCAAAGAGGATTTGTCCGAGCAGCCCCGCTGTGTGATCCTGGATATCGTATAATCGGCTTATCCCATCAACCCCTCCGCTGTTTCAACGGCGATGGCTGCCCACTCAAACACGCGCTCCGGCTCATAGCGCACGGTGCTGACGTCCTTCATGATCAATTCCGCCGGGCAGCCCCGAGCCTGTTCCAACATGGCGCCGATCTCCTCCCGCGCACGGCCGGGACGCCAAGTATCCTCGGCAAATATGGCGGGGTTGGGTTTGAGAGACAAGACGTATTTCCCCTCGGTTTCCCGGGCAGCATGGCGCACATCTGCCCAGGGACTGATGGAAATTTTGCGGAGGTTGGGGATGCGTTTCAATATGTCGATTTTCTGGTGCAGCTGCTCGCAGCAGCCGTAATAGACAAGACCAAAGTGCTGCAACCATTCCAGCTCATATTTCAGGGAAAAGTCCCAGTGCATTTCAGGCGACACCTCGGAGAATATCTGCGCATTGCCGCAGCCCCACAGCTGATCCAAGGGCGCATTCAGGCGATGTCGGTCAACCGGCGCCAATGCGGCAGTGTATCCATAGCCACCTGAGCCGACGCGCGTGTTGTCGTTGTTGCTGGACCATAGGCCCAACTCGCTGTAGCGGCGCATACGCACCAGGCTGGCATCCATAAAACGGCGTAGCATCGCCTCTATATATTCCGGTCGGTCCACCAGATCAGTCATGGCCTCGGTGACGCCGGTCAGGCGAATCAGGTTATCCCATGGGGTAAACCAGTACCCCTTCACGCCCACCTGAACAACGGGCAGCACAGGCTCGAACACCTGCCGCGCCCAATCCAACTCCGCTTCTGTGCGCCGCTGGTCAATGGAGATGATGGGATCCTTAATCTTTTCAATGTCCTTTTCTTCAGCGATTTGGATATGAAAATGCCGGGACACAACGCCGCTGGCCGCATCAGTGCGCACAATGTCCACATCCTCTTCAATGCCAAAGCCGGAGTCATTGACCGCCACCGGCCATTCGATATGCCCGGAAACCACCATATGACCCGGCAGGTGCCGCCAGCAATACAGCTCCTGCCGAAGCACCTGCTCCGCTCTTTTTGCCAGCGCATCGCGGCATTGCAGCGTTAACTCATCATTGTACGCCATCTCATGCCAGGGCAGCTCATTGATATAAACCGGAATCCTGCCGGGCACCAGGTCGTTGGCCTGCTGCCACAGCTCCGCATGAACCCGCTGGGCAGGCAACGCAGCGATGCGCGCTTTTTCTTCCGCCAATGCGCGGAGAATGTCCGCATCGTGTCGGTTCATGGCAACCTCCCTATACGGGACACGCCGCGCAGTTGTTCTCCGCGCGGCGCGTCCTTTTGATAAAAAACACAGGGGTTACAGCTTGTTGTCGCCGGCGATGTCCTGCCCGTAGTGCAGCTGGGGGTAGTACGAGGCAAACCGATAGCCCGGCAACCCGTCAAACTCCATGGCGATTACGGCGACGTTGTTGGTTTTATCCGGGGAAACCTTGGGCAAATTCTTCAGCAGGATGCGGTGCCCCTTGTGCTCAAATTGCACGGGCGTGCCATCCTTCAGCAGGTATACGCGTTTGGGCGCGCTGCGATAGCCGCCAATGGCCATCTCGCCGCCGGTGGGCCAGATCCAGTTCCACAGATACACAGTATTGCCCTTCATGGACGCCGTGCACGCGCCGTTGGTGCCAAACAGCTGGTCATGGCCTTTGCCGGGGCGCACCATCCGCCCGTATGCTGCGTCGCCGTTCTCCTTCAGCCACTCACCCACCTTGGTAAGCGGCTCAATGGCATCCTTGGGCACCGATCCGTCGGGCGCCGGACCGATGTTCAGCAGCAGGTTGCCGCCGCCGTGTGCGCAGGTCGCCAGCATTTTCAAGATACGCTGCGGGGTATAGGCATAGGGCAGCGCCTGCACTTCATCGACATAGCCCCAGCTGATGTCGTTGAAGGTCATGCAGGCTTCCCAGTCGCGGTCCTCCGCAGTGAGGTGGCCTTCAGGCGTGCCAAAATCCTCAGGCAGGCGGCTGCGGTTGTTGATGATCAACCCGGGCTGCAGCTTCCGCATGCGCTGGTTGCGCGCCACGCTGTCCCAGCCCTCGGCATGCTCCATGGGCGCCGCCACATCGTACCAGAGGATGTCGATTTTGCCGTAGTTGGTCAGCAGCTCTGTATTCAGCGCCTCGATATAGTCCAGGAAGCGCCGGCGCGCCTGCTCGTCGTAGGCGCAGCGTCCGCCATCGGGGTGGTGCCAGTCCATCAGGCTGGAATAGAAGCCGATTTTTAAATCAAATTCCCGGCAGGCGTCGACAAATTCGCGCACGATGTCGCGTTTAGGCCCATAGTTGACGGAGTTATAGGGGTTGACTTTGGAGTCCCACAGGCTGAAGCCCTCATGATGCCGCGAAGTCATCACCATGTACTTCATGCCGGCCTTTTTCGCCAGCGCCGCCCACTCGCGCGGGGCGCCCTCGCGGGGGTTAAAGGTGTCCGCCAGCTTTTCATATTCGGGGATGGGGATGTTTTCCAGCACCATGGCCCATTCGTTCCGGCCAATCTGCGAGTACAGGCCGTAGTGAACAAACATGCCAAAGCGCGCTTCGCGCCACCATGCCATCCGCTCGTCGCGCGTGGCGTCGGTCCAAGCCGTGTAATCTGCATGGCACATCAGTTGATCCATTGCAATGCCTCCATTTCTTTTATAGCCATGGTATCATAGCCTGTCCAGGGTATCAAATTCGATCCGCTCGTCTGCTAACTCCATCTCGATGACACAGTTGGGAAAGGCGGCATCCCGCTCGGGCAGCTCGGTGATAAACCGCGCCACACCGCTGGCGGTGGTCATGCGCTGCTCAAAGTCCAGCGCCTCGCCCGTCGCCAGCAGGCGCGCAGCTTTTACCCTGGTTTTCACACAGGGCAGCACCACTTGCGTGCGGCCATCCAGTATATGAGCATACAGGCGGTAAGGGCGGCTGGTGAAGTTACACCAGCGGATTTCATAGGGAAACAGGGGCGTCATATCAGTCGCGTACAGAGCGTCAGCATGGGCTTTGACATACTGCCCGAATGTTTTCAGGATATCGATGCTGGGCTGGGGGATGACGCCATATCGGTCCGGGCCGACGTTCAGCAGGTAGTTGCCGCCGCGGCTGTTGATGCGCGTGAAGATGTCCACCAGCGTGCCGGGGGATTTCCAGTTATGATCGTGCGTTTTAAAGCCCCAGGTATCGTTCAGCGTGGCGGGCACCTCCCAGTCCCCCGGAAAGGGCAGCGCAGGCAGGAAGTTGTCGCCAGTGCTCATATACTCGCCGATCCGGTTGCCGATGCGGCCGCTGACGATGCACTCGGGCTGAATGGCCTTGACGGTGTCAAACACACGCTTGCTCTGCTCGTACGTCATGGACATGGGGGTATCAAACCAGATCAGCCCGATGTCGCCGTACTGGGTCAGCAGCTCGCGCACCTGCGGGATACACTTGTCCTCTAAGTACTGGTCGAAATCCTTCTCATCATCAGGCTTGCCGTAGCCAAGGCCGTTGGGTTCATCCCAGTCCTGCGCCTGAGAGTAGTAAAAGCACAGCTTGATGCCGGCCTTCCGGCAGGCGGCAGCTAACTCAGCCATGGGGTCGCGCTTAAAGGGCGTGGCGTCGACGATGTTATACTTTGAGCACTTGGAATGATACATCGCGAAGCCGTCGTGGTGCTTGGCGGTAATCACCAGGTACTTCATGCCGGCGTCCACCGCCACCTGCATCCACTGCTCGGCGTTGAACTGCACGGGGTTGAACTGCGCTGCCAGCTTACGGTAGTCCGCCACCGGGATCTCCAGGTGCTTCATGATCCATTCCCCGATGCCGGGCGTCTGCCTGCCCTGCCATTCGCCCGCCGGAATGGCATACAGCCCCCAGTGGATGAACATGCCCAGCTTCGCATCCTTCCACCACTTCTGTTTGGTATCCTTCATGATCAACAACCTCCTTATGGTGTATTCGTATTATGATAGCCTTATAGCCACATAACCAGCATCACCGCGGCAAACAGCATCGCAGTCGCCCATTTTACCAGCGGCATTCTGTCCGCCAACAGCCTGGACAGGGCGTTGACCGTCGTGCCCCGCGCCGCCAGCGCCGTCAGCAGCGCCGAGGGCAGCAGAAACGCCAGGCAATACAGCACCAGCATCATACCCATAGCCGCAGGTTGCACACCCTGGTTAATGGCGGTGAGCAGCGTTGCCAGGTATACCTGCCCGGAGCACAGAAACTCCACCGACGCCACCAGTGCTCCCAGCAACACGACCGATACATGCAGCTGCCACCCGCCCCGGGACAGCATGCTCTGTATCCGCTGGTGCAGAAACCGCCGGGCGCCCCGGGGCAGCTGGTTTCTGATCGTGCCCCCGGCAGGCCTGCGCGCAGCCAGCGCGTCCGACATGTTCAGCACGATCAGCACCGCGCATACCGCCGTCAGCAGCAGCTTGAGAAGCAGAGGCAGCCAGGCCAGGTCCAGCGCTGTGAACAGGCTGTAAAACGCCAAACCAATCAGCAGATAAACCGCCAGCTTGCTGATCAGGTACAGCACCGCATACCGGACGACGCCGCGCCCCGAGGACACCAGCACCGTCACAAAGAACAGCAGCATCGACAGCGCACAGGGATTTAAGCCGCCAATCAGCCCTGCCGCCAGCGTGCCAGCCCAGCTCAGCGCCGACAGGTCAGCCTGCCGGGACACCGCCCCGGCAGCCCCCACCGCCTCGCCCCGCTGCAGCCGGAGCAGCAGCCCGCGCTCAATGGCATCGGCGCCTGAAAGGTAGCTGTCCCTTAAGAATACGATGGGCGCCGTGCGCTTTTTATCAGGCACATTGAACCTGTCAAACAGCGCCTGGGCTGTGCCCAAATCGCTCCCGATGTCGATGGCGATCACCTCCACCGGCGACGCAAACTCATATGCTCCGCGCGTCACCTGCACGCTGTCCGGCAGCGCGTCCAGCGCCGCTTTTGCGCGCGCGCAGCTTTCACATGCCGTGACGTACAGGTAGTGGACGCGGCTGGTCAGGTCATCCGCCTGCCCGGTAAAATCGGCGGGCATGGCGCTGCGTATTTTGGTGGCGCCGGCGTAATAGACGCCGTCCACCACCACAAAGGGGACCAGCCGCTCCGCTTCCGGTACGCCCAGCCGGTCGCAGGCTTCGGCAAACAGCCGCCTGCCCGGCTCCCGGGCTACATTAAAGCCCTCAAAGCGATAATCCGCCATCTGCCGCCCGGTGAGCAGCGGAAACTGCTCCATGAACTCCTGTTCGGGCTGGCAGCTGTCGCAGTAGTTTTCGTAATAATATTCAATGGCAGGCCGCTCGTCAGCCGCAGCGGCTACCGCTCCAAAAGACAGCAGCACAGCAAAGCACAGCGCAGCCAAAACCCCAACCCGTCTGGTCATCCATCCATTTCTCTGTTCCATTCATGCCCCATGCCGATACAACCTCTTTCCTGATATGCGGGAGATTCAATTCAGGCAAATACCGTCGACAGCAATATAGCACGAATGACACCGGTTCGCAACACCAGCGTTTCTTAATACACAATGAGCGCAAACGCCCCCTTGACACCACCCGCAGCAAAAGCTATGCTAAACGCAGCTTTTCGGAAGGAGAAACACGGATGCGCAGCACCTCTCGTTAACCGCGTCACCTGCCAGCCGGGTAACTCATACAAAAATTCATTTGTCCTTTGCAACGCAAATAGAGGATAAAAACGCATTTTCACGCTATTGTAATCGTTCCCGGCGGCATGTACGGCGGGAACGCGGGCATTCCATGAGTAGGAGCTTGCCCCATGCGAATGGAATGCCTACCTCTTAGTTTTCGCGGCTGTGCCGAAGGCACAGCGAAAACTGCAACCCGGTGCGAAACGTGTTTCGCACCGAGGGCGATCCGGATGGATCGCCCTGACGGCATGGGAGGCAATATGTCCGTTATACAAATCAACAACCTGTCCTTCACCTACCCGGGCAGCTACACCCCGGTGTTTTCCAATATCAGCTTTTCCATGGATACCGACTGGCGGCTGGGGCTTGTCGGCCGCAACGGCCGCGGCAAAACCACGCTGCTGCGCCTGCTGGCCGGCGAGCTGACCGGCACGGGGCAAATCATCTCCTCCGCAGCGTTTGATCTGTTCCCCTTTCCGGTGGACGAGGGGCACCCCGCGCTGACGGTGCTGCGAAACGCCGTGGCGCCCTTTGACGCCTGGGAGCAGCGCATGGAAGCGCTGCTGCAGCTGCAAACAAAAGAAGCGCTGGCTGAGTGGGGCGACATCGAGCACCGCTATGCAACGCATGACGGGTACGTCATCAACGAGCTGATCGCCAGGGAAGCGGACAAAATGGGGGTGGACCCCGCGGCGCTGGAGCGCCCTTTTCTGTCCTTCAGCCCGGGCGAGCGCACGCGCATGCTGTTAGCGTCGCTGTTTTTGCGCAAAAACCGCTTTCTGCTGATCGATGAGCCCACCAACCACCTGGACATGGCCGGGCGCGACACCGCGGCGGCATACCTGGCGTCCAAGCAGGGGTTTCTGCTGGTGTCCCACGACCGCGCGTTCTTAGACCGCTCGGTGGACCATATCGTGGCGCTGGAGAAAGCCGACATCCGCGTCGAGCGCGGCACCTATTCCTCCTATCGGCACAACAAGCAGCTGCAGGACGATTTTGAGCGCGCCCAGAACGAAAAATTAGCGAAGGACATCCGGCGCCTGAAGGCTTCAAGCCGCGAAAAAGCCACGTGGAGCGACCGGGTGGAGAAGACCAAAATCGGCGAAGGGCCTACCGACAGGGGCTATATCGGCGCCAAATCCGCCAAGATGATGAAGCGCTCCCTGGCGATCCAGGCACGGATTGCCCGGCAGGTGGAGGAAAAAGAAGCGCTGCTGAAAAACTTGGAGTACACCGCGCCCATCAAGCTTGCACCGCTGCAGCGCGCGCAGCGGACGCTGCTTCGCCTGGACGATGTGTGCGCGGGATATGATCCCCTGGTGCCGATGGTCAGCAGCCTGTCGCTCTCCATCCAGCAGGGCGACCGGGTGGCGCTGAGCGGCCGCAACGGGTCGGGCAAAAGCACGCTGCTGAAGCTGATGGCAGGCTCGCTTGCGCCTTTTTCCGGCACCGTGTCGCGCGCCCCGGACCTGGCGCTGTCCATCCTGCCGCAGACGGCGGACAGCCTGATAGGCACCCCGCGGGACATCGCCGCAGCCCGGGGGCTGGACCTCAGCCACTTCCTGATGCTGCTGCGCAAGTTCGACTTTCCCCGCGAAGCCTTCGACCGCGACGCAAGGGAGTTGTCCATGGGACAGAAGAAAAAGCTGCTGATCGCCGCCTCCATGGCGGTCAGCGCACATGTATACCTGTGGGACGAGCCGCTGAACTACATCGATGTGGAATCCCGCGAGCAAATAGAAGATATGCTGGCGGACACCGACGCCACCATGGTGTTTGTGGAACACGACCGCCGGTTTTTGGACCTGGTGGCTACCAGGGTGATCGTAATGGAGAATGGAGAGATCACCGAGAGCAAACAAAAGGCACATTCTTGATTCAGAAAATCATGGGTGCTATACTCTATATGGCAACACAACGTGGAGGAGAGCCTATTGCTATTTTATCAGCCATCATTTCAAAAACACTATGCGCCTGATGCAGATATTGTGATGGAGCTGAATGATGCGGCTGCATTTACAAAGAAACTTCCGGACCAATCCATACAGCTCATTATCACCTCGCCCCCTTATAACATCGGCAAGTCCTACGAGACGCGCGTATCCATACAGGACTATCTGGATACTCAGCAGGTGTTGATCGGCGATTTGGTGAGGGTTTTAAGCAATCAGGGCAGCATTTGCTGGCAGGTTGGCAACTACATCGACAATGGTGAAGTCTTTCCGTTAGACATATTCTACTACACCATCTTCAAGAACCTGGGCTTGCAGTTGAGAAACAGAATCATCTGGCACTTTGGGCATGGCTTGCATGCCAGCAATCGTTTTTCCGGCCGATATGAAACGTTGCTTTGGTTCACAAAAACAGACCAGTATGTGTTCAACCTGGACGATGTCAGGATTCCGTCAAAATACCCGAACAAACGCCACTACAAAGGCAAGAAAAAAGGCGAGCTGTCCGGCAACCCAAAAGGGAAGAATCCTTCTGATTTTTGGGAGTTTTTAACTGATGAATGGGCAAACGCGGTCTGGGATATACCCAATGTAAAATCCAACCATGTGGAGAAAGTGGACCATCCATGCCAATTCCCTGTTGAACTTGTAGAGCGCTGTGTGCTGGCACTAACAAACGAAGGCGATATCGTGTATGATCCATACGCAGGCGTTGCCTCATCGCTCATCGGCGCTGTAAAACACAACAGGCGCGCATATGGCGTTGACCGTGTGCCGGAATATGTGGATATCGGGATTGAGCGCATACAGCTGCTGCTCAACGGTGAGCTTAAAACGCGCCCGATGGGAAAGCCGGTCTATCAACCAGCTGTCAGCACCGAAAACGAACAGGTCCAAATCAACTGGCAGTTTGATGAAAGGGGCGCGGGCCTGTGAAAATTGTTGAAGTGTATTCACACCTGAATGGCTACGAGTTTCTATGCTATCGATATCCTCAAATATGGGAGGAGTTAACCGATATCATCGGCAGAATTGATGCTGAAGCATGCCGGACCAAAGTATCAAAAGAGAAAACCAAAATAGGCCGCACGCTATACAGCCCGATCGATATCAACAGAGAATTCAAGCGTTTATTGGAAAACCGTGGCTGGGCAGAAAGCCGCACGCAGTACTATGTCACCGCAGATGTGAAGCTGGCCCGGGAAACCTTGTCGCTTGAAGCTCATGAACAGAAAAAGATCATTGAAGATGCAGGGAAAACCGCTCATTTCACATACAATCAAACCGACTTTGTAAAAGAACGCATCGCTGTCGAAGTTCAGTTTGGTAAATACGCTTTTGTTGCCTACGATTTGTTCGTGAAGCATATGGCTTTTTATGTCAGCAACAAAATAGACTTGGGCATAGAAATTCTGCCGATGAAAAGCCTGACAAACGAAATGTCATCAGGCATCGCTTATTACGAAGGAGAAATTTATAACGTCATCCGTCAGGGGCGTAATACGCCGGCGGTTCCTCTGATTATCATAGGCATAGCGCCATAGCATATGCTATTCTGACTATGCGCACTGACAGCAAGTTAACTATATTGTATAGCAAATGGCTGCTTGCCTGCCACAATGCGCGCCTCGTCAACCGCAGCAAATGAATCGCTGTCCACATAGAGGGTATAGTCCGGGTGATCTTTCAATGCCGTCGCGGGGATCATGTTGGTGAGGCTGCTTTTTAGGGTGCGTTTGATGGCGTTGGCCTTCACGGCAAACGGCACGCAGGACAGGATAGCCCGGCATTGCAAAATCTGGTGCACCGTCATGGTGACGGCCTGCTGGGGCACCTCGTCCACGTCTTTAAACCAGCCTTCGCCGACCTGCTGGCGCTTGCAGGCGTCGTCCAGGTCCACCACGATAAAGGCTTCCCTGGTGTCAAAATCAGCCGGCGGGTCGTTGAAGGCGATGTGGGCGTTTTCACCGATGCCGATCAAGCCGACATCGATCGGCGCGCTGCGTAGCGCCGCCGTCAGGGGCGCGATGCTTTCCACGGTGCCATCCACCAGGTGGGCGTGTTTCAGGTTGATTTTTTCGATAAAGCGCTCGCGCAGGTATTTGCGGAAGCTGGCGGGGTGGGTGTCGGGCAGGCCGACGTATTCGTCCAGGTGGAACATCTCCACCTTGTCCCAGGCCACATCCATGCCGACCAGCGCTTCGATGGTGGCCAGCTGCGACGCGCCGGTGGACAGCACCAGCCGGGCGCTGCCTCTGGCCGCAACCGCCTCATTGAGCAGCTTGGCGGCATGTATCGCCGCGCGCTGCCCCAGAGCCTTCGAATCCTTCAATACGATGATGTTCATTTCAGCACCACCTTGATCACGGTATCGGTCGGGTCGGGCAGCACGGGGTCGTCGCCCAAGGAAACAAAAGCTAAGTCCGGGTAGTTGCCGGTGATCCAGTTGCGGGCAATGGGCAGCTCGGCACCTGAAGCCAGCAGGCGCACCTTTTCGATGCTGTCGGCAGCTACGCCGGTGAGGGGCACAAAGCCGATGGGGTTGTCCATCACGTGGTAATATAGCGCATTGCCTTTGCGGGTAACGCGCCCAAAGTCAGGCTTTTCGGTGCCCGATATGCCGCAGCCGTAGATGCTTTCGCTGTTCAGGAACATCCACTTGCCCACCTCTTCCAAGATGGCGACGGACTCCGGCGGGATGTTGCCCCGGGCATCGGGGCCCACGTTCAGCAGCAGGTTGCCACCCTTGGAAACACATTCTACCAGCTTGCGGATCACCATGGGCGCGGGCTTGTAGTTGCGGTCGGTGGCGTGGTACCCCCAGTTGTTGTTCAGCGTGATGCAGGCTTCCCAGGTAACGGGGTTGCCGGCTTCGTCCAGGATGCCTTCCGGCGGGATGATCTGCTCAGGGCTGACAAAATCGCCGGAGTATTCGGTGGGATTTGCGGTGAGGAGGCTGCCGAAGCCTTCGCCGGAGGCTTCCAGGCGGTTGTCGGTGATCACATCGGGCTGATAGGAGCGGATCATGCGCATCAGCTCGGTGGCCCGCCACGCCTCGCCGCGGAGGTCATCATAGGAAAAGTCAAACCAGAAAATGTCAATCTTGCCGTAATTGGTGCACAGCTCCTTAACCTGGCCGTGCATATAGTCCAGGTAGCGGTCGAAGTTATGCTCCCTGCCTTTGTAAGCCTCGTTGTCGCGCATGGGGTGGTGGCGGTCGCCGTAGTGGGGATAGTCCGGGTGCTGCCAATCGATGATGGAGTAATACAGCCCCACCTTCAGCCCTTCGGCGCGGAAAGCCTCGATGTATTCGCGGATCAAATCGCGGCCGGCAGGGGTGTTGGTGGCCTTATAGTCGGTGAGCTTGCTGTCAAACAGGCAGAAGCCGTCGTGGTGCTTGGCGGTCATGACAGCGTACTTCATGCCGGCTTTTTTCGCCAGCCGCGCCCAGGCCCGGGGATCGTAATCAACAGGGTTGAACTCGTCAAGGTATTGCTGGTAGGCTTCCTTCGGTATGCGCTCGGGGCTGCGCACCCACTCGCCGCGCGCCGGGATGGCGTACACGCCCCAGTGGATGAACATGCCGAACCTGTCATGCTGGAACCACTTCACCCGTTTTTCGTATGCTGTCCTGTCAAACATACTTCTACCTCCATGAATGTTTTTTATAGTGTACATAGAAAAAAGCCAAGCTGCAAGGCCAAAATCCCCCGTCCCATTGGATGCATTCTTGTTTGACGTCAGGATCAACCTCACGCTGTCCGAAGCGCCGCTGCCACGCTGCCGCTGACCAGGCGCATGATGCTCTCCTCCGAAGCGCCGAAGCTGAGCAGGTTGATGCTGCCGTACCATACAATTCGGCCGTCCATGACAGCATACTTTTGATGAATGCCGCCGCGGCACGTCACCTCTGCACCCAGGCGAACCAAAGCCTCCACGGCGCCTTCCGCCGCCTGCCTACCGCGCCCCTGGAACGCTTCGGGCGGCCGGGTAAGAACCGACACGGCGACACCCCGCTTCACAGCATCAGCCAGGCAGGGTTCCAGCCACAGGACCCGGCGAAGCGTTGCGTAGGGGCTGACAATGACGACGCTGGCTTTGGCACACTGGATATCCTCCACAAAACGCGCCTGAAAGGTATGCTGATTGTAGATGATGTCGCCGCCCAACGCTGCGTCATGCGCATCCGGCGCCAGCCGGTAGCCAAGGGATGCATACCCCTTCAAGCGCTTGCAATACATACGTGCCAGCATGTCGGCGCTGCTGTCGATGTAGTCATAGATCCGCACTTCGCGCTTTCCTTCATGCCGGCGGTGCAGCCGGCCCGCATACTGCGCCAGCGTGCCATGCCACGATATGGGCATCGTTAAAAACAGCGTATCCAGCCGCGACAGGTCAAAGCCTTCGCCGATGTACCGGCCTGTTGCGCAGATAACCAGCGGCTGCTCCGGCGGCAGGCTGCGCAGCGCGGCCAGCTGCTCAGCCGACGCGGCGCTGTGCCGGCCGCCCGTCAGCACAAACACACCCTCCGTCCGTTTCGACAGCATCCCGGCCAGTGCACGCACATGCGCGGCCCTCTCGCTCAGCACAAGGCAGCTGCGGCCTTCCCGGACACAGCCCATGACATCATCCGCTATCAGATGGTTGCGCAGGTCGTCGGATACGATATGCGCATAATACCGGTTGATGGAAGCCGCCTCCCCCGCAGCGCCGGGCGGAAAGCGCACGCCGGTGAAGCGCGGTATCATCAGGTGGGCAAACGGCCTGTTTGCTGCCTGTGATTTGGCATCCGCCAGGTAACGCACCGGTCCCAGGTACATGTTCATAATCGGATGGTGGCCGTCCTGTCGGTCGGGCGTGGCGGTCAACCCGTACACATACTTGGCCCGAACGGCTTGCAGCACCCGTTCAAAGCTGACCGCCGGAACATGGTGGCATTCATCCACAATGACCATGCCATACTCGCCCACCCATGCCTTGACAGCGCCTTCGCCGCCCATGGACTGCATGATGGCGATGTCGATGATGCCGCCGCGGGTGTCCTTGCCTCCGCCAAACACCCCGATCACTTCGCGGCGCTTTTTTCGCCCCCGCCGGCCCGGCGCGTCCGGCAGCGTCTCCCGCACCTCTAAAAACGCCTCCAGCCGTTCCTTCCATTGCTGCATCAGCTGCGTCCGGTGAACAAGGACCAGCGTGTTCACCCTGCGCCGGGCAATCAGGGCTGCGCCAACCACCGTCTTGCCAAACGCAGTGGCAGCGGACAGCACGCCGTCATCGTATCGGCATAGCGCTTCGCATGCATCGCGCTGCTCTGCCCGCAGCACGCCACGGAAATGCACGTCAACCGGGTGACCCTCGTTCCGCGCGTCCTCCCATGTCAACGCCATACCGCCCTGGCGCGCAAAATCGCTGAAAGCGTCCCGGCAACCTCTGGGAAGGCACAGGTAGCTGTCCACATACGCTGCGCAGCATATGACGCGCGGCTTGTTCCACACCGGCAGCCGCATCGCCTGCGCCTTGTAAAAGGCAGGGTTGCGAAACGCTGCCAGGCGCTTGATGTGGTTCTGCGCGCTTTGCGACAAGCTGTCCACAGGGATGTACAGCCGGTCCGCCAGGATGCAGTGAAGGGCATCGGGCAGCCGCAGCACGGCATCAGCTTTGCTGCCAGGCCGCCAGGGCTTTGCGTCGCCGCCATCCTGCCCCAGCGTACCCAGCAGCGGCATGCGCGCCCCGGTGATCCAAGCCTCCGCTTGAGCCAGGCCGATGCGCTGTAGGGCACATAAAAATGCCCATTGGTCGGGATAAGCCTGAAAATGTTCGTCCACGAAAAGACATCCGCCGTTTGGATAAGCGCTTTTCTGAAAAGGCAGGGCGATCAGGTTGCCAAAGCCTCCCTGCGGCAGCGTATCCTGGTTGGGGAACATCCTGTCGTATGAGGAAAACCCGAGGCGCGCGTTCGCCTGCATGGATTGCGTCAGCAGCAGCGATCCCAGGTTTCTGGCAAGCGCCGCCGGCACCGGCCCTTCAAAAAAGAGCCACAGGTGTGCGCCGTTGCCGCTGCGGGATATTTCCACAGCAAAGGGTATACCCCGGCTTGTGCATGCAGCAGCCACAGCCTGCACGTCTTTTTTCCAGCCTGATCCGTCAAAATCAATCGCCAGAAAACGGCAGGTGTCATCAGGCAGCAGCGGGTATACGCCCAGCACCTGATTGCCAGCCAAATGCTCCGCCACCGCCGCTTCATCAAACGGCAGGTAGGCGGCATGCCTGCAATCACTGCACTTCATCCGCGGCTTCCCGCACACGCCCTGCCGCCACTCGTTTGCACAGGCGGGGCTGTAACCAGCTCTTCCGTCCCTGGACTGCCAGCGGCGCGCATACACATCCTGCCTGCCCGAAAAGAGGGATAGAAACAGCGTTACGCGTTCAGCCAGCGGGCTGCGCTTGTGAACTGCGCCCATTTCCTCTGCCGCATCAGGAGCTGGCCGGGCTTCCCCGCCATGCTTCGGCTGTCCATCACAGCCTGCGTCATAAGGGATATGATGCGCATCCAGCAAGCGTTTCAAGCGCGCATTTTCAGCCATAAGCCGGTCACAAAGGATGCGCAGCGCGTCGCTTCCCGCTTCGCTATCGCGATGTCCTGTTTCGTTAGCGTGAAAATGTGCTTCCATCCCTATTTGTGTCGCTCAAAGCGACATGGATTTTAGTATCAGATCAATACAGGTAACTTTTCGGCAAGATACGGAGATTTGACCGCATCAGGGGGGTATGATATGGTTCCAGGGAACAAAGCGAGGATCGGCCGGCAGCCGTCAAGAGACAGTGAAGACGATCATTTTCGAAAAAGTGATGGGCAACCTTATGCAGGGAGGTGGGGCAATGATCATCGTTTATCTGACGCTGCGCTACCGGGCGCCCTGGTGCCGCAGCCTGAAGGACAAACGGTCTCAGGTGCGCGGTATACAGGCGGCGCTGAAGAACAAATTCAATGTGTCAGTCGCTGAATGCGGTGCGCAGAACAGCCGCACGCTGTTTGACATCGCTGTGGCGGCGCTGGCGGCGGACAGCGCCCAGGCGGACAGCATCCGGGAAAGCATCCAGCGCTTTGCCGAGGATGCCGCTGAAGCTGAGCTGTACGACGTGCTGGCCGAACGCCGTTAATACCGCCCATGTTTGCTCTAATATTGCTCCACGATCTGCCGCAGTTTATCGAGGAAAGCATCCTCACCAAAGCGATTGTATTTGTTTCAGCCCGCTTACATCACGATGATTTCGCAGCCCTTTTCGACATAGGGCTTTACGCCGGCGTGCCCGTTCATGTCGTTGAGCAGCGGGATGCCCAGCACTTTGTTGGCGTCGTGCACCTTCAGCTGCACCGAGCAAGCCAGGCAGATGCCGGCCAGCAACCCCTGCGCCTTGGCTTTGAGGTACAGCGCGTTCTGCTCCGCCTCCAGCTGAGCGGGCAGCGTGACGGATTGTCCCTCAAAGACGACATAAACTTCGCAGCCTGCAGCCTTCAAATCGAGCGCGTTTAGCAGCACGTGATTGAAACACATTTTTTCGCCGCGCATGGCATAGAACAAATACTTTTTCATATGATCCTCCCCGGTTTTTCCGTGCAATGTCCTGCGCACGGCATGTAGTTTGTTTCGGCTGTCCGCTCACAGGCGGATCGATGGCGCCGGCTGCCGCAGATAAGCGCGGCAGCATGGGTGCTGTTGCCTTATTTTTTGTACTTGCGCGTCAGGATGTTCATTGAGGCTTGGGTAGGGCTCAGATCGTATTCGTATAGATCGCCGTATATGCGCGGCACCTTTTTCAGGCGGAAGTTCATGTCTTCCACATCGAATGCCGTCAGGTCCAGATCACTTCTGCCCAGCCATTCCAGCAGGTCCTCGTACTCCGGGTTGTCGGGATTGTTCAGCGCTTCAGCCAGCTCATACAGCCCGCCGATGCCGCCGCAATCCTCCACGATGCCGTAGCCTTTCCCTTCCAGCACACGGGGAAACTCCTTGCCGGGCACGTCCGGGTATTCTAAAATGTCCTCCAACACCAGCAATACACACCAGTCGTCGCCAAAGTCGTACAGAAATTCAAGCCGGTCTCCCGGATGGCTGATGATGTTGTGCATGGGGATGTATTCGGCGCTGTCGGGATGATTTTCAGGAAGATCGTTGTCAAATAGGCTGATGAAGTCGTTATACTGAATCGTGAGGTCCTCATGCTGGACCTCTATCCGCACGATCTTGTCATCCGGATATGTCTTCTTGGCTTCCTTTTTTGTGTAGCCTTTGCTGATGAGATGCCGCCTGTAATTTTCATTTAAATTCACTTCAAACATGAACAGATGGCTGGCTTGCATCTCAAACAATGTCATGATGATGTAGGCGAGCCGCGCCATGTTGATGTTGCGCGGCACCTCAAAACGCCGCCATATGGCAGGCTCGTAGCCATACAGCTCTGCATAATACCGGTACATTTTTTGTGCAGCCATGCGTCCTCCTTTGCTGCGCCATCAGGGGCAGCTTTATATATTTTATTTGTCGGCGAATCGCATTATTCGCCGCCCATATCCCGGTAAAACGCCAGCGCCTCCGGCGCCGTTTTGATGGCGGAGGAGGTGTCCTGCCCGCCCAGCGAGCAGGCGGCGGAAGCGGTGCCCAGCCGCAGGGCGTCGATCAGCGCCCAGCCCTCATGCGCGCCGTACAGCACGCCTGCGCAGAACGCGTCGCCGGCGCCCGTGGTGCTGTGGATGTAGCCCTCCGGCAGCTTCAGGCTGGGCAGGCTGACAAAGGCGTCGGTTTCGTCCAGCCCGCAGGCGCCCTCCGGATAGTGGATCACAGGCCATATGGCGACGCCGTGGCTGCGCAGGGCTTTCAATACGGCGGGCAGGCTGTCCGGCATCAGCCGCCCGTCTGCCCGCAGGGAGATGCCCGTCACCTGCTGCGCCTCATACTCGTTGATGATGCAGTAATCCGTATGGCGCAGCGCCGGCGGCACCAGCCGCCTGTGCCGGTCGCCGGCTTCGGACACCACGTCGATGGAGGTTTTCATGCCCTGCTGCCGCGCCTGGGCCAAAAGCCGCGCCATGCGCGTGCCGTACTCGCCGTCCTCCCGGTCCAGGGCGTCCAGCAGCAGGATGTAGCCGGCGTGGAAGATGCGGGCATTGATCTGCGCTAAGTTCACATCGTCGACATCAAAATCCCTGCCCGAGCCGGGGGAGGTGAAAAAGGTGCGCTCCCCGCTGCCCGTATCCTGGATGATCAGGGTGTAGGCGGTTTCACCGTCAGCGATCACCTGGGCAGTATCGATGTTGGGGTGTTGGCCAAAGTGGCGCAGCACCCGCTCGCCGTTGGGATCGTCGCCGATCCTGCCGCATACCGTGATGGGCAGGCTGCTGTCCAGCATGGCCAAGCTGAGCGCCGTGTTGCAGGCCAGCCCGCCCACCGTCTGCCAGGGCGCGCCTTGAATGGTGGTCAATTCGCCCCGGGCGGGGTATTGGGGCACGCGGTACATGGTGTCGGCGATCATGTTGCCGGCGGTGCAGATGCCCCTACGAATTGTAACGGTTTCTGACAAAGGTGTCGTTTTGCTCATGGGTACCAGTTTCCTTCCTGCGCTGCGCGGGCTGTTGATGCTCTGTGTCTGAGCCTTATTATAGAAATGCGCAGGCAGGGTGTCAAGAAGAAAACGGAAAAAGGGGATTGCGCCATCCATACAATGCCATGGTATAATCAACGCTAAGGCCTGCCGGATGGTATTGTACAGGACAATGCAGGTTGCCCAAACAGGCGATGAACACGTTACAAGCTCCTCTTCATGCAATGTCCATGCGCCCGGCAGGGCATACCAAACCAACGATACAGGGAGGATGACGATGAAAGCAGTAGCCGCGGAACACTGGGAAATGACCAAGCGCCGGTTTGCGGCGTGGTGGGATAACAGCTGCGTGGAGCGGCCCATGCTGCGCGTTGTGGCCAGGCGCGACACCCCGCTGGGCAAGTTGGAGGACATACCGCCGCCCAGGGACGCGGCGGATATCTACCTCAACGTGGACAGACAATTAACCGTCATGCGCAACAACCTGAAGCGATACCGCTACATGGCGGAAGCCTACCCCAACATGAGCCTCGACCTGGGCGCGGGCTCCATGGCGCTGTACTTGGGCAGCGAGCCGGTGTTTGCCCATGACACGGTGTGGTTTGAAAAATGCCTGGACGACGTGCAGGCATTTGATGGCGCATATAACCCGCATAACCCCTGGCTGATGCGCCACATCGCCATGTTTGAACAGGCAAGAGCGGCGTCGGACGGCAGCTTTCTGTTGAACATACCGGACATCGTTGAAAACATCGACATTCTGTCCGCGATGCTCGGCCCGCAGGACACCTGCTACGCCATGATGGACGACCCGGACGCCGTTGAGCGTGCAGTGGGCATGATCGATGAAATATATTTCAGCTATTACGACCGCTTCCGCGAGTTAGTGGTGACGGAGGACAACATCAATTCCTTCACCGCGTTCAATGTGCTGGGCGAAGGAAAAACAGCCAAGGTACAGTGCGATTTCTGTGCGCTGATGTCCCCGGCACAGTTCAGGCGGTTTGTCGTGCCCTCGCTAACCAGGCAATGCGCGGCGCTGGACCATTCCGTTTACCACCTGGACGGACCGGACGCCATCAAGCACTTAGATGCCCTGATGGAAATTAAGGAGCTGCAGGCGCTGCAATGGACCTGCGGCGCCGGGCAGCCGGATTCAGGCTCCCCGCGCTGGTACCCGATTTACGACCGCGCGCGGGAAGCGGGCAAAGCGCTGCACCTGTCCATATCCGAAGGAGCATACAATGACTGGGTCCGCGCCTGCGATACCCTGGTGAATCGCTATGGCGCGGACGGCTTGTATTTCCTGCTGCCTGTTATGAGCGAAGCCGAGGCGGAGCGGTTTATCGCCTATGCCGACGCCCATTGGCAGAAGGCTTCATGCTAATGTAATACCAACTCCAAACATTAACGCATCGTCGTGCCGGGTCTTTTGCCTTGCAGCTTCGTCGGCTGCTCGGTCAGCGTAGCGCTGCTACGCTTCCCTCGTCTGCTCCTCGCTGCAAGCCAAAATCCCTCAGCCCTTTGGATGCATTAATGTTTTTCGTTGGTATAAATTTGCTCTAATTCACGGCTTCGCGCTCTAACAGCCCCACGAGGTACAGGAACTCCTCCTTGTAGGGGTCGCCGGTCAGGCTGCCGTTGCTGCGCAGCAGCTCCAGCGCTGTGCTGTAGGTGGCGCTGCCCTTCCACTCGCTGTCCCGCAGCAGCATGCCCACCTCAGCCACCGCCGCGGCAAACGACAGGTTGTCGCCCATAGGAGCAGGGTCCTGCTGGAGCAGCGGGTAGGTATACAGCTTGCTGTCACCGCCTTCCGGCGGCTTGGCGCGGATGCTGAGCGTCAGCATTTCGCCGCTTTCATCCTCAGGCGCCTGCGGCTGGCTATACTTGCTTTGAACGGCGCCGATGTCAAAGTCGCTGCCGGCGGGCACCAGCTCGTACAGCACGGTCAGTCGGTGGCCGCTGCCCATCTCGCCGCCATCCTGCTCGTCGTCGGCAAAATCCTCGGCGTCCATCAGGCGGTTTTCATAGCCCACCAGCCGGTATCCCTTGATGTACTGGGGGTTAAAGTCCACCTGCAGCTTCACGTCCTTGGCCACCGTCAGGAAGGTAGCGCCAATTTCGGTTACCAGCGCGCGCCTGGCTTCGTGGATGGTGTCGATGTAGCTGTAGTTGCCATCGCCCCGGTTGGCCAGCGCCTCCAGCTTGTTGTCCTTGTAGTTGCCGTCGCCAAAACCCAGCACGCTCAGGTAAACGCCGCTCTTCTTTTTCTCCTCTACCAGGCGGGCCAGCGAGCCTTCGTCGCTGATGCCGACGTTCAGGTCGCCGTCGGTCGCCAGCAGCACGCGGTTGCTGCCGCCCTGTATGAAATGCTTCTCCGCCAGCTGGTAGGCGGTGGTGATGCCGGCGGCGCCGGCTGTAGCTCCGCCGGCTTCCAGGTTTTCAATGGCGGACATGATGGCGGTTTTGTCGCCAGCCCGCATGCCGTCCAGCACCACCTCGTCCCGGGAGGCGTAGGTGACGATGGACACCTTGTCCTCAGGCTGTAATGCGTCCAGCAGCATCAGAAAGGCGCGCTTCACCAGCGGCAGTTTTTCCGGCATGTCCATGCTGCCCGACACGTCGATTAAAAACACCAGGTTTTGCCGCGGCCGCGCTTCAGCGGGGATTTCGGCAGCCTGCAGGCCGATCAGCAGCAGCTGGGTTTTTTTGTTCCAGGGCGTCTGAGCCAGCTCCATGGTAACGCCCAGCGGCTCACCGTCTTTTGGTACGTTGTAGTCGTACCTGAAATAGTTCAGCATTTCCTCAATGCGCACGCTGTCCACGGGCACCCGGTCGCCCCGGAGGATCATCGCGCGGATCTGCGCGTAGGAAGCCGTGTCCACATCGGCTGCAAACGTGCTCAGAGGCGAGGTCAGCACCGACAGGAAGCGGTTTTCCTGAAAAAAACCATATTCGTTGGTGTTGAATGCGACCTGCATGATGCTTGCCATGGGGGCAGACATATAGCGGTCCACGGCGCCGCATAACTCCTCCCACTTTTCCTCAGGAGCATAAGCCAGCGCCTGCCCGGAATACAGCACGCGGTGCGTGATGTCATCGAGTATGCCGCTGGCTAACAGCCCGTTTGCCAGCTGGAAAGCCGTCAGCGCCTCCTCGGTCGCCTGGTCAAAAACGCCGCTGGCGGCGTCGTGATAATACCCCAGTTCAATCAGGCGCTGCTGCATGGCCTTGACGTCCTCACCCTGGTCGCCCAGCTTTAACTCCCGGGTAAAGCCGCTGCCCTGCCCGGCCATGGCTGGCAGGGTCACAGCCAGCGCCAGCGCCAGGCACAGGATTGTCGTCAGATGTTTTTTGATCCGTATTTTCATGGGTTCCACCTCCTTATACCTATTGGTCGGATGGACGGGCGGTTTTGTTCCATACGGCGGCGAAAATGTGGCAACAGCGGTACCACGCCGCTATTCCACAGGGATTTCAACCAGGTGATTGTTGTCGGGGGAATCGCAGTATGTACAGATCCATTGACGGGGGCTCATGCCCATATGTGCTTTAAATTGTCGGGAAAAGTAATAGGCATCCTGAAATCCAACGCGCATCGCAACCTCCTGGATGCTGATATGCTTGCTGTGGCGGCGAAATTGATCGCACGCGCTACGCAGCCGAAGCCGTGTCAAAAACTGTACAGGGGTGCATTTCATCTCGCGCTTGAACAGCGTGCGCGCGTAATCCTCGCTGATATAGAGGGACTTGTACATGTCCTGCAGTGAAAAATCCTGATTGGCAAAGTGCTTGATCATGATGCGCTCCATCTGCTGAACATATTCGTTGTAATCCGGCATGCCCCCCAGCATCATCGTATATTCGATCAGCAGTTCAACCAATGCACGCATCACCGAATGGTCCCCTGCGACGCCCCGATAGTAGTTGTTATAGCACATCATCATGATGTGGTACAGGTCTTTATCCAGGGTATCACTCACGCATAAAGCATCGGTATAGGGAAAACCTGTCAATAATACTCCCATATGAATATTACGAAAGCCTTCCTTTGAATGCTCGCTGTGCGCGACAGCCGGCGGCTGAAATACAAGGTCGCCTTTGCTAAAGGCAATATCCCTGTCACCCACAGTCAGCGTGCCTTGTCCTTCAAAATAGTATATGATTTCCCACATATGCGGGTGCACATGTGCTTCAAAGTCATATGTCGTGTTCTTTAATGTTCCTACATATTCTAACCGCATATCCAAATCTCCGTTCCCATTATCGTTTTTCTCCATCTTTTGAATGTTCTAATCCATTTTAACAATTCAACAAAGGCATTATAATAAACATGTCAATCTTACATGTACCGGTGGAAAAGGTCAAATTCAAAGGAGGAAACAGCATGGCGATTTCATTTCGAAAGAGGCTGTTAAGCCGCGAAAACTTCGAAGCCGCAAGCGTATTCGATGTAAACGGCGACGGGGTGCTGGACATCGTAAGCGGCGGGTTCTGGTATGAGGGGCCCGATTTCGAGCGTGTCCATAAAATTGCCGACGTCGCATGGGAAGGCGAGTACCGCCAGGATTTTTCAAGCTATCCCATGGACGTAAACGGCGACGGCCACATGGACATCATCACGGGCAGCTGGTGGGGCAACGGCCTGTATTGGCGCGAAAACCCGGGCGTCGCGGGGCAGGAGTGGACAACTCACAAGATCGCCGTATGCTCGAACATTGAAACCATCCGCTATTTCGATATCGACGGCTGCGGCACGGTGGAAATATTCCCCAATACGCCGGGCTCGGCCCAGTGCTTTTTCAAGCTCGTGAAGGACAAGGACGGCAAAGGGACAGGGCAGTTCACCCGCCACACCATCGGCAACGAACCCAGCGGCCATGGCATGGGCTTTGCCGATGTCAACGGCGACGGCAAAATGGACATCGTGCTGAGCAAAGGCTGGCTGGAACAGCCGGACAATTTATTCCTGGACGAGTGGACCTTTCACCGGGAGTTCGACTTTGGGATGGCCAGCGTGCCCATCTTGGGCTATGACATCACAGGCAACGGCTTGACCGACCTGATTGTAGGCCAGGCGCACAACTTCGGCCTGCACTGGTACGAGCAGGTGCTGCAAGCCGACGGCAAGCGCGAATGGATCAAGCATGCCATTGAGGAAACGCACAGCCAATACCACGACCTGTGGCTGGCGGACATCGACAACGACGGCGAGATCGAGCTGGTCACCGGCTCGCGCTGGCGGGCGCACAACGGCAACGACCCCGGGGAGGACAACCCCATCGGCGTGTTTTACTTTAAAGGCGTCGAGGGGGGCAAGTTTGTCAAGCACACGATTGACTATGGCGATCCCGCGACAGCCAGCGGCACCGGCATCTATTTCTGGATAGAAGACCTCAACGGCAACGGCTGGCTGGACATTGTAGCGCCGGGCAAAGAGGGCTTGTACCTGTTCGAAAATATGGGCGGTAAATAAAGGAGGTGTGTTCAACATGAGCAAAAAGCTGCGCGTAGCGTTCTTAGGCTGTGGGTATATGGGGCAGAATGCCCACATGGTCAACTACTATGAATTGCCTGAACTGTGTGAAATCGTCGCTGTTGCCGATGCAAAGCGCGGGCTGGCCGACAAGGTTGCCCGCCATTACGGCATCCCGCAGGTGTTTGAGCGGTATGAGGATATGCTGGCAGGCGCGCAATTTGACGCTGTTGTGGCAGCCCACAGTTTTTCCAACCACATCAACATCGTGCCCATGGTACTGGAAAGCAAAAAGCCGCTGTTTACCGAAAAGCCCCTCAGCATCAGCTACGAAAACGCCATCAAGTTAGCCGATATCGCCGACAAATACCAGGTGCTGCACATGGTGGGCTACCACAAGCGGTCGGACCCTGCCAGCGAGTACGCCAAGGGCATCGTGGACGAATGGCTGGCTTCCGGCGAATATGGCAAGCTGCGCTTGGTGCGCGTGTCGATGCCCCCGGGTGACTGGGTCGGCGGCGCGCCGCCCGTGCTCACGGACAGCAGCCCCTACCCCGCCTTTGAAGCCGAAACAGCGCCGCCCTACTTCCCCGGCAAGCTGGGGGAGGACTATATTTCCTTTGTCAACTACTACATACACCAGGTCAACTACCTGCACTTCATGCTGGGGGAAAACATCCACGTGGAGTATGCCGCCCCCAACGGCGCCCTGCTGGCAGCCAAGAGCGATTCCGGCGTCTGCGCCACCATTGAAATGTCGGCGTACGAATCAGGCCATGGCTGGTATGAGAGCGCCCTCATCGCGTTTGAGCATGGCTATGTCGCTGTCGATCTGCCGGCGCCCCTGGCAAAACAGCGCGCCGGCACCGTGCGCGTATACCGCGGGAAGGACAGGGATGCCGCCACCTTCACCGAGCCCGAGCTTCCCAACCTGCACGCCATGAAAAAGCAGGCTATGAACTTTATCGCCGCCGTGAAAAAAGAACGCCCGGCTCCATGCACCAGCCGCCAGGCTGTGGAGGACATGCGCGTTGCCACCGAATACATCAAGCTGATCAACAAGCTGTGAGCTTGAAACTGAAAAACAACCGACAGGAGGTTCACCATGAGAAAAATAGCCATCATTGGCGCAGGAAGCATTGTATTCTGCAAAACGTTGATTCTCGATATGCTGGCTACGCCGGCGCTGACCGATTCCGAGTTTTCCCTGATGGCGCCGTCCACCACCCGCACCACTTATGTGAAAAACTTTGTCGAGCGGGTGATCAAAGCCAACAACCTGCCCGCTAAGGTATCCATCACCACGGACCGGCGCGAGGCGCTGCGGGACGCCGACTATGTCATCGCCACGCTGCAGATCGGCGGCACAAAGGCCTTTCGCACCGATTATCAGATCCCCTTTGACCATGGCGTCGACCAGTGCATCGGGGATACACTGGGCCCGGGCGGCATCTTCCGCGCGCTGCGCTCCATCCCCGTCATGATGGACCTGGCCCGCGACATGGAGGAGCTGTGCCCCCATGCCCTGCTGCTCAACTATGTCAACCCCAACCCCATGGTCGTCTGGGCGCTGGGGCTGACCAACATCCAGGCGGTAGGCCTCTGCCACGGCGTGCAGACCACGCTGGACCTGATTTCAGGCTATACCGACGTTCCCAAGGACGAGATCGACTTTCTCTGCGCCGGCATCAACCACATGGGGTGGTTTTTAAAGCTGCAGCATAAAGGGCGCGACCTGTATCCCAAGCTGCGCGAGAACTTTGAAAAGCCAGAGTACTATGTCAACGAGAAGGTGCGCGGCGAGGTGTTCCGCCAGTTTGGCTACTTCATGACGGAGTCCACCGGCCACCTTAGCGAATACCTGCCCTATTTCCGCAAAAACCAGGAAATGCTGGACCTGTATTGCGACGAACCCGGCTTTGGGGGCGAAACCGGCGCATACGTGAAATTCTGCGAGTATGTGGGTGAAAAATACAACCAGATCGATATGCTGGCAGATGAGCCCGTGACGCTGCCCAAGCGCTCGGTGGAATACGGCTCCTACGTCATCGAAGCCCATGTCACCGGCAAGCCTTTCCATTTCAACGGCAACATCAGAAACAACGGCATGATTTCAAACCTGCCGCCGGACTGCTGCGCCGAAGGCCCCATGTATGCCGATGCCACCGGGCTGCACCGCACCGTGGTAGGCGCACTGCCCCCGCAATGCGCGGCGCTGAACCTGACCAACATCAACGTACAGCGCCTGGCGGTGGAAGCCGCGCTGCACGGCGACCCGGAAGCCGTTGTGCACGCCTGCGCCCTGGACCCGCTGACCGCTGCGTCCAGGCTGTCTCTCGCCGGCATCCGCAACATGGCAGCCGATATGCTGGAAGCTGAGCGCCAGTACCTGCCGCAGTTCAGCGGCAAAACCATCCGCCGTACCCCCGCCATCCATATACCGGCCGACGTGGTGCCGGCCAAGGTGCCGATCGACCCCGCGCTGGCCATCAACGCGCGGTTTGGGGAGCTGGGGGAGTGACATACTGCATTCATCCGATGGGAGTGCTAGCATCGCGTCTTGATGAATAGGAAAACAAGGGCAGCGGTGTTGTATGAATGCTTTAGAGCAAAAACACGATGTTGTCTTTGACAGTGGCGAGCAGGGCGATCCGGAGGGGTCGCCCTGTTGACGCGCCTCGCGGTAAATGGTAAAGTGCCGTAGCAAACGATACCAGGGAGGAATCGTCATGAGGCATATCACGCGCAGCCTGGTTTTGACGCTGGTGCTGCTGCCGCGTTTTAGCTGATGGAACGGCGGAGATTGTAGACTATCTGGGTGTGCCGTTGCGAAGTGTACGGATTGATGGATACCGGTTCTGAACACCACGGCGGTGGAAACGCCGGATGATTGATAGGATGGGAGTTGAAAACATGTCTCGCTTTTGGAAGGTTGCCCTGTGCATCTGCCTGGCGCTTGTGTTAGCCGCTTGCGGGCAGAGCAATGAGAAGAAGTACGAAGCGGCTGAAGCCCTCGTGGCTGAAGGCAAGTACGACGAAGCCATCACGGCGTTTGAGGGCTTGAAAGGGTTTGGGGATTCGGGCAAGTATATCACCTACATCAAGTGCCTGCAGCTGGGCGACAGCGGGCAGTATGATACGGCTGTAAGCAGCCTCAGGACGCTGGGCGAATTCAAGGAAGCCGCTTTCTTTGCAATTTACTATACCGCCCGGGGCTATGAGCACAATCAGGACTATGAAACAGCCGCCGCGGAATACCGCACCATCGCTACCTTTCAGGATGCAGCAGAGCGCCTGGAGAAGATGCCCGACATGATCCTCGACCGGGATTTTTCATCGGCTCAGGGCTTGCTGGATGATGGCTGGACAGACAACGCTTCCTATGCCTTTCAAAGGCTGGCAGACCAGCAGTATGCAGGCGAGCCGGACAGGATGCTGACCAGAGTCTATGACCTGGCAAAGGAGCAGCTTACCGCGGGCAAATTTGAGGCTGCGTACGGGCTGTTTGACATCCTTGCCGACAGGGCATACAGCGACGCGGCCTCCATGATGCAGGAGACAGAATATCAATATGCGCTGCAAGCCCTTGAGGATGGAAACCGCGAAACAGCCCTGTCGATGCTCTACTGGCTGGGGGACGAAGGTTGTGAACAAGCCAAAACGAAGCTGATGGAGATCGCCTATCTGGAAGCGCAGCAGCTGCTCGAAGCAGGGCAATACGAGGTGGCTGCCTCGGCGTTCGACGAGCTCGGCGTGTACTCCGACGCGGCAGACAAAGCCAAGGAAGCCCGCTATCAATACGCGCTGTCGCTGAAAGACTCAGGCGCCGCCTATGCGCAGCGGGCGTATGAGCTGTTCAGCCAGCTCACCGACTATAAGGACAGCAGCAGCCATGCCAAAGCCTATGATGAAGCCTACAGCGCCGCGAAAGCCCTGCTGGACAACCGGGACTATGATGGGGCGGAGGCGGCTTTTCAAGCGCTGGGCTCCTATGCGGACAGCGCCGACATGCAGATGAAAAGCCGCTACCAGAAAGCCATGTCGCTGCTGGAAGACGGGCAGTTTGCAGAAGCCTATGCCCTGTTCGTCCGGCTGGGAGCGTATGCAGATGCTGTGGACATGCAGTCCGAAACCCAATACCGAATGGCTGCCGCGCTGCTGGCGGAGGGGCGCTATGACGATGCCGCCAACGCTTACCTGGCCCTGTCCGGCTACAAGGAAGCGGCAACCATGGTGCAGGAAGCCAAGTATCAAAAAGCAGCCGCCATGGCTGAGCAGGGGGATATCGACAGCGCTGTCGCCATCCTGAACAGCATCTCCAGCTACAAGGACAGCGCGTCTGTCGCAAGCCGGCTGAAGGCGGAGCGTTGTTTTGATCAGGGGCAATATGCCGATGCGTGGGTTCTCTTTGCGTCGCTTGAGCCTGCCTACCAAACCCGCAATGCGGCGTATGACAAGCTGTATGCCGCAGCGGAAGAGCAGTGCAGGCAGGGCGAATACGAAAGCGCCATCGCCCAGTTTGAAGCGCTGGGGGGCTATGCCGATGCTGCGGAGCAGGCAACGGCTGCCAGGTATCTGCAGGCGAGCGGGCATGCGGCAGCCGGCGAGTACGACCAGGCGATCGACCTCTACCGCGCCCTGAATGACGAAGCGATGGTGAACCACACCATCTACAGCAAAGCCGAGGCGCTGCTGCAGGCAGGCCAATATGCGGAAGCCAGCGCCGCCTGGCTTGGCATTGCAGCCTATCAGGACAGCCGGGACCGCAGCTGCGGCATTGCCGATATGCTGTATGAGAAAAAGGATTATGCAGCCGCTTTGCCCATTTACGTTGCCGACATCGATTATCTGGACATTAAAAACCGCGTGTACACGCTGGCTGGCGACGCGGCAGCCGCATTGGACTATGACACTGCCGTGCAGGCGTACACGCGCCTGGGCGCCTATAAGGACAGCGCTGCCAAGCTGAACATGACCCGATACGCCTATGCCGAGCATCGCCTGCAATTGGGTGAGTTTGATGCAGCCGCAGCGCTGTTTGCCGCATTGGGCGATTTTTCCGATGCCAAGGACCGCATTGCCGACACGCATTACGCGGCTGCCGGCGCCGCCTTTGAGGCTGCGGATTATGCGGACGCGGCTACCCGCTTTAAGGCGCTCGGCGCCTACCGCGATGCGCCTGAACGCGCCAACCAGGCCCTGTATGCCCAGGCCGACGCTTTGGAACAGCAAGGCGATGATATGGCGGCGTATAAGACGTTCTCTGCCCTGGGGCAATATCTGGACAGCAGCGAGCGGGCTGTTGCCAGCCACTACCAGGGTGCCATCCAGCTGATGAACGACGGAGAATATGCCGATGCTGCCGATGCATTTTTAGCATTGGGAAAGCATGAAAACAGCAGGGAATTATTGACGCAGTGCCGGTATCATTTGGCGCAGAGCCATCTGGATGGCGGCGATCCGCTCCGCGCCGCCGAGCTGCTGCCGGCCATCCGGGGTTATCAGGACAGCGAAAAGCTGCTGCAAAAAAGCTACATCATGCTGGGCGACCGGCATGCCGCCAAAGCGCAGCATGAACGAGCCTATGCGTGCTATGCGGCAGCGGGTGATGACCCGGATGCGTTGACGCGCGCAGCCGAAGCCGCCCATGCCTGCGCCGAGAAGCACTTAGATGCGGCGGATTATGGCAAAGCCTCCACATGGTATGCGCGGGCCGGGGCGCAGGGCGACGCGCAGCAAAAGCTCCTCGAGATTGTGGCCTATTATATGACCGCGCAGCAATATGACCTGGCCGAGAACGCATTGTCGCTCATGGCGGACAAGGCAGCGGCAGCGCCGCACTTTTATGACATCGGCGCGGTATATGAACAGCAGGGCGATATGGACAGCGCGGCGCGCCTGTATCAAAAGGCGGGCAGCCACAGCAACGCCTTGGCAAAGTACCATACCATCATGTACAACAACGCCAGTGAGCTGATGGGGCGCGGGGCAATTCAGGAAGCCTGTGCGCGCTTTAACGCCATCAGGGAGTACAGCGACGCTGCCGCGCTGGCGGATGCTTTGGCTTTGCAGGTTGCTTATCAGCCCGGCGACGAGGTAACGTGGGGGGCATATCAGCAGGATGGCGACGCCGGGGGCACGAAGGAACCTATCGAATGGATTGTGTTGGAGGTGCAAAACAACAGGGCGCTGCTTCTCAGCAAGTATGGCCTGGATGCCGTTGCCTTTGCCGGCGATGACAACAGAACGCCCACCTGGGAGACATCCCTGGTCCGGCGCTGGCTGAACAACGAATTCCTGCAGCAGGCGTTCACGGCGGAGGAGCAAACCATGCTGCTCAGCGTGGATCTGGCAAACCAGGGCGATGCAGACCGCGTGTTCCTGCTCAGCTCTGCCGAGGCCAGGCGGTTTACAGGCGAATTGCTGACGCTTGAATGCTCCCCCACCCTCAGCGCTGTGCTGAACGGCGGGGATGTGCGCAAAGATAGGCGCTGCGCCTGGATGCTGCGCAATGTGTACCACAGCAACAGCAAACCCTATGCGGTCGATGCCGACGGCTCTATCTCGGCAAGCTCAGCCTTAGCTTCGCGTGCCGTTATCCGGCCAGCGGTATGGGTCGACCTGAGCAATGCACAGGCCGCACGCCTGGCGGACAACGCGGTGATGCTGGACGGGCAGGCAAAGGAAACCAGCATCACGCCGTCCCCGAACCATTTGAGAGACATGGAAATCGCATCCAACAGGGCGGAGCATATCACGTCCATCACGCGGTACGAGTCGAAGGATCAATACAGCCATGGCGTAGCGCTGGACGCCTCGCTGGAAGATTGTTATTTCACGTTCAGGCTGCCGGATCAGTGTAAAACGCTTACTGCCACCATGATCGGCATAGGCTCCTGCGCTGAAGAGATCTATACCAGGGGCGACAAAAAATACCAGATCCAGTTCTACGCTGACGACGCGTTGATTCAATCGTTCGCCAACTTAACGGAGAACATGAAGGTTCAGCTGAAGCTGAATGTGGACGGCGCCAGGACGCTCACCATCAAAGCAATCAACGAGGGCGACTATTCCAACGGCTTGTTTGCGCTGACCAATATCGCCCTGACCATCAGAAACCTGCCTACTGTCAATGAGCAAAACCCCTATTTGCCCGATGTTTCATCAGTCGCCATGGACAGCGCGGCAGCCATCGGCCAATATCTGCAGACTGCGCATACGGATTACCTGACGGCGCAGGGCCTTGTGCAGGCCGCGCAATATGAGGAAGCCTATGCCTTGCTGAAAGCGATGCCCGGGCTTGCCGACAGCGGGCAGCTGATCAAGGCGTGCGAATACCATATGGCGCTGAGCAAGTTAGCTGCCGGCGCTTATGACGAGGCGTACGCGCTGCTGAGCAGGTTGCGGGGCTATGCCGATGTAAACAACATCCTGTTGACCAATGAGCGGTTGATCGCGCTGGCATCCAGCCGTGCCAATCCGTGCATCATCAGCAGCGAGGATGCGGTGGTGGGACAGTACGTTACGTTCGGTCATTACGAGCAGGATAACGACCTGCTCAACGGCAGGGAGCCCATTGAATGGCTGGTGCTTGAAGCGGATGAGGCATCGGCGCTGCTGATCAGCCGCTATGTGCTGGATGGCCACAGCTACAGCGATGACGGCGCGCGCACCACCTGGAATCAAAGTGCGCTGCGAGCCTGGCTGAACGAAACCTTCCTGCAGACAGCCTTTGACGAACGGGAAAGCAGGCAGATATTGCTCACGCACGTTGCGGCGGACCTGCATCCTGAATATCCCAAGCTCGCTGTCGGCATCGATACGCAGGACCATGTGTTCCTGCTCAGCTACAAGCAGGCGCAGGCTTATTTCCCTGAACATGACTCAAGGAAGGCCGCCGGCACCGCCTACGCCTTTGCACGCAACGTATCCAATGAAGACGGCATCAGCTACTGGTGGCTGCGCACGCCGTCCAACCTGAAATCGCGCCCCGCCTCCGATGTCCACTGTGACGGCAGGGTGGGGGGAGAGGACAACTACGGCTACGACAATGCTGGCGGCGTGCGGCCGGTCATCCGCATCAACCTGGCGGTTGATCCGCTGACTGACTTATTGGAAACGGCAGGGTTTATAGAGTAGAGCAAATTGCGCAAGTACAATGCACAAAGTTGCTGAAAGTTGACGATGCTGTTGCGGCTTGCTGTCCGCTGTGGTATCCTGCCTGCGATGTGCGAACACAGGAGGGATATCTGTGAGAAGAAGCGACAGGCAGGTGACCGACCCCGCCGCGGTGCGTGCCATGATACATCGCTGTACCGTGATGCGCCTGGGCCTGTGCCGCAGCGGCATGCCTTATGTCGTGCCCATGAACTTCGGCTGTGAATGGGAAGGCGATCTCCCTGTGCTGTACGCCCACTGCGCGCATGACGGATTGAAGTTAGATATCCTGCGCGAAAACAGCAATGTGTGCGTGGAAATGGACAGCGGCGGCGAACTGATACAGGGCGCGAAGCGTCGCAGTCATCCGAATTGCGCTGCACACGCTCTCCGCCAAAGCCTGCGGCTATGACGCATCCAGCTTAACAAGCCTATAACAAAAAATATGTGCTACAATGGGCACACCAACAATCTACAGACAGGGAGAGATGGTTATGAGCATGACCCCCAAGCAGCGGTTCGCCTGCGCGCTGGACCTGGGCATACCCGACCGGGTGCCCACCTTCGAGCTGGAGTTTCAGTTGGAGGAGGAATATATGGGGCGCAGGTTTCTGCGCGAGGACGATTTAAAAGGCTTGTCACCCAAGGAAATCGATCAGAAGCTGCACGAAAACGCGGAGTACATCGTGAAGGTATACGACGCGCTGGAGCACGACGCCATCTGCCTGCACTACCTCAGCTTTGACCATTTGAACCGCACGGCGCAGATCATCAAGCGCATCACGAACGACCGGTTCATGCTGCTGACCCATGGCGACGGCACCTTCGCCATTCCCGACGGCAACGGCATGGTGGAGTTAGTATACGCCATCATGGACGACCCGCAAGCTGTGACGGCGCAGGCGGAAACCATGTGCGTCAACGCCATTGAAGGCAACCGGCGCAAGTTAGAAGCCGGGTTTGACGGGTTCATCCTCTGCTCCGACTACTGCTTCAACATGGGGCCCTTCCTGTCGCCCGACATGTTCCGCGAATATGTAACGCCCTATCTCGCGCGCATCACCACCGACATCCGCCGGCAGGGCGGCTATGCCATCAAGCACACCGACGGCGACATCATGCCCATTTTAGACCAGCTGATGGAAACCAATCCCCATGCCCTGCACTCGCTGGACCCCATGGCCGGCGTGGACATCAAGGAGATCAAGCGCATCACAAAAGGGCGCCTGGCGCTATGCGGCAACGTGCACTGCGCCGCCATGCAAACCGGCACCATCGAGGAACTGACCGCCTCCTGCCTGTACGCGCTGGAGCACGGCAAGCCCGGCGGCGGCTATATCTACTGCACCAGCAACATCCCCTTCAAGGGCATGCCGCTGGAGCGGTACATGCTGGTGCTGGATATCTGGAAGCAGCATCGGGATTACTGAGCCTATACCCTTGGCATACCCTGTTTGATCCGGAAGCTGCGCTTCCGGATTTTTCTTTTGACGGTATGCACACGATATGGCCCGCTGAGCGTCTTATAGGTGTATCGCGCAGTATGTGAAAGGAAGGCACCGACTTGACCAAAGAACAGCTGGACGAGCGTTTTGTCGAGGCGCTGTTCCTGCACCGGGAGGCTATGTACCGGGTGGCGTACGCCATGCTGCGCTCGGCGCACGATGCGCAGGACGCCGTCTCCGAAGCCACCATAAAGGCTTATGCCAATTTACGTCGCCTGCGGGATTGGGGCAGCGTCCGTCCCTGGCTGATGCGGATCACGGTCAACGCCTCTCACCAGGCGATGCGGCGCAGGAAACGGGAACAGCCGCAAGACATCAGCCTCATGGGCAACCGGGAAACCCCGCCGGAGAAGACGCCCTTCTGGATGTATGTGGACCGGCTGCCGGATGATATGCGCCTGATCCTAACCCTGCGCTTCGGGGAGGACCTGCCGGTAGCGGAAATCGCCAGGATATTGCGGCTGCCCGTGGGCACCGTCAGTTCCCGCATATCTCGGGCCAAACAGCGCCTGCGGGAAGACTTAATGAAGGAGGAAGAGCGCCATGACTGACCGGGACCTGCAAGCCCGTTTCCACAGCATCCGGCCCGATATGCCCGAAGCCTATATCCAACAGCATGACAGGCTGATGGACCGGCTGATCCGCGGCAGGGAAGGCGGCGCTGTCAGGCGGCGAATGCTGCTGCGAATCGCCTTTATCGTGCTGCTGCTAGCGGCGTCCTTCACCGCGCTGGCGCTGACCAACCGGCTGAGCCTGCTGAGCTTGCTGACCATCCACGAGGGAAACCGCAACCCCGTATCCGATGCCGCCGGCATGCTGGTACGGCAGGTGCTGGCCAGCCACCGCTTCCCGCACACCGAGGTGACAATCCGCGAAGCTGTCTACGACGGGCGTATCCTGCGCGCGCTGTACAGCGTGCGGGATTTGGCCGCCACCCGGCCCTTCGCGCCGGAGGGCACGCCGCTGCCGGGCAGTTTCTCTTTTGAAAACGCCGACAGGGACGGCATTCGCTGGAAGGAGCTGGATAACTGCATCGTGGACGGACAGTCTGCTATGCCTGTGGGCTATAGCGGCCCTGTGGCCGGGGCGGAGCCCGGCGAAGTGCTCACCCTGGTGCAGTTTGATCTGGCCGGCATGGAGCTGTCCGACCCTTTCACCGTGCTGCTGCCCATTGCGGGGGACAACACGCCGGAGAGCCTTGTATTCAGCCTGTCATCCGTTGATTTGCCCGGCGTCCGCTCCCTGCCGGCACCGTCGGCTATGGCGTTGGCGGATAGGACCATCGCCGTCACCCGCATCACCTGGAGCCCCATCCGCGTGTACATCGACATGGAGATCGAGATGGCGCCCGGTGTACCGGAACCGGTGTGCCATGAGGCGCTGTGGCGCTGGACGCTGGAAGCCGAGCTGCTGGACGGCGAAAGCAAGGCAGCCTATCCCCTGGCTGACACCGCAACAGGCTACCGCGACAACACCGAAATGGACCCCGACGCCGGAGATTTCCGGCACCGCATCCTGGACCCGGCCAAACCGGTTACGATCGGTTTGCACCTGGAGTTCGCCTCGCCGGGCGATGCCCCCTCCTCCCTGATCCTGCGCGCCGGGGAGGAAAGCGTACGGATTGCCGTGCCGCAGGATACCGTAAAACAGGATATCATCAAATAGGAGGAACCTATGAAACGCTTGATTGCGCTGTTGTTGGCGGCGCTGCTGACCACATCTTTTTTCAGCACTGCCCGGGCGGCGTCCGTCAACACCACCATGTTCACGGGAGAGGACCGACCAGACAGCGTCGCGGCAGAGGGCAACACGCTGTGGGTGTTGTCCGGCAACCAGCTGTGGCAATGGGCTTTGGAAGAACAGGAGCCGCGCCTGCTGGCGGGGAGCGTGCCCAACGCCCTCCGGGGCGATGCCGGGGATGACGCCCTGGGGCACCTGTTCGCCCTGTCCGGCGGGCTGTACAGCTTCCACCCGGGTACGGGCACGCTCAGCGCCGTCCATACGGACCGGGGTGCGGCAAGGCTTGAAACCGTGCGCACCTTTGACAGGACAGCCTGGAACGATGGGGAAGGCAGCCCGCGCATGATTAAAAACAGCCTGATGACAGAGGACGGGATATGGCTGCTGACAGAAGACGCGTCCGGCAACTGGCACGAACTCATGCTGCTGCAGACGGCGGACGGGGCTGTGAAGGCGTTCGGCATCAAAAACATCATCAGCATTGCGCGCTACAAGGGCAACCAGCTGCTTCTATTGCTGGCCCCGGATGATGGCGGCAAGGCGTCCATTGCCGTGTTTGACCCGGCTTCCGGTAAGAAAAAAACAGCAATCAAGTCCGTTGCCGCCTCCGGCGCAGACGGGCTGGGCTATGACGTGGGCAGCAACACCGCCTGTTACGCCGCCGGAGGCAGCCTCTATGCACACCCCAACATGGGCAAGGCCAGGGAAGCGGGATACATCCCTGCCCCCTTTGTATACAAAAACCCGGCGATGCCGGATGGGCACATGGCCTTTCTATTGCAGGAAGGCCTTGTCATCCGCAGCCTGACTACGAATAAAAATACCGCCGCCACCGTCCGGGTGTATGGCATCAGCTGGGACACCTTTCTGCTCAGCCGCCTGCGCGCCATGCTGCCCGATATCCGCATTGAGGCGCCGGAGGACTGGAAAACGGCAGTTGAACTGGGCCAGGCGGTGGTGACGGACACCTTCGATTACGACGTGGCTGTGCTGAGCCTCGGTAACCCGCAGCTGTACAAGCTGATGGACAAAGGCTATCTGGCCGATCTGCGGGGATTTCCCGAAACCGCCAGGGTACTGGATCGGCTGTACCCGCAGCTGCTGTTGCCGGTGAAGCAGGGCGGCAGTGTGTATGGGCTGCCCGGCAGCATCAGCATCACCACCCACGGCTATCAGCAGAAAACGCTGGACCTCATCGGCATGCGCCCGGAGGAGTTGCCGGGCGACATCCTCGCGTATCTGGACTTTATCGCTTCCTGGCAGGATCGGCCGCAGGCCCTGGACGCCGGGGTGCTGCCCGCATTGCCTCTGGACAGGCAATCCCTGCTGGAACACACGGTGGTCCATTATATGGCACAGCACCAGGTGCGCGGCTTGCAGCTATCCTTTGACACGCCGCTTTTCAGGCAGATGCTGGACAAGCTGATCAGCCTGGATGATGCTTTTTTAAGCAGTCTGGCTCAGACGGGTGGCACCACGGTCATCAAGCCTCTTTACGATTTACGCAACGTGCAGCGCAAGCGCGGCTCCCCTGCATGGATCGACATGGATTTTGACCCTCTCCCTTTGCCGCTGCAGCCGGGGATGGGTAAGGTGTACCCCTTCAGGGGAGATTACGCCGTGGTGATGCGCCGCACAAAAAAACCCGAAGCCGCAGCCCGGGTAGCCGCCGCCATCTGCGAAGCGGACTGGACACAGGCGATGTCGCCGGTGATGTTCCGGGACTATCAGCCCGTCCTATCCGACAACTACCTGGAAAACCTGGCTGCCATGCAGCAGCATGCCCGGCATATGGAAAACGAGGCAAAGAAAGCAACAGGCGCCGAAAAAACCAACCTGTTAAAGCAACTGGAGGAACACAACGCCCACATGGCTGCCATAGAACAGGACAAGTATGTTGCCACAGATGACGAGGTAGCCGCATACCGCCGGGACATCCTGCCGTACCTCAAGCCTGAAAAGCCTTCCCTGGTGTATGACATCAACAACCTGGACGATCTCACCTTTTTCAACCTGTTCCGCCAGTTCATCGGCGGCGCCATCAGCGCGGAGCAGTTTATATCGGAAGGCGACAGGATTCTCCGCATGATGGAGAAAGAAGGGGTATAAGCGTTGACTGAAAAATTCCGCCCCGCTCTTATGAGGAACGGGGCGGATGTGGTTCAGTGAATTGATGTTACTTGTTAGCCTGCGCAAAGGCTGCCGCGTTTTCGCCGGCGATTTTGCCCCAGACCATGCAGATGGTGTTAGCCAAGCCGCCGATGTTGGCGCTGCCGCCGATGTTGCCGCCGCCCACCAGCTCGCCGCACTGGTAGAGGCCCGGTATGGGCTGGCTGTCGGCGTTGAGCACTTCGGCATCGACGCTCATCAGGGGGCCGCCTTTGGTCAGCATGACATAGGGGCAGGTTTTGACGAGGTAGTATTTGCTGCTGTCCAGCTTCATCATGGTGGCGGTGTCGCGGCCGAAATCGGCGTCGGCGCCGGCATCGATGAAACCGTTGACTTTTTCAACAGTTTTCTGCAGGCCTTCAGCGTTCACACCGGCTTTTTCGGCGACTTCCGCAATGGTAGCGCCGGAGAAGACGCAGTTGTTGGCGGCTTCCATCTCATCAAAGAAGACCCAGCCCTCATCGGGCTTGCCGGAGAAACCGCCGCCCACCTTCAGCAGGGGCACCTCGTTGCCGGTTTTAACCTCTTCAGTCAGCAGGATGTAGACTAAGTTTTCAGGCGCCGTGGCATAGGCATTTTTACGCTCGCTGTCCAGCGCGTCAAACTCCTTGACGATGCGCTCGCCCTGGGTGTTCACCCAGATGACGTTGGGGTAATCCTTCACCACAGCGGTGCAGGATACGTCAAATCCGTCCACCGGCACGCCGCCAGGGTAGGCGGGCAGATAGTCCATGTTATGGAGCACCGCGCCGGCCTTCAGCGCAAAGTTGAAGCCGTCGCCGGTTACAAAGCTGGGCGCCATGGTCAGCACGTTGGCAAAGTTGTATTCGTTGATCAGCGCTTCGTTGTGGCCGTATCCGCCCGTAGCCAGCACCGTGGCCGGCGCGCGGTATTCGGTGCCGGCTTCGTCGTTGAGCACAACACCCTTGACGGCACCGTCCTCCACAATGATGTCCTTCACCTGGGTATCGGTCATCAGCGCGACGTTTCCATCCGCGATATGCTGGTCCAGCAGCGGCGTTACGGCAGCCAGCAGCACGCTGCCGCCGCCTGTGACGCGGTATTCCCGCGGGGTGTTGAACGCGTCATAGGATGCGGACATCTTGGGCTGGCGGTCGCCGAAATCGGCGCCCAGGCCGTCCAGCCAATCGATGGCTGCGGCAGCCCTTTCGGTATGCCGGCGCGTCAGCTCCTCAATGTTGGTGCCACCGCCCATCCGGACGATGTCGTTGAGGAAGTTCTCAGGCGAATCCTCCACGCCGGCGTCCTTCTGCATCTGGGCGCCCGCGGCGGAGGTGGTGCCGCCCGCAAAGCGGATGGAGCCGCCGATGGAGGCGGTTTTCTCAATCAGGTATACCTTGGCGCCGCTGTCCGCCGCGGCGATGGCGGCGTTGATGCCTGAAAATCCCGCGCCCACCACGATGACATCGGGGTCGGCAAAGGCCGGGCCTGCCGCTTCCCCTGCAGGCGCTGCGGCTGCTTTGAGGTCCTCCGGTTTCAGGCCGGCGTTTTCCAGCGCGGCGGCTGCAGCCTCCAGCAGGGCCTTGCTGGACTTGGTGGCTTCGGTGATGGTGTCCACTTCCACGGTGTTTTTTTCCAGCATGGCGGCGACCATTTCTTCAATGGCTTTGCCGCCGATGCCTGCAGTTTCCTGCTCGCCTTTGGCTTCCAGCGCCGTGATGACGCCGTCTTCCACCGTCAGGGTGACGACGACGTCGCCGCCGTAGCCCTGGGCAGTGCCTGTGCCGGTGCTGGCCACTGCCTGCGCATAAAACGGCAGCAGCATGCACAGCGCCACAAGCAGTGTGATGATACGTTTTTTCATAAAACTTTTTCCTCCTTAGTCATGGGATGGATATAGAATACCATATTGTGTGTTATTTCACAAGCACAGAATACACCAATCATGGCGGATACCGTTCAGGCGCGATATCTTATACCAACGTAAAACATGAATGCATCCAAAGGGTCGAGGGATTTTGCCTTGCAGCGAGGAGCAGACGAGGGAAGCGTAGCAGCGCTACGCTGACCGAGCAGCCGACGATGCTGCAAGACAAAAGACCCAGCACGACGATGCGTTCATGTTTGGAGTTGGTATTACTTTTTGGCGCGGCTTTGCGCCCTGAGGCGCTGGCTGTGGTCCAGCTCGCGTTTGCGCATGCGCAGCGTGCCGGGGGTGACCTCTAACAGCTCGTCGTCTTCGATAAACTCCAGGCACTCCTCCAGCGTCAGCGGGTGGATGGAGGTCAGCCTGAGGCTGTCCTCTGCAGCAGCGGCATTGCGCACGTTGGTAACGTGCTTTTGCTTGCAGATGTTCACCGTGACGTCGCCGGCCCGGGCGTTCTGCCCGCAGATCATGCCGGCGTATACCGGCGTGCCGGCTTCGACAAACAGCGTGCCGCGCTCCTGCGCGCCATACAGGCCGTACTGGGTGGCCACGCCTGTTTCAAAGCACACCAGCGAGCCGCTGCTGCGGTGCGGGATATCGCCCCGGTAGGGTTCGTATCCCTCAAACACGGCGTTCATCACGCCCTCGCCCCGGGTGTCGGTTAAAAACTCGCTGCGGTAGCCGAAAAGCCCGCGGGAAGGCACGGTAAACGCCATGCGCACGCGGTCCATCCCGTGCATGCTGCCCAGCACGCCGCGGCGGCGGCTGATTTTTTCGATGACAGCGCCGGCATAGGCCTGCGGCACGTCCACCATCAGCCGCTCGATGGGCTCGTGGCGCACGCCGTCCACCCATTTGTACAGCACCTCGGGGCGCGACACCTGAAACTCATACCCTTGCCGGCGCATGTTTTCGATTAAAATCGCCAGATGCAGCTCGCCCCTGCCCCACACGTCAAAGCTGTCGGGCGTTTCGCCGTCCTTCACCTTCAGCGATACATCGGTCTCCAGCTCCCTGTATAAGCGCGCCCTTAAATGCCGGCTGGTCACATAGGCGCCCTCCTTGCCGGCAAAGGGGCTGTCGTTGACCGAAAAGGTCATGGTGACGGTGGGCTGCCCGATGGCGGCAAAAGGCAGGGGTTCCGGGCGGTTTGGGTCGCACACGGTGTCGCCGATGCCAATGTCCTCGACGCCCGACAGCGACACGATGTCACCCATTGAGACCTCCTCAGCGTGCACGCGCTTTAAGCCGTCGAATGTGCTCAGCTCGGCCACCCGGAAGGTTTCCAGCACCGATGCGTCCAGGTAGTTGCAGCGCACGGCGGTCATGCCGGCAGTCAGCCTGCCCCGGGCGATGCGGCCCACGCCGATGCGGCCGACATAATCGTTGTAGTCGATGGTGGAGATCAGCGCCTGCGCCGGCCCGTCCATGTCGCCTTCAGGCGCCGGGATATACTTGATGATGGCGTCAAACAGCGGCGCCAGGTTGTCGCCGGGCTTGTCCAGGTTGGTGGTGGCGGTGCCGTGGCGCGCCGACACATAGAGGATGGGGCGGCTCAGCGTTTCGGGATCGGCTTCCAGGTCGATCAGCAGATCGAGCAGCTCGTCCACCACCTCGTCGCAGCGGGCATCGGCCCGGTCCACCTTGTTGATGACGATCAGCACCGGCAGCTTCATGTCCAGCGCCTTGTTCAGCACAAACCGCGTCTGCGGCATGGGGCCCTCAAAGCTGTCCACCAGCAGCAGCACGCCGTCCACCATTTTGAGCACGCGCTCCACCTCGCCGGAAAAATCGGCGTGGCCGGGCGTATCCACGATGTTGATTTTGATGCCGTTGTAGTGCACCGCGGTATTTTTAGCCAGGATCGTGATGCCGCGCTCGCGCTCCAGATCGTTGGAGTCCATGACGCGGTCCATGACCTGCTGGTTCTGCCGGAACACGCCGCCCTGGCGGAGCATCTGGTCCACCAGGGTGGTTTTGCCGTGGTCGACGTGGGCGATGATGGCGATATTGCGGATGTCTTGTCGGATCATGGGGTCCTTTCTTCCTGGGTCATTTGGATTTCAAGCAGCTCGCCCTGCAGTTCAAAGCCAATGCGCCGGTAAGCCGCGTTGCTGAAGGGGTTCTTGCTGTCGGCGTAGATCACCGCGTGCATGCCCTGCGCAATATGGGGGGCGATGATGTAATATTCCCCGTCGCTCAGCCGCAAAAAAGCCGTGGGGTTGATGGCGCGGTTGAGCACGTTAAACAGGATGCTGTCCCGTTGGTATGCAGCGCTGTCAAATATTGGGTGGTTGCTTTCAATCCACTGTGCCTGCATGTTAAAACTCCTCGCTTAAGGGCGGCAGCTCGTTGAGTTCCAGCCCCTTGTTGCGCTCCAGCGCCAGGCGGATGGACCATTCGTTTTCGAACAGCAGCACCTGATGGCCCTCGCTGTCCCGCGCGCGGGCGGAGGAGGAGGTCAGCGTCAGGCTGCTTGCGTCAACATCAGGGTCGGTCAGCCAGCGGATATAATGCCAGGGCAGCTGGTCGATCGCCAAATCCACCCCGTATTCGGATTTCAGGCGATAGGCGAGCACGTCAAACTGCAGCACGCCCACCACGCCGGCCAGCATCTCCTCCAGCCCGGTTTCATCGCGGATGAACACCTGGATGGCGCCCTCCTCGCTCAGCTGGTCCATGCCCTTCAAAAACTGCTTGCGCTTCATGCTGTCCAGCGGGCGCACACGGGCAAAATGTTCCGGCGCAAACACGGGGATCCGGCCAAATTGAAAGTGGCGGCTGCCCTCGCACAGCGTATCGCCTAAGTGGTAGATGCCCGGGTCGAACAGGCCCAGGATGTCGCCGGGGTAGGCGGTATCCACCATTTCGCGCTCGTCCGCCATGAACTGCTGCGGCGCTTTCAGCTGAATCACCTTGTCCTGCGCCGAATGCCACACGTTCATATCCCGCCGGAAGGCGCCGCTCACCACGCGCAGGAAAGCCAGCCTGTCCCGGTGAGCCGGGTTCATGTTGGCCTGGATTTTGAAGATAAAGCCTGAGAACGCTTCGTCCGTCGGCTCGATCAAGCCATCCGACGACATCCGCGGCGTGGGCGGCAGGGTATAGCGCAAAAACCGGTGCAAAAACGGCTCGATGCCGAAGTTGGTGATGGCGCTGCCGAAAAACATGGGCGTCAGATCGCCCGCGCGGATGGCGTCCAGGTCGAACGCATCGCCGGCAATGTCCAGCAGCTCGATCTCCTCATTCAGGCGCGTGATATAGTGCTTGTCCAGCATGCCCGGCAGCGCCGGGTCATCCAGCGCCACCTCGGTTTTCAAGGCCTTGGTGCGCCCATGATCGCCCGAAAAATACAGCTCGATCGTCCCGGTATCCCGGTGGTACACGCCCTGAAAATCGCCGTCCACGCCGATTGGCCAGTTGACCGGGCAGGCGCGGATGCCCAGCACCTGCTCCAGCTCCTCCATCAGCTGAAACGGGTCCTTGGCGGCGCGGTCCATTTTATTGACGAATGTAAAGATCGGTATTCCGCGCATGCGGCACACCTTGAACAGCTTGATGGTCTGCGCCTCCACGCCGCGGCTGGCATCGATGAGCATGACGGCGCTGTCGGCAGCCACCAGCACGCGGTAGGTGTCCTCGCTGAAGTCCTGATGGCCCGGCGTATCCAGTATGTTGATATGATAGCCGTCGTAGGAGAACTGCATGGCGCTGGAAGTGACGGAGATGCCGCGCTGCTTTTCAATTTCCATCCAGTCGCTGGTGGCGTGCCGGGCAGCCTTCCTGGCCTTGACGCTGCCCGCCTGGCGGATGGCGCCGCCATACAGCAACAGCTTTTCCGTCAGCGTGGTCTTGCCCGCGTCCGGGTGGCTGATGATGGCGAACGTCCGCCTGCGCGCCACTTCCCTTGTCAGCTCGTCCATGGTGCCCTCCTTCCAAAATGAGCAATTCATTATAGGCAGGGCGCCGGGGGAGTGTCAAACGTCCTTTGATATCTCTCTCCTTGCCTCCTGCGCACCAATTCTCTATAATCATGCCTGCGGAGGGGGTATGAAAACGAAATGCACGCTGCTCCTCTCGGGGGCGATCTTAGCTGTCGATCAACTCACCAAGCACTGGCTGGGCGGCATCAGCCTGACGCTGATACCGGGCATGCTCAGCCTGTCGCCGGTGCGCAATACCGGCGCTTCATTCGGGCTGTTTGTCGGCTACACGCCCCTGTTGACAGGGGTGTCGGCTGCGCTGGCAGCGCTGCTGGCTGCGCATATCGTTCTTAAGCAGCCCCGGGGCATGGAATCAGCAGGGCTTGGCTTGATGCTGGGCGGCGCTGTGGGCAACTTAGCGGACAGGGTGTTCCGGGGCTATGTGGTGGATTTTATCAGGTTGGATTTTATAAGCTTTCCCGTGTTTAACCTGGCGGACATAGCGCTGACCGTGGGCGCGCTGACGCTGGCGGCAGCGTGGCTGATTCCGGGCAGGCGGCAGGCATCATGACATCGTCCTTTATCGTGGAAGCGGCACAGCGGTTGGATGTGCTGTTAGCGGGGCAGGGGTTTACCCGCTCGCGGGCAGCGGCGATGATCCGGTCCGGATATGTGCGCATCAACGAAAAAGTGGTGGTGAAACCGTCTTTCATCCCTAATGTTGGTGATGAAGTGGTGATCTGCATACCTAAAGTGATGGAAACAAGCGTTTCGGCGGAGGACATTCCCCTGGACGTGCTGTTTGAGGATGAGGCGCTGGCTGTGGTGTTGAAGCCCTGCGGCATGGTGGTACACCCCGCTGCGGGCAACCCCAGCGGCACGCTGGTCAACGCGCTGCTGCACCGGCTGGACAGCCTGTCCGGCATTGGCGGCGAAAAACGGCCCGGCATCGTCCACCGCCTGGACAAGGATACCAGCGGTTTGATGGTGATCGCGAAAAACGATGCCGCGCACCTGGATTTGTCGGCGCAGTTAGCGCAACGCACCATGGAAAAGCGCTATTACGCTGTTGTAGCCGGCGAATTCCGGGAGGACACGGGCGTGGTGGATGCCCCCATTGCGCGCAGCACGGCGGACAGAAAGAAGATGGCAGTCCGCGCGGACGGCCGGCCCAGCCGGACCGAGTGGCGCGTGGCGCGGCGCTGGCCGGACAAAACGCTGCTGGACATTCACTTGATTACCGGCAGGACGCACCAGATCCGCGTGCACATGGCGCACATTCACCATCCGGTGCTGGGCGATGCGCTATATGGCGTTCGCGGTATGCCAAGGGCAGCCAGGCTGATGCTCCACGCCTATGCGCTGGGCTTTGTACACCCGATAACGGGTGAAGCCATGCGCTTTGTCGCACCGCCTGAAGCCTCGTTTGGCATGCCGGATCATCATACAAAAAATGGGCCGGAGGACGAACCCCGCACCCGCATCAGATAATGAGCGGCTGTTATTATTAGAGCTAAATCCCCAGCAGCATTTTGTCGCTGGTGATTATGTCGCCGCCGCTGGCTTGTTCAAACATGTCCATCAAGTCCTCCACGGTGAGGCATGCCTTATCATCGCCACGCACATCCACGACAATTTGACCGCCCGACATCATGACCAGGCGGTTGCCATGCTCGATGGCGTTCCGCATGTTGTGGGTGACCATCATGGTGGTCAGCTGCCGTTCGCCGATGAACAGGTCGGTCAGCTCCAGCACCTTTTTTGCCGTTTTGGGGTCAAGGGCGGCGGTGTGTTCATCTAACAGCAGCAGACGGGGCGTTTTCAGCGTAGCCATCAGCAGCGTCAGCGCCTGGCGCTGTCCGCCGGACAGCAGGCCGACCTTGACGTCCATACGCTCCTCCAGCCCCAGATCCAGCGTGCGCAGCATATCGTAATACTGCTTTCTTTCTGCCGCCGTGACGCCCCATCTCAGCGTGCGCGTATTTCCGCGGCGCATGGCCAGCGCCAGGTTTTCATTGATGGACATATCAGCCGCCGTACCCATCATGGGGTCCTGGAAAACGCGACCGAGGTATTTGGCGCGCTGGTACTCGGGCAGCTTGGTCACCTTGATGCCATCGATAAAAATATCGCCGCTGTCGGCAGGGTACAGGCCGGCGACGCAGTTGAGCAGCGTGGATTTTCCGGCGCCGTTTCCGCCGATTACGGTGACAAAGTCGCCTTCCTCAAGGGTCAGCGACACATTTTCCAGTGCAGTTTTCTCATTGACGGTACCGCGGTTGAACACTTTGGTGATGTTGACGATCTTCAGCATGTTTTCCTGCCTCCTTTTAAGGAAGCCTTCAGCGCGCTGCCCATCTCCTTAAAGCGGGGCAGCGACAGCGCAAAGATGACGGTCAGCGCTGTAAACAGCTTCAGGTCGTCGGAGGGCATGCCCATTTTCAACACCAGCGCGATGATGATGCGGTAGGTGATGGCGCCGAACATCATGGAGAGAAACCGCAGGAAGAAATTGCGCTTGCCGAAAAGCACCTCACCAATGATCATCGATGCCAGGCCGATGACGATGGAGCCCGTGCCCATCTGAAGATCAGCGTAGTTCTGGTGCTGGGCGATCAACGCGCCGCACAGCCCCACCAGGCCGTTGGACAGCGTCAGCCCCATGATGATGGTGGTGTCGGTATGGATGCCCTGGGCGCGAACCATGCTGGGGTTGTTGCCGGTAGCCCGTATGGCGCTGCCGATTTCAGTGCCGAAAAACCAGTACAGCGCGCAGATAACAACCATCGTAAAAATGGCGCCGACCACAGCCACCGCTAAGGTTTTATCCAGCCCCAGCGCCATCAGGGGGCTGTATACCGTGTTCATGCGCAGCAGCGATATGTTGGCTTTGCCCATGATGCGCAGGTTGATGGAAAACAGTGCGATCATCGTCAGGATACCGGACAGCAGTGCCGGGATGCCCAGCTTGGTATGCAGCAGCCCGGATACAAAGCCCGCCAGCATGCCGGCGCCCAGCGATACCGCGATTGCCAGCCACGGGCTGTAGCCCTTGGTGATCATGACGGCGGCTACGCCGGCACCCAGAGTGATCGTCCCTTCCACCGTCATGTCCGCAACGTTGAGGATGCGGAAGGTGATGTAGACGCCGAGCGTCATAATGGACCATAGAAGCCCCAGGGATACGGCGCCGACCAGTACTTGTTGCATGAAGCCCTCACTTTGTTGGGAAAGAATGCGGCGACGCGCGCGCCGCTATCGGGAAGCGCCGCCGGCCGCGGTGCCGCGGCCGGCGGTCAAGCCATTACTCCTCCATTGTAATGACGTAGGGAAGCAGGTCGTCCGGGATAGCGACACCAATCGCGTCGCACATGGTTTTGTTGATGACGTATTCGTATTCTTTTTGCGTCTGGATGGGCATCAGGGAGATGTCCGCACCCTTCAGCAGCTCGTCGGCCATGGCGCCGGTCTGATAGCCCAAGTTGTAGTAGCTGATGGCGATGGTGCCGATGCCGCCCAACTTCACCATGCTGGTATCGCCGCAGACAACGGGTTTTTTAGCTTGCACAGCCACCTCATACACCACGGGCATGGCGGAGGCAAACACGTTGTCGGTGGGGATATAGATGGCATCGCATTTGTCTACGATGCTCAGGGTTGCCTGCTGCACGTCGTTGGAGTTCTGCACGGTGACTTCGGTATAGGCAAGCCCCTGGCTTTCGATGATCTCCTTGGCGATCCTTGCCTGCAGCACTGAGTTGTCCTCGCTGGCTGTGTACAAGAGGCCCACCGTCTTGGTGTCTGGCACCATCCGCAGCAACAGGGCGATCTGGTCGCTGATGGAGCTCATGTCCGATGTACCCGATACGTTGTGCCCCGGCTTTTCGTTTGATTCCGCCAGGCGGGCATCTACATAGTCGGTGATGGCAGTGCCCAGGATCGGGATGGTTTCGGTTTTGCCGGCCATGGTCTGCGCGGCGGGTGTTGTGATGGCTAACACCATGTCGACTTCTTCCGATACAAAGTGGTCTGCAATGCTGGCCAGCACGTCCTGGTTACCCTGGGCGTTGCGGTAGTCAATGGTGATGGTTTCGCCGTCCACATAGCCCAGATCCTTCATGGCATCTAAAAAGCCTTCGCGCGCAGCGTCCAGCGCGCCGTGTTCCATCGACTGGATGATGCCGATCAACGGCTTCTCCCGCTCAGCAAACACGGAAAACGCGGGAATCAAAAGGGCGGCGATGAGGATCAGGGCGACTGTTTTCCGTAGGTGTTTCATGGGGTTCTCCTTTCGTTGTTGGCGTTTCGCCTGTTTGATGAACAAAACGCCCTCTGCACTTGTGCAGAGGGCGGAAGTTCCGCGGTACCACCTCGATTTTGCCTGCCTTGCGGCGAGCCTCAACGGCAACCATCATTGCCTTCCCCTGTAACGGTGGGACTCCGGCTCAGCCTACTGATCGTTTCAGCCTGCAGCTCCCGGGATGAACTCGCGGTGTTTCCCTGCTTCCTTGCACCAACCGGAAGCTCTCTTCGAGGGAAGGACACGGCCATGGTTCCCGATCCACGCCTTTGACAAACGCATCATAAGCCAGATCGTCGCCCTCTGCAATGTACCAAACGGAAAACAATCGACCATTTAATCGGGTTTCAGGGTAAAATACAATATTAAAACAAACGATGTCATGGAATATCCACCGCGAAGGGCAGCAGGGCTTCGGGGATAACCAGGCCAATGGCTTCGCACATGGACTTGTTGATCAGGTAGGTGTACTCGGTCTGCGCCTGGATGGGCATGGTCGAAACGTCGGCGCCATTCAGCACCTCGATGGCCATCAGGCCGGTCTGCTTGCCCAGCTCAAAGTAGTTGATGCCGTGCGTCGCGGTACCGCCCGCCTCTACCTGGCCGCCTTCGCTGCAGAAAATGGGGATCTTCTTCCGCATCGCAGCCTCGTGCACGATGGGCATGGAGGAAGCAACGATGTTGTCGGTGGGGATGTACAGCGCGTCCACCTGCTCCACCAGGCTTTCGGCAGCTTGCTGCACGTCGTTGGAGTTGTTGATGAGCACCTCGGTGTATGTCATGCCGGCTTCCTCAATAAAAGCCTTGGCGATGCGGGCCTGGGTGACGGAGTTGTCCTCGCTGGCTGTGTAGAGCAGCCCGACGGACTTGGTGTCCGGCGCCATCTCCTTTATCAACGCAATCTGTTCCTTGATGGGGTTCATGTCCGTCGTACCGGAAACGTTATAGCCTGGTTTTTCGTTGGATTCCACCAGGCGGGCATCCACATAGTCGGTGATGGCGGTGCCTAAAATCGGGATGGTTTCGGTTTTGCCGGCCATGGTCTGCGCGGCGGAGGTGGCGATGGCCAGCACCAGATCGACCTCCTGGCCTACGAAGTGGTCAGCGATGCTGGACAGGATGTCGGGGTTGCCCTGCGCGTTGCGGTAGTCGATCATGATGTTTTTGCCGTCCTCAAAGCCGTTTTCCTTCAGCGCTTCCAAAAAGCCTTCACGGGCGGCATCCAGCGCCGCGTGCTCAATAATCTGGATGATGCCGATTTTGGGGATGTCGTTTTCAGCGTGCAATGTGGTGGCTGCCGGTACTGCCAGCACCAGCGCAAGGGTGAGAAGAATCAATTTACGGAAGGTTTTCATAGGTTTGCTCCTTTCAAATGTCCGGGCGTTGCCCTTAAATAAACGCCCCCTGCTTGTGCAGAGGGCGGGATTACCGCGGTACCACCTCGGTTCGCTGCCGGTTACCCGGCTGGCCTCATCGGCAACTGTCATTGCCTTCCCCTGTAACGGGAGGACCCGGCTGGGCCTACTGTTGTTTCAGCCTGCGGCTCCCGGGATGTACTCGCTTGGTTTCCCTTGCTTCCTTGCACCATCCGAAAGCTCTCTGAAAAGGGGCGGCCTTGCTACCTGTTCCCGATCAACGCCATTGTCAGCTCACATTATAAGCCACGGGCGAAGGTGCAACAATGCGAAAAATGGATAAAAAACGACCGTAATGTACATCCTTTCTTCTTAAAACATATAAAAAACATTGCGGCGAACTTTGTGTTGCTTCTCGACAAAAAGCGAAAGCCCCCGCCGGAATGCCCAGCGGGAGTAGTTTCAGTAATTATCAGCCGATCGTCAGCGACGGCGGTGCGTATACACGGGTGCTCAGCTCCCTGTCCAGCATGTACAGCCCCTTGGTGTCCTCGCCTATCATCTCCAATTTGGCGATCAACTCGCTGGCATTGGCCTCTTCTTCACCCTGTTCATTGATAAACCAGTCCAGCAGTTTAATCGTCAGGAAGTCCCTGGCATCCAGCGCTTCTTCATAGATGTCGTAGCCACCACGGAGTGAAAATAATCGACTTGAAGTATTGACAAAGTAAGGGAAGCATGTTATCTTGATATTGTCGGTTAGCACTCAACGCGATCGAGTGCTAACAAGACAAGGAGAACCACGGTTGTCTTCGCGGCAGACGGGAAAGGGGGAAGGACATGGCGCTGTTGATGGACGAACGGAAAAAGCGCATCCTGCGCGCCATCATTGATGACCATATCCAGACCGCTGCCCCGGTGGGTTCGCGCACCATATCGCGCAAGTACGGCATGGGCCTGTCCAGCGCCACCATCCGCAACGAGATGAGCGATCTGGAGGAGCTGGGCTACTTAGAGCAGCCACACATATCAGCCGGTCGGGTGCCCAACGCCAAGGCATACCGCCTGTATGTGGATTTCCTGCTGGAGTCCGGCCCGTCAGAAGATGATGTCAGCCAGCAAGCCAGGAACTATTTCCTGGCCAACATCAAGCAGTTAGAGGATATCGTAGCCAGCACCGCGCAGATCCTGTCGGAGTTTACGCGCTATGTTTCAGTGGTGCTGATGCCGCGCCGGGAGGCGCTGCGCATCCGCAGCCTGCACCTGCTGCCTATATCAAGAGCCTCGGCACTGCTGGTGATTGTGACGGATGGCGGCATCGTCCGCGACACACTGGTGCATGTATCGGACAACCTGGACGCGGAAGCCCTGTACGCCATCAGCCGCATGCTGACGGAGCGGTTCCGAATGAAATCGCTGAGCGAAGCGCAGGAAATACTCAGGGAGTACGCCGCCCAGTCCGAAGCCGATCCGCGCGTGTTGCAGGGCATCATGGAGCTGGCTGCGCAGATCGACCGGCAGGCATCCTCCGACAACTTGCAGGTATCGGGCTCCCACAACATCCTGAACTACCCTGAATACTACGACGTAGACAGGGCGAGAAACCTGTTGTCGGTGCTGGAGGAAAAGGAGAGACTGACCGAACTGATGCGCAACCAGGCCCACCAAGCCTACAGCGTGCACATCGGGCCTGAAACCGGCATCCACGAAATGGACTGCTGCAGCGTGATTATGGCGTCCTACCAGGCAGGTCATGGCCGCAACGGCAGCATTGGCATCATCGGGCCAACCAGAATGCCCTATGCCACCATCCTGTCTACCCTGGCAGCGGTGGGCAGCGCCCTCAGCGACATCCTGTCAGCCGAAAACGCCCCATTATAATAGATACCGGAGGACTGTATGAACCCGAACAAGAAGAAGCAAACCAAGCCAGAGCACGACCAGGACACCGCCCTGAACGGCCAGGAGACGGCTGATACCGCGCCGGCGGAGGAACAATCCCTGCCGGTAGAGGAACAGCTGGCCAGCCTGGAAGCCCGGTGCGGCGAGGCGGAAGCCAAGCGTGACGAATACCTGGCCATGGCACAGCGCGTACAGGCGGATTTTGAGAACTTCAGGCGGCGCAACCAGTCGGTGCGTGCCGAATCCTACGAGGACGGCGCTGCCTCCTTCATCAAAACCATCCTGCCCGTATGCGACAACCTGGAGCGCGCGCTGGCAGTGGGCTCGACGGATACAACATTCTGCGACGGCGTGTCGCTTGTATATAAACAGCTCATTGAAGCGCTGGAAAAGCGCGGCGTCGAGGTGATCGACCGTAAAGGCGAGCGCTTTGACCCGGAGGTAGAGAACGCGGTCGCGCAGGCTGGCCCGGACGAGGGCGAGCCCGGTACGGTCGCCGACGTCCTGCTCAAGGGCTACCGAATGGGTAGCAGCGTGCTGCGCCACGCAACGGTTCGCGTCGTAGCGGAATAAACCGACAGCTTAGCTGTCGAAAACCCAAAAAATAACGAAAAACATTGGAGGAAAAGATACATGGCTAAAATCATTGGCATTGACCTGGGCACCACCAACAGCTGCGTCGCCGTCATGGAAGGCGGCGAGCCGGTTGTGATCCCCAACTCGGAGGGCAGCCGCACCACGCCGTCAGTGGTTGCCTTTACAAAGGAAGGAGAGCGTCTTGTCGGGCAGATTGCCAAGCGGCAGGCCATCACCAACCCTGACCGCACCATCGCGTCCATTAAGCGCCGCATGGGTAGCAACCATAAGGACACCATCGACGGCAAGGAATACACCCCACAGGATATCAGCGCCATGGTGCTTCAAAAGCTGAAGGCCGACGCTGAGGCTTATTTAGGCGAGACGATCCTGCAGGCGGTTATCACCGTGCCCGCTTATTTCTCGGACAGCCAGCGTCAGGCTACCAAGGACGCCGGTCGCATCGCGGGGCTGGACGTACTGCGCATCATCAACGAGCCGACAGCCGCTTCGCTGGCATATGGCTTAGACAAGGAAACTTCGCACAAAATCCTGGTGTACGACCTGGGGGGCGGCACGTTTGACGTATCGCTGCTGGAAATTGGCGATGGTGTGTTTGAGGTGCTGGCCACCAACGGAGACACCATGCTGGGTGGCGACGACTTTGACAACCGCATCATTGACTATGTGGCTGACATTTTTCAGAGGGAAAACGGCATCGACCTGCGCAAGGACCGCATGGCGAACCAGCGCCTGAAGGAAGCGGCTGAGAAAGCGAAAATCGAGCTGTCCGGCGTGATGAGCGCCAACATCAACCTGCCGTTTATCACGGCGGACGCCAACGGCCCCAAGCACCTGGACATCACGCTGACCCGTGCCAAGTTCAACGAGCTGACAGCCGACCTGGTCGAGCGCACCATCGGTCCCATGCAGACCGCGCTGCGCGACGCCGGCTTGACGGCGCAGCAGATCGACAAGGTCATCTTAGTAGGCGGCTCCACCCGCGTGCCTGCCGTGCAGGAAGCCGTAAAGAACATCACCGGCAAGGAGCCCTTCAAGGGCATCAACCCCGACGAGTGCGTCGCCATCGGCGCTGCCATTCAGGCAGGCGTGCTGGGCGGCGAAGTCAAGGACGTGCTGTTGCTGGACGTGACGCCGCTGTCGCTGGGCCTGGAAACCGAAGGGCACATCTTCACCCGCCTCATCGAGCGGAACACCACGATACCGACCGAAAAGTCCCAGGTGTTCTCCACGGCTGCGGACGGGCAAACCACGGTTGAAATCCACGTCCTGCAGGGCGAGCGCCCCATGGCGTACGACAACAAAACCCTCGGCCGTTTCCAGCTGACCGGCATCCCGGCAGCGCCCCGCGGCGTCCCGCAGATCGAGGTGCGTTTCGCCATCGATAAAAACGGCATCGTCAGCGTATCGGCCAAGGACCTGGGCACCGGCAACACGCAGAACATCACCATCACCGCGTCCACCAACCTCACTGAGGAAGAAATTCAGGCGCGTGTCAGGGAAGCAGAGCAGTTTGCCGAGGAGGACAAGCGCCGCAAGGAAGAGGTGGAAACCCTCAACCGTGCCGACAGCGTCATTTACGACATCGAAAAGCAGCTGACCGATAACGGCGACAAATTGTCCGAGGAGGACAAGGCGACCGTTCGCCAGGAGCTGGACGCGTTCAAGAAGGTCCGCGAGGGCAACAACGCATCCGAAATACAGCCTGCCATGGACAGAATGACCCAGGCAGTCTATGCGATCTTTGGCAAAATCTATCAGCAGCATGATGCTGCTGCGGGACAGCCGCAGGATGCGGGATTTGACGCCGCGCCGCAGCAGAACCCGGACGGGTCTGTGGATGCGGACGGCGAAGTACACTGATTTATTGGAGGTTTGAGTATTTCCGGCGAGACGGCTGAGCGCCTTCGGCGCCCGGTCGTTCGCCGAATGAATGGCATATGGCAACAAAAAGGGATTACTACGAGGTGCTGGGGGTAGACCGCAAGGCAAGCGCGGAGGATATCAAAAAGGCCTACCGAAAGCTCGCCAAGGAATGTCATCCCGACCTGCACCCTAACGATAAAAAGGCGGAAGCCAGGTTCAAGGAGCTTAACGAAGCCAACGAAGTGCTGTCCGATGCCGAGAAGCGCGCGCGCTACGACCAGTTTGGCATGGATGGCCCCATGGGTGGGCCGGGCGGCTTTGGTGGCTTCGGCGGGTTTGATACTTCGGGCTTTGGCGGCTTTGAAAGCATATTTGATCAGCTGTTTGGCGGCGGCATGGGTGGGGCGCAGCGGCGCAACGCCCCCATGAAAGGGAACGACCTGCGCTATAACCTGCGCATCACCTTTGAAGAAGCCGCGTTCGGCGTCAAAAAGTCCTTCGATTTTATGCGCAACGAGCTGTGTGATACCTGTAACGGCTCGGGCGCCAAGGCAGGCTCGCAACCCGAAACCTGCCCCACCTGTTCCGGATCCGGCCAGATGCGGGTATCGGGCGGGTTCATGGTCACCGTGCGTACCTGTACCACCTGCCGCGGCAGCGGTAAAGTCATCAAGGACCCCTGCGCCAGCTGCAGCGGCTCCGGCCATGTCCGCCGGAAGCGGACAGCTACCGTCAACGTGCCCGCGGGCATCGACGATGGCCAGGTCATCATCATGAACGGGCAGGGCGAGCCCGGTGCCAACGGCGGTCCCAACGGTGACCTGCAGATCGTCGTGTCCGTGCAGCCGCACAAGCTGTTCCGGCGGGACGGCGCCACGCTGTACCTGGACATGCCCATTTCCTTTACCCAGGCAGCGCTGGGGGCTGACATCGATGTGCCCACCCTCAAGGGCTCCGTGAAATACCGCATCCCCGAGGGCACGCAGACGGACACGGTGTTCCGGATCAAGGGCGAAGGCATTCCGCGCATCAACTCCTCCGCCAAGGGCGATCTGGTCATCAAGGTACGCATTGAGGTGCCCAAGCGCCTCAGCGACAAACAAAAGGACATCCTGCGCCAGTTCGACAACAGCATGACGGGCAAGGAGCATGAAAACCAGAAGGGATTTCTGGACAAGGTGAAGGACCTGTTCCAATCGAACTAATATCTGAAGAATGCTTGCAGCGGCACGGTACTCCGTGCCGCTTTAATTTGCTATAATCGATGGCTTTGTTTCGATATTTGTTAGAGATAATCCAATTTATTATCCACCAATCAACACATCGTATTGTTGACATATCGCCAGGCGCGATGTACACTTTTCCTGACTGAGATAGCGTCGTATTATCTATCAAGGAGAATCTCATGGAAAACATGTATAGCGACATTGCAGCCCGCATCATACCGTTGCCTAAAAGGCTGTCCGAAGGCGGGAACCGTCAGGTTTTGAAGGGAAATATCCGCATCCTCTCCGAATGGGCGGAGAAACCGGCGCTCTCAGCTATGCGCTTGTTGGAGGAGACTTTCGGCAGGTCAGATGGGGCGGAGTTTACAATTTGCCTTGTTCGCGCGGCGGGCGAGGCGGCAGCCGAGCTCCAGGCGCTGAAAAACAGCGGCCAGGCATATTCAATCACGCCAGACTACAGCGCGGATGGCACTTTTAACGGTTTTAGGCTCGCGGCACTTCAGCCTGCCGGTATCTATTACGCGGCGCTCACGCTGTTGCAGGCAGCTGATGTAAACGGGTGCGTTGTTATAATGCCCGAGTTGACCGTCACCGACTGGCCGGATATGCCGCTGCGCGGCCAGTGGGGCGGGGATGTGGCGTATGATCTTGAAAACACTGCGCTGATGAAGCTCAACGCGATTGATTATACGCTCGAGATGGACCGGGACACGTCCGGCGCATACCTGCCGTATTTCAAGCGGGATGACATTGTGGAGGAGTGTGCGCGGCGCGCCGTCGAATTGACGCCCTATATCCCGCATATCGAGCAGATAACGATGAACTACCCGCAATGCTTTGACGATGAACTGCTCAAGAAGATTAAGAACACTCCCTCCAAAGAGATGGAATCGGTTTGCGATTACAAACCCTCAATGTGCATGTCCAGCGAAGACACCTTCAGCTTTTTGCACGAATGGCTGAATGTGACCGCGAACACAACCGGAGTTAGCAACATACAGGTATGGCTCTCCGAGAGCCCTTCTCCCTGCCATTGCGAAAAGTGCAAGGGCAAGGGACAGTTTGAACTGGAGACTGCGCTGCTCTGCCGTGCGTTTGCCAGTGTCAGGGAAACGCACCCCGACATGACATTCGAGATCCTTCTGACGCAAGGGAGTTACTCGGAAAACGGTCGGATAGCCGGGATGGTGCCCGACTACGTCCGCGTGACCTATTACGACGGAGGCCGCACCTATTCCTCCGATAAAAACCCGATGATCTACGATGTACTGGAAGCATACGCTGCCCGCGGTGGACGGCTGGGCGTCTATCCGCAGATCACGCATGCCTGGCGGCTGGTTTTCCCCTGGACCGGGCCTGATTTCATCCGCTTTCGCTGCCGGGAGTTTGTAGAGAAAGGGCTCGACAAGGTGATCGGATACGCCGTGCCGGCAAACAGCTACCACCGCGCGAACGTTGCCGCCCTGGCTGAATGGCTATGGAACCCGGACGGCCGCGACGAGGACGCCTTCGCCCATGCCTGGGCGCTTAAAAAAGGGTATGATCCTGACGTATACGTCAAGTGGAACCGGCTCAACATGGGCCCAGCGTGGGATCTCGCAGCCAGCCGTTTCCTGTTGGCAATGGTCTTCTGCTATCCGGTCGTGCAAAAGAACGACATGAGTTTCTGGGATCACCGGGCGGAGTTCACCGACTTTGAGCCGGTGAAGAATGTGGAGGATGCCATTGCCCGGAGCGCCGAGGCGGCAAAGCTTGCTGGCGCAGCCGGCCTCCGGGAGGAAGCGCTCGAGAGTTTCGCCATCACAAATGCGCTCAAATGCAGCCGTGCGTTTTTCTCAATATTCCAGGATCAACGCGCGGATGGTCATACGCTCAGGCAGGCATATGCCGAGTTATACGGCGCGGCGCAAGGTGTTTACCGGGCTGTACTCGATTGGGATAACGTGATCAAGCAGAACTCACCCGCGCTTCCAAGTTTTCCTGACCGCGTGGTGGACACGGCGGTTGTGCTGTTGCGCGTGTTGGACGCGGCGTATGACCGCTTGAAGAAGGACTGCCTCGAGAGCGGCCTCCAGACCGAACGCCTGTATCATCGCCTCGGTGAATGGGACGAGAGCTTGTTCACAGGAGAAACAGGCGTCCTGCGCTATGACGTGACGGACATTGTGACGCGCCCGGGAACCTATCACGCCTGCTTCGATTTCATCCAGTCGGAAGCCAGCACACTGCTTGACAGGCTGCGGATATATGAGGAAGACGGGGGTAAAGAGACGCTCATTTCCGACACAGCGTCCAGCCGGCGGCTCAATCACTTCGAACCTTGGTGCGAGTTGTTATTCGAAGTTGAAAAAGTGGGCGATGGCCGGAAAATCTTAGAAATCACACTGAAAGGTCCGGAGATCGGGGAGAGCATGAAAACCCGCCGTGGCATCGCCGGCATACGCGCGATGTAAAGGAGGTTTTTAGAGATTGTTGTCCTGGAAGCCAGGTGTTGCTCAGCAGCCCCTATTGATATGTTTCGAGGCAGCATCACCCTATCGCGCACAGATGCATTCTGATATGGCTGTTACAAGCGCAGCCATGTCTTTAGGATATACATCGCCAATGTTGCCCAGCCTGAAGGTCGGCATGGAAGTCAGCTTGCCGGGATAGATAATAAACCCATTGGACTTCAGCGCTTCGTACAGCTTGGAGAAATCAAGGTTCCCCAGATCAAACGTTGTAATGATATATGATTGATTTTCAGGTGCAACAATGGATCGAATGCCCAGTTTTTCAAGCCCCTGAACAAGAACCTGATGGTTTTTCCTATAGCGCTTTCTGCGGGCGCGCAGTCCCCCTTCTTTGTGATACTCATCAATGGCCTGCCTCAGCGCCAACAGCACATTGGTAGGCGAGGTGAAACGAAACTTGCCGCCACCCGCGTACAGGCCCTGATATTGATCGTACAAATCAAGGCTGTGAGATGGGGAGTTGCCGCGGCTTTCCTCTATCAGCGTTTTCTTCGCTATCACAAATGACAACCCCGGCAATCCTTCCAGGCACTTGTTGGAACTTGATGCCAGCGCATCGATATCAAGGCCCGGCATATCAATGTCATAAGCCGCAAAGCTGGACATGGCATCCACAAGAACCTTTTTGCCGTATGCTTTGGCAAGCTTCACCAGCTCCTCAAGGGGGTTGATCACGCCGGTTGTGGTTTCGCAATGAACAAACACAACCACAGCAATGTCTATATCCTCCTGCAGTGCCTTTTCAACCGGTTCAATGCCGATGGGCTGTGTCATATCAAACGATATCTGTTCATACAATTTGCATGATTTGTCGGCAATGGTCAACATCCGCTTTCCATACTCACCGTTTACCAAAAACAGGATTTTTTCGTTTTTTCCGCACAAGCCATTGATCATGGCCTCTACCGCATATGAACCGCTGCCCTGCAACAAAACAGTGGCATAATCATCGTTGGCAGCAATGTGCGTAATGTCGTTCATCACAGAAGTGGTGATTGCCTTATACGTATCATCCCATGTGCAATGATCGGTCAGCATGGCGTGCTTTACGGAATGCCGTGTCGTCAGGGGACCGGGCGTTAGTAATTTCCGAGCGGCGTTTTGATCGAGCTTTCGGTTGATATCCGAGACAACATGCAATAGTTCGTTCATATCGTCAATGATATAATCTGCGCCGGCCATGTAATACGCCGCGCGGACAAGCGCTTTTCGATCTTTCAGCTCGTTCTCCGATAAGGCGGCAACTTCCTCGCGTGTAAGCCCAAGCTCCGATGAGCCCATGATAACGCCCACCGTCCAGCAATCGGCATGTTTTCCTTCTGCGATATCAGCAGCCGTATCACCAACCTTGATCGCCTCTCTCGCATCTGAAATACCGAAGTGCATGAAGTTGTGCCAGATCATGTACGGGTACGGCCTGCCTTTAGGAACCCGGTCGGCAGAGATGCAGAAATCGGGCGCGTACCCCTGCTCCTCCGCCTTTTGCAAAACGCGTTCCATCATGGCGGATGTATAGCCCGTGGTGGACCCGATTTTGATTCCCTGTTCCCGCAGGGCAGCAACTGTTTCTAACACATGGTCCTTGATATCGCAGTGCTGTTCAATGTTGGAAAAGAGCGTCGTTTCAAACACTTCGTATGCCTTTAAAATTTGTTCCTCAGGAATGGGCTCCGGCAGCATGGCGGCAATCGCCCGGGTATGGTCGATTTTCAATAGCCCCATGGGTTTGCGCGCCATTTCGTTGGTGATGTTGATGCCGATGCTTTTGAATCCGTCGATAAAGCCTTTTACCGGTGCGAAACAACCGTAGTCTACAGTGGTTCCTGCCCAGTCGAAAATCACCGCTTTAATCGTCTTCGCCATGTTATACCTCCAAAATTTCTTTGTACAAATCCTTGATGGTGTCCTTATCAAGCTGAACCGGATTGTTGTTCAGCCTTTGGGTGTTCACCGAGTTTGTCAGCACATCCAAATCTTCCGCGCTGATATTCTTGGGCGGCACGATCGCCAGTTCTTTCAAGACTTCTTCAAAAAACGATATGGCTTCTTCATGGCTTTGTTTGCCAAGCGCATTGGCAATGTCATCATAATTCTTCATATACCGCCACACTTTGGGAAGGCAGATCGCAACAGCATGGCCATGTGGCAGCCCATACAGCGTTGTCAGCTTATAGCTCATGGCGTGGGGTGCGGTTGTGGTGGTGATATTGATGGCTTTGCCTGCCAAATTGGAAGCCAAAAGCATGTTGGCGTTGCCGGCCTCATCGTTGTTCAAATAGCTTTCCATGTTGCCGGTGATCAGATGGATTGCTTCTTTGGAATACCGAACGCTTTCTTTCGTTGCCTTCTTTGACCACCAGGACTCAATCGCTTGGCAAAGCGCATCCAGCATGGTGCATTTTTTCTGATACAAAGGCAGTGTTTTGAGCAGATCGGCCTGCAAAACAACATATTCCGGCAAGAGCCTTGCGTCGGCAATGGATTGTTTTTCGCCGTTTTGATAGATGGCTGCAAAATGGGTTGCTTCGCTGCCGGTGCCGGAAGTGGTGGGGACAGCCATGACAGGCAGATCAACCTGGTGATAGTATTTGATGCCCTTGGCGGTGTCGATGCTGCTCCCGCCGCCAATGGCGACAATAAAATCACACTGGCTCTCCCTTAAAACTTCTACTCCTGACTGGATGTCCTCATAAAGCGGGTTGGAGGTGAAACCGCTAAACCTTGTAACTTCGCAGGGAAACGCTATGCCAAATGAATCAAAGGCGCTGTCGCACACCAACAACGGCTTTTTATCTCTCAATAGTTCAAATGCTGAAAAATCATAAAATGTCCGCTGCACGATCAGAACTCCTTTCTGGTGACTACAGGCTTCGCCGGCTGCCGTTTGCAAGCCTAAGCCATACTCGCCCCGTTGTCAACTAGCCGGAATGCCCAGGGTGGTCGCTTCTTGTTGAGCTTTCTCATCCCTGCACAGAGATTTCAAGCAAGCTACATATTACCGCAGTTCATCGCGGTACTGCTTTTTATATTGTAACCCGGCTATCAGGCTTGCAGCAGCACCGCATGCCATGACCCACACTGGGGAAGCACGATTCATGATGATGCCGAAAAGGAAGATGAACAAAGCAGCAGCGCCATTATGGACGAACATGCGCGAGGCTGAGATCAGCGCAAGATCCTCATTCTTCGTACTGCGCAATACCCCGTAAGGCACGCTGTATTGCGTGATGACAAGCGCAATCATGTAGATGATGTACAGGGCAAAGAATCCACCAACTGTCCGAACCCAAGGCACAGCCAACATGCCTATAGCGCATACGCTATAAGCGATGAGCAGCAGCGTACCAGACTGGATACGGCGCACCACACGGATAAAAATAAAGCAACCCACCATGTTGGTTGCAACGCTAACCGTAATTAAGAATGTAGACTGTGCATCATTAAGCGAAATATTCCGGTACCCCGTTAATACAAAGTAGTACATAGCGCCTGTGCCAATACCGCGGAGTAAATGTGGCCACATCATTTTCCTGTATGCAGGCGTATTGATCCTCGCAAGCACCTCGCGTCTGCCTGTCTTCACCTCAGGGGCAGAAGACTCCGGAGCAGCGGGCTGCAGCCGTGCATAGAACCATGCAGATACCATCATGAGCACCACGCCCATGCTAAACAAAGGAGTATAGCTGGCGCTGCCGCGCAGCATCGCATTAGCCGTCAAGCTGATGAGCGCTGCAGCAACGCCACCAAAGATCCCTGATAACCCGGATACCCTGGCATATTGCTCCCGCCTAAACAGGCAGGGCATGATTGCATAATCACCTGATGATTTATATGCACTTACGAAGCCAAAAATCACAACCCCCGTTAAGGCAACGCCCAGCGCTGCCTTACCTTCTGTTTGCCCTGCCAGCAGCAAGGCTGCAGGCAGAACCCCCATCGCAAAGCCCATGCCGACAATCCGCTTCCACATGCCAGGCTTGCTGATGTTTACCCCTGAAAACAGCGCATAGGCGATCATCGCCGCAACTTGCGATGCGTAGCCATATGCGCTGATACCACCTTCTGTCACTCCCAACCTCAGAAGGTAAGTCTGCACATAGCTCTCCGCTAAGAAGCTGGAGGCAGCAATATAAAAAACATTGGATACAAGGTGAAAGCGCAGGTTTCGTTGCTCTACACTATATATGAACTCCTCATTAGCGCCTTCGCTCCCTCGTTGGTTCAGTCATTTTCTACAAACGCTCATAAGCTGGGGCACGCGTGTTAATGGTAAAGTCAAACTCCCCGCTGATTGCGTATACCTCGGCCTGTTCAAACGCAAAATGCAGCTGGATCCAACGACCGGACTGCACAAATTCATCCAATGCGCCACCATTCCAGCGTAACGGAGCATCCAGATGATCGCCTCCCAAGGGGATGAAGTCATCATATGTGTAGCCCGGGATGGGGCCGTCAGCGCTTAGCTGAGCCCTTAAGGAGCCAAAGGGAACGTTGGCGTTGAGCGTCAAAGAGGGTGTTTTCAATCGCAGCCACTGTGTTACCAGGTTTGCTTTTCCTTTGCCTGCATCAATGCATACAAACCTGTTGCGTTTCATCGTACCGGGAATAAGCACACTTTCAGGCGGCATGCCTGCTTGCCAATCTCTGGGGTTACCGCCGTGCTCCGCCCGGTGAGCAGCCGCATAAAACAAAATATCGTCCTCACGTTCGAGCATAGAAACAACGTAACACGATCCGCCGCCATATTCGCCGCGATCCATTACAGGAAATATCGGTGCATGGGTACGGTTCCACAGCAGCCCGTCATAGGAATAGGCGTACTCGCTGAAAACCGGACCATCCATCACACGCCCAAAGGGCATGACCTGCTTCCACAACAAACCAATAAAGATATCACCTGCCTCATAGTAATAATGGGGCATGCTATACAGATGCGTTAGCGGTTCGTCGCTGGGCAGTGGATGCACGATGGCGCGCGGCAGGCTCCAGTGTTCCAAGTCGACGCTTTCCACCAGGCAGATGCGCCGTTCTCCCCAACGCCGACGGGTGGTCACCTGATAACGCCCTGTTACAGGGTTGCGCAGTAAAGACATCGTGCAATCCACGAAGGAGGGCACTATGGGCGCATCATTGATTTGGTGCCAATGGATCAGATCAGGAGAAGCCAGCATGTGCGGAGGATCCTCTACCAAAATGCCATCCTTATACCCATAGCGCGCATGAGGAGATTTGTAGCGCCTTTCCGGGTTTTTTTCCGTCTTGTCCAGATACAGCACCAAGCCGATGTTCCCGCTTGTCGCCCCAGTCATGTGCGGATATTCACCCTGCGGGTTCACACTGTCCAGCGGCGCAAAGCGCAGGCCATCCTCACTCCACGCCATGAATCCCATCATGTTCTCATCGTTAATCGTCTTAGATGCGCCGGGAACACCCCCGTATGTCAGCATATAGCCACCCCCAGGAGCAGGCACTACTGTGCTGGGCCAGATGCCGCGCGGGTTAGCAGCATCTGTGTAGGCCAAATCTGTATACCACTTGGGCTGCTTGAATACACGGCGCGTGTTGTCGCTACGGTTCAATACAAAATCGTCAAATGCCAGGATGTGCTTCATGGTTACATTCCTCCTTATCGATTGTAGATTCTCTATATTCGCCAGGCGTCAGCCCGGTAATACGTTTAAACACCCGGATAAAATAACTACTGCTTGAAAAGCCGGTGGCAGCGCTCACCCTGTCGAGGCGAAAGTCTGTATCAGTCAGCAGCGCCTTGGCTTGTTCTATACGGTATTGATTCAAGTAATTGACAAAGGTCATTTGATGTGCATCCTTAATCACATCCCCTACCCTTTGGCGCGTGGCGCCAACAGCTTCGGCAATATCCTCCAGCGAGAATTGTATGTGGAAATTAGCAGCAATATATTCGTCGATAGCCTTCAACAGCACTTCTGATGTTTTTGACTGCCCTTCCTGTTGTGACTGCAGAGCCGCTGCCTGGCGCGCCAATCGATTCAGCAACCGGTGTGCCTTGCGCCGGGTTTTATCCCCAGCAGCCTTATACAGCCCCGTTGCCGCTTCAAAAAGGATGTCAGGCTTTGATTCACAGGCTTCACATATCGCGGTAACCGCTATAAACATCCGCCATCCATATTCCTCCTCCGTCAAATTGGCAGACAACCATGCTTCAACAACATCCAGGGTTTCCGATGCCATCTCCGGAATCTTTGCCAGAACAGCAGCATACTGATCCTGCTTGCAAGCAAGAGCTTGTATGGCGTGCCATGTTGCCGTATAAGACAGGTTTGCAGACATTGCCACAGCTTGTGCAAGGGAAGCCTCGGCACGGCTTTGATACAGCTCATGCAGAGGGCGCGCCTTATCTGCCAGAGCCAGGGAAAAGCGTCTGATATCCAGGGTTTTATCCAGAATTTCTACAACAGCCTCTGTGTTCTGTTCCCGGGTAAACACATAAACATAATCAGCACCATCATGAAACAACTCGCCTTCTCCAACAGCCTGCTCAAGCTGCTCCTCCAGGTGCGCAGGCAAAAAATGCTCCTTCGCGCGGATGATTAAAACATAATAATGCTGCCCTTCGCTTGATATGATAGCAGGCGGAGTGCCTCTCAAGCCAGCGGCCATCTGCGCGCGTAAAAGCTTGCGCCGCGCTTCTTCCATGTTGTTCACAGCTCTATGAAAACGATCCTGCAAGCGCAGATAGGAAGTATGGATAAAGAAAAACTCACCCGCAGCGGACCTCGTTCCTTCGCCTATATCATCCACCAGTCGCCTGACCGGACGGTACAATGTCGCAGCAAGCGCAAACGCAAGCACCACCACCACCGCCATTAACACCAGCGATATCATCGTAATGCTCCAGGCGGTGGCATCCAGCTTTGCAAAAAGCTGACGGGTCTGAATATCCGCAACAATATGAAGACGTGTCCCGCCGACACTGCGGGATACGCGTAAAGCATCTTCCGCGTCTTCTGCCGCTTCGCCCAGCATATAAATCACTGTACCTGCATCATCCACCAGCGATGTTGTATACGTTTCCCTCGCCATGCCTGCAGAGGCTCGATAGTTTTCCATCATATGCTCCACGTCAAAAAGGAATATTCCTGCAACATGGCGCACCGGCGGCTGTATTACAGCACAGTAATAATAGGCGCCGGAACGCGCCACTTCATCAAGCAACACAGGATTGGTTACCCTCACCATCCTTTGCTGTGTTGCCAGGGCTACCTGTTCCCTCAGCCAGGCAAAGCGCGGGTTGTTCATATCCGTCACACCATAGTTGGATGCAAAAACCACATCGCTTCGGGTATCGTACAGACAAATCCGAGTATAGTCGCCAATCGTTGCAGAAAGGATGTTCATGGAGTTCAATAGATCCATCTTTTCCAGAACCATTAGCGCAGACAAACTGTTGACCTTGAACAGGGTGCCCATATCGGTCAGCAGATGGTACAACAGCTGCTGTGCATTCTGCAGCGCGGAAGCAAAATATCCCGCAAATGCATCCAGGCTGCTTTCAGCGAGCGCTTGTGCCTGCATTGCCATATCATGCTTGATGCGGTGAAGAAAGTACCCATTGAACAGCAGGCTTGGAAGAAGGCTCAGCATGATCAGCGCCGCAAGAAGCTGCACAAAAAAGCGTCGATTCTGGACAAAACGCCTCAAAGACATGCGCTTCTTCATTTCCTGGTCAACCCTTTACAGACCCCAGGACCAATCCTTTAATAAAATACTTCTGGGCAAACGGATAGAACAGCAGCACCGGCACTGTGGTGACAAACACGGCCGCCTTCTTCACGTTTTCCGATGGTACGCGCAGCAGCGTCTGTTCCATAGCAGCGAGGTTGTCTGTGTAGAACATGCTTAGCGTGTTGATCATCTGTCGCACGACCATCTGCAACGGCCATTGGTCACTGGAACGCAAATAGATGGAAGGAGCAAACCACGAATTCCACTGCGCCACGCCATAAAACAACGACATGGTAGCCATGACGGGCAATGAAATGGGCAGCATGACCCGCACCAGAATCTGCACATCGTTCGCACCGTCGAGCATAGCGGCTTCCTCTAACTCGTCAGGCAATTCCATAAAGAAATTTCGCATCAGGAACACATACCATGAACTAACTGCGCCGGGCACAATACACGCCCACAGCGATCCATATAAGCCTGTAAATTTGACCACCAGGAAGGTGGGGATCAGTCCACCGCCTATCAGCATGGGGATATATACAATATAGGTCAACATCTTGCGATAAGGAAGATATTTTTTTGACAATGTATAGGCACACATGGTAGTTAGCGAAAGAGAAACCGACGTGCCTGCAATCACTAAGAAAGCGGAATTGGCAAACCCTTTCCAGATTAGATTAGAGCTGATAAGCAAGTAATCATAAGCGGAAAAATCCCATTTTCTTGGAACAATGGAATAGTGCGAACCCAGCATTGCCTCGTTTGGCGTAACAGATTGAAAGAATATAATAAAGAAAGGTATGACAATCAACAGCATAAGCAGGGTGACTGCGGCATAGACCGTAAAAACCAGCGCGACATCGGAGCCACGCAAGCGGATCGGCCTGCGTTTCTTTATACTCATGTTGGCATCCTCCTCCCGTTAAAACAACGATTCCCGACCCAGTTTTGTAGCCGCATAGTTAGCCAGCATCATCATGACAAAGCCGATCGCCGTTTTAAACAGGCCGACGGCGGTAGAGAAAGAATATTTCAAATCAACAATCCCTGCCCGGTACACAAAAGTATCGATAATATCGCCTGTCTCGTACACCAGCTCATTGTACAGCATCAACACCTGCTCAAACCCTGCGTTGAGAATACCGCCCATGCTCAGGATTAACTGGATGCTCATAATATTGTACAGCATAGGCAGGCTGATGTACCTCATCTGCTGAAAACGGCTCGCGCCGTCCAGCACAGCGCTTTCATAAAGCTGCGGATCAACACCGGCAAGCGTAGCCAGGTAAATGATGCTGCCCCACCCTACGCTTTGCCAAACCGAGGAAAAGACCAGCACCCAGATAAAAGTTGCGTTGCTGTTCAAAAAGTTGACAGGCTGCCCACCCAGCGATTCGATAATGTAGTTTACAGTTCCGTCGCTGTGGGACAACAATGCACGCAATATACCGGACAATACCACCCAGGAAAGAAAATGAGGCAGGTAGGAGACGGTCTGCACCAGCTTCTTATATCGGAGCTGCCGGATTTCATTAAGAAACAGCGCAAGAATTACCGGCGCAGGAAAGCCGAACAACAGCTTCAAGAGGCTGATGCGCAACGTGTTGGTCATTAGCCTGCCGAAATAAAAGGAGTCGATGAACGTGCGGAAATGCTTCAACCCTACCCAGCGCGCTTTTGCAAACATGCCTTCCAGCCCCAGATGCGGCTTGTAGTCCTGAAAGGCAATGATGACGCCATACATGGGGATATAGCTGTACACAAGGTAGACCAGCAAAGCCGGCAGAATCAGCAAATATAGAAAACGATACCGAACCAGATTAAACCAGAGACCGCGTTTGCGGCCAGGCGCAGGGTGCCCTGCTGTGCTGATGCGCACATCTTTCACCTGCCTTGCGTGTAGTGAGGGAGGCGGATATACCGCCTCCCGAAGTTGTCAGCCTGTGCTATTAACTATTGATTGAGATATGCCTGATACTGTTCATTGCGGTCCAGTGTGTACTGCTCGCCGCCCATCTCAAGCCATGTATTCATGATGCTGTCCCATTGATCCAGCGGGGTTTCACCAGCAAGCACTTTGGCAAGCTGTTCTCTGTAGTAGGTATCCAGATCAGCCTGCTTATCATAGGATGCCATTGCCGTGTTATCGTAGGCTACAAGTTTATCCGGCCTGTCAAAACCCGGCAGATCCGTTAATGATTTGATGAGTGTGCGATACAGGACGAGGGCACGATCTTTCCCAGCAAAGAATCCCCATGGAGCCAAGTCCGTTTGCATCTGAGGTATATAGCAACTATAGCACAATGCAACCCCTGATTCACCTTTCAGGATCACCGGCGCATTGTCCTCCACAACATAGGTCAATCCCTCAATGCCATAGGTGAGCATGACTGTGCCTTCCGGGGTATACAGATAGTTGTAGTAACGAGCCACAGCATCCAGATCCTTGCAGCTGGAAGTTACCACGTTCATGTGGGAGTAAGCCATTTCATTGGGAAGAGCATTGACGGCATCCTCCAGGCCAATCAGGTTGATGGGCTCATACCAGGCTTCCGGTACTTTCTCTTCAAGCGTCACCCGACCGCCGATGGGCGCGCTGTACCAGCCAGCCACTGCTCCAAGTTGATTGTTTATAAGCCAGTCGAGGCGCTGATCATCGCCGGAAAGCAGAGCTTCAGGCGGGAGGTATCCCTTTTCCTGCCATTCGATTAGTTTGCCAAGCAGGGTTTTAAAATTCGGATGCATGCCCGGGTGACGCAGCACACCCTCTGCATCCAGCCACCAGGAGTTCCCGGCAGGCAAGAAGGCAGTGGCTAAAATGCCCTGGACATTGCCACCCCATATTGTGCCGCAGAGGCCATATGTGTCGTCTATTCCATTGCCATCGGGATCTTGTGTCTTGACAGCCTCCATGTATAGCTCAAAGTCCTCAATTGTAACAGGCATCTCCATGCCCAGCTTCTCCAACCAGTCTGTCCGGATTTGGACAGAATTAGCCCGCGCCATTGTGGCAATCATGGGAAATCCGATATCCATGCCCTGATAGCGCATTTCCTCGCGTGCTTTGGCAGTCAGCGCAGAATTTGCTACGTTTTCAAGATAATTCGGCACCTTCTCAGCAATGAGGTCGGTCAGGTCAATGATAACGCCATCATTATAAAACTCAATGGCTTGGCTGAGGGAAACACGGCAAATGATGTCGAGTTGATCGCCGGCTGCAATCGTCATGTTAACGCGATTCCAGTACTGATCACTTGGGAAATACAACGGCTGCACATCTACGTTGATGGCATCAATGATTGCCTGGTGTACCTGCTGTGCTTCGGGGTTTTTCAGTTGTTCGCTGAATCCGTCATCAACCTGTGCGAACACGATCACAGACGGCGCTGCCTTTACTTCAACGAAAGGCATTGCGGTGAGCAGCAGCACTCCAGCTGCCAGAAGAGCAAGCAGTTTTCTCATGAAATTTTCCTCCATTTCGATCTATATATTTTTTATATTACACAAGTGGTTCAGTCAGAACCCCTTTGCTGATATGAGTATACCATAATTAATATCAGATTGTAATAGTAATATTGTATATTTTGCAGAAATCGAAGATTGTTCAATCAACACTCCTGTGTCTTTGTGCTTTCATAATAATCTTAACACATAGAAAAAATGTAGCGCCATACTGAATTTGCTTTTTGCTCTAATACGTCTCAAACTGCGCGTAGTACAGCTTGGCGTAGAACCCGTTCATCGCCATCAGCTCTTCATGGGTGCCCTGTTCGACGATGTTGCCGCCGTGGACCACCAAGATGTGATCGGCGTTGCGGATGGTAGACAGGCGATGGGCGATGACGAAGCTGGTGCGGCCGCGCATCAATTCGCGCATGGCTTTCTGGATGCGCTGCTCGGTGCGGGTGTCCACATTGGAGGTGGCTTCGTCTAAGATCAGCATCTTGGCGTCCAGCAGCATCGCCCGCGCGATGGTGAGCAGCTGCTGCTGCCCCTTGGAGATGCTGACGCCGCCGTCGCCGATGACGGTATCGTAGCCCTGAGGCAGGCGCATGATGAAGCTGTGGATCATGGCTGCCTTCGCCGCCTTCTCCACATCAGCCCGGGTAACGCCGGGCTTGCCGTAGGCGATGTTCTCATATACGGTGCCGTGGAACAGCCAGGTGTCCTGCAGCACCATGGCGTAGGCGCCGCGCAGGCTGCTGCGGGTCAGGCTGCGGATGTCCCGGTCGTCCACGAGGATGCCGCCGCTGTCGATGTCGTAGAAGCGCATCAGCAGGTTGATGATGGTGGTTTTGCCGGCGCCGGTGGGCCCCACGATGGCCACCAGCTGACCGGGCCTGGCTTCCATGCTGAAGCCCTGGATCACAGGCATATCCTTCAGGTAGCCGAAATCCACCCTGTCCAACAGCACATCGCCGTATACATCCTGCAAAATCATCGCGTCGTCAGCGTCCGGCGATTCGGGCAGTTCATCGATCAGCCGGAACACGCGCTCCGCCGCTGCAAAAGCGGACTGCAGGTCGCCTATGATGTTGGCTGTTTCATTGATAGGGCCTGAAAATTTTCTGGAATACTGCACAAAGGACGATATATCGCCCAGCCCTACGCCACCTGCCAGGTACAGCAGCGCGCCGAACACGCTGACCAGCACCAGGGACATGTTGTTGATGAAGTTGACAGAAGCCATGATCAGCGCGCCTGCGTGCTCGGAGCGCGTGTAGGCTTCCACCGCCTCGTCATTTCTGATGTCAAACAGGGAGACCACCTCATCCTCCCGGCCGTAGGCGCGGGTGGTGGCGTGCCCGTCCATCATCTGCTCCATGAAGCCATTGAGCTCGCCTAACTTGGCTGAGCGCTTCCTGAACAGCGGGCGCACCCTGCGCGTGATGTACCGGGTAAAGATCACGGAAGCCGGCACCGTGATAAAAAACACGGGCACCAGCACCGGCGCGATGGTCAGCATCATGATCAGCGACACGGTGACCGTGATGACGGAGTGCAGCATCTGAATGATGTCGGAGGAGAGCGATTCGTTGACCGTGTCGATGTCATAGCTGACCACGCTGATGATGTCGCCTGTCTGCCGCCGGTCAAAATAGCTAACGGGCAGGGAAACCAGCCGGTTAAGCACGTCCTTACGCATGCGGTAGATGACATTGCGCCGCAGATGGATAATAACCCGCGACAGGAGATAGCTCAACGCCGCCGATACCGCATAAAACAGCGCCATCAGCAGGGCATAGTAATACACCCTGGGCAAGTCGGCAGCGCCTTGCCCAACACCGATGGCGTCGATGGCCAGGCCGGACAGCTTGGGCCCCACCAGGGAAGCCGAGTTGCTCAGCATCACCAGGGTTAGCGCCAGCAGCATCAAAAAACGTTGTTTGCCCAGATAGACCCACAGGCGCCGCAGGATGCCCCTGCGCGATACCGTGACATCACCTAACTGTCTGCGATCGCCCGACCTGTCGCCGCGGCTGAGCCGCCCGCCGCCCATCATGCCCGGCCTACTCATCCGCACCGCCCCCTTCCAGACCCATCTGGGTTTCGCCGATGGAGCGGTACGCCTCGCAGGACTGCATCAATTCGTCATGCGTGCCGTAGCCGATGGCCTGCCCGTCGTCCAGCACAAGGATATGGTCCGCCCCCTTGATGGAGCTGATGCGCTGGGCGACGATTACCTTGGTGACGCCGGCATACCGTTCGCTGAGCGCCTTGCGCAACGCCGCGTCAGTGCGGTAGTCCAGCGCGGAGGAAGAATCATCCAGTATCAATACGTCAGGCTGCCCTGCCAGGGCGCGGGATATCAGAATGCGCTGCTTCTGCCCGCCCGACAGGTCGTTGCCCCGCATGGCGGCGACATGGTCCAGCCCGTCCGGCAGTTCCGCAATAAAGGCGCCGGCTTGCGCGTCCCGCGCAGCTTCCAGCAGCCTGGCTTCCGGAATGCCGCGAAAATAGTCGATGTTTCTGCGCAGGGTGTCCCCCATGATGAAATCGTTCTGAAACGCCACGCCGAATATCCTGTGCAGCCGTTCCCGGGGGATGGTGCGAATGTCCTCGCCGTCCAGCAGAACCTGCCCGCTGTCGACATCGTAGAAGCGCAGCAACAGGTATACCAGCGTGGTCTTGCCGCTGCCGGTAGCCCCCAAAATGCCCAGCGTTTCGCCGCGCTTTAAGGCGAAGTTGATATGGCTGAGATTGTCAACGCTTTTGTTATAGGAGAAGCTGACATCCCGAAACTCAATGTGCCAGGGCGTATCCTCTTTTTCACCAGCCGGCAGCACAATTAGGTCCTCCTCCAGGGCCAGCACTTCCTCCACGCGCAATGCCGAAGCCGCCCCCCTGGAAAACATCACAAAGATGCGCGTGATGCCCAGCATGGCGTTCAATATAATGGTGAAGTAGTTAAGGAAAGCAATGATGTTGCCCGTGGATGACCGCCCCGCGTTCACCAGCCAGGCGCCAGCCACCACCACCATGGTCAGCCCGATGTTCAGCACAAAGCCGGTGGACGGGTTGGTTGCCGCCATGACGCTGGCTGCCTTGCGCTCGGTGTCCGCCAGCTCCAGGTTAACCTTGTCAAACCGCTCCTTCTCATAGTCTTCCTTGGACAGCGCCTTGATGACGCGCACGCCGGTGACGTTCTCCTGCACGGTGCGCACCATGCGGTCCAGCACGCCCTGCTGGCGCATATACAGCGGCACGCTCTTCTTTGTGACGGTATATACGATCAGCGTGATAAAGGGCAGCGTCAGCAGCAGCACCAGCGTCAGCGCCGCATCCATGGCCAGCGTGATGGCGAGGCCGCCGACCAGCAAAATGGGCGCGCGCACGCCCAAGCGCTGCGTGCGGTTGAACAGGTGGTTCAGGTTGTAAGTATCGCTTGTCAGCCGCGATACCGCTGACGGCACGGTCAGCTGATCCAGCTGCCGCGCCGACAGATGGGAAATTTTTTCAAACAGGTCGCGGCGCAGCACGCGCGTGATGTTGCTCGACGTGCGCCCCGCGGTGCGGTTGGCAGACAGGTTGGTCACCATGGAAACCACCGCGCACACTGCCATCATGCCGCCCCAGAAGAATACCTGCCTCCGGTCGCCGGAAGGCAGCGCGCCGTCGATGATGCGCGCCAGAAAGGAAGGGATCAGCAGGTCCATCATCGCGGCGACTAACTTCAGCACCATCGTCCAGGCAATGATGCCGTAATGCGGCCTGATGTATTGGGCAATGGTTTTCACGGCGCCGCCTCCCCGCCGGGATGAGCTACCGCCCGGGCGCGGATACGCTCCAGCAAACGCTCCAACAGATGCTTTTCCTCTTCTGTCATGCCTTCAGTCAGATAATCGTGCCACAGCGCATTGATGCGGCGGATTTCACCCAATGCCCGCTCCGCCTTTTCCGTCGGGTACACCTCGATGAGCCGCTTGTCCTTCCTGCCGGTGCGGCGGGTGACAAACCCCGCTTCCTCCAGGCGCGCCAGCTTGCGGGCGGCGCTGGACGGGTTGACGTGCAGGGCTGTCGCCACCTGCTCCTGCGAGGTGCCGGGACAGCGGCAGATGTACAAAATATAAGGCGCCTCGCCTGCCGACAGCCCCAGCGGCGCCAGCAATTGGCCCCGAAACTGCGCCGAGCAGCGCGCGACGATGTTCAGATCCCTGGTAATGGCCGGCATGGCGCCTCCCACATTGGTTGCCTGTGCAATGGTTGCAGTTGCAATGATTGGATTATAGCGCACCGGCAAAAAGGCTGTCAATGAAAAACAACTAAAAAACACCGGGCATGCCGGCGCCTTGTTCATGTAAAGTGTTTTCGACTTTTACGTTCTTGGGTGTTATGAAACAAATGATGTGCCCGGACGCTTCATCGCCTCCGCCGCCGCAGCCTGCCAGGCATCGCGCACAGCGGGCGCCTCGCCGTCCTGGCAGAACCTGTGCAGCAGCACGCTGAACCCTTTCTCCGTCCTGGCGGCGTCCAGGATGGCGGCAAACTCCGCTTCGTTACTGCCATCAGCCAACTTAGGCACAGTGCCATAGTATAGTTTTCCGCTTGCAATGCAATCCTTCAGCACCTGCCGCATATCGTGCTTCTCCGGGTTGCCGAAGTTCAAGGCATGAACCAGCGGCTCCTTCATCACGGCATCATAGAGGTGCGGGTTCCAGCCGCAGTAGTGAACATAGCCGCCGCCGACATGCTCCAGCACTGCGCGCAGGTAGGGCATGACGAACTCATTCACCTGCGCTTTGCTCAGCAGCGTGGACGTGTCCTCGCTGAGCTTGAGTCCCCCCTTTTCCCTTGGCATCCACAGCGAGTTGTAATGCGCTACGCCAATGCTGCTGTCCGGGATGCGCTTCATGCATTCATCCCAGGCGATGTTGATCGCCGCCACGCTCAGCCGCATCAGGTGGTGCACGAATTCCGGATCGTCATACATTTCATAGAATATGGCATCCCCCAGCACCAGGTGCGCGGTGTCATAGGCGCCCTGGATGTCCACTGGGAAAACCCTGACGCCCGTTCCCTTGACCAATTCCGCCAAATACTCCATGTGCGCCAGCCCCTGGCGGAACTCCGGCGTGATGGTTAGATCGCTCTCAGCCATGTCCATCAATTGTTCTTTGGTCAGGTGATCCTGAATCCAGGGACTTTTATCATCAAACAACAGCGGCGTCACACCAAACAGCGCCGGCACGATGCCGCAGCCCATCTCTGCGCGCACGGAAGGCACCGCCTGCATGCCGCCATTCATAGCCGTCAGCGCACGGCCCAGCTCGTAGGCTGCCATCTTGGCGCTGTCGGCATGGATTTCCTTTTGGTTAAAAAGCGGATATCGCTCTTGCGCCTTATTGCGGCCCGATATCAGCAAAAGGGGCGGCCGATGGGACAGGGACGCGCCCCGCATGAACACATCGCGCTGCGCGTCCGCCGCCTGCTGATAGCGCAGCGCGCCCTCCGCCAGCTCATCCGTCATCTGTTTTAAGGTATCCTTCAAGTCCATACAATCCTCCAACTCACCAACCAAATGGGCAATGGTCGAAAAACGATACGCCAACCTTCACACGAAACATCGCCTATTGCATCAGCCTGCACCCTCAACAGTGACCCCCTCTCCGTCATCCACGCACAAGACGCTCTAAAATGCTGCGATAATACCAGTAGTTCGCCAACGGCACATCATGCGGAATGGCATGGTCGATGTGTGGCATATAGCCGCCACGCTCCATCAGCATGGGCACCTTGCTCATCACTTCGTGCTCGATATCCTTCGGCGTCCTGGCCAACACCCGCTTGTCAATGCCGCCAAACATGCGAAGGCGAGGAAACTCTTTAGCTAAATGCAGCAGGTCATTGCCGGCAGCCACCTCTACAGGCGAGACCCCGTCTACACCGGCATCCAGCCATAGCGCAGTTAACTCGTCCCCCGGGTATCCGTCGCAATCCACATACACGTTGGCGCAGCCATTGGCTTTCAGAAAATCAATGAGCCGCCTGTAGTGCGGATACATATATGCTTTAAACATGACAGGCGATATCATGGGGGCGTGCTTATATGCCATGTCCTCCTTCAGCTCCGCCAGGTCGATACGCACGCGGCCGATCACAGGCTTCAGCGTTTCGATAACAAAATCGGTCCAGAACTCATGCATCTCCTCAATCAGGGCGGGGTCATCGTAGTACATCATGCAGAGGTTTTCAAAGCCGATCCAGTCTCTCGTCGTCCAGAACAAATAGGGGATGGACAGGTGCACCGGCGCATCCTGCTGCGCGTTCAACGCCGCCGCCACAGCATCAACATCATCCGGTACACGCCCGGGCGTGTTTGCCTCATACCGGAATTTCAAAGCGCGGAAGCTGTCCCTGTCTGTCACGGCAAACTGCAGCCAGGTGCGCGTTACAAAACCTTCGTTTTCGGTTGTTTTGTAGTCCCGCCTGATTGCCCCCAACTCGTCACGCCATATCTTATACTCTCCTTCGATGCGCAGCGTTTCGGGCGTGAACGCCGGCATCATGCCAAAGTGAACTGGTATCCCACGCCAAATGCTATCCAGACCAAAATAATCCTCCGATGCCATGCCCTCCGGATACCCCTCGCTGATCCACCGACGCATGGTAGCACCACGAATGGGCCATTCCACCAGCGGTAGGCGGTCAACAGGCATAAAGAGCATGAGATTTAAAAACCGTTCTCTCGCGGTCATCATATCGTCATTCCATTATTATCAAGCAGACGTTTCATAAACATGCCTTCGCCCGCCGTTTGGCAGCATCTCTGTTCGCTCATTTACAGAGGAATCCAACACCCGGCGCACGCCGCGCGCCCGGGACCATATCGATGCCCCAACCGCACGCACGATATCGTCGCGGCGCATGCCAACATATTTCGCGGGCAGCGTGCCGGCATGTGTGTTGTATGCCAACCAATATTCGAAGTTTGGCGCCCATACGAGCGAATCATCCAACGGCTTGCGACGAAGTGAAGCCAGGTATTTTTCGCGCTTTGTCGGCATCAGCGCGATCCTTTCAAATAGATGTCCAACCATTCCAGCGCCTTGGTGCCGTGCCACATATGCGGACCATCAAACACATCGTGGCACAGCAAGTCTTCTTTACCATACAGCCTGTAAGCCGAACGCACCTGCTCCACATAGGGGTAGACATTATCCATGTTGCTCTTGCCGTTGAGGATATCCCGGGTACCCGTTTCAATCACCAATGGGCGGGGCGCTATCATCGCACCGATATCGCCCACATCAAAATGCTCCCACAGATGCGGCACATAGTTACAGTTGCAGCACAACCCCTCCTGCAAGGCTTCCCTGAATCCATAAAAATAGCCGCTAATGACCGCGCATTTCACGCGGTCATCCATCGCGGTGAAATACAGCGTCTGCAAACCTCCACCTGAAAGGCCAATACAGCCAATTCGGTTCGCGTCCACATCCTCACGCGTCATCGCATAATCCATCAAACGCATCAAATCCCATGTCCACATGCCGGCAACATTCATGCCCAGCGGGATCGCCATGGCATTGAGAAACTCACAAGAGGAACGAAGCATATCCGCTGGTTTATCACTCTGGTAGTATTTTTCCCGCCGCTCGCCAAAGCCACGCGCATCCGGGCAGAGCGCAATAATACCCCGCCGCACCGCCTGCACGCCATAGTCATAGTTGTGTTCATCTATCGACTTGCTTAACTCAGGAAACAACCTATTGCCTACTACCGCAAGCTTGCCAGCGGATCCGTGGCCATGCGGGGCAATCACGCAAGAAAACCTCCCATTGGCATGCATGTCGTCAGGTATCAAGGCATAAAAAGGCATGATAATGCCCGGCTCTGTGTCGATCAGCCATTTCTCCCGCCTATAGCCATCGAGTTTTTCTGTTCCCAGAAGCCTGGGATTCAACTCGCAGGTGCGCATCCTGTCCAAACCCAGCAGCGTATAAAGCTTGACATAGGCTTTTTTCTTCCACGCCTCAAACTCAACGCGTGTAGCAGCGTCCATGTGCATGGATGCTTTCCGGTGCTGATGTTCATCCATGAAGCGATGAAGGCTCGTATAAAACATTGAATAATCCTCCTATCCTTTGATAGCGCCGATGCTTCATCCATACTTTCTGGTATACTCTCAAAGAAAGTACACGCGGGAATTAGGTTCCAGGCGCTGATAGCACCTGGGAAAATGATCGCCCAACGGGTGTTATACAAGCCCAACTGTGTAACCAGTATTAAATTTGGTATTTAGCCACCCAAAAAACATTATAAATGCCACAAATATGATTAATAGAGTTTTCCGGGAAATCACCGGATGCTCCCCCGCGCAGTACCAGAAAGCGGCGGCTGCGCGGGAGAGGGGGTAAAGGGGATTACTTTTTCAGCTCGATCTCCAGCGTGAACACGCCCTTCGAACGCGGGATGAAGGTGACGGCGCTGCCGTCGGCTTCCACCTCGCCTTTGACGGGCTTCTCATGGGTGTCAACAAAGCGGACGTTTTTCACTGCGCCGTTCAGTTCCAGCCGGACGGGCTTCTGGCCGCCTGCCAGCTCGGCGCCGCGCACGATCAGTTTGCAGCTGTCTTCCGCTAACTTCACAGCATACAGCTCAACATCGCCCGAGACGTGGCGCAGGAAGCCGGTGTCCATGGGCAGCGTTCCCTTCTGGCTTTTGCCCGAGGTCGACAGCAGGGGGCTGGCAAATTGCTGAGCCTGCCTGGACATGGCCACGGCATCCCGATCAGCCGTGACGCCGATGCCCAGCCTGAAGGTGTGGATGCCGGCTTCGGGATACCGGTCCGGGTCGGTCGAGGAGCGCAGCAGCGTGACGCCGATGCCGTCGTCATTGGCGCGGTAGCCATATTTGCTGTCGGTATGCAGCGCCAGCGACTCGCCCGCCACAAAGCGCAAGCCGGGCTTGTCCTGGGTGCTGGGCTCGCGCATCAGGAAGCCGCCGGGGATGTCGTAGAGGTATCCCGTAACGCCATCCTTTGTAAACGAATGATCCAATGCATCAAACCGCAGGTGCGGCATCCACTCCTGGTTGCCCTGCAGCAGCCAGTGACAGGTGGCATCGATATTCACCATTCTGCTGCCCTTCGATAGCGATAGCTTGTAGGTCAGGTGGCTGTCGCCCTCGATGTTGACGTGAACGGTCAGCTCGTTGTAAAGGTCGCCCTTGGCCGTGCGCTTCAGCTTGACGCGGTCAAAGAACCCGCGCTCCTCCGCCATCTGGCCCAGCGTCCAGGAGGTCATGCCGCGGGAAGCATCCTCGTACGCCAGGGCAAACCCGGGCACGATGTGGCTGTCGCCGCTTTCCTTATCGATGATTTCAATGGCGCCCAGTATTTTGGCCGGGTCGCAGCATACAGACAGGTATTCGTTTTCGATGATCCAGTTCTCCGGGGTGTCCACCCGGGGATCGCCGGAGCTAAAGATCGGTTGAACCGGCGCCTCGCCCTGCTCCACCAGGTAGGTGGCATAGCCCATGGCCGGCACCTTGGCGTCCACCAGCAGGCGGACAAAGTCGTGTCCCCAGTATTGATTATGCCCGCTCTCCAGCACCTGGTGGGGAACCGTGTTGCCCTTGGCGTCCTTCACGACGATGGCCGACACATCGGCGCGGTAATCCCACAGCGTCAGCTCAGCCAGTTCGTGCCGGTCGAACGCGCAGGCGTTGAACAGGTGATACAGCCGGCTGGGCCCCATGCCCCGCTCCACCGGCGCCGGCAGCAGAGAGGCTTCCACCTGGAACCCCACGCCGGCGCCCGGGCCGGTTTCGTCCATGCCGCCTGTCAGCTTGACGGACGAGGTGTCGATGTTTTTCGCAATGGCGTTCATGGCGATGCGGCGCGCGCTGTTAGCCGCCGCATAAGCCTGCTGGTACAAGCCCATGGCATGCTCGCGCGTGTCCGTCACGCCGGACCCGGGCAGGATATCATGGAACTGATTGAACAGCACGTTGCGCCAGCCCGCTTCAAAGCCCGCGCGGTTGTACGGCGTGCCCAGATGCAGGTGCGCGAATGCTGATACACCCTCTGCCTCCGCCAGCAGCCGTTCGCTGTAGCGGTTGCCCTTCTTGATGCGGCTTTGCGAGGTGTAGCAGCCCGGGAAAATGGCGTTCAATTCACCCTCAACAACGGGCAGGTTGTCCCGCGCCGGCTCCATCTGGGCGAAAAACTCTTTAAACGTAGCGTAGGCAACCTTGGGGAAGATGGGCCAGGTCATCATATCCTGGATGCGCATCAGGTCGCGCCGGGTGGGGCCGCCGCCATGGTCGCCCACGCCGTACACGCGCAACGCCGCGGTGACGCCATGCTGCTCGCAGAAAGCCGGAACATGGGTGGCAAAGCTGTACTCCACCGGGCCAAGGTACCAGTACGGCTCACGATAGGAGATGACTTCGGCGCCCGAGGGGGAACGCCACCGGTACAGCACGTGCCCGCCATATCCGCGGCAGTGATAATAGTGCTTGATACCTGCCTGGTTCAACAGCTCCGGCGTGTTCTGGTGATGGCCGAAGGTGTCGGGCTCAAAGTCCAGCTCCGACAGGGCCTTGTCGCTGTCCAGCAGCTTGGGCAGATATCTCCTGGTATACAGCTGATGGCGCGCAACGGCCTCGGACGAGGGCATGTTGCGGTCTGCCTCTACCCAGGTGGACGCGGTGACCTCCCAGCGCCCTTCCTTCACGCGCGCAGCGATCTTCTTCAGCAGCTCGGGGTCATACTCCTCCACGATGCGGTATACCGACGCCTGAGACTGGGAGAATGTAAACTCCGGAAACTCGTCCATCAGGTCCATCACGGTATAAAAGGTGTCCAGGGTGATCTGCACGGTTTCGTCGTAGCGCCACATCCAGTTCATGTCGATGTGCGCATGGCCGCACAGCATCAGCGTATACTTTTTGCAGTCCGCCTGCATGGGCAGCAGCGATTCCTCAATGCGCCTGGCTTCGGCGTCTGTCAGCGCGCCATCCTTGGCGACAGCGTCCCTAAAAGCCTTGGCTGCATCCAGCACCAGCGCTTCGTGGCGCCCCTTCAGCGCCTGGCTGACCCTGCGCGCGTAGTCGATCTCATGGGCAAGACGGTTCTTCATGCTGCCGCCGGGCAGCGCCGCCAAGCCCTTGACAGCTGCGTCCAGTTTACTCATAAAAATATCATCCTTTCATGCTCTCTAACAGAGAGTATTTTCCATACCAACAGCACAGGGCATACCCTGAGGTGGTTGATTAATGAAGAGTCTATCGGATTGCCGAGGGCTTGTCAATGCGAGTTTCACACCAACTTGACATGAAACACTCTGCGCACGAACAGCCGAGCAATTGCTTAAGTGTGCTCAGCATCCTATACCTTTGTGCCGCGGCCAAAGCCCATGGAGCCCACTGCCTGCGCGATGGCTTGCGTACCCAGGTAGATCACGCTGCCCAGGGCGTTGGCCTTGCTGTCCTTCAGCCGGCAGGTAACGGTTATCTCACCGACAGCGCCGCGCCGGACCGCCTCGGCGCGCGCCGCAGCGCCGGCTTCATTCCGCGCAAATGCCTGCGCATCCTCCAGGACCTTAAACTCCCGGGTTTCGTTCAAGCCATATACACGGTATCCGCTGCTGGCGGCAGCGGAGTCGATGGGGCGGATTTCGACCATGCTGTCGGCATACACATTGCCCACCACGGCGCCTAAGGCGTTGGCCACTTCATAATGCCTGGGGATAACGGCTCTGGTGCCCAGCATCGCCGCCACATCCTCTAAGAAAATACGAATGGGCGCGCCAACGCCGGTCAGCACAAAATCGGTGCTGAACATCATGGACAGCCCGCCCTGCCTGTGCCCTGTTCTGGCAAAGTCATACGCCTGATGGATAAAATGCTCCACCTCCTTGCTGATGCCCTGCTTCCTGTGGCGGCTATCCCGGCGCTCCAGCAGTGCCTTGACGATGTTCACATACAGCCTGCGCTTGATTTCGTCATACACACGGCTGCACAGCTCCTCCACCGTGGTCTCTAAGTTGGATGCCACAAACCGGGCAGCCAGCATGGACGCCTCAGCAGGAAACCTGCAGAAGTCCCCCCGGATGTGCATGATATCGGTGGGCGTCAGGCCGCACAGCTGCACCACGCCCTCTTTCAACAGGCGTGCCGTGTTCAGGTTGTACATGTCCTTGCCGGGCACAACCTCGCCTGCCTGGCGGAGGATCAGCGGCCCATCTTTCAACGCAGCGCAAAAAGCCTTTTCCTCATCAGTATAGCGCGGATTGTCCGCGATGTCCCGCATCAGCAGGTAATGCTCATGCAAAGGTCTGGAATGCCTGCTTGTTTCATCAAGCAGGGCTTGCAGGTTGTCCACCACCTGCGGGTGTTTTTCAGCCGCAACGCACAGCGGCACCACCCGGTAATCCTCTAAGATCATCCGCGGGCCATCGTAGTGGATGGCGGTATCTCCCCCCAAACCAAAGGTATGGATGTACAAGCCGTCGACAAAGGTTTTCCATTTGCCTACGCGCACGCCGTCCACCGTTTTGACAGGGCGGCCCTGTTCAATCAGCGCAATGTCGGTCGTGGTACCGCCCATGTCGACGACGATGCTGTTGGGTTCGTTCGCCAGGCTGGCGCTGCCTAGCACGCTGGCAGCCGGCCCGCACAGCAGTGTTTCCACCGGGCGGACACAGGCAAACGCCTCCGTCATCAAGCTGCCGTCGCTGCGGACAATCGCCACCGCGGCGTCCAATCCGCGCGCAGCCATTGCCGTGCTGATGGCCTGCAAAAACTCCCGGATTACGGGCACCAGCCTGGCGTTGAGCAGCGTGCTGGCGCCGCGCTGCAGGCAGTTGAGCTCGTTGAACAGCTCATGGCTGCACACCACCGGGATATCATGTTGCCGCACAAACAACTCCCTGGCTTTTTTTTCTACAACAGCGCTGTTGCGGATGGCGTTGGCTTCGATGATCCCCACACCATCCAGCCCGTCAAACCCCTCTGCGATGCCGGCGTTGAACGCAGCCCAATCGACCTCGCGCTCAAACCCGCCTGAAAACGTGGTGTGGCTTTCCTGGATATACATGTCCTTTGACGGCGGCAAGCCATAGGCGCTGCCGTTTGTGTCGATTACCTTGCGGTCGCCGCCGAAAAAAATCAGCTTGGCGCTGCCGCCCTTATCCTCCACGCAGGCATTGGTAGCCAGCGTTGTCGACAGCGATATCACTTCCGCCATCGCAGCTTTATCCCGGGGCAGCTTATCCAGGGCTTCAAGAATCCCGATGGACAAGTCCTCCCTGGTGGTCAGCGCCTTAGCAGCGGCGATCACCTCGCCGGCGTCAAAGTCATACACCACAGCGTCTGTATAGGTACCGCCCGTATCGATGCCAATGCCAATCCTCATGTCCGCACCATCCGCTCATTCGTCTTCGCTGCTTATTATAGTAAACCAAGGGAAATAGAGCAAATTGAAATATCCTTTTTTGCATCAGACGCCATGGGGATGTTATGATGGGCAGGAGCAACCGGGCGGCCATCTTCCCCCTGTTCCTGGGACAGCGGGAATTGCATCAATATGATCATGGCAAACCGAAAAACATCAGGTATGTTTCTTGTTGAAAGGCAGCATCATGAGCAAAACTTTGGTATCCCTTGTATCCTTCGTTGTCATGCTGGTACTGGGGTGGTCGTATTGCACCGCCGGCAAGGCAACGCCCGAAGCCACGCGCCTGGTGCTCAAGGGCGGCACCACGATGGTCGCCGCCCTGCTGGCCTTTTACGGCGCTTATACAGGCGGCGACAGGGCTGCCTGGCTGTTAGCCGCGGGCATCGCGGTGTGCGCCGCGGCAGACGTGCTGCTGGAAAAACAGTTTTTTGCGGGCATGGCATGCTTCGCGCTGGGGCACATGCTGTACATCGCGGCTTTTCTGAAAACTCGCCCGGTTGGCTCCACTAACATCATGGTGTTCGCCGTGCTGGCCGTTATAGCGCTGGCTGTCGCCTGGTTGTTGCGGACCAAGCTGTCCCCCCTGCCTGCGTATATCCTGTATGGTCTGCTCATATCCGCCATGGCGGCGCTGGCAGCCAGCCAGCCTCTGATAGCCGCTGCCGGCGCCTTCCTCTTTTTGCTGTCCGACCTGGTGCTGGCGTTTCGCCTGGCTGGCGCCGCCCCCGGCGCGTGGGGGCACATGGTGATGATCTGTTACTACCTGGGGCAGTACCTGCTGGGGCTGTCGGCGGTGTATAGGTAGTCGTTGGGTGGCTGTCTACTCCTGCTCCGCCAGCGCCGTCGCCACCATGCTGTTCAGCTGTTTCAGGAAATTTTCCGGGTTGAAGCCGGGGTTGGTGCGGTATTCATCGAACAGCGCGGGGTATTCCTCCGCCAACCGCCAGATGGGGTTGAAGGCCGGGATGCAGGCATCGGGTGCAGATTGCCGGCTGCGGGCAACGGCATCCTGATCAAACCACCAGCGGCTTTCCTGAATAAACTGTTCCCGCTCCGCATCGAAGGCTTTCAAGGATTCCTCCAGCGCGGTTTTTTCAGCGCCTTCCGCCGCGTCGGCTGCCGCCTGCAGGGAAGCCCGGCGGCTGTCAAAGTCCGCCAGCTGCTCATCAAAGTATGGGTTTTCCACAGGCTGGTTCATGCTGCTGTCCAGCACAATATTGTAGCAGCCATCCAAGTTTTGCATCACGCTGGAAAGCAGCAGCAGCGCCGCTTCGGCATGGTCGGAATAGGGGTTGATGACCAGGTATTTGAAATCATCAGGGCCCACAGGCAGCGCAAGCTTGTTGCCGGCTTCCAGCCGCAGCGGCAGGTATGCCGCATACTCTGGCAGCGTAGGCAGGTAATACTGGTAAAACAGCCATTCCGTGGCGTCATGGTTATCCGGGATCTCCAGCCTGGCTACCTGCGCCACCCGCTCCACAAGATCGCGGATGGCAGGGGTGTCAAAGTTCAGCGGCTGGCCGTTGCGTGCAAGCTCGCCGGCGATGCGCGCCAGCAAACCCACCAGGTCCATGCCGTTGTCGAAGGGGTCAAAGCGGTATTCGGGGTGATCCTCAGCGAGCTCCGTGAACCACCGCAGGCAAAGATCGTAATATTCCGCGTATGTGGTGGGCGGCTGCAGCTGAAGCTGTTCAAAGGCATCGGTGTTGTATGCCGTCAGGTTGAGGAACACCTCCTGAGGAACGGCGTATATTTCGCCGTCCAGGCTGAGGGCTTCCCGGAAGGGCGCCTCCATGGCATCCACCGCTTTCTTGATCACCGGGCTTTGCGACAGCGGCAGCGCGAAGCCCTTTTGCTTGATGCTGCTTAATAAATTCTGGTCGCTCATCAGGTAGATATCTACCTCCTGCGAACGGGTCAGCATGTCGTTGATGAAGCATTCCTCAACACTTGCTCCGGCATCTGGCGCCCGGAACACCAGGTCGATTTCCGGATGTTCGCGGTAAAAGGCCATGTAATCGGATGCCCTGCCGAAAGGCATCAGCAGCGTCAGGGACTTGGCTAAAAAAGACCCCGGCGTCAGCGGGCGGAGGGCTAAAAAGTCCCCATCGATGATGACGGCGGCGCGTCCGTCCGGAAGCAGCGTCAGCGCCCAGGCATCTCCTCTGGGAATGGGGGCGATCATCACGGTCTCCTGCTGGTCCGGTTGCCAGGCATACAGGGCGCTGCTGTCGGCGGTATACACCGTATCGCTTGGCGCGTCATAAGCCAGCGCATAGCCCAGATCGCCGGCCGGCTCGCCCAGCAGCGTTTTCTCCCCGGCGTCAAAATCATAGGTATACAGGGCCGATGTCCAGCCGTCCGCAGTTTTTCTGCTCTCCACAGCCAGGAGAAGGCCGTCGCGGTAAACGGCGATGTCCCGCACCTGCCCTGCATCCAGCGCCATGTATTCCTCTGTATTTAGGTTGAACCTGTGCACCCGGTCGCCGCCGTAAGCGTACAGAAAAGGCGCGCAGTAGTCCAAAGCCGTCATATAATGCTCTGTCCATTGGCTCAGGGTTGCCAGCGGGGTGAGGGAGGCTGTGCCGGCTTCGATGTCGGCACGGTACAGCATCATATCCGATTCGTCCAGGCACAGCAGGCTTTGTTCGTCCGAAAACAAGCGGCTGATTTGCCGCTGGTCTGCCTCCGCTCCAGCGGCAAAGCGCCCCAGCGATGCCATTTCTCCCGTATCCGTGTCGATGCGATAGCATCCCTCCCAGCCAATGCCGTACAGCTTGCCTTCAAATACAGCCAGGTCGCTGAGCGACTCGATGCTGAGGATGTTGCGGGAAACCGGTGTTTCCGCCGTGGCAGCGGGCAAGCAAAGCGCGCCTACCAGCAGGATCATAACCAATAGCAGCGATGATATGCGCAGTTTGATATCCATATTGTCCTCCCGTTTGTTGATACGCGCAGGCAACAAAGCTGCGCGTCGTATAGTAAACGGAAGGAAAGCCGGTTTTCCTGCAAAAGAAACCGTCCCAAACCGAACTGTTACAATTCAGCCGGAACGGTTTTCGCTTATACCAACGAAAAACATTAATGCATCCAAAGGGCTGAGGGATTTTGGCTTGCAGCGAGGAGCAGACGAGGGAAGCGTAGCAGCGCTACGCTGACCGAGCAGCCGACGAAGCTGCAAGGCAAAAGACCCGGCACGACGATGCGTTAATGTTTGGAGTTGGTATTATTTTCACGTCTATGGCCCAGCCATCAGAAAGCAACAAATAAGGGAGATTTATCCGATAATCTGCCCGCACTGGTCGCAGTATTTGGCTTCCTCGCGGTTAAGCGCCTTGCAGGCGGGGCAGCGGATCATGATTTGTTGAGCGGCTTTGTCATCCGAACGCGCGGCTTCCTTGAAGCCCTCCACGGCATCCCGGGCCATGCCGCCCAGCGCGTCGGCGTAGGGAGCCAGGTCCTCCCTGGCTTGCTTCGGATTCAGCTTGAAGCCGGAGCCTGCCAGCCCGCGCGCGCCGACAGTGCGCAGCACGGCGCCCACTAAGATCAGCACAAAACCCACCAGGCCCCCTGCCATAAAGCTTGGGCCTTCCATGTTAAAGGGCTGGTTCATCGCCCGTAAGCCATTGACAAAAACCGACAGGAAGGACACAATGCCCATCACCATCAGCGTCATGCCCAGGTAGTACAGCAGCTTGCGGCGTGGCGGAATGTCCTTGCGGTTGTCCATGTTCTGCCGGTCCATTGTGTTCCCCTCCCCGTACGACAGGCATCTCAGCCCATGTTGCTGTCCATGATGGCATGCGCCCAGGCTTCCGTCAAGGGGAATGTTTTAGCCATTAGGCACGTTGTTGTCGATCTTACAAGTTTATCACTTGCTGCATATCAGGGAACGGGCTGAGAGCGCGTCGGAGGATGCCGTTCATGTGCGCGATGGCGATGCCGTAATTGGTGATGGGCACCCCTGCCGTAGCCGATTGATCAAAGCGATGCTTCATTTCCTTATCATTCAGCATGCAGCCGCCGCAATGCACCACCAGGGCATAGGCTGACAAGTTGTCAGGAAATTCGCCGCCGGAGGTAAAAGCAAAATGAACATCCTTTCCCGTATACTTCCTGATCCAGTTAGGCAGCTTCACCGTGCCGATGTCATCGCACTGGCGGTGGTGGGTACACCCCTCGGATATCAGCAGCGCATCCCCATCCTGCAGGCTGTCCAGCCTGGCAGCCCCTGCGACCGTTTGAGACAGGCCTCCTTTAAAGCGCGCAAAGAGGATCGAGAAAGAGGTGAGGGGCTGGCCCTCCGGCAACAGCTGATGCACCTGAGAAAACACCTGGGAATCGGTGATGACCAGACGCGGCGGGGCAACCAGGACGCTCATAGCGATGGGCAGTTCATCCGGCCTGGCCAACAGAGGAATCGCCCCTGCATCCAGAATATCGCGGATTGTCTGCTGCTGGGGCAAAATCAACCGGCCCTTGGGAGCCGATTCATCTATGGGGGTCACCAGCACCACCCTATCCCCCCGGCTTAAAAGATCGCCCACCAACCGGCGGGGCGTTTCGGCAGGCTGTCCCAGGAGAGCAATGCGTTCCTTTAAGGCATCGATGCCTTCCCCCGTCAAGGCGCTCACCCACAGCGCCTCCTGTGGGATTGGGAAGCGTTCAGGCTGCAAATCGGCCTTGTTCAAGGCGATTACATAGGGAATTCCCCGCGCCTGGACAAGGCTTAGCAGCGCCTTGTCCTCCGCTGTCTCCCCAATTTCCGCGTCCTGCACCAGCACCGCCACATCGGTTTTGTCCAGCACCCGGCGGCTGCGTGCCACGCGCTGATCGCCCAGTTCCCCATCGTCATCGATGCCGGGCGTATCCATGATCACCACCGGCCCCAGGGGCAGGAGTTCCATGGCTTTTTGCACCGGGTCTGTGGTGGTGCCCTGTGTCGGGGACACAATGGACAGCGCCTGCCCGGTCACCGCATTGACCAGGCTTGATTTGCCCGCATTGCGCCTGCCGAAAAAACCGATGTGCACCCGCTGGGCGCTTGGTTGGCTATGTAATTCCATTCTTCTTCTCCTTCCGCGCATCCATCAAAAACGGAAATCCCGCCGGTTGTTGTGCAGGATGTCCACGATATGCTCCTTCGCAATGCCCCTGACCTTTTCCTGCGGTATTTTCTCCAGCTCCCGGTCTATAAGCGCCAAGCCTACCGCCTTTGTTTCGGGGGAAGCATAGTCAGCCAGATACTCCGCCAGGGTCATCAGGGCATTGGGGTGACAGCAGTTGATGATCTGCCCGCTTTTGCACAGGCTCATAAACCGGTCGCCCGTTCTGCCCTCCCGGTAGCAGGCGGTGCAGAAGGAGGGGATGTAGCCAAGGTTTATCAGCCAGCGCACCACCTCGTCCAGGCTGCGCTGGTCCGATACCTCAAACTGCTCCGAATCGTGCAGCCGCTCCTCCTGGCTATACCCGCCAACAGAGGTGCGCGACGCCCCGCTGATCTGCGAAATGCCAAGCCCCAGCACCCTTTCCCGCACCGCCTGGCTTTCCCTGGTGGACATAATCATCCCTGTATAGGGCACGGCGATGCGGATGCAGGCGATGATCTTTTCAAATATCTCATCGCTCAGGCTGTTGTCAAACACGTCCGGGTCGATGTCATCAGCCTTTTTCACCCGGGGCACGCTGATGGTATGCGGCCCCACGCCATGCGTCGCCTCCAAGTGCTCCGCGTGCATCAGAAGGCCGGCAAACTCATACTGATAGTTTTCCAACCCAAACAACACCCCCAGGCCCACATCGTCGATGCCGCCGGCCATGGCCCTGTCCATCGCCTGGGTATGGTAGACATAATCATGCTTAGGACCGGTCGGATGCAGCGTCAGGTAGCTGTCCTTATGATAGGTTTCCTGAAAGAGGATATAGGTGCCGATGCCGGCTTCCTTCAGCTTCCGGTAGTCCTCCACCTTGGTGGCGGCGATGTTGACGTTGACCCGGCGGATGGCGCCGTTTTTATGCTTGATAGCGTAAATGGTGTCTATGCTTTCCAGAATATATTCCAGGGGATTGTTGACCGGGTCCTCCCCCGCCTCCAGCGCCAGGCGTTTATGCCCCATGTCCTGCAGGGCGATCACCTCCCGGCGGATCTCCTCCTGGCTCAGCTTTTTTCGGGCAATGTGCTTGTTTTTCATATGATAAGGGCAATAGACACAGCCGTTGACACAGTAGTTCGACAGGTAGAGCGGCGCAAACATCACAATGCGGTTGCCATAGAAAGCCAGCTTGATCTCCCGGGCCAGGCGAAACATTTCATCCGTCTTCTCCGGAACATCGCATGCCAGCAGCACCGAGGCTTCCCGGTGGCTGAGGCCGGCGCAGTGAAAACCGCGACCGTCCCGCTTGGGCCGCGCCTTCTCCAGGATGCTGTCAATCAGCGGTATATTGTGTTTGTTTTGTTCTGCGTAGCAAATGGTTTCCAGGATCTCTTCGTGGTTGATGAATTGTTCGGCATTCATCGATTTGGGGTCATAGTATGACATGGTCATGCTCCTTTCTTTGGGTCAGAATGCTCTTTCCGTCAGAGGGATTCCGGATATGATTATAAGGGAAGATAATCTCCCCGGTCAAGCACCATGTTGCAGCCGGCTGCGGCGATGCTTTGCCTTAAAGCCTCTAAGTTCTGGGCGCTTTCGGCCCCCGTTGACAGCTTGTTGTCATAGATGCTGTATTTCTCCCGCTGCGCCGGAGGCGACAGGTTGGGCATCACCACATTGGCTCCGGCCAGGATGCCCTTCTCCCTGCCGCCAACCGCCAGCGATCCCAGGGCTGTGGTGGCAGGCAACAGCAAATTGGGATGCATCAGACGGAGCAGGGACAAAAGAAAGGTAGTCATCTCAGCGCTGCCTGCCGGGTGCTGCCCCAGCGGCGTATCGTGATGCGGAATAAAGGGGCCGATGCCGCACATCTCAGGCGCATACGCCTCAATGAACGATAAATCCTCCGCCAGGATCAGGGGCGTCTGTCCCGGCGAGCCCACCATAAAGCCGCACCCGGCCTGAAACCCAAGGGCTTTCAAATCCCTCAGGCAACGCATGCGGTTGGAAAATTGCATCGCCGGCGGGTGCAAAGCGGCATAGTGATCGGCGTTGGCTGTCTCATGCCGCAGGAGGTATCGGTCCACCCCGGCTTCCCGCATAGCTTTATAAGCAGCATACGGGTACTCCCCCAGGGACAAGGTCAGCGCACAGCCCGGAAAAGAATGTTTGATATCCCGCGCCAGTTGGCAAATCTCGTCCAGGCTGTAAACGCCCGATTCGCCGCCCTGCAGCACAAAGGTGCGAAACCCCAAGCCATAGCCTTCCTGGCAGCAGGCCATCACCTCCTGCGCACTTAAGGTGTAGCGCTGGCAATGGCGGTTTGATTTTCGGATACCGCAGTAATAGCAGTCATTGCCGCAGACGTTGCTGATTTCAATCAGCCCGCGGACATAGACCACATCGCCGTACACCCGACGCCTTTTTTTCCGCGCCAGCGCTGCCGCATATTCTGCCAGCTCAGGGTTGTAGCTCGCGATCAGGCCGGCATAAGAAACCAAAGGCAGGCTGCGCTCCCGCGCTAACCTGTCAACCAGGCTAAACGGCGTTTCTGCCATGCTACCCCAGCTTAGAATACACTGTTTTGACGCTCACCTGGGGAATGTTGCCGATTTTTCCAGTCAGCGCAGAGATAACATCCTGGGGCGCGTCAATCGCCACCGAAATCAGGGCGATGTTGCGTTTGGCATAGGGCAGGCCCATCCTGCCGATAATATAGCTGCCGTATTCATGCAGCAGGGCATTGAGCGGTTCTGCTGAGTTGGTGTTTTCCACAATGATCGCCATGACGGCTACTCTGCTTTCCATGGACTCCTCCTGATTTCAATTATGCTTTCATCATGACAGGCCGATTTTCTGCCATGGACTGGTTGCAAGCCAGCACAAACGCCAGCGATTTCACTGCATCATCGTAGGACGAGCGTATGAACGAAGCATCCCCCGTCAACACGGCATCTACAAAGGTGCGGTCGCAAGCCCTGCCAGCTGTACCGTCATCGCGGTAGGTCATACAATCGCCCGCTGCGCTCAGCGTACCGTCACCTTTCACCACCAGGCCATCTTCCTCCTCAGGTGGTTTGCTGCCAAATATATTCACCTTGTTGATGATATAGTGATCCAACCGCGCGTCCGCAGCGCTGAATGTAATTTTGCTGTCCATGCTGGCGCCACTTGTAGCATAACAGCCGGTAGCCACAGTACCCAAAGCGCCGTTCGCAAAACGTATCGCCGTGGCAGAGAGGTCGTCGGTGTCATACCCATCCATCTGCACAAATCCGCGCGCACCCATGGTATATACCTCAACGGGCTCGCCGATAAAGTACCTGATGATATCGAACTGATGGATGGTCTGCTCCACAATCTGTCCGCCAGACAGGCTTTTCTCGCGCCACCAGGGCGCTTCTGGAATACCACCCATGCGCGCCGCCTCCACATACACTACCCGGTTGTTGCGCACAAAATTCATCGTAGGAGTTATCAAGTTGGAATAGCGGCACTGGAAACCAACCGCTGTGATCAAGCCACTGTCCGCAACGCGTCTGTTGATTTCCTTTGCAAGGTCCTGGTCAAGCGTCACGGGCTTTTCAATAAACATGGGTATGCCGCGCGCAATGGTTTCAAACTCGAGCTCCCCATGGGCATAAGGCGGCACGCAGATAAACACCATGTCCGGCTCGACCTCGTCGTACATCGTTTTGAAATCCGCATATGCCTTGCCGCCCGTCCTTGCAGCAAAAGCTTTTGCACGCTCAGGGATGATGTCACAGAAGCCTGCCAGCTTTACATCGTCGTACGTTAGGAAATGCTGCAGATGATACGCCCCGATGCCGCCGCAGCCAATGAGCACCAACTTTTTCATCTGTCTGCCTTTCTGCGAAAGGCACCGACGAGGTTATGAAACCGTGTCGCGCCCAACGCGTTTTTGTTGTAAGGTGGTTCTGTAGGGTCGGCACACTACAGAACCCGCAGAGGTGATTGGCGGAGCTGTATAGCGGCAACCCCGCATCTTTATTTGGTGTCGGTCATCCGTTCAGGCATCAACGAATGGCGCAAACCGTAGCCCGTAAACTTATCTCTTACAAATCGACTCGATTTTGCCGGATGACCAGTCCCTGCCGACCCTGCAATTCTTTCGGAGGTGAGTTATGTTCAAAATCTTCCGCAAAAACTGCTGTGGACTGGACGTTCACAAAACCTGGATCTTCGCCTGTATTGGCATCACAGACCCGCACGGCATCACCCATTACAAGCAGGCGCGTTTCTCTTCCTTCTCCAAGGGACTTCGGGAACTCGTCGACTGGCTTGCACTTTACTCCTGCAAAGAGGTTTGCATGGAGTCAGCCGGTAAATACTGGATTCCCGTCTTCAACATCCTGGAGAAATCCTGTCTGGTGACGCTTGCTCACCCCAAGTACACCAAACCGCAAAAGGGCAACAAGACAGACCGCAAGGATGCTAAATGGATTTGCAACCTGTTCATGTGTGACATGATCAAACCCAGCTTTATCCCTCCTCCTGACATTCGACATCTGCGCGATCTCGCACGCTACCGGGTCAAACTTACCAACTGTCTCGCCGGCGAAAAAAACCGGGCGCAAAACTGCCTCACCGTCTCCAACCTCAAACTGGATGATGTGTTCGCCGATGTCTTTGGTAAGTCCGCACGCTCCATTACAGAGCACATCCTCGCCCATCCCGGAGAACACTTCGACGTTACCCCTTTCGTGGATGGACGATGCAAGCACCCGATTGAAGAGATTCAGGCTGCCGTAGACGGCGCGGTCTCCATGGAGCAGGCCGTCAAACTCCGCGAATGCCTCAACCACATTGATGAACTCCAGAATCATCGCCTGCGGATTGAGGAAGAGATGATCGCTTTGTCCGCTCCACATGCCGAAACCCTGAAACTGCTTCGTACATTGCCGGGTTTTGACAGTAACCCTTTGACGGCCATTGCTGTGCTGGGGGAAATCGGCGGCGATATGTCCGTGTTCCCTACGGCTAAGAATCTCTGTTCCTGGGCAGGGTGCTGCCCGCGTAACGACCAAAGTGGCGGTAAGATCAAATCTACTCGTATCTCCCGTGCAGGTACTTTCCTCAAGCCACTTCTGGTTCAGATAGCGAATGCTCTTATCCGTTCCAAGAAGCATCCCGAATTCGCTCATCGGTACCGCAGAATCAAGGCCCGGCGTGGTCACAAGAAAGCCATCATTGCCATTTGCCGCATGCTCCTGACCGCTATCTGGAACATGCTCTCCAAGCTGATTCCCTATTCAAGCGATGGCTTTCTTGAGCCGATACAAACAAACCCCAATAAAACACTCACCGTTTCTCAGGCGCTTCATCTCCTGCGTTCAAAAGGGTTCTGCATTCAGGATGACGCTCCTGCATTGACTTCAGGCTGATTGCTCATTCCCCCCTCCCTTTGGCTGTCTACCGACAGTCTGTTTGTCTTGCTTCCCTTTTCAGACAATCGCTGCTTTGTTTGTTTCAAACTTCTTCCTCCTGCCCCATTGCAATGATGCGCCTGAGCGCCTCGTTGGTGATGTCCAGCAAATAATCGGGCGCAGCGGGGATCAAGCCCAGCTCAGCTGTTAAAGCACCATCATACCCAGCCTGTTTCAACGCGCGAACCACCCGCCTCCAGCGAATGCCGCCCTGCATCAAGTTGACAAAAGCCTTTGCGTCAACACCGCCAGCCTGATAATCCTTAACGTGGATTTTAACGATGCGCTGGCCCAGTATCTCAATCCAGTATTCTGGCTGTGTATATACAGCCACGTTGCCCACGTCAAAATACGCGCCCAGATTGTTCATTCGCAAGCCATCGATGAAACGCACCATGTCAAACGGCGACATAAAGAAGCGGTTCCATACGTTTTCTACCCCCACCTTGGCTGGTGCACCCTCAATCAGGCTGCGCATGGCAGCGATGGACTCCTGCGCGGTGCCCCATGCCGCCTGGATGGACCAGTCCTCACTGATGCCGCCCGGCACCACCAGCACACCATCCGCACCCAATGCCTCGGCGTATTCCAGCTGCTTTTCCAGCAGTACACGAGCCTGGTCGCGCCTGTCCCGGCCCGGACCACCCAGTTTGTCGCCATATAACGAGGTGGATATGGACGTAACAGGCAAATTGTGCTGCCGGCTGAGGTCTCTGACACGTTTCAGCTCCTCTGCCGTGGTATCCATCGCCAACGCATGGAGCGAAGCGCCTTTCGTATCCACGTTCAGCTCGATCGCCTCAAAGCCAGCCTTCGCCACGTTTTCAAACACTTGTACAAATGTCCATGCCGGGGGCACCGACCACGCGTTGATGGACCTGATCATCGGGCATTCCTCCTTCATTGATTGATACCAAACAAGATGCTCTCCTCACACATCCATTATAAGTGTTTATAGAATAAGGTACTGAAAAACCAACCGCATCTCATAATATCAGCCGTTCAACATCTCAAGCATGTTGTTGAGCCATATAAAACTAGCCTGAGCAATGCGAACCGATTCCTCAAAAGACTCATCGCCTTCTGTCTCCAGCGATATGGCATCCCTGTAACCCGATTTATAAAGAAGTTCAATACAGCCTACCAAATCAACATTGCCTTCGCCAAGCGCTACACAATATCCATCTTTATAATCCTTGGCATGCACGTGCTTTACACGATCAATGACCTTTGAAAGCACATCAACCTCACGCTCACCGGTGCCGATCGTCTTCTTTTTCCCTCCGCTCGTATTGCTCTCCACATAATATGCCCTGTGTATATTACACGCATCATAATTGACTCCCAGCCATTCTGAATCAGATACGGATAGCAATTTACATAGCCCTTCGCCCGTTAACGAAAATGTGCCGTGCGGCTCTAAGGCGATAACAACCTGATGTTTTTCTGCAGCTTGCAATAATACCGCCATTCTATCCGCAAAAAGCTTAAACGCATCATCGTTTGACATCATGTCAGGTTTATGTCCATCCCCCGTGTTAACGACAGGGATACCCGCAGCATTAGCCCATTCTATGGCTCTGATGCCCGATTCAACACTCCGTTCATTGTTCAATATTGCACCGTCTGGCATCCATAGCGCCGTCGTGCCTTTAAACCCAAACGATTTTACCAATTCAGCATACTGAATAGGATCGCTCTGGTCAATAATCACGTGAGGACACCAGGGACCAACCGCCTGCGTCTCTACATAATCAAATCCTATACCCCGGATAGCCTCCAAAGCCTTTTCAAGTGGGTGTTGCCGAAACAAAACTGTACCACAAGCAATTTTCATACTGCCTCCTCAAGCCAAAAAGCGCGGTTGCGGCTTCATACAAGATGTCTGAATCATAACTGATTTGCCACTTTCGGCAGACTCATTAAATGCATTCACAATATCGACCACGTGCGCTCCCATTTCTCCATTTACACGTATAGCCTTTCCCTCTCGAATCGCTTCAAACATGTCCTTGATGCCTGCTCCCCGCTGTGTATTGCGATATTCCTCCAATGGTTGAACAGGCTGCCATTTATCTTCACCATATGAAAGCCGGGAAAGCATAACGTCACCTATAAATCGATTGGGATCCGGCAAAACCAATGTTCCCTCTGTTCCATATATTTCAATCCATGGCTGTTTCGAATTCCACACATCAAGCGTATTCATGAATGAAACAATTGCGCCACACTCAAATTGCATCATGCTCAACACATGGGTCGGCACTTCCACTTGGATCTTTTTGCCACGATGTGGCTGTGTGGTTATCACACGTTCTTCGAAATTCTTTGTCTGGTAACATGATACACTGGCAACTGGTCCAAATACAGCAACGAGTTGATTGATATAATAAGCAGCCATGTCAAACATAGGACCGGCACCTTTTTTATAGTAAAACTCCGGATCGGGATGGCAATTCTCGTTCCCATGTGTTGGATGAATACACATGCAGTTTGCTCCAAAAGGTATGCCTATCTGTCCATCATGAATCGCTTTCAATGCAGTTTGCAGTGGCATGCCAAGAAAAGTATCCGGTGCACACCCAACGTATTTTTTTACCTCTTTTGCAGTGTTCAGCACGGTTTGGGCTTCTTCTCGAGTAATTGTCAATGGTTTTTCTGTGTAAACGTGTTTTCTAGCGCGCAGGGCTCGTAGCGTAATTTCAGTATGCGCCATAGGTATCGTCAGATTCAGCACCATGTCTATATCCGGATCCTGCATGACTTCCTCAGTAGTTAAAGCCTTATCAATGGCAAATTTATCCGCCATAGCTAAGGCGCGTTCCATCACGATATCGCTCACGGCAGTGATCTGAAAATCGTCCGAATACAGCGTACGCGCATTCTCCAAATACGCCCTGCTGATAGAGCCACACCCTATGAGGGCAACGGTTGGCTTTTTCATTGGGTACCACCTCATCATTACATGATAGTTACGACAGGGGATTGCTCCCCTGTCGTATCGCTAAGTATTAATTATTGATCAAGCGCACCAACTATTCTGTCAGAAGTTCATTCTTTTGATCAATAACATCCTGTAGCCCATATTCGTATGCTTCTGCAACCATTGCATTATACATGGTCCTGACATCATCAGAACCGGTGATAATCTCAACCAGCTCAGCATTATAATTGTAGGTGTAGTCCGAAGATGCATCTACAAAAGCATATGTCGCAGCAACTGATACCGGGCATGTCTCCAGGTCTAGCGCTGCATTATACCTCTCCCTAATCTCTTTGCAAATTGCCTTTACTTCTTCTGTAATGTAGGGAGATCCGCCCTCATTGACCGGCAGCGCGTTATAATCAAAGTCCCAGCACGGCCAGTTTTGTATGAAGATGGACGGATACTTGGTGCGAAGTGCTTCTTCCTCTATCATCTCATAATTGCCTTCAGCGTTGATCGTATAATCAATGTCTTTCAATCCCCAGTACTTCAGGTCGTTTCCTTCGCCATGTAGCAGCCAGTTATCGATCATCAGTAAACGCTCCAACGCTTCATCAGACAGATCAGCATTGTATTCATTGCCGCTGAGCCCGTCAACACGAGGATTGGCAAGCTTTGGACTGTCGGCGTCTTTACTAAACGGACCAATTGCTTTTACGACATCAAGAACATTACCCTTGTCCTGATTGGCACCGCCGAATATTTCAACAACGGAACGATTAAACCAATACTCGTCCAGGTTCCGCAAATACGCACCAAAAGTTCCTTGAGCAAATTTAGAATCATTTGTCGCCAGCTCCGGATCGAGAATGCCTTCCGAGTAAATCTTTCTGAACCAGCTCAACGCTTCTACCATCGGCTCTTCATCAAGATAGCCTGGTATATACTTTCCATCTTTTTCAATCCAGTAACCAGGATATGCGCCAAATGATACGTAGAGTTGTGCGTAATTTCCTGTCAATCCATACGTATCATCCTGTCCATTTCCATCCGGATCATCAAAAGTAAAGGCACGAAGCAACTCGTACAGCTCATCCATCGTATTCGGGGCTTCAATTCCCAGCTTTTCCATCCAGTCGTTTCGAGCCACCATATAGTTTTGTGTGGCAGTCCACATGTTTGTCGCGGATTCCGGACGCGGTATGATGTAGATCTCACCTGTCAATTCTTTGACCAGCTTAACGCCTTCGTTGCGCAAAGTCTTGGCCTCTGTGTAAGGATACTTTGCCAGCATCTCTTCGGGAATTGAACGGATCAGCCCCTGATCAATAAAATCCCATAGCCTGGAGCCATCCGCAATGGTTGTTGTGGCAAACACATCCGGCAGTTCACCCGATGTTGCCCACAACCGCAGCTGAGCATTGATGTCACCCTCCAAAAGAATTGGAGTGATCGAAACATTGAACTTGTCCTCTATTGCTTTTCCCAAAGGATCATCAAAGGACGTAAATTCATACAACGCAATTTTTAAATCCAGATGATTCAGATCCGTAGGAATTTCAGCTTGAGTTACAGTAACAACACCCAACAGCAGCATCGCTGTCAAGACCAGACATACCAGTTTTCTCATAATACTACCCTTCTTTCATATTTATCACGTTTGGATCACGCCCGAATGACAATAAATTAAACCTCCTTCCCATACATAAACCGTCATCCTTTAATTGATCCAATCATAACCCCTTTAACAAAATACTTCTGCAAGAATGGATACACACAGATGATTGGTACCATTGCAATGACACAGGCTGCCATTTGAACCGATTCAGTGAACAAAGAAATACGACCACCAACATTGCTTGCAAAGCTCTCCTGCATACCCCAAAGCGTCTCTTGGTTAACAATCATTCGGCGCAATAAATGCTGAAGCGTATGCAGGCTAGCGTCCTGTACAAACAGCATGGAGTTATACCAACTGTTCCAATAGCCAACAGCATAGAAAAGAGTGAAAGTGGCAACAACCGGTTTTGAAATCGGTAAAACAACCCGCCAGAATATTTGAAAATGTGTCGCCCCATCAACATGCGCAGCTTCTTCAATTTCCTTGGGCAATTCTCGAAAGAACGATCGAATAACCAGAAAATTCCATAACGAAATCAATGCCGGAACGATATTGGCAAATACATTGTTGGTTAATCCCATTCCCTTGACCAGAAGGTAATAAGGAATCAGCCCTGTATCTAAAAACATTGTCAGAAGCAACATTCGCAGAATGAATTTCCCGCCTGGCAAGTTGTTCTTTGAAAGCCCATATGCCAGGCATAAGGTGAAAAACATACTTAACACCGTACCCACAACCGTTATAAATACGGTAATACCCAAAGCTTGCATGATATCGCCTGTCGAGAAAATATACTGGTACGATATCGCTGTCGGATTTTTAGGCCACAGAATCAGCGGTGTTGAATGAAATTCAGCAGCTGATACAAAAGAGGTAACCACCATCATATATACTGGCATAATCATAATAAACCACATCAAGATAAAAAACATGATGTTCACGATATCAAAAACCTTGTCACCTTTAGAGCGCAACCTTGACATGCATCATCACTCCTTTACAATGGCGACGACTCACTGATCTTGCCAGCAACCCAATTCGCAGAGAATAACAGTATGCAATTGACAAGAGATTTCGTCATGCCGATCACAGTAGCGTACTCATACTTGCCATTGAGCAGTCCAAGCCTGTACAGGTACGTATCCAATATGTCAGATACCTTCTGTACCCGGCTGTTCTGCAAGTTAAATATCTGGTCAAATCCTGCATTCATAATCCCACCCATGTTCAGAACCAAAAGGGTTATGATGGTTGGTGCTATACAAGGCAATGTGATATGCAGCACCTGACGAAACCTGTTGCATCCGTCCATAATTCCGGCTTCATATAATTCCTGGTCTACACCAGCAATCGCTGCCAGATAGATTATTGTTCCCCAGCCCATGTTTTTCCAAATATCAGTACCATATAGAAAACCTCTGAAATAGGCAGGGTCAGTCATTAAGGAAGGCATCGTAATACCGAACCGTGCCATGACATTCGGTATAACACCATTTGTTATGGAGAATAAATTCTTGCACAATCCAGCCATAACAATCCAGGAAATAAAGTATGGCAGATATAGAACTGATTGGGTAACGCGAGTGAATATTTTGCTTCTTAATTCATTTAAAAGCAATGCAAGAAGAATAGGTGCCGGAAAACCAAACACAAGCCTTCCCATGCTAATAATAATGGTATTCTTTATAACGATGGGCACATCTTTATTCGATAGAGCTCTTTGAAAATTTTTCCAGCCAACCCATTCACTCCCCATGATACCAAGCTTAAACTTGTAGTTCTTAAAAGCAATGAGAAGGCCATAAATCGTTACGTATTTAAACAGTACAAAATACAAAACTCCTACAAAGATCATCAGGTACAGTGTTCTATACGACCAAATACGCTTTAACATTGACCTTGAGCCAAGCTTCTCAGCTGCAATCATATGCATTTCCCCTCCAACCCAAACAAATTTTCCAAGCATACAGATGCCTTTTCTGCCGACTTGACCAAAGCCTGCGCACAGCCATCATCCACCCTGTGCATGGAAGAGATACCAAGAGAATATATATTGCCCCCAGGCCCGGAGAACACCGGGGCAGCCACGCAATAAACCGATGGATGCAGCTCACAGTCATCCCGCGCATACCCGGCTTTGCGCACAGCATCCAGCTCAACAGCCAGAGCCTCGGCATCCCGTATGGTTGCCGGTGTAAACGGCTGGAACACCATGTTTGATATCAGCTCCTGCCGGTATATTTCCGGCAAAAAGGCAAGCACAGCTTTGCCGGACGCCGTGCAGTACATCTGCTCGTCATTCATCACGATGCGTACAGCTTCCTTGCCGTATTCATACCCAATAAAGCGCATCATGCCCATGCGCAGCTCGCATAGATGCACAGTCAAGCCAGTCGTCTGCATGAAATCCACCATCACCTCACGGCATGCCTGATAGACCATGCTGCTGTCAGGGCGCGCAGCGTGATAAAAAGCCAACCTGTATCCAGGCACATAGGATGTGGAGTTTGTATCTTTTGCCGCGTAGTCATGGACAGCCAGCGTCTCCAGCAAACGATAAGCACTGCTTCGGTTGACATCAAGCATCCTGGCTGCCTTCTGCACCGTGATGCCCCCCTCCTTCAGGATATGGTTCATCAAGATCAGCGCTTTGTCTACAGAGCCGATTCTGCCGCTGTTGTTCATAACTTTTTCCTTATACCACTGAACCTCAATCGTCAATGCAATAGAATATAAGGCTCTACATCCTTTACTTCAATGTTTACCTTTCTCGATTCTTCAATGCTCTTGATGCTGGCAAGAACCATCGCGATGCTGTAAACATTATCCCAACAATCAGTCATCAGCGGTCTGCCCGTTTTATAGGCATCCAACATGTCTTCCAAGGCTTTATCGTGCTGATCTCTTACGACGTCGGGTTTGGATATTCTCCCATCTTGATAGACATAACGACCTACTTGATCAGCATATTGATAAACAGCATCACCAACCCCATCCCATACAATTGTACCACGCTCACAGCAAACACGCCATACATGGTCCCACGAGGTATGCATTCCCTCTGCGCCGTTGTAGCCACGAAATGAGAAGACGCAACCATTGTCCATTTCAAACACCGCTACGCCGGCGGCGTCCCCGGTATACTTCGAACCCTTGGGGTTAAAACTATGATAATATACGGATACCGGCTTCCCTGCACACATATACCTGGCCTGGTCGAATATATGGATGTTGTTGTCTTGTAGCTGTGGATACTGCAGCATGTTCCGAATGCTCCCCATATCAGCTGCAACAAAGATCTCACCATTGATCATCACACACTGGCCCATTAAGCCACTATCCACAATCCCCCGTATTTTCTGCACTTGATCGATATAGCGCCTGTTCTGCATGACCGTATATCTTCGCCCTGAAGCCTCAACAGCCCGAAGAATTTCACGAACAGACTCGACAGAATCGCTCATTGGTTTCTCACCAAGAACATCGCATCCTGCAAGGAGCGCTTTTGTTACAATGTCCTTATGTACTGTAACATAAGTCAGATCCACGACCAAATTGCATTGTTCCTTTTCCAACGCCTCATCCAGTGACATGTATAGGTTGCAATGGAGCCCATATTGATCTTTTGCTTGCTGAGCACGAACCAAATCTGTTTCAACAATTGCTTTGATTTCCGTATCGTCGCGCTTGGTCAGGTGGTCCAGCCATCGAAAGGCAATAGCGCCACAACCCACTATTATGACATTAAATGCCTTCACTTCGATCATCTCCTTTGTAACATGATAACAATCTCAACACCGTGGCCTTCAACCCCTCGTCCGACCATGACCCCGTTTTCATCAGCTTCTCCACCGCAGGAAAAAGCAGCGTTTCCCTGACCAGATCGGGATTGAGGCTCTCCAAAATCTCTGCCATCGGTTTATGCGTATCACGCGATATCTGGCTGAGCAGCTCCCGGCTTTTTGCCTGCGGCGCCGCCCGATGGGGCGGGTAGCCTTCTCCCTGCACGCCGGAAAACAACGCGTCCAGAATCATACGCAGGCTCTGATCGGCACCCCATCCCCAGCCTTTGTTCAGCGCCAATGAAATACAGTTGCCCGCATTGATCCTCGTAAACAGAAACGCGTCCAGAGGCTCATACAGCAAGCCGCACATGACCTGGGGGTATTGCATCGCCGCTATGGCAAAGCCTGCGCCTGTGCCGCAGCCCCCGATCACCATATCAGCCAGCCCGCCGTTGAGAACCAGCGCAGCAATCAAACCGGTATGGAGATAGCTCAGCGACCGCGGGTCATCCGGAGAGGACATGCCGGCGTTGTATACATCATACCCACGCCCCTGCAGAGCTTGCAATACCTCGGGATTTCTTGCGCTGGTACTTACTTCACTCACCACAACTATGCGCTTCAAAACAATGCCTCCTCATCTTTGCCCTTCAAATATGCTTCCCGTTCATCTGCCATGTACGTCGGAATGGGCACATCCCACCAGCCGGTTGCCGCGCCGCCGGAATGCGGATACTCACGGTCCACCACCGCTTCTATCAGGAAGGATGTTTGGGATGCGACAGCAGCTTGCAGCGCGTCGCGGAATTGCCCGGCGTTTTCAGCCCGTGCCCCCGGTATGCCAAAGGCTTTGGCTGCTGCGACAAAGTCCGGTGAATATGGGCTGCCTTGCGGATCGACAAAGTCGTTCCCAAAGGCGCCTTTCTGTCCGTATACGTCGATTTGCAGGTCCTTAATGGCGTACCAGCCCATGTTGTTGGCTACGATGATGATCACGGGCAGATCATACTGCACTGCCGTGGACATTTCCTGCATGGTCATCATAAAATCCCCGTCCCCGACCAACGCCACAACGCACTTGTCCGGCAGAAGATACTTGACGCCCAGCGCCGCAGGCACGGCGAAGCCCATCGTTGAAAACCCACCGGTCGTTATGCAGGTATTGGGAACCTCAAAAACGTATTCCTGCAACAGCTGCGCCTGCGTGTTGCCCGATGAAGACACCACCATGCAATCAGCCGGCAGCACATCGCACATTTCATACAGCAGCCGCGAAATGGTCAGCTGTTTTCTCTCCTGCAAAGCCCTGTCTTCAACATACGACCGCCATTTCTGGCCAACGCGTTGGATTTCCGCCGCGTACGCTGACCGGTCGGGGCCATCGCCCAGCTCGTCCAGCGCCAGCATTACCTGCCGGATAAACTGAACTGCCCCTGCCTGTATGCTGACATCCGCGGTATAGTTCTTTCCAAGCTCATGGGCATCCAGGTCCACATGGATCAGCTTTGTATCCGGGAAGTTATATGTAATGCCTTTGCGGTAGGACGATGTGCTTTCATCTGCAAAACGGCAGCCCAGCGCAATGACCAAATCCGCAGTGCGGGCAAAATGGTTGCCCACATCAGTGCCCTTTGACCCGCCATGGAAGGCATACAGAGGATGTGTTTCCGGGAAAGCGCTTTTAGATGCCATGGTCGTCAACACGGCGGCGCCAATACGCTCAGCAAAGCTGACCAGCAGGTCGCTCTCCCGCTCGTGGTAAACCCCGCCGCCCATTAGAATGACAGGCCTTTTGCTCTCCATGATCAGCTTGCTTGCCGCCTGTATGGCGTTATCCGAAGCCAGCGGATAGTCATCAACAGCGCAGGAACCCGGCGCCACCTCCGGAACGTTCAGCTCTTCACACTGCACATCCATCGGCACCGACAGCACCACGGGGCCTTTCCGTCCGTTGTTCATCAGCTCGAAAGCCCGGCGCATAATCTGCGGCAGCTGCGCCACATTCTCCACGCGCCAGCAGCGCTTGCTAAGCGGGCGTACACACTGCAAAAAGTCCGAATCCTGCTGGCGTTCAAACTCCTGCAGGATTCCCTTGCCCCGCATGTGCGTATGCGCGTCCCCCGTGATGAGGAGAAACGGCGTGGAGTCCACATAGGCTGTAGCCAGCCCCAGCAGGGCATTGATTGCCCCCGCGCCGATGGATGTCAGCACAGCCAGCGGCTTGCCGCCGGCCCTGTAGAACCCATCCGCAAAATGCCCCGCGCACATTTCCTGCTTGACCTGAATATACTCAATTTCCCGGCGGGCCACCCTGTCGCGCAACGCATCGAAAATGCCAAGGCAACCATGCCCGGGAATGCCCACGACCGCCTTGACGCCGTTGCTGATGAGATAATCGACGATGATTTCTCCGCCTGTTTTGCGGACATTGTTGCTTTTCTGAGTCATTTTGTTTGTTGAACCCTCCGTTCGATTTGTTCTACAATGGCATCGACAGAAATGCCGTTCGCAGCCAATATACCCTCATAACTGCCGGAAGCAGTATAAGCGTCCTGTATACCCAGCCTGATCACCCGGATAGGGTAATGCATGCATACGGTTTCAGTCACAGCCGATCCCAACCCGCCGATGACATTGCTCTCCTCCAGGGTGAAGATGATCTTCGTTTTGGCAGCTGCCTCAACAATCGCCTGTTCATCCAGCGGCTTGAGCGTAGGGATCTCCATCACACCGGCAGAAATGCCCTTTGCCGCCAGCTGTTCAGCAGCAAGCAGCGCGTGCCAGGTCACAATACCCGTTGTCAATATCATCACATCGGCGCCTTCGGAATGGCGGATGGCTTTGCCGATGTGAAACGGTTCGTTTTCCTGATGAAACACGGCAGTCGCTGCCCGGCAAAGCCGGAAATAGACAGGTCCATCTTCCATCAGGATCGTCTTCAATGCAGACCGGGTCTGCGCAGCATCGGACAGGACCACCACCTTCATGTTCGGTATGGCGCGCATGACGGACAGATCGGTGATGGTATGATGCGATGCGCCGTCATAGGAATCGGACAAGCCGCCATAATGGCCGGCAAGCTTTACGTTCATCCCGGGGTAGGCGACGCTGGCCCGTATCTGGTCCAAGCTATGCTCACATAACAAAAAGCCAAATGTGTTGACAACGGGTATCAGGCCTGCAGACGCCATTCCGGCAGCGACGCACACCATGTTGCTTTCGCTGATGCCCATGTTCAGAAAGCGGTCAGGGTGCCTTTGGGCAAACAGCTTTGTCCAGGTGGAGTTGGACACATCCGCATCCAACACCATCAAATCGGGCATTTCATCGCCCAGTTTAGCCAGCGCTTCTCCATACGCGAATCTGATTGCTTCTTGCTTCATATCGGATGACCTGCCAACTCGTTTCTTGCCTGCTCGTACTGTTTGTCATTCAGCACGCCACCGTGCCATTCATGCCTGCCTTCCATAAAGGAAACGCCTTTGCCTTTAACGGTATTGGCAATCATGACACAAGGGGCGCCGCATGCTACAGCCGTTGTCAGGGCACGCGTCATGTCGGATACGGAATGACCATCGGCTTCCAGCACTGTCCAGCCAAATGCCCTCCACTTGTCTGCCAGCGGTTCCATGGGCATGATGTCGTCGCTGGTTCCATCCAGCTGCACGCCATTGCGATCGACAATGGCTACCAGATTTTTGGGCTTCATTTTGTTTGCAGCCATTGCGGCTTCCCATATCTGGCCTTCGTTTAGCTCGCCATCTCCCAGCAACACAAACACGCGCGCCTCGCTGTTTCGCATGCTTAAAGCATGCGCCATGCCCAACCCTATTGACAACCCCTGGCCAAGTGAACCGGATGAAAAATCAACCCCCGGCGTTCTGCGCATATCCGGATGCCCTTGCAGCATGCTGCCCCATTGCCGCAGCGACTTCAACTCATCCTGCGGAAAGAATCCGTACTCAGCCAATGTAGCGTACAACACCGGCGCAGCATGCCCTTTGGACAAAAGGAACCGGTCCCTATCGCACCAATCAGGCTCATCCGGACGATAGCGCATTACCTCGCCATACAAGCTCAGCATGATTTCCACGCTTGAAAATGAGCCGCCCAGATGCCCCGACCCCGCATGATACACGGCATCCAATATGCTCAACCGAAGCTTTTGAGCCTTTAACCGATATGCAGCATCATTGATCATCAGCTGATGCCTCCTTCAGAAATTCAGTTAACTTTCGAATGGCATCCATCGAAATGCCAACGCTTTCTTCATGCTTGCCATTGAGAATGTTACGCAGATAATCCCATGATTCAAATTCCACACTGGCAAATCCTTTGTAACCAATCGCATGCAACGCGGCAAAAAAATCAGTCCAGTTTACTAACCCCTCACCCAATAACGGAAAAACAAACTTCCCCTGAACAGGTATCCCCACGGCATCCTTCAAGTGAATATGGAATATTTTGTCACCCCAGCTCTTTACCAGAAATGACATGTCGGTATTACCATACAGAATATCATGCGAAGGATCGAGGTTAACGCCTAAAAGCGGGCTGTTGTAGCGCGCTTGTAGAAAGGTATGGCTGTATAAATCACAACACAACATACCCCATACGTTTTCAACGGCAATCCTGACGCCGTTTTTTTCTGCTATGGGCAGAAGCTGATCAAAAGCAGCAAAAACCCATCCCCATGCCTGTCCCTGACTTACATCCTTGCCTATGACCACCGGATCAGCCAGCCACGGCTGAGGCCCCGTAAACAAGTTCACAGTATCAACGCCCATTTGGCCGACGATGGCAATCGCCTCGCTTAACCACTTAACGGCATCCGCACGATCAGCTTCATCAACCACAACCAAATCACGCTGCAGGACGACTTCAGAGATCGTCAAATTATTTGACAAAACGGCATCGAGCACTCGTTTGCGGGTTTCATCATTCTTATCTTCTCCTAACAGCCAGACAGGCAAAAGTTCAATGCCCTCATATCCGGCAGCGCAGAGATATTCACAAACTTTTTCTATATCCCATTTCAGCATTGATCCTGACGGCAGAAATCCATAGCGAATCATAAAAACCCCTTTCGTTGCATATTGCACAACGCATCGTCATCACAGCATTCGTCAACCCTTTATGAACCCGATTATATAACATATCTTTTAAGCATGTCAATATAACCAAGGGGCTTTGCTGTTGTTTATGATGCAACAAGTACACATCACCCCATCAGGGGCTGCACCGCCTGGTTGACATACTCGCAAATGGTATAGCGCCAGCCATTTTCCTCCCGCTCCTCCCCGCAGCCCACCAGGCGCCAGTTGCTTTTTTGGTCCAGGTTGGGAAAGAAGCGATCCGCCGGCGCACACGCCTTCACCTTGGTAACATAGGCGGTGCGGCAGCAGTCGATCAGCTGGTTAAACAGGCATTCGCCGCCAATCAGCATCACCTCGTCCTCAGGGATGCCCTGAACAGCCTCCGCCAGCTCCTCCCGGCTATGCACGGCAACAACACCCTCCATAGCAAAATCCTCCTGCCGGGTCAGCACGATGTTGGTGCGGCCGGGCAGTGGCTTGCCGCCGGGAAAGGATGCCAGCGTGAGCCGTCCCATCACAATCGTCTTACCGCGCGTCATGCGCGCAAAATGCTTCAAATCGCCGGGCAGATCGTACAGCAGCGCGCCTTCACAGCCGATGGCATAGTTATCGTCGATGACCACAATGGCGTTCATCCAATACCTCCTGCTTGAACCGCCGTCACACCGCAACGGGGATTTTGCCGCCCAACGGATGGTTTTGATAGTTCTCCAGCTTGATGTCCTCCACCGTAAAGGCATAAAAATCGGTAATGTCGGGGTTGATGACCAGCGTGGGCGCCTCAAACGGCTGCCTGGCTATGATGTCCTCCACCAGCGGTACATGCCTGTCGTATATGTGGGCATCGGCGATCACATGCACCAGCTCGCCCGCCGTCAGCCCGCTCACCTGCGCAAACAGATGCACCAACACGGCATACTGGCACACGTTCCAGTTGTTGGCAGCCAGCATGTCCTGGGACCTTTGGTTGAGGATGGCGTTCAGGCGGCTGCCCGACACATTGAATGTCATCGACCAGGCGCAGGGATACAGCGCCATGGCATGCAAATCCTGGTGGACATAGATGCTGGAGAGGATGCGGCGGGAGGACGGGTTATGCTTCAAGTCGTACAGAATGCGGTCCACCTGGTCAAACTCACCCTCTTTGTAGCGGTGTTTCACACCCAGCTGGTAGCCATACGCCTTGCCAATGCTGCCCGACTCATCCGCCCAGGCGTCCCAGATGCGGCTTCCCAAATCATGGACGTTGTTTGACTTTTTTTGCCATATCCAGAACAGCTCATCCACCGCGTTTTTCAGAGGGGTGCGGCGGATGGTAAGGATGGGAAACTCCTTAGACAAATCATATCGGTTCACCAGCCCGAACACCTTGATGGTATGCGCCGGCGTACCGTCCTCCCACCTGGGGCGCACGGGCAAACCCCTGTCCCACATGCCTTCCGACAAGATCTGCCGGCAGTTATTGATGAATGCCGTATCTGCGTAACTCATGTTCATGCATCTTTCTGTTTATTTGACTGGGGCTTACACCATATAGCCCTGCGCCTGATTCATTGTACGGTATCGCCACCTGCCGGTCAAGTAAGCAAGCAAAGCCGAAAGCTTGCCAAAGCAATGGCGATGGCGTATTGTACAGCTATAGCCTATACTGAACTTAAGAGGTGAAAACGTTGATGGAAAAACAAACATTGTTCCATGAGGGCATGGGTGGATATGCATCCTTTAGAATTCCCAGCCTGGTACAGCTGCCGGGCGGCAGGATCATTGCCTTTTGTGAGGGACGCGTACACAGCGCCAGCGATTACGGCACCATCCATATCGTCGCACGCATCAGCGATGACGGCGGGAACACCTTTGGCAACCTGCGCCTGATGGTCAGCGACGCGGACAACACGGTGGGGAACCCCTGCCCGGTATATGACAGGGAAACCGGGGTGCTGCACCTGCTGTTCAACGGCAATATGCGGGACGGGGGCGAGCCCAAAATCCTCGCCGGCCAAGCGCCCAGAACCGTCCATCACATGCAGAGCAAAAACGGCGGGAATACCTGGGACGCGCCGCGCGATATCACCGCGCTGGTGAAGCGCAAAGGGTGGACCTGGTATGCCACAGGCCCCGGGCATGGCATACAGCTTAACAGCGGCCGGCTGCTGATCCCCTGCAACCACGCCGTGCTGCTGGCAGGGCAGGCGCGCTCAGGCCCCTACATTAGCCATACCATCTATTCAGACGACCATGGCTTTACCTGGCATCCCGGTCAGGATGTGGGGGAACACACCAATGAATGCATGCTGGCGCAGCTGCCGGATGGGGATGTATACATCAACATGCGCAGCTATCATGGCAAAGCACGCCGCGCTGTAGCGCTGTCGTCCGACGAGGGCGAAAGCTGGCACAGCCTACGCCTGGACGACACCCTGATAGAACCTGTCTGCCATGGCAGCCTGATTGCAGTGGACAGGTGCAGCGAAAAAGAAACGCCGGCGCTGCTGTTCTGCAACCCGGCTTCTGCCGACACCCGCCACAGGCTGACCCTCCGCAAAAGCTTGGACAGTGGCCTTACCTGGTCATCCGGCATGCTGCTGCACAGCGGTCCCGCCGCATACAGCGACATGGTCAGCCTGCCCGACGGACGAATCGGTGTTCTGTACGAAGCCGGCGAGGAACACCCTTATGAAAGCATCGTGTGGATGAAAGTAGTGTTGAAGTAAAGCATCGCTGCGTCCAAAAGGTTAAAAATTTGCCTTGCGGCTAATACAGCCACAAGGCAAATGAACCGAAACAACGGTATATGATTGCTGAAACCGGTATTACACCATCCCCAGCGCCACCATGGTGTCTGCCACCTTGCGGAAACCGGCGATGTTGGCGCCCGCCACCAGGTTATAGCCCAATCCATACTGCTCGGCTGCGTCGGTAGAGGCATCGTGGATGCGCTTCATGATCATGCGCAGCTTGGCGTCCACCTCCGCCGCGTCCCAGGCGTAGTGCATGGCGTTCTGGCTCATCTCCAGCACGGACACCGACACGCCGCCCGCATTGACTGCCTTGGAAGGCGCGATGATCATCCCCTGCTGTTCCATCAGGTACCACAGCCCTTCGTTGGTGGTGGGCATATTGGATACCTCGATATAGTACTTGACGCCCGCAGCGATAATTTTCTTCGCATCCTCGAGGTTGACCTCGTTCTGCGTCGCACAAGGCATCACCACATCCACCTCACGGCCCCAGGGTTTCTGGCCGGCGAAGAAATCAACACCGAACTTGTCCGCATAATCCTGCACGCGGTCGCGGCGGCTGGCGCGCATCTCCAGCAAGTAGCCGATCTTCTCCGGCGTGGAGATGCCATCCGGATCATACACATAGCCATCGGGCCCCGATATGGTCACCACCTTGCCACCCAGCTCGGTGATTTTTGTGACGGCGCCCCAGCACACGTTGCCAAAGCCGGAAAGCGCAAATGTTTTGCCAGCAAAGCCATCGTTTTCATGCTTGAACACTTCATCAACATAATACGCCGCGCCAAATCCTGTCGCCTCCGGGCGGATCAGGCTGCCGCCGTATGTCAGCCCCTTGCCTGTGATCACGCCGTTTTCATAGGCATTTTTGATGCGCTTGTACTGCCCGAACAGGTAGCCGATTTCCTGCGCGCCTACGCCCAGGTCGCCGGCAGGGACATCCACATCGGGACCGATATGACGATACAGCTCCGTCATAAAAGCCTGGCAGAAGCGCATGATCTCGCCGTCGCTGCGCCCCCGGGGATTAAAGTCGCTGCCGCCCTTGCCGCCGCCAATGGGCAAGCCCGTCAGGCTATTCTTAAACGTCTGTTCAAAGGCGAGGGCCTTCATGATGGACAGGTTCACTGTGGGATGAAACCGCAGCCCGCCCTTGTAGGGGCCGATGGCGCTGCTATACTGCACGCGGTAACCGCGGTTTACATTTGCCTTGCCATTGTCATCCGTCCACACCACGCGGAAGGATATCGACCGTTCAGGCTCGACGATACGCTCCAGCAGCGCCATTTGCTGGTATTCCGGGTGCTTGTCAATCACCGGCTCCAGCGAAGTCAAGAACTCCTCTACAGCCTGCAGAAACTCCTTTTCATCGCTGTTCTTGGCTTGGGTCTCTTCCAATACTTTCTGTATGTATGCGTTCATTTAACTTTCTCCCGTCCCTTTTTAAAGATTCCACAACCTATGTTGCAAAACAAGGTTGTTACATGCCCATATTAGTCTGAATATGCAATTTTTTCAAGGGAAAATTGCAAATTGATCAATTTAACATTGTTCTTTGTTTAGAACAAGGGAAATGCAGCGCATACTGAAGCCCGGCGGGTGGATTGTCATCTGCAACGGGGACAATGGGTTCAGGCATAAAAAGCCGGGCACCGAACTGACACGCCGCGGTTTTGAAAATTTCCGGCATGAAAGCCCGTCAGGCGGCATCATCTACAACTACCACCTACGGGTATAAACGCAGAGATCAGGGACAGCTTCGGGCGACAGGCTGTCCTTTTTTCTTTTAGTCTTGTCTTGACTGCCACCGGAATAACCAATACACTAATTATCGGCATCATCGCTAAGGTTAACTGCCTCAGCTATAACATGCCGCGTTGGAGGCTGAAGTTTGAGCAAGCGATTGGTGTGGGGGCTGGACATCGGCGGCACGAAAAGTGCGCTGGTTATTGGCGATGAACAAGGACAGGTATTGCAGCGCTGGCAGGTGGACACCGCCACATACCCTCAGTGGGAAGCGCTTTTAGACACGCTGATAAAACAAGCCGAGGCATCGGGTACAAAGCCCACCGCCATTGGCGTCAGCTGCGGCGGCCCGCTGGATACCGGCAAAGGGCTGATCCTCAGCCCGCCCAACCTGCCGGGCTGGGACAATGTGCCCATCACTGCCTGGCTGCGGCAGCGCGCCGGCGTGCCGGCTTATCTGCAAAACGACGCCAACGCCTGCGCGCTGGCGGAGTGGATGTTTGGCGCAGGCAGAGGCTGCCGGCACATGATCTTCCTGACGTTCGGTACCGGCATGGGCGCCGGGCTGATCTTAGACGGGCGGCTGTATGAAGGCGCCGACGGCATGGCGGGCGAGGTTGGCCATATCCGCCTGGCAGAGGATGGGCCTGAAGGCTACGGAAAGCGCGGATCATTTGAGGGGTTTTGCTCAGGCGGCGGGCTTAACCAGCTGGCCAACATACACCTGAGGCGCGACCTGTCCGCCAAAGACCTGTCGACGCTGGCTGACGCCGGGGATGCAGACGCTATCAAGGTGCTGTCGCTCAGCGCACGTTATCTGGGGCGCGGGCTGGCAGTGCTGATCGACCTGTTCAACCCGGAGCGCATTGTCATCGGCAGCATCTTCACCCGGGCGGAAAAGTGGTTCCGCCAGGGCATGTTAGAGGAAATAAAAAAAGAAGCGCTGGCCATATCGCGCAAAACCGCTGCCATCGTGCCGGCGCAATTGGGCGACAGCATCGGCGATGCGGCAGCGCTGACAACAGCCTGGAACGGCCTGAAGGAGGACAACACACCATGACAGCATGTGATTATAAAAAAGTGATGGAAGCCATCGTCAGCAGTTTCAGGCAGGGCGGCAAGCTGCTGCTGTGCGGCAACGGCGGCAGCGCGGCGGACTGCGCGCACATCGTGGGCGAGCTGGCTAAAAGCTTTGTCAAGGAGCGCCCCATCCCCGGCGAAATAAAAACCGCCATCAATGAACCCTGGGCAGACCGCCTGCAGCGTGGCTTGCCCGCCATCGACCTGACCTGCAACAACGCGCTGATATCAGCCGTGATCAACGACATCGACGGAGAAAGCGTCTATGCCCAGCAAGTCATGGCCTATGGGCGCCCCGGCGATGTCCTCATCGGCATTTCCACGTCGGGCAACGCGGAAAACGTGCGCCGCGCCATGAAGGCAGCGCAAGCCATGGGCATGACTGCTATCGCTTTGACCGGCACGGGCGGGGGCCGCCTGGCAGCGCACTGCGACATTCTACTGGACGTGAATGCCAGGATAACCTCCGAGGTGCAGCAGCTGCACATGGCGCTGTACCATCAGCTGTGTATGGACATTGAGGACGCGATGTTTTAACCACCCCATGGAGGAAGGGATATGCAGGTTGTTTTTGTCAGGCATGCCGCCGCACAGGATCACGCTGCCGGGCTGGACGATATCAGCCGCGAGCTGACCCCCAAGGGTATCGCGGCATTTCAGGCGTTGATGCCGCAGCTAAAAGAACGTTTGCAGTGCCAGCCTGTATCCATATGGAGCAGCCCGGCAGCCCGGGCGCTGGGCACGGCGCTGATTCTGCGCAGCGCGCTGGGCATCGACAGCATGCAAACCCACGACTGGATATACCTTGGCGACGATGCGGCGCTGGCCTATGCGCTGATGCACGCCGGGGAAGAAATCGTGCTGATCGTCGGCCATCAACCCCATCTGAGCGATTGGAGCGAAGCCCTCACCGGCCAATACATTCCCTACCGCAAGGGCGACATGGTCTGCCTGGAGCTGTCAGACAACAGGCTGCGTGACGCCAGGCTGCTGTGGCGCATCGAACGCGGCAGCGCCGAGGCAGCCGTACCGGGCGCAGACAATTTGTCCACACCACTGACACCCGAAACCGATGCCCCTGCCGAAGCAGAAAGCGCCCCGTCTTTTCCCGCGCTGACACCACAGCGCTGCAGCACGGCGCTGCTGGCCATGCTGCGCAATGCCGGCAAATGGCGGCGCAGATTTTTAAAAGATCCGGAGGCTTCCAAGCCGCCGCACCAGCTCAGGATATCACTGCGCAAGGCGCGCTCGCTGCTGTCGTTCCTAAAGCCGCTGATCGATCAGGATAACTACAGGGCGTGCCAAGCCGCCCTGAAAGGCCTGTCGGACAGCCTGGCGCACATCCGGCAATTGGATGTGTTGATAGCGTATCTGCGTACGCTGCGCAGCCAGAAAAAGGGCGCCGCCTCCCTCAAAGCGCTCAGCACGATGGCAAAGGGTGAGCGTCACCACGAAGCATTGGCCCTGCAAGTTCGCCTGGCTGCCGATGCCTTTGACGAGGCGATTCTCATATCCACCATCCTGGCTGGGCGCTTCAGCGAAACGCTGGAATTGGAGAATTTCCCTGCCTTCGCTGAGAAACGATCAAACAAATGGCAGCAGCGCATCCTGAATACAGCGCACAGCCTGAACCTACACGACCATAACGCCGCGCACAAATTCAGGCTGCTGCTGAAAAAGTGGCATAATGCCGCTGCGCTGCTGCAACTTCCTTATGCCATGGAGGTGAACCCTGCACAGCTGAAGCAGTGGCAGGATGACCTGGGCGACATCTGCGACACATACGCCAACGCCGCCCTGGCTGAGTACATCGGCACGCTTGCCAACGACCCAGCCTTAGGGCAGGATATTGTCAGCTTTTTATCAATGATGGAAGCGCAGCGGGCAGGGCTGCTGGATCAAATCTCATACACCCTGTCATCCCACACCGACACGCGGGCGCCTTCGCGCACCGACAGATAGCACGCCAGCACCAGGCGCAGTGAGTCGCGGCCTTCCTCGGCGCTGCAGATCGTGGGACCGCCGTTGAGGAAATGAGCCAGGGGGCCTGCCTGGGCGCGGATGCGATCGCCCTGGCCCTTGGGGCTGGGAATGTCGCTGAGCGTCCAGGATGTGTCGCCGACACGGAACCACTTCAAGCCCGGCAAACTTTCATCGCGGGGCACCATGGTGCTGGGCAGGTCGCCATAATACTGCTGGATCGAGCCGTTTCTCGTGTACACTTCGGTGGAAATTTCCGACGCCCGGTTGGTAAACGAGCAGGATATTTCAGCGATCATGCCATTTTTGTATTTGAACAGCGCTACGCCGTTGTCATTGGGTATCAGCGGGGTGTACATGGTGGCCATCTCGCAGGACACAGTTTCGGGCATGCCGAAGATCCACTGCATCAGGTTGATGGGATGGGAGGAGTCATCGGCGAATATGTCGCGGTTCATCTCCGGGATCACATGCCACCATTTTCCAGCCTGGCTGGGTTCAGCAGGCGGCAAGCCGTGCCGGCGGCGGAACAGCATGGTGTCCCCCAGCTCATTGGACTGGATCATTTCCTTTATTTTGATGTTCTGTGGGTCGACGCGCATCTGCCAGCCCATGGTGAAGCGCACTCCGTGTTTGTTCACAGCCTCTACGATGGCGTCCGCCTCGTGCAGGCGCAGCGCCATGGGCTTGTATAGCACGATGTTTTTGCCAGCTTCCGCCGCCATGATGGCCAGTTTGGCATGATAGGCTGTTTCGGCGGCAATCACCACGCTGTCAATGTCCGCCTTTAATACATCCTCCGCGCTATTCATGCGCTTGATGCCGAACTGCTCGCAGTTTTTAACCGCGCGTTCCTCGTCGCCGTCCCAGCCGCAGACCACCTCCACGTTATAAGACGGGTCCTTTACCCACTCCATGCCAAAGGCATTGACATGCCCGTGTGCAAATCCCAGTATGCCGACGCGTGCCATGATCGTTTTCCTCCTTAAAAAAACTTCGTGCTATTATCATACCACAACCAAGCGTATTTTTGCTTGCATTTTGAAAATTCAGTGTATAATGATGCTGGGGGATCCATATGACGGACATGAATTATTGCGAAACCTGCATGGCGCTGGTGGAGGGCGGCCGCCCGCTGGACGGGCACAGCATACGAACGCCGCAACCAAACGACCCGGTGCTGCTGCTGAAAGCCGGCAGCCTGCAAGCCGGTATGATGGAGGAACTGCTGCACAGGGCGGCGATTCCCGTGATGAAGAAAGGCCGTCTTGGCGCCGGCATGACCGCATGGGCTGGCTCCATGCTGGAAGAACTCAGCCTGTTTGTACCCTGGGGCGCGTATGAACAGGCTAAAGAACTGGTGGACAGCCTGCAGGAAACAGACAAATGTGAATAAAGAGGGAAATCAAATGACTTACAACCCACAGCAGGAAATGATACGCAGGATGGATGCGTGCACCTTTTCTATGCGCATCGCAGAGCATGAAAACTTGGCTGCATGGCAGAATAGAGCACGGGCGCGCCTTGCCGACAGGCTGGGGCTTCCATTTGAAAAGGTGCCTGCGGAAGCCCAGGTTGAGTGGACCCGCAAAGAAGACGGCTATACAGAAACACGGTTTGTATTTAAAAGCGAGCAGGACATCACCGTGCCGTGCCATCTGCTGGTGCCGGTTGGCACTCCGCATGGTAAAAAATTTCCCCTGATCATCTGCCTGCAGGGACACTCCAAAGGCATGCACATATCGCTGGGGCGCCCCCTCTATGAAGGGGATGAGGAAACCATCGCCGGGGACCGTGATTTTGCCAGGCAAGCCGTGCAGCGCGGCTATGCGGCGCTGGCTATCGAACAGCGTGGTTTCGGCGAGAGCGGCGGCACCCCCGAAGGGCCGGACTGCCAGCAGATCGCCATGCAGGCGCTGCTGCTGGGCAGAACGTTGATTGGCGAACGCGTGTGGGACGTATCCCGTGCCATCGACGTGGTGGGCGATCTGTTTTCCATGATTGACATGCGCCGCATCGCTGCCATGGGTAACTCGGGCGGCGGCACCACCACCATCTATGCAGCAGCCATGGACGAACGCATTGCCGCCGCCATGCCGTCCTGTGCGGTGAGCGGTTTTCTGCCCTCCATCGGCGCACAGCATCACTGTACCTGCAACTATGTGCCCGCCATCATGAAGGATTTTGACATGGCTGACCTGGCCGGCCTCGTAGCGCCGCGCCCGCTGGTTATCGTCAGCGGCCGGGACGATGGCATTTTTCCCATCGCATCCGCCATTCAGCAATATGAAATAGCCCGCGACCAATACTATGTCCGAACCGGTGCGCAGGAGGCTATCCGACACGTCATCGGCGAGGGCGGACACCGCTTTTATGCTGCGGAAGGCTGGCAGGCTTTTGACGGGGTAACGGGATGGCAACGACAAAAATCCTGCACTGCTTTGTCCGCCACGATTGCGTAATTTACTTCTTATTGCATTTGAGCAAATATACTGATCATGGCACCCTCTCACGGTTTGAAGACTTTTTTGATCGCCTCCAGATAGCCGTAGCCATACAGATCGTCAGGCTGCAGGTAGCTGGTTTCAGTCCACTCGTTCCAGGAGTTGATGGTGATCAGCGGCGACTGTTCGGGGTGCTGATCGGCATAGTCCTTCGCCATGCGCATGGCCTTTTCAATCATGTCAGGCGTATTGCCGGTGATTTCATAGTTGGGGTGCTCTAAGAAGCGCGGGCTGTTGTCCCAGCCCACGCTGATGTGCGGAAAATATGGAAAATCAAACGCCTGCCCCAGCCGCTGCCACTCCGCCGCCACATCGGTCAGTATGTCGGCATAGGGGCGGTGGATGTTGGTAAAGTGCACAAATTGGTAGTGCGTGCAGCTGTCAAAGCCTAACACGCGGCAAAAATCCTTTGCGGGAATGGTTTTGCCGGTATCGACGCCGGTCACGGCGGTGAACCGCTCGCTCCACATCGCAAACTGCAGATGCAAGCCGCCAAGCCCCCGGGCAGCCGCCTCCTCCCGGAACCAATCCAGCGCCCTTTTAGCTTCCTCCGGCCCACCTAAACCTTTCGCAAAGTTGGGCACGTCATAGATCATGAACACCGGCTTGCCGTCGATGCGGTAGTAATGGGGCAAGCCAAAATACCTGTCGATCAGGCGCCGGGCCAGCCGTTCAAACTCCGTCCGGTTGACGGCGCCCTCCCATACGACGGTTTCTGTGTCTGCCGACAGCCGCTTGTCCCACAGCGCCATCGCGTCATGGTTGGCCCACATCAGGTAGAACTTCATGCCCGGCCTGTTTTTTGCTTTCAGAAAACCATCGTTCAGGCAATGTTCCAGAAACGGCCGCCTGTCATACCAGTACCAGTCGTATATGAACACGTTGATGCCATGGTCCGTCGCAGCCTCGATCTGCATGTCCATCACGTAGGGATCAGCCTCGTTCACATACCCCCAGCGGGGTTTTCTCGGCCAGGTGTGCGCAGGATGCATTTTACCGGCGCTTCGCACCGACTGCCATTCGCCCATGCCCTCGGGCCAGAACATGCGCGTGCGGGGCTCGTCCCCGGTGTAGGCAGGCCATATATAAGCGGCGACGTCATACTGCTGTTTCACGTTAACCTCCCTTTTTACGATACGCGCCCCGGCTTTGGCAAGCATCGGGGCGCCTGTTACGGTACAACACCTATTTGATCTTCGATTTGTCCAGGGTGTCCAGGTACTGCTCCAGCTTAGGGGTGATGGCGGCGATGGCGCCGGGCTTGAACGGGCTGCACAAGCCGTGCTTTGGCACCAGCTTTTTGAACGGCGTGCGGCCCGATTCGCGGCACACAGCCATGTAGGAAGCCCAGGCGTTTTCATGGTCCTCCATGTCCATGATGAAATACTGCAGCGCACAAACCTGAGCCAGCGTATAGTCCAGATAGTAGAACGGGTACATATACAAATGCAGCTGTTTCTGCCAGCGGCCGCCGTTCTCCAGGTATTCCAAGCCATCATAATCGATATGCGGCAAGTATTTTCTTTCGATTTCGCGGTACTTCCGCCGCCGTTCCTCCGGGGTTGCCTCCGGATTTTCATATACCCATTCCTGCAGCTCGTCAACAGAAGCGCCGTAGGGCAGGAAGTTGAGGGCGCTCACCACATGGCTGTAGTAATACTTGGTGGTGTCCTCCTTAAAGAAGCGCTTCATCCAGGGATGGGTGAAGAACTCCATGCTCATGGAGTGGATTTCAGCCACTTCGCTGGTGTAGTCCGCCAGGTCGCTCAGCTCCACATCGCGCTGCAGGTAGCCCTGGAAAGCATGCCCCGCCTCGTGCGTCAGCACGTCGACATCGCCCGCGGTGCCATTGAAGTTGCTGAATATGAACGGCGCCTTATAGTCCGGAAAAAAGGTCATGTAGCCGCCATTGGCCTTGCCGGGCCTGGTGGTCAGATCCATCAAACCGGCGCCTGTCATGAAGCGGAAAAACTCGCTGGTTTCGGGAGACAACTCATCATACATGATGCCGGCTTGTTCCACCAGGTAAGCTTCTTCGCCCTTGGGCGTGGGGTTGCCGGTTAAGAACATCAGGTTGTAGTCGTAGTTCTTCATATCAGAGATGCCCAGCCGCGCCGCCTGTTCCTTGTACAGCTTTTGTGTCAACGGCACGACAGACTCGGCAATCTGATCACGGTATGCTTTGGCGTCCTGCTGATTCCAGTCGGTGCGGCCCATGCGGGCGTACGCCACGGGAATGAAGTTTTCGTAGCCCAGCTTTTTGCCGATGCGGTCGCGCACCTTGACCAGCTGGTCATACAGGCTGTCCAGCTTGTCCATCTGCCCGGCCATCCAGCCCCAGTGCGCCTGATTGGCGCGCCTGCGCACATCCCGATCCGGCGACATCATGAAGGGCGTCATGCCTGACAGGTTGCGAGTTTCGCCTTCGAATTCGATCTCAGCGGATGCCATCAGGGTCTGATACTCGCTTTTCAGCTTGTTTTCCTCCGCCAGGTCGTCCAGTATCTCAGGCTTGAACACCTTGCGCTGCACCTCGTACTTTTCCAGCAGGTGCTCGCCGTATTTCGCCGCCACATCCTGCCGAAACGGCGATTCCAGCACAATCCGCGCAGCTTCAGAGGATATTTCACCAAAGCGCGGGCTTTCCCTGTCCAGCACATCCTTTTCCGCGGCGTAGAATGCATCCTTGGTGTTGATGGTATAGCGCACATAGCACAGGCTGCTTTGCGTGGACAAATACCGTCCCTTTTTGTCCAGCTCAGCCATAGCCTTCAACAGCTCATCCGCGCTGCCCGCATTTTCCATGCTGCCAAGCAGCGTTTTCATCTCGCCAAAAAGCTTGTCATAGTCCGGCCTCTGATACACCATGTCTTGAAACTTTGTCATGTTGCCGCCTCCCTCCGCTCCTCCATCATGGATTTGACCTTCATCAATCGTACAATGGCGCCGCGCTCGTTTTCATCTAACTTCATGGTGATGACGCGGATGGTTTCCTCTAACTGCGGGATCATCACATACTCCAGCGCGTTTACGCGGCGCCGGGTTTTTTCGATTTCATCTGCCAGCATCGCACAGGTTTTCTCAGTCTCCGCCAGCATCAGCATGTCGGGCAGGATGCCAGCCAGGGTTTCGATGGCGCTGTCCAAATCCGCTGAAGTTTCGGCATAGCCATAGGGCTGTACAGCCTCGGAGAGCGAACCCGGCCGCAGCGCATAGCTGGGCACCCGTACAGACAGGATATTCCGCCTGCCCACCAACAAATCGGCGGTGCGCGCCGGATACATCAGCGCGCTCTCCATAGCCTGGCTGTCCATGACGGCACGGGCCAGGGCAAAGCCGCGCATGGCACCCGCCAGCTGCCCTTCTACCTTATTGCGCAACCTTGCGTTCTCGCGCAGCAGCGCGATGATGCGCCGTACCAGCTCGTCGCGCTTGTCCTTGAGCAGCTTGTGCCCGCGCCTGGCAATCACCAGCCGGCGCTTGCTGCGCGTAAGCTCCATGCGCGTTGGGTTCACGCGAAGCGCTGCCATCAGGCATCCTCTCCGTAGTAGATATCCAGCATGTCATCGTGAATGCGCTTCAATTCGTTCCTGGGCAGCATACGCAGCAGTTTCCAGCCCAAATCCAGCGTGTCAGCGATGCTGCGGTCGGTCTGATAGCCCTGGGACACATACTCCTCCTCAAAGGCGTCGGCAAATGCGGCATACAGCTTGTCCACGTCTGTCAGCGCGGCATCGCCTAAAATAACAGCTAACTCCTTTGCGTCCTTGCCGCGCGAATAGGCGGCAAACAGCTGGTTCATAGTGGGCGCATGGTCGGCGCGCGTCTTGCCCTCGCCGATGCCCTTATCCTTCAAACGGGAAAGGCTGGGCAGCACGTTGATAGGCGGCGAGATGCCCTTTCTGTGCAGCTCACGGCTTAAAATGATCTGACCTTCGGTGATATAGCCCGTCAGGTCCGGGATGGGATGGGTGATGTCGTCCTCGGGCATGGTGAGAATGGGCAGCTGCGTGATGGAGCCCTTCTTGCCGATGACCCGCCCTGCGCGCTCGTACATGCTGGCCAGGTCGGTATACAGGTAGCCGGGATAGCCGCGGCGGCCCGGCACCTCACGGCGAGCAGCTGACACCTCGCGCAGAGCTTCGGCGTAGTTGGTCAGGTCGGTCAGGATGACCAGCACATGCATATCCTTTTCATAAGCCAGGTATTCCGCCGCCGTCAGCGCCATGCGCGGCGTGGCGATGCGCTCAATGGCCGGGTCGTCAGCTAAGTTCATGAACAGCACCGCGTGGTCGATGGCGCCGGTGCGCCGGAAGTCGCTGATGAAAAAATCCGCTTCTTCAAACGTGATGCCAATGGCGCCAAACACCACCGCGAACATCTCGTCGCTGCCCAATACCCGGGCCTGTCTGGCAATCTGCGTAGCCAACTGCGCGTGCGGCAGGCCTGAGCCGGAGAACACCGGCAGCTTCTGCCCGCGCACCAGGGTATTCAAGCCGTCGATAGCCGACACGCCGGTCTGGATAAATTCGCTGGGGTAGTCGCGCGCGGCGGGGTTAAGCGGCACGCCGTTGATGTTGCGGCGCATCTCGGGGATAATGGCCGGCCCGCCGTCATTGGGCTCGCCCATGCCGTCAAACACGCGCCCCAGCATGTCCATGGACAGCGACAGCTCAATGCCGCGGCCTAAAAAGCGCGCCTTGCTGTCGGAAATTTTCAGCCCATGGCTCGTTTCAAACAGCTGCACCAGCGCCCTGTCGCCATCGATCTCCAGCACCTTGCCGCGCCGGAGCTCGCCCGAAGCCTGCTCAATCTCCACCAGCTCATCATAGGTGACGCCTGAGACACCTTCCACCAGCAGCAGGGGGCCGACAACCTCGCGAATGGTGCGATATTCTTTCTGCATCTTACAGCCCTCCCTCATCCGTCAGCGCCGTGATCTGGGCGATCATCTCGGTTTCATAGCGGTCAAACACCTGCAAATCGTTCTCAGCGACATACTTGGCGCGGCTGATGCGCTCGCGCACAGGCAGCTCAAGCAGCGCCGTCAGGCTGGCGCCCGCCTTGAGCGCTTCCTGCGCGCGGGCGCCAAACTGCAGGATCAGCCGCAGCATATGGTACTGCTTCTTCAGCGATGTATAGGTGTCTACCTCGTCAAAGGCGTTCTGGTGCAGATAGTCCTCCCGGATGGAGCGGGCGACCTCCATGGTCATCCGATCAACCCAGCTGAGGGAATCGATGCCCACCAGGCGTACAATTTCGTCCAGTTCGGACTCGCGCTGCAGGATCATCATGGTCTGGGCGCGCATGCTGTCCCAGTCCGGCGATATTTCATCGTTAAACCATTCTGCCAGCGATTCGATATACAGCGAGTAGGACGCAAGCCAGTCCACCGCCGGGAAATGGCGCTGGTAAGCCAATTGCGCCGACAAGCCCCAGAACACCTTGACGATGCGCAGCGTAGCCTGGGAAACAGGCTCGGATATGTCGCCGCCGGGCGGCGATACCGCCCCGATGGCGGTGATGGAGCCGTATACATCCTTGCTGGCCAGGCAGCGGACAACGCCCGCGCGCTCGTAAAACTCAGCAATGCGGCTGGACAGGTAAGCCGGGTAGCCTTCTTCACCCGGCATTTCCTCCAGCCGGCCCGACATCTCGCGCAGCGCCTCTGCCCAACGGCTGGTAGAATCCGCCATGATGGCCACCTTGTAGCCCATATCGCGGTAGTATTCGGCAATGGTGATGCCGGTATATATCGACGCCTCGCGCGCAGCCACCGGCATGTCAGAGGTGTTGGCAATCAACACCGTGCGTCGCATCAGCGGTTCGCCCGTGCGCGGGTCAAACAGCTCGGGGAATTCCTTGAGGACGTCGGTCATTTCGTTGCCGCGCTCGCCGCAGCCCACATACACGATGATGTCGGCGTCCGCCCACTTGGCCAGCTGGTGCTGCACCACCGTTTTGCCGGAACCGAACGGACCCGGCACGGCAGCCACGCCGCCTGAGGCAATGGGAAACAGCGTATCAATGATGCGCTGCCCCGTCACCATGGGAGCTGCCGGGGCAAGCTTCTCCCGGTAAGGGCGTCCGCGGCGCACAGGCCACCTTTGCACCATGGTGATGGCATGCTCCTGCCCCCGGTCATCCCGGATGACGCACACGGTGTCCTCCACCTTGGCCGAACCCTTGTGCAACGACACCACGGTGCCCGAAACGCCGTGGGGCACCAGGATGCGGTGCATGATAACCGCCGTTTCCTGCACTTCGCCCAGCCGGTCGCCGGGCTGAACCCGGTCGCCTTCAGCTACCCGCGGGTTAAACCCCCAGGTTTTTTCGCGGTCCAGCGCCGGCGCTTCCACGCCCCGGGTGATGCGGTCGCCCGCCATGCGGCGGATGGCAGTCAGCGGCCGCTGGATGCCGTCAAAGATGGATTCAATCAGCCCGGGCCCCAACTCCACCGATAGCGGCGCGCCCGTTGTCTCCACCGGCTCCCCCGGGCCGATGCCCGCGGTTTCTTCATATACCTGGATGGAGGCGCGGTCGCCCCGCAGCTCGATGATTTCGCCTATCAGCCGTTCGTTGCCTACGCGCACCACGTCGTACATGCGCGCATTCCCCATGCCGCCCGCGACAATCAGGGGTCCGGCTACCTTGATAATGGTTCCCTGGGCCATAGATGCTATTCCTCCGTATCATTCAGCTCAATGTGCGCGCCAACCGCTTTTTCTACGTTCGCCATCACACGCGACATGCCAAAGCCGTCTGTGCCGCGGCTGCCCGGTATGGGGATGATAGCCACCCCGGGGTCAGCATTGTAGCGCGCCAATGTTTCGGGGATCGTCCTCGCAATACCCTCGGTGATATAAATCACCGACACACCTTCTGTAACCATCCGGTGTACAGCCTGCTGCGCCTGCTGGGGCGTCCGAGCATCCGCCACGCGCATGCCCACCGTCCGGAAGGCAGCCACAATGTCGCTTTCGCCGATGACGCCCACGGCACTCCGCTTATCTGCCATACAGCTCACGCAGCCTTTCCAGCATGGTGTCCCGGTCGAACCCATTCTCCTTGCCGGCCATGATCAGCCGGATGGCGGCAGCCTCCCGCTCGCGCATCAACAGGTAGCTGATCAGCCTTTCATCCTTGTCCACGGCATGCCGGAAAGGCTTGTACAAAGCCAGCAGCCCATCATCCGCCTCCCGCTCCAGGGCAGCCAGCTTATCCGGGCTGATATAGGCAGCCACCGCCGCGGCATACAGCACGGGGCCAAAGCGATTGAACAGCAGCGGCAGTTTTTCCGGTTTCGCATAGGCTTTTTCCCACTCCTTCACCGGGATGGACCCGCCTTCAATCAGCAAGCCCTGGATAAACTGCGCCGGCTTGCCCGCGTGCATGGCACGCAGCGCCATGGCGCCGTTGGTCAGGTCCACGCGCATGCGAAAATATGTGAGCGCTGTCTTCTGCTTGCCCGAGAGCAACGAGAAAACCATCCTGTAGTGCGCCTTATCCAGCGTGACATCGATGTCCATGGGGTCGATGTCGATGGCCAGGCGCTTTTCCAACGCATCCAATGTTTCCTTCAGGATAGCGGGCAGATGGGTGTAGCGCCGCTCGTCCACAGCGCGCGCCAGCACATCCGGGTCCACCGTGCCACAGGGCGACAGGGCGACGCTGTCCTGCCCAAGGCAGCGCGCCTTCAGCAGGATCTTCAGATTGTTGATGTCGTAGCGGATCAGAAAGGCGTCCACCATGCGGACATCGGTGGCCAGCTCCTTGAGCAGCGTGCATGCCGTCTGCATATGGCGGGCAGCAGCGGCTTCCCAATCCCTCCCGCCGGGCCAGCCTATTTCAGCCAGCACGCGCTCCGCCTCGTCCAGGCCGGATGCCTGCAGCAGCCGGTCAATCCGGGACTTATCCAGCGCCGTATTCTCCAGCACGCTCAGCCGGCCAACGGCGTAATAGATGCTTTCCTGCGGCAAAGGCCTCTCCTTTCGGTACGGTTATTCAAACAAAATGCCGGCGACCTCAGTTTCAGCCCGAAGGCGCTGGGCATCCAACAAGCGCTCGAACGTGCAGTTCATTTCTGCGCCGCCTTTGCGCAACACAAAGCCAAAGCCGGGCGTACTATCGGCGGACAGACGAACGCCATCCCTGCCCTCACGAGCCAGTGCCTCATTGGCTTGCTGCACAAAACCTTCATGGATCATGTGCCGGCTGGCATCACCTGCCAGCAATTCCTCCCCACCCTGAGCCGTGCCAACCAGCAGCCTGAGGAAATAGGCACGCGCATCCTCCCCGGGCAACGCCCGCAGGTCGTCCAGCGCTTGCCGGAATGCCGCATCAATCACAACGCGCTTGTCCGCCAGCAGTGCCTTGCGGCCCTCCAGCGCGCTCATGCGCGCCATACGACGAGCCATGTCAGCAGCCTCCAACTCAGCGCGTTCATCAGCCTGCGCCATGCGCTGAGCGATGCGCTGCTCCGAAGCCCTGTTGATATCCTCTGCCCTGCGACGCGCATCGTCAAGTATGCGGGCAGCGGCCTCCCGGGCGTCGGCGGCGATTTTTTCCAGCAAGGGGTTGACGTCCATCAACGTCACCCCATCACCGAATTAACCATCAGGAAGGACAGCAGCAGCGCGAACACGGCGTAAGTTTCCACCATGACCGTCATGGTGATTGCCCGGCCGGACATGTCGGGGCGCTGGCCTGTCAGCAGCATACCGGACGCCGCGACTTCAGCCTGCTTGATGGCAGAATACCAGCCTATCACGCCGACGGGAAGCGCGCTGACAACAAACTTGATGCCCTGCAGCACGCTGACATCCGCCATCGTGCCGCCCAGCACCCCGGTGTTGATCAGGATCATGACGCCGATGAGAAAGCCATAGATGCCCTGTGTAGCGGGCAATAACTGCAGCACCAGCAGTTTGCCCGAAACCTCGGGGTTTTCGGTGGACACGCCTGCCGCTGTCTGTCCAGCCAGCCCGACGCCTTTGCTCGAGCCAATGCCTGAGAGGATGACCGCCAGCGCTGCGCCGACGAATGCGAGGATCTGACCAAGCTGAAGTTCCATGTGTTTTCTCCTTCCAAAGTGGGTGTCTATACTCTACAGCTGCAGCGCGTTGGCGCTGTCGATGCTGACGAAGCGGGTTTTCATGTCCAGCGGCATAAAGGGCTTGCCGCCGTCCTCGAAGAATTTGCCGAAAAATTCGATATACTGCAGCCTGGCTGAGTGCACATATGCTCCCAGCGCATTGATGCCCAGGTTGAACAGGTGACAGCCGACAAACAGCACCGCTGCAAACACCTTGGCAATGATGCCGCCCGCCCACACCATGCCGATGAGCTGGTTAAACACCATGCCGATGACGCCTGTTGCCAACCCCATACCAAACAGGCGCATATAGCTGAGCAGGTCGCTCAACCAGCTGCTGATGCCGTATAGCTGCCCCAGCCCGCTCATCAGCCGCTTCAGCGGGTTTTTATTAGCCCGCCCCCCCATCAGAACAATGATGCCGGCGCCTGCCAGGGCTAGTATTTTACCAACAGCCGCCGTTTGCGGCAGCATCAGCAAGCCCAAGCCGATGATCAGCATCGCCCAACTGAGCTGGTCGGACACCGCTGCCACATAATCGCGGCGGCGAATGTTCATATAGACTGCGACGCCCAGCCCCGCGAACAGGTGAAGCGCCCCCACCACGATGCTCAGCCCCATGACATGAAGCGGCCTATTGACGGTATCCAGAGGAAACCAGGCGTTCAGCCCGGGAATGGGGTTGAAGCCGAACACCGTGTTGAACACCAGCCCCCACAAAATGGTTGCAACACCGCCATAGGCAAGCAAATAGAGCATCTTGGCGTTTTCAAACTTTATTTTCTTAATTTTCATGAACACCGGGATCGCAATCGCCATCAGCAGCCCATAGCCGGCGTCCGACAGCATCATGCCAAACAGCGTAGCGTAAAACGGTGCCATTACCTTAGTGGGGTCAACACTGCGGTACGCTGGCATGGCAAAGCCTTCCACGATCGGCTCGAACGCTGCCGAGAATTTGTCGTTGCGCAGCAGCACTGACGGTTCCTCATCATCGCCAGGATCGGACACAGCAATCACAGCACTGGGCGAAATCGCCTGCAGGCGCTGTTGAAGCACTTCGGCAACATCGGCAATGATCCAGCCTTTAAGCATGAACGTCTGATCGGTTTCCGCTGACAACGAGGCAGCCGACGCCTTCTTCTGCTCCAGCAGCAGCGCATCGTGCAGCACTTTCATGTCCCTGATGCCCTCGGCAATACCGCTCTCCTCGTCTGCCAGCGCACCACGCCCCGCATCGATATCGTGCAGCCGCTGCCTGAGCACCGCCCCAGCTTCCCGCGGCGTCCTGCCATCCGCAGCTGACAGCATTTCACGGGTAAACCCGGCGCTGTCCAGCGCCGCAAGCGCTTCACCCTCGGCACTACGGTGAACAGCCAGGTAGATGAGACTTTGTTCGCGCAGCTGGCCCACCAGCCGCAGGGCAACAGGCAGCGGTGCCAGCGCCGCCTCCAGCACCGGTATGTTCCTGACAGGCAACGTGCCAACCAACTGCACCGATGTGCGCGACGACGCCAAATCGCCCGCAGTCAAATTCAGGGGTTCCCATGGCGTCAATTCATCAATATAGGATAAAACACGGGTTTCCTCAGCGTTCAGCTCGCCGCGGCGGCGCTCAATAGCCTCCAGGCGCGATACCGCCTGCAAAACCGCCTCTTCCCGCGAAGCAACGTCATCAACTTGTTGGCGGCTGACCTCGGGATAGGTGCCGAAGATGGGCTTGGGATCGGTATCATAGCGGCTGAGCCTGTCCAGCGCCCAACGCAGGCGCTGCAGCTTGCCGGCATAGACATCCGCTCCCGTTTCAACTGCGAATGGCGTTTCGCCTTCCGGCTGCGCCTCGGTGACCTCCACACAGCCCATGCGCTGCATCTCGCTCAGCAGCCGCCGTCTGTCCTTTTTCAGCGCCAGCAAGGTCAGCCGCTTCATCTCAACGATCGCCATCGGCTAATATCCTTTCGACGATGTAACGCGCAGCCTCTGGAACCTTTGCCGCTGCCGCTTCAGCCACCCTCCTGCGCTCCCCTTCATCCCGGGCGCGCTGGTCAGCCAGGTCGGCTTCAATGCGCAGGCGCGTTTCCTCTAACTTATTGCGGTAGCGGGTACGCGCTTCCCGGTCGCTCTCCCGCTCGGCATGCAGGCTGGCCTCCTCGCTGGCTTTAAGAATATCGCGTGCCTGTGCCTGCGCTTCCTGCCGCAGCCGCTCCGCCTCCGCCTCTGCCCGGCGGATTTTTTCCAGGATGTCTGTTGCCATGAAGCTTGCCTCCGCGTCCCGTAAACAATTCAAAACATCACATAGCTACCTCTGTGGTACCGTGTGGCATTCATCCACAACAATGCAGAAAGTATAACATTCTCAGGAATGATTGGCAAGGGAACATCCCCAAAGCTCTGAACTTGACGAGGAAGCAAGACAATTTTGATGATTCTGTGCGCAGACTGCGGAAATTGTTCATTTACTATTGAGAGAATCGATTGTATACTTATAACTGACATACTGATCAATTGGCATCTATAGGGTTTGTCGAAATTGTCAATGAGGAAAAGAGACAGAGCAGCAATGGTACGGTCACACAGAAAGTTCAGTCTTGCCAGGTTAAAAACAGATGGTTATTTTTCCCGCAATTTGAAAGATAATATTGAATATTATCTGATGATGGCAGTTCCATTGATCTTGATTTTTATCTTCAGCTATCTCCCAATGCTTGGTTTGGTTATTTCCTTCCAAGATTATTCCGCTGGACGACCATTTTTAGGTGATGGCGTGAAGTGGGTTGGACTCAAACACTTTAGTAAATTTGTTAATTCCTATTATTTCCCGCGCATCATCCGCAACACACTGGTCATCAACTTTCTTGGTCTGTTGATGGGCTTCTGGGTTCCGATTGTATTTGCATTGGTCGTTAATGAGATTCGTCATTCCAAATTCCGGAAATTTACACAGACTGTCAGCTATATGCCAAATTTCATTTCTACCGTTGTAGTAGCGGGTATGTTCTTATCCTTTATCGCTAGCGATGGCATTGTTACCAAAATGCTCAATGCTATTGGTATTGAAGCAAAATCACTTAATGCGAATAAGCAATTTTTTCCATGGTTGTATACGTTCATCAGCGTGTGGAAAAGTTTCGGTTGGAACAGCATCTTATATCTATCTACCATTACAGCCATTGATCCTAGCCTTTACGAATCAGCAAGCGTGGATGGCGCAACACGCATGCAGAAAATTTGGTATATCACCCTACCCTCGATGATGTCGTTGATTATGATTCAGTTGATTTTCGCCATCGGTGGTATGCTGGGCTCCAATACGGACTTGATTTTGCTCCTGTACAATGCGTCGGTTTATGAAACAGCTGATGTTATCGGTACTTATGTTTATCGCGACACCTTAATAGGTGGTAAATACAGCTATGGCACGGCTGCTGGTTTACTCATGAGTGTGCTCAGCTTTATATTGGTCTACACAGCTAATTATGTTGCGCGTAAAAAGACTGACTTCTCAATCTGGTAAATGACGAAAGGACTATAAAAATGGCCCAGGCAATACGCCCTACAACAATACAATCTGGCACAAAAAAGAACGAGAGGCTCAATAATTGGCAAACTTTCGATACAATTGTAACGGTCATCGCAGTCCTTTGTTGTTTCATTACAATTTACCCGATGTGGTATGTCATCTGCATGTCCTTCAGCAATCCTATCGCAGCTGCCGCGGGAAAAGTGACGTTCTATCCTATCGGCTTTACGCTCGATGCATACAAGATCGTCTGTCTTGATAATGAGTTTTGGAACGCTTTTAAAAACTCCATACTTTATGTCATCGCAGGCTGTGTCCTGATGCTCTTCAACACCATTGCAGTATCCTATCCACTTACGCGCCCTAATCTATGGGGACACAAATTCCTTAATTATTATTTGCTGATCCCAATGTACTTTGGTGGTGGAATGATTCCGTCGTTTATTTTGATCACGAAGCTGGGACTCTACAATTCGCCTTGGGCGTTAATTCTCCCCGGTTACAGCATCTGGAATATTATTCTTTGTCGCACATACCTTTTATCCATTCCCAGCGAACTCTCAGAGGCGGCGTTTATCGATGGTGCAACAAATATGCAAATGCTCTTCAAAATTTATATTCCGCTTGCGAAACCCATCATCGCAGTCATCATGATCTATACCATCGCCGGCATTTGGAATTCGTGGTTCACTGCATCAATCTATACAACCAATAAGTCGATTCAGCCCGTACAGCTGTTCCTACGTAACGTGCTTATCTCACTGCAAAGCGCCATGAGAACGACAGAGCAAACAGGCATGACTGCCGAAGTCCAAAAAGCAATGGCAGAACAGGCAATGTCTGCGCGACAGTTGCGCTATTCAATGATCGTCATTGTGACAATGCCCATCCTTCTGGTTTATCCGATGTTCCAGAAGCATTTTACCAAAGGCATTATGCTAGGTTCACTCAAGGGCTGATCACCCTATAGAAACCTGCATGGCATATGCAAAAGCAAAGGTGTTAAAGGATCGGCCAACCTTTACACCGCACACCCTTGTTACAACTATACCATAATGGAGGGAAGAAAATGAAAAAGTTCTTATCGTTGGCTCTATCGCTTGTGATGGTTCTTTCCGTGTGTGCCTTTGGTGTGGCGGAGGAACTCACCACCATCAAGATTCTATGCAAAAACGACTTTGACTCTGAAATCAAGTCTGAAGACTGGGAGAAGTATGACGTATCCAAGGTTTTTATCGCCAAGCTTGAAGAACTGGGAATTCGGCTTGAACTGGAATGTATCGACAACGCTTCTTTTCCTAATGTAGTAAAAACACGCATGGCTGCGGGCGTCGATCTTCCTGACATCGTCTCCGTCGCTTTTGAAGGTGGCATAAGCGCCAGTGAAGTCATCCAATGGGGGCAGAATGGCCTAATCATCCCCGCCAGCGAACTGATGGATAAGTATGATGAAGATGATTCCATCCGCACGTACTGGAACGAAAAGTGCCCTGGCACCCTCGCTGCCAACACTGCGGCAGATGGTAATCTCTACTGGTTTGCCTACCTCTATCGTGCAACATCATATTCTATGGAAACAGGTGAAGAACTTCCGCCTTATGGATGGCGTACAATGTCTCTTCGTCAAGACTGGGTCGAGAAAGTCGGCGAAACCATGAAACTGGTTTATACGCCTGACGAACTCTTTGACTTACTCGTGAAGTTCCAGGAAAATGACGTCAACGACAATGGTCTGAAGGATGAAGTTGTTTGTCTGAAGATTGACCAGTTTGGTCAAGGCGGCATGGCTGATGGATTTGGTTTGTCTACCTCCACACTGTGTTACGTTGATCAAAACGGCAAAGTAACCTCCAACTTCTATAATCCCCACCTTGTTGATTACCTTGCTTTCATGAACAAATTGTATGTAAATGGCCTGTATGACACCGCAGCATTCTCTGGCGACCTGTTCTCTTCAGAATTGATTACACAGAACAAAGCTGCTGTCACCTACAATTATTCTGCATGGTCAGACTATGAAACGCAGATGGGTGTTGAAGGTGCGCAGTATACCCCCTTCATCCTCGATATGGATGGTGATCTGTCAACAGGTTGGAAAGCGCATGGCGATGTCGCCGGGATTACTTTCAACCAGCACTTTGTTACCTCTGCCTGCAAGAATCCTGAAGCGGTTACCAAACTCTTCGACTTTATATATACTGACGAATATGCGTACCTATGCACAGCCGGTATCGAGGGCCAGACATACACAAAGGATGACAAGGGTGTTGTTACCAGGATTGATCATGGCCCAGAACCGACTGATAAAGCGGAGAAGGAAGCCTTCCGTATTAAGACCTCCGATCTGTTTGGTACATCTGCCGGCTTGTATGTCCTGCCTGCGATAAATGTTGTACCTTCCTATACCTGGGAAGTCAATCCAAATGCAGAAGAATATCAGCAGGTAAAGTCACGCGTTATTGTGGAATTCAACAAGAATATCGATACCTGTTGGTTTGAGGGAGGCACCAAGTATGCGATGGCGACCGACGAACAACGCGAAGAAATAGAGGAGTTTAGCGAACAGCTGAGCACCTATGCATCCGAGCTGTTGACTAACATCATCCTTGGTGAGCGCAGCATCGATTCCCTTGAAGAAGGCGTCAAGGAACTTGAGAAACTCGGTCTGACTCGTTACATGGAGATTCAGCAAGAACGTCATAACCGCCTGCTGGAACTAAGTAAGTAATACATCATACAATTAACCTGTTGACATCATAATAAATTGTGAGCAGGTGTTGCGGTAGGCGAGGCATTGCATCGCCTGCCGCAATATTCATATGATTTGTCAATTGACTATTTTTGTTTTAATATGGATATAAGGCACGACACAGCTTCTCGGATGAGAACAGGATAAATCCCTACAATTCTTCATTGTCAGAAGCTTTAAGCAAGCTCGTATACTTTAAGTCTCTGGGTGGCTTTGATGTTTGATAAGCTATCGAACGCGAGAAAACAAAACATGAATACATACAGGAGGAATCGTGATGTACGTGAAGTTAGAACAAACAATACCACAGCATGGGCTTGCATGGTTCTCCGTTCCCAAGAAGATGCGCTTGCGCGGAGCAAAAACGTTGTTCGGAGAGAAGTTGGTTTCTCAATTTTTGCCTTCTGCATTTGAGAACCGAAACACAGAAGGCTTTCTTCTTGTTCGTATCCCGGAAAATGTAACCGAGATCGAACTAACGGAAGAAACTGAATTCACACTTATTCCGGCAACTCCATTTGTTTCCGTGTGTAATCAAGGAGTGAAAGTGGAAACGGCGAATGACAGTTTCTGCATCTCTGACAGCGTTCACAGCAGTGAGGAATGCCAGCATGGGACGTATTACTTGTTTCACCGGGAAATCAAAGCAGTGGCATCTGAAGGACCTTTGTTTGATGTTTGCCGGGTCCAGGCTGTACCCACGGATAAAAACAATCAAACAATCGGGAATACAGTAGTTCATTATGATTTTGTACGAATGAAAGATATTCCGTTGATTCAGATACTTTCCTGTTATCACGGAGAAAAATGCTGGTCTGTAAATGATATCAGTTTTACTCAATTAGTCATTCCGAAAGCAGAGTTTTCCAGCTGGGCTGCCGGAAATCCAGCATGTGGCGGCACATTTGACCTGAACCCGGAAACAGGGACTGTTCCGATTCTTGAAAGCACGATTCCGGTTGTCCCGTTTGAAGGGGTTCACGGATATAAAACGGACTTTGAGCACTATTTCAGCCTGTCCGGAAAGAACCAATCTATTGCGCTTGTGGGCGGACAGGTTACTGTATGTTTCTATCCACATGTTCTTTATGGAGAGAAGTATTGGCAAATCGGTTTCCGTGCGATGAATGGCCAGCAAAACTTGATGAGCATAGGTTCTGAGTGCCCGTTGATGGGAAGCGTGGTTGTTGGCGATGCAGCAAAGCTGGCGGGTGAATGGTGCAAGAAGCTTCCGCCCATAATCCAAATTGAAGAAGAAAGCAATGAACAGATTGCGCTGGATGCAGGCGATCTTTCGGTGCAGCTACGTGTCTCTGACGACAGCATCAGGCTATTCAAGGTGACTGACCAGAAAACCGGATATCAATGGCTCAAAAATGGAAATGGAGATTTGTTCAGAGCAACTATTCGAAATATTGAGGAAAAGCGGAATATCTGGGTTTCTTCGGCAGGCAACTGGAAAAAAGTGAATGTCGTCAAAGAAGAAGGTCAAATCACTTTATCCTTTGAAGAATCGAAACTTGCTCCTGGCTTTTCCTTAAAGCTTCATGCACAGGTTGACCCGAAGCAAAATCGCATTGAGTGGCGGGGCGAATTTGAAAATCTTTCGGAAATACTGAGTGTTTTGGAATGCGATTATCCGAGATTAAATTTTGAAGCCCCTGAAAACTCGAACATTCTGACGCCGTATCTTTCTGGGCATGTTCATTATGATTACGGAAAATCCCACACATATTGGAATGAACATTATGCAACCCTTTGGTGCAGCATGCCGCTGCTGAGCTGTTGGGATACAAATCAAGGAAGAGGCCTCTATTACGCTGCGCATGATGCCAAAGGATGCACAAAGCGTGTATGTTTAGACAAACATATGGGACAGTCCGGCACCATGACCTTATCATACTCCGCTGAAAATGCACTGATTCCAGGTAACTCACAGATGATGGGCGGGAAGGCAGTTTGGCAGCTGTATGACGGCGACTGGTATGACGCAGCCATGATTTATCGTCAATGGGCCTTAAAGGAAGCCTGTTGGCTGCCTAAGCTGAATGAAAAGAATGTTCGTACCGATTCACCAGAATGGCTTCATGATATCGGCCTTTGGTGTATTGGCGTAGTTACTGACGAGAAAGATTGGGTGCAGCCTATCTTGGATTTACAGAAAGAAATGGACGTCCCGATTGCTGTTCATTTGTATCAATGGCATCAAATTCCGTTTGATACCTGCTATCCTCATTACTTCCCCGTCAAACAGAATACATTATCTGGTATTCAGCGTCTTCAAGAAGCGAATATCCGTGTGATTCCGTATATTAATGGACGGCTTTGGGATGTAAACGATGGTGAGGATTTTGTTCAGTACACAGGGATCGAACCGAAATTTACTTTTGAGCGCGAAGGGAAAGAAATTGCAACAACCCGTGAAGATGGGTCAATCATTCGGGAAGCTTATATAAGTAGACGGCTTAACGGCGAACGTGTTCGGTTGAATGGCGTATGTCTTTCTCAAACCAAATGGCATGATATCATTGAGCATCTAAGCGAAAGGATGTATGATGAACTTGGTATTGATGGCATTTATGTGGATCAGACAGCAGGCTGCTCATACGCTACGTGCTATAATCCCAGGCATGGGCATCCTTTAGGAATTGGCGGTACTTGGCATATCGAGGGTATACGTCAGATGATGCAACGTTTGTCTGACCTGCGGCTGAGGAAAGGTCTGGAATCGATATACATAACGGAAGACCATTCCGAACAGTTTATTGATGTAATGGATGGCATGCTGGTCTGGCACTGGTCGAGTGGTGGCCTTGTGCCTGCTTTTTCTGCAGTGTATTCAGATCAGGTTGAGTTGTTTGGCAGAAATTATCCGTTGGCTGAAAAACTATCTGAAGAAGATAGAAAATATGCCCGAATTACATTTGCAGAACAAATGACATTTGGTGATCAATTGGGTTGGAATGTCAGCTTCTTGAAGAATTCGGGACGTGTTCAAACGGATATGGACATGTACAAGCAGGCAATCCAGCTTCGTTACGAATACAAGGAATACTATAGTCACGGAAGGCTTTGCCGTCCTCCGAAGGTGGCTTGCGATGCACCGGATATTGTTGTTCATAGAACAAATGATTATCATACAAACTGTTTGTATGGTCATCCCGTAACGGCAGGATTGCGGAGCCATCCAGTGGATGGTTCAAAGTTGTTGACTATTGTTAATATTACCGATCAAGATCAAACATGCGAACTATTCTGTGATTTGCCTGACGGAAAAATACGCCTGGTTGGTGCGTTGCAGGAAATACTTTACGTCAAAAACGGCAAGCTGACTCTGACAATTCCTGCCTTTAGCACAGTTATGGGTATTTCGAAATAATCCTGGTTCTTAACATCGGATGCTCCGAAGAATTCGACAAGAATCCATCAAAAGACACACTGACCAAGAATTTGAAAAAGAGGATTAAACCTCACATTACTATACATGAGAGACGAAAGGGGGAAGATTATGAATGGACAATGGAAAAACCGTACCTTTATAAAACTTTTTGTCATTGTTCTTACATGTATTCTGTTGGTTGAGGGCATTTTGTTGTCCAGTTTTCTGATACACGAGCAACGCAGCACCAAGCAGAACACAAAGCAGGCTATTCGTGATGCAGTTGAAAATACGATCTGCTATTTAGATGATGTGTTTAGAAGTGAGTATCTCATCGCCAAAGCATTGCGTACGACACCATGGGTTGTGAAATTATCATCAGATACGATGGTGTTTGATAAACAGTTTACACCGTCATACATGCAAGCAATTTCTAATGACTTTCTCTTTCTCATGTATTCCTCCAGTGAAACACTTTCGCGTTCAGTCTATTTTCCTCATCGCAACATGGTTATACATCGCAACGGCTATAACAGCGCAGCCTATTATTTCATACAGAACGGTGTTCCCAACATGCATGTGAACGTATTCATTGCTCACCTTGCGCAAATTAAAGCGCCTACTCATGTTTACGTCGATAACGGCGACCTGTTTTTTAACAATAGACTGTTTCTGTGCTATCCGATTCAGAACCTTTCGAAACCTCATGCTTATCTGTGCTCAATTCTGAGCATAAACAAACTTCAAAGCCACATCAAGCAAATGCTGCCTGAGTATTTTGTAGGATTTGAGTTGATTGACGGTGCCTCAGGCATACCGGTCTTTACTTTCGACCGTGGAAAAAATCGAAATGCTTCCTGTATTGTACAACCCTGTACATTTTCTTCGACTGCATGGACACTTGTTTTTTACGTAAATGAATCACTGCGTATAATAAACCAAAGCAGCCTCTTTACCCAGTTGCTCCAGTTTGTTCTGTTGGGATTGCTTAGTGGCATCATTGCTGTACTGCTATCAACATATGCATACAAACCGATTTCTCAATTGCTGAGAATGATTCCTTCATCCAAAAATCAGAACAACAATTACCGCAATGTTGCACTGGCTTTGGATGAAATGGCAGAGCAACTACACACCATGCGTTTAGGTAACACCATGCGTCGATTACTAACGGGCTCCTTTGACGAGAATGAAAACACTGAGATCGATACGCCGTTTACTAACAAGATGTATGTGCAGGTATATATTCTATCTTACAGTGGTAAATCAAGTGAGCAGAGACGACTGATTGGAATGCTTAAACCGATCATTGCTGAATATCCCAACACAATATACATGTTGACCCAGTTCATGCCCAAATCGCTTGTGCTCACTGTTGGCCATTGCGAAGCACAGTACATCGAACAATTGAGTGTCAGACTGATTGAAACGCTTAGGGATGAAAGCATAACCGCGAGCGTCGGCAATGTATCAAACGGACTCTTGGGCATCAGTTTATCGTATCAATCCGCGCTGGAGAGACTACTTTATTGTTCGACAAGCGATACATCTTCCTATTATTTCCCGATGGATTGGGAAAACGAACTGCTTACTGCACTACGATGCGGCAAAGAAAACGTCGCAATCGAGATTTTAAAGGCGTTGGAGATAGAAAACGAACGGCGACTTAAAGAACAGGAAATAGAAAACAGCGATATTCTCGAATTGCTTTCGCTGCTCATCAATGATCTCAAACGCGTGGCACTAAATGTAAATTTGGAAACCAAATTCATGGTACCACTTACATCCATTGGACATTGTCAGTCGATGCAGGAAGCATTTGCCATGCTCAGAACAGTCGCACACAACATATGCAAATCTGTTCATAGCCGCATTGAAACGGTCAACAAAGTCAGCAACAATATCGTTGCGTACATCAACGAACATTTTAAGCAACCTGAACTATCGGTCGCGCTCCTGCAGGATATATTTGATATGAGTGCCAACACAATCAATAAAAACATTAAGGCTGTCACAAATCAAACCTTCCTGCCTTATCTGACATCCTTACGAATGGAAAAAGCAAAGGAGTTACTTCGCAATCCCAATTTAAAAATTTCTCAAGTCGCCAAAGATATTGGATATGAAAATGAATATTCCTTCAGGCGCGCTTTTAATCGTTATACAGGCTACCGTGTACAGGATTTTGAAGCGCTTGATAGAAAAGATGCTGTTAATTAGAATGCTAACACAAATAGCACCTTTACATCAGGTAAACAGCAACGTGGTTAGAGACAAAAACAAATTTGCAAATATCTGTGATCCTGCTTGAATAGCAAGGAGAATATCGTCAAACTTGCTGAAAATCTGTTGTTATTCACTCACCAATGTTTTCAAAAATTTCCAAACCTTTTGAGCGAATAGATAGCTTATGCGAGCCTGTTATGATTTCGTCTGTAATAACATTGCGCCACTTGCCAATGAAGGGATAAGTAAAGCTTACATCCCAACGAGGGAAGAATCCAATTAGTTTCTCATCTGCAAACACTGCAGTGTTTGCAGGCGCATAGAAACGCACACCTGCATCGCAGAGAAGTTGACGCAACAACGGTTCGCGTAGCGTAAAATCAGCAGCAAATATGTTCGCGCCTTCATCACGCGCTATGCGGGCAGTCAGAATACAACCATCAGGGCTTGTCTGCAAAATTTCCTGTCCCACATCAGGCAAAATTTGAATAAGCGGATAATCTTGTGGACAGCGATGTGTGGTATGCCAATAGATGTGACGATACAGGTCAGGATGATGCATACGTTCAGGACATTCAGCAGTGTAAAAGCCTGTAACCGCTTTTTGATTTTCAGGATTATACATAGGATCAAGCATACCTGCCGCCCAGTTCCACAAAATATGCGCATCAGGACGGATGCGCGCACGAATAGCCTTCCATTTTTCAAACGGCATAACAAAGGCATGACAGAATACAATGAATCGATACTGCGACATATCGATTTCAAACAAATCGCTGATGCGCATGTGATCAACAGGCACACCACAAAGTCTGAGTTCGCGTTCAAGGCGGAGACGCAAATTTCGCTGCGGTCCTGAAATATATGTTGTGTGTTCGCAACTGTCCTCGTCTTCGATAAAAATCACCTGAGCAACACCTTTACGTGGAATAGGCGACCACTTTTTAAAAAAATCAGCCTGCTGGCGAAACATGTTGACCATTGTTTCGTCAGCATACCAATCATCGCGAACGCCATTGATATTCATCCACCAAAACCCGTGATTGAATGTAAGTGCACGGTATATTTCACGCCAAAAAACAGTGAATGTATCAGCAGGTGTTTTATTGGCCCGAGAAGGATCTATACCCAACGCGTGATGGGAGCGACTGTCGTTTTCTTCGATCCAGAGCTTCTTACGTGCAAAAGATTGCCCGGGTGCCTGTGAAGCTCCAGGATCGCCTGCAAGACAATAATGGTATGCTTTGGGGGAAGAGTAAAAATCGACATAAGGAGTTGTCATGGCTCGATCAATTGCCAAATGGCCTGCATAGCCAACAGTTTCATCTTGTAAATACCCGTAAAAACCCCCAGCAGGCTTACCTGCAACTTCATGAACAATTTTACCAAATGATTCAAGCGCGTCAAAGCATGCTTTTGAATGAAATTCGTTACAATCGACCTGACGCTGATCATGTGCCAACAATACACCACGCAAATCCTTTCCGTTTTCACTCCAACGTTCAGGAGGTGTGGGCATAGGCAAGTTCTCAAGAGTTAATTCAGGAAGTCCCCATGCTTTGCGCAACGCGCTAAGAGAACCATACTTTTCAATTGCCCATTCGAAGAAAAGACGCTTATGTGTGATGCCAAAGTCGCCCTTGCGTGGGTCACCTTGGTTTCGCCAGTCGCCCCACCACATATTTTCGCCACAATTTCCGAAACCTACCATATAACCGATCGTTTGCCGTGCATAGGGGCTTTGTTCAATATGCTTAACCAAGGCTGTAAGAGCCTTGGACGCATCTTGAACCCACAGCTTTGATGAAAAGCTCTGCTGTGCTATCCACTCGTCAGGATAGGGATTGCGCTGATTGTCCTCGTCCCATCCACGCATGTCTTGATGCGGCGTACCAATCAAAGCACGAATTTCTTCGGCATTTTGTGGCCCTTTCCAATAAACACAGAGTTCCTCGGGATGTGCATGTTGCCAATCTATCGGCGGTTCCATGGGAATTCGAGGTACAAAGAAACGATCAGGATATTCTTTAAGTAACGCTTCCACCATCTGGTCAAGGCTTGTGAAGTCGTATGTATCAATACCAACCCAGTATTTTTCGATACCGACAGTGTTGATCATTGACCCAATATAATCTATCTGCTCACGACGCTCTCGGTACCAACCCCAGCTTTCACCATTTGGATCATCTTTGTCCTTGCTGTCATAAACATAATAGAAATTCCAAGGATGATGCCGCATGAAATCCAGCGTTTCTTGAAAATTCATATCCATAACCTCCTGCAGGAAATTCAGTGATGTTCAATCAATCTTTTCGTATATCTCGAACTTCTTTTCACGAATAGGAATCGTTTGGGCACCCATAACGATGTCACCTGTAATCACATTGCGCCATTTTCCCTCAAAGACATGACGAACAACTGTATCATAGCGCGGGAAAAAGCCGATGAGTTTGTCATCGGCAAGCACTGTACAATGAGATGGAGCATAGCAAGTAACACCTGCATCCTCAAGAAGTTTGCGCAGCAAATTGGTACGCAGCGTGATGTCAGCAGAAAAGATGCTTGCGCCTTTCCCACGAGAAATGCGAGCAGTAAGAATCTTCTTGTCGGGCGAAACTTCAAGCACTTCCTGTCCGGATTCGGGTAGAATTTTCACAAGCGGATAATCCTGCGGAACGAGACGGTCATGATGCCAATAAACATGGCGATAAATCTCCTTAGGCTGCATACGATTGGGACATTCAGCAGTGTAGAAGCCTGTGACAGCCTTTTGGTTTGCAGGATTATAGCAAGGATCGAGTATCGCAGCAGCGTAATTCCACAGTATATGCGCATCGGGACGAATACGTTCCTGCAGTTTTCTCCAAGTCTCCTGCGGCATAACAAATGCATGGCAAAACACAATGAATTTGTATTGTGAAATATCCATGTCAAACAAATCATCCACAAGAAAATGATCGACAGGCGTGCCGCAAAGGCGTAGTTCGCGTTCAAGTTTATAGCGCAGACCAATCTGCTGGCCAAGCAGATATGTCATATGGCCACAGCTTTCAGTATCCTCAATAAAAAGTACTTCAGCGGCACTCTTGCGTGGGATGGGTGACCATTTTTTATAGAACTTGGATTGCTTTTTAAACATCGATACAAGCGTTTCATCAGTGAACCAGTCATCGTTCAGACCACCGATATCCATCCACCAGAAGCCCTGCTGAAGCGTAAGCGCACGGTAGAGTTCTCGCCAAAAGCAGGTGATGGTGTCACTTTCCGTCTTGGGTGCATAGCAGGTTCCTGCATGATGAGAACGCATATCGTTCTCTTCAATCCACATTTTTTTACGCGCAAATGACTGGCCGGGCGCTTGTGAAGCACCGGGATCACCAGCAAGACAATAATGATATGCCTTGGGAGAAGAGTAAAAATCAAGATAAGGGGTAGTAAGTGCGCGGTCAATAGCAAGATGACCGGCGTAACCAACCGTGGGATCTTGCAGGTAGCCATAGAATGCGCCAACAGGCTTGTCTACCATTTCTTTAATGGTTTTTCCGAAGTTTTCCAGCGCATCAAAGCAAACTATAGTATGAAACTCGTTGCAGTCTACCTGACGTTGATCATTTACAAGCAACACACTATGCAGGTCTTTGAGTTCTGGCAGACCGTATTGGCATACGCGCCAGTAGTCAGGAAAAGCTTCTTCAGATTTGAAGCTCCATCGTTCCTGCGGTGTAGGAACGCGGAAGGTTTCGAAAGTCAACTCAGGCATGTTCCACGCCTTGCGCAATGCGTCAAGAGAGCCGTACTTTTCAACTACCCATTCATAGAAAAGGCGCTTGTGCGTAATACCAAAGTCACCCTTTCGCAAATCCCCTTGGCTAACCCAATCACCCCACCACATATTCTCACCGCAATTACCAAACATGGGCATATAGCCAATGACTTGCTCGGCATAGGGACCTTGTTCAATGTGATCGACAAAATGACGCAGTGCTTCGCATGCATCCTTCTGCCAAATAAGTGAGGAAAAGGATTGACGTGCAAGTTTATGTTCCTTGTCCTCACCCCATCCCATCGGATCAAAAAGATCGGTACCTAGTGCAGCGCGAATCTCTTCTGCCGACTGAGGGCCATCCCAGTAAACGCAAAGTTCTTCCGGATACTTATGCATCCAGTCATCCGGGGGCTCCATATGAACGCGTGGCACAAAGAAACGATCAGGATAACCTTTAAGCAGCTCGTTCATGACATGATCAAGCATTTCAAAATTATATTCATTAATTCCAATCCAACCAGAGGGGACTTCAACAACATTGATCATGGAGCCAATTTCATCAAGACGTTCGCGGCGACGATGATAATCATCTTTAGGTTTGTCAGAAAACCGAATGCCCATGATACCACGATAGCCAGAGCCATAGTTTGTGCCTGTGGGCGCAGGGTCAACATAGTAGAAGTTCCAGGGATGGTGGCGCATGAATTCCAATATTTCAGAACATGTCATGATGGGGACCTCCTTGCTTATTATACATTAGATTTATGAGATAAAAAGCCAACATTCGGGCTTCACAAAAACTTCAAATTATTATGTGCGATTCGGTACAATATAACGATCGTTTTCAGTTAGTTCCAGTGCGCTGACCACATCGGGCAAAGTAAGGTCGATAGTATCCATGCTTTCACGTGTATGTGCATCAGAAGCGCAGTAGAATTTGCAGCCAGCTGCTTTTGCAATACGGTACTGCTTGAGGAAGCTTTCCGGAGAATTTTGCCAATTAACAAAGTCGCAAGCGTTCAATTCAATGCCCACGCCTTTTTTGGCAAAACCATGCAAAGCACGATAGAGGCGATCTTCATCCATAGCATCAAAAACCTTTACAACGTCTCCTTGTGTGAAAATAAGACTGCAAGTAGAATGAGCAATGCCAACTTTGTGCCATGGTAGGTCAAGAACCTGTATTTCTTCCATGCGTTCAATTAATAATTCTGCCATCTTCTGTTCAGTATCAATTTCTTTAGGGCGAACAAAGCCAATGAGATGCATATGTGTAAGTGGCACAACAATAAAATCAAACAGATCATGGTGCATTTTATTCAGACCAATTTTAGCACCACCACAGTATTCTGTTTCACATCCGAAAAGAACACGCACGCTCTTGCTTTCGGGGCGTGGAAGTGCCTTTTGGATATGCGAAATATCTTGAGCAGCATACCAATCGTATATACCCGGTGCATAACGGTCTCCATCCCAGAGATGATTAGTCAAACAAACCGTATCATAGCCTGATTGTTCAGCATGGGCAACGATAGCGGGAAAATTCATCAGTTCATCGCTGGAGCACATAGAAAGAATAGAGTGACAATGCAGATCATGTTTAATGGAAAATGCAGTCAAGTGCAACACCTCCATAGTAATAACCTAAAACAGAAAAGCCATCTGGAGAATAAAACCTTAATCCTTTATAGCACAAAACGCTGAATTGAGTAAAGAGAATTGCGTTTATTGCTATGCGGTTGCGGAAATTGATCGTGGTTTTAAACATGTCATGTTAAAGAGATGATACCTTTTATATCATGTTTGAATACTTCTAAAATATGGTTAAGATGTTCAAGACAATCGCCGTTTTACAAATCTGAACAACAATGTTATAGTATAAAGTAATACGATGTGTACTATGTGCAGCCAATGTTTCCCATAAGGCAGCATAACCATCGTACGTTCAACCACTCTTCCAGTTACTGTTCGGAAGAGACGAGATAATGTTAAGGAGGAATTCCCATGACGAAACCAAGAAAACTGACGGCAATCCTATTGTCTGCGCTAATGCTCTTTGCAATGATGAGTAGTATCGCAGCCGAAGAAAAACAAACCATCCGCATCAACATGCAGGCAGGTCAAGGGGTGGAGGCAGCCTGGAAAGCCGTTAAGGAAGGCTATGAGGCACTGCACCCCAACGTGGAGGTATTAATTGACCTCAAGCCCAGCGACGGCTATGCAGACTGGGTAAAAGCACAGTTTGCCAGCGATGAAACAGAAGCCGATCTCATCGCCATCAACCTGGTTGGACCTGCCATAGAGGCTTCCAAAGGCTTGAATCTCTTCGAGTATGCTTATGATATCAGTCCCTATACAGAATTAGAGTGGCATGAGCAAATCAACTTCCCCATGCAAACACGAAACATGGCATTGGGCACATGGACATCACTGAGCCTGCAATCGGTACAGGTTCTCTGGTGCTATAACAGCGATATATTTAATGAAGTAGGTGTTACGCCGCCCAAAACCTGGGCTGAGTTCCTTGATGTTTGCGAAAAGATCGAGGCAGCCGGCTATCAGGCGCTGGCTGTGGCAGGTGATTTTGACAGTTTCTGGGCCGGACAAATGGGCTGGCTGTTTCAGAATTACGTTGACCAAACTACCCGGGATCAGATCCAGCTTATCCGCGCCCAGGAAGGCGACTATTGTTGGGATGATGAAATCGATCCATACTTTGTATACGATTTGAACGACCCCTGGATGGATGATGCCACCAAGGTAAACCAAAACCCGCTGCGCTATTGGAAAGCTTTCCGGGATGGGGAAATCCGGGCTGACAGCGCCGGCATCAAAAAAGTGACGGAAAACTTATCGCTGATGTTTCCCAAATACGCAGGCGGCGATGCTTTCTATGGAACAGATGGCGGTGGCGCTTTGACCATGTTCATGCAGGGTAAGGCAGCCATTTTGCTTGATGGTGGCTGGCGTTTAACATCTTTCAAGCGCGATATGGATGACCTCAAAGCCGGCAAGGAGATCATGAGCAACAATGAGGTCATTGCTGATGCAAAGATTTTTGAAATGGGCACGTTCAACATGCCTTCCATGGAAGGTGAGGAGTTCCTGGCGCCTGCGCGAACCATTGAAGTGGCGGTAGGCTTTATCGGTGCGGCCAAAAAGGACAAAGCACATGATGATCTCATCGTTGATTTCCTGATGTATTATACATCTCCAGATGGCTACGGGCGTTACCTGGCTGCCGGCATCGCGGACGGTATGTCCATCAACGGGCCGGCATTGGTCCACGGCGTACAGCTTCCCGACGAAATTGCTACACTGTTCGATGGCTTAAGCTTCATCGGCAATGCCCAGAAAGGATTTGGTCAAGCATTGGCCCGCGGCATTGCGGACAACCAGGAAGCGCTGCGCGCATGGTACGGCTATACCATGGACTATATGAATGGAAAAATATCCATTGATACATGGGGCGAAATGCACCAGGAAAACCAGATGGCTCACTTCGACGATGCACTCATTGCAGCAAGAGCCAATCCGCAAGACCTGGACAACCCACAAAATGCACCAACCGGACAGTAACCACATTTCATCAAATATCGATGCCCGGAACTCGTGAGAGTTCCGGGCGGTTGATACATCGGTTTTTAGGATGTTAATAAACACCTCTTTTATATAGTGAAGCAAGTTTTCTGTCTTCTTTCTGCCTTAATATCATGGTTGATGCAAATTGGCATGGATACAGGCTTGTCCGAAACTTAATGGCAGAAGAAAACACTTTACATGATCAGCCGATGTTCGGAGGCATTTTCACATGATTGAAAAAAAACGCAGGCATTATGGATCCATGAAGCTAAGCAAAGGCTGGCTGGTTGTGTCCGTAGTGTTGCTGCTTCTTGTATTTGCATGCGCGTCCCTTTGGTTTGTCTCTGCCGGCTGGCTCGATATCCTGACACCGGCTCCTTATGGCAACGAGTTGCAGAACAGCCGGGTTATTTTTTCACATGATTTGAACATGGTGTTTTTAGGTACCTATCAAAATGAGGTAACCGCTGTCGATACAAATGGCACTGCTATCTGGTCTTACCAGACGACAAGCTCCATTGAAGGCATGGCTTATGACAAAACACGAAGCCTGTTGATCGCAGGTGTTCAGGGGCGGATGATCGCTGTGCTTGACGCCCGCACAGGCTCCGAATTGCACGTAATCCAGACGCCTGGCCGCCTCTTTGCACTAGACTATGATGAAATCAACGGACAGATTCTGGCATCTACTCCAATGAATGCAGCCAAAGGCATGATCTGTCTGTATACCGTAGAAGGCGAGGAGTTACTGCGCGTGAACAGTCGTCCGGCACGTGGCTGCGCTTTTGCGCCTGACGGAACGATCGTATACGGTGATGCCCGGTCCAACATTGTCAAAATGGACCGTGAAGGCCATGAAATTGCGTCCGCGCGCGGAGATACAGAAATATACGCCATTGATGTTGTATGGGATACAGGAGATATCCTTGCTATAACAGATGGCGGCATGTTGCTGTGTCTGGACAGTAATCTGCAGGAGCGCTTTACCACAAAGATCGCAGGCAACGGCCGCACCGTTGCAGCTACACATGATGGCCACATCATCGGCGCAGGCACACGTGAAGGCGATGTGTACCTATTGGATGCCGAGGGGGTACCGCGATTTACAACGCGATTAACCAGCGCTATATCGCAGATCGTCATAAATGACGACCAGAGCTTTGTCGTGCCGCTCAGCAAGGAACTGTATTTTCTTGATATCAGCGCCGCGGAATCCCTTGGCATCCGCTCCGCTGTGCATCGCTTGGCGCCTGAGCTGTTAGCCGTATTCAGCGTGCTTTTAATCATATCGTTGCTGTTGACTTTCGGTTCCAGCCGTTCAAGGTTTATCGCCTTTTTTGTCTCCCTGAGCAGGCACAGGACAGCCTATCTTCTGTTGCTTCCTTCATTTGCGCTGATCATCGTGTTCAACTACTTTCCTGTAGTTCAAGCATTCTATTATGCCTTTACAGACTGGAACCAAATGCAGACAACCATGCGCGATGTAAAGTTTATTGGCTTTGACAATTTTGTCAAAATGGTTCGGGAAGGATATTTTATACTGGGCGTTAAGAACATGGTTATTATGATGATGTTCAATTTCTTAAAACTGGTGGTGCCGCTAACGATAGCTGAGATGATTTTTTCAATGAGTAGCCCTAAAAGGAAATACTGGTTCCGTTTTCTGCTCGTGCTGCCCATGGTTGTTCCATCCGTTGTGTCCACCTTGATGTGGAAGAACATCTATGATCCGACAATTGGGCTAATTAACAACCTATTGGCTGCTTTCGGGCGGGAAGACTTGATGCGGTCATGGCTGGGAAGCGAATCCACTGCGCTTGGGTCGATTATATTTATGGGGTTCCCGTGGGTCAACAGCTTTGCTTTCCTGGTATTTTATGGCGGACTAATTGGTATACCAGGCGATTTGTTTGAAGCGGCACGGGTAGATGGCTCCAACCCCTTTTGGAACTTTACACACATTCATCTGCCGCTCATTTCACCGCAAATCAAAATGATTTTTATACTCACATTTATTAATTCCATACAAGATTACGGCGGCGTGCTGTTGTTAACCGGCGGTGGCCCGGGATATGCAACCTATGTGCCTGGCTACGAGCTATACCTTAACGCACAGCGATTGGGGCAGTATGGGTATGCTTGCGCACTGGGTGTTGTGATGTTTGTTGTCATTCTTGCAGGCACGATACTGAACCTGCGCATCAAGACTGAGGAAGCCCTGGGATAAGGAGAAAACCATGATCATATCAAAAAAACGATTGAAGCAAGCGGCGTTTCAAACCATCATCACATTGATGGTGATGCTGATTATATTATTGGCTTTCGTTCCGGTGTTCCTGATGCTTTTTCTCTCATTGAAGCTCAATTACCAGATCATGCTGGATTTTTGGGCTTTACCCATTCCCCCCGCCTGGAGCAACTATCAAACAGCATGGAGCCAATTGATCCGCAATATGATCAACTCGTTGATCACAGTGTCTGTGGGAACCCTGCTAACTGTCGCCCTTTCATCAACATCGGGCTATGTATTTGCCAGGCTTGATTTCCCAATGAAAAACTTTCTGTTTATGGCGATGATGGCCCTGATGATGATCCCCGGCGTACTGACTTTAACGCCTGCTTTCAAACTGATGCAACGGCTTCGTCTGACCGACACATGGTTTGCATTGTGGTTTCCATGGGCTAGTGGCGGACAGATTATGGGCATGTATTTGTGCAGGACTTTCATATCGGAACAGCCCGCGGCATTGTTTGAGTCAGCGAGAATCGACGGTGCAACGGAGTTTCAAGCATACTACAAAATCGCCTTGCCATTATCAAAGCCTATTCTCGCAACGCTAGCCGTAATGAACTTAATTGGTTTCTACAATGATTTCATATGGCCGCTTCTGGTAATCAGCGACAACAGACGACAGGTAATTTCGGTAGCCATCCGCGTATTTCAGACAACCCATCAGGCAACCAATTATGGCGCAATGATCGCCGGGTTCGCCATTGCGATCGTTCCGCTGCTTCTGATGTTTATGGCAAGCTCACGGCTATATATCGAAGGCATCACTTCGGGTGCTGTAAAGGCATAAGCCAGGTACCAGCGGCATTAGCTATGATTCACTATGTTTGTACAGTTATCCCTATCCTATGCAACTTCTGAATCAGCTTTTGAAGTGATTTTATTTTTGCAGCAATTTATTGCCATTAAAGCTACTTAATAAAGGTATAGTATGTATAATATTATTGTGTTGGAATCATCGCAACATGACCAATGACATTTAGGAGAGTTTCGTATCATGAGCAAAACTATAAAGGAGCAACTGTCTACACCCATCATGGGCGAATATGATGTGATCATTGTCGGCGCTGGTCCTGCGGGTGTAGGTGCGGCATTATCCGCATCTCGAAACGGTATGCGTACCCTATTGATTGAAAAATTCTCTTGCCTTGGAGGTATGTGGATTTCCGGATTGGTGAACCCACTTTTTGACTATGAAAACAAAGGTGGTATTGTCCAAGAAATTGTCGATCATATAAATGCAGCTGGAATGAATTCCAACAGTGGTACGATGTATACTTTCGATATGGAATATATGAAATTGCTTCTTGACCGTCTTGTGATTAAAGCCGGGGTTGATGTTTTGCTACACACTTTATTTGCGCATCCCATCATGGAAGGCGAAACAATCATTGGCATCATCATAGAAAACAAAGGCGGGCGTTCAGCCTATATGGCAAAAAGGATCATTGATTGCACCGGGGATGGCGATGTAGCAGCACGAGCGGGTGCACCTTTCAAAGTGGGGCGTGAAATTGATGGTGCGTGCCAGCCTATGACGCTTATGTACAAAATTAGCCATATGGATTATGTACAACGGGCAGATAATCCATATAAGACAAAAACTGATTTATATCACTTAATGCTGCAAGGAGTTGAGAGAGCAGGTATCAAGGATTATCAATTCAACTTTGAACGGCCTTGGCTACTCAAATTACCTGGACGTCATACCGGCGTAATGCAAATGACTCACGTCCGTGATCTCTCTGCATTAAACCCCATTGAATTAACAAAGGCTGAAATGGAAGGCAGAGAGCTTGTTTGGCAAGCAATAGATTTCTTAAAAAAGTATGTTCAAGAGTTCCATTATGTTCAGCTTGATCAAACCGCAGCAATGATAGGTGTGCGCGAAAGCAGGAGAATAACCGGTGAGTACGAGTTAACCATTGAGGACATGAGAGCTGGGCGTCGGTTTGATGATGGATTTGCAACATGTACTTTCGGTATTGATATACATCAACCTGACGGCAAAACACAAGAAAAAACCGAACCTATTAAACCATATCAATTGCCCTATCGTTCGTTAGTCCCACTAAAAATTGAAAATCTATTAACTGCAGGAAGATGTATATCAGGCAGCTTTGAAGCGCATGCATCTTATCGAGTAACAGGCGATTGTGTTGCAATGGGGCAAGCTGCAGGAACTGCAGCTGCAATATCAATCAAAACGAATGTCACACCCAGAAAACTTGATGGTAGCAAAGTTGCAGAGCAAATGGAGAAAGACGGAGCTCGTCTATAATTCAATGGCAATGCACTGGCGCATGGCAATCAATACCTCAAGGTGTTATACTGTGCTGAGCGGCGGGCAGCACAATATGGCGCGCCGGCATGGAGGAACGGGATGCATAAAATCGCAGTGTTGACCAGCGGTGGGGACAGCCCCGGTATGAACGCCGCCGTGATGAGCATTGCGCGCTGCGCAAGCATCATGAACATGCAGCTGATCGGCATCCGGCGCGGTTTCAACGGCTTGATCGGTCTGTCACCTGACCCACGGGATGATCTGACCGAGCTGACACTGGAAACGGTGCTGGACATCGCCGACCTGCCCGGCACCTACCTGCGCACCGCCCGGTGCCCGGAGTTTATGGACCCCGCCATACAGAAAAAAGCGGCGCAGCTGCTGAACAGCCTGGACATCGGCGGTCTGGTTGTCATCGGCGGCGACGGGTCGTTCCGAGGCGCCCAGGCGCTCAGCGCGCTGGGCATCCCCTGCATCGGCATCCCCGGCACCATCGACAACGATCTGGGCTACACCGATACCTCGCTGGGCTTTGACACCGCTGTCAACGTCTGCATGGAAGCCGTGCGCGCCATCCGCGCCACCTCACGTTCCCACGACCGACCGGCCATTGTCGAAGTCATGGGCCGCAACTGCGGCAGCATCGCGCTGACCACGGCGTTGTCCACCGGCTCGGAAATCGTCATCGTGCCCGAGACTGAGGGCTGGGATATCATGAATATCGCCAAACGCCTGCGCTTTTTGATGGACAGCGGCAACACCCGCGCCAGCATCATCGTCGCCGAAGGCGCGTACCAAACCATGGCGCCGTTTGATACATATGGCTACCTGAAGGACTTTACGCCCAAGGTGTTTGAAGGTCAGCCCATGGACGCCTTCCTGATGGCCCGCGTGCTGCGCCGCGCTACCGGCGCCCAGGTGCGCGCCAACGTCATCGGCTACACCCAGCGCGGCCACCAGCCCACCGCCAAAGACGCCGCCTTTGCATTTGAAGCCGGCGTCATGGCTGTCAGCTTGCTCAAAAGCGGCAAAACCAACCGCGTCATCGGCACCCGCAACGGACATGTGGTCCATATGGACATCGATGAAGCCATCACCATCAAGCCGGAGTTTAACCGGCGGATGTATAACATGGTGAATGCTCTATAAATTTATAATATTCTCAGCTGCACTGCGCCGCGGGCAGCTAACAGGCGGTCCTTGTGCCGCCGGTGCATGATGTAGCAATAGCCGTATTCCCGCATGCCGTTGGCGCGATACACCCGGTATTTCTTCAGCTTATATATGCTTTTCTCACCCAGTATGGGAAAATCCTCCGCCAATAGCTGCACAAGCAGCCGCACCACCGCGGTGTTTCGCTTGCCGTTGCCATTGTGCTTAAAATCGTAGTTCAACAGCGTGTGCGCCGGGCTGACCGACGTCACCGTCACGCCGCTTACCTCCACACGCACCTGGTCGATGTCGTAGTCGCCCAGGGCGCACAGCTTTTTATATAACCTGATATACAGCGCGCCGGCGCGTAATTCGCGCATCATGCGGCTGTCCCTTTCACGTATATGCTGGCAATACAACAGCATCCCAATTGACGTCAGGCAAGCAGCTATGATGAATATAGCCAAAGAATTCATGCTTCGCTTTGCCCTCCAAACACAATATATGGTGCATTGTAGCAAACATATCTACAAAACGCAATATGTTTTTGAAAAAATATGCAAATATTTTCGGTTTTTGCCAAAACTTATCTGCCAAAGGATTTCTGCCAAAGGATTTTACACAGAAAACGCCGGGAGGATGATCCCCCCGGCGTCAGTAATTTTAGAGCAAATTACGCAATCGTGGCGCACAAAGCAACGCAGGATTTTTGTCTCTGGCAAGGAGCGTGAATGCAGGCGTAGCAGCGCTACGACAAATGAACAGCGACACAGCCAGAGGCAAAAAGACAAGTCTGCAACTGCGACATGATAAGTTAATTTGCTCTAAGCCAACGGTTTGAAAATCAGTATAACCAGGCTTTACAGCATGGTCGCCATCTCCAGCGCAATATCGAAATTCCGCAGCTGGTGAGCTCTTTCTTCACCCTGCCCCAAAATCCGTCTGTCCCACTCAGGCGCATCCAACAGATCGCCGCTGTAGAAAAACGGGTAATACTCCAGTCCGTAAAAGTCGCACAGTGCCTGCAAGCCCGCGCATTCCATGTCCACGGCGATGCATCCCTCTGCCCGCCGCTTTTCCATATTGCCGCGCGTTTCCCGATAGATGGCATCTGTCGTCCACGTGCGCCCGGACACATGCGGCAAACCCAGCTCCTTCAACATTGCTGCAACTTTTTCTGCATTTCGCACCGGAATGTAGCTGTCCGCCGGGCGGTAGTGGTAGGAGAACCCTTCCTCGCGGTACGCTTCCGTGGGCACCACCAGCTTACCCGAGGCAATCTCCTGATCAAGTATGCCGCAGGAGCCAAACATAATGTAGTGCTTCGCTCCGATGATGCACCGCGCCTCCTCCAGGTACATCCCTGCCCCCGCCGACGTGATGGCGCTTAAATAAAACGTGACCTTCTTCTTATAACGCAGCCTGTAGATCGGCAGGTCGCCCCCCAGCGACGGCCGCACCGACACCGTTTCGCAGTCATACGCCTGTAGCGCCGCCTCCACTGCATCCCTGGAAAACGTAATGATGCACACATCGCTGTATGCCTCGCTGTGCGCCCCGTTTATGTGCGCTGCGTACAGCTCCTCCGGGCGGATAATCGCCTGGGTATTCCCATCAAACGCGCTGGTGATCATGTGGTCCCTCCTCCTGTATCCATCGGTGCTGAACAATCAGTCCGGCGCCCCGCGCCCAAGCTTTGCCTTTATCATATCACAACTGGACGGTTGGCTGGCAAAAGCATAGAAACAAATTTCACGGAATCATGGATGAAAACAAAATCTACAAACAAGCAAACCTTCTGGGTTCTTTTATGTTACAATGGTTGCTGGGAAAACCAGCAAAGAGGAGTAAAACCCTTGCGTGTCATCCGGAACCCTGGGTGCCGCAAACCATGCCCATGGAGGCTGGCAATCAAAACAAAGAAGGAGGCATGATAAAAAGGGAGTTAAGGTGATGCAAGGCGAGTCTTGTTGCCGTACAATAGGGAGAGCAGCAGCAAGACAGATAGATACTAATTCGGCATATCTAGTGGTCTGCGAGGCCGAGGAGGAGAACCATATGCCTGACAAAAAGTTGAAAGTTGGCGTTGTTGGTTTACGCTTTGGCGGTGAGTTCCCGCCGATCTATCGCGATCACCCCAATATAGAAGCCGTGGCGATATGTGATCAGGACACAGCGCTGTTAAGCAACTACGCGCGCAGATATTCATTCAGCAAAACTTATGCCGATTATGATGCGCTGTTAAACAGCGATATCGACGCCGTTCATATTGTAACAGGTATCCCCGCGCACGCCCAAATGACCATCAAGGCGTTTCATGCCAACAAGCACGTCGCCTGCACGGTGCCCATGGCCACAAGCATGGAGGACCTGTATAGAATCATTGACGCACAGCGATCGTGCGGCAAAAACTATATGATGATGGAAACCGCCATCTATACCTTTCAGTGCTTCCTTGTAAAAGATTTGATAGCGCGTGACAAAATCGGCCGGATTCAATACATGCGGGGGACGCATTTTCAGGATATGGAAGCATGGCCGGCGTACTGGATGGGGCTTCCACCCTTTCATTATGCCACCCACGCCGTCGCGCCCCTGTTTTACTTGAGCGACTCATATGCAAAAAGCGTCATCGCATGCGGCAGCGGCGTAATGCGGCCGGAGTTGTCGGCTCAATACGGAAACCCATATCCGTTGGAGCATGCGATCATTGAAACGAACAAACCCCATCTGTTTGCAGAAATTACGCGCTCCCTGTTCCACACAGCCATCAGCTATGTTGAAGGCTTCACCATTTTGGGCGAAAAGATGTCCTTTGAATGGAACATAGAAAACGAAGCTCCCTACCTGCATACTGTCAAATTAGAGAATAGCCAATCCATACTGAACAGCTATGGAAGAGGCAGGGACATCGGCATGTCGCGGGCGTCCTGTCCGGACCGTGCCGACCTTCTGCCGGAACCCATCCGAAAATATACCCGCGCGCATACCATTCTCGACCCGGACAACCCGCATCTGTCCATACAGCAAGGCGGTGGGCACCACGGTTCGCACCCGCACATGGTTCACGAATTTGTCAGCAGCATCATGGAGGAACGAAAAAGCGCTGTCAATGAAATAACAGCCGCCCGATGGACAGCCGTTGGTGTCCTGGCCCATGAATCCGCAATGCAGCACTGCAAAAGAATGGACGTGCCCAGCTTTGATTAGAGCCATCATGCCCTTCATGCACGAATCAGAATGCAGTTCTGATCGGGCAAGCCATAAGCTGTAAAATAAGCATCTTCCAAGGGAATCCATCTTTGATAAAACCGCTGCAGCGATTGGGGGGATTCGCGCTGCCGCAGGCGTTCCATCCGCACTTCTTTCGCGGTATCCACGAACAGCCGAAGATCGGCGTGTTTCTGAATGGCAGGGAGATTGCTGTAGCTTCCCTCTAAAATAAGCACCCGGTCGGCAGTGACTATTTCAGGCGGAAGCAGGCAGTCCTGCATACAATCATACCGTTGATACTGCGGGCGCCCGCCCTCCTTCCATGGAACGATCACTTCCCGGCACAGGCGCTCCCAATCGCAGTTTCCACCGGGAATTGCCAGCCTTTTAGACGTTTTTTGCGCATGGGGAACCACGAAATCATCGGTATGGACAATGGACGTGTCCATGGCCTGGGCGAGCTTTTTCGCCAGGGTTGTTTTCCCGGAAGCACAAGGGCCGTCAATCGTCACCAGAATGCGTTTACCCGAGGCCTCTTTCTGCGCAATCATGCAGAGGATTGGCAACAGCGGCACCCAATCGGCAGCCACAACCCGATACGCCGGGCGGTACATTTCCCGATAGATCTCTGAATGGGAGGGCAGCCAGCACTCATCCCCGATCTGCGCGATCTCATCCAAAAGCGCCGGGAGCGGTCTTTCCTCCGCAACCAGCTGACAAACATCTCTCACGTCTGCCCTGGTAAACGCGAACTCAGGCTGGGATGCAAACATCACATTTGCTATCTGCCGGGGAGACAGGCGCTCAGCCAATGCCCGGCGCAGGTTCAGCCGGCACCAGAAAGGGCTGAGCGCATCGGTCAGCGCCTCTTCTATAACAAGCGCTTGCTCCTGCATTTCCAGGGCAATATACCGCTCCACCGTTTCAGGCGCAGCCAGCAGATGCCCCACGCCCAGCATGCCCTGAAAGATGAATTTCACCATGTCCCGCGCCTGGACAGCCGGATATTGCTCCAAATGCGTTTGCAGGCATGAAAGCATATCCTGGATGAATTGCTTCTTCAACACTGTCTCATCGCCTTTCTGTGGTATCAAACAATTGTTTGTTGGTTCATGGAGAGCCCGGCCCGATCCATCGCCATGACCAGGGGCGGTATCAGAACCAGCTGGAGAACAATGCCCGGAAGCGCATTGGTAACAGCCCCTGCTAAAAACAGGGCGATGGTAAATTCGCTCCCTGTCAGCCCGGCCAGAATCAAATGCACAGCGCCCCATACCAGGCGCCCTGCCACCATAGCGAGTACCAACACAGCATAGATCATCCACTTTTTCCGGGGCAACACATGGTACAGCCAGCCCGCCATACCGCCATAAACCGACAGCTCAAAGGCCATGGCTACAGCGGTAGGAAACAACACAGGCATGCCAAATAAAACACCCCGAAGAAGCGGCGCTATGAAACCTACTGCCAAACCCCAGGGCCACCCACACATGAACCCGCACAGCAGAGCCGGAATGTGCATGGGGCAGAGCATGGCGCCAATCTCCGGGATCTGCCCGGTGATAAAGGGCAATGCCTGCGCTATCGCTAAGTACAGCGCTGCGTAGGTCAGCTGATGGATTTGCATGGTCGTCATGCCGCGTTTCTTCATGGCTTTCTGTTCCATTGATCCTGTGGCGGGCAGGTTTCATGTTGCCCATTGATCATCACGATGCTCATTCCCTTCCTCCTTGTCCGTCATAATAATACAGCCCCGTTGGCAGGGAGCCGGTTGCTTCCTCGACCAACATTTGCAAAGCTGTATCGATCTCCACATCCTCAAACGATACAGGATATGCTGTCTTGGCAATCATCAGCATAGCGGCTGTCTGCAAATGGGGGGCGCTCAGCAATTCCTCGGAAAACAACAATACCCTTTGATTTTTAACCGCGTCCATTCCGTTCCAGTGCGGCCTGGCAAGCAGCCCGTCATAAACAGGTTTTACACCGGAAGCGGACGAAACGCCGCTGCCCAGTATGTTGGCGTTGACAACTTTCACGACCACACCCGGGTTTTTTCTGCTGATCCAGCCATCATCCACCAACAGGTTTTCCTGCAATAGCCGGGCAGATACATCGTACGCCCCGGCGCTCAATATCAGATGATGCTCCGGGGAGGTTTTGAAGATCGTCACATGGTCCTCTGCTGTTTCCCAGTATACTTTCAGCCGCTGGCACTCGTAGAGCGCGTCCAGCCTGTCCCGCAACAGCACGGTGAAATATGTCATGGCGGAATCCGCTTCCTCGGCATCTTCGGCGACACCCACCTGCTCCGCTTCCTGCGCTGCAACGACCTGGGTAGCTGTTTCCTCGGAGTCATCATTCAGTTTGGAAACAGTCAGTTCAGCGTCGCTGCTGTCGGCAAATGCCCCCTCCCCTTCTCCTTCGCCGTGCAGCATCCGGTCGGTTCCCGGAACAACTTCTACCGCTGCGTTTTCATCAAATTCTTTTCGCTTTGCTTCCGGGTTTTCCAGCGTTTCGATGTCCGGATCGGCTTTGGCAGCGTGTTCGTCATTCAACTCATCCCGGGAAAACTCCGTTAATTCTGCCACAGAAGGCAGGCTGCCCGCCATCGCCTCCGCAGCCTGCTCAGAGGACGCATCGGTAGCCAGCGTTTCACCTTCCGGCAGCGTGCCTGTTGTCCGGGTGCGGCATCCCGCCAAAGGCAGCGCCAGCATGGCCACAAACAACAGGAGCATCGCCTGTTTGAATTCGTTTCTTTTCATTCGCAAACACACGCCACATACTTGAGGCGGAAGCGCTGTTTCCAATCAGCTTGTTCATACAGCATCCGTTCCGTTTCATCCATTAAAGAGCGCATCTGCGCCCGCTGCTCCTCATCCATGGGATGGTCGCTGTATGCCGCCATTTCAAACAGTTCCGCGCAACGGGCATACTGTTTCAAATAGTCTTCCGGCAGCCGGTCCGCCAGCGCTTCGGGCCAGGCGCGAAACAGGAGGTTCCCGGCATCATGCCCGGTCGCTTTCAGCCAGGCGATCACATGGCGGAACATGGAACAGATGGCTTTGTTCGTGTCCTCCGACTGAAAGGCTTGACGGGCTGCCAGCGCCTTTTTCCGCCTGGCGTTCAGCACCGCAAACGGCGCAAAGGGCAGGATCAGCAGGGCGATGGATAACAATAGCAGCAGGATGATTTTCAGGTAGTTGATCCAATGGGGCATGGATATCTTTTCTTCCTCCACCGTCACCAGGCGGTAGGTTTTGCCGCTTTGAGCTTCCCGCTCGCCTGTCAGCAGGGATTGCGTATTGACACGCCTTGTTTCCATCCTGTCCGCGGGCATTTCAGCCGCCGTCCCCGTGATGCTTTGCGCCATACGGCTGATATCATCCCGTACGCGTTCCGAGGCTGTTTCAGTGGCTGCGTCTACGCCAGGCCACATCAGGAGGATCATAGCTGTAATCGTCAGGATCGACAAAGCATAGCACAGCGCCGTTTTTAAAGAAACCGGCTGCGGCAGCAGCAGAAAGCCCAGAAAAGCAAACAGGAGCACGTTGCCCCATGCGGGCAGGGCAAGACCAAAATACACCTGTAAACCGGCAAGGACAAGGGTTGTCAGCATAACCAGCAGCTTGTTGCGGAATGTGGCGAGGATCGCGCACCAGGCACCGCAGAAGACAAGCAACAGCAGGGCTGCCAGGGCTGTATTTTGCTCCGGCGATACAGGGAAACGGTCATACACATAGGTGTTGACAGCTTCGCTCCAATCAAACAAGCGGTTGCACAAAGTGGCCATGCCCTGCCTGGCGCTGGGCAGCAGGAAAAGCAGCAGCAGGGAAGCCGAGGCTGCAGCGATGCAGAAGGGTAATATACGACGTCGTCCCATGGTCATATCCTTTTTCCCTGTCTGCCCAGGAGATCCGGCAGCGTGATGATCGATACGCCCCGCTCCACCACCCCATACGGCACATTCTCCGGCAAAACCATCGTCACGGCAGTGTGCTCCGCAAGCAACGATGTTACGTCAGAAAAAGCATGAGGACTGAAAACGATGACACGGGCAGGATGCGCATGCGGATAATGGCTTTTGAAAATTTCCCCCAGGTTTTCCGCCTGTTCGTTTGAGGAAGATTGGAGGATCGCTTTCTGCAAGCGGTCATATTCCCGTGCTGTTTCCACCTCGACCCACTTCAATTCACCGCTGCCATGATCGTACCAGCATACGTCATGCTGGAAAGCAGCTTGCGCCAATGCATACGATGCGGACAGCAAGCCTTCTACAGCTGCATCCATGTCCTTTGGGCTGTGCCTTGCAAGCGCGGTTTCCAGCATCAAAAGCAATTCCGTGCCGCCGGAAAGCTCGTTCTCCCGCAGCAGCAGGCGGTCTGTTTTAGCCGATAGTTTCCAGTGGATCTGCCGTACAGGATCGCCTGGGACATATTCACGGATCTCGCTGTCGGGCTCGCCCGTTTTTTGCCTTGATCCTCCGTTTTTCTGCCCGGAGGCTGTCCAATTCTCCGTTTCTGTCAAATCTATCCTGACCTCATGGAGCCTGGGAAGAACCGGGACGCTGCGCTCCGCAGAAACAGACAGGGGAAACCGCCACAACCCAAACCAATCCCGGACTTCAACGATCGCCATCCTTACCTGGAGTTGGCCGCAACAGGCGCTGGACAGCGAAAACGATACGGCATCGCTGCCCGTTTGCAGTTCCTTTGCCGAACCTTCGCACACGAGGGGATTCCTGATGTCCAATTTGCAGATAATAGCACAGCAAGGCAGCAGCATGGCACCTGTGATATGGCATTTTCCCTGTGCAATCTCTTTCTTTTGCAGTTTCTCCGGCAATGCCAGCCTGCAGCCAACCTTTCCCGCCGTCCGTTTTGCACAGAAAAGGGACCATACCGGCAGCAACATGGAAGCCGTGAGCAATATGCGGGTTCCGGCATTGTTCTCGAAAAAATAGAGACAGGCTACCGACAGCAGCATGATTGAATATCCTATCCGGCAACGGATCATGTGCCGCTCCTGGAATCCGGCGTTTCAACGCATTTCAGCAGGTCGTTCAGCACAGCCTCTGCGGTTGTCCCCGCAGCGCGGGCATGACGGCTCAGGATGATCCTGTGCGTGCACACGTCCATAAACACCGCCTGCACATCCGCGCCGGTGGTATAATCGCGCCCTGCCAGCCAGGCATTGGCCTTTGCCATTCGATCCAGAAACAGCGCTCCGCGCGGGCTGATCCCCAGTTCGATCATCTCATGATCACGGGAAGCCATGGTCAGGCGGGTGATATAGTCCAGGATGCTGTCCTTAGCCGTCACCTGGCGCACCTGGCGCTGCATGGCCATCAGCTGTTCCCGGCTCAACACGCAGCGCACCTGGTCCAAGGGGTTTTCTGTCTGCCGATCTTTTAGCAGCGTCATCTGCGCTTCATAATCGGGATATCCGATGGACAGGCGCACCAAAAAGCGATCCATCTGCGCATAGGGCAGCGATTGCGTGCCCGCCGTGCCCACGCTGTTCTGGGTGGCGATAACCACAAAGGGGGTTGGTAGCGGATAAGTCTCTCCATCCACGGTGACCTGTCGTTCTTCCATGGCCTCCAGCAGGGCTGATTGGGTTCGGCTGGAAGCGCGGTTGATCTCATCGCCCAGCACCAGGTGAGCATTGCTGATCGCCCCCGGACGGTATACAAAGCTGCCGCTGTCCTTGTCGTAGATGGAAAAGCCCACGATATCGGAGGGCAGCACATCGGGCGTAAATTGAATGCGCTGATAGTTCAGCCCCACGGCCCGGCTGATCGCCACAGCCAGCGTGGTTTTGCCAATGCCGGGAACATCGTCCATCAGGATATGGCCGTCTGCCAGCAGCGCCATCAGGATTTTGTTGATCACATCCCGTTTGCCAACGATGGCTTTTTCTATTTCTGAAAGTACGCTTTCAAGCTCCCGGCGCATCTTTTGGTGCCTCCGCTTCTTCTGAGTATAAATGTGGATAACAGCAAGCCTCAAAGGCTTGCTGTTATCCGCGCGCTGCTCATCCTGACCATCCGCAACCAACCATGGATCAATGGCACAGTATTGATGGCAGCACAGGTTTTCTTTTATGAATGGGCAGGGAAATTACTGAGCCGCCTCGACAATGGTGATTCGCCCTTGCGCCTGAGCATAGTCTTCACCAATCACGTTGTTCAGTTCACCTGCGATGTACAGCCACACCACATCGCGCACGACAGCCGTGGTGATGGTGCTCTTTTCGTTGGCTTCCGCAGCGTTTTTGAACATGTAGGAAGAGTCCATGCCGTTGAAGTTGGCGTTGCTGATGATGACGGCATATGTAGCTTCGGCATCAAAAGGCTGGCCGTTGATCTCACTGACCGTTACGCGGCCCAAGGACTTGGCGATGAACCAATGATCGCCATAGGCTTCCCCCTTGTCATATTCTTTGGTGGTATCCACGGTATACTTCATACCCGAAACCTGCATGAAGGAGGCGCAGGAAGCAGCGGTTTCCTCGTTGTAGGGCAAAGCCTGAGACGCGGCTTCAAGGGCTTCCTGCAACTGGGCGCCGGTCATGTACACGACGGCGACCGTGTTGGGGTAGGGCAACACTTCGGCCAGCTGCTCCGCGCCAAATTTGCCTTCAGCAATGTCAGCCCGCAGGTTGCCGCCATTCCACAGGGCGACGATATGATCGGCATCCACGGCGATTTCGGCGTTGCCTGCCGTTACGTCGTCTTCCTCAAAGTATTCGTTGATGGTGCCGGAAGCCGCAAACCAGCGCAGCGCGTCTGCCCACAGATCGCCCAGATTGGTTTCGCCCTTCCGGGCAGCATCATCAGCTCCATACAGAACGACACTGCTATACGCCTCCAGGGTATCGTCCAGCTCGATCTCGTTTCCATGCGCGTCGACAAAGATGGCAGCAAAGGCAGTTGCAGCCAGGCTGCAGCAAAGGCACAGCGTCAACACCAGGCTCAGCACTTTTCTCAAAGCATTCATGATCAACATCCTCCTGTTCTTTTTTTACACCTTCAATAACAGCAAAAGGTGCGACAACCCTCTTCGGAGAGCCATCGGCACCTTCATGATACCGGCATTGCTGAAATAATGAAACGATGACGGCTCGCCTGAGCGAACCCCTGCCAGCTTCTGCTGACAGAAAAAATCCTATCATACCTAAGCCCTATTTGTCAATGAACCGCTGTTCTTGACAGGGCGATCACTTACGGATCACTTACGGATCGCCCTTGGTGCGAAACTGAGCTTCGCACCGGTATTCTACTCCCATGCATACCTCACATTCTTTGATCGCTTGGTACTCTTGGAACAGCGAAAGGGTTTATCGCTCAGCGTTTCTCACTATAATATCCTCCTCGCCGGGAGGCAACAGTGAACCGTTCTCCAGCCTATACGGCACGCCAGAGAAATTTGCCGTAACCTGCACACCATTTGCGAACTGTGTGCGCTGAACCAGCTTGTCCTCCGTAAGATATTCAAAACATACCATCGCCTCCAGACCGACCATCCTCGCCACACGGCAGGCGCGCCTCTGCGATTTCAGGATGCGTTCCCGAATCTGCGGCCACTCTCCAGTGTGGAACGAATACAGCGGTGGCGTGCCATAGAGCGAGTTGTACAAATCGCGCAGCGGCAGGAGTTCCATACAGCTGTTACTGCTATCGCCCCAATACCAGTAGCTAACCGTACAATCGTGGTATACCAGTTCCCACAATGGTGCGCGGTAAACGGGATTGAGCATAAAGCGATCAAATTTATCTGAGTGTTCCTCGGGAGAAAGCAGACGGGCCTTGCGACGTCCGGCATCGTCGTTGCGGTAACTTGCTGGACTCATACGCCCTTCGGCGTAGCAGATTGCAGGCACTGTGAATTCCGCACCTTCCTCAGTACCGTTAACCAGTCCATCGTCCATGATAGCGCGCAGGGCGTCCTGTTTGCTTTGGGCGCATTGTCGCCGGGACATGGGATGTGTTTTGTCGTAGCATTCCATAAGCGTGGTGCCTACTACATCGATAAACCATGTGTCGCAACCATATTTCGCCGCGTATCGGGGTATCTCGTCTTTCATGGCGACTTTCGCCTGACGCGCGCACATCCGGTTCTGATCGTACATTATACCATCCGTGCCGCGCAGGCTCCATGTGTTGAAAAAGCTTCCGTCTGCCTGCCTGATTGCATCCTGGGGCCAATTTTTCATTCTACGCTCCGTATAATCGCATATTTTAATGCGATTGGGAGGAATCAACGGCGCAATATCGCTGGGCAATAGATCGCTGTAATTGTCGTATTTTGTAACTAGATAGCCCAATTCGCGTAGCCTAGAAGACGAATGGAAATCCTCCGTAAAGAATAGACCAAAAATCGCACGCTCCATGCCTGCGTCTTTCATTTCGCGAGCAATAGCAACCCTCGCCTCATCGTTAGCTATATCGATTTCCTCCAGAGAATCAGAGTACATCGCTTCTTCGTAGCGATCGTGCCATACCCAGATGTCAGCCGCTCCAATTAGGCGTTCAAGTTGCGGCAGCTTCTTCATTTTTTCCCGAAGCGTCACGACAAACCCCTGTTCCTTCGCGAAACCGCGATAACGAAGGCATGCCGCTGTCAGGCCACCCGCTTCACCAATGAAAAAGCGCAGCACGCGTTCATAGCCCCACTTTTTTAGTTCTGGTGTCCAGTGAAGAGAGGGGCGCAAAAGACCTCTGCTGTCTCTCGCACGCCTTACCATCAAATCAAATGGGGTTACGGCTGCTATCACCAACCAGCCATCGCCACGTGTCAGACCAATCATTCCCATAGACTGTTCGGATGAATGTGTATAAGCTTCCTCGGGAAACACCTGAACTTCCTGATCGTCCACGGGAAAGGCGAATCCTCCACCGATTGGCAGGAGCGATACATCTCCCGGCATCGTCAGCGTCGCACCAGGATAATCCACGCTTTCAGGGTTTCCTTCAGCATCCAGCGTCAGCTCTGCACTGTCTACCAAAAGGCGCAAGCGCGCGCGGAGGACCAGTCCGTCCGCACGCGTGAGACGGTAGCGAATTGAATCGCAGTCAGCGCTCATTTCGTCAGCCACAAAGCCCTCTGCTTGCTGCGTGAATCGCAGATGCCCCAAGATGATGTCAAACGACCCGTCCGACCTCAATTGAAGGCTAAATCCATTTTTGCTTATTTGCATTTTTCCCAAACCCTCCCATTTTCCTATTTATTTTACCAGTTCGCAGCAGGACTGCCGTAAGAGCAGTGGTGCCCGTAGCAGAATCTGCACGCGCGCCACGGAAGGCGTACGAATCAGATTAAGCAGCGCAAGCGCCGACTGACGGCCCATCGCCTCGACTGGAATTTCCACGGTGGTAAGCGCCGGGCGCATATAAGAGGATAGACTCACATTGCCATAGCCAATCATAGAAAGCTGTTCGGGTAGGCGAACGCCCAATTCCTGGCAACGACGCTGAAATCCGATGGCAATCATATCGGAACAAAAAAAAGCGGCTGTGGGAACAGGAGAAAGCGCAAGCAGCTTGTCGGCGACTTTATAGCCATATTCCTCGCTGTATTCACCAGTCATGATCCATTCGTCCGGTACCGTCAATCCCGCATCATCCATCGCTTTGCGATAGCCGATCAGACGCAGAGAGGTATTGCGCAGCTTACAATCGCCTCCGATAAACACGATGCGCTGGTGACCGAGCGAAACCAAATAGGATACAGCCTCTTCTGAAGCGGTCACATCATCGATGTTGACGTAATTCATATACTTCTCGTTCATCCAGCGGTTTACAATCACATGATGAATGCCATGGCTTATCATATAGGGGATCAGTTTATCTTCCTCCCCCGCGCTCGTGCCAATCATCAAATACCCGTTATAACGAGGCGTAAACAGTGTTTCGACATGATCGAGATGATCTGGATCAATCAGGAGAATAGAATTACCGATGCCCGCATTACGCAGCTCATCCACAAACGCGGTGATGATGCTGTAAATTGTGGGGTGGCCCGGAAAGTCGTTTCCAGAAGATCGCGGCAGCAGAATGCCGATGCTTTCTTTCTCTACCCACGGCGAGATATTCGCCGCATCTTTGTTGCTTCGGACAGGTCTGTATTTGTAGCGTAGCGCCGAAACCGCTTCAAGCACGCGAGCGCGCGTTTCATCTCGCACGGGCGAAACGCCGCTTAAAACGCGAGAAACCGTACTAGCAGAAACCCCAGCTTTCCTGGCGACATCGCGCACTGTTGCAGACATAAAATAAAAACTCCTTCGTTTCATCACGTTTCGGTACGGAGTATAACATCTCTCAGCAAAAATTGCAATAGCTATACGTGATATTGGGTATATTTCAATTTTGTTTCATGAAACAAATAGCGAGAAGATTAATGCCTCAGAAAAAAATCTCAATAAAAAGGTCTAATTACTGTTGACTTCGCTAAATTATGGTGCTATACTATGCGAGAAGATTATGTTTTTAGCATGCGTCATTGAGTTTTTTGAGAAATATGTTTCTGAAACATTTTCTCAAATTGTGAAACAAAGGAGTTTTCGCTGCATGAGTAAGGTCGCATTAATCACGGGCGGCGGCGTTGGGATCGGACGCGGAATCGCCTTAGAAATGGCGAAAGCCGGATATGACATCGCGCTGCATTGTAACAGCAGCGTTGAACCGGCTTATGAGATGCAGGAGATAATTCGGACGTTTGGACAGCGTTGCGAGGTAATTCAGGCTAATTTGACCATATTAGAGGATTTGCGAGCTATGTTTGCTCGGACAGACGGGTTTTTTGGCCGACTGGATGTTTTCGTTGGCAACGCGGGTCTGACGCTGAAAGCCCGTCTGGAGGACATGTCTGAGTCCGATTTTGATCTGATGACCGCCCTGAACTTTAAGGGAAATTATTTTGGAATCCAGGAGGCGTCACGGTTGATGCGGAGCCGGCAAATTTGCGGAAGCATTGTGCTGATTGCATCTAACAATGCTTATATGCAGCATCCTATGTGCTCTTGCTATGGAGCGCTGAAGATAGCGCTTGTGAAGCTGTGCAGAAGCGCCGCAGTGGAACTTGCCGGGTACAGAATTCGCGTCAACTGCATAGCGCCTGGATGGACGGACACCGGCACAGCCCGCATGGGCAGCCGGGAGGCGAGCTATTATCATATTCCACTCAGACGCTGGTGCACCCCCGAGGAGATCGGCCAGGCAACGCTGTTCTTATGTGGACCATACGCAAATTCGATTACCGGCGCCACACTCCCAATTGACGGCGGTGCCTCCCTACAAACGGAGACTCAGGAAAAATATGGATATGGAGAGTGATGGATATATGGATACGCTTTCGTTCGTGCGCAGAAGCAAGATTATTGCAATTGTCCGGGGGCTTTCGAGCGAATACGCAGTTGCTCTCTCCCATGCGCTTTTCGCTGGTGGCATTGAGCTGATGGAGGTTACATTCGATCAGTCCCATCCGGAAACATGGGTGGATACAGCTGCCGCCATCACGGCTGTTTGCCGCTCAATGGGGGAGAAAATGCTTGTTGGCGCGGGTACGGTAATCACATCAGAGCAGCTTCATATTGCTACCGATGCGGGCGCAAAATATGTGATTTCGCCTAATACCGATTTGTCGATCATCCGGGAGACAAAGTCTCTCGGACTCGCCTCTTTTCCCGGGGCAATGACGCCCTCTGAGATCGAATTTGCCCACCGTGCGGGTGCGGATATCGTAAAAGTATTTCCGGCAGGAACACTGGGAGTCGCGTATGTCTCGGCAATTAGATCTCCCCTCAGGCATATTGAGATGATAGCTGTGGGCGGCATAAACCCAGAAAACGCTACAAGCTTTCTGAAGGCTGGATGTTGCGGGATTGGCGTGGGAGGCAATCTTGTCAATAAAAGCTGGATTGAAGCCGGCGAGTGGGACAGAATCACCGCGCTTGCCGCGGAATACCGAAGGGCGGTGGGGTAAAATGAGCAGAATCATCACCTTTGGAGAAATTATGCTGCGCCTGAACCCGGAGGGATATCTGCGTTTCGTGCAGACAGATCGCTTCGAAGCCTCCTACGCAGGTAGCGAGGCAAACGTAGCGGTGTCGTTGGCAAACTACGGAGATGACGCATCGTTTGTGAGCAAAGTCCCCGTGACAGAAATCGGCCAGTGCGCGATCAACGCATTACGCAGATACGGTGTGCGTACTGAAGGGATCGTGCGGGGCGGTCCGCGCTTGGGCCTCTATTTTGTAGAAAAGGGAGCATCCCAACGCGGCGGTAAGGTTATTTACGACCGTGCAGGCTCCTCTATCGCCACTGCGAAACGGGAGGATTTCAACTGGTCTTCCATTCTAGAGGGTGTAGACTGGTTTCATTTTTCAGGCATTACGCCGGCGTTAGGCAGTGAGCTGCCCGATATCTGCATGGACGCGCTCGTTGCCTGCCAAGAAAAGGGCGTTTGCATTTCCTGCGATTTAAACTATCGCGCTAAGCTCTGGACACGTGAGAAAGCCGGTAAAATCATGAGTGTGCTGATGCCCTATGTGAACATCTGCATTGCCAACGAAGAGGACGCAGCAAATGTGTTCGGAATTCACGCTACCAACACGGATGTACAAAGCGGAAAACTGGATCGCAATGGCTATGTTGATGTAGCAAAGCAACTGCGGGAGCGCTTCGGCTTTGAAAAGGTCGCAATTACGCTGAGGGGAAGCATTTCTGCCAGTGAGAACGACTGGGCCGGAATGCTCTACGATAGAAGCGGCGCCTTCTTTTCCGATACCTACCGCATTCATATCGTGGATCGCGTGGGCGGAGGCGACAGCTTTTGCGGCGGCCTAATTCACGCGTTGATTCATGAATTTGACAGCGAACGAGCCATCCGCTTCGCGGCGGCGGCAAGCTGCCTGAAGCAAACCATTGAGCTAGACTACAATCACGCTTCCGAAAGCGAAGTGCTGACACTGGCCAGCGGCAACGTTTCCGGGCGCGTACAGAGATAGAGAGTGCAAGTATGAGCGATTTACAAGGAATATGCCCGATCATTGCGACGCCTTTTACGAACCAGGGCGACGTGGACTACGACAGCTTTCGCAATCTGGTCAGAACGCTGGTTCAGGGCGGTTGTCCGGGCGTCACGCTATTTGGAATTGCTGGGGAATATTATAAGCTCTCCGATGAGGAAAGCCTACGACTAGTGAAGATTACCGTGGAGGAGTGTCGCGCGAACGGAGGCAAATCCATCGTTTCCGTTACCCAACACGCTACGGAGCTTGCGGTAAAGCGTGCGCGACTCTATCAGGAGGAGGGCGCGGACTGTCTGATGCTTCTGCCTCCCTTCTTTCTTAAGCCCAGCGCGGAGGCATTGTACGGCCATATGAAAGCGGTAGGCCAGGTCGTCGAAATTCCGGTTATGGCACAATATGCGCCGGAGCAGACGGGCGTGGCTATTCAACCAAAGGTATTTGCGCGGCTGTTTTCTGAAGTGCCCAACATCCGCTATTACAAGATCGAGTGCAAACCAGCGGGTAGCTATATTTCGACGCTGCTGGAGGAAACCAGTCGAAAAATCAGTGTTTTTCTGGGGAATGCGGGCTATCAGTTTATCGAATGCTTCGACAGGGGCGCGGTTGGCGCGCTGCCAGGTTGTTCCATGTTCGATATCTATCTGAAAATGTACGACGAATACATCTCCGGAGACCGCGCTGCCGCCATGAAAACGCACAGTGAATTGGTTCTTCCGATTCTCAATCACATCCGGCAGAATGTGGAGATGATCATCGCCTACGAAAAACGTATTCTGAAAAAGCGTGGCATCATCGCTTCCGATTATTGCCGAAAGCCAACCTTTACGAAGGATCCCATATACGACAGGATATTCGAGGAGCATTATGAGCGGATTGTGCCCTATTTCAACGGGATGCGGGGATAAGGAGAGTTCCAGATGAAAAACAACGATTCCATCGTATGGAAAAAGCGTGGCACGCGTCTGGGGCTTCTGCGCAACGCCCTTTTAAAATCTATGGGATATACCGATCAGGATATTGAAAAGCCAATCATCGGCATCATCAATACATGGGCTGAAACAAACCCAGGCCATGTACATTTTCGCCAGCTCAGCGAAGCAGTCAAGCGCGGTGTATGGTCAGCGGGGGGATTCCCTCTGGAGGTCAATACACTCTCCATCTGCGAGGTGTTCTTCGATATTTCCAGCCTCATATACCGCAATCTGCTCTCCATAACCACCGAGGAGCTAATCAGCCGTCATCCCTTTGACGGTGTGGTGCTTATAGGCGGTTGCGATAAAAACATTCCAGCACAGCTCATGGCTGCCGTCTCGGCGAACAAGCCAACGATTTTTCTTCCGGGGGGGACAATGCTACCAGGCTCTTACCAAGGGGAGCCGCTGTGCTGTGGCACAGACAGCTTCAAGCTGTGGACGCGCTACAACATGGGAGAAATCGACCTGGAGGAGGTTACGCGCCGGGAGGGCTGTCTGTATGGCTCGGCGGGAGCATGTCCCATCATGGGCACGGCAAATACCTGTCAGACTATTGCGGAAGCGCTCGGCCTCGCGCTCCCCGGAAGTGCCGCATGTATCGCGGTTTCCTCAGAAATGCTGCGAATATCGGAAATGACAGGCCGGCAGATACTCTATCTTGTCGAGCACGATATCAAGGCACGCGATATTATTACTCGGGCAAGCATTGAAAACGCGATTCGCGTACTCATGGCGGTGGGCGGCTCCACAAACCTGATCATTCACTTGACGGCTATCGCGCGTCGCGGAGGCATTACGCTGGATCTGATGGAATTTGACAAAATCAGTGGCGAAACCCCGCTTCTGGTCAATGTAAAGCCGCATGGCACACATTCCGTCGGCGATTTCGGCCTTGCGGGCGGCGTTCGCGCCCTTATGAAAGAGCTGTTTCCTCAATTGAATACAGAATGTCTGACCGTGACAGGCAAAACCGTTCGGGAGAACCTCGTCGTCGCCGAGAGCGCTTTTGATCGCGACGTGATTCGGCCCTACGACGATCCCATTCTGCCTTCCGGAGGTATCGCTGTGCTGAAGGGAAATCTCGCACCGGGTGGCTGTGTCATCAAGCGATCAGCAGCTAGCGAGCGGTTGCTGAAGCATACGGGACATGCGAAGGTATTCGACGATCTTGCCGAGGCGGAGAGATATCTGCTCGACGAAGACAGCGATATGACGCCAGATACTGTGATCGTGCTGCGTGGCTATGGTCCCGTGGGCGCCCCCGGAATGCCTGAGTTCGGCAATTATCTGCCCATTTCCAAGAAACTATACAGGCAGGGTATAAACGATTTTGTGCGTATCACGGACAGCCGCATGTCAGGCGGCGCGTTCGGCACGGTGATTCTCCACTGCGCGCCGGAGAGTGCGGTTGGTGGACCACTCGCTGCCGTGCGGGACGGCGATCTGATCTCCATCGATGTCGAGAATAACAGCATCCGTTTAGAAATTAACGACGAGGAACTTGCCGAGAGGCTTGCGCACATTGAGTGCAAAGAGCACCCGGATATTGAACGGGGCTTTGTGCGCAGTTTTATCGATAACGTTTTGCAGGCCAATGAGGGCTGCGATATGAAGTATCTTTAACGTTGACGCAGGGGAAAGAGAGGCTTCACATGAATTTCCTGGGAAGTCTGACAAGATATGGCAGGCCGGGTATCGTACGCGTGCGAATCAAGAATGATCGTATGCTATGCCTTAGCTTGGAGGCGCACGTTCAACTTCCGCGGCATAAGGAAAGAGGTGTGAACCCAAAACGGCAGTCCTGCGCGCATGTGCACCAAGTGACGGAAATGAGCTGTAAACTATTCCCGGTGAGTGACAACTGAATGCAGGCTTATCCCTGTGATCACACAATATCAGGAGAATTCATCATGACACAGATTCTAGTCATCCGATATCTGCGGAGGATTCGACGCAACTGGCAGCTATACACGATGATCCTGCCAGCGGTTGTCGCCATCTTCATTTTTCATTATATCCCGCTCTATGGTGTGCAGATTGCGTTCAAAAATTTTCGTGCCAGCAAGGGCATATGGGGAAGCCCATGGGTCGGGCTGAAGCATTTTTCGCGTTTTATAAACTATCCCTACTTCTGGGACATTATGTGGAATACAATCGCCATACAGCTTTATTCGCTCGCGACTTTTCCCTGCACTTTCTTCTTCGCCCTGATGCTCAATGAACTACGCGACGGACGCTATAAGAAAACTATTCAGATGGTCTCTTATGCGCCTCATTTTGTGCCCGTTATCGTGCTGTGCTCCATGGTGTTGCTGTTCACGAACGAGTCCAGCGGCGTCATCAACGCAATGCTCGATGCGTTAGGCCTACAGCGCCGCGATTTTATGACAAATCCCAACTACTTCAGAAGTCTGTATGTATGGAGCGGTGTTTGGCAGGATTTAGGCTGGGGTACTATTATCTATACAGCAACACTTTCCAACGTATCCCAGGAGTGGATTGAGGCAGCGCATATCGATGGAGCGAACCGGTTCCAGATCGTCACTTATATTCATATCCCTTTTCTGCTGCCCACAGCGATCACCCTGCTGATTCTCCAAACGGGGAACATGCTGACGGTGGGCTTTGAAAAGGTGTTCCTGTTGCAAAACTCGCTTAACCTGTCCGTATCGCAGGTGACATCCACCTACGTATACCAGATCGGTCTTGTAGACGCTCAGTTCAGCTACTCTACCGCAATTTCCTTATTCAATAACATACTCCAGATCGCAATTATTATCATTGTCAATATGATTTCAAAGCTGGTAACCAAGGTCAGCATATTTTAGGAGATGAAAAAGAAATGAACGGTTCCGTATTGCACCGCAAGCATGGTAAAATCCCTCGCAGCCGCTCCGACATCGTTTTTGATTCGTTAAACATGACACTAACGCTGATCCTCGGGCTGGTACTTGTCTATCCGTTGTACTTCATCGTGATCGCTTCCGTCTCTGATCCGTTCGCGGTATATTATGGAAAGGTGGTGCTGGCACCCTCCGGCTTCACGCTGGATGCATATAAAAATGTATTCCGATACGATGATGTATGGGTGGGATATCGGAATACAATCCTCTATACCGCCGGAGGCACGTTGTACAGCCTGCTATTGACGATCCCCGCCGCCTACGTGCTTAGTAGAAGGGACCTGCCGCTCAAAACGCTGATCTCCTGGTACTTCTTTATCACAATGTACTTTAGCGGTGGCATGGTGCCCACCTACCTGCTGTATAAGGATTTAAGCCTTATCAACACGCGCTGGGCACTGATCATTGGTCCCGGCGTCAGTTGCTACAACTTGATTGTGTGCCGAACCTACTTCTCATCCTCTTTGCCGGAAGAAATCCATGAGGCAGCCATTATCGATGGTGCCAACGAATTCCGTTTCTTTGTGCAGATGGTTCTTCCGCTTTCCTCCGCAATTATCGCTGTCATGGCGCTGTTTCATGGAGTGTTTCATTGGAACAGCTATTTTCGGGCGATGATATACATCACCAAGAAAAACCTATATCCCCTGCAACTCGTCCTACGGAATATCTTGATTTTGAACCAGCTTGCGACGAGCGGCGCCTCCCAGTCGCTTACTGATGTGGAACTGATGGCAGAGGCTGCACACCAGGCATATATGGCAAACTCTATGAAGTATTCACTGATTATCGTCTCCACATTGCCTCTACTGGTCGCATATCCATTCGTGCAGAAGTTTTTTGTAACCGGCATTATGATCGGCTCTGTAAAGGGCTGATGAAAACTGATTGATTGGGCGTTCATAGCGCCTATCATAATAAAAAACGGAGGTATGTATCATGAAAAAGTCACTTGCACTCTTGCTGACCGTTTGTCTCATGCTAGTCAGCTGCGCCGCCATGGCGGAAGAACCTCTCGTTCCCGAATTGACTCGGCTTACGCTGGCAACTGACGGAAACGCATCAACCGGTGACCCGTCCAATCTGTGGTTCTGGGAGTATTGCCGCCGCGAACTCAACATCGATTTCGATGTGACCGTAACACTGGATAACGATCAGTTCGTTAGCCTTGCGTTCGCTTCCGACTCCATACCAGACATCATGTTGTGCCGGCTGAGCACGGCAGATATCGTCCGCTATGGACAGGAAGAAGGCATGCTACTAGATCTGTCCCCGTACTTCACGGAAGAGTACATGCCCAACTTCACCGCGTTGCTAAAGGAGCATCCGGAATGGCTCTCCTCTTTGGCGACAAAGGATGGCAAGGTGTATTCTATGCCCCGCATTACGGGCACGGAAACCATAACTGGCATCAACATCACCGGTGTCAAAGGCAACTTCATGATCAACCAGAAGTGGCTTGAGGAAACCGGCCTCAAATCGCCAACTACGCTCGATGAGCTTCACGAGCTTCTCACAGCGTTTAAGAAACTTTATCCCGACTGTATTCCTCTGGGAGGAGGTTACAGTGCCCTCGGCGAGTACAACACGGTCATAAGCCCCGGCTATCTGATTCTGAACGCGCTTGGCTATACAGGCACTGATGTGTATGGCTTCGAAGTTTCTCTGCGCGACGGCAAAGTAACGATCCCCTTTGGAGACCGTGAGGTGTTCGGTGAGTATCTTAAGCTAATGAACCAATACTATTCAGAGAACCTGATCGCCAAGGACTATTTCACGCTGGACGCAACCGCCGTAAACGCTTCGCTAGCAGAAGGGAAAATTGGCGTGTTCCCCAGTTCCGTAGGCAGCGGGCTGAAAGAAGGAAGCAATTTTACGGACTACTGGGGCGGACAGCCTCTAATCAGCGCGTATAAATCCGAACCTTCCTGGGGCTTAATGTCCAACGGTTTGAGAATCGGACAGTGCAGTGTTTCTGCCGAATGTAAGAATATCAAAGCTGCGGTCGCGTGGATCGATTGGTTCTACAACGCCGATTCCACTCACGCGCTGCTGAGCTGGGCTGGTCCTTCTGCCGATCAAACAGAACTTCTGTACGGAATGACAGACGGATATGATTTTGATCTAAGCACCGGATCTCGCGTATATCGCGGCGTAAAAAATGGCAAATGGCAGTTGGTTGGCGAACTGGTGCAGGGTGAGGTTGCGGGTTTTACCGAGAGATTCGGCTACATGGTGAATAAGAGTTACGCCGGCTATGCCCTCAGCGGCAACGAGGATCAGTACGTAGAGCTGGTATATAGCGCAGAAAACGCTACACAGCCCTGGCAATGGGCTCTCTATTCCATTCAGGAGAATCTGATGCCCTATCTCGTCGTCGATTATCCTTCCATCGTGTTTTTTAGCGAGGAGGAAAACACAGCGCTTGCGGATCTTCGAGTTTCTCTGGAAAGCTACGCCACGCAGGAAATCGCCAAATTCATCAACGGAACCCGCCCTGTAACAGACGAAGAGTTGGTTGACTACTTCGACACTCTGGATAGTATGGGTTATCAGGAATATCTTGGATATTATCAGGATTATTACGAGCAGATGTAATGTAAATTCCCTAAAGCGCGCCTTTATGTGATTCACATGGGCGCGCTCCGTTTTCCGGAAGGCAAAAGCCTTCCTTTTTAGAGCAAATTACGCAATCGTGGCGCACAAAGCAGCACAGTATTTTTGTCTCTGGCAAAGGACAGAGTGAGCCGCCGGCCAGTGGCGGATAAAGGCGAACGTCTGCCCAATAAGCAATAGAGAATGACAAGCGCCATCCCCGGCACGCAGACAGCCAATCATTGCGAATTGAGTATCGTAAATGTAGGCGTAACAGAGCGCTACGCCGAGTAAACAGCGACACAGTCAGAGGCAAAAAGACAAGTCTGCAGCTGCGCCATGATAAGTAAATTTTTTCTAATCCTCGCGGTACAGGTCGATCAACGCCTGGGTGCCCAGGTCATCCTTGCCCTTCTCCTCCATTTTCCTGTACATTTTTAACGTCTTTTTGAGTATGGGCAAGGTCAGATCACGCTGCTCGCCCTCCTCCTGCGCGATGGCCAGGTCCTTGATGAAGTGCTTGATGAAGAAGCCCGGGGCCTTGTCGCCGGAGATCATCTTATAGCCGTTGTTGCTCATCTGCCAGGAGCCGGCTGCGCCGGTAGAGATGGTGTCCAGCATCAGCGTCAGATCCAACCCGGCAGCCTCGCCATAGCGGATGGCTTCCGCTACGCCGGCCAAACAGCCCGCAAGGGCAATCTGGTTCGCCATTTTGGTGTGCTGGCCGGCGCCGTCGCCGCCTTCCAGGACGATGGTCTTGCCCATAGCCTCAAACAGCGGATAAGCAGCCTTGAAATCCTCTTCCAGCCCGCCCACCATAATGGCCAGGGTGCCGGCCCGGGCGCCACTGTCGCCGCCGGAAACCGGGGCATCCAACGGGCGCAGCCCCTTTTCACGCGCTTTCTTTGCAATCCCTTCCCAGAGCTTCGGGCTGGTGGTGGTCATGTCAATCACCAGGGCACCCTTTTGCGCGCTGTCCAGGACGCCGCCCTCATGCAGGTAAACTTGTTCCACATCCTTTGGATAGCCAACCATGGTGATAACAGCTTCTGCACTTTGTACGCAGTCGCAGATGTTGTCAAACTGCTGCGCGCCCTCTTTGACAAGCGGCGCAGCCTTGGACGCAGTGCGGTTGTACACGCGCAGGCTGTGCCCTTGTTTCATCAGGTTCCTTGCCATGGAAATGCCCATGACGCCAACGCCGATAAATGCGATGGTCATGTCAGATACCCTCCCGTTTTTCATTCGTTCGAAAAGCCGATTCACCCGCCATGGCCGGGAAACCGCGTTCATCCCCGATCCATAAGCGTGGCGGGCATAATCAAATGAAGTCACACCCTGCTGTGCGCCGGCTGACGGTATGCATCGATATGATAGTGCTTCTTTATCTAATCGTCAAATGCTGGTGCGTAATTTCCGGCTGGCGGAAAACGTTGGAAAATTTATTGGCATTGTTGACATGATTTTTCGCTTGTGATATTTTAACTTTATCTTTAGCGCGCTATAGCGCTGAAGGAATGTTGGCTACGGCATCATCGCCGTACAAAGGAGGGCCCTTCATGCAACGAGTATATAATTTTTCCGCCGGGCCAGCGATGCTGCCGGAGGACGTGCTGCGGGAAGCCGCAGCGGAAATGCTGAACTATAACGGCACCGGCATGTCGGTGATGGAGATGAGCCACCGGTCCTCCGCGTTCCAGACGATCATGCAGGATGCAGAGAAGGATCTGCGCGCCTTAGCCGGCATACCGGACAGCTACACCGTGCTGTTCCTGCAGGGCGGCGCCTGGACGCAGTTCGCCATGGTGCCCATGAACCTGATGCGCAATGCCCGCGCCGACTACTTGGTCACGGGCAGCTGGGCGCAGAAAGCCGCGAAAGAAGCCCGAAAGTATGGCGCCGTGCGCGTGGCAGCCTCCAGCGAGGACAAAAATTTCTCCTACATTCCGGACCTGAACGGCCTCCCGCTGGACCCCACGGCCGATTATGTATACATCTGTGAGAACAACACCATCTTCGGCACCAAGTATCACAGCCTGCCCGACACCGGCGCTGTGCCGCTGGTGGGCGACCTATCCAGCTGCCTGCTGTCCGAGCCGCTGGATGTCAGCCGCTATGGGGTGATCTTCGCCGGCGCGCAGAAAAACATCGGGCCCGCGGGCGTCACCATCGTGATCATCCGAAACGACCTGATCACCGACAGCGTGTTCCCGGGCACGCCCACGATGCTCACCTACAAAACCCACGCCGACAAACAGTCGCTGTTCAACACGCCGCCCTGCTACGCGGTATACATCTGCGGTAAGGTGTTCAAGCACCTGCTGAGCAAGGGCGGGCTGGCTGCGATGCAGGCTGTCAACCAGAAAAAGGCGGCGCTGCTGTACGATTATCTGGACCAAAGCCGCCTCTTCCGCGGCACCGCCGAGAAAAACAGCCGCTCCCTCATGAACGTTACCTTTGTGACGGGCGATGCCGACCTGGACGCCCTATTTGTTAAGGAAGCCGCAGCCGCCGGGCTGACCACCTTAAAAGGGCACGCCAGCGTAGGCGGCCTGCGCGCCAGCATATACAACGCCATGCCCTATGAGGGCGTCGCCAAGCTGGTGGGCTTTATGGAGGACTTTGAGAAAAAGCACCCCGGAAAGGGAGAATTAGCATGAAACAACGACAGATCGCCTGCCTGAACGCCATTGCGCCTACAGGCCTGCAGCAGTTCAAAGATCACTATGAAATCATCACTTCGCCCGACGAAGCCGACGCCTGGCTGGTGCGCTCAGCGCCGCTGCACGACGTCTGCCTGCCGGACAGCCTGCGGGCCATTGCCCGGGCTGGCGCCGGGGTGAATAACATCCCGCTGGCACGCTGCGCCGAGAAAGGCATCGTGGTGTTCAATACGCCGGGTGCCAATGCCAACGCCGTAGCCGAGCTGGTGACCGCAGCTTTGGTCCTCTCCGTGCGCGGCATCGTTAGCGGCATCGGCTGGGTGCGCAGCCTGGAGGCAGGCGCCAGCCTGGCCCAGCAGGTGGAGAAGGGCAAGTCCGCTTTTCAAGGCACCGAAGTGCGCGGCAAAAAGCTGGGCGTCATCGGCCTGGGCGCCATCGGCTACCGGGTAGCCAACGATGCGGTGGGCCTGGGCATGGAGGTGATGGGGTACGACCCCATGATCACCCCGCAGTTTGCCTGGCAGCTGTCCCGCTCGGTGCAGCACACGCCCACGCTGGACCCCATGCTGGAGCAGGCGGACTTTATTACCATCCATGTGCCGCTGAACGATAAAACCAGGGGTATGATCAGCGCCGATGTCATCGCCCGGATGAAAGAAGGCGCGGTGCTGCTGAACTTTGCACGCGCCGAGCTGGTGGACGAGGACGCTGTAGGCCAGGCCTTGCAAGCCGGCAAACTGCGCTGCTACGCGTCGGATTTTCCCAACGAAAAAAACATCCACTTTCCCAATGCCATCCTCACCCCGCACCTGGGCGCCTCCACCGTGGAGTCGGAGGATAACTGCGCCGAAATGGCTGTGCGCCAGCTGATGGACTACCTGGACAACGGCAACATCGAAAATTCCGTCAACTATCCCGCTGCCAGCCTGGGCCAGCTGCAACCGTATCAAACCCGCGTGGTGGTGCTGCACCGGAACGTGCCGGGCGTCATCAGCCAGGTGACCACGCTGTTTGGTGAAAACCACTTCAACATCGAGCATATGGTGTCCAGCAGCCGCGAAGGCTACGCTTGCGCGTTGTTTGACGTGTCGGACAAGCCACAGCGTGACTTTATCATGCAGCTGATTAACGCCGACGAAATTTTAAAGGTGCGCGTCATCCAGAACAACGGGAACGGCGCCAATGGCTGAGGCGGCAAGCGCAGCCCTCCCCATCGGCCTCCCCTTTCTGCTGGAAAACGACAGCATCGAAAGCGCGGCGGCGCTGTGCCAGAGCCTGGGGCTGGCGTTTGTGGAGCTGAACAGCAACTTCCCCGCCTGCCTGCTGCCGCGGCTGAAGCCCGGAGAGCTTGCCAGCCTGGCGCAAACCCATGGCTGCTTTTACACCTTGCACTTAGACGACAGCCTGGACCCGTTCGACCTGAACGACGCCGTGCGCGAAGCCAGCGTAGGCACCGTGTTGAGAGCGCTGGACATCGCCGCTGAAACCGGCATGCCCATCGTCAACATCCATTTTCCCCGCGGCAACGTCGTCACCCTGCCCGACGGCAAACACTATATCTATCAGGAGTACCCGGACGAATTCCGGGAAACTGTGCTAGCCTTCCGCACCGCCTGTGAAAAAGCCGCAGCGGGCAGCGGCGTGCTGGTCGCCGTGGAAAACACCGACGGCTGGGAGAACTACGAGCTGGACGCCATATCGCTGCTGCTGGAAAGCCCGGTGTTCGCCCTGACGCTGGATATCGGCCATGACCACGCCACCGGCGGGCGCGACCTTTCGTTCATATTGAAGCATCAACACCGCCTGAAGCACATGCACGCCCACGACGGCCGGGGCCGGGTGAACCACCAGGCGCTGGGCACGGGCGAAATCCCCGTGTTAGACAGGCTCCGCCTGGCAGGGGAAACAGGCGCCACCGTGGTGCTGGAAACCAAAACCGTAGCCGCGCTGACCCAGTCGGTGGATTATCTGCGCGGGCACGGGCTGCTGGATGCCGGGCATGGGTAACAACCGCCCTTTGCAGGACCCGGCTGCATGGCCTGCCAAGCTGGACCTGATGGCGCCAATCGCAGGGTTCCGGCTGAAAAACCGGCATGCCAGCTTCAGTAAAAACCCCTTCACCCCGGATGATCGCTCCCCTGTGTCGGTGTCTATCAAGGAGCAGCGCGGATGGATTTGAGAGATCTCTACAACGAAAACAGGCAGCCCCTGGGCCGCGTGATCGCCTTCAACGAAAAGCCGGGCCCTGGCGAATACTTCATGGTGGTGCATGTGTGCCTGTTCAACAGCAAAGGGCAGATGCTGATCCAGGAGCGCCAGTGCAGCAAAACCGGCTGGCCCTGCCTGTGGGATGTCAGCGTGGGCGGCCGCGCCAATGCCGGCGAAACCAGCCGGCAAACCGCCGAGCGCGAAACCATGGAGGAACTGGGCCTGGTATTGGACCTTGCCGGTATCCGTCCCAGCCTGACGGTAAACTTCGCCCGGGGGTTTGACGACTACTACATCGTGGAGATGGACCTGGACATCGCCGGCCTCGTTCTGCAGGAGGAAGAAGTGCGCTCCGTCCAATGGGCCAACCAAAGCACCATCAAAGCCCTGCTGGACGCCAAGCGCTTCATCCCCTATCACAGGCATTTTATCCCGTTGTTATTTGAAATGCGCGGGCAAGCAGGGGCGATCCGGACAGATTAGAGCAAATTCACTTATCATGGCGTAATTTGCTCTAAAGCTATCCTATAGCAAATAATCAGCGCTTTTGCGCCAAGATCAGTGCATCGTCCGCAAAGCGAACAAGTCAGTATCTTTGAGGATGGTGTTTCAATTCCAAGGCTTGGATTCTACCAACGATTGGGTCAAGCTGGCAAAGATGATCCCATGGGCTGAGCTGGAGCGCCGTTACGCGCAGACCTTTACAAGCGAAGTGGGCAATGTAGGCAAATCCGCCAGGATGGCAATAGGAGCGCTCATCATCAAGGAACGCTATGGTTTTTCAGATGAGGATACGGTGGAGGAGATTCGGATGAATCCCTATCTACAGTTTTCCTGGGTCTGCCAGCCTTTCAACATGAAGCGCCGTTTGACGCGAGCACCATGACGTTGTTTCGCATGCGCATCCCTGTAATCGAGCACAACAAGATGAAGAACGCCGTGAGTCAGGCGAACGCAATGCTGTGGAGGGCGGGTTTGGAGTAGGCAAACGTCGGTATGGCATGGGATTGGTCAAGGAACGTCTGAAAGAAACCAGTGAAATAGCCATCCATATCTGCATCCTGACGATGAATCTGTGGAAACGCCTGAAGGAGTTTCTTTTTGCGCTTCTTTGGCTGGTGGTCCATGGAGTTCATGATGACGATTGTGCGGATACAGCAGCATGGGATGGCAATCAGTGGAGATGGTTGTTCTGGAAACATGGGGTTGCTCAGTAGACCCTATATAGTGTCCACTGATTAATCCAACAACGTATTATAATACAAGCCTTTAAGTCGAATTTATGGTACAATAAGTGCAAGGGAAAGCACCGAAAAGGCAAAAAACCCTTGCACTTATTTCGGAGGTAAAAACAGTGTATCGGCCGCAAAGCGAACAAGTCAGTATCTTTGAGGATGAAAAGGTGTTTCAATTCCAAGGACTGGATTCTACCAACGATTGGGTCAAGCTGGCCAAGATGATCCCATGGGCTGAGTTGGAACGCCGTTACGCGCAGACCTTTACAAGCGAAGTGGGCAATGTAGGCAAATCCGCCAGGATGGCAATAGGAGCGCTCGTCATTAAGGAACGCTATGGTTTTTCAGATGAGGATACGGTGGAGGAGATCCGGATGAATCCTTATCTCCAGTTTTTCCTGGGTCTGCCAGCCTTTCAACATGAAGCGCCGTTTGACGCGAGCACCATGACGTTGTTTCGCAAGCGGATTCCTGTAGAGTTGACGGCGGAGCTGAATGATTATATCTCCGGCCGCAGGAACCCATACGCAGAGAAGAAAGACGAGGAGGAAAATGATGATGCTTCGCCTTCTGAATCAACGGACGAAGGCGATAAAGAGGAGGAATCGGAAGAGGCTGAAGAGCCTGTCAATAGCGGTACACTGATCCTGGATGCCACCTGCGTCCCTCAGGATATCCGCTATCCAACCGACCTTGGTTTGCTCAACGAGGCGCGGGAGGCGCTGGAAGCAATGATCGACAGTGTATATCCCACGGGAGAGAAACCCCGAACCTACCGCCGCGTTGCTCGCAGAGACTATCTGAGGTATGTCAGGAACAGGAAACCCACCCGGAAACAACTGCGCACCGGCCTTCGGAAACAACTGAACTACGTTCGCCGCGATCTGGGCTATCTATCCGATATGAAGGATCATCTGAGCGAGAAAGACCGGGAACGGCTTGGTGTGATTGAGCAGCTGTATGCGCAGCAGAAGGAAATGTATGACAATCGGACCAGTCGCGTAGATGACAGGATCGTCAGCCTGCATGAGCCCTGGGTGCGTCCCATCGTTCGCGGCAAGTCGAAAGCGCCGGCAGAGTTTGGCGCAAAGCTGGCCGTATCCGTTGTGGATGGTTATATGCGCGTAGAACAATTGTCCTGGGATGCGTTCCATGAGGGTAAAACGCTGAAGGAATCGGTAGAGCGCTATCATGCTGACACGGGTAAGTATCCGGAGCGTGTCTTAGCAGACAAAGCATATCGTACACGGGAGAATTTTCAATACTGCAAAGCCCACGGCATTCGCATGTCGGGCCCCAAACTGGGCCGTCCACCGAAGGATAAGGCATTATATCGAGCACAACAAGATGAAGAACGCCGTGAATCAGGCGAACGCAATGCTGTGGAGGGCGGGTTTGGAGTAGGCAAACGTCGTTATGGGATGGGATTGGTCAAGGAACGTCTGAAAGAAACCAGTGAAATAGCCATCCATATCTGCATCCTGACGATGAATTTGTGGAGACGCCTGAAGGAGTTTCTTTTTGCGCTTCTTTTGCTGGTGGTCCATGGGGCTCATGATGACAATTGTGCGGATACAGCAGCATGGGATGGCAATCAGTGGAGATGGTTGTCCTGGAAACATGGGGTTGCTCAGTAGACCCTATATAAACATAGCTGCTCAACGATTCAGTGCATGAGCAAAATATTTGTCACCCTTGACACTGAAAGCCATTGGCAGTCGATAAAAGCGATTTCTTCTTGTCTGTTTTACTGGAATTCTTCCACGAAGTTAACAGCTTCAGCTTGCTCCTTTGTCACCGAAAGCTGTGACCAGTCGATCGTGTTTTCAAGTCCTGCGTAGTCGCTGATACGAATGGAACACAGGAGTCCATCCTCTCCGCGCTCATATGCAGCGATGCCGGACATGGCGATACGATTTCGCTCTGTCCGCCCTGCGCGGGAGATGATATGCACCCACTCTATTACGCAAGTTTTGCCGTCATCGATCAGTGTTTCATAGCGCATAGCTACACAGCGTGGGATATATTGTGCCATCAACAGATATTTTTCATGCACCGCCTCTTTGGTAAGAGCAGGCTCCCGTCCTGGCTCATACGGCTCATATCCGCCGAATTTGCAGTTGTCTGATATGCACGCCATGATGCGGTCTACATCCGCTGATGGCATATGGTGCAGTCCGTCATAATACTCTCGTACCGCACCGGTAAGCAGTCCTGGCTCTCCTTTTTCCAAGCGGGTAGGCGTGAATAGTGGAGCACGGTAAGCTTGAAGAGCCGGAACGAAAGAGCAATGGGTATACAACCGTACCTCATCAAGCAGGTTTATTGTGCGAAGGTCAGCCACCACAAAGAACGGAACCTGGCGTATGCCTGCTGACGACAGAAAGTCTACCTGCAATTCAGTCACAGAACGGCCGTTTGCCCTTGTTTGGATGACCGGAACAACCGTTGCGGAATCAGCCTCAAATCGTTCCAGCCACTCCTGAACAAAAACTTGAATTCCAGCCTGACCTTCATAGCGCTTATACGGTGTGTCAATGGCACATGGAGCATGTTCGAATAGCTTTTTCTCCCGAAACAGTGCACAAGCCCCTTCAGCGTCTTCACTGCAGGCTGCCCGGATTAGTTTCAGTTCTGCGTAGCTTTCATCTATGGGATGCGCATCTCCACGATACAAGTCAGCGAGTACGCTTCGCTTGATGTAATTCATTCGTGTCCTCAGAAAACAATTTCGATTTGAACAGTTTCACCTTTACAGAAAGTATACAAGGTGTGATCACCATCCATAGGCATCTCCTCGCCGTTTACCAGTAAGCGACAGCCGGGGCGACGACAGCGCAGTATAAGGGTTTGATTCTCATTGGATGTCAGGCTGGCACATGCCCCCTGTTTGTTCCAATCCATATGATTTAGTTTGGCAAAAGTGTATAGCCAGACCCCTTCAATTCTACCTTTTTGTAGGCTGTCTGGTATGACAGGCAAGAATTCCACTGTACCTGGTGCGCTGAACACACACATTTCCACAAGGAATGCGGGCACAGCTCCCGTCAAATCCGGAAACACGCCTCTGTACGGGAAATGGCTGGTCTGTAGCGTGCGGCGCACAAAACCGTGATTGAAAAGCTGGCTCAGATTCTGCACTGTTTCTTCCATATCTTTCAGACGGATAGCCGTAAATGCCCGATGAATGATACCATGGGCGGAATCATCCTGCTGTCCGCGTTTGCGGTTTGAGATGATGGTGGCTTTTGTCAGTTCCGGTTCTGTTTCAGGGGTAATGGCACGCCCGGGCCATACATCATAGTGATGGGAAACGTGGCGATGGTTGTAATTCTCTTCAATCTCAGGCCAAGCCCATTCCTTGAGCCCACCATCATAGTCAAGCAGATAAGTAGGAAGATCAGCAAGCTGTTTTTCCCAGTGAGGGATGTTTTCTTGCTCAATATTCAATATTTTGCAGCCTTCGATCAGGTTCGTCAGAATTTCCCGGCAAATGGCGATATCCATCACTGAATTGATACGAGTAGGGTTGATGCTGGCGCATGTGACAGTTTCATATCCTGGGTTTGGGGTCGGATTCTCAGGCGAGAAAGAAGGATAGAATATAACTTTTCCATCCGGACCACGGTCGCAGGCGTAATCCTCAAAGAATAGTGCCATTTCTTTATACGCAGGAATCACGCGCCTACGCAAGAACTCCTTGTCACCTGTGATCAGGTAATAACCCCATAGTTCGTTGTATATCCATCCAAGACAGCCCGTCCAGCAGTAATGTGGATATGTGCGTGAGAAATGGTAGTATAAACCGGAATCAGGATCACAGTGCACACTGCAAAGCAGACCCCGGGCACCAAAAAGCAGCTTGGCATTGGTTCGGAAATCATCAAACTTGGTTTCATAATACCTGAAGTAGACGTCCATTTCGTCAAACAAGCCTGTATTATTGCCTGCACAAACCTGCAGATTGGTATTGATGTTGTGTTGGCCAACCATGGGCGGTAACGTTCCAGTTTCGTATATCTGGAAGAATCGGCCCATATCATAGAGCTTTTCCATCAAAGTTGGGTCAATTTCATTTTCACTGTGAGTCCGCTGCAACAGTTCCTCGCCAGACAAAACATAATCTTCTTTGTTGCCCAAATGAATTCGGGACCTGTCCATACGCTTGCCGATATATTGCTGGTTGCCCTTCAGCATCTTTTCAAAATCAACAGATATAGATATCAGCGTATCATTTACCTGTTTTGCGCAATCATCAAAAGTAAAATCGCTTTCAAATTTTTCGATTTTGCTAACCACGATTAATCCATCGGCATCTATCAAGCGCACACCCTTTTCTGCTTTTTCCAGCTTGCCGCCCTGCGGCATGAATCGGATGGAAGCTACAAATCCTTTGCGTCCGAATTTCGGGTTATAAGCCCATGCCAGGGTGATGAGTTGGTCAGCAACTGTCAGTTGGTGTGTGCTTTCCTTGAAGGGCTGCTCAAACACCATGTTTCCATGGCGGAAGAGCTTGCCGGGCAATTTTATACCGATATCCAGGTTTAATTTCCCCTTTGGAGCGGAGAAACGGTTTACGATCACTTCACCATCGTAGGCGGCAAAACTGTCCGTACGGAAACTGCCCAAGTCATTCATCCATACAGAAGTGATCATTCCATTTTGCATATCCAGCCAACGCAGATAATCCCATGTTTTGGGACGTTCAGGTTGATGGAAATTGAGCCAAAATGCTGTGTGAAGTCTAGGAGAGCCGGTAGGATACAGGATCTTTTTTTCAAAATCCATGTATTTGTCAAAGCCAGCCTTTTTCTGGGCCTCATCAATCAGCGCATCTGTTTCTTCTGGTTTGCCCTGAAGCAACAATTCTCTGATACGGGGCAAATATGGTCTTAGATCAGGCGGAAGCGGCGTCTTCTCCCACAACGGCTCATATAGCATTTCTTGTGTATAGGACATCTCATCGGCATAGGGACGTCCCGATACTTGAAGTCGCAAGTTTCCGTTCCCGGTTATAAAATAATCGGAAGGTTCCTCTGCCGGAGAAATAGAACAGACATTTTTTTCCGGCAGAAATTTACTTCTTCTCTCTACCGGTATATAAGGATACGGGTATGCAAGCTTAGCATAATCAATCATTTGTCTTATCCCTCAACACCTTTTTTGTACATTGCGGGGCGCTATGAGGCGCCCCGCGGAGAACTCACAACAATATTATCGGCTCAGGTAACGAGTATATGCGGACTGATAAGCATCTATAACATCCTGAATCCCCATGTTCTTGACTTGTTGCAGCAGGGCATCCAATTCTTCAACAGGCTTATTGCCAACGATCACATTTAAATACACTTCGGAAACCGCTGTGTTGATTTCGGTAATGTTTGCTGTAGCATCCTGCTCTTCCATATTTAGTGTAAAACCAGGCCTATCCAGTCCAGCATCACCAGCTGCGTAATTTAGGTGGGTAGTAACTTGATCCGGCACTTTCAAGTTCATGGAACCCCAGGCTTCATAACTCATGGCTTTAGGCCAGCTACCATAGGTGGGCAAGGCATACTTAAACACAGCATCTGACATGCCATAGTCCGGGTCATTGGTGACAAGTTCTGTCCATTCATGCTTACCATCAGCATCCTTCGTATAAGAAACACCTTCTACGCCCCAGTTGATCAATTCGCTACCTTCTTCGGAATACAGATAGTTGATCAATTCAAGACACTTGTCAATCTTACCGTTTTTCACAGCGGCAGTAGTGATAACGGTGGGCTGATTGGAAGCGACGTAATTAACCAGAGCATTGTCATAATCGTAGTTATAGGGAACACCGTCAATGCCTTTCAGCGGTACCAATCCATAGATGCATACATCCTCTGCATTGCCATAACCGTTGTCAGTTAGAGTTTGGCGGATGCCATCTCCCCAGGTGACCACGTTGTCGGGGAAACAGAAGAACACACCAACTTTATCACCAGTTACCTTGGCTGCCCAGGCGTCAAAATTCTGTGTGATAGCGTCTTCATCAATCAAGCCTTCACTATACCATTTAGTTAACGTTTCTACATATGCCTTAAAGTTATCCCCGCTATTGTACTCAGTCCAGTAGGTCATTTCATCATTTTGGGGATCACGATAAACGGTATTTACCTTTAGAGAAAAAGCAGCAGCTAAAGAATCCATGCCAGGATGGGCGGTTCCCCACCAGTTACAGCAACTGAATGGAATTTCATCGTTCGGATCACCGTTACCGTTCGCATCATTTTCTTTAAAGGCTTTTAGTACTGTATAAAGATCATCAATTGTTTCGGGGATCGGTAGGTCTAGTCGATCCAACCAGTCCTTTCGGATGGCGTAGCCCCAGTAAGCAGAACGAGCGATGTTGGGTTCCCAATGGCAAAATGTAACAACAGATCCGTCATCTTCTGTCACGCCACGACGTACTTCAGGATGCTCATCAAGTACCTTGAACCAGTTTGGTACTTTTTCTTTGTACTCAGGAATCTCGCTGATAGGCACGATCACGCCATCTTCGACACCTGCCAGTGCGCCGCCGGAATATTGAGCCCAGTCATAATACAGTAGGTCAGGATAATCTCTGGTGGTCAGCATGGCATTCACAGCTGTGTTGTAGTCATCAGAGGAACCTGGACCCTGAATATCTAGCTTGATGTTTAGGCGCTTTTCAAGTTCCTGAACCCAGGCTGTCTCGTTGTAAGTTGCCACCGCATTTCGGTTTAGCTCTTGACGATAGTAGGTGATTGTGACAGGTTCGTCATCCGCCATAGCAAGCGGTATGATGGTAGTTGCTGTCATAACAAATACACACAGCAGGATAACGAGTCGTTTCATGGTATAAACCTCCTTTTTATTAGCTCATGGCTTTCAAGCCATGCTGCTTTTATCGATACTACGTCAGCCTTTTAGCGCGCCGATCATGACGCCTTTTGTAAAGTACTTCTGCAGGAAGGGGTAGACGCAGATGATAGGAATGACTGAGACAATAATCGTTGCGTATTTAAGTAGCATGCGGGTTGCCTGATCCTCACCAGAGCGATTACTGCTGCCTGTGCCAGCAGTGGCAGACATTTCATTGTTCACGAGAATCTGGCGAAGCACCATCTGCAGTGGTTGTTTTTGACTATCGCGAATGTAAAGCAATGCGTTTGTCCAGCTGTTCCAATAACCGACCACAATGAATAAGCCGATGGCAGCAATGGTTGGTACAATTAACGGAATCAGGATTCGTATAAGCACAGTCATTTCGTTAGCGCCATCTAGTTCGGCGCTTTCTGTCATTTCTTTTGGTATGTTCATCAGGGCTGTTCGTAGAATAATCACATAATAAGTGCTAATCAATCCAGGCAGAATCAACGACCAAAGCGAATCGATCAGCCCCAATTCATTGACAATCAGGTAGGTGGGGATCATGCCGCCATTGAAATACATGGTAAACACCGCAATAAAGGTGAAGAATCCATGCAGCATACTGTCCTTTTTACTAAGGACAAAAGCAAACAGCAGTGAAGCAGTCAGCGTGCAAGTTGTACCAACGGTTGCCAGAAACAAAGTGACAAGGTAGCCTGTCCATATAGAGCGATAATTCAACACATATTGATAGCCTCTGAATGATAAGCCAAGTGGGTACAGCAATGGTCCACTATGTGAATAAAGCTTCAACGGATTGCTCAGCGATGCGAAAAGAACATATAAGAATGGATATAAGGTGACAAGCATCAATAAAAACATAAAAATGATATTGCAGACGTCGAATATCTTACTGCCCACAGAAGGTAAACCGTAGTTCCATTTGCCTTTTGCTAAACGCTTATGATGAATGTTTGTCTGAACAGTCTTGTTCATCTCATGCTCTCTCCTTTACCACAACGATATATCGCTCACTTTTCGACTCAAGGCATTGACACCTACCAGCAACATGAAATTAAACAGCGAGTTGAACAAGCCAACAGCTGTAGCATAGCTGTAGTTTCCTTGCTGCATACCATAACGATATACGAAGGATGAGATCACATCAGAGGTTTCATAGATGGTTTCATTATAGAGTAGGATGATTTTTTCGAACCCTACGCTTAGCATGTTTCCAACTCTCAGGATCAGCATGATAATAATAGTGGGAAGTATGCCAGGGATTGTCACATAGAGGACACGGCCAAACCGATTGCATCCATCTATCGTTGCAGCATCATATAGGTCAGCGTCAACACCGCCAAGAGCTGATAGATATATGATGGAACCGTACCCCACCCCCTGCCAGATGCCTGAACCAACATAAATGCCGCGAAAGTATCGAGCATTCTGCATAAACAGCACCTTGGATCCACCTAATGCTTGAATGATCTGATTGATTAAGCCGCTGGATGAGAAGAAATCCAGAATAATGCCGCACACAACCACCTGAGAAATGAAGTGAGGCAAGTATGTCACCGTTTGTACTGTACGCTTATATGCCGATGATCGCAGTTCGTTGAGTAGCAGCGCCAGAATAATCGGAGCTGGGAAACCGAAGATTAGATCCAAAACATTAATCAAGAATGTATTTCTCAGCAGACGCCAAAAATAATATCCGCTAAAAAACTGCTCGAAATACTTATACCAAGGATCCGCCCACTTGCTGCCAAAAATGCCTCGCGCCGCTCGAAAATTCTTGAATGCAATGACCACACCACCCATAGGCAGATAACAGAAGGTGATGTAGTAACTCAAACATAAAAAACCAATCAGATAAACTAATTTGTACCGTTTCAAATCCCTACTGACGCGCTGCCTGAACGTTTTTGGGGGTATGATATGTCGTGTGGTCATGAACTTATCGCCTCCTTCTACATCATGTTTCCGTGCTTTCCTGAAACAGTTGGGTTAGGAAAGCTCTGGGGTTGCGTGTGTGCTTTCATGCACCTCATGCATGATGGTTGGAATATATACAGTTTGATAGTTTATATTTCATCTGTTTCAAAATTGTAGTAAATGATCTTCTCTTTCATCTTGTGTCAACTCCTCCTTTCGCGGAAACGATTCGCAACACAGCCACAGATCACCAAAAACTATGATATTTTCCACAAGCAGCAAACATCTGGCTCACCATCTGATCCATCTCGTCCAAGCTCAGCTTTGCTGCAGTATAAGGATCATAGTATACTGCTTTGTAGACAAGGGATTTATCCTTTTGTAGATAAGCTTCTACAACCATCTCTTCGGTTTGGCTTTCAATATTGTTCAACAAAGCCAATTCTTGTGGCATAAAGCCGATGTGTACTGGCTTCAATCCGTTTTCGTCAGCTATTATAGGTACTTCCACGCAGGCACCCTTTGGCAGATTATCGATTAAACCGAAGTTCCGTACATTTCCATTGAATTCAAATGGTGTTCCATCTCCAAAACAGGCATTGAATATGTAGCTGGCATATTCATGTCCGCGTTCCAACGATATTTCCTCTCCAAACCACTTTTCTAACATATCCACGCGTGATCTGTTCCGAAAAAAACCACCTTGTTGAACACGCTGACTCATGTGGACACCGGGGGTTCCATCGAAATTCAAAGGCGGGCAATATTTCATCATCAGATCATCCCGTTTGCGAAACCATCCATTATACTCACTGTTATGATATGAGCTTTCGGTTACGAAATATCCTAAATGTCTGAACATTTCGATACGAACCCGTTCGGTTTTGTAGATTTCAGGATTCTTGGTTACTTCCCGTAGCATGGGATATACATCCTGACCTTTGTACTTTAGAGTCAGATAAAATGCGGTATGGTTAAGCCCAGCGCAAGTATAGGTCATGTCTCGGGTATTCACATTCAGCCACTTGGCGAGAAGCATAATCGTTTCCTGTACGCTGTGGCAAAGGCCAATGAAACAAAGCTCTGGATACAATGTCTGTACCGTACGGCAGATCATACTCATGGGGTTTGTATAGTTTAAAAAAACGACATTAGGACATAGTTCCTGTGCGTCTTTTGCAATATCTACAATAGCCTGAATCGTGCGCAAGTAACAAAAAAATCCCCACACGCCTCTGGTATCGCCAACAGCCGCTTCAACACCATATTGAGAAGGAATGCCCAATTCATCCTTCAGCGCCTCCCAGCCACCCACCTGAATGGTACAAAGTATGCCATCAGCTTCCTCTAGAGCTTCCCGTCGATCAAGAGTACAGTGCACAGTCGCGGGATAATGACCTGCATCTACATATCTCTGTACCATACGCCGAGCCATCTCCAAGTACTCTTGATTGATATCCACTAGCCACAATTCCACATTCTGAAGGGCATCAAAAGTAAGGATGTCCCGACATAAGTTGCGGGTAAAAATAAAACTCCCAGCACCAATAAATACGATCTTTTTTCTGTTTTTGTTTATCATTTTCTTAACCTCTTTTTAAAATCACAAGGTAACTAAATTCCCTTTTTCTCCTACTAGTTTTGCTACACCAGAGATGATAGGCATTCAGCCACCTCAATAAACGTAATCGATTACAACAGCTACATATCTTGCAATATTTACGATTTTTTACATCCTTTGCGTTATAATATAATCGTTTACAGCAAAGCATATAACCAATCCGTTAATATAGTACCTCTTTCTATTTCAGATGTCAAGAGAATATTTTCGCGAATCATTTCCGCAACCCCGCTTTTATCAAAACTTAGTGCGCAGGTTCAGCTTGAAACATCTATCGATTTTCAAAACATCATATTGATGCTTATCTTGTAAAGAATAAGTTTCCCCTTTTTCGGTTATTTTTCTCTCACATCATATTTCGGAGCGCACTAACATAAGGCTTTCAGCGGTTTTTCTTTAGGCGCTTTGTTTTATACCGTTTTATACGACCCACGATGCGAGACTTTTTTTGTTTTTTCCTAAGATTTTTCCTTTAGCAAATCCAAGACTGATGATCAAGCTCATGGTCACATACAAGGTCATCTTGGACAGCCCCAGAATTGTGTGATTCTCGAACAAAAAATCTCTGTCCAGCCTTCCGTTTATTCTTTCAACGGCCGTTCTTTGCTTGTAGATTCTCTTGTATTTCATACTCGTTCTGGCTATCTTGGGAAATATCCTTAGGTCTTCTTTTCGTTTGATTCGAAATACCTTGCTATTCTCAGCTTTATATTTAAAGGTGTACCTTAAGCTGTCGGTAGCTTTGTCATATCCTGCGTATCGGAGCGGACGGTTATTTCCATTGTCGTCAATGTAATATACATTTCCGCTTTGGTCGTATATCAGGTCTGTGTCAAGATATTGCCGGGTTGATTCTTCTTTCCACAGGTGTCTGTTGGGTATTAGGGTTGTCACTCCTTTTTCTTCCAGTCTTTCGATTAAGTCCGTGTCATCATATCCTGCATCGGCTAAAAAATATTTCATTCTCTCATAGTCAGGTAACTTGGTTTGGAACAATAGTTTTTTAGCTACGGGTACTTCTCCCTTATTTGCGGTAGTTACAGTATAGGTTATGGGTAATTCATATTTACAATCGCATAATAGATGAACTCGGTAACCATAAAAATATCTTGTCGTTGTTTTTGTACCATCCTCCGAAGTATATGTCTTGGCAGTTCGAGTGGCATCGTGGTCCGCTCTTCTATCTTTGCTTTTTCCTTTACTGAAAGAAGAGGCATATGATTCTATTATCTTCCCGTCCAATGCACAGGTCTCACCATAATCAGGGAATAGTTCATACATCGTTTTTACTAAGGCTTGAAATATCTTATCTCTTTCGCTTTCGTATTCCATAAGGCGGCTGATAAATCTGGAGAATGTAGAGGAGCCCGGCACAATATGCACGACGCCATTGGTGTCTTTCCAAGGTTCAAAGCCGCATATTTTCCTAAATTGGCTGTTTCGTCTCAATTCCCGTATCAGTGATTCAATCGTCGGGTGTTGAAATACGAATTTTGCAATAAAGGCTGTCCATAGACTTTCGTTGGAATATCCTGATCCACCTTTTTCCCTTCTTTTATTCAATGCTTTCAGCAATTTCTCGTCCGGAAGATTTTCGATGACCAGTATTAATTTTTCCAAATCTCCTAATTCCGTATCGTCAAATATGCTGAACTGTGTTATAATTTTCATAGAGAGAATCTCCTTTCAGGTAGAGTATTTTGCTATTACATTATACCATGAAAGTAGCTCTAAACAGCTAAATTTGGAGGTTCTCTCGTTTTTTTCTCCTTTAGTCGTAAATTTCAAGATTCTTAAATATTGCTCCTATGAAATGCTGTGTTTTAGCCATTTTGGGTGGCGTTTTTTATTTTACATGGCTTCAACTTGCAAGTATTTCAAGCCTTTTAACATGCGGAAATGATTCTTCGCGCTCATCTTGACATGAGGCACTACGGAGAGAGAAGTTAATTCCCAACGTAGGTTCCACAGTGGATTAGGGAGTGGCGTTTTGTCAGGGAAGGGTTTTGTAGTAGAATTAAGTCAGAGAAACTCTCCAGGGGAGGGAGAGAGAAATGACAAAGTATCAAGTTGGCAAGAACAAGCATCTGACTTTAGAAGCACGCACAGAGATACAGAGTGGTTTGGACCGCGGGCTGACCTATAAGGCAATCGGCAAGATTATAGGCAAGGATCAGACGACAGTATCCAAGGAAGTCAAAAAGCACCTTACCGTTCGCGAATCAAAGGTTGTTCGCCGCAATGAACAAGGCGACGTGCTGCCTAAAGAACCTTGCCCTCAACTGCTCAAGGCACCTTTTGTCTGCAATGCATGTCCGAGAAGACGCAGCAATTGCCAGTACGACAGGCAGTTCTATCTGGCTACTCATGCCCCATGACTCCTACAAGGAAACGCTTTCGGAGGCACGGACAGGCATCGCCCTCAATAACCAGGAGTTCTATGAAAACGATCGCATCATTTCAGAAGGTATCTGGAACAGTCAGCATTCATTACAACCAATTTTCCGCACAAAGTCGATGCTCAATCTGCTTGTAGTCTTATGCGCAAAAGTACGTTTGAAAACGATTATTGTTTAGTAGGGCTTATAGAGCAAATTACGCCATCGTGGCGCACAAAGCTGCGCAGAATTTTTGTCGCTAGCAAGGAGCGTGAACGCTGGCGTAGCAGCGCTACGTCAAGTGAACAGTGACACAGCCAGGGACAAAAAGAAAAGTCTGCGACTACGCCATGATAAGTGAATTTGCTCTAATAATCTGGGTGATGAAAGTGAAAACAAAGATAACAATGCTGCGCTACAGAGCAACTTGCGTAGGTTATAAGTATTCATCTGAAACTGAGCCGAACGCAGGTACAAGCAAAAGCCTCCCGCCTGTTTGCGGAAGGCAGATACGCATAGTAGGCGGTATCACCCCGATGCATCCGGAGCAAGCCCCGATGTTTCCGCCGCACTGATTCTCAAACAATTTCCCTGATGCCGGTATTCACCGTCCGTTCGACAACCCGCACCACCTCGCCGGTGTAGGCGTCCATCACCACGAAATACCCACTGGGTGCGGTCGGGTTGTGGGGATGCTCGGCATCGCCGTCGCCAAACGCCAGGTTGACCAGCACTTTCCACAGCGGGCGGCCAGGGTCGGTCACATCATAAAAGAACATATGGTGCTGATTATCGTCCACATACCGCTGCTGCGCTCCCCTCTCCAGCGCCACGCCCCGGGCGATGTCAAAGGCTTTTTCCTGCGATATGGCGGATGCATCGGGGGTGCCGTACGCGTACTGTGTCAGCGAGATCAGGTTGGGCCAGCGGCTGCTCTGGGCATAGCGGTTCGCCAGCAGGTCCTCCAGATACCGGACGAACTCGGGGTGTTCGGCTAAATACGCGTGCACGATGGGCCTGGCCACCTGCGACCAGGCTGCCCGTTCCTCCAGGGACCAGCTCCAGATGTATTGATCCTGTTGGTTGGTCAGGCTGTCGCTGACGCCGGCATCCCGCAGCAGGCCCTGCACCTCGGCTACCCATGCCCTTTCTTTCTCCAGCATGGCATTCGATTCATGCCAGTCAAACGCCTTGATCACCCGGCCGGTCTGGGCGTCGATGTCCGCCATATAGCGGGCATCCCCCTCCTCTCCCCAAATGAAGGTACACACGGCGCGGAAACGCCCCTCTTCTAAGATATACTCGCCGCCTTCGGCAAAGGTGGCGCGCAGGGGCAGGCTGTTCAGCGTATCCGCCGACACGTTCAGGCGCACCTTCAGCGCCTTTTCGGCAATGGGCCTCGCCTCCTCCAGGCTCAGTTTGGCGCGGGCTTCAGGGGAATGGGGATTCTTGATGCCCATGAACGCGCCATACCGGTCTAGCCAGAACTGAAAGCATAGGGAATCGCCGCATTCATAGCCTACGGACTGAGGATCGAACAAGCTTGAATCCGCCCCCTGCCTGGACGCCAGGTAGATGGCTTTGTCGATGGAGGCGGTGATGGTATACACCTGCTCCCTTTCGTTCCACTCGCTGGACACCTGAATATCCCGCAGCAGGGACCTGGGAAACTCGCCGATCTCGGTCAGGTTGTTGATCGTCGCGCGGTAGGTGCGGCTTTCGGTCAGCGGCTGTTTTCCCCGGCTGTTCCATTGCGCCCAGTACGCTTCGCTCCATTGCCCGAAGTCAGCCTGTTCTTCCGGGGTTCTTCCCTGCTCCGGAAACTCCAGCTGTTCCACGGTGTAGCTGTCAAAGTACTCCTCCCCATAGCGCGCGGTGATGACAGCATCGGCGGCGGCGCCGCGTTCCGCCAGAGGAAGCGCGGCATCCATGGCTGTTTGCACGCGGGCGTCCTGCGCGCTGACAATGCCCGCGTCCGCCATGGCCTGAAGCAGCTTGACTTTGTCCTCGTCCGACCAGCGCGCCAGCTCGCCGGTGGTTTCCATGACGCGGACGGTTTCGAAATACTGCTTCAGGGTATCCCAACTGGTCACGGCGACAGCAACCGTCGCCGCCAGTATCATCAATATGATCGCAAGGATCAGGCTGCCGGATATTTTTTTCTTCACGCTTTCTTCCCCCTGTGTTTTTTCTGCGCGCCTCAGCACGCGTTCAGCCAGCAAGTCGTCGGAAGCCATCCCGGAGAGCGAGCAGTTCATGGACTGCCGGATTTTTTCCTTGATCTTCCTGTCGGTCATTTTAACTCTCCCCTTCCAACTGAGATTTCAGTTTTTTTCTTGCGCGGCTGAGCCGCCCTGAGACAGATGGCTGTGAGATGCCGAGAATATCGGCGGTTTCCTGCATCGAAAGGCCTTGAAAGTAATAGAGGATCACCGCGTCCTTGAGCTTCTCCGGCAGCCGGAGGATGGCGGCTGTTAACTCCTTCTCTTCCTCCGATGCGCCAGGATCGCTGGCGGCAGGCAAATCCTCCACCCGGATGCGCTTGTCCACGCGCCGGAACCAGGCGGACCGGCGCATGTCCAGGCAGGTGTTGCGGGCGATTTTGATGATCCAGCTTTTCTCGCTGCATTCACCGCGAAAGCTGCCCATGCTTTTGTACGCCTTCAAAAAAGTCTCCTGCACGGCATCCCTGGCGTCTTCGGCGTTGCACAAATAGGCATAGCATACTTTCAGCAGCAGCGCCTGGTATTGCGCAACCATATCGGCCAGCCTTTCCTGATGGCCGATAGCGGGCAGCTTTTCCTCTCCCATGCACATACCTCCCTTCACTACCATAGACGAAGAAGGCCTGGATCATATAGGATGCGCCTATTTTATTTTTTCCGGCGTTCAGGATTTACAGATCACAGCCGCGGCAACAATCAGGGATGCCGCTGCCGCACAAGCCGAAGCAAAACGCCTGTTTTATGTCAGCATTGCTCTATGAGGAGGTTCTCTTTTAGCCGTTCCCTTCCCAGAACCATGCCTGCTTCATATACCCGCCGATGCCGTCCTCCGGGAAGTAGACATAGTACCACTCTGTGCCCGCGATGCCCACAATCCAGTATCGATAGCCGGACAGCGTGCGGTAAAAGGACACGGGGGCGAGGATATCGGGTTCTTCGTATACGGGCAGGGCTTCGTTGTCCACGCTGTCCACGTGCGTTAATTCGGGGAAAGCCGGCTGCACATGGTTCATGTCCGCGCCAAAGGCCAGGTATTTCGCCATCATCCAGCCCTCGGGCGCGCCGATGCGCAGGCAGGTAGGGATTTGCACCTGCACCCATTCGCCCCGGCGCTGTAGCACGCGCAGCGGCGTGCCGTTGTAAAACTTGCCCCATGTGGGGGCGCTGCGGTCAGGCGTTTTGCGCAGGTGCAGGCGGTCCTTGGGGTTGGGATTGTTCACCATCGCCCAGCCGGATTGGTCTAATTGCCGAAAGGCTTCGTCAAAGGCGCCGGGCAGGGCGGCGATGTCCACCCCGCGGATATCGTTCCATGGATGATCGCCAAAGCAGCAATGGCTCGACGGTTCCCGATAATCCTGCACATAGTGGGGGCCTATGCCCATAAAAGCTGAGCCTTCCATATACCGAAGGCCCCACACGCCATACCGGTCGCGCCGGAAGATACAGTAAAAGCGGATGTCCTCGTTGTCCATATAGGGGTAGATCGCTACCTCCATCCCCAGCGGCTGCGGGTTGATCCAGGTGCCCCGGGGCAGCGTCTGGGTGATGCTGTCCACATAATACCCGCCCGTGTTATCTCCTACCCACGCCTTGAGCAGCAGGCGCATATGCCCCTGCCCGTCGGTGCCCTGCACATAGATGCCGCCCTCGTTGATATCGGCTGTTATCCGCGTCCACCCCGGCGGCGTCAGCGCGTCCAGCACCTCGGTGCGCGGCTTGCCACCCGGCATGACCAGTTGCGGCGGATAGGCGGGGAACAGCTGCCAGTCATAGGTGGCCAGCTGCGTCTTGCCCTGCAAATGCGGCACCGGGATGGGCGGCCATTCCCCACGCGCTAAGATGTTGCCGATATCATCGGTTTCCAGCGCTTCACTCATCAGCAGGCCGTCCTGCACGCGCATCCCCCATTCGGTGTGCTCCGCAAGGGCAGGCTGATTTGGATACACAGCCACCTCCACCTCGCCCCACGCGCCGCCCGATTTACCAGCGCGGTAGGACCACAGGTGCTCCTGATCCTGAAAGCTGACAAACACCACGTCGCCGCCGGTGTCAATGAGCACGCTGGGCCGGCTGTCGCCGGGCGGGAAGGCGGCGGGGTTTTCCACCGTAAGGGCGTAGGCAGCCTGTCCGCGCGCCTTTTCGGCGATGACCAGCACATGCTGTTCATTATGGGTCAGCGCCAGCGCCCACTGCCCCATGGCGTCATCGCCGTACCCTGAAAACGCCGTGACGGTATGTTTGGGATGGGTTTCCTGAATCAGCGCGCGCACGGCAGGGGGCAGCGGCGCCTGTTCCTGCGCGGCGGCAGAAAAAAACGCGCCGCACAACAGCAAAACAAACAACAGCCATCGCTTCATATTACTTTCCCTCCAGCCCCTGCCACAGGGCGTTCTGCTCGCGCCGGTAAAAGGCATCATACGCCGCGTCCATGCCGTTGGCCTGCATATCGTATGTTTCCTCCCAAAGCAGCTGATCGCCATATCCGGGCGCACCGATTGCGTACACCCGTGCATGCAGTACGTTGTACCAGGTGGTTTGTGTGTACACATCCTCCTGCGAATAGCCTTCCTGCCTGTAATGGCACACCGCGCGCCGCACCGGGATCAGGCGATGCCCCTCCCAGCGCAGCAGCACCTCCTCGTGCAGAGCGCCAGCCTCGCCGCTGACAGCGTGAGAAGCCACCAGCCCTTGCCGGGGATACAGCTGCAGGTTGTACAGGCCTTTTTCGTGCCCATCATCTACCGGCACATAGCGCCCGCCCCGCCGGATAAACAGGCGATAGATAATATTGGTGCCGCCGGGGTCCACCGTCACCACCAAGTCATCCACGCCGTCAAAGTTGACATCGGCTGCATGCGCCACCGGCTGTAAAAATTGGGAAGCAAAGTACAGCGCCTGCCCGTTGGGCGTTGTTATGCGCACAGCCACCGGAGCCAGGCCAAACCATTCATCGGCAGGGTACGGGCTATCCAGCACCTCCACCGGCAGCGGCAGGGGGTCGCCATCTATATAGGAAGGCTTGGGGACAGCCTGCGCCGTCATGGGCAGCAGCGTCAGACACAGCAAAATAAGCCATGTCAACCGTTTCATTTGATCCTCCTATGGCGTTACAAATCGCAGCGTATCTTGCACAAAGCCCCGGGACAGCGCAAAGGATATGCCCACCTCCGGCAGCACCACATCGCTGTCCGCCACCGTCACGCTGCCGGACAGCAGGGGGACGTTCGTTTCCGGCAGGCTGTCAAAGGGCGCGACCCAGGCCTGCGGTGCCCAGTTGTGGTACACCCAGGGCTGCCCGTTCAGGTAGCGCACCATCCAGCCGCCTGTGCACCGCCGCGTCATAAGCGCCTGTACATTGCCCAGCGCGTCGATGTCCAGCCGGAACACAAACCCGCTGTTAGCCAGCTCATTTTGCATGCCGCTGCCCCATATGGTGTATCCGCTGTCGGCGCGCTGGTCGATCAGCTGCGGGGTTGCGCTGTACGCATCCAGCGTGTACGACCATTGCCACCGCGGGTCGGCGCCTGCGGCATCATAGTTGTATACCCAAATCGTGGCGGTATTGTTATGGTCTTTAGTAACCAGTGCGGTCAGGCCGCCCATGTGGTTGGGCGTGGCGTCCCGGCCAAAGCCGTCTAAAAACCCCACATCCCACAGCACGGCACGGCGGCTGGTCGTGCCATCCGCCTCCAAATACACCAGCGCCTGGGAGCCGGTGCGCCGGTCGAGTTCGGGTGCATCGCTCAGCTTGCCGATCACATGCAGCATGTGCCCATTGCTGCGCGGCCATGCCCACAGCAGCAGGTCATTGGGGCCGGTTGCGTGCAGCATGGAACGCTGCACCTGCCCGTCCAGCCCGATTTCATACAACACATATTCCTCCCCCTGCAGCGTGCCGTACACGCGGTCGCCGGCGGGGATCAGCGGCTTCAGGTCGTCGGGCAGCGGTACTGATATCAGGCTGCCGCCGTCGGCGGCGATGATGTCCAGCAACCTCCCACCTTCCACCCGCTGCGACACCAGCGCGATGCGGCCATCGGCAAGCAGCCGCGCACCGCCCCAGGGGTGGTTGCTGGGCGGGATGGGGCAAGCCCACAGCAAATGCCCCTGCGCGTCCAGGCAGCGCACTTCATCGCGCGGCAGGATGTTTGACCCGTCCTCGCGGGCAGGCAGCAGCACGATGCGCCCGTCAGGCAGAAACAGCGGGTTGTCCACCACCCGGGGCAACAGCACCGCGCCGGCGGGCGGCGCTTCAGCCAGCGCACAGGCGGGCAGCAAGCAAAGCAATAAAACAGCCAACAATTTTTTCATGGGATATATACCTCCATCTGCCCATACAACGCAGCAGCCGCGCCCATCACTGCACATCCTGGGCGGCAACAAAGCCCCACCAGGTTTGGCCGTTGCGGGTGACTTCCACATAATGCGCGTACTGACCTTCCCACAGCACACGCAGCCGGGCGCCTTTTTTCAGGGTCATCAGCGTGCCGCTCAGGTGGATGGGGTCGTCCAGCAGCGTCGTGCCACGCGATGCTTGCCTGTAGGTATCCTCCATAAACTGCGCGGGAATGGTAATATCCAGCAGGCGCTGCAACTGCCTGTCCTTTATGGCGTCCACCCAGCCCATGCGGTACTGACCGGGCGTAACCTCGTACAAAATGCACATGGCATTGTTCATCTTCGCCAGCACCACCACCCAGTCGTTCAGCGACACGGCGGCCTTGCCTTTGGCTGCGCGCGGGCCGTTAAAGTCCGGCGTGGTATACACGGGCAGGCGCACGTCCTTTTTGAGGTTGATGTACATCTCATCGGCATGGGCAAACGCTGCGCCCAGCCTGGGCGCGCCCCCGGTTTCTTCGTTCACCGTTTCGCGGGTGGTGAAAATGATGTCCTTATCAAAGGCAGCGGCATCCCTGTTCACCGGCATAAAATGGAAGCTACCCACGCTCCATGCGCTCAGGTCGCCATCATTGATGAACATGCCGTCGTCCTCCAGCACGGCGTACAGCCATTCGCCGTCCCAGGAATAGCTGTCCACCTGCCAGACGTCCTGGTCGTTTACATACAGGCTGATGGCCAGGTTTGGGTGTTCCTCCCCGGCATAGATACTCAGCCCGCTCAGGCGCATCACCTGATGCCGCGTTGTTTCATGCAGGCTGGGCGCATCGGCGGGAGCAGGGGACAGGTAGATCAGCTGGTTGGTGCGCGGCAGCAGCTTGTCGTTGCGCCACACCTCCTGCCACGCGCCGCCGCGCCGCCTGCTGTACACCAGCGTGTTGCGGCTGCCGTCCTTGAGTACGGTAAACTGCTCGTCCGGGCGCACCACGGCCTGGGCCTCCACCACAGGCTGCGGCTCCCGGTGTCCGGGCAGCTCGTCCATGTCCCTGTCCAGCCTGCGCGTGTCCATGCGGCAGGCGCCCTGCCGGGTAACCGTGGGCTGCAGGTAGGTGACCTGCTGCTGATCGTAGGGGAATACATAGGTGGTGCTGCCCGATACGTCAGCCATGGTAATGGTCAATTGTTCCAGCTCCACCTTGATGACTGTTTTCTCCAGCACCGCACCGTCGCTTTTGCGCGCTTTGGTCAGCGTTTCGGTGCCCGTGGTGCCGCGCTCCTGCATGGTTCCTGACTGGGTGGGATAGGTGGGATCCATCACGCCATCGGGATCGGGCTGCCAACTCCTATTGTACAGATAACGCTGGCCATCTTTCTGATCCAGCCGCTCCGCTGTGGTGCACCACGAGGGATAAGCCGCGTCCACCGCCATGCGGAAATTGCTGGCCATCACCAGCATGCCGCTCGACGCCATGTCCATGTCCGACAGCTCCATGATGGGCTCGGTACGACCAATGCTGTCCAGGTATGCCTGCACCTGGCGGCGTTTTTGTTCTTCAATGCCGCTGTTATCCGTCATGGCGCGCCACTTTTCGATGGCGCTTGCCGGCATGATATAGGGAATTTCGTTCCAGCTTTCCACCTCTTTCAGCTCGTAGAATGTCCATTCGCCGCCCCGGTGCCAGAACACCGCCGTGCATGGCCCGCCCCACCCGCTCAATGATACAAAGGCATCGTTGAAAAATCCGTATCCGCCGACGCTGGCAGCCAGGTATACCTCCAGCACATCGCCGGTTTGCGTGTAGCCCAGCGTTTCATAGCCTGCGGCAAAGCACTCGCACGCAGGATAATATTGCGGCTCCATGCTGCTGAGCAGCGCTTTGCAGATGCGCTCCGCGGGGACGTCCGGCTTCGCTTCAGCCAAAGCGGGCCGGATAGCTGCCAACAAAACCGCTGCCAATACAAACGACATGATCTTTTTAGTCATATGCCTGTTTCCTCACGCAGGTGTACTTTTTTCAAGCCGATACTCACGAAGCAGCCAGGCGTCTGCGTCCTTTTCCACAGCCACGATCGTGCCGTCCTCCGCATCGTATGTCAGCAAAACATGGTCCATATTCGACAGGCGAACCAGCAGGCAGGCGTTTCCCTGATGAAGGACGGCTGCGCATACGGATGCCACGTCATGGGTTTTGAGGGTAGGTTCGTCGATTTCAACCGTCTGTTCGGTCACGGCGTCCGATGCGGTATATGCCCGGATTTCCAAATTCTCCCGCTCGTTTTTCTGAACGATCCACAGGCGGTTTTCGCCATCCGAAAAAGCGCGGAACACAGGGGCCTAAACCACCCATGGCAAAGGCATGGCAAAACGAGGCCAATAACATGAAGCATATCCAAATTGCTGCAAGTTTTCTGTTCATGGTGAGTTCCTTCTTTCATTTCTTCGTAAGAAAATTTGCTCTATTTGAGCGGGATCATCAGGCTCTCCTCCGCCACCTCGCCGCTGAGGGCATAGATGGGCACCAGCCCCAGCACGTCGGCTTGGGTGGCAAACCCTTCATCATGCCGAAAAACGCACAGACCCTGTTGGTCCTGCCACCCCATCAACTGGTAAGAAGCCCGGTTGCCCTCGTACAGGCGGTAGCCCACCAGCGCGTCCACGCCGGCTGCCGGGCACTTCCATGCCTGGGGCAGCAGGGCGTATACGCTGATGCCGGCAATGTCGCCGTTGGGCGCGCGCTGCACCACCGCCATGGCCTGGTACTGCGCAAACTCCCCGGTGTCGCTGAAGGGGCTGGCCGGAACAAGGGACAGGCTGGGCTTCACCATCAGGGCATTCTCGGGCACAAAGCCGCGGATGAGCGTCTGCCCGTCCATCAGCTCCACCAACGCCCAGCTGGTGCCGATGCCGTCTATGAAATCATAGCCTTCCGGCAGGAACTGCTGCATATCGCCGGGCAGCGCGCTGAAGCGCGCCAACGGCGGCCCCACCGCCAGGGACATCAGCGGCTGAAAGGCCAGCAGCAAAGTAAGGAAGAGGATGGAGAGCTTTTTCATGTTCAACCCGCCTTTCAGAAGGATGTGTTACATCCATCATAACAGGCAAAGGGGGCGATTTGTTGCATCGCCCCGGTAATTAATTTTTGCAGATTTTTTCTTTTGACGTGGAAATGCTGTATGTCAGGGCGTAGGCACCAGGCTGTCCGCCAGGCGCAGCAGCAGCGCGATGTCCTCCTGTGCCTTCAGGCTGAAGGTGCGGTGGTGAGCGTCCCAGGTCAGCGAGATGCCGTCATCCGATTGATGGGCCAGGGCGATGGTGCCGTCCGCCAGGGCGTGATAGCTGTAGACGCCGTCTGCCCGGGTGGGCGGGATAGCGGCAGCGTGGTATGCTGTGAACACCAGCTGTTGACCGGACGCGGACGCATAGACAACCCGGTCCGCGTCATGGTCTTGCTGCATTGCAACCAGCGCATAGCCCTCCGGCGTCCGGGGCAGGTAGCCGCCCTGCCAGGCCGGCGCTGTTGAAACGAGCAGCGGCGTGGGGGCGGGCGTCGGGAGGAGCTCCTCCGTGGGAACGAGCGTTGGCACTACAGTAGCTTCAGGCGTTGGTGCCTCTGTCGGTTCAGGCGTTGGCAGGGGTGTTGGCGTCTCTGCAGGCTCAGGCGTTGGGGTGGGTTCACGCGTAAGCGTGGGCGCAGCGGTAGCGGGCAGCGTTGGGGTGCTGGTGGCTTCCGCCGGGCCGCTTAAAGCGCTGCCGGTAGGCTGTGGGGGCAGTACGGCGTCGCGGATGGGCTGAATCAGCCGCAGCGAGCCCAGCGCCAACAGCGCCAGGCTGGCAGCTATGGCAGCAAAGCGCCGGACAGCCTGCCGCCGCTTGCCACAGCGGCGGCGGATCAGGGCGGCGACGCGATGCCGGTTGGCATCATACAGGGCATCCGCCTGCCGGGCCAGGGCTGGATCGCTATCCAGCACCTCCTGCAGCTGAAGCACTTCGTCCTCAGCCGTTTCCCGGAGGGCTTGCGTCAGCAGGCGGTCCAGCTGCCTGTCAGGCCCAGTCATTCCAACATTCCCCCTTCTTCCAGCATTTGCTTCAGCCGTTTTCGCCCCCTGCTCAGCAATGCCCGGGCGGACACGGGCTGAATGCCCAGGCTGTCCGCCACCTGCGCGTCCGTCAGCCCCTGCACATAGCGCAGCATCATGGCATCCCGCTCGCGCTGGGGCAACTGCCTGATAGCGGCTTTCACCCGCTCCACCGCATCCCGGCCCATCGCCTGCGCCTCGGGGCCTGCCTCCTGCCAAGCGGTCACAGCCTCCGGCGCCAGCGCCATCTGCCGCTCCGCCCGGGTTTTGTTCTGCCGGTAGAGGTTGATGGCGGTGTTTCTAACTGTAATAACAAGATAGGAGGCCAGTTTGTTGCGTTCCAGCCCCCTGAGAAGGGATATTTTTCGTGTCAGCTTCATCATCGCCGTCTGGACGGCGTCTTCCGCGTCCTGCGGGTGGCGCAGCACCCTCAGCGCCTGCCCGTACAGCAGGCGGTAATAGGCATGGTAAACCTCCTCTAAAAAGGCGGCATTATCAGGTTGGTCTTCCAGCAGCAATAAAAACAGCATCAGGGATGTCCTTCTTAGAAATGCCTCCGGCATGCTATGCATGCCGGAAAGGCAGCGCAGGGATTCTCGCCTACGGCATCACATGCTCCATCCGCACAAAGCCTGCCACCAGGCTGGCCCCGGAACCTGCAGATACCAGCGCCAGGATTTCAATGGTGCAGGGGTAGCCTGTGGGCAGCCCGGCGAGGGTGATCGTCGTGGCCGGGGTGCGATACACATGGATGGCGGTGGTGCCGGGCCGGGGAATGATGGACACCTGGTATTCCGTCGCCCCGTGGACGGGCTGCCATTGCAGCATCAGCGGGGCTGTGGGGCTGATGTAGGTGAGGGACATATCGCCGGCATAGGCAGCCGAGGGCGCAGCCGGGGGCGCCGGCTCGACAGCCTGCGGCTGCGGGGGCTCGTATGCCAGCCCATGGGTGGTGTTGCTGCCGGGGATGTAGCCCCTGGCCCATTTGCCGCCCTCCATGAAATCGCACATCAAGAACTCGCCTTCCTGCCGGTACACCAGGATGGCAGCGCCGGCATACAGCTGGTTTTTCCGGGCGCCGTAGTGATAGCCGGGGCCGTAGTATACGTTGGTCTGCACCGTGACAGCAGCCTCGGTGGATGTTTCCGTCACATAGGGCGCGATGCCATCGATGACGTCGATGCGCTTCATGCCCGTATACGCCCGGTGGAGGATGTTGTGCTTATAGAACTCCACCAGCCCCCAGGGCACGCCGTTGATGTCCTGCACGTATTCGATCAGCGTAATGGCAGTGTCCCTGGGATAGGTGCCCAGTTCTTCCGTGTACTGGGTGCCGGGGCCGGAACGGGTTGCCATGCGCTGGTTCAGCACCACAGTCACCGCGCCGGCGGGAACCGTCCAGGTTAACGCCAGAACCAGCAGGATGATCAGAGAGACTCTTTTCTTCATGATGATTTCCTCCTGAATGCCATAGGTTTTGATGGATTCCATGGTACCACATCCACCAGCCCGCGGCAAACGACAGCATGTCGCACCCAGGGCAATCGCTTACGGAATTGCCCCATCTGGGTTCAGCATTTTACCTCATCCTTATCATTTTGCCCCCATCACCACCTGTAGGGCATACTTGAAGTCCCACGCACAGCGCAGCCGTTTGGACGTCATGCTGCCTTGGACTGTGGTATCGTGCTTCAGCATCTGAAGCGCAAGTTTTCTGAACATGTTTAGAATAACCGCCGCATGTCCTATGCGAATGTGCGCATCATCCTCCTTGAAAAGAACATCCAGTGTCCAATGCAGATTGTTTTCTATCGCCCAGTGACTGCGCTGCATCTGCAGGAATTCTTCAGCCGTCAGGCCTTCGCGGCTATAGATGAACCACCGGTCGCTGGAAGTGGTGGGTTTGCCCGTCTCGGTTCGTTCCGAACGGATGAGCGCTGCCCCATGCAATCCCGGCCAATCCTGACTGTTCTCATACCAGGACAAATCCGGAAACAACCAACAGGAGCGCTTTTCTATCCGACCATGATCTTTGTCCATTGTCTCATGAAATAGTCCCAAGGCTTTGAGTTCTTTTTTACTCTTCTCCTTCATCAACAGCAGACTGTTCTCACTGATTTCTTCAAACATACCGCCTTGATTTCCCTTCAATGCAAGGATATAGTCACCCTCTTTGGCCTGTATCTTGGAAACAATGGTCTTTTGCGTTCCTATCGCATCAATCGTCACCGTGCTGCCTTTGATATCAAGATCATCAAGTAATTCAGGGATCGCGGTGATCTCGTTGCTTTTCTCCTCTGTACAGCATTGCCCTAACACCAACTGAAGATCGCTGCAATACGCTGTAATCACATGATGCGCCTTATGGGTTTCATGCTGGCTGCGACGTATGGTTTTTCCATCAATGGCGATCATATGATGTTCATCTTTTCCCCATAGCCTCTTTTTCAGGTTTGCAAGCCATTTCTCAAAGCATTTTGTCACCGCCTCACGGTCAATCCGGCTGAATACATCACCAAATACATTATGGGAAGGAATCCCCTTAGGCAGTTCCATATATACCTTGAGTTCCTCGTAATACGTCTGACCAAACATCATCATACCGACAAAAGTATCCGCTCCGCATAGGATCGCCAGAATCCCGATGGCTATGATCTCTTCCAGCTTATGTTTGACTGCGTTTCCTTTTCGATAGTCCGGTATTTCTGATAACAGCGCCAGGAATATCTGACTTTCCGACTTGTTGAGCTTTCTCATCCCCATCACCTCCGTATCATATATTCGCGACAGGATTGAAAACTCCTTTTGGTCATAAAAACTTAATATCTCTTAATAATTTCGCAATAAGCGATTGCCCTGATGTCGCACCGGACTTCAGTTTTCGCCAGAGTAAATTGACTAATCATGGCGCAATCACTGCCTTGTCTTTTTGTCTCCGGCTGCGTCGCTTTGTACGCTACGATTGTGCAATTTGCTCCAATATGTAAGGGAATTGTGAGGAAAAGGTCAAAATCCTTACAATTTTTAAGGGGTCTTCCTATAATGCATTCAGAGCTTGCAAAGCAAGCAATTCACACAAGGAGAAGACCCCATGAAAAAGTTTTTTGCCACAATGCTGCTCCTGAGCATGCTCCTCACCGCTCTCGTTCCCGCTACTGCCCTTGGCTCAGCGCCCGTTTCGGGCAGGCTGATGCTGTATTCCTCCCTGCCTGTTACCCAGTTAGATCTGATGGTTGCTATGTTCAATGAGAAGTATCCCGACATCACGGTGGACGTTTTTTCCGCAGACAGCGCCGATGTGTTTGCCCGTGCGCAGGCTGAGGCCGGCGTGGCAGGGGGTCTGGTGCTGGGCGGCAGCCTGGAATCCTTCCGAGCCGCGCAGGATTTGTTCACCGCCTATACGACGGTCAACGCGAAAGCCCTTCATGACGGGTATGCGGTAGAAAGCGCCGCCTTCACCCCCATCCAGCTGCACGTGAGCGTGCTGCTTGTCAATCAGGACTTAGCCAAGGAACTCGGTGTGAAGATCATGGGCTGGGAATCTCTGAAGGATGCGAAGCTGTCCGGCCGGGTGGCGTACATGGACCCTGCCGCGAGCTCTCCTGTGAGTGAGCAGGCTGCCTTTGTGACCAACTTTGCCAGAACCGTTAACGTCGCCTCTCCGTCCGCCCCGTCCTTTGTGCTGAACGCGGTGACGGCAGGCCAGTACGCTGCAGGAATTGTCAGTGAGGAAAAGGCAATTGAGTGCCGGCTGTCCGGAGCCAACGTGGACGTGGTCTACGCTGCGGAAGGCGTCGCGATGGGCGCGTCCTACGCCGGCATCCTGACAGGCACGCAGAATGAAGAAGCTGCCAGGCTGTTCCTGGACTTCATCACCGGGAAGGAATACCAGCAGGCTGCCGCGGATATCCTGCACCAGCGTTCGGTGCGCCGCGACGTGGACTTTAACCTGAAGGGCATCGTGGCGACTAAGAGCCTGAAAGCGCTTGATTTTGAAAGCATGGCGCTGCTGACCAGGATGCAGATCGCCGCCAGGTGAAGGACCATATAGGATACACTGAATCACATACCGGATCATATGCCAAACGCCGCGAGCTTGTCGCGGCGTCCGTATGAGTACTGGTCTGAGGTTCTGGCGACGATCCCCTCGTATTGCCTAACCGACCATTCTGACAGATTCTCGGGCGATCAATTCGGGTTTCATGGATAAGGGCGTCAGGCGGGCATCGATATGATCATCCATCCGGATCACCAACTGCGTGGCACGCTGGGCCAACATGTCAGCATAGGTATCAACTGTTGTCAACCGGGGGAACGATATATCGCCAAAGTGAATGTTGTCAATCCCCACCACAGAGATGTTGTTGGGCACATGTGCGCCGGCAGCTGACAGGCCAGAAATCACGCCATAGGCCAACATATCGTTTTGGCAGACAATGCCGGTATAGCGGTTAGGATGCTGCAATATTTTTTCCGCCATCGCATACCCAACCTCCAGTTCATACATGCTATCACGTGAATCGCTTTCTTCAGAAGCCATAAAAATGTTCTCAAAGGAAAAGGGCAGGGCATGCTTTTCAATGGCAAACCTGCAGCCATCCAACGTGAGGCGCCTGCTTTGAAAGTGCTTCAGAGGCGTGGTCAAAAAGGCGATGGCATGATGCCCTTGGCTTAACAGGTGCTCCGTGGCGATGCGGCCGGCTTCAAAACGGTTTTCCTTTGCATTGAGCACATTTGGAAGATCCGGAAAGTTGGATTCAAACACACAGGCAAATCCACCCAAGTCAAGGTAGTGGCGCAGCGACTCGGATGACTCATCGACGGACATTAATAGAAGAGATCCGATCTTCTTTTGAATGAGGCTGTTGATATGCTGCCGCTCAAGAACGGGGCTGCGGTGGGAGTTCATGATGAACGTCGAATGGCCTTCCCGATTGGCCACCTGCTCAATACCGGCTATAAACTGTAGATAATTTGGATTTTGAAAGGTTGGGATGATGACGCCTAAGAAAGGATTCTGTTCCGTTACCAGCATCCTCTTTCTCAGGTTGTCAGAGTACCCGAGTTTAGCGGCCGCTTCCAATACACGTGTCCGCATCGCGGCGCTTACCGGATACTTGCTGCTGCTCAGCACGCGAGATGCCGTAGCTACAGAACAGTCAGCTTCTTTGGCGACATCAGCGATTGTTAACCCATTTGCGTTTCTTTCCACTTTAAGCTCATCCTTACCTCTTTCATCACACAGGGTGTGATAGAAATATATCACAGAATGCGGCAAATAGCAAGTTTTTTATTCAGCAACAGTAACTTTTCTTTAAAACTGCATAAAAGCGAGGAAAACAGGGCAAAAAACAAAAAAATTATAGAATAAATGAAAAATTACTGTTTACAACTGGCGGATGTGTGGTATACTCATAGTGTCAGGAAGAAAACTCCCGACAACCAAGATAAAAACACGGCCATTCGCCGGAAGATTAGGAAGGTAGATCCCATGAAAAAGTTTTTTGCCACAATGCTGCTCCTGAGCATGCTCCTCACCGCTCTCATTCCCGCTACTGCCCTTGGCTCAGCGCCCGTTTCGGGCAGGCTGATGCTGTATTCCTCCCTGCCTGTTACCCAGTTAGATCTGATGGTTGCTATGTTCAACGATAAGTATCCCGACATCACGGTGGACGTTTTTTCCGCAGACAGCGCCGATGTGTTTGCCCGTGCGCAGGCTGAGGCCGGCGTAGCAGGGGGCTTGGTGCTGGGCGGCAGCCTGGAATCCTTCCGAGCCGCGCAGGATCTGTTCACCGCCTATACGACGGCCAACGCGAAAGCCCTTCATGACGGGTATGCGGTAGAAAGCGCCGCCTTCACCCCCATCCAGCTGCACGTGAGCGCGCTGCTTGTCAATCAGGACTTAGCCAAGGAACTCGGTGTGAAGATCATGGGCTGGGAATCGCTGAAGGATGCGAAGCTGTCCGGCCGGGTGGCGTACATGGACCCTGCCGCGAGCTCTCCTGTGAGTGAGCAGGCTGCCTTTGTGACCAACTTTGCCAGAACCGTTAACGTCGCCTCTCCGTCCGCCCCGTCCTTTGTGCTGAACGCGGTGACGGCAGGCCAGTACGCTGTAGGGATCGTCAACGAGGAGAAGGCGATCGAGCGCCAGCTGTCCGGAGCCAACGTGGACGTAATCTACGCCGCGGAAGGCGTCGCGATGGGCGCGTCCTACGCCGGCATCCTGACAGGCACGCAGAATGAAGAAGCTGCCAGGCTGTTCCTGGACTTCATCACCGGCAGAGAGTACCAGCAGGCTGCCGCGGATATCCTGCACCAGCGTTCGGTGCGCCGCGACGTGGACTTTAACCTGAAGGGTATCGTAGCGACCAAGAACCTGAAAGCGCTTGATTTTGAAAGCATGGCGCTGCTGACCAGGATGCAGATCGCCGCCAGGTGAAGGACCATATAGGATACACTGAATCACATGCCGGATCATATGCCAAACGCCGCGAATCTATCGCGGCGTTTGGTACAAACTGTTTTAGGTCAACCGTACATCGGCCCGTAGTGCTTGCAGGCGGCGTAGTCGGCAGCCTCCAGGCAGTCGGTGCCGAAAGCGGACCAGGCGTGCGGGCGGTATACATCTTCCTCAGGCACATTGTGCATGGTAACGGGGATGCGCAGCATGCTGCACAGCGTGATGATATCGGCGCCCACGTGGCCGTACACCGTGACGCCATGGTTGGCGCCCCAGTTTTTCATGACGGAATATACGTCGGTGAAGGCGCCTTTGCCTGTGATGCGCGGCGCAAACCACACGCAGGGCCAGGTGGGGTCGGTGCGTGCCATGATCGTCTCGGTGACGTCATCCGGCAGGCTCAGCGTGGTGCCCTCGGCAATCTGGATCACCGGACCGATGCCTTCGACGATATTAATGCGGATCATGGTGACAGGCATCTCGGACTTGTTGACAAAGTGGCTGCTAAACCCGCCGCCGCGGAAATACTCGTAGTTGGCTCGGCGCCAATCGACAGCTTTCAGGCTGGCGTCAATGTCCTGCTCGGTCATCTCCCAGAAGGGCTTCATGCAGGGGTTGCCCTGGCTGTCCCGTACTTCACCGGCAGCATCCAGCGCTGTAGCGCCGGAGTTGAGCAGGTGGATGAAGCCATCCTTGGCGGCGCCGGTGGGCTTCCAGCCGGTGACGCGCTCGGTAGCCTCCGGGCTCCAATAGGTGCGCACGTCGTGGAAAGCGGGTGCGGTGTTGGTGATCAGCGTGCCCAGCAGCATGGACAAGCCATTGAGCGTATCGTTTTCCGTGGCAAACGCCGTGGGCTGACGGGCGCCGTTCCAGTCGAACGTGGACGCCATGATGGCTTCGGTAAAGTCGGCGTTGGGCAGCCAGTCTGTCCAGTTGCGCTGGCCCTGGAAGCCGGCGGCAACAGCGTTTTTACCCAGCGACTCCTCATGCCAGCCCATCTCAGCCAGCTTTTTGTTGCCAAAGAGAATATCGCGCACCACGCAGGAGAACTTGGCAATAAACTCCCAATCCTTTTCAGGCGGTACCACCTTGGAACGCTTGATGATATCAGGCAGGTTTTTGCCGGCGTTGATGTCCAAGCCTTCCTTGCAGTTCTTTTTAATCCAAGCCAGCGCCTTCTCGTATTCCTCAGGATCGTATATGCCCAGGTGAATCCGGCGCAGTAGCTCCGTCATATCCACCCACTCGGCACGGATGCCGAAATAACGCTGGAGCATGGTCACATCGCAGTAGCTGCCCATGATGCCCATGGACACGCCGCCCAGGTTGACATAGGCTTTGTTCTTCATCCAGCCCACTGCCACGGCGCCCTTGGCAAAGCGAATAATCTTCTCAACAACGTCGTCGGTGATGGTGGGGTCGTCCTTGTCCTGCACCTCGCGGCCATAAATGCCAAATGCCGGCAAGCCCCGCTGCGCATGCGCAGCCAGCACGGCTGCCAGGTAGACGGCGCCGGGCCGCTCGGTGGCGTTAAAGCCCCAGACTGCCTTGATGGTCTGTGGGTCCATATCGAAGGTTTCGCTGCCATAGCACCAGCAAGCTGTCACCGTCAGCGTGGCAACGACGTTTTCGGTGGCAAACTGGTTCTGGCAAGCGGCAGCTTCGGCACCGCCGCCGATGGTGGTGTTGCTGATAACACACTGCACGTTGGTGCCGTCAGGATAGTGCAGCGTTTCAATCAGTTTCTTGGCTGCCTTGGCCATGTCCATGGTTTGTTGTTCGAGGCTTTCGCGGATGCCTCCCCAGCGCCCGTCGATGACGGGGCGGATGCCGATTTTGGGATACAGCATGATGTCACTCCTTTTCTAACAGTTCTGTCTGTGCCGGCGGCATTGCCAGGAACAAACCGGTTTCCCAGCCAAACCGCCTGCCGGACAAATATACTGATATGATTATATCATAAAACCCGGCGTTATTCACCCCGGGTTTTATGCAAATTCAATTCTCATGGTGCAGTCGACAGCTTCCTTTTTGTTATACTCACGTCAAACATGAATGCCCCACTTTTACACTTCTTAATTTCAATCCAGCTCAAAATTCCTATATATTATAAGGCGTCCGAGCCTATTTTTTTGTCAAGTTTAAAGGATTTGTATATTTACCGTTCCTTACCGTTGTGATATAATCATGACGTCATTTCTACCTGTAAGGAGGAGCGTCATGTACCTGAAGAAGATCCCCAACAAGAAGTCCGGCAAGACCTTTTTGTCCATCGTCAAACCTTACTATCACAAGGAATCAGGCAATGTCAGAACGAAAACCATCCTGTCCATTGGCTATCTGGAAGATATTACGGACATGGAGGATCCCATCGCGCACTATACACAGCTGGCTGAGCAGATGACCCTGGAAGAAAAGGACCTGGAACGCACGGCAACCATTGCATACAAGCCTGCCGAGCGTTTACAGCCCGACACCTGCAACCGCAAGAACCTGGGGTACCTGGCCTTGAGCAAGCTGTATCATGAGCTGGGCATCCGCAGGTTCTGGGTCAGCCGTCAACGGACGGTGAAGAGCGACTACCAGCTGGATCAAATCTTCCGTATGCTGGTGTTTCAGCGAATCCTCGATCCAGGCTCCAAGAAGTATAGCTTTGACCATCGGGAGGATTATTTTGAGCACTATACCTTTGAATTGCAGCATGTATACCGGTCGCTATCCACCTTCTCCCGATACAGGAAGGACCTGCTGTTCGCGCTGCACCAGGCAGTTAGTACTCGCTACCATCGGGATACCTCACACGTATACTACGACGTAACCAACTATTATTTTGAGACGGACGTACCCGAAGGGCTTAAACAGAAAGGCGTCTCCAAGGAACATCGTCCCAATCCCATTATTCAGATGGGCCTGCTCATGGACAGCCAGGGCTTACCTATTGCCTATGAATTGTTCAGCGGCAACACCAACGATTGTCTAACCCTGCGTCCTGTCATCCGGGACATCAGGAAACGGTATGAGATTGAGCGGATGGTGGTGGTAGCGGACAAGGGAATGAATACATCAAACAACATCGCCACTCTGGTGTTGCGCGGTGACGGATACATCTATGCCCAGTCAGTGCGCAAAGCCACCAAGGAGCTGCAGGACTATGTACTGGACGAGACAGGATACAGTGCCATGGGCGAGGACTTCAAGATGAAGTCACGCCTGGAGCCCCGGGAGATTCAAATACACGATGTCCACGGCAAGAAGAAGTCCTTTACTGTGGATCAAAAGCAAGTGGTTTTCTATAGCCGGAACTATGACCTGAGGGCCAAGGCGGAGCGCTCGCAGGCCGTTACCAAGGCACAGGACATCATCGCCCACCCTGGGCGCAGAGCGCTGGTTGAGGACCTGGGCTGTACCCGGTACATTCGTAACTTGAACATCGACCAGAAGACAGGGGAGATTCTGCCAAACGGCAAAAAGACGCCGGTGTTGGATCGGGAACGCATTGCCCAGGAAGAACGTTTTGACGGTTATTATGCCCTGGTGACCAGCGAAATGGAGATGAACGACACGGAGGTCATCAACACTTACCGAGGGTTGTGGCAGATTGAGGAAAGCTTCAAAATAACCAAAGGAGATCTTCAGGCCCGGCCGGTCTATGTCAGCGTTCAGGAACATATTGAAGCGCACTTCCTGATTTGTTTTGTAGCCTTGCTGCTGCTGCGCTGCCTGCAACTGCGCACCAACCAACGTTTCAGCGTAGGCAAATTGGTTGAGAGCCTTTCCAGGGCTTCGGGCTCCCTGATTGAAGAAAATCTGTATGTGTTTGATTACTACAATGATGTGCTTGAGGAGGTTGGCAAGGCGGTAGGGGTTGACTTCGCGATGAAATACCGTCATGCAAAGGACATCCGTCAATTGGTCGCGCAGGTGAAAAAATAGCATCCTCTTTGCGCTAACGGTAAAAACCAGCGTGCAGACTGAAAACGCCCACTTCCTTTGATTTATAAGGGAATTCTGGGCGCTTTTGTCTCTCAAAGTGTAAAAGTCAGGTTATATCATAAAACCCGGCGTTATTCACCCCGGGTTTTATGCAAATTCAATTCTCATGGTGCAGTCGACAGCTTCCTTTTTGTTATACTCACGTCAAACATGAATGCATCCAAAAGCCCGGCATAGCACGCTATAACTGATGCCCGCCGGAAACCTTGATAACCTGCCCGGTAATGCTGCGAGCACGGCTGCTGGTAAGAAAAACAATGGCTTCGGCAATTTCATGGGGTTGAATCAAGCGACCTAAGGGCATGTCAGGCAGAATGGCGGCTTCCAGCGCCTGATCAATCCAGCCTGTCTGGGTAGGACCAGGTGCCACACAATTGACGGTGATGTCATATTTAGCCAGATCAATGGCTAAGCTTCTGGTCAGGGCTTCCAGGGCAGCTTTGCTGGCGCCATATACGATTTGTCCGGAGAAAACCTGAGCAGCATCGGTGGACAGGTTGACGATGCTGCCGCCTGCGCCGCCGCGCCTAACAAACTCCCGGATCATCAGCAGCGTACCGCGCAGGTTGACGCCAAGCGTCAGGTCAATGGCTTCTTCTGTCAGGGTTTCAATGGTGTCGTCGTCATCAGCATGGGCAGCATTGTTCACCAGGATATCCACCTTACCAAAGCGGGCAATGGCCTGATCATACAGCGACACAACATGGCCGGTGCAAGTGATGTCGGTTTCAATGGTAAGAAAATCAGCGTTCATCGCCCGCAGACGAGCTTCCACGGCACTGGCATCCCCGGCATTGACCTGGTGATAACGATCCAACCCATTGCGGGCAGTATTCCTGCTGTCAAAGGAATGCGCAGTGCGCTTGTAGGCAAGCACCAAGTCAGCGCCCTCGCCAGCCAGTGCGAAAGCAGTGGCTGCACCGATGCCCTGAGGATTATTGATCCCCGTAACAAGGGCTGTTTTGCCCTTTAAACCTTTTGTCATCATGGTCTCCTTGTCCCTATGCTTGGGCGTCCGAAAGGGCTTCACCTCTTTCCATTCTCACCTTGCAAGAGACAAACATCCTGCGCAGCTTTGTATCGCGACTGCGCAATGTCCGCTAATAAGCCCCCACCCGCTTGGCTTCGGCGATGATGCCGGTAAAGTCCTGCAGGCTGACGTTTTCGGGGATGGAGTGATCGGAGGCAAATATATAGCCGCCGTTCTCCTTCATCACAGGCACCACACGCTCAATTTCAGCGATGATCTGATCCGGCTTATCCCAGAGGACAGCATTGATGCCGCCGTGGAACACCAGCTTGTCGCCATAGGTTCGCTTCAGGTGGATGGGATCCATGCCAGCCTTCACCTCCAGCGGGTTCAGGGCGTCGATGCCCACGTCGATCAAATCCTGCACGAAGGGGTTGATATCCCCGCAGGAATGCAGGCGCACGTAGGCGCCCTTGTCATGCGCCCACTTGGCAGCGGCGGCGATATAGGGCTTGTCCAGCGCGCGGAAGGTGTTCAGCGAGAAAAACTGGTTGTGCTTGTAGCCCATGTCGTTGGGCCAGTTCACCTCATCGAACCGGTACCCCGCATCCCACACACGGTCCAGCAGCTGCAGGTCCAGGCGCAGAAAGGTGTCGTACATCTCCTCGCACCAGTCGCGGTCCTCTACCATAGCCATCAGGTAGCGCTCCGTGCCCACAGTCCAGCTGTGGGTGACATCAAAGCCAAACCACAATCCGGCCGTAATCCAGTACCCTTCGGCGCGCCAGCGCGGATAGTTTTCCTTCAAATAATCCCAGGGAATCCGGCTTTCATCGAAGGTCATCCGCGCCTTGGCGTCTAGCCATTTCTGCGCATCGGTGATGGTGAAATCTAAAAATTCAGGCGTGGAGCCGTGCTTGGTCCAGCTTTTCAGGGTAGCGCCCCAAGCGGTTGTGTAGATAACATATTCCTCTGTTTTCTCCAGGGTTTTTTGCGGATAGCGCGGCGAGTTATCCACCGATATGTGCGCCACCCTGTCCAGATCAAAATATTCCACATAATCCCGTGTGGGCATGCCCTCCTGCACCCACCGGTCGATGGTTTCCTTCCAGGGGCTGTCCAGAATGGGCACCCGGTCCGCCTCCCGGTGCTGATACATGCGCGTAAAGCGCTCATGTGTGGTCATTTTTCTCTTCTCCCTCGTCTATGCCCCCATTCAAGGATCGAGCGTGCTGTATAAAATAGCGATGGCCCAGCTCCAGTGCTTGTCGGGGTTATAGTTTTTCAGCCTGGATGTAAACGCATCCGAATAGATGTTGGAATACAGCGGCACCAGCGGCAGCGCCTCCACCCAATGGTCCTGAAACGCAGACCATTTTTCCAGGTACGCCTTGCGGTCGCCGGGAGGCACTTCGCGCAGTTCCCTCGCCAGCTGCAGCAGCTCCTCATCCCGTAAGCCGGAGGTATTCATCACGCCCTGATATTTGTCCCCGGTGTGGTAGGTGTAATATGGATCAAATATGTAAGTGAAGTTGGAGCCTAAAAAGCATAGATCATACTGCCTTTCTTCCTGCCTGTAATGCTTTTTCAACAGCTGGTCAAAGCGCATCTCTTCCCAGTCGAGTATGGCGCCCACCCGCTTTAAGTTCCTTTCCAGCATGTTTTTGACAGCGATTGCCGAGGCATTGTGCTCAATCAGCGCCATCCGGAACACCAGCGGTTGAAGCTTATCACCCTGGCGACGATACCGCAGCGTATCGCTCGCAGCATCATACGCCTGCCCTTGCTCGTTCAACGTCCAGCCTTCATCGACAAATAACCGGGCTGCATTGGACAGGTTGAACCGATATCGGTTAAGCGCCTTGAGCGCATCTCCTTTTTCTTTTGCCATCCACTGCCCCGCCCCATAGTACCCATAAACAGGGACGCCATATTCTCCCAGCAAATCATCAATCAACGCATCCCTGTCAAGGCACATCGCCACGGCTTTGCGCATCGCGGCGGAGGAAACCATCTCACGCTCACACGAAAAAGCAAGGAAAGCCGAGCCGGTGCGCGGATAATCCACCATGCTGATGCTGCTTTCGCCGCTTAGCTCGCGCACCGCGTCGATCACCTCACCCTGAGTGATTTTATTGACCAAACCGACCGCGCCGCTTGCCAGCTCGGCAGCAATGTTCTCGTTCTTGATAACCCGGAATACGATCCTGCTGATGGAAGGCTTTTGTTTTTCGTAGTTACCCTTGTACAGCGGGTTCAGCTCAAACTCAGCGATATGCAGGGCATCATCATAGCTGACCAAACGGTATGGCCCGCTTGTAACGCGGGGATGCCGCAGATAGCCATGCTCAGGGTCCATCAACGTCTCTTTCAGCACCTCGGCGGATATGCCGCCCAGGATGTAAGCCCCCCTGCCGTTGTCCACCACATCGCTGCCAGGCAGGAGGACCTTATAAGGGTAGGGAAAAACATTCAGATAGTTGATGTCATAGTAGTAGGGCATAAAATCCGCATCGATGGTTACAGAGAAAACATGCTCTCCCAGCAAGCGGATACCTGAAAACGGGGTGCCCGGGTTGTTGACATAGTCCTGGTGGCCGAGGATATAGTCCTTGGAAGTAACGGCGGCGCCCAACTCCGCAAGGCATGGAGAGGAAAAAAACAGGAGTGTGAACACATAATCCTTTGCCGTAATAGCCGTGCCATCACAGTACTGAAGATCGCGGTGCAGCGTGACAACATAGGTCTTATTACCTGCCTCGTCCGTCGACCAGGTCAGATCCTCGACCACAGTGTCGTTCACGAGGTATTCGCCGCCAACGGTCCAAGCCACGATGGGGTAATCATGAATCAGGTTGCGCACGTCATTGTCAGCAGAATTATTGCCCCATATATCCGAAAAGAAATTGCCGGAGAGCATGGTCGTATGGCCTACCGTCAGCAAGCTGGCGTCGTTTTCAGAAGCATGGACGGGAAGCAGCGCAGCGCAGCCTACAAGCACAGCTACCAGCACGGTCAGGATTCGCCTCATAGGTAAGCCTCCATCATCAAACAGATCGTGCGACGCCGGTAAATACCAGCATCGCGGTTTTCCACGCGAAGCGTGATCCCCATTATTCGAAGAGGTCCGCCACATTGATATCGGCGCCCGAATCATACATGGCGGGTGCATACCGGTTTGTTACCGTGTAGCCATCCGCACCATTGCCCTCATACATCACATAGAAGCCCAACGGCACTTCCGGTTCTTCAACGGTATAGGCATAGGACGTGCTGTTCGGGGCATACTTTTTCAGCCCGCTCCATTCGCATGTCCATGGCGCCTGGCCAGCTGGGGCATCGATACGCCGCTCGCCCATGGACACCCCATCGCTTCTTATCAACGTCAGCGTGACGCCATTTGGCAACCGAACATTTGACGGCACATCCGTCCATACCTTGAGCGCACTGATGGTCACCGGCTCCTGCGGGTTGTCCGGGTCGGCGGGGTTTTCGTTGTTGGTGATACCGTCGTAAGTGTTGGTGATGGTGTTCCCATCCTGCACCATGGTATACCCGTTGGGCACCACAGGCTCAGCCACTGTGTAAGTGTACTCCGTTGCATCGGGCGCGTACTTCGGCAGGTCGCTCCAGGTGTGCTCTGCAGCATGCGTGCCGTCGTCCGCTACCGGTACCGCGTCACCATGGTCAACATCGTTCCGCTTCAGCTGCAAGAATACCATCGCGCCCTTCGCGCCATTGGGCAGACCAGCCCATTGCTTGGTCGCTGTGAAGGTCACCGGCTCCTGCGGGGCAGCCGGGTCCTCGTTGTTCGTCACGCCGTCATAGGTGTTGGTGATGGTGTTCCCATCCTGCGCCATGGTGTACCCGTTGGGCACCACAGGCTCAGCCACGGTGTAGGTGTACTCCGTTGCATCGGGCGCGTACTTGGGCAAGTTGATCCAGGTATGCTCCGCAGCATGCGTACCGTTGTCCGCTACCAATACCGCGTCACCATGGTCAACATCGTTCCGCTTCAGCTGCAAGAATACCGTCGCGCCCTTCGCGCCATTGGGCAGACCGGCCCATTGCTTGGTAGCTGTAAAGGTCACCGGCTCCTGCGGGATAGCCGGATCAGCCGGGCTCTCGTTGTTGGTGACGCCGTCATACCTGTTCGTCAAAGCAAAGGTATGCACATCATCCTCTGCGCTGTGAACCTGGCTGAAGGTGTACCCGTTGGGCACGGCCTCCGTCAGGCTGTAAGTGATCTCCTCGCCTGCGCTGTCATACTTCGCGCGGTTTGCCAGGCTGGCCTTCCATTCATCTGCCCCGGTCAGGGTCAGCGGTTCATCCGCCACCAGGGCGCCGCCGTGCAGCGTCAGGGACAGGCTGGCTGGCAGTTTGCCGTTGTCCGTGATAGGCTGCCCATCCGCATCCTGCCAGGCTTTGGCGATATGAATCGTCACCGGCTCCTGCGGGTTGCCCGGGGCTGCCGGGTTCTCGTTATTGGTGACGCCGTCGTAGGTGTTGGTGATGGTGTTCCCGTCCTGCGCCATGGTGTACCCGTTGGGCACCACAGGCTCAGCCACGGTGTAGGTGTACTCCGTTGCATCGGGCGCGTACTTGGGCAGGTTGCTCCAGGTATGCTCCGCAGCATGCGTGCCGTCGTCCGTTACCTCTACCGCATCGCCATGGTCAACATCGTTCCGCTTCAGCTGCAGCGATACCGTCGCGCCCTTCGCGCCTGCGGGTAAGCCTTTCCATTCCTTGATGGCTGTGAAAGTCACCAGCTCCTGCGGGTTAGCCGGATCAGCCGGGCTCTCGTTGTTGGTGATGCCGTCATACCTGTTCGTCAGGGCGAAGGCATGCTCATCATCCTCTGCGCTGTGAACCTGGCTGAAGGTATACCCGTTGGGCACCGCCTCCGTCAGGCTATAGATGATCTCCTCGCCTGCGCTGTCATACTTCGCGCGGTCTTTCAGGCTGGCCTTCCATTCATCTGCTCCGGTCAGGGTCAGCGGTTCATCCGCCACCAGGGCGCCGCCGTGCAGCGTCAGGGACAGGCCGGCTGGCAGTTTGCTGTTGTCCGTGATGGCCTGCCCATCCGCATCCTGCCAGGTCTTGGCGATATGAATCGTCACCGACTCCTGCAGGTTGCCCGGGTCGGCCGGGTTCTCGTTGTTGGTGATGCCGTCGTAGGTGTTGGTGATGGCGTTCCCATCCTGCGCCATGGTGTACCCGTTGGGCACCACAGGCTCAGCCACGGTGTAGGTGTACTCCGTTGCATCGGGCGCGTACTTGGGCAGGTCGCTCCAGGTGTGCTCCGCAGCATGCGCGCCGTCGTCCGCTACCGGTACCGCATCGCCATGGTCAACATCGTTCCGCTTCAGCTGCAAGAATACCATCGCGCCCTTCGCGCCATTGGGCAGACCGGCCCATTGCTTGGTCGCTGTGAAGGTCACCGGTTCCTGCGGGGTAGCCGGGTTCTCGTTGTTGGTGACACCGTCGTAGGTATTGGTGATGGTGTTCCCGTCCTGCGCCATGGTGTACCCGTTGGGCACCACAGGTTCAGCCACGGTGTAGGTGTACTCCGTTGCGTCGGGCGCGTACTTGAGCAAGTTGCTCCAGGTGTGCTCCGCAGCATGCGCGCCGTCGTCCGCTACCAATACCGCGTCACCGTAGTCAACATCGTTCCGTTTCAGCTGCAACGGCACCGTCGCGCCCTTCGCACCGGCGGGCAGGCCTTTCCACTCCTTGGTAGCCGTGAAGGTCACCGGCTCCTGCGGGGTGGCAGGGTCCTCATTGTTAGTGACGCCATCATACCTGTTCGTCAAAGCAAAGGTATGCACATCATCCTCTGCGCTGTGAACCTGGCTGAAGGCATACCCGTTGGGCACCGTCTCCGTCAGGCTGTAGGTGATCTCCTCGCCTGCGCTGTCATACTTCGCGCGGTTTTTCAGGCTGGCTTTCCATTTATCTGCCCCGGTCAGGGTCAGCGGTTCATCCGCCACCAGGGCGCCGCCGTGCAGCGTCAACAACAGGCTGGCCGGCAGTTTGCCGTTGTCCGTGATGGCCTGCCCGTCCGCATCCTGCCAGGTCTTGGCGATATGAATCGTCACCGGCTCCTGCGGGTTGCCCGGGGCGGCCGGGCTCTTATTGTTGGTAACGCCATCGTAGGTATTCACCAGCACGAAGCCATCTGTCTGGTCACCTTGTGTTGGCTGCTGCTCATAGCCATTGGGCGCTGTCTCGCTTACGCTGTAGGTGATCGGCTTGCCCCGGGTGTCATAGGCATACAGGTTGCGATAGGTATGGGACCAATTCCCATCCGCATCCGGTGTAAGCAGGTACGCTTCCGCCGGCGCATTGCCGCCAATCAGCCGGATGCTCAGGTTCTCCGGCAGCAGGGCGGCGTCCGTTACGACCTGCCCGTCCTGATTCCGCCACTCCTTGCTCACAGCCACGTCCAGCAGCTTGCCGTCCGCGCCCGTGCCGTCATACGCGTTGGTGATCGTATAGCCTACCTCCTGGCTGCCCGTTACGGAAGCTTTGTAGCCATCCGGCACAGCCACCTCAAAGGCTTCGTAACGGTAGGCGTTGCCCTGCGTGTCGTATCGGTACAATGCTTCCCATACCACCCGCCACGGGTTGACTGTGTCATGCACAGGCGTTTTCTCGCCCATCAGCTCGTTGTCATTGCGCCTCAGGTTAAAGCGCACAACGGACTTGTCGGCATCTGATGGCTCCGCGATGCCGGCAGGATATGCCCAAGCCTTCGTCGCTTTGATGCTGATCGGGTTGTCATTCGTGTCGTCGCTATCGTCGCTGCTTACGCCGTCATACGTGTTGGTGACAATAAAGCCATCCTCGGCATTGCCGCTCACTTGCTTGGTGTAGCCGTTGGGTACAGCCGCCTCATCAACGGTGTAGATATAGGCGACGATCTCTTCATCTGCGTTCATGCCGTAAATCGGCTTGTTCTTAAAGATATGCTGCACGCTCGTGTCAGTGCCTGCTGCCACAGTATAGGTATCCACCACCTGGGCAGGCGCTGCTGAGCCCGCCTCCGCCCGCTTCAGTTGCAGAACAACCTCAGGGTGGATGGCGTTCTCAGGCAACTGCTGCCAAAGCTTGGTCGCCTTGATGTCCATCAGCTTCATGTTATGCTGGTTCAAGCCTGCCCGGGCATTGGCAAAGCCTTCCGGCGCGCCCGGCTCCGTTGCGCCGGCAGCGGCGTATTCCCGGGTGGTGTAGAGGTATTCCCGGCCCTGGGCATCAAACTTGAGCACCCCGGCCCAGGAAACTTGGCTGGATTGGCCCGCGGTAAACGCGGCGCCGGGGATCGCCTTGGTATCCGCCTCCTCCGCCGGTACCAGCGCCTGGTTGTCATCGGTCAGGCCGCGCCACAGCTTCAGCCAGACACCGGGCAGGCTGTCCCCTTCGGCGACGCCGTGCCAATGCTTATTGGCCTCTACCCCGCGGGTGGGGCTTTGGTAGGTGTCGGTCACCTTCAGCGGGTCATTTTCATCATAGGTGGTGTTGTAGATGTAGGTCTGCGGGGCATCCGCATCCTGCCAAAGAGCCTTCGGATTGCCTCCACTGTCGGTTTCCACCACGGAATAGATATACGGCAAGCCATCATCAGTGCCCCAGGGCAGCTTTGCCCAGGTGACGGTCACGGTGTTGGGGCTGTCATCGCTGTCCCACAAAGCCACAGGCTTGGTAACAGGCTGGCCGTTCAAATCCTCGTGATCAGGAGCCAACGCGACAGCCTCTTCCTCAAAAATGGTTCTGCGGTGGAGCGTGAAGTAGGTATCAGGGCCGATACCCTCCGCACGCTGGGCATCGCCGCCCACCCAGGTTTTAACGGCGCTGACATCCGAATTATGGATGTTGATGATGCGGCTGGAGTTGTTGTTGTAGCGAGCATAGCCTGCCGGGGTAAAGTCATTCCCCTCAGCGTCCACTTCTATTGCGGTGTAGGTGTAGGGGGTGGCCGGGTCATCGTCCACAAAGCGCGGCAGGTCGGTCCAGGTATAAGCCCAGGGGCTCAGTTCGCCGGACTGGCCGGCTGGCACAGTATCCACCACGCCATCAAGTTCCACAGGAGCACCGATGGGAACAGATTCTGTACCATGGGTTCGCATCAGCTGGAAGTGTACAGGCGGCTCGGGCCCTCCGCCCCATATCTTCCTGGCGGTAAACTGGGTTTTCAGCGCGATGTTCTTGATGATTATGCTGGAAGATGTCACCGCATCAACGATATAGTCGCTGCCCAGCGGCACTTCCTCCACAAAGTAGGTGTAGTGCACCGGCTGTGTCGGGTCGTTGTTGTAGTTGCCGTTGAGCGGCAGGTTGGTCCAGGTGTATTCCCAGGGCTTGCTTTCCATGCCATGAGCACCCGGAGCGGTATCCACCGTGCCGTCCATAACGCCGTCGTATTCCTCAGGCATTGCTTCCTTTTCATGGTAGCCGCTGCCGCTCACCCAGCGCCACAGCTTGAAGGTGACGCTCTCCGGCAGGGGCGCCTGGCCGATGTTCCAGCGCTTGACAGCCGTGAAGCTGCCGTCATTCTTGGTATTGGTAATCCGGAAGCCGTCTGTGGCATTGCCGGTGATGACCCGCTGATAGGGGTAGTTCGCTGGAAGCTCTTCAGTGACAGTATATACAGCTGGCACAGAAGGATTCTCGCCATTTGGAAGGGTTCTAACGGGCAGGTTGGGCCAGATCAGCAAGCCGGGGTTCGCTTCGTAGGGTTCGCCACTATCAGCTGATCCATACGGGATACCATCCAGCTCAAAGCGGTCAAACTCCGCGCCATTTTGGAACAGCACGATGGTAACCGGGGGGCGCTCTGTGGTTTGCTCATACTTTTTGAACACTTCCACGGTGGTTTTGTCAAAGGTGTTGGTAAACACCCAGTCGCCGCCGGTTTGCACCGGGGGATTTGCCGTATAAATGACCGGAAGAACATCGGACTGCTCTACCAGGTAGGTGTAGAGTTCGCCAGTATCGAGGCTATACTTGGGTAGGGCGGACACTTTAACTTTCCAGCCTTCGGCTGTAGCGCGCCCAACGTATTTCAAGTCCGTTGTGATCTTATAGGTGATGCCGTCCAGGAGAACGGTACCTAACTTTTCCTTTTGGGTAGGATCTTCGCCCGTATACCGATAAAGGGACAACGTCGCCGTCCTGTCGTCGGGCAAATCATAAGCAGCCGCCGGCGCGCCATCCCAGACGATCTCGACGGACAGATCAAAAGTCTGCCAGGTGTTTGTTATGTTTTGTAGTCCCTGCCCCATGTCATATTGTCCGGAGTCGCTCACATAGTTGGCGGGAGCGCCAGGCGTAAAGGTATTAGTAACCCCGTCATACACGCCTTCCAGCACACGGAAGACATAGGGCACGCCGTTATCATCCTTCAGGACGACATCCTCCCAGGTGATCGGGTTGCTCTCGGTGCTGCCTGTCGGCGTTGTTACCTTGGCGGGCACTGCATTCGGCACCCTTTCAAATGGTAGAATGGGGCTGGTGGTGCGTTCCAGGCACAGCCAGATGTTGTCCGGATAGGGCGTCGGCCCGCCGCCCGCCCAGATTTTTCTTGTTGTTTTGCTGCCGGTGGGGCTGGTGTAGGTGTTGACCACGCCCAGGGAGCCTGTCATTGCAGTGACGGTGTATTCGTAGCTGTCCGGCAAGCCGGGGGTAAATACCTGCGTATCCTCATTCAGCAAGCCTTCCACAATGCTGAAGGTATAGGGCTTGCCGGCAATGTCCGTCTGCTCCACATTGTCCCATTGCACGCTCAAAACGCCGGGCAGCAGCTTCCGGATGAGGCTGCCCGCTTGCCCGGCGGGAATGTCCGCAGGCTGGCCATTGGGCAGTGCCCGCTGCAGCTTGAACCACACCGTGGGCTTCTGCGTTGGGCCATTGACCCATTGCTTTTGGGCAATTAAGGTTTTGGTCGGGATGGTATAGGTGTTGGTCAGGTCAAGGGTGCCTTGCCCTGAGAGCGCATAATTCTCAGGCACAGCCTCGGTAAACACATCGTTTTCCAGCTTGCCCTCAACCACGGCGTACTCCCAGCTCAAGCCGGCAAAGTTCGTGCGCTCCTGGTCTGCCCAGGTGACAGAAAGCGCTGCATTGGGGTTTTGCAGTTCTTGAGCCGGCACCTGCTTGATATCGGCTCCCGGCACATCCGCCCAGGAGCTAACGCCAAGAATGCGGCGCTGCAGCTTAAACCATACATCGGGTCGGCTGTCAATCGGGCCATCAATCCATTTCTTGGTGGCGGTGACATCCTCCTTAGGGATCTGGTAGGTGTTGGTGACGTCCTTGTGATCAGCATCATAGCTCACCTTGTACACGCTGCCGTTTATGGTGACATAACCTTCTGTGTCTACACCAGGCTCCTGTACAGTAAAGGTATACAGCTCGCCTTTGCTGTCCCGGGAGATCAGGTTGTTCCATTGGTAGGTGTAGGTAGGCGCCTCGCCGGTGATCTGCGGGGTGACGCCTGTAACAAGTTCCGTCGTCACATTGTCACTTTCGCGGTACAGGGCCAGTGTAACAGCGGTTTTATTGACACCTGGCCCACCCGCCCAAGTTTTGGTGGCGGTGAAGGCAGCGTCCGCCGGCGGGTCGTAGGTGTTGGTGATGCCCAGGCTCATCCGGCCTTCTGCCGTGTAATGTAAGGGAGCACCAGGGGTAAAAGCATCATTTGCCTCGTCATAGATGCCTTCCTCCACGGCAAATGCATACGCATTGCCATTTTCATCAGTAGCTTCAAGGCCACTCCAGCTAACCGTGAGCGCTGCATCAGGAGTATCCGGATTAAAGTCAGGCACTTTTTGGATCGCCGCACCGGGCACGGCAGACCAGTTGCCGCCTGCCGTCTTGCGATGCAGCTGGAACCAGACATCGGGCTTTGTATCCGGTCCGTTCACCCACGTCTTGGTAGCAGTTGCTGTGCCGGTGGTGGGGATCACATAGCGGTTGGTCAGCGTCAGGCTGTCGCCTATGGTTGTCAGCTCATAGTTCAGCGGATCGCCTGGTGTGAAGTCGGTATCGTCATAGCTGCCTTCCACCACGAAGAAGGTGTAGGGGTTGGCATCGAAGTCCGTCTGTTCAAGGCCGGTGAAGGTATATTCATAACCAGCATAATCGTTGATTTTGATGGGATCAAGGCCAGGTACCTTCTCGCGGGTGCCGGTGTCAGTTTTCCGCCATAACTGGAACCAGACATCAGGCTTCGCGGCATTTTCGCCCAGGTCAAACACCTTTTTAGCAGTCGCCGTGCCGGTGGTGGGGATGATGTATTTGTTGGTCACCACATATCCCAGGGTGTCATTGTAGGTATAAACAGGGTCCTTAAAGCCCGGCACCGTTGCAGTCTCTGTGATTTTGTATTCAAAAAGGTTGCCCTGTTTGTCTCTGAGTGGAGCCATCCCCTCCATCTTCCAGGGGGCATATTCTTTGGCTCTGGTCAGCAGGTGATTCTCTGTTTCCGGCACCCCATCCAGGGTATGGCCGGGGGCGCTGGGGTTGGCATGTGCCCATTTGTCATCACCTTCGCTTGCATATTTGCGCCATAGGCGGATGGTGACAGCAGGCCGGTTGGAGGCATCGCCGCCATCCCATACCTTGGCCGCTTTCAAGTTAACGAAAGGTTGATTATAGGTGCTGGTGATGGTGTGCAGTACGCCGTCTGCTGCAACCTCGCATTCGGATATGAAGCTGCCTTCGTTTTCGCCAAGCGTTATTGATGCCGTAGCTTTGTAGACATACTCCTTCCGCACATTGTTGTCATCATAGAAGCGCGGCTGATTCTTCCAGGTATACATTCCCCAGTCGTCACCGCCGCCTTCCGGCGGGGTGAGGGTGGCTGGAGCGGGTTGGGCGTGATCAGTATCCGGTGTTTCACCATCACTATAATAGCGCGTTAAGGTTAGGGTGATCTCTTCAGGCCTGACCGTTTCGCCCCCTACCCATACCTTCTTGGCAGTAATATTTGTCTTCAGAGAAGTGTTGGTGATCACCGTGGAGGCGCTGGTAGCCGTATCAACCTCATAGTTGGCAATGGAATCTTCCTGCACCCGGTATTTCACCAGGACGCCGTCTACCTGCGCAGGCAGGCCGGTCCATACGGCGCGCCAGGGGATGTCCTCATAACGGACGGTACCGTTGGGGTTACCTTCCGTACTGTCGGCAATGCCATTGAGGTCGATATCCAGGTCCAGGTCTGTCCATGTCCAGTTGTCGGGATTGGGATCAGTTATTTTGGCCCGCTGCAGCCGGAAGGTCACAGACGGCGTGCCCGTCTTGGTATCCCATTCTTTATGAGCGCGGAAGGTGCCGTCATTGTATTCATTGGTGATGACAAAGCCTGCTGTTGCATCTACGGTCTCATCCGTGCGAACGTACAGCGGGGGCACAGCAGGCTCGCCGACTGTGTAGGCATAAGCTGCACCATTCTCATCATACTTGGGCAGATTCATCCAAGTGTAGTGCCACTGGTGAATGGTATTGCCATTTCCATCGGTACCGACAAGATCCGGGGCCGTTTCGCCGGAGCCGTCCGGTCGCGGTGTATCCGCCACGCCGTTCAGAGTGACACTGTCGATAGCCACGTCGTTACGGTAGAGCGTCAAGCTAAATGACGGCGGGATAACTGCTGTGCCATAGCGCGCAGGAATCACGATGCGCTTGGTGGCCTTCACAGAGACACCTTCAAAGGTATTGGTGATGGTGGGAATGTCATTCTCCACAACCGGGCCGGAAGGGGTATAGCCCGCCACACGGGTTTCGGTAAAGGTATAGGTGTATAGTTCCTTTGTTGGTGAATACTTGGGCAGGTTGGTCCAGGTGTAGGTCCATGGTTCGCTCGAAATCGTAACAGGATCGCCTACCGATTCAAAGGCCAAGCCATCCGTGCTGCGCTGCAGCTGGAAGGTAATCGCCGGGTACTGTTGACCAACATATGCCGGGGCTGACCACTTCTTTTTGGCGGTAAAGCTCGTTGTTTGCCAGGCATTCGTGACGATGTAGCCCTCAACCGTTGCCACAAAGTTCGCCGGCACATCGTTTTCCACCACGCTGTAGTTGTATTTGACGCCGTCCTGATTCCGCTCGGGCAGGCCTTCGATGGTGCTGCGCCAGGGCTGCTGCTGCTCATCCCCGCCGATAATGCCGTCCAACTCAATGTCCTGCACCGGTTCTGCCGGGGCGTTACTGCCTTCCAGCGAACGCATCAGGCTGAGCGTGACCTCGGTTTTGTGCAAATCGCCGTCCACACCTTGCGGAAAGGACCAATTCTTCCCCACCGTGATGGGATCTATGATGGGAGACACATAGGTGTTGGTGATCTCATAGGCGTTATTTTCCGTGTCGAATACGCCAGCGGTCAGCTGCTCAAAGGGGCTCGGGCTGCCGGGGGTGAACACTTGAGTCCCCTCATTATACCTGCCTTCCACCACCTTGAACTCGTAGGGCCGGGCGGCGCTGTCGGTTTCCACCAGGTTGTTCCAAGGGACTGTGAAAGGAGCCGTAGTCGGCACCTGCTTGATATCTGCTCCAGGCACAGCCGCCCACGTTCCGTTGGCAACCCTGCGCTGCAGCTGGAACCAAACCTCGGGCTTAACAACCTCCGTGCCGTCTTTCCATACTTTGGTGGCTTCAAATGTGCCGTTAGTGGGGATGACGTAGGTGTTGGTCAGGTTGAGGGTGCCCGTCCCAGTGCGTGTATAATTCGCCGGGACGCCTTCCGTAAAATCGGTGCCGTCCCACTGCCCTTCCTTGATGTAGAAGGTGTAGACATTGCCGTTGATGTCGGTGGTTTCAAGCCCTGTCCATGTGTGGGTGGTGTCGCCGGTGCTTTCTGCTTTAATTACATCGGCACCAGGCACAGCCTCATTCACATCAACCAATGGGTTGTCAATGTCAATTTTCCGCCACAGCTGCAACCATAGCTCCGGATGCTCGGCAGCGCCGTTCACCCAGATTTTGGTGCCGGTGGCTGTGCCGTCGGTGGGGATGATGTAAGTGTTGACAACCACAAAATTGACAGGGTCATCTTGACCTGCCTCTATTAGACCCTCATTCACAGCTTCTTGATAGGTAAGATAATTAGGCTCCTCAAAGCCCGGCACCGTCGCGGTTTCTGTAATTTTATACTCATAAAGGTTGCCATTGATGTCTCTAAGGGGAATATCTTCCCTTCTCATCTTCCAGGGAGCATATTCTTCCGCTCCGCTCTGCGGATGTGGCCCCTCATCTATTATTCCGTCCAGGGTATGGCCGGGGGTATTAGCCCTGGCCAATGCCCATTCATCGTTACTACCTGAAATCCGGCGCCACAGGTGGAAGGTCACCGGAGAACGGTTGGAAGCGTCCCCGCCGTCCCATACCTTGGCTGCTTTCAGGGTAACAGTAGGCGGCACATAGGTGTTTGTGAAAGTGAAGAAAGTGCCGTTAGCATTGACTTCTTTTTGGGTCTGTGCATAGTCTTGGGGTTCAGTTTCCTCTACATCGTATATCCAGGCTTTCTGAGCACTGCCTTCCTCATAAAAGCGCTCCTGAGCGGGCCAGGTGTAGGTGGTTGTGGTGCCACCGACCGTGCCTTCAAGCGCAAACGATGTATCTTCCACATTACCCTCTTTGTAACGCTTCAGGGTTAGGGTGGTTTCAGGTCGAGGCAGGGTGTCGCCATTTACCCAAATCTTTTTGGCGCTGATAACGGTTGTCCGGGAGATGTTCTCTATGATGGTGCTGGCATGAGTCACCGTATCATACAGTTCATGAAAATCGGCATTTCCGCCTTGCGCAACAGGCAGGGCTTCCTCTTCCACAATATAGTATTTGACAGTATTGCCATTCTCCGCTTGAATAGGTAGATTGCCGGCCCACACCGCACTCCATATCGGGCCTGTCTCACCAGCAGTAACATCGCCCTCATGATCCTGGTCACCTTCGCCAGGCGTACCGCTAAGGACCAAGTCGCGTCCTTCCATATACACCTCGGTACCATCTATGGGGTCGTTTTCGCTATCAACTTGCTGCTGCCACAGTTGGAAAGTAACAGAGCTGGTGTCTGCCTTGGTATCCCAACGTTTGAGAGCCATGAAGACATCCCCTTGGTGCACGTTGATGATGGTCCAGTGCCTATCAGGGCCCTCAGTTTCCATTTCACGTACCCAACCGCCGATTGGCGGGAGGGGTTCATGTACCTCATAGTTATATGAATTACCCTCAGCATCTTTTTCAGGCAGGTTTTTCCAAGTATAATGCCACTGGGGGAAACCCTCATGATCTTCATCAGGGGTTCCCTCTCCGCTGCCATCCGGGCCTGGGGTATCAGCCTCACCGTTCAGCTGCACCGTTTCGACCACTTCTTTTTCTTGGCTTCCTTCTATATGGCGGCTGAGTTGCAGCTCTACATATTCGGGCAGCTCTGGCAGATCGGCTGCTCCGCCCGGCGCCTTGAACACTTTGGTGGCGCTCACTTGCACAGGATTATAAGTATTGGTGATGGTATCAACCCCGTTGATCTTGGCAGGGCCTGTGGTGGTGTAGCCAACGAGGCCGGTTACCTCGCTGACAGTATACTCGTATGGTTTGTTGTTTGCATCCTTCAGCGGCAGGTTCTCCCAAGTATAGGCTGCCAGGTTTTCCGTGATGGCAGGCAAAGTAACAAGACCCACTGTGGGCACTTTTTCCCGCTCCGTCATCCCCTCTGACTGGCGCCACAGCTGTAACTGAACAGAGGGATACTCCATCCCCTCGTAGCCATCAGCCCATACCTTGTTTACAGTGTAGGATGTGGTCTGCCAGGTGTTGATGACGGTGAAAGTATCTTGATTGTAGCTTTCTACATAGTTGCCGGGAACATCCTGTTCCCACACCTCATAGGTGTAGGAATTGCCGTCTTTGTCCGTGGCGTCCAGGTTGGTGAACTTAGCCTGCCAGGGGAAGAACTCAACAGCATCAATGTTACCATCCAGAGTGACAGATTCACCCACTTTTTGGTAATCCTCCTCTACGCTGGACTTCCGCCGCAACTCCAACGTAACAGGGGTAACCGGCACTGCTATATCTTCATCATCCACTATGATTCCATCACACGAAATTTTAAATGCCTTGCTGACCATGATATCCTCCCGCTTGGGGGGCACATAGGTATTAGTGATTTCCAGGCTCGGCTGTGCTGTTGCTGTATAATTTTCAGGCGCACCTGCTGTAAAGGTGTCGTTTTTATAGCTGCCTTCCACCACGCCGAACTCATACGCGTTGCCGTTGATATCCGTCGTTTCAAGGCCGCTCCAACTGACGGAGAGCTCCGCAGGTACTTGCTTAATTTCCGCCCCAGGCACAGCTTCCCAGGAACCGGTGCTCGTTTTGCGGTGCAGCTGGAACCACACCTTCGGCTTGGCAGCCGGTCCGTTCACCCATGTCTTGGTGGCGGTCGCCGTGCCGGTGGTGGGGATGACGTAGCTGTTGGTCAACGTCAGGCTGTCGCCCGTGGTTGTCAGCTCATAGTGCAGCGGATTGCCTGCTGTAAAGGTGTCGCCTTCATAGCTGCCCTCCACCACGAAGAAGGTATAGGGGTTGGCATAGAAGTCCGTCTTGTCAAGACCCGTGAAGGTAAATTCGTCATTTGCATAATCGTTGATTTTGATGGGACCAAGGCCGGGCACCTTCTCGCGAACATCATCCGTGCCGGTGGTGGTCTTGCGCCACAGCTGGAAGTAAATATCGGGTTTTTGTGCAGCTCCATTGACCCATACCTTTTTCACCGTGGCTTCGCCATCGTTGGGAATCGTATACGTATTGATGACAACTGCGTCGTATACTCGTGGGTCAGCAGGATTCGTTGCGTCTTTCGTGTTGTATTGCACATCGTAACTGAAGCCATACGCGCTCAGATCGCTCAGCTCGATGATGCGGTACTGATAGGCGCGCCCTGTGTTGTCGGCCCACACCAAGTCGGGACGGTGAAGCACCCAGTTTTCCAGTTCCATTGCGTTGCTGAATTCACCATAATCTTCGTCCGCTACACCGTCAAGGGTGTGGCCAGGGCCCATGGGAGTATAAACATTGTCGTCTTCACCCGCATACTTGCGTTGCAGCTGCACAGTGACGGGTCTGGGCTTGCCGCCATCCCAGGCCTTTTTCATGTAGTAGTTCCGGGTAGGGGGCGTGTAAGTGTTGGTGATGGTGTGCAGTACGCCGTCTACAACCTCACAGTTGGCTGTAAAGCTGCCTTTATCAGCAGTAAGTGCATATGACTCCGTTACCTTGTAGACGTATTCTTTCTGCACGCCTTGATCAGTGTAAAAGCGCTCCTGATTCTCCCAGGTATGCGTTCCCCAGTCATTATTGTTATCTTCCGGCTTGGTAAGGGTGGCAGCAGCTGGAGGCTGATATCCGGTATCTTCCGTTGTACCGCCTTCGTAATAACGGCTCAGGGACAGGGTAATGCTTGCGGGCCTGACCGTTTCCGTTTCGCCCCCTACCCATACCTTCCTGGCAGTAATATTTGCCTTCAGAGAAGTGTTGGTGATCACCGTGGAGGCGCTGGTAGCCGTATCAACCTCATAGTTGGCAATGGAATCTTCCTGCACCCGGTATTTCACCAGGACGCCGTCTACCTGCGCAGGCAGGCCTGTCCATACGGCGCGCCAGGGGATGTCCTCATAACGGACGGTGCCGTTGGGGTTACCTTCCGTACTGTCGGCAATGCCATTGAGGTCGATATCCAGGTCCAGGTCTGTCCATGTCCAGTTGTCGGGATTGGGATCAGTTATTTTAGCCCGCTGCAGCCGGAAGGTCACAGACGGCGTGCCCGTCTTGGTATTCCATTCTTTTTTCGCGCGGAAGGTGCCGTCGTTGTATTCATTGGTGATGACAAAGACACCCGATTCTTCACTCACGCTCACGCGGACATAGTTTAGGGGCACATTAGGCTCGCCGACTGTGTAGGTGTAGGCGTCACCATGCTCATCATTCTTGGGCAGGTTGTTCCACGTGTAATGCCACTGGTAAATAGTATTGCCTGCACTATCGGTTTCAACATCACTCGGAGCCATTTCGCCGGAACCATCCGGCTTCAGGGCGTCATCTCCAGCGCCGCCCTGCGTGTCAGCCACGCCGTTCAGAATGACGCTGTTAACAGCTGTGCCGTTTCGGTAGAGCGTCAAAGTGAATGGCGGCGGGTTAACTGTTGCACTACTATAGCGCTTAGGAATCACAATGCGCTTGGCAGCGCTCACCGATACACCCTCAAAGGTGTTGGTGATGCTGCCGCCCAGGCCGTCGGCATCCAGCGTGACCTGTGAGGGGTTATAGCCCGGCACACGGGTTTCGGTGAAGGTATAGGTGTAAGGCTTATTATTGCTGTTGTTTTTAGGCAGGGACTCCCAGGTGTATGCCCAGGCGGTATGCTCGCCGGAGCCCTTGCCGGGGATGCCCTCTGCTTCACCAATCAGCACCACGGGGCTGCCCACGTTTTCAGGGGCTTCCATATTGGCAGTCTTTCGCTGTAGCTGGAAGGAAACCGGCGGTCTAGGCATGTTTGTGTAGCCGCCTGCCCATTCCTTTTTAGCGGTGAAAGGTATCCCCTGCCAGGTGTTGGTAACGGTGAAGGTGTTTTGATTATAGGTGTCTACATAGTTGCCGGGAACAACAGGCTCCTTTACCCAATAGGTGTAGGTGTTGCCGTGTTTGTCCGTGGCGTCCAAATCGGTGAACCTAGCCTGCCAGGGATTGAACTCAACTTCATCAATGTCTCCGTCCAGGGTGACAGAATTACCTACTTTTTCGGCATCCGCATTGCCAACCTTCCGCCTTAGCTCTAGGGTAACAGGGGTTACCGGCGCGGCGCTTCCCCCCGTGCAGGTGGTGGCAAAATCCTTGCTGACGATGATGTCATCACGCTTGGGAGACACATAGGTGTTGGTGATCTCATAGGCGTTATTTTCTGTGTTGAACGCGCCATCGGTTAGCTGCTCAAAGGGGCTGGGGCTGCCGGGGGTGAACTCATTCTCTTGCTCATTATAGACACCTTCCACCACCCTGAACTCGTAGGGCCGGGCAGCCAAGTCGGTTTCCTCAAGGCTATTCCATGTGACGGTGTAGAAGTTATCGGCTGTCACCTGCAGCGGCAAAACACCCGCATCCGTCACAGGCGCCCACGTTCCGTTGGCAACCCTGCGCTGCAGCTGGAACCAGACAGCGGGCTTTGCTACCTGCGAGCCGTCCACCCAAACCTTGGTGGCGGTAAACTCGCCTTCGGTGGGGATGACGTAGGTGTTGGTCAGGTTGAGGGTGCCTTCACCTGCTGTTAATTCATAGTTCTCCGGGGCGCCTGCTGTAAAGGTATTGTTTTCCCATTTCCCTTCCTTGATGTAGAAGGTGTAGGCATTGCCGTTGATGTCGGTAGTTTCAAGCCCTGTCCACTCATGGGAGGTATCGCCTGCCGCGTTGACTTTGACGATGGCGGCACCGGGCACAGCCTCGTCAACCAATGGGCTGCCGGTGGTAGTTTTGCGATACAGCCGCAGCCACAGGTCGGGGTGCGTGGCAGCGCCGTTTACCCAGGTCTTGGTGCCGGTAGCTTTGCCAGTGGTGGGGATGACATAGGTGTTGGTTACATTTAAGCCGTTTTCTGTTTTGGTATAGTTTGGCGGCGTCCAGAGTTCGCCTGCTGCGTTCACTTCCCGCACCGAGAAAATGTAGGGGTTGCCGTTCGCATCGGTTTGCTCCAGGCCGCGCCAATACACCTGGGTGGTGCCGTTTTCAAGCTTTTTCAAAGAGGCAAGGGGACAGGGCTCGGCAATGCCGTTTTCCCCCACCTGCCGGTGTACTTGGAGCCAGATGGTGGGATGTTCCGCGGGGCCGTTCACCCACGTTTTGCTGGCGTAAGTATAGATGACTTCGTTTTTGAAGTGTTGGCCGTCATCAATGGTTTTTTCGTAACCGAGGGGCAGGGTTTCCTCGGCTTTGTAATCCACAAGGTAGCCATCCTCATATTTCTTGAGACCGGTGGCTGTGTAGGTCCAGGTATCGGATCCGGCAGGCTTTTCCCAGCTGTATGCAGGCTGGGGGCTCATTTTCACCCAGTTCGCGTTGTTGTGGCCCTTGCGGTAGAAAGTCAGCACCAGGGTGGCAGGCCGGGGGTTGTACCCGGATACCTGGTCAATGCTGTCCACCCATACCTTGGTGCCGGAGAAGGTGGTGATGCTGCCCTCCAGGGTGTTGGTGATGTTGGTACCGCCGTAATTTCCTTTATCAGAATAGCTGGCTGCATAGTTGCCGGGCACCGTTTCACGCACGGTGTAGTACTTCGGCACGCCTTCTGCTGCAGCGGGCAGGTTGATGTATGTATAAGTCCAGGTATCGCCTTCACTCGTCCACGTTGGCACGGGCTGGGGCGAAAGCTCAACGTTGTTGGCATAAAGTGTGATAGACAGGCTGTCAGGCCGTTGATCCGGTGCCTCTATGCCCTGATCCACCCAGGTTTTCGTGCCGGTGATATCAACGTGTTCCGGCGCATAGTAGAAAGTGATCACCTGCGCATCTTGGCTTACGGGATCAACTACCCCCAGCTTGGTAGATATATAGTTGGCGCTGCTGCCCCTGACCAGGTTCGGATAGGTGCTGACAACGCTGTGCGGACGATAGTTCGTGATGGCTTTAGGCAGCTCCACCACTTCGCTCTTGGCCGTGATAACATGCTTCAGCTGCGCCAATTCGACATCGGTGCCTATTTCCAGATAGTGCACTTCATAATGGTGCTTGATGACATACTTGTAATAGAAGGTAATGATGTTCAAATCCGGGTCAGAGGTCAGCGTGAGGGACTTTTCAGGCATATCCGGGTTGAAGTCCACAATGACCCAGCTGTTATCGGGCAGCTGGTAGGGCTTGTTGGTGATGGAGGGAGCCGTTTCGGTCACCGCCGTTTGGCCTTGGCTGTTCTTGGTAACGGAGTCAAGCAATGCGATGCCGGTATCACGGTCCAGGTAGCGCACGGTATAGTCCACATTGGGCGCGCTGTAATAAAAGGTGATGACGTTGTTATCCGCCGCCAGGGTGAGGGTTTTGCTCAGGGCGTCGGGCAGGTAGCCCGATACTTCCACCGCCTGCTCGGCGACAGTGGCGCCCATGGTCTGCCCGGTGACGGTTTTTGGCGTAGCAGCCTGTGCTCCGCCCACCGCAAACAGGTAGCGAACGGTATAGGTGCGGTCGTTCTTAGGCAGGTAGCGCCCGGTGAGGTCCAGGCTGGAAAACACCTGGGCGTCAAAGGAATACTTGGTCATGGTGCCTTCGTAATACCAGCCGTCAAAGTCATAGCCGGGGATAGCCGGAGGATCATCCGGGCGCACGGCTTTTTGCCCCTGGGTAACCTGCTGTGCAGCGGCGGCATATGACACCGGGGTGCCGTCGGGCTGCGTGTATTTAAAACGCACATTGTATATCGGCGGCACCCATTTGGCAAACAGGCGCAGGTCATGAGCCGGCATGGTGGCGCCTGCCCACACGAACTCCGTGCCTGGTGTACATTCGGGCGTGCTATACCAGCCGCCGAAGGAATATCCTTGCAGGTCGGACGGGGTATCCGGGGTAAAATTATAGCTTTGCAGGATGCTGGCACCGTACATGAGGCTCCGCGACTTGCCGGGCACCACCTGGCCATGGTTCTGGAAGTCCAGGGTATAGGTGTTTCTGGTATAGTAGAAATAGACATCGTAGCGTATTTCTGCTGCCCGATAATGCCGGATTACATTAAAATTTGTCATTCCCGGGATATCTTTGGCGGTCCAGTTTACGTTCCAGACAGAATACACTCTTTGGCTTAACTCGCTGTCCTGCTGGTAATATCTTCCGCCATATTCCGTTCCGGTTCCGTCCAGGCTTTCAAACATGTAATGCAAATCATACGGTATTACGGTTGCGCTCCACTGCGCAGTAAAAGTTCTGTTAAGAAGGTCCGGTATGAATACTGTTTGTTTGGATGTCCAGTTGGAACCACCTGTATTAGGCCGCCAAGTATAAAACTGCGATGAGCCCACCGGCGGTATATGATCGGAGGTTGGCCACAGGTGGCTGATATTCGAGTTGTATTTTGCAGTGAAGGAATAATTAGGACCGTAATTATAATAAGTGACCCCGCCAATGGTCATGGTAGCGTTATTTCTATTGAGAATAAATGTCGCCGTGTATGAATTGCGGGTGTAATAAATGTTGATAACGGTGCTGCCGTCTCCGGCGATGGTTTGATTTTCATCATAGTGGTTGTAGGTAAAATAAGTAATCGTGGGCTTGTCTGCCGCACTGATGGTGTACACGGCGCCAGCCGTGCCGGTTCGGGTAACGGCGTTGCGGTAGGAGTATCCATAGGTGGTAGTGCCAGGGATGGGGTCGGCATTTTCAAGCCAGTACACCAAAGTGTAGTTGACATTACTCAGGGCTATCCACTGGGCGGTGATGGTCTGACTCTGGGTAAGGGTATCCGGAATCGGAGTGGACCAGCTGTCAAATGTGTAGCCCGTGCGGGTGGGATCATCCACAGCTGGCACAGAAGCGCCATAGCGCCCCTGGAAAGGCGGGATGAAGGTTCCGCCGGCTGTGTCAAAGGTAAGGATGTAATAGATGCGGTCGTAATACATCTTCACCACGGTGCTGCCATCTGGGGCGATAGTAGCCTCCTGGGTGGGGGTTTTGGCAGTAAAGCCGGTAAAATCCTTGCTGTTGACCGTCACCGTGGATCCGGTGGTGGCATAAAATACTTCGGTTTCGGTTCCGATCTTGGTATATTCGTCATCGTCAATGTTCTGCTGATAGTGCTCCACCGTATAGCGGGTGCCGGTGCTGGCTTTGTAGGTGACGGTGTAGTTAAGCTCAAGGGCGCCGTTCTGGGAGGTGCCTGCCTCGCCGGAGATGATCTCGTTGGCGGCAGGATCAACATAAAAGCCCTGAATGGTGGGGGATGTTACTTCGTAATCTTCGCCATAGGCTAAGGTTGCCAGGTACGACAGAGCGGCAGGGCTGCCATTCTCATACTTGTAATCGATTCTCAATTCATACAGGTCGGTGGAGCGGTACTGGGCGGTGAAGGTAAACTCCGTGGCCGTATCGCCGGTGATGTAGGTTTCCGGCGGCGTCCACTGCACAAAAGTGTAACCCTCCCGGGTAGGGGTGGACACACCCGCAGCAGCCTGGGCAGCAGCCAGGGTCGTTCCGTCCAGCACATTTTCAGCTGTACCCAAGTGTGTATCGTCATGGTCTTTGAAATGAACGGTATGATACACCGATTCACCACCCCTCATGGGCGCCATGTAGCCCCCCAGGGTGAACGCATCAGAATAAATGGTGTCCGCCAGCGCTTGCACCGGCAGCATTTGGACAAGCATCAGCACAGCCATCAGCAGCGCGACGCGTTTACTCCGGTTGTTTATCATGGTATCAGCCTCCCGTCCATAGGTTAAAGCGTTGGTACAACTGCCGGCTTAGTCCGTAATGGTTACGCCGACCCGCCAGTAGCCTGCCGCGTTGGCGGGGGTTAGTATAATGTCCAGTTGAGGCCCGGTTGCGCCGGCGATGTCCTGCCAGTTGGCGTTGTCCGCAGAAAACTGCCATTGAAACCGGGGATGCAAGCCGCAGTTGACCGCCTCCGCAGTAAAGCGGACAGAATCGCCCACCGCCAGGAGCCGGCCGGGCTGCACATCGGCATATACCCGCACCAGGGCATGGTCCGGCGTGTAAGCGTGCCGGATCACCACCGGCGCGGCGAGGGCTGCCGTCAACTGTCCGGCTTCGTCCAGGCTGATGACCACCTGCGCCTGGTGGACGACCTGGTCGTATACATAGCCGCGCTGCGGCTCCCGCACCACAGCCTGGACGCGGTAGGTGTGGACACCCAGGTGTTCCCGGGTAAATGTGAGGGCCGGGAACACAAAGAAGTCGCCTTGGTTGACGGCTTCAACGCCGCCTGCCGGCAGGCCCGGGCCTGTGAGCAAGGCGGCAAACTGTCCGTCAAACAGCTCCGCGCCCTCAAGGATCAAACCCGCCTGCACCGCAAAGGACAGAGATTGTGCCTCAGCCGGCTCTTCCGGCTGCGGGGGCAGTTCCTCCTGCGGTAGATCAGAGCCGGCATAGCATGCTTTCAGATAGGTCAAGCCGGTAACGGGCTTGCTAAAATCGTAAGCTAAGGTTTCATCCCCTGCCTGGCTCCTGTCCACCTGGTACCAATGGACAAACGCCAGCCCCTCCGGAGCGTCAGGGGTTGTGTCCGGCTGCGGAACGGCCTGGCCAAAAGTGACAGAAAGGCTGTGCCATACCAAGCCCTCAGCATCATAAAAGCGCACCAGGTAGGTGTCAACCTCGGTTTCTGATACGAGCAACTTATTGTCTTCCACAGGCGCAGCGGGAGCGTCGGGTTCAACGGCAGGGGCTTCCCCGGCCGGGTCATCATCGGCAGGCGCGTCCGTGGCGGAATCATCCGGCACGGGGAGATCCTTTGATGAAGTTTCGGCATCTGCCGGAGCTTCGGCGTCCATCAAGTTGTTAGCGGGCGCTTCCTCAACAGAGGATTCTTCAACGAGGTTATCAGATGATGAAGGGTTATCCTCCGGAATTTCAGCATCCACCGGATCATCGACGGGTAGTACTTCCTCGGCAGAGGTTTCTCCAGCAGGTTTATCGGACACGGGTGATTCATCTGCCGGGGCTTCAGCAACCACCGTATCAGCAGCGGGCGCTTCCTCAACAGGGGATTCTTCAACGAGGTTATCAGGCGAAGAAGAGTCATCCGCTATAGCTTCAGTATCTACCGCGGCATCATCTGCGGGCTTTTCCTCGACAGGCATATCTGCGACAGGATCATCCAACACAGGGGGGACATCCGCTGGGTTTTCAGAATCCGTCTGATGATCAGCTGGCGCTTCATCGACAAGTGTATCTGCAACAAGCTGCTCTGACACAGAAGAATCGTCTGCCGGGATTTCAGCCTTTACCACATCATCTGCGGGTGCTTCTTCGACAGGTTTGTACAAGACAGGTAAGTTATCAGTTAGGTTTCCATTATCCACCATATCATTGGCAGGTACTTCCTCAGCAGGGGATTCAACAACAGATCCCTCTAATACAGAAGGTACGTCCTGCGGATTATCAGCTGCCGCTTGGTTACCAGTGATCGTCTCCTCAGCAGACGTTTCTTCAACAGGTTTGTACAAGACAGGCAGGTTATCAGTTAGGTTTCCATTATCCACCATATCATTGGCAGGTACTTCCTCAGCAGGGGATTCAACAACAGGTTCCTCTAATACAGAAGGATCGTCCTGCGGATTATCAGCTGCCGCTTGGTCGCCGATGACCGTCTCCTCAGCAGACGTTTCTTCGACAGGTTTGTACAAGACAGGCAAGTTATCGGCCAGGTTTCCGTTATCCACCATATCATTGGCAGGTACTTCCTCAGCAGGGGGTTCAACAACAGGTTCCTCTGATGCAGAAAGGTCGTCTGCCAGATTTTCAGTATCCGCCAGGTTATCGGCAGGCGCTTTCTCAACAGGCATATCCATGGCGGTGTCGTCTGATACAGGCAAGTCATCTAACAGGGCTTCAGTATCTTTCGCATCATCAGCAGGCGCTGCATCGACAGGCTTTTCCGCGGTGAGATCATTCAACGCAAGGAGGTCATCCGCCGAAGCTTCCACCTCCGCCTCATCATAGCTATCAGCGAGCGTTTCATCGACAGGCGTTTCTGCAGCGGAGTCATCAACAGAAATATCGGTATCCGCCAGCTTATTAACAGGCGCGTCAGAGGTTGTTTCCCGCGCCGCCAGGTGTGCTATATTGACAACATTTGATACATCCACAACCTGGCCATCCGTATGGACATCCGGGTCGGCATAGCCTGTAATGGTTACAGCAAGCCGCCATAGCCTACCTGCATTTGCTGCGGTGCGGGCAATGTTCAGCGTTGCTCTCACGCCATTTTCGGCATTCTGCCATGGCTCAGCATCAGACTGCTGATATTGCCAGGCAAATCTGTATTGCAGCCCGTCATAGCCAGCCATCGACATGCCAAGCACAATGGGCTCCTCCGCAGAAGCATCCTGCCGCCCGCCTGATTGGATGAACGCTGTTACCTTCCGGGCGGGGTTTGTCAAATTCAGCAAGCCTGCAAGCAGCGCAACATCACCTGAAGCCGCTACAGAGCCAGGCAACGCCATCACCATACAGACCGCAACCAGAAATGCCAGACATCTTATTCTCAAGGTTTCTCTCACTCAACTTATCTCCAGAAATATTGTAACTCTTACTGTTTATGACACAGCGGTTAGTGTGCAGGATAAGAAATCTGCCAAGACACCAAACCAGCATATTATAACACGAATATATTCACTTATACAAGTGCCCGGTAATTGTAAAAAAATGTCAATGAATAAAGCTTTGAACATGATGTCTTTCTGCCTGGTTAGATAACATTTACTAACTATCACTTATATAATCCGCTTGTTATGGTTTGTCATTTTATTACCGTGTGTATATCAAAAACGCAAACTGATTATTCGCATATTTTTTACAATTTATTATTTATATGCCCCTCATCAATTTCGATTCTACGCCAACACAATAACAAGCCGATCTGCTCTATACAATAATCCGAACCTCCCTCCCCTGGCAGGGAGATTCGGTTCGGATTGCTTTGGTTTGGTGCGGTCGACGAGACTTGAACTCGTACGGTGTTAACCACACGCCCCTCAAACGTGCGCGTATGCCGATTCCGCCACGACCGCCTGTACTGCACCGGACGGCAAATGGATTATAATCGAAGGCAAATTGCTTTGTCAACCAATGTTTTCGCGCTCAACTTGACATGAGGCACGAATCATGAGTCCGTTATGATGATAAATTGACACCTCCTGATGGTCATGGTACATTCCAGCTGGTGACATAGCATGTTAGCGAGGTCAACCGACTGACATGCCCTGTTTTTCTGGAGGCATTGGAAATGATCAACAAATCAAACTGGAACGATACCAAACGCAAGTGGGACGCCTACTGGCGCCGCTGCAACGCGGGAAGACCCCTGATGTGCGTGATCGCCCAAAAGGAAGAACCCGCCGAAAAGGACACCCGGCCCCTGACCATGGAGGAGCAATACCTGGACGCCGGGCACATCGTGCGCCGGTTTCGCAGCTGGGCCGGGCGGCATGAATTTTTAGCCGAAAGCTTTCCCAACCTCAGCCTGGACTTCGGCCCCGGGTCCATGGCTGGTTACCTGGGCTGCAACATCATCTTTAAGCCGGACACCGTTTGGTTTGAGGAACTGGTGACAGAGGAGAACGGCTGGCCGGACGGGTGGATCGGCTACCCCGACCTGGCGTTCGACCCGGACAACGCATGGTTCAAACGGCATATCGCCTTGTTCGAGGAAGCAAAGTGCCTGGCGGGGGACGACTTCCTGCTGGGCATCCCGGACATTATGGAAAACGCCGATGTGCTGGCTTCCATGCGCGGCGCCCAGAACACCATCTTCGACATGATGGACGAGCCGGAGGAGTTTGAGCGCCGCATCCGCCAGGTGCAGGACGCGTATTACAAATACTACGATCGATTTTATCATATTGTAAAAGGACCGGACGGCGGCAGCTGCTACACGGTGTTCCAAATATACGGCACGGGCAGAACCGTGAAGCTGCAGTGCGATTTTTCCGCCATGATGGGGCCAGACCAGTTCAGCCGGTACATCGTGCCAGCGCTGGATGGGCAGGCCAGGCAGGCGGACCATGTGCTGTACCACCTGGACGGGCCGGACGCCATCAGGCACGTGCCCGCGCTGATGGAAATCGACGGCATCGACGCCCTGCAGTGGACCAGCGGCGACCATGGCCCCGACGGCACGATGGACACCTGGTACCCTATATACGACCAGGCGGTAAAAGCCGGTAAAGGCCTGTGGGTAAAGGTATACACCGGTGCGGTGGACGAGTGGATGGACAGGCTGGATCACCTGGTTGCCCGCTATGGCAGCAACGCCCTGTTCCTGTATTTTTCGCCGATGTCCCGCGAAAACGCCGACCGCCTGCTGAACCACGCCGAAAAAAACTGGCGCGATGTCGAGGGGAGCGTCAAATAATTAGCTAATACCAACGTAAAACATTAATGCATCCAAAGGGGTGAGGGATTTTGGCTTGCAGCGAGGAGCAGACGAGGGAAGCGTAGCAGCGCTACGCTGACCGAGCAGCCGACGATGCTGCAAGGCAAAAGACCCGGCACGACGATGCGTTAATGTTTGGAGTTGGTATAAGCCCTCAGCAGGCTTTCCGCCGCCGCGCGGGCCGCCTTCATGGCGGTGGGGATGGGCAAGGATTGCATGTCGTCCAGGGTGACCCAACACCCGTGCGGCACGGGGGGCATATCGTCCGCTTCATAGTGGCGGAGGGTCATCTCCCACACCCGGTGGGTGAACACGTGGCGAGCGGCGCCCAGGTCTGCCACAAAGCGCGCCCTGACGCCCAGGCGGCGCAGCACGTCATCCGGGCAGGCGCTTTCCTCATTCAGCGGGAACACATACAGCCCCTTCAGCAGCGCTTCCCTGCGCCTGATCATCAGCACACGCCCCCGGCAGGTTACCACGGCGACGCCGACCGGCATCCTGCGGGGCGGCTTTTTTTGCGGCAGCACGGGCAGCATATCGGGCTCGCCCTGCAAATAAGCCATGCAATGGTCAGCCAGCGGGCAGCCGGCGCAATCCGGCGTGCCGGGCAGGCAGATCATGGCGCCCAGGTCCATCAGCGCCTGGTTCATGTCGCCGGGGCGGTCGGGGGGCATCAGGCCCTTGCCCAGGCTGTAAAGCAGGCGCCGCACGGAAGGCTGCGCGGCGTTATCGACAACATTGTACAGCCGCGCGATGACGCGCTGCAGGTTGCCGTCCATGGCGGGCACAGGCTCGTCAAACGCGATGGACGCAACGGCGGCGGCCGTATAAGGCCCAATGCCCGGCAGCGCCTGCAAGCCGGCAGATGACCGCGGGAATCCGGTGTCGGCTATGATTTGGGCGGCCTTGTGCAGGTTGCGCGCCCTGGTGTAATAGCCCAGGCCTTCCCACAGCTTCAATACCTCGCTTTCTGACGCGGCAGCCAGCGCCCGGACATCGGGAAACCGCGCGATAAACCGCTCGTAATAGCGCCCCACTGTGTCGGTGCGGGTTTGCTGCAGCATGATCTCGGACACCCACACGAAATAGGGATCCTTTGTGCCGCGGAAGGGAAGGACGCGCCCCGCCCGGTCGTACCAGGCCAGCAGCGCGGAAGTGATCGCCTCTCGTTCTGCCATGCGGGCAGTATAGCACGGGCGGCGCGGCGCGCCAACCATGCCGTGAAAAACCAAAATAACAAGCAAAACTGAGAATACAGAAGAAATACAGAGATAACCAAAGATACATTGTAAATTTAGCAGGATTTCGGGAGAACAAAAGCTTGCAGCTTTTTCTGATATGAAGTATATTATGCATGGGTGGTTAGCACTCATCGAAAGCGAGTGCTAACAACGTAGAAAGAAGCTGTAAGGAGGATTCAACATGAAAGTAAAACCCTTAGGTGATCGCGTGGTCATCAAGAATGTTGAGACGGAAGAGACAACCAAGAGCGGCATCATCCTGACGGGAACCGCCAAGGAAAAACCCCAAATGGCGGAAGTGGTGGCAGTGGGCCCCGGCGGCAACGTCGACGGCAAAGAGATCACCATGAACGTCAAGGTTGGCCAGAAGGTTATCTATTCGAAATACGCCGGGACCGAAGTGAAGCTGGACGGCGATGAGCTGATCATCGTCCGGCAGAGCGACATCCTCGCAGTCGTAGAATAATCGCTGTCCATCAACAATACTGAAAGAAGGAGAAAACTATTATGGCAAAACAGTTAAAATTCGGCGACGAGGCACGCCGCTCGCTTGAGAAAGGCATCAACACCTTAGCGGATACCGTTAAAATTACCTTAGGCCCCAAGGGCCGCAACGTTGTGCTGGACAAGAAGTACGGCGCGCCTTCCATCACCAACGACGGCGTGACCATCGCCAAGGAAATTGAGCTGGAAGACCCGTTTGAGAACATGGGCGCCCAGCTGATCAAAGAAGTCGCTACCAAGACAAACGACGTTGCAGGCGACGGCACCACCACCGCCACGCTACTGGCGCAAGCCATTGTGCGCGAAGGCCTGAAGAACCTGGCAGCCGGCGCCAACCCCATGATTTTGAAGCGCGGCATCGAGGCAGCCACCGAAACAGCCACCGAAGCCCTGCAGAAGCTGTCCAGCCCCATCGCCAGCAAGAACGCCATCGCGCAGGTAGCCTCCATTTCAGCAGACGATGAGGAAGTCGGCGTGCTGATTTCCAAAGCCATGGAAGTCGTCGGCAAGGACGGCGTTATCACCGTGGAAGAGAGCAAAACCATGAAAACGGAGATGACCACGGTGGAAGGCATGCAGTTTGACCGCGGCTATGCGTCTGCCTACATGGTGACTGACTCCGACAAAATGGAAGCCGTGCTGGATGATCCCTATATCCTGATCACCGAAAAGAAAATCAGCACCGTCCAGGAAATCCTGCCCCTCCTTGAGCAGGTTGTACAGACCGGCAAAAAGCTGCTGATCATCGCCGAAGACGTCGAAGGCGAAGCGCTGGCGACACTGGTTGTCAACAAGCTGCGCGGCACCTTCACCTGCGTCGCTGTCAAGGCCCCCGGCTTTGGCGACCGCCGCAAGGAAATGCTTCGCGACATCGCCATCCTGACCGGCGGCCAGGTCATCAGCGAGGAGCTGGGCCTTGACCTGAAGGAAACCACCCTCGACATGCTGGGCCAGGCCCGCACCGTCAAGGTAGACAAGGAAAACACCACCATCATCGATGGCGCCGGCAACAAGGAAGAAATCCATGCCCGCGTTGCCAACATCAAAACCCAGATTGAAGAAACCACCAGCGACTATGACCGCGAAAAGCTCCAGGAGCGCCTGGCAAAGCTGGCAGGCGGCGTAGCTGTCATCCAGGTGGGCGCAGCGACTGAAGTGGAGATGAAGGAACGCAAGATGCGCATCGAGGACGCGCTGGCCGCGACCCGTGCGGCAGTTGAAGAAGGCATCGTGCCCGGCGGCGGCGTCGCCCTGCTGGACGCTGCAAAGAAGGTTGACGAAGCGCTGCAAAAGACCGAGGGCGACGAGCGGACCGGCATGCAGATCGTCCTGCGCGCTATGGAGGAGCCCGTTCGCCAGATTGCCGCTAACGGCGGCACTGATGGCAGCATCATCATCGACACCATCCGCCGCAGTGGTAAAACCGGCTATGGCTATGACGTCCTCAAGGGCGACTATGTCGACATGATTGAGCGCGGCATCATCGACCCGACCAAGGTAACCCGCTACGCGCTGCAGAACGCTGCCAGCATCGCAGCAATGGTTCTTACCACCGAAAGCCTTGTGACGGACATCCCCCAGCCTGAACCCCCGATGCCTGCGGGCGGCGGCGGTATGGGTGGCGGCGGCATGTATTAATCACCTTAATCGACGCGTCACGTTTTTCGGGCGGAAACCTGCAGGTTTCCGCCCGTTTTATACCAACGCAAAACATTAATGCATCCAAAGGGTCGAGGGATTTTGGCTTGCAGCAAGGAGCAGACGAGGGAAGCGTAGCAGCGCTACGCTGACCGAGCAGCCGACGATGCTGCAAGGCAAAAGACCCGGCACGACGATGCGTTCATGTTTGGAGTTGGTATTAGAGCAAATTACGCAATCGTAGCACACAAAGCTGCGCAGGATTTTTGTCGCTGGCAAGGCGCAGAGGCGAGCGCCCGCTGTGCTGGACGAAGCTAACCGTCAGCCCAATAAGCCACGGAAATTTCAAGTGAGCCACGCGAGCGTAGAAATCGACGATGGCGAATTGCGTCTCGTGAATGCAGGCGTAGCAGCGCTACATCAAGTGAACAGCGACACAGCCAGAGGCAATAAGACAAGTCTGCGACTGCGCCATGATAAGTGAATTTGCTCTAATATATGATAACGCATTGAAATCACGAGCTGATGGAATCGTCAAAGTCCAACCTGATTACCATAACTTCGCCCGGAAACTCGTTGACGGGCAAGCCCCGGATACGCAAATAGGGCTTTTCCCGGTGATAAAAAGGCAACATGTCAACACGCGCCTCCAGTTCCCTGCCATCATTGAGCAGCACTGCCTTGTTGGGCAGGATGTCAAGCGGCCGCAGGACCACCGCATCGCTGTGGATGTCTGTATACAGGTGAACATATACTGTGTTGCCTTTTCTGGTCAACAGCACGCTGTCGCGCAAAGGACCACCTGCTTGGGTAAGCAGAAAAGTAGCCGGCACCGTACCGTCAAATGCTTCCCGCACCTTGTTATACCAGGCACCGATAGCCTTCAAAGAAGCCTTGTCCCGATCATCAAAGGTGCCGTCGGCGCGGGGACCTACGTTCAACAAATAGTTGCCACCCATCGCCAGATACTGGTCGATGCTCTGCATCAGGTATTGATGGCTGTAATAATCCTCATCGGTTTTATGCCCCCAGCTTTCGCGCCCCATGGATTGCACGGCTTCTGTACGCATGCGGAACGACAGATCGGCAGGCAGTTGCCGCTCAGGAGTGCTGAAGTCGCTGTTGGCAGGCCCTCTGTCGTTGATCACCATGGAAGGCTGCAGCTTACGGATTTTGTCGTTAAATGACCGATTGTCGTATTCAAGCACATTGACATCCCAGAACAGCTGGCTGATCTCGCCGTAGCCAGTCATCAGCTCCAATACCTGGCGTTCCATATAGTCAATATATTTGTCTTGGTTCGGTTCATCGCCAGCCCTGGGGCCAAACATCTCATGGTGCCTGCCTTGGTTAGGGTAGTTTTTGTGGTGCCAGTCCGGTATGGAATAATAGATGCCGAATTTCACCCCGCGTTGATGGCAGGCATCTGCCAACATGCCCAAAACATCCTTCTTATAAGGTGTATTGGTCACCTTATAATCCGTCAGCGACGTATCCCACATACAAAACCCGTCGTGATGCTTCGACGTGAAACAGACATGCTCCATGCCCGCCTCCTGCATCAGGTCCAGCCACTGGTCGGGATTGTAATGAACAGGATTGAACTGGTGCATCAAAGGCTCATAGTCTTTTCTAGGCATCCTGCCACGCCAGAGGATCTGCTCATGCCAGGCAGGGATTGCGTACAACCCCCAGTGGATAAACAAGCCGAAGCGCTTTTTTAAAAACCAGTCTCTTTGATCGTGAAACCTGAACCGCTCAATCATGCCAATGCCCCTTTCTGCTAAATTCCATAGAATGATACTTGTACAGTGTATTCGATTTACTGCCATTGCTCAACAATATAAGCGCAGAATGCTTGTCAATGTTGGTTTGATGTCCACACCAAAATGATTTTGGGAAAACCATGGCATTATTTTCTTTTTGTGATACAATACACATTGTACGTGAAGGTTTTCACACAGCATGTAGATGGGGGGATGAATGGATGCAGGATCACAGGGAAAGCTACACACAGTTGGACGAGGTCATCGACAAGCACCGGGACGACCCGGGCGCGTTGATGCCCATCATGCAGGCTGCGCAGGATATATTCGGTTGCGTGTCCATTGATGTGCAAAAGTATATCGCCAGCAAGCTGAACGTGCCGCTGAGCGATGTATACGGCGTAGCAACGTTCTACTCGCAGTTTGCTCTGGCGCCTAAGGGGCAGCACATCATCAGCGTATGCATGGGCACAGCCTGCTATGTAAAAGGCAGCCAGGCGGTGCTGGACAAGCTGTCGGAGCTGTTGGGCGTGGCGCCGGGACAAACCACGGCAGACGGCAAGTTTACGCTGGACGCCACACGCTGCCTGGGCGCATGCGGGCTGGCGCCGGTCATGACAGTGGACAACGATGTACACGGGCGGCTGACACCCGAGGACATCCCAGTCATACTCGCCAGCTACCAGGATGGCTGATGCGCGACCTGTCGTTGCACATCATGGACCTGGTGCAGAACAGCATTACAGCAGGCGCCAGTTTGGTAGAGACAACGCTGTGCCTGGACGCGGACGGCATGCTGACGCTGACCATCAAGGATGACGGCTGCGGCATGGACAGCGAGATGGTGCAGAAAGTCATCAGTCCCTTTAGCACGACGCGCAGCACGCGCAAGGTCGGATTAGGCATCCCGATGACGCTAGCCAGCGCCAGGGCAACGGGCGGGCAGTTGACGCTCAACAGCAGCCCGGGCAAAGGCACCGAAATATGCGCCACTTTTTTAACGGACAACATCGACTGCCTGCCGCTGGGCGACATCGCCGAAACATTCGCGTTACTGACGGCGGCAAACCCCGATACGCCCGATTTTGTGCTGACGATGTCAGGCCCGGACCAAGCGCACGAGTTCGACACCCGGGTCATCCGGGAGGCGCTGGGGGGCGTGAAACTCAACGAACCCGAAGTCATGGAATGGATATTAACGTCGCTTCGCGAGCAGGCGGGCGCCGTGTTTGGAGGAAAGCTGCAATGAAAACATTGGCTGAACTGGAAGAGATTCGCCAGCGGACGCTGGAAAGGATCCAACTACGCCGGGAGGACAAGGACAACGAGGTGCGCGTGGTGGTGGGCATGGCCACCTGCGGCATCGCAGCGGGCGCACGCCCGGTGATGCTGGCCTTCATGGAGGAAGCGGGCAGAAGGAAGCTCTCTAATGTGACGGTATCTCAAACAGGCTGCATCGGCATGTGCAGGCTGGAACCTATGGCGGACGTATGCCTGCCCGGGCAGGAGAAAGTAACCTACGTGCATCTGGATCCGGACAAGGTGCGGCGCATCGTGGCGGAGCACATTGTCAATGGCCGGCCGGTGGCAGAGTACACCGTCGGCTATGAAGCCGACTCGCAGTAAGGAGGAAGACAGTATGGATCTGTTTCGTTCACACGTGCTGGTATGCGGCGGCACAGGGTGCACATCATCAGGCTCCGAAACGCTCATCAGCCTTTTGAATGAGAAGGTACAAGCCCATGGGCTGGAAAAGGAAATCAAGGTCATCAAAACCGGCTGCTTCGGTTTATGCGAGGCAGGGCCGGTCGTGATCGTATATCCGGAGGGCACCTTTTATTCGCATGTTCGGCCGGATGACATCGAAGAAGTCGTGTCCGAGCACCTGCTGAAAGGACGGCCGGTGCAACGGCTGATCTACCAGGACAAAGGCGAAGGGCACGAAACGGGCAAATCGCTCAGCGAGATCGATTTTTACAGCCACCAGATGCGGCTGGCGCTGCGCAACTGCGGCGTGATCAACCCTGAGAGCATCGACGAGTACATTGCCTTTGACGGGTACAAGGCGCTGGGCAAAGCGCTGACGGAAATGACGCCGGAGGATGTAATCGGCCTGGTGACAGGCTCGGGTTTGCGCGGACGCGGAGGTGCCGGGTTCCCGACCGGGCTGAAGTGGAAGTTTGCTGCACAAAGCGTATCGGATAAGAAATACGTGGTGTGCAACGCCGACGAAGGCGACCCGGGCGCTTTCATGGACCGCTCGGTGCTGGAAGGCGACCCGCACGCGGTGCTGGAAGCGATGACCATCTGCGGTTATGCCATCGGCGCGGACGAGGGCTATATCTATGTGCGTGCAGAATACCCCATCGCGGTGAAGCGTTTGAACATCGCCATCGACCAGGCGCGGTCATACGGGCTGCTGGGCAAAAACATCTTAGGCACGGAGTTTAACTTTGACATCCATATCCGCCTGGGCGCCGGCGCGTTTGTGTGCGGCGAAGAGACGGCGCTGATGGCGTCCATTGAGGGCGGGCGCGGCGAGCCGCGTGCCAGGCCGCCATTCCCGGCGGTGCGGGGTCTTTTTGGCAAGCCGACCAACATCAACAACGTGGAAACATTTGCCAATATCCCGCAGATCATCCTGAACGGCACGGCGTGGTTCCGCAGCATTGGTACGGAACGGTCGCCAGGCACCAAGGTGTTTGCGCTGGGCGGCAAGATCAACAACACCGGGTTGGTGGAGGTGCCAATGGGCACACCGCTTCGCACCGTGATATATGACATCGGGGGCGGCATCCCCAACAACCGGAAGTTCAAGGCTGTGCAGACAGGCGGTCCGTCGGGCGGGTGCATCCCGGCATCCATGCTGGATGTGCCCATCGAATACGACTCGCTGATACAAATCGGCTCCATGATGGGTTCGGGTGGTATGATCGTCATGGATGAAGACAACTGCATGGTAGACATCGCCCGGTTTTTTCTGGACTTCACGGTGGATGAAAGCTGCGGCAAATGCTCCCCGTGCCGGATCGGCACCAAGAGGATGCTGGAAATCCTCGACCGCATCGTGGCGGGCAAGGGCCGCGAAGGCGACATCGAAAAACTGGAGTCGCTGGCTGTCACCATCAAAAACACCGCTTTATGCGGGCTGGGGCAAACAGCGCCCAACCCGGTGCTGTCCACACTGAAGTATTTCAGGGAAGAATATGAGGCACACATCAATGAAAAGCGGTGCCCTGCACACCACTGCCGCAGCCTGATGGTGTATACAATCAACGACAAATGCCGCGGGTGCACGGCATGCGCCAGGGTTTGCCCGGTGAACGCCATCAGTGGCGAGGCGCGCAGTCTGCATACAATCGACCAGTCCAAGTGCATCAAGTGCGGCGCATGTCATGAAAAATGCCGCTTTGACGCCATCACGCTGGCGTAAAGGAGACAGATATGGATAAAATGATATCGCTGACGATCGACGGGATACCGGTGGAGGTGCCGGAGGGCACCACGGTACTAAAGGCAGCCAGAAAAGCCAATGTCCGGATTCCGACACTTTGCTTCCTGGAGGATATCAACGAAATCGGTGCCTGCCGCCTCTGCGTGGTGGATTCTGGCGCGCGCAGCCTGCAGGCAGCATGTGTACTGCCGGTTGCCCAGGATATGGTGGTTAAGACCAACACGCCGCAAATCCGGGCTGCCAGGCGCGCGGTGCTGGAGCTGATCCTGTCCAATCACGACAAAAAGTGTCTATCCTGCGTGCGCAGCCAGAACTGCGAGCTGCAAAAGCTGGCAGTGGAGTTTGGCATTGAGGACTTTGATACCTACACAGGTATAACGCCGCACTATGACATAGATAACCTGTCGCCCAGCGTGGTACGGGACAATAACAAGTGCATCCTGTGCAGGCGGTGCGTATCCACCTGCTACAAAACGCAGGGTGTGGGCGTGATCGGGCCGGTGCAGCGCGGGTTTGAAACCAGCATTGCCTCTGCCTGGAACATGCCGCTGGCGCATACGGCGTGCATCAGCTGCGGGCAGTGCATCACTGCATGCCCGGTGGGCGCGCTGTATGAGAAGGAAGAGATCTCCCTGGTGTGGTCGATGCTGGCGGACAAAACCAAGCACACCGTGGTGCAGACAGCGCCGGCCGTGCGCGCTGCGCTGGGCGAGGAGTTTGGGCTGCCCATGGGCACCAATGTGACGGGCAAAATGGCCGCAGCACTGAAAAGGATGGGGTTTGCCAAGGTATTTGACACCGACTTCGCTGCCGACCTGACGATTATGGAGGAAGGCACGGAGCTGATCAACCGCATCAAGAACGGCGGCACGCTGCCGCTGATCACATCATGCTCGCCAGGGTGGATCGCCTATTGCGAAACATTCCATCCGGAGTTTATCCCCAACCTGTCCACCTGCAAATCGCCGCACGAGATGATGGGCGCGGTGGTAAAAACCTTTTACGCTGAAAAATACGGCATCCCGGCCAAGGATATCCGCGTGGTGTCGGTGATGCCCTGCACAGCGAAAAAATCAGAAGCCGATCGGGCGGAGCTGGCGGCGTCCGGCTACCCGGATGTCGACGCAGTCATCACCACCAGGGAGTTGGCGCGGATGATCAAGGAAAGCGGCATCGACTTTGTCAATCTGCAGGACGAGCCGTTTGACCGCCTGCTGAGCGACAGCACCGGCGCCGCGGTGATCTTTGGCGCAACGGGCGGCGTCATGGAAGCGGCGTTGCGCACGGCGTATGAGGTGCTGACCGGCGAAACGCTGAAGAACCTTGATTTTCATGATGTGCGCGGCATCGCGGGCATCAAGGAAGCCGAGATTACCATCGGCGATCTCAAGCTGAACGTGGCGGTAGCCAACGGCACAGCCAATGCCGATAAGCTGCTGGCGCGTGTAAAATCAGGCGAGAAAACATACCACTTCATCGAGATCATGGGCTGCCCCGGCGGCTGCGTGACAGGCGGCGGCCAGCCGATCGTCTCAGCACAGGACAGAATGCTCAACGATCCCAAGCGCGTGCGCGCCCAGGCACTCTACCAGGCGGATGCCGAGATGCCGCTGAGGAAAAGCCACGAAAACCCCGAAGTACAGCAGCTGTACAAGGATTTTCTGGGTGAGCCCAACAGCTACAAAGCGCATCAGCTGCTGCATACGCATTACAAGCAGAAGCCGATGTATAAAGAGTAACAAACAACATGGTATGACGGGCTGTGGGCAACAAATGCCACAGCCCGTTTCTTCATAACAATATCGGCAGCACCAGCATGCCGCGCTACAAACTGCAAGGAGGCGATCGCCATGAAACTGGTATCCTATATCCATCAGAACAAAGCCGGAGCGGGCGTGCTGAACGACGCCGGGCTCATCGCGTCCTTTCACGCGCTGGGCATCGATGCCGACAGCATGAATGCCTTCATGGACCTGTATGATCAAAAGGGAGAAGCCCTGCTGACAAACCTGCGCCAGGCTGAGGGTGTCACAGGCACCATACCGCAGCAGGATGCGCGGCTGCTATCCCCCTTTCCCCATCCGCGGCAGGATTTTATCTGCGTGGGCCTCAACTACCTGGACCACGCGGCGGAAACCGGGCGCTACCTGAAGGACCAGGACGCGCAGCTGCCCCAACACCCTGTGTTTTTCAGCAAGCGCGCCAACCGCGCGCTGGGTACGGGCGAACCCATCCCCGCCCATACCGGCCTGGTGAACGACCTGGACTATGAAGCGGAGTTAGCCGTCATCATCGGCAAAACCGCCCATCGGGTACCGGAGGAGAAGGCGCAGGCATACATACTGGGCTATGCCATCGCCAACGACATCAGCGCCCGCGCCATCCAAAACCGGCACAGGCAATGGTATGTGGGCAAAAGCCTGGACGGCTTTGCCTTGCTGGGGCCCTGGATTACCACGGCGGACGAAGTGCCCTATCCTCCTGACTTAGGCATCACCTGCCATGTGAACGGCGAAAAACGGCAGGACAGCCGCACATCCCGTATGATATTCAACGTCGGGCGCCTCATCGCTTCGCTTACCGAAGGCATGACGCTGCTGCCCGGCACCGTAATCCTGACCGGCACCCCAGCCGGCGTGGGCATGGGCAACCCGGACAACCTCCGTTTCCTCAAGCCAGGCGACACTGTGCGCTGCGAAATCGAAAGGCTGGGCGCGCTGGAGAACACCGTCGCGTAGTGCAACCAGCGAAATCCAGCTTGGCAAATGCCTGCCGAACGGGTAGAGTCAAACAGGAGAGGATTTATCACCCTCTCCTGCCTGTTTCTACAGCCGCCGTCAAGCTTCTTTCGGCCTGTCCCTGTTCAGGTATTTGTCAATTTTCTGCTTCATGTCGTCCGGAATGACCCGTTCCACCGGGAACACCTTCGCACCTTCCATCCGCCGCGCCAGCAGCAGGGCAATGTTTCCTGTGCCCGCCAGCGCATCGGCGCTGATGTAGTCGATGACATCGCGCCGGTTGTGGATGTAGCTCATGCCGGGCGCGCCGGCGCGGCCCACTGACACCGCCGGCACACCGCTGTCGGCAAAGGGGATGCAGTCCGACGAGTAGGTGTCGGTTTTTACATCCACAGCAAACCCGGCCTCCTTCATCATCATATCGATATGATAGGCCAGCGTATCCGGGCCTGTCACCGTGGCGAACTCATGCCCCGCGATGGTGCCGCCCAGGTCGAAGTTGATGCAAAGCCTGGTCTTCTCCACCTCATCGGCATGCTGCGCGACAAACGCTTTGCTGCCCAGCAAGCCCCGCTCCTCGCTGCCGCACCAGACGAAGCGCATGCTGCGCGCCGGCGGATTGGCGGTAAAATAGCGCGCCAGCTCCATCAGGATGGCGCTGCCGGAAGCATTGTCATACATACCGTTGGAATGATCCAGCGAATCGTAGTGCGCTGTCATGGCGATCACCTGCTCCGGAAACTGCGTGCCTGCTATCCACGCGGTGACGTTGCAGGAGGTCAGCTCGGTGTCCCTGGCGCGAATTGTCACCTGCGCCTCGGCAGCCTTGTTGGTCAGCATATGCAGCATGTCTGCCGCCCGGACATGCATTGCCGCCAAGCGGCCTTCGTGTTTGTCGGTGATGACAGCCCGCAAGATGCCCACGCGGATGTCGGTGTCAGCGACGTTGTCGCAAGCCTCTCCGGAAGGAACCACCACGCACAGAGGCTTGGCCTTCAGCAGCTGCCCATAGCTGTCATGGCGGATGCCCTGGTTGATCAGCACAATTTTGCCCTCGACATCGATGAGGTTGGCCTCCAGGCCATTCTCCGCGTAGACAACTTCCGCCTGCGCGTCTACGCTGGCCGAACGCTTAAAGCCGCTTGCCTCATAGGTTTTTGTATAGGGCGACACCACAGTCAGCTGCGTTTTATCCACCACGCCGTCCGGCGTTGTAAAGGGTTCGATATCGGCTGCCAAGCCAAACGAAAGGCAGATGTCGCGGATGATCTCCGCCGCGCGTTCTTCCCCTTCTGTGCCGCTGACGCGCTGAAAATTGAGCGCCTCCAGCAAGCCATACATCCTGTTGCCGTCTATCATGTTGACCTCCTTTTTCATATCGTCGCCCCATTATGGCACGCGTGGGATCGAATTACAAGGACGGAAAGATGATAGAATGACCATGCGTTTTATGCTATACTGGCCGCGGGGACCATGAGCATATGCAAGCATATGCTTAAAACAACTGCCGGTTTGCCACAGAGCTTGGTTCGGGTTATACAGGCTGTAGATGCCGATGAATGAAGAAAGGCTGCCGATATGAAAAGAATCATCGTGTTGTTAGCAACCATCGCACTGATCACCACCACAGCCATAGCCGGCAGCACGCCGGATATCGGCAGCCTGTCGCTGCCGGAGCTAGAAGCCCTGCGCCGCCAGGTAGACGAGCGCATCTTACAGCTGCGCTTACCGGATGCGGATGGGTTTATCAGCGTAGCAGATGGCGAAACATACGCCCGTGAACCTGACGTGCACCTGGGCGAGCAGGTCCGCCTGGAGGGTGAGGTGCTGCAGGTGGCGGAAAGCAGCCAGGGCTTCGACTACATCCTATCGCTGGACGGGCGCCCGGACCGTCTTTTCCTGATCACCTACGCTATGCCAACAGGGCAGCCGCTGCTGCTGGCCGGCGACCTGGCCACAGCCTTCGGCACCTTTGAGGGGCTGGCGCCTTTTGACAGCGGAGAGTCGCTTATGTCCGGCTTGCCCAGGGTAACCGCGAGCCTGGTTATCCAGCGCCCGCCAGCGCCAACGCCGCTGGCCGCGCCGCCTCATGCCGGCACGCAGCAGGACCCGGCGCCCCTTTATGTCACCGCCGTGTACGAGGGCACCTATTGGACCAACTATGCCAGCTTTGAATTCCAGATGACCGACAGCGCCCGCGGCAAGTCCGCGCTGAAGACAGCCAAGGCATTCAGCAACTACAACATCACGCCGTTGAAAACGCAGGAGTATTATATGGTCTGGCTGACCGTCAAAGCGTTGTCAGCGCCCAACGGCAGGGCGGACATCAGCGAGGAGGATTTCTACTTTGTCAGCGCCTCCGGCGCTGAATACCGGCATCATTTTCTGATCAACTCCAACATGGCGCTGCGTAACCTGTATGAAGGCGGCGAACAGGAGGTGCTGCTGTCCTGCCTGATCGACAAGGATGATACCCCATTGCTGGTGTACCAGCCGCAATCCACCAACCCGCTGTGGTTCGACCCGAATTAACAGCCATGTACATGCCATCCTGCCTAAAAAGGCTGGCAGCCTGTGCGCTGCTATCCCTAATCATCATAGCAATTCCCGCCCGGGCGCAGCAGATCATGCTTCCCCTGCCCACAAGCCCGGGAGACAGCGGGCGCCAGGTGCGCCTGCTGCAGGAAGAGCTGGCGCGCAGGGGATATTTCGCCTACCAGCCCGACAGCCAGTACCACGATTTAACCATCAAAGCAGTTGAATGCTTTCAGCGCGACAGAAAGCTGCCGGTCAGCGGCGTAGCGGATGCGTACACGCTGCAGGCGCTGTTCCCAATGGCGCACGCTGACACGCCGCCGGCAGCATCAAACAACCAAGCCGGCTTTCCGCAGCAAGCAGCAGGCTTTCCGCTGCCCAGCAGACCAGGGCAGCGGGGACCGCATGTCATGGCGTTGCAGGCAGCGTTGGCCAACTTTGGCTATTATGAAAAAGCCGCCAGCGGCGTATACGATGCCTGCACCACCCGGGCAGTACAGGCTTTCCAGCAGGACAGGGGGCTTGTAGCAACCGGACAAGCCGACAAAGCCGTCATCTGCCTGCTGTACACCATGCCCAGTGAAACGCCTGGTGAAACCCTGATGCCGCACTGGTACGCCGGCGGCAGCGGGTGCATCCCCTGGGGCGCAGCATTCGAATTGCAGGATGTATGGACAGGCAACCGCTTCACCTGCGTGCGCATCCATGGATACAGCCACCTGGACGCCGAACCGCTTACCTATTACGACACCATAACGATGCGCCAGGTATATCAGGGCAAATGGAGCTGGGCCCGCCGCCCCGTGCTGCTGAAATACCGGGGCAACGTATACGCCGCTTCCATGAACGGCAAACCGCACGGCATCGACGCCGTGCCGCGCAACGGCATGGAAGGGCATTTCTGCATCCACTTCTTCGGCAGTCTCATCGACGGCTCTCAGCGCATTGACGAAAAACACCTGCTGTGCGCCACGGAAGCAAGCTATGCCAGGTGGGAGTAATACCATTCCTCCTTACCGCGTCGGGCTATAGCTTTCAGCTTTCAGCAATATTGGCTGCTCAGTAGCTCTCGTTTTTGCCCTCAGAGCAAATTACGTAGCCATCCATATCTGCATCCTGACGATGAATCTGTGGAAACGCCTGAAGGAGTTTCTTTTTGCGCTTCTTTGGCTGGTGGTCCATGGGGCTCATGATGACAATTGTACGGATACAGCGGCATGGGATGGCAATCAGTGGAGATGGTTGTCCTGGAAACTAGGGGTTGCTCAGTAGACCCTAAGTAAATTTGCTCTATTCCCCGAACACCCCCGTGGATAAATACCTGTCGCCCGCGTCGGGCAGGATGACCACGATGGTTTTGCCGTTGCTTTCCGGGCGCTTGGCGATGCTGACAGCAGCCCAGGCGGCGGCGCCGGAGGATATGCCCACTAACAGGCCTTCGGACTGCGCCAGCGCCCGGGTGGTCTGAAAGGCGTCGTCATCCTTTACCTGGATGACTTCGTCGTATATTTTTGTGTTGAGCACCTTGGGGACAAAGCCGGCGCCGATGCCCTGGAGGGCGTGCTTTCCGGGCGCGCCACCCGACAGCACGGGGGAGCCGGCAGGTTCCACCGCGGCGATTTTGATGTGCGGCAGCTTTTCTTTCAGATATTCGCCGGTGCCTGTGATGGTGCCGCCGGTGCCGACGCCTGCGACGAAATAGTCTGCCTGGCCCCCGGTATCCTCGAATATTTCGGGGCCGGTGGTTTCGTAGTGAACGCGTGGGTTGGCGGGGTTATCAAACTGCGCGGGAATCCAGCTGCCGGGGATCTCCCGGTTCATCGCTTCTGCTTTGGCAATCGCGCCCTGCATGCCCTCGTCGCCGGGGGTCAGCACCAGCTGTGCGCCGTAGGCGCGCAGCAATTGCCGCCGTTCCTGTGACATGGTGTCCGGCATGACCAAGATGACGCGGTAGCCTCTGACAGCGGCAATGGTGGTTAACCCGATGCCGGTGTTGCCGCTGGTGGGCTCGATGATGACCGCACCGGGCTGCAGCAGCCCCTGGGTTTCGGCGGTGTCGATCATGGCTTTGGCGGTTCTGTCCTTGATGGACCCGGCCGGGTTTAGCCCTTCCAGCTTGGCCAACACCCTGGCTTTCAGCCCCAGCCTCTCCTGCGTGCGCGACAGCTCGACCAGCGGCGTACGGCCGGTCAACCGGTCCACGGATGCGTATACCTTTTGCATGTCATCCATCCTGCTCATGGCATTATGCGGCGCGCCGCCTGTCCCTGTACATATGCTTTAAGGCGTTGATGAGGCCCTTTTTGTTGCCGTAGTTCAACGTGCCCCAGCGATAGATCTTGATGGACAGCACGGCAAACAGCGCCGCGGTGGCCACCAGCAGCGCGCCGGCGATGACCAGCTGCGCCGGGGGCACCGTTGCCAGCGCAGCGCGGATGGGCATCACCATGACCGATGTGAACGGGAAGATGGACCCGGCCACGACCAGCACGCCGCCGGGGTTGCTCATGGCGGTGGTAGAGATGATATATCCCGCGATGAACAGAAACTGCACGCTGGCTGTTGCGCTGCTGACATCCTCTACCTTGGACACCGTGGACCCTAACGAAGCGTACAGGAACAGGTACAGGATATAGCCCACGAGGGAGAAGAACAGGTAGGTCAGGATATAGCTGGTGCTCATGGCGCCCCGCAGCATCATGGTGATCATGGGCGGATAAAAGCTTTCAGACAGCTTGTAGCCTACCAGCGCTGCCAGAAAAATTGCCGCGCACTGCAGAATGGCGGACACGCCCGATGCGGCTACCTTGCCCAGTATCAGCGAGCTGGGCTTGGCGGAGGTGATCAGCAGCTCCATGGTTTTGCTGTCCTTTTCCCGGGCGATGATGACAGAGGTGCTATTGCCGTATAGCAGCACCATGAAATATACCACAAACAACAGGATCATTGATACCAGGATATTGTTGAGGCTGTCCTTGCCCAGGATGGTCACTTTGCTTTCGGGCGCCAGCGTTTCAATGGCGCGGAGCTCCTCCAGCGACAGCCCCTTGGCGTCCAGCAGCTTTCCACGCTCGACCTGTATGATGATATCGGCCATGGCGCTGTCCTCCGGGGAGTCCATCTTTTTGTCCAGGTAGATGGTTTCCAACGCCAGCGGGGCGCTGAGGTAAAAGCCGGTTTCCACCTTTTTTGTGCGGACCGCTTCTTCCAGCGCTTCGCGGGTGGGGTATATGTTGTCCGGGTCCAGGTTAATCAGGGCCTGGTATTCCGCTTGCAGTTCGTCGGTGACAAACGCATAGCCGGCATTTTCGAACACGGCGCCCATGCTTTCTGGCTGGCTGCTTTCGTCGCTTGTATCAAAGGCTGCCATGATGCGGGGAATGCTGGTGGCTACCAGCATTATAATAACCAGCACCAGCGTGGTGACCCAGACGCTTTTTTTGCTTAGCTGGTTTTTCAGCTCATAGTTGAATACCAATTTGAAGTTTCTCATTCCGTTTCACTCACCTTTGCTACGAAGATATCGTTGAGGCTGGGCTCGTACAGGCCGAAGCGCACGACGGTCCACCCTTGATCGGCGATGAAGCGCATCAAGTCGGCCTGGCTGAGCAGGCTCTTCGTATCGATCAGTACAAATTCCTCCCGAAGTTCCACATCGATGGCGGGAAACTGGGTTTTAATGGCCTGCGCAGCCCCGGCGTTTGAAATGCCTTCCGTTTCCAGGCGCAGCTTGTTTTCACCCATATCCCGCTTGATGTCGGCTAAGCTGCCTGTCAGCAGAATATCTCCCCGGTGGATCAAGGCAATGTCGTCGCAGATTTCCTCCACATAGCCCATCTGGTGGCTGGAGAAGATGATCAGCTTGCCCTGGTTGACAAACTCGCGGATGGCATCCTTGAAGATCTGGGCGTTCAATGGGTCCAGCCCACTGAACGGCTCATCCAGAATGAGCAGGTCCGGCTCGTTCAGGAAAGCCTGGGCAATTTGAATTTTCTGCTGGTTGCCCTTGGACAGCTGCTCCAGCGGGCGCTTTTTATCGTCGCCTAAACCGAAGAAATCCACCCATTGGTTGGCGCTGTGCACCGCATCCTGCTTGGTGGCGCCGCGCAGCCTGGCAAAGTACACCAATTGGTCAATGACGGGGTTCTTAGCGTACATGCCGCGCTCCTCAGGCAGGTAGCCCACGCGGTGGTCTGTGGTTTTGAAGGGTATGCCGTCCAGCAAAAACTCGCCCGAATCCTGATGAAAGACATCCATCAAACAGCGGATGGTGGTGGATTTGCCGGCGCCGTTGCGCCCCAGGAACCCCATCGCTCTGCCGGACACCACCTCGAAGCTGATGCCGTGGAGGATTTCGGTGTCCCCGAAGCTCTTTTTAATGTTTCTGATTTCCAGTTTCATACAGTTCTCCAGTTATGGTCGCAGGGGATGCGGCGCGGGCCGCGGAGAGACAGGGATATTATAGCAGATTTTACACGATGCATTGCGAATATGGTACCCTATCAGTAAAATTTTGCATAGATTTTACATAGTTTATACAAAGCACACAAAAACCCGATTTTTTTGCCTTGTTGACAAACAGCAGCCGCCTGCGTAATATATAAACAATCCGCATCGCTCAAACGGCGGTGACAGATGCCCAATACAATATCTGGAGGTAATTCCTATGAGACACACCAAATTTCTACTCTGCCTGATCCTGATCCTTGCGCTGCTGATGCCGGCAGCAGGCCTCTCCGAGGCTGATGTGATGACCCCTTACGGCAAATACCCGGAAACTGTTGTGTTGCGCACTGCAAAGCGCTCCGACGCACAACCCAACCTGCTGCCCGGCGACGATGTCGCCAACAACCCCATGACGCGTTATATCAAAGACAAGGTAAACGTCGAAATACAGGTGGACTGGGAGGTTGAGGGCAGCGAGTTTGCCAACAAGCTGTCCCTGATGCTGGTCAGCGGCTCACTGCCGGACATGTTCACCCTGGGCGCGGGAGACTATCTCCTGTTCAGGCAGCTGATGGAGAATGACATGCTGGAAGATTTGTCATCCGCCTATGAAGCATGCGCCAACGACCACATTAAGAACACGATCGGCCCGAACGGTTCCTACGATGGCCGTAACCTCGATCCTTTCTACGGCGAGGATGGAAAGCTCTATGCCTTTGCAGGCGGACGCTATGGTTACGAGCACAACCAACTCTGGCTGCGCGAGGACTGGCTGCAGGCTGCCGGGCTGTCCGCCCCCAAAACCATCGACGACCTGGCGAATATCCTGCGCACATGGAAGGAAAACCCACCGGTGGAAAACTATACCGCCATGCCGCTGCATCACCTGAGCGTGGGCGGCGTGTATGATTCCCTGTCCGCTTCGCCCATCTTTGCCGCCTTCCACGCCTATCCCGGCGCCTGGATTGAGGATGAGAACGGCGAAATCGTATGGGGCTCTACCATGCCCGGCGTCAAAGAAGGCTTGCGCGTGCTGGCAGAGTGGTACAAGGAAGGCCTGATCGACCAGCAGTTTGTTACCCGGACGGCGGGCGGCGTCAAAGAAGCCCTGATTACGGGCGGCCAGGCAGGCGCTGCCTTTGCCCCCTGGTGGTTTGTCTACCCCATTGGCGATTTCCCCAAGAACAACCCGGACGGACTGATCCTGCCGCACAATGCGCCGCTGGATGCAGACGGCAAGTTCAACATCACCTTCCCGGGAGCGGCGGGCGATTATGTCATGGTGCGCAAGGGATATGAGCACCCCGAGGCGATCTTTAAGGTCATCAACTGCGAGTTTGATATGTGGCGTCAGTTTGATGAAGAAGCCGCAAATCTCATCCAAGCCACCCGCGACAACAACGTCAGCTGGACGTATCTGTTCCCAACCAGCGGCTTCAACGTTGAACCCAACGACGTTATACCGGTGGTCGGCAACCTGGCCAGGGCCATGGTGGAGACCGGCTCCATTGAAGGCGTCGAATCCGGCAACCCCATGAACATCGACATGGCCAAGCGCGCTGCCCAGTATGCCAAGGACGGCAAAGCCGAGGGCATGAACTGGATTGACTACTATGGCCGGTACATCGCTTCCAACCTCATGGACACCCCCGAGGTCAACATCATCTACCCGGCGTACTCCTTCGTCACCGAGTCCATGGCGGATCTCAAGCCCAACCTGGACACCCTGGAGCAGACCACCTTCCTGAAGATCGTCGTGGGCGAACTGCCCGTGGATGCTTTTGATCAGTTCGTCGAGGACTGGCACGCGCAGGGCGGCCAGCGGATGATCGACGAAGTCAAAGCCATGATCAAATAAACGCTGCAACGCATGGCAAGTTGTGCTGCCGTTGGCATGGGGGAACCGTCCCCTTCACGGCGGCGCAGCGCTTGCCGGTGAAGGCTTCCACCCATGCGCCGTACAGGCTGAGGTTCCCCCAGCCTGTACGGCCTGATGAATTTGCTTTTCAAGGGGGAGAAAACGTTGAGAAATAAAAGTTACGAAAAATACTATCATCTGATGTTGGCGCCCGGCGTGCTGCTGCTGCTGATCTACAGCATTGTGCCGATGTTCGGGGTTGTGATTGCGTTCCAGAACTTTGTGCCGGCGCGGGGCATCACAGGCTCCAAGTTTGTGGGGCTGAAGAATTTCGACCTGATGCTGATGTACCCGGATGTGCGCAGGGTTTTGGCCAACACCGTCATCATCGCGGTGGGCAAAATTATCCTGGGGCTCATTGTGCCGGTGGCTTTTGCGGTGTTGCTCAATGAAATCCAATCAACGGTGTTCCGGCGCACGGTGCAGACCATTGTATACCTGCCCAACTTCCTGTCCTGGGTTATCCTGGCGATCATGTTCAATAACATCTTTTCATACACAGGCATGGTCAACGCACTGACAGGGCTGTTTGGCGCCGAGCCGGTCATGTTCCTGGTGAGCAACGCCTATTTCAGGCCCATCATCATCGGCACCGATACATGGAAGACCTTTGGATACGGCGCAGTCATCTACTTAGCTGCGATTACCAACATCGACCAGAACATTTACGAAGCAGCTGCCATAGACGGAGCCAACCGCTGGCAGAAGATCACGCGCATTGTGCTGCCGTCCATCCTGTCCACCATCGTGCTGATGGCTACGCTGTCGCTGGGCAATGTGCTCAACGCAGGCTTTGATCAGATTTACAACATGTATTCGCCGCTCGTGTATGAAACCGGCGATATCATCGACACCTATGTATACCGCATGGGCCTGGAGAAAATGCAGTACAGCTTTGGTACGGCGGTCGGTCTGTCCAAAAGCATCGTCAGCTTTGTACTGCTGACCATTTCCTATAAATTGGCTGAGCGGTATGCCGGGTATACCCTGTTCTAAGGAGGAGAAGCATCATGGTTAAGCGATTCAACGCGGTGGATGTGGTTATCATCATCATCATATCGATACTGACCATATCCTGTCTTGTGCCGATCCTCAACACAATTGCCATCTCGCTGAGCGACAAAACCAGCGCCACGCTGGGCCGCGTGTACTTCACGCCGGTTGGTTTCAACACGCAGGCTTATAAGGAGATCCTTCGGGACCAGCGGTTTTTCGACGCCTTCGGGGTGTCGGTGCTGCGCGTCGTTTTAGGCGGTAGCCTGAACGTGTTCTTAAGCATCATGCTGGCTTACCCGTTGTCCAAAAGCGCCAGGGAGTTTCCGATGCGTACGGCGTACTGCTGGTTTTTTGTGTTCACCATGTTGTTCAACGGCGGCTTGGTGCCCAACTTCCTGCTGATCAAAACATTGGGCCAGATGGACACCATATGGGCCCTGGTGCTGCCGGGCGCGGTCAACGTGTTCAACACGCTGATCCTGATGAACTTTTACAAGGGCATCCCCAAATCGCTGGAAGAAGCTGCCTATGTGGACGGCGCAAAACCCTTCTACATCCTGTTTCGTATTTTTGTGCCGCTGGCCAAGGCTTCCATTGCCACGATTGCGCTGTTTTCCTGCGTGAACCACTGGAACGCCTTTTTCGACGGCAAAATCTACATCAACACCCCCGCCCGCCAGCCGCTGCAAACCTATATGCAGTCGCTGACCTTTCAGCTCAGCATGACGGCTATACAAAACCTGACGCCGGAGGAAATTGCCAAAAAGCTGGAGATGTCCAACATCACCTTCAATGCGTCCAAGGCCATCGTGTCCATGATCCCCATTGTGGCGATCTATCCGTTTTTGCAGAATTACTTCGTCACCGGCGTGGTCATGGGGGCTGTGAAGGAGTAGTAGCAGCCTGAGAGGTTTGAAATTTGCGGGCTTTGCCCGCACCCGCCAGGGGGATGATCCCACTGGACCCGCCATTGGGTCAGCCGGTTGCGCGCTTCCGGTCAGACAAGCGCCGTGAAATCACTCTATAGATGACCACTGTCCACTGATTACTGATCACTACCTACTACTCACTACTCCCTCCCCATTATCGTTTGACACTTTGCCCCGCCGGCCTTATCATGCATTGCAATAAGGAGGCGAGGCATTCTGTTTGGCTGGCTGGTTAGGACTTTTATCCGGGATGATCAAAACACCGGCTCCCCCGGCGTGCGCACCGCCTATGGCAGGCTGGCGGGCATCATGGGGCTGGTGTGCAATGCGCTGTTAGCGGCGGGCAAGCTCATCGTGTCGGCGGCGTCCGGGTCGCTGTCGGTGGCGGCGGATGCTGTGAACAACCTGTCCGATGCGTCCAGCAGCCTCATCAGCCTGGTGGGGTTCAAGCTGGCCAGCCGCCCCGCCGACAAGGAGCATCCCTTCGGCCACGCCCGGTACGAATACCTGGCCGGCCTGATGGTGGCGGTGATCATCTTAGTGGTCGGCGTGGAGCTGTTCAAGGGCAGCCTGGACAAGGCGCTCAACCCGTCGCCGGTGGTATTCAGCTGGACAATGATGGCGGTGCTGGCAGCCAGCATCCTGGTAAAGCTGTGGATGATGGCGTTCAACCGGAAAGCCGGCAGGATGATCGACTCGCAGACGCTGATTGCCGCCGCCGCGGACAGCCGCAACGATGTCATGACCACCGCCGCCATATTGGCAGCCTCGCTGTTTTCACATTATGCCGGCATCGAGCTGGACGGATGGGTGGGGCTGGCGGTGGCGGTGTTCATTCTGTACAGCGGCGTCGGCCTGGTGCGGGACACCCTGGACCCGCTGCTGGGCAAGGCGCCGGACCCTGCCTTTGTGAAAGCTATCAAGGAGGCTATTCTCAGCTACCCCGGCATCATCAGCACGCATGATCTGCTGATCCACGACTATGGCCCGGGCCGCCGCTTCGGCAGCGTGCATGTGGAAATGGCGGCGGAGGACGATGTCATCTCCAACCACGACGTCATAGAGCACATTGAGCGCGATATCACCAGGCGGTTTAACCTGCACCTGGTTGTCCACCTGGACCCCATCCTGACCGGAAAGGGAGCCGAAGGCAGCCTGCGCAACTGGCTGGATGAAACGGTGCGAAGCGTACATCCCGACCTGTCCGTCCATGACGCGCACATTGTGCCGGGCGACGAGCGGGACAGCATTGTGTTTGACCTGACGGTGCCGCCCCACCTGCAAAAACGGGCGGAAGCGCTGGCTGGCAGCATACGGTCCATCGTGCAGCGCGCATACCCAAACCACGGCTGCGACATCAACATCGACAAAAGCTACGACGCCGTGCCGTAGCTGTAGTTTAGTCAAAGCCGTTTTTTACCTCCTGCAGCATTAAATGCTGATGGCTGCCGAGCCGTCCAGGCTGCCTGGAACCTTCAAGGGCGTTGCCGACCACTCACTGTAAAAGTCCCTCCTTGTCATAGTTGCTGTTGGCGCCATGATGGCATAACAGCAGGCTTATTCATTCAGCCAGTCCGTGTTTTCCTGGTAGACAAAGGGCAGGCCATTCTCTTCGCAATATTTCTGAGCATAGCTGTCGGGGGTTATGATAATTTTAGTCAAGCTGTTGCAACCAACAAACGCCCGGTCCCCAATGCTTGTTACACTTTCAGGGATGGTGATGCTTATAAGGCTGCTACATGCTTTGAATGCGACGTCTCCAATGCTTGTTACACTATTGGGGATGGTGATGCTCGTGAGGTTTTCACACCAGAAAAACGCCCCGTCCCCAATGCTTGTAACGCTGTCGGGAAGGGCAATGCCTGTTAAATTTTCACACCCGCAAAACGCCCAGTCCCCAATGTTGGTGACGCTGTTGGATACGGTAATATCTCTCAGGTTACTACAGCTGCCGAATGCTTCATACCCGATAATCAGAATGCCTTGGGGAATCTCATATGCCGTATCTTCCCGAACCATGGGATACCATATTAAGCGCTTATCTGTTTTGCTAAACAATACTCCATCAATAGTAGCTAAAGCTGGATGATCCGGGCATACCACGACTCGGTTCAAATTTTCACAACCCTGAAAAGGATTGTCGCCTATGTTGGTAATACTGCCCGGAAGGTTGATTTCTGTAAGGTTGCTACACCTGAAAAACGCCCCGCCCCCAATGCTTGTGACGCTGTCAGGGAGGGTGATGCCTGTTAGGTTGCTACACCTGAAAAATGCTCCGTTCCCCACGCTTGTAACGCTGTCAGGAAGCGTGATATTTGATAGGCTTTTACACTCAGAGAATGCTTCGTTCCCAATGCTTTTGACGCTGTTGGGGAGGATGATGCTCCTAAGACTTTCGCATCTGTAAAACGCACTATCACCAATGCTCAGAACACCTTGAGGCACCCTATATGTCGTATCTTCCCGGGCCATGGGATACCATACCAGGCGTTTATCCGCTTTGCTGAACAGCACCCCATCGATGGTGGCTAAGGTAGGATGATCGGGGCGCACCACGATCTGATTCAGGCGTACACAACCAGCAAAGGGATTGTTCCCAATGTCGGTGACATTGTTAGGAATGGTGATGCCTTTTAGATTTTCACACCAAGAAAACGCTTTACTCCCGATGCTGACAACACTGTTAGGGATGGTAATATCCAAAAGGCTACTGCAATGGTAAAACACCTCATCCCCAATGCTGGTGACTGTGAAGCCATCCAGACTGCCCGGAACCTCCAGGACTTCTGCTGATCCACTGTACCCGGCAATCTCCGCTGTTCCGTCCTCTAAGATGCGGTACTCATAATCCCCGCTGGTCAGCAGTTCCTCCGCCTGCCTGGCGACTGAAGGAAGGGTTGCAAGCAGCAACAGAGCTAAAGCGATTATGTATGTGCGTTTCATAAGGATACCTCCTAATAATCTGTGTTATTAGTACAATGATGTCATAACAGCTGACTTATTCATTCAACCAGTCCGTATTCTCCCGATAGACAAAGGGCAGGCTATTTTCTTCGCAATATTTCTGGGCATAGCTGTCTGCATCTACGATTATTCTTTGTAAGCTGCTGCACCCGTCAAATGCCCAGTCCCCAATGTTTGTGACACTTTCGGGGATGGTGATTTCTGTCAGGTTTATGCAATCGGAAAACGTCCGGTTCCCAATGCTTGTTACGTTGCCGGGGAGGTTGATTTCTGTTAGGCTATCACAACTGGAAAACGCCTCGTCCCCAATATTTATGACGCTGTTAGGGATGGTGATGTCTCTTAGGTTGGCGCAGTTAGAAAAGGCATTATCTCCAATGATCAAAACACCTTGGGGAACCTCATATGATGTATCCTTTCGGGACTCAGGGTACCATATCAGTCGTTTATCTGCTTTACTGAATAACACTCCATCAATGGTAGCGAGAGCTGGATGATCAGGACGCACGATAACCCAACTCAGCCCCCTAAAAGGATTGTTCCCAATGTTGATAACGCTGTTTGGGATGATGATGCTTGTTAGGTTTTCACACCTGTAAAACGCTCCACTCCCAATACTCGTGACGCCCTCGGGAACAGTGATACTCCTAAGATTCTTACACAATAAGAACGCATACTCACCAATGCTTGTGACACTATTGGGAAGGCTGATATTTGAAAGATTGCTGCAATTGTAAAATGCCCTGTACCCAATGCTTGTGACGCTGTCGGGAAGCGTAATGTCCGCAAGGCTGCTGCACTCGTAAAACGCACTGTCTCCAATGATCAGGGTGCCCTGGGGAACCTCATATGCTATATCCTCCCGTGCCATGGGATACCATATAAGACGCTTATCCGCTTTGCTGAACAGCACCCCATCGATGATAGCCAGGGTAGGATGGTCGGGACGAACGATGACGCGTTTCAAACCTGTACAACTCTGAAAAGAATTATCATCTATGTTGGTAAGGCTGTTGGGGAGAGCGATGCTTTTTAGGCTTTCACATCGGGCAAGCGCCCCACTCCCAACGCTTGTGACACTATCGGGAATGGTGATATCTGAAAGGCTTTTGCAATATGAAAATGCCCTGTACCCAATGCTTGTAATACGATCAGGGATGGAGATGTTCTTTAGGTTGGTACAATCACAAAATATCCTGTTTCCAATGCTTGTAATGCCATTGGGAACAATGATGGCAGAGAGGTTGCGGCAACCGAAAAACGCCTCGTCCCCAATACTTGTGATGTTGCCGGGGAGGTTGATGTCCGAAAGATTGCTGCAACCGCGAAATGCCCTGTACCCAATGCTTGTGACGCTGTCAGGGAGGGTGATATCCTTTAGTTCTGGCAAAACAGAAACGCCTCTTCTCCAATGCTCAGGACTCCCTGGGGAACCTCATATGCTGTATCCTCCCGTGCTATGGGATACCATATCAGACGCTTATCCGCTTTGTTGAACAACACCCCGTCAACGGTAGCGAGGGTGGGATGGTCAGGTTGAAGAATAACCTGATCCAGGTTTGCACAATTAGAAAAAGGATTGTTTCCAATATTAGCAACATTGCCTGGGATTTGGATGTCCTCCAAGTTTTCACAACCAGAAAATGCCCAGTCCCCAATGCTTGTGACGGTATTTGGAATGGTGATGCACTTTAGGTTATTACACCAGGAAAACGCATCACTCCCGATGCTGACAACGCTGTCCGGTATGGCAATATCCAAAAGTCTGCTGCGATCAAAAAACGCCTTAGCCCCGATGCTGGTGACCGACAGGCCATTCAGGCTCCTTGGTATCTCCAGAGACTCTGCTGCTCCATTGTACTGAGCAATCTCCGCTGTTCCATCCTCCAAGACGCGGTACTCATAATCCCCGCTGGTCAGCAGTTCCTCCGCCTGTCCTGCAGCGGGGGCAGGGAGGGCAGCAAGCAGCAACAGGAATAAAGCGATGAACAATGCGCGTTTCATAAGGGTACCTCCTTGTGACATGTATTGTTGGTGCAATGATGGCATAACAGCTGGTTCAGTTGTTTAACCAGTCCGTGTTTTCCTGATAGACAAAGGGCAGGCCATTTTCTTCGCAATATCTCTGGGCATAGCTGTCCGCGGCTACGATAACTTTTTCCAAACTTTTGCACTCCTCAAACGCTTCATATCCGATGCTTGTGACGCTGTCAGGGATGGTGATGACCGCAAGGTTGCTGCATTCGTAAAATGCTCTGATTCCAATGCTTGTAACGCTGTCGGGGATGGCAATGTCCATTAGGCTGCTGCACATTCCAAAGGCTCCGTCTCCAATGCTTGTGACGCTTTTGGGGATGGCGATGCTGGCGAGGTCCCAACAGTAAGTAAACGCCTCGTTTCCAATGCTTGTGACGCTGTCGGGGATGGTGATGCTGGTTAGTTTCTCACACCAGGAAAACGCTCTGTCCCCAATGCTTGTGACGCCGTTGGGGATGATGATGCTAATGAGGTCTCCACACCCATAAAACGCCTCGTTTCCAATGCTTGTGACGCTGCCGGGGATAGTGATGCGGATTAGATTCTCACATCTGGAAAATGCTCCGTTCCCAATGCTTGTGACGCTGTCGGGGATGGTGATACTAATCAGGTTGCTGCAGCTGAAGAAGGCATCATTGCCGATGCTCAGGATGCCTTGAGGAATCTCATATGCCGTATCCTCTCGAACCATGGGATACCACAATAAGCGTTTGTCTGCTTTGTTGAACAGCGCCCCGTCGATGGTAGCAAGGGCAGGATGATCGGGGCGAACCGCAATCTGCTTCAGGCCTGCACAGTATGCAAAAGGATTGTCTCCAATGTCGGTCACGCTGTTGGGGACGCTGATGTTCTTCAGGTTCTCACACCCGAAAAACGCCCGGGTTCCAATCTTCAGGATGCCCTGTGGCACTTCATATGCCGTATCCTTCCGGGCCATTGGGTACCATATCAGGCGTTTATCCGCTTTGCTGAACAATACACCGTCGATGGTGGCAAGGGTGGGATGATCAGGATGAACCATGGCCTGGTTCAGGCTTGTGCAACCAACAAAAGGGTTATCTCCAATGTCGGTGATGCCATCAAGAAAAGCAACAAAGGGATTGTTTTTAGCGTCATTGATGCCGTCGGGGTGGACGATGGTCGCAAGGCTTTCGCATCCATTAAACGCCCTATCCCCGATTCGCGTGACGCTGTTTGGGATGATAATGACCGTAAGCTTTGAACACATCTCAAACGCTTCGCTCCCAATGCTGGTAACGCCCTCAGGGATGATAATCTCCCCTGTTAAGAGCCCAAAAAACGCTCTGTTACCAATGCTGGTGACCGGCAGGCCATCCAAGTTGCCTGGAATTGTGAGAGGTGGTCCCGGATAGCTTGTTGCCCCATAGCACCGGGCAATCTCCGCTGTTCCGTCCTCTAAGATGCGGTACTCATAATCCCCGCTGGTCAGCAGTTCCTCTGCCTGTACAGCAGCGGGGGAGGGAAGGACTGCAAGAAGCAACAGGGCGAAGGTGAGGAGCAATGCGCGTTTCATGGTGGAATTCCTCCTGGGTTTGTTTTTTAGTCGTTACCAATATAACATAGGCGCCGGGTTGGGAAAAGTTTTACCCGGTGTGTTTATAAAAAACACCGCCGGCTATTGACAGCGCTGCCAGGTTACTATATATTGTAGTCTGTCTAATGGATAACCACTACATATCCGCATGTAAGCGGGCGTGGGAGGATGCGGCGTGCGGATTGGCGGGCTTCAAAAGGTGACTTTGCTGGATTATCCAGGCCATGTAGCCTGTACGGTGTTCATGCAGGGGTGTGGGTTCAGGTGTCCGTTCTGCCACAATGCGGCGCTGGTGCTGCCCGGGCTTGCTGCGGAGGAAGTGGCTGAGGACGAGGTGTTCCGCTACCTGGAGAAACGGCGGGGGGTGATCACCGGCGTGTGCGTCAGCGGCGGCGAGCCGCTGATGCAGGAAGGGATCATCGATTTCCTGGCCAGGCTGCGGGGCATGGGCATGCGCATCAAGGTGGATACCAACGGCAGCAGGCCGGATGTGCTAAATACGCTGCTTGAGCAGGGGCTGGCAGACTATGTGGCGATGGATATCAAGAACACGCCGGAGAAGTATGCCCTGACGGCGGGGGTGCCGGGGCTGGATTTAGTTAGTGTGCGGGACAGCGTGGCATTGCTGAAGGAAGGGCGCACGGCGTACGAGTTTCGCACCACGGTGGTCAGGGAATACCACAGCATCGACGACATGGAGGGCATTGCTAAGTGGATTGAGGGAGCTGATCTGTACTGCCTGCAGGCATTCGAGGATAGCGGGCAGCTGATTGCGCCAGGGCTGAGCGCGGTGCCGGAGGAAGAGCTCCGGCGCATGGCGGAGGCGGCCCGGCCGTATGTAAAACAAGTCATTGTCCGCGGGGTATAGCGTGCGGCGTGGCAGCAAGTATAAGGAGAAAATGGCATGTACCAGGTAGTGAAAAGAAACGGAAGCATCGTGGCGTTTGACATCGGCAAAATTGCCGGCGCGCTGAAGAAAGCTTTTGAAGCGACGGAACAGAACTACACCGACAATGTGATCGATTTTCTGGCGCTGAAGGTAACAGCGGATTTCAATCACAAGGTGAAGGACGGCCTGATATCGGTGGAGGACATTCAGGACAGCGCCGAGGCGGTGTTGTCCAAAGCCGGCTACTCCGACACGGCGAAGGCGTACATCCTGTACCGCAGGCAGCGGGAAAAACTGCGGCAGATGAAAAGCACCTACCTGGACTACCGAGACACCGTGAACAGCTACGTCGACGCGACGGACTGGCGGGTGAAGGAGAACAGCACGGTCACCTACTCGGTGGGCGGGTTGATTCTGTCCAACTCGGGCGCCATCACGGCCAACTACTGGCTGAGCGAAATTTATGACGAAGAGGTGGCTTCGGCGCACCGCAACGCCGATATCCACCTGCACGATTTGAGCATGCTGACAGGATATTGTGCCGGCTGGTCATTGAAACAGCTGATCAAGGAAGGGCTGGGCGGGGTGCCGGGCAAAATCAGCAGCAAGCCGGCCAAGCACCTGGCGACGCTGTGCAACCAGATGGTGAACTTCTTAGGCATCATGCAGAACGAGTGGGCGGGCGCGCAGGCGTTTTCGTCGTTTGACACCTACCTGGCGCCGTTTGTCAAAACCGATAAGCTCACCTATGATGAGGTGAAAAAATGCATCGAATCGTTCGTGTACGGGGTGAACACGCCCAGCCGCTGGGGCACGCAGGCGCCGTTTTCCAACATCACGCTGGACTGGACGGTGCCAAATGACCTGGCGGACATACCCTGTATCGTCGGCGGCCAGGAGCAGGATTTCTGCTACCGGGACTGCAAGGCGGAGATGGACATGATCAACAAGGCGTTCATCGAGATCATGATCGAGGGCGACGCGGACGGGCGGGGGTTTCAGTACCCGATTCCCACCTATTCCATCACGAAGGATTTTGACTGGTCCCCCACGGAGAACAACAAGCTGCTGTTTGAAATGACATCCAAATACGGCACGCCGTATTTCAGCAACTACATCAACAGCGACATGGAGCCCGGCGACGTCCGGTCCATGTGCTGCAGGCTGCGGCTGGATCTGCGCGAGCTGCGCAAGAAGAGCGGCGGGTATTTTGGCAGCGGCGAGTCCACAGGGTCCATCGGCGTCGTCACGATCAACATGCCGCGGCTTGCCTACCTGGCGAAGGACGAGGAGGAATTTTTCCGCAGGCTGGACCGCATGATGGACATTTCCGCGCGGTCGCTGAAGGTCAAACGCACGGTGATCACCAGGCTGCTGAACGAGGGCTTGTACCCGTATACCAAGCATTACCTGGGCACGCTGGACAACCACTTTTCCACCATCGGCCTGCTGGGCATGAACGAAGCCGGGCTGAATGCCGCATGGCTGCGGGAGGATTTAACGCACGAAGGCGCGCAGCAGTTTGCCAGGAAAACACTGACATATATGAGAAACAGGCTGTCGGACTACCAGGAGCAGTACGGCGATTTGTACAACTTAGAGGCGACGCCGGCGGAGTCCACCTCATACAGGCTGGCCAAGCATGACGTGCAGCGCTATCCGGACATTATCACAGCCGCGGAAGAGGGCGGCACGCCCTACTACACCAACAGCTCGCACCTGCCGGTGGGGTTTACCGACGATTTGTTCACAGCGCTGGACATTCAGGACGGATTGCAGACGCTGTATACATCCGGCACGGTGTTCCATGCGTTCCTGGGCGAAAAGCTGCCGGATTGGTCGGCGGCGGCTAAATTGGTGCGCACGATTGCAGAGAACTACACGCTGCCGTACTATACGCTGTCGCCGACGTATTCGGTGTGCAGCAACCATGGGTATTTAAAGGGAGAGCAATACACCTGCGGGCAGTGCGGCAGGAAAACAGAGGTATACAGCAGGATCACGGGATATTACCGGCCGGTACAAAACTGGAACGCCGGCAAAGCGCAGGAGTTCAGGGAGCGCAAGGAGTACAGCGTGCTGGAAAGGCAGGCAGGGCCGGCGCGAAGCGCGGCTGTCATGCCGCAGGAACTGGTTGCGGCAGAGTTGGGCGATGGGCTGTATCTGTTTACATCGGAAACTTGCCCCAACTGCCGGGTGGCGTGCCAGATGCTGGACAAGGCGGGTGCACCGTACCAGGTGCTGCTGGCGGCGGAGAACAGGGAGCTGGCGCTGCAGTACCAAGTGAAGCAGGCGCCGACGCTGGTGCAGGTTGTAAGCGGAAAGGCGGACAAATACGTGGGCGTGCCGGAGATCAAGCGCTGCCTCCAGGCGCTGAAAGTGATGGCATAGGCTGCATGCACGACATCATTGTGGTGGGCGGCGGCACGGCGGGTCTAACGGCGGCGATATATGGCTTACGGACGAACAGGTCGGTGCTGGTGCTGGAAAAGGCAGCGTTCGGCGGGCAGATTGCTTTTTCGCCCAGGTTGGAGAACTATCCCGGCATCGCGTCGGTGAGCGGCAGCGAGTTTGCGGACAGGCTGTTAGCGCAGGCGATGGACCTGGGGTGTGACACCGACGTGGCGGAAGTGGTGCGGCTGACGGATGACGGCATTATAAAAACCGTGCACACCGACGATGGCGAGCTGTACCAGGGCAGGGCAGTGATCCTGGCGACGGGCGCCAAACACCGGCGGCTGGGGATAGCGGACGAAGATAGGTTGACAGGCTACGGCGTGTGCTATTGCGCGGTATGCGACGGGGATTTTTACCGCGGGCAGGATGTGGTGATGGTGGGTGGCGGAAACACGGCGCTGCAGGAGGCCATCTTCCTGGCTGACATATGCAGCAGCGTGACGGTGGTGCAGGACCTGGAGCACCTGACGGGCGAGCCTGCGCTGCAGGATAAGCTGGAGCAAAAGGATAATGTACGGGTGTTGCTGGGCGCAAAGGTGAAGGCGTTTCACGAAAGGGACGGCGCGGTATGCGGCGTGACGGTTGTGCGCGAGGCTACGGACGAGGAATGGGCTATCAGCGCCGAGGGCGTGTTTGTGGCCATCGGGCTGGAGCCGGACAACGCACGCTTTAGCGACGTGGCGGCGCTGGATGGCCAAGGCTATTTTGACAGTGATGAACGATGTCTGACCGCGACGCCCGGGGTGTTTGTCGCGGGGGATTGCCGGCGGAAGACGGTGCGGCAGCTGACCACGGCGACGGCAGACGGTACCCACGCCGCGATTGCGGCATGCGCCTATTTGCGCGATTTGGATTAGCGATCGCCCAATTGTGGGGTCCAGGGGGAGATCATCTCCCCTGGCGTTCCCCTGTGGGCGCAGCCCACAGCCGCCCCCAAGCAAACACAGCGCAGCGTATGTTTGCGGCAATGCATGCCATTTCATCCGGAGGAAATGCTTTTCAAATAAAACTTTCCACAAGTTGTTGACATATGTCAAAAACTGTGATACGATGATGCTGTAAATGGCATATGTCAATAACGTGTGAGGAGGTGAACAGTATGCCAAACATGGATGGAACAGGCCCCAGGGGTATGGGCCCTATGACAGGAAGACGCCGCGGGTTCTGCGAAGGCGCAGTGCCCAGGGGCGGCATGGGCTTAGGTATGGGCTGGGGACGGGGGCGTGGCGCAGGGATGTGCCGCTTCTTCGCGCCCGTAACGGGCACCAAGGAAATGCTGAATGCCCGCAAAGCCATGCTGCAGAGCCAACTGGAAGAGATTGACCGACAGCTGCGGGATGAATAACAGAATCGAGCATTATGAAGGCGATCGGCGGACGCGCCGGTCGCTTTCATTAGAAGCAGGAGAGATGATATGGCAAGACCAAGAAAATGGCGGAGGATCTGCAGCATGCCGCAGGTCAGGGCGTTTGGGCCCATGGGCGAGGGAACCGGCGCGGAGAGCGCTGTGGTGATGGCGCTGGACGAATATGAAACCATCCGCTTGATTGACCATGAAAACCTTAACCAGGAGGACTGTGCCCTACAGATGGGCGTAGCCCGTACCACTGTGCAGCAAATCTATGCCGGTGCGCGTAAAAAGCTGGCGGCTGTGCTGGTGGAGGGCAGACCGCTGATTATCGAAGGCGGCGAAATCATGCTGTGCGACGGCACCGGGCCATATTGCAGCATAGGTGGCGCATGCCGCCGAGGCCAGGGGTTTGGCAGAGGGCATGGCCAGGGATCGGGCCATCACGGCGGACGGCGCGGACGCCGGTAGAATCCCGGGGGAAAATATCGAACGATTCAATGTCGCGGAGGGTCAATTTCTTAAGCAGCGTGATGAATGGCTGCTCTTCCGCTTCACGATGGATGCGGATTTTTTGAATCCGTTTATACCAACGTAAAACATTAATGCATCTAAAGGGTCGAGGGATTTTGGCTTGCAGCGAGGAGCAGACGAGGGAAGCGTAGCAGCGCTACGCTGACCGAGCAGCCGACGATGCTGCAAGGCAAAAGACCCGGCACGACGATGCGTTAATGTTTGGAGTTGGTATTAGATTTACTTCTTTCGGACAATCGTGTATATTCACTTACGAAAGAAGGTGGGTGTGTGAAGAAGGACAGGCATTTGTTTTGGGAGCTGTTCAGGTCGACGCTAAAAATCAGCGCCTTCACCTTTGGCGGCGGCTACGTCATCGTGTCGCTGATGCGCAAGCGCTTTGTCGATCAGCTGGGTTGGATTGATGAGAATGAGATGCTGGACATGATCGCCATCGCCCAGTCATCGCCGGGGCCGATTGCGGTCAACGCGTCGGTGATGGTCGGCTACCATATGGCCGGTATACAGGGCGCTTTGGTTGCAGTGCTGGGCACCATCCTGCCGCCAATGGTGATCATCGCCCTGATCACGGTTTTTTACCAGCAGTTCCGTGAAAACGAGTGGATCAGCGCCATGATGCAGGGCATGACGGCGGGTGTGGTGGCAGTGATTGCCGGCGCCGTGGTGGACCTGGGGCACAACATCGTCAAGGGGCGCAGCGCGCTGCAAATCGTGCTGATGATCGGCGCTTTTGTCGCCGTGTTCTTTTTTAAGGTCAACATTCTGTGGGTGATCCTGGTGTGCGCGGCGGTGGGCTTTGCCCATGGCGAATGGCGTGCACATATGCAGGGCAAGGGCGCGGTGGGAGGTGAGGTGCCGTGATGTACCTGCAGCTGTGCTGGAGCATGTTCCAAATCGGCCTGTTCAGCTTTGGCGGCGGGCTGGTAGCCATCCCGCTGATCAAGAGCCAGATTGTGGACCTTCATGGCTGGATGACCATCGCCGAGTTCACCGACATCATCACCATCGCCGAGATGACGCCAGGCCCCATTGCCATCAACTCCGCCACGTTTGTGGGCATGCGGATGGGCGGTGTGCCGGGAGCGGTGCTGTCGACGCTGGCGGTGGTGCTGGCGCCGTTCGTCATCGTGATCACGCTGGCTAAGATATACTACAAATACAAAAGCATGAATGCCATGCAGTACATCATGACGGGCTTGCGGCCGGCGGTGGTGGCAATGATCGCCGCGGCGGGGCTGGGCATTTTGCTGCTGGCTTTTTTTGGCACGGCAACCCTGCCCATTCCATGGGAGGACCTGAACATCACGGCGGTGGTGTTCTTTGCGGTGGGGATTTTTGCGCTGCGTAAATGGAAGGTGAACCCCATCTATGTGATCGGCGGGTCGGGCCTGGCGGGGATGATCGTGTATAAGCTGCTGGGCTGGTAGCGGTGGAAGGAGGATATCCATGGCGGTGATCTGGACGGTGGAGGATGAAGAGGCGATCAGCGTGCTGATCCGGGACATCATCCGTTCCATGGGGCACGAAGAGGTACATTGCTGGGACGCAAACGAGCTGGAAAAGCAGATGAAGCATAGCCTGCCCGACCTGCTGCTGCTGGACCTGATGCTGCGCGGCACCAGCGGGTTTTCTATTCTGCAGGAATGGAAGAGAAACCCGGCCACCCGGCACATTCCCGTCATCATCCTGTCGGCACGGTCCACGGAAACAGACAAGGTGCGGGGGTTGGATCTGGGCGCGGAGGACTATGTCACCAAGCCTTTCAGCATTCGCGAGCTGAAAGCGCGTATCAACACGGCGCTGCGCCGGATAACACCGGCTGCGCAGCGCATCGAGCTGGGCGGCCTCGTCCTGGAGCCCGACAACCGCGCGCTGTATGTGGACGGCGAAAGCGTGGCGCTAACCCAGCAGGAATACGAGCTGATGTTGTATCTGGCGCGGCATGCGGGCAACTTAGTGACCAGGAAGGAGCTGCTGCGCGAGGTGTGGGGCTTTGAAGCCGACACTGAAGCCTCGCGCACGGTGGACTATCATATCCGCTCGCTGCGCAAAAAGCTGGGCGATGACGCGGCCAACCCCCGCTTCATAGAAACCGTGCACGGCAGCGGCTATCGGCTGGCGTGGGAGGGATAGGATGCGCAGGCTGCTCCGCAGGTCGTACTGGCTGGGCAACAGCCTGGCCATGCTGTTGGTGATTCTGTTTGTGCTGCTGACGGCATGGACCGATTTGGAGAACGACCGCAACAGCCTGAAAGCTGTGCTGCAAACGGCATCCGCCTGGACGCTGGAAGCCACCAGCAACCTGCAAAGCCTGGCGGATACCATTGCCGACAGCGCGTCCCCCATGCGCGTTACTTTTCTGATGCCCAATGGCATCATTTTGGCCGACAGCGGCGAAAACGAACAGGACGGACAGGCCATGCTGCGCAGGAAAGAGGTGGTGGATGCCCTGGGCGGCGGTATTGGAGAGCGCCTGGGTTATGAAAACACCATTTTTCAACCGTCCCTGTATGCGGCGACTTTGCTGAGCGGCAGGCTGATCCTGCACCTGAGCTACCCCATCAACGAGGTGGAGAACCTCATTAAAGTGTATATCCCCGGCATGGCAGCGCTGTATTTGCTGTTAAACCTGATATCGCACACGGTGCTCTACCCCGCCACGGGCAAGCTGGTACGCCAGTTAGAGCAGGTGGGCGCGCTGTTAGAGGGCACCGTGGAGCGGCAGCAGATCGACCCGGCCAGCTATTTCCCCGAGATCAGGCCGGCGATGGAGAACATCAACTACCTCATCGACCGCATGCGCTATGATCTGTCTGAGATAAGAAAATCCCGCGACATGCAGCGGGAATTTGTGGACAATACCTCTCACGAGCTGAAAAGCCCGCTGACCAGCATCGTGGGATTTGCCGAAATGCTGGATGAAATGCCCGATATGCCCGAAGAAAAGAAGAAGGAGTATTTGGGATATATCCTGCGGGAAAGCCAGCGGATGATTGCTGTGATCAACGACCTGCTGATGCTGGAGCAAGCTCAGCGCCCCACCCAGGAGGAGATGGCGGACGTTGACCTGCGCAGGACGGCGGATGAGGTGACGGCTTCGCTGAAGCCGCAGGCTGACGAAAAAAACATCCGCGTATTTGTAACAGGCGCCATGGTTGTGCGCGCTGTTGAGCAGGACATGTGGGAGTTGCTCCGCAACCTCATGAGCAATGCTATCCGGTACGGCGTGCAGGATGGCTGGGTACGCGTGTCGATGAAGGACAATGTGCTTACCGTGCAGGACAATGGCATCGGCATTGAGGAGGAGCATCAGGCGCGGATATTCGAAAAGTTTTACCGCGCGGACAAAGCTTACAGCCGCAGCATCGGCGGCACGGGCCTGGGGCTGTCCATTGTGGCCAACATCACGCACAAATACGGCGCCAGCATCCATGTGGATAGTGCGCCGGGCGAGGGCAGCTGTTTCACGGTGACATTTGTTAGAAATGTGTAAGAATTGCGGGCATATGTTGCTGCCGGAAAACCGGGGCATTATAATGAAAAGGCGGGTACCGGGCCCGTGGAAGGAGGGGCTTGTGCTGAAAAGATGGTCGGCTTTTGCGCTGGCGGCGCTGCTGCTGTTTTCAGCGCTGCCCATTCGAGCGGATACGGTGGGCAAGGCGTGGCGCATGGCGGCGCTGTATGTGCCTGCCTCCGCGATGCCCGAGTCCATGCAGGAGACGGAGGAAGGGCTGTCGTTTCTGTTTATTGACAGCGCCAGGGCGTGCCGGCACGAGGTGCTGATTGCTCAGGATCCGCTGGCGTTCCGGCAGCTTCGCGTTACAGCGGAAAATGTGCAGGGTAGCGATATCGTGGCTTACCCGGCTGAAGAGGTGTGGGCTCAGGTAACGAGCGAACACCCCGACACTGAAAAGGAAGCCATCCTGATCGAGCAGGACAGCGGTTTCTATAACTATTTGACGGTGTTTTATGACGCGGCTGCGCGTCTTTTTTATCGCATGCGCCATAACGCTGAGAATGGGCAGATGATGGAAACCCTGGTACGAGCAGGCGTACCTGGCGAGGACGGATTTCTGACACCGGGCCAAGCGGCAGAGAATGCCCGGCAGGAGGCGCCCGGCAGTGTGGTGACCGATATCGCCTATGAACGCATCGGCGCTGCTTACCTGTATATGGTGTCCCTGTACCTGGACGGACAGGATGTGCATGTTTCGATTGACGCAGCCAGCGGCAAGCGCATGGGCAAAACCACGTCTGTGAGCGGCTTGACTGATCTGCCGCAGGCTTCGGCTTCCAGCAGCGCGGATCAACCTGCCAAATCGACTGGCGCCAAGCCCACCCGAACAGCTGTACCCAAACTGGTTGCCACGGCTGTGCCTGAACCTGACACTAAGCCAACTGCCACGGCTGCGCCAAAACCTGACGCCAAGCCGGCTACAACGGCTGTGCCTGAACCTGATACTAAGCCGACTGCTACGGCTGCACCCGAACCTGATGCCGAGCCGGTTGCCACGACTGTGCCTAAACCTGACGCTACGCCAGCTGTAACTGTGCCAGTTATAACGCCTGCGCCCGCGCCGGAGACTCCGGAGCCTGATGATGACATAGACGACGATGACGACGACGATGACGATGATGACAATGATGACGATGATGATGACGATGATGATGACGACGATGACTGATTTGACGATTGTATTGCAAAAAGCCTGCTGCCGCGGGCTTTTTGTCATTTGTAAGGAAAGTGTTAGAAAGAGGTCCAAAATCTTTTATTCGGAGACGGGGGTTTCTATACTGTGGTCAAGGCGGTGAGCAAACCGCCAATACAGAAAGCGAGGAGCTATGATCATGAAGAAACTGCTTACTATCGTACTTGCTGTCGCCCTGCTGATGACGACCGGTGTCGCGTCTGCGCTGGTGCCGGATGACATCAGGAATGCGGCGGCCCCCCATGTGCCTGCAGGCGCCCAGGTGGTGTCCACAGGTGAAGATGCCAACAATTACGAACTGATCTACCGTGACGAAGCAACCGGCAATGAGTACAAGGTATACCTGAGGAAAGACCCGCTGTATGTCCGCGGGGTGCAGATGCGTGCGAAGGATGTCAAAGGCTCGCAGCAGGTTACGCTGACGGAAGCCGCTGCAGCCGATATCGTGCTGGCGGCGTTCCCCGGCGCCGTGATCAACGCGGTGTATGTGGAAAAGGATGACCAGCTGTTTGAATTCCTGGTTGTGTTTGAACAGGAGGAAGCCCTTTATCAGGCAAAGCTCAACGCCGAGAATGGCGCGCTGATCGCTTACCGGTTCAAGACAGCCAAGCCGACAGCGCCCGAGGCAGCCGTGACCCGTGAGGAAGCCAAGGCTGCTGCGCTGGCCAAGGCGGGTGGCGGCACCGTGACCGACATGGACGATGCTGTGCTGAAGGGAGCCCCTGTCTACCGGGTGAAGGTACAGCGTGATGATGTTCAATACAATGTGACGGTCAGCGCCGTAACCGGCGAAATGGTTCGCACCGACGCCCAGACGGTAACCCGCGTGACGGCATCCGGTTATACGAAGAACGATGACAGCCTGCTGAGCAAGATGGATGATGAAGACCTGTATGACGATTGGGATGACGACGATGATTGGGATGATGATGACGATTGGGATCATGATGATGACTGGGATGATGACTGGAACGATGACGATGATTGGGATGATGAGATAGACGATGATGATGATAAAGATGATGATGACAAAGATGACGATGACGACGATGATGATATAGACGACGACAAGGACGACGACAAGGACGACGATAAGGACGACGACAAGGACGACGACAAGGACGACGACAAGGACGACGACAAAGACGACGATAAGGACGACGATAAGGACGACGATAAGGACGACGACAAGGACGACGACAAAGACGACAACAAGGACGACGACAAAGAAGACGACAAGGACGACGATAAGGACGATGATGATGACGACGACAAAGACGACGATAAGGACGATGATGATGACGACGATGACGACTGATATCATCATATAGCAACAAGCATTGTCCGGGCCGCCGCGGTTGATCATAGCCGCGGCGGCTCTTTCCGCTGTGAAGAAGGCCAGCCGGAACGAAATTATAGGTAGGAAAACATCAAATACGGCGCAAAATGGTATGAAAAGCAGGTGGATCCAACTTGCATGGGTATCGTCCCTATGTTATGCTAAAAACCACAATGATATGGAAAGGCGGTACATTCTATGCGCAGAACGTTGTTGTTTCTTCTTGCGGTGGTCATGCTCGCCGGTGCTGCGGTTTTTCCCACATCGGCAGAGAAGACAACCATCACCATGCTATCTACCAGTGGGCCGACCCTTGATGCCATTGAGGCGGTCGCGGCGGAAATTGAAGAGAAGCTGGGTATTGCCCTGGAGGTGGAGTTGCGGCCCGATGGTCCCGAGGGCGTGAACTTTGTACGCGCGCGCCTGGCGGCAGGTGAAATGGCGGATTTGTGCCTCTTTAACAGCGGCGCGCTGCTGTCTACGCTGAACCCCGCGGAAAACTTTGTCGACCTGACCGATATGCCCTACATGGACACTTTCTCGGAAACTTACAAGGAGACGGTAACTGTAGATGGGCGCATATATGGCGTGCCCATCGGTTCTTCCTCTGCCGGCGGCTGGCTGTATAATAAAAAGGTATACGAGGAGCTGGGGCTCACCGTGCCTCACACCTGGGCAGAGCTGATGGAGAACTGCGAAAAGGTGAAGGAAGCCGGCAAAGTTGCCGTCATCGCTTCCTTCAGCAACCTGTGGACCAGCCAGCTGATCCTGCTGGGCGATTTTTATAACGTGCAGCTGGCCAACCCCAATTTCGCAGCGGATTATAACGTCAACAAAGCCAAGTACGCTACCGACCCCGCTGCCTTCCGCGCTTTTGAAAAAATGCGCGAGGTGCGTGACCGGGGTTTCTTTAACGAAGATTATAATACCAACACCTATGATTATGCATTGCAGATGCTGGTGGAAGGCACGGGCGTGCACTATCCCATGCTGACCAGCGCCCTCACCAACATTTATAAAAACTATGGCCGCGAAGCCGTCGACAACATCGGCGTGTTCGGCCAGCCTGGTGATGACGCCGAAAACCATGGCTTGACGGTGTGGCTGCCCAGCAGCTTCTATGTGTACAAGAAAAACGACAATGTAGATGCGGCGCTGGAGTGGATCAACTACTATCTGTCCCCCGAAGCCAGGGAGATCTTTTCGTCCCATGTCCTGCCTGACGGCCCCTATGTGATCGATGGTGCCGAACTGCCGGACGATGCATATGCCGGCGTGAAAGAAATGGTGCCTTACTTCGAACAGGGCAGGACGTCCCCCGCGCTGGAGTTCCTGACTGCTGTGAAGGGTCCCAACAGCGCTGCGCTCTGCGTGGAAACCATGGGCGGTACGCGCGGCGCCGAGGAATGCGCCGAACTGTACGATGCCGACATTGAAAAACAAGCCAAGCAGCTGGGCTTGCCCGGCTGGGACTAAAAAGGCTGGTTTCTGCGCGCTCCGCCGCCCCCATGGGGCGGCGCGGGCGCGTTGTTCAGTTTATTCATCTGTCCATTAAGAGGTGACATCATTGCCCAAACAGCTTCGGAAGACGTATTCATCCTGGTTCCTGGTGCCGGTGGGCATCGTGTTTTTCATGCTGTTTCTGCTGCCCACCATTATGTCGTTTTTCTTCTCCCTGACCACCTGGACGCTGACCAGCTGGACTTTTACAGGCTTTGATAACCTGCGCATGTTTTTCCGGGAAATGGCGCTGCGCGTCGCTTTCCGCAACACCCTGGTGCATGCGGTGCTGTCCAGTGGGTCCAAGGTGGTGCTGGGGCTGGTATTCGGGGCGATCCTGTCGTCCAGCTATCTGCGCACGCGCAATTTTCTGCGCTCAGTGCTGTATTTCCCCAACCTGATCAGCACGCTGGCGGTGGGCATTACGTTTAAATCCCTCATGCACCCCACCCGCGGGCTCATCAACGCCGGGCTGGCAGCCATTGGCATCGCCGGGCCGGACTGGCTGGGCAACCCCAACTTAGCGCTGTATTCGGTGATTCTTGTCAACCTGTGGAAGGGCGTGGGCGTGGCGACGGTGATCTACATCGCCGGCATCATGTCCATCCCCGAGCAGTATTATGAAGCGCTGTCCATTGACGGCGGCAACACCTGGCACAGGTTTTTCTATATCACGCTGCCGCTGTGCCGACCGGCCATGAACTCTGTGGTGATGCTGTCGTTTATTGGCGGTCTGCGCACGTTTGACCTCACCTGGATCATGACAGCTGGCGGACCGGGCTTTGCCTCGGAGCTGTTGGCGTCCATTGTATACAAGCAGTATTCAGAAGGCTATTATGGCTTGGCGACCATGGGCAATTTGCTGATGTTCCTGCTGATATCGGCTGTGGCTTTCCCGCTGTACTATGTGATCACCAGGCGGGAGGTGGACCTGTAATGACCGACCACCAACCCGTGACAGGCTGGCGCTCAACCAAACGTGCCATCGCGGAAGCCATGGCGCTGTTCGTGGCAGCAGTGCTGTACCTGGTGCCCTTTTATTTTGTCATCATCAACTCGTTCAAAACCCGCGGGGAGGCGGCTCAGATGAATATCGCCTGGCCCACGGAGTTTCGGATTGTGGAAAACTACCGGGAAGTGTTGACGGCTAACAAAGGCATTGTGATTCGCGCCTTTTATAATTCCACGGTGATTACGCTGTGCTCCATTGTGATGATGATCGTTGTGTGCTCCATGGCCGGCTATGTGTTGCATCGCAAGCGCGACAGAGTCGGTGTGGTTGCCAACTTCATTGTGCTCACAGGGTTGATGATCCCGCCGGCTATTGTACCCACCATCTGGGTCATGCGTGGCATAGGCATATACAAAACCCTCTGGGGCATGGTGCTGGTGGAGGTGGCATTGAACTGCTCGTTTGCCTGCATCCTCTATCGGGGGCATACCGCCACCATCCCCCGGGAAATTGACGAGGCTGCTATCATCGACGGCTGCTCGCCCCAGCGCCTGTTCTGGCAGGTGATTTTTCCGCTGATGAAGCCGGTCACAGCCACGGTGATCGTGATGTCCTCTGTGACGATATTCAATGATTTTGTTAATCCCCTCTATTTCCTGCCCGGCGCCCGCAACGCCACCGTACAGCTGACGCTGCATATCTTCAACAGCCAGTACAGCAGCGACTGGAACCTGTTGTTCGCCGACGTCATGCTGATTACGCTGCCGCCGCTGATCCTGTTCATTTTCTTCAACAAGCGCATCGTGTCCGGCATGGTGGCAGGGGCGATTAAGGGGTAATACAGAGCTTTATCTGCTGCCCTGCACTCATTCATCAGGGAGACTGCGCTTCGCTCAGATCGAGAAATGCTTCGACTGCGTCATGATAAGTAAATTTGCTCTAATGTTGGTTAGGGTGTCAAAAGTAATTCATTAACTGCTCATCGCCTCGGCGGCACTGCTATCAAAATCCTGCAAGGGAATCCTATAAGGAGCTTGAAAAACGTTGAAATTTCAACATTTTCTCCCTTAATATGATATAATAGATATATATTAAAGGAGGCGTTTTCATGGCTTTTGTAACGAATTCCAATCAACAATTTAATTTCAATGATCCTCTTTACGGCTTAACAGAAAGAGAAAAGAAGTATTTGGAGAAATCCTGGGCAGTAGGCTTCTACAAATTGATTTTCTCATCCATAAATGAAGAAAGATTTAAAGATCTCTACAGCAGTACCCCTGCAAGCCGTCCCAATACACCGGTGAATGTGATTTTCGGTGCTTTGATTCTGAAAGAACTCTTTGCTTTAACCGATGATGAGTTGATTGAACGGATGATGTTTGACATGCTTTTTCAACATGCTCTTGGTACCGGTAGTTTTGAAGAACAACCTGTTAGTGATCGAACCTTTAGCCGTTTTAGAGAAAGACTCTACAACTATGAGATAGAAACCGGTCGAGATCTTGTCCAAGAAGAAATGGAGGCTTTAGCGGATTCCTTTGCTTCTTTTAGTGGAGTGAATCGTTCTATCCGAAGGATGGATAGCCTTATGGTCGCATCCAACTGTAAAAAAATGTCACGATTGGAAATCATGTACACTTGTGTTGCGAATATGGTGAAGCGCATGAAGAAACAAGACGAACTCATATCGGATCAATACAAGCACTATTTAGAAGAGGATGATGTCAATAAAATTATTTATCACCGCAGGAGCGATGGTTTAGAAGAGCGTCTTCAAGAAGTCATCCATGACGGTGTAAATTTAAGCAAGCAAGTTCCGGATTCTCTTTATGATAGTTCGGAGTTTCGTCTTCTCCAAAGAGTTTTAAGAGAGCAAACGGAATCAACACCGAACGGTCCAAAACCTAAAGATAAAGCTCAAATCAAAACTGATAGTTTGCAAAATCCATCGGATCCGGATGCGACTTACCGTAAAAAGGCCGGAAAAGATCACAAAGGTTACACTGCAAATATTGTTGAGTTGAGTCCGAATGAAGGACCCAACTACATAACGCATTACGATTTAAAGCCGAATACCTATTCCGATCAATCCTTTGCGGAAGACATCATAGAAAACCTAGGACAGCAAGAAGATGAGCTGATCCTTATTGTAGATGGCGCCTTTGGAAGTGAAGATATAAAATCCGCGGCCAAAGACAATAACATTCAACTATTGACAACAGCCTTAATAGGAAAAACACCGGAACCGATTCTGAGTGAATTTCAAATAGACGAAGAACAAGGGAAAGTCTTAAGCTGCCCGGGAGGTAAAGAGCCGATCAAGACCACCTACTACCCTAAAACAGGCATGTATCGAGCCGTATTTCAAAAGACAGACTGTGCAAATTGCCCATATCGTACGAACTGCTCTATGAAAGAACAGAAGAAAAGCAACGTTGTTTCAATCACAAGCAAAACAATTGCGAGAGCCAAACAAGTGATTCATATGGGGAGTCAAGCATACAAAGAATTTGCAAAGAAACGGAACGGTATAGAAGGAATTCCCTCCCTACTTCGCAGACGCTATGATATAGATCATGTGCCTGTGAGGGGGTTAGTACGCCTAAAAACCTGGTTGGGATTTAAGATTGGGGCGATTAATAGCAAAAGGCTATTGAAAAGCGTGCAAGAACCCATAAAATGCAGTTAATATAGAGATCTATATCGACGGATTCCTTTATTTTATTTAAATCCAACTAGATACTGAACACCATACACTAAAGGGTGCTTTTAAGGTGGGTTCTAAACCTATGCTTTTGACACCCTAACCAATGTTTGGAGTTGGTATTAGATTTTGCCGACGAAGGATGTTGACAGCGAAAAAAAGCTCATGGTACACTGGATTTGTTCATAAACACAGGACATGAAGGAGGGAATTCTGATGAAAAAGAGACTGATTGCGCTGTTTGCCGCTGTGTTGATGGTGGCCATGTTGGTGCCTGCCGCGCTTGCCGCCGGGCAGATGACGCTGGAGAAGGAAGCCTTTCTGGTGTTGCCTTCCTATGGCACCACCGTATACGGATATTACTTCGCTGAGATTCAAAATACCGGCGATACTGCGCTGAAGCTGCAGGACGCCGTGCTGATCCTCAAGGGCAAGGAAGGCGATGAGCTGAAAAAGCGGGAATGGTTCAGCTCTTATCCGCAGGTGATCAACCCGGGTGAGAGCGCCTACATATCGGTCTATGACTATTTGGATACCGAGGAAGCAAAAGACGAGATCACAAGCTATTCCTTCGATATCAAGGGTTCCACAAAATTCTACCTGAAAACCACCCGATACGCTACAGCGGATGCGGCGTACCAGTTGGAGCAAGGGTCTTATTCCAACAGAGCGTATGTAACGGCTGTTATCAAAAATGAAACCGGTGCACCCTGCTACAACCCCAGCGCTGTTGTTGTGCTGCGCGATGCCGAGAGCGAGCTGTTGTATGTTGACTCCACGACGCTGTATGGGGCGGGCATTCCGGCCGGTGGCGAAATTCTGGTGCGCGTGGAAGTCAACAGCGCCATTGTCGATCACTTTGTCGATCAGGGCATTGAGCCCGCCTCTGTCGAGGTATTGGCATATACGGAGGAGTAATACCAACTCCAAACATGAACGCATCGTTGTGCGGGGTCTTTTGCCTTGCAGCTTCGTTGGCTGCGCGGTCAGCGTAGCAGCGCTACGCTTCCCTCGTCTGCTCCTCGCTGCAAGGCAAAATCCCTCGTCCCTTTGGATGCATTCATGTTTTATGTCAGTATAAATAAAAGACGAGGTGTTGGTTTGTGCTGTTCTTCTCTGTAGCTGATCCGTCATATGGTTGTTTTGCTAAAGATCCTTGTGTGGTGTCTCTGAACGGAACGACTTATCTGTACTACTCAAAGCCAGTGATTAAAAATGGAAAGCCGGCGGCTTACCGTATCGGAATTGCCTCAAGCGATAATTTGGATGACTGGTATGAATGCGGTGAGTTGGCTCCAGAGCAAAAAGCGGAAGGCAATGGTATCTGTGCGCCTGGGGCCATCGTAATAGACGGCGTGCTTCACCTCTTTTATCAGAGCTATGGTCAGTTTCCTAAAGACCATATATGCCATGCGGTATCCACAGATGGCATCCGGTTTTATCGCGACGAGAGCAACCCTGTTATGATCCCGGAAGGAAGCTGGAACAATCACCGCGCAATCGATGCCGATGTTGTTCAGTTTCATGACGAGCTGTTTTTGTATTGGGCAACGCGCGATCCTGAAGGAAAAACGCAAATGCTCGGCGTTTCAACGGCATCGATCAACAGTAGCTTTCAAAGGGAAGACTGGCATCAGCGCTGTGACGGTCCTATATTAAAGCCGGAATTGGAATGGGAAAAGAACTGCATTGAGGCGCCGGCGTCCATCGTGCATAACGGAAAGGTCTATCTGTTCTATGCGGGAGCTTACAATTGTTCGCCGCAGCAAATCGGATGTGCTGTCAGCGATGATGGCATCCGTTTTTCCAGACTATTTAACACGCCCTTGCTGCCAAACGGGAAGCCTGGTTCATGGAATGCCAGTGAATCCGGGCATCCTTATGTGTGGCGGGACCCACTGGGTGCGTATCACCTGTTTTATCAGGGGAGCCCGGACCATGGCCACACCTGGCTGATTAGCAGAGCGAGGTTGGCTTTTTCAGAAGAAGGCATGCCTATCATACTCGCAAACGATCGCATCAGCGCGCATTAGAGTAAATTTACTTATCATGTCGCAGTCGCAGACTTGTCTTTTTGCCTCTGGCTGTGTCGCTGTTCACTTGACGTAGCGCTGCTACGCCTGTGTTCACGAGACGCAATTCGCCATAGTCGATTTCTACGCACGCGTGGCTCACTTGAAATTTCCGTGGCTCATTGGGCAGACGGTTCGCTTCATCCCGCACAGCGGGCGCTCGCCCCTGCCCCTTGCCAGCGACAAAAATCCTACGCTGTTTTGTGCGCCATGATTGCGTAATTTGCTCTAAAAGCTTCCCGGACATCGTGGGCTTCGGCACAGTGGACGCGACAGCCGACAATATTGAGGACCAGATCGATGAAATCGCCTCCTTCAGCTTCCGCGGCATCAAAGTTCATCCGCAGGCACAGCAGTTGCCCCTCGACAGCAAGAAGGCGTTCAGAATTTATAAGAAATGCGAGGAGCTGGGTTTATTCATCTCCTTCCATTCAGGCATACACTGGTACCGGTTGAAGGATAACCATGTATCGCTGTTCGATGAGGTGGCGTTCAACTTCCCGAACCTGCGTTTCAGCATGGAGCATATCGGCGGCTACAGCTATTTTAATGACGCGCTGGCTGTCATGGTCAACAACAAGAAACATGGCCTGCAGCCGCGCGTCTATGCAGGCTGGACATCGATTGCCGGAACCAGAAGCGCCTGGTCAATTAACGATGAGCAACTGTATGCGCTGCTGGAGCAGACGACGGAAAACAATAGCATTTTCGGTTTGGATTTTCCGTACAACAACAGGGAGAATACCTGCAAGGCCATCGAACGCATTCGAGGGCTGGATATCCCGGAGAGTACGAAAGAAAAAATCCTGGGCTTGAATTTTATGCAAGCATTGGGCATGGTGGAGCCGGCTATCTGAACATGAAATAGAGCATATAATCATGCAAGCATAGCGCACAAAGCTGCGTAGGCTCTCTATCCCTGTTATCCCAGGCTGTGTTGCTGCCAGAGCGGTTGACGCACCCTGGGCTTTCCTATACAATGGTTGCAGCAACTGACACGGAGGAGCTGACATGAGAGAGCGTGCAGCCATTAAAGATGACGCCAGGCGTTTGCTGAGCGCAAACCGCTGGCGTGCTGTTGCTACCAACCTGGTCATCATGCTGATCCCCATGATCAGCGTGGGGCCCGGCATGCTGTGGATGATATTCCCGAATGTGGGCGTCCGGGCGGGCGGCGCATCGTTTTTGATATATGTGCTGACCATTCTGGTGATGCCGGCGCTGCTGGTGTCAGGCGCCCGGTATTTTACGGATTTCTGGCGTGGCACGGCACACCCTGTATCCCGGATATTCGAGCTGCTGACGGAAGGTTTTGTCCGCAAGCTGTTAGGCTACCTGTGGATGATGCTGTGGGTGTTCCTGTGGTCGATGCTGTTCATCATCCCCGGCCTCATCAAGGGGCTGGAGTATGCGGCAGTCAGATACATTCTGGCTAACCACCCGAACGTTGCGCCGCGGGATGCGCTGAAGCTTTCCATGCGGGTGACGGCGGGGCACAGGCTGGACATCCTGGTGTTTTATCTGAGCTTTTTGGGGTGGGAGCTGGTTTCGTCTTTTACCATGGGCATTCTGGATATCGTGCATGTGGCGCCATACCGGTCCATCGCAGAAGCCGGGTTCTTTTTGGAGATGATGGAGGAGGCGCTGGCGGATGGCCGTGTCTCCCAGGATGAGCTGTCGGGCATGGTGTCTGCATGAGCCTGTGCACAGCAAGGGTGCGATGCCCTTGGGAGGAACGCTGTCCATGAGCCTTCAAACGCTGTTTTCCGCGCTGCTGGGTGTAGTTCAGGGATTGAGTGAATTTTTGCCCATATCGTCCTCGGGGCACCTGATGGTGGCAGAGCTGCTGTTTGCGCAGATCGGCTACCAGGCTGATCCTGAAAAGACGCTGCCGCTGATGGTGATGCTGCACATGGGCACGCTGGTGGCAGTGGCTGCGGTGTTCTGGCGCGACTGGGTGGACATGCTGCGGCATCCTGTCAAAAACAAAACGCTGTTGTACCTGTTTATTGCGTCGCTGCCGGCGCTTTTTGCCAAGCTGCTGCTGGGCGATATGGTGGACGCGTTTTTCAAGGGCTGGTTTCTTGGCATTTGTTTTCTTATTACAGCGGTATTTCTGGTGTTGGTGGAAGCGCTGGGCAGCAGGGGCAAGCATGCAAGAGGACAGGAGCATGTAAGTGCACGCCACGCTGTCGTAATGGGTTTTTTTCAGGCGCTGGCGCTGCCGCCGGGCATCAGCCGCAGTGGCTCTACACTGCTGGGCGGCATTGCCTCCGGTTTAACCAGGCAGGCGGCGGCGAAGTTTTCTTTCATGATGAGCGCGCCGGCTATCCTGGGCAGCTTTTTATCAGAGGGCATGGATGCGCTGGACGCGGGCGGCTTGGGCTCGCTGTTTACCGGTGACATCTTAGTCGGCGTGCTGCTGTCGGCAATCAGCGGTTTTCTGGCGATCCGGTATATGCTGCGGTTGATTGAGGGGATCTCGTTCTATAAGTTTGCCCTTTATGTAGCGGCGGTGGGCATCATCGTTATTGTCATGCAGCTGACTGGTTTTGCGGATTTTCCACCCATTGCACTGCCTGCCAGGGCAGTGTGGTGAGTTTGATTTAAACGTCCCCGCGTTTGCGGGTGAAAGGAGAGGAGCATGAAAAAAGCCTGGATTGTACAGGGAGGATGGGACGGACATCAGCCGCAGCTGACCAGCAAGCGTTTTGCCGGTTTGCTGCGCAAAAACGGCTGGGAAGCCACAATTTTTGACACGCTGGACTGCTTTGCCGATGCGGAAGCCGTCAAGGCGCTGGATTTGATCGTCGCCTGCTGGACTGGCGGTCAGATCGAACCCCAATATACTGCCAACATCAGCAAGGCCATCGGGGAAGGCACGGGACTGGCAGGCTGCCACGGCGGCATGTGCGACGCTTTCCGCAACGATACCGAATGGCAGTTCATCACCGGCGGCCAGTGGGTAAGCCATCCGGGCGGCGACGGGGTGGAGTACACCGTCAACATCCGCCATGGCTCGTCGCCGTTGGTGGAGGGGCTGGACGACTTCACCGTGCGCAGCGAGCATTATTACCTGCACGTGGACCCGGCTATCGAGGTGCTGGCTACAACGCGGTTTCCCGCGGTGCACTACTACAACATCGCCAACAAACCCATCGACATGCCCGTGGTGTGGACCAAGTACTGGGGCCTGGGCCGTGTGTTCTATACCTCGCTGGGCCACCACGACGATGTGTTTGACCTGTCGCCCAACGCCCAGGTGCTGATGGAGCGCGGCATGCTGTGGGCGGGCGGCGGCAAGGATTATGCCAAAAAACACGGGCTGACGGTGGATCGCTTCATCAACGAAGCGAAAATGTATTGATTAGCGCATTAATTGAAGGAGGAGCATATGAAAGAATATTTCAAGAACATCAAACAGGTGAAATACGAAGGACCCGACAGCAAAAATCCATTGGCGTTCAAGTATTACGACGCTGACCGCATCATCATGGGCAAGCCCATGAGGGAACACCTGCCCTTCGCCATGGCCTGGTGGCACACGCTGGTTGCTACCGGTACCGACATGTTCGGCCCCGGCACCCAGGATAAATCTTTCGGCGCAGAGCCCGGCACCATGGCACATGCCAAGGCCAAGGTGGATGCCGGCTTTGAGTTCATGAAGAAGCTGGGCATCGAGTATTTCTGTTTCCACGATGTCGATCTCGTGCCCGAAGCCGACGACATCAACGAAACCAACAGGCGCCTGGACGAAATCAGCGACCATATCCTGGTGCGGATGAAGGAAACCGGCATCAAGTGCCTGTGGGGCACAGCCAACATGTTCGCCAACCCCCGCTTTATGAACGGCGCCGGCAGCACCAACTCGGTGGATGTGTACTGCTTTGCCGCCGCGCAGATCAAAAAGGCGCTGGATATTACCGTCAAGTTAGGCGGCAAAGGCTATGTGTTCTGGGGCGGCCGGGAAGGCTATGAGACGCTGCTGAACACCGACGTTAAGTTTGAGCAGGAGAACATCGCGGCATTGATGCACATGGCGGTAGACTATGGGCGCAAAATCGGCTTCAAGGGCACGTTCCTGATCGAGCCCAAGCCCAAGGAGCCCATGAAGCACCAGTACGATTATGACGCCGCCACGGCCATCGGCTTTGTGCGCCAGTACGGGCTGGACAAGGATTTCAAAATGAACATCGAAGCCAACCATGCCACGCTGGCGGGCCACACCTTCCAGCATGACCTGCGCATATCGGCGGCCAACGGCATGCTGGGCTCCATCGACGCCAACCAGGGCGACCTGTTGCTGGGCTGGGACACCGACCAGTTCCCGTTTGATGTGTACGAAACCACGATGTGCATGTATGAAGTGTTGAAAGCCGGCGGCATCCCGGTAGGCCTCAACTTTGACGCCAAAACCCGCAGGCCCAGCTATACGCTGGAGGATATGTTCTACGCGCATATTTTAGGCATGGACACCTTTGCCCTGGGGCTGATCAAAGCCGCAGCCATCATTGAGGACGGCCGCATCGACGATTTCGTCAAAGAGCGCTATGCGTCGTTTGACTCCCCCACCGGAAAGAAGATCCGCGCCGGCAAGGCCACTTTGGAAGAGCTGGCTGAAATAGCCCACGGCATGGGCAAGCCTGAGCTGCCCGGCAGCGGCCGCCAGGAATACCTGGAGGGCATTGTCAACAACATCCTGTTCAGAGGGTGACGCCATGAAATACATTTTGGGCATTGATCTGGGCACCAGCGGCACCAAAACCGTGCTGTTTGATGCCCTGGGGCGCCAGGGCTGCGAAGCCTCGCGCGAATACCCGCTCCACCAGCCGCAAAACGGCTGGGCGGAGCAGGACCCGGAGGACTGGTACCGCGCTGCCAGGGAAACCATTCAGGAAGTGATATCGGTATCCGGCGTCAACCCGGAGGAGATCGCCGGCATCGGCATATCGGGCCAGATGCATGGCCTGGTGATGCTCGACAAGCACGGCAACGTGCTGCGCCGCAGCATCATATGGGCGGACCAGCGCACCGCGAAGGAATGCGAAGAAATTGAAGAAAAGGTGGGCCGCGATCGGCTGATTGAGATCACCTGCAACCCGGCGCTGACGGGTTTTACCCTCAGCAAAATCATGTGGGTGAGAAAGCACGAGCCGGAAGTTTACGCCCAGTGCCGGCACATCCTGCTGCCTAAAGATTACCTGCGCTGGAAGTTGACGGGCGAGTTTGCCACTGAGGTATCCGACGCCAGCGGCATGCAGCTGTTGGATGTGCCGCGCCGCACCTGGAGCCGTGAGCTGCTGGAAACGCTGGACATCGACCTGGGCCTGCTGGCCAAGGTGTACGAATCCCCCGAGATTACGGGCTATGTCAGCGCGCAGGCAGCCCGGGAAACCGGCCTGAGCACCAAAACCGCCGTGGTAGGCGGCGCCGGCGACAATGCCGCTGCCGCTGTGGGCACCGGCGTGGTGCGCGAAGGCTCGGCCTTCACCACCATCGGCACCTCCGGCGTGATGTTTGCGCATACTGACGGCTTGCGGCTGGACCCGGCCGGACGCGCCCACACCTTCTGCTGCGCCGTGCCCGGCGCCTGGCATGTGATGGGCGTGGTGCAATCGGCAGGGCTGTCGCTGCAATGGTTCCGAAACAACTTCTACCCCGATGACGCGGAGTATGAGGCCATCAACCGCGATGCCGCTGCCACCCCCGTCGGCGCCCGGCGGCTGCTGTACTCCCCCTACCTGATGGGTGAGCGCACGCCCCACCTGGATGCCGAATGCCGGGGCGCCTTCGTCGGCCTGTCCGCCATCCACACCAAGGCTGATATGGCCCGTGCTGTGATGGAAGGCATTGCCTGCGCCATGAAGGACAGCCAAATGGTGCTCAGCGACATGGGCGTTGTACCCGAAAGCATGGCGCTGTGCGGCGGCGGCGCCAAAAGCCCGCTGCTGAGGCAGATGCTGGCTGATATGTACAACCTGCCCACCAAGCTGCCGCTGATGACCAACAGCGCAGCGCTGGGCGTTGCCATCCTGGCGGCGACTGGCACAGGCTTGTATGCCAGCGTACAGGAAGCCTGCGACGCCATCCTCACCTTCCGCAACGCCGAGCAACCCGACCCCGCGCGCGTCAAGCAGTATGAAGCCGTGTACAAAGCATACCGCACCATATATCCTGGATTGAAAGAAACGTATCGCGCATTGGCTGAGATGTAAAAAAATCAGTCTTCCGGGCAGACGCCCTTTTTCTGGGACGTCTGCCCGTTATTTTTATTACCCGCGCAACGCTTCATTTTCCTGCTCCCCAACCAGCCAGTCGATGTTGTCAAGTGCCCAGGCTGTCAGCTCGCTCAGGGCAGGATGGATCACCATCGATTGTAAGATGGGCTCGAACGTGCCCACGCTGTAGTGCAGGTGGTCGCCATGCACGTGAGGGATGGTTGCAGCGTTCATCAGGTATACAAAGGGCTGCACCAGCGCCGCCGCCTGGTAGCCTGCGATGTGGACGCCCAGCAGCTCACCGCGTTCGCCGGCAATGATTTTGACGAAGCCATTGTCCACATCGCCGTTGCCATAAGCCATGGCAAAGCCGGATGCCACCTGAGAATAGTCGTTGCGCCCCACAAATACCTTCAGGCCTTTTTCGCGCGCTTCTTTTTCAGTCATGCCCACGCGGGCTACCTGAGGGCAGGTGAACACCGCCCAGGGTACCTTGGTATAGTCCGCTGCGCGTTTTTCGCCGTTTCCAAAGAGGTTGCCTGCCAGGATGTCCGCCTCGTAGTTGGCTTTGTGGCGCAGCTGGTAGCGGCCGGTGATGTCGCCCAGCGCCCAGATGTCAGGCTGATTGGTTTCCATGTATTCATTCGCAACAATCCAGCCATTTTCATCAACCTCAATGCCGGCCAGGTCGCAGCGCAGCAGATCGGCATTGGATGTCACGCCGGATGCCAGCAGCACCTCTTCAGCCTCAACAGTGTTGCTTTTGCCGGTGCGGGTACACCTGGTGACGACCTTCTTGCCGTTCTTCATTTTCTTCACCGATATAGCAGCGTGCCCCAACAGCATGTCGATGCCAAAGGCGCGGAACTGATCCTCAACTGTCTCGCTGACTTCTTCCTCTTCGCCGCGCAGCAGGTGCGGCGCGCGGCCGATCACGGTTACCTTGGTGCCCATCGCGGAGAAAATGTGCGCAAATTCCGTGCCGATCACACCGCCACCGATAATGATGAGGCTTTTCCATGGTGTTTTCGGGAACTTATCGCCAAAAAAGGTTTCGTAAGTGAGGCATTCCGCCTCCTGCAAACCCTCGATGTCGGGCACCTTGCTGCGTGCGCCGGCAGCCAGCACAAACTTGTCAGCCTCAAATGCCTGGGACCAGCCGCCCTCGTTCATCTTCACGCGCATGGTTTTTCTTCCCGTGAACTCGCCTGTGCCAAAGTAGAGGTCCAGGTTGGGTACCTTTTCATAGTCCCTGCGGATGTTGTTGTGTTGGTTGATCTGCTGCCACATGCGGCTGCCGATTTTCTTCCAGTCAGCTTTGGGCTTGCCAAAGCTAACGCCCACCTTGTCGGACCGCTGCGCCTCGCGAATCAAATCCGCCGGGTACACCAGCATTTTAGAGGGAATGCATCCGCGGTTGAGGCAGGTGCCGCCCAGCTGATCCTTCTCAATCAGGGCGCATTGGAGCCCGCGCTCCAGCGCGGCGTCCAGCACGATAAAGCCGGCGCCGCTGCCCACCACAACCAGGTCATATTTCTTCATGATGCCATACTCCTTTTGCCGCGGCGCAGGCGCGCGGGTTCATTAAGGATTGTATCATAGCAGATGGATACCTCAAACTCAATAATAATATGGCATGCCTGCCATAGCCTGGCAAATTGCCAATCACATTGTTGCAAACTGCCGGTTGTGGTGCTATACTGAATATCCACGGCTCATGGTCGCGCGCCATGAATCCGTAACTTTAGCGCTGAAGAGGGGTTATCAATCCATGAAGAAAGACATTCATCCAAAATACGAGAAGGCCGTTGTGCGCTGTGTATGCGGTGAAACCTTCGAAACCGGCTCGGTCCGGAAAGAAATGAAGGTTGATATCTGCTCAAAATGCCACCCGTTCTATTCCGGCAAGCAAAAGCTCGTCGATGCCGGTGGCCGTGTAGATCGCTTCAAAAAGCGCTACGGCATTTAAGTGCCGTATGACACAGGCAGGCGCGCCTTTGATATAGAGGCAGGCCTGCTTTGTTTTATTTTACAGCATATAAGAGGTTACATATGAAACAAAAAACCCAGCGTCCCCCCGATGTCGGCGGACAAGCTGTACTGGAAGGCGTGATGATGAGGACGCCGGACGCCATCGCCATCGCGGTGCGCAAACCCGACGGCAGCATCTGCATCAAGCACAACCTGTACGAATCGCCTTCTAAAAAGCACAAATGGATGGGGCTGCCCATCATCCGGGGCGCCATCAGCATGGTGACCATGCTGAAGCTCGGCATACAAGTGCTGACGGAGAGCGGCGAAATGTCCGGCATAATGGACGAGGAGCCCTCCAAGTTTGAGAAATGGCTTAGCCGCAGGCTGGGCAAGGGCGTGGAAAAAATTGTCATGGGCATGGCGGCGCTGTTGGCGGTGGCATTGTCGGTGGGCTTGTTTGTGTTGCTGCCTAACATACCAGCCAAAGCGCTGCGCGCTGCCGGCTGGTCGTTGTTTTCAGTTAACCTGGTCAGCGGGTTTGTGCGCACGATCATACTGATCGGCTACCTGATATTCTGTGGCATGATACCGGACATGCACCGCGTATTTCAGTACCATGGGGCTGAGCACAAAGCCGTCTACTGCCATGAAAACAAGCTGCCGATGACGGTAGCCAATGTGCAGAAATTCTCCACCCTGCATCCGCGCTGCGGCACCAGCTTTCTATTGATCACGTTCATCTTTTCCATCTTGTTTTACAGCGTGATTGACGTCATGGTGTTTTCAGCAACAGGGTTTGACATGGGGCACAGCTACCTGGCACGCGTGCTGTCGCGGCTGGTGCTGCTGCCGCTGGTAGCCGGCGTCAGCTATGAGCTGTTAAAATCTCTGGCGCACGCGGAAAATGGTTTCGCCAGGGCGCTGCGCTGGCCGGGCATGCAGCTGCAGCGGCTGACGACCCGCCCACCCACCGACGAAATGTGCGAGGTGGCGATCGCATCGATCGGCGCGGCGCTGAACGGACTGCCCCAGGGCGAAAGGACGCCCGAGGGCTATGCCCTCGTTGCTAAGGATGCGGGTTTACCCGACCAGGAGGAAGTCGCCGCCGGACAAACCGCATGACATTGCGTGAAGCGCTGCGCCAGGGCGAAAGCCTGTTGGTGCAGGGCGATGTGCCTGCCGCGCGCCATGACGCGTCGGCGTTGATGGCGGGTTTGTTGCGTGTACCTCGTTTGAGCCTGCCGCTGGAGAGCAGCCGTGTGCTAACACCTGCGCAGGAAACAGCGTATTTTGGCTGGATCGCCAGGCGTGCTGAGCGGGAACCGCTGCAATACATCTTGGGCACGCAATGGTTCATGGGGTATGACATCGCAGTGGCGCCGGGCGTGCTGATTCCCCGTGCGGACACCGAAACGCTGGCTGAGCAGGCTATCTTGCGCTTAGCGCCCTCTGCCTGTGTGCTGGACCTGTGTACAGGCAGCGGTGCCCTGGCGATTGCGTTGGCTAAATGCGGCAAGGATGCCAGGGTATGGGCAGGTGATGTGTCTGCCGAAGCCCTGGCTGTTGCTCGGGCGAACGCTGCGCGGCATGAAACCCGTATCCATTTCAGGCAGGGAGATTTTTTCTTGCCGTTTGTGCATCAGCGCTTTGACATGATCGTGTGCAATCCGCCGTATATTCCCTCAGCTGCGCTGGCTGGGCTGCAGGCGGAGGTGCGGTTTGAGCCATCGCTGGCGCTGGATGGTGGGGACGACGGGCTACATTTTTACCGGCGGCTGTTTTCGGAAGCGCCGGATTACCTGAACAGAAACGGTCAGCTGCTGGTTGAACTGGGCGACGGCCAGGAAGCGTATGTAACAATGCTGGCAGCCGCTTTCTTTGCCGATATTTCAGTGTATAATGATTTGGGTGGCATGCCGCGTGTGCTGGCAGCTGTATTGAAAGGCGGAAGGGATGCCGGTTTTTGAAGAAAAATTTGAATGGATGATCGGTCGTTATGATGAATTGATGGTTGCCTCTGCGCAGCCCGATATCATCGCCGATCTGCCGCGCTGGCAGAATATTCTGCGCGAAATCGCGCAGCTTGAGCCGGCGGTAACCGCCTGGCGGGATTATGTCAGCCTGCGGCAGGAGATCGCCTCCGCCGAGGAGCTGCTGGAGCAGCCGGACTATACCGCCATCGCCGAGGAGGAACTGGCGCTGCTGCGCCCCAGGCAGGAAGCAGCATTGCAGGAGCTGAAGGTTTTTCTGTTGCCGAGGGACCCCAATGACGACAAAAACGTCGTGATGGAAATCCGCGCCGGTGCCGGCGGGGATGAGGCGGGGCTGTTTGGCGCCATGCTGATGCGCATGTATGTCCGCTATGCCGAACGGCATGGCTATACGACGACCAACATGTCCATCAGCGAGTCGGAGCTGGGCGGCGTCAAGGAAGCCGTGTTCATGATATCGGGCAATGGCGCCTTCAGCCGCCTGAAGTATGAAAGCGGGGTACACCGCGTACAGCGCGTGCCGGTGACGGAATCCTCCGGCCGCATCCACACCAGCACCGCCACTGTGGCGGTGCTGCCCGAAGCCGATGAGGTGGATGTGGAGATCAACCCGGGCGACCTGCGCATCGACACTTACCGTGCCAGCGGGCATGGCGGACAGTACATCAATATGACGGACTCGGCCATCCGCATCACCCACCTGCCCAGCGGCCTGGTGGTGACCTGCCAGGACGAAAAAAGCCAGCTGAAGAACAAGGAGCAGGCGATGCGCGTGCTGCGCGCGCGCCTGTACGAAAAAATGCAGGCTGAAGCCGACGCGGAGTATTCCGCTCACCGACGCGACCAGATTGGCACTGGCGACCGCAGCGAGCGCATCCGCACCTACAACTTCCCCCAGGGGCGGGTGACTGACCACCGCATCGGGCTGACATTGTACAGAATCAACGACATTTTAGACGGCGACCTGGACGAGATCATTGACGCGCTGATCATGGAAAAGCAGGCAGAAAACCTGCGTGAAGCGGCGCTGAACGAATAGGAGGAATTCGCATGCAACCCACCCAAGATCCCATGAGCAGAGCCAATAAACTGCTGATTCTGATCACGCTTGCCATCCTTCTGGTGATTGCCATTTTGCTGTATGTGTTCAGAGACAAGCCGCGCCGGCTTAACCAGCAGAGCCCCACCGCTGCGCCCACCTATGCCAGCATTGCCGACGCCATCGGCAGCGCGCCCACCGATGTGCCGGCCACGCCGTATATCACCGATGAACCCACAGCCGAGCCTGCCACCCCCTCCCCCACGGTGTTCATCACCCCGCCGCCTACCGAGTCGCCCAAGCTGCGCAAGGGCGACATTAACCCCGCCGTGAAGGAGATGCAGCTGAAGCTGATCGAGCTGGGATACCTGGATGGCGCCGCCGACGGCGAGTTTGGCAGCGGCACCTTAGCTGCCGTCAAGGAATTTCAGCGCAGGCACAACCTCAAAGCCGACGGCATCGCCGGAGAAGCCACGCTGTCCGTGCTGTATGGCGGGAACGCGCTGAGGAAAGAATAGCGTAAATCCGCATCAACTGAAATTGCCCCTCAGAGAAAAAGCGCGCGCAGCTTTTCTGCTTGGTTGCACTAATGTGCGTTTTGACCCCCACCCACCCGCACCCACCCCCACCCTGTTTGACCGATGTCGCGCGCGCCGGAGCTCCGCTTCAACATGGAGGTGCGGGGCTGAAGCATGATTTTCCCTTATATTTCAACGTTTTTCCACGCCATGGTGTAGGTTGCGGGCTGCCCTTCAAAGAAAAAAACCGCCCGGTTTTTGCGCCGCGGACCGCAGCAACGCGCGTTTGACCCCCACCCCTGTATTTGACCCCCACCCACCCCCACCCTGGGCGTTTGACCCCCACCCCGGGAGGCCGGTGCGTATACCTGAACCCGTCAGTGGCTTTTAATTAATAATAATATATAATAATATATGTTATATCATGTAAACATGAGGCTGTTCGTTTCTGCGCCACAGGCCGGGATCGATATCGTTATCACCTAATTTGCGCAGTGCGGGGATCCTCACAGCATCAGGTCCTCCTGTTTGCGGTGCCATGCCATGACGATCTGCATCTGCCTTGCAGGGTGGGGGTGGGTGTGGGTGGGTGGGGGTCAATTTGCGGGGCAGGGGGCATCACGGCTGCCTGCTGCCTGTGCAGGCGCTGTGCCGAGTGAACAGCAGCATAGCTGGAGATAAAAAAACAAAGCGGCGACAGCGCCATGATAAATAAATTTGCGCTAATGAAGCTTGACACGTAAAATATCCTTTGCTAATCTATAGATGGGTTAATTCGCTGTATAACTAACTTATCACGAAGGAGGAAACCGTATGAAAAGGATGATCTCTCTGTTGCTGACACTAACGCTTGTATCAGGCTTGACCATGGTGGCCGCGCAAGCAGAAACAACGCCGGGATGGGATACCAGCAAGAAATCGCAGGTCGTTATCAGTACCATCAACAACTATTATACAGCCGGGCTTGAAAAACTATGTGAGGATTACAACAAACTGCACCCGGAAACCGAAGTGGTGTTAGATATCATTTCAGATAATGATACTTATAGGACCAACTTCATTACCAAGGTTTCAACAGATAAATCCCTTGCGCCGGACATTTATCATTTTAACGTTGCGGGCGTTTCGACACATGAAAGTTTAAGCCAGGGCTGGGTGTTGGATCTAAACGAGACCTGGCTGGATATGCCCAATCCGTATGCGGACGGCAAAACAACACGCGAGCTTATTTCCCCCTACTGGATGGCGCGGGCCATTTCCGATCAAGGCGGATATGCCACATTCGCCCCATTTGATAATGTGACTGTATGCGTATATTACAACAAGGACATTTTTGAGAAGGTGGGACTCCAGGTTCCTGCCACGCTTGAAGAATGGCTGACGGTCTGTGAAAAATTAGTGGAAGCCGGGTACAAAACGCCCATCGGCGCCTCCTCGGTTGCGGGTTGGTATGCTGCATCATTGGCGGACTCCGCATATCGCTACCGCACCAAGGAGTTCCTGACGATGCCGGGCGATGCCATGTGGGACGATGAGGTTTGCGCAGCGAACCTGACAGTTGAATACACGCCGGATGACATCAGTTTTGACGATGGGGTTGTATTCAACGCCGAGCGCACGGCCGCCTATCAAATTGAGAACGGTTTCATCAATGACACGAACAAAGAGATCTGGACAAAGGCCCTGAGCCTGGCACGCTATTTTCAGCCCGGCTGGTCTACGCCCGATGAGAACAGCGTCAATGCGAACTTTATCACCCAGCAGGTGCCCATGCTGATCAACGGTACATGGGTCATCGGCGATTTTGTTGCGCAGGTGGCGCAGCTGCCGGAAAACATGCAGTTTGAGTGGGGCACGTTCCCCTTTGTTGGCCCCGAAAACGCCGGCAAAGAGGGAGAGGAAGTGTTTCAGGGCGCCTATCGCGGATTTATGGCAACGGGGCACCAGATGAGCATCACGCCGAAAGACGCGGATCAGACAGCGCGGGCGATGGACGTGCTCCACTACTGGTATTCACCTGCCGGCGCTCAGATGATCTACAACGAAACATTGACCAACGGCAACTTTGTACAGGGTCCGCCCCTGATCGAGGGCGTTACGCTGTCGGACGAAATCATGGGCTATCTGGGAACGTTGAGCCTAAACGGCTCCTATCATGGCCAATGGACGGCGCTTTCCTCTGCGCATCTGAATGCCACCACAGCCGATATGCCGGTGATGCATGACCTTCTGAACAGGTACACAGCTCGCGAGATAGAGATAGATGAGTTTCTGGAAAAAGCCAACGAGCTGTGGTTACGAAAGATTCAGGAAGGAATCGATCGGAACGGCTTTGACTTAGACCCGACCACGAAAGATACGCCCCCAACAACATAATTGCACACTTCATCAGAATGCTGTCATCAGTGCTCTGAAAACCAGTGCCCATTCCCCGGGTGCACACAAGCAACTTGCAGTGTGCACCCGGGGAAAGTCAGAACAGGACTAAAGCTTTTTTCCAGGATTTCTTGACAAGCAAGTTGCTGCTATAAAACCAATGAAAGCCCCGGCTGAAAAGAAGCACTCTGTTAGAAAGGTTACCATTTGGCAAACGATACAACCCATGCAAACATCAAAGCAAGGCGATGGCGTACGGCAACGCCTTATCTGTTCATTGCGCCAACCTTTGTTCTGCTTGCGATTTTTTCTTACTATGCAGTCATATCTGCTGTATACTATTCTTTTACTGATTATCGCATCGGGCGCGCTTATCATTTCGTAGGTTTTGCTAATTTCAACCGGATGTTCAATGATCCTGTTTTCTGGACGTCCATGAAAAACCAGCTGATTATTACGCTTGTGAGCGTATTCAACGCCATATTCTGGCCGTTGCTTGCCGCTGAGCTTGTTTTCTGGATTCGCAGCGCAAGGATTTCCGGAATGGTCAGGGTTGCTTTCATTATTCCCATGCTTGTTCCCGGGATCGTAACCACGATGATGTGGAAAACGCTGTACAATCCGTTTTTTGGTTTTAACTCCATTCTTACGCTGCTTGGTTTTTCACATTTGACAACCGATTGGCTGAATAATCGTTCAACTGCTTTGTTCGCTATCCTATTCATTGGCTTTCCATACATATCAGGCTTGAATTTCCTGATTTTTCATGCTGCGCTGAACGGCATTGCCCGTGATTATCAGGAAAGCGCCAGCATGGACGGCGCATCTTCGCTTCAAATCATACGGTATATGCACTTGCCCAATATCAGGCAGTATATTTCTGTTATATCCATTCTGGCGATTATTGGCAGCTTGCAAAACTACGGTCTTGTGATGGCAACGACCGGCGGTGGCCCGGGATACGAAACCTATATCCTTGCCTTGCATATGTACCGGGTCGCGTTTGGGTCCTATGAGATGGGGTATGGCAGCGCCATGGGGGTATTCATTTGCCTGATTATTATTGTCCTCACCATCATACAGCAACGACTGACCGGCGGAACTGTCGCAAGGGATTAAGGGGAATGAAGATGCGTTTTTTTGCCGATGCCAGAAGGCGCCGTCCCGGATACTATTTAGCCCGCTTTTTATTGATCCTTCTGATGGCGCTGACGTTTTTTCCCTTTGTGCTGCTTTTCCTGATGTCTCTGAAATTAGACATCATGATACGTGTAGATTTTTTCGGGCTGCCCAATCCGGTGCAATGGTCCAACTATACAAAGGGATTTTCGGAAATTATCCGGCCGATTTTCAATTCATTAATCATTGCTGCGGTATCTCTGGTGGGTATTCTTACGCTTGTCAGCCTGTCAGGTTTTGCTTTTGGGCGGTATCGTTTTAAAGGGCGCGGCATACTCTTCGGCATGGTGTTGATGGTGATGATGATTCCACACTGTCTTACCATTATCCCTGTGTTTACCATTGTCAATAATTTACAGTTGATTGGTTCGCGATGGGCGCTGATCCTTCCCTACGTTGCGGGACAGCAAATTCTTGGTGTCATTCTGCTGACCTCCTTTTATTCCTCGTTGCCCGAGGAGATGTTTGAAGCCGCCCGAATTGAGGGGGCCAATGAGCTGTTTGCGTTTTTACGAATCGGGCTGCCGTTGTCCGTGCCAACGCTGATCACGGTGGGCATAACGTCGGTGGTTGCAATGTATAATGACTATATCTGGCCAACTTTGGTTGTCACCAAGGTGACACAGAAAACATTTGCCCAGGCTGTGTTTGCGGTTGCAACAGGAAATGGTGCGGTGAACTATGGCGTGATGTCGGCTGTTTATGTGATCGGCACAATCCCGCTGCTGCTCCTGACACTGTCATGCCTGCGTTACTACTTGCAGGGCATGCTGGAAGGTGCGATCAAAGGATAGGCGTTCTGTGACACAAGCAAAATAACGAAATAAAAAACAAAAGGAGCGATTCGTATGCCGAATTATCAAAGAGCCAGTTATGGTAACGAGCAGGTAACCTTAGAGAATGCGCATCTCCGCATAACATTTTTCCGGCGGGAAAGCGGGTGGGGGTTTGCAGAAGTTTTTACACCTGACGGTTTTCTGCTGGGCGTGCTGGATCACCTGGGCGAATTGATGCTGCGTGACTTCGAAATCCCCATGCGTTTGGAAGCGGATTCCTATCAGTTAACCGAAAGCGGAGGGGAAACACGCCTTGCTTTTCATGTGAAGACCGCGCAGGTGCAACAGATGCTGGAGGGCACCAGCTTTGCCGCATGGATGGAATATCCGTTCAAAGATGTGTGCCTGGAGGGAGATGTCATCTTCATTCTGCCGGCAGATGAAGGCGTCCTCCGGATGAATTGGCAAATCGTGAGCCATCAGAACCTTTATGCTTCTTACCTCAAGGGACCATGGTTCTATGCCGGAGAAGCATCCTATGGTGCGGATAAAGTAGATGCGATTTTTCCGGGCGTTGATTGGGTTGTGGGGCGCGAATGGAGCAGCGGCAGCGACTGGTTTAAGGATCCTTGGGCAAAAAAATGGATCCCGCATCGCAATAAGGTAACCGCACCGGTGATGACCCTATCCCATCAAGGCCACTGCATCGGCCTTTCCTGGCTGCAGGAGGGCAACGGAACCCGGTGGTTTAACAATGAGATATCGCTTCCGCAGCCGGTATTCGCTGCTCCAAACTTTGTTGACCGGATGGACAACAGCCTTCTTGGTCTGATGCTGCCGGATGCCAAGAGCGAGGATACAGAAAACCAAATGTATTCCAACGTGCCGCTGGCATTGCACAAGGATCAACGCATTCGATTTTCAGCAGAATTGTTCTATGTGCCGGGTAAAGCCATCGATGGGATGCTGTCATGGGTTGCCAGAAAGGGCTTGATGGATCCTGAGTTTTCAGATGCGGATGCAGAAGCGTCTTTGCACCGCATTGCATCTGCCTATGATACCAACCTATGGCACCCGGGTGAAGGCTTCGGAACGAAACAATGGTCCGGCGATATTCAACCCAAACCGCCTGCTTTTATGGAACAGTATATCTCCATGTACCCAGAACATCCAACAGCGATTTCTCTGCAAAAGAAAATGGCCTGGTGCAGCAAGCAACCGCAGCATGAAAAAGAAAAGCCTTCCCTGGACATGCTGCTGTCCTGGCAGAAAGAAGACGGGTCCTTTACTTTTGAACCGGATGGGCGCCACTATCGCAAGGATGATTTTGTCGTTGCACGCAAATTCCATGCACCGATGGGCAACAGCGGTGATACAGCCATTGACCTGTGTGCAACAGCGGTGATCGATTTGTTGGACGGATTCGAAGTGGACCGCGATCCGGTCAGGCTGAAAGCAGCTGAAAAAACGCTGGATTTTTGCCTGCCCATGTGGCGTCCTGAAGGCGGAGACTACTGGGAAACGCCCCTGCACGCACCCAACCTCTATGCTGCCGGGCATGCTGCGCTGGCTTACATGATGGGATATGAGCATCTGAAAAAACCGGTATATAAGGAAAAAGCCATTCATTGGATGCGCACATTGATTGCATTTACACACCTTTGGGAGCCGGCATCGCACAAGATGGCGTACAATACCAAACCGTGCCTGTGCTCAAGCGACTGGTATTTTGCCAACTGGGTACGCGATCATGTGCAGTGGGAAGTGTTGGACATTTTTATCACGCTCCATGCACATGGCTATCATTGGCCGGAGATCGATCCGGGCTTTGACTGGCGGCGTTTCCAGCGCGGCGTGACGGCAGCCGCTGTTCGATGGATGGTCGATCACCGGGAGGACACCTGGAGACCGCACAACATACCAAACACCCTGGAGCTCTACGAACAAGGTGATTTGGATGGTTGCTTCCCGGACACACACAACACAGTGACCGGGCTGTACGGGGGCATGTGCATCCAACCTGCCGCCATTGCACAAAATTTATTGATTATACTCGATTGGAGATAATCGAACAGATCGTTTGCGCATCAATGTAAAAATCCTCCTGCGTAAGGCATTGCTCGTTACGCTGCGTCATATGTTAACATGAGCAGCGAAAGGAGGCGCATGCTGTGTCAAAATACACGACAGGAGAAGTTGCCAGGCTGTGCGGCGTAACGGTTAGGACGGTTCAGTATTATGATAGCCGCGGCATCCTTGTTCCAACGGAGCTTTCTGAGGGCGGCAGACGCCTGTATTCAGATGATGATTTGAAGCGGATGAGAATCATCTGCTTTTTGCGTGGGCTTGGTCTTCCGATTGATGCCATCTCCCAATTGCTTTCTGAAAAAGATCCGGGCAGCGTCATATCCTTGCTGCTTGAGCAACAGGAAAAGACCTTGCAACAGGAAATTGGGGAGCGCCATGAGAAACTCGAAAAGCTGTTATTGCTCAAGCAGGAACTGAAAGCGGTAAAGCACTTCTCTGTTGAATCCATCGGCATCATAGCATACTCGATAGCAAATAAAGAAAAGTTGAAAAAAGTGCGAAAGACGATGCTGATCAGCGGCTTACCGATCAGCATCGCACAGTGGGTGTCCATCATCCTGTGGATTACAAGAGGGTTTTGGTGGCTGTTCGTTCTATGGATTGTCATAGCTGCATGCTATGCCATTTGGATATCGCGCTATTATTTCCGCCATGTTGCCTACATCTGCCCGCAATGTCACACGGTTTTTAAGCCTGCGTTGCGGGATGCATTCTGGGCAAAGCATACGCCGTCTGCCCGTAAGCTGACTTGCACAGCTTGCGGACATCACGGCTTTTGTGTGGAAACCTATGGAAAGGAGGAAAGCAGCATTGGATAAGATCATGGAATACCTTCCCTTTTTGATTCCACTGTTTGTTGCGCAGCTGGCTCTGCTGGGGTATACGCTTCACCACATACTGACCCATACGCACTACAAAAGGGGCAGCCGGACGATGTGGCTTATTATCACCATTGTGTTCATGAATTTCGTCGGCCCCATTCTTTATTTCCTGTTTGGCAAGGAGGACGCGTAATGGATATGCTGCGCATTTCCAACCTGCATAAGCGGTTTGGGGATCAGGAGGTGTTGAAAGGCTTAGAGCTGGTTGTCCCGGAGCACAGCGTGTTTGGCTTTATCGGTCAGAACGGCGCCGGCAAAACAACCACCATGAAGGCGGTGCTGGGGCTTTTAAAAGCAGACGCGGGAGAGATCACGGTCGTTGGTCAGAAAGTGGTTTACGGGCAAACAGAAACCAACCGGCATATCGGCTACTTGCCCGATGTACCGGCGTTTTATTCTTTTATGACAGCGCCGGAATACCTCGCCTTTTGCGGGGAGATCACCGGCATGAACAAGGCGGCCATCAGGACCAGAAGCATGGAGCTTCTGGAACTGGTGGGGCTCGGCCATGAGCGGCATCGCATCAAAGGGTTTTCCAGGGGCATGAAACAGCGTCTGGGCATTGCGCAGGCGCTGCTGAACCGCCCCCGGCTGTTGATATGCGATGAGCCTACCTCAGCCCTGGACCCTGTGGGCAGAAAAGAAATATTGAGCATTCTTCAAGCCGTAAGGGAGTACACAACGGTGCTTTTTTCCACCCATATTCTGTCGGATGTGGAGCGCATCTGCACCGACGTGGCTTTTCTTCATAACGGCGTCATCAGCAAGCAGGGGAAGCTTGCGGATATCAAATCCGCCTGCCGCACGGAGGAATACCTGCTGGAAGTGGAAAAGGAGGAAGACCTGCAGGTGCTGCAGCAGGCATTTGCAGGGCTGAAGCGCATGAACGATGCTTCGCTGCGCTTTGGTGAAAGCGAGCTCCCGCTGCAGGACGTGCTGCGCTTTATTGCCGACAGGCAGATCGCCCTCCTGAAGCTGGAGCGGGCAGAGCCTTCCCTTGAGGCATTGTTTATGGAGGTGGTGGAGGAATGAAATCGATGCTGGCCTTTGCCAAAAAAGAATGGACAGGCCAGGCTCGTTCAGGGCAGCTGATGATCCTCAGCATCATCTTCATATTGCTGGGCATCATGAACCCGGCGATTGCTAAACTAACGCCCTGGCTATTGGAAATGATGGCGGATGCCCTTGCCGAAAGCGGCGTGATTGTAACTGCGGTGGCTGTCGATGCCATGGATTCATGGATGCAGTTTTTCAAAAATGCCCCCTTGGGCTTGCTTGCTTTTCTCCTGATAGAAAGCAGCGTTTTCACCAGCGAATATCAATCGGGCACATTGGTGCTGGCGGTGACAAAAGGGCTGGATCGCTACAAGATTTTGGTTTCCAAGTCGGCGCTGCTTGTCGCTCTCTGGACAGCCGGTTACTGGCTCAGCTTTTACATCACCTATGGATATAATGCGTATTATTGGGACAACGGCGTTGCCCAGAACCTGGTGTTTTCTGTGGTCTGCTGGTGGCTTTTCGGCTTTTTGACGGTAGCGCTGACCGTATTGTTTTCCACGATAGCCAGGTCAAACACCGGGGTGCTGATAGGAGTGGGCACTGCGGTGCTTGCGCTGTATGTCATCAGCCTGTTCCCTGAAACAATGGCGTTCTCTCCGCTTTTTTTAACGGACGGCAATGCCTTGATTTATGGTACTGTGAGTGCGTCAATCTATACGACCGCATTGGTGTCGACGATTGTTTTGTCTGCACTGTGCTTCGGCATCAGCGTTCCCATATTCAACAGGAAGCAGATATAGCAGCTATCTTGAGTTTCTGTATGGATATGACGTTACCCTTCTTTACGTAAAATGGATATCCTGCTCGAAAGCTGAATAAACGGTCGCTGCACATGCATATCTGGAGGAGAACAGCCGTACCTATGAAAAATGCGTGTAAAACAAGTAAAATCTGTGTAAAACACAGAAAACCAATGAAAAATCAGACCATTTTTGACTTGACTTGATGGCCTATCAATGGTATAAAAATAAGGCAGGACAGTATCTGTCTGAGCAAATAAATCAGAGGGGAGATTACCAGATGAGGAAATTCATGGCACTGTCACTATCGGTTGTACTCTTGCTGTCGCTGGCGTCCGTAGCGCTGGCTCAGGAGGGTGTCACTATCAACTTCTGGCACACCGGCGGTTCCGGCGCGCTGGCTGAAGCCGTGACCTACGCGACCACGCAGTTCAACGACACCATCGGCAAGGAGAAGGGGATCACGGTTGTGGACACCTATATTGGTGGCTACGACGAGCTGACCTCCAAAATCATGCTGTCCGTCCAGGCCGGCGAACAGCCCCAGGTTGCAATTTTGGCGAACACCATGGTGGGCTGGTTCATGGAGGATGGGGTGCTGGCCGATATGATGCCTTACGCGGAGGCAGACGGCTTTGATGTCTCCAACATCATGGATCCCTTCATGCTGACCATGGGCAACCGGGACGGGGAGCTGCATTCCGTGCCCTTCTTCCGTTCCACTCCCATCCTGTACTACAACAAGGGCATGGCGGATGCGGCCGGCCTGGAAGCCCCCAAGACCATTGAGGAGCTGGAAGCGTTTGGCAAAGCCCTGCACAAGGTGAGCGACAGCGGGGAGACCGAAGTTTGGGGCTTTCAAATCCTGAAGGACTTTGGCTACTACAACGCAGCCAACCTCTGGCAGCTGGGTTCCAGCATGTTCACCGAGGACGGCTCCAAGTCCCCTGCGCTGGAAGATGGTACCATGCTCAAGGTGCTTTCGGACTGGCGCCGCTGGGTGGACGAGGGCTGGTGCCGCTCCTTTGACTCCACCGAACAAGGCGCCAAGATGCAGGAGCTGTTCTTCCAGGGCAAGCTGGCCAGCTTCTGGATGTCCACCGGCGGCTTGCGCAACGTGATCAAGGGCTGTGAGGAGAACGGCGTTGAGCTTGGCGTGACCACCTTCACCACCTATGATCCGGAGAAGCCCATCAGCATGATCGGCGGCGGCAACGTCGGTATCATTGGTACGGGCAACAGCGACGAGCAGATCGCAGCATCCTGGGAGTTTGTCAAATTCCTGATGAGCGACGAGTTGGTGGCCAACACCTCCATCACCACCGGCTATGTGCCTGTCACCAAGTCCGTAGCCGAGTTTCCCCGTCTGGTGGAATACTGGGCGTCCAACCCCATGGCAAAGGTCGCCTACGATCAGCTTGGCGACGCCATTCCCCAGGAATTCCCCTATGTGCCTTACCTGCAGGACTTCACCATTGTCTGCTGGGATGCCAGTTCCCTGTTAATCCAGGACAAGAGCATCAACGCCGAGGAAGCGGTAGAGTACATTAAGACCAACACGGCGGCGCTCTTCCAGTAAGCGTCTGCCCTGACAGGCTACCATTGCGGACCTGAAGGCATCGTTAATCCGCGTCTGTCACCGATTTGGCAAAGAAGAAGCATGCCGGCCTTCAGCGGCATGTTTCTTTAAAATTCTCTGTGTCGCTTGGTATCCAGGCTGGTTGTGTCGGCTTGGGACGGAGCAGGAAATTCTGCTGTGGAGGTGATTGTGCTTGGCGGGCATTGAACTGAAAAACATCTACAAGGCCTTTGGCAAAAACGTCATCATTGAGGATTTGAACCTGACCATCCAGGACGGCAAATTCACGGTTTTGGTGGGTCCGTCCGGCTGTGGGAAGACCACCCTGCTGCGCATCATTGCGGGCATCGGAGAGGCTACCTCTGGGCGCGTTCTGATGGATGGCGTGGAAATTACCGACCTGGAGCCGGGAAAACGCAATGTGGCGATGGTGTTTCAGAATTACGCCATTTATCCTACCATGTCTGTGCGGGAAAACATCGAGTTTGGTCTGAAAAACAAAAAGGTGCCGGCAGCGGACCGGGAAAAGCTCGTCATGGATGTCACCCATTCCGTGGGGCTTACGGAGTACCTGGACCGGAAGCCGAGCACCCTCTCCGGCGGCCAGCGCCAGCGGGTTGCCCTGGCTCGGGCAATGGTAAAAAATCCCAAGGTCTTTTTGATGGATGAGCCCCTCTCCAATCTGGACGCTAAATTGCGCACCGCAATGCGCATTGAACTGATCGAGCTGCACGAGAAGCTCAAAACCACCTTCATTTATGTTACCCACGATCAGGTGGAAGCGATGTCCATGGCGGATATCATCGTATTGATGGACAAAGGCAAGATTTTGCAGGAAGGCACGCCCTCCGAAATCTACAACGATCCCAAGAGCGTATTCATCGCTCAGTTTATCGGCTCCCCTGCCATGAACATCATTGAGGCTCGGGATGGCATCCAAGTGGGCTACAGGCCGGAAAGGATCACCCTGTCCACGGGGGCGGCTCAAAACATCATCGGCAAAGGCGTGGTCTTTACCCGGGAGATGCTGGGGCACGAGACGGTCTACAAGGTCCAGATGGCTGAAGATGCCGTGATGGTCAGAACCACGGATGATTCCTTCCTCATTGGAGACAATGTCAACGTATCGGTTGCCCCGCAGCACATTTACTTTTTCGGGCCCGATGGGAACCGCATTCGGGAGGACGACCAGCAGCGCTTTGCGCTGGTTAAGAGCATCGTTGGGGAAATGTACCATGAAGCAGGATAAAGGCGTATCCATGACCAAGCGCAGAAAGCAGCTCACCAGCTACCTGGTGTCCTATGCTATGATTGCCCCGGCGATCGCGTTTTTGATGGTTTTTGTCATTTACCCCATGTTCCACATCATCCAGCTGAGCTTGTACCGGGGCAACGCCACCAACCCCTACAAGCAGTTTATGGGCCTGGGCAACTACAAGGACATCTTCTTTGTCAAGACGGACTTTATTGAGGCGCTGAAGAATACGGGGATCTATACCTTCTATATTGTGGTCATCCTGATCTTCATGTCCCTGATATTTGCGCTGTGGATGTTTGATGACCGGCGCATCAATCGGATTGCCCAGACCGCGTTTTTTACCCCCCACCTGGTAGCGTCGGTTTCCTGCGCTTTCATCTGGAGCTGGCTGTTCAGCTCGGATACCTACGGCCTGGTCAACACCATCCTCAGGGTTTTTGGCGTTCCGCCCGTTAACTGGCTGGGGGATGTCAGGACTGCGATGGGCTGCATCATCGCGATGAACGTGTGGAAGTCCATCGGCTACTATGCGCTGATTTTGCTGTCTGCGCTGAAGGCCATCCCCACGGAGATTTACGAGGCTGCCAAGCTGGATGACGCCTCCAGGCTGAAAATCTTCTGGAAGATCACCCTGCCCATGCTCTCGCCCCAGCTTTTTTTCCTGCTGATCACCATTACCATCGGTTCCTTCAAGGTCTTTGACTCGGTCCGGCTGATGACTGGCGGGGGTCCCGGCACCTCCACCCAGGTGATTTCGCTGTACATCTACAACTACGCTTTCCAGCGCAACAACACCCTGGGCGTGGGCTCCGCGGCGGGCGTGGTGTTGATGTTGATTCTCATCTTCGTCACCCTGGTCGACTTCAAGGGCCTGGAGCGGCGGGTTCACTATCAGTAAAGGAGGTGCTGTAAGCATGGTCGATCTGAATAAGCAGGAACTCACCGCGCGTCGCTTCATCAAATACTTGAAGCTGCTGCCCCGTGATCTCTTCAAGATCATAGTGATGTTGCTGTTCGCCTTCCCTTTCTACTGGATGCTGATCACGGCGTTTAAAACCTACGGCGAGGCCATCTTGACCCCGCCCACCCTCTGGCCCCGGAATTTCACTGTTGAGAGCTTCCAGACCATCAGCGAGTTAGGGGTGGGGCTGTGGCGTTATGCCCTGAACTCCGTCATCGTCACCCTGTCCATTATTGCCATCCAGATGGTGATCATGTCCCTTGCTGCCTATGCCTTTGCCAAACGCAGCTTCCCGCTGCAGGGCATCCTCTTTGGTATTGTGATGGTGGCGTTCATGATTCCCGAGCAGATCACCTACATCTCGGTCTTCCTGATGATGTCGCGGGCCAAGCTTATCAACACCCTCTGGCCGCAGATATTGCCCTTTGGCGCCAACGCCTTCGGCATTTTCCTGCTGCGCCAGGGCTTCAAGCAGATCCCGGATGAAATCATCGAGAGCGCCAAGCTGGACTCTGCCTCCGAATTGCAAATCATCACCCAGATCATGCTCCCCATGAGCAAGGCGACCATGGTTACCATTGCGATGTTCTCCTTCATTTCACACTGGAATGCCTATTTTTGGCCCCTGGTGATGACCATGAACGACTCGGTTCGCCCCCTGACCATGGCCATTGAGCGGCTCAGGGATGCCGAGCAGGGATTGATCTGGAACAACATCATGGCAGCCAACACCATCTTAGTGGTGCCGGTTATCATTGTGTTCATTTTTGCAAGCAAGAAAATCATCTCCGCTTTCGCCTACAGGGGCATGAAATAGAAAGAAGGGATCGTGCATATGCCAGAACCCAAAGCATTTTCCCGCCACGTGGAAGTGGCTGCCCACCGCGGTTATTCCAGGTTTTATCCGGAGAACACGCTGCCCGCCTTTGAGGCGGCGCTGCGGCTTCCGGTGGACAGCCTGGAGTTTGACCTGCACATGACCCGGGACAGGGAAATTGTCCTGATGCATGACCACAAGGTGGACCGGACAACGGACGGCAGCGGGCCTGTCCGTTCTTTTACAAGCAGCCAGATCAAAACGCTGGATGCGGGCAGTTGGAAGGGTGAAGAATTCGCCGGTACCCGGGTGCCGCTGTTTTCCGAGCTTCTGGACATGTTAGCCGATTACCCGGACATCACCATCAACGTTGAGTTGAAGGATTACCCGGAGCATGGCGCAGAATGGGCTTTTGAATCCGCCGGTCGGATCATCAGGATGATGGAAAAGCACAAGGTGCTGGATCGGTGCTTCATCAACAGCTGGAGTGGTGAGATGCTGGAGTATGTCGACCGGGAATACGACCACAGCCTCCGCCTCCACGGCTATTTCCCCCTGGAGTTGATGGGGAGGAACCTGACCCGGGATCCATATGAGTACTTATATTGCATCTGCTTGTTTGGCAGCAAAGAAAAGCCGGTGTGTGACCGGGAGAGCTTTGACTATGTGATCTCCAGGGGCGTAGCGCCCTGGGTTCACTACCCGGACGACAACCCGGACAGTTATGAGGAAGCCCTCCGCTACGGGGCGCAACTCATCACAGCCAATGATCCGGCTTTTGCATTGGCCTACCTGCAGGAACACGGTTACCGAAAGCCCTGACTGCGGCAGGCAGGAGCCTGTCTCTTTATCGGCTAAGAATCAGCATACACTGGAGGACACATGGCAAAACATCTGGTTGTCATCTCTGAGGATGCGCTTGTCTATGAAGACCTGCGCATCTTAAGGCATACGCCCAACTTCGCCAGGCATTGGGATCAAAGCGCCCGAATCAGGAAGGTGCGCTCCATCTACCCTACCCTGACTTATCCGGCACATACCACCATGCGCACCGGCGTCTTTCCGGCAAAACATGGCATCGTCAACAACGAGCAGAAGACATTGTGTGAGGTGTCCTCCACCTGGGAGTTTTTCAACGATGCTGTCAAGGTAAAGGACCTCTTTGACGCCTGCAAGGCTCAGGGGCTGTCCACCGCCGGGGTGTTCTGGCCGGTAACCGGCAACCATCCCTCCATTGATTACCTCATCAATGAATACTGGCCGCAGTCTCCGGAGGAAAGTGCGGAGGAATGCTTCATCCATTCCGGCAGCAGCAGGGAGGTGCTGGAGAAAGTCATCAAGCCCAACCTGCACCTGCTGGAGCATCGCATCCACCCTTATTGCGACGCCTTTATTCACGCCTGTGCCTGCTTCATGATCCGGGAGTTCAAGCCCAACCTGCTGATGATTCACCCCGCCAACATCGATACCTACCGCCATCAGACCGGCATTTTCTCCGACCTGGTTACCCACGGCTTGCATGAAATTGATTACTGGCTGGGCGATATCATCAAGGCAGTTCGGGATGCGGGCATCTTGGAAGACACCGCCTTCTTCATCGTCAGCGACCATGGGCAGATCAACGTCACAAGGAAGTCTGCCCCCAATGTCCGCTTCCGGGAGCGCGGGATCATTGATGTGGACAGCTCGGGAAACATCACGGATTACTTAGCTTTCAGCAAGGCTGCCGGGATGTCTGCCCATGTCTACCTCAAAAACCCTTATTCAGCGCAGGAGCATGACCGTGTGCACGATGTGCTGCTGGAGATGCGGGATGAAGGCGGCTTTGGAATTGAACGGGTCTACCTGGCGGAAGAAGCTGCCCAAGAGGAAGGGTTGGCAGGCGGCTTTTCCTTTGTGCTGGAGACAGACGGGAGCACCACCTTCATCAACGACTGGCTTGGCGCGCCTGTCCGGGCTTTTAGCAACGACAACCTGAGCCTGGGCCGGGGCGCCCACGGCCATCACCCGGATAAGGGACCCCAGCCGACGTTGTTTGCCTTTGGCCAGGGCATCAAGCCCGGCGTGGTGTTGGACAGCGCTTTCCTGGTCGACCTGGCGCCCACCTTCGCCCATGCCTTGGGCGTGCGCTTAGAGGAAGCCCAGGGGCAGGCCCTCACGGAGCTTTTTCAATGAGCGCCATGGGCAATGGGTTTGACTTGGTTGCCCTGGATATGGACGGCACGCTCACCCAGCATAAGTCCCCAATTGAAGAAGCCAATTACCAGGCTGTGTCCGCGTTGTTGAAGAAGTACCACGTGGTGATGATTGGCGCAGGCAGCTGCGAAAGGATTGCCCGGCAGATGCTCGGCTTGCCGGTGGATGCGGTAGGCTATTATGGGATGGAGTATGCCAGGCATGACCCTGCTACCCGGCAGTTCCATGTGTATGAGCAGCGCCGCGTTCCCATACCGGACAGGGAGGGTATCCTGCGCAAGGCAGCCTTGCTGCGGGAAAAGTACGGATACGGTGACTTTGCCGGCAACAGCATGGAGTTTCACGATTCAGGTATGCTGACTTTCGCACTGCTGGGGACAGACGCCAAGCTTGCTGACAAATTAGCTTTCGACCCGGACCGGGCAAAACGGCGGTTGATGCTGGAGGATGTTTGCGAGGCATTTTCTGAATACACGGTTTTCATTGGCGGCTCCAGCTCCTTTGACATCGTGCCAAAGCCCTACCAGAAGCTGTTTGCCCTTCAGAAATACTGCGAGGACAATGGATTCATGCTCTCCCGTGCTATTTATTTCGGCGATGATTACCGGCGCGGGGGAAACGACTGGCACATATTCGCATCTTCTGTCCGTGCCGTTGAAGTGGATGACTATCGGGACTTTTCGGACCTGAGCCGTGACCTTTTGGGCTGGGAAGTATCCGGATGACAGGATAGGGCTGTTGCCAGAAAAGACAGACGGTACATCCCTCAATGCTTTATAATTTACTGATAACAAAGGGCATCGCGCCTGAAACGCGGTGTCTTTTTTGCGGGTGGGCTATTCCAAGCTATATCAAGCGCATGTTTTTCCCCCAATTTGGTTTGGTTGACATGATTTTGCAGCCATACTATAATGAACACAAAACTTTCGGAGGAAACACCTTGGATAAATGGGATCATCGGTTCATGGACATGACGCGCCTGGTGGCGGGCTGGAGCAGCTGCTTTCAACCAGGCCGCGCCATTGGCGCCGTGATTGTCAAGGACAAGCGTGTCATGACCACCGGCTATAACGGCGCGCCGGCGGGCATACGCACCTGCAAAGAGCGGGGGGAGTGCCTGCGCCGCAAGTTAGACATTCCGTCGGGCACGCGCCAGGAAGTCTGCTATGCTATCCATGCCGAGCAGAACGCCATCATCCAGGCAGCCAAGCTTGGCATCTCCATCGACGGCGGCACGCTGTACTGCACGCACCAGCCCTGCTCGGTATGCGCGCGCATCATCGCCAACGCCGGCATCCGCCGGGTGGTGTATGAGCAGGGCTATCCGGATGGGTTTACGCTGGAAATTTTTACCGAAACCGGTATTCTGCTTGAGAAGTATGAGCGCCCGCCGGCGGATAAAGTCGATTGGACTACGGAGAGCATGCCATGAACATACGGCTAATGACCAGGCGAATCGCCATGCTGCTGTGCCTGATGCTGCTGTGCCCGCTGCTGCCGGCATGGTCGGAAGCGCCCGAGATCAGCGTGTTGCAGCCGGAGGAAATCCCGCCCACCCCCAGGGGCGTGCACCATTATTTGCTGGTGTGCATGGACTCCTGGAACGCCAGCCCGGACAACCTGTCCTACAGCGACGGCATGCTGCTGGTCACCATCGACGAGGTGGCAGGCCGCATCATCCTGACGTCGTTTCTGCGCGATTCGCTGATGATTCACCCGGACGGCAAGCCCGGCAGGCTGACCTACATCATGAAAAGCCACGGTATCCAGGGGCTGATGGACACCCTGAACAGCCATTTTGGCCTGCGCATTGAAAAATACATCCTGATGGACTGGATGCAGGTGCAAACCATCGTGGACATTGTGGGCGGCGTTCATTTGACTGTAACCGACCGGGAAGCCGGCTACCTCAAGCGCTATGCCATAACGCCCGACAGCACGACGCCCGCCATGGACAAGGCCGGCGACTATCACTTCAGGGGGCATGCTGCGGTCATTTACATGCGCATCCGCCGCGTGCCGGCCCTCAATGGCGACAAATATGACATGGGGCGCACCTTCCGCGCCCGCTATGTGCTGAGCAACATCGCCGACAGCCTCAAGGATGTGCCCTATGAAGCGGCGTACGATATGTTCCGGGAGATATTCGATTCTATCGGCGCCAGGGACAGGTTTTTTGAAACCAATATCTCCATGGCGGAGTTGCTGGATGCTTTTCACATGGTGTTTGACCTGCGCGGCACGCGTGTGGAGCAGTTCCGCCTGCCCATCGACGGCGCCTTTGAGCAATACAATCAGTTTGGCGGGGCGGCGATTCTGATGGACCTGGAAGTCAACCGCGCCGCGCTGAAGGAGTTTTTGTTTGAACACTCCTTTGTTGTGGCACCTGACTGATTGGACGCTGATATGGAAAACCCATGAATACCCCTGCAGTCAATAAAAAAATCCTGCGCGTGCTGGCGTCCATGTACCCGGATGCCGCGCCCGAGCTGCATTTTGCCAACCCCTATGAAACGCTGGTGGCTACCATGCTGTCGGCGCAGTCCACCGACAAGCAGGTGAACAAGGTGACGCCGGCTGTGTTCCGCGACTTTCCCACTGTGGAGGCCATGGCGGCGATCACGCCCGATATCCTGTACCCCTATGTCAGAAGCTGCGGCTTTGCGTCCAAAGCCGTCAACATCGTGATGGCGAGCCGGAAAATCATGTCGGAATACGGCGGTAAAGTGCCCGATACCATGGAAGGCTTGATCAGTCTGCCCGGCGTGGGCAGGAAAACCGCGAATGTTGTGCTGGCCAATGCCTTTGGCGTGCCCACGATCGCGGTGGATACGCATGTGTTCCGGGTCAGCAACCGGCTGGGGCTGGCGGACGCCAATACCGTGGAGAAGACCGAGCGGCAGCTGATGGAGGTGGTGCCCAGGAAAGACTGGATCATCACACATCACCGGCTGATTCACCATGGCAGGCGCCTGTGCAAGGCGCGCAGTCCCCTGTGCCCCGAGTGTGCGCTGAATGCATTGTGCTCGCATGACCAGCGCAGCACGGCAGATGTTTAGCTACTATTAATATAGGCAAAGGAACCATAGATGGAGCTATATCACAATTCACATGACGATCAGTTTCGGTTACCCTTTGGCGCGGTCGAGGCAGGTACAGCGGTGCGGCTGCGGCTGTATGCATCCGGCGCGCCCCGCAGCGTCCAGCTGAGGGTATGGAACGGCAGCGAGCAGTTGATCGATATGAAGCCTGTGGGCTTGGGCTTGTATGAAGCGGTGCTGAAGGCGCCGGATCAGCCGATGCTGGTATGGTATGATTTTCGTGCCGAGGACGAGCGTGGCAGGTACCTGTATTATGGCAACGCCCGGGATCGGCTGGGTGGTATCGGCGCCATGTATCAGGACAGGCCTCCCTCCTATCAGATAACGGTGTATGATTCTGCCTTTATGCCGCCGGCATTTTTGCGCCAGGGCGTGATGTATCAGATATTTCCGGACCGGTTCGCCCGTTCGAAAATGCCCCAGAGCGACCGAACCGATGTTTATCTGCACCGGGAGTGGGACAACCTGCCCATGCTGGACCCCGACAGCCGCAGCGGTGACAACCGCGCATTTGATTTTTTCGGTGGCAACCTCAACGGCATCCGTGAGAAGCTGCCCTACCTGGAAAGCTTGGGTGTGACCGTGCTGTACCTGAACCCCATCTTCAAAGCGCGTTCCAACCACCGCTATGACACGGGGGACTACAGCCTGGTCGATCCCTTGCTGGGCACCAACGAGGAGTTTGCCGCTCTGTGCGACGAAGCAAAGCAGCGCGGCATGCGCGTGCTGTTAGACGGGGTGTTCAGCCACACGGGAGAGGACAGCGTATACTTCAACCGATATGGCAGCTACGACAGCGTGGGCGCCTGGCAGAGCAAGGATTCCCGGTACTATCCCTGGTATACTTTCACTGAGTATCCCAACCGGTATGCGGCATGGTGGGGGGTTCCCACGCTGCCAGAGGTGAACAAGAATAACCCCGATTTCCGTGCATTCATTGCCGGGCCCGATGGCATTGCCCGGCGGTGGATCAGGGAGGGTGCGTCGGGCTGGCGGCTGGATGTGGCGGATGAGCTGCCGGTGTCTTTCCTGCGCGATCTGCGCTGCGCTGTGAAAGCAGAAAATCCTGACAGCGTGCTGTTAGGTGAGGTATGGGAAGACGCCAGCAACAAAGTAGCGTATGGGGAGATGCGCAGCTACTGCCTGGGCGACACGGTGGATTCGGTGATGAACTACCCCCTGAGGGACGCTGTCATCCGGTTTTTAACGGGCGCTGCCGATGCCGCCCATACCGTGCGGGTGATCCGTTCGCTGCAGGAAAACTATCCCGTACCGTTTTTTTACTCCCTGATGAACCTGATGGGCAGCCACGACCGCGCCCGCATACTGAACGTATTGTGCCGGCGGGAATATGCCGACCTGCCCCGGCAGGAGCGCGGCAAGCAGAAGCTGCCCCCGCAGCTGCGCGCGCTGGCTGTAGCCCGCTATCGGAACATGCTGGCTATTTACATGGCGCTGCCCGGCATCCCCTCCATTTATTATGGGGACGAGGCCGGGCTGGAGGGCGCCGCGGACCCGTACTGCCGCGGCACCTATCCCTGGGGCAGGGAGGACCGAACGGTGTTTGATGCGGTGCGGGACGCCATTGCGCTGAGAAAAGCGCGCCCTGTGCTGCGCACGGGCACGCTGGAGCTGTCCAGCGAAGGCCCGGATACCCTGGTGATTCACCGCGGATTGCGGGAGGGCAGGGATGTCTTCGGCCAGCCGCTGGATGACCGTCCCTATTGCCTGCGCGTGACGCGGGATCCGGTGCGGGTGTAAGCTTTTTATGGATTGAATGCGTTTGGCGATTACATGTGATGTTTGCCGGTTATCCCCTGAATGTTACAATGGCATGCCGTTTTGTTGACACTGCTGCGATAACATCATAAAATGTACGCAGAATGAACGGACGGAGGTTCCTTATGAGAACGTTAAAATTGAAGCGCATGGGGGTATGGGCGCTGTGCGCCGTTCTTTTGGCAGCCCTGCTGCCTGCCGGCGCGTCGGAGTATCCTTTCATCGGGTACACCACCGACGACCTGCGCCTGCGCCAGAAGCCTTCGACCAATTCGGATATTCTGCTGGTGATGCCGGGGCAGGAAGCCCTGGTGGTTACAGGCGAGGACGGCGATTTTTATATCGTGGCATATGAGGGGCACACAGGCTACGCTCTAAAGGCTTTCATTACCCGGGAGGCTGGCCAGGCAGCAGCTACGCCACCGCCTGCGGACGTGTCGACGCTGCAAAAATACGCCCAGCTGTCCAGCGGCGACACCGGGATAACGGTGAAGGCGCTGCAGCAGGCTTTGAAGGAGCTGTACTATTACAGCGGCAGCGTAGACAGCAAATACGGCTCGGGCACGGCGGGAGCTGTCCGGTCGTTCCAGGAGAAAAACAGCCTGCCTATCAACGGCATTGCTGACCCGGTCACCCAGGAGCTGCTTTATGAAGGGAAGCCGGTCAACGCCTTTGGCCGGCAAGCCGCTGTCGATACCCTGGCTCCTGTCCAGGGGGTGACCATCCGCCCCGGCGCCAGGGGCGACGGCGTGGAAGCACTGCAAACCCAGCTGAAGGCGCTGGGTTTGTATACCGGCCCCATCGACGGCAAATATGGCTTGGGCACGGAAAACGCTGTCCGGGCGTTTCAAGGGCAACACCGGCTGAAAGTAGACGGCATTGCCGGCAAAGAAACCCAGGCCAAGCTGCTGGAAATGCAGGATGCGGCTTCGCCCACGGCGCCGCCGCAGCCCGGCGTTACAGCAGCCCCTCCTTTTAAGGAAGTGGAAGGCGAAGCAACCTATCCCTACACCACCACCGCCGCGGCATCGGTTAATATGCGAAAGCGCGCGTCGGTGTCTTCATCGCGCATTTTGACGGTGCCGCGAGGCGCCTCCATCCGCGTGATCCGCCAGAGCGGCGATTTCCTGTTTGTCGAATACCGCAATTACCAGGGCTATGTGATGGCGCAGTACATCGACATTCCGCCCCAGTATCTGCCGGGTGAAACGCTCGACATCAGCCAGGACGCGCGCGTCCGGTATGAAACGCTGACTACAGGATCGGAAGGTTCCAAGGTGCGGGCTCTGCAGCAGGCTATGACGGAGCTGGGCTTTTATACAGGCGCCATCGATGGCAAGTATGGCACGCAAACCATGACGTCTGTCAAAGCCTGGCAACAGAAAAACAACCTGCGGGAGACGGGCATCGCGTTGCCTGAGCTACAGCAAATGCTGTACGAAAAGCGCAGCCGCGGCGCCAACAACCGCCTGGTATCCATCAAAACACTGCCGCCCGTAGAGGGCTGGCCCATGGAGCTGGGCAACCAGGGCGATGCGGTGCTGGCGCTGCACCAGGTGCTGAAGGACCTTGGCCATTATAACGGCGACATTGTGTCGGTATACTCCCGGGCGACGGCGGACGCCGTCCGCGCGTTCCAGAAACAGCACAGCATCAAGGTGACCGGCAAGGTGGACAACTTCACCCACTTGGCTTTGCGCGCTGCTGCCGCAACGCCAGCGCCAGACCTGCCCGGCGGCACACCCGCACCCACCGAGCTGACGGAATGGAATGTTGTCGAAATTCGTTCCGGCACCCGCGGCCTGGCTGTCACTCGGCTGCAGGAGCGGCTTGTGGCGCTGGGGTACTATGCGGTTGCACCCGACGGCATATTTGACAGCAACGACATCGCTGCCCTGAAAGCTTTCCAGAAAAACAACGGATTGACGGTTTCCGGCGTTGCCGACCTGGGTACGCAGCGGGCGCTGTATGCTGAAACCGCTGTTGCAGCGCCGGGCGTTACCGCCAGCCCCGCGCCCGCGCCCACCACGGCGATGGATTACTATCCTGTTACGCTGCGCATCGGCCTCAGCGGTGAAGCGGTGCGGGCCATGCAAACCCGGCTGATTGCCCTGCAATACCTCAAGGGCAAGGCGGACGGTATCTTCGGTACGGCTACCGCGGCTGCTGTCACCGCCTTCCAGCGCGCCAATGGCTTGAAGGCTGACGGTTTGGCCGGCAAGGAAACGCTGGGCAAGCTGTATGGCGCGGATGCTCGGCCTCAGGAGACGCCCAAGCCCACTGCTACGCCTTCGCCTACCCAGGAGGAGGACGCCCTGTCACTGGCTGTTGGCGATACGGGGCAGGAGGTGGTCAGCATGCAGCTGCGGCTGATCACCCTGCAATACCTGACCGGCGGCGCCGACGGCATATACGGTCCCAAGACGGCGTTGGCAGTGCGGGCTTTCCAGTCCAACAACAATTTGAATGTGACAGGCTCAGCCGACTACATCACGCTGGGGCGGCTGTATGCGTCATCCGCCAAGGCGTCGTCGGGTGCTGTGGTGTTGCCATCCGATGATCCGCAGCCGGGCAGCCAGAGCCAGTTCAGGGCGCCGGCGGCGCGTGAGGTGCGTTTCGCCAACTGGTATGCTGAAATCCGTTCCCGTATCCGGAGCATGCCCAACGTGGTCATCTACGACTTTATCAGCGGCCAGCATTACTTTGTCAAGGTATTCAGCGTGGGCAGGCATGCCGACGGCGAGCCGGTTACAAAGCAAGACACCGAGGTCATGGAGGCGGCGTTGGGTAAAGACAACTGGACGCCCAGGCCTGTGTGGGTGATCTTCACCGATGGGCGGGTGTACATGGGATCTACCCATAGCCGTGGCCATGACGTGGACCATAACCCCAACAACGGCTTGACAGGGCACATCTGCATTCACTTCCCCCGCGATGCGGCGGAGGCGGCGGAGACAGGGCCCTACGCAGTGTCGCACCAGTCTGCCATCCTGGCAGGCTGGGACCTGACGCAGAACATGATCAAGTGATGCTGGACGACGTATGAAGGCATGCACATTGACCATCGCAATCGATGGGCCGGCTGGGGCCGGCAAGTCCACCTTAGCGGATGCCGTGGCGCGGCGGCTGAACATCCTGCACCTGGATACCGGCGCTATGTACAGGGCCATTGGCTTGGCGATGCTGGAAAAGGGCATCGACATCCTGGATGAAGATGCGGCGGTGGGCTTTATCCAGGCTGGTGGCGCCAACCTGGCTGTTGCTTTTGACGGCGGTACGCAGCGGACCATGCTGGACGGACGGGATGTATCCCGCGATATTCGCACAGAGGAAGCGGGCAGCGCGGCGTCCGCCGTATCGCGCTACCGCGCGGTACGCGCCTGGCTGGTGGCGCTGCAGCGGGAAATTGCAGCCCGGCAGAGCATGGTGATCGACGGCCGGGATATCGGCACCGTTGTGCTACCCGACGCCAAGATGAAAATCTTCCTGACAGCATCGCCCGAAGTCCGCGCGTTACGCCGCCTGAAGCAGTTGGAACAGGCGGGGCAGCAAGCAACGTATGAAGCAGTGCTCAGCGATTTGAAAGCCCGCGATGACCAGGACACCCGCCGCGCGGTGGCCCCTTTGCGGCAGGCGGCAGACGCGGTGCTGCTGGACACAACCAACCTGTCCTTTGACGAGGCGGTGGATGCTGTGCTGCGCATGGTGGAGGAACAACATGGAACAGCCGGATAGACCGAAAAAGGTGGAGCGCACGCCCCTGTATACCTTTGCCCGCCTGGTCATGAAGGCTGTGTTTGCTGTGATTTATCCATTGAAAGCCTACAACAGGGAACAGCTGGACCGGGACGCGCCCTTTATCATCGTGGCTAACCATTCCAGCATGCTGGACCCGCTGGCCATTGCCGTGCATTGCCGGCGCTATGAGATTCGCTTCATGGGCAAAAAGGAGCTGACCAAAAACCCCGTGCTGGCCTGGATTGTACGCCGCCTGCACATGTTCACTGTGGACAGGCACACCACCGACATCAAAGCTATGCGTGCGGCGGTGGACACGCTGAGGAAAGGACATGTGCTGGGCATCTTTCCTGAAGGGACCCGCAGGCCGCCCGAAGCGCTCATGGATTCTGTGGAGTCCGGCGTCAGCTTGATTGCTCTCAGAGCCAATGTGCCGCTGATTCCCGTGTACATCGATAGCCGGATCAGCGCTTTTCGGCGCAACCGCCTCGTGGTCGGTGAGCCGATTGTCTTTGATGACATCTTGGCACAGGGCGTCAACCGCGCTTCCTGCGATGCGCTGACCGCTCGCATCGCTCACGTGATCAGAAGCCTGCGCGACGAAACCCGAGATAAAAATTAGTATTTTTTCTGAACTGAGCAGGAATTAACGAATAGCCGTCGAAAAAGATACGTATGGAGGGAAAGGATTCGATCGTTGTTGCCCAAAGCGCAGGTTTTTGTGTAGGTGTCCGCAAGGCGGTGGAGCAGGCTGTGGCTGCGGCCGAACTTGCGAAGGAAAAGGGCCTTGCCTGCTATTCATTGGGTGAACTGATCCACAACCCGTCCGTGGTGCAGCACCTTGCGGAGATAGGCATCCGGCCTGTCAGCACGCCGCAGGAGGCAGAGGGCGGCATGTTGTTGATCCGCAGTCATGGCGTGTCACGCCATGTGATGCGGCAGTGCGAAGAAGCTGCTGCCATGGTGGTTGACTGTACCTGCTCCTTCGTAGCCAGAATGCACAGCCTGGCTGACAGCTTCAGCGCTGATGGCGCGTCTGTCATTTTGGTGGGGGATGCACAGCACCCCGAAATTCAGGGCACAGCCGGCTGGTGCAACAGCGCGTGCTATGTTGTATCGACGCAGGAGGACATTGCCTGCCTGCCCGATGGCCTGGAAAACGTCCTCGTCATGTGCCAGACCACGTTTTCCCCCACCCAATGGGCAGAGCTGTCGGCGCTGTTGGTTCAGCGGTATCCCGGCATCAGCGTGCGCGGCACCATCTGTCACGCGACGGAGGAACGCCAGCGCGAAGCTGCCGACATTGCCGCCCGGGTGGATGCCATGGTGGTGGTTGGGGGTAAAGCCAGCGCCAACACCCGAAAGCTGTATGAAACGTGCAGTGCGCTGTGCAAACACACTTATTTGGTGGAATGTGCGGCGGAGTTACCGCCACACTTAATGGGTTCAAAACAACTATGTATTGGCGTCACAGCCGGAGCATCCACGCCGGCCTGGTCGCTCAAGGAGGTCATTGACAGTATGAACGACATCGAAAAGAACAATCCGGTCCAGCCCGAGCAATTGGACCACCTGACTGCGGACCAAGCATCCGCACCGGCACAGGAGCCAGCCACTGAAGCTGTTGCTGAAACGGTCAAAGAGATCGTGGAAGCCGTCGAAACAACAGCGGTTGAGGTGGAAACTACGCCGGAAAGCGCCCGGGAGGACGTTGCTGAAAGCATGCCGGAAAGTGAGGCCGATGACGTGCCTGCAGACAGTGACCCTCAGGCCGAGCAGCCGGCTGGCGATAGCAGCCGGCAGAGCCGCGAGCCGGCGGCCGACGTGCAGCAGAGCTTCATGGACCATGTGGCAGCCAACATGGCGCGCATATACAACGGCATGACGGTGGTAGGCCGCATTGTACAGATCACCGAAGACGAAGTATGCGTGAACATCGGTTACAAATCCGACGGCTTGATGAAACGCTCCGAGCTGGTGGATAAAGAAGCCGGCTTAGGCGATGAAATCGAAGTGGAAGTCATCAAGGTCAACGATGGCGAGGGCAATGTGATCCTCTCCCAGCGCAACATCGTCAACCGCAAGCTGTGGGAAGAGCTGGTGCGGAAGTACGAAGCCGGCGAGTTCGTCGAGGGTGTGGGCAAGGAAGCCGTCAAGGGTGGCTTGCTGGCATCCATCAACGGCGTGCGCGCCTTTATCCCTGCTTCCCATCTGTCCCAGCGCTATGTCGAGAAGATATCGCAGTTTGTCGGACAGAACCTGCGGCTGAAAATCATCGAGGTCGACCAGGCTAAAAAACGCTTGGTGGCCAGCCGCAAGGAAGTTCTCATCGCTGAAAGCGAAAAGAGAAAGCGTGCTGTGTGGGACAGCCTGGTCAAAGGCTCAGTGGTCAAGGGCATTGTGCGCAGGTTTGCTTCCTTCGGTGCCTTTGTTGACCTGGGTGGCGTCGACGGCCTGATCCATATTTCCGACCTGAGCTGGAGCCGTTCGGCTGCGCCCAGTGATATCCTGAAGATCAACCAGGAAATCGACGTGAAAATTCTTTCCCTGGACCGTGAGCGCGAGCGCATTCAGCTGGGCTATAAGCAGCTGCAGCTTCACCCCTGGGACAATGTGGAGGAAAAATACCCTGTAGGCAGTGTGATCACACGCAGGGTGGTTCGTATCCGTCCCTTCGGCGCCTTCATTGAGCTGGAGCCGGGCGTTGACGGCCTGGTGCACATTTCCCAGGTAGCCCCCCATCGCATCAACAAGGTGGAAGATGTGCTGACCCCTGGCCAGGATGTCAATGTCAAAATATTGTCTGTGGATCCGGACGCCCGCCGCATCAGCCTGAGCATCCGCGAAGCGCTGGAGGACGCTGCGTTCGACTACAGCATGGACATTCCCGGAGGCGAAACATTCACTGAGCCGGCGGAGGACACAAGTAGCTATGCCCAGTCCGATGTTGAGCTGGTGTATGCCGACCCTTATGAGGCCCCCCAAATCGAAATGTCGCCCGAAGTAGCCCCTGCAGACGAAGAGCCGGTGCAGGAACAGGCTGAAGCTGCCGCGCCGGAAGCGTCCTCTGAACCCCAGGACGACCAGCCTGCCGAAGCAGCTGAAGCCGCTGAAACGAACGAAACAGACGAAACGGACGAAACGGACGAAACGGACGAAACAGACGAATAATACAGCTTCAACCTTACAGCCGTACGCATTGCGTGCGGCTGTTTCTGTTTAGAGCAAATTTACTTATCATGATGATATAGCGGCGCTATTTCACGGCAACACAAAATCACAGCCCAGCATTTCCCAGGATGCACGGAAGCTGCTGCTTGTGAGGCCTTTTTCATCTGTTTCGACTTCGCCGCGCTGGTTGTCGTAGGGGTCGGCGCGCAGGTGGCGTTTGGGCGGCTGGAAGGGCATCATATAGCCGCTGTTGGCTGCCATGCGCCAGGGGTCGATGTTGCCGAAGTAATAGCGGCGGCGTTCCGGGCTGCCCTTTCTGTATGCAGCGCCGCCGAAGGAGCAGTCCACAGGCAGCCAGCCCCAGCTTTCTGTGTAGAACTGCGCCCAGTCGTGGCAACCGACATGGCCGGGCCGGGCAATCAGGCCGGATTCCCAGCGGGCGGGGATGCCCGATATCCGGCACAGCGCGATGAACAGCAGTGCCTGCAGCCCACAGTCACCCCTCAGGTTGACGGCTGCGTATTCGGCGCCGTTGTCGATCAGCTGATAGGGACGCACATAGGCATAGCGTACATGTGATGTAATGAAGTCGTAGTACCGCTTCGCAATGCGCATGGGGATGATCTCGTCGCCCTTCAATTCGGCTGCCAGTGCCTTCAGGTAAGGTGTGAAGGCAATGTGGGGCAGGTGTTCCTTCAGGTCGTCTCCTGTGGGCGGCGCAGCATCCGGGTAAACGATAAAAGGCTCTCCGTCCGTTGGGTCGGCGTAGACGCAGCGCCAGGTATAGGCATACTCCGCCGAAAACGGCGCATTGGTAGCCAGCATTTCTTCAAAATACGCTGTGCGCTGCGGCGCGCTTTCCCGGGCGATGTGTTTGGGCACAGGGCTGCAATCGATGATCTGCACATCGCGCTGCTGCGCGGCGGGCTTGGGCAGGGGCAGGTGCGCGCGGTACAGCGTACCTGGCACGAAAGCCTCCTCCCTGACGCGGAGCGATGCCTTCATGTGCAGGGCCAGCACAGCTTGCCGCTGCGCTTTGACGCGTGTAATAAAGCCGTCCAGCAGCTTGTCCTCCGGCACAAGGGGCTTGCCTGCGCGGCGGGCGATATCAGGGTTGGCTTTGACCAGGGAAGCGGGCACATCGTCCATAAAGTGGCGCGTGCCGTCTATCAGCCGGGTGTCAAGCCAACCGTCTATCAGCAGGGCTTGCAGATCATCGGGCGTAAAATCGGGCACCAGCTCTGCCATGCTGCTGAGGAGGCTATCCTCTGTCAATGTGTATTCCTGCCGCAGCCGCTCCTGAAACAGCCGCTCGGTTTCAAGCCGCATGCGCAATGCCTGCGGGATGTCGCGCCGCAGCCAGCCGTCGATGAGCGTTTGGGTCAAGGACAGGTCGCCCACGGCGGCAGCGGAAGCGATCTCCTCGGGCAGCGGCACATTCATGTGCTTCAAATGGTCGTTTCCAATCATCGTATTACTCCCATCTGCTGACGAGCTTGTTGATCTGCTCGGCAAGCTGTCGTTTGATGCCATTGCTCCAGCCCGAGCCCTGGCGGATGAGCCGCACCAGCCGGTCCATCGCCCTGTTCAAGGCCAGGTCGGCATCGCTGCCTGCCGGACGAGGCGTGGCAACTCCCATGGATTCGCGCCGGCGGCGTACGCCTTTGACCAAGGTACGCGGCCCGCTTTGGGTGCGGACGCCGGCGGCCAAATCCCACGCGTCACCATTGTAGGGCACTTCAACGGTGTGCCCCTCGCTGCGCAGCAGCTCGGCAAAGGACAACGCCGAGCTTTCCTCGCCGTGGACGATGAAAAACCGTTCGGGCGGGGGATCGAAGCTGTCTGCCCAGGCTTTCAAGCCATTGCGGTCGGCGTGCCCCGACAGCGCCTTCAGCATGCGGATCTCGGCGTTGACCTGGATGTCCTCGCCGAAGATTCTGACCTCGCTGGCGCCGTCGTACAGCGCGCGGCCCAGGGTGCCCACGCTCTGGTAGCCCACGAACAGCACCGTGCATTCACGGCGCCACAAGTTGTGCTTCAGGTGGTGGCGGATACGGCCGGCTTCCGCCATGCCGCTGGCTGATATGATCACGCAGGGGCGTTTTTCCATGTTGATCTGTTTGGATTCATCCACCGTCAGGCTAACCGTCAGTCCGTCGAAGGATATGGGGTTGATGCCTTGCTGCAGCAGGTCGTTCATCTCCTGGTCAAAGTACACGGGGTCGGTGCGTTTGAATATTTCGGTGGCATTGATGGCCAGCGGGCTGTCCATGTACACGGGGAAATGGTCGTGTCCTTTCACCATGCCGCGTTCCTTGATTTCGCGCAGGAAATACAGGATATCCTGCGTGCGGCCCACGGCAAAAGAGGGGATCACCACGTTGCCGCCGCGGTCGAAGGTGGTTTGCAGGGCGTCAGCCAGGTCGGCCAGGTAGTCGGGCCGGGGGCCGTGCGTCCTGTCGCCATAGGTAGATTCCATCACCACGATGTCGGCATCGGTTAAATGCTGCGGGTCGTTGATGATGGGCTGGTCCAGGTTGCCGATGTCGCCGGAAAATACAATGCGCTTGGTGAGGTTGTCCTCGGTGACTGTCAGCGTAACGCTGGCTGAGCCCAAAAGATGGCCGGCGTCGGTCAGCCGAAGCTCAATGCCGGGAGCGATCTCGGTGCTTTCGGTGTAGGAGGCAGGGCGCATCAGCTGCAGCGCACCTTCCGCATCCGCCATGGTATACAAGGGCGTGTACGCGCTTTCGCCCGAACGCTTGGATTTGCGGTTGCGCCATTCGGCTTCGCTTTCCTGGATGTGGGCAGAATCCCTCAGCATGATGTCGCACAGCGCGATGGTGGCGGACGATGCGTAAATAGCGCCGCGGAAACCGTCCTTATAAAGCGCGGGCAGCATGCCGCTGTGGTCGATGTGCGCGTGCGTCAGCACCACGCAGTCCACTTGGGAGGCGCTGACGGGCAGCGTCTGGTTTTCGTAGGTGTCCTCGCCCTGCTCCATGCCGCAGTCGATCAGTACATGGCTGCCGGCTGCTTTCAGCACGAATATCGAGCCTGTAACTTCGCGCGCTGCTCCTAAAAACATGAGTTCCATATCATTCAACCTCTTCTTCTTGTGAATCCAGCGTATACATTTGGTATAAGCGGTAGTAGATGCCCTGTTGCCTGATCAGCTCCTCGTGGGTGCCGCTTTCCTCCAGGCCGTCCTCTGTCAGCACCCAGATCACGTCGGCGCCGCGGATGGTGGTCAGCCGGTGTGCGATGGTCAGCGTTGTGCGACCTTTTGCCAGCTCCTCCAGCGACTGTTGTACCAGCCGTTCGCTTTCATTGTCCAGCGCGCTGGTGGCTTCGTCCAGCAGCAGGATGGGCGGGTTTTTCAGAAACACGCGCGCGATGGAGATGCGCTGCTTCTGCCCGCCGGACAGCTTAACGCCACGCTCGCCCACATAGGTATGATAGCCTTCGGGTAATTCCATAATAAACTCGTGGGCGCCGGCTTTCCGGGCAGCCTGCTCCACTTCCTCCTGGCTGGCGCCTGGTTTGCCATAGGCGATGTTGTCCAGCACCGTGCCCGAAAACAGGTACACATCCTGCTGCACTGTGCCGATGGATCCCCGCAGGCTGGCCAGCGTCAGCGTCTTGATATCCTGCCCGTCTATCAGAATGCGGCCTTCCGTCACATCATAAAACCGGGGGATCAGGTTGCACAGCGTCGTCTTGCCGGACCCGCTGGGGCCGACCAGCGCCACATTCTGCCCTGCCGGCACGTCCAGCGTGACGTTCTTCAGCACATCCCGCTCGTCGCCGTCTGAATAGCTGAAGGATACATTGTCAAACCGGATGTTGCCTCTGACATTTTGCAATGGCTTTGCGTCCGGCGCATCCTTGATTTCCAGGGGCGTGTTCATGATTTCAAAGAACCGCTCAATGCCTGTGATGCCTCGCTGAAACTGCTCGGTGAAGTTGACCAGCTGTCGGATAGAGCCGAGCAACATGTTGATGTACAGCAGGAAGGAGGCGTATTCGCCTGCCGTGATGCGCTGCTGTGACAAAAAATAGGCGCCTGCGATGACCACGGTGATGTTCATGATGCCGTTGAGCAGCCGGTTGGTGCTGTTGAAGCCTGCCATATAGGAATATTGGGTGCGCTTGATGTCCAGGAAGCGGATGTTGCCGCGGCTGAACTTCTCGTTCTCGATGTCCTCGTTGGCAAACGACTGCACCACCCGCATGCCCAGCAGGGTGTCCTCGGTTTGCGCGTTGATCTCACCCACCTGATGGCGGAAACTGCGGAATGCCGCGCGCAGCTTGCGGTTAAAGTACACCGTGGTCACCAGCATCACGGGCAGCAGCGCGAAGATGATCAGCGTCAGCGGGATGTTGATGTTCATTAATATCGTGAAGGACACCGTGATCTTTAGCGTGGAGATCAACAGCTCTTCCGGTCCGTGGTGTGAAAACTCCGTGACGTCAAACAGGTCGCTGGTGATGCGCGCCATGATCTGGCCGATCTTGGTGTCGCTGTAGTAAGCGAAGGACAGCTGCTGCAGGTGCGCGAAAAGGTTTTGGCGCATGTCGGTTTCGATCATGGCGCCCATGATGTGTCCTTTGGACTGCATGTAGTAGTGCGCCCCGGCGTCCACCAGCAGCAACCCTAAGTACAACACACCGGCTTTTGTCAGAAACGATGTGGTGATGGAGGCGATGTCGGTGATGGCGCGGTCGGTGATCTCGCCTACGATCAGCGGGAAAAGCAGCTCAAACACCGTGGTCAGCATTGCGCAGACCAGGTCGAATATCAGGATGCGAATGTATTTCTTGTAGTAAGGGAGAAGCCGGCGGACCATTCCGCGCGCGCGTGGCGGTTTTGACATGATGTGCTCCTTATCGGGTAGGTTATGGGCTCGTCAGCGTCAGGGAATGGTACGCTGCTCCTGCGCCAACGGGCGATTCGATGAGAAAGGCAGCCTGATCGGTTACCAGAAAGGCATACCGGGCAACGGTATCTTCCGCCTCCAGCAGCGGGTGGCCGAAGAGGCTGTTGCCGTAGGATGTGAAGACAACTTCACCCCGCAACAGCGGCGCGGCGGACGGCGGGCGCACGCCCGATATCCGCACCTGACCGTCAGTTGCCGTTAGTTTCCTGGCATAATAGCCGTGGTAGGAGAGGTCCTCCACCTTGCCTGTCAGCAGCGTTGCCGGCAGCGGTACGGCACAGCCCATGGCCCTGGCCAACAGCACCGGGTCATCTGTTTGTATGCCGCCCGTTGCAGATAACCCGGCGGTTTCATCGGCAACCACCCACTGATCCGTTCTTTTGGTTTCCTCGTCCTCACGCATCACGGCGTATACATAAAACGACGCCATCATGACAAGCGCGAAGAGAACGGCAATGATTCTTCTAATTATATGCACCTTGCTTCATTTCCTTTTCTTGGGTCTGCGTTTTCGCTGTCGGAGTTCCGACCCGGCCGTACTGCCCAGCACGCCTAATCCCAGGCTGAGGGGAATGGTGGCGGGGGGCGGGGTCATCCCCATGACCATCCAGCCTGCCAATGCAAACAGCGCCGGTGGAAAAAAGGCGGCGTAGCGCTCCATGCCCTGCCGGGCGGCATACAGCGGCAACAGCAGCGAGGCCAGCGGCACCACCGTATAGCTGCCCAGCACCATCAGCGCGTAGGCTGTTTCTGTGCCGGCGGCGCCTAAGGCTATGAAACCAAGCCCTATCAGCGCGCTGCCTGCATACAGAACGAATGCCGCCCGATGGCGCCTCAGCCAAGCGCGCGGCATACCTCAGGCCCGAGCAGCCGGTCCAGCTCGGCTGTGCGGCTGCCCATTTCCCGGTGGAAAGCCTTGTAGAACTGACGGGCAACCAGCAGTTGTTCGTCGGTTGTTAGGTAGGAGGAGGACAGGATGTTCAGCAGAATGTCCTTCGCAGGCCGCGCCATATAACCGGGCAGCCGCCTTTGCGGCATAAACCCTAACAGCACGGGGGCGTGGCTGGTGTCGGGCAGAATAAACAGCCTGATATAGTCGCGGGCTAATTCCTCCAAGTAATTCTGCATAAAGGCGTCCGGATCATCCGTCAGGCGCAGGCAGGCTGTCAGCTGCGGGCTGGACAGCAGCTCGTGTATGAAACGCTGGATTTCCTGTTCATCATGCTGTTCGGGATGCTCGAACACATGGAAAAGGTAGCTTTTGATGACGGAAAAGTCGAGCACCTTTCCACCGCGCTCGTGTAGCCGGCCGTGCATCAACAGCGCCCTGCGTATGCCCAGGTGATCAGGTGCCAGAGATTCCGCCTTGACTAAGTATTGGTGGCGGCGCACCGGGTCCTCCTCAAGCTGGGCCAAGGCAAGCAGCTCCTCCGCGCTCAGCCCTTCCGGCACGGCAAACGGCTGTTTTTTAGAGAAAAGCCTCATACATCCTCCAGTTTTACTGTCCGGTATCCAGTACATATCATAGCATATTACCAGCCTGATGGCGAATGATACCAAGATTGCGCCTGGGAAGGGCTTGCTTTTGCCATCATGAATAACCCCGGGCATGTATCGCCCGGGGTTACCAACAGATCAACCGGCGTTGTTACTTGTTGAAAGACTGTTTAAATGCTTCAAACTCGACTTGTTGTTCCTTGTACAGGCGCGTGGCTTCAGCGTTGACCTCATCGCCATTGAGTTCCTTGTACTGCTTGAGGTAATCATCAAAATCGTCTATGGACCGTTCACCGGTGATGATGCCGTAAAACACCTCGTTACGCAACTTATCGATATCCGGGCCATAGGCATGCCACACCGGCCGTTCCAGAGATTTGAAGTACACCCGCTTCTGCCGCAGAGGTTCGCTTGTGATAGCCCGCTTTTCAAATAGCTCAATTGTCTCAGGCGTGTTGGCAATGTTGGCGTCATCCTTGCGGTTGAGGAAGAAATCAAGGTAGAAGAGGCCGATATTCTCGGCGAGATTTTCCTCGTTGCTCACCAATGGTGAAAATACGCCGTCGACGATCTCATAGTGCGTGCCCTCAACACCCCAGCGACGGAACAGATAGGTTTCACGGTTAAGCAGGTCGTCAAACATGGCGTAGATACGCTCGGGATCCTTGGCTTTTTTGGTGATGGCAAAATAGCACCATGCACCCGGATTCTCCGTCTCATCCGAGCTGAGGCCGTCCGGCCCCTTGATGGGTTCAATGGGGATGATCTCCGCCGTTGGGTTTTTGGCACGGAAGGCCCTTACAGTATGGCCACCGGGGTTCAGCCAGTCCACCCATGCGTAGAAGGCGCCATGACCGCCGTTGATGAAATACTCGTAGGGATCGTTTGTACGGGTGACAATGGCAGGATCGATCACGCCCTGCTTATACAGATCGGCAATATCAGCAAGCGCTTGCTTGACAGCAGGCTCCGTAGACCCATGCACGACATTGCCGTCCGGCAGCACAACGAAGTTGTTCGGGTCGACATTATAGGGGCTCCAAAAGGATTGGAAGCCGCGCATATCCAAGCCCGCGCCTGAGAACCCATAGGTGTCATCCTTGCCGTTCTTGTCAGGGTCGTCAAAGGTGAATTTCAGCAGCGTATCCTTGAACTCCTCCCTGGTCGTCGGTACAGGCAGATCCAGCGCATCCAGCCAATCTTTGCGGATCCAGCCCGTCATACAGGAAGGTTCGGCCACGTCCCCGGGGATGCGGTACATCTTGCCATCCGAATGGGAAGCATAGAACATGGTTGTGTCATTGTAGTAGCCTGTAATGTTAGGGTATTTTTCCATATAGGGGGTCAATTCATGAAGCAGCCCTGCATCGACCCACTGCAGGTACTCCTTGTCCATGCCCCACCACCATATCACGTCCGGTCGCTGATCCTCATCAGCCATCAGCAGGTTGAGTTTGGCCTGCCCGTCTGTCCAGCCGGGAAGCGGTATCAGCGTGATGTCCACATTGTATTTTTCTTCTAACTGCTGTTCAATCCAGCTGTCGGGCTGCGTATGACCTAACAGCACCGTGATAGAGATCGGCATCCTCTCCTGTTTTTCCTCGGCAATTGATATGCCCCCGGTAACGAGCAACAGTACCAGCGCCATTGATAGCACTTGAATCCAGTGTTTCCTCATACGTTTTTTCCTCCTTGTTTTGTGTTGGTCGTAATCCTGTATATAATGATGGCTACCCTTTTATAGAACCAAGCATAACCCCCTTTACAAAGTGTTTTTGCAGAAACGGATACACAACCAGGATAGGGACTGTGGCGATGATCACGGTGGCAGATTTGATGGTTTCGCTGCTCATTTTCGCGGTCTGGTTGATATCCACCCCGGCATTACGCATGGCGCTGGTGGTGTTGGTGAGCATTTCGCGCAGCACAGCTTGCATGGACCATTTGGATTTGGTGGTGATATAGATTACGGTGCTGAAATAGTCGTTCCAATACACCACTGCGATGAAAAGGGCGATGGTTGCCAGAACCGCTTTAGACAGCGGCAGGATGATCATAAAAAAGATGAGGATATCGTTGGCACCATCAATACGCGCGGATTCTTCCAGCGATTCGGGCAGGGACGCAAAGAAGCTCTTCATGACAATGACATTGTAAGCCGATAGCAAGCCAGGAAAAATGAGGGCATTGATGCTGTCCAGCCATTTCAAACGCTTGACGAGCAGGTAGCTGGGAATCATGCCGCCGCTGAAAAGCATGGTAAAAAATACAAGGAACAGCACAACCCCGCCAAAGCGCAGGCGTTTCTTAGACAAAGGGTAGGCGGTCAGTGCGGTCAGCAGCACGCCAAAGAACGTACCTGCCAGGGTGACTGTTACAGATATTCTGAAGCTGCTCCATATAAGCGGGCTTGCGAATACTGATTCATATGTGGCTGTCGTAAAACCGCGCGGCAACAGGAACAGGCCGCCAGCCGCCGACAGCGTGACATCGCTGAATGAGTACATCAGCACATGCCAGAACGGATACACCATCATCAGCGACAGCAAGGCGAAAAAGACATAATTCATCAACATGAATGCCTTTTGCAACCCCGATTGCCGGGTGCGCCTTGATGCCTTGATCTGCTCTATGGCGTTGGGAACGATCGGTTCAATCGACATGCAATAACCTCCTTACTAGATTCCGTCTTCGCCAAACAGGCGGACAGCGTAGTTGGTGCCAATAATCAGGATCAGCGCCACGAAGGACTTGAAGAAGCCGGCGGCAGCTGAGAAGGAATAGTTGGCTTCCTTGATGCCCCGCAGGTATACATAGGTGTCGATAATCTCCGACACCCGGGAGACCAGCGGGTTATACAGCATAAAGATTTGATCAAAACCCGCGTTGAGGATGTTGCCCAGGCTGAGGATGAATACGATTACGATGACAGGGCGGATGGAGGGCAGGGTGATGTTCCAAGCCTGGCGCAGCTTGCCGGCGCCGTCGATCATTGCTGCTTCATACAGCTGGTCATCCACACCTGAAATGGCGGCAAAATAGATAATGGTTCCCCATCCCATGTGCTTATACAGGTCGGTCACAATCAGCATGGGTATAAACAGCGAAGGCGTAGTGAGCACCTCAACCCGGACGCCGCCATTCAGTGCAGTCAGGAGCTGTGTGATCAGCCCCGTGGTGGGATTGAGAAAATTCTGAATGATGCCCGTCAAGATCACCCATGATATAAAATACGGCAGGTAGAGTACTGTCTGAACAAGTTTTTTATAGCGCAGGTGCCGAAACTCGTTCATCAGCAGCGCCAGCACAATAGGAACCGGAAAGCCAAATATCAGCTTGAGCAGGCTGATGTTCAGCGTATTGCGCAGCACCTCGGGAAAACTCCTCGTGCCCAACAACGTCCTGAAATGCTTGAGTCCCACCCATTTGCTGGCAGCCGGATTGAACATGTTATAGTCTTGAAAGGAGATTTTCAGCCCCACCATGGGGATATAGCGGAATACGATCAGAAAGACAAGCCCAGGAATCAGCAGCAGGTACAGGTATCGGTCGCGCCACATGTCGCGACCGAGCCGGACATTTCCCGGCAGCTTTGTATAGCCCAAATATGCAGTGGTTTTACTCCTCATTATGCCCTCCGTTAATCAGTGAAAGATCACAGCTGATCCTTTGCATCAGATCATTTAATCCAGATACAGATTTAACTTTTGCAGATCGTCCTGATTTTTTCCCTGTTTATCCGGTATAACCTCATCCTTTGCATCATTGCTTTCTGGACATTCGACTAATTACTTAAACCAATTAACCTTAGAACGAGTATATCATATGCATTTCTGGATTGCAATAGCATTTTGAAAAATAGCGCCAAAGCATGGAAGATCAAAATATTTTTGGCAAAAAATATTTTTTAGAAAAGCCCTTGACAGTCAATTATAAAAATGTTAATCTATTCAGGCACCCCAAAATTTGGGTGTGCCCGAACCTTGACAACGATACAGCGAAGGAAGCGAAGAACGACAGTAAATTCTGAGAGAGAATGAACGTATTGTACTTAGGAGTACGATATGTTAAGGATTAAACACAAGAGTTTGATCCTGGCTCAGGACAAACGCTGGCGGCGTGCCTAACACATGCAAGTCGAGCGGAGATAATGGTTGAGTAATCGGCGATTATTTTAGCGGCGGACGGGTGAGTAACGCGTGAGCGACCTGCCTTTTACAGGGGGATAACGGAGGGAAACCTTCACTAATACCGCATGAGACCCCTCAGCCGCATGGCAGAGAGGTTAAAGGATTAGATCCGGTAAGAGAGGGGCTCGCGTCCGATTAGGTAGTTGGTGAGGTAAGGGCTCACCAAGCCAACGATCGGTAGCCGACCTGAGAGGGTGATCGGCCACATTGGAACTGAGAACGGTCCAAACTCCTACGGGAGGCAGCAGTGGGGAATATTGGGCAATGGGGGGAACCCTGACCCAGCGACGCCGCGTGAGGGAAGAAGGTTTTCGGATTGTAAACCTCTGTCCTTGGTGAAGAGAAGAAGACGGTAGCCAAGGAGGAAGCCCCGGCTAACTACGTGCCAGCAGCCGCGGTAATACGTAGGGGGCAAGCGTTGTCCGGAATGATTGGGCGTAAAGGGCGCGTAGGCGGCCGTGCAAGTCTGAAGTGGAAGTCCATTTTTCAAGGGTGGAATTGCTTTGGAAACTGCGCGGCTGGAGTGCAGGAGAGGTTATCGGAATTCCCGGTGTAGCGGTGAAATGCGTAGAGATCGGGAGGAACACCAGTGGCGAAGGCGGGTAACTGGACTGCAACTGACGCTGAGGCGCGAAAGTGTGGGGAGCAAACAGGATTAGATACCCTGGTAGTCCACACTGTAAACGATGAATGCTAGGTGTAGGAGGTATCGACCCCTTCTGTGCCGCAGTAAACACAGTAAGCATTCCGCCTGGGGAGTACGGTCGCAAGATTAAAACTCAAAGGAATTGACGGGGGCCCGCACAAGCAGCGGAGCATGTGGTTTAATTCGAAGCAACGCGAAGAACCTTACCAGGTCTTGACATCCAGTAAAGGCTGTAGAGATACGGAATCCCTTCGGGGGTACTGAGACAGGTGGTGCATGGTTGTCGTCAGCTCGTGTCGTGAGATGTTGGGTTAAGTCCCGCAACGAGCGCAACCCTTGTCGATAGTTACTAACAAGTGAAGTTGAGGACTTTATCGAGACCGCCGGGGACAACTCGGAGGAAGGTGGGGACGACGTCAAATCATCATGCCCCTTATGACCTGGGCTACACACGTGCTACAATGGGCGCTACAGAGGGCAGCGAAGCCGCAAGGCGGAGCGAATCTCAAAAAAGCGTTCTCAGTTCAGATTGTGGGCTGCAACCCGCCCACATGAAGGAGGAGTTGCTAGTAATCGCGAATCATCATGTCGCGGTGAATACGTTCCCGGGCCTTGTACACACCGCCCGTCACACCATGGGAGTTGATAGCACCCGAAGGCAGAGAGGTAACCGTGAGGGGCCATCTGACGAAGGTGAGATTGATGACTGGGGTGAAGTCGTAACAAGGTAGCCGTATCGGAAGGTGCGGCTGGATCACCTCCTTTCTAGGGAGCGAGTTTATCTGAAAGGATAGATTCGACCCAGGTCGATCGGACGCGAAAGCGTCTGAGCAAGTAAAATGCCATAAGGCAGGACGTAAGTCCGAAGGATGACTGTCCGCTTCCACTGTATCGTTATCAGGGTTCGGAGCCGAGCGCCGCCAGTGGCGGAAGAAGCGAGGCGTAAGAACAATGAGCAAGGGAGAGCCCGGGGCGCGCGAGCGCCGCAGGAAACGTCCCCTGCACATTGTGGAGAGGGTAACATCCCGCTCCGGCCGGACGCAGTCTGGTGCGCACCTTGACAGCTGCATAACGGAAGAAACGAGAGATTAACTAATACTAATTCAAGGATTAGTAAAAAGGATTAGTAAGAGAGGTTAAGAAGGCCAGTTGCAGCGTACCGAGGGGTACGCGATCCAGCATGGAGATGCTGGAAGAAAGACATGGTCTCAGGATATAATCAAGCGAAGAAGAGCATAGGGCGGATGCCCAGGCACCAAGCGCCGAAGAAGGACGTGGCAAGCTGCGAAAAGCTACGGAGAGCCGCAAGCAGGCAAAGACCCGTAGGTATCCGAATGTGGAAACACGGCGGACAGTAGGTCCGTCACGCCAGGATGAACGCATAGTCCTGGACGGGGGAACCCGGGGAACTGAAACATCTAAGTACCCGGAGGAAGAGAAAGAAAGATCGATTTCCCAAGTAGCGGCGAGCGAACGGGGAAGAGCCCAAACCACGGAGTACGCTCCGTGGGGTTACGGGACGGCAAGAGAGCATTCAGGAAGCTTAGAGGAATAGGACTGGAAAGTCCAGCCATAGAGGGTAAGAGCCCCGTATTCGAAAAGCGGAGAGAGCGAGCCGTTTCCAGAGTACCGCAGGACACGGGGAATCCGGCGGGAAGTCGGGAGGCCCACCTCCCAAGGCTAAATACGACTTGGTGACCGATAGCGCATAGTACCGTGAGGGAAAGGTGAAAAGGACCCCGGGAGGGGAGTGAAAGAGAACCTGAAACCCTATGTTTACAAGCAGAGGGAGCGCGATAGAAGCGCGACCTTGTACTTTTTGTAGAACGGACCGGCGAGTTGCGCCTGTGCAGCGAGGTTAAGGACTAAGAGGTCCGGAGCCGAAGCGAAAGCGAGTCTGAAGAGGGCGAAATAGTTGCATGGGGCAGACCCGAAACCGGGTGACCTATCCATGGCCAGGTTGAAGTGGTGGTAAAACACCATGGAGGACCGAACCAGACGTCTGTTGAAAAAGGCGGGGATGAGCTGTGGATAGGGGAGAAATTCCAATCGAACCCGGAGATAGCTGGTTCTCCTCGAAATAGCTTTAGGGCTAGCCTCGTACGCCATTACCGGAGGTAGAGCACTGACTGTGGGCGGGAGTGACAAAGCTTACCAAACACTATCAAACTACGAATGCCGGCTAATGCAGGTACGGGAGTCAGTCCGTGAGAGATAAGTTTCACGGGCGAAAGGGAAACAACCCAGACCGTCCGCTAAGGTCCCGAAGTACATGTTAAGTGGAGAAGGATGTGTCATTGCAGAGACAACCAGGATGTTGGCTTAGAAGCAGCCATACATTTAAAGAGTGCGTAACAGCTCACTGGTCGAGTGATGATGCGCCGAAGATGTCCGGGGCTAAAACATGACACCGAAGCGGCGGATTTCCTGCGATGATTTCTATTATTAAGGTATGAATGGCAACTTCAAGCCAAAGCAAGAGCATAATAATAATAGAAATCATCGCAGGGGATGGTAGAGGAGCATAGTGTGCGGGGAGAAGGCAGACCGAGAGGACTGCTGGACTGCACAGTAGAGAGAATGCCGGTATGAGTAGCGAGAGCCATGTGAGAAACATGGCGGTCGAAAGCCCAAGGTTTCCTGGGGAAGGTTCATCCTCCCAGGGTAAGTCGGGGCCTAAGCCGAGGGCAGCAGCCGTAGGCGATGGACAGCAGGTGGAAATTCCTGCACTACCGAAGGAATGAAGCAGTGACGCAGAAGGATAGCTCGGGCGCGGTGATGGTCAACTGCGTGAAAGTGTCAAGTGTGGGATGTAGTGAAGAACGCATTCCGGAAAGCATGAGGCACGAGAGGACCGAAAAGAAGTAGGGAAGCGAGTGATTTCACGCTGACAAGAAAAGCTGCTAGTGAATCTGAAGGTACCCGTACCGTAAACCGACGCAGGTGGGCGGGGAGAGAATCCTGAGACGAACGGGAGAACCCTTGTTAAGGAACTCGGCAAAATGACCCCGTAACTTCGGGAGAAGGGGAGCCACAGAGATGTGGCCGCAGAGAAAAGGCCCAAGCGACTGTTTAACAAAAACACAGGTATCTGCGAAAGCGCGAGCTGACGTATAGGTGCTGACACCTGCCCGGTGCTGGAAGGTTAAGGGGACATGTTAGCGCAAGCGAAGCATTGAACCGAAGCCCCAGTAAACGGCGGCCGTAACTATAACGGTCCTAAGGTAGCGAAATTCCTTGTCGGGTAAGTTCCGACCCGCACGAATGGTGTAACGATTTGGGCGCTGTCTCAACAAGGGACCCGGTGAAATTGAAGTATGGGTGAAGATGCCCATTACCCGCGACTGGACGGAAAGACCCCGTAGAGCTTTACTGTACCCTGATATTGGATTCCGGTAATAGATGCACAGGATAGGTGGGAGGCTGGGAAGCATGAGTTTCGGCTTATGTGGAGCCACCGTTGGGATACCACTCTTCTGTTGCTGGGGTTCTAACACACGGCCGTGATCCGGCGTATGGACATTGTCAGGCGGACAGTTTGACTGGGGCGGTCGCCTCCGAAAGGGTAACGGAGGCGCCCAAAGGTACCCTCAGAATGGATGGAAACCATTCGCAGAGTGTAAAGGCAGAAGGGTGCCTGACTGCGAGATTGACAAATCGAGCAGAGACGAAAGTCGGGCTTAGTGATCCGGCGGCATTGAGTGGAAGAGCCGTCGCTTAACGGATAAAAGCTACCTCGGGGATAACAGGCTGATCTCCCCCAAGAGTTCACATCGACGGGGAGGTTTGGCACCTCGATGTCGGCTCGTCGCATCCTGGGGCCGAAGCAGGTCCCAAGGGTTTGGCTGTTCGCCAATTAAAGCGGCACGCGAGCTGGGTTCAGAACGTCGTGAGACAGTTCGGTCCCTATCCATCGTGGGCGCAGGAACCATGAGAGGAGCTGTTCCTAGTACGAGAGGACCGGAATGGACGTACCACTGGTGCAACTGTTGTCGTGCCAACGGCACAGCAGGGAAGCGAAGTACGGCAGGGATAAACGCTGAAGGCATCTAAGCGTGAAGCCCCCCTCGAGAAGAAGGTTCCCATTCTTAAGAAGAAGTAAGGCCCCCGGGAGACGACCGGGTGATAGGCCGACGGTGTAATCGCAGCAATGCGTTGAGCTTGTCGGTACTAATAGGCCGAGGGCTTGATTAAAGAGAGACCATTAAAGGAAAAGGCTATCTTGTTTCAGAAGTTATGCAGCTGTGAGGGTGCGGAAGCACGGCGAGCATTGAGAGCTAACCATGCGTGCAAGCGCAGAAGGACATGCCCTTAAGCGAGCGTGAGTGCGAAGTACTTTCAGTAGATTTCGGTGGCAAAGGCGAAGGGGATCACCTGTATCCATCCCGAACACAGAAGTTAAGCCCTTCAGCGCCGATGGTACTTGGCTGGAAACGGCCCGGAAGAGCAGGTCGCCGCCGGATTCCAATGATTGCGGAGAACCCTTCTTCGCAATCGCCCATTCCTCAGTAGCTCAATGGTAGAGCACACGGCTGTTAACCGTGTTGTTGCAGGTTCGAGCCCTGCCTGGGGAGCCAGGGAAGGTTACAACTTTAGGGTTGTAGCCTTTTTTGATTTTGTAAAGCTGAAGGTTTTAGAGCAAATTACGCCATCGTGGCGCACAAAGCAGCGCAGGATTTTTGTCTCTGGCAAGGGGCAGAGGCGAGCGCCCGCTGTGCGGGATGAAGCTAACTGTCAGCCCAATGAGCCACGGAGATTTCAAGTGAGCCACGCGAGCGTAGAAATCGACTATGGCGAATTGCGTCTCGTGAACGTAGGCGTAGCAGCGCTACGTCAAGTGAACAGCGACACAGCCAGAAGCAAAAAGACAAGTCTGCGACTGCGACATGATAAGTAAATTTGCTCTATTCTGCTCCTTCAGGCAGCGCGAGTTCATCCAGCTTGCTGGCGATGTCGTATTTGTTCAAGTAGGCTTCATATTGCATCCGGAAGGAGCTGTTGGGCGCGCCCTCATGCAGCTCGTGGAGATATGCATGGCTTTCCAGGCCGCCGCGGCCTGTTTGCTCCATTACGTTAACGGCGATGTTGGAGCAATGATCCGATATGCGTTCGAGATTGGTAAGCAGGTCGCTGAGCACAAAACCCAGCTCGATCGTGCATGTGCCAGTGCGCAGCCGCTCGATATGGTTGGCTTTGATGGTTTCGCGCAGCACGTCCACCACCTCCTCCAGAGGCTCTACCTTCCGGGCCAGCTCCTGGTTGTTGGTGTCGAATACCTTGACGGTAAGCGCCATGATCTCCTTTACGGCGGCGCGCATGGTGCTGGTTTCTACCTGGGCTTCCGGTGAAAAGCCGATGTTTTTCGTATGCAGTTCCTGCGCCACCTCGGTTAGGTTGACGGCATGGTCGGAGATGCGCTCAAAGTCACCGATGCCATATAACAGCTTTGATACTTCCTTGCTTTCATATTCCGAAAGATGCAGCGCGCTGACCTGCAACAGGTAGGCGCCCAGCCTGTCCTCATAGCGGTCGACGGTTTGCTCTATCTCCTCCACCTCGGTAGCAGCCTTGGCATCGTATTGATCCAGCAATCCGTCTGCCAGCAGGAAAGCCTGTTGTGCCAGGTTGGCCATGTCCACCGTCAGCCTGCGGCATTGCTCAATGGCAACTGACGGTGTGTTCAATAGGCGCTGGTCCAGCAGCTCCAGTTTTTCGCTTTCCTTGCTGTCCCGGATGGTTTTTCTTGCAAGCCATTCCAGCAGGGACCTCATGGGATACAGCAGGATGACCGTGCCGATGTTGAAGGCAGTGTGGGCAACCGCAATGCCAAAGGCGTTGATGGGCAGCGCTGTAAAGGTAAAGCCGATCAACCAGTCCAGTACGTAGAAGACGCTCAGGAACACCCCGGTGCCAATCAGGTTGAAATACAGGTGCACCATGCCCACGCGCTTGGCGTTGCGGTTGGCACCGATGGATGACAGGATGGCTGTGATGCAGGTGCCGATATTCTGCCCCATGATGATGGGCAACGCTGCGCCGTAGGTGAGGCTGCCGGTATTGGCAATGGCTTGAAGAATACCCACCGAAGCTGACGAGCTCTGGATGATGGCTGTCACCAGTGCGCCCACAGCTACGCCAAACAGCGGGTTGGTGAACAACACCAACAGCTCCCGGAATGCAGGCACCTCCGCCAGACCCGCTACAGCGGCGGACATTTGCTCCATCCCGAACATCAACACGGAAAAGCCCAGCATGATGCCTGCTGTGTCCCGGCGCCTGCGCGAAGTCAGCAGCAGAACGATGCCGGCAAAGGCGATAAGCGGTGAAAAGGTGGACGGCTTTAACAGCGTCATCAGCAGGCTGTCGCTGCGGATGCCTGTTAGAGAAAGTATCCAGGATGTGATGGTGGTGCCGATGTTGGCGCCCATGATGACGGGGATGGCTTGGTTCAACTGCATGATGCCGGAGTTGACAAAACCAACCACCATCACCGTTGTAGCTGAGGAGGACTGGATCACTGCTGTTACGGCGGTGCCCAACAGCACGCCTTTCAAGGGTTTGTTGGTCAATTGCCCCAGGATGGACTTCAGGCGCCTGCCTGCCTGTCTTTCCAGCGACTCTCCCATCAGGTGCATGCCGAACAGGAACATCGCCAGCCCACCCAGCAAATAAAACACATCAAACAGGTTCATGAAGCCCTCCGTTTCTATACATGATCCAGCCTGATTGCTCACAGCCACGGCTGGATCATGTTGAGGCAAAACACTTCCTCACTGTTAACATCAATACGCCGCAAAAGCGGCGCAAATATTTTAACAAGACAACTGCATAAAGACAACTGAAGAATGGAAGACGGAAAAAGCGCTCAGGATAGCGCTTAGGACAGCATGCAATTGATTCGCGGCAATTGCCCTATGCATCCCCGCGCCACTTCCTGGCGGTAAGCACCATTTCGGCGTAGTTCTCATAGGGCACATAGTCGGCGATGGCGTTGCCGGTGCCAAAGGCAAAGCCGCTGTAGCCTTTGCATTGCTCCAGCACATCGATCACATAGGCACGGATATCGGCGTGGGACAGGCGACAGACGGCGTCGGTATCCATGCCGCCAAAGCAGGCGATGCGATCGCCATAGCGTTGAAGCCACACGGGAAATGGGGCAATCTGGTCCTCGTTGCTGTGTTTGGCGTCAATTTGCACGGTGTCGATCAGATCGTTCATGACGTTGAATATATTGCCGCAGGAGTGCAGCAGGAAGGGCTTGCGGTGGCTGTGCACCAGGCGCACGATTTTTTCATATTGCGGGATGACCAGGGCGCGGATATCCTCCGCCGATAGCAGAGAGTTGCTTTTAAAGCCCAGGTCGTCGCCAAAGCGGAGAATGCAGAATGGATCGCTGTACAGGCGCAAAAACTTCTCCCACAAGGCGCAAAGGATGGCGCCCACGCGTTCAAACAGCGCATGGTACAAGTCCGGATCGTCGGCAGCGATGTAGCAGAGGTTCGTATAGCCGGTGATGTCCTGCACGCATTCAAACACGCCGTTGCCTACGCCGCCGATGGCTTTCATGCCCGGTGGCAGAGCGGCAGCCAGTGCTTCAAACACGGGACCCGCTGTTTGAAAGTATCGTTCCTCCACTTCGTCCCAGGGGTAGCGGTCAAAATCCGCCCTGTTGTGGATTGCCGGCTCTTTGTGTCCGCCCAGGGCGCCGGATCCCGGGAAGAAAGCGCCCGCGCATACTTCAAATGAAAACGCGTCGTACCCCATGTCGCTGTGAAAATGGCAGACATGGCGGAAATAATTGATTTTATCGGCTTGATCGTCTGCCCAGGGCGAACCGATCTCTTTTCCGGTGATCCGCTCGATGATGGGATCGGACACGATGTGCTCATACAGCGGCAGACGGTCGGGCTGCTTTCTGTAAACAGCCTTGACGATGTTGGTATAGTCGGGGGTGAAGCTCATGCAGATACCTGCCTTTCGAAGCCATGGGGGCTCATGCCATCAGCGGACGCACGGCGTTGTATGCCCTGCGGTACCTGGCATAGTGCTCCTGATACGCCGCGTGCTGCGCTGGCCTGGGTTCGTAGGTATGCAGGGGCTTTACCAGCGCGTTGGCGGCATCCTCTAAGCTGGCGTACAAGCCGGATGCGACGCCGGTGAACATCACGCTGCCTACGGTTCCTGCCTCCTCAATGGCCATGCGCGTTACGGGAATGCCCAGAATGTCCGCCTTCATCTGCAGCCAGGTGGCACTGCGGGCGCCGCCGCCGCAGGCACACAGGATGTCGGTGCGCACACCGGCTGCTGACAGTGCCTCTAAGTTGACAGCGTCCTCGTAGGCGATGCCTTCCAGCACGGCGCGGTACAAGTCGGCTGTGGTATGCGTCAGCGTCAGCCCCAGCAGGGCGCCTTTGGCGCCAATGTCCATATAGGGCGTGCCGGCGCCGGCGAAGTGCGGCAGCACCAGGATGCCGGTGGGCTGATCGGGCGCGCCGTCTTCCAGCGTCGCGTATACGCTGTGCCCCCCTGCGCGTGCGGCGGAGGCGGGGCCTAACGCCAGTTCATCTAAAAACCATCTGACCAGGCTGCCTCCGGCAAAGGAGAAGGCGTAACAGCAGTACAGGTTGTCGCCGGGAAAGGGGATGACAGCATAGCTGGCACGCTGCAGCAAATTGCCCCCGGGAATGCCGGAGAACACCGGCGTGATGCATTCCACCGTACCGGCGCCATTGGCTGCTTTGCCTGCTGCCAGCACGCCGCTGCCTGCCGCTGCGGCGATCTGGTCATGCCCGCACAGCACCACCTGAAAGCTGGATGGCAGGCCCAGATCCTCTGCAATATGGGGGCGTACCGTTCCGGCTAACGTACCCGAGGGTACGGGCTGGCCGAACAGCCCGGCGTCCACACCGGCGGTGCTCAGCATGGTTTCGCTCCAGTACAGGCGGTTAATATCAAGGGCTATGGTGCGGGCAGCCAGGGAATAATCGATGATGTGATTGCCCGTCAGCATATAAGCGACATAATCCGCCATCAGGCAGACGCGGTGCGCCCGGGCGAACAGGTCCGGGCGCTCCTCGCGCACCCAGATCAGCTTGGGCAGGCTGAACATGGGATGGGGCAGCGTGCCGCAGATGGCAGCGACAGCATCACCGCCCAGCATTTCCTCCAGTTGCACAGCCTGCGCTTCGCCCCTGGGGTCGGTATACAGCATGGCGGGCATCAGTACGCGGTCGGCTTCGTCCAGCAGCACGAAGCTTTCGCCAAAGCTGGTGATACCGACAGCCTGAAAGCCGGGCACTGCGGCAGCCGCTTCCTTCAGCAGGGAACGGGCAGCGTGCCATACATCGTCAGGGTGCAATTCGTGGGCAGCCTGGCGCCGCGATACGGGATAAACCTGATAGCCGCTGTGCAGCACCGTTCCCTTTTCATCCATCACCGTTAATTTGGCGCCGGTGCTGCCGATGTCCAGCCCTCCGATAGACATGTTCATTTACCTCTCATCGATACTGATGACGTCGTAGCCCAGGTAGGTGGTGAATGCTTCGTGCAACACGGCTTTCATGTGTCCCATACCCACGCTGGTGTGGTGTTTAAAGCCGCCGCGCGCCAGGCGGATCAGCTTATCCTGCAAGTTATCGATGTGCGCCACGCCGGCGCAGCCAAAGAAGCCATCTTCGATGGGGTCATCCGTCATGCGCCCTTCGCTGGCGTACACTACAAGCCTGCCGTTCAGGGTTTGGCAGTTGCTGAAGGTCATGGGGAAAGCGGCGATGCGCCCCTCGTTGGTGCCCCAGCCGCTGCCCGGGTCGTTTTTGGCGAACATCTTATGCTCGGTCAGCGTACCCTTGTCCGTCATCAGGGATTGCGGCACGGGTCCGCAATGGAACAGGATCACCTTGTTTTCATCGTCGCCGTAGTTGTTGTTCCAGTCCAGCACCGTAGCCGGTTTGCCGCTGGCCAGGCTCATCGCCCGCATGGTGAGGGCGCTGCACAGGTCGATCTCACAGCTGGCTGCAATGCCCCGGTCGTTCAGCTCGCTGAGCAGCACGCAGGGGCAAACGCGCAGGATGGTTTCCATTTCGTTCCAACACCGCAGCGTCAGCGCGTCCAGATGATAGTCCCGAATGTAATCGTCGATGACCACGCCGATCTTTGCCAGCGTCAGCACGTTGGCCGGTGGCACGCCCGAGCAGTCGGTGTAGGCTTCCAGGCGGCGCAGCTTGTCGGCGACGCCGGGGGCATCGTCAGGCATGTGCTGCACCTTGAACACCAGCTCGGACAGGTCGAAGCTTTCTACCGTGATGCCGTATTTTTGCAGCGTTATTTCGTCATAGCGCACGGTTTTAAAGGCTGTGGTGCGCGCGCCGATGGCGCCCACCGTCATTCGCTTCATGCCGTTCACCACCCGGCAGATGGCGGCAAAATCCGCCAGGTTTTGCCGGAAGGCGCCGCTGAGGGGATGCACGACGTGGGGCTTGAGCACTGTGAAGGGGATGCCGTACTGGGTGAACACATCCGTCACGCTGAACTTGCCGCAGTAGGCGTCCCTGCGGTGCTTAAAGTCCAACTTGCCGATTTCGTCCGGATAGGCTTGCAGCAGGATGGGCACGCCGGCGTCCCGCAGCGCCTCTGCCGCGCCGTTTTCATCGGCGAATATGGGCATGGAGAAAATCACACCGTCATACTGCCCCCGATGCTGCGCCAGCCAGGCGGCATACAGGCGGCCTTCGTCGCGGGTTTCCACGCCGCCGAAGCGGGTAGCGGCTTCGTCCATGATGAGGTATTGATGCCCGGCTTCAGTTACGGCTTGGGCTATTTCTTTGCGCGCCTCTAAGATCAGCTCGCCGGGCATGAACCCCCGGTTGGCAAAACACAGGGCAAATGTCATTTGATGATCCATGTTGTCTCCTTTGATTTGTTATGATCCGAACAGCAACGCCCTGCTGCCGGTAACTTGCAGGACATCGCGCAGCACCTGGCGGGTGCGCTCGTACACTTTGTGCCTGGCGTATGAAATGTCGCCAGGCTTTTCTTCCAGCGCAAATTCGTAGGGCTGGCGAATGTCGGTGGCTACGTTGATTTTGGCTACACCGTGCCGGATGGCTGCCAGCAGGTTATCCTGCCGGATGCCCGACCCCCCGTGCAGCACCAGCGGCATATGCCCCACTGCCTCGTACAGCGCCGCGATGTGGGCAATGTCCAGCCGCGCTTCAGGCTTTTTCTGCCGTCGGGTGGCGGCAGCGATGGCGCCGTGGATGCTGCCTGCCGCCACGCTGAGCCAGTCGCAGCCCGACTCGCGGGCGAAGCGCCGGGCTTCGTCAATGTCGGTGAAGCCCTGCTTGGAAGCAAACAGCGTTTCATAGTCCGTGACGCCGCTGCCTTCGTGGCCTGCTACGGCGCCCAGCTCCGCCTCGACGGCTACGTCCTTGGCGCGCGCCAGGGCCGCCACCTGGCTGGTGGCGCGGATGTTGTCCTCAAGCGGCAGCCGGCTAGCGTCTATCATGACGCTTTGATAGCCGGCACTCAGGGCATCCGCCATGATGGGCAGCACGTCCACCCGCTCGCCGTCCTCGTCGATGACGGGCACATGGTCCAGGTGCAGCAGCGTGCGGGCGGGATCGGCGTATTTGCCGTATTCCTCCGCTACAGCGACCAGGCTTTTTGCTTCAAACTTGATCCACTCCAGCCTGGCTACCTGTATCATGGCCATGCTGTCCTCCTCCCGGATGGCTTCAACCACGGGTTTTAGCATGGGCAGGTAAGGGATGTTAAACGCCGGGATGATGGTTTTTTTGTCCGCCGCGCGGCGGACAGCTTCCTGTGCGGTCATTCATATCACTCCGATCTTCTGGGTCAAGAGGCAATTCGAGACAGTCCTGTGCAATGATGCAGGTTCGCAATTTGTTCAATGGCATGATTATAAGGTATGAAACATGTGATGTCAAAACGAACGAACAGCAATTGGCTCATTGTTCATAAGGCAAGCTGCGTGCGACATGCGATTGACAGCAACAACCCGTGCAGGTATACTGCAGTTAATCTTTAAAGGGTTTCGGAGCCTCGCGCAGATGTGAATGCCTGCGTGCATGAAGGGGGTTGTTTGTGATGTCCAAGTACTTTGGCACTGACGGCTTCAGGGGTGAAGCCAATATCGACCTGACTGTCGACCATGCATTCCGGATCGGCCGGTTTCTCGGCTGGTATTTTGGCAAGTTTCATCCCTGCCGGGCTGTGATTGGCAAGGACACCCGCCGCTCCAGCTATATGTTTGAATATGCCCTGTCTGCCGGGCTGACGGCGTCTGGCGCCGATGTGTCACTATTGCATGTGACGACGACGCCCAGCGTGTCCTATATATCCAGGGTGGAAAACTTCGATTGCGGCATTATGATTTCAGCCAGTCATAATCCCTACTACGATAATGGCATCAAGCTGTTCAACTCCAACGGCGAGAAGATGGATGACAGCGTGATCAGCGAGATCGAAGCCTTCCTCGACAGTGAGGATACCCTGCCCTATGCCAAGCGTGAGCAGATCGGCAGAACCATCGACTATGCTTCGGGCCGCAACCGCTACATCGGCTATCTGATTACCCTGGCGCGCCACTCCTACAAAAATATGAAGGTGGGGTTGGACTGCGCCAACGGCAGCACCTGGGAGATCGCCAAAAACGTATTCGAAACGCTGGGCGCCGAAACCTTTGTGATTGGCAACAAGCCCAATGGCTTAAACATCAACCGGGATTGCGGTTCCACGCATATCGAACGCATGCAGATGGTGGTGCGTGAAAACCATCTGGATGTGGGCTTCGCCTTTGATGGCGACGCGGATCGCTGTATCGCGGTGGATGAGCATGGCAATGTTGTGGACGGGGACCTGATCCTCTACATATACGGCTTGCACATGAAGGAGCGCGATAAGCTGGTCAAGAACACCCTGGTCACCACCGTCATGAGCAACTACGGCCTGTTTAAGGCGCTGGACAAGGCCGGCATCGACTATATCAAAACCGCGGTGGGCGACAGGCATGTGTATGAAGCGATGCGTTCGGGCGGTTACCTGCTGGGCGGCGAACAATCCGGCCACATCATCTTTGCCAAATATGCCAACAGCGGCGATGGCGTGCTGACCGCCATGAAGGTCATGCAGGCCATGCTGGACAGGAAGGCGCCGCTGTCCAAGCTGGCAGAGCCGGTGGTGATCTACCCGCAGGTGTTGAAAAATGTGCGTGTCACCGACCGGGACGCTGCCATGGCGGACGAGGATGTGCAGCTGGCTGCTGAAGCTGCCAACGCTGCCCTGGACCAGGATGGCAGGCTGCTGTTGAGAAAGAGCGGCACCGAACCGCTGCTGCGCGTGATGGCTGAAGCGCCGGAGCAGGATGCCTGCGAAAAGCATGTGAACGACGTCATCGACGTACTGAGCCGTAAAGGCTATCTGATTGGGGTGAAATCATGATCACGGTGCAGCATTTGCTGGATGTGTCGCATACCATCGCGGCGCCCCTGTTTGAGGGGATCACCCACCCATGGGAGGTGCTGCCCGGCATCGCGGCGTTTATATGGAATTTGGGCCCTGTGCTCGATCCGGCTTTGTATGACAACCCCCGCGAGGGCGTGTGGATCGCCAAGGATGCGGAGGTTGCCCCCTCTGCCTACATTGCCGGCCCCTGCATCATCGACCTGGGCACCGAAATCCGCCATTGTGCGTTCATCCGCGGCAGCGCTGTCATCGGCAAGGGCTGTGTGGTGGGCAACTCCACCGAGGTGAAAAACGCCGTGCTGTTTGACCGGGTGCAGGTGCCGCATTTCAACTACGTGGGCGATTCCGTGTTAGGCTATCGGGCGCACATGGGTGCCGGCAGCATCACTTCCAACGTAAAAGGCGATCACTCCCCGGTGGAGGTCGTATTGGAAGGGCGGCGCATCGCCACCAGCCTGAAGAAGTTCGGCGCCATCCTGGGCGACCATGCCGAGATAGGCTGCAATGCCGTGCTGAACCCCGGCGTCATCATAGGCCGGGGCAGCAATGTGTACCCTACCGTCAATGTGCGGGGCGTGGTGCCGGCAAACAGCATTGTAAAACAGGCAGGCGTGGTGGTGGAAAAAAGGTAGCGCCAAGCATTCCCGTACAATGGATCAGTCCGCGCGTGTGCCGATCAGCCTGTCCCAATGAGGAGAAGGATTGATGGGCTTAGTTTCGCCGACGGTGATGGGGTTTTCCTCCGTCACCCGGACAGGCTGCCCCAGGTGCAGGGAGTACAGCCATGCCTCCTTCACAGGATAGGGCGTGATGTCGCGCAACGCGCGCATGTACCAGCGCATCTGGTCGCGGTATTTGTGCAATATGCCGGGCAGGTCGTCCCGGTCGGTTTTATAGTCCAGCACCACCCAGGCGCCATCCTCTAAGAAGCAGCAGTCGATGACGCCCTGCAGCAGCAGGTTGCGCTCGACCAGCAGCGTGAATGACCATTCCCGCTGTGGCGCCTGGGCATTCAGCAGCCGCTTGCCCAGGCTGCTTTCCAGGAAAGCCGCCAGGCCTTCCGGCTCAGCCGCGGCATGTTCCTCTTTGGTCAATATATTCTGGCTTAACAGCCAATCCAGGTTTTTCACGATGGCGTCCCTGAGTTGTTCACCGGCGAGGCCTTTTAATGACGTCAGGTCGATGGCGCCCAGCGCTTTGTGGATGGCGGAGCCGCGTTCAGCCCGCGTTAAACGGCGCTGAGGGGCGTCCAGGTCGGGCAGCAGCGGGAAGGGCGTGTTCAGCTGCAGCATGCGCCGCTTCATGGCGGGCGTCTCCACCTCGTTTTCGCCGTCCGGCGACCACAGCAGCAGCGATGTCACTGAAGCCTTCATCAGCGGCGTGGCGTTGGAGCGCAGCGGCGCCTCCATCATCGCTTTCATTGCGTCGGAAGGCGGCGTGGCAGGCCAGGATGCCTGAACATGCGGCGCCTCCGGCGCTGCGGTAGGCAGTGCACTAGGGTCAAGGTACCAGGCAATCTGCCATTCGCTGCCTCCAGGCGGTGAATAGAGTCCGTTCTGCCGCTCTTTCAGCGATGGATACAGGCTGTTGCCCACCCAGTCCAGCATGCACCGCGCGCTGCCGGCGGCATAATCCCCCTGGGGGAGGGACCATTGCCTTTCCGCTGCCCGCAGCGATTTGGGCGACCCTATCAGGATCAGCCGATCCTGGGCGCGCGTCATGCCGACATATAAAAGACGGGCTTCTTCGCTGCGGATGCCGCGGTTGCGCACGTGCATCAGGGCTTTGCCTGCAAACGACAGGTAGGTCATGCGCCGGTCCACATCCCGCACGCGCAATGCCAGGCCGTGCGCTGCGTCGCACAGCAGCAATTCGCCGCGGTCTGCCATTCGGAACGCGCGGGCGATGTCCGGCATGAACACAACCGGGAACTCCAGCCCCTTGGACTTGTGGATGGTCATGATGCGCACGACGTTTTCGTTGGCGCCCAGCGCCGCGGCAGCCAGGGAGGTATCCTGCCGGCGCGCGTCGTGCACGCGGGCCAGGAAGGTCTGCAGCGAGGCTTCGGGGCCCAGGTTGGCTGCCCTTTCGCAAAGCAGGCGCAGATTGGCGCGCCGCAGTTCGCCGCCGGGGAGCGCGCCCGCCCGCGTATACAGCCCCGTATCGCGGATCAGATAGCGTAAAAACCCTTCCAGCGGGCCGGTTTGCGCCCGGAACCGCCATTCGTTCAACCTTCGGTTTGCTTCGGTTACTTTGGCATCGCGGTCCACCAGGCCAAAAAAGGCCTCGTAAAAAGGTATGTCCTTATCCGGCGCGCTCAGGCGGATTTCAGCCAATTCCAGCGGCGTGAAACCAAAGCAGGGGCTGGACAGCGCCGACATCAGCGGCACATCCTGCAGGGGATTGTCCAGCACCCTGAGGATGTTGAGGATGTCGTTGACCTCGCTGATATCAAAATACTGGGCGTCCGCGTCAGAATATACCGGTATGCCATAGGACTGCAGCGTGCGGGCCATGGCGCCGGCACGCCCGGACACGCTGCGCATCAATATCACAATATCGCGATATTGCAGGCGCTTGCCGGGCCCGCTGTCGGGCAGGGATGCATCGGTCAATTCGGCAATGCGCCGGGCGATCAACCGCGCCTCAGTGACATGGGCTTTCTCCGGCAAGGCGTCATCCCGTTCCTCGTTTTCAGCGTCCAGCCTGTCCTCCTCGGGCGGACTGTCGGCAGATGCCTCCTCATCCGGGGCGATCAGGTGCAGCTCCACCGGCGGATCGCCGGCGCTGGGTTTGCCGGCGCGCAGCGCAGCCTCCTCATCGTAGGCGATCTCGGTGACAGCGCTTCGCATGGCGCCCCGGAACACCAAGTTGACGGCATTCAGTATGTTTTCGCGCGACCGGAAGTTTTCCCGCAGCACAATCAACCGCTCGGCTGCGTCAGCGTTCCGGCTGAAACGGTCGAACTTCTCTAAAAACAGCCCCGGGTCAGCCAGGCGAAAGCGGTAGATGCTCTGCTTGACGTCGCCCACCATGAACAGGTCGGCTTTGGAGCGGATTTTTTGGATGATGGCTTCCTGGATGCGGGATATGTCCTGGTATTCATCCACGAATACGGCATCAAAGGCTTTCGCGGCATCCTCCAGCACCAGCGGATGGCTCAGCGCGCGCAGCGCCAGGTGTTCCAGGTCGTTATAGTCCAGCAGCAGCCGCGCGCGCTTCAGCTCGGCATAGCGGTCGTGCATTTTCTTCACCAAATCGGCCAGGGCACGCAGCGCCGGCAGCGTGTACGCCATATCCCGGGCAGCGGCTTGAGCCTGCTCGCCCTCCTGGGGCAGCAGGGCACAGGCTTCCAGCACGGCGGCTTTGGCGGCATCGCGCTTGTGCTTGAACTGCTCCTGTAGCTCGGGCGATTCATTGTCCGCCGCCCGCTTGCGGGACAGCGCGTCAAACCGCGGGTTGGCGCCCCGGGGCAGGCGGTCCGTTTCGTTCAGCTCATTCAGAATGGTTCGCACCAGCTCTAAGTCAACCAGGGCGTTGGATTCATAGCGGTTGGGGCCGTCGGGCAGGCGGGCGATGGCCAGACAATCCGCTAACAGCTGCTCTGCGCCCTGCAGCTTCAGCAGCGCTTCACTTAGCGCGATATGGTACCAGGGGTGGTCGAACAGGCTGTGCTCGTCCGGCGCTGTTAAATGGCTGTTCAGCCAGGTCCAGGGATCGTCCTGCGCCATCAGGAAGGCGTATAACGCACGCGCCATGTCGAGAATCTGCTCGTCCTCAAACTGCCGGATCAGCTGTGCGCCGTCCTCCCCCGGCGCGGTGTACAGCGCATCCATCACCTCGTCCAGCGCGCGTTCCTTCAAGGCGGTGGTTTCGCCGCCGTTGTCCACACGGGACAGCGGGTCCACATCGGCTGCCTGAAAATAGCGTTTGATAATTTTATTGCAAAAGGTATGCAAAGTGGAGATATCGGCGCTTGATATTTTACCGTATTGCCGGCGCATGTGCGCACTGCTGCCGGCTTCCCTGGCGATGGCGGTGTCCAGCCGGTCGCGCATTTCGCCGGCTGCGGCACGGGTAAAGGTAATCACCAGCAGCCGGTCAATGGGCATGCCGCCGCGCAGTTTAGCCATGATGCGCGCTATCAGCACCGATGTTTTTCCTGAGCCTGCCGCCGCGCTGACCAGGATGTCCTGGTTGTCTGCCTCGATGGCGCTGCGCTGCGCCTTCGTCCACTCCCTCATTCCCTGCCCCTTTATTTCTGACGTGCTTATCCGGCGTTCGCGTTCCCCTTGCATGATATGATCACATTGTATATGGTTTGAGGTGGCGCTGCAAGGAGCGACGTCTGCCAGGGAAATTGCCGGATTCCCCTGTTTTTGGATTCAAAACCTGTGCCCGATGTGGTATGATGGCGCCAAACATTTCAGGAGGATGCGCATGACGACAGGACAGACAAAGCCGGGTCTGGGCGTGCTGCTGGTGGTGGCAGGCTGCGCGTTGTGGAGTTTTTCAGGCGTGTTGAGCAAATGGACGCCCTGGGGGCCGCTATCCATCGTGGGCATACGCGCCGTGTCCGCAGCGCTGGTGTTCGGTTGGCTGCGCGGGGACTTCCGCGTCCGCCTCACGCGCGGCAACTGGCTGGGCGCGGTGGGCGTGGCATTCACATCGCTGTTGTTCGTGGTTGCCACCAAAATGACCACCGCTGCCAACGCCATCGTGCTGCAATACGCGATGCCGGTGTTTGTTATATTAGCCTGCTACCTGTTGTTCGGGCAGAAGCCTTCAGGGCTGGACATCGCCGCCGCTGTTGTAACCATGGTGGGCGTGGCGCTGTGCTTTGTATCGGGTTTGACAACGGGCAACCCCGCGGGCGACGCGTTGGCGCTGCTGAGCGCCGTGACATTTTCCATGGTGTTTTTTGCGGCGCGGATGCCCGATGCCGACCCGATGGACTATGTCTACCTGGGCAACCTGCTGCTGAGCGTTTTTGTGTTCACCATTCCTTTTGACGAAGGTTTTATCGTCACTGTGCCCACCGTCATGGCTGCGCTGGCGCTGTGCATATGCCTGACGGGCGGCTATCTGTTGTTTTCTCAGGGCATGAAAGCCGGGGTCAGCCCGGTCGCCGCCGCCATTGTTGCCAACATTGAGCCTGTGCTGAACCCCATTTGGGTGTTCCTGGCGCTGGGCGAGATGCCGGGCTGGCTGACCATTTGGGGCGCGCTGCTGGTGATCGGCGCCGTAACGGCCTATGGCATCCTCAACGCCAGGCGCACGGAACGGGGCATGCGCAGGGCAAACGCTTCCAAAAGCACGTAGCCATTGTACGGCAGCTGGTTGGCAGCTTTTTTCTGAAAAACCGAAATAAAACATCCCGGTGCTTTTTTCCCGTCGTCCTTTGGGATAGAATATGCTATCAAAACGGTGAGGAGGCATGGCAACAGTGAGAAAAGCGTTCAGGGCTGCATTCCCCCTCACCCTCCCCGTCATGGCGGGGTACCTGGTGCTGGGGTTTGGCTTTGGATTGCTGCTGGAATCCAAGGGGTATGGCATCAGCTGGGCCCTCATCATGAGCGTGTCAATCTACGCCGGCGCCATGCAGTATATGGCGGTGGACCTGCTGGCAGGCGGCGCGTCGCTGATATCCTGTGCGCTGATGACGCTGCTGATCAACGCCCGGCACCTGTTCTATGGCTTGTCGCTGCTGGATAAATACAAGGGCATGGGATGGAAAAAGCCTGCGCTGATCTTCCAGCTGACCGACGAAACCTACTCCCTGGTTTGTGTGACCGAACCGCCCCCTGGGGTGGATAAAGGTTGGTTTTACCTGACGATATCGTCGCTGAACCATTTATACTGGATTGTGGGCGGCATGGCCGGCACCGCGGCGGGCAGCCTGTTTGGGCTGAATACCGCCGGTGTGTCTTTTTCCATGACGGCGCTGTTTGTGGTAATCTTTACCGACCAGTGGTTGAAAAACCGCAACAAGCTGCCCGCGGCGGTGGGCGTCGGTGTGACGCTCGTCTGCCTGCTGGTGTTCGGGCCCGATCGCTTTATCATCCCCGCCATGGCGGGCATCGCGCTGGCGCTGGTGGCGCTGAAGAATAAAATCCCTGCCGGGGAGGCTGCGCCATGAGCGCGGGGTTCACAGCCCTGCAAATTGCAGTGATCGCCGCGGTGACGGCGCTGCTGCGCTTTCTGCCTTTCCTGGCCTTCCCGCCGGGCAGAAAAACGCCGCCCGTTATCGCCTATCTCAGCCGTGCGCTGCCGCCTGCCGTCATCGGCATGCTGGTGATATACTGCCTGAAGGATACCGCTCCCTTTGCCCCGCCTTACGCGCTGCCCGAAATCATATCGGTGGCGCTGGTGGTGGTGACCTATCTATGGAAAAAAAGCCCGCTGATCAGCATCGCGGGCGGCACGTTGTGCTATATGCTGCTGGTGCAGGTTGTGTTTGTATAGGCATTCCGAAGGATAGAACAATTATGCAGGCGAAGGAGGAACATTCGGTTTCGTCTGTAGAAAATAACTTCATAAAGTATATTATTTAAAATATTGAATAAATATCAAGTTCGATTACCCAATATATTCTATGTTGTTTCGTCAGAATTTAAAAACAGGCATAATGTTTATAGCAATTTAACTTAACAAAGCGCATAACCATCGTGTCTGAACCAAGCAGCGATGTCATCAAGAGATATGGCATCCAGAGCTTGTAAAATAGCATGATCCATCAAATCTTTGGTTCTTATCTTGAGTTTTCTCAGGATGGCTTTGACTTTCGACCACAATAGCTCAATTGGGTTCAAGTCTGGACTGTAAGGTGGCAGATACATGACGGAAGCACCTACCGCCTCAATGGCTCCAGCAATCCCTTTGACCTTATGTGAACTCAAGTTGTCCATGATGACGATGTCTCCCGGCTTAAGTGAAGGTGCAAGCATGTGTTCAACATAAGCCTTGAACAAGTCCCCGTTGAGGGCGCCTTCAAACACCAAAGGAACCATGGTCCCATCCATGCGAACGGATGATAGGATCGATGTCCGCTCAAATCGCGTATCAGGCATTGCTTCCCTTACACGTTGGTGACTGGATGAACGTCCATAGATACGGGTCATGCCGGTGTTGATACCACTCTCATCTAAGAACACCAGGCGATGAGGATCAAGGGTCGCCTGGTGATCTTTCCATTGTTTTCGCTGTAGACGGATATCTTCCCTGTCTTGTTCCGCCGCGTAACCCGTTTTTTTTTCGCACGAACCCTAACTTATACTTTATGATCTTGCATAGCGCAGCTTCACTCAAAGGAAGCGAATACTCTTCTATCAACTCCCGCAATGTCACATCAGGCTGTCTCTTGATTCGTTCCCTGATTATTTCAAGGGTTTCGGGACTTAACCTGGGTTTCCTTCCATTGTTGAGCGGACGCGCTTCATGACTTCCCGTTTCTCGGTACAGACGGAGCAATCGCACAATCGTACTTTGGTTTACTTCCTTTTCACGTGCTATTTGGGCGATTGTATCCCCACGCTCCCGGGCTTTGATGATCCTGATCCTCATATCATTGGATAATGGTGCTGGCATCATATTCACCTCCTCTATTACAATATAACATACGGGCTGTGTTTTGTAAAATTGCTATATTAACTGTTGTTTTAAAAAAGTAGAATTGAAAAGTTAGGAATTAATATTATGCTTGCCACCATCCCTAACATTGAGTATAATAACTATACAATTAAAAATCTTGCCACTTAAAATTCATGAGAGGAGGATCTAGGTTGAATAAAACGCTGCATCAAGCGCAACAACAAACCCGCTTAAAGAAACGTTGGATGCAAGACATTAAACCAGAATGGCAGCTTTATGTCATATTATTTTTTCCGCTTCTATGGTTGATTGTATTTAGTTATGTACCGATGTACGGTATATTAATTTCATTTACCAAATATAACATCGCCAACGGTTTGTTGGACAGTAAGTGGATTGGCTTGGAGAATTTTTATCGCTTTTTTTCTACGCCTTCTGCAATGAGTACAGTTACAAATACAGTTAGAGTCAGTTTGTATGCTTTGATCGCTGGTATTCCCTGCCCAATCATTTTGGCTATTCTATTAAATGAGTGTCGGTTGCTATGGTTCAAAAAAAGTGTTCAGATGGTTACTTACGCTCCTTACTTCATCTCCACAGTTGTTTTGGTTGCTATGATGTTTCAGATGTTCGATCAGCACAATGGTATCGTGAATCAGTTCATAAAGTTGTTTGGCTTCAAATCTATCAACTTCATGAGCAAGAGGAACATGTTCCGCCACATGTACGTCTGGTCTGGTGTATGGCAAGGCACAGGTTTTAATGCCATTATTTATATTTCTGCCCTTAACAGTGTGGACCCTTCACTACATGAAGCTGCCATGATTGACGGTGCTACTCGTTTGCAGCGCATTCGTTACATCGATATGCCCGGCATCATCCCTACAGCCGTTATCCTGTTCATTTTAAGCTGTGGTTCTATTATGAATGTTGGTTTTGAAAAAGTGTTTTTGATGCAAAATTCTGCCAACCTGCGTGTGTCTGAAGTACTGTCTACCTACATTTATAAAATGGGCTTGATCAATTTGGATTATGGCTATTCATCTGCGGTTAACTTGTTTAATTCCTGCATCAATTTGATCTTGGTTGTATTTGTTAATAGCATTGCTCGCAAAGCAGGCGATACCAGTTTATGGTAAGGAAGTTAGAAAATGAACAAGAAGAAAAATGACAGAATGTTTCTAAACTGGGATGATCGAATGTTTAATCTTATTACCTATCTGCTATTGATAGTCATCAGCGTCATCATGCTTTATCCGCTGATTTATGTGTTTAGTGCATCTTTTTCCTCTACAAATGCTGTTGTATCTGGCCGTGTTTGGCTTTGGCCGGTGGAACCTACCGTCATTGCTTACAAACAAGTACTAAAGAACAACCAAATTATCACCGGTTATATCAACAGCATCATCTACTCATTAGGGGGCACAGTGGTAAGTGTAGCGCTTTCGTTAGCGGGCGGCTATGCTCTTTCCAGTAAAAAATTGGTAGGCAGCAACCTGTTTAATCGGCTGTTCATTTTCGCCACCTTGTTTTCCGGTGGTATGATTCCATTCTATCTGGTTGTTCGCGGTTTTGGCATGATCAACACTCGTTGGTCCCTGATCATTCCTAACGCACTGAATGTATTCCATATTATGCTAATGCGTACACATGTCCGCACTGCTGTTCCGGAGGAAATGCTGGAAGCGGCAGTCATTGATGGCTGTGGTCATTTTCGCAAGCTGTTCATGATGGTGGTTCCGCTGTCTGGTTCCATACTGGCAGTGCTTAGCTTATATTGTATTGTTGGCCAATGGAATTCCTATTTTAATGCTCTGATGTTTCTAAGCAATTATGATTATTATCCGTTGCAGATTGTTCTACGAGAGATCCTGATTATGAACACGTTGAATATTGAATCAATCACAGATATTTCCATGTTAGAACTCAAGCAAGGCTTGGCGGACATCATGAAGTATGCGTTGATTGTTATTGCAAGTGCGCCGTTGATCATCGCCTATCCCTTTGTTCAGAAGTTTTTTGTTAAGGGTGTAACTCTCGGTAGCATGAAAGGCTGATGTTGTTTGAAATCAATGCAGCAAATGTATTGAAATAAAGGAGGTTTACCATGAACAAGAGAATCCTGTCCCTATTCCTATCGCTCGTGACTGTCCTGACGATGACAATTACGGTAGTGGCTGAAGAAGCTGCAGTACGCGAACTGAATATCGTCGCCGTTAAGCCAGCGACTGTTGAGGACTATGAGACCAACGACTTCACCCTATGGCTTGAGGAAAAAAGCGGTATCCATATCAATTTCGTCCAGTTGCCTTCAGATGGCATTACCGAGAAAGTTGCCATGATGATTGCCGGTAATGATCTACCAGATGCTTTCATGGGATGCAGTTTCACAACGGATTCCCTGTTGCAGTATGGTCAGTCTGGTATCTTATTGCCTCTGGATGACTTGCTGGAAGAACACGCACCTAATTTTCTGAAAGCCATGGAGTACTTTGAACATGGGTTGGATCTGATCCGTCAGGCTGATGGCAATATTTATAGTCTTCCCAGTATCAACCCCTGTTATCATTGTACCTATGCTAACAAGATGTGGATAAACACTGTATGGCTTGATAATCTGGGTCTTGCAACTCCTACTACTATCGATGAGTTCACCGAGGTTCTACGTGCTTTCCGTGACAACGATGCTAATGGCAATGGTGATCCTTCCGACGAGATTCCGCTTGCTGGTTCTTCTGATGGTTGGTATACTCAAAGCTACACCTACCTGATCAATAGTTTCCTATATTTTGATAACAGAAAGAACGGCTTCATGCTGGATGATAACAAAGAAGTCTACAATGCCCTGAACAAAGAAGAGTTCCGCAACGCACTAAGCTATCTGAATATGCTGTATGAGGAGGGGCTGCTTTACGAAGGGTCCTTGACACAAACTAATGATCAACTAAAGAAGTTGGTGGAGAATCCTAACGGGAATCTGGTTGGTGCCACAACTGCTGGCTATGGTGGGCAGATTGCTTCTGAGATAGGCAATGAGCGTTATCGTGAGTATTTTGCTATTGAGCCGCTGAAAGGACCTGAGGGTGTCAAATATGCCATGAGTGCCTTGCAACTGCCTTCTGTTGGACAATTTGTTATCACCTCTGCTTGCGAGGAGCCCACTTTGGCTTTGGAGTATGCTGACTATTTCTATACCTCCGAGGTTACCGCAAGTTTGTTTAACGGCATCGAGGGAGTTGGCTGGCGTTGGGCTAAGGAAGGAGAAATCGGCTTCAATGGCGAACCAGCTCAGTGGGCTGCTGTTGCGTACTATAGTGGTGATACAGGCGATACGCAAAACTACTGCTGGACCCAGACTGGTATTTACAATTTCTCCGCAGAGTGGCGCGGCAGTCAGGCTGTTGAAGAAGGCATTGATCTGCTCTCTGGTGAGGGCATGGAGTACATGTTACACAAGGTTACTCAGGAAATGTACGAACCATATTCAGGGTTGCAGTATAATATTCCTACTCTAAACTACGACGAGAGTACTGTCAGACGTATCACTGATCTTGAGTATGAGTTTAAGAACTACTATGATACTATGATTTACAGTTTCATCACTGGCGAGTTGGATATAGATGATGATGGTGATTGGAACGAGCATCTGGATAACCTTGAATATTACAGTGTAGATGAAATGATTGAGATCTATCAGACTGCATACGATGCAATGTACAAATAATCCGTTTTTTGGAGGAAGCCTTCTGCTATCGTAGCAGAAGGCTTCTTTTCCAGTAAATTTTCTTAAGTAGAAAGGATTAGCATGATGAGAAAATGGTTTAAAGGTAGAAACGGTATGATGGTTCATTGGGGGTTATATTCCCTGTTAGCTGGTGAGCATCGTGGTTGTAGAAGCGACAGCTACGCGGAATGGATTCAGTCTTATCTGCGTATTCCCAATGCAGAGTATAGCCAGCTATCCGCTGTATTTAATCCGATTTATTTTAATGCTGAGGAATGGGTGTGTTTTGCTAAGGAATGTGGCATGGAATACCTTGTTATTACCAGCAAGCACCATGAGGGCTTTGCGCTATTCAAATCCCAAGCAAGTAAGTTTAACATGGTAGACGCCACCCCTTATGGTCGTGATGTGATTGCAGCATTGGCTGAGGCATGCTACAAGCACAGTTTGAAATTTGGTTTATACTATTCGCAGGATTTGGATTGGCACGAAGAGCATGGCGGTGGCTACCTTTCAAACCATATGGGCTGCTCTGGCACCGCGTGGGATAACAATTGGGACTTTCCTGACGAAGATGCAAAGAACTACGACATCTGCTTCCATGAAAAGATTCGACCACAGGTAGAAGAAATTCTCAAGAATTATGGTGAGCTATGTCTGATATGGTTTGATGTTCCTATGACGTTGAAACCAGAACACTCAAAAGCTCTTTTCGATATGATCAAGCATTATCAACCCAATTGTCTAATCAACTCACGTCTTGGTAACGGTGCATATGATTATGTGTCTCTTGGTGACAACGAAATCCCAGAGAAGATACCAGAAAACACCTGTGGTACAATCGATATGAATGCTATCGGCGGTTTTAAGCCCTCACCATATGGTCTTTACGAAACGGCAGCTACCCTCAACAATTCCTGGGGCTACTGCGCATGGGATCATCATTGGAAGTCTCCAAAGTGTGTCGCTGAAATCCGTAGACACCTGAACAGCCTTGGTATCAATTATCTGCTAAACGTTGGTCCTGATGCCTTGGGACGTATTCCAATCGCCTCTCAGGAAATTCTACGAGAAGCCGCAACGCTCTGAAACTTCGATAAAAAGGCTATTACTTCTTCCTTGCTCATATAACGGTGTTCACTTTCCACCTATGAGATTTACTTGGTTTCTCTGCAGATTGCAGACTCATTGTATCTGATTCATTTTTAGTGTGGGAGCATTTTCGTTTTGGCTAATGGTTAGAGAAAATTACAGCAAACCTGTATGCCAAAAAAGCGAATAGCGGCAGCCAGCAGGATCAGCACCACCGCAGCGAAGCCGGCTTGTACAGCAAAGCGGATGTCCACAGCCGCACCGACCAATACAAACAGCAGCAATTCTGCCGCGACCCACAGCTTGCTGAACTTGGATGACAGGCGTCTGGAAACCAGCAGTTTTTTGTTGTGCAGCACTGTGCCAGCTGCCATTACCGCCAACAAGCCGGAAAACCCTATGGCGCCTTGGAGCGTTTGCTCCAGTTCTACCAGCATGAAAGACAGGGACAGGATGATGACGACCTTGCCTGTATCGCGAATATGGACTTTTGTAAAGAAGACGGACAACACCCACCCAATCGCAATGCCGCCCGCTAAGCCCAGCAGGATAGCGCTGGGAAGTGCCAACAACTGTGCTGGTGCATAGGCTTCGCCGGATGCCACCCGGACCAATACTGAAAAAAGAACGATTACAAACACATCGTCAACAGAAGCGCCGGCCTGATCATCTGCGGAATCCGCTTTTGCGTGCCATATCCCTTTTCCATCAGCTTTAGCATCCGGGGAACGACCACAGCGGGGGAGACCGCCGCTATGACGCTGCCCATGATGGCTGCGTCAAGCAGTGATACACCAAGAAGCAGCGGTGCAAACAACAGGGTTGCTGCTACCTCGAAACAGGCAGGAACGAAGCACAGCAGAAAAGCCGGACGCCCGGCAGCCTTCAGATCGCTGATGTCCATGTTCAACCCAGCTCGTGCCAAAATGATGATCAAAGCAAGCTGGCGCAGATCCTGGGAAATGGACAATATTTTGTCATCCAGAAGATTCAAAGCATAGGGACCAAGCAGGAATCCTGTTGTCAGCATCCCCAGCAGGCTGGGCATGCGCAGTTTCTTGAAAACCCAAGCGAACGCCATACCACATAGAAACACAAGAGAAAGCGACAGCAACATGATGGGTTCCCCCTTTACCGGCAGGAAACAAAAAACTGATGAACCTGCACGTTTATTGCAGAAGTCATCAGCAAGAAGCGGTTCTGGCAAAGCCAAGGGAGAACTTCATTCCCACATAAACACAATAGCACATTGATGTGCTGTTTTCTATGGCAATAACAACAAATGATGTTTGTATCGGGTAGTTCTACATTGATAAAACCAATCGAATCAGAGCAATTGCTAAATAATCTTCTTGCGTTTCCTTGAACGAAGCTTTACTGATAAGGCGCGCAGCCAATGGGTTTGGGATGTAGCGTCCGTCAACACCTGTGGTTATACGGAGGTTGCCTTGCCCGCCAGGTCCGCTGCCAGGCGCACGGCTTCCTGCACGGCGGTTTCCATGGGCTGGGGGCGGACGCCGGCGATGTGCAGCCGGCAGCGGTCGGTGGGCACCAGCACTTTCTCGGCAGGGCTTGCCCCCACCGCCGCCGCCATGGCCGGCGTAACCTCGCCCAGCATGGCGTTGGCTACTAAGATGCCCGCGGCGCCTAAAATGAGGTCGGCATCGCGGCAGTTATGGATCACGGCGTTTTCTCCTGTCGCGCCCAGGTGGGCGCCGGCGCGCAGCATGGCGGAGGTCGCCAGCGCGTTGGTGCCCACGGCCATGATGGTTTGATCAGGCAGCGCCTTGAGCAGCTGCGCCACCAGCGCCCGGCCCAGGCCGCCGCCCTGGCCGTCGATGACCAGTATCTTCATGCCTGGCTCCTGATCTTCCGGCCGTCGCAGTCGGCGCCGGCTTCAGGCTGCAGCGGAAAGCGCACGGGGCGCCTGTCCCTGTTGGAGCGGTAGATCGCCGTGAACAGCTCCACCGTGCGCCGCCCGTCCTGCAGGGTGATCAGCGGGCTGCGCTTTTCCTTGATGGCAGCCAGAAAGTCGTTGATCTGCTCCAGGTGGAAGTGGGTCATGGGGTCGATGCTGTTAAAAAAATCACTGTCCTGTTTCTGATACTCTTCCAGCAGATGGGCTTCCCCCGGCACGGTCCACAGGTCGTTGACGGGCGGCTCGGAAATGGTGGATACGCCGGCAATGAACATCGCGCCGCCGTCAGTTTGCACACCGACGGAAGCGCCGTTGGAGCCGTGCACCCGCACATTGCCAAACAGCGCCGGGTTCTGCGAGTTGCTGACCAGGATATTGCCCATGGCGCCGGATTTGAAGCGGATCACGGCTGCTGCGGTGTCGTCCACCTCCAGGCTGGGGTGGTTCAGCGTGTCCCAATAGCCGAACAGCTCGTCGATTGCGCCCATGTACCACAGCAGCAGGTCCAGCTGGTGCGGCGCCTGGTTGACCAGTACGCCGCCGCCCTCGCCGTCCCAGGTGCCGCGCCAGGGATCAGAGGCGTAGTAAGCCATATCCCGCCAGCCCAGCATGTTCACGGTGCCGATGATGGGGCGGCCCAATTTGCCGTCCATGATGGCCTGTTTGACCCGCATGGCGGGCCTGTAAAACCTGCGCTGGCAGATGGTGGTGCCTGTGACGCCGGCTTTCTCCGCCGCTGCGATCATGGCGTCGCAATCCGCCAGGTTAGACGCCAGGGACTTTTCCACCGCGATGTGCACGCCCATGTTGGCCAGCGGCACGGCGGTTTCGGCATGGTTGGGGTGGGGCGTGCAGATGGACACAGCCTCCACACCCGATTCTTTCACCATGTTTTCCAGGTTGTCATAGGCTTTGATACCGTATTCGGCGGCAAACGCCTCGGCGCGGGGCAGCGTGCGGTTCCAGCAGGCCACCAGCTCGGCATGCGGACTCAGCCGATATGCCTGCGCGTGGAAGTGGGCTACCTTGCCCACGCCCACGACTGCTGTTCGGATTTTTCTTATCATGTTATCTCCTCAGGGGATCAGCACGATTTTGTTCAAGCCTTCCTCACGGTTGTACACGCGCAGAATCCATTCAGCCCCCTCGTTCAGGGGCACGCATTTTGAAATCATGTTGTCGGTGTCCACCTGGCCTGTGGCGATCAGCTCCAGGCACTTGCCGTATTCTCCGGCTGAGGCGCAGCTGCCAAAAAGCGACAGCTGCCGGGTGACGGCCCATTGCAGCGGGAAGTCCACCTTGGGTGCCAGGTTGCCCACCAGCACGATGCGCCCGTTCAGGCCGGTAGCCTGCATGCACAGGTTGACGGTGTCGGATATGCCGACGGCATCAAAGGCAATGTCCACGCCCCGGCCGCTGGGCGTTAGGGCGCGGATGGCCTCCAGGGCGGCAGGGTCCTTTGTGTTGACGGTGTGGGCGGCGCCTGCCGCGCGGCTGGCTGCCAGCTTTTTGTCGTCGATATCGGCTGCGATGATCAGCCCCACGCCCATGGCGCGCACCACCTCTACTGTCAGCATGCCGATGGTGCCCACGCCGACCACCAGCACGGTATCGCCTTGGGCAACAGGCGTCCGGGTGGCGGCGTGGTAGGCGATGGCCAGCGGCTCCACCATGGCAGCCTGGGTGAAGGACACGTTGTCGGGCAGGCGGTACAGGATGCGCTCGGGCACAAGGACATACTCGGCAAACGCGCCGTCCTGGCGATAGTCGTCGCAGGAAACCCCCAGCACGCGCCGGTCGGCGCAGAGGTTCACATGCCCCTGGCGGCACATATCGCACTGGCCGCAATATATGGTGGAATCGAATGTTACCCGATCACCCGGTTTATAAGCCTTGACGCCCTCGCCCACAGCTTCGATAACGCCGGCGGCTTCATGCCCCATGATGACGGGCGGCTGCCGGCGGCCCGTGGAACCGTCGATGCCGTGCACGTCGCTGCCGCAGACTGCGCAGGCTTTTACGCGCACCAACACCTCGCCTGCTCCGGGCACGGGGGTCGGCACATCCTTGTACACCAGCTGTTTGTACGCTTCTAACACAAGCGCTTTCATAACGGTCTCCTGTTTATAACATTTTAGCCATGAAGCTGAAAATCAGGTCATTGGATTCGGGCAGGTGCTCGTGGCCAAAGTCCGGCCACAGCTCGTACCGCTTGGGGGCGGTGATTTTGTTGTAGGCGGCAAACTGAGTGGACGGCGGGGTGATGGTGTCCATCAAGCCGCAGCACAGCAGCGTCTCCGCCTTGATGCGCGGCGCCAGATACTGCAGGTCGATATAGCCCAGCTTGGTAAACACTTCGTTCACCCGTTTGTGGCGTGGGTCAAAGTTGCGGAAATATTCGCGCAGTTCACGATAGGCGGCGACGTCCAGATCCATGTCCCACACGCGCTTATAGTCGCACATGAAGGGAAAAACAGGCGCAATTTTGGCGACCCCGGGCTCCAGTGCGCCGCAGGCTAACGTCAGCGCGCCGCCCTGGCTGCCGCCGGTGGCGCCCACGCGGGTTTCATCCACGTTATCCATGGACATCACGATGCGGGCCAGCTGCGCGGTGTCTAAAAACAGCGCGGCGGTGAGCATTTTGGCGGGGTCCGGGTCGTCCAGGCCGCGGATGATCTGCCCGTGCAGGGTGTTGCCCTGCACGCCGCCCTTGTCTTCCGATTTGCCGCCCTGGCCGCGGCAGTCCAGCGCCGCCACCACAAAACCGGCTTGAGCGTAATGCAGGTGGCCGGTCCAGTCACCGGAGTCGCCAGAATAGCCGTGGAAGCGCAGCAGCGCCGGGTGTTTTCCGCCCTTTTCAGGCGCCAGCAGCTTCGCGTACACCCGTGCGCCGAATACGCCTTCAAACCATAAATCATAGCACACCACGCCCGGTGCCTGGAAGGCGGCGCGCTCCAACTGATGCGCGGTGCCCAGGGCGTGCATCCGGGCGACCATATCGTCCCAGTAGGCGTCAAAATCGTGTGGACGGGGGTTCACGCCCTGGTAGGTCAGCAGTTCGCTCAATGGCATTTCAAATATCGGCATAGGGCTCTCCTTTACCGCGGCATGCGCCGCGTTATTTTTTGTCGGGATATCAGCTCCGGACGGGCTGGTGAGGACACCTCATCACGCGCATATTCTCTGCCCTGCATGCCCATGCCCTGTCCTCCTGCCTGTCGAGTTTTTATCCAACTGCTGCTATAATACTACAAAACGACCGAAATGGGGAGTGCCTATGCATAAAGCGGCAAAACAACCGATGGCAAACAGCCCGGATAGCGCACGGGTATTCATCGCAGCGGCGCCGGGAAAAGAGCTGGCCGGCCTGCTGGAAAACGCACAGCGGCTGATATCCCGCCATGCTGTCAAGGCGTCGCTGACCAGGCCCGGCAACCTCCATATGACGCTGCGGTTCATCGGGGACACGCCGCCGGATCGCCTCGCATTGCTGCGCCGCTGGTTTACCGGACTGCCGGCGCCCGATCAGGCCATGATGACGGCACGCCTGGCCCGCTGGGGCAGCTTCAGCCAGCGGGACGGGCTGTTGTTGTGGGCAGGGCTGGACGTCGATGCCGGGCTGACAGCCTGGGTAAACAACATGGAAACAAGGCTGCGCGCCCTGGGCTTTCCCGGTGAAACGCGGACCTTCCTGCCGCACATCACGCTGGCGCGGCGGGTAACGCTGAGCCAGCCCATGGCAGACTGGCTGCCGCCGCCGGAACACACCATGGTAAGCTTTGACAGCCTGACGCTGTACCGCAGTGATTTTACGCCGGGCGGCGTGGTGTATACGGCGCTGGATACGCTGGCGATCAGCGGGCATGCACCAACGCCCTGATATCCCCGATCAACGCCTCCACGTCCTCCGCCCGGGTCGCCCAGCTGGTGCAGAAGCGCACGATGCTGCGGGCATCGTCCAGACGTTCGATGATGCCGAAATCGTACGTGTTCAGCAGCTTGTTGATGACGCCATGGGGCAGCACCGGAAACTGCTGGTTGGAGGGCGATGGCGACGCAAAGGGAATGCCCATTTCTGTCAGCGCATCCCGCAGGTGTATCGCCAGCGCGTTGGCATGGTGCGACAGGCTTAAATAGAGATCGTCCTTCAGCAGCGCCTCAAACTGGGCGCCCATGAGCCATCCTTTGGCCAGCATGCCGCCGCGCTGCTTGAGGGCATAGCGAAAATCGCGCTGCAGAGCCGGGTTGGTGATGACCACGGCTTCGCCAAACAGCGCGCCCTGTTTGGTGCCGCCCACGGTGAATACATCACAGGCAGCGGCAATGGCTTCGGGTGCAGGCGCGTCTTCCGCCGCCAGGGCATAGCCCAGGCGCGCGCCGTCCAGAAACAAGGGCAGGCTGTACTGCCGGCAAACAGCGGACAGCGCCGAAAGCTCGTTTCCGGTGTACACGGTGCCCAGCTCGGTGGTGTTGGAGATGTACACCATGCCGGGCTGCACCGTGTGCTCCATGGCTTCGTCCGCCCGGTGGACATCCACCAGGCGCGCGACATCGGCAGCCGCCACCTTGCCGCAGGCATGCGGCACCGCTAGCACCTTGTGCCCGGTGGCCTCCACGGCGCCGGTTTCGTGCACGTTGATGTGACCGGTGTCGGCAGATATTGCGCCCTGATGCGGGCGCAGCATGGCGGCGATCACGGTGAGATTTGCCAATGTGCCGCCGGGGATAAAATGCACATCGGCTTCAGGCGCATGAAACATATCCCGGATACTCTCCGCTGCGGCTGCGCAGCGGCTGTCGGTGCCATAGCCTGCATGCGCATATGGGTTGATGGCCGCCAGGTGCGCCAGCACGCTGTGGTGCGCGCCAAAGCCATAGTCGTTGCGGAAGCTGATCATGCTCTGCCGTCCTCCCCTGCGCTGCTGGGTGCATCTGCCTGTGCCGGCGGGGCGGCTTCACCGCCGGGCAGGTCGGCAACCGTGATCAGCATCAGCTGCTCCCTGGTTACATCAGGCTGCCCAGCCAGGCGGTTGGCCTGCCGGGACACCGCCTGTTCAAACAGGTTGCGCACGCCGCGGGCGTTGCCAAAGCCGATGTTGTCGGCGCTGGCCTGTTCAATGATTTTTCGCAGCGGTTCTTTGGCGTCCTCTGCTAAGACATAGCCGGCTTTGTCGCCGCGCATGGTGAATATGGCCATCATTTCGTCGACGGTATAGTCCGGAAAATGCATGAACCGGTTGAACCGGCTCTCCAGCCCTGGGTTGGCATGGATAAACGCGTCCATCAGCTCCGCATAGCCGGCTACAATGACGATCAGGTCGTCCCGATGGTCCTCCATGGCTTTCAGCAGCGTTTCCACAGCCTCCTGACCGTAGTCGTTCATGCCGCGGGAGGTCAGCGCATAGGCTTCGTCGATAAACAGCACGCCGCCCAGCGCCTTTTGCACAGCTTCCCGGGTTTTGATGGCGGTTTGCCCGACATAGCCCGCCACCAGGCCGCTGCGGTCCACTTCCACCAGGTGCCCCTTGGACAGGATGCCCAGCGCATGGTAGATGCGCGACATCAGCCGCGCCACCATGGTTTTTCCCGTGCCCGGGTTGCCGGAAAACACCATGTGCAGCGACAAATCCTCGCAGGGCAGGTTGTGCTGGCGGCGCAGGTTGTACACGGTGACCAGGTTGATCAGGCTGTCCACTTCCTGTTTGATCAGGTCCAAGCCGATGTAGCTGTGCAGCTCCTCCCGCAGGTCCTCTATGTTTTCGCGGGGCGGGGCAGCCGGGGCTTCCTCCGCATTTTTTTCCTCGGCTGCGGCGTTGTCCGTGCCGAACACGTCGGGCACGGGGGGATAGCCTGCGGGCGGGGTGTCGGGAAGGTCCGGCTCATTCTTCGCAGGGGGCATGCCCCACAGGTCCTCCCCGACGCGGCGCAGGTTTTCGCCGGCCAGCTGGCGGATAACCTCGCTCTGCAGGCGGATGATCTCGGCTTTGCGCCGGTCGTCTGATGCGCTCATGACGTTCCCTTTCATGGTTGGCTGCTGTTTACAGGATAGACGCGTAAAGGATATGTTCTTATGGCATGATCTTGTCTAAAAAGTACGCCATCTGCACGCGCCACCAGGGCCAGTCGTGGTTGACATCGGGCCCCCACCGGTCAAACCAGGCGTTGATGCCCTTCTGGTTCATCGCCTCCTGCAGCAGGCCCATGCTGTGCAGCATTTGCTCCTCCCAGGCGCCCTGGCCCGCGCAGATGATGATGGTGCAGGTGTTCAGCATCGCGATATAAGGATGGTCGTGCGGCATGGCGCTGATGGAGGACACCGGGCTGTTCAGGTGCACCAGGTCGTCGGTGTAGCCGTCTAACAGCCAGGCGGCGTCGTAGGCGCCGGAGAGCCCGATGACGGTGTCAAACAGGTCGGGCCGGCGAAACAGCGTGTTGACGGCGTGGGTGGCGCCCATGCTGCAGCCGGTGGTCATCATGCGCCCGTCCCAGCCGGCATCGTCCCTGATAAAGGGCACCAGTTCGTCGACGATATACCGGAACCACTGCTCGTGGCGCAGCAGCCGGTCCCGGGGGTGCATCATGGTGTTGGACCAGGTTTCGCTGTCGATGCCATCCACGCAGTACAGGCGGATTTTACCTTCCCTCAGGTGCCTGGTGCAGGGTTCCAGCATGCCAAAGTTCTCATAATCCCAGTACCGCCCGTCCTGCGAGGGAAACACCAGGCAGGGTTTGCCGGCGTGGCCGTGGATGTCCATCGCCATATCGCGCCCCAGCGCGGGGCTGTAAAAGCTGTGATGCCGTTTGCCCATTGTCAGGCCCTTTCCCGGACGTAGTCGATAAAGGCGTCCGCTTCCTCTCTGTTGATGCACCGGGCAAGGTACATGGCGTTGCCCATGGTGTTGGACAACACCTGGGGCAGCCGCTCCTGCATGACCAGGCGGTGTCCATAGGCCTCGATGACAGCCTGGTGGGTATGTTTATAAGGCTTGCCGTCGCGCCTGCCTACAAACACGCAGTAATAGGTTTTCCTACGGGCATCCAGCCTGATTGCGTCATGGGCCACCATGTCGGCCCACAGGCGGTGGATGTCCACGCTGCCGGCATAGTTGATCATGTCCGGCGTGAAGCCGCCCGAAGGGCGCATGTTAACCTCCAGCGCCACGATGTCGCCTTTCTTGCCCAGTCCCGTCTGGTCGCGGTCGAGGCGGAAAAACTCAAAGTGCACCAGGCGGCTTTTGGCGCCGAAGGCTTTCACGGTGCGCCGCCCGGCGTCCTTCAGGTCATCGGGCAGCTCGGGCACGATCATGTACACCGAATCCAGCTCCTCGTTGACCACGTCGATCAATGAAAAGGGCGTGATGTTGCCGGTTTCGTACAGCGGTTCACCCCGGCTGTTCACCAGGGCATCGTATGAGCAGATGGTGCCAAACACATATTGCTCTAAGATGTAGGGCTGAATGGGCAGCTTCGTGAAAAAGGCCGCCAGCTCCGCCCGGTTGCGCAGGCGGTAGGTGTCGCTTGCGCCGACGCCGCTGTCGGGCTTGGCGACAAGCGGATATCCCACCTCACCGGCAAATGCTTCGGCGTCTGCCAGCGTGGTCGCCATGCGCCAGGCGGCTGCCGGCACACCTGCCCGCTGATAGCCGCTTTTCATAGCGGACTTGCGCTTGTATAAATCCATCTGCCCGGCCTGTGGTCCCGTGGTGATATGAAACATGGTGCGCAGCCAGGCATCCTGCACCAGCCAGTACTCGTTGTTGCTCTCCAGCCAGTCGATCTTGCCCCAACGGTGGGTAAACCAGCCCACGGCGCGCAGCACCGCCTCGCCGTCCTCCAGCGAAGGCACCTGATAATAGTCATCCAGCGCATCCCGGAGCTGCGGCAGCAGGTGCTCCCAGGGCGTATCGGCAATGCCCAGCACCCGGACGCCGGCATCCTTCAGCGCCCGGCAAAAGCGCCAGTAATGCTCCGGAAAATGCGGTGATATAAAAACAAAGTTGGTCATGCCTGTCTCCTTTCCGGGCAATCGCCTGTGGCATGCTTCAAGGAATGATACCATAGCTGCCAATTTGCCGTCAAAGAGAATACGGGGAAAAAACAGGGGGAAAAAACAGAGTGTCAGAGGGCCAAGAGGCCCAAAGTTGACAAAGCCTTGTAGTAGAAAAATCCAAAGGAACTATCGTATTTGGGCGAAGCAATCCCTTGAAGTTGTATCCAAATCAAGCGGGCAGGCATTGTGTAAATCTGCTCTAAACTTGGACAGTGTTTTTTTAGATAGTATCTACACGAGTCAGGCGAGAATGCCTGCCCAAATAGCGATACATCAAGCCAAAACGGCAGCGATGAAGCCATCACTGGTTTTCGCGTAACGAGTTGCGATCCCTCGCCAACGCTTAAGAACAAGAAATGCATTCTCAACCAAATGACGTATACGATACAGATATTCATCATAATCTCTCTTCTCTTTACGATTCTTCTTTGGTGGAATGACAACTTCCATACCGGCTGACGTAGCATAAGCAATGATCTCATTCGTATCATACCCTCTGTCCGCAAGCAGAGCTTCAGCCGTTATTCCCTCAATCAGATGGATAGCTTCTTTACAATCAGCTCTGGTACCTTTTGTGATAAGAACTCGGACTGGCATACCATGCGCATCCACGGCCAAATGTATCTTGGTGTTGAGCCCCCTTTTGTGCGGGACATATCTTGATTCCCGCCTCTTGCTCCGGCTGCGTGGGGATGAACCTTGATGTGGCTTGTATCTATCATCAGCCATTCATAATCCGGATCCTGAACAAGAGCTTCAAGAACCTTTTCCCACACTCCGCTCCTGCGCCAACGAATGAATCGTTGATGCACTGTTCCCCACTTCCCATAATCTGGAGGCAAGTCTCGCCAGGGAGCTCCTGTTCGCAATACCCAGAATACCGCGTTGATAAACCTCCTGTTATCATGCGAAATCCCTCCCCATTGACCGCGTTGCCCTGGTAGCAATGGTTCGAGTAATTTCCATACATCATCACTTATGTCATGTCGGTGATACGCTGGCTTCATCTCTCGATCCTCCTTACAACAGATGGAGTCATTATATCATATGTCTCGTGTAGACACAATGTAGATACACAAAAATGATGATAATAATTTTTTTATGCTGTAAACAGCCAGTAATTATAAGGGTTTTCGGGCATTATATTTGTGTTCAAGTGTAAAACTCAGGAAAAATAATTAATAATTTCTAGAATGTCTGGAAAAAGTTCTGAAAATAACTATTGACTTTCAGAATTCTGTCTGCTACAATGATACAGAATGATCCAACACTGATACAGCGTTTGATGCAACAGCATGGTATTAAGATGAGAGGCAGAATCTCTTGAGAAAGCCAGAAAAAAGAAAAAGCTACTTACAGATAGCATATGATCTACACCATCGTATACTGAGCAATGAATTTAGTTTGCTACAGAAACTTCCTACAAGGCGAGAACTTGCGCAATATTATCAATCCAGCGTTAATACAATTGCAAAAGCATTAAAGTATTTAGAAAACAAAGGTATTGTTAAAAGTGAAAATCGTGTAGGTACATTGATCATCAATGAGTTGCGAAATGATAATCGCAACAGACTAATAGCCTCATGCATTATATCCATTGATAACCCGCTATGGATGTCTGCTCTCAGGGGAGCTGAGGATACTCTTCGCTCTAAAGGATATTCAATGATAACCATAAGTCACGATCGTGACTCTGCCCGCCTGATGAAAGCATTGAATGATATGACTAACACACCTTTGGACGGTATGATCATTGCTCCAATACATCAAGAAGGAGAGCCAGATAATCAATTTGTCAATGCCGTTAATTCCCTGTTAGAGCGATCTGTCCCCTTGGTTTTTGTTGATCGATCCTTGCCGCTTTTTTCCGTTCCATGTGTAACAACGGATAACTCTAACGGTGCATATCGACTCACACGAATGCTTATTGATAATGGCCATAGAAACATTGCGTTTGTTCGTATCAATCATGTTAGCACTATAGAGGAGCGATATTCAGGTTTTCGACGCGCGTGTTACGATGCTCAACTTAAGAAATCAGATATTCATGACTTCTTTATCAAAACAAAACAGGAAGACTTCCAAGACGAATTTGACCAGTTTTCTCATCAGCTGGAACAATTGCTTGTTGATCATAATGTCTCTGCCTTGTTTACAGCAAATGACCAAATCGCAAAAGCTGTGCTATACACGCTCAAACGAATGCATATACACGTTCCCGACGATATATCTGTTGTAACTTATGATAGCATAAATCTATCACAAACAACTCCATATCGTATTACTGGAATGCAACAAAACTTCTACGAAATCGGACGAATAGCTGCAGAAGTCCTGCTTCAAAAAATACGCGGCGAATTACGAAACAGCAGCTTAGAATATATTGTACCTTCTGACCTTATTCTTTATGACTCAATTCGAAATCTTCATACAGATGAGGAGGCATCAAATGAGTATACACAGAGGTATATCTACCAAACCAGCATATAAGAAACTAAATTTGCTCGACATGCTGAAACGTGAATTCAAGCTGCGGAAATGGCTTTATCTTATGGTATTGCCTGGTATAGCTGTCATTTTCATATTTAATTATGTTCCAATGTATGGTATACTTATTGCCTTTAAAAAATACAAAGTTAAGTTAGGCATTCTTAAAAGTCCATGGGTTGGGCTTGAATATTTTCAAACCTTCTTCAACAATCCTTTTGCCATTCGTACAATACGCAATACTTTTTTATTGGGGCTTTACAATCTGCTCTGGACTTTTCCTGCACCTATTATTTTAGCAATTATGTTTAATGAAGTAAAAAACGCAAAATACAAAAAATTAGTCCAAACTGTATCTTACTACCCAAATTTTGTCTCTACAGTGATCATTGTTGGCATGTTGCCAGCTTTCTGTGCCTCAGATGGCTTATTTAACACCATCAGAGGTTTATTTAACCTCACGCCGATCAACTTTTTAAGTGAAGCCCGATACTTTCGTACACTTTATATTGCTTCCGGTCTTTGGCAAGGTGTCGGGTTTGGCTCTATTATTTATTTAGCTGCGCTTACTGGGATTGATCCAACATTGTACGATGCTGCAGACATTGATGGCGCAGGTCGATTACAAAAAATACGGAGTATAACGTTTCCACATTTATTGCCAACAATCATTATCCTTTTTATTCTCGCAATAGGTAACCTTTTCGGATCAGACACGCAAAAGGTACTTCTTATGTATTCACCTTCAACGTATGAGACTGCCGATATTATTGGTACATATACATATCGAGAGGGACTTGAAGGAGCCAGGTTTGAATATTCAACTGCTGTCGGTCTTTTTCAAACGCTTGTAAACTTTTGTTTTTTGCTGAGCGCAAATCTATTCATTCGCAAAGTATCCGAAACAAGTTTGTTCTGAGGAGTTGTTACGATGAGAAAGCACAAAGAATCCTTTTCGTCCAGGCTACTTGACGTTTTCATTAATCTCTCTATGTTCTTGATTATGATAATAATGGTATATCCTTTTCTGAATGTCATAGCAATGTCATTGAGTAGCAATGATAACCTTATGCTTGGTAACGTTAGTTTCTTTCCGCGCGGAATTAACTTTAATGCATACTCACTTGTTTTGAAAGACAATTTAGTATGGAGTGCATATAAGAATACCGTATTGTACGCCGCGGGATCAGTCATCACGATGCTTTCCTGCACAGCTTTGCTAGCATATCCATTATCCATAGCTGAATTCAAAGCTAAGAAGCTGATAACTGTCTACTTAACAATAACCATGTTTTTTAGTGGCGGACTCATACCAACTTATTTATGGATACGCCAATTAGGCTTAATAGGAACGTATTGGGTTATGATTTTACCTGGCTGCGTTAGCGCATATAACGTATTTGTCTTTCGTACCTTCTTCCAAGGATTATCCAAAGAACTGCGTGAATCCGCATATATCGATGGAGCAAATGACGTAGTATTGCTCGTCCGTATTGTTCTACCTTTATCAAAGGCCTTGTTTGCGACTTTTACATTATTCTCCATTGTTGGTACATGGAATTCCTGGTTCAATGCGTTGATTTACTTGAAGGATGAGCGAAGCTATCCTTTACAGCTAATATTGCGAAGGTATTTATTCAATCCACTTGAAGGAATTGACGGAACAGTTCCACAAGAGATGCAAATGATGCTTCAAAGCTTAAAAATTAATCCCAAATCTGTTCGAATGGCTGTTGTAGTCGTTGCAATGTTACCAATAACGTTTCTATATCCTTTTTTGCAAAAATACTTTGTTACAGGTGTTACACTTGGTTCCATTAAAGGATGACGGGATATACATGCCCGCATCAAATATATGTAAGGAGGAAGTTCCCATGCGTAGACCAAAGACTGTTCTGTTCCTTATCGTCCTATTGACTGTAACTGTTGGACTTATGCCCATCGTCACGGCAGAGAAAACACAAAAGATCGATGTATCCGTCATGATGCCACACTTTGGTGGTATACCAACCGACAAACCTGTACATCAACAATGGGAGAAATTGATGAACAAACTCCTCGATGTCGACATCAACTTTACTTGGAGCTTTATCCCCTGGGGGGAGTTTGCTGAAAAAACAAATCTTGCAATGGCTTCTGGTGATTTACCTGACCTGATGTATGTACCAACAGCTGACGCGACAATCCCCTATGAAGATCAGGATATCTTTGTTGAACTCAGTGAATATGAAGAAATAATGCCGAATTATATTAAGTTTGTTGATTCTATTCACTATGGTCGCTCAAAAATTGAGAATGCTGATGGACATTACTATGGCTTTCGCAATGTTGAAATCCCCCGTCTAGAGCAAGGGCTTGGCATCTATTCTGTTTCAGCCTACAGATATGATGTTTTCGAAGACCAAGGCATAAAAATACCAGAAACAACTGAAGAATTCTATCAGGCAGCCAAACAATTAAGAACCCTATTTCCCGATAAGTATCCTGTTGCATACGCAAATTGGCATGGGGTCTTCAAAACTGCGGGTGGTATCTTCTGGAATGGTAACGAGTTTGTGTACGGACCTATTACTGACGGCTATAGAGACATGCTTGCTTTTGCCAATAAATTATACTCAGAAAACTTAATTGACCCAGAAAGTTTTACATATGATAACGATACACGTACTATGCGCGCTCTAAATGGCAGTAACTATATGCAGATGAGTATATGGTTTAATTACGTTGTAGATTGGAATAATAATGAGGAGGCCGATGGGGTATGGGTCAATGCTCTTTATCCAAGCGATGAAAAGTATGGAGTTGCTTGGCAGAATGTAGTCAATGTGAACGAACCAACACTGGGTTCGCATATGCTTACCATTAACGCTGATGCAGATAATCGTGAGCTACTCATCAAGATGTGCGATTTGCAGTTCACGGATGAGGTCATTGAGTTAGTTACATGGGGCATTGAAGGCGATAGCTTTGTTCGAGACGAGAATGGCAACCCAACTTTTATTGATCAGATAAAAAATGCAGCAAATCCATGGACAGAGGGTGATAACTGGGGTATGCGCGCAAGCTCAATGTATCGGCCTGGATTACAATTAGCCATTGACACCAAAGCCTTTCTTGATTTCGCACCTAAAGAAGCAAGCTATATAGATGGGAAATATATAGAAATCTCATGGGAAGAAGCTTTCCCAGAATATAGTTGGCCGGATAGCGAGTTGATTCCAACAAATGTTTTTGCTCCACCTGTATCTTTTACCACTGATGAATCGCAAGATAATGCAACAATAATGACAGTAGCTAATACAATTGTTGATGAAACAAAGCTGAAATTCATTCGTGGTGAACTATCTGTCGAAAATGATTGGGATTCTTATGTCAAAAACATAGAAGATACGAATATTCAAAAAGTTCTTGATCTGTATAATGAGAAAGCCGCATTAATAACGCAATAAACACCAGTGTTTCTATTGGGATCGCTCGTTAAATTAAAACGAGCGATCCTACCTTTTCACCCCTTATTAACAGGAGGTAGTCTAATGAAGATATATGAAGTTGTTAAAAGAATAAGAGGCGTGTTTTTGTCAACACCAAAGAATACGCCCACAAAAGGAGTTCCTGATGGGCCTTTGATCGGCAATGGAGATATGGGAGCTGTGTGGGGAATTCACCAAAATGAACTAACTTGTTGGATTGGAAAAAATGATATGTGGTCAGCAAAACCACACCAGTGTGGCGGTGGAGTAAAATCGCTTGCTGTGATGTCATTAGCATCAAACGCACTTTCTAAGGGAACTTTTCGTGCACAGCAACACTTAGCAGAGGCGTATATAGAGATAGAATGGGCACATAATGGGAATAATCTTCGTATACGGTGTTACGCACCATACAAACAATCATTGCTCATTACGCGTGTAAGTTGTATAAGTGGACAAGCTGATTTGAGGCTTAACCTATCTACGCTTGAGGATCCAGATGCAAAACGTATACGAACAGCATGGGAGAACAATATTATCATCGAAAAGCATTATGCAAATGATAGCATGGAATGGACAACAAGTGCTGTAGCTGGCTTGCGTGTTTATGAGTGGTCTGATATTGCAGGTGTATTAAGCGCAGGTGAATACGTCGATATTGTTTTAGCTGCTTATACAAATCATGATACCACAGCTTATCGGGTTGCTGTCCAGAAAGCGCTTGACCAAATCAACGAAAAGAAGCTTGATGAATATTGGCAACAGCATCTATCATGGTGGACAGATTTCTGGAACCAATCTGCTATCTATTTAGATGATATGGAGCAGATTATGGAGTATTGGTATGGCTCTCACTACATCATGGCTTGCTGCAGCAAGAAAGGCTCTTTTGCACCGGGATTATTTGGTAATTTTATAACAACCGATCAGCCAAATTGGGGAGGCGATTATCATCTTAACTATAATTATCAAGCCCCCTGGTGGGGATCGTATTCATCCAATCACATAGAACTCACTGAACCATATGATGTGCCTATTATAGATTACATTCCTCAGGCAAAACAAAACGCACGGACGCTACTAAATTGCAGAGGTGTATATTCTGTGGTAGGTATTGGTCCGTTTGGATTGGAAGCTTCAGCAATGTTTCGATCTGACGGCTCACCAGATCGCGCTACCCCTTTCTGGGGCCAAAAATCAAATGCCGCATATGCAGCAATGAATATGCTTATGCGCTTTTATTCGACATATGATATGGATTATGCACGTAAATATGCTTATCCTTATTTAAAAGAAGTGGTGGCATTCTGGGAAGATTACTTATGTTGGGAAGATGATCGTTATGTTGTATATAACGATTCTATACATGAAAATGCATTTTTAGCTCGTTTTATATGGGATTTTGGTGATAACATACCAACAGACTACTCTACAGATATGAACAGCCTAGTAACATTAGGTCTGTTGCGAGCAGTTTTTAAAGGCATTATAGATATAAGTGATTATATTGGACAAGATAAAGAGCAACAAAAGCGATGGAAACATATTTTAGAGCATCTCAGTTGTTTTCCTCTGCAAGAACGTAACGGACATACAGTTTTTCGGTATACAGAGAAGGGCATGGATTGGTGCTCCTCAAATAGTTTAGGCATTCAACACGTATTCCCGGCAGGAGCAATCGGCCTTTCATCAGATGAAACCTTGCTTGAAATTGCACGTAATACATTAATCGAGTTGGATCGTTGGGATGATTACAACGCCTTTCCAACATTTTTTACTGCAGCTGTACATTTAGGTATTGATGCTGAAACCATACTTGATAAAATGAACAATGAAATAAACAAGCATGGATTTTCGAATTACTTCATATACTATGGCGGAGGAGGGATCGAATGTTGCAGTGCTGTACCTAGTTGTATTAATTCTATGCTGTTACAAAGTCATGAAGGCATGATACGATTATTCCCAGTTTGGAATAAACGTCGTAACGCATCATTCCATAATCTTCGATCATATGGAGCATTTTTAGTTTGTGCAGATTTACGAGACGGTCAAATAGAGAACATAATGCTACATAGCGAAAAAGGCAGAATATGTACGATCTTGTCTCCTTGGGAAAGTGGTATGCGTGTTATAAGCGCTCAAAATGAAGTTAAAACCACTTATGAAGAATCATCCTGGGGCAAAATTTATCGTTTTGAGACAACTGCGGGATCGGATTACGAAATCTTACAAAAAGCATGATTTGCTCTATAGGGTACATATATCGCTTTTTCACATAACTCACTGCCTGCAGGCGGTCACTTCCCTTTCATGCTTTGCTGTTTTTCCTTGTGGTCAATCACGTGCCGGCCTGCCAGCTCCTGCTTGATATCGTCCAGCGATATCCCCGCCTGCACCATCAGCACCAGCATGTGGTATACCAGGTCGGCGATTTCGTATACGGTTTCCCCCCGGTCGCCGCCCTTGGCAGCGATGATGACTTCAGTGGATTCTTCGCCTACTTTTTTTAATATCTTGTCCAGCCCCTTGTCAAACAGGTAAGTGGTATACGAGCCTTCCTTGGGCTGGTTTTTTCTGCCTAAAATGGTCGCCATCAGGCTGTCCAGCGAGAAAGGGGCTGCCTCATCCTCTTCCCATAACGGAACGCCAAAGCAGGTTTCGCTGCCCGTATGGCAAGCCGGCCCTTCCTTTTTTACCCTCAACAGCAGCGTATCGCCATCACAGTCAGCCTGTACGCTCAGCACGCGCTGGCGGTTGCCGCTGGTCTCCCCCTTCATCCACAGCGTTTGCCGGGAACGGCTGTAAAAATGTGCCCAGCCGGTTTCCCTGGTGCGCTGCAGGCTCTCCCGGTTCATCCAGGCCATCATCAGCACCTTGCCCGTTTCAGCGTCCTGCACAATGGCGGGCACCAATCCTTTTTCATTAAACTGAATGCGTTCCATGTTCATACTCATCTCCTCACCTTGATGCCGTGGTTGCGCAACGCCTGCTTCAGCACAGCAAGATCGACCAGCCCGAAATGAAACACCGAAGCTGCAAGCGCGGCATCCACCTTGGGCACCTGCTGAAACAGCCGGATAAAGTCATCCACGCTGCCTGCGCCGCCCGATGCGATCACCGGTGCATCCACCGCCTCGGTCACCGCACGCAGCATATCGATATCATACCCCTCCCGAACACCGTCGGTGTCGATGGCATTGAGCACCACCTCGCCCGCGCCGTCTTGGACACAGCGGGTGATCCAGCCGATGCCTTCGATGCCTGTATCAACGCGTCCGCCGCTGCGGAACACATGGTACGCATCGCCCACGCGCTTCATATCAACGGACAGCACGATGCACCCTGATCCATAGCGTGCCGCTGCTTCGGCAATGAGACCCGGGTTGTCTATGACGCCAGTGTTCAGGCTGACCTTTTTAGCACCGCATGCCAACACCCGCTCAATATCTGCCAATGACCGGATGCCGCCTCCAGCAATCAATGAAATGGACACCTCTGTTGTCACGGCGCGCAGCGTTTCTTCATATAGCCCACGCCCCTCCACCGACGCAGCGATGTCATAAAACGCCAGCTCATCGGCACCGGCTTCAGCATACTGCCCGGCTAACACCGTCGGTTCGTCGATTTCCTGCAGGTTTTCAAACCTAACGCCCTTAACAACCTTTCCGTCCCGCACGTCCAGGCAGGGGATAATGCGCTTATATGTCATAATGCCTCCCTGATGGCGCTGCCCAGATCGACAGCGCCGGTATAATATGCTTTGCCGATGATAGCCCCCGCCAGGTTCAGTGCCCTTAAGCTGCGCACATCCTCCAGGGACGATACGCCGCCCGATGCGATGATGGACAGTCCCGTCGCCTGCATTTCCTTGTATAGACCGATATTAGCCCCCTGCATGGCGCCGTCCCGCGCGATATCGGTAACAATCATGGTGGTGATGCCATAGGCGGTCAGCCTGTCCGCCAGCTGGCTGCAGCTCAGGTTCAGCGTGTCCCGCCAGCCGCGCACAGCGACCTTGCCGTCCCGCAGATCGGCCCCTACTGCAAGGGCTCCGCCAAACCGGCGCGCTGCTTCCTGTAAAAAGGCATCGTCCTCTGCCGCCTTTGTGCCCAGAATCACACGCCTGGCGCCGGCAGCCAACAGCCCGCTGATGTCCTCCATGGTGCGGATGCCGCCGCCTGCCTGGATAAAAAGACCTGTTTCTTTCGCAATCCGCGCAATCAGCGCCGTGTGAACGGGCTTGCCCGCCTTTGCACCCTCCAGGTCGACCACGTGCAGGTGGGTCGCTCCCTGCGCCTTCATCCGCTGCGCTGCGGCTGCCGGATCGAGATCGTGGACCGTCATCTGGTCGTAATCGCCCTGAAACAGACGAACAGCCTGCCCCTGGTATAAGTCAATGGCCGGGTAGATAATCATATCAGCGTCCCCTTGGTGGAAGGAACCTGGCCCCCGATGCCCGGGTCCATCGCGCAGGCCTGCCGCAGCGCCCGCGCGCAGGCTTTGAACACAGCCTCCAGGATATGGTGGGTGTTGCTGCCTGCCAGCTGACGCAGGTGCAGCGTCAGCGCGGCGCTGCGCGACAGGGCGGCGAAAAACTCCTCAGCCAGCTCGGTATCAAAATTCCCTACTTTCGCAGATGGTACCTTGATATCATAGGTCAGGTGGCTGCGGCCGGACAGGTCCACCGCGCACAGCACCAGCGCCTCATCCATGGGCAGCACCATGTCGCCATAGCGCCATATGCCTTCCTTGCCGCCCAGCGCCTCCTTCAAGGCATGTCCCAGGCAGAGCCCGACATCTTCCGTTGTATGATGAGCGTCCACCTCCATATCGCCACGGCAGCGGATGGACAGGTCAAACCGGCTATGTGCTGCAAATAGATTGAGCATGTGGTCCAAAAAACCACAGCCTGTATTGATATCAGCCCTGCCCGCACCATCCAGGTCAAGCCGCAGCTCAATATCCGTCTCGGTTGTTGTTCGCACAATCTTTGCCGTTCTCATATATTATCACCTCCGGCAATGGCTGCCGCTGCCTCGATGAACGCCGCCATCTGTTTATCAGTGCCAATGGTCACGCGGATATGGTTCCTGGTGCGCGGTGCATCAAAATGACGCACTAAAATACCCTGCGCCTTCAGCTTCAAATACAGGTTCTTCCCCGATACTGCAGGGTGAGAAAGAAACAGGAAGTTCGCCATCGAGGGCAGCACCTGAAAGCCCTTGTCCGTCAGCTGCGCTGCAGTTTCTTCCCGGGTGCGGGCAATGGCGCGGCACTGAGCGGCATAGTAAGGCGCTGCCGATATCGCTGCCAACCCGGCTTTCATGGTCATCAGGTTGATGGCATAGGGGTTCGTTACATACTTGAACAGCTCCAGGTCGCGGATCAGCGCCTCCTGCGCAAAGGCTACCCCCAGCCGCGCCCCCGCCATCGCACGGGACTTTGAAAACGTCTGCACCACCACCAGGTTATCATACCGGCGCACCAGCGGCACGCAGGAAGCGCCCCCAAAGTCGATATATGCTTCGTCCACCACCACGATGCTGCCCGGATGCCCGCCCACAATGCGCTTGATGTCGCTCTGCGCCAGATAGGCGCCTGTGGGCGCGTTGGGGTTTGCCAGCACAATCAAGCCATCCTTGCCGAAATAATCGCGCCAATCGATTGTAAAGTTATCGCGCACAGGCACTTCCTGCCAGTCTGCCCCGTGCAGCGCCGCGAACACCTTATAAAACCCGTATGTTACGTCGGGGAAATACGCCTTGCCGCCATTCGCCGCGTATGCTTTAAACAGAAAATTCAAGATATCGTCCGACCCATTGGCAACAAACACATTGCCCCGGGCTAAGCCATGCTGCGATGCCAGTGCGTCGCGCAGCATCCCGCACTCCGGGTCAGGATACAGGCGCAGGTTTTCCATGACGGAAGACGAAACCGCCGCTATCACCTCCGGCGCCGGCGCAAAGGGCGCTTCGTTGGTATTCAGCTTGATGTACGCCCTATCCTGCGGCTGCTCACCGGGCGTATAAGGGGTCAGCACTTGCCATTGGGATGCCAGGAATTTGCTCATATGGACTCCTCTCTGATCCGGACGCTGGCAGCGTGTGCCTGAAGCCCTTCCTGTTCCGCCAGCAGGCAGACAGCAGCGGCGTCTCTCGCCAGCGCGCCCCGTGAATAATAGGTAAACTGCGTGGTTTTGACAAAGTCGTCCACGGACAGCGGGCTTGAAAACCTTGCCGTGCCGTTGGTGGGCAGCGTGTGGTTGGTGCCGGCGATATAGTCGCCCACTGCCTCAGGCGTATACCTGCCCAGGAATACCGACCCTGCATTTTTTACACTGTACAGCAGGGCAAACGGATCATCCACACACAGCTCCAAATGCTCGGGCGCCAGCTCATTGGCGATGTCAACCGCTTCGCTGATGTCCTTTGTAACGACAATCACGCCATTATTCTCAATGGACGCGCGCGCGATGTTCGCCCGAGGAAGCTGCGCCAGCTGCCGATCGATTTCTCGCGCTACCCGGTCCGCCAACTCCCTGCTGTCGGTCGCCAGCACAGCACTGGCTAAGGGATCGTGCTCAGCCTGAGAGAGCAAGTCCGCCGCCAAATGTGCGGGGTTGGACTTCTCATCCGCAACGATCATGATCTCGCTTGGGCCTGCCACCATGTCGATGCCCACATCGCCGAACACCTGGCGCTTTGCCTCAGTAACATATGCATTGCCGGGGCCTGTGATCTTGTCGACCCGTCGTATGCTTTCCGTACCATATGCCAGCGCAGCCACCGCCTGGGCGCCGCCCACCTTCAGCACGCGGTGCACACCCGCGATCTTAGCCGCCAACAGCACGGCCTGGCTGATGCTGCCGCCTGTGCCGGGCGGCGTTGTGATGCATACGTCAGGACAGCCCGCAATCACAGCCGGTATGGCGTTCATCAGCACGGTGGAGGGATAAGCCGCCGTACCGCCCGGCACGTACAAACCTACGCTGGCAATCGGCGTGACCTTCTGCCCCAGCACCACGCCGGGTCGCTCGTCCATGACAAAGCCCCGGCGCAATTGTTTCACGTGAAACATGCGGATGTTATTCGCCGCCATCTCAAGCGCGTCCACCAGCGCGGCATCGGCGCCACGCACAGCAGCGTCCATTTCAGCTTCTGTCACTTCAAACCGCGCCAGCCTGATGCCATCAAAGCGCTCGGTATAATCCATCAGCGCCTCGTCACCACGCTGCCTGACATCCCTGATGATGGCCGCCACTGTTTCAGACAATCCCTCGACAAGCTCTTTTCTGCGCGTGAAAAGGCTCTTTCTTTCCTGCACACCCTCGATGATCCGGATCATGTATCCTCCCTGATTGCGCTTCGCAACCCACAAGCCAGCGCTTCAATTTCATTGCCATTAAATTTAAACGACGCCTTATTAGCGATCAGCCGTGCGCTGACATGCACAATGGTTTCCTTGGGTTCCAGTCCATTTTCCCTGAGCGTCGCGCCTGTTTCTACAATGTCCACAATCACATCGGACAAACCCAATATCGGCGCCAGCTCCACCGAGCCATTCAGATAGATTACATCGATTCGTCTGCTTTGATCTGCATAGTACCGCGAAGCCACCCCTGGGTATTTTGTCGCCACGCGCAGCGTTGCCACCGGGTCATCCCTGTAATCCTTTGCAGCCGCTACCGCCAGGCGGCAGCGGCCGATCCCCAAATCAAGCAATTCGTACACATCGCTGCGCTTTTCCATCAATATATCGCTGCCTACGATCCCCAGGTCTGCCACGCCGCGCTCCACATAAACTGCTACGTCCGAAGGCTTGACCCAGAAATAGCGGATGCCTTTGTCCACATCTTCAAACACTAACTTGCGCCCATTGTCCGTAATCCCTGAACAGGCGTACCCGCCCTTTTCCAACAGCGCGTACGCCGCCTCTCCCAGCCGTCCCTTGGGCAACGCCACGCTGATCATGTTGCCGCCTCCCTGTCCATATACGCCGTACGCCCATAGGTTCTGCCTGACGGCTGCGCTTTCGCCGCGAACACGCTGCCTTCGCACGACAGCCTTTCAGCCGTCTGGAACACCCGGGCGGGGTCGTCCTTCTCGTCGTACAGCAGCAGAATATCGGCATCCACCGGCTGCGCCGCCCGCTCCTCCAGCATGTCCAGCGACACTGCAAAGCCAATGCCGCCTGATTTTCTGCCCATTCTGCGCATCAGCGGGTCATACCGACCGCCTGATAACACGCCTGTCGGTATTCCCTCTAAGTATCCCCGGAACACGATGCCGTTGTAATACTTGGCGTTGTTCACCACTGAAAAATCCACGGATACGCTGTCTCTATATCCTGCTTCGTCCAACGCCCTGCACACGGCTTCCATTTCATTCAGCGCCTCAGCATATGCATCATCCGTGAATGCTTCTTTCATGCGCTGAAGCGCCACGGGATAACCGCCATAGGTTTCCACCAACAACAGCAACCGGTCGCGCCATGCAGCAGATAATCCTTCTTCATCGCAAAGCCGGGCGATTTCCCCATGGTGCTTTCTGTTCAAGTTATCCATGAGCCGTTCCTTCACCTCGCCTGACGCCTCACAGGCTGAAAACAGCGCGTTTAACAGCCCCATGTGGGATATATCCAACATAAACCGCCCGCTGCCGATGGCCTCCAGGCTTTTTGCTGCCAGCAGCAGCACTTCGCAGGTTTCATATAAGCCGATATTGCCGATGCATTCCAGCCCGGCCTGCATGATTTCTTCAAAGCTGCCTGACCGATGCGCTACCCTGAATACACTTTCGTTGTAGTGCATCTTGGTTACCGTTGCTTCATCCCTGGTGTTGCGCACAATGGACAGCGTCACGTCAGGTTTCAATGCCAGCAGCTTCCCATTGGTATCGGTGAATGTGATGACGCTGTCCGACACCAAAAAATCCTTGTTGCGAACATAAAGATCGTACTCTTCAAAGTGATTGACACGATATCTGGTATATCCGTGCCTGTTATATAGTGCCCGCAGGCTGAACACCGCCCGTTCCTCAGCGCTCATCAGGCTGCCTATATCTTCCAACTTGCTCATGGCTTTCGGCCTTTCTCAAGCCTGTCCAACGCTGTGGCATATCCGCCGTCCCCATATTTCAGGCATTTGTTTACCCGGGAGATCGTCGCCGTGCTCATGCCCGTTTTTTCTGCCACTTCACTGTAGTTCATGCCTGTTTTCAGCATCCGCGCCGCTTCCAGACGCTTGGCCATGTCGGTCAGCTCCTTGATTGTACACACATCCTCAAAAAAACGCAGGCACTCCGTCTGTGTATCCAATGTCATGATCGCGTCAAAAAACTGTGCCAGGTCCGGGTCATTCTTCCAGCTCATGGTACTCCCCCTTTCCAGGATAGTTTATCACTTTATCATACTAAAGTAAAGACCACAACCAAAACATTTTTTACCATGGGAAATGTACAGATAGGATCTGCTTTCTATACAATTTTTATTCTTCGATGATAATTTTGATCGGTGTGCACTTTCCGCTGTTACAACTGCTCTCCGACACGCTGCACGCCGCAATGCCCACCCGCATATCCATCTTTGCTCTAAGCACAATGCTGTCCCCAGGCTGCGATACCGGCGCTTTCACAGTCACCGTACCATCCTCTCCAATCGCTGTGTTCATAAACAGGTTCACAGGCTGGATGATGGGTCTCATCGTACCTAAGCTGCGGTTGATGTTGTCCAGGCAATTGTCATGCCTTTCCCCGTTGTCATAAAAAAAGTCATACATTTCAGGTCGGCAGCATGGGTGCAACAGGTCATGCACACCTACATCATCCCGCACTACCTGAAACATCGGGTTATAACGATTGGAGTAAATAAAATTGCCTATTTGAAGCCGCAGCGAACCATTGCAATCTATCGTTACGCCAGGGGACAAAAATTCATCCGGCTGGTTCATCACCTCGGCAAAAAAGTCGGCTACCTGACCGCCTTCCACGTCAACCACCGTGATGGTCTGTCCCTTTTTTATTTCGACAGCCAACCCATTGCAGGCATGAATGATATGTTTCTGCATCTAAAAGCACACCATGAGTCAATCAATCGTCCGCACCGGCAGCACCAAATAGGTATACTGATTGCCTTCCACCGGGCAAATCACACAGGGACTGACATTGGTGTTAAAACGCATGCTGATATCCTCCGTGTCGATGTTCCGGATAACGTCTAGCAAATATCGTGCATTGAACGATATATCCAGCGGACTGCCTTCAAAATCGATCGGCAGCCGTTCTACTGCGGCACCCCGCTCGGCATACGCTGATATTGTCAGCGTTTCGTCAGTAAACTGCAACTTCAGTAAGTTGTTCTTGCCCTCCCGCGCCATCAGCGCCGCGCGGTCAATAGCACCTATCAGCGCCGCTCTGTCCACCCGCACTGCCGTCGTCCATGTTGTGGGCAATATTTGCTTGTAGTTGATATACTCGCCCGCGATCAGCGGCGAATACACCTTCGTGTTGTCAAACGCCGCCATCATATGCGTTGCGCTGCATACAATGCGTACCGGCTCATCGCTCTCAGGCATCATGTGCGCAATTTCACCAATGGTTTTGCCCGGCAATATCGCCGCTAAGCATTCCTGCCCCATCGGTATCTCATTCTTCACATAGGCGCGCTGCATTCCCAACCGGAACCCATCCAAACAAACAAACCGCACTTCCTCAGCATAGGTTTCCATCAGGCAGCCTGTCAGTATCTTTCTGTTTTCATCGGACGCCACCGCGAAGATAATCCGGCCGACTGCGTCCCGCAGCCTGGATTGTGGCAGCACCGTCACATGATCGCTCACAACATCGTATATATCGGGAAAATCCTCCGCTTCCATGCACAGCATGCTGGTTTTGCTGCCCTGGGCTGTGATCATTGCCTGAAATGCATTGCTTTCCGAGGCAATGTCAATCTCTCCGTCCAGTTTGCGCAATAACTCGCCCAACAGCTTTGCCGGAAGCAGCGCGCTGCCATCCTCGCTGACAGCAGCAGACACAATGGTTTTGATCGTGATGGTGCCGTCCGTGCATGTCAGTTGAATGCCTTTGTCCACCGTTTCGATGAATACACCTTCGTATATCAGCTTGGTTGGCTTGGCTGTCAGCGCCCTGGAGATCAGTCCCATGCCGTAGTTGATGTGGTTTGCGTTGACTTGAAATCGCATGCTGTCACGTCCTTTTCAGCGTTTTGCCTGCCCTTGGGCAGCCTTGTTGCTCTGGTAGTTATCTTTAAGTAGTAGTGGTAGTTGGGGATGTGGAAACCGTGGATAAGGCATTTTTTCTGTTTCCTGATCATGGGTTACCACGCGGATAGTTTGTTGACAACTTCCTCTTGGATTGTGGACCGGCTGTGGGTGTTTTCTGGTTGCCCTGTATTTTCCCACTCCTGCATATGGCTATATGATGCTATTTACCTGTTTGTGCCAATACTTAATAATTTATTGAAACAAACGATCCCTTGCCATGCCATTGCCAGTTTTTTCATCCTGTTGGGCTGTCCACATCATTCACATGCAGGTGTTCACATCCTGTTGAACGTTTTTCATGAGCCTGTAACGAAGCCACAAAAAAATCGTTCGCTTAATTCCTGTATTACCCACAGAAATATCCACAGGTTATAACCCGGCTGCTGCCTCTTTATCTAAGATCACCATGGCGTTTTGATGCAACCGAAGGATGGAGGCCGGCAGCTGTGGCTTGATATCGCCCTTGACCATCGCCGTTACCGCAGGTACCTTTCCGCTCCCAAAGGCAACAAACACCACGCGTTTGGCTTGCATGATGCCACCAATGCCCAGTGCAATCGCTTCCCTGGGCACTTCATCGGCGCTGTTAAAAAAGCGGCGGTTGGATGCTATTGTGCTATCGGTCAGCTTAACGATCTGCGTGCCATATACAAAGGTATCCGCAGGTTCATTGAAGCCAATGTGTCCGTTGGTGCCCACGCCTAAAAACTGCAGGTCAATGCCGCCCGCTTTTTCAATTGCTGCGTCGTAACGCTTACACTCGGCTTCCAGATCTTTTGCACTGCCGTCCGGCAGATACGAAGCTTTCAGGTTGATGTGGCGGAAGAGGTTCTCCTCCATGAACACATGGTAGCTGCACGGATGATCCTTTGCCAAGCCCACGTACTCGTCTAAATTGAAGCTAATGGCCTGGGAAAAATCCAACAACCCTGCCTGATGCCAGGCTGCGAGCTTTTTGTATGTCGGAATAGGTGTTGAACCCGTGGCAAAACCCAGCACGCTGTCCGGTTTTTTCAGCACCTGTGCCGCAAACAGCATGGCTGCGGCTTCGCTTGCTTTTTCCGGCGAATCATATACATGGATATTCAATGATGTATGCCCTCCCATAGCGTAGTTGATGTTGAAACGCATAAATTATACCATATTTTAACGGTTGCGTATACTGCGTAAAAATCAATGGTTTTGCAGTCATCCTAAAATGCTCCCGATGTTATTGCACAGCCATTTCAGCATATTCCCGCAGTAGACGGATATAGCATTCAAAATCCTCCAGGGATACCCCGGGCGGCGTTTGGTGGTCGACCCCGGGAATATAGCCGCCTTGTTTCATTACAGGAAAAATACGGTCAAATTCTGCGCGCATGGCGCTTTCACCTTGATGCATGACCATTTTGTCAAATCCTCCCAGCAATAACAACTTGGGATATGCCTGACGAATCGTCACGATATCTACGCCTGCCATGCGTTCCAGCGGCAGCAAGCCGTCGATACCGGCTTCCATGAGCCAGGGCAACATCATGGTGGGGTTGCCGTCGGTATCCATGAACACCTTGGTTCCCCGGGCCTTGATGTGGGGAATAACGCGCTGGTAATAAGGCATTAAAAACTCATCAAAACACGCCTGAGATAGCATAGGCCCGAGGTTAAAGCTCATGTCCTCAGCAATGGTCATAAATTCCGGTGTCCAGATGGCAAATATCTTTTCTATCTGGCGAAGCTGAAAGTCCGCCAGGTCGCACAGTATCCGGTGATACAGCGCCGGGTAATCGTAAAAAGCATAGAAATGGTTTTCAATGCCAAACAGCGTTCTGGGAAACCAGAATGCACCGTCCATGGAAAACCATATCGCCAATTCACCCCGGTCATGCGCCGGCTTGTTCCGACGCATGTCTGCCAGCAGCGGGTCGATGCCGTGTTCAGGGTACAGCAATGGCAGCAAGGTGTCATAGTCCTTTTCATCATAAATCAGCGGCGCACCATGCCAGGCTGGTTTGGGACAGCGCGCATCCAGGCTGGGGAACCAGTAGTTTTTCAGCACATCGCTGCCCAAGCGGTGGAATAGGGCTGTGCCGGATAAGGCAGGGTCCAGCCCCTCCTGGTGCCAGCGTGACAACGTTTTATCCCAGAACGGCGCCCATTCCACCACGGGCAGCCGATCCTGAGGTTGTTCAAAGTTCAGTACCGACAGAAAGCGTTCCCTGTTTGTCATGGATTTTTCCTCCCATGGCGATGTCGCTTGGTCCAGCAGTCTCGCCATGAATACTGCCATTGTTGAAAATGTACAACGCTGGTGTGAAACAAGGCAACTGAGAATACCCTGTTCGGAATGATCAAACGATTCGGCTGCGGGATGGTGACACTTTTCCATCCCGCAGCCGTACTGGGGCGCCGAACTTCGTCAGATCTCCGGGATGACGATTTCGATTTCGCGGCCTAACTTTGCCGATTTGGCAATCCCATCGATGATGGCCTGGTTGTAGAGAATTTCAGACGCAGGAACGGGCGCCGGGGTGCCGTTCAGGATGGCGTCCAGGAACGAACGAATTTTGATGTCAAACAGGCTGACGCCCTTGTCGGGCAGGATGGGCAGCTCTTGCTGGGTCTGCACGCCTGCCACATCGCGGTACAGCGTCATGGGGCCGCCGACGGTGCCGTTCCAGCAATCGGTGGAAGGGATGCGCAGCGCGCCCTTGGTGCCCAGGATCACCGTGTCGCCGGGGGTATCCAGGTGCATTGCCCAGGAGATCCGGAAGTCCAGGATGATGCCGCCCTCCAGGCGAATGAATGCGGCAGCAAAGTCGTCCACGTTAAAGCGCTTGGCGTTTTCCTCCGCCGTGTGGAACCGGTCCGGCTGCTGATACAGGGGATTGGTGCCAAAGAAATTGGACACATAGCCGGTGACCGTCAGCGGTTTGGGGTTGCCTACGGCGTTGAGCACCATGTCCAGTGAATAACAGCCGATGTCGCCCAGGGCGCCAAGGCCCGCAGTTTTATCCTCGATGAAGGTGCTGTTGGGGATGCCGCGCCTTCTGCCGCCGCCGGTTTGGATGTAGTAAATGTCGCCCAGCTCGCCGGCTTCGATGATGCGCTTGATGTACTTCATGTTTTCATCGCCGCGGGGCTGGAAGCCGATGGAGAGCACCTTGCCGCTTTTCTTTTCGGCGCGGCAGATATCCACTGCCTCTTCCAGCGTGACGCACATGGGTTTTTCCAGCAGCACATTGACGCCCTTCTCCAGTGCGTAAATTGTACATTCCGCATGCGTACGGTTGTAGGTGCATACGCTGACAGCGTCCAACTCCTCGTTGTCGAGCATTTCCTTATGGCTGGGATAGAACCGAACGCCCTTGACGCCATAGCTTTCCATAAAAGCCTCGGCTTTTCCGGGGATCAGATCGGCTGCGGCGACGATGTCCACGTCGGGCATGTTTTTGTAGCTTTCGATGTGCGACTCGGCAATCCAGCCTGTGCCGATGATGCCCACCTTCAGCCTGCGCGTGGGCGCAGCCCTTTTCTCCTTTATTTCCTGGGTAAACTGAGACAATACCTTATCAGCGCCTGCCATTGTGATTGTTTCCTCCTTTTAATATCATTTTATACGCAGAGCACGCTGTTTATCCTTTCGCCGTATGAATGAAAAATCCTGCCTGCAAGAATGCAAAAAGCGAATTGCTGACGGATTGCCAATGGCAACCCGGTACCCCGGTACAAAACTTTCATTGACATTTCCTGCGGTTTTGCCTATGATGCTCCTGTCATGAGAACTATGAATTAAGGGGTAGGCTTATGAAACTCGGTGGAAACATTGTTAAACCGTATCACACACCCGAGGAGTGGGTAAATCTGGTCAAAGAAGCAGGGTATGCCGCTGCGCTTGCCCCTATCGATCACCAGGCTGCCTATGCCCATGTGGTGCGTATTGCAGCCAGGGAAAACATCCCCATTCAATAATCATATATACGGAGGTAACCATGAACAACAAAGCATTGTTCCCACGCACAGAAGTAGCCGGGCACTCCTTGTCGCGCATGATCATCGGCACCAACTGGATGCTGGGGTGGAGCCATCGCACCCCCTCTGCCGACCAGCACATCAAAATGCGGTTCCCCACTCCCGAAAGCGCCTATCCCATGATCAAAGCCTTTTTGGACAATGGAGTGGACACCATCATGGGCTTGGCGCAAAATGACAGCATCCTGGCTGAGGCTGTGCGCTATGCGCAGGACAAATCCGGTAAAAAAATGATTCTCATCGATACACCCATCATAAACGTGGATGATAACGAGCAGGCGCGGCGCGAGGCGCAGGCTGTGATCCGCGGCAGCAAAAAAAATGGCGCCACGTTTTGCTTCCTGCACCATTCCAGCGCCGAGCAGCTGGTGAATAAAAACAAACGTGAATTAACCCGCCTGGCTGACTATACCGATATGATCCGTCAGGAAGGGATGATCCCCGGACTGTCGGCGCATATGCCGGAGCTGGTTGTTTACTCTGATGAAAACGGCTATGATGTGGAATCCTACATCCAGATATTCAACTGCATGGGGTTCCTGATGCAAGTTGAGATAGAGACCGTCGCCTCCATCATCCACAACGCCAAAAAGCCGGTGATGACCATCAAGCCCATGGCAGCAGGCCGCGTAACACCCTACGTGGGACTGAACTTCGTATGGAACACCCTGCGCGAGAAGGATATGGTCACTGTGGGATGCACCAACGCCGAGGAGGCTTTTGAAGACGTAGAAATCTCCCGCGCAGCCATAGAGCGGCGCTACCCTGATATCGGCAAGCGGTCCAGCCCCAATACGAAGCAGGCGGCTTTTGGCAGCGATGCGGAATAATCGGGCGCTTTAAGGAGGCTGTTCAGATGAAAAAGCGGGCGCTTGCTGCAGCTGTGCTTGTGCTGGTCGCGGCGCTGTTCTCGGTACAGGCGCTTATTGCGGAGCTGGTGCTGAATGCCGGCATGCCCATCGATGATCAGGTGCAGGCCTTCCGCGTATACCTTGATGAGCTTGACAGCGACAGCCAGGCGCAATGGGTAGTCCATCTGCGGGAAATTATAGCCGAAGCAGACGATACTGCTCTGCAGCTGACCTTGTTGTCCGGCGATACGCTGGTATATATTGCACCAACAGGGCAGGTATACCATCGCACCCAAAGCTGCAGCGGACTGAGCAACGCTAAAAGCGTGGAAGCCGTTACCGAAGAAAAGGCTGTAGTGATGGGCCGCAGAAAATGCAAGAAGTGCTATTGATACGGTTGTTTTGGGCTGTTATGCGCCCAATGGTCAAGCGATGCGCCTTCAAAAGCCGGCAAAAAGCGATTTGAAAAGCGCCGACAACCTATCCGAGGTTTTCGTATGCATAAAGAGATATATGGCCCTGTGCCCTACAATAATATGAGCCCATCCGCCAAGCGGGTGCGCGACTTTTACGCTATGCGCCCCGGCGCACCCATCTACCGGGAGGAATTCGGCTATTACGTGCTGGACCGCTGGATCAGGGAAGGGCATTTGAAACCCAGGGACCAGGTTACGGACTATGGTGCTTACCTGGGTGAAATATTCGGGTTTGACAAGCCCGCCATCAACACCATCTATGGCCTGGGCAGCTGCGAGGCAGCCTTCCTGCCGGAGTTTGAAACCAGAGTGTTGGAGGATCGGGGCAACTATGAGCTGGTGCAGGATTTTGCCGGCCGGGCGTTGCTATGCTTCAAGGGGCGTCGGGACGGTTTCATGCCCGAGTATGTGGACCATCCCGTCAAGGATATGGCAACCTGGGAGCGCGATGTAGCCTGGCGCATGGACCCCGATACCCCCGGCCGCATGGAGCTGACCCGCGCCAGCGTGGAAAAAGCCAAGAAGGATGCTGAAGAGGGCAATGTGGTGGTCCAGTTAGCGGTGGGTGGCTATATGTACTTGCGCAGCCTGATAGGTCCGGGGGAACTGCTGTATAAATTCTATGATGACCCCGATTTAATTCACGCCTGCATGCAAGCCTGGTACAACCTTGCTGATAAGGTGATCGAACGGCACCAGCAGGTAGTAGCCTTTGATGCACTCTTTTTGAGCGAGGACATCTGCTATAACCATGGCGCCCTGATATCCCCTGCCATGATGGAAGAGTTCCTGTTGCCATACTACCGGCAGCTATATGCCAACATGAAAAAGCGTAACCTGGACCAAACACGAAAAATCCATCTTCAGGTAGACACCGATGGTCGCTGCCACGATGTAATCGACATATACGCGTCCATTGGCTGCGATTACATGAGCCCATTCGAGGTGGCTTCGGGATGCGATGTGGTGGAACTGGGCAGGCAATATCCCAATTTGCTGATCCGCGGCGGCATCGACAAGCGCATCATCGCCAAGGGCGGCGACGATATCAAGCGGCATTTGGCGTACATTATGCCAGCCATGCGTGCCCGGGGCGGATATATCCCGGTATGCGACCATGGCGTACCCGAGGAGGTAACGTTTGAAAACTATATGCTTTATCGCAAGCTGATGTTGGAATACTGTGGCTGATATATGCATAGAAACGGAGAGGAATCCCTATGCCTAAAAAAATAGGTGTCATTGTCGGTAGCCTGAGAAAAGGCTCCTTTACAAAAAGCGTGGCTGAGGCTGTCAGCCATCTGTTTCCGGCGGGGTATGATGCATCGTTCATCGAATACCGCCATCTGCCGTTGTTCGATCAGGACTATGAGCTTGAAGGCACAACACCCGAAAGCTATGATGACTTCCGCCGGCTGATTGGCAGCATGGATGCCTTTGTGTTCCTGACACCGGAGTATAACCGCTCGTACCCGGGCGCGTTGAAAAATGCCATCGACATCGCCTCCCGTCCCTGGGGCGAGAGCAAGTGGGCAGGTAAGCCCGCTGCTGTCATCAGCGTTTCGTCCGGCATGATCGGCGGCTTTGGTGCTAACCAACACCTGCGTCAGGTGCTTGCCTTTCTGAACATGCCCCTGGTACAGCAACCGGAAGCCTACATCGGCAACGTGGAAAAGCTGCTGGATGCTAATGGTTATTTGACCAACAAAGAAACCCTGGCTTATCTGCAGACCATTGTGGACGCGTTGGTCAAGCTGATCAAGCCATGAAAACCAGCCGCCGCGGGTAAGCCCGCAGCGGCTGATTCCCGTCCGCTTAGAATTATTTCAGCTGGGATGCCGCCGCCTGATCCAAGTACAGCGTGGCGGCTTGATGCTGCCGCAGGATGGATGCCGGGCAGTCCTCGTCAATTGGACCTTCCAGCATGCACTTGGTAGCGGGTGCTTTGTTAATGCCGGGTACGGTGCAGATCACGTGGCTGCTGGCCATCAGCGCCGGGATGGTCAGTGTCAGCGCGTGGGTGGGTACATCATCCAGGCTGGAGAAGTTGCCTTCATTTACCTGCTGCATGCGGCAGGCATGGTCCAGCTCCACCAGCTTCACAGTATCCGGATCGTCAAACTGAGCGTTGCCGGGGTCGTTGAAAGCGATATGGGCATTCTCGCCTATGCCCATGAAACAGATGTCCGTGGGGTATTGTTCCAGCAAGGCGGCATACTCCTTCTCCTGCCCCACCTGGTTGCCCATGTAGTGCACAGCCTTGAAGGGCAGTTTGCCAAAGAGCCGATCCCGAAGAAACCTGGAAAACTGCTGTGGCGCGCTGTCGTCCAAGCCCACGTAGTTGTCCATGTGGAAGGCGTTGACACGGCTCCAATCCACCTCAGCCGTGGCAAGCAGCGTCTCCAGCATTTCGGATTGAGATGGGGCTGCGGCAAATACCACGTTGGCTTCATCCTTTTGCTTCAATACATCCTGCAACAGACGGATGCCTGCCTGAGCTGCGGCTTCCCCCATCTGCCTGCGGGTTTCATATACTTCAACGATCAACTGATCCACTTGAAACTTCTTCATTTGCGTATTTCCTCCATATTGACAGATCGTCCGGTGCGGGATGATTCATAGACACTCAGGATTATTTCCAGCGGCAAGCGGCCAATGCGCGTATCTGCCAACAGCGGCTCATCACGAAGAATCGCATTAACAAAGTTAATAAAATGCCGCACATGACCGGCTGTTGAAATGGCTAGCGGGTCGCTGGATCCTACATTTTCAGGCTGCTCTCCAACTGGCAGCTGACAAGGCAAATCCACATCCCACTTGATGATGACGTCCTCTTTCAACACAATGCTGCCCTTATCGCCGCAAATCTCCACGCGACGCGGATAGCCTGGATAGCAGGCAGTGGAAGCCTCGATGGTGCCAATTGCTCCCCCCTCAAACTCAATGATGGCGACAGCGGAATCCTCCACCTCGATATCGTGTATCTGGGTGCGGGCATAACCGGTCAGCGTCTTGGGGACACCCATGAGATAACGGAATATATCCACCCCGTGGATGCCCTGGTTCATCAACGCGCCGCCGCCATCCAATGCCCAGGTTCCCCGCCAGGCACCCGAGGCATAGTAATCTTTAGAACGCCAGTATTTCATCTGCAGGCTGCCGGAGGTTATTTTGCCCAGCGCGCCGGCTTCGATCGCTCGGCGGACTTCTACCACAGCCGGAGAAAAACGAATCTGTGAAATAACGCCTACCTTCACATGACTCCGATCGACGGCTTCAATGAGGCGATCCGCCTCCTCCAATGTCAGGCTCATGGGCTTCTCCACCAGCACATGCTTGCCCGCTTGAATGGCCTGGATGGCTTGCGGTGTGTGCAGCCCGCTGGGTGTGCAGATGCTCACCGCGTCCACCATATCAGACGCCAGAAGCTCCTCGTAGGTGTCAAAAGCCTGGATTTTGTTTTCCTCTGAAAAGCGCAGCGCGCTTTCTTTTACACGGTCATAACAAGCGACCAACGCTGCATCAGGGGTTTGCCCTATGGCAACAGCATGCATGGACGCAATGCTACCGCAGCCAACAATGGCGATACGAACAACACTCATATACTGTCTCCTTTCTTGGTTGTTTGAAGATACCACATAAAACATTGGCAACTTCCAAAACAATATACTACCATTATCATAATGGATGATAGCCATGTTTTCAATCTAATGTTTATCATAAATTGGATATCTCATTTTGTATTGCAAAAACTCCAAAAATGATATACAAATATAAAGTTGATTTCATATTGAAAACAACGTATTCTTTTACGCAGTTCGTTGTTTATTCTTCAAAAAGTAATCATATCGCATTTATGAAACTTCGTCAATACAAAATTTATCCATGTATATTTCAGAGCTTTTAGCTTGATTCCTGAGCAACAAATCGATACAATATCGAACGAAGAATAATTCACTTGTGTGTTATCCCTGATTATCCCTAATAAACAGTAGAGTAATTAAATGACACACAGACAGGAGTCCAAATGAAAAAAATGAAAGTCGGCATGTTGGTGCAATTGCCGGTCGGCGGAAACCTCGAGGACGAGTTAAGAGAAGTTCATGAGTTAGGTTTTTCACTGTTGCAGCTTGGCATCCGCGAAATTGAATTAATGCGCTCTGAGTCCTTTGCGCAGCATACTGCAGCTTTGCTCAAGAAATACGGCATCACTCTGACACAAATAAGAGCACGCTGGAGGGCGCCTGCAGTGTGGGACTTGTATGATGGTCCTTCAACACTGGGCATTGTTCCATCGGCATACCGCGCAGCACGTACGGATGATATTTTGGCTTCTGCTCTGTTTGCTCGTCGCCTTGATTGTAATGTCATCAGCACGCATCTTGGTTTTATACCAACCGACCCTCGAAGCCAGGATTATGTTGGCGTCGTGCAGGCGATGAAGGCGATCTGTGCTGAACTTGCCCGTCATGGACAGGTTTTTATGGCAGAAACAGGTCAGGAACCTCCGAATGTTCTGCGCCGGCTGATCGAAGATGTGAAGATGGATAATTTGCAAGTCAACTATGACCCTGCAAATCTGATCACCTGCGGTATGGCAAATCCTATTGACGGATTGGATTTGTTGGGCGAATTTACAAAGGAAGTCCACGCAAAAGATGGCGTGTATCCTATAAACGGCCAAGTTGCCGGTTTGCAGATGCCGGTAGGCAAAGGCGCTGTTAATTTTCCGGCTTTTCTGAAACGTCTGCGCCAGTTTGGATTTGAAGGGGTGCTTTGTATCGAATGGGAACGTGACATGTGGAATCAGGTTGTCGTACCTCCTGAACAACGCAGAAAGGAGATTGTCGAAGCCAAGGTATACTTAGAGGAGCTCTGCGAGACAATGTAATTGCGTGTCTTTTTCCCACCCTGACCTCAAAAACAACGCGTGACCATGCTCACATGTTGAAATGAATGAAAGGAGACCATCATAGATGAAACCGATCAAAAGGCTGTCGTTCATCATCATCGCTACTATTCTGACGATTGGTATCCTCCTCCCCTCCCTCGCCGACGAACCATTCGACTACTCTACCTTGAAGGAAAATGAGATCGTCAACGTTGACGGAAAATGGTACTTCGATATCCCTGGCTTGCCAAAGGATACAAAACTCCCCCTTGAAGAAACCACTTTGAAAATCACCGTAACGAGCAATCGGCCTCCGTCTTGGGATGAATTAATTGAAGCCGTTGAAGAGCGTTTTAAGGACACGCTCAACGTGAAGCTCAATATGATTTTCTATCCCAACGCTGAGGTAGCCCAGAAAACCCTTCTTTCCCTGGGCTCAGGCGAGAACAATGACCTGATCTGGCATGATGGACGCGCGGTTTATACCAATAGCGTCGCAGCCGGCTATCTCGAGAACCTGGACGAATACATTGAAAAGTACGCCCCTAAACTGTACGCTGGCCGCGCCCCTTCCGTGTGGGAAGCTTCGAAAGTTAACGGTTCCTACTATGCTATTCCGTTGATGACCACCAACAAAATGGGCGTCCATTTCGATATTCGAAAAGATGTCATGGACGAGGTGGGCGTGTCGGAAATCAATTCGGCAGAGGAATTTGTGGACTTTTTGTACGCCGCTAAAAAAGCAAGGCCTGACCTGAATCCGATTTGCACAGGCGTTGTAGATAGCGAGCTATACATGAGCTGGACACACATTTGGTTCCGTGGCGGCATCACAACCGATTTCATCCGCTCCACCAGCATGAATTCCGGGAGCCTGATGCTCTATTACAAGAACAACGATCCCATTATCCATAATTTCTTTGACGAGCCCGACCCGTTGATTATGGAAAAGATTCGTCAGGCGCGTCAGCTTTACCTCGATGGCATCATCGACCCCAACGTGCTGAGCCTGCAAACCATGCGTGACCAGGTTTACACCGGCAGAGCTGTCAGCTCGCCATGGCCACAGGCTTACTGCGATCCCACAGTCAGGCTGAACACGAAAAAGAGCTTTGGGTCAGAAATCTATACCTATCGTCCCTATGAAAAGGAAGAATACCTGCAGCCCGGGAAAATGTGCTCGGACTTCAAAGCTTGGAATTTCCTGAGCCTTGCCAAGGTTTCCAAGAACAAAGAGCGCGCCATGATGTTCCTTGAAGCGTCTCAGTACAAGCAGAACTATGATCTGATGGCCTTTGGTGTGGAAGGAAAGCATTCCAACCTTATAGGTGAGGATCGCTGGACCATGATTGATCCCAACTTCCGTCGCTTGGCGTATGTCTGGATTATGGATAGTGTCCATGATCGGGTGGATGCCAGCATGTCCGATAAGGACTATGAGTTTGAGCGCTGGCTGCGCAAGGCACCCCCGAGTGATTTCGTCTTCTGCCCCGAAGGGTATCTGCTCTATGATGCTTCCACCTGCGAGGCGGAGCTGGCACAATACCGCGCCATCGAAGCCCGTTATCTGCCTGCCATCTACAACGGCGTCATTGACCCTGATCAGGGGCTGGCTGATTTCAAAGCAGAAGCCTATGACCTCCTGAAAGTCATCCAGGAAGACTATCAGCAGCAGCTTGACGCAGCCGTTGCTGAAAAAGCCCCGAAGTAATCCTTGTTGTCCCCTCGTTCTGCTGCCGGCGCAAAAGCACCGGCAGCAGAACGAAAAGCTAACCTTTGCATAGGAGAGAGATGCTGTGAAAATTGGATATCTGGTTAACCTGAAACCTGACGATGATTTGGTTGAGGAGTTAAGCCGCGCTAAAGAAATGGGGTTTGACACCATACAGCTCGGCCTTCCCAACACCACCAACCTGAAGGACAAGAAGCTGGTGTATGAAATCAAGGAAGCCGTCGAAGCCTCCAACCTGCACGTGTCGGAAATTCGAGCCCGATGGTCCGGCCCCATTGTATGGGATCTCAAGGATGGTCCCGCAACGCTGGGAATTGTGCCGGCTGTATACCGGGACGCACGAATCAAAGATATTTTAGAGTGGAGCGATTTTGCTGAGTATCTGGGCGTTTCAGTCATCAGCACACATATTGGTTTTCTGCCGATGGATCCCTATCACCCAGATTATAGTGGAACCGTCATTGCACTCAAGCACATCTGCAATAGCATCAAGAAAAAGAACCAGCTCTTTTACATTGAAACAGGGCAGGAACATCCCATTGGCCTCATGCGGCTCTTTTCAGAGCTTGAAAGCACGGTCGACAACCTATTCATCAACTTTGACCCGGCTAATCTCTTGATGTATGGCAATGCGAACCCCATCGATGCGCTGCATATGCTCGGCAAGCACGTTCGAGAAGTTCATGCGAAAGATGGACGCTATCCTGTGGATGGATGGAACTTGGGCGTTGAAACCAAGTTGGGTGAGGGCATGGTCAACTATCCCGCCTTTATACGTGCGTTGAGAGATGTCGGTTTTGATGGCATTCTATGCATCGAAAATGAACGCACCGAAGCTATCGGTAAAGCAGCCAGGTATAAAGAAATCCTGGAGTCAAAGCTATATTTAGAGCAACTTCTCTCTGAACTATAAATTATAGATGGGGAGTGTCAGGAGTGAAACAGGTGCATTTCAAAAAATCTATGCTTACCCGGTTTGTCAATGAGCTGCGGCGCAACTATCGCTTGTATGCCTTGGCTGTACCAGGCTTGATTCTTATCCTTACATTCTCTTATATTCCGATGTTAGGGCATATACTGGCTTTTAAGCGATATACATTTGTCGGTGGATTGTTTGGCAGCCCGAGCGTTGGGTTTAAGAATTTTGAGTTTTTCTTTGGCAGCAGGGACTGGAAGACTGTTACTTTTAACACGTTATTCTTAAACACAGTGTTCATTTTTTCGAACCATTTGACAGCCATCATGTTAGCAATTTTCCTCAATGAAATTAGAAAAACTTCTATTAAACGCATCTTTCAGTCTCTGATTTTTCTCCCCTATTTTGTTTCATGGCTGGTTGTTTCGCTGATGATATTTGGTTTTCTCAATGCAACAACGGGCACCATCAATGGCTTATTTGATGTGCTTGGTTTAAAGCGGGTGAACTACTACTTAATACCGGGGGCATGGCGGGTTATCCTGCCGATTGCCTACGTTTGGAAGTTTGCAGGATACTACTCCATCATCTATCTGGCAGCCATCATTGGAATTCCCAACGATTACTATGAGAGTGCCGCCATCGACGGTGCATCCAGGTGGCAGCAGGTACGCAAAATCACCCTGCCGCTGATCCGCCCCACAGTCATTGTGTTGGTGCTGATTGCGCTGGGCCGCATCTTCTATGGTGACTTTGGTATGATCTATGGCATTGTTGGAGATATTGGCATTCTTTACCCTACCACGGACGTCATTGACACATATTCTTTCCGAACCTTCAGACAGCTTGGTAATTTTGGAATGAGCTCAGCAGTAAGCCTATATCAATCCGTCATGGGGTTGATTACCATCCTTATATTCAACACCATCGTACGCAGGATTGAACCTGATTCTTCACTTTTCTAATTTAAGGAAAGGATACGTTTTGTGAAAACGAGCGAACGCAAAAAAACAATGAAACCAAGGTCGGGCATGCGTGTAAAATCCGACTCCGGTTTTGAAATGGTCAGCTACATTGCCCTGATTCTGTTTACCCTATTTGCCGCCATACCGTTCTGGTTGGTCATTGCCAACTCATTTGCGACGGAGCAATCCATTGCCGTGAATGGGTTTGTGTTCTGGCCATCTGAGATTTCACTTGAGGCTTATGATTTTGTTTTTGCCGGGAAACAGATTTACTATAGCTATCGCAACACATTGTTTTTATTGATCATTGGGGTGCCATCAGCCATGACAGTCACCTGTATGTTTGCCTATGTATTGGCCCATCCCAAGGCCAGATTCAGGCGCAGCCTTTCTTTTTTCACCTATTTCACCATGCTAATGGGCACTTCGCTGGTAGGCTTCTATATATTGATAGCTACTTGGCTGGGCATCAAGGACACGTATTGGGCACTCACGTTGCCTCGCTTGCTTCATCCGTTCTATGCATTTATTTTGGTGGCAGCGTTTCGAGATATTCCATACGAAATTTATGAAGCATCCAGCATTGACGGCTCTGGTGAGCTAAGAACCTTCCTGCGGATTATGCTACCCATTGCCCTGCCCTCGGTGGCAACCATCGGGCTGTTCTTTACCCTGCTCTTCTGGAACGATTGGTGGCTTGCGCTGTTGTTCATCGACGATTATAAACTGTACCCCTTACAGATGATGCTGAGGAGCCTGATATCGGAAGTGAGTGCAGCCGCTTTCATGGGCGGTGAAGTATCCAGCGGCATCCTCCCTTCCAACAGTATGAAGATGGCGGTTGTCTGCCTGACCATCGGGCCCATTCTGATTGTTTATCCATATATTCAGCGGTATTTCGTCAAAGGGATTGCTGTCGGTGCGGTAAAGGGGTAGTGCTGAACGCTTTCTGATTAGCTAGTCAGCGGATTGTCCGGTTTAACAAGGCAATCCGCTTTGCTGTCATATGCATATCCTTGCAAAAACGCTGTCAACGATCGTTTATCCTCTATTTCAAGCATTTGGTATGCGTTTCGCAAGCGATAGTTAACAGTTCCCGCCGAAACATACAGGCTTGCGGCAATGCTCTCTATGCTTTTGCCCAACGCAATTTGATCCAGCAACCGCAAGTCCAACGCATCGCAGCGCAGCAAATACTCCTCAAAGCGTTTCAACGTCATCTGACTGGTGCCCACCTGAACAGGCAGGCTGCGTTGGTTAAGCCTTGGCGGCTCCAGCAGCATGACAGGAGGATGGCGCTCAGTACTATCCCTTACGATGATGCGATATGAAATAAACATCCGGATTTTCTCGAGTGCATTGTTCATAGATAACAGATGCCATATCTCAACGGCTAAGGTGCCCATCTGTTGATAATCCAGGGTTGAGGTCGTTAAGGTGGGTTTTGTTACCTGGCCTATCCGAAAATCACCCGAACCAGCAACATACAAATCCCGGGGAATGCAAATGCCTTGTTGTTTTGCGCGCGCCATCAATTCAACAGCAACAAAATCGTTTACACAAAGGGCGCCATCATACCGATGAGCGCTTGCAAGGAAGCGCTCTATGCAGTCAATGACACCTTGATCGCCATAAAAAACATCTTCTTCGGATACTTGAAGCCCGCAGGCAGCAACGCTGTCCAGAAAGGCATCCCTGCGCGTCATGTCATTGATGTCATGCGATTCATTGCCCACGCTGGCCAGGCGTTTTCTGCCAGCGTGAACAAAGTACCCGACCATGTCCTGAACCAGTCGATAGCGGTTCAAAGCCGGACCTGATACATCATCGTCGTCATATTCCTCGGACAACACCCCAAGCAGAATCGATTTGGCACCGAGCCTTCTAAGCAGCTCAACCGTTTCGGCTGTCCACTGGGCGCTTAAGCTAACCACCACAGCGGCGCTGCCTGCTTTCATGTCGGGCATGTCCTCCACAGCGGCAACTTTAATTACTTCTGCCCCATAGCGGGCAGCACCTGTTTCCAGCCCCTTGATGCTTTGCGCACACAGCGCTGAATCCCGGTGGGCTGGTTCAATGAGGGCTACAATCTGCTGTTTCAAGATGCTCCTTGTTCATTTGTCCATCTCTCCTTTTGCGCCGCTACGCACAAGGCATGAGACACCCCTTGATAGGTAGATAGCTCTATGTATGGCGATCTTCCTCGTATTCCATCAGCTCCACAATGGCGCCGTCCGGGGTTTGATAAAAGCCCACCACACGACCTGCCACCGAGGGAAAGGGCGGCAGGATCACCCTGAGCCCTTTCGATTCCTTTTCAATGCTATCCACGCGCCAAGCCACATGGCAGGTATTGCGCAGCAGGTCAGGCACCGGGCTGTCCTCTTCATAGCGCAGCCATTCAATGCGGAAAGGATGCTGCTGGTGATCGGTCACCCATACCCTGGTTTTGGCAACAAAGCGTTCATTGGGCTGCTTTTCTGTGGTGGTGATGCCGACATGATCGAATGTCCTCATGCGCCCTCCTTTTTTGAGGATAGGCTACGGCGAATGGCTGCCATGCCCTTGCGAAAAAACGCAAACTGCGGCAGCACCAGCGCCAGGATGAACAGGATGAAGAAGATGCTGATGGGCCGGGTAAAGAAGGGGACGATGCTGCCGTTGTGCAAAATCAGTGCGCGCCGCAAATTTTCATCTGCCATGTTCCCCAGGATGACCCCCAGCAGGAAAGGCGCCGACGGGTATTTCATGTGGCTGAGCGCTACCCCCAGCAAGCCAAAGATAAACATCAGCTTGACATCGAAGATGCGGTTGTTAACCACGAACGCCCCGATAACACAGCATATGAAAATGGTGGGCATCAGAATACGCTGATCTATCTGCAGCACCTTAACGGTAAGCTTGGACATGTTGGAGGCAATGAGCCACATCAATATGGACGATACTACCATGAACACGACGATGTAGTACAGAAACTCCGGCGTATCCGTCATCAGCAGCGGGCCCGGCCGGTAACCGTGCATCCAGAACGCTGCCAGCAACACTGCTGCCGGTGCGCTGCCCGGGATGGCCAGGGACAACACCGGGATGATCGCCCCGCCGATAGCGGCATTGTTGCCGGTTTCAGTGGATACTACCCCGTCGATACAGCCTTTTCCGTACTCTTCCGGATTTTTGGATGATTTTTTCTGCGCCCAGTAGCTCAGCCAGCCGCCAGTGTCCTCTCCTACCCCGGGGATAGCCCCCATCACTGAACCCAGCACGCTGGAACGCAGCACGTTGAACCAATTGCGCTTCATGATGGCAAAACCTTCACGTACGCTGTATTTCTGGGAGGCAACCAGCTCTCGCTTGACAGCGGAGAAGGAGCTGACGATCTCCGGGAAGCCAAACAGGCCGATCATGACAGGCAGCAGGGAAATGCCGCCCGTCAGGTCCATCACGCCAAAGGTAAACCGGGCAAAGGAGCCCACGGTGTCGCGCCCCACCTGGGAAACCAGCAAGCCGATAAACCCCGATATCCACCCTTTGATGGGGCGGCCGCCGCTGGTGAGGTTGCCACAGATCACGATGCCAAACACTGCCAGCAGAAACATCTCGTGGGAGTTGAATTTGAGCGCTGCGCTGGTGAGCAGCGGCGTGAACAGGATGAGGTACAGCACGCTCAGCATGGTGCCGGAGAAGGAGGAAGCGTTGGCTACAAAAATTGCCAGGCCCCCCTTCCCCTTGCGGGCGAGCGGATGGCCATCCACAGCCGTGGCGGCAGAGGCCGGTGTGCCTGGGATATTGAGCAATATAGCCGACTGACAGCCGCCGGAAATAGACCCGATGTACACACCAATCAGCACCATCACCGCCAGCGGGCCGTCAAATGAATAGGTGAGCCCGGTCAGCAAGGCGACAGCCATGGTTGCCGTCAGACCCGGCAGCATGCCGAATATCAGGCCCAACAGCACGGATACAAACAATGAAATAAAACCAAAAGGCGTGAAAACAACTGCCAGGGCATCTGTTAAATATTGTACAATCATTGTTATCCCTCCTTACGGCATGGGCACTGCGAAGGCGAACTGAAACAAGCCTACAATGCCGGCTACGCAGAGCGCAGCGATGAAAATCATTTTCAGGGCTGTTTTAAGTGTGCCATCGTAGCGTACAAACACAAGCACAGCCGCCAGCGACAGAAAGGACGCCAACCAGAAGGGCAGGCGCCCCAACAGCGCAAACACATAGATGGCAAAGATGACCAACCCGACGATGGCGCGGTGCACGGTATTGCTGCGCACAGTTTGACCGAAAGACACCTTCAGGCGGCTGATGAAATGGCGCACGCTATCCTGATTGAGCGCTTCCCTGAGCAAACGGACGGACATAATGAGCAAACCGCCGGCAATCAGCACCGGCATGAAGCCAGCCGACTCGTAGAAGGTAACACGCTGGCGCTGCCAGTAGCCAATGCTGGTGATGATGACGGCAATCGAAACAAGGATCAGAATGATGGCTGTCAAAAAATCCAGATGCGCGCGCTTGGCCTCATTCTCTACTTCGATGCCCAGCGCATCCCGCTCTTCCACAGCCGGCTCCGGCTGTATTTCCTCCAAGGCTGCAGTAGGGTTCTTTTCTGCTGACATGGGATTCATCCTTTCAAAAGGAGCGGGGCACGGCTTTGGGCCGTGCCCCGCCTGCAATACGGTTCAGCAATCAAATGAAATCAAGGACGTGGAATGTTGAACTCTTCGGGGGACTTTTCCGCAGCGCCGTTGTCATACAGAATCCATGTTACCATGGAAGCTGTGGCGTCGCGCAGCGCGTTGGAATCCGCCATATTCAAAGCCTCTAAGATAACGCCCTTCTCATTGGCAAAGTTTTTGGCAGGCTCAGTCTCCGTTGCCTTCAGGTAAGCGGCTTCCAATACCTGCTTGGCGTTCTCGGGGATATCTGCCGGGAACATCAGGCCAAACGCATCGCCCAGGGGCAGCACCTTCTCCACCTCGGGCAGGAAGTTTTTGATGGAGGGAATGGTGTAGTCAAGCCCCTCAAAGACAAGGTCATCCTTGGTGAGTGCAGCCAACGCCACCAAGTCGCCTGAACGCAGCAGGTCAATCATCTCGTTGGACAGCTGGGGCGTGAAGGCAACCTCGCCCGCCAGCGTGGCTGTAACAGCTGCTGCACCGCCGGTATAGGCAATGTGCTTATAGTTGCCAAAGACCGGATCGACGGACTTGAGCACCTCCATGTTCACATAGCCGGTAGAGCCTACGCCGGCAGTGCCGCCGGTTACCTCACCAGGCTTATCCTTGAGGGCGTTATATAGGTCGTCAAAGGTTTTGTAGGCGCTGTCCTTGTTAACAGCGATGATGCCAGGCACATAGTAAGCAGCTAAAAAGTCCCAGTCATAGGGCGTCCAGTCCGCCAGCCCAAGCACGCCATGGCTGTAGGGCGTGGCATTGGCGATCAGGGTATAGCCGTCATGGGGGGCCAGAATGACGTCGTTCATGCCGATGGTGCCGGTGGCGCCAGGTGTATTGACCACGGAGATTTTGACGCCCAATGTCTGCTCCATGTCAGCAGCCAATAAGCGGCCAATCAGGTCGGAGGAGCCGCCGGCGTTCCACGGAACAACCAGCGTGATGCCTTTGGTGGGATAGTTAGCCTCCCCCAGCGCCGGCAGCATGAGCATTGAGGCAACGAGCAGAAACACAAACAGTCTCTTCATAATGAGAAACCTCCTTTATTCTATGCGGCGCATAGATGCGCTTCGCATCAATAACTATATTATATAAGACAATTCCAACCAATACAAGCCCAAACTGCTCAGGAGCAGCAATTCGTAAGCGATTGGCTTGGAATATTTAGTAAAACACTTGAATAGAAAGGTTTGTATATGTATACTGAGACAAATTAAATGCAAAGAGAGGTTCGTTATAGAAATGAAAAAGAGGCTGATAGGATTAACCATCGTTTTAATTTGGATGTTGAGCCTTCCCATCGGATATGTGATCCACCTCCGGGACGTCCCGCCACCCATGGCGGCTAACCCGCGCCCTCTGACCTATCAATTTGTGTCAGAGGAAAGGGCAGCAAGCTTTGAAGAGGTTAAAAATGCTGACAACTGGTCAGAGCAATACCCCCATGTTGTTGCATCGTTCAGTAGGGGAGGGGAAGCCAGCCGGGAAGATATAGATCAATATGGTGTATTTGCTCAAAATGGCCATTCTATCCTGGAGCAAACTTTTTTTGCAGCCTACCCGGACACACCTGAGAGTTTTTCGGTGGCTTGCCTGGCCTGCCACTCATCCGGATACGAATGGGCTTATGAAGCATATGGCGACGACGTGCTGGATATCGTGTGGGCAAATGTAAAGGCTGATCATCCCGGCATGGATTTCTGGTCCTGCTGCCAGTGCCATGGCAACAAACCCGGAGAAATTCTGACAACCAATGCCATCTACTCCGGCAGGATTACGGACGACATCCCAAACTTTGCACCGGGAGAAGCAGTCTGTGCCCAGTGCCATACTGTATTTACAGGCCTGGAAGCGCTCACATCAGACCTTGAAGGCGTGTATGATGTCCACAAAAACGGCTACGATGTGGACGGCTACACCCGCCAGCGTGAAAATGATCCGGGCAAATACCAGCAGCGGGACTACAGCACCGGCTTCCTCATGGGAAAAGCCAAAGCGCTTAAAGGGTAACCGCACGCAGCACAGCTAAAGGCTCAACATGACGATGCGTTAGTTTTATGTCAATATAAATAAAGGGGCTGCAGCAAAGGTGCAGCCCCTTGTGATCCGCTTGGAAACAGTTGGCTTATTTTGCGAAGAATGCTTCCATGTCAGCGCCTTGCTTGGCATACAGCTCGTTGGCTTCTGCAACGCAGTCCTGCAAGCCCAGAGCATTGAGGGTGTTCACAAAATCGTCCCATTCATCCAGCGAACGGGTGCCGGCGATGATGCCCCAGAAATAGGCATCTACCTCATCCTGAATATCGGTGCCGTGCTCCAACCAGGTGGTAAACTCAGCGGAGTTCTTCCATTCAACAAGGCTGGCGGCAATATCACGGCTGTTGTCACGCGCGTAGGCGAAACGCTCCAGCGTCAGGGGGTTGTTGGCAATCAGAGCCTCGTCCTTGCGGTTGACAAAGCTTGTCATCAGCGACAGACCGATGTTCTGTTCATTGTTCTCCGGAGAGGTGTAGGAGATGATGGGCACATAGGTGCCGTCTTCGTCAATGGTGTAGTGCTCGCCTTCCACGCCGTACCAGCGGTAGAGGTAGGGCTCCATGTTGGTCATCTCGTCAAAGATGGCATAGGTGCGCTCAGGGTCGGGGTTGACATCGGTGATGCCCACATAGCACCAGGCAGCGCTGGTGGCGGGATCCTCCTGAGGATTGCCGTTTTCGCCGGCGACCATGTCAATCATGATCCACTCAGCGTCGGGGTTGGCTGCCTTAAAGCTGGTGATGCCCTCATAGGCGCCTTCGTTGTTCATCGCGATCCATCCGTAGGTAACGCCAAAGCCGCCCTTGGCCATTTCCTCTTCGCGGTCGGTGTCGGTGACGATGTTGGGGGTAACATAGCCTTTCGCATAGACATCCGCGGCGTCCGCCAGCCATTTCTTGGTGTTTTCCATCACCGGGCCATAGTTGACCGTGCCATCGTCATTGAGAACCCAGCGGCTCCAATGGGTCTTGCCATAGCTTTGAACGAAAGGCCAGAAGCTGCGGAAGTCATAGCCGTCGCCGCCCAGACCGTAGGTATCATTGATCCCATTGCCATCCGGATCATCCTCGGTGAAAGCACGCATGACCTCGACCAATTCCTCCATCGTGGTGGGGATCTCCAGGTTTAGGTTGTCAAGCCAATCCTTGCGAATCCACAGGTTCTGGAAGGCAGGCTCGGAGACGTCGCCCGGGATGCGGTAGGTGCGCCCATCGTTGTGGGAGGCGAAATACAGCGTTTTGTTATCCATTTTGTTGTAATAATCACGGATATTGGTATAGGTGTTCATATAATCCGTGATGTCGACCAGCAAGCCGGCTTCCACCCATTTGACATACTCAGGCGCCATGCCCCACCACCAAATAGCGTCAGGGCGCTGGGACTCATCGGCCATCAGCATGGTAATTTTAGCCTGGCCATCAGCCCAGCCGGGGAGAATGACTAGTTCAATTTCGATGTTATAGCGGTCTTCCAGGTATCTTTCAACCTGGCTGTCAGGCTGGATAAAGCCTTGCATGAGTGCGATGCGCAGCTTCATGGGCTCTTCCACGTTGAGCACATCAATCTGGGCTGAGGCGCTCACGCTGAACATCATGGCGATTAGTAACAGAATTGCTGCAAGTTTTTTCACAAATAGAGCCTCCTTTATTATTGTCCTTGCAAGATAGTTTGTTGGCGTTTTGTCAGCCTTTCACCCCCCCTATCTGCACGCCCTTCACAAAATACTTCTGTAAGAAGGGATACACAATCAGAATGGGTACGGTTGCCACAACGATTGATCCGGCTTTGACTGTGGTTGCGCTGATGGTTTGCACCACGTTAACCGTGACTCCCGCCTGTGCCATCGCGCCGGCTGTGTTGGTGAGCATGTTGCGTAGCACTGCCTGCAGGGACCATTTGGAAGTGGAGTTGATGTACAGGACAGAGCTGAAATAATCATTCCAATAGCCTACCGCGATGAACAGCGCCACCGTGGCCAGCATTGCGCCTGACAGGGGCAGGATAATCCGGAAGAAGATCACCAGATCGTTTGCACCGTCAATCTTTGCGGACTCGTCGTAGGCATCCGGGATGGTTTCAAAGTAGCTTTTCATGATGATGACGTTGTAGGCACTGATGAGTCCCGGGAGCACCAGAGCCAGGCGGTTGTCAATCAGCCCCAGGCTTTTAACTAGCATGTAGTTTGGGATCATTCCGCCGTTGAAGACCATGGTGAACAGCACCAGCACCATCAGCAGCTTGCCGCCGCGCAAGTGCCTCTTGCTGAGGGCATAAGCCAGCAGTGCGGACACCATCACGCCGATGAGGGTGCCGGAAACGGTCACCATCAGCGTGGTGGCAAAGCCGGTATAAATCATCGGATTGCGGAAGACCGTGTTGTAAGTGTTGAGGTTCCAGCCCTTGGGGTAAAGGAAGAGGCCGCCGCGCTGTGCTTCGTTCACCCCTGAGAAGGACACCATGATGACATGCCAGAAAGGCAAAATCATCAACAGCGCGACGATGGCGAAGAACAGGTAGTTAAATATCGTAAAGGCGCGTTCCATGGGCGAAGTTTGAATGCGTCTGCGTCTCATCGTTGCCGCCTCCTCACCACAATGCTTTGCTGCCGCTTTTGCGGGCGAAATAATTGAAGGAAACAATTAATATAAAGGCAACGACCGATTTGAACATGCCGGCTGCTGTGCTGAAGGAGTAGTCGGATTTTTCAATGCCGATGCGGTAAACATACGTGTCGATGATGTCCGCCACATCGTATACCAAGGCGCTGTAGAGCATAAAAATCTGCTCAAAACCCGCATTGAGGATGTTGCCCAAGTTGAGGGTGAACACCACGATGATGGTCGGGATGATGGAAGGCAGGGTAATATGCCATATCTGCCGGAAGCGCTTGGCGCCATCCATGGCGGCAGCCTCATATAGCTGTGGGTCTATCCCTGAGATGGCTGCAAAATAGATGATGGTACCCCAGCCCGCAGTCTTGTAGATGTCAGAGATGACCAGCATATGCACAAAATACCGCGGATCGGATAGCACCCGGATATCCTGTCCGGTCAGTGAGCGGATCAGTTGGGTAATGGCGCCTGTAGCCGGGTCAAGAAAGTCCATAATCAGCCCCGCCATGATAACCCAGGAGACAAAATGAGGCAGGTAGAGCACCGTCTGCACAACCTTTTTGATGCGCAGGCTGCGCATCTCGTTGAGCAGCAATGCCAGGATGATGGGAACGGGAAAGCCGAACAGCAGCTTCAGCACGCTGATGTTCAGAGTATTGAACAATACCTTCTGGAAAGCCGGGCGCTTGAACAGCTTGACAAACTGACCAAAACCGACCCAAGTGCTGGCTGAGGGCTTGAACACATTGTAATCCATAAAGGCAATGCGCAAGCCGAAGATGGGAATATAGCGAAAAATGATCAACAGCGTAAGCCCGGGCACTATCATCAGATAGAGCCATTTATCGCGCAGAATACCGTGAATGCTGCGCTGCAAGGGGCTTTTTTTGACTGCGTTTTGCATGTGGCTGCTGCTCCTTTTGTCGGTTAAGTAAATGCCAGAAACCGGGCATGATCAATGGGGTGCCTGGTGACGGCTCTCCGGTGAGAACCGGTGTTTACCCTTGCAAAATAATATAACATATTTAGTGCATCAATGCATGCTAAAACTTGCAAAGAAAGTGCCAAAAATTGCGCGCTTGGTTTGCGTGCGAGTTGGCGGCTATCATCCTGCAAGAGAGAAAGAATATTGCTTATCTCGGTACAAAGTCTATTCAGCCGGAACAATCTTGTTACTGGCGTTGCAGGTGGTCTGATGGTTTTGTTGTTTTCGGTAGGCTTGCGGTGTCATGCCGTATTTGTTGCGGAACACCCGAAAAAAAGTACGCAAGCTGCCGAAGCCGGATTCTTCAGAAACGTTGGTGATGGAATAGTCTGAACCGGTCAGGAGGTTGCAGGCATATGCCAGGCGCAGGTTGTTGACATAAGTGGGAAAGTTTTGCCCGAATATATCAGAAAACAGGCGCGACAGGCGGTATTTGTTGATGTTCAGGTCCTTTGCCATCTTATCCAAGGTAATGTTGTCGTGGTAATGCCGGTTGACATAGTCTGCAATCCGCCAGACTGTCTGTTGGTGCTCTGTGCCACTGTTGGCGTTCAAGGGCGAAACTTCCAGTATCCGCGCCAGAATCAATTGGATAAAGGGCTGGTAAATCTCTAACCTTCCCTGCGCTTTGTATTCGGTATAAAGCTGGTCAAGCGCATAGGGGATGTTGGGGTGGATGAGATGCTGTTCCAGAAAGGGGTTAGCCAGGTGATGGTTGTGCAGGATGTTCATATAATCCCGTAATAAAGCAAGGCTGATGACTGCTGCAGTGATGCGGTTGTCATTCAGCGGCGTGTCATAGCTGTGGGTCTGATGGGGACAAATAAAAGCCATTTGCCCGGCTTCCAGGCGCCTATGCTGCTCACCCACGGTGATGTCCAGGCTGCCTTTGTCGATATAGACCAGTTCCACATGAGCATGCAAATGCAGTGGAAATGCATAGCCCCGTCCCCGGGTCATAAAAACCTGGTCATCCCTTTTCTCAACGAATGGAATCAACAGCTGTCTCCGTCCCGCTGTCCAGGATTCAGCCTGACAGCTTGTTTATAGCGTTACGCGGAGCATTACTCAGATTAGCCTGCGACAACACCTTTTAAGGATAATGCAGGCGTATAGGGGGTTCCCCGGTCTGAATGATACGTAGGCTTTGCGGCTGAAGTCACAAAAATCAAAGCGGTCTACAAACTGAGATTTTCTGCCCGGTTTGCGACGTTCCATGAGGTGGCCTAGGTGGGCGGATCGCCTGGCAGGCTATCCAGCAGGAAGTGGAGCAAGATGACATCCGGCAGCTTGGGCACGCCATGACAGTCACAGTATAAACAGCATGCGCTCATATTGGCGGCTGGAAAATTGTTATTGCCGATGACCAGGTCATCTTTGTGACTAATCTTCGCCATAGCCTTGAGCAGGTCCAGGCTTAAATGTATTATTATCTACTATTCTACGACCTAATGCTGTCATCTTACTGTCAGCCTTCCGTTGGGAATAATCAGCGAGAGAAAAAACCGCTGAACTCAGATTCGTCCATCTCCTTTTCTCATCCAACAAAAAGATTGATTCATGGAACACCTCTAATCTACAACGGTCTCGTCATTTTGTCTACTCCTATAACAGAACTCATTCTGTAATCATGTAGGTGTTACAGTGATTGACGAGCGACGTAATAAACAGTAATGTAAGAATCCGAATTCAGACAGCGGGAGGGGCTTGATGGACAGGTTTACTTTTTTCCGAATGGGGAAGCTGTTTTCCAACGCCATGGAGTCCTTTTTCCTTACAGGTGACTACGAGGAGCCGCCTCAGGAAGGTTGAGATGAAAGCAGTTCATTCTATGTTAGGTTCAGACCTGCGTCCCCAAATATCTCGAGTATGGCGGCTAAGCGTTCCCGCCATCCTGACACAGATCACGACCGTTGCGATGCAGTATATCGATTCGGCCATGGTCGGCAGGCTGGGGGCCAACGCATCGGCAGCCATCGGTTTAGTTTCTACCAGCACATGGGTGATGAACGGCGTCAGCTCTGCTGTTGCCGTGGGTTTTTCTGTGCAAGTGGCACAGTACATCGGCGCCAGGGAACCGCTTCACGCCCGGCGTGTTATCAAACACGGGCTTGTCGCCGCGTTGATTGTATCGCTGATGCTGATGGTGATTGGGATGGCTATTTCTCATCCTCTGCCGCGCTGGCTGGGCGGGGAAGAAGCCCTTTGGAAGGACGCAAGCGCATACTTTCTGCTGTTCGCCATCACCATGCCATTTATGACGATGAACAGGATGGCGGCAAGCTTCCTTCAAAGTGCAGGCAATATGGTGGTTCCCAGCGTACTGAATGCCATGATGTGCTTGCTCGATGTTGTTTTTAATGCCATCTTTATTCCCCAATATGGCGTGCTTGGCGCAGGAATAGGTACCTGCCTTGCCACCGTCGTTGTATGCTTTGCAGAGCTATGGTTTTGCTGTTTCCATTATAAACCTTTGCGGCTCAACCGTAAGGAAAGCTGTCCACTGGATGTGAGCATTCTCAAGCGTGCGCTGAGGATTGGTGCACCCGTTGGGGCTGAATCCATGGCAATGTCCGGCGCACAGGTCGTGTCCACTGTGATTATTGCGCCTCTTGGAGCGATTTCAATGGCTGCCCATACCCTTGCCATTACGGCGGAAAGCCTTTGTTATATGCCGGGTTACGGTGTCGCTACGGCTGCCTCGACATTGGTAGGCCAGAGCATTGGAGCAAAAGATCACCGATTGGCGCGGCGCTACGGCTACATTACCGTGGTTTTCGGCAGCGCTTTCATGGCAATAACCGGAATCATTATGTACATTGCCTGTCCCTTTGTGTTTCAAATGCTGACCCCGGTAAAGGAGGTACAGACGATTGCCGCGCAGATCCTGCGTATTGGCCTGCTCGCGGAACCTTTGTATGGCGTATCCATGGTTGCTTCCGGCGCGCTGCGGGGCGCTGAGGATACCTTGGTGCCCAGCATCCTGAACTTGTTCAGCATGTGGGTCGTGCGTTTGGGCCTTGCGCTAATCCTGGTTCCTCTTTATGGCATCCACGGCATGTGGATAGCCATGGCCATTGAGCTATGTGTCCGCGGCATTCTGATGTTGTGCAGGCTGATGCGCTCCAGGTATATGCGCTCAACTTCTATCGTATCTCTTCCATGCCGTTGGGATAAAACATGATCTTATTGTAGGTGATCGAACGATCAGCAATTTGACGAAAGGTTTTAGGCAGCTCGCTCAGCGCCAATCTATGCGATATCACCAGGTCCGGATTGAACTGTTTCTCATTCATCAGGCGGGCTGATTCTGTCCATTCAACCCCTGGAAAGGGAGCTGAAAATGAGTTCCAGCTTCCGATGATTGAAAGCTGATAGCGCAGGATATGATCTACAGTCTCCGGCATAAGCTCCAAGCCCTTGTGGGATATGCCTAAGAGTACGATTCTGCCCATTTTTCCTGCACCGAAAATCGCTTGGTTCTGTGCCGCCGGCACGCCGGACATTTCCAGCACAAGGCTTGCTCCCTTACCCGCAGTCATCTCACGGATCTGCTTGTTGGGATCCTCTTTTAGTGAATGGATGGTGTAAACTGCACCGCACATCCGCGCAGTGTTCAGCTTATCATCGTGAATATCAACGGCAATGATGTTCCGGCAGTCAAGAACCTTGGCATATTGAACTGCAAACAATCCGATGGCGCCAAGCCCAAAGACGCATACCGTATCCTCCCTGCTCCCTTTTCCACGAAGATATGCGTGCAGCGCATTGGCAGCAGGATCCATCGTTGCACCCCAGGCATAGGGCGTATCTGCGCTGAGCCTCAACAGATTATCCGCTTTGACCGCCAGGTATTGTGCAAACGCACCGTTGTTTCTTGAACCGTAATACTTGTAGTGTTCGCACAGGGAATAGATGCCTTTTTGGCACCATTCGCATTTCTCGCACGGTATCAGGGGAGCAGCGCTCGCCTTATCGCCGGCTTTCCAACCCGAAACCTTGCTCCCCACGCGAACAATTTTCCCTGCAAACTCATGACCCGGGATAATCGGTGAAACATGCGCGCCATATTCCAGCATCCTGGGAATATCGGACCCGCAAACGCCCACCGCCATGACCTTGAGCAATACTTCATCATCACGGATAACCGGCATCGGCACATCTTCAAATCGAAGATCCCCGGGCGCTCTCATTTGTATTGCTTTCATGACGCTCTCATTCATCTTCTATCTCCTCGATTCCATGGATGATTGCTGTTCCAGCGCTAATGCCAAATCCATTCGCACCAGCTTTGTGGCATCGCCATCATATCCTGCGCTGCGCAGCCCATACTCCCATTCTTTCCAGGCATGGTGTTGTATACTATATATGGTATGGACTCATCAATGTCAACCCCATTGTGTAGACCTATGATCAATATTACGGGGATTGTCCGGAGGGAAAAACACATTGCCATGACAGCATGCCGTAAAAAACCCCCGGCGTTTGCCGAGGGTCTTTTAAAGGTTTGCTAATCTAAGAGAATGAAACTACTTACCGGCTGCCGCGTTCTCACCGGCGTTTTTGCCAAACACTGTGAAATCAGTGATCGCGTTTCCGCCCAGGCGGTTGCCTCCGTGGAGGTTTCCGGTGATCTCGCCCGCGCAATACAGGCCGGGAATGGGATTGCCGTCCTTGTCCAGCGCATGGGATTCGGTATCTACGCGTACGCCTCCCATTGTATGGTGGCAGGCAGGGCTGCGCGGGTAAGCATAAAAGGGTCCTGTTAGAAGCTGTGCACCGAAGGATACACGACCAATGGCGTCTTGTGTAGTGCCTGCAACGGCTGCATTATATGCATCGACGGTTTTCTTTAGCTCATCCGCCGGGACCCCTATCTGTTCTGCCAGGTCATCCAAGGTTTCCCCCTTGACATAGCCGGAGAGCTTATTGTCCAGATAGTATTGCAGAGACTGCCCGCCAAAAGTCGTGGATTGGGATGCATCAGGTGCGAAATCTGCGCTAAACACCAGGTACATCATGCCGTCAGTCTGTCCTATAATGGATTTGCTGATCTCATCACGGCGGCCATCCTCCCGTATAAAGCGCTTGCCTTCTTTGTTGACAAAGATACCCGGCATGGAATCCGAGGTGATGTCATAGGTGGCGCCTGTCTGCGGGTTGCACAGATGAAGCAATTGGATCTGTTCCATGTTGACCAGTTCTGCGCCGACATCCATGGCCATAAAGATGCCGTCACCCGTGTTGCCCAGCACGTTGGAAGTTGGAACGCTCGGTCCCAGATTGGGCCACTTTTCTCCTTCGCAGTATTTTTGACGCAATTCCACACTGCCTGCAAAGCCGCCGGTAGCCAGGATGACACCCTTGGTGGCGTTCAGGGTCATTGTTGCGCCATCCTTTGTTTCTGCGATGACGCCCACCACACGTGCATCCTTCATGATCAGGCTCTTACCAGTGGTATCCATCAATTGGGTATAGTTTTCAGCCTTTTCCAGATGGTTGACAAAGGTTTCAATAAACCCTGCGCCATTTGGCCGGACGGCGTCATGTGCGCGCGGATAGAGGGAACCCGGAGCCTGGAAGTTGCCTACCTCAAACTCCATGCCCATGCTCTTCAGCCAGTTGAGCCCATCTAAGGCACCATCAGCCATTTTCCTTACGATCTTCAACTCGGCAACCTTGTCTCCGCCGTTCCAGGATTGCAGGGCAAACCAGTTCGGGCTGTCATAGATTACCTTGTCCGTTTTCTTGAACTCCTCATATTCGGCGCGAACGAGTTCCATCAATTCTTTATGCTCGTCAGATACGGGCTCCTCATTGATCGCCGCTTCAATAAGAGGCGCCAAGTCGCTTTTGTTGCTGGAATTGTCCTGCGATGCAGGGTCAGGCGAATTGTAGTAGCCGCCGGAAACAAGGGAGTTTCCGCCCAGGAATCCTGTTTTTTCAATCAGAATCACGCTGGCGCCTTTATCAGCTGCTGCGACCGCTGCTGCCAGACCGGCGCCGCCTCCGCCGACGATGACAACATCAGCTGTCAATTCCTGATCCTCCACAGGTTTCTTTTCCGGCGCGGTGGTGAATTTTGCCACATCAGCACCCGCATCCTTCAGCATGCCTTCCACAGCGCCCAGAAGGATTCTGCTGGTGATCGTGGCGCCGGTGATGACGTCAACCTCCAAGGTCTGTTGAGCTACTACGCGCTCCGGGATCACCTCAGCCGCGAAAGCGCCGATTCCCGGCGTTTCCACATTGTCGGTCACCACGAGTGACTTGATGGTGTCGCCATCCATAATAAGTTCGATGGTCATAGGACCCTGCATGCCATTGACCGTTTTGGTGTAGGTGTTCTGTTGCGAGTCTCCTGCCCAGGCTACAGCAAAGCTGAGCGTCAGAATCATCGCCAGAACACATGCCACTGCTCTCTTTGTTTTCATGGTTCTCCTCCTCCTTATGATGTTGTTAAGATGTGGAACGGGGACGTCGTATAGTATCCGTCGTACTGTTGTCAAGATACTGGTTCCGTTGTTTAGGATAGGAAAAGAGACGTCCAATCAGAATATCTGCTCTGCAACATTTTCATTATACTCATTTCTTCATATGTTGTCAAATAAAAAAGAGAGCCCGACTCTCCCTGATTTTACTGACTTTGATTAGATTGTTATTTCACTGCCTGTCGACAGATAATCAATACGATCTCCCATACCAAACTTCAGTCTTTCATATGGTTTTATGTCTGTGCAGTGGCAGGTATAGTATTTTGAGTTTGTACCCATGAGATATTTAGCAATTTTATCAATCGTATCGAAGTCCTCATGCCCGCTGGAGCGGCTGGAAAGATGGAATCCGCCGATCACACAGTCAGGCATTCGTCCTTTGAGGATATAAAAATGCTCAAGTATGTTGATGATGCCATTATGTGCGCAGCCTGTTAGCAATAGAATCTTTCCGTTTTCCTCTACCACGAGGTTTTGTTCATGAGCAAAATAATCGTCTGTTATTTGTCCATTACGCTCTGTGAACAATCCCTGATTTGATTTTGGCCGAGGCTCTTTAAGGCTGATATTTGAAAACAACCAAATCTCTTTATCGATAGAATAACAATCTGAAGTGAATACAATTTGACTATTCTGTTTCAAACCCGCGTCCAGGCCGATAAATTCTAATTCATCTGTTGAACGCAATGAAAAATACTTTTGAAATGCTTGCGGGTGGAGATAAACTTTTGCTTTGCCATTTTCCTGTAAAAACAAATCCAATCCTCCGCCATGGTCGTAGTGTCCATGCGAAATCACTAAAAAATCAACATCGGAAATTTTTACATTCATTTTATCAGCGTTTTCAAGGAACAACCCGCTGGCGCCTACATCAAACAATATCCGATGTTTCTTTGTTTCTATATAAAGGCTGAGACCGTGTTCATTGCCAAAGGCTTGTGATATCGATGTGTTTTCCACTAAAGTTTTAATCAGCATAAATGTCAGTCACCTCCTGTTAGCATTATAGCGTTTATATTTTTCTGCAGCAATCAGGAAGTTATTTAGACGTGAATTGTGATCATTGGATGATGAGAAGTGATGGGTATCTGTCCTCTTGAGGCATTTCCATGGTTCACTGTTTTGATATCGTGTTTCCTGGTTTGTTGAGATAAAAACAAATGGCAAACATCAACCCGCTGCTTTTTCAACGTTGGTTTTGTGCTATACTTCATTAGGATAATACAGGAAAGGAGAGCACGCCATGGACATTACAAAAGCCAGGAAGCATTTTGATCCGTATGGACATATCCATCAATCCAGTTTGCTGACCTTTCAGGGCGTGAAGAGCCATGGATTGACCTGAAATGATTCTTTTTATAATTCACGGATTTTGAGGTGATACGGTGAAGCTGTTGCGTTTTTGGACACATTCTCCTTTGAAGCATCTTTATCAGCAAGCGGGTTTGCCGGAAAAGATTCGGCGCAGCCTGAACATTATGATTTTAGCCAATATGTTTGGGACCATGCATGCTATTATTTGCGGCGGGGGCACCAGCACCATGATTGGCTTTGCCAGCAGCCTGGGTGCGGGGGATTTGGTGTTTGGAATCCTTGCCGGATTGCCTCAGGCTGCTTCCCTGCTGCAGATTCCATTTGCTGTTTTGGTCAGCGCGAAACAAAAGCGCAAGCGATATCTGCTTACCTTTGGCTTGGCATCCAGGGCGCTGTGGTTGCTTTTTGGTTTCATTCCCTTGCTGGCGCCAAAGGATCCTGCCTATTTGCAGATAATTTCCTTAATTTTTCTTTTAGGAATCTCTTCCAGTCTGGGAGCAGTCATCAACGTTTGCTGGTTCCCGTGGCTCAGCGATCTGACGCCCCTGTCGATCCGGGGGCGGTGGATGGGTTTTCGGGAGATGCTATTGTCTTTGACCAACATCATTTTTGGTTTGCTGGTTGCTTTTTTGCTGGACAATCTGCTTCCCCAAAGCAGGTATCTGATTGTTTTTACCTTGGGGGGAGCGGCGGGCGTGCTGGACATGCTGTGTTTCCGGTTTGTGGAGGAAGTGTATACTGCCGCGCCTCGCCGCATGAAACTTGGAAGGACTTTGAAAGCCGTTTATTCCAACAAGCCTTTTATGCGCTTGTTGATTATGTGGACGGTTTGGTGTTTTACCGCAAACCTGGCCGGTCCTTACCTGACCCCCTATGCCCGAAATGTCATGGGTTTGAGCTTTACGCAGATTATGATCTTTGGCACATTGTCCGGCTCAATTGCCACCATGATTATCATGCCTTGGTGGGGGAAACTGCTGGACAAGCGCGGCCCGCGGCAAGTTATGCTGATGGCGTTTGCCGGCGCTTCCTTCGCCTCATCTTCCTATTTGCTGGCTCGGCCGGGAAGCGTCCTACCTGTTTTTCTGCATAATTTTGTTGGCGCCTTGTTTTGGAGCGGCACGAACCTTTCTGCAAGCGCGCTTCAGCTGTCTTGCTCGCCGGATGATATACGCTCTGCGCATATTGCGATTTTTTCCAGCGTCACAGCCCTGGTAGGGACAGCCTTTGGCTCCTTGACAGGGGGTACATTTTTGGAAATATGCGCTGCGAACCAATGGTTTAGCGGCGCTTTTGACCGCTACAAGGCGCTTGTCCTTCTGGCAGTCACGTTGCGCTTTTCAACAGCTCTGCTGCTTGTACCCCGGCTGCAGGATGGTTATGTTAATCACGCGCAAGAGAGAACCGACAATACCCGCAGCGAATGATATTCAGCGCAAACAGAGCAATATCAGGGATTCAGCTCTGTGATGACGATACAATAAAAAAACATGAGTTCCCGATGGAACAACATGTCATGCACTCATATCGACTGATCAGCCGTTCCCTTCACCCGGGCTTTGAATTAAAACGATATCCCCGCTTTTTGTGTCGATTCCCACAGAATACTGATGCATCTCGTCCACCACAAAGGTGAAAGCGTAGTAATCGGCAAATGCCAGCGATTTTGTCTGATATTCCATGAAGTAAACACCCCAGGGAAGCGCTTCAACCTCATCCATGGTCATATCATAGCGAGCGACGATCGCTTCCCTGGCACGCCTCAATGCCTCTTCCGGGGGGAGGGCATCCGGGCTCGGCAGTTTGTCGCCAAGGTGTTCAGCCTTGTCCTGGAGAGACCAGTACAATGCATCACCCTTTTCCGATTCCAATCGGCGTATTTTTGCTTCCAGTTCTGTGGCTTCCTGCTCACTCTGACGGGCTGCCTCAGCCAATTCCTGCTCGGTGGGAATCCGGGTCAGGACCGGGTTTGACCCATCTGCCTGGAAGGTTGCGGTATAAAGGATGGCGCCATGATCATCCCTGTATTCAACCTTCCAGAAATTGGTCTCCGGCTGTTCTTGCAGCTGATAGTAGTAAACCGCCGGCATCAGCTGATGGAGCGTTTCCCGGTTGATGTGCCCATACGCAGCCAGCAATAAACCCTCAGCCTTTTGAACGGCATCCTCTCTGCTGTAGTCCGTGGGACCGGGCAACAGGTTGATTTCATCGGCTTCGCTCAGACGATTGTTTTCGATCAGCTTCCGGGAAAACCAGGCTTTGTCTGCCAGCGACCAGGTGTAAAAAGGTCCTCGAACATGCTCCAGGATGTTGCCTGACGCGTAAGCCAATTCACCTGACCAGACCTGTTCAAGTTTTTGAGTCAGCAAGGCGTCCTGATCATCCTTGGGGTTTTGAATGATATCAGAGAACATGGACACATCCATATCCGCTGCCCGCATTTCCTCCACCAGCGCCAGCTTGCTTTCTAATGGCCAGCCCCGGAACCCATCTGGCGATTCAGGCTCCAGCTGCAATACCCGGTTGGCAAAGGGCTGCCAGCCCAGCAGGGCTGCCGTGGCTGTCGCCAACAAGAGCGCCATCAAAAGAACCGTTGCCAATACCACGGAAAGGCGATAATGGGCTTTGGGCTTGGTATGTTCACGCATGTGCCGCAGCACCTTCTGCTCCATGTGCGGCGTCCATTGCAGGCTGGCAATGCGCCTGCCAACCCGCATGCTGATTTCAGCCTTTATCATCATACCACTCCTTCAATTCATTCCTCAGGATATCCTTTGCCTGCTCCAGACGGTAGCGCACGACCCTGCGGGAAAGCCCCAGCGCCTGCGCGGCCTGCTCCATCGTGAAACCCGAAAAGTAATACACAACAACAACCTCTCTCAGCTTTTTAGGCAGCTTCAAAATGGCCTGGGTCAGCGTGTCATCAAAGGGCTCGCTGTCCGGGGCTGCGATGGGCAGGTCCTCCAGGGATACCCGCCTGTCAACCCGCCGCATCCAGGCGCTTCTGAGCACATCCCGGCATGTGTTGATGGCGATTTTCGTCAGCCATGTTTGTTCACTGGCTTCCTCCCGGAAGGACGGCAGGGCACGATATGCCTTCAGAAAGGTTTCCTGGGCGGCGTCTTCAGCCGCATGGGCATCCTTTAAAATGAGAAAGCAGGTGTGGAGGATGCTTTGGCCGTATGCTTTCATCAGGCTGCCGATGCGATTCTCCGCCCATGCCGGATCAATCTGTTTTCCCCGCACAACATCACCTCCTACCTATACTGACGAGAGCAATCGGGATAATGGACAAATGATTATAAAACGGTTTTCTTTCATATGGCTAACGTTTGGCAATTGCGGCATACTGCGCCAATCAACAATTTCGCTCCCCACAGCATTGGCTTTTCTGCAATGCCTGCCATATAGACAGGCGGGCGTTGAAAATTGTTGCGTGCTTCAATGACCAATGGTGTAAAAAAAACGCCTGGTTTGCTGCTCAAAAATTCTGGTATATAATAGGAACAAGGGGATTCTGTGCCCCAAAGGAGGAATGAGACGCCATGAAAAGCATGATCAGCATGGTTCTGCTGGCAGGATTGCTGCTGGCCATCGCGATACCTGGGCTGTCGGCTTCCCCGGCGTATATTAACGCAGGGGAGGCGCTGACCATCTATGCATCTGCCGATACGGCGGCGAAGGCTCTGCGGCAGCTGATGCCGGAGGAAGCCTTTGACCTGCTGGGCAGCAGCTCTGAATGGGCCAGCGTGCGGGTGCTGACCGAATCGGGAGAGACGCTGGAGGGCTGGGTGAAAAACAAAGGCTTACGCCCCAAAACCTTGGAGGACGGCTTCCGCCATGCGGTGGTCGCCCCGGCGGAGCCGGGCGTTTTTCCCGCTTTATTCACCCAGGCCAGGAGCAGCGCCGATTCCCTGGGCTGTTACTACCCGGGCGTGGTAGCCAGGGTGCTTTCCCAGCCTGATAAAGGCTGGGTGAAGCTGGGCATTGGCACGCTGGAAGGCTATATGAAGGCGGAGAACTTAGCTTTTGACCCCCTGCCCGGCGCTGTACCCGATGTACTGCCCCGGGTGAGCGTGGCCTATCAGGACGGCTCTTCTCTGACCATGCGGGCCGCGCAGTCCTTCAAGTCGGAAAAAATGGGCGCTTACCCCAACGGCACCCAGGTGCAGGTGCTGGGCTTTACCGATGACTTTGCCCAGGTGATTGCGCCGGACGGCAAGCTGGGCTTCATGATGGCCTGGGGGCTTGACCCGCAGCCCTATGCGGCCACCATGCCCGCGGCTGAGGTGGAGCAGAGCTTCATTGTTGCGGAACCCACCGCCCAGATGATCGCCACCCCGCCGCCCCATGCCTATACCACCAGCATTGACAACACCGGGGGCGCGGGGGCGCATTTGCGCAGCAAATCTTCCGCGAAGTCGCAAACCCAGGGCCTGTACCCCAACGGTACCCAGGTGTACGTGCTCAAATACGGTGAGTACTGGTGCCAGGTGTGGGTGGATGGCAAGACGGGCTGGATGATGACCAAGCTCCTTCAGGGCAGCAGCCAGCAGCCATAAATTCAGGCGTTTAACAACCTAAATTCCCGTCTGTTTTATAACCATAAGTTCAGACAGGGTCGTTCAATCCGGAATGTCGACCTGGAATGCCTCAAAGATTTCCCTCTGAGCCTTGGTGACCTCACAAAGCTTGTTCTTGTACCGTCCGGAATATTGGATCGTCGTGAGGGATTCAAGCTCCCACAGCAACTGAGTCACACTGTACTTTGTTGTCAGTTCCGTCTCACGCATGCGTTTGCGTATCGCTGCGAGAAGAATCATTGCAATAAATTGGATGAAGAGACGGTTTTTCATACTCTTTGAACCGTGTATCCTTAAACGCCTCATATCCAATTCGTTCTTGAGGTCATCGAAACATTTCTCAACGATATCCTTCTCACGGTAGACAGCCAGAGCATCTAGCGAGTCCTTGAACTTTGTACTGAGCAGAGTGCTAAAGCCGACATACTTGCTCCTGGCCTTATTCAACGCTTCTTCGTTAAGCAGAACCTTCCGGCCACGCCTGGGGGTGTCCTTGACGATGAAGAAGCGTTCATAAGCTTCCGCGTGTTCTTCCACGACAGGTCCTTCCATAAGCTCCAGATACAGATCCGTGACGTATTGATCAAAGCGTAGACGATCCTCCTGCTGCTGTTGACCATTGAAATAGATGTGAAGGTAGCAGCGCCTGCGCTGCTCTCCCCAAGACTGCAGAAAACTTTGGGAGTACACTGCCTCACCTTCAAACACGCGGTAACCCTTAAAGCCATCGATGTCATCGCGGTGCTTGTCAATGAGATCCCGTACAAGACGCAGATGAGAGGGAACTCCGATCGTGAAATGCTGCCTTGCCTCACAGAGCGCATCGATGTTCTTCTTACTGTAAAGCCCGCGATCCATGACCAGATGCTGCGTACCATAGTCCAGCTTGTCGAACTGATCGAGGGTGTTTTTCAGTGTGCTTACATCTGTTATGGAACCGGGAAGTTCACGATAGATCATGGGCAGCATGCTCGTCTGACCATAGACGATCGCCAAGTTTATCTGCGGCAGACGCTCACCGTCACGATTGTATCCGTAGCGTACATACTCATTGTGTGTGGCATAGGATGAGATGGACGTGATGTCATAGCAGAGGTGCTCTTTACTCGGGAACCTTGTTTTCCACACCTTGAAGAAACTCTGGCGCATGTCCTCATTCATCGACTGTAAAAGTTCGCTGATCCTTTGGCTGCTCAAGCGCTTGTCCGTTGGTACCTCATGGTTGCTAAGCCACAGCTCTGCATTGCTCAGTGCACCATTGGTCGACAGCAGATACCATGCCAGCGACAGGATGTCCTTCCAGCAATCGGGTGCAACTTTCTTCAACGTCGCAGACAGACCAATCTCCTGCCCCAGCTTATCCAATAGAAGCCTTGTCCCGGTCACAATGCTTCTGGCCGTCATGGTGTCATCCAGAGCAGCATCTGCACCTTGTTCGACCAGACGTTTGGAGGGGATAAACGTCCCTGTCTCCTTGTCCAGCTTGCCAATGCAAACTTGTTTGGTCCTCGATGACCGAAGTTCAGGTACCCATCTTCTTTCTAAGACTTCGTAGACATACGTCGTTCCATCCTTCTTCCGGTGCAGGTTAATTTTCTTCCCTTTGAGCATTGCGTGTTCCATGACAATTCCCTCCTTGCATTCTGTGGTTATATTATAACCACTCTCGAAGTAAAAGTAAAGAGGGTAAAACCCTCTCTAATTCCGTTCCCATATGGATTGATGCTGCTTAAAAGCTCACATGGTTATAGTTTTGACGGAAATTTAGGATTCAAGCTCCCACAGCAACTGAGTCACACTGTATTTTGTTGTCAGTTCCGTCTCACGCATGCGTTTGCGTATCGCTGCGAGAAGAATCATTGGTTAGGGTGTCAAAAGCATAGGTTTAGAACCCACCTTAAAAGCACCCTTTAGTGTATGGTGTTCAGTATCTAGTTGGATTTAAATAAAATAAAGGAATCCGTCGATATAGATCTCTATATTAACTGCATTTTATGGGTTCTTGCACGCTTTTCAATAGCCTTTTGCTATTAATCGCCCCAATCTTAAATCCCAACCAGGTTTTTAGGCGTACTAACCCCCTCACAGGCACATGATCTATATCATAGCGTCTGCGAAGTAGGGAGGGAATTCCTTCTATACCGTTCCGTTTCTTTGCAAATTCTTTGTATGCTTGACTCCCCATATGAATCACTTGTTTGGCTCTCGCAATTGTTTTGCTTGTGATTGAAACAACGTTGCTTTTCTTCTGTTCTTTCATAGAGCAGTTCGTACGATATGGGCAATTTGCACAGTCTGTCTTTTGAAATACGGCTCGATACATGCCTGTTTTAGGGTAGTAGGTGGTCTTGATCGGCTCTTTACCTCCCGGGCAGCTTAAGACTTTCCCTTGTTCTTCGTCTATTTGAAATTCACTCAGAATCGGTTCCGGTGTTTTTCCTATTAAGGCTGTTGTCAATAGTTGAATGTTATTGTCTTTGGCCGCGGATTTTATATCTTCACTTCCAAAGGCGCCATCTGCAATAAGGATCAGCTCATCTTCTTGCTGTCCTAGGTTTTCTATGATGTCTTCCGCAAAGGATTGATCGGAATAGGTATTCGGCTTTAAATCGTAATGCGTTATGTAGTTGGGTCCTTCATTCGGACTCAACTCAACAATATTTGCAGTGTAACCTTTGTGATCTTTTCCGGCCTTTTTACGGTAAGTCGCATCCGGATCCGATGGATTTTGCAAACTATCAGTTTTGATTTGAGCTTTATCTTTAGGTTTTGGACCGTTCGGTGTTGATTCCGTTTGCTCTCTTAAAACTCTTTGGAGAAGACGAAACTCCGAACTATCATAAAGAGAATCCGGAACTTGCTTGCTTAAATTTACACCGTCATGGATGACTTCTTGAAGACGCTCTTCTAAACCATCGCTCCTGCGGTGATAAATAATTTTATTGACATCATCCTCTTCTAAATAGTGCTTGTATTGATCCGATATGAGTTCGTCTTGTTTCTTCATGCGCTTCACCATATTCGCAACACAAGTGTACATGATTTCCAATCGTGACATTTTTTTACAGTTGGATGCGACCATAAGGCTATCCATCCTTCGGATAGAACGATTCACTCCACTAAAAGAAGCAAAGGAATCCGCTAAAGCCTCCATTTCTTCTTGGACAAGATCTCGACCGGTTTCTATCTCATAGTTGTAGAGTCTTTCTCTAAAACGGCTAAAGGTTCGATCACTAACAGGTTGTTCTTCAAAACTACCGGTACCAAGAGCATGTTGAAAAAGCATGTCAAACATCATCCGTTCAATCAACTCATCATCGGTTAAAGCAAAGAGTTCTTTCAGAATCAAAGCACCGAAAATCACATTCACCGGTGTATTGGGACGGCTTGCAGGGGTACTGCTGTAGAGATCTTTAAATCTTTCTTCATTTATGGATGAGAAAATCAATTTGTAGAAGCCTACTGCCCAGGATTTCTCCAAATACTTCTTTTCTCTTTCTGTTAAGCCGTAAAGAGGATCATTGAAATTAAATTGTTGATTGGAATTCGTTACAAAAGCCATGAAAACGCCTCCTTTAATATATATCTATTATATCATATTAAGGGAGAAAATGTTGAAATTTCAACGTTTTTCAAGCTCCTTATAGGATTCCCTTGCAGGATTTTGATAGCAGTGCCGCCGAGGCGATGAGCAGTTAATGAATTACTTTTGACACCCTAACCATCATTGCAATAAATTGGATGAAGAGACGGTTTTTCATACTCTTTGATCCGTGTATCCTTAAACGCCTCATATCCAATTCGTTCTTGAGGTCATCGAAACATTTCTCAACGATATCCTTCTCACGGTAGACAGCCAGAGCATCTAGCGAGTCCTTGAACTTTGTACTGAGCAGAGTGCTAAAGCCGACATACTTGCTCCTGGCCTTATTCAACGCTTCTTCGTTAAGCAGAACCTTCCGGCCACGCCTGGGGGTGTCCTTGACGATGAAGAAGCGTTCATAAGCTTCCGCGTGTTCTTCCACGACAGGTCCTTCCATAAGCTCCAGATACAGATCCGTGACGTATTGATCAAAGCGTAGACGATCCTCCTGCTGCTGTTGACCATTGAAATAGATGTGAAGGTAGCAGCGTCTGCGCTGCTTTCCCCTTCAAACTTATTTATCAGACCGAGCAGTGCAACGCTTTTTATAAATAAGAAAAATAAACAAGAGTGTTAAAACCAAGGCGACACCTGTCAACAGCAGATTGAAAAGGCGGGGCTCTGGCTCTTTCTGATTGTTTAAAGCATTACTTTCTCCTACAGAGAATCCTTTTAAATAATAGTGTACTTGACCCTGATCCTCAAAGGCTACCACCACCGCCGCATCTCCCTGACCATCAAATGTCACCTCCAGCTTTGCGCTTGGCGCCTGAATAATCTGAACCGCTTCTTCCCATCTGGCTGCCTGTTCACCATGGCTCAGCTTCAAACGGACGGGCAGGTCTCCATCTTCCGCACGAACGCCGGGAAACATTGAAAACGACGCCTTGCCCAAGTCAGGACGCCTGATAACCCAGGTCTTGATTGTGGTTTGCTCTCCCTGTGGATTGAGCATGAACTCCACAACATCTTCGGCTTGTGCTTTGACATAAAATTCGGGAATGTCTAACTCTTCTATATAAAGATCATAGCTGGCCTCCAGCGCAGTCTCAACCGTGTAGACCCAGAAATCTTCACCAAGGTCCTTAAGCTGATTCGGGTCGCCAGCGTCAATGGCTGCCGCGCCATGAAAAATCATCTTGGCACCACTTTTGATGTTGGCGTGGAACAGTTTGCGGGCAGATTCAAGAAATTCGCTATCCAGGTCCTTCAAATCGAGGTCCTTGATGATTAAGTCAAACCAACTGTCCACAAGGGCGTCGGTTATCAGGGGGATAATGCGCATCCCCGGCACATGCTTCATCTCGAAGCTGACAGGAATGGAGGTGGTACTGCCCTCCAATTCTGTATAACTCATATCTTGAAAATAATAGCGCACATCCATGGCGGACAGAAACATCCCCGCGATTTTCGTGGGAACTGCCAGCTGCGGAATCATCCCAGCCAGCATATTGGCCTCCTTAAGGCGCTTGAGGGTATCATTGAGCCTGGAATTAAAATCAATACGTGTGCGTAATTCCAGGCAAGCTGTCTCGCCCGGTTCCAGCTTTTCTATCCGCAAAGTTAAGTTACTTGCGGCGTCGTCAACAGGGTAGACCTCATAGCGGATAACCGACCAATCATTCGGCAGCTCCCCCTTGTAGAAGTCATTGCGTTTCTCTTCAGTGATTACTGCGCCTGCGGTGGCTTGATATTGCCCCACAGCCAAGATGCTGTGAGAGAGGTGATACACGGGCACATCGCTTTGATTGGTGATTTCAAACACTACCTTGTAATCTTCTCCCTGAAAAGCAGCATCCTCCAGGATAATTTTCATCTTCAGTGCATCCCCGGCCAGCACACGAATGGGGTCTTTGGTCACAAAAGCCTGATCATATTCCTCTCTCTGGGGCATTCGTAAACCGCTAACTACTGCGCGCAGGTGGTAATCGCCTTTTTTATCTCCCCGAACATACCAGTCAAGGCTGCCAGATTCACCGGGACCCAAATCATTCATCATCATCCGTGCTGTTTGAATGCGGCCGCCCTCCATTTTGGCCAAGGACAGGCCTTCGGGCAATTCCAAACCTCCTCTGACCTGCTCAAGCGTCTCTGTGCTGCTTTGATTGTAAACATACAATTGAACGTGAAACATTTCCTTGAGCCAGCAGACCTGTCCCCATATCACCAGGTAAAACTGTTCATCGATGGGATAAATTGCTGCTCGCATGGGTGTCTCATTGTTTTTAACATTAATCAGATAATAGCCGTCCTTGGCAACTACGTTGTCGCTAGAATAGCCTTTTATTTCAGGCAAACGGATACCCAGAACCCTGTTATCGCTCTTTTGTACAGCCACGGGCAGTTCAAAATAATCCAAACCGGCTGTAAAGCGCAGCGCCAACTGATACTCCACCACCTGTTGGTTTTCCAAAGCGCTCACATCAATACCGGCCTTTTCAATCTCCTGGGCTGTCATTCGATGATGGGTGATTTCTCCGCCAAGCAAAGATGTTTTGCTCAGTTCAATGGTCAGGGAGCTGCGTTGCCCCTCCTGGATTTGATGCACCGGATTTCTATCCAGGTAACCATTCTGACCTGTCACCCGCAGGGTATGCGCTCCGGCTGGGAGCACCAGGAGGCTCTGTCCTTTTTCGTCAGTTAAAGCGTCAACCAACTCCTCCCCGGAGGCGCTTTGGCAACGGATGCGAAAGCCCGACAAGGCTTGTCCGCTGGCTGCATCCTGGAGCTGAACAAGCGTTTCACCGTAGCCGGGCTTCAAATTTTCAAGCCCTGCTTCATGTTCCAATCCGCTCTGTTCCTTCTGGGGTTCTGTCCAGGCTAATTGAGCGCCGCGATCACTTCTAGCCTTGTCGGAATGGAAGTCCTCCGGTATCTGTCCCTGAAATACAATTTCCTCCAAGGCTACACAACCCTCAAAGGCATCCAGGCTAAGTGACAGAAGGCTTTCGGGCAACACCAGGCTGCTCAGAGCGTTGCAGTTCATAAAAGCCGTCTTTCCAATGCTTTCCAGATTGGGCGGAAACTTAATGGACTGGAGGGCAGTACAATCCATGAAGGCACTATTGCCTATCTCAACCAGACTGGCAGGCAGTATAACCTCCTCCAAATCACCACAGCCCCGGAATGCATAGTCAGGGAGTCTGACCATTCCCTCAGGAACAGTAATCCGCTTGAGCAGGCTGCAGCCCCGGAAAATATAACCGGAATAGCTTTGCCCCCCAACTACCTTCTCCCATGACCTGGGCAGGGCAATCTCCTCCAGAGCTGAGCAATCTGCAAAGGCATAGCCGCCTATCTCTGTGATGCCGTCCGGCAGCCTCAAGTTCTTTATGCTGCTACATGCGTAAAGAGCACTCTCCAGGATTGCCGTAAGCCCTTCGGGAAAGTCCAGAGAACTGAGGGACGTACAGCCATTGAAGGACGACTTGCCGAGGATGCTCAGCTTATCTGGAAGCTTGATAGATTGAAGGCCAGTACAATCCATGAAGGCACTATTGCCTATCTCAACCAGACTGGCTGGAAGGATAACCTCCTCCAAATCACCACAGCCCCGGAATGCATAGTCAGGGAGTCTGACCATTCCCTCAGGAACAGTAATCCGCTTGAGCAGGCTGCAGCCCCGGAAAATATAACCGGAATAGCTTTGCCCCCCAACTACCTTCTCCCATGACCTGGGCAGGGCAATCTCCTCCAGAGCTGAGCAATCTGCAAAGGCATAGCCGCCTATCTCTGTGATGCCGTCCGGCAGCTTCAAGTTCTTTATGCTGCTACATGCGTAAAGAGCACTCTCCAGGATTGCCGTAAGCCCTTCGGGAAAGTCCAGAGAACTGAGGGACGTACAGCCACTGAAGGACGACTTGCCGAGGATGCTCAGCTTATCTGGAAGCTTGATAGATTGAAGGCCAGTACAATCCATGAAGGCACTATTGCCTATCTCAACCAGACTGGCTGGAAGGATAACCTCCTCCAAATCACCACAGCCCCGGAATGCATAGTCAGGGAGTCTGACCATTCCCTCAGGAACAGTAATCCGCTTGAGCAGGCTGCAGCCCCGGAAAATATAACCGGAATAGCTTTGCCCCCCAACTACCTTCTCCCATGACCTGGGCAGGGCAATCTCCTCCAGAGCTGAGCAATCTGCAAAGGCATAGCCGCCTATCTCTGTGATGCCGTCCGGCAGCCTCAAGTTCTTTATGCTGCTACATGCGTAAAGAGCACTCTCCGGGATTGCCGTAAGCCCTTCGGGAAAGTCCAGAGAACTGAGGGACGTACAGCCACTGAAGGACGACTTGCCGAGGATGCTCAGCTTATCTGGAAGCTTGATAGATTGAAGGCCAGTGCAATCCATGAAGGCACTATTGCCTATCTCAACCAGACTGGCAGGCAGTATAACCTCCTCCAAATCACCGCAGCCCCGGAATGCATGGTCAGGGAGTCTGACCATTCCCTCAGGAACAGTAATCCGCTTGAGCAGGCTGCAGCCCTTGAACAGATAACCATAGCCATCACTCACTTCCTCCCAAGCCTTAGGCAAGGTGATTTCCTCCAGAGCTGGGCAATCAGCAAAGGCATAGCTGCCTATTTTAGTGATACTGTCCGGAAGATGTATTGATACGAGTTTGTTTTGACGATAAAAAGCAGAGGGAATTACTGCCACAACCGGTAGGTTTTCAATACGCTCGGGGATACGCAAAACAGTCTCCCGCCCATCGTATCCATTGATAAATATTTGATTATTATTCACCTGATAATATAGACCTTGATACATCTTTTCATTCTTATCAGCTGCAGCCATCGAGGTGAGTAGCAATCCTATGACAAGCAGCATATAAAATGCAAAACGAAGACTTTTCATCTATATATCCTCCTCTGCTCTCATATTCCGTAGTTTTTTCTATAGTATTATAGTTTAGTCATTTTCGTCTTCTCTATAACGATGTTTCGCGCTTAACTGGCCTTATGTATCCATCCAAGCCGAGAAAGTTCAGCAACTTTTTTCTCATCTCAGATTCCATGAGATTGTCATCTACTCCTCTGCTGTCTACTTCATTGCTCGACAAACAAAGCACATTTGTAGGTTTCAGCCCAATTTGCTCCTTCAACATATCTTGAATCAAGATTTCGTTCGAATTACTCAGGCATACAGCAAATAGTGAATGGAAATGCTTCTCTGGGAGATTACAAAAATAGCCCTGAAGCCGTTCGTTGAAAGTCTGCCAAAGTGATGAAAAACTGCCGCAGTAGGGGGGTATAATAACAAAGAGCGGCTGATTGATCAACTGAGCGACCCATGCGTTGAACCCATCCTCTTTTGAACAAAGCAAGTTTGTCAGGCATTCATATTCACAAAAGGAACAAGAGTCATAAGACAGCTTTTTGAAATCAAATATGGTGGATTTAATTGGTAAATTTTGCTGAATCAGCTTGGCAACGGCAAGACAATTGCCCTCCGAGGCTCTTCCACTGAAGCTGATAATGTTTGCTTTTTTTGCAGCCATATTTTAATTCCCACTTTGCATTTATACCATAAAAAATTCCATCATCGGTGGTAACTCTTCATTTTGCGTTAAGCGGTAAATACCACAAGAAATATATGTATCAACATTGTTCTGTAGCCTTTAAGCTACTCCCACTCTTCTTATCCGATTGTTCGATAGGTGCGAAACCGTTTAAAATAGGCGTTTGAGGTCAGTTCATTTCTGTTCTGTCCATAATAATCCATATGGTTTTTCGATTTTTTCTCCCATTCCACTTCCAATTCCAAGTAGGCAAATACTAAATTAAACACTGTATATTTTATACATATCCTAATTCTTGGCAGTATTCGGTAACAACCTTTTTAAAGTTTTTCAGTTTATCTCTATACCCTTGGTGTGCAGATATCAAGCTGCTCACACTCATTTCGTTACAAATGAGCAATTCATTTACCGATAATTTAAAAGACTGAATCATTTGTTCTACTATTATGTCTCTAGGTTCGTTATAATCTTCATACTCTCCAGCACAAAAACTTAATAGTACTCGTTCATACCATTTTCTGATTGGCTTATTCATGCATCTGTGAATCCTTTCAACGGATTCGAAGATACTACCTGCTTTAACTTCAAAGCTTTCATCTGTAAGAATCTGAAATTTCCCAGAAGCATGTGCCATTTCATTTCTCGTATCAACTAATTCCCCAACAGCGGAAATCTCTGAGTTGTCAAGTTCGATAATCTTAAATAATTTTGCAATATCTTTTTCCGGCATTAAACTATACGCAAAAATTGAATCGGCATCTTCAATTTTTAAGTCTTTTTCTCTGCCACTATAAGAACGAGCAAAAATAATTGCATCTTTATACCTTTCAGACTCTACTTGACAAATTTTCCATGTTGTACAATAAATATATGTCATAAATAACAGATGCAATCCAAAATAAGCAAACTGATACTGCTCATATTTATAGTTAACATATACAAGGTTCGTAATATTTTGAATATAATTAATCACATCTTCCTCATCGTCTGGTTTTATCGGAAGATAGTTTAACAGCTCATGTAAGTATGGGACATCAACATATCCTATTTCGTCTATCATTTTTACTCACCCCATACTTCTCGAATCTTATTTTCAATTTTAGAAGTAAAAATTTTAACCAACTCTTTAGAAGAATCCACCAATGCTTGTTCATTTTTTATATCATCTAATATTTTCTTCTGCTTTTCCAGAGTAGGTACAGGAATGCAATATTTCTTAACATAATTTATGTCTATTCTTTGTTGTCCAGCTGTTCCTGTCATAAAAGATTTCCCTGAATTAATAAATTCGTGTGTATTAATATGATAAAAAATCCATTCTGGAAAAACCACTTCGGTATTAGCCCTAATTACAATATACTCTGTTGAGCCAAACCCTATACCATTTTTTAAATTTCTCGCAATAGCAGCTTTCCCATTTTCAAAGCAAGGTGAAATTTTAGCTAGTAAAATATCATTTTCTCTAAAATATGTATATCCTTTAAATACATCTTCAAGATTACGTTCTTCTTTAGGTTGAAAATGAGAGTCAAATACATTTATATCAGACATAGGTACAAAGGATACCTTTGTGTCACTTGGAATTTCTTTAACTTCTTCTTTAGAAGGTCTAAAAAAAGCTATGTCTTTTAAAGGCACCATTTTTTCTGGTAGTTTAGGAACAGAAGGTATATAATTTTTTGTAATTTTTTGAGCTCCGTTAACCATTTCTTGATATCTATCGAGTTCAGAAACAATCTGTCTTTGAACTTCTAGAGATGGCAAAGGAATTCTCTCTTCAAGAACATTCTCTTTAGATATGGACGGTGGATTCGCTAATGTCGCCCATTTAGATATATCAATATGATTAAGGATATATAACATGAATTTAGGAATAATTTTCTCCCCGCAAATAATTCCCATAACATTATTATCAAAGATTCCTGCTTCAGATAAAATTCTCTTTTTATTTGTTGCTATAGCCGCTCCTATTTTAGGAAAAATTATAGTATCATTAGGAAAAATGGTCCATTTTTTCAACTTAATCACCTCTTCAGAAACATAATTTCTACTTAGGTGCATTTCTATTTCATTGCCATCAGTATTCATATCTCCTACTTTATAAAAAGGTATATTGCCCTTTTGTCCTTGAAATTTCAATGGAAAAGTGTAGCCATTTACTAATGTAGCAACATCACCAATTTTAACGATTTCATATTTTGAATCAATAGGCTCTAATTTTCTATACCTACTTCCAACAAGAATGTTCGAATTTTTATGTACCTTATCGAATGGAATAATTTCAAATCCCACTTTAAGCATGTCATTCATCTGATCTTTATCTAGTTTGCGATATTCTTCATATTTGCTTAAGTCGCTAGGAGTATCAAGTTTACGTCTATGGTTATCAAGAGTATATCCGTCACTTTGGACATCAAAATACCAAAATGCCTTACGCCTTTCAGAAGACTTTACTTTTTTATTTACATTTGTAGCATAAATTATATTTGTTTTTACTCCTGTGTAGGGTAAAAATACGCCTTGTGGTAGCGATATGATACTCTGCAGCTGACAATTGTTTAATAAATATTCACGTGTTTTTGTTAAGTCCTTACGAAACAAGAAACCTTCAGGAACAACAAGTGCCATTCTACCATTTTCAGAAGCACTGTTGACTGCTTTCATACAATGCTGAACACAAATACTATCACCATTTGTACTTGGTATATCATATAGACTGCCATGCTTTGTTCTTTGAGAATATGGCATATTTGCAAGCACAATATCATATCCACAATTATGAACATTCCCATCGTTATCCAAATATGTTGATGTGCCGTCTATCGGATTTGCGAGACTGTCTTTCATTTTAATATTGCTGTGCCCATCCCCAGCAAGAATCATATTCATTTTAGTAATACGTGCAGTATTAGTAATCTCATTGCCAAAAACGGTTTTCTCTCTAAGCATTTTCATATTAGCTTCAGTTCTCGCCATGTTGTTAAATATATACCGGAAGCTCTCAATTAAAAACCCGCCTGTCCCACAAAATGGATCATAAATGGTTTCACCTATTTGAGGATTAACCAAACGAACCATCGTCTTTACAATATGTCTTGGAGTAAAATACTCGCCTAAATCATTTTTTGTAGAAGTCGATGCTTTAAGAAAATATTCGAATGCATCTCCCTTAACATCGCTATCCACATCAGTTAGCATAAGAGGGTCTAATTTATCCATAATTTCCTTTAATATGCTTGAATCACGTATTTGAAGTTGTGTGAATATATCTGTACTATATAGGTCATTTAATTTTTCGTATACTGTTTTATTGATATACTCAATTCGAGTAGAAATCGGAATTTTTTTAATGCTATCCCAGCTACATGCAATATCAAAATTTGTTTTAATACCGCTTTCTCTCTTAATCTGTTCACTTTCACTAATAAGCTTTAAAAATAGTATATTTGCAAATTCACCAAAACGCTCAATTCCAGCCCGTAACCCCTCCCCACGAAGCATATTGTTTGCTTCATCAAAAATTCGAATAAGTTCTTTTCTATCATACTGAACTTTAGGACTAATAGTATTTACTTCATGTGTGGATAAATAACGCAAAGCAAGTGCTTCACGAATAAATTCATCAACCTCATCGCCATTCAATAGTGGTGTACAATTCGCAATTGTATGGAAAGATTTACAAAAAACTCCATCTGTTGCGAATACCAATGGTGCTTCAATTGCTCTGGCATAACTAATACCTTGCTCTAACGCAGTATCTATACGAGAGCCTTTTTTCTTAGCTTCTATAACAATAAGAGGCTTATCACTATCCTTTGAGTACAAAACATAATCAGGTCGTTTCCCACCCAATTTTTTTCTTTCAGTTTCTGTTCTAGGTTGTTCAAAAAAAACATTTTTTTCTTTGCCTTTAAATTTCCAACCAAGATTTTCGAGGCTTCTATCAATAAGTACTCTGGTTTCTGCCTCTAATGGCATTGTATTTGCATTCATATTGTCGCCTCCCTGTTTTTTATTCTATTAATTTCTTCATACGCTGTATCAGTCAACATATACTTACCTCGAGGGCTGAGTTGCATCAAATAACCATTCTGTTTTAAATCTCGGACTATATTGTTTACTTTTGTCTTAGTAAAGCCTAAGATATCGGCAATCTCTTGCTGTGATAGTTTGACTATTGATTTATCATTTACTGAAATTTGTCTCTGCTCCATACACTCAAGAACTTTGAATCTATCATTAACAAAAAAATCAGACATCATAGCATCCTCCATTCTTCACGATATAATTATTATGCTATATCGGTCTAAAAATTTCAATATGTTGAGCGTAATTTCAAAAAATTTCAGAGTAAATTATGATTCGGGAGTTTGACACTTGATAAAGCATGAGAGCGCCACAAAGCCTTGTGTAGCAATAAAAGATTTGTCAATTTTTCTGTATTTGTATGTTGTATGTGTTGTATTTTTGGTATAATGGAAAAGGGTGGTGATTTTATGAAGCTGTATTACGATAAGAGACTGAGTGATCCGACGTATTATGTTCACCAGGGAATCAGAAACGGAAAAAAGACAACCACCAGGATCGTAAAGAAAATCGGTAAGCATTCAGAATTGTTAAAGATAACGGGTGATCCGCTGGCCTATGCCAAAGCAGAAATCGAAAAAATGAATGAAGAATTCCGGGTCGGCAGAGTGCAGTTCGAAATGAAGTGTGATTTTAATGAACGTGTGCGCAAAACTGATCGGGATGTTTCGGCTTCGACTCAGCAAAATGTTGGGTATTTCTTTTTACAGTATATTCTGAATCGCTTGAATCTAAAGCAGTTCTTCTCCGAGATCACCGCGGACAGGAAAATGACCTATGATTGCTATGATATCAATCGTTTTCTTACTTATGCCCGTATTCTGGATCCGCAGTCCAAATACAGTACATGGGATCGTCTTGATTCCTATTATGAGAAACCGGATATCGCTTACCAGCACATGATCCGTTTTATGGATGTACTGGAAGAGCACTATGACGATTACCTAAAATGGCTCTTCACACAAAGCAGCCATATTGTCCCCCGCAGCACGGCCGTCATGTATTACGATTGCACCAATTTTTATTTTGAAACCGAACAGGAAGACGATGATTACATTGATCCTGTAACCGGGGAAATCATGAAAGGCCTGCGTCAATATGGTGTCAGCAAAGAGCACCGGCCCAATCCTGTTGTTGAGATGGGACTGTTCATAGACCAAAGAGGGATTCCCATTAGTATGAGCCTTCACCCTGGGAATACCAGCGAACAACTGACAGCCGTTCCTTTGGAACGGGAGATTGTCCATATGCTGAATGGAGCAAAGCTTATCTATTGCGCCGATGCAGGTCTGGGTTCTTACAATATCCGCAAGTTTAACAGTATGGGTGGAAGAGCGTTTATTGTGACCCAGTCCATTAAAAAGCTCAGTCATATACTCAAAGAAGCTATCTTTGAGGGTGGCGATTACAAGCTGCTTTCAAATGACCGGCCTGTCACACTTGATTATATGAAGAGCTTTGACCGACAGGACGAAGCAAACCTGAGTTTGTACAATGATTTTGCGTATAAAGTACTCAATGCAGACCGGGCCGTCGATCTGGGTCTCTACGAAGAAGTAAAAACCGCGAGTGGGAAAACCAAAAGGGTCAAGTCAACCGGACAACTAAAACAGCGTGTTATTGTGACCTTTTCCCGTAAGATGAAAGAGTACCAGCAGTATATCCGGGACCGGCAGTTGGAGAGGGCGCGTGCGCTTGTACGCTCAAAAGACCCGGAAGAGATTCGGAAAGGGCCTCATGATGTAAAACGCTTCATGAAACGCGTTGTGACGACATCGACCGGTGAAAAAGCGGATATCTCTTATGTTATTGACGAAGAAAAAGTCGCTGAAGAGGCTAAGTATGACGGCTTCTATGCTGTTGCTACCAACCTTGAAGACAAGGCTGCCGATATCCTGGCTGTTTCCAAAGAAAGATACAGGATTGAAGACTGCTTCCGTATTATGAAGACTAACTTTTCCGGACGTCCTGTCAATCACCGTAATCCGGAGCGCATCAAGGCTCATTTCCTGATCTGCTATACAGCTCTGTTGGTATATCGTCTGCTTGAATGCCAGCTTGATGACAATGGGACCCATGTTACCACTGACCATCTGATTGCTACACTCAAGAATATGAACGTTGTCAACATCCATGATGTTCAGTATATGGCATTGTACGAAGGGAGCAAAACACTTGACGCGCTGACAGCCCTCACCGGTTTAGTTCTTGACCGTATGCATTACAGGCCTAAGGAACTGAATCAGCTGATAAGAAAATTTCTGAAATGATGATCCCATACAACACTTTTTTTATGAAGCGAACCCCAAAAAGCCTTGCTGTACAACGCCTTTCAGGATTTCTTTTCGCTCCAACTGTCAAACTCGGGATTATGCTATATCGGTCTAAAAATTTCAATATGTTGAGCGTAATTTCAAAAAATTTCAGAGTAAATTATGATTCTAACAGAAGTGTAAAATGACTATTTGCTGCTCAAATCCTTCGTCCTTTTTAAGAGCAGAGAGTAAATCTGCAAGTTTTTTCTCGATATCTTTTCAATTTCTTTTTTCATAAAATTGATGTCATCTCTGTAGATAACACCGGTAATATTTGTCGCTCTTGCGATTTGGTTTATGTTATTTGTCGCATTAGCAAGTAAGCCTTGTAATTCACGAAACGGCTCAAGGTCTACGATATAAATTTCTTTTTCAAGCACACATTTTCTTAAAAAATGAGCCATTGTTCTGCATTCCGCCATCTTCATTTTTTTCTCAAAAATTTCTTTTTCTTCGTCAGTCAAATATATTTTAAGTTGATTTTTTCTTCTTCTATTTTCCATAATCAAATTCTCCTTTCAGTCTTTTTCAGGGGTCTTAGGGTCTCCCTAACAAGCCGAAATTGATGAAGAAAAGAGTAGTCAGAAGACTCTCTGTTTCATCAATTTCTCGCCGATGAGTACTCAGAGGCTGTGCTTGCTATATAAGTTCGGTGCAAAAATGTCCTTTCAACCAATTTACCGCACAGACCGTACAGAGCGCACGACATTTCGGTATAGGGAAACATCGTGCGCATCGTGCGGTGCGTGCGGTATTTAATACTCGACATCCTCCGGATGATAAGTAATGGTGTAAATATTGTTGGATTTCCCTCGTCTCTTGGAAACGCTTATTCTGTTTTTCTTTAGCTTCTGGAGATTACGCTGCAGAGTCTTCCCGAACTGCTGCGGACTTTCCAAGTCGAGTTTTATCTTGGAGCAGAGGTCAACTATTGTCCCTTCAAAATCTCTCAACTTCGGCATAAATTGGACCAGCTTTTGTATTGACGGCTCAAGTGCTTCTATGGGGTCAATTCTATCTAATTCCAGAATTTTTCTTGTAGGATTGATTTTCACAGAATAGACCTTTGATTCAAAGAGCCTGCTCGTAACATCGAGATTAAACTCCGTATCAAATTCGGAAGCCTTGTCGATTGCGATAATCGTATCTACCGAACCTGACAAAGCCTGAGAGCCTATAACCTTTTCGCTTACACTTTTAACAGACGAATCTTTTTTAGTGTGATACATCATGATAAAAGTGCAGCCGTATTTTTCAATAAGCTCATAATATTTAGCCATCACTTCATAGGTATCGCTGTAGTCGTTGGCGTTATATTTCCTGTCGTATTTGATTTTGGAAAATGTATCTACAACAAAGACTTCATAGCCGAGGGCGGTATCTTCTTTTATGATTCTCTCAAACTGACGGAAGTCCACATAACTCGTTCCTTCATAGAATTTCATGTCATTTGAACAAGGGATATCAAGGCGTTTAATTCGCTCTTGAATAAGGCTTCCGGAAAGCTCATTGCAGTAATAGACAACCTTGGTCTTCTTAATTTTTTTATCAAGAAAATTCACTCCCTCATGAATACAGAGGGCAAGATTTAAGCCTAGAGCGGTCTTTCCTTTTTTAGGTGAGGCAACTATGAGGCTGATGCTGTTCCTTGCAATAAAATCATCTACGATAAACTTTTCGCCGGTGTCAAAATTCGTTTCTATGCTGTACGCTTTCATAGGCTCACCTCTTTCTGTGTTAGTCTTTTAAAACCATAATTCCAAAAATCCGAGTTACCTACCTGATTTACTTTCTGAATGCTGGCTCTTAAATATTTGAGATAGGCTTCATCATTCTTTCTTTTCGTTTTACTTCCGAGCCTACTGAGACCGGACTCTAAAAATATGCCCTCCATGAGATGACTGTTCCCGTGTGTAAAACTCCTAAGAAGAAGCAGGAAAATAAAATCATCCCTGCTCCAGTCGCCTGATAAGTTCGTTCCGTAAAAGTAGTCTCTTGCCCTTGGATTGACCTTGCACATCGTTTCAATAATCGTTCTTGTATCGGGTAAACCCGTTTGACTTGGCATATCTTGCCTGTAACGATTTTTCGGATTTCCCTCGCTTTTTGCCTTGCTTGCAGCCGTTAGGCTTTTGTAGAGTTTCTGCAATTCTTCATCAAAATCTAAGACCTCATTGCTTGCCTCAAAGTGTTTGCTGTAGATATCTCCTGTCATAGCTATACAGCCTAAATTCCCGTCAAAACTATAACCATGTGAGCTTCTAAGCAGCATCAATCCATATGGGAACGGAATTAGAGAGGGTTTTACCCTCTTTACTTTTACCTCGAGAATGGTTATAATATAACCACAGAATGCAAGGAGGGAATTGCCATGGAACACGCAATGCTCAAAGGGAAGAAAATTAACCTGCACCGGAAGAAGGATGGAACGACGTATGTCTACGAAGTCTTAGAAAGAAGATGGGTACCTGAACTTCGGTCATCGAGGACCAAACAAGTTTGCATTGGCAAGCTGGACAAGGAGACAGGGACGTTTATCCCCTCCAAACGTCTGGTCGAACAAGGTGCAGATGCTGCTCTGGATGACACCATGACGGCCAGAAGCATTGTGACCGGGACAAGGCTTCTATTGGATAAGCTGGGGCAGGAGATTGGTCTGTCTGCGACGTTGAAGAAAGTTGCACCCGATTGCTGGAAGGACATCCTGTCGCTGGCATGGTATCTGCTGTCGACCAATGGTGCACTGAGCAATGCAGAGCTGTGGCTTAGTAACCATGAGGTACCAACGGACAAGCGCTTGAGCAGCCAAAGGATCAGCGAACTTTTACAGTCGATGAATGAGGACATGCGCCAGAGTTTCTTCAAGGTGTGGAAAACAAGGTTCCCGAGTAAAGAGCACCTCTGCTATGACATCACGTCCATCTCATCCTATGCCACACACAATGAGTATGTACGCTACGGATACAATCGTGACGGTGAGCGTCTGCCGCAGATAAACTTGGCGATCGTCTATGGTCAGACGAGCATGCTGCCCATGATCTATCGTGAACTTCCCGGTTCCATAACAGATGTAAGCACACTGAAAAACACCCTCGATCAGTTCGACAAGCTGGACTATGGTACGCAGCATCTGGTCATGGATCGCGGGCTTTACAGTAAGAAGAACATCGATGCGCTCTGTGAGGCAAGGCAGCATTTCACGATCGGAGTTCCCTCTCATCTGCGTCTTGTACGGGATCTCATTGACAAGCACCGCGATGACATCGATGGCTTTAAGGGTTACCGCGTGTTTGAAGGTGAGGCAGTGTACTCCCAAAGTTTTCTGCAGTCTTGGGGAGAGCAGCGCAGGCGCTGCTACCTTCACATCTATTTCAATGGTCAACAGCAGCAGGAGGATCGTCTACGCTTTGATCAATACGTCACGGATCTGTATCTGGAGCTTACGAAAGGGCCTATCATGGAAGAACACGCGGAAGCTTATGAGCGCTTTTTCATCGTCAAGGACACCCCCAGGCGTGGCCGGAAGGTTCTGCTTAACGAAGAAGCGTTGAACAAGGCCAGGAGCAAGTATGTCGGCTTTAGCGCTCTGCTCAGTACAAAGTTCAAGGACTCACTGGATGCTCTGGCTGTCTACCGTGAGAAGGATATCGTTGAGAAATGTTTCGATGACCTCAAGAACGAATTGGATATGAGGCGTTTAAGGATACACGGTTCAAAGAGTATGAAAAACCGTCTCTTCATCCAATTTATTGCGATGATTCTTCTCGCAGCGATACGCAAACGCATGCGTGAGACAGAACTGACAACAAAGTACAGTGTGACTCAGTTACTGTGGGAGCTTGAATCCCTCACGACGATCCAATATTCCGGACGGTATAAGAACAAGCTTAGTGAGGTCACCAAGGCTCAGAGGGAAATCTTTGAGGCATTCCAGGTCGACATTCCAGATTGAACGACCCTGTCTGAACTCATAGTTATAAAATAGACGGGAATTTAGGATACAGCGATTAGATTTATAGATTTCTATGCCCTTATTCTGCTGATTCAGGTTGGCGGGTATGTTGCCCTTCAGAAAGATATGAATGCCCTCTGTGGAGGCAGATAGTTCCATATACGTGCCTTCAAAAGTCTTTACGATACTCTTTGCAAATAGACTTATCTGACCGCCCTTAATGCAGTTATCGAGGTCTATGCAGGCAAAGGGGTCTTCCTCGGTTAAGACAAAAGATAAACCGTCAAAATTATTATTAACTAACACAGAAAAAGCCTTATTAAAACTCGCAAAGTTCTGCCTTTCGTTCCAGCCTTTCGCCGACAAAGTAACGGCACTGTAAGGGATTTTAGATATTTTTGTTTCTCCGTTCGGATTTTGTCTCGGAATCTTTTTAAAGACGAGCCACTGGTCTTTTTCCATTAGCTCATTTGGAATATTTTTTCTGTAATTATCAATGTTTTTCATAAGTCCTCCTAAATTTGTACTTGAAGATGAAAGTACAAGCTGGTAGACTTATCTTGTCACGGATGGACTACCTGCAAGTACGTTCATCTTCTGCCCTTAAGCTCGCTACTTAGGGGCTTTTTCTTGTTTTAACGCTTCATAAATTTCGAGTATGAAGAGAAGTATTTCCTGGTCCGGTTCTTCTAATTTGCCGTATTTCTTAACCACTTTGGCAAGCTGAAAAATTTCCTTCGAAAGCCTGTCATACAGCTTATAATCCTGTGCTATTTTAACTTCATAGTTCAGCAGACAGTTTAGAATATACTCCTGTTTTAGAAGCCCGCTCAGTTCAATTTTCTTATTTAGAATTTGACTTTCTTCTTCTGTAAGCCTGAAATTAACGCACTTATTTCTCTTCCGTTTAGATTCGTCCTTTTTCTTTGCTCTGCTGTTTTTCGCCAATTTCTGTAGCGACTTTTGCCTAAATATCATCTTCTTCCTCCAACAATTCTTTCCAGCTTTTTTCTTCTTTTCTCAGTGCCGACAAGGACTCAGCCATTTCAACTTGCTTATTGGGAAATAAATGAGCATATCTATAGGTAATATCAATAGATTCGTGCCCGACTCTGTTAGCTATAGCTATGGCTGAATATCCCAATTCAATGAGCAGCGATACATGGGAATGCCTTAAATCATGCACTCTAATTCTTTTTACATTGGTTTTTTTACAGCCCCGATTCATTTCATGGTGCAAGAAACTTTTGGAAAAGCTGAATATCAAATCATCATCTTTGAGTTTGTAAAAACTCTCCAAATACTCTTTTAGAGACTGAGAAAGGAACTCCGGCATCACAACCGTCCTTATACTCTTCTTTGTCTTTGGCGGCGTGATAATATCTTTGCCGTTAAGTCTCTGCCTTGATTGGTCTACCCTTAAGGTATTATTCTCAAAATCGAATTTACTTTTGGTAAGTGCCAGTAACTCGCCAACCCGTAAACCACACCAATACAGAATTTCAAATGCAAAATATGATTGATCCTTATCTTTTACAGCCTCCACAAAAGTTTCAAATTCGGCTTGTGTCCAAAACTGCATTTCGTTAGCCTCTTTTTCTCCCATAGAGCCCACATCTCTCGCAACATTAGTCTTCAGGTTGTAGTACCTACAGGCATGATTTAAAACGCTGCTGAGCTGTGCATGAATCGTTCTGAGATAGGTCGGAGAATATGTGTTACCTCTATCATCTTTAATTTTCATAATTTCGTTTTGCCACTCCAAAATACTGACTTTTGTAATTTCGTTAATTGGCAAATCGCCGAGATACGGCAGCACCTTGTGTCTTATGATACTTTCCTTGGTGTTCCAAGTGCTTTCTCTGATTCGAGGCTTTTTATCCTTTTTGTAGACCTCAAAGAAATCACTAAATGTCATTTCCAGGTCTCCGGCTTGTTTTTCTAAAAATGACTTTTCCCATTCCAGAGCCGCCTTTTTGGTCTTGAATCCTCTCTTTTTCTTGTTGATTTTCTCTCCACGCCAATTTGTATAAGTAAACTGAGAAAACCAATTTCCGTTTTTGTTTTCATCTCTAAAAGCAGGCATTATATCTCCTTTCCGACTACTTCATTTGTCTGATAGCAATACTTTTCTTTGAAATAATTTCTGTTGATTTTGCCTCTTTGCACACGGTAGCCCATTTCTACAAGTTCCGCATTCATCTCGCTGATGAGTTGATAAGCCACTGTGCGACTAACGCCAAGGAAGTCCTGTACCTCTTTGGCAGTCATAAAAATTGCGTTCATGTCTTCCTCCTTTCAAGCGACGATTGTAAGGGTCTCCGTCTAAGGAGCATCAATTTTTATAACTTAATTTTAACCGTTCGTTTTCGTTCTGTTTCGTCTTATAATAACAGTTCGTTTCTGTTCTGTCAACTCTTTTTGTAAAATATTTCTTTAAGTACCTGTCTTTCCGCTCATTCACTTTAAAATCTTAACAGAACACTTTTGTTGCGATTGATTATTGTTTATGATATAATATGTCAATAAAACAGGCTTGAAAGGAGTTAAAATGATATCCGGGAAAAAATTAAGAGAGCTTCGCCTACTTAGAAATTTGACTCAAAAAGAATTGGCTATTAAGTCAAGGCTGACGGATGCTGCTATTAGAAACTATGAATTGGGAAACAGATCGCCCTCGAGAGAGCAGCTTGAAAAAATAGCTGAAGCCCTTGACTGTGATAGTTCCGCTCTTTTAGACCACAATCTTACGACAAACTTCGATTTCTTTCAGATTTTGTTTGACTCAGAGGATAGTCAAAAACTAAGACCGTTGGTAGAAGAAGGGACTGTCGCTCTTATGTCTCATAGCCCTGAGTTAAACGACTTAATTATTGAATGGGACGAGATGAGAAAAAAGCACTACAACGGAGAAATTACAGACGAGGAACTAAGAGACTGGAAATTGTCTTATCCTAAGAAATCAAAAAATAAAAGGAAATAGTTTATGAGTACATTCAAAATTGATATTGCTATAGATAAAAATTTTTTTAACAAAAAGGAAAAAAGAGAACTCATATATTATTCAAGAAAAGACAATAATTATTTAGATTCTGTTTCATTTTACAGAAAACATGTATCTATATCAGGGTCAAGAACGCATGAAATTAATAAAATAGATTTACTAGAAACTACTAACAGTACATATTATGCTGATATTATAAAGTCACTGCTTTACGTGTATTATGAAAAAGGGTGTTTTGAAGTTGAGTCAATTGTGGTTTATGTAGATGATGAACTTCTCGTATCATATAGGAAAAATAAAATTAAACAAGAATTCAGTTATGAAAGTTTGATAGATATCAATTCTCAAAAATTATTTGCTGATAAAAAAATTTCGGATATAGTAATGAATTCTTTAATGAACTTAACACTTGCCTCTAGTAATAAAGATTTACAATTTGATTATTCTTGGAAATGCTTCAATACTTTAATCAGTAAAATTTTTGATGAACGCACTGAACAGAATAAACTAAAAAAACTGCGAAGAGACCTAGAAGCTGATTATTCAAAATATCCAAACATATCATCTTTTATCCCCGTGATGGATGTAAATTACATGAATTCATGCCATATTAATGACATGATTAATAATAATTATCCAAAAGGAAGCACTGGCAATTTAGTATCCTTCTTTAAAAGTTTTAAAGACTACCGTGTATCAGAAGTCTTAAAGGATAAAATGAAATGTAAAAAGGATGATCTCAATGATATAGGTAAATATGATGAAATTGATTCATATTATAATAATAACATCCAAAATAAAGTAGAAAAAGAAACTGATATAATCAGATTAGTCATATTAAAATATGCATACTACCTAAGATGCAAATATTTCCACGGCGAAAAAATACCATCAAATTTTCTTATTTCAAATATGAACCAGATTGAATTGGATAGAATTAGTATACCTTTACGAATAATATGCAAAGATTTATTAGAAAATATACTTTAATTAATATAAAAGACCTCGCCACCAAATAGCAAGGTCTCTTTATTTCTAAGCCACTTGGGACAATTCTTGGTCTTATTCTAAAAACTTATTCCTTCCAAAATCCTTCCACCCGACCTTTTTCAAGCCCTGAAAGCATTGTTTTCAAGCGGTTTTTAGGTTTTTGGGGCTTACTCCCACTCAATACTCGCCGGCGGTTTTGCCGTCACATCATACAGCACGCGGTTGACGCCGGGCACTTCATTGACAATGCGGGTGCTGATGTGGGCGAGGGTGTCGTAGGGGATGCGCGCCCAGTCGGCGGCCATGAAATCATCGGTGATGACGGCGCGCAGGGCGATGGCGGAGGAGTAGGTGCGCTGGTCGCCTGTGACGCCGACGGAGCGCACATTGGTCAGCACGGTGAAATACTGGCTGATGGCGCTGTCCAGGCCGGCTGATGCGATTTCCTCGCGCAGGATGGCGTCGGCTTCGCGGACAATGGCGGTTTTCTCGCGCGTCACTTCGCCAATCACGCGGATGGCAAGGCCGGGGCCGGGGAAAGGCTGGCGCATCACCATGTCGCGGGGCAGGCCCAGCACCAGGCCCAGCTGGCGCACCTCGTCCTTGAACAGCATGCGTAGCGGCTCGATGAGGGAGGTGAACCCCAATTCCCTGGGCAGGCCGCCCACGTTGTGGTGCGATTTGATCACGGCGCTGCCGGGCGCGGCGCCGGACTCGATGACATCGGGGTAGATGGTGCCCTGGGCAAAGTGATCCATCCTGCCCAGTTTGCGAGCTTCTTCACGGAACACGGAGATAAACTCCGCGCCGATGAACTTGCGCTTTTGCTCGGGGTCTGAAACGCCCTTCATGCCCGCAAAAAACCTGTCCGAGGCGTCCACCATGGTCAGGTGAACGGGGAAAAAGGAGGTGAATACTTGCCGCACGCGCTCCGGCTCGCCTTTGCGCATGAAGCCATGGTCCACAAACACGCAGTGCAGGCGGCTGCCGATTGCCCGGTGCAGCAGCGCCGCGGTGACGGCGCTGTCCACGCCGCCCGACAGCGCCAGCAGCACCGAACCATCCCCCACCGTTTGGCGGATTTCCTGCACGGCGCTGTCGGCATAGCCCGCCATGGTCCATTGCTGCGTGCAGCCGCAGATGTCGCGCAGAAACGCTGCGATCAGCGCCGTGCCGCGCTCGGTCTGCTCCAGCTCCGGGTAAAACTGCACGGCGTACAGCTTTCTTACTTCGTCTGCCATGGCAGCCGGCAGGCCGTCGTCGGTGTGCGCGGCAGCGGCAAAGCCCGCCGGCAGGCGCGTTACATGGCCCGAACGGTCCATCAGGCAGGAAGCCCGCGGCGCCATGCCCGCCGTCAGCGTGCATGCGCCGCTGAAGGAGACATCGGTTTGCCCGTCCATTGATTTTTCAGCGGAGGAAGCCTCGCCGCCCAGCGTCCGCGCCATCAACAGCATGCCGCCGCCAATGCCCAGCACGGGCACGCCCAGCGAAAACAGCGGCGCGGCAGCCAGCGCCGCTTCCCCCTGCGCCCAAGCCCCGCCGGTGATGATGACGCCGGCCGGGTTCATCGCCCGGACCTGGTCCGCGGCAATCGATCCGGGCAGCACATGGGAAAATACCTGCGCCTGGCGCACGCGCTGCGCCAGCAGCCGGGCGGTGCGGCTGCCAAAGTCCACGATGATGATGCGCTGGTTCATGCGATGCCCTCCATCCGGCAGATCGTATAAAAGCCATTGTGCCCGGACACACAATGGCTTATTGAACTACGCTTTTTCAGTGCCGTCGGCGTTGAACAGCGGCAGTTCGGCCAGGTAGATGATGTCGTCGCGCCGCACCGCGCTGCCCTCGGCTAAGATTGCCATTTTGCCCACCACCGTGCCGCCCGCCTCGCGTACAAGCTTTTCCACTGCCTTCAGCGATTCGCCGGTGCTGATAACGTCATCCACAATCAGCACGCGCTTGCCCTTCATATAGTCCGCATCGCTCTGGTCGATGCACAGCATCTGGCGGTTGGCGGTGGTGATGGAGGTGACCTCGGTGGAAAACACCTTGCTCATATACAGTTTGGGTGCCTTACGGGCCACAAGGTAGCGGTTATCGCCGTGCTGCCTGGCCATCTCATACACCAACGGGATGCCCTTGGATTCCGCGGTGATGAGAATGTCGTGCGGGGGCGCCACCTTCAGCAGGTCCCTCGCGCAGGCTGTGGTCAATTCCACGTCGCCGAATATCACAAACGCCGCGATGTACAGCTCCTCGTTGACAGAGCAGAGCGGGAGGTTGCGTTCCAGCCCCGCAACTTTGATCGTATAGTACATGTCCTGTCCTCTCCTTGCTTAGGTGCGGGGAAGGCATTCCCCTGGTAAAATAAGCCTTCATCCACAGGGATTTTAAGCCAACGGCGCCAGGCTGTCAATCGATCGAATATGAGCCTGCGTCACGAGGTTTCGCGCGTCAGGCTGCCAAAGCTGTCCGTCAGCAATTGGCGAACCTCCGCCATGCTGTCCATGCCGTTGATGGCGGCGCGCAGCTTAGCTGCGCCGCGCATGCCCTTCAGGTACCAGGAAAAATGCTTGCGCATCTCCAGCACGGCGCTGCGCTCCCCCTTCCAGGCTGCCATGTCATCGGCATGGCGCAGGGCGGTGGACAGCACGGTTTCAGGCGTGGGCACCTGCGGCTCGCCGCCCGCCAGCAGCGCCTGTACCTGGCTGAACAAAAAGGGGTTGCCCAACGCCCCGCGGCCGATCATCACGCCGTCGGCGCCTGTTTCCGCCAGCAGGCGGGCTGCGTCCCGGGCAGAGAACACGTCGCCATTGGCGATGACGGGGATGCGGACAGCGCGCTTCACCGCCGCGATATCGGCGGCGGACGACATGCCGGAAAACTGCTGCATCCGCGTGCGCCCGTGCACGGTGATGCGGTTCAATCCCTCGGCCTCGGCGATGCGCGCGATGTCCGCGGCGTTTTTGGATGCGTCATCCCAGCCTGTGCGGATTTTAACGCTCAGCGGCAACCCGGTGGCCTGCCGCGCCGCGCGCATGATGTCCCGCGCCAGCGGCGGCGTGCGCATCAGGGCGCTGCCTGAACCGGAGCCCGTCACCTTTTGCGCCGGGCAGCCCATGTTGATGTCAATGCCGCAAAACCTGCCCATCTCCTCCAGGGCGGTACAGGCGCGGGCGATCAGGTCGGGCTTGTTGCCAAACACCTGCACCCACACCCTGTTTTCTTCAGGCGCTGTGTCCAGCAGCCATTGGTAGGCACGCGAATCCTTCGGCGCTGTCAGGTAGCCCATGGCGCTGACCATTTCGGTCACCGTTTCGTCCGCTCCCTGCTCCTGGCAGATCAGCCGGAAAGGCTTGTCCGTGATGCCCGCCATGGGCGCCAGCAGCACCACCGGGCGCGCTGTATCAATCAGTCTGATAAGCCCCTTTATACGTCATGTTTTTGATGTGCCACTGGCCGCTTTCCCGCGTCAGCACCACGTCGTAGCGCGCGCTGTCCCACCGGGGCACGGAAAGCTGCTCCTTGGGCGTTATCTCGCGGTATTCCGACAGGATGCGCCCGTCGATGGCCGGGATGGTTTCCACAAAGGTAGCCTGGGCGGTGTCCTCCCAGGGCCAGCACCACATCCACTCCATGTACAGCCGGTGGTCGATGCCCGTCACCTGGTAGCGCGCGTACGGGTTGGCGTCGTTGCGGATGCTGGCCAGCATATTGTCCCGCTCGATGTAGCTGCTGGCAAAGTAGTTTTTCAGCAGCTGGGGATCGGCATCCATCATCACCGTCATCGCCCGCTGGGCCATGCCGTCCTTCAGGATGATATAGATATTGGCCGCGTTCATGGAAAAGTAAAAGGCAATCGTCGCCAGGCCCAGCACGCAGGTGAACACCAGCAGCCGGGTGGCAATATACCATACAAGCCTGCGCAGATACTTCATGGCAAGCCTGTCTACGGGTGCAGAACCGTGCCCATATCGGAGCCGTTCAGCACGCGCAGGATGTTCGCGGGGTCGTCCAGGCCGAACACGCGCAGCAGCGGCACCCGCTGCTCGGCGCACAGCGCAAAGGCGGCTGTGTCCATCACCTTGAGGCGCCGGTCGATCGCTTCGGCGTAGGTGATGTCGCGCAGCATCACGGCATCGGGGTTGTTCCGGGGGTCGGCGGTATAGACGCCGTCGATATTTTTTGCCAACAGGATGGCGTCAGCCTGTATCTCCACAGCCCGCAGCACAACGGCAGAATCGGTTGTGAAGCAGGGGTTGCCCAGCCCGCCCCCAAAGAACACCACCGCGCCTTCCGACAGGCGCTGCCTGGCATTGTCCGCGCGGTAGATGTCGCACACCTGCGGCATGTGGATCGCCGACATCACACAGGCTTTGCCGCCGGCCTGGATGACGGCGTCCTTCATAATCAGGCAGTTGAGCACCGTGCCCAGCATGCCCATCTGATCGGCCGTGACGACATCCATACCTGCCGCGCCGCCCTGCCTGCCGCGCCATATGTTGCCGCCGCCGATGACAACGCCGGCTTCTATGCCGCGGTGCGTGATGTCGCACAGCACGCCCGCCACCTGCCGGATTTTTTCATAGTCAAACAGCCAGCCATCCAGCCCCAGCGCTTCGCCGCTGAGCTTCAGCATGATCCGCCGATACGCCACCTGCATCCCATCCTTTCCAAAAAGGGCGGCTGCTTGCGCGCCGCCCTGTGCTGTGCCTGTCGTTGCCCCCGGCTGTCAGGATTTGCGGGTGAGTTCATCGATCTCGGCAGCCAGGTCGCTGGCTTTCCGCTCGATGCCCTCGCCGCGCTCATACCTGGTGAAACGGCGTACGGAAATCTTCTCACCGCTGGACAGCACCGCTTCGTTGATCAGGTCCTGCACGGTGATGTCAGGGTTTTTAACGAAGGGCTGCTCTAACAGGCAGACGTCCTTATAATACTTTTCGATGCGGCCCTCCACCATGCGTTCGACGATTTTCTCGGGCTTGCCCTCGTTGAGGGCCTGGGCGCGCAGGATTTCGCGCTCCTTGTCCAGGTTGGCCTGGGGCACATCCTCGCGGGCGACAAACAGCGGGTTGGACGCCGCGATTTGCAGCGCGATGTCGTGCACCAGCTCCTTGAAGGTGTCGGTTTTGGCCACAAAGTCGGTTTCACAGTTCACTTCAACCAGCACGCCGATTTTGCCGCCCATGTGTATGTAGCTGTCCACCATGCCTTCCGCGGCGATGCGGCCGGCCTTTTTGTTTGATGCGGCCAGGCCCTTTTCGCGCAGGTATTCGATGGCTTTGTCCATGTCGCCATTGTTGGCTACCAGCGCGTTTTTGCAATCCATCATGCCAGCCTGCGTGCGTTCACGCAGCTCCTTTACCATTGCAGCAGTAATTACCATTCGTCAGTTCCTCCTCGAACCAGCAGTTGTTGTTTATTCGTCGTCAGCGTCATCGCCGACATCGTCGTAGGAGGCGTTATCCTCGTCCTCCTCGTCATCATAGGCTTCCGCGGACTGTTCGCCCTGGCGGCCTTCCAGCACGGCATCCGCCATTTTGCCGGCAATCAGCTTGATGGCGCGGATGGCGTCGTCGTTGCCGGGGATGATATAGTCGACTTCGTCGGGGTCGCAGTTGGTGTCCACAATGGCGACGATCGGGATGCCTAAGATGCGGGCTTCGGCGACGGCGATGTGCTCGTTGCGCGGGTCGACGACAAACAGCGCGCCGGGCAGGCTCTTCATATCGCGGATGCCGCCCAGGTTGACCTCTAACTTGTCGCGCTCGTGCATCAGCTTGATGACTTCCTTTTTGGGCAGCACGTCAAACTGGCCGGATTCTTCCATTTTGTCGATTTCGTTGAGGCGGTCCACCCGGGTGCGGATGGTGCGGAAGTTGGTAAGCATGCCGCCCAGCCAGCGGTTGTTCACATAGAACATGTTGCAGCGCTTGGCTTCCTGCTCAATGGATTCCTGCGCCTGCTTTTTGGTGCCCACGAACAGCAGGCTTTTGCCTTCCATCGCCAGGTTGCGCACAAACATATACGCTTCGTCGATTTTGCGGACGGTTTTTTGCAGGTCGATGATGTAGATGCCATTGCGCTCCGTAAAGATATACGGGGCCATCTTGGGGTTCCACCTGCGCGTTTGGTGACCGAAGTGTACGCCTGCCTCCAGCAGGCGCTTCATTGAGATAACAGCCATGAACATTCTCCTCCTTGTTACTCCTCCGCGGCTCTCTGCCCGGCTGGCCGCCAGTTGGCACAAGCAGCCGGTCCTTCCGCGTGCGTTATCTGCCAGAGTATACCATGCCAGCACAAGCGTACGCAAGCCCTCGTTTGGTTTTTAGGAACGAAGGCAAGTCGCTTATAAACTTTTTTAGTTAATTGGTTTCTACGCAAAACACCCGGGAACAACGAAGTGGTCACATTTGAACTCAATATCATCTGGCAATGTCCGCCGGGCTTTTCACCTTCAATTCTTTCTTTAACGCGGATTGCAGCAGGGCGGAAAAGTTGATGCCCTGTTTTTCCGCCTCATTGCTTAACCAGGCGGGCACAGTGCAGTTTTTCTTCACCATCCTCAAGTCGTTCTGCCGACGGTACTCATTAAAATCAACATCCACCAATGTCACCACATCGCCAGGTTTACTCAAAGCTTTGATGGTTGAAATATCGGAGGCCTCCGGCAGCGGCTTGCCGTCATCCTCCAGATCAATTCCACACAAGCCTATGACATCCCTCGCCATAAACATGGCGTCGGCGTAATCAATTCCCTGTGTGCCAACCTGAAAGTCCGGCACATCAACAACAACAAATTGTTCCCCTTTTTTCAGGATAACAGGATATACCTTTCTCATGTTCCCTCCCATGTTCTATGCCCTTAAATCAGGGGATTATTTCAGTCCCTGACGTCTGATGATTGCTTTTGCAAGCATTTCATCAATTTCGCTGTGCCTTGGCACTGCTTCTTGCTTTCCGTCCTTTTCCCATACATCATGGTTGCTGCCATGTCGCTTCAATTTCCAGCCGTTCTGCACGAGGCGTTTCTCCAGATCCTTTCTTTTCATTTCGTCTCGTGCGCCCCTTTCATTGACTAATAGCATTATACGCCTTCAATGCGTACTTGTCAATGATTTATAATACTCAGGTTACTATATATCAGTTTTCGGTTATTTATCGTTTATTAAAAAAGACTGGAATACAGTTGTTATAAACAGCAGCAGGATGGAGACAACACTTATCTGTGAAACAGCTTGTGCGTCTGGTATTTCGGCTCGCTGGTCAGGTTGACGCCCAGGCGGCGGAATATGTTTTCATCGGCCTGGGAGAGGATCACCGTCGTATGCACTTCGCAGCCCTTCAGCATGGGCAGCTGCGCCATGGCCAGGGCGGCGGAAGGGCTGGTGGCGGCGGTGATGGACAGCGCCACCAGGATTTCGTCGGAGTGCAGCCTGGGGTTGCGGTTGCCTAAGTATTGGCACTTCAGGTCCTGAACAGGGCCGATCACTTCCGGCGGGATTAATTTGTCGGGCTTGGGAATGCCAGCTAGCTTTTTCAGGGCGTTCAATATCAGCGCCGCCGAGGCGCCCAGCAGGCTGGATGTCTTGGAGGTCACCACGGTGCCGTCGGGCAGCTGGATCGCGGCGGCGGGGGCGCCGGTCTGGTCGGCGCGCTTGCGGGCTGCCGCCAGCACCGGCCGGTCGTCATCGGTCAGGTTCAGCTGCTGCATGAGCAGCCGCAGCTTGTCCACCTCCTCCTCGGTAGCCAGGCCTTTTCTCGTTTCGCACAGCTTGGAATAAAAGCGGCGGATCACCTCCTGCCTGGCAGCGGCGCAGATCATCGCGTCATCCGTGAAGCAGTAGCCCACCATGTTGACCCCCATGTCGGTGGGCGATTTGTAGGGCGATTCGCCCCATATTTTGGCGAAGATGGCGTTGAGAATGGGGAAAACCTCGATGTCGCGGTTGTAGTTCACCGTTGTAACGCCGTAGGCTTCCAGATGAAACGGGTCGATCATGTTGATATCGTTCAAATCCACCGTCGCGGCTTCGTAGGCGATGTTGACGGGGTGCTTCAGCGGCAGGTTCCATATGGGAAAGGTTTCAAACTTGGCGTAGCCGGCCCGAACGCCGCGCTGATGCTCCTGGTACAGCTGCGACAGGCACACCGCCATCTTGCCGCTGGCAGGCCCCGGCGCCGTCACGAGAATGAGCGGGCGGGTCGTTTCAATGAAATCGTTTTTACCGTAGCCTTTTTCGCTGACAATCAGCGGCACATCCACAGGGTAGCCGGCGATGGGGTAGTGCAGGCACACCTTGATGCCCAACTGTTTGAGCCGGCGCCTGAAGTTGTTGGCGATGGCCTGCCCGCTGTAGCGCGTGATCACCACCGTGCCCACATACAGCTCGATTGCCCGGAAAGCGTCGATGAGGCGCAGCACCTCGGCGTCGTAGGTGATGCCCAGGTCGCCGCGCACCTTGTTTTTTTCAATGTCGTCGGCATTGATGACGATGACGATTTCAAGCTGGTCGCGCAGCGTCAGCAGCATGCTGATCTTGCTGTCGGGGTGAAATCCCGGCAGCACGCGCGCGGCGTGGTAATCATCAAACAGCTTGCCGCCCATCTCCAGGTATAGCTTGCCGCCAAAGCTGTCGATCCGCTCCATGATGCGCTGGGATTGCAGCGCGGTATATTGCTCGTGATCAAAACCCGTTTTCATCAATCAATGCACACATGCCCATATAACGCGCAAATCCACGCGTTATACAGCTTCGTTCTCCTCATGATGCCCGGTAAACCGGCTCAGATAAAATGCTTGCGGATATAATCCGGCGCCTCGGCGTCATCACAGCTGACACTCAGCACAAACAGGATGTTGTGCTTATCGCCCAGCGCCTCCAGCTGCTGGAAGAACCATTCGGTTTCATGGGGCGGGACGTTCACAAGCCTGAGAAATGCGTCGATATATACCTGCCCGATGTCGAAATTCTGCGACAACATGCCGCACAGAAAGCCGAAGAACATCTCGGGGCCGACCATGCCGTATTCGCCGGCGTTGACAAAACGCACCTCGTGCCGCAGGTCGAACATATAGCGGTTATCGTCGTCGACAAAGATCACGTCGCCTTTGTGTTCCTTGATGGCGTTGTTGGCCATGTCGATAATCCGCTTGGTTTTTCCGGAACCTTTTTTACCATGTATTACCTGTATCATGGGCACCCTCCTTCTTATTGATCGCTTTGGCATTTTGATTATACCTCATGGAGCCGAATAAATCCAGGCCTGTTGTATAGAACTTGACAATAATATCCGCCTGGGATAGAGTGAAATCCATGAATGCTATTGCAGCTTTGGACAGGAAAGAACACACGGAACAAGCGCTGACAGTGCTGTGCGCCGATATCGGCGGCTCCAAACTGGCAGCCGGCTTGGCAGACCAGGACGGCCATATTCTGGTTGACAAGCGGTATCCGTTGACGGATTTATCGCCGGACACCATGGTTCGTGAGGTTGTGCGCGCGCTGCAGGAGGTGGCGGCGCTGTTTCCCGGCTGCACCCCCGCAGCGATTGGCGCAACCATTCCGGGCTTGGCCGACGCCGCGCGCGGCGTCTGGGTGGAGTCCAGCTTCTCAGGGATCCGCAATGTGCCGATTGCAGGGATGTTGGAGGAAGCCATCGGCCTGCCTGCCTTCATTCTCAATGATATCCAGGCCTGTGCTCTTGCCGAGCGCCGGTTCGGTTGCTGCCGGGACACGGATGATTTCTTGTGGGTGACGGTCTCAAACGGCATCGGCGGGGCTGTATTCTCAAACGGTCAACTGATGAGAGGAAGCAGCGGAAACGCGGGAGAGATTGGCCATGTTGTCGTGGTGGAGGGTGAAGGCGCCCGGCTGTGCAAATGCGGCAACCATGGCTGTGCGGAGATCCATGCGTCCGGGCGCGCCATCCCGGAAAACTATCGGGAGATGGGCGGCAGCGGGCACCCCGGTGCGAAAGAAATCGCCGAATTGGCCCGGAAGGGGGATTCTGCAGCCATCCGCACTTGGCAATTGGAAGGCGTTCTGCTGGGGAGGGCAATCGGTGCGGCTGTGAACCTTCTCAATCCGGCTAAAGTGGTGATCGGCGGCGGCGTTTCCCACAGCTTTGACCTGTTTGAGAATGCCCTGCGGGACACACTTGGCACACATATTTACAGGAGTGCCAACCCGAGCGTATCCTTGCAGCCAAGCCCCCTCTACGACCAGGCAGGGCTGCTGGGGGCGGCATGCCTGGCATGGCGGGGCATCCGCGCAGATATGGAAGGGGGATTCATTTGAAACATTATCTTCAAAACTACGCGGATATACTGCACAGCGTGTCCCGGAACTTAGACCCGTCGCAATTCGGTAAAATGGTCGATATTCTGGCAAAAGCCTACCGGGAAGACAGGCAGGTGTTCATTGCGGGGAATGGCGGCAGTGCCGGAACGGCCAACCATTTTGCCTGCGATTTCAGCAAAAATGCGGTGCAGGAAGCAGGGAAACGCCGCTTCCGGCTGCTGTCCCTGAGCGACAATGTAGAGAAAATCACGGCGCTTGCCAACGATATCGCCTATGAGGAAGTGTTCGCTTTCCAGCTGGAAAACCTGTGGCGGGAGGGCGATGTGCTCATCGTGGTCAGCGCCAGCGGCAATTCGCCCAACATCGTGCGCGCTTGCGAGTTTGCCCGCGCACGCCAGGCGCCTATCATCGGCCTGGTGGGGTTTGACGGCGGGAAGGTCAGGGACCTTGCGGATGCCCTGATGCTGGTCCCCCTGTGCTCATATGAGCAGGTGGAGGATGTGCACCTTATCATTTTGCACATGCTCGTCTGCTATTTCAAAGACCATCCGGAGCTGTTGGAAACGGCCTGAGGCTGACGCACGCATCCTCAACGATGATGGTGTAATGTACTCTAAATATACAGCAACCGGTTCATCGTCAGCAGGTTATCCTCCGGCGTGTCGACCGGGATTTCACAGCCCGCCGCGATGCAGGTGTTGCTTTGCGATGCCTTGATGCAGTGCAGGACGGCTTCGTGCACGGTGTCTGCGTCCCCCCTGAGCATCACGCTCACAGGGTCCATATTGCCGTTGATGACCGTCCGGGTGCCCGAAAACAGCTTGACCGCTTTTTCAAAGTCCACCATCCAGTCGATGTCCATGATATCCGGCTTGACCAGATCGCGGATTTTCGGAAGAAGCGCCGTGGAGTTCCCGCAGATATGCAGTTTGACCTTGGCGCCCAGGCTTTTAATGTATTCCACCAGACGCCGGTCGTATTGCACGGCGAATTTATCATAAATAGCTGGTCCCACCAAAGAGGCGACAGCGTTGCCCACGCCGATGATGTCCGCGCCCGCCTCCACCTGGACCTTCGCGAAGCGGCACTGCCCCGCGAGGATAAACTCCATGGTTTCCTCCAGGTAGTCTTCCTCGTCTGCCAGGTCAACCATCAACTCGCTCACGCCGCGCAGGTCGGCCAGCGCCGCCAGCACCCCTTCCACCCAGCCGATGACGGGGTATTTGCCGGCTGTTCTTTTATAGAGAGCCTCCACGCCCCGAACCCGGTCCAGCGTGCGCGGACTGTCAAGCGGATCAAAGTTTATCAGCTTGGCAGCGTCCCCCGGAGACCGGATGAGCGGCGTCCTGCTGAACGGCACGCCGTTGTCCGGGAACTCGATTTGCGCGCCATAGGCGGAAGCCTCGCGCATGGGGTCTGAAACCACACTCACGGCATCCAGGCCAAACTTCTCTGCGCAGATGAGGTTACCCTCAACCAGTACTTTGTAGTCCTGCACATAGCGGGCATAGTTGACCCCGGCCATTCTGGCAGCCAGAGCCATCATGATGTTCAGGTTGGGGATCTTATCCACTGCCGATCCGTCCAGCCGCGCGTATAACCGTTCCTTGGGGGTCATGGCTACCGCGTCCTCCTTTTTTACTCCCGTTCAGTCTAATCTCACTGTATGGGATGCTGCCGCGCGAGGCAAACACCGCGCTTGCCCGCTACAGCAGGGTCTCTAAGCGTTTTCTGACCTGGTCCAGGCTGGCGGTGCCGGTTGTTCCAATTTGCTGTATGGTGATAGATGATATACAGCTGCCCAGCAGGGTGGCTTCGCTGAGACGCAGGCCCAGGGTCAGCCCAAGCATGGTGCCGGCCGTGGTTGCGTCGCCCGCACCGACGATATCCAGCGGTCCCTCAACCCTGAAAGCCGGGATGTGCGTTTCGCAGGCAGACTCAAACACGCAGGCGCCCCGGCTGCCCAGGGTTGTGACCACCGCCCTGCCTGTCCGCTCACGCAGGGCTCTGCCACAGCGCAGGATGGCATCCAGGTCCTCCGGGTCTGCCTGCGGGTCAATGGCCTGCACCAGTTCCTTTTCGTTGCATTTGACGATGATGCCGCGAAAGGCGGCGGCAAAACGACGGGAGTCCACATAGATCGGTTTCTCAGGATACCGGCTGGCCAGCAAAGCCAGCTCAGCGCGTATCCTGTCGGTAACGGCGGAGTGATTGCGCGTTTCATACTGGTCCACAACGATCACGCCCATCGCCCATTCCGTGGAGGCGCGCAGGCTTTTGATCAGATCCTCCTCCAGCGCAGGAGAAAGGGGTCGGACGCTTCGGATGTCCAGCCGGTTTAATTCCTGATAGCTGCCATCCGCCTGGCTGCGCATGGGTTTGATATAGACATTGGTCGGATACTGGCTGGAGCGCGTCATCAGCATCGTCTGGGCGCCGGTGGCTGTCAGCGCCCGCTCCAGCTCAAATCCCTCTCCGTCATCGCCCAGCAGACCGGCGCACATGACCTGGGCTCCCAGGGCCCTGAGGTTGTTGACAACCGTGCCCGCGGCGCCCGCGCTGTGACGCACGTCCGTTACCTGATAAGCGGTCAGGCCGGTTTCACGGGACAGTTCGTCCCGTGTAGAATCGATAAGCAGGTATTTGTCCAGACAATAGTCGCCGAACACCGCGATGCGCCGGCTTTCGGCTTCCCCAAGCCGGTCCAGGATGCGCCGTGCTGCTTCCCTCATCGCGTTTCACACTCCAGATTCAAGGCTATCCTTGCCAGATGCGGCAGGGTGTCGCGGTGTTCCCCCTGCACATAATAGCTGCGCCCCCCGTCGGCGACGGAGCGCGCCAGAATGGTTTTCCACGGGCGGAAATAATAGCGCGGGTTGTCCTTGGGCGGCGCTTCGCCCACCGGTCCGTCCCCCAGCGGCTGGATATCGAATACGCCGTTGGTGATATGGATGATCTGCTTGCCCTGCTGTTTAGCCACGTTACGCGCCATCGCCAAAGCCTTGAGGAAGACCTCCGGCCCGGTGACTGCAGAGCCAAAGTTCATAAAGACCCCGCCTTCCAGGTTGCAAACCGACTGCGTGTAAACCAGGAAATCCGTATAGCTGGCTTGACCAAGCGCTGCGCCGTCACAATTGGGATGCTCGTGGATGATATCGCAGCCGATGCCCACATGCACCGTCACCGGGACACCCAGGTGATATGCCATGCCCAGCACGCTGGATTCGCGGTGGGGCAGCTTCTCCTCCCAGATGTAGCGGCCAATCGCCTCTCCTATCCCAAGGTTGTCCCGGACACCGGCGTTGATGATATCGTTCATCTCTCCTGTTTCCCGCCACAGCCCGAACTGGCCCAGGCTGATATAGCGGGCGACGCTTTCACAGGTGGCGCCAAAGCGGGCCAGCTCATAATCGTGGATGGAGCCGGCGCCGTTGGTGGCCAAGTGGGTCAGCAACCCTTCCCGCATCAGCGCAATCATGTGCGGGCCGCAGCCGGAGCGGATGACATGGCCGCCATACATGAGGATGCTGGCGGCGCCTCGCCGTTTCGCGGTGACCAGATCTTCTGCCAACAGGGGCAAGGCGGGGTGGCTGAAGGGGCGCAGTTCATCCTGCAGCCCGATCATGACGCCGATGTCAATGTCGCTCTTCCGTTCATGGAAGGGCAGCACCTGTAGTTTACTGCGGTCAAACAGCGGAAATGGCATAGGGTTCTCCCCCCTTCTCCAGCGCATTCATCAAAGCCTGCGCGTCAGAAAAATCCGGGATAATCATGTCGGCGCCTGCATCCAACAGGCGGCGGCGCTTGCGCTCATTGATGCCTTCCCGCCGCCGCTCATCTGTGGCAAGGCCAACGGTATAGCCGCCGACGCCGGCTACCAGTTCGATTTCAACAAAGCCATCGCCAAAAGACAGCAGCTCGCTGCCGTCCACCTTGTTTTTTTCCAGGATGCTGCGGATGACAAGCTCCTTGGAGCAGTCGGTGATGTCGTCGCGTGCGCCGTAGATGCGCTGACCAAACCAGGCGTCCAGACCCAGCAGGCCGGCTTCGCGCAGGACATCCTTCTCATCCGTGCCGCTGGCCAGGAAGAGCTGGTAACCGCGATCCTTCAAAAGCTGAAGCAGCCGCACGCTGCCTTTGACAAGGTAGTCCCCGGGGTCGGCTCCGCCTTCAAGCGCGGCGATGCGGTTGCTGATATGGATGTTCAGCCTGCGCAGGTATTCATTCTTGTAGTCGCCAGGCTTAAGCGGCTTCCCACCGCGCTTGCTGACTTCCTCCGCCAGCCGGATGCACTGGAAGATGGTCTGCTTGCCGGTAAGCGTATCCACAAAATCAGTCACAACCCGGTCAAGGCCCGCTTCTTCCCGCGCCCCGGGCACTTCCTGCAGCACCTGGACGAAGTAGGGGATCATGATGTCCTGCCAGCCTTCCCGGATGAGGCTTAGGGTGCCGTCAAAGTCAAACAGCGCAAAGCGGAAGGGCGGCGGGCTGGGCGGCCTGCGCACGACTTCAATATATGCGTTTTCAGGCAAGGAATCCTTTTTGCCGATCATATGATTTGACTGACCTCCCGGACAAAATTTGTTTGAAAATATCATAAGCAATCGCCTTTGTCAATCGCCCTGTGACCTTGTGTCATATCGGCTGTTTTCCCGTTGCGCCGGGCTATCTGTGGTGTCGTGCCGCGTGCTCATGCCGAAAAGCATCAGCGCCGTCCCTATAAAGGACACCGCCGAGCCGATCAGCAGCGACAAGCGGACGCCCAGGCTGTCGATCATCAGGCCGCCCGCCAGGCTGGCTGTAAAATACCCCAGCGTCACCATAGCGCTTAAAAAGGATTGGCCTCTGCTGGTATTGTTCTCGTCCATGATGTCGCCGATATAGCGCACCGACGCTGGTGTGTACAGCGCGAAGCCCAGCACCTGGAAGGTGCTGGCCACGTACAGTGCCGGCATGCTGCCGGCTATTGCCGTGAAAAACATCTTGACGGTGAAAAACACAGCCGATACCCGCAGCATGCTGACGCAGGAATACCGGCTGCGCAGGCGGCCGAACAGCAGCATCACAGGCAGCTCCACCATAGCGATATAGCTGATCAGAAAGCCCATGGCGCTGCTGTTGCCGCCCACATTTCGAACGATTTGAAAATAATAGTTGTTGGTCAGCGCGTGGCCGAAAAATAAAAACACGCTGCCCAGCAGCAACAGCAGGTAGTTTCGATTTTGCAGAAAACCGGCGATGTCCGGCGCGCTTTTTTTCAACACCGGCTGCGCGGGGCTGGCTGGAAAGCCGCGGAACAGCGCCATCAGCGCCGCCATCAGCAGCAACAACGCCATGCTGGTCAGCGGAATGACATTCGTCCCGCTCGCCTTCGTCCATTCGCCTAACAGGACCGACATCGCCGAGAACAGAAGGGACGCCGAGCCGCGCGCAAGCCCGAAGTTAATCCGGTAGCCCCTGCGCTCAATATAGAAGCACAGCGATGATATCAGCGGTTGGATCACCTGCGTGCTGACGATGCTGAATACATAGAGCACAAAGGTGAACCGGTTCGCCGTGTCTGCCATGAGTCCCAGCGACGCCATGGCGCCCAGCCCCGCAATCAGGGCGATGAGGGTAGGCAGCCGTATTTTCTTGGACTTGTCGGCCAGGCTGCCGATCACAGGCTGCAACAGAAAGCTGGACAGGCTGGCAATGGCCAGCAGCACGCCGATGCGGGCATTGGTGTAGGCCCTGCTCAGCAGGTAGACACCGGCAAACATGCTCACCGAGCAGACTGACGACCAGTACGTCCAATGGACCGCAACATACCCGCGGTTCAACGCCGCATTCGATTGCTTCATGCTCTGCCCCCCGAATGGATTGTCCTGCATTATACGTTTGCTGTGTTGGAGGATGCAAGGGCTTGGTGATAAGAACGATATTCTGGCCAAAACAATCATGCTGTTTGACAGACCCTGTGCGGCACGCTACAATGCTGACAGTTTGAAACAAAGGGGGCTGGACGCCATCGCTTCACGAAATACAGAGGATCAGCGCAGGGAAGCTGAAGGCATTGTTTATTTTGATCGTGGGGTGGTGTCGGGGCAGGATGGCAAAAAGTACAGCCGCTACGCCATCCAGACGCACTTTGTAGAGGTAGGCGAGGACCAGGCTGAGCTGGTGCGGCGCTATGTGCTGCCGTTAAAACAGGACGGCGATGTGCTCAGCTTTGGCGCCAAGGTGATGGCGATGTGCGTGAAAAGCGTTAAAACGCGCCAGGACGCGACGCCCGGCTTCTGGGCCAACCTGTTATGGCGGTTTGCGGCGCACAACACCACCGGCATCGGCATGCACGAGCCGTATAAAATGCAGTTGACCATCAGCATCTGCGGGCTGCCGCGCGTGTTGCTGGCTGCCTTTTTATCCGCTGTGACCAAGCCTTTCGGCATCAGGGGCGTGTTTTACAGGGTGTGCGGCAGGGGCGTGGCCGGCATCGACGGCTTTTATCCGGATTCGAGCTTTGAGGTGTATAAAAACCTGGCGCTGATCAACCCGCCCCAGCCGGACAAGCTCAGCGACGACCTGGCGCGCGCCACCGGCATTCCGGTGGTGCTGATGGACGCCAACGATTTTCAGCGCAACCAGCTGGGCAAAAGCAAGGATTTTCCCCTCACCGACAGCCAGATTCAGGACGCCATGCAGGACAACCCCTCCGGCCAGGGCGATGAGCTGACGCCATTGATTTTAATCAGGCCTCTATAGCGATAGCCGCACAGGTATGCATCAAGCCACTTCCGGCCAACCGCCGTTGTTCTTAAGGAAGAAGGGCAGGGTTTGGACCGATTGGAAATGCCCCTCCAGCAGCGCCTTGTCCGTTGCGTTCAGCGGGTTTTTAAGGCATTCGCCGATGTGGTTGACCATGAAGGTGAAGCACTCGTTGTTGCCCGGCGGCACCAGCACGTCGGCGCCCATATCCAGCGCGTATTTCATGGCGGCTATGCGCAGGTCCGCACGATCGGGATCAAAGGGCTTGCACCAGGATTTGGGGTAGTTGCTGGCTTGATGCTCGGCATCGTCCCGCCACGCGCGTTCGATGATGGACTTCATGCCCAGGACGCCGAAGCCTTTTTCTTTTGCTTTCTTTTGCAGCGCACGGCCGATGCCCTCGTTCATATCCAGCATGTAGTTCATGGGGAACAACACGGAATCAAAATCGTACAGCTCCAGGCATTTCAACGCCGCGGTTTCGCTGTGCGCGGAGATGCCCAGTTTACGCAGCACGCCTTTTTCTTTTAGTTTGACCAGCAGCTCCATGATGCCGCCTTTGCCAAAAGCTTTTTCCACATCTTCCGGCGTGGTCATGGAATGCAGCTGGAACAGGTCGAAATAATCGGTGTGCAGCAGCTCCATGGAGCGGGCGATTTCTTTCTCGGCGTCCGCCTTCATGCGCTGCGTGGTTTTGCATGCCAAATATACGTCCTTGCGGTAGGGGATGAGTGATTTGCCCAGCTTTTCCTCCGCGTCGCCATAGGTGGGCGCGACGTCAAAATAGTTGACGCCCTTATCAATCGCCCAGGCGACGTATTTGTCCGAAGCCGGCTGACCGTCGTCCATGGAGACGATGCCACCGTATACGACAGCAGACACCCGGTACCCGGTTTTTCCCAACAAGCGCTTTTGCATACGATCCTCCTTATGGCGTGCCACGTGTGTGTGACATGCAGCTGGGCACAGTGTACTTTGAATTTGCCTTCATTATCAAGCAGGCGGCAGGCGTTGGTAGAAGCGTTATTCCCTATGGGTTGGTTACCCGCAGGTGGTCGCCGGCGCGGTGTGCGAAGCTGCGTCCGTCGGACAGACACAGCGTGCCATCGCTGTCCGGGACGATGTCGGCAGTGTAGCCGCCCTCGTGCCAGGCGATGTCCACGGTGTAGCCGCCGCGGGCGCGCAAGCCGCGCACAGCGCCGCTGGGCCAGGCTTCGGGCAGGGCGGGCAGTATGCGCAGGCAGCTTTCGTGGCTTTGCAGCAGCATCTCGGCAATGCCGGCGATGGCGCCGAAGTTGCCGTCGATCTGGAAGGGTGGGTGGTTGTCCAGGAGGTTTGGCAGCGTCGACTTGGCCAGCAGCGCGCAGATGTGGTGCCAGCAGCTATCGCCGTCTAACAGGCGCGCATAGAAGTTGATGATCCACGCACGGCTCCACCCGGTGTGCCCGCCGCCATGCGACAGCCTGCGCGCCAGCGTCGCGGCGGCAGCCTTGGCAAGCGCGGGCTGGCCGGGCGTAATCTGGCTGCCGGGATGCAGCGCAAACAGGTGGGAGATGTGCCGGTGGCCGATCTCCGCCTCCTCATACTCCTCACCCCATTCCATGATGGTGCCGTGGCTGGATATCTGCACAGGCCTGAACTTAGGCAGCGTTTCCTGGTAGCGGGAAGTATCCTCACTCAGCGCTTCGCCGCATTGGATGACGGCTTGGAACAGCTCGCGCAAAATCTGCGTGTCCATGGCTGCATTGTCGCACAGGCGCCCATGCACGCCATCGGGCAAAATATAAGTGTTTTCCGGCGAGCAGGAGGGGGACACCGTCAGGTAACCCGCGCTGTCCTCCACCAGTGTGTCCAGGAAAAAATCGGCGGCTTCGCACAGCAGGGGGTAGTACTCCCTTAAGAAGGCAATATCGCCTGTGTAATCGTAATGCATTTGGATATGCAGACAAAGCCACGCTGCGCCCATCTGCCATACGGTGGAAGCGATGTAGCTGTCCTGGGGTGCGCAGTCGCCCCATATATCGGTGTTGTGGTGCGCCACCCAGCCGGCGGCGCCGTACATGCGCCGCGCCGTCTCCCGGCCGTGGGGCAGCATGCGCTTTAAATGATCAAACAGGGGCAGGTGCATGTCGGACAGGTTGCAGGCTTCTGCGGGCCAGTAGTTCATCTCGGTGTTGATGTTGATGGTGTACTTGCTGTCCCACGGCGGCTCAAACTCGCTGTTCCAGATGCCCTGTAGGTTGGCGGGCAGCGAGCCGGGACGGCTGGAAGTTGCCAGCAGGTATCGGCCAAACTGGAAGTAATTGTTGATGAGCCCAAGGTCAGCCTGACCTTGAGCGACGCGGCGCAACCGCTCATCCGTGGGCAATGCCTGGCAGTCAGGGTCTGCCGGCAGCCGCAGAGCGCAGCGGTCCATGATGGGCGCAAAGTCGCGCAGGTGCTCCTCCTTCAGGTGATCGTAGCCCGCCGCCTGCGCCTTGTCCAGCAGGGACAAAGCTGCTGCAACAGGGTCATCATACCGGAAGCTGGTCGTCCCCGCACAGACAAGGTCAGCATCCCCTTCACACAGAAGCGAAGCACCAATCACCTTGACGCCGCCGCGGATGATCCGCACCGCGCAGCAATAGGCAACGCCGCCATTGGCAGCCTGGCCAGCCAGCACAATGGTTCTTTCACCGGCTGCATACATGCGCCCGATGTGGCTGCCGCGCCGCAGCAGCACTTCAAAGGGATGCCCTGTAGCACGCAGGCACAGCGCCTGCGCGGGATATGATATGAATGCCTCGCGGCGATGCTTTGTGCCCTGCAATGCATAGCTCACCGCGTGCACACCCGACGTCAGGGACAGCTCGCGCCGGTACCCCTGCACATCGTCCGGGTCGCAGCGGCGCATGTCAACGCCATTCAAATTGCGCATGCCCTGCACGCTGATGCCGGGCGGGCACTGGATATCCACCAGCAATAAATCAGCTAAGGGCTCGTAGTGCCGCTGCCCGTCCGGCGTGCCGGCAAACGCGCGCAGCGCCAGCTGTTCCGCCTCAGCGATCTGCCCGGCGGCAATCAATTCCCGGATGCGGGGCATCTGTTCCTGCGCGCTGGGATTAATCCGGTTGTTAAAACCGCCCGACCACACAGAATCCTCGTTCAACTGGATGCGGTCCAGCGTTACGCCGCCGAACATCACCGCGCCCAGCCTGCCGTTGCCCAACGGCAGCGCTTCGTTCCAGTTGGCAGCAGGTGCCGTATAGTGAAGTTGAATCATCAAGTTTCCCTCGCAATATTTGGTATGCTCCCTTTGAATACACATATACTCCATCTCATCACACTGGAATTCTAGAACATGTTGTAGATAGATGTATTAGAGACTTAAGGAGCATTTACAGCAAAAACAGGTTGCACATCGGGATCAAAATCCAGGATCTATTTCAGGCAATCCATAGATACGGTTTAGCGGAACACTGTCAATTTCTGCTTGTCCACTCCATACGGCTCTGGATACAGGACTTACAGGTGTATATGTTGTCAACATATTGTCACCTATTTTCGCTTGAGCGCGCAACACGCCATTGGATATTTGCACTCCAGTTGAAACAGGCACGATACCTGTCATGCTGACACAAACTGCAGCATACGCATTTCGCAAATCGCTCAGTTTGATGGCTCTTGTCTCCCCATGATAGAAAATCACATCCACATACCATCTGTGCTCATCTCCAACAAAACGCCTATGCGGATTTGTATTCTTTTCCTGCAGAGCAATATCATCTTGCGTTGAGGAAAGCGAAAAATGCACTGTATTTCCATCAAATTGCGCATCAATCAATGTAAGCCGAATCAAAACGTTACCATCTTCAAGAATAGCTTCCCGCTCAGTTACCACCGGTGCTTTGCTAATTGCTCCTCCAAATTCAATGCGCATACGAAGGTCATAGGCTATCACCGTTTCATCCTTAAGCATATCCAACCCAATATGAGTATCTCCACCATCGGTATAAAAAGATGCAGATATCAGTGCATTGCCATTCTTTTGAGCTGTCACAAACATGCCGGACGAGAAATCATACAGATCATGTAAGATGGTAGCATTGATGAATCGCGGCTCGCATCCACCCCAATATCCAGTTAGATTTCGCCTTTGGTTCCATGTGCTGGTAATTGCCCAAGAAGACAGTGTATAGTCCTGCGTAATGTGTGCAATGGCAATAGAATCTTTTGGTGAACGAATGGAAGCTCCGGTAGTAAATCCAATGTTGACATCATGCGGCACACACTTAATAAAAGCATTTCGATACTTGTCAGGGCAGCGGATGGGTACATATGGCCATTGCAGACTGTACTCAAAGTCCACATCTGAAATTAGCGTTTCCCCATTATCAAGCGCATTGCGCAGAAAGGACAAGGTTGCTTTGGTGGTAAGCCATGTATAACTACGAGCATTCGGTCCAGTCCATTGCTTGGTGGGGGCATGAAAATGCTCTGCAACAGTGCGCCACGCCATATCCAGCAAGTCGCCCGACATTTGATGTATATCCGCATCCTCTACCTGGGCGTAGATACGGCTCAAGTCAGTGATAGCTTCCACAGTATATGTCGCACTGTTGTATTCGGCAAAGGTGCCATTCTTCATTGCATAATCCCATGCCTTGGTAAATCGACTATAGCCATATTTGAACATTTCTTCCCAGCCTAGCAACTGCCCCGTTGCCAACGTCACATAGGAGCCCATAATAGAAATATTTGTATATCCTGGGTGCATATTCCTGCGAAAAATAGAAAGTGCAGCACACCGCAGCGTTTCCGTCAGGTAATTCGTCAACTCAGGGGGAATACGTTTTTTATGATAGATTAGTACCTGAAGTATCTCTTTCCCACAAAAATCTGCCCAGTTCCAATCCGGCGGCGCCATTTTTTCTAGAGGCTCCTCCATATACCATGACCAAATGCCATATGTTGGACTGGCAGGATCCTTGTCCTGCAACCGTGCCACATGATCCAACACTTGGATGGCACGAGCAAGGTCTTGCTTATCGCCGGTTGCCAGAAGTGCATTTGCATAAATAAATGCTTCGCGCGTGGAATGTACATCACAATTGTAAAGTTGGGTATGGTAATTGGCTTTTTCTAGGTAACGAGTTGGACATTTCCATTCTGGATTATATAATGTATTGAGTTGTTCCAATGATTTTTGGAATGCTGTTTTGTTTTTTATTTGAATTTCCAACACGATTTTTCGTCCTCCCTATAGGCGTTTTTCTTTACGGCCGCTGCACCTGCTGTAAATCTATCATGCACACCTGTGCTGTACCATTCTCATCCGGCGCGCTAAACAGAATTTTGTCACCAGCTCTATTAAACGAGGGATGTAAATGATCACGACCAGTCCGCGCGTCACCTTTGGTATGTGCCAACACTTCCCACTTGCCATTTCTCGGATTGACCAAAGCTATAGCTCCACGTACCAAGCCATTTTTGTGCATCCAGTGCATATCGCAGCATACCCATTGTCTATCACGCGTAATTCCAGGATGCTGAATGCTTTTTTTTGTGCAGAAAACCGTATTGAAATGTCTGCCATCTTTATCGCCGATGATAATTTTCCCGGGAATGGACATGAAAACGATTGCACAACCATCTGCTGTCCACGTTTCGTGCGTGATCCATTCATCAGGTTTTTCTACATAATAAGGACATGCTGTACGGTTGTTGATATCAAAGATCCATGTGCGCTGCAAGGCATCACCCCCAGTTTCATGAACATAGAAAAGCAGGTTGGAATCTGTTGGACAGATTTGCGCATGGCCTATCCATTGATCCGTCAGATGAATAATTTCTGCCTCTGATTTGTCGGGATCAAGCACCACCAGCGCAAAAATCTTGTTGGCAAGTTGCACAGAACAACCAACACGACCATCGTTTGCGATGGTCAGATGCCCCTGTGGCTGCGCACCGCGCGGCAACATGCCCAAATCATTCATCTCACCAGAATGTACATTTAGCCGCATGATCATACCATCCCTACGTACGATGATACCCCAATCTTTCGTCCAATGCATGGCGAAATAATCATAGTTCGAATCCGCTAGCTGCGCGATTTCTCCTGTCTCCACCTTTACGCGGAACAATCCTGTTGGTACTTCATGGTAAGGATTGCTCACATCGGTGCGTTGCATGAAGAAAAACCGATCATCTACGCTGAAATTTTCCGTGGTGAAATACAGTTTGGCATGTCTGTCCGGTCCAGATGTGTACTGTGTTACAACATATCCTGTGACAGAATCTTGATAGGTTTTCATTGCGAACCTCCACAATGCTTTTCCTATGTATAAATAATCGATCGACTTTCACCTGGATATGAGGTCGCCGGAGATTTATCTCCGGCGACTCTCCCATTGAATATCAATTATGATTTATAGCCCAAGTTCTTTTGCTTTTTCATTAAAGGCTTCTTTCACCATTTCATAGTCCATGTTGTTCCATTCAGCTTTGATATCCTCCAGTGCCTGTTCAGCCGTATAATCAGCATCTGCCAGGGCTTTTGCCCACTTCTCACTAGCATAAGTATTCATGTCGGTCATATAATCTATAACGAGCGCAACACCAAGGTAACCGGTCGGTGTATCGCGGCGGAACTTGATGTCCTTCGTGCCCATGACGGCTTTTGCATCAATGATGCGGGCTTCTTTCTTCTCATCATCAGCGCTGGCTTCTGCAGCCTTCAGGTAGAGTTCTGCACTCATACCATAGGGAGCAACGATGCCATATTCGCCAGTGTAAGCCAGCTTAGCAGCGCGCTGATCCGCCGTAAGCAAATCGACATACAAGCCATCACGGTTTTCAAAGTCCACACCTTCTTCGCCCCAATGCAGCATCTGCCAACCATCGGTGATAAGCCAATCAATATACTGCGCCACAGCTTCAGGATTGTTGCAAGTGGTGGGCACACAACTGAGGAACTGACATTCACGCTCCTGATAGTAACCCATGCCTGTCCAAGAAGGCACAAAAGTAACGTTTGCATCCGGGAAATTGCTCTTTAATGTTGTCCATGCCTTATTCTGGAGATTGGCATGTTCGCATGCAAGGAAGCCAGTTTTACCGGTAGCAAAGTGTGTATAATGCGTTTCACCATCGTAGCTTAAGTATTCCTTGTCACACCATCCGTTGTCTACAATGGTTTCCATCATTTTCATTACATGCAGTCGACTATCGGATATACTGGAATTTTCAAAGGTGCCATCCTCTTCCTTATACCAGGCACCATGGCAACCATACATAGCTCTCAGAATTTGCTGATAGTGCCCTTGCATGGACCAACCCCATGTATCGTTCACACCGTTGCCGTCCGGGTCGTCTTCTGTAAAGGCGCGTACGACGTTCAGGAACTCCTCTTCATTGGTGGGAATGGACAAGTTCAGGTTTTCCAGCCAGTCGGTTCTGACATACAGCATATGATTGATCACGCTGGACTCAAAACGTTGCTGGGCAATGGCATACTCACCGCCATTATAAATACCCCATTTTTGAGTAGCTTCAGGGGTTAATTTACGATAATTCGGCGCATATTCATCCAGAATATCGCTTAACTCAATCAGCATACCCTGCTGAGACCATTCCTCCACATACTCCGGCTGATACTCCATAATCAGATCCGGCGCTTCGCCAGAAGCCAGCCACAAGTTATAATTGGTATAGGTAGAGCCGCGGGGACAAGCCACAAATTCCACCTTCACAGGTGAATTCTCATTAATCCACCGGGTCGCCCAGTTGTCCTCATAGGTGCCTTGGTCGACGGGTACCATGCTGCGGTCCAATATCGTTACGGTGATAGTCGGTCGGTTATCCTCAGCCAGCACAGTGACAGAAGCCACGCATAGCATGAGAATCAGCGTCAGGATCAAAGTCATAGTTCTTTTCATACAAGTTACCTCCTTTATGTTTGAACACTGCTAAAAAGCAGTGTCAGTGACAATTAGCCTTTGATAGCGCCAATCATGACGCCTTTAACGAAATACTTCTGCAGGAAGGGATAAACCAACATGATGGGGAGCGTTGCGATGATAATGGCTGCACTTTTGACCGATTCAGTTGCCATGGGCTGCATGGCATCAGCGGAATCGAGCGTCGCCTGCTGCTCCAACGCACCTGTCGCAGAAATCACATCACGCAATACCTGTTGCAGCACCTTAAGGCTTGAACGCGAAACATACAGCGTAAGGTTAAAGTAGCTGTTCCAGTAGCCAACCGCATAAAACAACGTGATCGTTGCAACAGATGGCAGCGAAAGGGGGAGCACTATGTTAGCCAGGATGCGCAGGTCGTTTGCGCCATCAATGAAGGCGCTTTCTTCCATGCTATCTGGCAGCGCTGAAAAAAAGGTTTTCATGACCAACATGTTCCACGTAGATAGCGCACCAGGCAGCCAGATCGCCCAATAAGTGTTCATCAGCCCCAAATTGCGTATTAAAATGAAGTTGGGAATTAATCCTGCATTAACAATCATTGTGATGGTAATGATACCCAGTAGCATATTACGCCCATACAGTCGTTTTTTGGATAGCGCGTACGCCGTACAGATTGTCGTAAACATGCTGATAGTTGTGCCAACCACCGTGAGCAACAACGTGTTTTTCATAGCAAGAAACATCGGCGTGGTTTTCATGACCTGTTGGTAGGTGTTGGCTGTGAACTCAACTGGATAGATGCTGACCTCATCAGACACAACAGCTCGCTCACTGGACAAGGAAGTGGATACAATATTTAAAAGCGGAAACAGCATAGATAACATAATCAACGTAACCAGCATATAATTGATGTATATGAACATCGGGTGTGTTGAGTTCTCAAGTGCTCCATAAATAGAGCGGCTACGCTTTTTCGTGGATGAATTACTCATGCCTTTACCCCTTTACCAGATGCCTTCGCCGTTAATACGTTTGGCGATGGCGTTAGTGCTTAGAAGCAGAATAGCTGAAACTACGGTCTGGAATAAACCCATAGCTGTGGTCATCGAATATTGAGTACGCTGAACACCCTGCCTGTATATATAGGTGGAAAACACATCCGCTACATCCCGAACCACTTCGTTAGACATAAGCAGTACAGGCTCCATTCCCACATCCATCATGCTGCCCATACGTAGAATCAACTGAATAACAATCGTAGCTGATATGCTAGGCAGTGTAATGCTGATAATTTGCCGAAATTTACCAGCACCGTCAATGATTGCTGCTTCATACAGTTGCGGATCAATACCTGATATGGCGGCTAAGTAAATGATGGTGCCCCATCCAACCTCCTTCCAGATACCGGTCGCAACAAACACTATAGGCCACCATTTGGAATCTGCTAAGAAATAAATGCCCTCTTTCATACCAGTAATCGATTTGAGAATGACATTTATAATACCGTGCGAAGGGGACAGAAGGTTAGCAACCATGCCTGACAATACCACCCAGGAAAAGAAATGCGGGATATAAACCACTGACTGTACAATCCGTTTATATCGCATGCTGCGAATTTCATTCAGCATCAGCGCCAAAATAATCGGAGCAGGAAAACCAAAAACAAGGCTATAAATGTTCAATGTCAATGTGTTCCGAAAAACACGATAAAACATACTGGATCGGAACAAACGATGAAAGTTTTCAAGCCCCACCCATTCGCTACCCCATATACCCAAGTTCATTTTATAATCTTTGAAGGCTATCTGAATACCATATAATGGGGCAAACTTGAAAATAATATAATAAAGAACCGCTGGAATTAACAAGAGGTACAAATATCTGTCACGCCAGAGGAGTTTGGATATATTTTGCTTTCGAGAACCTTTCATCAGCACATCATTTGTTGTCAACTATTATCACCTCCGCATAATCGCTTCGTTAATATAGAAAACAAAATCCATTCATATAGAACATAATCATGCTACCACAATGCGCAAAGAAATGCAATCTTGAGTTTCCTTGAGTTTCCGTATTGTGATGTAAGGAATGGTCCAGAAACGATGTGCGGGCATTTTATTTCCCCATGCCAAAGTGAAAAATGCCGAAATTTGTCTGAATAAAGTCAAAAACAAGCAAATTTTCATGTAAAAATGAGGAACCTTTTTGGTTTTTATAGTAGAATTAATATGGACGTAAAAATCCGACTAAACAAAACCAAGGAGGCTCCTCATGCGACATATTACCACAGATACTTACCAAATGAAAAGGTCCATTTTGTCTTTTGCAGGACACATCAGCCGCGGGACGTCCAAGAGCTGGCGGAAATTCATCGCAGACGTCATCTACGGCATTCTGGCATCGGGCAGCTGTATTCTATCACGTTTTGCCGATGTGCTGCGTGAAGATATCCTGAAGGTGAACACCGTTGAGCGCATGGCCCGCAAGCTGGGTGAGGACATTCCTGAGCAGGCAATCGACAATTACCTGACCATGGTAAAGGACATGGTCAGGGCAGATGGTCCTGTGTATGTAGACGACACGGATGTTATCAAGCCATACGGGAAAGCATTTGAGGCGTTGGGAACGGTGCGGGATGGGTCCTCAATCAAGAAGACCAATGAGAAAGGGTATCTGGTCACCGAGATCACCGCGTTGACCCGACAAACATGTCAACCCATTAGCGTGCATTCCTATCTTTACTCCGCTGTATCTGAGGACTTCAAGTCTGTTAATGAGGTCACTTTTGATGCGCTAAAAGCAGTTTTTCCTTATTTTCGGGAAGCTACGTATGTATTTGACCGTGGGTATGACATGAACGCTTTATATACATTCATGTATAAGCATAATGCAAAGTTTATCATTCGCATTACAAAAGACAGAAATCTATACCACAAAAACAAATGGTTTAAAGCCACGACGCTGCGGGACATGTACAAAGGCAAGTTTAAATGCAACGTGATGTTCAACGGGAAATTGGCCGAATGCTGGGTATCCTGCGTTAACGTTCAGATGACGGCAAGCCGCAAATGGCTGAAACTGGTGTTGGTGTATGGGCTGTCCGACAACCCCATGATGCTGGTGACCAACCGTCCTGTAACGAGTAAGAAAGAAGCGAACGAAGTTGTCAAGGATTACTTCATGCGTAAGTGAACGAACAACCTCTTCTTGACGAAGCGTGCTTGTTTTGATATGATGAATTTCAGAATGAATGGTTTGATTTCTGATACTATCGTCGAAGGAGAGGTGTCGTCCAATATATCATTGTAGCAGATGGATTGTTTATATTGGTAAAATAATCGTGTATAGCCTAAGGAGGATACAGGATGCCTTTAATACGCACAGCCACTACCAAATACGGTGTTGTCCGGGGTTTGCCCGCAGCGGACCCGCGCATTACCAGCTATAAGGGGATTCCCTTTGCAGCGCCACCGGTTGGAAAAAAACGCTGGCGGGCGCCTCAGCCCTGCGTTCCATGGAAAGATGAACTCAAGGCTTTTGACTTTGCCGCCATCAGCCCCCAAGCCATCAGCGGAAAAAATAAGGAGAACATCTATACCCGGGAATGGCATGTGGACGATGACCCCCTGATGGATGAGGACTGCCTGTATCTGAATATCTGGGCGCCGGCGGAAGGGCAGAAAAACCTGCCTGTGTTTGTGTGGTATTTTGGCGGCGGCCTGCAGGTAGGCTCCACCACCGAGATGGAGTTTGACGGGGAGCGCATCGCCAGGCGCGGCATTGTGGTTGTCACCGTCAACTATCGGCTGAATGTGTTCGGTTTTCTGGCTCACCCGGATATCAGCGCGGAAGGGTCAGGCCCTGCCGCCAATTTCGGCTTCCTGGATCAGCAATTTGCCACGCAGTGGGTTCGGGAGAACATCGCTGCCTTTGGCGGCGACCCGAACAACATCACCATCGGCGGCCAGTCCGCCGGCGGGATGAGCGTCAGCGCGCAGATTGCCCATAATGAAAATGAAGGCTTGTTTCGCCAGGCTGTGATCATCAGCGGCCTGTTTGCAAGGGTCTATCCCGCTGAACAGCTTGGGCTTTGCGTCACGTTAGAGGAGGCTGAGCAGCGCGGGCAGCGCTTCTTCAGCGAAGTGCTCCAAGTCAAGTCTTTAGATGAGGCGCGCGCACTGCCCTGGCAGGCTGTGCTGGAAGCGGCGCTGACATGGAAGGAAGCCGGCATGTGGCCAGCCTGTGTAGACGGCAAATTCCTGCGCTACGCGCCCGATCAATGGTACCTGCACCCGCAGCGCGTGCAGTGCCCGGTGATGATGGGATCGACCAACAACGAGTTTCGTATGGCGCCCGGCGCTGAGGACGACGCTTCGCTGCGCGCCTATGCGGCGCGTATCGGGGGGCTGAATCAGGATGAATTCCTGGCTTGTTTCTCCTCGCCGGCAACAAAGGAGAGCATCCGGCAGGAAGGCGCAGTCAACGCCATTGATGTGGCAGTGAGGGCAGCAGCGCGCCAAGCCGGCACCCCCATCTATGCCTACGAGTTTGGCGCAGAGATTCCCGGCTGGGACAACCCCGGCGCTTTCCACTCGGTGGACCTGTGGTTCTTTTTTGAAACGCTGGCCAAATGCTGGCGCCCCTTTACCGGCAAACACTACGACCTGGCCATGCAGATGACGGACTACCTGGCAAACTTCATCCGCAGCGGCGATCCGAATGGTTCCGGCAGCACGGGCGATTGGTTGCCCTATTGGCCGGAACTGGACACGGCGAACCCTGTGTTCATGAAGTTCTACGACAGCGCCAAACCCGTGCAGTTGCCCCCGAGCCCGCTGGCAAGCCTGCTGCTGGATGCTTACTTAAAGCGCAGCATGGAAAATCTATAAGCATTTGCGGGTTTTCCCAACCAAACTGAAAGGAAACGCGATGAGTCCTGTGAAAACAGCCAAAATTTATGTGCATCCGCGCTTTAGAATCGGCGATATATCTCCTCGACTATACGGGGCTTTCTTAGAGCCCATCGGCACGATGGTCAACGGCAGCATGTTCAACCCCAAGCACCCGACTGCCAACGCCAAGGGCTTCCGGATGGATGTGATCGAGGCGTTGAAGGCGTCGGGTTTGCCGGCGCTGCGTCTCCCAGGCGGCAACTTTGTGTCGGGCTGGGACTGGAAGGATTCCATCGGGCCGGTTGCACAGCGCAAAACACAGCTGGACACCGCCTGGTTCCAATATTATACAAATGAAATCGGCCACGACGAATACCTGCAATGGACAGCCATGATCGGCGCCGAGCCCATGTATACCTTTAACTTAGGGACCAATGACCTGCGCGATGCGCTGCACCTGGTGGAATACACCAACCACAAAGGCGGCAGCTATTGGTCGGATCTTCGGCGGCAATACGGACATGAGAAGCCCTATGATGTCAAAATTTGGTACCTGGGCAACGAGATGGACGGGCCCTGGCAGATCGGCTCCTGGCAAAAGGATCCCCGCGGCTATGGCGTATTGGCGCATGAGGTGTCTAAGGGAGTGAAATGGATCGATCCAGGCATCGAAACCGTGGCTTGCGTATCCTCCTCCCCCTTCCTGTCGCATTATCCCCAATGGGATCTGGAAGTGCTGCAGGAATGCTACGAAACGGTGGACTATGTTTCACTGCACCATTACCATATTGCAGCACCGGGCGACTATGCGGCATTGCTGGGCGGTTCGGTATTCTTTGAGGACTATATCCGGACCGAAATCGCGCTGTGCGATTTTATGCAGACCAAGCTCAGGACACCCAAGAGAATAATGCTGTCCTTTGATGAGTTTGGCTCCAGGGAGCAGGAGCTGGAACCCATTCTGCCGGGCAGGGGCACGGTGTGGGAACACCGCTTTGACCCGGCGCGTGAATACGTGCGACACGACCCGGACAACATGACACCAGCCCAGCGCCTGACGCGCCGCGGCGGCATGCTGGACGCGCTTTCCTCTGCCGGCACCCTGCTGACCCTGCTGCGCCACGCAGACCGCATCAAGATCGGCTGTATGACCTGGGGATTGCAAACGCTGGCAGCCACTGACAGAAACCATGTGTGGAAGCCCATCGCGCACTATCCCTTCAAACAGCTGATGCAGTACGGCCGCGGCGTTTCCATGCAGACCGTTGTGGAATGCGACAGCTACGATATCCCGGGCTATGCCCCCAGCCATCAATTCCAGTACAGCACACGCACGGACATCCCCTTCATAGACAGCGCAGCCGCATACGATCCCGATCAAAAGGAACTGACTGTGTTTGTTATCAACCGGGACACGGAGCACGACCGGCAGCTTGAACTGGATGTCAGCGCATTCGAAGGTTGCCGGCTGATCGAGCATGTCCAGCTGCACACCGACGATTTGTCTGCCATGAATAGCTTCGAGCATCCTGATGTCGTGCTGCCGAAAACCAACAGCGATGCCATGATGAAGGACGGAAAGGTCACAGCAAAGGTCAGGAGCCTATCCTGGAATGTGATCAGGCTGCGCGTTGCAGGCTTATAGATTATGCAACAGATGCTGTGATGACAGCGATGGTCACAGCACGGAATTTACGAAATGTTTTGCCAAATGGCATGAACATAATTAAAACAAACGGAGGTACACAGATGCAAGGTACAAAGAGACTGATGAGTCGGCTGATGGTGGCTTTGCTGATCCTTGGGTTGATCGCAAGCGTGACCGTGGCTTCGGCGGAGGAAAAGGCCTACGACCGGATCACCATTCACTACGCCTGCCCTCAGGTTGTTGAAGGCTATGACTACAACACCGGGGACGGCTACAGCACGTTCATCCTGGACAAGTTCAACTTTGAGTTCCAGACAACCAACCTGCCCTGGGGTGAGTGGCACAGCATGCTGAGCACCTGGATCATGGCGCAGGACATGCCGGACGTTGCCATCTTCAACTACAACGACGGCACCCATGCCGATGCCGCCAACTTTGTTGAACAGGGGCTCATCAAGCGCCTGCCCGATGACTGGAAGACCAGATGGCCCGGCGTTGCCGAAGTCTACGAAACAACCAACCTTGGCCCCATGCTGGAAGAGTTGTACGGCGGCACCTACTTCCTGCCGCGCGCACGCTTTTTCCACAACCTGCCCGGTGATCCCCTGGCCAACCACTGGTCCATGTGGATGAGGGCCGACTGGATTGAGGCAATAGGCAAGGAAGTAAAGAACAACTACACCATTACCGAAGTGCTGGAAATTGCCCGCCTGATCAAGGAACAGGATCCCGGCAATCTGGGCGACGCTTTGCTGCCCATCTGCATGGATTCAGGCAACTCTTCCAGGCTCTTCCTGGAAGCCAACAGCACCCACTGGAACACCTTCTACAAAACCGAGGACGGCACCTATGCCTGGGGCGCCGCAGCTGAAGAAACCCTGGCAGGCTTGAAAAACTACTATCATGCTTACAGCACCGGCCTGCTGGACCCCGAGTTTTACCTGCTGACCCATGAAAGGGACATGGAGAAGTTCCAGACCCTGGGCATCGCCGGCGTATCGTATTTAGGCGGCCAGACGGCTGACGTGGAGCGTTTCCGCATCGACTTCACCAACGACACGGGCATTGACGGAAGCGCCTTCAACCTGGCAACCCTGCTGGGCGAGGACGGCAACTACCATCAGCGCGACCTGATCAACTTCTGGGGCGCTGTCTGCTTCAGCCCTGATGTGGAAGACGCGGTGTTTGAGCGCTGGATGGACCTGATGGAGTTCACCGCCAGCCCCGAAGGGTATCCGGGCACCCAGCTGGGCGTCAAGGGCGTGGACTGGGATTTTGATGACAATGGCGAGATCGTATCCCTGGTGGAACCGGGCACACTGCTGGCAGGCCCTGTGGGCGTAGCCAAATATCCGAGCCTGGGCCACGTGCTGGGTTCCATCATCCTCTGGGATGACCTGGCCTTTGACAACCCCAACATCGGCAAGAGCTTCCGCGAAGAATCCCGCGCGCTGTATGATAACCGCAGTACGATGTGTACCCCCGAAACCTTTGCCAAGGTGGACTGGGACCTGTGGATGCACAACACGGACAACCTGCGCAGGGCAAGGGGCATCGACTATGCCACCGAGTATGCCAACCTGGTCACCTCAGCTACCAGCGAGGAGAACTTGGTAGAGCTGTACAACGCCTGGTTAGAGTCTCAAATGAGCCTCATCCAGCCTGTGCTCGATGAGCTGAACCAGAAGTAAATATAGCAAACCGGACGAATCAATGCTTTGCTCGGGACAGGGGGTCCTGTCCCGGGCATCATTAGAGCAAATTACGCAATCGTGGCACACAAAGCAGCGCAGGATTTTTGTCTCTGGCAAGGAGCGTGAACGCAGGCGTAGCAGCGCTACGTCAAGTGAACAGCGACACTGCCAGAGGCAAAAAGACAAGTCTGCGACTGCGCCATGATAAGTAAATTTGCTCTAATACATACATGAAAGAGGTGATAGGATGACCGCGCTGTCAGGAGGGGCTGTAAAGCCGGGGCTGAAGGGGTTCCTTGTCCATACAGGCAGAAGCATATGGAAGCACAAAGCCAAGTACCTGCTTATTCTGCCCGGGCTGGTTTGGTATGTGGTGTTCGCGTATGTGCCGATATTCGGCCTGTCGCTGGCGTTCAAGAAGTACCTGGCTAAAATGGGGCTGTTCAGAAGCCCCTGGATTGGCTTGTACAACTTTGAAAATGTGTTCGCTGACCCGGCGTTCGTGCAGTCCATCTGGACAACGCTGAGGATCAACGCTGGAAGGCTGCTGTTCGTTTTTCCTTTTCCCATCGTGCTGGCTCTGTTCTTCAACGAGTTGCGCCTGGGGCGCCCGAAAAAAGTCCTGCAATCCATTTTTACCTTTCCCCATTTCCTGTCGTGGGTGATTGTTGCCAGCATCATGGTGAGCATCCTGGGGCAGCGGGGATTGGTCAACTCCTTCTTAGGGGCAGTGTTCGGTTCCTCCCCCATCAGCTTTTTAGGAACCCCATCCTATTTTCAGCCCATCGTATACATCACCGACATCTGGAAAAGCGCAGGGTGGAGCGCCATTATCTATATGGCTGCCATATCGGGCATCGATGTAGAGCAATACGAAGCGGCGGAAATTGATGGCTCCTCGCGCATGCAGCGCATGTGGCATATCACGCTGCCCAGCATCCGCCCTACCATCGTCGTGTTGTTCATTTTGGCTGTCGGCAACCTGATGACCGGCGGGTTTGATCAGATATTCAACCTGAGCAACCCTGCCACCATTCGTGTAGCCGAAACTCTGGATATGTACATCTATAGAATCACCTTCCGCGGCTCGGTGGACTTTTCCTTCTCCGCAGCCGTCGCCTTGATCAGATCTGTTGTCAACCTGCTGCTGCTGTTCTCTGCCGATCGCATCATCAAGAAAGTCGGCGGAACCGGTCTCTTAGCTTGATTGGCACAAGGAGGTATATGATGCAAGTGAAGAAATCGCGCGCATATCATCGGGATAGGTTTGAATTGCTGGATGGCATCATACTGATTGTGCTGCTCATCATGGCGGCGATGATCGTTGTGCCCTTTATCAGCGTGATTGCCATCTCCTTTGCCACGCAGAAGGAGGCGCTGGAAAGCCCGCTGCTGTTGTTTCCCACCAAGCCCACCATCGATAACTACTACCGGTTGTTTCAGGATCCCCGCATCGTCATTGGCTACAAGACAACCTTGTTAATTCTGGTGTTGGGCGTTCCCCTCAACCTGTTTCTGACCACCAGCATGGCCTATGGGCTGATCCGCACGGATTATCCCGGGTCCAAGTTTATTTTCTACGCAGTACTGCTCACCATGCTGTTTAACGGCGGCATTGTGCCCATGTACCTGCTGATGTTGCAGCTTGGACTCACAAAAAATATATGGTCGGTTATATTGGCTTATGGGGTGAACACCTTTTACTTTATCATCATGCGCACCTATCTGACGTCACTGCCCGAATCCCTCATCGAATCGGCAAGGATTGACGGCGCGGGCGAGTGGCGCATCCTGTTCCAGATTATCCTGCCCCTTGCCAAGCCCATCATGGCTACGGTGTTGCTGTTCTACGCGGTGGACAGGTGGAACGAGTGGTTCAACTCCATGATTTTCCTTCGCAGAAACGACCTGATCCCCCTGCAGCTGGTGCTGCGGAACATCGTCATGGACACCGTCATTGTCGATTCCCTGTCCATAGCGGGGCCGCGTATCCCAAGGTTTACGGAAGGCATCCAGAACGCCACCATCATGGTGACCATGCTTCCCATCATGTGCGTGTTCCCTTTCCTGCAAAAATACTTTGTAAAGGGCATCATGGTAGGTTCCATAAAAGCCTGAGGAGGATAAAACGTCATGCAGGTCACAATCGATACAAAAGCAAAAGGGCACGTCATCAACAAGCATGTATACGGCCATTTCTCCGAGCATCTGGGAAGGTGCATCTATGATGGCGGCTATTGGGCAGGTCATGATTCCCCCATTCCCAACACCCGGGGCATACGAAGCGACATTGTGAAGGCGATGAAAGCCATCCATGTGCCCAACATCAGGTGGCCGGGCGGCTGCTTTGCCGATGACTACCACTGGATGGACGGCATCGGACCTTATGAGAAGCGCGTGCCCATCGTCAATGTGCACTGGGGCGGCCAGCTGGAGAACAACCATTTCGGCACCCATGAGTTCATGGACCTGTGCGAGCAAATCGGCTGCGAAGCCTATATCTGCGGCAATGTAGGCAGCGGTACCGTGCGCGAAATGCGCGATTGGGTGGAATACCTCACAGATGATGGCGATTCTCCCATGGCGCGCTTAAGGCGCGCAAACAACAGGGAAAAGGCATGGAACATTGAGCTGTTTGGCGTGGGGAATGAAAACTGGGGCTGCGGCGGCTTCATGACGGCTGAGCAATACGCTCATGAATACCGCAGGTACGCCACCTATGTGCGCAACTACAAGAACATGGGCAAAACCAACTGGTGGCAGAGCCCGGGCATCCTGAGGATAGCCGGGGGCGCCAACGTTGAACACTACGATTGGACAGAGACCTTGATGAAGTCCATACCGCTGCACCTCATGGGCGGTTTGTCCATCCACTGTTATGTAAAGCCCGGCGAGGAATCCAGCGGCACCGTTTTTTCAGATGACAGCTGGTATCAAACCGCCGTCAACACCTATGCAAAGGAGCCTCTGTTCCGGCGCAACATCAGCATCATGGACTACCATGATCCTGAAAAAAAGGTGGCCATGGCAGTGGATGAGTGGGGCATCTGGGTGGATAACGAACCGGGTACGGCGCCGGGCTTCCTTTTTCAGCAAAACACGATGCGTTCCGCGCTCTGCGCCGTGCTGATGCTGCACCTCTTTCACAGGTACGCTGACAGGATACGCATCGCGAACTTAGCGCAGACCATCAATGTGCTTCAGGCTATCATCCTGACAAAGGATGACAACATGGTGCTGACGCCAACTTACCATGTGTTTGACCTCCTGAAGGGGCATCAGGGCGGGCGTTCCCTCCCCCTTGCCTGGGATGAGGCGCCGGACACCATCCAAAAGGGTTTGCCCCAGGTCGATCTGTCCGCTTCCATTAAAGAGGATCGCATCACCCTGTCGTTGGTCAACTTATCCACAGAGCAAAACGCTGATCTGAGCCTGGCGCTTCAAGGCGCCGCCCCTTCATCCGCCTCCGGCAGGCTGCTCAGCGGGCGCCCCACCGATCATAACAGCTTTGAGGAGCCCAACCGGGTTGCCGTCCATGAGTTGGAGAACCTAAGCCTCCGGGATAAAAAGCTGTGCCTCTCCCTGCCGCCATGTGCCATCGCCTCAGTAGACGTCCATCTGGCATAAAAGGGCATGCATTGTCCTGTGCCTCATGGCTGAAACATAAAAACAAATACGATTGCGATGGCTGCCGGTATCGGTGCTATCGCAGAAAGGCAGATCAATGAGCATGTATATAGAGTCCGATCATTACCGGTTACAGTTTGCAGACGGCGGTGTGCAGGTGCTCCGGGGAGAGCAGCTGCTTTACTATAACAAACGCCCAATGTATGCTTTCATCAAGACAGCGCTGTCGATCACCGAATTCTACGACGCGCCCTATCAGCAAGTGAAACAAAGCAACAACGCGATCGTTGGCACCGGCTTGCTTCGGTCTCCAACAGGTTCTGAGCTGCTCTTTGAGGATCGTTACGAGCCGCAGCAGTCAGGGTTCAAGATCAGCAGAAAAGTCACGGTAAAAAAGAATGTGGATGACTATGGCTTTGCCACCAAAGTCGCTTTTGTCATGGCGGCGTCGGATGAAATCAGAGACTATGACTATTTTGCGCCGGCAAACTGGTATAAACTCAATGAGTACGCCAAACCCCATGTCATGGGCTATGACCTGGACTGCGAGTATTTCTGGCGCCGGGAAGTCAACTTTACCCTGCCGCTGTTTGCTGCGCAGAACAGGGCGTCCGGTGAAATGGTCATGCTGTCGCGCTGGGCCGCCGATGTCACCATGCGGGATCACAACTTTGTGCAGTCCGAGCATATTGTGGACAGGAAGTTCACCATCGGCAGCATTGGCATCAGCAAACCGGAAAGCAAAACACTCAACTACCTTTACTACGGCTTTCCTTTGCGCAAGGACATCGCCACACAGCGCGACGGCCTGACGATCGACTATGTGTACCCCGGCGTGGACGGCCAGATGCCCAGGGTGGACAGGGGCTACAACATCGACTACATGATGCATACCAAAACCATGACCCGGATGTACCACCCCATGGAAGCGGGCTTTTCCCACAGCTACGCTGTCGGGGCTGACTTTGGGCAATATGACGATTACTACGCCATGATGCGGAATGCCTGGCGCAGGGTTTATCCTCGGCTGAAAGATCCGGTGTACGAAGTGGATCAGGAGCTGCAATATCGCAACTGCATGGAATCCCTCACCAAGCTCACCAGGCAATACGGGGATTCCTGGGGGCTGCCCTTCTCCTGCCAGCTGCCCCAGCTGGACGTATCCAGCGTCTCCTTTCAGTTTGGCTTTGTGGGACAGCAGCCCGGCATCGGCTACCAGCTGATTCGCTACGGCGACATGGAAAACAAGCCCGAATCCTATCAGAAGGGCCTGAACATCATCGACTTCTGGGTGCGGACCGCCATGACAGAGCATGGCGCGCCTGAAGTATGCTACAACCCCACCATCACAGGCTTTGAGCCCATGCCCTTCTGGACCAGGATGATCGCTGACGGGCTGGAGAACATCTTAGACGCCTATGTATACATGAAGAAAAAGGGCGAAGAAAAACCGGATTGGCTGGCTTTCTGCCAGAAAGCAGCCGATTGGTACCTGCGCATGCAAAACGAGGACGGCAGCTGGTACCGCGCCTATAACACGGATGACAGCTCTATGCGGATGGATTCAAAAGCCAATACCATCAGCGTGGTGCGCTTTCTGATTCAGCTCTACTTAGTGGACGGCAACGATGCTTACAGGCAAGCCGCGCTTCGCGCCGGCGAGTGGGCTTATAATAATACCTATAAGCTGTTTGAATACCGCGGCTCCACCTGCGATAATACCGACATCACGGACAATGAATCGGGCATATACGCCATGTTTGGCTTCCTGGCGTTGTACGATTTAACAGGCGAAGCCAAATGGCTGGAAGCCCTGATCGGCGCTGCGGACTTTACCGAAACCTGGACCTATATGTGGTCCTTCCCGGTGCGCGTGCTGTGGCCTAACCACCCCTTCACCAAGAACCGCATCAGCGGCCAAAGCCCGGTCACGCTGGGCGGCGGCGGGGGCGACATGTACATGGCTGCCTGCGCGTATATCTACTACCGCCTGTATGTCATCACGGGAGACGATCATTACAGGGACTATGCGGAGTTCATCCACAACAACACGCGCCAAGCCAACGACGTGGATGGCAGCTTTGGTTATGCGCTGCCGGGCTTGTCCCATGAAGGCGGCAGGTTTGGCGATCAGACCTTCTCCAGCCACTACCATTGGCTGCCCTGGGTCACCTATGTGGAGGTGGACCCCACCTCCAGGCTCTATGATACCTTTGGTGCGTACGATATCGCCGGTGCCGAAAAGCTCAGCCCGGAGGAACGCGCCAAAAGAAACCGCATCTATGACAACTACGTGTGAGAATCCGTGATCAAATTGTAAAACCGGCGCATCTTTTCCGCTGCCTCAGGCCCTGCCGAGGACAGGAAGGTGACAGTGCCTTCCCGGCCCGGCGGGGCCAGCAGGCTGCGCTCCGCCAGGGCGCTTTTTAGCTGCTGCGCAGTATCCGTGCTGGCGTCTACCAAGACGGCGTCTGGGAAAAAGCCGGCGATTTCATCCTTTAGAAAAGGATAATGCGTGCAGCCCAGCACCACGGCATCGATGGGTTCATTCAGGTAGGGTGCAAACAGGCGCTCTAAAAAGGCGTGCAGCCGCGAGCCCGTAAGCTCCTCCCGCTCGACAAACTCCATCAGGCCGGGGCAAGGCAGCGAGATGGTGTGCTGCCCGTGCCGGGCGTACAGCGCGGCGTATGTGTCGGTTTGAAAGGTAGCCGGCGTAGCCAGCGCCAGCACTTTGCCGTCCCGGCGCAGCCTTTGAGCGGCTTCCAGCGCCGGCTGGATGCCGATGACAGGCATGGAAAAGGCAGCGCGCAGCGCGGAGAGCGCCATGCCCGTGGCGGTGTTGCAGGCAATGACGATGGCTTTGACGCCCTGGTCCGCCAGGCGCTGCCCTGCCGCCAGCGACAGGCGGCGGATTTCCTCCCCCGGGCGGACGCCATAGGGCGCGTTGGCGTTGTCGCCAAAGTATAGATAGCTTTCGTGGGGCAGCATCGCGCGCACGCTGCGCAGCACGCTGATGCCGCCATACCCGCTGTCAAAAACACCTACCGGCGCGCTGTGTGGCATGTCCGTCCTCCTCTTCCGGCACCGTAGCGCCGGTACATGATATGTTTTTAGTATACTTTAGGATGTTAAACAGTTGCAAGATGTGACAGAAAGTTGTATATTAATGGAGAATACGATTTTAGGGAGGCAAGTCTATGTCCAAGAACACAAAAATCCTATTGGCTGTAATTTTGATTGCAGCTGTCGCGGTAGGCATCTACTTCGCGACACGCCAGGAAGCGGCGCCTGAGCCGACTGCCGCGCCAACTGCAGAAGTAACAGCTGAGCCGACAGCAGAGCCCACCGCGGAACCGACAAAGGAAGAAGCGACCGAGGAGCCCAAGGAAGAGGCAACCGAGGAGCCCAAGGAAGAAGCAACCGAAGAGCCTAAGGAAGAAGCAACTGAGGAGCCCAAGGAAGAGGCAACCGAGGAGCCCAAGGAAGAGGCAACCGAGGAGCCCAAGGAAGAGGCGACCGAGGAGCCCAAGGAAGAAGCAACCGAGGAACCCAAGGAAGAAGCAACCGAGGAGCCTAAGGAAGAGGCAACCGAGGAGCCCAAGGCTGAGCCTACCGAGGAAGCCAAGGTTGAAGAAGCCACGGCAGAGCCCGCAGCTGAACCCAAGGCCGGCGTCCAAACCCTCACCATGGGCACTGGCGGCACCAGCGGCACCTACTATGCCTTTGGTTCCGAAATTGCACAGCTGTGGACAAACAACATTGAAGGCATTGAAGTGGTGCCCAAGGTGACCGGCGCTTCCAAAGCCAACATCGTCTCCATTAACGACGGCAAATACCAGCTGGGCTGGTCGCAGAATGACACCATTTTCTACGCTTACACCGGCGACAAGGACCAGTTCGAAGGCAAAGCGCACGACAAGTTCTACGCCGTGGCAGCGTTGTATCCCGAAGCCGTGCAGCTGGTTGTAGCTGCCGACAGCGACATCAAGAGCATCGCCGACCTGAAGGGCAAGAAAGTGTCCATCGGCTCACAGGGCTCCGGCACATCCATCAATGCGCTGCAGGTGCTTGAGCTGGCCGGCTTGACATTGGAGGACGTCGAGGAGAGCTGGCTTTCCTTTTCCGAAAGCGCCACAGCTTTCCAGAACCTGCAGATTGACGCAGCGTTCATCACCGCCGGCATCCCCAACCCTGCCATCATCGAGATGAGCACCAAGCTGCCCGTGCGGCTGATCCCCCTGACGGATGACGAAATGAAAACCATCAGCGAGAAATATCCCTTCTACATCCCCGTCACTGTCAAGAAGGATACCTACACCGGCATGACCGAGGACACCACCATCGCATCCACCACAGCGGTGATCATCGCCAGCAAGGACTTGGACGATGACCTGGTGTACAACCTCACCAAAACCCTCTTCGAGAAGAAGGATGACATGACCCACGCCAAGAAGGACGAGCTGGATACTACGTTTGCCGTGCAGGGGCTCCCCTGCCCCATCCACCCCGGCGCAGCCAAATACTACGCCGAGGTTGGTGTCGAGATCCCCGAGGCGTCACAGGTTAAGTAACAAACCGATCACGGGGGGGACGCCTTCGGGCGCCCCCTTTTTACATGTAAAGGAGTGTGTGCCGATGAGCAAAAACCACGACGAAAACAACCTGCATGTGCCCGAAACCCATCACCACCAGGACATGCTGGCCGGCATGGAGCGCGTGGCCGAGGAAGAAATCAATGAGATCATGAGCAAGTATGACCGCGAAAGCGCGTACCGCGTGTTTCACGACATGCGCGGCACGGTCATTGCGGCTGTCTGCATCCTCTTTTCCCTCATCCAGCTCTGGCACACCTACAAGGCCATTACCTACATCCGTCCGCTGCACTTGGGGCTGGTCATGCTGCTGTCCTACTGGCTGTATCCTGCCAGGCGCAAGTCCAGAAAGGACACCCTGCCCTGGTACGACATCGCCCTGTCGCTGCTGGCGCTGGCGGTGTGCCTGTATCAGGTGTTCAACGAAGGCGCGCTCAATGCCCGACTGCGCTTAAAGCCACACGAGTGCTGGATGGGTGTTGTGGGCATCCTGCTGCTGCTGGAGGCAACGCGGCGCGTGGTGGGCCTGCCCATTGTCATCATCGCCATTTCGTTCCTATTGATCGCGGTTTTTGGCAGCTACCTGCCCGGCTTTCTTAGAAGCGATCTGGAAATCTTTGAAATTGTGGAGCACCTGTTTTACGACAAGGAAGGCATATTCGGGCCCGCCATCGGCGCCTGCGCAAACTTCATCTTCCTGTTTATGCTGTTTGGCGCCTTTCTGGAAAAGACAGGCGTGGGCGGCTTCTTTATTGACCTGAGCAACGCCATCGCCGGCCACAAGCGCGGCGGCCCCGCCAAGGTCGCCGTTATCACCAGCGCGATGGAGGGCACGGTGTCGGGCTCCTCAGTGGCGAACACGGTGGGCTCAGGCAGCTTCACCATCCCCATGATGAAGGGGCTGGGCTACAGGCCGGAGTTTGCCGCCGCGGTGGAAGCAGCTGCCTCTACCGGCGGACAGATCATGCCGCCTGTGATGGGCGCAGCTGCGTTCCTGATGGTGGACACCGTGGGCGTCAGCTACCCCACCATCGTCAAGGCAGCCGTCATCCCGGCGCTGCTGTACTTCGCAGGCATCTACATCATCATCGACTTAGAGTCGCGCAAGCGCGGCCTCAAGGGCATGGACAAGGACAAAATGCCACGCCTGAAGAAGATCATGCTGGAGCAAGGGTACCTGATGCTGCCGTTGGTCGCCATCATCTACGTGCTGGCGGGCACGTCGCTGACGCCGGCGTACGCGGCGCTGATCGGCATGATTGTGGCAGCGCTGGGCGGATATGTCAAAACCATATTCGACGTCGCGGTGGCGGCAGCTAAGTCCAGGCCTATCAAGCCCATCGTACAAAAAAGCGAGATGCTGCGGGTGAAGGATTATCTCTCCTGTCTGGAAAGCGGCGCACGCAATGTGCTGGCTGTCGGCCTGGCTTGCGCCACCAGCGGCATTGTATCGGGTGTGATCACAGCCACCGGTATCAGCGGCCGCATTAGCAACGGGCTGATATCGCTGGCGGGCGGCAATCTGTTCCTGCTGCTGTTTTTCACAATGGTTTCCTCCATCATCCTGGGCATGGGCGTGCCCACAACGGCCAACTATCTGATCACCTCGACGGTGATGGCGCCTGTGGTCATCAAAGCCATGCAGACATCGCTGCCGGCGGTGTATGACAGCTTGCTGGCGCTGGGCAGCAACATCGCCAACCTGCCGGCGCATCTGTTTGTGTTTTATTTCGGCATCGTGGCGGACATTACGCCGCCGGTAGCGTTGGCTGCCATGGCAGGCGCTGCGATCGCCAAGTCCGACCCGCTTAAAACAGGCGTGGAGGCAACGCGCCTAGCCATTGCTGCGTTCCTGATCCCATATATCTTCATATTTAACCCTCAGCTGCTGATGCTGGGCGCACAATGGTACGAAGTGCTGCAAATAGCGCTGACAGCGATGGTGGGTATGTTCGGCGTAGCGATGTGCCTGGAACGGCATTATTTAACCAAGCTCAACCCCATACAGCAGCTGATGGGGCTGGCTGGCGGCCTGCTGCTGATCATCCCCGGGCTGGCAACCGACGTCGCCGGCATCGTGCTGGTGGGCGCAGTGGTGGTCTGGCAGCGCCTGCAAGTGCGCAATCATCCCCAGGACGCAGCCCCTGCTGTCTGACAGCTGTTCTTACGGTCGCTATCTGATGATGATTTCAACGGAGCAAAACGCACGTCTTGCTCCGTTTTGTCATGATCAAAGCCATGCCGCAACCACAGCAAGACAGGATTGAAATCTCCAATTGAAACCAACCGCTCCCCCGATCGCCTTCGGCAGAAAGGACTGTATCACATGAAGCATCCACACAGCGCAGTTGTCCGCATCCTGAGCCTGCTGCTGCTCCTGACCCTGCTGCCCCTGCCTGCCTGTGCCCAGGGCGAAAGCGCCCTGGCATATTTGGCGGACATCGAGCTCACCGACCTGCAGCAGCTGGAAAACGTGCGCACGCTGCTGGACCAAGCCGGGGATGTTCTGTACAGAGATGAATGTGCGCTGCTGGTCGATGCGATGCTGATCATGGCGCGCGACGACATCTTTCAGATGGGCCAGGGCATCCCTTCGCGCAACCTGGAGCAGCTGCGGGACGACGGTGAGTTTGCGGCTGCTTACAGCGCCCAGGGGGCGCTGCCCAGCCTGGCGGACCTGGCAGGGTATGCAAAAGCCAGGAGGTTTGACGCCTACCAGCTGGATGAAAGAGCCCTGGAGCTGTACCGGATGCATCCCGTGCTGGACGCGCCGGTCCGCGCCGATGCGCTGTCGGGCGGCGTCCTGAAAGCGCAGTACGATCAGGCGCTTGCCCTGCTGAACGAGGGGGCGCAGGAAAGCGTAGCACAAGCCGTCGAAATCCTTGAGGATATGGGCGACTACCACTCCCAGCGGCTGGCTGAAGCACAGCAACTGCTGGACAGCTTTGCCGCATCCACATCAAAACCTACAGCCAAGCCAACTGAGGAGCCCGCGGCAGCGCCTATCGCCGAGCAAACTGCGGAACCCATGGAAGTAACCGAGGAGCCCAAGGAAGAAGCAACTGCCGAAGCAGCAGCTGAACCCCAAGTTGGCGTCCAAACCCTCCTCATGGGCACCGGCGGCACCAGCGGCATCTACTATGCCTTTGGTTCCGAAATTGCACAGCTGTGGACAAACAACATCAAGGGCATTGAAGTGGTGCCCCGGGTGACCGGCGCTTCCAAAGCCAACATCGTCTCCATTAACGACGGGGCTTTCCAGCTGGGCTGGTCGCAGAATGACACCATTTTCTACGCCTATACCGGCGATAAAGATCAATTCGAAGGCGAAGTGTTCGACAAGTTCTACGCCATAGCAGCGCTGTATCCCGAAGCCGTGCAGCTGGTCGTAGCTGCCGACAGCGACATCAAGAGCATCGCCGACCTGAAGGGCAAGAAAGTGTCCATCGGCGCACAGGGTTCCGGCACATCCGTCAACGCACTGCAAATCCTGGAGCTGGCCGGCCTGACACTGGAAGACATTGAGGCGAGCTGGTATTCCTTTGCCGAAAGCGCCACAGCTTTCCAAAACCTGCAAATCGATGCTGCATTTATCACCGCCGGCATCCCCAACCCCGCCATCATCGAGATGAGCACCAAGCTGCCCGTGCGGCTGATCCCCCTGACGGATGACGAAATGAAAACCCTCAGCGAGAAATATCCCTTCTACATCCCCGTCACTGTCAAGAAGGACACCTACACCGGCATGACCGAGGACACCACCATCGCGTCCACCACAGCGGTGATCATCGCCAGCAAGGACTTGGACGATGACCTGGTGTACAACCTCACCAAAACCCTCTTCGAGAAGAAGGATGACATGACCCACGCCAAGAAGGACGAGCTGGATACCGCGTTTGCCGTGCAGGGGCTCCCCTGCCCCATTCACCCCGGCGCAGCCAAATACTACGCTGAGGTTGGTGTCGAGATCCCCGAGGCATCACAGGTTAAATAACAAGCCGATCATGATAAGGATATCTTAGAGCAAATTCACTTATCATGGCGCAGTCGCAGGCTTGTCTTTTTGCCTCTGGCTGTGTCGTTGTTCACTTAGCGTAGCGCTGCTACGCCTGCGTTCACGCTCCTTGCCAGCGACAAAAATCCTGCGCTGCGTTGTGCGCCACGATGGCGTAATTTGCTATAGAACGCACTTCCATTTCAGCCCAAATGACGCAAGCGTGGCTTTGTCTGCCACGCTTGCGTCATTTGAACAATTCCTCTATCAGTTATCCAACCCGAAATCCCGCTCAAAGCGGCGCACCAGCTCCTCCTGCCAGTCGCCCAGGGTTTCGAGGCGGCCGACAAAGAAGCGGAGGGTTTTGGGCTCTTCCACAAAGCGCAGTCCGCCGATGAGGTCGCGCTGGTTGTACAGCCAGGCCAGGCGGTCGACAACGTAATCGATTTGGCTCATGGTGAACACGCGCCGGGGCATGGCGAAGCGCACCAGCTCCATCGTGGCCAGGTGTTCGGTGCCGTCCGGGTTTCTGACCTCACTGAGGGTGCCGCGCTCCATGGTGCGGATGCCGCCGGCCAGGAACACAGCCGAAGCCAGCGCCGCGGCGGGATATTGCTCGCCGGGAATGTGGGGCACAAAGCGCCCCGCGTCCACGTGGCAGCCCAGGCCGCCGGCTGGCGTCACCACGGGCACGCCGCGCTTGATCAGCTGGTCCGCCATGTATTCGATGAACATCGGCCCCTGGGAGATGACGTCCATGTCCATGGTTTCTTCCAGGCCCACGGTGATGGCGCCCATCTCCCTGGTGGACATGCCGCCGTAGGTGAGGAAGCCCTCGTTCAGGGTGACCAGCTCCTTCATGCTGTCCCACAGCGCTTTGGTGCGGATGGCGATGCCGCCGCCGCGCGCCGCGCCTAACTTGCGGGCTGAAAAGTACACGATGTCGAAGCAGTCGCAAACGGCGCGGGTGATTGCGCGGACGGTCATGTCGCGGCAGGCAGGCTCGCGCACCTTGATGAAGTACAGGTTGTCCTGCAGCAGGGAAGCATCCAGCACCGTCAGTACGCCGTGCCGGCGGCAGATATCCGTAGCCTGGCGGAAGTTCTCCAGCGACACCGGCTGCCCGCCAATCAGGTTGGCGCCGGCTTCCATGCGCATGAAAGCGATACGCTGGGCGCCATGTTCCTTGACAAAGGCCTCCAGCTTGCCCACGTCGATGTTGCCTTTGAAAGGCGCTGTGCCCTCGGAGACCTCGCCTTCGGGGCAGATCATCTCGACGACGGTGCCGCCGTTGATGGTGATGTGCGCCCGGGTGGTGGTGAAATGGTAGTTCATGGGCACAAAGCTGCCGGGCTTGACGAACACCTGCGACAGGATGTTCTCACAGGCGCGCCCCTGGTGGGCGGGCAGGAAGTAGTCCATGCCAAACAGCTCCGCCACCTTGTCCTTCAGCTCCGTAAAGGAGCGCGAGCCGGCGTAGGCGTCATCCGCATCCATCATGGCAGCTAACTGCCTGTCGCTCATGGCGTTGACGCCGCTGTCGGTGAGCATGTCCATGAATATGCCGCTGTTCTCCAGCAAATACAGGTTGTTGCCGGCCTTGTTCAGGGCTTCCAGCCGCTGCCTTGCCGGGATGAGGTTGAGTTTCTGCACAATGCGCACCCTGTGCGTTTCCACCGGGATGGTTCTGCCGTCGAAGAATTTGATTGCTGCCATGTTTCTGTCCTCCTGAATAAAATTGTCGCGGAGGGCATGAAAAAGCCCCCTCGCTTTGAAGCAAGAGGGCGTATATGCTACGCGGTACCACCTCTTTTTCCCGCCGCGTCACCGCGAGGGGCTCGTCCGGTACGCCGGCTGTGCCGGTTATACCGTGTTCGCTGTAACGGGCTCACCCGTCATCGCCTACTGACCTGCGCGTTCAGCGTGCTGCTCGTGTGCTGTATTCCTCGCCCTTCTCCCTCAGCCTTGCACCATCCGGCTGCTCTCTTCAGGGTATCCCGGGGAGTACTCCTGCTCAGTCATCGCATTGATGGCAATATAGCACGGGTTGGTCATCCATGCAAGCAGCGCGATGTTTTTTTGCTGTATTGATTGCTAAAAACAAGGGGATATGTCAACCAACCCGATTGCTTTCGCGTCGCCCAGCCCGCCTCCTGTATCGTCATCTTAACCATCGTTGGCCATTTGACGTCCAGGGCATTTTTGACTACACTGTGCCTAAAGCTCCATGCAGCCGGATACCGGCAGATCAACACGCTGGCGTGGACACGGCTGGATGTACAGAAGGGCGGCTACCGGCTGGGCATTCGCCCGCTGTTGGCGCCCAAACCACGGAGGTTTTATATGATGAAAGCGGCTGTATACTACGGCAAGCACGATGTGCGCGTAACGGAGGTGCCTGTGCCTGAACCGGGCCCCTTCGACGTGCGGATTAAAATCGCCTACTGCGGGGTGTGCGGCACCGACCTGCACATATTCAACGGCGACGGCGGGGCGGCGCCCGTGCCTGCAGGCACCATTTTAGGGCACGAGTTCAGCGGCGTGGTGGATGCCGTAGGCAGCGAGGTGCAGGGCTTCCAGCCGGGAGACCGGGTTTGCGCCGACCCCAACGACTGGTGCGGCCAATGCCTGTTCTGCAAGAATGGAAAAGCCCATTTCTGCACCGCCATGAAAGGCTATGGCACCACGTACCCAGGCGGCTTTGCCCAGTATGTGTGCGTGCCTGAAAAGCAGGTATACCTGCTGCCCGACGCGCTGGGCTTTCAAGCCGCGTCGCAGAGCGAAACGCTCAGCTGCTGCGTGAACGGCATCGATTTGTGCCGCATCAATGCCGGGTCCAACGTGCTGATACTGGGCGCCGGGCCCATCGGGCTGATGATGCTGCAGATGGCGCGGTCCTGCGGCGCGGGCAACATCATCATCAGCGAGCTGGTGGCAGAAAAGCGTGCCCTGGCCCTGAAGTTAGGCGCCGACCTCGCGGTGGACCCCATGGCGGAGGATTTGAAAGCCGTGCTGCGGGATCAGTTCGACAACACCGACCGCGTCATCGAAGCGGCGGGCACGGTGGTTACGCACCGGCAGGCAATTGAGCTGGCGGGCAAAGCGTGCACAGTGATGCTGTTCGGCCTGGTGCCGCCCGATACCGAAATCGCCCTCAAGCCCTTTGAGGTGTTCAACCGGGAGCTGACGATCACCTCCTCCTTTATCAACCCCTACACGTTCACCCGCGCCATCCGCATGCTGGCAAACCGGCGCGTCGTTATGGACGATATCATCAGCGACATCGTGCCGCTGGACCGCATCGGCGAGGTATTCACCGACCCCGCCTACAGGAAGCGCAGCAAGGTGCTGATCCAACCCAACCAAATGGAATAAATGCATAAGGAGGCAATATCCATGATGCTCAGGCAAGTCATGCTGCAGCCCGGCGTGATCGAAATTCAGCAAGTCGAGGCGCCGCAGGCGCAGGCAGGCGAGCTGCTGATCAAAATCATGCACATCGGCATCTGCGGCTCAGACATCCACGTATACCACGGCACCCACCCCTTCACCCAATACCCCGTCACCCAGGGACACGAGGTATCCGGCGAAGTGGCTGCCATTGGCGATGGCGTTACAGGCTTCCGCGTAGGCCAAAAGGTAACCATCGAACCGCAGTGGACCTGCGGCACCTGCCACCCCTGCCGGCACGGCAAGTACAACCTGTGCGACAGCCTCCGGGTGATGGGCTTTCAGGCGCCCGGCGTCGCGCAGCATTTTTTCGCCGTGCCCCACAGCAAGGTCACCCCGCTGCCGGACAGCCTGTCCTTTGAAGAAGGCGCTTTGATCGAGCCGCTGGCTGTTGCCGTGCATGCGGTGAACCGCGCCGGCGATATGGCGGGCAAAGACGTCTGCGTGCTGGGCGCCGGGCCCATCGGCAACTTAGTGGCGCAGGCTGCCAAGGCGCTGGGCGCCAGGGCTGTGATGATCACCGACATCAGCGATTACCGCCTGGCGCTGGCCGGGCGCCTGGGCGCCGACCACTGCCTGAACACAAGCGTCCACGACTTCGGCGAGGGGCTGCTGAACGCCTTCGGCCCTGATAAAGCCGATGTGATCTTCGACTGCGCCGGCAACAACACCACCATGGGGCAGGCCATCCGGCATGCCAGGAAGGGCTCGCCCATTGTGTTGGTGGCCGTGTTTACCGGCATGGCCACTGTGGACCTGGCCCTCCTCAACGACCACGAGCTGGACATCCTGTCCTCCATGATGTACCGGCACGAGCACTACCTGACAGCCATCGAGCTGGCTGCCGCGGGCAAGGTGCAGCTGAACCCGCTGGTCAGCAAGCGTTTCCCGCTGCGCGAATACCAGGCCGCCTATGAGTTTATCGACGCCAACCGGGAGAAAACCATGAAGGTGCTGATCGACGTGCAGAAATAGATTACCAAGGCTCGACGCACAAAGGCAGGCGGTAACAATGCACCGCCTGCCTTCATATATGTATGCCGTATTATCCTTTTACACTGCCAATGGTGATGCCCTTGACGAAGTACTTCTGCAAAAACGGGTATACCGCCAGGATGGGCAGCGCCGCGATGAAGATCTGGCTGCTTTTGATGGTGCGGTCGGATATCTCCTGCAGCATCTTCCAATCGTCCCCGGACATGGTGGTGGTGACGCTGGTGGACACCAGCACCGTGCGCAGATACGTCTGCAGCGGATAGCTGCTGGGGAAGTTGGAGAAGATCATCCCGTCGAAGTAGCTGTTCCAGTGGTGGACGATGGAAAACAGCGCCACCGTCGCAATGGAGGGCAGCGAGCAGGGAATGTACACCAAGAACAGCGTTTTCCATATGCCGGTGCCGTCGATGGCCGCCGCTTCCTCTAATTCTGTCGGAATCTGCCGGAAGAAATTCAGCATCAGGATCACATTGAATATCGGCACAGCCCCCGGCAGCACCAGCGCCCAGATCGTGTCCATCAGCTTCAGGCTGCTGACCAGGATATACCCGGGGATCAGCCCGCCGCTGAACAGCGAGCTAAAGAAGAAAAACCAGGCGAAGATGCCCCGCGCGCGGAACTTTTCCCTGCCTTTGGACAGGGGGTAGGCGCACATCACCGTCAGCGTCAGGTTGATGGCGCTGCCCACCACAACGCGCCGGATGGTCACGCCCATGGAGGTCCAGAAGGAAGGCTTGCCCAGCACGTAGGCATATGCCTTGGAGGTATAGTTAACCGGCCACAGCGTCACCAGCCCGCCCGCAGCAGAGGCCTTATCCGACAGGGACACGGCGAACACGTGAACCAGGGGCAGCACGCACAGCAGCGCAATGATGAACAGCGCCGCCACGTTGACGGATAAAAACACGCGGCGCCCCCTCGACATGCCAATGCCTTTCATCAGCTCATCCTCCTTAAAATACGCGGTAATCCGCCAGCCGGTAAGCCAATAGATAGGAAATGGATATGAAGAGGAAGGATATCACCGATTTGAAGAAGCCCACCGCCGTGGCCGGACCGAACTGCGCGTCCAGCAAGCCCATCCGGTAGACGAAGGTATCGATGATGTCGCCGGTTTCATACACGGAGGTGTTGTACAGGTTGAACACCTGGTCAAACCCGGCGTTCAGCACGTTGCCCAGGCTCAGCACGCACATCAGCACGATGATCATCCGCATGCCCGGCAGCGTGATGTGCCAGGTTTGCTGCCAGCGGTTTGCACCGTCGATGATGGCGGCTTCGTACAGCTCCTGATCGACCCCCATGATGGCAGCTAAGTACACCACCGTGCCGAAGCCAAAGTCCTTCCATATGTTGGTGACAATCAGCGTGCCCCGGAAATAGGCGTTATCTCCCAGGAAGAAGATGGGCTGGCCGCCAAACAGCGTGATGATCCTGTTGGCGATGCCGGTGTTGGGCGACAGGATGTCCGTCAGCACGCCGCCTAAAATCACCCAGGACAGGAAATAGGGCAGGTAGATCATGGTCTGCACCGACCGGCGGATCCGCGTAGACGACACCTCGTTGAGCAGCAGCGCGAACACCAGCGGCACGATGATGCCCACCGCCATTTTGAACAGCGCGATGACCACCGTGTTGATCAATGCCCGTTGAAACCCCGGCAGCGTAAAGACGAATTCAAAATTTTTGAGCCCCACCCACTTCTGGTCGCCAAAGAAGCCCTTGGCAGGAATAAACCGCTGGAACGCGATGACCAGCCCGCCCATGGGCACGTAGCTGAACAGCAGCACTAACAGTGCGCCCGGCAACACCATCAGGTAATAGGGCGATTCCAGCTTGAATTTCCGCCAGGTATACTTGCTCAAATGACTTCGGACGTTTGACATGTCAGCCTTTCCTTTTAACAAATGGCGCATCACGGCGCTGCACCGCACGCCGTGGCTGCGTCATCTACTTTCAAATAGGGCGGCCGTATGCCATTTGCATCTGCATACGACCGCCGGACCGTTCATTTGCGGTTATTGTTGCTGGTCCGCATACCAGGCGTTCACCTCGTCGGTGATGTCCTGTCCGCCGCCCATGAACCATGCGTTGACGGCATCGTCAAAGGAATCCAGCGGGCTCTGGCCCGTGATGATCTTTACAATGGCTTCGTTAAGCGCGCTGGTCAGTATGCTCTGGTTGCTGTTCATGGTTTCGGTCGGCGCGCCGTAGAATCTGCTCAGGTAGGTTTCGCCGGGCAGGTATTGCTGCTCATACTGCACCTGGCACGCGCCGTCGATGCCGAACACGCGCATCCAGCCCCACATCTGCCGGTCGCCCTTCATGCCGGCCAGGGTGTATTCATACATGGTCAGCTGCTCGCCGTACAGGTCGCCGGGGTCTTCCGACTCTAAGTGAGGACGGATGGCCCTGGTGGTGTCGATGTTCTTCAGCGGCGTCATCATGTACACGGGAGACAGCTTCCACACGCCCTCCGCATCGCCGCCGGGATTGGAATAGAAAGCGTACTCCTGCAGCTCGGGATCGAACGTTTTCTCGCAGTAGAGGTTCGCCAGCTCCACAATGACCTGAGGATATTCGCACTTGGCGCTGGCGGCAAACCATGTGCCGGTAGCCAGCTCGGTGCCCACGATGGTGGGGCTGCCGTCCGCGCTGGGCAGGTCAAAGGGCAGCCAATCGGCTTCGGGGTCAGCCATCACGTTGTCCTGGAGGGGAGCCAGCGAGCTCCAGTGCGCGCCATAGAGCGCGCCGCACTTGCCGGAGATGATGGCTTCAGCGGCCTTGTTCTCATCCATGACGATAAACTCGGGGTCAAACAAGCCTAAGTTATACATTTCGTTCAGCTTGGCAAGGGCGGGCTTCATCTCAGGCTGCACGCTGCCGTATACCAGCTGCCCATCGCGCTCCAGCCACATCTCGGGGTATGCCCCATAGCCATAGAAGAACCCGTTGAACCTGCTGTTGGCATTGAAGCCGAAGGGATATTTGCATTGGCACAGGCCCACTGCGCCTTCGCCGGCGATCTCCATGAATGCCTGCAGCACGACGATCAGCTCGTCGATGGTTTTGGGCGCTTCCAGCCCGGTTTTGTCCAGCCAGTCCGTGCGCAGCCACAGCACAGAGCCGCGCTCGATGTCCGCGTCCACAACAGGCAGCGCATACTGCACGCCGTCAAAGGTGCAGGAGAGGCGCGGCGCATCGCCGCCGTCAGCTAAAATCTGCTTCAGCAGCGGGCTGGCATACTCCTCAATCAGCGAGCCCATCTCCGCCAGCAAGCCGGCTTCCACGCACTGGCCCATCTTCACCTTGTCCAGCCGCATGATATCCGGGATGTCGGCAGCCGCCAGCGCGGCGTTGAACTTCTGGTTGTACTGCTCGGAATCGCTGACAACCCAGGAGTATTCGATTTTATACCCCAGCCTTTCGGCGATCAGCGTGTTCCAGCGGTTGTCCTGCAGCGTTTCGTTGATGTGCGTCAGCACCCTGTCCTGCGTGGCAGCGTCAATCTGCAGCACCGAGGTGATGACCTTCAGGTCATCCTGCGCCAGGCTTTCCACGGGCAGCGCCAGGGTGAACACCATCACGCATGCCAGCAGGAATACGAGTAAACCACGTCGTTTCATTTGTTGTCCTCCTTTTAAATATAGCATTGCGTACAATAAATACCGCATTGCTTTTTACCGATGTTAGTATACCCATAGCGAACAGGGATGTCAAATGCGTTATGCGGCGCTCACGGGCAATTGTTGTCGGATTGCCTCGGATGATCGAAAAGATAATCGAAACGCATTTTTTCTTTTCAATTTGCAACTGATATGATAATATAATCACACGCCGGTATGCATCAAGGCTGGTTCCGGGCAGAAAATCATACAGCCAAGGAGCAATGATCATGGGGAAATTGACTGATACTCTGAAAGCCATGGGGTACGAGCTGCTGGAGGAGCCTTCCACGGCATCCGCCGACCGGCTCAGCCGGGTCCACAACCTGCGCGCCAGGTCCATCCATGGCCAGTCCATCCTGCTCAGCCGGGATGAGACGCCCATCCTGTTTCCCGGCGACACCGATGGCATTCCTGACAACGACTGGACGGGCGAGGACGGCGTGCGCACCACCCACGCGGAGGTGTACCGCGATTATTACGGCATGGATGACGAAAGCTACTGCATGCTGGTGCACGGCATGTCCCGCCGCTCGTGGGATTATCTGGAGGGCGAGAAGCAGCGCATCGGCCTGACCGGCATCAAGGAAGCGCCGCCCGAAAGCTTTTTCGTGCTGGACGAGTTTGACGTCGGCCGCGGCGTGGGAACGATGGAAGCCGGCCGGTATGCTGACGGGCGTTTTGTGGCGCAGAGCCTGCCCGACCCGCTGAACGACGAGGAAAACGTGCTGCGCATGCACTTTACCCGCCTGCCTGAAAAAACCGATGCGGAGGACGGGCTGATCATCCGCCAGGTGGAGAGCGATTTGATGCACAGCCGCCGCGGCGAACGCTTTACCTGCGCTGATTGCGGCGTACAAAAGCACTGGCTGGACATTCCGGGCACGCTGCGGGAAAAGCACGCGCAATGGAGCAAGCGCAAATGCGGCTGTGCAGCGCAGCAAAAGTGAGGAAAGCATGCAAAAAGACAAAAAGAGCAGGCGGATATCTGACCCCATGGCGCGCAGGCTTCCCATGTATTACCGTCAGCTGTGCGACATTGAAAAAGAAGGCGCTGTCGATATATCGTCTTTTGAGCTGGCCAAGCGGATGGACCTGACCGATTCTCAGATTCGGCACGATTTGAACGCATTCGGCGGCTTTGGCCGCAGGGGGCTTGGCTACAACGTGCAGCTGCTCAAGAAAAGCATCGGCGATATCCTGGACATCAACCGCGAGCGCACGATGATCATCATAGGCGCAGGCAACATAGGCCGCGCGGTTGCATTATATCCCGGCTTCAGCCAGTCGGGGTTTCATGTGACGGCATTGTTTGATGTTGATCCTGAAATGGTAGGCAGGAAATTGGGCAACATACCAGTTTACCATGCGAAAGAACTGGCGGGCTATCTCAGCCGCCATGCGGTGGAAATTGCCGTGCTGGCCACCCCGTCCTCCGCAGCGCAGGAAACCCTGGATGTGCTGGCCGCTGCGCGGGTACCCGGGGTGTGGAACTTTGTGCCCGTCACGCTATCGGCACCGGAAGGTATGATCGTGTATGACGTGCACCTGACGGACAGCCTGATGGTGTTGAGCTTCAGGATGCACGAACAGCAGGTGCATAGGGAAAACAAAGACTGGACCGAGTGATACCAACTCTGAAACCAGCCGGCTGCGCTACACTGCAGCCGGTTTTTTATACCAACGTAAAACATTAATGCATCCAAAGGGCTGAGGGATTTTGACTTGCAGCGAGGAGCAGACGAGGGAAGCGTAGCAGCGCTACGCTGACTGAGCAGCCGACGAAGCTGCAAGGCAAAAGACCCAGCACGACGATGCGTTAATGTTTGGAGTTGGTATTATAATCATCCTGCATCAGCGCCAGCGTCAGCCCGGCGGACGCCACTGCCAGCACCGCGACCATGAAAAAAGCGGATTTAATGCCTGCCCATTCGATCAGGTAGCCCATCAGAACGGGGCCGATGGTCATCCCGATGCCGTACACTGCCTGGTATATACCCATGCCGATGGAGCGGCTGTCTATTGGTACAGTGCGTACACATTGACCCATGAGGATGGTAAACGTAAGGCTGAACGACACCCCTGCCAGCACCTGGCATAAGTACAATTCGGTCATGGACCTGGCCAGCGGCGCCAGCACGCAGTATACCCCTGTTAGCAGAAAGCCTACGATGATCAGCCTAACCGGGCCCACCTTCCGGTACAGCCATTTGGTGGCAACGAAGTTGCCCAGCACCATGGGGAGCATCAGCGCGATGTTCAGGTAGCTCAGGCCGGAAGCGGTGGCGTTCAGCGCAACAGCCAGGTTGGGGGCAAAAGTGTAGTAAGTGCCGAAGGAGATCGTTTGAATCAGCATGCCTAACAGCGATGTCACCTTCAGGTTGCGGTCGTTGGCGACGGACAGAAAATCCTTCAAACCGATGTGTTTCTTCGCACGCGGCACATCCTGCACAAAAAAGCTCATGCCCAGCGCCAGCAGCGATGTCGCCAAGCCAGCGTAAAAGGCCGCCTTTACGCTGAAGCGCGTCACCAGGGCACCCACCACCAGGAAGCACAACAGCCTGCCCAGGTGGTTGGCTGAGTTGACCTGCGATATGCGCCGCGGCGTTTCCTCAGGCGGGAAATAGCTGCCATACAGCACCGTCAGCGATATCCAGGACGCTGAAGCAAACCCGGCAACACCCCGAAACAGAAAGAAACCCATGGGGCTGTAAAACAGCAGCATCCCCGCGGCGGAAGTTACCACCAGCGCGCAGCCTATGATGATGATCGGCTTCTGCACACCGGCGCGGTCCGCCACGATGCCCAGCGGTACCCGCAGCACCAGCTGGGTCAGCCCGTATGCCCCCGCTACCAGCCCCATGAACGACTCCGACGCGCCCATGTTGATCATCTCAGGGTTGAGGTAGGGCGTGCATGTGTACTGAGCAAACCAGAAACAAGCTGTCAGGATATACAGAATAACCGCCGACCGGCGGTAGTCACTTGGGTGCATTTGTTCCATGTCACGAAGCCTCTTTCCGGATTTTTTACACAATGGTGCAGCGTGCCACGCTCTGTGCATAGCATACTCCTTTTGCTGCGCATTAACAAGGGCCAGCCTGCGCACACAAAAACTGCAAAAAGCCCCTGACAAACTGATATCATTATGATATCAATTAGATGTAAGTATAATTCATCTGAAAGGGAGGGCTGGACATGTTGAGCGAAAATGGCGTTGTCCAGCTGGATGAGGAGCGCAAGGCAGCCATGGTGTCCAACCTGCTCGTGGTGCTGTGCGGCAACAGGGACGTTCAGCCGGTTGTCAACAGCGGCAGCCTGTATTGACAACATGTCAGCTGAGAAAAAGCAGGTGCCGCTGCGCCTGAACCGGCGGTTGTATGACCAGCTTGCCAGGTGGGCGGAGGATGATTTCCGATCTCTCAACGGGCAGATCGAATACCTGTTGACCGAGTGCGTCAGGCAGCGCCAAAAAAGCGGACGTCCCATCCCCACCGAATGGCACGGTGCGGGACAGGACGAAAACGACTGATTGAAGCAAATCACTCAGTGCAGTTGCAGACTTGTCTTTCTGTCTCTGGCTGTATCGCTGTATACCTGGTGTAGCGGTGCCACCTGTGTTCACCTTCTCGCCAGAAACAAAAATCCTGCGCTGCTTTGTATGCTACATGTCAACCATAAACATTGTAGTTTTCCGACAGCAGATTCATCGATTGCAGCAGTTTGTGGAAATATACAAACGGCCCAACGATGATGAAGCTGCCCAGAATCCCCCAGCCCCAGAATGTGCCTGCACTGAAGGAATAGGCAATGCGCCGTCGGGTCAGCTCTGCGCCGATTCTGTTGGAAATCTTATGGAACCAAACAAAAGAGGCAATGCCCATGGTCAGCCAGGAGAAAATGAAGAGAACCAGGCAATAATGCATGGTTTTTTTACCATCGTATCGTCCGGCGATGGTATTGATGTCGGTGCTGACCGCTGACATGACAACAATGCCGTAGATTCCGAAGGTAATGATAGACAACAGGATGTACTTTAACAAACTGCGATTGGTCGCCAGCTGGCCAACAGGCGCTGCGGAAACAGCTTGGTTGGCACCGGCAATCGCATTTCTTGACGAAAGGCTACGGCCGCAAGTCGTGCAAACCACCGCATCCTCCACAACTTCAGCTCCACAATGTACACAATACCTCATGCATTTACGTCCTCTCTTACGTGTAGTGATGTCGGCAGGCAAACCATGTTGAACAGCTTTCGGACGGCACTGTTGTTGACTGTGCTCATCGCGCCGGAGATGACGGGTCGCATTGCTCCGTCAGCAGCGCGGGTAACAAAACGATGGTTTTTTCATGGCAAGCCTCCTTCATATGAATGTACGTTTAAAGCTACGAGTGGTTTCCCTCAGCATATCAGAAAGATATCGCGCATTGAAATTCTTCTGACCTTCCTCCCGTGACCTCACCGCTGCACACCTCTAAAACTCACCTTTTCCGCCGACTGTTGTCAGCAAGCTTAAACGATATTTGTTCAGTTGTCAACGCGTGATCGCATTTTTGCAGAGACGCTTGCGGATGCTTATGGATCGTCCTCGATTGGCAGTTTTCACTGTGCCTTCGGCACAGCTGCAAAAACCGAGAGGCAGACATGCCAATTTATCGGGTTTTTATCCGCCTGTCACTTCCATCATGCTTTTGAAATATTGTTTTGAACTTCAAAATTTCGTGCTTGCTTATATGCCCAAAAGAGGCTAAGATATATTGAAACTTTCTGTTGGTCAGGAGGGTGGGCGTTGCTGAAAACAGCCTGGGTAACCGGCGCATCAAGCGGCTTGGGGTTATACACCGCACAGGCGCTGGTGCGGGAAGGCTGGCGCGTAGCGGCGGGCGCCCGGTCCTTTCAGGGACAGGAAGGCGAGGGGCCGGAGGGGTTCCGGCTGCCGCTGGATGTAACCGACCATGCCAGCATTGCCGCCTTCTGCCAGAAGGCATTGGCGCAGGTCGGCACGCCGGGCGCGCTCGTCAACTGTGCGGGGATCCTGGTCATCGGCGCCGCCGAGGACTGTTCTGATCAGGAGCTGCGCCAGGTAATGGACGTCAATTTTTTCGGCATGGCAGCCATGGTGCGCGTGGTGTTGCCGCTGATGCGCGCCAACGGCAGCGGCCGGATTGTCAACTTTTCCTCCGTCAACGGCTTGTTCGCTTCTCCATTTCAGGGCGCGTACAGCGCCGCCAAGCACGCCGTGGAGGGCTTGAGTGAAGCGCTGGCTATGGAGGTCAAAAGCCAGGGTATCCAGGTCATGCTGGTACAGCCTGGCGACCACCGCGGCGGCGCAGACAAGTACCGCCCGCTGGCAGCGCGCCAGTCCCCGCCATATAAAGCTGCCTGTGCCCGCGCAGCCGCCGTCATGGCGCGCGATGAACGGGGCGGCAGCGACCCTGCCCGCCTGGGCAAAAAGGTCGCCCGCGCGCTGAACCGCAGGCGCATGCCCATGCGCCTGCCCGTTGCGATGCCCAGCCAGCGTGTCGCTATCGTGCTGCACGATATCCTGCCCTCCGGGCTTTTTCAAACCTGTCTTTCAGCCTATTATCGGGTCAACCCACGCCGTGGTGCCCCACAGGAGGAACCCCATGAGCTTTGATATTGACATCATTGCACGCAGCAACGCGCTGCGGCAACAGAAAACGCTGCGGAGGCTTTTTGACATCACCTGCAGCGACGGAGCACTCACCGCTTCCCGCTATCTGGAAGGTGACGAGGAAAAGGCCATCACCTTTGCCCAGTACAGGGAGATGACGATGGCCTACGCAAGCTTTATTCAGCGCGCTGTTGGCCCTGAAAACACCGGGCGGTTTGTCGCAGTGCAGATGGATACCTCGCCCCAATGGTTCCCTGTATTCTGGGGCATCATTGCAGCAGGCTGCCAGGCGCTGCTGCTGGACGCGTCGCTGTCCGACGACATGACGGCGTATATGCTGCGGGAAGCCGGGGCTCCGGCGCTGATCGTCCGGCAAAGGCGCAGGCTGTCTGCCGGCATCATCCAGATCATCACCGACGATCTGTTTGCAGCCGACCCGGCACCGGCAGACTTCGAGCCGGTATTCGGCACCCAGGTAGCGCTGTGCACCAGCGGCACCACGCAGACCAGCCGCATTTTTGTATACGACGAAGAAGCCATCTGCCACCAGGTGATCAACAGCGAGCTGCTGCACCACATCAACCCGCGCATCATCACCGGCAAGGTGGAGCGGTCCCTGGCTTTTCTGCCATACCACCATGTTTTCGGCTTTATGGTCAACCTGCTGTGGTCCAACTTCATCGGCTATGAAACCATTTTCATCAAGGACCGCGCGCCCGAGACCATTTTGAGCACTGCCCGGCGCTTCCGCATCAACCTCTTGTGTGCAGTGCCGCTTTTAGCCAATAACCTGTCGGTGTCGCTGCAAAAGAAGATCGCCAGGGAAAAACCCTCCAAGCGCGCCGCGTTCAAGTTCGCCCGGGGGCTGAGCCTCTTCCTGCAGTCCATCGCGCCGACCTTCGGCATGGACTTTGCCCGCAACGTGCTGTTCAAGGACGTGGTGGCCCAGATACTGGGCCCGGACGTAAGCTGCGTCATCCTGGGCGGCAGCCACACGCCGGAGGAACACATGCGTACCATCGCGGCGCTGGGCTATTACACAATCAGCGGCTTTGGCATGACGGAAACCGCCATCACCTCGGTGGAAACCAGCATGCACCTGAAGACGCGCACCTCGGGCTCGGTGGGCCGTCCGCTGGAAACAACGGAATACCGCGTTCAATCCGACGGCAAGCGCGCCAAAACAGGCGAAATGTACATCCGCGGCAAGTCCGTTCATACAGGCAGGCTGATCAACGGGCAGCTGACCGGTCCGGATCTGGACCCTGACGGCTGGTATAGGACCGGCGACATCGTGCGCCTGGAAAAAGGTATGCGCATGTACGTGGAAGGCCGCAGCAAGGACGTCATCATCAACGAATCGGGCGAGAATGTATACCCCGACGAAATAGAGGATGCCTTCGGTATGCTGGAAGGCGTGGAACAGTACTGCGTGCTGGGCACGCGCAACACCGGCATCAGCCGCACCAACCGCTGGAAGCGCCGGCGCCGCGCCAACCCGGATTATGAGGACATCACGCTGGTGCTCAGCGTGGGCGACCGCTACCGCGACGACGCCTTCCTGATGACGCTGATGCGCCAGGTGATATCGATGAACAACCGCCTGCCTGTGCTGAAAAAGGTGACGCGCGTGCTGGCCACGCCCGACCGGTTCCAAACCGCCAATAACATCAAGGTAAAGCGTCTGGCTCTTAAGCAGATGATTGAGGAGCGGAAGATTGCCTACCGCGACCTGGACCTGCGCAGCGGCACCGGCCCCGCGCCCGAAACCGCTCCCATCGTCAACGAGGAGTCTGTGCCCGAGGACCTGGCGCCTGAAGAGATCAAACAAAAGGTGCGCTGCGTGTACGCCGAAACGCTGGGCACGGTGCCTGAGAACATCGACGACAACGCCCATTTCATCAACGACCTGGGCGGCGACAGCCTGCAGGTGCTCAGCGTATCGCTGAAGATTGAAGAGCTGTTTTCCGTGCTGATCCCGGTAGAGGAATACGGCCTGTGCACCACGGTGAACGACCTCAGCCGCCTGCTGGAGGACCGCCTCAGCGGGGCGCATGCCGCCCGCGCGGAGGAACCCAGAGGGCCTGTGCCGCCCATCGTCGACTTTGAGGATTCGCCCGAATACCAGGCGTTTGCTGCGCGGGAAGCAGCGCTGCTGGGCAGCGGCGCTGAAAACCCATACTTCGTATGCCACGAATCGCCGCTGACAGACCAAAGCCTGATGGATGGGCAGTGGGTGCTGAACTTTGGCAGCTATAACTATGTGGGGATGTCCGGCCGCCCCGAGGTGATGGAAGCCGCCAAAGCCGCCATCGACAAGTACGGCACCAGCGCCAGTGGCAGCCGGCTGCTGGCCGGCGAAAAGATGCTGACGCTGGAGCTGGAACGGGAATTAGCCGCCTGGAAAAATGCCGAAGCCGCCATGGTGCTGGTGGGTGGGCATTCCACCAACGTCACCTTTGTGGGCAACTTCTGCGGCAAGAACGACCTGATCGTATATGACGCCCTGGCGCACAACAGCATCGATCAGGGCTGCCGGCTCAGCCAGGCCACCGTCAAGCCCTTCCCGCACAACGACCATGAGGCGCTGGAGGGCATCCTGCGCCTGCAGCGGGACAAGTTTGAAAAGGTGCTGATTGTCATCGAAGGCGCCTATTCCATGGACGGCGATGTACCCGACGTGCCGGCTTTTGTGGCGCTGAAAAAGAAATATGGATGCTTCCTGATGGTGGACGAAGCGCATTCAGCCTGCGTGCTGGGCAAAACCGGCGGCGGCGTGGACGAACACTTTGGCCTTCAGCCCGGCGACATCGACATCAAAATGGGCACCCTCTCCAAGGGGTTAGGCACCTGCGGGGGCTATTTAGCGGGCAAAGCCAGCCTGATCAACTACCTGAAGTACAACCTGCCGGGCTTCGTGTTCTCGGTGGGCATATCGCCGCCGCTGGCCGCGGCGACGCTGCAGGCCATCCGCATGCTCCGCACCCACCCCGACATCATGGAAAGCCTGCACCAGAACATCCGCACCTTCACCGAGGAGGCACACAAGCGCAGCATGAACACCTGCCTGGCTGGCGATACCGCCATCATCCCCATTCTGGTGGGCCGCGACGAGGACGCCTTTCTCCTTAGCAATATGTTGCGCCACATGGGCGTGTTCGTGCCCCCCGCCGTGTACCCCGCGGTGCCCCGCGGCAAAGCGCGGCTGCGCTTCTGCGTGGTGTCCGATCATAAAAAGGAACAGATCGTGGAAGCGCTGGACAAGCTGCAAACTGCCGCCAACATGGCTGGCATCAAGCTGCCGGCATAATACCAACTCCAAACATTAACGCATCGTCGTGCCGGGTCTTTTGTCTTGTAGCTTTGTCGGCTGCTCGGTCAGCGTAGCGCTGCTACGCTTCCCTCGTCTGCTCCTCGCTGCAAGCCAAAATCCCTCACCCCTTTGGATGCATTAATGTTTTACGTTGGTATAACACAAGCGCCAGACACAAGCCTGGCGCGATCATGCATCCTGTCTGGAGCCGGTGTCACCAATACAATTCGGGCAGGATTTCCTTCTGCCGGTCGCACATTTCGTTGATCAGCGCCACCGCGTTATTGTAAGTAGATACCGTGGGGTCGATCAGCATGGCCTGCAGCAGCTTGTTGCGGGACTTTTCCTGATACGCCTCGATCAGCAGCTGATGGATGGCTCCCTGGGTAGCGATCATCTGCGTGATGGCAACGGGCAGCGGCTTGTCCATCCTGACGGGGTGGATGCCCCTGCCATCCACCAGTGCCGGCACCTCCACCGCCATGCCCTGCGGCAGGTTCGGGATGTACCCATCATTGGGCACGTTGACAGCGCCGATATGCCGGGGCTTATCAAAAAAGATGGCCTCGGCGATGGGGATGCCATACTCCCCCGAGCTGTGCAGCTGGCTGTCAGCCAGCGTAAATGAAGCCGCGTACGCGGGGTCGCCGGCGCCGTGGACCGGCTTGTCGGGATGCAGGGGACGCGACGTGGGGTTGCCGGAAAAACTGTAGATAAACTCCGGCACCTTGCCGCCGGCCCACGGGTCCTCGCTGGCAGGGTCGTAAAAATACTGGATCAGCGCACTTGCCAGCATCTGGTCACTCCAGCCGATATACTCGCCAATGTGGTTGGTGCCCGGGTACGGATACAGACCGAACGTCCGGAGCATCAGCCGCGACAGGCCCAGTTCGTCCCAATGCGCCAGCCAGTCCATGGCTGCTTCTTTTTCCCGCAGCAGGGGATACAGGTCCTCTCCGGTGCTTTTGCGCGCAATTTTCGTGAACCAACCGAAGTGGTTCAACCCCGCCACCTGGGTGTCCAGGTCATCCCGGGGGATTTGCATGATCTGCGACAGCTGGTCCACCCCCATGCCCTCGCCGTGGCACAAGCCCACCACGCGGGTTTTGCTCAGCTTGCCGACCGCCTCAATCAGCTTGGCTTCCGGGTTGGTATAGTTTAAAAGCCAGGCTTCCGGGCACACCTCTTCCATGGCATGGGCAATCTCCAGCGTCGGCCCCATGTTGCGCAGCGCGTGGAACATGCCGCCCGGCCCGCCGTTTTCGCCATAAACCTGCCGGAAACCATACCGGCGCGGGATATGAAAGTCCATGGACCAGTAGTAATAGCGGTTCAGCTCGATGGCGGATACCACAAAGTCCACCCCTTCCAGCGCCTCCTTCAAACGGGTAGTAGCCGTCAGCCCGGCTTCCCTGCCAGCAGCTTTCAAAGCCTGCCTGGCATACCCGAGGCTGGCTTTTAGCGCTTCTGGTGCAATGTCCATCAGAGCGATATCCAGGTCAGCTTCCCTGATGGACGGGTTGAGTAAGATGTCCCCAATGGTCGCCGGGCAGAAGCTGACGCTGCCGGCGCCTATGATGGCAAACTTGATTTTTCCAGTCACGACAATCTCCTTACGCTATATGATGGTTACCACAGCACCGTGGTCCACAGGTAGTTATATATTGCTGCGTCGGTACGCTGCCAGGCGTTTTTCACGGCGTCCACATCGCCCGCCAGCTGCTTGTAACCTTGTTTTTCCACCTCCCAGGGGCGCACGATTCCAGGTGCGCGCTTGCCGGGGAGGATGGTTTGCGGCTGCGCTTTGCCGCGCTCAGGCGCCGGGCAGGACTGGCTGTATACACCGTGCTCCAGCGTGTAGGTGACGGCGGCATGCAGGTTGTCGGGCTTAACGTCGTTGAGCATCAGCGCCGTGGCATCCAGAATGTACCCGCCGCCCGGCTTTAATACTGCGAACAACTCCTTCATATGGCGCCTCACATCCTCCTGTGTGCCCCGCGCCAGCACATCGTAAGATAGCCCACCGCTTATAGCAAAACGGTCCTTCAGCTTTTTAGCGGCAAGCGCCGGATCACCCCGATCCAGGTGATAGATGATGCTGCCGGCAGGCAACGTGCGCAGCGTGTCGTAATGCGCCTCCCAATTGCCCTCGCCATAGAATAGGATCTGGTAGCCTTTTGATATAATCTCCTCAAATACGGGGCGCAGCGTCGGCCACATGATGCGATCGAAGGTTTCGTGGCTGATAAAGGGCACACCGCCCCGATGCGCCCAGAGCGTGATGGGCACCTGTTTATCCGGGTCCGCGCCTGCCAGCGCATTGGCTACAATATGGGGGATCAGCGCCTCACAGGCTTTCAGCACGGTATCCGGCCTGTCCACGGTGTCAATGGCGGCATTGATGAACCCGCGGAACTTATCGCAGAGGAGGTCAAACGGCGCCTTGATCATACCGGCGTTGGCAGACATAATACCGGATTCATACTTCAGTTTTGCCGCTGCCGGGCCAAAGGCGCTCATGTAGTTGGCATAAGCCAGCGCGCCGCCCCACAGCGCGGCGTTATGGTCAAAGGTGACAGGGGCGCCGGCTTTTGCCACCCGGGTCGTTGCCCGCGCCATCCACTTATTGACGAGGAAAGCCGTCGGATCGTCGATGAACTCCTCGTATTCATCCAGCTGCAGGAACACGTCCTCAGGCTTGGCTGGCTCACCAAACTGCAGCACCGAGTCCATCGCCACATCGACACCGGGCACATACAGGTACCGCCAGCTGGCAGCCTTGGCGACGGGGTAAGTGCTCCAGATGGCGTTGAGCATCACGCTGTCACAGCCCAGCATCTCGCCTGCCCTGCGAGTGGCTTCAAAAGCTAAATTGTAGTCGCAAGCCACCTGCTGGGTCGTGTAGCCGGTCATCCTTGCGGCGACCTCCTGCAGGAAAAAGCGGATGGGAATCCGATCCGGCGTGCCGTTGCCCATGGCAGTCAGATATCTGGCTTGCCTTTGATGATACAGTTTTTCAGTTTCAAACGCAGCAAACATCATTGCTCCTCCTCATATGGTTTGGACGCTGGGACACATCAAATACTCATACCGTACGCGCACAGAAACCCAATCGACGCCATGCAACAAAAGCCTCATTCCCTTATCCTGACTGGTGCCTGTGATTTCCGCCAGCTTCCATCGACCGATACTTAGGTGATATGGTAGCATGCGCCGATGGTTTCGTCAATTTTTGACTGCTTTCGCAAAAACTGCAAAAATCGCAATAAGTACAATAAGCGATAAGCGATTGCCCCTGTTTTTTCAAAATGCTATTGCAATCCAGAAAAGCCTATGGTACACTCGGTTTAAAGTTAATTGGTTTAAGCAATTAGTCGAGTGTCCTGAAAGCAGCGACACAAGGATGAGATTATGCCGGATGAGGAGAACGCATGAGCATCGTGAAGAAACAGCAACAACAAAAAAAGCAGCTGAGCCGCAACGCCCGGGAGAACATCGAGTTGTACCTGATCCTATGCCCGGTTATTGTGTTGATTCTTATTTTTTCCTATGCGCCCATGTTCGGTGTTGTCATTGCGTTTCAGGACTATTTCCCCGGCTTCCCTTTTTTCGGCAGCGGGGTGAAGTGGGTGGGGCTGAAGCATTTTAAACAATTCGTTCAGTCCTTCTATTTCACCAGAATACTGAGAAACACCCTGGTGCTCAGCGGATTAAACTTAGCGATGGGATTCTGGATTCCCATTGTGTTCGCCTTGCTGCTCAACGAAATGAACAGGCCTTTTCTTAAAAAGTTCATCCAGACGGCAAGCTATATGCCCTATTTCATTTCGTCCGTGGTTGTCGCCGGCATGGTGATTTCCTTTATCGCGGATGACGGCATCATACCAAGGATCGCCCAATCCTTCGGCTTGCAGTGGAAAAGCCTCAACACCAACCCGGCTGCCTTCCCGTGGATCTATACCTTTACAAACATATGGAAAAGCTTTGGCTGGAGCAGCATATTATACCTTTCAACGATGTCTTCCATCGATCCAACGCTGTACGAAGCGGCCGATATCGACGGGGCAACGCGCTTCCAACGCATGGTGCACATTACGATCCCGTTTTTGGTACCGTTGGTGATTATTCAGCTGATTTTTGCCATCGGCGGCGTCATGTGGTCCAATACGGAGCTGATTCTGCTGATGTACAATCCCTCTGTTTATTCCACAGCCGATGTCATCGGCACCTATGTATACCGGGACGGTCTCATGGGCGGCCGCTTCAGCTATGGCTCCGCTGTTGGCCTGCTGATGAGCCTCATCAGCTTTTTCCTCGTCTGGTCCGCTAACCTGGTTTCGCGCAGGGTAACGGACTATTCGCTGTGGTGAAGGGGGTATGCATATGAAACAGCGTGTTGATGTATTTCAGGTGCTGGTTGTCGCAGTATGCGTGACGGCCGCTGTGGTCACGATCTATCCCATGTGGTATGTGCTGGCCATGTCGCTGAATGATCCTTACGAAGCCGTGAAAGGCAATTTGCTATGGAATCTGTTTCCGATTCAATTGTATTTGGGCAGCTATGAAGTGATCTTGAAGGACTCCGGTTTGTGGCGCGCAGCCGGCATGAGCATCTTCTATGCCGTTTCAGGCACGTTGCTGATGCTGATCACCTCTGTGATGGGGGCCTATCCCCTGACCAGGCCCAACTTGAAGTTTCGGAAAATCGTGGTGATCTTCCTCATCATCCCCATGTATTTCAGCGGCGGGATGATTCCCACCTTCCTGATCGTTCAGAAGTTAGGCTTGTACGACACCATCTGGGCCATCATATTGCCGGGTGCTTACAGCATCTGGAACATCATTCTTACCCGCACATTTTTCATGACCATACCGGGCGAGGTTGCGGAATCAGCCTTCATCGACGGCGCGAACCATTTTCAGCTGATGCGAAAAATATACCTTCCGCTGTCCAAGCCTGTGTTGGCTGTGATTTCAATTTACACGCTGGTCGGCATATGGAATTCGTGGTTCAATGCCATGGTTTATTTGCCGAACTATACGCTGCATCCGCTGCAAATGTACCTGCAGCGCATCCTGATTGCGCAGACGGTGGATGTGACGAGGTTAAAGGAAGTAACCAGCGCGGACGATATGGCGGCGCTGATGAAAAAAGCCATGGGCGCCCGGCAACTCAAGTACGCGATGATCATGGTGGTGTCGTTGCCCATTCTGATGGTGTATCCGATGTTTCAACGGCATTTTGTGAAAGGGGTGATGCTTGGTTCTCTCAAAGGTTGAGAGAAGGTTGTGTATCCGAAACTTCAACGGCATTCTGTGAAAGGAGGGATAAAAACAACTGAAAGTTGGTAAAAAACGCCACAGAATGAATCTATGCATAATAAAAACAAGGAGGAAGCTCCAATGAAAACCAAACGGTTAGCATCTTTCATTCTCACCATCGTGATGTTGTGCTCCCTGGCAACGGTTTTTGCCGAGGGGACGGAACTGCGCACTGTAACGATCCTTGCGCCGCTTTACCGGCCAAACTCCGTGCACTCCCTGGAAAACCGTGACGAATACCCCACTTGGCAGGAAATGAACCGCCAGTTGGCGGCGCGCGGTTTGACCATTGATTTTGAAGGGGTCGTCAACGAACAGTATGAAACCGTTCTCAATACCCGCCTGGCGTCAGGCAATCTCCCTGACATTATCGCCACGCATGGTTACGTCAGCGATGCGCAGGCTGTAACCTATGGTGACAACGGCTTGTTCCTGGATATTATTGAGCTGTTCAACACATATGATGAGGATGGAAGCATCCTCAAGTTCTGGGAGGAGGAGTTCCCGGATATATTCGGCTTCCTGTCCACCCCGGAAGGGCGCATCTATTGGGTGCCCTACATGTATAAGTTCAGCTTTATCACGGGCGAAGAATATTGCGCTACCGCGCATACCCTGAGCGTTCGCAAGGATTGGATGGACAAGGTAGGCCTCGAGTGGAATGTCAACATGACCGTGGATGAGCTGTACGACGCGCTGGTTGCTTTCAGGGAGCAGGATGTCAATGGCAACGGCGTAGCAGATGAGGTTGTGAACATTTCGATTGATAGCTTCACCAATGGCATTGCGCAGGCATTCGGATTGCCAGCTACACTGGCTAGTGTTACGAGCCGCAGTGACAAAATCATGTGTCCCTGGTACGAGGAGGGCATTGTCGACTATATCGCGTATATGAAGAAGCTGTATGAGGCTGGTGTTATCAATACCAGCACCATTGGTGCCGGCGAGGTAGGCACACAGCTGCGGGTGGAAAACAAGGTGGCGCTGGAGTACAGCTATGTTGCGCAGCTATGGCTGGAAGGCGATGTTGTTGGCGTAGAAGGCGTGGAGTATGCGCCGACATTCCTGAGGCGCTCGGCAGACAGCGACGATTTTATCGTGTATCGCGAAGGCGTGGTGATGGGATACGCAAGTAAGTGGGTGGTCACCAAATACGCGAAGGACCTGCAGGCGGTAACGGATTTGTTTGACTACATCTTCACGACTGACTACTCTGAGCTGCTGCATTGGGGAATCGAAGGGTTGTCCTTCAAGTATGATGAACACGGGGCGCGCAAGCTAAACTGGATGTTTGCCGAGATCAGCGATATTCCGGATTTCCGCGATAGCTGGGTTGGCCTGTTTCTGGAGCAGGCATTGCCTGGGGTTGGTGTTTTGAATCAGTTTCCTCTTGATCGTGTGATTCGGGAAACAACCTATATAGGGCTCCCGGTTGAATCCAAAGACATCGCGGCTACCTGGATATATGAACACCACCATGACATGTGGAGCGAGCATAATACGCCGCTGTTAGCGATGATCACCGCTGAGGAGACCGAGGTTCTCAACCGCGTGGAAACAGCCTTGAGTTCCTATTCAAAGGAGCTTCTTGTCGATCTGATCGTGGGCAACCGGCCATTGGAGAAATTGGATGAATACATCGAGGAGATGAAGTCGTTGGGCTTGGACGAGTACCTCCAGGTGTTCCAGGCGCGGCATGACAGGTTTGTAGCGTTTAAGGAAAGGTAAGCAATCACGAGAGATCATTATAGCTTTGCGCGCAGGGGTTCAAAAACCTCTGCGCGCAAGTGCTAAAGCGGCATTTTGTCACGTCCGCATTATCATTTAGAGCAAATTAACTTATCATATCGCAGTCGCAGACTTGTCTTTTTGCCTCTGGCTGTGTCGCTGTTCACTTGTCGTAGCGCTGCTACGCCTGCGTTCACGCTCCTTGCCAGAGACAAAAATCCTGCGCCGCTTTGTGCGCCACGATTGCGTAATTTGCTCTAGAGCAAATTACGCCATCATGGCGCAGCATCCGCAATCGTCAGCACCACAACGCTGGCTGCTGGTAAATCCACCTGCGGTTGGCTTGTCAGATCCAGGGTGTAGGTGGTGGGCGTCACGTTGGTCGGGTTTTCAAAGGTGTTGTGCGCCCTGGGGTCAGTCGCGCTGAGCACTGCCACACTTGCCTGCCCGCCCAATGGACGGCCAATGCTGTCCAGGACGACTGTGCGGCTTTCCGTCACGCTTAAGTTGACCAGCGACAAGGTCACCGTTCCCGCCTTTTCAGAGGCAGATGCGCTCAGCAGGCTGAGCGGCTCATAGCCTTCCTTTTCATACACCGGCGCCGCCAAAGACACATGAAGGTGCCTGCCGTCCTGATGCCCCTTGAACATGTTGAACACATGGTAGTTGGGCGTCTCCACAAAATGCGGTCCCCCCGCGAGGTACAGGGAATGCAGGTTGTTGCATAGCTGGGCGACGTTCGCCATGACCACGCTGTCACAGCGGTTGTTGAACATGTTCAGCGTCATGGCTGCTACCACCGCATCGCGCATGGTGCTTTGCTGCTCAAACAGGTTATAACCCCGGCTTGGCCCGCTGCCATCCGGATGCCAGCATCCCCATTCGTCCACCACCAAGCCAATCTCGCGGCTTAAATCGAACTCGTTCATGGCAGCGCGATGGTCATCCAGCACCTGCTGCATGAAGTCCGCCTGCAGCAGCTGCTGATACCATTCGTCCTCAGTGAATGCTGTGGGGTTGCCGGCTTTGCCGCAATAGTAATGCACGCTCATGCCATATGCCTTGGCTTCATGCCATTTCCGCGATGCATACGCCTGCATGAGCCGCCGGGTCCACTCGATATCATGCCCGTTGGCGCCGCACATGATGAACTTGAGCTTGCCCTTATCCAGGCTGTTGATGACGGTGCTGTACCTGATAAACTCATCCGCGCAGCCTTCCGGGGTCATCTGCCCGCCCCCGCCCCAGTTTTCGTTGCCGATGCCCCAATACACCACGTCAAACGGCTGCGGCGCACCGTTTTTTTCACGTTCCAGCGCCAGACTGCTCAGCCCCTGGGGGATGTTGCAGTACTCCACCCAGTTTCTGATATGCAGCGGCGTCACGCTTGTCATATTAGCTGCAATGTAAGGCTCCGCGCCCACCAGCCTGCAAAACTGAATAAACTCATGCGTGCCGACATGGTTTGGTTCAGCGCGCTTGTCATGCGAATACCACCAGTTGATGCGGGTAGGCCGCTCCCCGCGGGGGCCGATGCCATCCCGCCAGTCGTATGTTTCAGCAAAGCAGCCGCCCGGCCACCGCAGCACCGGGGGATTGATGGCCTTGAAGCTGTCCACCAGCTTTTTCCTGAACCCGTTTACATGCTCAACGCCGCTGTCCTCCCCGACCCAGAGGCCATCATAAAAGACGCCGCCGATGTGCTCGGCAAAGTGACCATAAATGTTCCTGTTGATCCGGCCTTTTGACTGACGAAAATCCACCAATACCTTGTTCATATGTTCCTCCTGATTCAGCCCGTTGCAAACCTGAACACAGGCTTCAACGTCAATAGTTCATGACGGTTTCTTTTACCACCCGTTCCCAGCGGGTAAGGTTGTCGGGCCGGTAACAGACGGACGATATGTCCTTCAGGGTGAACTCGCACGGCGTGCCGTTTCTGCGGCACGCATCCAGCGTATCCAGAATATCCAGCCGCAGCGCCTCCTCGTCCAGTACAGGCACGGCAACGGCGGCAGGGTTGGGCTTGCGCGCCAGCACATAGTCTCCGCCCATCTGCTCAGCCGCTGCATGCACATCCGCCCAGGGCGTGATGGATATTTTGCGCAGGTTGGGCAGCTTTTTAACCACGTCGATTTTCCGGTCCAGCGGCTCGCAGCAGCCGTAGTATACCAGGCCAAACCCCTTGAAGAACTCCCTGGCATATTCAATTTCAAATGCATCATGCATCGCCGGCGACACGGCGGAAAAGATCTGCGCTGTGCCGCGCCCCCAGAGGTTTTGACGCGTCACAGGGCCTGAAACATCGCCGGGCAGCTCGTCAACAAGGCCGGCTGTGCAGTGCAGCACAGGCATGTAAGCGTCCAGTAGGCCCATGGCCTCCAGCTTGTCCAGGGTGGCGATGCGGATGTCGGTGATGCGCCGCATCAGGGCATGTATGAATTCCGGCCTGTCCACCAGGTCCACCATCAGGGGTTCGGCGCCGCGCCACATGGACAGGTCATCCCAGGGCATAAAAAAGCCGGCATGCGTGACGCCTGTCATGCGGATGGGCAGGATGTCGCCGAATATCCCCTCCAGGCGCTCCCGGCGCGCATCGTCCAGCGCCTGATCTACCATGATCTCGGGTACATGCAGCTTTTCCAGCGCCTCCCAATCCGGCAGCTGGTCGTGGTAGCGGTGAGCAACGATGTGGTTGCCCTGGTCAGCGGCAAGGGTGTCCTCCTCGACTGTAACGCCGATGCTGCCGATGTGCACGCTGCGGTGCAGGGCAAAGAACGGCTTCACCAGCATATCGCCGGGGCAGTGCGCCCACTGGTACAGCGTGCGGCGAAATGCCAGCTCCACTGCGCGCAGATAACTATCCTCGCAGTATAGATCCAGCTCGTGGGCATGGTTCAGCTGGTTCCAGGGCAATTCATCCAGCAACACCACCGGACGGATGGGGTTCAGCCCGTTCAGCGCCCGGTACAGCCGGGCGGTGTCCGCCATCACGGGTAAATGCGCAATCTCCGCAACCTTTGAAGCCAGAGCGCGCAGGATGTCACGGTCAGCCATGGGATTACCTCCGATGCTTTTTATGTTTCTCCAGGACGCTCATCATATAATTGAAACAACGGGATATTAGCGATTGCAGTGCTCCTCAATCGCAATACTGCATTCTGCCAGCAGCGCCTTCAATGCCTCCGCGGCGGCAGCCCATTGCTGCGCCGGGCTGCCCGGCACCACCGTGCTGCCCGCCAGGTGCGGTTCCAGGCTGAAAAAGCCCTTAAAGTCGGTGCGGGCGATGTCAGCCAGTATCTCCCGCACGCAACCGTCGCCATCCCCCACGAGGCGGTGGGGATTGTCCTGATCCCCGGAGCGCCTTGTCACGCTGTCCTTCATATGAAAATATCGTACCCACGGTTTAACCGCCTGCCAGGCAACAAAAACATCCTCCCCTGCCTGCACATAGTTGGACGGATCGAATATCAGCGCGAAATTGTCATCGCCCAGTGTCCTGGCTAAGTCAGCGTTTTGCGCCGCCCGCTCGCCGTATATGCCGCCCTCGTTCTCATGCAGCAGCATCACACCGCTGCCCTTGGCGGCATCTTTCAGCGCACGCAGGTGCGCCATCACCTCATCCCGGTGGCGCGCATGCGTGCCTGGAGGCATATAAAAGGAAAACAGGCGGATGCCCCCGCAGCGCAGCGCCTGCGCCACCTCCACTAAGTTTTTAAACAAATCCAGCACCGGCTGAAACGGCTCGTCGATGGGGGTTTTGCCAATCGGGCTGCCCAGCGCCGATACGATGAACCCCCTGTCCGTCAGCCTGTTGTACAGCCCTTTTGCCTCCCGGGGAGAATACTGTGCGATGCTGCGCCCATCCACGCCCCGCAGCTCGATGGCATGGACGCCCACTTTCGCCATCACGTCCATCTGGACATCCAGCGATGGATCAATCTCGTCGCCAAACCCGCTAAGCCATGCCGTTGCCATTGGTTTTGTCCCTCCTGCCCTATTGATACAGCCATCCGATGGGATGATCATATCAACCGCATCGGAGAATGTCAATAAATATTGCGTTTGACAAATACAGCAAACAAGCTTACAATAACCGCATTCTGGCTGTAAGGAGGTGGCACTGCAATGGATGACGGCTTAGGATGTCAGGCTGGCGACGGCATTCCGCGAGGGCTGCGCATCCATGGCGCGCCGCTTCGCTGAGCTGCATCGCTTCCTATTGACATACGCCGCCGTTGCCCGTTTGCCGGCGTCCTTTTTGTCCGCCTTTGCACTGCCTGAAATCGCGCGGAGGTGATGAATTTGGATTGGGAACGTATTGAGGAAAAGCTGCACAGCCTGCTGGATGAAAACCGGCACGGGCAGCTTCGTGGCGCCCTGATGATGCTGAACGCTGTGGATATCGCTAATTTTATGAAACAGCTGAACGCAGAAAAGCTGTTGCTGATGTTCCGCATCCTGCCCAAGGACCTGTCTGCGGAAGTGTTCAGCTACATGGACAGCGACCAGCAGGAAACGCTTGTCAACAGCATCGGCGATGCCGAGATCACCGCGCTGATCGACGAAATGTTTGTCGATGACGCCGTCGATTTTTTAGAGGAGCTGCCCGCCAACGCGGTTAAAAGGGTGCTGCAAAACACCGATCCCCGCACGCGCGCGGTGATCAACCAGTTTCTCAAATACCCGGAGCATTCCGCCGGCTCCCTGATGACCATTGAATACTGCGAGTTTAAACCCGGCACGAACGTACGGGAAGCATTGAATATCATCAAAGAAACCGGTGTGGACAAGGAAACCGTGTACACCCTGTACCTGGTGGACGAACAGCGGCGCCTGATCGGCACCGTGCCGCTGCATAAGGCGCTGGTAGTAGAGGACACCACGCTGCTTGTGCACCTGATGGATCCGTTTCTGCTGTCGGTGAACACCCTGGACGACCAGGAGCACGTGGCTGACACCGTGCGCAAATACCACCTGATGTCCATCCCGGTGGTGGATGGTGAAGGCCGCCTCGTAGGCATCATCACCAGCGACGACATCATGGACGTCATTGAAGCCGAAAACACAGAGGACTTTGAAAAGATGTCCGGCCTTGCGCCCGCGGGCGTTCCCTATTTCAAAACCGGCATCTTTAAAATGGCGGGCAACCGCCTGCCCTGGCTGATGATCCTGATGTTCACCTCCATCCTGTCGGGCGCCATCATCGCTAAATTTGAAAGCGTACTGGCTTTCAGCGTGCTGCTGTCGGCTTCCATTCCCATGCTGATGGACACGGGCGGCAACTGCGGCCAGCAGGCATCCACGCTGATGGTCCGCGGCATGGCGCTGGGCGAAGTAAGCTTCAGCGACCTGTTCCGCGTGCTGTGGACGGAGGCGCGCGTGGGGTTGATCGTAGGCCTTGCGCTATCTTCGGTGACTTTTTTGCGGCTTCTTCTGATCAACAGCGCTACGGTGACGATGGCTTTTGTGATATCCATCAGCCTGTATGCCACGGTGGTCATCGCCAAGTCCATCGGCTGCGTGCTGCCCCTGCTGGCTCAGCGCCTCAACATGGACCCGGCCATTGCCGCTTCTCCCCTGATTACCACGCTGGTGGACGCCGCCAGCCTGTTTATTTACTTTACAATTGCATCCAGCCTGGGCCTGGTGGCATAATTTCGCCTGCATAAGAAGGGGGAGGGATTTGGAGACACTTATACCAACGTAAAACATTAATGCATCCAAAGGGACGAGGGATTTTGGCCTGCAGCGAGGAGCAGACGAGGGAAGCGTAGCAGCGCTACGCTGACCGAGCAGCCGACAAAGCTACAAGACAAAAGACCCGGCACGACGATGCGTTCATGTTTGGAGTTGGTATAGGTGTAGAGGGTGCGCTTGGTTGCTTTTTTTCTAAGCTTCTGTTGTTAACAATGGCAAATCGTTTTTTACACGTAAGGGAAACATCCATACTTTGCGCATTTTACCATCTTCATCAGGCTGATATTCCTCATACGGTTCACCTGCGAGAGCAACAAGACCATGATATGTATACTGTTTCGGTTTCAAAACTTCAAATAAATGAATGTCTACACCATTGAAACGTGAATCATCAAGTGTTTTGTTCTGGCTTGCCCTGCGATCCTGATCGCCTTTTTTACCCATACCAGTGTAGTGAAGTATGTCTCCATACCATTTGTCCTCGTATAACCCTTTGGTATGATCAGATATTAGAACCAACGTATTAGTTCGTTTAGATCTACGCATACCACCCATGTTTCCGCATTTGAATTCAGACACAATATCCGAATTACTAACTACTTGGCCAACTTTAAAACCAATCATTAGACAAAAAATCCTCCATTATCTTATTAGCTATAGAATGTCTGCTGGGAGCAAATCATAGTTGCTTAATTCAAAAAAGTTAACCCAATTGTACTGGTCGTGGACTGAAAGATATCTTACCATCAATAATTGTACAATAATAGGCTGATGTACTTCACCTCCCATGCAACTATCTTAGCATTTTAATTTGCACTTTTCAATAATTTTGCTTCGCACTTTTCAAACGCTTGGCTGTGCAGTTTCTTCATTTTAACTTACTTGTCATTACAACAAACTCCTGATTTGTTTCCATTATCATAATCAAACCCAAATTATTCATCATCAGAATTTATCCTGCCGGATCGATATATTCCTTTAGAACAAATTGCGCAAACATGTCAGTGCATGTCAGTATCCCCCTATGCTACCGTCCTGTTGATGGGCGAAACGTCCGATCAGAAGGAGGGAAGCATTGGATAAACAGGATATCTTTGCACTGTGCCGGGACATCCCGGCCACGGCGGCGGCGGGGGCCTGCGGCATCAGGCTCAGCATGCGCGGGGACAAATACTGGGCGCTGTGCCCGCTGCACCGGGACACCGACCCCAGCCTCATGTTTGACGGGGAGGGGCGATGGCACTGTTTCGGCTGCGGGCAGGGCGGCGACGCCGTGGACCTGTACGCTAAGGTGAAGCAGGTGCCGCCGCTGGAGGCGGCGCGGGCGCTGCTGGCGCGGGTGAAGCCGGCTGCCGCGGCGCAGATGGCGTTTGTTGCAGAGGATCAGGAGGAGGCTGCGCCGCGTGCCGGGGCGGCGGCTTCCGGGGCGATGCCGGAAACCGGCGCGCCCCCGGCAGCAAGCGCCATGCCCGACACCGCGGCATCTGCCGGCCATGGCACAGCCCTGCCCGGCATGACAGCCGCCAACACCAACAGCACGCCCCCGGCGCCTTACACCACGGCAGCCTATGCCGCGGCGAAAGGGTTTTCCATGGACCTGCTGGCGCGCTGGGGCGTAAGGGACGGGGACGGCTGCGTGCTGATCCCCTACTTTGACGCCGGCAGGCAGGTGGCTGCTGTCCGGCTGCGGCTGTCGGGGCGGAATGGCCGGCGATTCGCCTGGCAGAAGGGCGCAAGGCTGATCCCCTACGGCCTGTGGCTGAAGGGCAACCGGGGCGAAGGGCCTATCATCCTGTGCGAGGGGGAGAGCGACGCCCATGCTCTGTGGCACATGGGCATCCCGGCGCTGGGCATCCCCGGCGCCGCTGCCTTCAAGCAGGAGTGGGCGGCGCATGTGCAGGGCCGCGACGTGGTATTGCACGTGGAGCCGGGCGATGGTGGGCAGGCCTTCCTGCGCCGCACGGTAACGATGCTGCGCGCGGGCGGGTTCACGGGGGACATCCGGCAGTTCTCGGCGTCCACCGTCATGGATGCCATCAAGGACCCGTCGGACCTGCTGGCGCGCTTCGGCGTGGAGAGCGCCGCCGAGCTGATGAAGGACCTGCTGCAGGGCGCCTCCCCGGCGCCGGAAGCAGGCCGGCTCGCCGCCTACCGCGCCAGGGACCTGATGCGGCAGCACATCCCGCCCCCGCAGGAAATTGTGCAGGGCATGCTGCTGCCGGGGCTGAGCCTGCTGGCCGGCGCGCCCAAGAAGGGCAAAAGCTGGCTGGCGCTGGCATTGGCGTTATCTGTGGCAAAGGGCGAGCCCTTCTTAGGGCACGACACCCTGCCCGGCGGCGTGCTGTACCTGGATCTGGAGAGCCGCCGCTACCGCGTGCGCGAGCGCCTGGCGGCACTGTGCCCCATAGACGCCGTGCCGGACAACCTGTATTTCAGCCACGAGGCGCCCGCCATGGACGGGGACCTGTGCGGGCAGCTGAGCCGGTGGCTGAAAGCGCATCCCGGCATCCGGATGATCATCGTGGACACGCTGGCCCGGGTAAAGGGCGGGAGCGGCCGGGGCGGCGAAAACGTGTACGAGGCCGACACCCGCATTATGGGCGAGGCACAGCGCTTCGCGCTGGACCATGGCCTGTGCCTGCTGCTTGTGCACCACCTGCGGAAACAGTCCGGCTTTCAGGCGCAGGACGTGTACGAGTTGGTCAGCGGCTCGACGGGCATCACGGGTGTGTGCGACAGCATGCTGGTGCTGACGGGGTCGCGCACCGAGCAGGAGGCGCAGCTGCACATCTCGGGGCGCGACGTGCCCACGCGGCAATTGGCGCTGGGCTTTGACGCGGGCCAATGGACGCTGCTCAGCGATGACGGCAAGGCGTATACCGCCGCGCAAGCCTACGACAACAGCCCGCTGCCCGGCGCCCTGAGGGCGCTGCTGAGTGAGGACCCGTTCTGGCAGGGCACGCCGGCGGAACTGAGCAAGGCGCTGTACGCAGCCAGCGACGGCGCGGTGCAGGTCAGCGCCCGCGACATCGCCCGGCACATCGCCGCCCTGCAGCCGCTCCTGAGAGAGCGGGAGGGGATCACACTCGGCAGAACAGTCATGCGGGGCGCGAGGATTTTGCGGGTATACCGGCAGGAGGAACGGGAGAAGCAGCGGGAACAACAGCAGGCAAATGCGTAGTTGACCGTCACCACCCCCACCCTGCAGTTTGACCGTCACCACCGTCACCACCGTAACCACTGTCACCACGCATGCTGATGATGAGCCCATTTTCTCTGTATTTTCAACAGGTTTGCGGCATGCGATTCTGCCTGGCAGCGTACAGAAGCGCATGCATCATCACCATCCCCACCCTGCAAGTTGACCGTAACCACCGTAACCACTTGAGAGCAAAGAACAATCAAAAACCAATCCAGGCTGTTCCAAAAAAACAGTCGGGGTTGGTATTTCTATATTATTTTAATATTTTATTTATTATTGTATTTTCTTCCCCTACAAGAGACAGTATGAATGCATATGGTTACAGTGGTGACGGTGGTTACGGTGGTGACGGTCAGATGTACAATGGGGGGCAAGCAGCGCAGCCATCGATTCTGCATATGGGCAGGAACAAGCACAGGCATCCGACACACAGACGGAACCGCTGTATTGCAAGGAAATACAAGGGGTTCCGGCGTGCGTTGTGCCATGCAGCAGATGAGGTTTCGGCATGCGTGGTGACGGTGGTTACGGTGGTGACGGTCAACTGCATGGTACGGGCAGCAAAGGGCGCGGCCATCGGTTTTGCGTGTGGCTGGGAACATCCCAGGCATCCGGCACGCAGAATGAACCGCTGTATTGCAAGGAAATACAAGGGGTTCCGGCGCGCGTTGTGCCATGCAGCAGATGAGGTTCCAGCATGCGTGGTGACGGTGGTTACGGTGGTGACGGTCAACTGCATGGTACGGATAGCAAAGGGCGCAGCCCTCGTTTCAGCATGCGGCCAGGAGCATCCCAAACATCCGGCACGCAGAATGAACCGCTGTATTGCAAGGAAATACAAGGGGTTCCGGTGCACGTTGTGCCATGCAGCAGATGAGGTTCCGGCGTGCATGGTGACGGTGGTTACGGTGGTTACGGTCAACCGCATGGTACGGGCAGCAAACGGCGCAGCCATCGGTTCTGCGTGTAGGCGGGAACATTCCATGCATCCTGGTATACCATGAACCTATATTTCGTATGCAATGCAACGCTGCATCAGATAATAATTATACCAACGAAATACTGAACTCAATCATAAATGCTTCAATGAGTCGGTCTTTTTGCGACTGCGCGTTGCCTCTTTCATTCGGCGTAGGCTACGGCTACGCCTCATTCTTTCGGCTTAGCGCAGCCATCAAAAATCCTCACCCCATCAGTGCATTTACTCATTCGTTCAGTATGAGTAGGTGGAGACAGCAAGGTAAAGAGGAACCTGACATCATTTTTTGATGCTGCCGTCGCTGGCGATCCTGTCATCACCCTGGATGTGAGCCGCCTGAGCCGGTCCACAAGGCAACTGTGTGAGCTGATTGACCTGGTCAGGCAGAAGCGCCTTCGCCTGATCGTCAGGGGCAGCATCACAGTGGACTGCCGCAACGGGAAGATTGACCCGGTGACTAATACCAACTCCAAACATGAACGCATCGTCGTGCCGGGTCTTTTGCCTTGCAGCTTCGTCGGCTGCTCAGTCAGCGTAGCGCTGCTACGCTTCCCTCGCCTGCTCCTCGCTGCAAGTCAAAATCCCTCAGCCCTTTGGATGCATTAATGTTTTACGTTGGTATAAAGCCTTCTTGCAGATGGCCGTGGTATTCGCGGAAGTTGAACTGGCGTTGCTCCGCGCCAGGGTGCGCTCGGGCTTGCAAAACGCGGTCAGCAAGGGCAGGAAACTGGGGAGCATTCCAGCCGCTTTCCATCAGCATTTTCCTTTGTATCAGAGCGGAAATCTGAACATCACGGAACTCGCCAGGGTGTGCGGATGCTCCAGGCTGACGGTGTACCGCTATCCACGTTTGAACAGCCAATGATCGTTCCGTTGACGAAGAATTATCATGGTAACGAGTTGGTATATCTTCTTCATCGCGCCGGGGAGCACGCAATGAATGGCAAAGATATGACCGGGCAGCGGTTCGGAAGACTTGTTACATAACGCATAGTGTTATTGCTCAGCAATACGCCAAGGCACCTGACCTGCCGGTGTTGCCATCAAGTGCGATTGACACAAGCGGCTCAGGTGTGGTAACTTGCGTCTATGGAGGGCTATATAAACTGAGAAATAAATGGTTCAGCCATGCACCGCATCACAGAAGGGGGGAGAAACATGAAGAAGGCGTTCGCGCTGATCCTGGTTATACTCATGATGGTCACGTGGCGGGGCGGCTTAGCTACAGAGGAGAAACAAACAGAATACGGGAGCGGCGGCTACAGTTATGTTCTGTTGGAAGACGGAGCAGCGGAAATATCTGATTACAGAGGTGAAGCATCCAGCCTGAGTATCCCTAGTACGTTGGATGGCTATACTGTCACGAGCATTGGGGACGAGGCGTTTTCCTATTGCGACAGCCTTACCAGCGTGACGATCCCGGACAGCGTCACGAACATCGGGGGCGGGGCGTTTTCCTGGTGTAGGAGCCTCAGCAGCGTGACGATCCCGGACAGCGTCACGAGCATTGGGGACGAGGCGTTTTACTTGTGCGAGAGCCTCAGCAGCGTGACGATCCCGGACAGCGTCACGAGCATCGGGGACGAGGCGTTTTCTTATTGCGACAGCCTTACCAGCGTGACGATCCCGGACAGCGTCACGAACATCGGGGGCTGGGCGTTTTTCAGGTGTGAGAGCCTGTCAAGTGTCACGATCGGGATAGCGGTTGAACATGTTGGCGCCAATCCGTTCGCCGCATGCGAAGCGCTAACACAGATCGTTGTTTCACCGGATCACCCGTTCCTGGCCACAATAGATCATGTGCTTTTCCATAAGCTGGACAAGCGGCTTATTTGCTATCCTGGAGGGCTGTCTGGAACTTCCTATGTGGTTCCCGATGGCATACAAAGCATCGGGGACAGGGCGTTTTCCAGGTGTAAGAGCCTCAGCAGCGTGACGATCCCGGACAGCGTCACGAGCATCGGGGGCGGGGCGTTTGCTGGTTGCGAGAGCCTGTCAAGTGTCACGATCGGGATGGGGGTTGAACATGTTGGCATCAATCCGTTCGCCGCATGCGAAGCGCTAACACAGATCGTTGTTTCACCGGATCACCCGTTCCTGGCCACAATAGATCATGTGCTTTTCCATAAGCTGGACAAGCGGCTTATTTGCTATTCTGGAGGGCTGTCTGGAACTTCCTATGTGGTTCCCGATGGCATACAAAGCATCGGGGACAGGGCGTTTTCCTTTTGCAGCAGCCTCAGCAGCGTGACGATCCCGGACAGCGTCACGAGCATCGGGGACAGGGCGTTTTCCAGGTGTAAGAGCCTCAGCAGCGTGACGATCCCGGACAGCGTCACGAGCATCGGGGACGGGGCGTTTTACTGGTGCGCGAACCTCAGCAGCGTGGCGATCCCGGACAGCGTCACGAGCATCGGGGACTGGGCGTTTGATAGTTGCGAGAGCCTCAGCAGCGTGACGATCCCGGACAGCGTCACGAGCATCGGGGACGGGGCGTTTTCCTCTTGCAGCAGCCTCAGCAGCGTGGCGATCCCGGACAGCGTCACGAGCATCGGGGACTGGGCGTTTTCCTCTTGCAGCAGCCTCAGCAGCGTGACGATCCCGGACAGCGTCACGAGCATTGGGGACGGGGCGTTTTACTGGTGCGCGAACCTCAGCAGCGTGACGATCCCGGACAGCGTCACGAGCATCGGGGACGGGGCGTTTAGTGTTTGTAACAACCTGACCCTGACCGTCGGTCGCGATTCCTACGCTAAGGAGTACGCAATCAAAAACGATATCCCCCACATCTACCCGGACACACACGACTGGCTGAACAACTGAACGCCTGAATCAGGACAAGCAGCCAACACCGACTCCATCACCATGAATTTTGGATAACATTCGTAAACAAGACAGATAAAAACCTAATGGTTGCAGCGGATGATACGAGCGTCAACGATGCGGCATGCGATGTTTCTTCTGTTTTCGCCATACCACCTGGAAAGCGTACAAACAACGGCATCATTTCTGCGTATGATACCAACTCCAAGCATTAACGCATCGTCGTGCTGGGTCTTTTGCCTTGCAGCTTCGTCGGCTGCTCAGTCAGCGTAGCGCTGCTACGCTTCCCTCGTCTGCTCCTCGCTGCAAGTCAAAATCCCTCAGCCCTTTGGATGCATTAGAGCAAATTAACTTATCATGTCGCAGTCGCAGACTTGTCTTTTTGCCTCTGGCTGTGTCGCTGTTCATTTGTCGTAGCGCTGCTACGCCTGCATTCACGCTCCTTGCCAGAGACAAAAATCCTGCGTTGCTTTGTGCGCCACGATTGCGTAATTTGCTATAATGTTTTACGTTGGTATGAAAAAGGCGCATCAAGCATCGTCATCATCCCCACCACGCAAGTTGACCGACACTGCTGACACCACGCACGCTGATGATGATGTACTTTGATTTGCTGTATTTTCAACGGCTGTGCAGCAAGGAAGAGATGAACCGCATTAAGGTGTCATGCTGGGTTTGGGAGCGCTCACCAGCGGCAGAGCCAGCGCCGCGCGGATGTCTTCTTCCTTTAAATCCTGCCAGCTGATGGGCGGCTGGGGCGGCGAGGTGAAATCGCCCACGTGCTTTTCATACAGCGCGGTATCGCGCCACGCGCCGCATTTGTAGCCGGTTTTTTCCTGGATGCCGGACAAACGGAAGCCAAAGCGTTCCTGCATGCGCAGGCTGCCGGGGTTGGGCAGCACCACAGTGGCGTACAGCGTGCGCATGCCCATGGCTGTTGTCAAAGCGATCAGCGCGGCGTACAGCTTGCCGCCATATCCATGGCCCAGGTGATCCTGCCGGATGTATACCGACAGCTCGGCGCTCCATTGGTAGGCAGCGCGCTCGCGGTATCGGGCGGCATAGCCGTAGCCGATGAGCTGCCCTTCCTTTTCCAGCACCACATAGGGATAAAAGGCCAGGATGCCCGCTACCCGGGCGGCAAACGCCTCCGGCGAGGGCGTCTGGTATTCAAACGTCGTGGGCGTGGCAATATACGGGGCATAGATGGCCAGGATGTCCGGCGCATCGGCGGGCGACGCCATGCGCAGCCTCAGGTTGTCCATAGTTCCTCCCGGTGCGTTTTTATCATTCTAACACGTCGGAAAAATAAGCGTCAACGCGATGATTGACACCATTCCCTTTTTGCTTCATCATATGCTTCAATTGTTGGCGCTGTTTGTGGCATATACCAAAGGTGGTGGGTGCGTGATCAGGCTTGAGGGCATTTGCAAAACATTCCGGGTAGCCCGGCGCGGCGCGGGGCTGTCCCGGGCTGTGAAGGCATTCGTGAAGCGCGATTACCAGGTGATCGAGGCGCTGAAGGACGTGTCCTTCACGGTGCCTGACGGTCAAATCGTGGGCTATATCGGGCCCAACGGCGCCGGCAAAAGCACCACCATCAAGGTGATGTGCGGCATTCTGACGCCGGACAGCGGCGTCTGTGTGATAGACGGGCGCATGCCCTGGCTGGAACGCGTGCAGCATGTGCAGCACATTGGCGCTGTGTTCGGCCAGCGCAGCCAGCTGTGGTGGGATGTGCCTGTGGGCGACAGCATGGCGTTGATCCGCGACATCTACAAGGTGGACAAAAAGGACTATCAGGCGCGGCTGGACGAGCTGACCAGCCTGCTGAACCTGGAGGACCTGCTCACCACGCCTGCGCGCTCCCTGAGCCTGGGGCAGCGCATGCGGTGCGAGCTGGCGGCATCGCTGCTCCACGCGCCGCGCATATTGTTTTTAGACGAGCCCACGATCGGCCTGGATGCCGTGAGCAAGCTGGCCGTGCGGGGGTTCATCAAACGGCTGAACCGGGAGCAGGGCACCACGGTGCTGCTTACCACCCATGACATGCAGGACATCGAAGCGCTGGCACAGCGCATTCTGCTGATTGGCAAGGGGCGGATTTTGCTGGACGGCAGCCTGGACGATCTGAAGGCCCAGGCCGGCGCCGGCAAAACCCTTGCCTTCACCTATACGGGCGCAGCGCCCCGGCTTTGCCCGGGCATGACGGTTCGGGAGGCAGCGCCCGGCAGGCTGCTGGCAGCCATTGACACGGATTGCCTCAGCCTGTCCCAGGCCATCGCGCATATTTCGTCACAGGTTGAGGTAACCGACATCGAAGTGGCTTCCATCAGCGCTGAAGAAATGGTGGCAAGCCTGTACCGGGCGTATCAGGTATGAGCACGTACCTGTCGTTGTTTCGCATCCGGTTTCTGCATAACCTGCAGTACCGCACGGCGGCGCTGGCCGGGCTGGCCACGCAGTTTGCCTGGGGGTTCATGCGGCTGCTGGCGATGCGGGCGTTCTACGCGGAAAATCCGGCTGCTTTTCCCATGACATTTTCGCAGACGGCGGACTATACCTGGCTGTTGCAGGCATTTTTAGCGCTGTACATCATGTGGGCATACGAACCGGAAATACTGGAAGCCATCCGCAGCGGGCATGTCGCCTACGACCTGGTGCGCCCGATGGACCTGTATACAAAATGGTTCACCGTCAGCATCGCGGGGCGCACCGCCCGGGCGGCGCTGCGCTGCATGCCGGTGCTGCTGATAGCCTTTCTGCTGCCCGAGCCGCTGCGCCTGCACCCGCCGGAAAGCGCGCTGTCCTTTCTGCTGTTTTTGCTGTCCTCCCTGATGTCGGTGGGCGTGGTCTGCGCGCTGACCATGCTGGTGTACATCGCCCACTTCCGCCTGCTGAACATCACGGGCGTCCGCATCATGGTGGCGGCGCTGACAGACCTGCTGGGCGGGTTTTCCATTCCCTTGCCGTTTTATCCCAGGGTTTTACAAACCATCCTGTCAGCATTGCCGTTTGCCGCCATGCAAAACCTGCCGCTGCGCCTGTATTCCGGCCATGTCGCGGGCATGGAAGCTGTGCAGGGGCTTGCCCTGCAGGCATTCTGGCTGGTGGCGCTGCTGTGCCTGGGGCGGCGGTGGATGAACAGACAGCTGGCGCGCATCGTCGTGCAGGGAGGTTAACATGCGCCTGTATTTTTCATATTTCGCCATGCACGTCAAAAGCCAGCTGCAGTACAAGGGGAACTTCCTGATGCTGCTCGCCGGGCAGTTCCTCATCGCCTTCTCGGCGCTGATCAGCGTGTGGTTTATGTTTATGAGGTTTCACCAGGTGGATGGATTCACCTTTGAGGAAGTGCTGCTGTGCTTTGCTTCGGTGCTGATGGCTTTCACCCTGGCAGAAACCTTTGGGCGGGGCTTTGACCGATTTCCCGTGATGATAAGCAACGGGGAGTTTGACCGTGCCCTGGTGCGGCCGCACAGCCTTGTGTTCCAGGTGCTGGTATCGCAGCTGGACCTGACCCGCCTGGGGCGGCTGGTGCAGGCAGTGCTGGTGTTTGCCTGGGCCATCCCCAAAAGCGGCGTGGTATGGCAGATGGACAAGGTGTTCACGCTGGTGCTGATGGTTGCCTGCGGGGCAGCATTGTTTTTCGCGCTGTTCGTGGTGTATGCGGCGCTGAGCTTTTTCACGCTGGAGGGGCTGGAATTCATGAACATACTGACCGACGGCGGGCGGGAGTTTGGCGCCTACCCCTTCAGCATATACGGGGAAAACGTGCTGCGGTTTTTAACCTGTGTGGTTCCGCTGGCGCTGGTGCAGTACTACCCGCTGCTGTACCTGACCGGCCGGTCGGACAGCCTGCTGCACATGCTGTCGCCCCTTATCAGCCTGCTGTTTCTGCTGCCGGCCAGGGCGTTGTGGCTGTTGGGGCTGCGCCATTACAAATCCACGGGATCATAGAAAAGAACATTCGCTTCTTTGGCTTGAATATTGACGGCTAACCTGATAGAGTTCTTTTAAACGCGCAACAGATGTTTTGCGATATCAACGGATAAAAGGAGATGGACATCACATGAAGTACATGCATTCGGAATGGAAAAGCCGCCTGCGGCACTGGGCCAACACCCTGGAGCAGGACATCTACCGCCCGCTGGGCAACATCCAGTTTGAAGGGCACCTCACCATGGACCACCTGACCCTGGAAGAAGCCAAAACCAAGGAATACAAGCCCATGCCTGCCGGCACGCGCTGGGGAGAAACCTACCAGTACTGCTGGCTGCGTGCCAAGGTGACCATGCCTGAGAAAGCTGCCGGCAAGCGGGTGGCGATGGATTTGAAAACGGGCGGTGAGTCCACCATCTTTGTGGACGGACAGCCCTTTGGCACCTACCGGGCGGACTGGGTGATCACGCCGCTGCACTTCATTGTGGACAACTGGCTGACGGCTGACGCCGTACCGGGCCGGGAGTATGAGCTGTATATCGAAGCCTATGCCGGGCATTTTTTCCCGCAGAGCCGTCTGGGCGGCTGCGCCACCGGCCCCGTGATGCCTGGCGCCTACCAGGACCCCAAGAAGGAAGGCGAGCGTGCGCTGCTGGAAACCTGCACCTTCGGCATCTGGAACGAGGACGCCTACCAGCTGCAGATGGACGTGCACATTCTGACCCAGGTGCTGGAAATGGCGGTTCCCGAAAGCCTGCGCGCGGACAAGCTGGCCCAGGCGCTGGAACAGTACACCCTGGCCGTGGATTTTGAACAGGATGAGGAAGGCCGCGACCGGGACTACCGAAACGCCAGGGAGATACTGAAACCCCTGCTGGAGGCAAAAAACGGCACCACGGTGCCCGTGTTTTATGCTGTGGGCAACGCCCACCTGGACATGGCGTGGCTGTGGCCGCTGGCTGAAACCCGCAGGAAAACCGCCCGCACCTTCGCCGCCCAGCTGCGCCTGCTGGAGGAATACCCGGATTATATCTTCCTGCAAAGCCAGCCTGCTTCGTATGAGATGTGCAGAGAGCATTACCCGCAGCTGTTTGAAAAGGTGCGCGAAGCTGTGAAGGGCGGCCGCTGGGTGGCTGACGGCGCCATGTATGTGGAGCCGGACACCAACATGACCAGCGGCGAATCGCTGATCCGCCAGCTGCAGTACGGCAAGGAGTACTTCAAGGAAGTGTTTGATGTGGACTGCCAGCTGCTGTGGCTGCCGGACACCTTCGGCTATTCCGCCGCGCTGCCGCAGATACTCAACGGCTGCGGCGTCAAATATCTGGTAACCCAGAAGATATTCTGGTCGTACAACGAAGGCGACAAGTTCCCCTACCACTACTTCACCTGGAAGGGCGCCGACGGGTCAGCCATCGACACCTTCCTGCCCACCAGCTATACCTACCGCACCGATCCCAAGGAGATTGTCCAAACCTGGAAGGGCAGGGTGCAGAAACGGGGGCTGGATTCCTTCCTGCTGCCCTACGGCTACGGCGATGGCGGGGGCGGCCCCTGCCGCGACGCCATTGAAATGGTGATGCGCGAGGACAACCTCCAGGGCATGCCGCGGGTGAAGCATGCCTCGCCGCTGACCTTTTTCCAGGATTTGGAACGAGCCGGCGGGCCACAGCATACCTATGTAGGCGAGCTGTATTTCTCCGCCCACCGGGGCGTGTACACCTCCCAGGCCCGGGTAAAAAAGGGCAACCGCAAAAGCGAGTTAGCTTTGCGCGAAGCCGAGGTATGGGGCGCCCTGTCGCAGCCCCGGGGCTTCGTCTTCCCCAGGGAAAAGATGGATAAAGCCTGGAAGCTGCTGCTGCTCAACCAGTTTCATGACATCCTGCCCGGCTCCTCCATTGCGCGGGTCAACGAAGAGGCCCACGCTGACCACGACCGCATCGTCGCGGAAGCAAGTGGCGTAGCGGAGGCTGCGCTGCAGGCGCTGGTGGAGGCGCCGGAGGGCGCCAGCGTGCTCAACTCGCTGTCGTTCACCAGAAGCCAGGTGGTGACCCTGCCTCCTGCCTTTGCAAAGGGCGCCCGCACCATTGACGGCGAGGCGCTGCCCACCCAGCCCACGGCGGACGGCCTGCTGGCCTATGTGACCATGCCGGCCATGGGCGCGGCATCGCTGACGCCCACAGATGAGGCGGCGGATTACGAGCCGGTATCCGCCCGGCTGACCGGGGACGGCGCCATCATAGAAAACGAGCTGATCACGGCAAAGCTGAACCGGCGGGGCGAAGTCGTCTCCCTGGTGGACAGGGCAACCGATCAGGAATACGCCGCCGGCCCCATGAACCGCTTCCTGATGTATAAGGATGTGCCCCGGCTGTTCGACGCCTGGGACATCGACAGCCACTATGAGCTGCAGCCCGTCGCCATCGATGAGGAGGTTGCCCTCACAGTGCGGCAGGAGGGAGGCTTGCGGGCTGTGATCCGCCTGGAGCGCAAGCTGCTGTCCTCCACGCTTGTTCAGGATATTACGCTGGATTATGGCAGCCGCAGGCTGGATTTTGTCACCCATGTGGACTGGCACGAAATGCACAGGCTGCTGAAGGTGTCCTTCCCGGTGAAGGTGCAGGCAACCGAGGGCATCAACGAGATCCAGTTCGGCTACATGAAGCGGCCGACCCATCGTTCCCGGCTGTATGACGCCGACCGGTTCGAGGTGTGCAACCAGCGCTACACCGCGCTGGCTGACGAAGGCCGCGGCGCCGCGCTGCTGAACGACTGCAAGTACGGCGTCAGCATGCACGACAACGATCTGCGACTGACCCTGCTGCGCGGAGCCACCTGCCCGGAGATGGTAGCCGACCAGGGCGAGCACACCTTCACCTATTCCTTCACCGCCTGGGAAGGCAGCTTCCTGGACGCCCCCGTGGTGCACGAGGCTTACAGCCTGAACGTGCCGCCCCAGGTGATCACAGGCCAGGTGGCGGACTTCAGCGCCTTCGAGCTGGATTCGTTCAATGTGTTCATCGACACCGTGAAGCCTGCCCGCGACCAGTCTGGCGACCTGATCCTGCGCCTGTACGAAGCCAAACGGGCCGATACCGACTGCGTATTAGCCATCAACGTCCCGGCGCGCTCGGTCCATCTGTGCGACATGCTGGAGAATACGCAGGAGGAGCTGCCCATGGAACATGGCTGCGTAAAGCTGCACTTCGGCACCTTTGAGGTAAAAACCCTGCGCATCAAGCGCTGACCGGACGCCGCTGCCCCGGAGCGGAACCTGTGTTTTGCTCCGGGGCGATTTGATGTCAATCGCTTCTGTAAAAGGTGCTGTGGATGATAGACGCTGAACTTTTCTATTACGATGTTACGCCTTCCGTTGTGCCCGTAAACAGGCGGGCAAGCATCACGCTGCGTTCCAAGGGGCAGCACGCGGCTTTTGCTGCCAACGCCTATTATATTGTACCCGTGCCGTTAAATATCGGCTGTGACATCACAAAAAACACGCCCTGGTACGAAGGGCTTGCCGTGCCTAAAATCATCACTGAAGCGCAGAGCCATTCGCTTTCCTTTGAGCATACGTTTCAAACAGAAGGCGAATACAAGCTTCTCATCGGCAGAGTTGGAGAAGAGGAGGCTTTTCTTGCCCTCCGGATATACGCACTGCAAGACGATTTGATCCAGCTGCGCCCATTCAAAATAGAGACGCATTGCCATTCCTGCCGCTCGGACGGCGCGGAAAGCCCGGAGTTTTTAGCCGCCTATTACCGGCAGCGCGGCTATGATGCCATGGCGCTGACAGACCATGGCCAGTATGAGCCTTCCCTGGAAGCCATGGCTGCTTTGGAGGGAGCCGGGAGCGATTTTATGATTTTACCCGGGGAAGAGGTGCATCTGCCGGGAAATCCCGTTCACATCGTGAACTTTGCCGGCACAGAGAGCATCAATCAATTAGCTTACGCTGACATTGAAGGGTGGAAAAACCATATCGGTGAGCTTGCAGGGCAGTTGTCCGTTCCGCATGGTGTGGAGCCCTTCCGCTTCGCGGCATGCGTGTGGACTGCCGATAGAATCCGGGCATCAGGCGGCGCTGCCGTGCTTTGTCATCCGGCATGGGGCGGCTACGCGTATGGAAACGAAGCATGCCATACCGTACCGGAAGCGTTTTTCTTCGAACTGTTGCGCGCAAAATGCTTTGACGCCTGGGAGCTGTTTGGCTGCCTGCATGCACGTAACAACCTGCATGTGCGTCTTTTTATTGAAGCAGCGCGACAGGGGCTTGATACGCCGGTGCTTGGAGCAAACGACAGCCATAGCGTTGTGATGGATCCACAGTGGTCTAATGGCGCATTTACCATTGTGTTGTCGCCTGATGGAAGCAGAGAGAGCCTGGTATCAGCCATTCGAAGCGGGCGCTGCGTTGCGGTGGAAAACCATGTTGAGGGCAGTCCGTTTGTGTTAGGCCCCCACAGGTTCATGCCTTATGCGCAATTCCTGCTTGATCGCTACTATCCTCTTTATACAAGGTTTGCTGCGCATGAAGGGTACATCCTGCAGGAACGCGCTGCAGGAAACAGGATAGCGCCCGGAGAGATGCAGGCTGCTACATGGCGAAGAAAGGCTTTTGTCAACAGATTTTTTTCAGGAGATTTTTTATAGGAGATTTTTTATAGGAGGATGTCGATCAATGTCTGCCGCCAGCATGTTTCGAAAAGGTAATTTTACCCCGGAAGACCGGTCGGTGTTGTTCTTCCTGTGGTTTGGCTATGTGTTTCTCTATATGACGCGGATCAATATATCGGTGGCCATCCCGGCGCTGACGGCTGCCCTGTGGCTGGCGCTGCTGGTGCTGGCGTGCGCGCTGGCGCTGCTGCTGCGCGTTTTAGCCGCCACCGCTTGACGAACCCCGCCCTGCACGCATAAAATAAAAGCAGGCGCCAGCGGAGACGTTTATTTTTATTTGCGCCGGAGAGAGGTATCATATGGCTTTAACCGGAAACCTTTTATTGGCTTTTTTAGAGGAAGACAATGTACAGCGCTCGTTGTTTCGGGTGCGGCCGCTGATCACGGAATCAGGCGTGGTGCCGCAGCATGAACTCGATGCGCTGGGCGACGAGGGCTATTTGCGCATCGTGCCCGACAGGAAGGAGCAACACACCTTCAAGGAGCGCATGCGTGAAATAGGCCCCCTGTGCGTGCTTGTGCGGCAACCCCATGTCGAAAAAATCCGCCCGAACAAAAACTATGCGCCGCTGCGCGGCGAAAAGAACCGGATGGTCATCTATTCCGATGCCGTCCTGGCGCTGCCTGAAGATGTTTTTTTTGAAGTGGTGGCCGATCTGCGCGTGCCGCCCATGACGCCGCAGTATTGCCTGCGCAGCGGCGGGCGCATTCAAGGGCCGTACAGCCGCGAAACCGGTCAGGAAGCCGGCCGGCAAAGCATGATCGCCCCGGACAGCGAGCGGCTGTTTGCCGTGCAGCTGCCCGACGGGCGTGAGAAGCTGTTCTACTGGCCGCTGCCGCCGGCGCAGGAGACGCCGCCGGCAGAAAAAACCGGCGCAGCAGCCGTGCCTGCAGCGCCGTGGGGCGCCCAGGAAACCATCCGGCTGATGCCTCCGCCAGCGGAAAAGCCCAGCGTCCTGCCCGACAGGCAGACCGTTCCGCCGCCAGATGCTCCGCCCGAGCGCCCGATAGAGAACAGGGTGCTCAACCCGCTGCACGAGGTAGTGGATCGCCAGCGCAGGTATCGCTACGTTCGGGACAGGGACAGGGCCGTGCCCGCCCCCGACATCCTGCACCAGTATACCCAGGTGCTGGAAACGCTGTGGCAAGCCGAACACCGGCGGGTTGCCGCTGTCGAAGCGCTGGCTGCTATGCCCGGCGCCACTGAATTGCTGGGCACACGGCTGCCCGGGCTGAAAGAGCATGCAGTAACAGCCGCCATGCGCCGGCAATTAGAGGACATGGAAGCCGAACGGCTGAAGCTGATCATGGAAACCGATCGCGCCCGGAATGACCGCGATGCCTTTGCAAAGGAAGCCATCGCCGCCGCCGAGCGGAAGCAGAAAGCCGCACTGGATGCCCTGCTGGCGGAAACAGCCCGGGCACAGGCGGCGCTGGACGTGCTTCGGGCAGAGCAACAAAATGCAGACGGACAGCCGGCAGCAGAGGGGACAGCAGCGCCCCCGCTGCGCTGCAGCTTTGAAGAAGCCGCCGCCCGCGCGGGCAAATGCTTGAAGGACGCGGGGGTTGACATGGCGCCCGACGAAACAGCCAGCCTGTTGCTGCACACGCTGCTCAGCAACCAGGTGCAGCTGGCTGCGCCCACCCTGTCCGATGCGCTGACGGCGGCTGAAGCGTTCAGCGCCGCCATTGGCATGGGCTGCACAGTGATGCCGCGGGATGAGACGCTGCCGCTGTCCGCAGCGCCGGCGTGTGCGTTTGTAATCACGCTGCAGGGCAGCATCGCGCCGGCGCAATATACGCGGCTGATCGCGGCGGACAGCCTGGCGCCGGGCAGGGAAAATGCTTTCGCCTATGCTTTAAACCCCTGGCCTGTGGTCCGTGTCCAGCCGGGCGCCGGCTGGCCGGGGAACAATACGGCGCTCTTAGAACCCATCGATTTTACCGACCTGCGCAAACAGGTGTTGGCCGGCGCGGCGGATTTATCCCCCGAAATGCTGGACATCCTCAACGAAGCGCAGCAGGTGTTCACACGCCGCGACAAGGCGCTGCCGCTCAAGCTGCGCCAGGCAGCAGCCACCTATCTCCGTTGCGCGGCAAGCCTGATGCCCGGCGGCGCCGCCGCGGCGCTGGACCAGGTGTTCGCCTCGCTGATCATGCCCTACGCGCTCTATACAGGCGTGGGCACGGCGCCCTTCAGGCCGCTGCTGGCCGCCATGCCGCATGCGGCGTCGCTGGCTCAATGACCATCGTCTCCCCCCAGAACCCGCGGATTAAAGCCTGGCGCGCGCTGAACAAGCGGCGCAGCCGGGAGGAACAGGGGGCGTTTCTTGCCGAGGGCGAGCACATGGTGCAGGAGGCGCTGCGCGAAAACGCCGCCCTGGAGCTGCTGTGCGATGCAGACCAAACGGCGCGTTACGCGGCGCTGCTGGCTTCAGGGCCGCCCGTCACCCTGCTGTCGCCCCGGGCGTTCGCTGCCATCTGCGACGCTAAAACGCCCCAGGGCATCGCCGCGGTATGCGCCCTGCCGGCGTCAACGCCGCTTCCGTCGCTGGGGCCCAGGGTCATCGCGCTCAATGGCTTGCAGGATCCGGGCAATGCTGGTACCATCCTGCGCACCATGGACGCGGCGGGGTTTACCGGGCTGATCGCGGATGAAAACACCGCCGACCTTTATGCTCCCAAAGCGCTGCGCGCGTCAATGGGGGCTGTGTTCCGTGTGCCGGTGCATTCCTGCGGCAGCCTGGCAGAGGCGCTAAGCCACCTGGACGGGTATGACATTGTGGCGGCTGACCTGCAGGGCACGCCTTTCTTTAGCCGGCCTAAGTTGCGCTGCCATGTCTGCCTTGTCATCGGCAGCGAGGGCGCCGGCATTGCGCCCGGGGTGCTGAACAAAGCCACCTACCGCCTGAAATTGCCGATGCCGGGAAAAGCCGAGTCCCTCAACGCCGCGGTGGCAGCCGGCATCATGATGTACGACCTGCTGCGCCTGGAAGGGTACGGCACGACGTGATGCTAATACCAACTCCAAACATGAACGCATCGTCGTGCCGGGTCTTTTGCCTTGCAGCTTCGTCGGCTGCTCGGTCAGCGTAGCGCTGCTACGCTTCCCTCGTCTGCTCCTTGCTGCAAGCCAAAATCCCTCGCCCCTTTGGATGCATTAATGTTTTACGTTGGTATAACTCCAAGCAAGGTATAAGGAGGTTTTCCATTGCGCCAGCTGACCCGCAGGCTGAAACCCGCCCTTGTTGGGGATCGTGCCTTTTACCGCACCGTTTTAGCCATCACGATGCCCATGCTGATTCAAAACAGCGTCGCCAACTTCATCATTCTATTGAACAACATCATGGTGGGCCAGCTGGGCACGGCGCAGATGTCCGGCGTGGCTGTTGCCGGCCAGCTGATGGTCATCGTCAACCTGTGCATATTTGGCGGGCTGTCCGGGCCATCGATATACGGCGCGCAGTTCTATGGCGCCGGCAACCTGAAGGGCCTGCTCCACACCTTCCGCCTCAGGCTGTGGGTGGTGGGGCTGGTGTTTGTTGCCGCGCTGGCTGTGCTTTCGATATGGGGAGCCGATTTGATCGGCCTGTTCCTGCAGGGCGAGGGCACGCAGGCGGAAGCCCGGGATGTCATGGACTACGCGCTGCGCTACATGCGCATCATTATATGGGGCGTGCTGCCCTCCGGACTGACGCAGAGCTATGCCGGGGTGCTGCGCGAAACAGGCGAAACCACGCTGCCCATGAAGGCAGGCATCGCAGCGGTGCTGACCAACCTGTTGGGCAACTGGCTGCTGATATTCGGCAACCTGGGCTGCCCGGCGCTGGGCGTTGCCGGAGCCGCTGTCTCCACGCTTATCAGCCAGTGCTTGGAGCTGGGCATCATTGCGTTTGGGGCGCACACCACGCCGCGCCACGCCTTTCTCCGGGGCGCATACCGTACCCTGCGCGTGCCCCTGAAGCTGGCGCGCACAGTGACAACCAGGGGGCTGCCGCTGCTGGTCAACGAATTGATATGGTCCCTGGGCGCGACGATGATGATGCAGCTGTATTCCATGCGCGGCTTGCAGGTGCTGGCAGGCTTGAACATCGCCGGCACCGTCAGCAACATGTTCAACACATCCTTCATCGCCCTTGGCAACACCGTCGCCGTTATCATCGGGCAAATACTGGGTGCCGGCGAGGTGGACAAAGCCCGCCGCTCAGCCTGGCAGTTGACTGCGCTCACCGCGGCGGTCTGTGTGGTGATGGGCGGCATCATGGCGCTATTCGCCGGCTTCTTCCCAACGCTTTACAACACAGAGGATGCTGTGCGCACCATGGCGTCCCGGTTTATCCTGACCTCTGCCCTCCTCATGCCGCTGCATGCCAGCGCGCATATCAGCTTTCATACGCTGCGTGCCGGCGGCTCCACCACGGTTACCTTCATATTCGACAGCGGCTATTCCTGGCTGATCATGATCCCCTTCACGATGGCTTTGGTGCACCTGACCGACCTGCCCATCCTGGTGCTGTACCCGCTCAGCCAAGCCACCGCCATCATCAAAAGCCTGATGGGCATCCTGTTTGTCGCGCGCAGCAAATGGGCAAAAAACATCGTACAGGCGGATGCCTGACGCCTTCTTGCCAGAGACAAAAAACCCGTCGCGACGATGCATGAATGCTTGGAGTCAGTATCAGATATTGATTCCTCAGCCGCCAAAGGGCGCGCCGCACTCGGGGCAGAATTTGGGCGGGGTTTGCGTCTGTGGCTGGTAGCCGCAGCTTGCGCAGCGGGCGGGGCCTTCCGGCTTTTTGGCGCCGCATTCCATGCAGAACTTGCCGTGGTTGCTGGCGCCGCAGGCGCATACCCAGGCGTCGGCTTGAGGGGCGCTCCGGGGAACTTGCTGAGCAGCGGGCGCCGCGCCTGCAACAGGTTTCAGGGCGCGCCGTAATTCATCGGCCTGGCGCTCCAGCTCCCGGTAGGCGTCGGTATAGGGGCTGTCGGGCCTTTCGTCGCTCAGCTCAAAGGTAATCTCGTCAAAATAGGGGGAGTTGACGGGGATGGTGATGTCGAACCGGTATTCATACTCATACCGGGGCGGGTCGTAGCTGACTTTTTTGCCCTCGGCGTTTTTCTGATACAGTTCCGTCTTGTCCTCTTTAACCTCCAGCTGGCATTCAATGACCTGGCTGAGGGGTACAATGTCAGGATTGCCGTCGCGCCAGTTCCTCTGGCGGGTTACCAGGAAGCGCTGATTGTTTTCGTCCAGATACACCTTGGTGGTGTTGCCTAAAATGCGGGTGGGAGTAAAAGCTTCCACTTGTTTTTTGTTCTCTTCCCGGTAGTTTAAATGCTGGCGAATCTCCTCCACCGAGGATTGCCGCCTGTCTGTCATAAAAGGGGAAAGCAGCCGGGCGCAATCCTTGCACAGGTTGCCGTCGGCCAGCTTGCGGTTGCCCAGCAGCCCGATTTTTCCGTTACAGATATCGCAAAATTTCTTGTCAAACAGTCCCATGGAAAACCCTCCTTGTGTTGTTGTCCTGCCTGTATTTTCGCATATCGTTTAGGAAATGTAAAGGGGAAACCGAAAAGGAAAAAATCAATTGGTTACTATTCAGCCCATGTTAGCCAGGCAGAAGCCATTCTGCTCTCTGATACCAACTCCAAACATGAACGCATCGTCGTGCCGGGTCTTTTGTCTTGCAGCATCGTCGGCTGCTCGGTCAGCGTAGCAGCGCTACGCTTCCCTCGCCCCTTTGGATGCATTCATGTTTTACGTTGGTATGAGCACCGACAATATCGCAGTCAACGGAGGAAGCTGTCGCCGCTTACACGTTTTGATGAAACTCAGAATGCAGCAGTACATCTGCGCGCCATCAAGCGCGCGAAAGCCACCAGATATCTTCTGGCGATTCTTCGTTCATTGGACACAACACCTACGCCATACAGGTGGACAACCAGCGCCCGAGAACATCAACATAGATCACATCGCTGTTGTGGCAGCCTGGTATCTCATACTTTCCTGCGCTGTCCGGCAATTATTTTTCCCGCTGTTCTGCCCAGCGGGTATAAGCAGCGGCGTAGTTCGTTTTGAAGCCAGCCACTCCATACTCCCATAATTTGGCCCACCATTCGGGATAGTCGCCCAAATTGGAAAATACCTTCACTCCCAATTCAGCCAACATATCAACATCCGCCTTGGTAAATGCTTCGCAGTTCAGTCCAACTTCATAAAGATCGGAGGAACGAATGAATGCCATCGTCTTTTCATTCAGGAAACGGACATTGGCGCCCAAACGCAACCCCTCAGGTTTCTCATGCGTTCGATACCAATTCTGCATTTCTTCAAGAACATCTTTTTCACCGGAGAAGAAGATGTAACGATTGATGTTCTTTGAATTCTGTAGGATCTGCGTCATACGAGGCATCATTCCCGTCGTTTTGAATTCAACTTCAATAACGATATCAGAGCATTGTTCACCCAACCAGCGGTCAAAGGCCTCAAAAGTAATCAGATGAGTCACGCGGTTTTCAGGGTCGCTGGCATCGTGTTTGAAGCACATCCCGCCATCGTGCTCCGACCAGGGATACGGAGGCTCTTTCGGCAGAAGCCGATTTCGATAAGGAATATCGATGCCTCTTGCTTCCTCCACAGTCAGATCGCCGATATTGCACGTGACCTTTCCATCTGTAAGAGCCGCCAGGCAGGGGCCATGAGTGCAAATGATTTCTCCATCTTTGGTCATATTAATATCCATCTCAATGCCCTCGTAGCCTGCCTGTACAGCGGCAATAAAGGCTTCCAAAGAATTCTCAGGTGCTACATTCGCCACACCCGTATGGGCAAAACGCATGGGACCGCAGTAAGTTTTGTTCATGAAAACATCTCCTATTCTGATCAATTGGCTTTATATTCGGTATTGTCAGTTCCAAGCGGAAGACACTCAGCGCGACAAATTATCCTTTGACTGCACCAATCATTATTCCCTTGATTAAATAGCGCTGCATAAAAGGATAAACGCACATAATAGGGATGACTGAAATCATCGTAACCGTCATCTTGATACCACGCGTGGTCATTTGAGACTCCAGCGCCGTTGCTACGGCATTATCACTGGATTTGTCATTGTAAATCTGTTCCAGAATCTTCTCCGCCTGATTCAGATACTGATACAGAAGGAACTGGAGCGTGGTCAAATTCTTATTGGTTATGGTATAAAGATTATTGTCAAACCAACTGTTCCATTGACTGCTCGCAGTAAAAATTGTTAGCGTAGCCGCAATCGGAAGAGAAAGAGGAAGTATGATCTTAAAGAATATTCGCATTGTAGAAGCGCCATCTATCTTCGCACTTTCTTCCAACTCTTTCGAAATAGACTCGACAAATGTCTTGACCAGAATGATATCATACGCGCTAAGCAGTCCAGGAAGAACATATACCCAGAAAGTATTCAGCAAGCCATAGGAGCGCATAACGAGATAAGTAGGAATCATACCGCCGCTGACATACATTGTCACAATCACAAAGCGATAAAGCACCTTGCGAAAGGGCATGGTTTCTTTTGTGAAGAGATAGCCTACTATCATACAGCACATTACATGTCCTATGCTTCCGATGACCGTACGAGCTACAGAGATGAGGAAAGCATGACCTATTTCTGGCATGGCGAGCATGTCGGTGTAGTTTTTTAGCGTAAAATTGATAGGCCATATCAACGCTTTCGTACCTTCAATACCGCCAGACAAAGATTGAATGAACACGTAATAAAAAGGATAAAAGCAGGTAAACATCAACAAGATTAAAAAGAATGTATTACAAATTACAAACACCTGACGAGACATGCTCGTTTTGATTGCACCGTTTTTGTATGCCGCTTCCGAAAGGGACTTCACCTTACATCCCTCCCTAAATAATGGACGAACCGCGGATTTTTTTTGCGATCCAGTTGGTAACGAACAGAAGAACCAGGCTGACTGTGGACTGAAAAATGCCTACCGCAGTGGAATAAGAATAATCATAATTCTTGATACCGCGATTATAGGTATACATTTCCAGTGTTTCTACCTGATTGAATATCAACTTATTCTGGAAGGCATATAGCTTGTCCATATCGTTGTTCAGAAGAGCAGCAACGCCCAGCAAAAGCAGAACAGTAAAGGTAGGCATAATGCCCGGCAGAGTTATATGAATTGCTTTTTTGAAATAGCCCGCGCCATCGATAGAAGCTGCTTCGTAGAGCGTCGGATCAATGGATGTAATTGCTGCGAGATATATGATGGCATCCCAGCCAAGATTCTTCCAAAGACCGGTTATTGTCATGAATCCATATATCGTTTTTTTATTGGTCAGAAGATTCTGCGAGGTGCCGAATTTCGACAAGAGCTCATTCACCGGGCCCTCTGTAGAGAAAAGGGCATACGCCAAAGAGTATACGATAACCCAGCTAATAAAGTGAGGCAGCGTTGTCAGTGTCTGCGCACTCCTCTTGAATCGGGTATTCATAACCTCGTTGAGTAGAATTGCCAGGATCGGAGGAAGAAATCTTGTGAGATAACCCAAACCTGAGTAGATCAATGTGTTTTTCATCGCATTGGCAAACTTGCCGGTAACAAACAACTTTTTGAAGACCGCGAATCCGACAAATTCGCATTCCTGAATAGGCATACCTATCTTATAATCTACGAATGCAAGATACCATCCTGCAAGAGGAACATATTTAAACAAGATGAGATACACCAGAAAAGGCAAAAGGATTAATAATAGTCCCCATTCCTTCTTTGGTTTTTTGTTGAAAAGGATAAGATTAACTTCCTTTTGCATGGTGATTTCTCCTTTGGTTCCGATAGGCACAACGATTTACCGTGAAAATTGCCGGGCAAAATCACCAAGGATTTTGCCCGGCCTAAGTCGCTTAGGATTACTTCGCCAGGTCACCATACTGTTCCGCAGTATAGGACGGAATGCCGTTAGCCTCGTTCAATTCAGTGAGGATGGGCACCATGATATCACGGATGCGATTCCATTCAGCTTGGTAAGCTGCGAATACGTCCGCTTCGCCAGTAGCAGCAATCTCTTCAAGGATACTTGCCTTCAGAGCATCGAATTCTTCCTGAGATTCGCACATGATCAGGTCAGCCTGATAGGAGTCCAGGATTTCCTGTGCACTTGTAATGATCTTCAGCTGATCAGAATCCAGGGCAGTACTCATCAAGGAGTCAATTGCTTCACCGCAGTCATTGCGGAAATCAAAATTGCCTGCAGCATACACAGCATCCATCGGGAGCTCAACGCCATACCATTCTGCAACATCCTTGTACAAACCGTTCATATGCTCCACGGAATATTCTCTTGAGAGCGTGTAGAAGTTTAGCGGATAACCGTCCTTCGGGTGGATGATATTGTCATTGTAACCCGTTGCATTGGTGATACGTCCGCCCAGGTTGTAATAGTAGTTGGATTCATTATTGCGGGATGGATCACGAGAGGCAGCAAACTGCTCTTTGCCGTACTCGTTCATTTGAGGTACGCCATTCTCATCATAGTCCCAAGTTACGCCTTGTTCGCCCATGTATGCTTCACGCATGAAGTCGGTGGAGTAGAAGTAATTGATGACTTGCAACGCCAGATCATAGTTCTCACTGTTCTTCGAGATAAATCCCATGTACATGGAACCATTGCCCATGATCATATTGACGTTCACGTAATAATTCGAGGGCGCATCAGGAATGGTCACATAGCCAGCAAGCGTGTCGGGATTTTTCACAACCTCAGCATTATACAGAGAATCATTGCCGTTGTGCATGCCCATGTACTGACCACGATCACGCTTCAGTTTGAATTCGTCATTGGTCTGGGTGAACAGATCCATGTCGAAGGTACCATTGTCTTTGCCTGCATTGTAGAGTTTGTGGTACCATTTGGTCGCCGACCACCACATGGAGTGCTCAGTATCCAGATAGCCGTCAAACACATCATTGGTAAAGATGTTGTTTTCGTAGAGATACAACCCCCAATAGTTCAGGCTCATGTACCTACGGAACGCAGTATCGTAGCCACGCCAGTTATCCGTACCATAAATATAGGTGGGATATCCATCATCCGTGGTGGGATGATTGGCCTGCATCTGAACGAGGACCTCCAGATACTCTTCGTCGTTGGTAATCTTCGGGCAACCGAGCTCCTTGTAGTAATCCCAGCGGACAACATAGCCACGAGAGGACAAATCAGGTCCTTCAGCAAAACCGTTCTTACCGATGTTGGCTGGAAAGAAGTAAAATTCATCTTTGTCGTTATACAAGATTTTTTTGTACAGCTTAATGGTGCTGCTAATGGCATCATGCAAAGCATTCGGGCAGTATTCCTCAAGATATGGAGCGACGTTCATCGCCAGATCTGCTTCACGAATATAGTTGAGCATATTTCCGGGATACACGAGATCCGGGAGATCGCCGCTAGCCAGAATGGCAGCGAACGCATCTGCATCGTAGTAGGTATACTGGATATCAATACCCAGTTCTTCTTCGATCCGCTTGATCATCTTCCAGTTGTTCCATGACATGGTGTTGTCATTGACATCACCAACGGTCAGGACGCGCTTTTCTTCAGCGAGCGACGTTCCGGAGAAAAATGACAACAACAGCGTTACGATTAGCACCAGATTTACAATCTTCTTCATGATAATACCTCCTATCATTTTGAACATCATACTCTTTAAGGTGAGTATACATATATTATAGAGGGAACATGTTTCGCCTTTGATAATTATGTGTAAAATTTAGGTAAAATGTAGTACCTTTAGCATTCACCAGTGTTGTGTCCGATACTATAATGTAAAACGCCTATTTAGAGCAAATTCACTTATCATGTCGCAGTCGCATACTTGTCTTTTGCCTCTAACTGTGTCGCTGTTCACTTGTCGTAGCGCTGCTACGCCTGCGTTCACGAGACGCAATTCGCCATAGTCGATTTCTACGCTCGCGTGGCTCACTTGAAATCTCCGTGGCTCATTGGGCTGACAGTTAGCTTCATCCCGCACAGCGGGCGCTCGCCTCTGCCCCTTGCCAGAGACAAAAATCCTGCATTGCTTTGTGCGCCACGATTGCGTAATTTGCTCTAATAGCAGAGAACCAATGCGTTTCATGCATACCCCCCTCAGCGCGCAGCATGGCGGTTGCAAAATTATGCATATCATCAGCATAACGCAATGCACGAATCCATGCAAGCATGGTACAATACAAAAGAAACAGGAGGCGGTACAGCATGAAGAACACGGCGCACCCTTATTTCACCGTCCTTGGCATCGACATCGGCACCACGGGCATCGCGCTGGCAGCCATCGACGCGCGGACGGGCGGGCTGCTGGAACAAGTGCATGCAACCAACCGGTATGAAACAAAGCCCGGCGTGCAGGACGCGGAGGGTATTGCCGATGCCGTCACCTCGGCGCTGGCGGGGCTGGCGCGGCGGCACGCCGTGGCTGCCGTCGGGCTGTGCGGGCAGATGCACGGCATCCTGTATGTGGATGGGGAAGGCAAGGCGCTGTCCCCGCTGTACACCTGGCAGTATCAGCCGGGGGACGATGCCTGGCTGAAACAGCTGTCGGAGCGAACCGGGCACGCGCTGGCATGGGGCTATGGCAGCGTCACCCATGCCTGGCTTGCCCGGGAAGGCCTGGCGCCGGCTGACGCCGCGGCGTTCTGCACCATCGCGGACTATGCGGGCATGCGGCTGGCCGGCAGGCGGACGCCGCTGATGCACGCTTCCAATGCCCACAGTCTGGGCCTGTATGACGCGCCATCGGGGGGCTGGGATGAGGCCGCCATCGCCCGCGCGGGGCTAACTGCGGAGTTGTTTCCGGCTGTGCGCCCGGGCGCCGTGCTGCTGGGACAAAGCGCAGAAGGCTTTGACATCGCCGTCGCCATCGGCGACAACCAGGCCAGCTTCATCGGCTCGGTCCGGGAGCCGGAGCGCAGCGTGCTGGTCAACGTAGGGACAGGCAGCCAGGTATCGGCGCTGGCGGCGCGGGGCAGCAGCGCACCCGGCTTCCGGCCGCTGAACGGCGACGAATATCTCACCGTAGGCTCGGCGCTGTGCGGAGGCCGGGCCTACGCGCTGCTGAAGGATTTCTTTTTGTCCTGCGCCGAACTGATGGGGGGATCCGTCGATGACGAAGCGCTGTACGCCGCCATGAACGCTGCCGGGGAAGCGGCGCTGGGCTTGTCCGACAAGCTGCAGGTGACCCCGCTGTTTTCCGGCACGCGGGAAGCGCCCGATCTCCGCGCGTCCATCGGGCAGATCAGCCCAGGCAACTTCACTGCACGCCACCTGGTGGGCGGGCTGATCGAGGGCATGGCGGAGGAACTGCATCAGCTGTACCGGCTGCTGCCGGCGCGCGCGTGCCCGGCGCCGGGCATCCTGGTAGGGGCGGGCGGCGCGCTGCGGCAAAACCCGGCGCTGCGCAAAGCCATCGAAGCGCGATTCGGCCTGCCCGTGCACTTGCCGCGCTACCGGGAGGAAGCCGCGTACGGCGCCGCTCTGTTTGCCTGCGCCGCGGCAGGCCGCGCGCCCAGCCTGCAAGCCGCGCAGGGGCTGGTGCGGTATGAATAAAGCTGATTGACTTATTGTGGTGCAATCGCTAACTTTTCTTTGTACGCCACGATTGCGTAATTTGCTCTAATACTGAACTCAATCATAAATGCTTCGATGAGTCGGTCTTTTTGCGACTGCGCGTTGCCTCTTTCATTCGGCGTAGGCTACGGCTACGCCTCATTCTTTTGGCTTAGCGCAGCCATCAAAAATCCTCACCCCATCAGTGCATTTACTCATTCGTTCAGTATAATGTTTTACGTTGGTATAAATTACCTGAAATAGCCAGCGTACTTCTCCATCGCATCCATCAGCGCTTTTACGTTCTCAATTGGTGTTCCTGGATAAAGTCCGAAAATCATCGCAAGACCGCCTTGAGGAGTGCCAATGGTAGCAACTTCCCGACGAATCAGATCGTCAATCTCTTGTGGCGTGCCTTTCACGGTAATCAACTGGCGGTCAATGTCCAACTCCACGCATTTCTTTCCACGGAATTTTTGCGCAATCCAATCAATGCCATTAACCAGATCCTGAAGATTAATCACATGAACGCTGTTATCGATGATATCATCCACCAACAAACGAATGTCACCATCAGAATGCATATGCACAATCTTGCCTTGTTCAATCGCAGGCGTCATCAAGCGCTTGTAGCTAGGCTTGATGTACTTCTTGAAGTGCCCTGGTGAAATCATCGGTCCCACCTGCATACCCAAATCCTCAGCATAAGTTACCTGATCTACGTCCATTTCCAGATATCTTTTTATAATGAAAAGATTGAACTGCTCGATACCGTCCAACAATTCCATCAACAGCGGTTCATCATCCGCCATGTCGAAGATCAGATTATCATATCCCCGAATGTCCGAAAGCTGTAAAAATGTATGTCCGTGGCGCAGACCACGACTGATAAATTCGCCCCTTGTACGCGCTTCATCTATGGATATCTTCTCCTTAGCCCAGTCAATGGGGCCGATGCCCATGCAGACTTCTGGGTCTGGAAAGGAATAAGCCTCAAACTTCTCCCAATCGTCCAGCGGATGAATTTTTACCGTGCCGGTTAATCCATTGATCGGTGTCATCCATATACAACCGAAATCGTCAGTGAAAGGCTCGTTCATACGGGCGATAGGATGGTACGGTGGGTTAAAATCAAAAGACGACCGGTCAAAATTGGGAAACAGATATTTGTGGTCTGCCATCAAATCAGCCAAATCGTTGTGATTGTAATAGTCAAAACTGGCGCGATTTATACTAAAACTCATGGGGATAGCATCCGGGTGCTCGAACCAAACAGCTCGTTCATAATTCGTCATGGGACGTACCTTTCTTTCGTCAGCCTTTTACTCCGGAGAATGCAATGCCCTCGATGAAATATCTCTGGGTAAACAGATATAGTATCATCAACGGCATCAGCGTAAGGGTTGCCGCTGCCATCATCAGATGCGTATCGCTGTCATATTTGTTGGCATATCACCCAGCGAATATCGAAAAAAACATTCTATAAACAAATAAAACAAATCACACAAAAAGCTTCGCAAGGTTCCTGCCTTTGGCAATAGGCATGAACACAAGCATAATAACGCTACACTGACTGAGCAACCAATAAAAACTACAAGACAAAAACCCAGCGCAGCTTTGTACGCCACGATTGCGTAATTTGCTCTAAAATCAGGTCTCGCCGCTTTTCTGCCCGTAATAGGCGTTCGGTCCGTGCTTGCGTTCAAAGTGCTTATCCAGAATATAGGACGGCATCTCCTGCCTTGCGCTTTGGGGCACCAGCTCGGTATGAAACGCCATCATGGCGATTTCTTCCAGCACCGCGGCGTGGAACACGGCTTCGTCGGCATCTTTGCCCCAGGCGAAGGGGCCATGGGCCTGCAGCAGCGCGCCCGGCAGGTGCAGGGGGTTCAGCCCATGCTGCTCAAAATGCTCTGCGATGATGACGCCGGAATGGTGCTCGTAGGCGTCGGCGGCTTCCTGCTTAGTCAGCGCCCGGCAGCAGGGCACGGGGCCGTGGAAATAGTCCGCGTGCGTGGTGCCATAGGCCGGGATGGGCCGGCAGGCCTGGGCCCATATCGTGGCCCAGCGCGAGTGGGTGTGCACGATGCCGCCCACATCGGCAAACCTCTTATACAGCGCCAGGTGGGTCGGCGTGTCGCTGGAAGGGTTGAGGCGACCTTCGGCCTTGTTGCCCTCTAAGTCCATCACCACCATGTCGTCCACAGTGAGCTTTTCATAGGGCACGCCGGAAGGCTTGATGACAAACAGGCCGCGCTCCCGGTCGATGCCCGACGCATTGCCCCAGGTGAACGCAACCAGCCGGAGCGCGGGCAGGCGCATGTTGGCTTCATACACCTGCCGTTTTAACTCGCGCAGCACTTATTTGAACCTCCAGATGATGTCGTTGACGCTCAGCTCACGCATCAGGTCGGCGATCTTCGTGTCCCTGTTGATGTGGATGAACTCAATGCCCATCATATGGCAGAAATCGCGCATGTGTTCGGCGTTCAGCTGGTAGCTGAGCACGGTATGGTGGGCGCCGCCGGCCAGTATCCAGGCTTCGGCAGCGGTGCTCAGGTTGGGCAGCGGCTTCCACATCACGCGGGCGACGGGCAGCCTGGGCATATCCTGGTAGGGGGCGCGGGCCAGCACATCGTTGACAATCATGCGCATCCGCCCGCCCATGTCCACCAGCGAGGCCGTGATGGCGTCGCCATCGCCCGTGTTGAAACACAGCCGGGCAGGCGCCTCACGGTCGCCGATGCCCAGTTCATGCACCTCAATGCGTGGGCGGTCGGCTGCGATGTCCGGGTCCACCTCCAGCATGTGGGCGCCTAAAATGCCTTCGTTCAGGGGGTCCATGTGGTAGGAATAGTCCTCCATGAAGGCTGTGCCGCCAGGCAGGCCCTTGGCCATCAGCTTCATCACCCGCGTCAGCGCGGCGACCTTCCAGTCGCCCTCCGCGCCAAAGCCGTAGCCATCGCGCATCAGGTTCTGTGTGGCCAGGCCGGGCAGCTGGCGCAGCTGCTGCAGGTCCTGGAAGGTGTTGGTGAAAGCGCCAAAGCCGCCTTCGGTGAGGAATTTACGCAGCGCCACTTCTATCCTTGCCTGATAGCGCACGGTGTCCAACCGGTCGGTGGCAAAGTCGTACCGCTGGCGGTATTCGTCCATCTTGCTGTCGGTTTCGCTGTCGGCAACGGCGTTGAATACCCCGATCAGGTCGCCGACGCCGTAGCCGTTGATGCTCCAGCCCAGCTTGATCTCAGCTTCCACCTTGTCGCCCTCGGTGACAGCCACATCGCGCATGTTGTCGCCAAAGCGGCACACCTTCAGCCGCCTGCTTTCCAGCACACCGGCAGCCGACCGCATCCAGCCGCCAATGCGCTGCCGGATGGCCGGATCGTCCCAGTGCCCGGCGATGACCTTGCGCGCAAGCCGCAGGCGGGCGCCGATGAAGCCATGCTCCCGGTCGCCGTGGGCGGACTGGTGCAGGTTCATATAGTCCATGTCGATGGTGTCCCAGGGGATATCGCGGTAAAACTGGGTGTTGAAGTGCAGGTAGGGTTTCTGCAGGCGCGTCAGGCCGGCAATCCACATCTTGCTGGGCGAAAATGTGTGCATCCAGGTGATGATGCCGGCGCACGCAGGCGCCGCATTGGCCTCCACCACAAAGCGTTCAATGGCGGCGGAATCCACCAGCGCGCCCTTGTATACCACGGTGCCCACCACGGCAGGGTCGTCGTTAAGCGCGCGGCATACAACCTGCGCGTCCTCGTCCACCTGGCGGATGACATCGTCTCCGTACAGCGTCTGTGTGCCTGCCACGAGCCAAAATTCATACTGTTTCATGTTGTTGTCCTTTCTTATGACTGCGCCACCTTGATGGCTTTCACGCGCTTCATCACATCGTTGGCACCCCGGCCAAAGTAGTCATGCAGCGTCAAATATTCCTGATACAGCTTGTCGTAGATGACGACGGCGTCCGGGTCGGGCTGGTACACTTTGTTCTCCGCCTGGCCCATGGCGCGGGCAGCTGCAAACACATCGTCATAGCCGCCGGCTGCTTTGCCCGCCGCCACAGCGCCGAATATGGCGCTGCCCAGCGCCGGCCCCTGTTCGGCGCCGGCGATTTTAACCGGCATGCCCAGCACGTCTGCATAGATCTGCATGGCCAGGGCATTCTTCTGGCTGATGCCGCCGGATGCGATGAAGCTGTTGACCGCCACGCCGTTTTCCCGGAAGTTCTCGACGATGATGCGCGTGCCGTAGGCGGTGGCTTCGATCAGCGCACGGTACATCTCCTCAGCTGTGGTTTGCAGCGTCATGCCCAGCATGAGGCCCGTCAAGTCCACGTCCACCAACACGCTGCGGTTGCCATTCCACCAGTCCAGCGCGATCAGCCCGCTCTGGCCGGGTTTCAGATGCTCCGCCTTTTCGGTCAGCAGCTGGTGGATATCGATGCCGCGGGCCTCGGCTTCGGCTGCATATGCCGCCGGCACGCAGTGTTCCGCCAGCCAGGCGAAATGATCGCCCACGCAGCTCTGTCCGGCTTCGTAGCCTGCAAACCCGGGCAGGATGCCGTCCTCCACCACGCCGCACATGCCCGGCACCTGCACCGTTTCGTTGCCCAGCACCATATGGCAGGTGGAGGTGCCGATGATGGCCAGCATGTTGCCCGGGCTTTCGATGCCTACCGCCGGCATGCAGACATGCGCATCCACGTTAGCCACCGCCACCGCTGTGCCCTCCACCAGCCCCAGGGTGTCCGCCATGGCTTTGGTGAGGCTGCCTGCCCTGCTGCCAATGGGCGATACGGCGCCGGCGTATTTCTCGGCAATGACGTTTTCCAGCCGCGGGTCCAGCGCCTTGAAGAAGGCTTTGTCCGGATAGCCGTCCCGCTTGCTGTACATGGACTTGTAGCCCGCTGCGCAGGAATTGCGCGTCTGCCGGCCGCACAGCTGCCACACCACCCAGTCGCCGGCTTCTACCCAGCTGTCCATGGCGTTGTACACCTCCGGCGCCTCGTCCAGCACCTGCCAGAGCTTGGGAAACGCCCACTCGGAGGATATTTTGCCGCCGTAGTTGTTCAGCCAGGCTTCGCCGCGAGCCTGCGCAATGTCGTTGAGCTGGTTGGCCTTGTCCTGGGCAGCATGATGCTTCCACAGCTTGACATAGGCGTTGGGGTTGGACCGGAACTGGTCTAAAAAGCACAGCGGCGTGCCGTCCTTCAGCACGGGCAGTATGGTGCAGGCGGTAAAGTCCACCCCCAGGCCGATGACATCCCGGGGATCAACGCCCGAAACGCGCATCACCTCCCGGATGGTGTGCGTCAACACGTCCAAATAGTCCTGCGGATGCTGCAAAGCCCAGTCTGTGCCCAGGCGCGTGCCGTCGGGCAGCTGCCTGTCCATAACGGCATGAGGATAGTCCATGGCGCTGGACGCCACCTCGTGCCCATCCTGAACGCGCGCCAGCACAGCGCGGGCGGACAGCGTGCCAAAGTCAATGCCGATTGCGTATTTCATGCCAATGCCTCCTGTGGCTTCATGCCGCGCCAGCCGGCTGCGGCTGCCTGTTGTTCTGATGGAAGAATACCATTATCGCAGGGGAAGGTCAACAGTTCATCCCTCGCTGACGCAAGGAAGATTCTAGAGCAAATTACGCCATCGTGGCGCACAAAGCAACGCAGGATTTTTGTCTCTGGCAAGGGGCAGAGGCGAGCGCCCGCTGTGCGGGATAAAGCGAGCTGTCAGCCCAATGAGCCACGGAGATTTCAAGTGAGCCACGCGAGCGTAGAAATCGACTATGGCGAATTGCGTCTCGTGAACGCAGGCGTAGCAGCGCTACGTCAAGTGAACAGCGACACAGCCAGAGGCAAAAAGACAAGTCTGCGACTGCGACATGATAAGTAAATTTGCTCTAATGTTTGGAGTTGGTATTAGCCATTGTTCGCATGACAATACGGAAATTCAAGTGAGACAAGTTGTTGACAGAATTGACAACAGGATATATGCTATCTATGGATTTATTCCGCATTGCAGAGCAACAAATCAACCAAAATAGCAGGCAACTTAAGAGACCTGGTATCGGAGATGAGGCATGTTTGTTCAAAAGGTAAAGCAAAGGCTCAGGCAGGTATTTTGATGAACGGGATTCCAGTAAAGACCAGCATACGACACCATCAGAGGATGCGCTGGCTGAAAGCATTTAAGCGCGACAAATACTTATACCTCCTGATGCTGTTGCCGGCTGTTTACTATCTGCTCTTTTGTTATTACCCAATGTATGGCGTGATTTTAGCCTTCAAGGATTTCAAGCCAAAGTTAGGCATACTGTATAGCCCGATAGCCTCAGAAAACGGCATGAAGTACGTCCGGATGATTGTGGAGGACCCCTATTTCTGGACCGTTTTCGCAAACACCATCATCCTCAACCTGCTTAACCTTGCCGTGACATTTCCCGCGCCGATCGTCTTTGCGCTCCTGCTCAACGAGGTCGCTTCCAGCAAATACAAGCGGACTGTTCAAACCATCACCTATCTGCCGCACTTTCTCTCTGTGGTGGTGGTGGTTGGCATGATGAACGATCTGTTCAACTCCACTGGTATCGTAAACCGGGGCTTAGAGCTGTTGGGCTTCAAGCCCCTCCCTTTCCTGACATCAGCGAAGTACTTCCGCCAATTGTATATCGGCTCCAACCTCTGGCAAAACACCGGCTGGGAATCCATCATCTACCTGGCGGCGCTGTCCGGGCTGGACATGGAGCAGTATGAAGCCGCCAGGATTGATGGCGCAGGGAGATGGAAACAAACACTTCACGTTACCCTCCCCGGCATACTCCCTACCATTGTCATCATGTTGATTTTAGCGATGGGGCGCATCATGAATGTTTCTTTCCAAAAAATCTGGCTGATGATGAATGGCGGCAATCAGTCGGTTGCCGATGTCATCACAACCTATGTTTACAAGCGAGGCATTCAGGATGCCGACTTCAGCTATGCTACTGGCGTTAACCTGTTTCAGTCGCTGGTTTCTCTGGTGTTTGTCATTGTAACAAACTGGCTTTCGCGCAGACTCACGGAAACTTCGCTGTGGTGAGGAGAAGCAGAGATGGCAAATAAAAGAGGAACAGCTGAAAGAATCTTCAACATCATCAACAATATCATTTTGTTTTTGTTGATTATTATCACCCTGTATCCGGTTTATCTGATTTTCATCATTTCCATCAGCCACGGTATTGATGTTATGAAGGGCTCTGTTGCGTTTTACCCTGTGAATATAACGCTGGCAACATACAAAACCATCTTTCAAGGCGAGTTGTTCATGTATATGCGCAATTCTGTGTTCTATACGATTTTTGGTACCGCCATCAACCTGGTGATGAGCAGCCTGTGTGCTTATCCGCTTTCCAGACAAAGTTTTTCCGGCAGGAAATTTTTTACCACCATGGTCACCATCACCCTGTTCTTTTCCGGCGGTATGATTCCCCTTTATCTGGCTATTAAACAGTATGGAATGATCAATACCAGGTGGGCTCTGCTCATTCCCCCTGCTATCAACACCTATAACATGATTATCATCCGCACCTCATTCCAGTCCATTCCTGATAGCCTGATTGAGTCAGCCTATCTGGATGGCGCAAATGATATTGTTGTGTTGACAAGGATTGTTATTCCCCTATCAAAAGCTACGCTGGCGACAATGTTATTGTTTTATGCGGTTTCCCATTGGAACAGCTACTTTGATGCCATGCTCTACCTCAACCGGAAAGACCTGCAGCCTTTGCAAATTCTGTTGCGCAACCTGCTGGTTGCCGGTGCCGCAAATGAGGATTTAATGGTGGCTACCAGTACGCATGCCAGTTTTGCAGTGACCGACAGAACCATGCGTGCAGCAACCATCGTCGTGTCCACCCTGCCCATTTTAGTTGTTTATCCATTTGTGCAGCGGTATTTTGTCAAGGGGGTGATGATTGGCTCAATCAAAGGTTGATACAAATGACTGTTAAACGCCATATGGCGTTTAACCATAATTAAAGGAGGGATCTTATGAAAAAGGTACAGTTTCTTTCTCTGTTGTTGGCACTGGTGATGGTGTTGAGCCTGCAACAAGCTGTCTGGGCGGAGGCCAAGCCTTCCACCTGGATTAGTGACGAACCGGTAGAAATCCGAATCATGCGCGGCGAGCATGCGCTGCAGCCCATCAAATCGGATACCATCAAACGAACCACCATTGAAGAAATCCTCAACGTCCGTCTGATGATTGAAACCACTCCTGATGCAAACTATGATGATAAAAAGAGCACCCTGATTGCAACGGACGATATGCCTGATATCATGCGGGTCAGCCTTACTGATGTTCGCAAGTATGCCAGGGACGGGATGTTCGTGAACTTGAGCGATTACCGCGATCAGATGCCCAACTTGTTCAAGTTGCTGGACGCAGACCCGACGCTACAGATGCTCGCAGTGGATGGCAGTTTTTACCATGGCCCTGTGCTTCAACGCATGAACCCTGATTGGCGAAGAAGCGGACCCCTGTTCAATTTCAGAACAGACTATCTTGAAAAATACGACTTGGCTGCCCCAACCAGCTTTGATGAGCTATATGATGTCCTGGTGACGATCCACGCAGCCGAGCCTGATTTAATCATGGTGACAAACCGTAGCTCCTCCTCTTCCGGAACCAGAAAGCTTCTGGAAACCATGGCCTATCCACTCGGCTCAGGTGAATCCATGTATTATGATGAGGAACTGGGCGGCAAGTGGGTGTATGGGCCCGCGCATGAAAACTTCAAGGAAGTGCTGCGCTACCTGAACAAGCTATATGCAGCCGGTCTGTTAGACCCGGATTATGCCACCAACACCAAGGATCAGTGGTCTGAGAAGCTCTCTTCCGGCAGAGCGGTCGCCACCTTTGACAACGATGGCGTTGTCCGCAACTTCAACGCCGCCTTAAGAACCGTAGATCCCGCCTATAAAATCGAGGTATTGCCGACATTAACCAATTCCTTTGGCTTTGCCAGGAACTTTTCCTACAGCTTCGACTGGACCAACGATGCCTGGGTCATCGCCACCTCCAGCGACAAAATTGAGGCCTGCATCAAATTTCTGGACTGGTGCTATTCTGACCAGGGGGCAGATGTAAACGGTTATGGAAAAGAAGGCGTGACCTATGATGTTGTTGACGGGAAGCTGATTGTCAAGGAAGAGCTGCTTGAGCAATACGTCTCAGCCGGCGCGAATGCCTCTTATGACATTCAGTCTGCACTTGGCGTTGGTCTCAATGATATGACACCTTATGTTGATACCGGCTTACAAAACCAGATGGAAATTTACATGCTCCAATCTGATGAAGCCATCGCCCAATACCGCGCCGTGGTCGCGGGCATCAATGCGGACAAAAGCCTGCGCGATCCCGTTCTGACACCGCCCCTGGACCAGGAACAAACAGAGCGTTATAACGAACTGTTTGTGAAGATTGATAACATCGTTTACCAGGAATTTGACAAGTACATCACCGGGGCAGAGCCGATTGAGAATTATGACAGCGTCATGGATGCCATTCGTAATGACGCGGCAGAAATGGAAGAAATCTACAACAGTGCCTGGAACAAGGCTTTAGGCAAGTAAAACCAGCGCAGTTGATTGAACTATCAGGGGTGGTCGGAAGCCACCCCTGATAGAATGGATGCTTTTCAAACTATTTGAAAAGCAGAGACTCAGCTTGGTGAGCATGCTCCGGATAGCGTTCAGGAAAATATCATCATTATACCAACGTAAAACATGAATGCATCCAAAGGGGCGAGGGATTTTGGCTTGCAGCGAGGAGCAGACGAGGGAAGCGTAGCAGCGCTACGCTGACCGAGCAGCCGACAAAGCTGCAAGACAAAAAACCCGGCACGACGATGCGTTAATGTTTGGAGTTGGTATTACAACATGAAAGAAGCAAGCGAAATGAAGATAAAACAAACCGCATATGAACATATTTTTGAAATTGGCAAGTATTTTCCACAGTGCCATGCGTCCACCATCATTAAAACATCGGATGGCGCACTGTTGGCTGCCTGGTTTGCTGGTACGCGTGAAAGCCATCCGGACGTATCTATCTGGATCAGCAAGCGGGTGAAAGGCCGCTGGTCAACACCCTTGCAGCTGGTAAAAAGCGAGGGCGTGCCCTGCTGGAACCCTGTGCTGTCCAAGAATGCAGCGGGGCGTTTGTTTCTTTATTACAAGGTTGGTTCCTCTCCGATCGCCTGGCATACGCGGTTTGTGTACTCCGATGATGCAGGCAACAGCTGGACCATGCCTGAAGAACTGGTCAAAGGAGACCTTGGAGGCAGAGGACCAGTGAAAAACAAGTGCATCCTCCTGTCCGGCGGTGACATGCTCGCGCCCGCGTCCATAGAGACAGAGCAGGCATGGGATGCCTTTGTGGACCGCTCTGCCGATGGGATGCATTATAAAAAATCCAGCCTGATTCCTTTGCACCATGCCGGGCTCACGGGCAAGGGCATCATCCAGCCCACCCTATGGGAGTCCCAACCGGGCACCGTTCATATGCTGCTGAGAAGCACTGAAGGGTTTATTTACCGCAGCGACTCCGCTGATGATGGACAAACCTGGAGCTTCGCCTACCCCACCCTGCTGCCCAACAACAACAGTGGAATTGACCTGGTAAAGGTTGGCGATGTTTTAGCCCTGGTGCACAATCCGGTTGGAAAGAACTGGGGCCCCCGGTCGCCCATCGTGCTCAGCCTGTCGGCAGATAACGGTACATCCTGGGAAGAAGCATTGGTGCTGGATCACAATGAGGCGCCTGTGGACAAACACGATGGCGAGTTCTCCTACCCCGCCATCATTGCTGAGGGCAACACGCTGTACATCACGTATACCTGGAAACGCAGAACGGTTGCGTTCTGGGAAGTTCAATGTGTAGATGATTGAATAAATGAACTACAAAGTCACTGAATGTTCTCCAACACTACACTATCTTCACGATCACCGGCATGATCTCCATAGAACACCAACCAAATATACGCGAAGAAACTGTCCGATGTACTTCTTCATACCAACGTCGTCCCTCTTGACATAACAGTATCCATTTGATCATCAGAACCTTCAGCCGTTCCTCTCGGGATGCACAGGCTTACCGAGCACGACACGAAGCGCGTCAGGGAACTTCTCAGCACAATCCTTTGAGCATCCCGGGCGCTTTCCCTTCCAATGGCGCGTATTGTCCCCTTTGCGGTGACGCAAAAAAGCCGGGCGCTTGGCTGCGCCCGGCCCGGTCGTTATGCGGATCAGATGGCGGAAACGTAGCGATCGTACGCTGTCTGCTGGATCTCCAGCATGCGTTCGATCTTGAAGTTCTTTGACAGCGGTTGGATAACCTCTGCCTCGTAGTTGGCCAGGTCCAGTTCGCCCACGATAAACTTGGCAAGCACGGATTCCATGAACGTCCCAAGGTCGGTTTCGATGATGGACAGTTCGGTGGTCTCCTCTTCGGTAAAGAACAGGGCCGGCTTGATCAGGCGCTTATAGGGCACTTGTTTCTCATCCGCCTGGCGCGTGCGGGCAATCTGCTGCTTCTCGGTGGAACGGCCTTCGGTATCCGGGCGCACGTACTTGGGCATCGGGATGCCGCAGTCCGGGGTCAGATCGCCGCCGCGTACTTCCTCGGTGGAGCGTCCGTCGCTCGGGAAAATGGTGACGCGGTTGCCGTCCGCATCTTCTTCATAGATGACGCCTTCCGGCCCGTAGTGGATCAGATAGGAGCCTTCAACCGAATACAGATAGTCGACCCAGCGCATCATGGTCTCCACATTGCCGTTGGTTTCACACAGATCGGTCAGCGCGAAGGTACCCGTTGCGATGCCAAAGCCGCCATGGGGCAGCATGGGCTCGGACATGTCGCTGCCCAGGACCGGGAGCATCGGGCAGGACGCGAAGAAGGCATCTTTTTCTTCTGATGTGCCTTCATGGTACCAGATGTTGCCCGGGATGGCCTGCATGGCAATACCAATGCGCTTCTCAGCACCCAGCGCGGATTGATCCGACATCGTCATGGTCAGGAAATCCTTGGGGATCAGGTTCTCATCATACAGGGTCTTCAGGAAGGACAGCCATGCTGTCATCTTTTCGGTGTTCAGCATGCCGAACTGCATTTTGCCATCGTCGTCCACATATACTCCTGTGGAGGGCAGGCCGAAAGCGCCGGTCCATATGTTCAGACCGCCCAGGCCGTCATATACGGAAATGGCGATTTCGTCGGCTTGACCGTTGCCATTGGGATCCTCATCGCGGATGCGGCGGGCGAGCGCCAGCAGACCATCAATTGTCGTAGGCAGATCCTCGTCTTTGAGGTTGAGCGCCGTCAGGAAATCGCCGTTCACCCACCAGGGGCTCAGGTACGCAATGGGTGCGGAGTTTAGCTGCGGCAGCGCATAGATCTTGCCGTCCGGGGCCGTAACAGCGCCCTTGACCTCGGGATACATCTCCAGGAAGGCGTACAGGTTGGGGGTTAGTTCCTCAGTGATGTAGTCGTTCAGCGGGATCAGCACGCCCTGGGAACCCCAGTCCACAATCTGGTTGTTGGTGATCATGCAGCCCATCATCACCTCGGCGTAGCTTTCGGTGTTGATGGCCAGGTTGAGTTGCTCGGCGTACCCATCCAGCGGGATGGTGGTGATGTCAAAGTTTACGCCGGTCGCGTTTTCCATCATGCCGAAGAACACCATATCCTTCCACTCGCCGTGGATGGGGTGCTTAATGCCCATCATGGTGATGGTTTTCGGTTCCTCCGTCAGCGGGAAATCCTCATAGGTGATCACAAACTTGGACAGGTCGTACTTGCTTTCCGCCATGGCGCCCAGGGAGCCCAGCAGCAGCGTGCAAATCAGAAGCAGGACAAACAGTTTTCTCATGGGTGGTCTCCTTTCTTATCTATATAAAAGGGTCGCCTTTCCTTAAGAAGGCGATCAGCCTTTTATTGAACCTATCAATACGCCTTTGACAAAATAGCGCTGGATAAAGGGATACGCCACAATCAGCGGGATGGTTGCCACAATCATCGTGGCATATTTGATGATGGAGGAAATGCGCAGCTGCTCAGCCATGGTGATGGCGTCGGCGTTGGAGGTGTTCTCCTCGCTGAACTGGGCAATGATCAGAATCTCGCGCAGGAACAGCTGCAGGGAATACAGTTGGCGATCCCGGAAAAAGATCATCTCGCCAAAATAGCTGTTCCACCGCGCAACCCCGAAGAACAGAGCCATAACGGCAATGATCGCGCCGGACAGCGGCATCACCACGCGCAGGAAAGTGCCAAACGGGCTGCAGCCGTCTATCTGGGAGGCTTCCTCCAGCTCGCGCGGGATCGTGCTCTGGTAGAATGTGCGGGTAAGGATGATGTACCACATGCTTGTGGCGCTGGGCAGAATGACCGCCCACATGGTGTTCACGATGTTCAGGTTGCGGCAGATCACGTACAAAGGGATCATGCCGCCGGAAAAGAACATGGTCACAGAAAACAGGAACACCAGGATCTTGCGGCCCGGCAGGGGTTTGATGGTCAGGGCGTACGCTGCCGGCAGGGTGGTCAAAAGCGATACGCCGATCTGAATCAGCACATAGACAACGGTGTTCTTGTACCCCAGCCAGATTTCCTGGTTCTGCATGATGCGGCTGTAGCCTTCCCAGGTGACATCCACAGGCCACAGCCACATGCGGCCGCTGACGACTGCGGAGGGAGCGCTGATGGACGCGCTGAGCACATAGATCAGCGGGTATAGCGTGATCAGAGTAACAAATACGATGAACACGCCATTGAGAACGCCGAACACCCTGTCGCCGCCTGTCTGCAGGATATGCGAGCGCTTCTTGATGAACACGTCCCTTGTTACCATAGTGAGGTCTCGCTCAGCCTGCCGGCGATGGCATTCACCAGGAAGACCATGACAAAGCTGACAATGGACTGCGCCAGGCCAACAGCCGTTGAGAAACTGTATTGCGCGTCAATCATGCCGCGCTTATAGACATAGGTGGAAATTACCTCCGAGGCATTCAGGTTGAGGCTGTTTTGTAGCAGATAGACCTTTTCATACCCGACGTGGAGAAGGCTGCCGGCGTTCAAAATCAGCTGAATGATAATGATCGGCAGGATGGTGGGGATCTTGACGTACAGGATTTTCTGCCACCGGCTGGCACCATCCAGCGTGGAAGCCTCCAGCAGCTGCGTATCGATACCGGAGAGCGCGGCAAAGTAGATTACGCTGCTCCAGCCCGTGCTCTGCCAAATGCCGGTCCATACGTAGATATGGGGGAACAGTCCCTCCTTGTACATGAAAGCAACAGGCTCCCCGCCCAGGCGGACGATCAGGTTGTTGATGATCCCGCTGGTCTGGCTGGTAAAGCTGAGGATCATGCCGCAGACTACAACCGTTGATATGAAATTCGGCGCATAGGTAATGGTCTGCACCACTTTCTTGATGCGATTGTGGCGCATTTCGTCCATGGACAACGCAAGGATCGCCGGGATCGGGAACCCGGCCACCAGGCTATAAATGCTGAGAACCAGCGTATTGCGAATGATATTCCAGGCGTAGTACGATTCAAAAAACTGCGCGAAATATTTAAGCAGCGGGCTGGCCCACGGGCTGCCGCTGAAACCCTTCTTGATCCGGAAATCCTTGAACGCAATCTGGACACCGTACATGGGCCCGTAGCAAAAAATAACAAAATAGGCAATCGCCGGCAACAGCATCACATAGTATGGCCAATACTTGTAGACAGAGCGGCTGAAGCGCCTGTATAGCGATGCCTTTTGCATATGTCGCCCGGCTGTTGCATCCAATGGTACTATCCTCACCTCATCCCACAAGGACAGCAATACACCACCCTGCGTGTTGAACAGAAATTAATTGATACACTTAATCCTATCACACAACCGGCATGGCGTCAACTACGCTACTACGCAGCACATCAAGGTGATTATCCTTGGGAATAAACCTTAGTTTTATATCAGCAACAACATTTGACAGCTCCTTCATCTGTTTTATAATGATGAAGTCAATGGGTTTTTTACAGAGCGGAGGGGCTTATGGGAAGCGAAGCGTATCAGAATCTATATGAAAAGTCTTTTCTTTGCATGTTCCGGCGGATAAGCCTATGACCCATCCCTTTGCAAGAACCGAAGCCCTCATTGGCGCGGATGCCCTGCAGCGCCTGGCAGACAGCCACGTCGCGGTGTTCGGGCTGGGCGGGGTCGGGGGGTATGCCGCAGAGGCGCTGGCGCGCTGCGGCGTGGGGGCGCTCGATCTATTCGATGGAGACAAGGTGTCCCTCACCAACCTCAACCGGCAGATTGTCGCCTTGCATTCCACTTTGGGGCGGTTCAAGGCCGATGTGATGCGGGAACGGGTGCTGGACATCAACCCGCAGTGCCGCGTAGCAGCACATCGGGTGTACTATGTGCCGGAAAATGCCGATCAATATGATCTGGGCGCCTATGATTATATTGTTGATGCTGTGGACATGGTGTCCGCCAAGGTGGAGCTGGCTGTCCGGGCGCAGGCGGCCGGCGTGCCCATGGTATCGGCAATGGGAGCTGGCAACAGGCTGAATCCGGGCCGGCTTGAAACAGCCGACATCATGGATACTGCTGGCTGCCCCTTGGCGCGCGTGATGCGCCGGGAGCTGAAAAAACGGGGTGTTTATGCGCTGCGCGTTGTGTTTTCCCGTGAACCGCCGATGCCGATGCATTGTAAAGATGAGGGGGCAAAACAACGCGGCGTGCCGGCCAGCGTGGTGTTTCCGCCGGCTGCCATGGGCATGGCGCTGGCGGCGGAGGCGGTGCGTGTGCTGGCGGGGCTGTAGGATGGGCGCTTTGGATGAAGTGAAGCGTTTTTGAAGCAGAATGCTTTGGGTGTAGGTGCGGCAGCATTTCATCAGGTGAACAACGATATAGAAGAACAGGGATACAACACCCCGGAACTTTCAATGCAGGTTCCGGGGTGCTGAAAATGCTCTGTGCTGCTTGCAGTGGGCGTTACGCCTTGCCTGCTTTTTCTGCCATCATGGCCAGCACCTTGTTGCTGCGGGAGATAAAGGCTTTGAGATCACTGGCCTCCAGCGGGCGGGAGGACAGGCGGGCCAGGTCGTACACCTGGCGGCACATCAGCTGGGTGTCCTCGCCCTCCTCCATGCCGGCGAGGGCCTGAACGACGGGGCTGAGGCGGTTCAGCACCAGGGTGTATTTATCGGGCATGGGGAAGTCGCGCCCGTATATGACGCTCATCTCCTTGAAACGGCGCATCTGCTCGTCCTCGGTGAGCATGGCGGGCAGCTCCCGGTCGGACAGCGCTTCCAGCTTGACCGCCAGCTCCTGGTTGTCCAGCGCGTCGCGGAACAGCTTTTCCAGGTGGGCCTGGTCCAGCTGCGCGCCTTCGTCGCTGTCCTCGGTGAGGCCGGTAACGTCGCTGTCCACGCGCACAAACTGCACCTCCATGCCGGAATATTCAATGAAGGACATGAAATTCATGTCGATCAGCGTATCCATCACAACCACATCGATGCCCTGTGCGGTATACAGCGCCACGCTGGCTGCCTGGCGGTTGGGCTCGCTGGCGTAGTAGATTTTCTTCTCGGCCTTGCCCTCGTTGCGCGCCTTGTATTCGTCAAAGGTGAGGTATTCGTCGGCGGTGGTTTTCAGCAGCAGCGAATCCTTTACCGCGTCGTAGAACTTGCGGTCCTGCAGGCAGCCGTATTTGATGAAGGGGTGGATGTCGTCCCAGTAGCCTTCATAGGTTTTGCGCTCGGTGTTGTGCAGGCCGTTGAGCCGGTCGGCTACCTTTTTGGCGATGTGGTTGGATATCCGCTTGACATAGCCGTCGTTTTGCAGGAAGGAGCGCGATACGTTCAGCGGCAGGTCGGGGCAGTCGATGACGCCTTTCAGCACCATTAAGAACTCAGGGATGACTTCCTTGATGTTGTCTGCCACGAACACCTGGCGGTTGAACAGCTTGATCTCGCCCTCCTGGCCGGCAAAGTCGCGGCGGATGTGCGGGAAGTACAGGATGCCTTTGAGGTTGAAGGGATAGTCCACGTTCAGGTGAATCCAGAACAGCGGATCCTCAAAGGTGCGGAACACCTTGCGGTAGGTTTCCTTATATTCTTCGTCGGTGCAGTCCCTGGGATTTTTCAGCCACAGAGGGTGGGTGTCGTTGATGGGCTTGGGTTCGGCAGGCGCAGGCTCTTCGGTGTCCTCCTCTTCTTCTGCATCGTCCGAAACTTCGGCTGAGGTTGTTTCGCCATCCGCGCTTTCCTTTGCTTTTTCAGCGGCTTTCTCAGCTTTTTCCGCGCGCCGCTTTTCGGCGGCTTCGGCTTCACGCTCCAGCGCTTCCAGATCGACAAGGTATATGGGCACAGCCATGAACCCGCAGTATTTCTCCAGCACTTCGCGCACGCGCCAGCCATCTAAAAACTCTTTTTCTTCGTCCATGATGTGCAGCGTGATCACCGTGCCCCGCGTTTCACGCGTGCCGCGGTCCATCTCAAAGGCGATGCCGTCCTCGCTGACCCAGCGCACGGGCTCGGCGCCCTCCTGGTGGGACAGCGTGTCGATCACGACGCGGCCGGCTGCCATAAAGGCGGAATAAAAACCTAAACCGAAGTGCCCGATGATGCCGGACTGGTCCTCACCGGTGTAGGTTTTTAGAAAATCCTCGGCGCTGGAAAAGGCAACCTGGTTGATGTATTTCTCTACCTCGTTGGCTGTCATGCCGATGCCGTTGTCCTCAAAGCGCAGTTCGCCGGCCTTTTTGTCCACTGTGACGGTGATGCGCAGGTCGTCTTCCTGCCCCAGGCCCAGCATCTTCAGCTTGGTGATGGCGTCGGCGCCGTTTGAAACCAGCTCCCGGATGAATATATCCTTATCGGAATACAGCCAGCGTTTGATAACCGGCATGATGTTTTGGGCGTCTATGGAAATGCTGCCCTTCTTGTGGTGTTGTTGTACGCTCATGCAATCCCTCCGTAAACGGGGCACAGCCCCGGCAATCGTGATAAGTTGATTATAGCATCCCGCAACGTGGAATGCAACCATTTTTTAGCACTCGCCGGCTTCAAGTGCTAACAATGTTTCATGCTAACAATACGAGCGCTGAAAAGCATGGTTGACAACATGGCTCAAAACCGGGATGATCTATTCAACGACACAAAGCGCCTTTTGCGCGGGGAGGGCTTATGAGCAGGCTGGGGGATTTGATCCGCCTGGAGCGGAACAGGCGGGGGATGACCGTCAAACAGGTGGCTAAGAAGTGCGGCGTCAGCAGCAAGTATCTCCAGGAGGTGGAGTCGGGCAAGCGCATTATTGCGGATGACCAGGCGCGCCGCATCCTCCGTACGATGGGGCTGGAGCAGCAGGCTGAGGCGGATTTCACCCTGGACGACATCGCCGTCACGGTCGATCTGCAAACAGCCATGCCTCAGGCGCAGCAGGCGGTTCGCAAGGCGGCTGAAAAGAGAGCGAGCACCGGCGAAACCGAGGCGGTTGAAGGCTCCATCTGGCTGGACGCGCTGAGCAGCGTGCTGAAGCATGTGCCGGTGTACAATGCCGTCATGAAGGAGGTTTCGCATCGGCTGCTGCCCATCACCGAGGGCAAAATCGAGGGTGCGCCTGCCGACAAGGTGTTCTATTTTCAGGCGCCGGACAACCGGATGCGCGGCTTCCGCATCCAGCAGGGCGACAAGGTGCTGGTGGTGCCGGCCAATGCGCCGGTGGACGGCGCCATCATGCTGATAGAAACCAATATGGGCTTTGAGTTGCGCATGGTGAAGCTGATGCCCCGCTTCCAGGTGATGCTGCAGAGGTACGACCAGGCATTTGAAAGCGACATCCACAACATCGCCGACCTGCGCTTTATCGGCCGCTGCGTGCGGCTGGAGGCGGATTTGTCATAGAAAACGTGCCCCTGCTTTGCAGATTGCTTTAGAGAGTTTCTGCAATTCTTTTCGAAATATTTTCAAAAAGGGCTTGACAAGTTGGTTAGCAACAGCTAACATCTGATTAGCCATTGCTAACTGTGGGGAGGATGTGTGGAAATGCCTTTAAGCATGGTCAGCCCGGGATGCCAGGGGTGCATCAGGAAGGTGTTGGGCAAGGCGGAGACGAGGCAATACCTCCAGAGTTTGGGCTTTGTGCCCGGGGAGGCGGTATCGGTGCTGTGCCTGAATGCCGGTAACCTGATTGTGGGCATCAAGAACAGCCGCGTGGCGCTCAGCCGCGACATGGCGATGAAAATCATGGTGTGAGGTGTACGGTATGCGAACGCTGAGGGAAGCACAGGTTGGGGAAACGGTCCGCGTCGAGAGGCTTGGGGGAAGCGGCGCGCTCAAACGCCGGGTGATGGATATGGGTATCACCAAAGGCACGGAAATCTATGTCCGCAAGACGGCGCCGTTGGGCGACCCCGTCGAAATCAAGGTGCGGGGATACGAGTTGACGCTGCGCAAGCAGGACGCGGAAATCATCTTCATCGGCTGAAGCTTGTGGATGCGGCGTTGTTGCGCCGCTGTTTTTTTGCCATAGGGTTAGAAAAGACTAATTTAATGACGACAGGAGGATAAGCCATGCAACTTACCATCGCCCTTGCGGGCAACCCCAACAGCGGCAAAACAACGCTGTTTAACCTGCTGACAGGCGCCAACCAGTATGTAGGCAACTGGCCGGGCGTAACCGTAGAAAAAAAGGAAGGCACGCTGCGCAGCGACCGGGACATCACCCTGGTGGACCTGCCGGGCATCTATTCCCTTTCGCCCTATACGCCCGAGGAGGTCATTGCGCGCACCTACCTGGCGGAGGAGCGTCCCGACGCCATCATCAACATCGTGGATGGCACCAACTTAGAACGCAACCTGTACCTGACCACGCAGCTGCTGGACCTGGGCATTCCGGTGGTGGTGGCTGTGAACATGATGGACGCGGTGGCCAAAAGCGGCGACAAGCTGAATGTGTCGGCGCTGTCCCGCAGTCTGGGTTGCCCAGCGGTAGAGGTGTCGGCGCTGAGAAACACGGGCGTGGACGCGTTGATCGATGCGGTTGTGAAGGCAGGCAGGAGCAAGCAGGCTGCTTCGCCGGTGCGGCTGGACGTCGCAACAGAATCCGCCCTGGGCGGCATTGCGTCACAGGTGCTGGCGGATGCGCCCGAGCGGCTCAGGCGCTGGTACGCTGTCAAGCTGATGGAGCGCGACCGGCAGGCTGTGGACGGCTTGAGATTGAGCCGGGAAAAGTTGGCGCAGGCGGAAGCCATTGTTCAGCAATATGAGGCAGGCGTGGACGACGAGGCCGAAAGCGCGTTGACTGCCCGGCGCTATGAAGCCATCACCTCCATGCTGGCCGGCAGTTACAAGAAAAAGAACCCGCATGCGCTGAGCACATCGGATAAAATAGACAGGATCGTTACCAACCGGTGGCTGGCGCTGCCCATCTTTGCGGCGGTCATGGTGTTGATTTACTACCTTTCGGTAAGCACCGTGGGCGCCTGGATGACGGACTGGACCAATGACGGCTTGTTTGGCGACGGATTTTTCCTGCTGGGCAGAGGACGCGCCCCGTATGAGGAGGCGCTGGAGGAATATGGAGACGCTGAGGTGCGCCTGGAAGCCTATCTGGCGGCGGCAGAAGCCCGTGGGCTGGACCCGGACAGCGAGGATTTCCCGGCCCAGGCAGACGGATTGACAGCTGAGGCCGTTTTTACGGACGAGGAGGGCGAAGTCATCCGCACCGAGCAGGTGGCTTTAGCGGACTACCAGCAGGCTTTGGAGGTGGAGGAGCCTGATCCGGCTGCATTCGGCACCTGGGTGCCGGGCGTGCCCGCGCTGATAGACGGCTGGCTGGAAGCTGCCGAGGTGGCGCCCTGGCTGCATGGCTTGGTGGTGGACGGCATCATCGCCGGTGTCGGCGCCGTGCTGGGTTTTGTGCCGCAAATGTTTGTGCTGTTCTTCCTGCTGGCGCTGCTGGAAGCCGGCGGCTACATGGCGCGCATCGCCTTCATCATGGACAGGCTGTTCCGCCGGTTCGGGCTGTCCGGCAAGAGCTTCATCCCCATGCTGATTGGCACGGGCTGTTCGGTGCCCGGCATCATGGCTTCCCGTACCATTGAAAACGTGCGCGACCGGCGCATGACCATCACCACCACTTCGTTCATCCCCTGCGGGGCTAAGCTGCCGGTGATCGCCCTGATTGCGGGCTCGCTGTTCAACCGCGCGTGGTGGTTTACGCCCCTGGCGTACTTCATTGGCGTGGCGGCGGTGGTTGTTTCGGGCATCATCCTGAAGAAAACGGCCCGCTTTGCCGGCGAGGCATCCCCTTTCGTGATGGAACTGCCGGCCTACCGCCTGCCCGCGGCAAGCACCGTGCTGCGCTCCATGTGGGAGCGGGGATGGAGCTTCATCAAGAAAGCCGGCTCTATCATCCTGTTGTCGGCGATCTTCATCTGGTTTATCAGCAGGTTTGGCATGGTAGACGGACGTTTTGCCATGCTGGACGATATGGACATGGAGAAGAGCTTTGCGGCAGGGCTGGGCACCGCGCTGGCCTGGCTGTTCAAGCCCCTGGGCTTTGGCGACTGGCAGTCGTCGGTGGCCACGGTGATGGGGCTGGTTGCCAAGGAAAATGTGGTGGCTGCCTTCGGCATCATGTTTGGCTTTGCTGAGGTCAGCGAAGTCGGGCACGAGATATGGGGCGTGTTGGCAAACCACTATACGGCATTGGCCGGCATGTCGCTGCTGTTGTTCAACTTGCTGTGTATTCCCTGCTTTGCTGCAATAGGCGCCATTCGCCGTGAGATGAACAGCCGCTCGTGGACAATCTTTGCGCTGCTGTACCAGACGCTGTTTGCCTACGCGGTGAGCCTGGTTTTCTACCAGCTGGGCATGTTGTTGACTGGCGGCGGGTTTGGCCTATGGACAGCCGTAGCGCTGGCTGTGCTGGCCGGCATGCTGTACCTGCTGCTGCGCCGCGGCACAGCGCCCGGCCTGGTTGCCGTGCAGGAGACAGTATAGGAGGTTATATGACATGAACATATCAACTATCATTCTGTCCATGGCGCTTGTTGCGGTTGTGGGGCTGATTGTCCGCAGCCTGGTGCGGCGCCGGAAGGCGGGCGGCTGCGCGGCGTGCCCCAACGCCAGAAACTGTGCCCGGCAGGCGTATTGAACTGACAATACTTTCTACCGTCTCGTCCTTGCATCCTTGGGGATAAACTGATATTATAGGATGCAGGACGAGAGGTGGTATTTTGTGAGAATCAATGAATCGCAGGAGAATTATCTGGAGCGAATCCTGCTGTTGAAGCGGCAGAAAGGGTATGCGCGTTCTGTTGATATTGCCGACAGCCTGGGCGTGACCAAGCCATCGGTCAGCGTTGCCATGAAGCAGCTGCGTGAAAACGGCTTGATCACCATGGATGACGACTACCTGATCCACCTGACTGATGCCGGGCACAGCATCGCCGAAAGCATGCTCAACCGGCACATGGCATTGGCCCGCATCCTGATGCACCTGGGCGTGGACGAGGAAACGGCGTTTGAGGATGCCTGCAAAATCGAACACGACATCAGCCAGCAGAGCTTTGATGCCCTGTGCAGCTTTGCCAACCAACACCTGGACCTGGAGCTGAACTGCGCCAAACCGTCCGGCGAGTGACCGGCAGGATGATCCATCCGGATCGTCCGCGGTGCGAAACTTGCGTTTCGCACCGTGTGGCAGTTTTCGCTGTGCCTTCGGTACGGCTGCAAAAACTAAGAGAAAACACTCCATGCTCATAGGATAAGCCGTTTTTCACAGCACCCACTTTTTAACTATACCAGCCAATCACTGCCCACGGCCCACCATCATGGGCTTTTTTGCAACCCCCTATCATTCATGTTATAATCGCGCTGTTTAATACTCGCGGGAAGGAGGCAGGGCATGGACAAATATAAGCTTGTCATCCGTGGGGAGCAGCCGCTCAGCGGCGAAACCTACGTGTCCGGCGGCAAGAACACCTCGTTGGCAGTGGTGCCGGCGGTGCTTCTGTCCGACGCGCCCTGCACCATAGAAAACCTGCCTGACATTGAGGACATCCACGTGCTGTACCGCATTCTGCGCGGCATGGGCGCTGTCATCGATTATAACCGCAGTGAAAAAAGAATGACCATCGACCCCCGCGGCATCAACACCTGCAGGGTGCCGTTTCATTACGCGCAGCTGCTGCGCGCCAGCTATTATTTCATGGGGGCGCTGCTGGGCCGTTTTGGCATGGCGGAGGTGGGCTACCCGGGCGGGTGCGACATCGGCAGCCGGCCCATTGACCAGCACATCAAGGGGTTCAGCAGCCTGGGCGCCGAAATAAAGGACAGGGGCGGCATGATGCAGCTGCAGGGCAAGCTGAAGGGCAGCTACATCAACTTCGACATGGTCACCGTTGGCGGCACCATCAACGTGATGCTGGCGGCTGTGAAAGCCAAGGGCGACACCGTGCTCACCAACTGCGCGCGCGAGCCGCATGTGGTGGATGCCGCCAACTTCCTCAACAGCCTGGGCGCACGCATCAAGGGCGCCGGCACCGATACCATCCGCATCCGCGGCGTGGAAAAGCTGCGCGGCGGCAGCTATACTGTGATACCGGACCAGATTGAAACCGGCACGCTGATGATCGCGGCGGCGGCGACACGCGGCGATGTGGCGGTACGCGGCACCATCCCCACGCATATGGAGTCGCTGATTGCCAAGCTGCTGGAGATGGGCGTGCAGGTCAACAGCATGGATGATGTCATCCGCGTGCGCATCCGGCAGGGGCACCGCTCCATCCGCCTGAGCACGCAGGAATACCCCGGCTTCCCCACCGACCTGCAGCAGCCCATGAGCGCGCTGCTGACCCGCGCGACGGGGCACAGCGAGGTCATTGAGAACATATTTGACAACCGTTTTAGACATTTGGACGAGATGCGCCGCATGGGCGCCAAGGTGATGATATCCGGAAAAACCGCTTATATCGAAGGCGTGCCCGAGCTGCGCGGCGCGCCTGTTATCGCCGGCGACCTGCGTGGCGGCGCCGCGCTGGTTATTGCGGGCTTGATGGCTAAGGGAGAAACCGAGGTGTACAACCCCGGCTATATCGACCGCGGGTATGAGCACCTGGAAGAAAAGCTGCGTGCGCTGGGCGCCGATGTGCACCGCGAGCTGGTGGAATGAGGGTGTATGGCCAACGCTTTTGATGTGCTGGGTGTCAGCAGGGATGCCGATCAGGAGCAGGTGCGCAAAGCGTACCTGCAGCGGGTGAAAACCTGCCATCCCGACCTGTTTGAAACCCAGGACGAACAGGACGCCGCCCAGCGCGAGCTGGTGGCCCTCAACTTAGCTTATGAGGAAGCCATGCAGGCAGCGGCCGGCCGAAAGCCCGCGTTTCATACCATACCGCTTAGCCAGGTCAAATCCGTAACCGAGCGGCTGATCAGCCAGAAGCAGTACGAGTCGGCGCTGTGCCAGCTGAGCCGCGCCGACAGCAAGGACGCCGAGTGGTATAACCTGCAGGGGCTGGTGCTGCAGGGGATGAAGCAATACGACACCGCGCACCAGAGCTTTCGGGAAGCCGTGCGCAGAAGCCCGGACAACTTAGACTACAGGCGCAACGCGCTGGACGCTGCCGTTGCCGTCAAAAAAGAAAACCGGTTGCTGGGCCGCCTGGCCAAAGGTATGCGCAACCTGCTGGGCAGCTTTCGGCGAAAATGACAAATAGATACGCGCGCGGCGCACAGCCGCTTTTCCAACCCGCTGCCGAAGGCGGCATCGCCTACACCCTGGTCCGTTCAGCCCGAAAGACATTGGGCATTGAGATATTGCCGGGCGGCGACGTGCTGGTACGCGCCCCCAACGACATGCCGGAGGACGACATCCGCCGCCTGGTGCACAAAAAAAGCGCGTGGATCAGGCGGCACATCGCTATGCGGCTCGCAGAGCCGGACGAGCCGGAGCCGCAGGAAATCCGGGCGCTGTGCGACAAGGCGCTGCGCCAGCTGCCCGAAAAAATCGAGCGCTATGGCAGGCAGATGGGCGTCATGCCAATCAGCGTTAAGGTCACCGGCGCGCGCACGCGCTTCGGCAGCTGCAGCGCAAAAGGCGCCATCTGCTTTTCCTACCGCCTGTTCATGTACCCCGATGCCGCGGTAGACTATGTGGTGGTGCACGAGCTGGCGCACTTGATTGAGATGAATCACTCCAAGGCGTTTTACGCGCTGGTAGAATCGGTCCTGCCGGACTGGCGCCGGCGGCGGGCGATGCTGAAGTATGGGGTGGTGGAATGACTGCTGTGATTAGAGCAAACTAAGCAATCGTGGCGCACAAAGCTGCGCAGGATTTTTGTCTCTGGCAAGGAGCGTAAACGCGGGCGTAGCAGTGCTATATCAAGCGAACAGCGACACAGCCAGAGGCAAAAGACAAGTTTGCGACTGCGACATGATAAGTTAATTTGCTCTAATACCTGGCCCCTTTCCCTTTTATTGAGCAGAAACGTATTGTAGCCAAGTTGGAAGAAATGCTACTATGTGTACGAAAAGTTGAAGTGACTATGAAAGAAAGGAGCCGAACATGGATTGGCTTAACTCAATTAAGGAAATAAAAAAGGCGCGAGACAATGATCGTTTGGTAATTTTTGTTGGTGCCGGAGTATCAAAAAACTCCGGTATTCCGACATGGTCAGAGCTCATTTCTGAAATTGCCAATGAAATCGGCTATGAAAAAGAAGAACCTCTTTCCGGATCCAGACATGATGAGCAACAATGTCGGGATTGTCCACGAGCCAGGTTGTATTCGCAGGAAGAATATCTTCGAATACCAGAATATTTTTATCAACTTGATGATTCCGAAGGACACAATGAATACTACGAATTTATAAAGAAAAAGCTCAACTCAAACGATAAAACTTCAAATCCTATTAACGAGGAAATAATCAAAATACTTCCTCATCATATCATTACTACTAATTACGATGCACTACTTGAGAACTCAAAGACTCCGAGTGTTCAGTTTTACTCGGTTATCTCAAAAGATGCGGACTTGTTGTCTGAAAAGAAAGCGAGCGATCAATACATCATAAAAATGCACGGTGATTTTAGTAATATTGAGTCCATAGTGCTAAAAGAAAGTGATTACATCAATTATGAGCAGAACTATCCGCTGATAAGTACGTTTCTACGCTCTTTGCTTACGAATCACACTTTTCTTTTTGTGGGCTATTCATTGAATGATAACAATCTGAATTTGATAATAGGCTGGATCAACTACTTCAAAGAGCTTCATAGCGTGAAAGAAAGCCCCATGAACTTTTGGTTGAGTGACAAACCTGCCTCGTCATTTGAGATTTCGAGACTCATGAGCAAGGATATTGCTGTAATCGATTTAAATACACTTCCAGAAACTTTGGTTAGCAGTGCTCCTGCTGAAATCACATCGTTGTCCGGTAAAAAAGTGTATGCTTATTTACACTTAATCTCAGATGACGATAGCTTGAACGAATACATTGATTTTAGCGATTTATTATCGGAAAAACTTGGAATGCTAAAGCCGTATAAATATGTCTCACGAGAAGATATTAAGGCGTTGGTTAGATGTGGACCTATTAAGTTAAGTGGTTATTCAATTGTTTTTTATGATGAAGACAAATACGATTTATTTGCAAAATCAATTATTGAAGGAGCAGCAATCATCAAGGAAACACTCGAAAAGGCTAAAGTGGATTTGGTGTTTTTGTCATCTAAAATGGAAAGCAAAAACGTACATATATCTGAATCTGTGCTTGATGAAATCGAGCGAATGTATCTTAACAATGATTACATTAACCTCGCTGAAGCCATAATACATTGTGATGACATTGCTACAAAAATTTATTATGGTACTTTGCTTAACAAAACAAAAGAAATAGACGCCTTAGTACAAGAAGAGGCTTGTTTGTTATATGATTCTGACTTGATAACCGTTCTTCTTCACAAGACACGAGTCCGTCTTGCAACTATGAATCTTTTAAACCCGCAGATGGAACTAGCTAAAGAATTCAACTATTTGTTAAACTTGATTCCATATAAATACAAGAACGCTGTGCGATTCCTGGACGTGATAACTCATTCGGAACATAAAAATCTACATATTATGAATGAGCTTCTTCAGAAACAAGAGCGCCGTAATGAGTATAGACAAAATGGTTGGACAACGGGGCATGCTTTTGAATTGATACTGGAATTGCAAGCATATGCATATGATTATTATCATTATTTTAAGATCAATAGATTGCCTCTAGATGGATTCAGTAATCCCAAAACCTACTTTAGTTATTATGTCAAAGCTATGCTTTGTTCTTATTCACCGATTCCGCCTGATAGTGAGAAGAACCTCTTTGGCATAAGAACGCATAGAGAAAAATACCCACTTAACGAGATTGACTTGGATATTGTTGTAAAATATGTAACACATAAAAATTTATCAGCATGGACTAAACAATATTGCGTAACTGAAATACTGTTTGATGAGTCAATTAATAGTGTTGCGAAGTATGAGAACCTTTGCCGTAGCTTGTGTATACTAAAGGTTCCTGTTTTTACGGAGTATCTGCATACGTTCTCATTGTTGATCAAACTCAGTGATAAAGATGGAGGTGTTTCCTGTGCAGCACTCCAAGCGATTGTTTCAGTGTTTATTGAGTTGTCTCATGATCATAAATCACTATGTGGCGAAATGCTGAAGTCGATACGGGTTTTCACTGAAGTAAAGGCTGCTCACCTACCCGATGTATGTAATTCATTGATAACGGGAATGTGTTCTGAGGATATGTATCAGTATTTAAGGGAACACTACCGGTCGGAAATGGAAGCAATATTCGACAGTCTCGGTGGAATGTGCTCAGATGAAACGAAAGAATATGTTCTTAATTTCATTAAACAAACAGAAGATATCGACGAATGCATTAACCGAATTTTCACGCTGAGAAAGATTGTATCTTTAAAACAGAGCAAATCATATCTTGAATCACACATTGACAAGTTAAGTGAAGAGAATATCTTCTTTTGTTTGTTGGATGACGCCTTGGATTTTAATAAGAATCTAGAAGATCGGATTGTTAATAAAATAAAAGCTTGCTATGAGGAAAGAAGAAAGTCACCAGGTGTCAGAGTTTATCCTGACCCACTTAAGGCAACAATTGATATAGCTATTATTATAAGATTGTTTGGGTTTGACTTTGATATATCCCGTCTTGAACCATATTCTGAGCAATCAGAATATATTCGGTTCATTCTTAATCCTGATATATATGATTATTCGAAAGTCGATATGACCGATTTTATGTGGGTGAATTTGATTTGGTCTAAGGAATATGGAAACCATTTCATTGCTCACAAGAACGAATTACTGTCCGAATCGCTGAAGGATGTATTTGATAAAGGAAAAGAGACAAAAAGCCAACAAAAGATAGTATATGGATTATTATTATCAAAAGATGAGCTGCAGAAATTCTAGTCATTTCGAATAATGAATTCAAAGAATGCACCTCTAAACTATTGACGAGAAGTAATGTGCGTCTTACAGAGCTACATTCTTAGTCAGTAGATGTAAAGTGCTTTCAGCGTATGTTGCATCACTTTATACATAAAAGATGGTTGTGTTCCATCTGAAGGTATGGAATATAATGCCAAGGAGTTGATATCTGTTCAGTATATCGGCTCCCTAGTCACCATTTCCGATTGACAAATGCCGTAATATGGATATAATAACACAAACCGCGGGTTTTGCACATGGAATTTGCCCATCAATACGTGGACAAAAAATCCAAAATCCAGCTTGTTGTTTTTTTCGTCACACCAAGATCATGCGAGGAGGTATCAGCATTGATTGAATTCGTCGGTATGTATTCCTCCACCAACCTCAAGAAGCACTTTATCAACCACGGCACCATCTGGGAAATCATGGCCTGCCTGCGGGGCAGCGGCACCCTGGTGACCGGCAGCCGGCGCATCCCCTTTCAGAAAGACGACATCATTGTGCAAACCCCCAACACGGACCATGGCTTCACCGCCGACACCGACAGCCTGGACCTCTATCTGATGGTCAACAGCGCTTATCCCTTTCCCGAAACATTCAAGCTGCGCGACACCACAAACCGCGATGTGCGGGCTATCATGATGATATTATATCGCATCGCTACACGGCAAGGCCTGCTCAATTCGCCGCTGGCGCTGCACCTGTACAGCGCCATTGTCGAGCTGATCGCCCTGTGCCGCGGCACCGGGCACCGCTCCGCGTGTGTGGACGCGATGGAAAAAGAAATCATCGAAAACCTGTATAATCCGGATTTTACCATGCAGGAGATGTACCGCAGGCTCTGCCTGCCGGAAAACAGAGCGCGCAAGAAGTTTCAGACAGAGCTGGGCTGCACGCCGCATGAATACCTCGTTCGAACGCGCATCTCCCAGGCAAAGTGGCTGCTGGACCACGGCAAGGGGGACATCAGCATATCCGAAGTAGCCGTTCGCGTCGGCATCCCGGACGCGCAGTATTTCTCACGTGTTTTCCGAAAGCACACGGGCATGGCGCCCAGCGCCTGGGTAACGCGCGAAGAAACCCCCTGAGGCGAACATACCATATTATTTGCTCTAAACGGAGGTATACAAATGGACATTTGCTCGGTCAGCATGCATCACGGCACCCCCACACTGCACATCAACGGAAAGCCGGTGTTCGGCGCCATGCTGAAGACCAACAAAAACCCGCAGGCGGACGGCGTCTGGCGGGACGATCCCTGGTTTGATGACTTTGTCGCCGCCGGTTTCCGCCTGTTTCAGCTGGACATGCATGCCTGCAACTTCGACAGAACCTACGACGCCGCGACGGATACCTTTCCATCCGAACGGTTTGAACCGCTGGAAGCCATTGGGCGGTATGCTGCGCGCTGCCCGGACGCCAAATTCATGCTGCGCGTATATACAGAGCCGCGAGGCGATGAATCTGCCTGGATTCAGATGTATCCGCAGGAATGCGAAATCATGGAGGACCGCGCGCGCAACCGGCGCGTAGTGCTGCCCGATGGCAGCGAGGAATGGCGCTTCCCCTATGAAACGCCTTCCTACGCGTCGAACATATGGCTGAGAGACGCCTGCCGTTACGTAACCAGGCTGTGTGAGGAGCTGATCGCCCGCGGGCTGGGCAACCACATGCTGGGCATCCTGCTGGGCGGGGGCGACAGCTGCGAATGGGTGAAGATCGGCCCGATGGAGGACTGGGCGGGCGATTACTCCCAACCCATGCAGCGCGGCTTTTCCCAATGGCTTACAGAGAAATACGGCACGGATGACGCACTGCGGACAGCTTGGGCAGATGAGCTGGTATCGCTGCGCGACGACCTGATTCCCTCGCCGCAGGCGCAATCCGAAACCGAATTATACCTGTTCCGCCACCCGGTGCGCCACCGCCGGGCTATCGACCACTTTGAATACCTGGCCAGCCGGGTCGCGCACGATATCGTCACGCTGGCAGGCGCTGTCAAAGCAGCGTCCGGCGGCGCCTGGCTGGCGGGAGTGTTCTATGGCTATCTGCAGGAAATGGTCTGGAGCAATGGCTTCTTTGGGCAGGGCGCGCCGGACAGCGATTGCCGGCACACGGCGGCAGCGCGCAGCGGGCATGCGGGGCTCAGCCGGGTGCTGGCCTCCCAGGACGTTGACTTCCTGTGCAGCCCGTATGGCTATGGCTTTCGCGGAACAGGCGGGGAGGGCGGCTTCATGTCGCCGTATGAAAGCGTGCGCCTGGCCGGCAAGCTGTGGTACTCGGAGGAGGACATCCGCACCCACCTGTGGGGGGAGGACAGCGGCTATGGCCAGGCCCGGAACGAAGCCGAGCTGCTGGAGCTGCTCAAGCGACAGTTCTCCAACATCCTGGCTCACCAGTCCGCCGCGTGGTGGTGCGACTGGGCCGGTCCAACCTGGGGCAGCTTTGATACGCCGGCTACCATGGCGCTGTTCAAGCAGCTGGTATACCTGGGCGAGCACAGCCTGCACGCCCCCCAACGGGGCAGCGCGGCGCAGGTAGTCGTGGTGATCGACGAAACCAGCTCCTTCTATCGCTCCACCGAAAACAACCTGGACATCCCCAACTGGCGGGCGCGCGGCTGGGCCATCGCCCGCATGGGTGCACCGGTGGACTTTGTGCTGCTGTCGGACATCCTGTCCGGCAAAGCCCGGGAATACAGGATGTATTACCTGCTGAACGTGTTTCACCTGTCCAAAAAGGACAGCGCCGCCCTCAAAGCCATCCTTGAAAAGGACGGCAAGGTGTCCCTGTTCATCTACGCACCGGGCTTTGCGGATGACGAAAGCCTCGATCCGGCCAACATCGAGCGCCTCACCGGCATGCGTGTGAAAATGCGCAAGCGGCAGTGGAGCGTCAACATCCTGCCCAACAACTACGATGACCCTGTGATGGCATCCCTGCCCGACGGCGTCTATTGGGGAACCGACATGCAGCTGGGGCCAATTTTTTCCATCGATACCGCCAACACGCCCGGCACCGTCGAATTGGCCGCCAGCGTATCCCAACAGGGCCGCTTTGAGCCGGGCTTCGCCATCCTGCGCAAGCAGCACTACACCTACGCCTACTCCGTCGCACCCCTGGTGCCGGCAGCCGTCCTGCGGGAGTTGGCGCGCGAAGCCGGCGTGCACATATACACCGAGCACGAGGACGTAATCTACGCCAGTCACAACTTTGTGATGCTCCACACGCTGCGCAGCGGCACCAAAACCGTGCGCCTGAAACAGGCAGCCCGGGTGCTGGATGCCTTCACCGGCGAAGAAATAGCGCCCCGGGCAGATGAAGTCACCTTTACGATGAAAGCTGGCGAAACGCGGCTGCTGTGTTTTGAGGAGTAGCGTGAAGCGAGCAGTGGGTAGTGAGCATTAGAGCAAATTCACTTATCATGGCGCAGCCGCATGCTTGTCTTTTTGCCTCTGGCTGTGTCGCTGTTCACTTAGCGTAGCGCTGCTACGCTTGCGTTCACGCTCCTTGCCAGAGACAAAAATTCTGCGCAGCTTTGTGCGCCACGATTACGTAATTTGCTCTAATGTCGACAGTTTTTGTTCAGAGTACGCGCTGATGGGATAGGCGATGAACAAGAGGTGCAACACCACTGCTGCACCTCCATCATGATAAGTAAATTTGCTCTATGCTTTCGCCCCACACTCTGCGCAGAACTTGGCACCTGGCGCCAGGGGTTTGCCGCAGGCGGTGCAGTGGGTGGCTTTGGCCTGGGGTTCGCCGCATTCGGGGCAGAACCTGGACCCGGCCCGGATGGCAGCGCCGCAGGCGACGCAGGGCGTCAACTGCTGCTGGGGCTGCTGGGCGGCAGGCTGTCCTGGCTGCATGGCCTGCTGCATCATCTGACCCATGGCCATGCCGGCGCCGATGCCGGCGCCCGCGCCTGCCAAGCCGCCTTCGTTGCGGGCGGCGTCTCGCAGCGCCTCGGCAGCCTGAAACTTGGTGTACCTGTCCAGATCGCCCATCACGCCCATGGAGGTGCGGGTGTCCATGGCCTTCTCCACCTCGGGCGGCAGGCTGATGTTTTCAATGACGATGGATTCCAGCTTCAGCCCCAGCCCCGTCAGCCGGGGGGCGATGGACGCCAGCGCGAACTCGCTCAGCTCGTCGTAGTTAGCGGCCAGGTCCAGCGCCGGGATTTTGCTTTGCGCGATGACATCCGACAGCGCCGACACGATGGTGCGCTTGATCTGCCCTTCGACGCCTTCCACGGTGTAAAAATCGCTGGTGCCGAACACCTCGCGCAAAAAAACAGCCGGGTCCGCCACGCGGAAAGCATACACGCCGAACGCGCGGATGCGGATCATGCCAAACTCGGCGTCGCGCATCATCACAGGGTTGCTGGTGCCCCATTTCTGGTCGATGAACTGCCGGGTGTTCACAAAGTACACCTCGGATTTGAAGGGGGAATTGAAGCCGTATTTCCAGCTTTTGAGCATCGTGAGCATCGGCATGTTCTGTGTGCTCAGCTCGTAGCGGCCGGGCTGGAAGATGTCGGCGATTTGGCCTTCATTGACAAACACAGCCACCTGGCTTTCGCGCACGGTAAGCTGCGCGCCCATCATGATCTCCTTGTTGCCGTCGTCAAACCGATACACCATGGTGTTGGAGGATGAGTCCGTCCACTCGATAACGTCGATGAATTGACCTCTCAGCTTTGAAAAAATACCCATGTGATGCGCCTCCTTGCAGCTTATTATTCAGATACGAGGGTATACATGTTGTCCAACACGGTGAATTGCTCGACGTTCAGGTCGAGATCGAGGTATTCCTTGATATCCGCCACCACTTTCTGCACACGCTGATGCACGCGCAGTGCTAAAGCCTCCACGTCTTCCACGTCTTCCAGCGGGGCGTTTTCAGGCTGGAAGGCAATCAGGCGAACATGTCGCTGCGTCAACACCGCGACACCGTAGTATATACCGTCGACATAGCGTCCAAAGAAGTTGGAGCGCAGCGCGTTCTCCAGCCGCTCGCTGCCGTAGTGCCAGCGGTCCGTCAGGTAGAGTTCACCCTGGGGCATATCAAAATCGAATAAAAGGCAGGGGCTGTTCTGCGCGATGCCGGAGCGAACCAGCTTCAGCCGGCTTTTCAGCTCCTCCCGGCTGTCAATGCTGCGCGCCAGCAGCTGGTGAATCAACTCATCCCGCAGGTATTCCAGCACGGCTTCCTCGCTGTATTCGCTGTCGCTGTGATCCCCGCGCAAATGATCCAAAAAGCCGCGGATGCGGCGCAGTTCGACGCGCAGGGTATCGTCATGTTGATGGGTTTGGAAGATGGGCAGGCTGGGCCGTACCTCCACCAGGTATTGATGCAGCGGGGCCGCGTCGGCGTAGCGCACCGAATACCCCACCGCGTCAACGGGGTTGGTTTCCAGATAAGAAATGGCCTCCTGAATGTCGCTGATGATGGTGATGGGGTGGAAGGTCATGTCGTTCCAGTCTGTGATGTTCAGAAAGGCGTTTTTAACTTCCTCTCGGTCCGTAACCAGCAGCAGCTTATACATCCCCTACCTCCTCAAGGTCCTTCAGTAAATCCATTATACATGAAAACCAACAAACATTCAATCACCATCCTGTGCATTACGCACAAAAACCTGTTTCGTTTATCATATACAAGCTGCATACCATGAATGAACCTATATATTTCCAGGCACTACGCGGCGAAGATGGCGTTCAGCCACAGCGCATAAATACAGCAGAGCCTGCCGGTCGGTGGGGTGCGGCTCCGCAGCACGGTGCCTGGGAAAAAACCTGCTCAGGTGCAGGGGAATATCCCGGTCCAGGGACGCCACCCAGGCAGCCAGCGCCGATATTTCCTCCTCGGAGTCGTTCTGGCCAGGCACCACCAGCGTGGTCAGCTCCACATGCGCGTGCTGCACAGCCTCCTGTATAAAAGCTTTCACGGTCGCTAGATCGCCGCCCAGGCGATGGTACCAGCTGTCGGTAAAGCCTTTCAAATCGATGTTGAAGGCGTCCACTATATCCATTAAATCACCCATGGCATCCAGGCAGAAGCAGCCGTTGGTCACTACAACGGTGCACAGCCCCCTCGCTTTGAGAAGCCTGCCGGTGTCCACGATGTACTCATAAGCTACCAGCGGCTCGTTGTAAGTAAAGGCAACGCCGATGTTGCCCCGGCTCACCTGCGCCTCAGCCAGCGCGCACAGCTGCCCGGGCGAAACATCGGTGTGCGCGACGCCTTGTTCATCAGCCATGGATATGCCGCTGTTCTGGCAGAAATAGCAGTTCATGTTGCAGCCAAAGCTGCCGCAGGACAGCACCCTGCTGCCCGGACGAAAAAAGCTGAGGGGTTTCTTTTCAATAGGGTCCAGCGCCAGCGACGTCAGCTTGCCATAGCCCAGGGGCTTGCTTTCGCCGTCCCGCAAGGCGCGGGCACGGCAGCAGCCGGGCAGCCCGCCTTCTTCCAACAGGCAGTGACGGGGACACACCGGGCAGGCGGTCAATGGTGCCTCACCACCTCGAACCGCTGCAATCGCGCACCCGCCAGGCTGATGATGCCGGCCTTGCGGCGGGCGATGTCCACCTGCTCCTCCACGGTGTCCACCCCATCCAAGTTGGGCAGCAGCAAGCCGCGCCGGCTGCCCTTGGACACGATGACGCCATAGCGCAGCACGTTCAGCTCGTCTGTGGACTCGATATCCTCCGGCGCGCCCAGCACGTCAACCGAGCAGGTGATATGGGGCAGCTCGTCCTCGGTAACAGGAGGAAAGCGCGGGTCACGCGCAGCGGCGCTGACGGCGTTGGCAATGATCTCATCCGCCAGGCAACCCTTCGTGGGCCGGATGGTGCCGATGCAGCCGCGCAGATCGCCATGCTGATGGAGGGTGACAAACGCGCCCGCCCTTGTATTCAGCAGTTCCTCCGGCAAGCCTTGTGGCTTAGCCAGCATACTGCCGGTGCGCACATAGTGCTCGTATGACGCCCGGGCCAGCCGCACATGCGGGCTGCGCCCAGCATGCTGATCCATTACCGCAGCTTTCGCAGGTTCCAGAAAACAGCGCGCCGGGTCCGGCCCCAGCGGCTCAAACAGGCACACGCCATAGCCCACGCCCGTTACATCCTGGTACGACAGCGCCTGCGCATGCACAGCCTGCCCATCCAGGCAGCCCGCCATGATCAGAAAGCTGCGGTGCCCGCACTCGCCCGCGCGGTCGGTGCGCCGGCCAGCCATAGCCATCAGCTCGCCAAAGGCAGCGCGGCCCATGACATCCATCACCTGGCGGTCGTATGCCGGGCCTTCGGGGCGGAAACCATAGGGGCCGTCGTCCTTGAGGTAGTGCGACAAGTCGCCGCTGGCTACCACGCACATCCGCCTGCCCAGCGCGTTCACACTGGCCTGCACCAGCGTGCCCAGGCGGTAGTGCGCCTTGTAGTCCAGACCCGATAGCCCCATGCGCACCATATTATAGGGCAGCTCGCCGCCCGCCTCGTCCCGCAGGAACACCAACGGCACCAGGACGCCATGGTCCAGGCTGCTGTCGCCTCCGCCATCGGTGCCGGCAGGAAAGCCGGCGCGCTCCGCCACCGCGGCAATCGCCTCTACCAACTGCCTGTCATAGCGCACGGCCAGGCGCACCTGGCCCGCGCCAAACCGCGCGAAGCTGCCGGCAGCGCCATCGCCCGGTGAAATGTGGATATAGTCGCGAAACGACGGGCTGTGGGGGGATATCACAAGGACTGTTTCGGGTTTTAAGTCGTTTACAAACCGCGCGGCTTCCCGCATTGCTTCCAGGGTTTCTTTTATTTGCCGCTCACTGCCGCGGCCTACTTCGGGAACAGCCAGCGGTGGGTGCGGCACCATCACAGCGCCTACAATGGACATATTGCTCCTCCTTATCTTATGGTGTTTTGCCGGATGCGCCCATCGCGATAAGCCGTTATCAGAGCCTCCAAATCCTCCATACGGCGGGCGACGTCCACACCTTCGTCGGTGTCAGCCACCAGCAGGCGGCGCGGCAGGTTGTCGATGATCATGCTCTGGGACCGGATGTCTAAGTTGCCGGCAATAGCCTCCGCCCGGGAGGTAAACGGCTCGTGCGCGGCGATACGGATGCCGTGAGACGAAAAGAACATCGTATACCCCGCAATGCCGGTTCTGCCGTGATAAGCCTTGCTGAACCCGCCGTCAATAACGATCAGCCTGCCGCCGGCCTTGCGCGGGTCCTCTCCCTTGCTGGCGCGGACAGGCACATGCCCGTTGATGATGCGGCTCCAGGGTTTATCCAGGCCAAAGTCTTCAAATATGGTGCGGATGAAAGCCTCGTCGTCGTACAGCCTGTAGTAGGCATTCTGCTTCTCCTTCCAGGTTTCCTTTTCATCCAGCAGCACGCGCTCAAACGTGGTGATGTGCTGCCTGCCAAACAGCGGGGAGTTGCGCCCGCACCACAGGAACCATAGAAAATCGCGCCCTTCTTTGCGCAGGGGGCTGTTTTCCGGGGCAAAATAGCCCTGGCGCGCCATATAGTCGCAGTAGTCCAGCATCGCACGGCCGCTGTAGGTTTTGTCGCCGAAACGAAACGCCAGGAACTTGCCCTCGTCATCGGCAGGGATGCAGCCATGGTACAGCAGGTTGCCATTGTACTTTAGATACAGCGACCCCGCCCGATACAAAAAGCGCGCGTGCCGCTGCAGACGCCCGCTGCGCCGGAAGGCATCCACCAGCTGCCCGATCAGCATATACTCGGCATTGGTCAAACCATTGGGGTCGGAGGGGTTCACGGTGGGGAAATCCGCATCCTTCAGCTTCAGCTGCCTGCCCTTAAAGCTGTACGTGCCCTGCTCAAAATCGACGCGGCTGAATACATCGCGGTCCTCCATGCCGTATTCCGGGCGGCGGGCCACCAGCGCGCCCTCTAACTTGTATTGAATAACGGAGATGGCCTTGTGCATCCGCGCGTAAAGCTGCGGATTCCGGGGCATGTACAGCTCATCCGGTTCGATGCGGGGAATGAAATGCTCGGCATCCTCATAGGTCGCCTCCGCAAACAGCGCCAGCGGCAGCAGGTTGATGCCATAGCCGTTCTCCAGCATATCCAGCATGTTGTACTGGATGCAGTTGCGCACAGCCGCCGCCACGCAAGCCGGGCTGCCCGCTGCCGCGCCCATCCACAGCACATCGTGGTTGCCCCACTGGATATCGGCGCTGTGGTAAGCGATCAGAGCATCTATGATGGTATCGGTATGGGGCCCGCGGTCGTACAGGTCGCCCACGATGTGCAGCCGCGCTACCGCCAGCCGCTTGATGACGGCGCACAGCGCTAAAATCACCTGGCGCGCCTGGTCGGTGCCCACGATGCTGTCGATGATGGCACCGATGTAGGCTTCCTTATTATCCGGGCTGTTCTCGCCCAGCAATTCCTCTAAGATGTCGCCATAGGGCGCCGGGAAGGCGTCGCGCACATACCGGCGCGAGTATTTTGACGCCGTTTCACGGCAAACCAAAACCAGCGCACGGATGATTTCATCATACCAGGCAGCGGATTCTACGACCTCCTCCTCATGCCCGATGAGCTTTTCATGGGGATAGTAAATCAGCGATGCCAAAGCCTGCATCTTCTCCGGGGGCAGGGTATCGCCCAGCGCTGTCTCGATCTTTTCATAGATGATGCCCGATGCGTTGTTCAGAATGTGCAGAAACGCCTCATCCTCGCCGTGGATGTCGCTGAGAAACAGCTCCGTCCCCTTGTGCAGGCGCATGACGCCCTTCAGGCGCACCAACTCCGCGCCCGCCGCCTCCTCGTTGGGGAACTGGTCTGCCAACAGCTTCAAATACCGTATGTCCATATTCATCATGCCTCCAGTCGATGGGTGCAGTACCATATTCAGCATACCAAAGGAGAGGTGTTTGTTCAAGCGGGCGGCGTAAGGCAGGGAAAGACAATCACCCCTACAAACATCTTAAGAAAGGCATGTTACATCTTGTATTAAATCAGATACCCAGAAGACTACAAATACGTACAAAAAGCCTTAAAATGAACCACCGCAGCCGACAAAACAAACAAGTGCCAGATCACATGGTTATATTTCAGTTTTTTAGACTGATAAAACAACGTTCCAAGGGTATACAGCAAGCCGCCTATCAGCAGCAGCACGCCAAACTGCCAATACCGGTGATGGATAACCGGCCTGGTTAAAAACAAAGCCATCCAGCCCATGCCGATATACAGGACGGTTGAAAGCCCGCCATGCTTATCCATTTTGTTCTTGATGGTTACCTTGTAGATGGTGCCCAGCATTGCCAACGCCCACATCAATACAAGGAAAAGTATTCTCTTCCACCCGTCCGTTAATAAAAGGATGGGCGGAGTAAAGCTGCCTGCTATAAAGAAATAAATGGAGATATGATCAAACACTCTTAAAACGGATTTGGCTTTCTTGTGCTGAATGGCATGATAGAGGGTAGACATCAGAAACATCAGAATAAAGCACGCCCCATAGATGCAGTATGCCACAAGTGCAGTCCGGTTTTTTTCATTGATGCTCCTCAATATAAGCATCACCAAAAACACCACACCCAATACCACACCGATTCCATGGGTGATGGCGTTCCAGATTTCAAGGATCACTCTATCCTTTATTTTCATTCGTTTTTCCTTCATCCATTCATCTCCTTCCTCGTCCTATTATACCATAGAACATATAAGAACATATTCACGCTTTCTGCTGCCAGCACAAGCCCAAATATAGTTTTTGATTTATCAGCAAACCTGTGCTATAATCCGCCTGTTGATTTATCAACAAGTTTGAGGGAGAGTTACGATGCAGGAACGTTTTGAAACGTTTACGGTGCTCATCAACCGCATCAGCCGGAACATTCGCAAGATTAAAAACCAGGAAATTGCCGCCTTTAACCTGAAAAGCGCGCATATTTCCTGTCTATACCACCTGTATATAACCGACAACCTGACGGCAACCGATTTATGCGAGCGCTGCGAAGAAGACAAGGCAGCCATCTCCCGCTCTCTTGACTATCTGGAAAAAAACGGCTATCTGGTGTGCGACTCGCAGCAAGCCAAGCGCTACAAAAGCCCCTTTTCTTTAACCGACAAGGGGCGCCAAGTCGGAAAGGAAATAGTCGATAAAATCAACCAGATCTTGGATGAAGTCGGCACCGGCATCACCCATGAAGAGCGCATTGCATTTTATCAGAGCCTGTCTATCATCAGCGACAGCCTGGATACCATCGCGAACAATTTGGGACAGCGGGGGTAGAAACGGATGCATACCCAGAGAATGAAAACACTGCTTAAAAAACAAAGGCAATTCTTTCAAACCGGCGCAACGCTTCCGGTTGATTTTCGCCTTGCGCAGCTAAAGAAACTGTATGCGGCTGTTAGACAGCATGAGGACGAAATTCACGAGGCGCTTAAAAAAGACCTTGGTAAAAGCCCTTACGAAAGCTATATGTGCGAAACGGGGCTTGTATTAAGCGAAATTTCCTACATGCTTCGGCACACCAGGCGCTTTGCCCAAAGAAAAACCGTGTATACGCCGCTGTCCCAATTTCCCTCCCACAGCTTTAAACAGGCTGTGCCCTATGGCAACACGCTGATCATGAGCCCGTGGAACTATCCCTTTCTTTTAACGATGAGCCCGCTTACCAATGCCATCGCTGCCGGCAATACGGCGATTGTCAAGCCCAGCGCCTATTCGCCGGCAACAAGCGACATGGTTCAAAAAATCATCACAGCATGCTTTGAGCCGGAGTATGTGGCAGTTATAACCGGGGGACGGGCAGAAAACACAGCCCTGCTTGATCAGAAGTTTGATTTCATCTTCTTTACAGGCAGCCAGGCTGTGGGCAAAGAAGTATTGCGCCACGCAGCCGAACACTTAACCCCCGCGGTTTTAGAGCTTGGCGGCAAAAGCCCCTGCATTGTGGATGCCAGCGCCAACATCAAGCTTGCCGCCAAAAGAATTGTGTTTGGCAAGTATTTAAACTGCGGCCAAACCTGCGTTGCCCCTGACTATATTCTCTGTGAAGAGTCTATCAAGGACGAGTTCGTGTCCGAAGTGGTGAAGCAGATTCAAAAACAATACGGGGAAAAGCCGCTTGAAAACAAGCTCTATGGCAAAATCATCAATGAAAAGCACTTTGCCCGCCTTTGCGGTTTGATTGATGACAACAAGGTGGTCGTTGGCGGGGAAGTCAACGAAGCAACTCTGCAAATAGCCCCCACCGTGATGGACCATGTAACCTACGATGACGCGGTTATGGGTGAAGAAACCTTCGGCCCCATCATGCCCATTTTAACCTTCAGCCATTTTGATGCCGTTGTTTCCGACCTCAAAAACAGGGATAGGCCCCTTGCGCTGTACCTGTTTTCCAGCGACAAGGAGCGCATCAAACAGGTAACCACCGAGCTGAGCTATGGCGGCGGCTGCATCAACGATGTTGTGATTCACCTTGCCACAAGCGAAATGGGCTTTGGCGGCATTGGGGAAAGCGGCATGGGGTCCTACCACGGAAAAGACGGCTTTGACGCCTTTTCTCATCACAAATCCATCGTCGATAAAAAGACCTGGCTGGACCTGCCCATAAGGTACCAACCCTATCAGAGCAAGCTTTACGAAAAGCTATTGCATCTATTTCTGAGATAAAAGGAGAAAGAACCATGAAAATCAGAATGATTGTCGATTCAACCGCCGACCTGATGCCGGAATATAAAAAACGAGTGCAGGTTGTCCCCCTCACCGTGCGCTTTGGCGATGAAGAGTATATCGATGGCGTAACCATTGATCATCAGACATTTTATCAAAAGCTGATCGAAACCGACGTGCTGCCCACCACCAGCCAGGCAACGCCGGCCGCCTTTGCCGAGCAGTTCAAGCAGGCTCAGAAAGCAAAGGAAGCCTGCATTGTCATCACATTGGCCTCCAAGCTTTCCGGCACCTATCACAGCGCCGTTCTTGCAGCACAGGACTATGAGCATGTTTTCGTAATAGACAGCGCATCAGCCGCCGTCGGCACCGGCATATTAGTCGAACTGGCTTTTCAATACATTGACCAGGGTATGGACGCAAAAACTGTTGTTGAAAAAATCGAAGAGGACAAAACAAAAATCATCATCGTCGCCTTGGTTGACACCCTTGAATACCTGAAAAAAGGCGGGCGCCTTTCAAAAAGCGTTGCTTTTGCAGGCACCGTTCTCAACATCAAGCCCGTTCTTTCCGTCATTGATGGAGAGATCCATCTTCTGGGAAAAGCGATGGGGTCCAAGCGCGGCAACAACCTATTGGTACAGGAAATTGAGAAAGCCGGCGGCATTGATTTTGCCAAGCCTGTCCTGCTCGGGTATTCCGGCATATCCGATGCGCTGCTCTTAAAATACATCGAGGACAGCAGGCCCCTGTGGGAAAACAATCTGGACGAGGTGCGCTATGCCACCATCGGCTCCGTTATCGGAACCCATGCAGGGCCCGGCGCTGTGGCAGTGGCGTTCTTTAAAAAGTAATAAACTCAGGCGACAGTCTGGTCCCAATGGCGGGAGGCTGCACACGGAAGTTGGCAGTTTTACCGTTTGTTTGCTTGTTTTTCCCCCGCCGCCCGCTTGCAGGCGACAGGGGCATGTGGTACAATTTCCATAAAACATAATGAAAAAGGGGGACATCCCATGCATGTTCTGGATTTGACCACGGCTTGGCGCATCCGACCGGAGTTTCTGGACGTAGATATACGGGATTATGCGCAGGTGTTGGCACGGCCGGAGGGCAACCTGCGGTTTTTTGCGCGCGCAGCCAACCGCAAGCCCAGCAATGACGGCTGGCTGACAGCCGACCTGCCCTGCGATGTGATTGAGCCGCTGGTAAAGCAGGGGCTGCTGCAGGAGCCGCTGGAGAAGCAGGCTACCTGGGACGCGCTGTGGATCAAGGACCTGTCCTGGTGGTTTGTCAAAAGCTTTTCGGTTACCGCTGCCAACCTCCGGGAGGAAGCCGCCTTCCTGCGCTTTGAGATGCTGGATTTCAAAGCCGATATCCTGATAAACGGTGCGTATGTGGGGCATCATGCCAACGCGTTTGTACCCTTTGAAGAGGACGTCAAGCGGTTTTTGCGCAAAGGGAAGAACACCCTGGTGGTGCGGCTGACCTCCGGTGTGGAGGATTTTTACAACCACAGCAGCGTGTCGCATTTCGCGGGCTCCAAGTTTGCCATTTATGACAAGCGCATGTACCTGCGCAAGCCGCAGTTCAGCTATGGATGGGATTGGTGCAAGCCTGTGCCCACCTGCGGCATCGGGCGGGGCGCCGCGCTTACCTTTGTGTCCGGCGCGCGCATCAGCAACCTGCACGTGGTGACAAAACATGCGGACAGCAAGGCTGCCACGCTGGCCATCGACGTAGAGGTAGACCAGCTGCTGCCCCATGCCACCGACGATGTCACCATCAATATCGCCTTTAAGCTGAAGGGAAAAACTGTAGCGCGTGCCCGCAAGGATGCGCGCGTGGTGGGCGGGCTGAGCTTCCACCAGCTGGAGGTACAGATTAAAAACCCGCATCTGTGGATGCCCAACGGCTACGGCAGCCAAACGCTGTACGATGTGGAAGCCAGGGTAACCTGCCGGGGGCAAACCAACGCCTATAAAAAAACGCGCATCGGCATTCGCACCATCCGGCTGGATCAAAGCAAGCTGCCCGACGGCACCTATGCATTTGTCTTTGAAGTCAATGGCGTGCCCGTTTACTGCAAGGGCGGCAACTGGGTGCCGGCAGATTCGGTCTATCTGCGCGTACCGGACAGCACCTACCACACGCTGATTCAGGAAGCCCGAGCCCAGCACTTCACCATGCTGCGCATGTGGGGTGGCGGCCTGTACGAGCCCGATGTATTCTACGAGGCGTGCGATGAAAACGGTATTTTGCTGATGCATGATTTTATGTATGCCTGTTCGTATTACCCCGACCATGAGGACTGGTTTCTGCACGAAGCTAAAAAGGAAGCCGACTACCAGACGCGGCGCCTGGCCAATCACGCCTGCATGGCCATTTGGACGGGCAACAACGAAATCCACGAAAGCTACACCGATTGGTTCCCCGAGGATGAAAACCTGCCCTATCTGCCCGGCGCCAAGATATTCAACCATATCCAGCCGCGCGCGGTGCAGGCCAACTGCCCGGAAATCCCCTATTTGCCCAGCTCGCCCTTTGGCGGCCATATCGCCAACAGCCAGGATGAAGGCGATAGCCATGTATGGAGATGGATGAGCCAGCTAAACCGCGATTACCCGGGCATGGTGCACCCCATCGATGCCTTTGACCGCCTCACCACGCGTTTTTCCAGCGAGTATGGCTTCCACGGCCCGCTGATGGAAAGCAGCATGCGCCGGTGTATTGGCGATAACAAGGACTTCCGTTTTGACAGCCCGGTGTGGATCCACCATGGCGACCCACCGGAAAAGCGCACGCCCATTTTGAAAAGCATCACGCAGTACTTTACCGATGCCGACGAACTGGACGAAGCCGGATATTTGCTGTACGGCGGGGTCAACCAGGGCATGCTGTGCCGTGAGATGGCTGACGCCTTGCGCAAGAAGGACAATTGCTGGGGGCACCTGATCTGGATGTACAACGACTGCTGGCCCGAAACGGGCTGGACAACGGTGGACTACTACCTGACACGCAAAATCAGCTTTTACTTCCTGAAGCGCGCCTTTGCGCCGCAAAAACTGCTGCTGACACGGCAGGGCGACACCGTGCACATGACGCTGCACAACGAAACGCCCCAGCCGCTTACCCTGCGCGTTCTGTACGGCAGCGCGTCCTTTGACGATAAAAAGCTAAAGGGCCGCGAAACCACGCTGACACAGGCACCGTTCACGCGCAGCGAAGTCATGACCTTCACGGTGGATGCCGGGGCAGGCTATGCCTATGTGCTGCCCCAGGATGCGCCGCAGGTGGATGCCGCCACCACCGTGCGCGGGCATTACCGCGCGCTGCCGCTTGTTCAGCCCCATGTGCGCATCACGCATACCGAAGAAAGCGGCAACCGGCTGCTGGTCACCGTGCAGTCCGACGTGTATGTGCCGGTAGCGTACCTGAAAACCATCGACGACCGCACGCACCTGAGCGACAACTACTTCGAGCTGCTGCCCGGCGTGCCCCGGGTGATTGCCCTGCCCAAAGAGGAGGGAAAGGGTGTAAAAGCCCTGGCGCTGCCGATACAGCCCAGGGCGAAAGAATAAGTGATGCTCAGGAGTTTTCCGAACCCTCTGTCCAAGTGTGAGCGCATCTACCGCAGGGTAATCGCATGCGTTTTTTGCACGCGATCGCCGGCGGGGATGTGGATGATGCCGGGCTTTTGGGTCAAATCGCCGTCAAAGCCTACGGGCTCGGGCGGGTTGCACCAGGGTTCGATGCACAAAAACGCCGCGCCGGGCTTTTTCCATATCATCAGATAGTCCATGCCGTCAAAGGAAACGTGCACGCTGGCGGGGTGGTGGTCGCTGCGCAGCGTGACGCCGCGCGAGGTAAGATCAGCAAACACCATGGTATCGCAGTAAAACATGTCCTCATCAAGCGGCAGCGTGTCGCCGTGCACGGCGTACAGCTTGCGCGTGCCGCTTAACTGACCGTTGACCATCTCGCGGGTTTCAATGCGCTCATAGGTGTCAAACACCAGCTGCCAGTCGCTCAGGCTACCTTCAATGGCATAGGCTTCGTGCGCGCCCACCGAGGCATACATGGGGCCTGCGCCGTTGTTGACCATCTCATAGGTCACCACCACGCGGTTGGCGTCCAGGCGGTAGTGCACCAAAAAGGCATAGTCAAACGGATAGTTATCCTGCGGGGCATCCAGCAGGAAGGATGCGGCGTTGTGCGTGCGCTCCGCCGCGGAAAACAGGGATGTGCGGGCAAAGCCGTGCCGCCCCATGGTATAGGTTTGGCCGTTGTAGCGGTATTGGTTGTTGGTCAGCGCGCCTGCTATCGGGAACAGCACCGGCGCATGGCTGCCCCAGATATCGGGATTGCCGTCCCACAGCCGGTCGCCATGGGCATCCACAATGCGCAGCATCTGTGCGCCCAGCGGTGAAATGGTTACCTGCAGCTGGTTGTTTTGGATGATGATGTCCCGCATGTGATGTCCCTCCATACGTTAGTTCAGTCTCTAACAAGGCAGAAAAAAACTTTTCAAAGGAGCCGCCCCAGGTTTTTCATTCGTACCGCGGCCGGGCGTATCCTACAATGCGCTGATCGTCCAGGGCATACATCCGGGTGTCCACGCTGCCGCTTGCCGCCCCTTCCAGCGTATACACATACTGCCCATCCACATCATAAACAATGCCGATGTGAGAGAAGGTGGTCCGGGCCCTGGCATTGTTCCACAGGAAGTAAATCAGGTCTCCCGCCTGGGGAATGTAGCTGCTGCGGTCCATGCGGCTGGCAGGATTCAGGCGCTGCGCCTGCTCCTGGGCAGCCTTGGGAGCAAAGAAATAATGGAAAGCCTGTTGGGCATCATAAAATACGCCATCCACATCCCGGGCATTGTTGATGACATCCTCTCCAATGCCTGCCTTCCGGGCAGCCCAGGACACAAAATAGGAGCAGTAGGATTCGCTGGGGTCCTGGAAATATTCGCCATATTTGGAGTAGGGTCCGCCGGGACCGGTGCCGTCCAGGATGGGTTTGCTGCTGGTGCCCCCTGAAAAGCCCAGCTGCGTAAAAGCCAGGCCCAGCAAATCCGCCTTCCTGTTCCCAGTGGGGATGTAGGCGCTTTCTGAAAAACCCCGGGCAAGGTTGACCAGGGGGGCGGGCCGGTCAATGAAGCGCACTTGTTCTTTTAATACATATCCGATTTTATGCTTGTAGCTGGCCAGGTACCATTCTCCCTGCTCAAGAAGGATGGTAAGCGCTGCTCCGCCAGGCACATTTTGTACCTTGCCTGCGTTTTTGCTTGCGCCGGACTGAAGGAAAAGAGTTTTACCCGTAGGGTTAATGGCAGTTTGAAGCAGCGCGTCGCTGTTGGTGCCGCTTTTTAGGTATAGCAAAGCTAAGGTGACAGGGTCGGCGCTGCCTTTGGCGGGTATGCCGTTCCTGGCTTGAAAGTCGCGCACGGCAGCGGCAGTTTGGGCGCCATAGGCGCCATCCGTTTCCAGGTTGCTGGCGCCTTCTTTCAGCAGAGCTTGCTGAAGCCAGACAATCTGCTCCGGCGCACTGCCCCACCGCAGCGTTTGGGCTACGCTGGCGCCGGCTATTTCCTTAGCAAGGTTGGTATCCTGCGCAGCATCGTCATCTGACTTGTCAAGGATACCGCTGGCGTCCTCCTCACTAACGAAACTGCCCAACAGCAGGCTCAGGGTTTGATTGCCGGCAATGCCATCCACCTGCAGCCTGTTTTGAGCCTGGAACTTCCGTACTGCCCGGGTGGTGACACGGCCATAGATACCATCTGTTTTTAAATCAAAGCCGCGCCGGTTCAACGCCTCCTGCAGGGTTTGCACCGCCGCGCCGCGCATGCCCTGGCGCAAGGTGGCATATTTTTCAGAGGTGACAGGGGCAGCATCCACCCGTGGCGTTTTGCCTCCGTACAGCCGATTTAAGGTCTCCTTCCCGGCGATGCCATCAACCTTGAGCCCCTTGGCACGCTGAAACTGCATCACCACGCGCCGGGTTTCCCTGCCGTATTTGCCGTCCACAACAAGGGAATAACCTTCCTCAAGCAGCGCCTGCTGAAGCTTGGTTACTTCCTCCCCCTTAGCTCCCGGACGAATGGTTGTATAGGCCGCCGCAGCGCTGCCGATGAAGCACTGAGCCATCAGCAGAACAGCTAACAAAAGAATGGCAATCTTTTTCATAAACAAAACCTCCGGCATGCGTCAAAAACAAACAAGCTCCCCAGGTACACACAGCATATCAGAATCGTGGTCTTTGGTGCAAGTTTTGTTTGCCTGAAACATAAAAAAGCCAAAGCTTTCCTGATCTAAGTCCTTTTTGAGGTTAAGCGTCATAGAGGATGGATTATACCAATTCTAATCTTGTCGATTTTGTCCTCCGGCGTACCTTATATAAAATGAGCGCGAAATTAAAGTGGTGCCTCATATAAAAATGAGCGCGAAACGAGTAAGCTCATTATATGAAAAGGAAATTGGTATCTATGAGCACAAGAATCGAGATCACCCAGCAGCTGAAGGGAGCGTATCAAAAGGCTAAGAAAGGAGAGAAAGGGAAGATATTGGATTCCTTCTGTGCGAGCACCGGCCTTAGCAGATCAACAGCCAGACGGTATCTGACTTCCCCCACACTGGGCAACAGGAACGCAGTGCGCAAGGACCGGAGACGGAACCGTGCAACCAAATATAGTGCAGCGGCCAAGGAGAAGCTGTTCTGGTTGTGGCGCATCATGTGTCAGCCCTGTGGGAAGTATCTGGTGGCCAACTTGCCCCTATGGATTCCGTCCTTAGAGGCGCATGGGGAACTGAAGTTGAATGAGCATGGCTGGTCATCGGAGGTCAGGCAGGAGCTGCTGAGCATGAGTGCAGCGACGGTGGACCGGTATCTAAAAAAAGAACGGGACCGCTTGCGTCTGAAGGGAGTCACGACCACCAAGCCGAGTGTTCTTCTCAGGAACAGCATCAAGATTCGCAAGGCAGGGGATGAAATATCTTCTGAGCCTGGGTTCTTTGAGGTGGATACAGTGGCACACTGTGGTCCCACTACCAAGGGTGAGTATGCCAGGACACTGACGCTGACCGATGTGTTGACGGGCTGGGTGCATCTGGAAGCGATCCGCAACAACGCGCATGTTCATATCCGCAAGGGTCTGGATGCGGCTATTGCCGGCATCCCCTATCAGGTGCAAGGTCTGGACTGTGACAACGGGAGCGAATTAATCAACTACGATATGGTGAAATGGGCGGGAACAAAGGATATCTTCTTCACTAGGTCTCGTCCCTACAAGAAGAACGATCAGGCGTGTGTAGAGTCCAAGAACAATCATATTGTCCGCCGGTTTGGCTTCTACTATCGCTATGATACGGAAGAGGAGCGTAAAGTCCTGGCTGAACTGTGGCGGCTTGTGTGCCTGAAGACGAACTACTTCGCCGTCACCAGGAAGCCCATCGGCTGGACAACTGACACGGTCGGCAGGCGGAAACGAGTCTATGACAGCCTAAAAACACCTCTGGACCGTTTGCTTGAGGCGGGGGTTCTGTCAGACCAACAAACCCGGGAGTTGATTGAGCGCAGGGCTTCCATCAACCCTGCAGAGTTGACGCGCGACATTACCCGCCTGCAAAACATTTTGACGGCCCTGGCGAAGGCAAAGACCGATGACATGGTCCTGATAGCCGAAGAGGCAGAGAGGCGGCGGTTGAACAAGCAGAAAGGCGGGGTGCGCGTTGTTGGGTAGGAACATGGTTGCATGGTTTGCAGACATGGGAGAGGCTTGTGCGCTTCCTCCGGAAATATCTGCTTTCCTGATTGACAGGGAGCCTCTGCTGCCATGCCGGGTCAGCTTGCGGCCACCCCCTGCGGGGCTGACCTGGCTGAAGCCTTGCATGGCAGCCTCTCCCTGTCAATCCTCGCAGATATTTCCTGCTATTCCATTCACCGTTTCGCGCTCAATCTTATGTGAGGCATGGGATTATTTTCGCGCTCATCTTGACATGAGGCACTACGTCGGATGCAATTCTATCCGATGTATCTAAGTTCTCCCCCTGCCAAGTGGCGGCGATTTCTGGAAATGCTTTACAAAACGAGGTCGCCCAGGCGACAGGAAGAAAACATGAGGTGAACATGGTTAAGGACAGGCGGATCTCTTTTGTGGCATTCTGGTATGAAAACCTCCATACTGAACGGGCGGTTGCCCGGGCGTTGGCGGAGCTTTCTTCCCTGGGCTACACGGGGGTCGATTGGAAAAGTACATGCTTCGACCCGCAGCAAAGCATGGCCATGCAGCTAAAGCGCGCCGTCACGCTGGCTGACGGCATGGGCATGCGCACCTGCAATGCGGTCATCTTAGGCAGCATGGTGGATGACAACCGCCTGGCCTTTGTGGACAGGATCAGCGCGTTCATCCGCGCCTGTGCCGAGGCCGGTATCCCCCACGTCAACACGGCGCCGGGCGGGGCGCCCGACACGCCCGAAAGCTGGGACAGGCTCACGGATTCACTGGAAAAAATCCTGCGCGTTTGCGAGGAATGCGGTGTCGACCTGGCACTGGAAAGCGTGGTGGGTAACCTGGTGCACGATTACCCCACCACCCGGAAGATGTTTTCTCTGGTGGACAGCAAGCACCTGCGGCTGACCCTGGACCCGTCCCATTATCATCTGTATAAAAGCGATATTCCCGCCGCCGTCCGGGCGCTGGGCACCGAGAAAATTGCCCACGTTCATATGAAGGATGCCATTGGCTCCGTCAAAGACGGCGTGTTTCCCGATGAGTGGATTTTCCCCATCCTGGGTGAGGGCAACATCGAGTGGACTCCCTTCTTTGAGGCGCTGGATGCCATCGGATACGAAGGTTATCTGTCCATCGAATTTGAGGCCTGGCGCTATATGCAGCAGGTGCTCGGCGGCAGCGTCAAGGATGCTGCCAGGTTGAGCATGGCTTCTGCTCAGGCGCTGATATCCAATTATGTCGCATCCTGCGGCAAATAGGGGGAATGAAATATGAAAGCAGTTGTGTTGGGGGCGGGCGTTATCAGCGGCGGGCATTGCGCCGGTCTAAAGGATTTTGGCTGTGAAATGGTCGCCATTGTCGATCCTGTGCAGGTCAACCGCGAGCGTGTGCAGGCTGAATATGGCTTTGAACACGCCCTGGAAACCTATCAGGAAGCCCTGGCGCTCAAACCCGATGTGGTTGTGCTGTGCACCCCGAACGCCTTCCACGCCGACGCCGCGGTGGATTTTCTCCATGCAGGCGCGCATGTCATCTGCGAAAAGCCCATGGCGCGCAACGTAGCTGAGTGCGACCGCATGATGCAGGCAGCGCGCGAAAGCGGCAAGCGGCTGTTTGTATCCCACTCCCAGCAGTTTTCGCCCGTGCACCGCCACATGATCGATTCTGTCAAACAAGGCGCTATCGGCAAGCCGTTTCTGGCTAAAGCCGAGTTTATCGGCGACGAGTACAAGCGCATGAGCGACCCGGCCAACTGGAAAGGCACCTGGGACATCTCCGGCGGCGGCGTGCTCATCGACAACGGCGTGCACATGATCAACCTGTTGGTTGCCATGTTCGGCAGGGCACAGGAAGTCACCGCTATGGCCGAGCGCCTAGTGGTAGCGGCGGACAACAAGGCCGAGGACACCGCCATCGCCATCATCCTGTTCAAATGCGGCGTGATGGCGCAGGTGACCGTGACCTTCGCTGCCCGGAAGTGCACCTGGCCTTCTTGGTATTGCGGCGCGGCGCACAGGGTGGAGGTGTTCGGCACCGAGGGGGCGGTGTCCACCGCCAACAACATCCCGGCTTTTGAAATGCTTGCCGGGGACAAGCCCCTCGTCAGCCTCAACAGCGAGGAGGTGCCGCCGGCGGATATGAACCACTATTTCCTGCGCTGTATCGAAACCGGCCAGGAAAGCATCATCACCACCGAGGACGCGCAGCATACTGTCGCCATCGTCGAAGCTGCCTACCGGTCGGCAGCCGAAGGCCGCAAGGTTTCGCTGGCTGAGATCGGATAAACAGAGAAAGGAGAACCCTATGTCCGAAAAATCATCCGCGATCGGGGTCATCAACCCGGGACTGGGCGCCAAAAAGCCCTGGTTCAAGAAGTACATCCGCGATTACTGGCAGATATATATCCTGATTTTACCTGCTGTGGTGTTCTTCATCATCTTCCATTACGGCCCCATGTACGGCGTGCAGATCGCCTTCCGGAACTATCGCCCGCGGGCTGGCATCTGGAACAGCGAATGGGTGGGCTTGAAGCATTTCAAGCGCTTCCTCAACGACCCCTGGTTTTTCATCCTGCTGAGGAACACGGTGCTGCTGTCCTTCTACTCGCTGATCGCCGGTTTCCCCATTCCCCTGATTCTGGCGTTCATGATCAACGAGGTGCGCAACAAAAAATTCCAGAAAACAGTGCAGATGATCACCTACGCGCCGCACTTTCTCTCCGGCGTGGTCGTGGCCGGTATGATCAGCCTGTTCTTCCGGCTGGATACCGGCATTGTCAACATCCTTATCGAGCGCTTTGGCGGCCAGCAGCAGGACTGGCTGAGCAGCCAGTCAGCTTTCAAGCACCTGTATGTCTGGTCCGGCGTCTGGCAGGGCGCCGGCTGGGGCACCATCATCTACCTGGCTTCCCTGGCCAGTGTCGACCAGGAGGTGATCGAAGCTTCCATCATCGATGGCGCTACCAAAATGCAGCGCATCCGCTACATTGACTTCCCCACCATCAAACCCACCATCGTTATCAACCTGCTGCTGTCGTTGGGCGGCATCTTAGGCAGCAACTCGGAGAAGATCATCCTGCTGCAGCGGGACATCACCAAGATGGTCAGCGAAACGTTCGGAAGCTATATGTATAATCAGGGCATTCTGCAGGGCAACTTCGACTACACCACCGCTGCCGGCATGTTTCAGAGCATTGTCAACCTGCTGCTGCTGTCCACCTTCAACTTCATCGCCCGCAAGGTGGGCGAGACGGCGCTGTGGTGAGGAGGATACTGCCATGAGAAGAACCAAGCGCGATGTCGTCTTTGACACAGTTAACGTGATCCTGCTGATCCTGATCACCTTCCTGATGATCTACCCGTTGTACTTTACCGTACTGGCATCGGTGTCCAACTTCTTTGCGGTGCAAAATGGCGACGTGCTGCTGTGGCCGGTTGGCTTCACGCTGGAGGCCTACCAGAACGTGTTCAGGGACAGCACCATATGGCGCGGCTATGTCAACTCCATCATCTATACCGTGCTGGGCACCATTTACAATGTTTCGATGACAGTGTGCTGCGCCTACGGGCTGTCCCGGCCCGGCCTTAAGGGTAAAGGCATTCTGAATTTCTTTTTCGTGTTCACGATGTACTTTGGCGGCGGGCTGATCCCTTCCTATCTGCTCATCAAGGACTTAGGCATGATCAACACCCTGTGGGTCATGATCATCCCCAACGGCATGGGCGTGTTCAACATGATCATCACGCGCACATTTTACCGTTCCAACTTTTCCAACGAAATATACGAAGCGGCAAAAATTGACGGCGCTACGGAGTTCCGCATCTTCTTCAGTTTGGCGCTGCCCCTGTCCGGGGCTATCATCGCCGTCATGGCGCTGTACAACGGCGTGGGGGTGTGGAACAGCTGGTTTGGCGGCTTGCTCTACATCACCAGCCCTGACAAATTCCCCCTGGCGCTGGTGTTGCGCACCATCCTGACCAAGTTCCAGGATTTGAACGTCCATGTCACCTCCACGGCGCATGTCACCGCCGAGGACAGCTACAACAGGATGCTGAACAAAGCCATGCAGGAGTCCATGCGCTATGCCCTGATCTTCATATCCTCGGCGCCGGTGTTGATGGCATATCCCTTCGTGCAGAGGCACTTTGTCAAGGGCGTCATGATCGGCTCGCTTAAAGGATAAACAACAACTTATGGTATCAAGCGCTTTATGCGCTGAAATAAAAGGAGGTACACATATGAAACGGTTTCTCATGCTGCTGCTGGTCGTGCTGCTGGCGCTGGGCACAACGCTGAGCGCACTGGCCGCTGCCGAACCTTCCCCCAACGCCGGATTGGTCAACACCGATCCGAACAGCATCAAAGTGGCCAACGAGCTGGTTGAGTTCAGCGTGCTGGCCCGCGGCAAGCCGCCTGTGAACGAGCGGGGCACCTACTGGTGGGTGGACTTTGTTGAGAAGGAAATGAACATCAAGCTCAACATCGAATTCATCGACGCCGGCGTATTCCGCGAAAAACTCACCATCCTCGCGCAGACCGACAGCCTGCCTGATATGATCATGGCCAGCGCCACCATCTGGTCGGCGGATGTCATGACCTGGGGCATGGAAGATCAGCTCTTCCTGGCGATCGACAAGTACAGGGAGTATGCGCCCAGGTACTTCGCCGAAATCGAAAAGCAGCCTGAACTGGTTGCCGCCACCACCACCCCGGACGGACATACCTATGGTTTCAGCAACATCCGTGTCGTCAACGAAGGCCAGTCCATGGGCATCTTCACCATCACCAACACCGAGTGGCTCGACCGCCTCGGCATGGAAATGCCCACCACGCTGGATGAGTTCTACAACATGCTGGTGGCATTCCGCGATGAGGACGCCAACGGCGACGGCGACCCCACCAACGAAATTCCCTGGCAGGGCGCCAACTCCGGTGGCTACCCCGAGCGCATCTTTGTCAACTGGGCCTTTGGCATCAACGGCTATCGTTGGGACGCGGTGGACTCCTACACCTATGAAGGCTATTTCAGCCCCTATCATCCGCGCTATAAGGAATCCATCGCCTTCATGAAGAAGTGCTGGGACGAGGGCCTGTTCCAGAGCACCTTCTTCTCCGGCACCGGCGAAGAAAACTTTGCCTACGGCCAGGCCAACACCGACTACACCTACTACGGCTTCTCTGTGGACCTTGACCGTACCCAGATGACAGGAAATAAGGACCTGTGGAGCTCCTATTCCGCGCAGATTCCAGTCATCGCCGACGACAGCGTCGTACGCAGCACCTGGAAGGGCCTGCCCATCGACCTGTTCACCTGGACCATTAACGCCAGCACCAAGTACCCCGAGGTTGCGGTGGCGTTCCTGGATTCCTTCTACGACCCCTACCTGTCCATCCTGTATACCTACGGGCCGGAGTTTGGCTCCGAGTATGACTACTATGGCACCGGCTGGGAGTACGACCCGGAAACGCAGAGCATGACCTACCCCAACAACACCTATGCGAACAAGGGCGACTACAACTACGTGCAGGAGCAGAACACCATCATGGACGGCGCGACCTTCGGCCTGGAAGGCAGTACTGCTGCCAAGTACTACTTTGATGATTGGAAGTATGGCCTGGGCTGGAGCGAGGAAGAAGCCCGCTGGCAGAAGACACTGGCCGAGAACAACTATCCCTACGAGATGCCCCAGTATCTCAGCACAGTGTTCTACACAGACGAGGAGAAGGAAATTTACGACACCTACCGCGCCCCGCTGCAGAACTACATGATGGCTCAGGAAGCCCTGTTCATCTCCGGCGAGCGTGACTGGGACGAGTTCGACGACTACATGAAGGAGCTGGACGATATGGGCGGCCAGGTGTTCAACGAGCTGCTCAAGACCAAGCTGGCTGCACACTTAGAGATGCTGGGCATCAAATCCCCGGCGCAGCTGGAAGCCGAAGGCAAGGCAGAATAATCCCTACCGACCAACAACGAAACCGACAAGCCCAATCAGGCGGCAGGGGTATTGCCCCTGCCGCCTGTCGGCATCATGCTACTTAGCAGGTGTGATGTGACCCGACAAATCTGAGCTATTTGAACAGTACGAAAGGAAAGCAGCGATGAACAACCAGTTTTCCCTGGGCTCCAACCTGTCCAACCTGTTTGTATTGAATGGCATGAAATCCCGCGCCATCTGTGCCGAGAATCCTACCGGCGAACCGGGAAAAGGCTGCATGGCAGTGCCGGATGAAAAGAGCGCTGCGCGGGAGCTGGGCGTAGGCTGGAAAGTGCGCCCCTGCGTAACCGTCAAGGGCGGCGAGACCATTGTCCTTGCTGATTATACCGGCGAGTCCGGCATGATCCAGCACATCTGGATGACCCCAACCGGCCGCTACCGCGACCTGATTTTGCGATTTTACTGGGACGGCAGCAATGTGCCGGCCATCGAATGCCCCATCGGTGACTTTTTTGCCAACGGCTGGCAGGCTTACAGCCAAATTTCCTCCCTGGCAGTTTGCCTCAACCCCGGCTCCGGCCTCAACTGCTATTGGCAGATGCCTTTCCAGAAGGCATTCCGCATCACCGCTGAAAACCGTGCGCCGGACGACATGGTGCTGTTCTATCAAATTGACTATGCGCTGTGCGCAGTGCCGGAAAACATCGGGTATTTCCGGGCTTGCTTCCGCCGTTCCAACCCGGTAAAGGACGGCCTGCACGTCATCTTAGATGGGGTGCAAGGCACAGGGCGGTATGTGGGCACCTACTTAGCCTGGCAGGTGAACAATGCCGGCTGGTGGGGCGAAGGCGAGGTCAAGTTCTACCTGGATGGCGACCGCGACTATCCCACCATTGCCACCACCGGCACCGAGGACTATTTTGGCGGCAGCTACAATTTTGACAGCGACCGTGCTTACCGGCCTTTCACCACGCCCTACACCGGCTTGCAGGTCATCAAGCCGGACGGACTGTATGCCAGCCAGATGCGCTTTGGGCTGTACCGCTGGCACATCACGGACCCCATCTGCTTTAACCAGGATATTCGCGTCGATGTGCAGGATTTGGGCTGGCGCTCTGAAGTGCGCTACCTGAAGCAAAAGTCTGATATTTCATCCGTTGCTTTCTGGTATGAAGCCAGTCCCATCGGCGTGCTGAAGCCGCTGCCTGACAGGAACGTGCTGGAAATCATTTGAGCAGAGAGGTTACACCATGGCACTGCTGAGGGACAAGGACAGGATATACCGCACGCCGGAGGATATCTGCACCCGCCTGGGCGAGGACTATGAGGAGTATTACGGCGCAGTCAACCCGCCCATCTACCAGACCACGCTGTTTGCCGGCCATGCAGCCAGCGCACACGGCTATGTCTATACCCGTGTTGCCAACCCCACCACCGAGGTGGCTGAGCGGAAGATCGCTGCGCTGGAAGGTGCGGATGGCGCGCTGTGCTTTGGCGCCGGGATGGGGGCCATCACCGCCGCCATTCTGCACTTTGCCCGCAGCAGCGGCCACATTGTGATGGTTGCCACCGCTTACCCCGACGCCAAGCGCTTTTGCTGTCAATACCTGAAGCAGAAGTTCAACGTTGACGTTACCTTTGTCACCGGCGATGACACGGACGCCCTGCGTGCTGCTATCCGCCCTGAAACCACCCTGATCTACTTAGAAAGCCCCTCCACCACTGTATTCAAAATGCAGGACTTGGAGGCCGTTGCTGCCATCGCCAAAAGCCGGGGCTTCGGCACGGCCATCGATAACACGTACGCCACGCCCCTATACCAGAACCCGCTCAAGTGGGGTATTGACATCGTGGTGCACACAGTGTCCAAATACCTGTGCGGCCACAGCAACGTGGTGGGTGGGGTGCTGTGCGCGCGCAGGGAAATCATCGAAGCCATTCAGCATACCGAGCGCTCCATGCTGGGCAGCATCCTTGGCCCGCAGGAGAGTTACCTCCTGCTCATGGGCTTGCGCACGCTGCCGATCCGGATGAAAAAACACCAGGAAAACGGCCGGCGCATCGCCGCCTACCTGGAGCAGCATCCAAATGTGGCAAGGGTGTTTCACCCGGGCAGCCATACCTATCCCCAGCAGGCGCTCTTCCAGAAGTATATGAGCGGCTCCACCAGCCTTATTTCGTTTATATACGACGGCACGCCGCAGGAAGCCGTGCGTTTTGTCAAAGCGCTGACATGTTTCCACGAGGGCGTCAGCTGGGGCGGCTTTGAAAGCCTGGTGTCCGGCAAGTCCATCGGCATGGCGCCGGAGCAATGCCGGGTTGAGGATGTACCGGCGAATGTGATCCGGCTGTACATCGGCCTGGAGAACCCGCAAACCCTGTTGGACGATCTGGCGCAGGCTTTCGATAAGAGCAAAACGCAGGTGTAACAGGCAGGGCGATATCGAAGAATCCATCGGAGCAAAGCCTGTGTTTTGCTCCGTATTATTAGGAGGTTCAGCAATATGGAAGGCACAACCAGCGGTTATGACAGCCAGCTTCTGATGCGGTGGGATGTGCAGCCCGTCGATGTGCCGGTGGCGCCGCAGGGTTACACCCTGCACCAGCACCGCCGGGGCGGCAGTGCAGCGTTAAGCGAAGCCGCTTTTAAGGCTGGCTGGCTGCGCACCGTGTACCAGGACAAGCCCCGCGATGATCAGGCGTTTGAACAGTTTTACACTGATCAGCGGATGCCTGACGACGGCTTTTTTGTTGTGCTCGATTCAACCGGTCAGGTGGTGTCCACCACATCGGTGCAGCTGGGTGTGCGAACGCCTGACTCTGCCACGCTGCACATGGTGTATGCTGATGCTGAACATAGAGGCAAAGGTCTTGGCAAGCTGGTATTCCTGGCTGCCATGCGCTATGTATATGAACGCGGTATTAAAACTGCTTACCTGACCACCGATGACTTTAGGCTGACAGCGATACAGATGTATTTAAAGCGTGGCTTTGTTCCGGTTATGTACAAGCCCGGCATGCGCGCGCGCTGGCTTGCGTTGTTTAAACAGTTGGGCATAAACGAAGCCTATATCATCGATGAGCATGGGGAGCGCGTGCTGTTTGTGATGCCGACGTGATGGAGAAAAAAATGAGTACAATGAAGCAGTCTGTTCAATGGTTTCGCAATGCAAAGTTCGGCATGTTCATTCACTGGGGTATCTACAGCTTGCTGGAAGCCGGTGAGTGGGTCATGTACCAACGCCAGATTCCTGTCAAGGAATACGAGAAACTGGCGAAGGAGTTCAATCCTGTTGCGTTTCATGCGGACGAGTGGGTCAAGCTGGCGAAGGATGCGGGGATGCGCTACATTGTGATCACAGCCAAGCACCATGATGGGTTCTCCATGTTCAAAACATCCGTAAGCGATTTTAATATTGTCGATGCGACTCCTTTTAAGCGCGATCCCATGCTGGAGCTTTGCCAGGCATGCCGGCGTGAAGGCATCAAGCTGGGGTTCTATTATTCACATGTCCGTGAATGGCGGCATCCAATGGCGCAAAGCTATGAAACGCAGGGCAGACCGGACAGGATTGGCAACTATGGTAATTTTTGGGATTATCCCGATGAAACGCAGAAAAACCTGCAGCGCTATATCGATGAATTTGATTTGCCGCAGCTGAAGGAACTGCTGACGCAATATGGTGATATTCTGACAATTTGGTTTGATACGCCGTCCTTCATACGGCCTGACCAGGCTCAGAAGATACGGGACTATGTGCACTCGCTGCAGCCCGGATGCATGGTCAACAGCCGGTTAAGCGGTGGCGTTGAAACAGATTACCAGACGATGGGCGACAATGAAGTGCCGGACAGCGGTACAGATATGCCGTGGGATACGCCCATGACATCGTCAAACAGCTGGGGCTATAGCGCCCATGATACCTTCAAGCACCACAGTGAGCTGATTTGTCATTTGTGTGAGGTGGCAAGCAAGGGAGGCAATTTGCTGCTGAATGTTGGCCCGGACAGCCTGGGGAGGATTCCGGAACAGTCGCATACTGAACTCCGTGCAATGGGGGCATGGCTCAGCATCAATGGCGAAGCCATCTATGGCACGCAAAGCGTGGGACTTACCTATCGGCCTAAATGGGGATGCGTAACAAAACGAAAAAACCATCTGTATTTGATTGTGTTTGATGAACATGCTGAGCGGATCAGTCTGACCGGGCTAAAAAGCAATGTGCTGTCGTGCGCTGTTTTAGGGCAGGAGAAAATAGCGTTTGTGCAATCAAGGCAGGATGATGCGCATTTGTTAGCCGTCAACATAGGCTTATGCAAGGATTCATCGGTTCGTGTTGTGGCGGTAGAATGTGAGGAAGAAGTGGATGTTGTAACAGACATCATGCCCGGTGAAGACGGATCCATCCAGCTGAACTGTGTGCAAGCTGAGCTTCACAAGGATTATCCCTATTCGCATTTGCATCTGGACAATGGCGCTACCCGGGGATGGCTCAATGCGCAGGATTGGCTTGAATGGCGGTTTATATCGACCGGAGATCATTTGCGATATACTGTTTCTTTAGAGATTACAGCAGGATTTTGGCGCGTCAATGATTGGGGACACGAGCTGTCCATCAAGCTGGATGACCAGCAGATGGATGTTACGGTGATCCCACAGGAGAACGCGGGAGCTTACCAGAACTTCCATGTTGTCGCGGGCGAAGTCGTTATCCGGCATAAGGGAATGCACACGTTGCGCGTTATACCGAAAAAAATCGTCAAGGAGAATATGGCAGGGTTGAACCTGGTTCGGGTGCATCTTGTTCCTGCATCAGGCTGATACCAACATCGTTTGGGCTGATTGATCCGTCTAAACCCAGCCTCGTTTTGGAACAACACCCGAAGCTTGGGCCGGCTCTTTTACAGGACAGAAAAGAAATATTACTACATTTCAGCGTTGTAAAAGAATGGTATGGTATTAACTATAGCATGATAGGTTGATAAAAAATGCTTCTGTCAGGCAGATGGTTTCATAAATCATGCAGGTTTTCAGGTGATTGCTCATTATTAGCACTAAAACCATGGATTGAATCGAATTAGTCGGGGATGAAGTCTGTAGTTTTTGTGTATAAAGAGGAAGTTTTTCTGCTCAACAAAAATATTTTTATCACAATATAGAAAAAATACCACAGACATGTATATAATGGCAGAAATTAAGCCGTAATCAACATATGCCAAAAAAAGAAATATAAAATTACTGTTTACAAACAGAAAATATGTGGTATACTCATTGTGTCAGGAGGAGAACTCCCGACAACCAAGATAAAAACACGGCCATTCGCCGGAAGATTAGGAAGGTAGATCCCATGAAAAAGTTTTTTGCCACAATGCTGCTCCTGAGTATGCTCCTCACCGCTCTCGTTCCCGCTACTGCCCTTGGATCAGCGTCCGTTTCGGGCAGGCTGATGCTGTATTCCTCCCTGCCTGTTACCCAGTTAGATCTGATGGTTGCTATGTTCAACGATAAGTATCCCGACATCACGGTGGACGTTTTTTCCGCAGACAGCGCCGATGTGTTTGCCCGTGCGCAGGCTGAGGCCGGTGCGGCCGGCGGTCTGGTGCTGGGGGGCAGCCTGGAATCCTTCCGAGCCGCGCAGGATCTGTTCACCGCCTATACGACGGCCAACGCGAAAGCCCTTCATGACGGGTATACGGTAGAAAGCGCCGCTTTCACCCCCATCCAGCTGCACGTGAGCGCGTTGCTTGTCAATCAGGACTTAGCCAAGGAACTCGGTGTGAAGATCATGGGCTGGGAATCGCTGAAGGATGCGAAGCTGTCCGGCCGGGTGGCGTACATGGACCCTGCCGCGAGCTCTCCTGTGAGTGAGCAGGCTGCCTTTGTGACCAACTTTGCCAGAACCGTTAACGTCGCCTCTCCGTCCGCCCCGTCCTTCGTGCTGAACGCGGTGACGGCAGGTCAGTACGCTGTAGGGATCGTCAACGAGGAGAAGGCGATCGAGCGCCAGCTGTCCGGAGCCAACGTGGACGTAATTTACGCTGCGGAAGGCGTCGCGATGGGCGCGTCCTACGCCGGCATCCTGACAGGCACGCAGAATGAAGAAGCTGCCAGGCTGTTCCTGGACTTCATCACCGGGAAAGAGTACCAGCAGGCTGCCGCGGATATCCTGCACCAGCGTTCGGTGCGCCGCGACGTGGACTTTAACCTGAAGGGCATCGTGGCGACTAAGAACCTGAAAGCGCTTGATTTTGAAAGCATGGCGCTTCTGACCAGGATGCAAATCGCCGCCAGGTGAAAGCTTATATAAGATGCATTGATCCGCTGGATCATATACCGGACGCCGCGAGTTTATCGCGGCGTTCAGCATGTTGTAGTGAAACAGAGCGTTGACAACAAGCAGGTACATTCATATAATTCAACAGGATCATGGTCATTACTGTTACTGAGGCACAATATTCCCTGAAGTTATCTGTTGCTTTGCTTGTAAGCCGAATGGAGGAAAAGAACATGAAATATGACGTTGTCATACCAATTATTTTTTACATCTGTGGTTGCTTTTATATGGTTTTTGGCGCATACATGCTGGCTGTTAACGTAAAAAGCTATGTTAACAGGCTATATGTAATGATAACCAGTTCACTGGCGATTTGGGCATTTGCATTTTCTATTTCAATCTCAGCTCCCACAGCGGAAGTGAGTGCTTTTGAGGTATCTTTCTCCGCTTTCGGCTGGGGAGTTTTTTACAGCCTTTTTCTTCACTTTACACTGATTTTGACAAAAACAAAAATTCGATTAAGCAAGCGAATGTTGTACGCTTTAATTTATATACCCGCTTTAATCAATATTTTTCTGTTTGGGCCCTTTGGATATCATGCAGAAGAACAATACAAAATGGTGTGGACCGATTTCGGTTGGTTAAACGCAACTCCCCTTGACATATGGGAAATTTGGTTTATTGCATACTACTTGGTATTTGTGATTGCAAATCTCATCGTACTTATTCGCTGGTGGATAAAAATTGAATCCAGTACTCGCCTTAAACAGCAGGCAACATATTTCTTAATATCTATTCTGTTTCCCTTATTCTTGGGAATCGCAACAGAAACTGTGCCTGTGCTCCTTGGAACAAGCTATTTTCCCAAATTGACGATTGTATTTTTAATAGTTCCCATAACAACATTGTTTTTAGCATCAAGAAAGCTCGGGCTGCTTCTTGAAAGAAAAAAGGAATCAATCATATTTACAACAATTGAAAGGCCAATGGAAGGGGACCGAGACCGCTTGTTCAAAATGGCAGCGGCAATCTTTACGCTTGGTAGCGCGTTATCCTTTTTGATAGGATATTTTGGTATGAAAAGAGCATTAGAATATGAGCTTTTGCTCTCTGCGTCTTTGTTGTTAATGGGAACAGTTGTAAGCAATATTCCAAATATAACGAAAAAGCTCAATATTCAGAACAACATATTCCTGGCAGTATGTGAGCTTGGTTTCCTATATTTTATGATAAAGGATCGTCATACAGGCGGGCTGACAGTGTGGGCAGTATATACATTGTTTTTGTTGTTTACTGTCATTCTGGACAGTAGAATCCACGCCTTTGCCTTTACTGCGCTATGTATTTTTTTTCAAATTCTTTTCTGGATAACCCGTCCGGAAGTCACTGTGATCATAGATGCGAATGAGTATATAGTAAGAATTTTTATCATTTTGCTTACTTTTTTTACCGTGCGATATCTGACGAACGAATATGCTTTAAAGATAAAAGGGTATCGAAGAATAGCTCGAGAACAAGAAGTGCTGGAAAACATTTCCACCAGTTTTATTTCGTTAAATACTGAAAACGCACGTGAGAAAATCGATGAGATGTTTAAAATGGCAGACGAAATACTTGGATTTGATCAGGCATTCTTTGTCGAATTAGATCATGATCACGGAGATGCAACAATTCTTAACACTTTTGTGAAAGATATTGGGATAGAGCCGTTTCCCTATTACCCGGGAATGATGTTTAAGACAGCAGCCGCACCCGTGTTAGAGACGATGATGGAGCAAAGAACAATTCTAATATGCGAAGATACTACAAATATTTCCTTTGAAGTAGCTGAAAAGCATAAAGATTATATCATGTCAAGGGGAGTAAAATCTTTTTACGGAGTTCCGATAGAAATTGACAATGAAGTAAGGGGAGTATTTGTCGTTGAATACAATAGGCATACTGATATGAGTTTCAATGAAAATCGATTAAACTTTATAAAAATTATAGCGAATATTATGGGAGATGCAAAGAAAAAGACTCTGTACGAGAACATGCTATATCATTTCGCTTATTTTGATGAAGCCACAAAACTTGCCAACAGGAATATGCTTAAAAAAAGGCTTGAGCAAATGATAAGCGATAGAAAAGGATCAGAGAGAATTGCTGTAATCAATATTGAACTTGAGAACCTTCGGATGATTAATGATACCTATGGTCATAGCATAGGAGAGCAGGTAGTGATAAAATCGGCGATGAATCTCAAAAAAATGTTGGATGAATGCTGCGACATATCAAGGACAGGCGATGGAGATTTTGTTGTTGTTCTGCCCAAAGTAAATAATCATGAGCAGATAGAGGAGTGCGCAAATAGATTGCTTAATTCTTTTTCTCAACCCGTATTAACCGAGACAGGAATAGAAGCATTGTTTGTTGTTGTCCATATGGGGATCGCTGTGTATCCGGATGATGGAATAGATGCGGAAACGCTTTTGAAGAATGCCGATCTGGCAAGATATGAAGCAGAAAACACCAATGAAAAGATTGTTTTTTACACAGAACGGCTGGAAAGCCATATTGCGGAAAACACCTTGTTAACGAACAGGCTTTTTTGAGCGTTGGAAAACGAAGAGTTTTTCTTAGAGTTTCAACCTCAGGTCAGCTGTAATACGGAAAAAACCATCGGAATTGAAGCTTTACTCCGATGGACGAGTGACGGCAGCAAAAGGGTGCCGCCGGATCGATTCATCCCCATACTGGAGCAGACGGGATTGATTTATGATGTAGGGCTCTGGGTGCTGGAACAAGCGCTTCAAGCGCATAACAGGCTGATTGCCAAGGGGTTTCCACCTCTACGTGTTTCAGTGAACCTATCGGTTGTACAATTCCAGGAAGAGGATTTTATCCGTGATGTTAAAAGAATCATAGAAGGAAGCGGGGTAAACCCGAAATATATCGAGCTGGAAATAACAGAAAGCATGTTCTCTGAAAATCCTGAGGATATACTTGATAAAACATGCAAATTGAAAGAATTAGGAATCAGAATTGCTATAGATGATTTCGGCAGAGGATACTCATCATTAAATCGTTTGAAGTTAGTGCCCTTTGACAGAATCAAAATAGACAAAGCCATTATAGACCATATAGATTTAGAAGAAAATAAAGCTCCTATAACGAAAGTTACTATTTTATTAGCCAGAACCTTCAGAGCGGATATAACAGCAGAAGGAGTGGAAACAAAAAAGCAGGCGGATTTTCTGAGAAGCATAGCCTGCGATGAAATACAAGGGTACTATTATTCGAAGCCCCTGTCGATGGAAGCACTGGAAGCATTTCTCAAAAAGGAATGATGCAGACATCGTTTGGCGTGCCCTGCGCCGCGGCTGCGGGGTCGATCAGCAACACCGCGTACCACCACACCCAGCCTGTTGGCGTTGCTCAGTACGCGCTGTTTTGGTAGTCGTTGAAAGGGGGTGCCGTGCTCTCCCAGGCGCTGCGCTTGCTTAGGTTTTCTCTTTTTCTCCCCTTAACAGCGCTTCCCTGGCCGCGGTGGTCAGGCTTTCGGTACCTGCGGAAAACAGCAAGCCGATGCATCGCATCAACTCCTGCCGCACATCCGCGGGGATGTCCCTGGCGGCGTCCAGCATTTTCCTGGCGGAGCGATAGCCGCTGCGCACCAGGCCGCCCAGCGTGGTGGTTTCGGTAGCCGCCACGATGCTGTACAGCGTGTCCACAAACAGCTGGCGTGATTCCGGGCTGATCTGCCGCAGCCAGGCGTCCAGCGTGGCGTCGGTTACCTGGCTGGTGAAGGACAGGCTGTCCCTGCGCACAAAGGCGGCGCCTTCCACCTGCCAGCTGAACGGATCGTGCTCGAACACGCCGATGGCGCGGCTGTGCACCACCGTATACGGCTCATGCTGCTGAAGCAGCAGGCCCACCAGCGAGTTTTGCGGCAGGAAGGAATGGATGCGCGGGGTCATCTCCGCATAGGCGGGCAGCGCGGTGTCCTCCGGCATCAATCCGGGGCCGTCGTTGGTGTATACGGCCCGGATGCGTTGCCGCACTGCCTGCGGGCAGTGGATGGACGCGTACACCGCTAAGTTGCCGCCCTTGGAGTGCCCCAGCACCATCAGCGGCCCCTCCTGCCCTGCAGCGGCGCCGGTTAGGTACGCCACGGCCTTGGCTTGCGCCGGCACCGGGCTGGCGTAGGCCATGTTAAAGTCTTCCTTCCAGCCGGCCAGCGTCAGGTCCGTCCCCCGGAAGGCGATCACTTGTTTACCGCCCGGCAGCAGCGCTGTCACGGCGCAGAACTGCGTTTCATCCTCGTGGGACACCTCGTCGACAAAGCGCCGGAACACCAGCCCGCCAAAGCGCAGGGAGGCGCCGGCCAGCCGCAGCAGATCCAGCCTTTTGCGCAGCATGACGGCCAGCGGGCTGTCGGTTTCCAGGTGTGCCAGCGCCTCTGCTATTTGTTCCAACGGCAGCGTTGCTTCCCCATACGGCAGCGCCTTTTCCAGCGGCAGGTGCACCAGCTGGGTGAAGATGATGTTGTCGATTTCGTTGAAGGGCAGGCTGTCAAACCCCATGTCGCCATGGGCGTTCACATAGTCCAGCATGTTGGCCATGGGCGCCTCCGATATTTTAAAGCAAATTACGCCATGATAAGTGAATTTGCTCTAATGCTTCATTGCTTTTTCCAGCCTGGGCGTCAGCGTGGCAGCCAGCGCGATCTTGGCAAGATCGCCCGGCAGGAAGGGCCATACGCAGTAGCCCAGGCTGACGGACAGCGAATGGCCGGTTTTGTGCATGAACCACGCCGTGCCGAACGCGTAGCATAGCAGCAGGCCCAGCGCGAACATGGCACAGCGGCCGGCAAACGTGCCGCGCCATGCGCCGCGAAGCAAGCCGATCGCCAACACGCACAGCAGGTAGCCGATTAGAAAACCGCCCGTATGCCCTAACAGCGCTTGCGGTCCTCCCTTTAACCCCGCGAACACCGGCACGCCTACGGCGCCTAACAACAGATAAACCAGCACCGCCAGGCAGCTGTGCTTCATCTCCATCAGCGCGCCTGTCAGGTACACCGCCAGCAGCGCCATGTTGATGGGCACCAGGGGCGCCATGGGCAGCGTGAACATGATCTGGGACGCGATGGCGATAGCGGTTGCAAACAAAGCGATGTGCATCATGTCCCTGGTGCGGATGCGTGCGTTGGTCATCGGCGCTCACCGGCGGTGGGGCGCGCTGTATTGGATGCGTCCATACCCAGGCCATGCTTTGCATAAAAATGAATCGGGATGGCGGCCCAGCCGTGGCAGAGGCTGCCGGCGCGGGCAAAGTCCCATGCGCCGCGCTCGGTTTCCCAGAAGGCGGTGGCGCCGGCAAACAGCATATTGCCCCATACGCGGCGGATGTCGTCCAGCACCGGCTGCCGCAGGTCCGGTCTGCCTTTTAATGCAGCTTCGTATTTATAGTACCGGTAGGCCAGGCTGGTGGGGTGCAAGCCCTGATCCTGCGCCAGCAACGCGTCCTGCAGCGCGGCGCGGCGGTCATCCGCGGCGGCGCCTGCCAGTATAGCCAACGCCTGGGTCAGCTCGGCAAAGTGCGGGGGCTGGTCCAGGGCATCCAACTGCGGAGGCAGCAGGAACGTGCGGTAAAAGCCGCGGTCAGCGTCGTAATAAGCTTCCAAGCCCTTTCTCAGTTTGGCTGCGGCGGTACGGCAGCCGGCTTTGCGCGGGATACCGGATGCGCCGGCGCAGCTTGCGTCCATATGGCTCATCGCTTCCAGCGCCAGGCACAGCAGCGCCTGCAGCGGCGCCTCGCATGCTTCCGGCGCTTCGCCCTCCTGCATGCCCGCCTGCTTTGCCAGGGCGGGGATGTATGTGCCGTCCAGCCCGTTCTGCCACTCATGGAAGTGCCACAGCCCGGGCGCGTAGGTGATTTTCAGCAGGTTATCCTCCGTTACCTGCTGCAGGAACCAGCCGATGATGCGCATCATGACGGGCAGCATGCGGCACACAAAAGCTTTGTCGCCGGTTTCCACCATCAGGTCGTGCACAGCCAAGATGAAGGCCAGCGAGAAGGAGGGGATGGTGATGGGGCACTCGGCCGGCGCACACATCTCCAGCAAGCCGCTGTCCAGCTGGCCTGCCGCCAGCAGCTCCAGGCTGGCGCGCTGGCAGTCGGCCCCCTCAAACACGCGGTAGCCGCACAGCATCTGCAGGCGGCTGTCCATGGCGTAAAGCGCCTGTTCCCGGGCGGGACAATCCTCATAGTGCTCGTGCAGGCACAGCGCCAGCGTGCGGCAGCTGACGTCAAATATCTTTTTGTCCAGCGTGTCATGCAGCAGCGGCTCGTGCAGGCGCTGCAAGGGGTAAGGCGTTTCCCGGATGCCGAGGTAGCGCAGGGTGATCTGCGGTGTGCCAGCCATCAGCATCAGGTATTTGCCGGCCACCCGCTTGAAGGGGTGGGTGAAGCGGTTGCGGCCCGGTTTGGCTTGGTAGACGCAGGCAAACTGACGGCCGCCCACACCGGTGCGCACGCGCAGGTCATCTAAGTGTTCGCCCCAGCCAATCAGCACCTCGCAGCTATCCGGCACGTCGATGTCCAGTGTGAGCAGGCCGGCGCGCATCATGCCTAAGTCAGCCAGGGCATAGATGCCCTGGGCGTCCTGGTCGTATTCCGGTATGGTCAGGGCGATGCCTTCCTCGCCGGCCAGCGGCCAGGGCAGCGCAGCGCGGCTGCCTGTCATATCGGCAAAATCGCGGTGAGCCAGGGCAGCGTGCTGCATGCGGTCGCCCATGGGGGCATTTTGCGGCAGCGTGTGGATGTATACGCCCTGGGCGGCAATGTGCGACGGGCAGGGCGGCTGTTCGTCAAGCGGCAGGACGGGCCGGGGACGCAGCTTGGGACGGATAGTCAGCACCTGCGCCTTGCGCCAGCCGCCGGTTTCATGGGCTTTGTAGCCTTCTCCGCGCCAGCCGTCCTCCCCGTTGGCGTCATAGCGGAAGCTGTAGCTCAGCTGGGGCGACACCTTCTCCACCGGGCCGCTTTGCCAGGTGCGGGAAGGGCGGCACAGCGTGTCGGCATTGCTCCAGGCTAACGCATGGCTTTCCACAGCGACCATGTAGATCAGCCCGGCCGGGCCCTTTTTGTAGGTGAAGCTGCTTTCGCCCTGGCAGTATGCCGTGATGCACAGCCGGTTGGTGCCTTCCCGCAGCAGGCCTTTCAGGCTGACCCGGTCGTACACCTTTTCGCCGGGATAGTCGGCATACTGGGATGCGGGCAGCCGCTGTCCATTCAGCCAGACAGCGTAATGCGAGCCGGCTGATAGGAGCAGCACCGCGTCATCGTCCGCCGATGCCGGAAAAGGCGACAGAAAATCAACATATTGATTGACAACAGGTTCATCGTTGCCACACCAGATCCATGACGCTTTTTTCAACATATGTTTCATGGGCAGTTCTCCTTCCCGGCGCTGGGTCAGCAGATTATTCCGATGCCATCATATCATCGGCGCTTCAGGGGGTCAACATGCATCAATTTTTCCCGCTGCCGGATAAAAAGCGCGTTAAGGATATTTTGGGCGCGCGCGGTTGACATGCCTTTTCCGAAGCCTTTATACTGTGCCTGAAAGGGGAACGCGTGTTCTTATTGAGGTGAAGGAGTGACGAACGGAAAGGGAAACAAGCCGATGGAAAGCGGGGACGCGCGGCAGGAAGGCAGGCAGCTGGCGGTGCAGCTGATGCTGATGGGCATCACCCGCAGGCGGGCGGCAGAGGCGATGTGCATCAGCTACAGCGCGTTGAACAAAAAGCTGGCCGGTCAAGCGCCGATATACAGCGATGAAAAAGCGCTGATTGAAGCATTCATTGCGTCGCGGCAGGCGGGGAAAGAGGCAGGCGGATGACAGCACAGGCATTTTTGGACTCGGTGAAGGACAGGCATCAGGACGTGGAGCGCCTGTTAGCTGCCCAGGCCTGGCTGAGGGAGCAGGCGGACGCCCAGCAGGATACGCCAACAGGCCGCGCCTGCCGGGATGCCATGCTGGCGCGCGCTGCCGATATGGAGCCCGCGGTGCGCCGGGCCTACCGCGAGCAGGAGCTGCAAACCAAGCGCGTGCAGCGGGTCATCGCCCGGCTGCCCGATAAGGACGAGCGGTCGGTGCTGATTCTGCGGCATATCACGATGATGCCGCCATGGAAGGCTGCGGAAACCATGCATTACAGCGAGCGACACCTGTACCGCATCTACCGCCGGGCGTTGATGCATCTGGAAGCGCTGCTGAACGGGTGGGAGTAACGAAGTTTTCTTGCGCGAAGCGCCATGCAAAGCTATAATGGGCGTGCATCAGAGCGCATCGGCGCTTTTTTGAAAGGAGACCGCCTTGCCAAACTTTTCACTGGACGACAGCGTGTTTGTGGCGGCAGCGGAGCAGTTTCCCACGCCGTTTTACCTGTATGACGAGCGGGGCATCCGGGAGACGGCGCGGCAGGTAAACCGCGCGTTTGCCTGGGCGGATGATTTTCGCGAGTACTTTGCCGTGAAGGCGTTGCCCCAACCCGATGATATTAGAGGTATTGCTGGACGAAGGCTGCGGGCTGGACTGCGCGTCGATGGCGGAGCTCATCATGGCGGAACGGCTGGGCGTGGGCGGGGACCGGCTGATGTTCAGCGCCAACGCTATGCCGCCGGAGGAGTATGGCAAGGCAGGGGCGCTGGGGGCTATTATCAACTTAGACGACATATCGGACATCGATACGCTGATCGACCAGGTGGGCGTGCCGGAGGTGGTGTGTGCCAGGTACAACCCGGGCGGGGCGTTTGTGGCCAGCAACGACATCATCGGCAAGCCGGGAGACAGCAAATTCGGCTGGACGCGCCCGCAGCTGACGGAAGGGTTGCTCAGGCTGAAAAGGCTGGGGGTCCAACGGTTTGGCCTGCACGCCTTCCTGGCCAGCAACAACACAGGCAGCGACTATTACCCGGCGCTGGCAGAGGTGCTGATGACAACGGCGCTGGAGGTGTCGGCAGAAGCAGGGCTGCCGCTGAGCTTTGTCAACCTGTCCGGCGGGATCGGCATTCCCTACCCGGCCGGGGGAACCGGCGGCGGACATCATGGCCATTGGCGACAGGGTGCGGCCAGGTGTATGCCAGGCTGCTGGGCAGCGGCGCCGGGGTGGGGGTGAAGGCGGAGCTGGGCCGGTATATGACAGGCCCGCACGGCTGGCTGGTGACCCGCGCCATGCACGAGAAGGACATCCACAAGCGGTACATCGGCGTGGACGCGTCGGCGGGCAACCTGCTGCGCCCGGCGATGTATGGAGCGTACCACCACATCAGCGTGGTGGGCAAGCGGGACGCGCCGGAGGACATGGTGTACGATGTGACAGGTGCGCTGTGTGAAAACAACGATAAGTTTGCCATCGACAGGAAGCTGCCCAGGATTGACATGGGCGATTTGCTGTTGATCCACGACGCCGGAGCGCATGCATTTGCGATGGGGTATCAGTATAATGGCCGCTTGCGTTCGGCAGAGGTGCTGTATCGGCTGGACGGCTCGTTTCAGCTGATCCGCCGTGCGGAGACGGTGGAGGACTATTTTGCGACGATGGTTTGGTCCTGACACGCCGCGCCATCATATGCCATAAAACCCGTCAAACACAGCGCAGCGCATGTTTGCGATATAAAGTTAACCTGCAGCCGAAGGCACACAATTCAATCATCAATTGTGGGGTCCAGGGGAGATCATCTCCCCTGGCGTACCCCCTGTGGGCGCAGCCCACAACTCCTGCAAGCAAACACAGCGCAGCGTATGTTTGCGACGGCATCGGCAAGGTATTTCCTGTAATCCTTATTTCATTACCTGATAGAACCAAATCGCTGCTCCGCGTTTTTTCAGATGGATATGGAAGCCTTCTTCGTTCAGTACCTTGCCGGGTACCTGAATGACCTGACCGGTTTTCATATCATCGAAAATGTATGTCATCTTGTTGTCGATATCACGCAGCCTGGCACAGAAGCTTTCTTGCGGACACTGTGTATGGCGGACAGCCTGAAATATAGCCCTTTTCCTTCTTCCGGGCGATAGTACTGGTCACACAGAACTGATCCGGTTTTTTCGACGTCTCCGACAGAGGATAGTAATCGCACTGTACCATGATATCGGCTGCACGCCGCCAGATTCTTCCCACCAGCTGCTCCTCGTCTGTTCCTTCCAGACCATTGGCTGCAAGGCACGGGCACAGCGCAGCCATGAAAGTATAATAGCCAGCCTGCTTATTGGGGTGTACTTCCGGGTAGTTGCCCGCTTCATCACTCCAGTCGAGCGGTACAATCCGATAATAAGGGATCCATTCTGCCAGAGTTCTGGCAAACGCCTGCCCGATATGATGATATCCATACCCATAATCCGTCGGATGCAGCGGAACTGACCTGCGCAGCGTTTCCAAATCGTTGCGCCGCCCTCCGGAAGCGCAGGAATCATCCAAAGCCCGGATTTCGCTCTAAAAGCGCATCCCAGTAACGCAAATATCCCTGTACATACATGTTTTCATTGATTCCCTGCCGGTCAGAGGCTTCATTCTCTCTCCAGTAACGAAGAAGCGGCAAATTGCAATCCTGACGGTAAACGCCAATTCCGTATTCCTTAATCATACGGTCTATCTTTTCAATCAGCCAGTCCGTACATTCCCGAATGCCCAAATTCAACAGATAATTTTTGTGATATCCACAGTTTCCGTCACGGACGCTTTCTTTTACATTGAATAACCATTCCGATGTTCCTCAAAAATTTCGGTGCCGGGCCGTACCCGCTCCGGTTCAAACCAAAGGAGCATCTTCATGCCATGCTCTGCCAGTTTATCTGACACCGGCTTTAGACCATTGGGAAACCGCTTGGGATCGGGTTTCCAGGTTCCTGTCTTCTGCCATTGACGTCCGACCTTACTTCCGGATCATCCGTATCGCATTCATACCAACCGGCATCGATCCACCAAAGCGAGTAGGGCATAT